>NZ_JAFIBH010000001.1:4155000-4502611 GCF_017832185.1 Rhodococcus sp. PvP016 | reverse complement strand
GGCGCGGTTCCCACGGTGTAGAGCAGAACGAACTGGTAGCGGATGTTGCCGACCATGCTGGGGCGGATGTCGATGGAGACCGCGTCGCCGCCGTTGTTCGCGTAGATCGCGACCGACGCGCGAGGTGCGGCGACGGCGGCATCGAGCTCTGCGTTCTGGGCGGGCGCCACCTCGACGATGATGTCCACGCCATTCGGAGCCAGTTCGCGGATGCGGGCGACAGCGTCGCCGGACTTGTAGTTGACGATGTGGTGCGCACGGGCGGCGGTGGCCAGACCCGCCTTCTCCGGGCCGCTCACCGTCGTGATGACGGTGGCGCCGGCCCAGCGCGCCAGCTGGATCGCGGCGTGGCCGACCGCGCCCGCACCGCCGGCGACCAGGACGGTCTTGCCGTCCAGCGCGCCCGGATGGAGACGGGACGGTCCGTCCTCGGACACGGTGAGCGCACGGTGCGCGGTCACCGCCGGGACGCCGAGCGAGGCGCCGAGGTCGAAGTCGGCGTTCTCGGGCAGCCTGACCACGCGATCCGCCGGGACGACGGTGAACTCCTGGGCGGTTCCGGTGGGGCGCTCGTGCTGGGCGAGCAGCAGCCACACCCGGTCACCGGTGGCGATGCCCTCGACCTCCGGGCCGACCGCGTCGACGACACCGGCCCCGTCCTGGCCCGGCACCACCTCGTCGAACGCAGGTTTCTGTCCCGGACCCGCACCCGTCCGCGATTTCCAGTCGGTGGGATTGACCCCCGCGACGACGAGGCGCACCCGCACCTCGCCGACGCCGGGCTCCACGATGTCGCGGTCGACTGCGGTCAGGACGGAGGGTGCACCGGTCTCGGTGTAGACGATTGCCTTCATGTGTGGGGCAACGATTCGACCGGGGGGTCCTGTTCCTGAGAGAGCGCCGCTCGAACGTTCACTTGACCGATCGGCCCGCATGGCATGGACTCACGGGCGTGCACGAGACTTCTCTGAACCGCCGCGGCTTCCTCCGGACCACCACCCTCGCCGCAGGGGTGGGCGCCGCGGCGACCCTCACCGCGCGGACCGCGGCGGCGCAGTCGTCGTCCGTCTTCCGACACGGCGTCGCCTCGGGCGATCCGCTCGAGGACGCGATCCTGCTGTGGACCCGCGTCACGCCGACCCCCGACGCGACGCCGGGGTCCGGCCGTGGACCGGCCACCACCGTCACGTGGGAGCTGGCGCGCGACGCCGCGCTGACCGACGTGGTGCGCTCGGGCAGCGTCGTCACCTCTGCCGACACCGATCACACGGTGAAGGTCGACGTCACCGGTCTGAGACCGGCGACCACCTACCACTACCGCTTCACGGCGGCGGGCGAGTCGTCGACGGTGGCCACCACCCGCACCGCCCCTGCCGCCGAGGCCGACGTCGCGCGCCTGCGATTCGGTGTCGTGTCGTGCGCGAACTGGGAGTCGGGGTACTTCTCCGCGTATCGCCATCTCGCCGCCCGCCAGGATCTCGATGCGATCATCCATCTGGGCGACTACATCTACGAGTACGAGACGGGCGGGTTCGAGGGCAAGAACGGCGTCGTGCGAGTGCACGATCCACTGCACGAGATCGTCTCTCTCGCCGACTACCGAATCCGGCACGGCCAGTACAAGTCCGATCCGGATCTCCAGGCCGCACACCGCGGTGTGCCGTGGATCTGCACGTGGGACGACCACGAGTCGGCAAACGACGCCTACGCCACGGGCGCCGAGAATCATCAGCCGGACACCGAGGGGGACTGGGCCTCGCGCAAGGCCAACTCGGTTCAGGCCTACTACGAGTGGATGCCCGTGCGCGCTGCGGGGACCGCGAACAACCGGCACCTGTACCGCCGTCTGCGGTTCGGGACGCTGATGGAGCTGTCGATGCTCGACCTCCGGACCTACCGTTCACAGCAGGTGCTGCCGTTCCAGGGCCCGGCGGTGGACTCGCCGGATCGCACCATCACCGGCGCCGACCAGATGGCGTGGCTGACGGCAGGTCTGACGTCGTCGCCCACGCAGTGGCGCATCATCGGCAACCCGGTGATGATCACGCCGACTCTGATTCCGCCGCTGGAACCCGAGGCGGCGCGAGGTGTCACCCAGCTGCTCGGGTTGCCGGCCGCCGGAGTGTCGTACAACGCCGATCCGTGGGACGGGTACACGGCCGACCGCCGCAGGCTGCTCGACGCGATCCGTACCGCCGGAGTCGACAACACCGTGTTCATCACCGGCGACATCCACTCCTCGTGGGCATGCGACATCCCGGTCGACGCCGCTGCGTACCCGGCGGCGGGAACGGTGGCGACCGAGCTGGTGGTCACGTCGGTCACGTCGGCGAACATCGACGACTTCCTGAAGGTCCCGGAGCACACGGTCGGTCGGGTGGCGGAGGAGGCGTTCAAGGCCTTCAACCACCACGTCAAGTACGTCGATCTCGACACCCACGGGTTCGGTGTCTTCGAGGTGACGCCGTCGGGCGCGCAGATGGATCACTGGTACGTCACCGCCAAGGAGGATCCCGCGTCGACGGCCTACTTCGGTGCGGGTTTTCGCGTCGGGTCGGGCACGCAGACGGTGGCTCCGGCACCGCCGCTGACCTGACGCGGGACGACGTAGACTGGACGATCGTGTCGACGCCCAAGATCGTGCTGTTCTACGTGTTCACGCCGCTGCCGGACCCCGAGGCGGTCCGGCTGTGGCAGCACACCCTGGCGTCCGCACACGGGCTCACCGGCCGGATCATCGTTTCCCCGCACGGCATCAACGCGACGGTGGGCGGCGACGTCCGCGCAGTCAAGAAGTACGTCCGTGGCACTCGTGAATACGCGCCGTTCGCGGCCGCGGACGTGAAGTGGTCGGACGGCCGCGGCGACGACTTCCCCAAGCTCAGCGTCCGGGTGCGTCCCGAGATCGTGACCTTCGGGGTACCGGACGAGCTCCACGTGACCGCGGACGGCGTCGTGGGGGGTGGCCGGCGCCTCGCACCCGAGGAGGTGCACGATCTGGTCGCCGAGCGTGGGGACGACGTCGTCTTCCTCGACGGCCGCAACGCCTTCGAGGCCGCGATCGGGCGTTTCGACGGCGCCGTCGCCCCGGACGTCGAGAACACACGAGAGTTCGTGGCACAGTTGGATTCCGGTGTGTTCGACCATCTGAAGTCGAAGCCTGTCGTCACCTACTGCACCGGGGGCGTGCGATGTGAGGTGTTGTCCGCGTTGATGCGCTCGCGCGGCTTCGAGGAGGTCTACCAGCTGGACGGTGGCATCGTGCGGTACGGCGAGCGATATGGGGACGACGGGCTCTGGTCCGGGTCGCTGTACGTGTTCGATCAGCGCGGCGCCGTCGCGTTCTCCGACCACCCGGCCGTCATCGGAACCTGTTCGCGCTGCAGGGTTCCCACCTCGCGGTACCTCGACACGGACGACGGCCACGGTCGTGGGTTGGCTCTGGTCTGCACCGAGTGCGTCCCAGCGTGAGCGTGCCGTTGCCGTTCCGGGACGGCCTCGCGCCGCTGCGGCATCGGTTGCCCCACGGTGAGCATCCGGCGACCACCCTCGACTATCTGGAGAGCGTGCTGCCCGACGACGCGTGGCGGGCGACGATGGCAGCGGGGGAGGTGGTCGACGAGCGCGGTCGCCCGTACACCGAGCACACGGCCTACCGCGCCGGTGCCGTCGTGCACTTTCATCGAGTTCCTGAGCCCGAGGTGCCCGTTCCCTTCGAGATGGAGGTCCTGCACGTCGACGACGCGATCATCGTCGTCGACAAGCCCCACTTCCTCGCGACCATCCCGCGCGGGCGTCACATCACCGAGACCGCGACGGTACGGCTGCGGCGGCTCTTCGACGAGCCGGACATCACGCCGGCCCATCGGCTCGACCGCGCCACCGCGGGAGTCCTGATGTTCACCAGGGCAGCCCGATTCCGCCGGGCGTACCAGGACCTCTTCGTCGACGGGAACGTGGACAAGGAGTACGAGGCCGTCGCCGGATTCGACTTCGCCCTCACCTTCCCGCGCACTGTCCGCAGCCGGATCGTCAAGGAACACGGCATCATGACCGCGCACGAGGAACCGGGTGAGCCGAACAGCGAGACACGGGTGGAGATCATCGAGAGGGTGGGCGACGCGGCGCGCTACCGGCTCTTCCCTCGCACGGGCAAGACGCACCAGCTTCGCCTGCACCTCTCCTCGCTCGGCATCCCGATCCACGGCGACCCGTACTACCCGACGTTCACGTCCGTGGCGCCGGACGATTTCTCGACACCCCTGCAGTTGCTCGCGCGCCGGTTGAGCTTCACCGATCCGCTCACCGGCGACCCCCGCACCTTCCGCTCACGGAGGGAACTCCGGCTCATCTGACCCCGACCGGCCTCCGGCCTTCCCGCTACCTGATTCCGACCGGCGTTCCCGCTACATGAGCCCGTTGGGGTCGTCCACCTCCACGTCGTGGCCGTCGCTGCGCAGTCGCTCGATCAGCTCGCCGAGCAGCCGCACCGCAGCTCCGTTGACCGCTCGGGCGGGCTCGAGCTCGAAACCGATGCGCGTCGGCTCGTCCGGCAGGTCGGCCAGGACGCGGCTCATGATGTTCTCCGCGCCGGCGAACCGGATGTCGCCCTGCAGTTCGTACACCGTGCGGCCGTCCTCCTCACGGGCCCGCCGCACCGCGGAGTGACCGGACGGGGCGATGTCCATCATGTGCAGATCCATGTCCCTCGACAGTCGTTCGAACACCTCGACCCCGCGCACGCTGTTGCCGCGGTCGTCGAGTCGTGGGGAGTGGACGGCGATCCCGAGCTGGCCGGGCAGCACCCCGATGATCGCGCCGGACACACCGCTCTTCGCGGGAATGCCGACGTTCGCGATCCAGTCGCCCGTGCCGTCGTACATCCCGCACGTGGTCATGGTCGAGAGCACCTGTCGCACGACAGCGGACGTCGCCACCCGGTCGCCACTCTCGGGATGGACACCGCCGTTCGCCATCGTCGCGGCGAGCATCGCGAGGTCGGGTGTGGTGACGTCGATGCTGCACTGTCGGGCGTACCCGGTGACGACCTCGTGTGCATCGCACTCGAGGACCTTCACCGAGGCGAGCATGTGGGCGAGCGCCAGATTCCGGTCGCTCGACTCCATCTCGGCATCGAACACGTCGTCGTCGATCGCGAGGTCGCGGCCGACGAACGCGGAGTGCAGCGCGAGGATCCGGTCGACGCGATGCTCGACGTCGCGCCCCTCGACCAACGAATGTGCCGCGATCGCACCGGCATTGATCAGCGCGTTGCGCGGTCGGCCGGTGTCGCGTTCGAGCGAGATCTCGTTGAACGCGTCACCCGATGGCTCGACGTCGATCTTGCGGTGCACGGCGTCGAGCCCACGGTCGGCCAGCGCGAGGGCGTAGGTGAGTGCCTTGGAGATGGACTGGATCGAGAAGGACGAGTCCACGTCGCCGGCGCAGTAGACCGTGCCCTCGACGGTGACGACGGCGACCGAGAACACGTCGGGGTCGGCCTCGGAGAGGATGCGGTTGCCCGTGAGGACCTCGCCGCCGTCCGAGTCCCGGCAGTCGCGCAGTACGGCCTCCAGGTAGTCGGTGATCGGTGACGTCACCGTGGCTGCCACTCGATGTGCGCGCGCCGGAGGATGTCGTCGGGGGTGACGGCGTGCAGTGCGTCCAGATAGGCGACCGCGAACGAGCCGGGCGCGGTGGCGGTCTCGGCCGCGATGTCGGCGGCGACCGTGGCGTGCGTGTGGGCCGCGATCGTCGCGACGCCGTGGTCGTCGACAGCGGCGCAGTATGCGGCGACGAGGGCGCCGAGCGAACACCCGGTTCCGGTCACCTTCGTCATGAGGACGCTGCCGCCGTGCACCGTCGCGAGTCCGCCCTCGTGGGCGATGTGGTCGATCGCCCCGCTCGCGGACACCGCTGTCGAGTAGGCGAGCAGGCCACGTGCGGCGTCGACCGCGTCCGCCGGATCGTCCGAGCTGTCCACACCGCGTCCGGACCCGTTCCGCCCGTCGGTGTCGAGTCCGGTCAGGCGGTACAGACCGATGATCTCGGAGGCATTGCCTCGCACGGCTGCGGGCCGGTGCTCGAGGAGCTCGCGGGCGAGTGCACCTCGCCACGGCAGTCCGCCGGCCGCGATGGGGTCCAGCACCCACGGGGTGCCAGCAGCGGCGGCGGCGGACGCGGTGGCCAGGTAGACCTCGCGCAGCTGCGGCTGGGGTGTGCCGAGGTTGATCAGCACCGCGTCGGCCACCCCGGCGAACAGCGGCGCCTCGTCCTCGTTGTCCACCATGGCCGCACTGGCGCCGGCGGCGAGGAGCACGTTCGCGGTGAAACCCGCTGTGACGTAATTGGTCACGGCGTGGACGAGGGGCGCGCGGTCGCGCAGCGCGACGAGCGCGTCGGCCACGGAGGTCGTCGGGTCGGTCATGAGACGCGTATACCCGCTCGGTGCTTCGCGTCACCTCACGCGGTACCGGTGGCGCATGGTCCCCGGTGTGTTGTAGCCTTATCGCAGCTGACAGGTCGTAGTTTTTGTGTGTTCGTGTTCATGCACGCTCGCTGGGAACTTGTAGTTGCGAGCGTGTGCGTCTTTCTGAGGAAACTCGGAGTTCGTCACGTTCAGTGCCGGCCCGGGTTTCACACGGTGTGAAACTCGAAGTATCAGCTGTAGGGAGCAACACCATGACTCAGGGCACCGTCAAGTGGTTCAACGCCGAAAAGGGCTTCGGCTTCATCGCTCAGGAAGATGGACCTGACGTGTTCGTCCACTTCTCCGAGATCCAGGGCACCGGCTTCAAGAGCCTCGAAGAGAACCAGCGCGTCGAGTTCGAGGTCACCTCGGGCGCCAAGGGTCCTCAGGCGAGCGGCGTTCGCGCGATCTGATTTCGGAGTAACCCACCGAAACTTCACACTGGGGCCGGACACCGACAGGTGTCCGGCCCCAGTGGCATGTCCGGGGGTGGGTCGCGCACAGGTTTTCGGACGGACGCTCGGCGCTCGTCCGACGCTCGGGTTAATGTTCCATCACAGCCACGAGCGAAACGGAGCACACCCGTGCCGAACACCCTTTCCAGAGCAACACTCTCCACCGTCGCAGTCGCGAGCGCGTTCACCCTGGTCACCGCCTGTGGGTCAGCGCCGGAAGACAGCGCGAGCGGCGGATCCGACTCGGGTGACTTCACCCCGTGCATGGTCTCCGACTCCGGCGGCTTCGACGACAAGTCCTTCAACCAGCTGAGCTACGAGGGCCTGCAGACCGCGGCCGGCGAACTGAACGTCGAGCCGATCACGGTGCAGTCGAACTCTCCGACGGACTACACCCCCAACTTGAACAACCTCGTCGACCAGGGCTGCGGACTCGTGGTCACGGTCGGCTTCGCGCTCGCGGACGCCACCAAGGAAGCCGCGGAGCAGAACACGGACGTCAACTTCGCCATCGTCGACGACTCGTCCATCGAACTGGACAACGTCAAGCCGCTGACCTACGACACGGCGCAGTCCGCGTTCCTCGCCGGCTACGCCGCCGCGAGCTACAGCAAGACGAACACCGTGGGCACCTTCGGCGGATCGCAGTTCCCCACCGTCACCATCTTCATGGACGGCTTCGCCGACGGTGTGAAGTACTTCAACGAGCAGAAGAACCGCGACGTCCGCGTCATCGGCTGGGACGTCGATGCCCAGAACGGCTCCTTCACAGGCGGATTCGAGGCGAACGAGGTCGCGAAGAACACCGCGCAGGGCCTCATCGACCAGAACGCCGACGTCATCTTCCCGGTCGGTGGCCCGATCTACCAGTCCGCCGCGCAGGCCATCCGTGACGCAAACCGTCCGATCGCGCTGATCGGCGCCGACGCCGACGTGTACGTCTCCGACCCGTCGGTGTCCGACCTCGTGCTCACCTCGGTGACCAAGGGCCTCGCCACCAGTACCGAGCAAGTGGTCAAGGCGGTCGGCGACGGCTCCTTCGACAACACCCCGTACGTCGGCACGCTCGAGAACGACGGTGTCGGCATCGCACCGTTCCACGATTTCGAGTCGCAGATCGATCCGGCTCTGCAGGGTGAACTCGACACGATCCGCGCGGGCATCATCGACGGATCGATCACGGTCACGTCGCCCTCGTCGCCCAACTGACGATGGCGTCGAACGACACCGCGTCCACGCTCGACAGCAGCCCCGGGCACGACCTGCCGAAGCTCGAACTCCGGGGCATCACCAAGCGTTTCGGTTCCCTGGTCGCCAACGACCACATCGATCTCACGGTCGAGGCGGGCGAGATCCATTGCCTGCTCGGTGAGAACGGTGCCGGGAAGTCGACGTTGATGAACGTCCTCAGCGGCCTGTACCGGGCGGAGGAGGGCGAGATCCTCATCGACGGGGAACGGCGCACCTTCGCCGGCCCCGGCGAGGCGATGAGCGCCGGGATCGGCATGGTGCACCAGCACTTCATGTTGATCCCGGTGTTCACCGTCGCGGAGAACATCATCCTGGGCAACGAGAAGACGACCTTCGGCGGTCGCCTGGACCTCGACGCGGCTCGTGCGCTGGTACGGGAGGTGTCGGCCCGCTTCGGGTTCGACGTGGATCCGGACGCGATCGTGGGCGATCTCCCGGTCGGCGTGCAGCAACGCGTCGAGATCATCAAGGCGCTCTCCCGCGAGGCCGACATCCTGGTCTTCGACGAGCCCACGGCCGTCCTCACGCCGCAGGAGACCGACGAGCTCATGACGATCATGCGTCAGCTCGCCGATGCTGGGACGGCCATCGTCTTCATCACGCACAAGCTGCGTGAGGTGCGCGTGGTCGCCGATCGCATCACCGTCGTCCGCCTCGGGAAGGTCGTGGGCCAGGCCGAACCGACCGCCACCGACGGCGAACTGGCATCCCTCATGGTCGGTCGCGACGTGCAGTTGCGCGTCGCCAAGGACCCGGCGCAGCTGGGCGACGCGGCGCTGGTCGTGTCGAGCCTGACGGTTCCGGGTGCTGCCGGCCCGGTGGTGAACGACGTGTCCTTCGAGGTGCGCGCCGGCGAGATCCTGGCGATCGCGGGCGTGCAGGGCAACGGTCAGACGGAGCTCGCCGAAGCACTGCTGGGTCTGCATCCGGCGATGACCGGTGAGATCACCCTCGACGGAGCCTCGCTGGTCGGTCGCGACGTGAAGTCCGTGCTGGACGCCGGTGTGGGTTTCGTTCCCGAGGACCGCACCGAGGACGGACTCGTCGGCGAGTTCACCATCGCCGAGAACCTCATGCTCGACCGGTCGCACGGTGGGCCGTTCTCGGCGCGGGGCAGCATCGTGCGGTCCTTCCTCCGGTCCTTCGCGTCGGAGAAGGTGTCGGAGTTCGACATCCGCACGCCGAGCATCGACACGGCCGTCGGACGCCTGTCGGGGGGTAATCAGCAGAAGGTCGTGCTGGCACGGGAACTCGGGCGCGACCTGCGCCTGCTCATCGCGTCGCAACCCACGCGCGGAATCGACGTGGGATCCATCGAATTCGTGCACAAGCGCATCGTCGCGACGCGGGACGCGGGCACGCCCGTCATCGTGATCTCGTCCGAGCTGGACGAGGTGTCGGCTCTGGCCGACCGCATCGCGGTGATGTATCGAGGCGCCATCGTCGGCATCGTGTCCGGCGACGCCTCGCGAGAAGAGTTGGGACTGCTCATGGCCGGAGGCCACTCCACCGACGCGAACACCGAGGGAGCCGCGTGACCGCGACGGACACCGCGACGCCGCCGTCGACGTCCGAGTCGGTGCTGCGCAAGATCGCCAGTGGCAGTGTGCTGCTGTCCCTGCTGTCGGTCCTGATGGCGTTCGTGGTCGGCGCGATACTCATCGCCGTCACCGATCCGCAGGTGCGTGAGACGGCGGGCTACTTCTTCTCGCGGCCCACGGACATGCTCTCCGCGATCTGGGACTCGGTCTGGGGTGCCTACTCGGCGCTCTTCCAAGGCAGTGTCTACAACTTCCGACGGCCTCGGTTCGCGGACGGTATCCGTCCGCTCACCGAGACCCTCACCTTCGCCACTCCGCTCATCGCCGCGGGTCTCGGTGTCGCACTGGCGTTCCGAGTCGGCATGTTCAACATCGGCGGCCGCGGCCAGATGCTCATCGCCGCCGCGTGTGCAGGCTACGTCGGTTTCACCTTCGACCTGCCGCCCTACGTGCACCTGATCGTCGCGATCCTGGCCGGTGTCGTCGGCGGCGCGCTGTGGGGCGGCATCGCCGGACTGCTGCGAGCGCGGACCGGCGCGCACGAGGTGATCGTGACGATCATGCTCAACTACGTCGCGTTCTACCTGATCTCGTACCTGCTGCGCACTCCCGGCGCGCTGCAGGCACCCGGCTCCAACAACCCCAAGACGCCCGCGATGATGGACGACGCGATCCTGCCGTCGCTGTTCGGCTCGAAGTACTCGCTGCACTGGGGATTCGTCCTCGTCATCGCCGTGACCGCAGCAGTGTGGTGGTTGCTCGAGAGGTCGAGCGTCGGCTTCCGGTTCCGCGTCGTGGGGGAGAACGCCTCCGCTGCCCGCGTGGCCGGCATCAAGGTCGAGCGCGTGTACATCTACGCGATGGTCCTCTCGGGTGCCCTGGTCGGCCTCGCCGGTGTCGCACAGGTTCTCGGGACCGTCACCACGGGCTTCTCCGCGGACATCGACGCCGGCATCGGCTTCGACGCCATCACGGTGGCACTGCTGGGGCGCTCGCGTCCGTGGGGAGTGTTCGCCGCCGGCATCCTGTTCGGAGCCTTCAAGGCGGGCGGCTTCGCGATGCAGGCCGCGGAGTCGATCCCCATCGACATCGTGCTCGTCGTCCAGTCGGTCATCGTCCTGTTCATCGCCGCGCCGCCCCTGGTGCGAGCGGTGTTCCGGTTACCCGAACCTCGAGCGAAAGGGGTGAGCTGATGGGCACACTCGCCACGGCTCCTCCCGACGCCGGGTCCCGTCCCGCCGCCTCCTGGAAGCTTCCCGTCGTCCTGGGCGTCGTCACCGTCGTCGCGCTGCTCGCCTTCGGGCTGCGGGGCGACAGCGGCACCAGCACGTTCTCGCTGGCCAGTGACAGCGACTTCGTCAGGTTGCCGGACGTGGGACTGCCCGCGCGCGCCACGTGCATCGCGCTGGTGATCCTGCTCGCCGCCCTCACGCTGGTCAGTGCGGTCCGCACTCGGGCGGGGCAGCGCACACCGGTGGCGATCACCGCGGTGTTCGCCGTCGCGTTCGTCCTGCTGTTCCTCACCTGGTCCGCGGTGGGCGAGACCATTCCCGTGCCGGGGCTGCTGCTCGGAACCGTCGCCCTCAGCACGCCGCTCATCTTCGGTGCGCTCGGCGGCGTCGTCTCCGAGCGTGTCGGCATCATCAACATCGCCATCGAGGGCCAGCTCCTCGGCGGCGCGTTCGTCAGCGCGGTGGTCGCGACGCTCACCGGGTCGCCGTACGTCGGTCTCGCCGCAGCCCTCGTCGCAGGAGCGTTGGTGGGCAGCGTCCTCGCGGTGTTCTCCATTCGGTATTTCGTCAACCAGGTCATCGTCGGCGTGGTGCTCAACGTGCTCGTCGTCGGGCTCACCAGCTTTCTGTACTCCAAGGTGCTGGTCCCCAGCGCGGCGACACTGAACACGCCGCCGCGCTTTCCCCGCATCGAGATCCCGCTGCTCTCGCAGATCCCGATCATCGGTCCGGTGCTGTTCCGGCAGACGGTCATCGAGTACGTCATGTACATCGCGGTCGCGGCCGTGTTCGTCGGCCTCTTCCGCACGCGGTGGGGCCTGCGGTTGCGCGCGGTCGGTGAGCATCCGCGCGCTGCGGACTCCGTGGGTATCGACGTCGCCCGCACTCGTTTCTGGAACGTCTGCCTCGCGGGCGCCATCGCCGGCATGGGCGGCGCGTACTTCACCCTGGGGTCGGTCGGTGCGTTCGGTAAGGAGATGACCGCCGGCGCCGGCTACATCGCCCTCGCCGCCGTGATCTTCGGACGCTGGGATCCCGTCCGTGCGACGCTGGCGGCCCTGCTGTTCGGATTCGCGTCCAACCTGCAGAACGTGCTCGGCATCATCGGGTCGCCGGTGCCCAGCGAGTTCATGTTGATGCTGCCCTACGTGGTCACCATCCTGGCGGTCGCCGGGCTCGTCGGAAAGGTGCGCGGCCCCGCTGCGGCGGGACGGCCGTACCCCTGAGTGCGGCCCTGATGTTTGTCGGGCACCGACCGTAGGGAACCCCCCTCTCCGGACGGTCGCACGGCCGCCCGTGCTCGAAGAAGGGACACCCGGAACTCATGTCACGCATCGCAGTCGTCGGCGGCCACGGCAAGATCGCCCTGAAGCTCGCGAAGATCCTGACCGAGAGTGGGCACCAGGTCACCTCGTTGATCCGCAATCCCGATCAGACCGCCGACATCGAGAAGACCGGCGCCACCGCCGTCGTCGCGGACGTCGAGGCGCAGACCACCCAGGAGATCGCCGGAACCGTGACGGGCCACGACGCCGTCGTCTTCGCTGCCGGCGCCGGGGGCGGCGATGCCGACCGCACGTACGCGGTGGATCGCGACGCCGCCATCCGCTGCATCGACGCGGCGTCTGCGTCGGGCGTCCCGCGCTTCGTGTTGGTGTCGTACTTCGGTGCGGGCCCGGATCACGGTGTCTCCCCGGACGACTCCTTCTACGCGTACGCCGAGGCGAAGGCCGAGGCCGACCAGCACCTGAAGAACAGCGACCTGTCCTGGACCATCGTCGCGCCGTCCGGCCTCACCGACGACGCCGGCACCGGCTCCATCACCACCAAGGAGCAGGGAGCGACGGGCGCCTCGGTCAGTCGTGACGACGTGGCCGCGGTGATCGCCACCGTGCTCGACACCCCGTCCACCGCCGGCCGCATGATCGAGTTCGACCAGGGCGAGACGCCCATCGCCGACGCGCTGAGCTGACTCCCGGTCGGAGCGGTCACCGGGTGAGAGGCTGACCCGGTGACCGTCCGACTCTTCGCCACCGATCTCGACGGGACGCTGCTGCGCTCCGACCGGACCATCTCCGCACGCACCGCCGACGCCATGGCGGCAGCGCGGGACGCGGGGATCGACGTGGTGTGGGCCACCGCCCGTGCCCGGCACTCCGTGCACGAGTTCGCCGAGCAGAGCGGTTTCCGCGGAATCGCGGTGTGCGCCAACGGCGCCGTGCTCATCGATCTCGCCGACGGGACGCCCGTCATCATCGAGACGGTGGGGATGGACGTCGCCGTCGGCCAGGCCGCGGTCGATCGGGTGCGCACCCTCGTACCGGGAACCGTGGTCGCCGCGGTCGGCCCCACCTCGTTCGTCGCGGAGACGGGCTACGCCGCGCTGTGCGTGTTCTCCGACCATCACCGCGACCCGTCCACCATGGACATCTCCAGTACGACACGTTTCCCGTGGTTGCGGGAGGACATGGTGAAGATCGTCGCCCGCCACGCCACCGTGCCGAGCGTGGATCTCTACCGCGCGTTGCTCGCAGGCGGCGTCGACGATGTCTCGGTGACCCATTCCGGCGCGCCCTACGTGGAGATCGCCGCGCGCGGAGTGTCCAAGGCGACCGCCCTGGCGGCGCTGTGCGAGCGCCGCGGCATCGCTCGGCGTGATGTCGCGGCCGCCGGCGACGCACGCAACGATCTGGAGATGTTGGCGTGGGCCGGCACAGCGATCTGTCCTTCCAATGCCATTCCCGAGGTGCAGGCTCTCGTCGATCGGGTGGTCGCGAGCCACGACGACGACGGCATCGCGGAGTACCTCGAGGAATTGGCACACCCCCGCGCCGGTCAGAGTTAGGCTACCCTCAGCTGCATGAGCGACGCAGCGACCAGCGAGCAGACCAAGGGCTGGCAGGGCACTGTCCTCAAGCTGATGGGCGGCTCGGACGTGCTGCTCACCGTCCTCGCGGCGGAGGACGTCACCCCGCACTACCGGCGGCTGACGGTCTCCGCGGGTGGACTGTTCACGCGCAAGCCGGTGCATCCGACGATGTGGTTGCGCCTGTGGTTTCCCACCGACGACGGCAGTGCGTCGCTGCACCACCGTGCCTACACGGTCGTGAACCCGGACCCGGAGAACGACCGCTTCGACCTCGAGTTCGCGCTACATGACGGTCCGGCCGCGCGCTGGGCCCGACGCGCCACCCCCGGCGCCACCCTCGAGGCGACGTTCCAGGGCTCGAAGTACGCGGTACCGGACCCGCTTCCCGCCGGATACCTCATCGCGGGGGACAGCGCGGCACTTCCCGCGGTGAACTCGTTGCTGGCCGCTCTGCCCGACGATCTCCCCGTCACCCTGTGGCTCGAGACCGTGCACGACGGCGACGATGCGCTCCCGCTCGCGGCGACGAGTGCCACGCAGGTCCATCGAGTACGACGGCGTGACGACGGTGCCTCGATGGTGGAAGCCGTCTCGGCCGCGGCCTTCGACGCGTCTCGCCACGCCGCGTGGGTCGCGTGCGACACGGTCACGACGCGCTCGATCGCGTCGATCCTGAAGTCCGACTACCGCGTTCCCCGTAAGTCGGTGAAGGCTCAGGGGTACTGGATCCCCTGAGCGTCACGCTCGACGGGGGCCGTCAGGAACGACCGTGATACGTCTTCGCCGCAGTGGTGGACAGCAGGGCCACGATGACGAACCCCATCAGGCCGTTGACGATCGCGGAGCCAAACGCTGCGGTGATGGCTCCCGCGGCGAGGAACGGCAGCACGATGACCGCGACGACCACCAGGCCGGCGATCCAGCTGAAGAACGTGTTCGGTGACGGCACCGCTTGGAACAGCAGGAGCATGAACGCTCCGGCGAGGATCGCGGCGAGGGCGCCGTACACACCGGCGATCCAGGGATCCTCCAGTCCGTACATCCAGAACACGCTGGTTCCGGTGCGGTTGTAGACGGCCTGGACGATCGCCGTGGCCACCCACCCTGCGATGAACGTCGTGATGGCGGTGGCGACGACTCCGCCGATGAACGGGCCGACGTCGAACTTCAGTCCGGACGATGCCGGCTTCTGCGGCGCGTAGCGCTGACCACCGGGCTCGGCGTAGGGCTCCTGCCGACCGTAGGCCCGAGTGCGGTCGTCGTAGCCGTAGTTGCCGACGTCGCGGTTGTCGGAGTCGCGCGGGTAGCGATCGCTCATCTGCCCAGTCCTCTCGATCGGCCGCGCACGCGTCAGCGCCGCAGCGTTCAATGGCCCAACCCTAGCTGCGTGTACCCGTCACCGGTGGTACCGCACCGGCCCGTCGGATCTCGTCGTCGAGCGCCGCGGCGATGGTCTGGGCCGTGGCGGGCAGGACGGTCACCACGTCGGTCGCGTGCACCAGGTAGCGACCGTCGTCGACGGCGTCGATCCACCGTCTGCCCGCGATCGCCTCGAGCGGACCGTCGCCGCCGTGTCCCACGACGATCTCACCGAGCCCGTCCCGTGGTCCGTCGAGAATGTGGATCACGCGCTCGCGGTCGGTGTCGCCACGCGAATCGTGCAGGTGGGACGACGGAGCGCGGACCACGTCGTCGCGGGACACGGACGATGACGCCCTCTGTCCCGGGCGGCGGTGGGGCAGCGCCGCCGCGACGGTGTGGGCGACGCGCTCCGCTGGTACGGCATGAACGTGCACCGTGCCGCCGGTGTCGGAGGTGGGTCCCGGTTCCTGGACCACCACGACGGCGAGCGGGATTGCGGAGTACGAGGTTGCGGCTCGGATGCGGACACGTCGATCTCCCGACTCCACCCCGCAGGCGGTGACCTGGAGTCCGGGTCCGCCGAGCAGGGACACGGCGGCCAGCAGCGATCGGTCGCCGAGGCGGCGGCGGGCGGCCTCGCGCTCCGCACGCAAGTCTGCGGCTGTGCGGGCGGGCGTGGTCCAGGAGAAGGGGAACGGCACTCGATCGCGGCCGATTCGATCGAGGAGTACGGCGAACTCGAGTGACGTGAGGTTCCACGAGGCGACCCCCGTGGGAGCCGCTCGAACGATCACCCGATCACCGGGGGAGCGACGAGCGGGAGCTCTCCGATCAGGCGGTCGCCATTGTCCGCCGTGACCAGGTAGCCCGCCGTGGTGTGTTCGCCGTCCTGGTCTCCACCGGCGCGGCTCCCCGGCATCATCGCGCCCGGTCCGTAGGCCCCCGCGCGGGTGCCGGCTCCGGAACCGCCGGCGCCGGCCGCCGTCGCGCTCTGCAGGACGGGACCGGTGGTACCGCCCGAGGCGCTGCGCCCGGACGAGGATCCCGGACCGAGTGTCCGCGCGCCCGACCCGCCGGATCCCGACGACGAACGCTGCCCTGCCGTCCCGTACCCGGCGGGGGTCGAGCCTCGTCCGAAGCCCGCCGGTGAGGTCGCGGCCGGCCGGGGCGCCGACGGGCCGACCGGTGCCGTGTTTACGGGTGCGACACCCGCCGGCGTAGCTGCGCCACTCGGGGTGCCGCTCGTACCGGCTCCCGCAGAGTTCGGGGCGGCGGCCGCGGGCGGTGTCCCCGCGACGGGTGTCGAGTCGCCGACCGACGCCGCCGTGGTCGGCGCGGGAGTCGCGGAGAGAGACGAGAGTGCCGTCGAACCGAGCGATGCGGCGTCGACACCTCCGCGCGCGCCACCGGCGGCCGCCGCCGACGACGAGGAACCCGACGCGGAGCCGCCCGCCGGATCTCCCGGCGGCGTCAATACCGGCACGCCGTGATCGGCTCGGACGGCGGTGGGGACGTAGGTGCCGTTCATGACCGCCACGGCCTCGGCGCGCCGCTCCTCCTCCTCGGCCATCATCGCGGTGATCGACCCGGCGGCGCCGACGGGTCCGAGGAACGCGGCGGTCATCGCGGTGCGCGCCCAGTCCGACGGTGTGAAGGACTGTGGGGCGGGCATGGTGGCGCGGGTGAGCGCGAACCCGTCACGAGACTGCTCGAGCTTGCCCGCGACTATGTCCATGAGGTCGAGGGTGCGCAGAGACTCGGTGCGGTAGGTCGTGATCGCGGCGAGTGCGGAGTCCGCCGCTGCTCCCTGCCAGTCCGTCCCGAGCACGGCGCCGAGGTCGTTCCACAGGGTCCACACCAGCACGGTCGTCCTGGTGTGGGCCTCACGCCACATCGCGGCCCCGGAATCGAGCAGCTCCGGCGTGAGTTCGGTGGTGTGCGCGAACATCTCGGGGTGCGACATGCCGTCGAACGACTCCGGGACCACGACACTCTCGCCGCTCGCCGTGTCGCCCACCCTGGACCTGTCGACGGCCTCGCGGGCGACCCGGACGGCGTCGTCGGCGTGGAACTCCGCCGTCAGTCGCGCCGCGGACTCCGCCGCGTCGCTGTCGTGTCCCGTCGCGAAGTCGACCATCTCCGACGCCGCGCCCGAGATCGTCTCGCCCGCGGCGCCGATCACTCCCGTGATGTCGAACCCCATGTTCGTGTCCTCCCCGACCGCGATGCCACGATCCCCGTGACATTCGACGCGCGGACCGGCCGCACGGTTCCGCGTACGGTTGACGCGTCTCTCCCACGCGCCGCGATGCTCCTCGAGAGATCGCCGACGCTCCCGACACCGAAGGAACATGCACCATGTCGGACCACTCAGTGCCGGGCGAGGTTCGCGAGAGCACTCCGTCCGGCGGGCCGCCCGTGGGCCGGCTCGCCGTCGTGACGATCGTTCTCGCGATCCTTTTCGGGACGCCGCTGTGGACACTCGCGTACACCGGCGCGGACTGGCCGATCGCTGCGAGGATCACCGCGACGGTCGTTGCGGTCGGTGCTGCCGCAGCGCTCGTGGTCGGCATGGCGAAGGGGCACGGCCGGGCACACTCCGACCGATGGGCCCGCATCGGGGACACCCTGCTCGGACTGGTGTGGATCGCGTTCGTGTGGTCCGTCATCGGCCTCGTCGTCCGGCTCGGCCTCGGCCTCGTCGGGGTCGACGATCCACTGCGATCACGCATCGTCGCCGGCGCGGTGCTGGCTGTCATCGTCGCACTGGCGGTGTGGGGACGACGCGAGGCGATGCGGCTGCCGCGCACGAAGCACGTGACGGTGACGCTCGATCGACTCGGCGCGGGACTCGACGGGCTCCGCATCGTCCTGGTCACGGACACGCACTACGGTCCGATCGAACGGTCCGTGTGGTCCTCCGACGTTGTGGCGGAGATCAATCGTCAGGACGCCGACATCGTCTGCCACGTGGGTGATCTCGCCGACGGGTCGGTGGAGCGTCGACGCGAGCAGGTGGCTCCGCTCGAACGGGTGCACGCGAAGTCGGCGCGCGTCTACGTCACGGGCAATCACGAGTACTTCGGCGAGGCCCAGGAGTGGCTCGACCACATGACGTCACTGGGCTGGGACTCGTTGCACAACAGGCACATCACCGTCATGCGCGGTGGTGACAGGCTCGTCGTCGCAGGGGTCGACGACAGGACCGCCCGCGGGTCGGGCGAGGTGGGGCACGGCGCGGATCTCACCGCCGCGCTGACGGACGCAGAACCGTCGCTGCCGATCTTCCTGCTGGCGCATCAGCCGAAGCAGATCGACGCGGCCGTGGCGGCGGGAGTGGATCTGCAGGTCTCCGGGCACACACACGGCGGGCAGATCTGGCCGTTCGGGCTGCTCGTCCGACTCGATCAACCGGTCGTCCACGGCCTCAGCCGACACGGTGCCCGCACCCAGCTCTACACGAGCCGGGGCACGGGTTTCTGGGGTCCGCCGTTCCGCGTCTTCGCACCGAGCGAGATCACCGTGCTGACGTTGCGGTCGAGCTCTCTGGTGTGACGTTTCCGGCGTGAGTCGCGGCGACGCCGGCCACCGCGTCCGCCCAGTGTCCGGAGCGGACCAGGGCCAGGGTGAGGAGGAGCCGGTCGTCCGGTGCGGTGATGGATCGGCCGGTCAGTTCCTCGACCTGATGGAGCCGGTATATCACCGTGTTCCGGTGGCAGTACAGGAGTTTGGCGGCGTTGGTGGGTGAGCCGTCGGTGGCGAGGACGTGCGCCAGAGTCCGGAGCAGTACCTCCCGCTGCGCGGGTGGGTGTCCGTTCAGCGATCCGAGCGCGTGGGACACGACCAGATCCGAGATCTCGTCGTCGGCGGACATGACGATGTGGGGCAGTCGGTCCGTGGCCACCGCCGCGGGCGTGTCGCCCGCGCCGATGGTGGCCGCGGCACGCGCGGCAGCTCGGTAGGCGGCGGCGAAGGACACGAGTCCGTCCGCCGACGCCGCGATGCCCACCGGTCCTACCGCGCGCGCGGCGAGAGCCTCGGCCACGGGCGCGAGGTCGGTCTTGGCCGGGCACACGACGCCGAACTGGACGCCGTCGCGAATGTGCCAGTGCGACAGCGATGTCACGCCGTCGACCGCGTCCTCCGGTGAGGTCAGGGGTGGATCGCCCCGCTCGGACAGCGGGCCCACCACACACGCGACCCGATGCTGTGTGGTGAGGCCCAGTGTGTTCCGCGCATCGACGACGAACGCGGGATCGGCTCCGCGCCCGTCGCGCAGTCCGTCGAGAACGGCGAGGATCTTGGTGACGTCGCGCTGCTGCATCCGTGCGGTCTCACGCCGGTAGGAGTCGACGAGAATCGTGTTCTGCGCATCGAGTGCGTGCCACAACCGTTGGCCGGCGACGAGAAGCAGTCGCGGCTCGAGCAGCCCGGGATTCGCGCCGCGAGCGTTGACGAGTTCCTCCCACAACGTGCGACTACCGAGGGTGTACGCCTTGAGCACGAGTTCCATGGGGATGCCCTGGCGCGCCCGTTCGCGACCCGTGCGCCGCCACACCTCGGTGTTGTCCTCGCTTCCGTGCTGCGTGCCGCTGAGCTTGCGCAGCCCCAGACGGATGTGTTCCCGCGTGCTGCGACGGACCACGGCCGTGATGTCGGAGCCGGCCTGGAGGTAGTCGGGGTCCTGCTCGAACAGGGCCAGCGTGATGGAGTCGGCGATGGCGTCCGCCTCCGGGATCAGCGCCGCCCACGCGCGTTGGATCGCGGCTCGTTCCTCCGTCGACAGCCGTCCGCGGACAGGGTGCAGCCCCGATCCACGGCCGATCGACGGCGACGCCATGCGCGCATTTTTGCGCACAGCGCCCGACGGTTAGAGCGGTTTGACCGAAATTGGTGCCCCGGGCATGACCCTTTTCGTGCGCGGAGACCATATCGCCGACTGTGCGGAGTGACCATAGTGAGTGCCACCGAGATGTGAGGTGGGCCACTGTGTCAACGATCGAGACCATGACCGAGTCCGTGTTCGAGCTGTCGTCCGTCACCGTGTCGTTCGGCGGCATCGTCGCCCTGTCGGACGTCGGACTCGATGTCCGACGGAGCGAGGTCGTCGGTGTCATCGGACCCAACGGGGCCGGCAAGACGACACTGTTCAACGTCGCGTGCGGCCTCGTCGCGCCGCAGTCGGGCACCGTGACCCGGAACGGCCGGGTGGTGCGCCGGCTGAAGCCGACCGCGCTGGCCGCACTCGGCATGAGCCGCACACTGCAGGGCCTCGGGCTGTTCGACCGGATGACCGTGGTGGAGAACGTCATGGTCGGTGCGGACCATCTCGCCCGGACCTCGATCGCCGCCGGGCTGCTCGGACTCGCCCGGAGCGGGGCCGACACCGCCGCGATCCGCGACCGTGCTCTGGCCACGTTGTCCGAACTCCGCATCGACGAGTACGCCGACCGATATCCGCCCAGCCTGCCGTACGCGGTGCGCAAACGCGTCGCGCTCGCGCGGGCGCTGGTGGGGGAGCCGACGTTGCTTCTTCTCGACGAGCCGGCGTCGGGTCTGTCGAACGCGGAGATGGACGAGTTGGGTGAGCTGGTCCGCGGGCTCACCTCGCGGATGTCGATCCTGCTGGTCGAGCACCACATGGATCTGGTCATGAGTGTCTGTGATCGGTTGGTGGTCCTGGACTTCGGGAAGGTCATCGCGCGCGGGACACCCGACACGGTGCGCGAGGATCCCGCTGTGCTCGCTGCCTACCTGGGGGACGAGGTGGACCGTGACGCGTGACGTCGTGCGGGACGAGGCCACCCTCGACGCCCTGACCGTGTCCGATCTGACGGTGCGGTACGGCGCCGTCACCGCGCTCGACTCCGTGTCGCTGCGAGTGCCCCGCGGCGCGGTCACCGCGGTGCTCGGGGCCAACGGTGCCGGCAAGACGACCCTGCTCCGGACGATCTCCGCGCTGCACCCGCCGGTGTCCGGCCACATCCGGATGGGCGAGGTCGACCTCGTCGGGGCGAGTCCGGAGTCGATGTCACGACGGGGACTGTCGCACGTGCCCGAGGGTCGCGGGGTCATCGTCGAACTCACCGTCGAGGAGAACCTGCGGCTGGGAGCGTTGGGCCGCAACACGTCCGCGGCCGCGGTGGGGATCGATCGCGTGCTGACCATGTTCCCGGCTCTCGCGGAGCGTCGGGCGTCGACCGCGCACACGCTGTCGGGCGGTGAGCGCCAGATGCTGGTGATCGGGCGCGCCCTCATGGCGACTCCGACGATCCTGCTGCTCGACGAACCGTCGCTCGGGCTCGCTCCCCGCGTGGTGGCACAGATCTTCCAGACGCTGCGTGACTCGGTCGACGCGGACGGCCTCACCGTCGTACTGGTCGAGCAGAACGCCCGCAGCGCACTGTCCATCGCCGAACACGCCGTCGTGCTGTCCCTGGGGACGGTCGCGCGGGAGGGGCCGGCGGCCGACCTCGTCGGCGACGAGGAACTCCGCCACGCCTACCTCGGCTTCTGACCACCCTCACGAAAGGACGACAGAGTGCAACAACTGCTCACCATCGTCATCAACGGAGTGACCAACGGGATGGTCTATGCCGCATTCGCTCTGGCGCTCGTGCTCATCTGGCGCTCGACGCGCATCGTGAACTTCGCGCAGGCGCCCATGGCCATGATCACCACCTACGTGGCGCTCGTCGTGGTCGATGCCGGCTACTCCTACTGGGTCGGCTTCGCCGCCGCGCTCGTGTCCGGTCTGGTGCTCGGCGCGCTGATCGAGCGGCTGATCATCCGGTACGTCGACAGCGCGTCGCACATCAATCCGGTGATCCTCACCCTCGGTCTCTTCATCGTGATCCATGCGGTGGCGGCGCTGGTCTTCGGCAACCAGTTCCGGTCCTTTCCCGCTCCCTTCGGGCTCGACGGTCGGCGCATCGGGTCCGTGGACGTGGCGCTGACGGGCAACGACATCTACAAGGTCGTCGCGGTGCTGGTGGTGCTCGCCGCGCTGGTCGCGCTGTTCCGGTTCACCGATCTCGGACTCACGATGCGCGCCAGTGCTTTCAGTCAGGAGGTGTCGCGCCTGCTGGGAGTGCGGGTGGGCCGCATGCTCACGCTGGGATGGGCGCTGGCCGCGGTGGTGGGGTCGGTCGCAGGTCTGCTCATCGCCGGCGGGTCGTTGGTGCACCCCGGCTACATGGACTCCGTCGTGGTGTTCGGATTCGTGGCCGCCGTGCTCGGCGGTCTCGACAGCCCGGTGGGCGCCGTGGTGGGCGGTCTGCTGATGGGCGTCGGCCTCAGTGCAGTCAGTGGCTACATCGGGCAGGACCTGGTGTCCTTCGCGGCGCTGGTCATCCTCATTGCGGTGTTGTTGTTGCGTCCCAACGGATTGTTCGCTGCCGCGGCAGCGAGGAGGGTCTGACATGACCGTGACGACGACCGACACGCCCACCCCCTCACCCGCACGCTCGCGCGTCGCCCGCGCGGTGTCGACTCCGGTGCGGCGCCACCTGCTCGGCGCTCTGCTGGCCCTCGTCGTGGTGATTCTCGTGCTGGAGAGCGTCAGCACGTTCCGGCAGAGCCAGCTGACGTCGGTGGCGTATCTCGCGATCGCCGCGGCCGGACTGACCGTGCTCACCGGACTCAACGGTCAGCTCTCCCTCGGGCACGGCGCGTTCATGGCGGTCGGCGCGTACACCGCGGCACTGATGTTGCGGGCGAACGAGTCCGGCTGGTCGGTGCCCCTGGTCCTGATCGCGGCCACCGTCGTGGCCGGTCTGGTCGGGGTCGTCGTCGGGGTCGCCGCGGCGCGATTGCACGGGCCCTACCTGGCCGGCGCGACGTTGGCGCTCGCCGTCGCCGTCCCCGGTCTCGCGCTGTACTTCTCGGAGTACCTCGGGGGCGAGCAGGGGCTCATCGTGCCCAGTCCCGACGTGCCGTCCGCGCTCGACGACATCGCCTTCTTCGTCACCGGGAACGAACTGACGTCCACGAAGTTCGTGGCCTACGTCGGGTGGTTCCTGCTCGTGCTGGTGTTCTTCCTGTTGGCCAACGTGTCGTCGAGTCGTGTCGGACGGCGGTGGCGCGCCGTGCGTGACGACGAGGTGTCGGCCGAGATCGCGGGGATCGACCTCGGCCGGGCACGGGTCCTGGCCTTCGTGGTCAGCGCCGCGTGTGCCGGTGCCGCCGGCGCGATCATGGCGATGGCCTCCCGCATCGCCGCGCCCAGCGGGTTCACGCTGGTGTTGTCGCTGACACTGCTCTCCGCGGTGGTCATCGGCGGACTCGGTTCGCTGACAGGTGCTCTCATCGGTGCCGCGCTCCTCACCTACATTCCGCCGGTGGTGACCAACCTGGGCCTCGACGCCGGGTTGAGCAGCCTGCAGGCCGCGGAACTCGCGCCTCTGGTCACCGGCATCTTCACCGTGGTCGTGATCCTCTTCGCGCCACTCGGACTGGTCGGCACGGTCCGCGGTCGTCTCGTACAGCGTCGTCTGAAGAGAGAAGGAGTTCGATGAACAGGTTCCGAACATGGGCGCAGCGGGGCACCGCTCTCGCGGCGGCCGTCGTACTGGTGGCCTCGTGCGGTGCGGGTGGCCGTGAGGAGGCGGAGGAGTCCACGGAGGGCTCGACCGTCGGCATCACCGACACCTCGGTGAAAATCGGTGCGCACTACCCCCTGACGGGAGTCGCTGCGCCCGGGTACAGCGAGATCCCCACGGGCGCCAAGGCCTACTTCGACTACGTCAACGCCGCCGGCGGAGTGAACGGTCGTCAGATCGAGTACCTCGTGCGTGACGACGCGTACGACCCGACCACCACCACACAGGTGGTCAACGAGCTGGTCCTGCAGGACGAGGTGTTCGCGATGGTCGGCGGTCTGGGCACCGCGACCCACAGCGCGGTCATCGACTTCCTCAACGAGGAGGGTGTCCCCGATCTCTTCGTGTCCTCGGGTGCGATCATGTGGGGCAACGATCCGGCCAAGTACCCCAACACCTTCGGATGGCAGCCCGACTATCAGGTCGAGGGCAAGATCATCGGCGACTGGGTGCAGAAGAACCGGCCGGACGCCAAGGTGGGGCTGTTCCTGCAGGACGACGACCTCGGCCGGGACAGCGAGGCCGCGGTGCGGCAGTACCTCGAGGATCAGATCGTCGGCGTCGCCCGCTACACGTCCGGCAACACCGACGTCGCCCCGCAGATCGCGTCACTCCAGGCGGCGGGTGCCGATCTGATCCTGGGCTTCAACGTCCCGTCCTACACCGCGCTGAGCCAGCTGGTCTCCCGCCGACTGAACTACACGCCCGAATGGTTCTACAGCTCCATCGGATCCGACGTGGACCTCGTGGGGTCGCTGCTCGGGCGCTTCTCGCAGGGCGCGGTGACCGACGGCGCCTCGTCGCTCGAGAACATGATCTCCCTCGAGTACATCCCCGGCATCGACTCGCCGGACAACCCGTGGACACAGTTGTGGCAGAAGGTGTGGGCCGCCAACGGAACCGGCGAGGAGCTGACCAACTACCGCATCTACGGCATGAGCCACGCCTACGCCTTCGTGCAGGCCCTGCAGGCCGCGGGCGAGAACCCGACCAGGGAGTCGATCGTGTCGGCGCTGCAGTCGCAGGGCAAGGATCTGCCCGGTCCTCAGCTCGCCCCGTTCCGCTACTCGGAGGACAGTCACCTCGGCATCTCCGGTGCCAGCGTCTACAAGATCACGAACGGCAAGCCGGAGAACCTGACCCCTGTCCTGGTCACGGACATCGGCGACTCGGCCGTCGAGGAGTACACCGGTGAGGAGGCGACCCCACCGGAGAGCGGCATACCCGACACCCAGCCGGCGGGATGACTCGGTAGGCGGGATGACCCGGGGGCGGGGGCGTCGACACGCCCCCGCCCCCGTCACGTGTCGGCCCCGCTCGTCGGCAGTGGTCTACCCGCCGTGCTCGGTTCCATGCAGGACGGCGGTCGCGAGAACGGCAGGGTGAGCCCGTCCGGCCCACGTGCCGACCAGGGCGTGGCGATCGGCCGGGTCGTCCAGCGGGACGTGGTGCAGGGTGAGCGCGGCGGTGCCGACGTCGACGACGGTGTCGGTGCCGCGGGTGTCGACCGACGGCGCGTGGACGTCGGGAACGTCGGCGTCGGCCTGTCCGGTTCCGTGGACGAGCGCGGTGACGGTCCGCTCGGGACCGGGCTCGGCGTACTCGAACGTCGCCTGAGTTCCGCCCGTGAGAACGGTCCGCAGCAGCGTCGCGAGGTACACCGGATCGTGCGCCGCGTCGTGCACGTGGCGGGTCCCGAGCACGCTGTGTTCCATGGTGGTGATCAGCGCCGTCTCGGCGCCGGGAAGCGGTGCCGATCGGTAGGTGAGGGGCACGTGCAGGATCGTCCCGTCGGCGGCGCGGAGCAGGTGCGACTCCAGTCCCACCTCGCCGTCGGGATCGTCGAAGCGGTAGGCGTCGACGACCTCGAGCGTGCCGACGTCGATGCCTGTCGCCCACGGCTGCAGTGGAACCCACTGCCGCAGCAGGTCGATCTTGGTGGGAACGATGGTCGCGCGATGAATCAGGGCCACGCCGCGCACGCTACGCCGCGGTGTCAGTCCTCGGCGGAGGTCTCTGCGGCAACGGTGCCGAAGATGTCCGCGCGTCCCACGCCGTCGAGTACCGCGTGCCGGAGCTCGGGTGGCACCAGCAACACCTCTCCGCCGACGAGCAGTCCCTGGTCGATGAACGCTCGGAGCTTCGCGGTCACCAACTCCGCCGTCCGCTTGTCCTCGCCCTCGAGGTCGTCGTAGTTCTCGTCCAGATTGCCCTCGGGCGGGTCCGGCGTCATGGCGGCAAGGACCGCCTGGGCGACGAAGCTGTCGGCCACCGAGGCGGAGACATCGATCTCGTCGTCGGCGGACAACTGCGCCGTGACGTGCGCCGCGACGACGGTGCGCAGAGCGTCCGCCTCGCGCGCCCGGACGTTCGCCGCGAGTGGTCCGGGAGCGGCGCCGGCGTCCGAGATCTCCACGACGCCGGACGACACGGCGGTGGTCCAGGCGTGGGCGAGTTCCGGGACGTCGGCGGGCATCTGGAACGTCGACGCGGGCACGGTGAGCCCCAGCGCGGCGGCCACCTCCTTCGCGTCGATCGGCCGACCGGTGCTCGACCAGGCGAGCAGGGCGTCGACGTCGCGGACGATCGCGAGCTCGGCCAGTGCCGCCGACTCCGCGTCCGCAGTCACCTCGGGCAGGGTGATGTCCTCGGGCGTCAGCGTGTCGGGGACGCCGTCGACGAAATCGGTGAGGTCCTCCATGCAGTGCTCGTAGTCGGCGTCGCTGCCGCTCCAGATGTCCTCGTCGTCGAGGAACGTCAGATAGGACAGGGCGCTGAACACGAGGTGGAGCGCGGCGTCCTCGCTCGCCTCGGTGTTCTGCGCGAGGACGGACTCGGCGGCGTCGAGAACGAGGTGGGCGTCGTCCGGGGTCCAGGCCGTGGGGGTGAATCCCTCGTGAACTCGGGTGAGCTCACCCAGGAGCGATTCGACGACGCGACGCGTCGGCTCGACGTCTCCCGCGCCCTCCTGCGCGGCCATCCACGTCACGAAGCGAGCCAGCACCCGCTCGGTCGTGGACGCTGTCGGCCCCGAGGTCTGTCGGCGTCGCCGCGCCGCGGTCTTGGCGGCGCGCTTCTGTCCGCGGTTCGACGGTCGGTTGGATCCCATGCGCCGACCTTAATGCGATCACCGGTCCGGTCGTCCCGTCAGGTCGACGCGGGCTGTGACCCAGATCATGTGTCGTCGGCGCGCGCTTCTCCGTTCTCTGTACGACTCACCTTCATACGAACACGAGCGCGCCCGGTAGGGGCAGCGTCGAAAGGAGTGCATCATGGCCGACTTCATCGAGAAGGCTCAGAACAAGGTCGACGAGGCCGCAGGCGCCGCGAAGAAGAAGGCCGGAGAGGTCACGGGCGACGATTCGCTGCGTACCGAGGGTGCAGCCCAGCAGACCAAGGCGGACGGCAAGCAGGCCGCCGACAAGGCCGGTCAGGCTGTCGACGACGCCGCGGGTGCCGTGAAGGACAAGGCCGGGGACGTCGCAGACAAGGCGGAGAACGCGGCGAACAAGGCCTCCGGCAAGGCCGACGAGGTCGCGGACAAGGCTGCCGACAAGGCGAACGAGGTGGCCGACAAGGCCGGAGACGTCGCGGAGAAGGCAGCCGACAAGGCGAACGAGGTCGCTGCCAAGGCGCAGGACAAGGCCGGCGAGGTCGCCGATCGTGCCAAGCACGCCGCGGACAACGTCGCCCAGCAGGTGCGCAGCTTCGACGCGAACTCCTCCGACGTGAAGAAGGCCTCCGCAGTGAGCGCCCCCGTCATCGCGGCCGTCATCGGTGCGATCGTGGCCGTCGTCGTGGTGCGCCGCCGGCGCAACGCCCCGCGCCGGGTCGCCCAGAAGCGATTGTCCGCCGCGCAGAGCTTCGGTCAGGATCTGGCCGAGACGGTGAAGCACAAGCTCGACCGCTGATCACCGAGAGATATCCGGGTCAATGCTGCGGACTGTTCGTTCGAACGAGGGGGCAGCGTTGATCTGATCACCGTGCACCGTCACCACGGTGCACAGTGACCACCATCCGAATGCGGCGTCTGCGCGAGGCAGGCGCCGCATTCGTGTGTCCGGACGCCGCTGACCGGTCCCGCGGGAACCGAATGCGAGTCCCTCCCGTCCATGCCTGCACACGCCGCCGACGACCGGTCGCCGGCGCCGGGCGGGGGGAGCACGGCATGGAACACACGGCTGTCGACGCGGCGACCATGGTGGACGCGGCCAGGGCGTTGAGCAGGGTGTCGCTGGATCTCGAGCGGGAGGTCGCGGAGGCCGCCTCGGTCGTCGCCGCGGTGTCCGCCTCGTGGCAGGGCAGTGCGGCGACAGCGTTCGTCGACGGGTGGGACACCGTTCACCACGGCGCCCGGTCGGTGGTCGCGGCGCTCGAGGACTCAGCGGGTCGACTCGAGATCGCAGCGACTGCCTATGTGGGACAGGACGACACGGCCGCGGCCGCGATCGCGGGTGCGGTGTGACGGGCTACCGGGTCGACCTGGCCGAACTGGATGCCGTGGTGGTTCGGCTGACACGGTTGGCCGAGGCCACGCGGGTCGCCCTCGACGACGTGTCGGTGCGGGTGTCCGCCCTGCCGTGGGAGGGCGGGGCGGCAGAGGCTCATCGCGCTGCGCAGAGCGCATGGTCGGCGGGGGCTCGCGAGATGGCGGTCGGTGTCGAGACCGTGAGAGATGCTGCACGCCGGGCACACTCGTCGTACGCCGCGGTCGTCGAGGCGAACAGCCGCATGTTCGGGCACGACTGATGGCGCCTCCGGTCGTTCTCGACGTGTCACCCGAGGTCTACGCCGAGGCGGCTCGCTCGGTGTATCGCGCGGACGAGATCATGGCGAGTGCGGTGAACGTCCACCACGGTGCCGCGCGCGCGTGGGCGGCGATGGCGGGAAGCGACGCCGCGGGCGAACAGTGGGGCCGGGCGTACGACGGGAACGTCGTCGATCTCTCCCGCGCACTCGCCACGACGTTCTCGGCGACGTCGGTGCTGGCGCGGCTCGTCGATCAGGCGGGCGCCAATCACGCTGCGGCGGAATCGATCGCGGTGGTTCCGGGTACGCCGCCGCCGCCGGGCCGGGCACCGGCCGCCGTGCGGCAGCTCGAGTATCCGAGCGCCGTGGGTGACCTCGGCCCGGGTCTCCAGGGTGCGGTGGAGCTGGCCGACGCGGTCGGCGTGCCGTGCCCCAACGGCGACACCGACGCGCTGCGGGACGCGTCGAGCGCGTGGATCGTGCTGGGGCAGGCGATGCTCGATGCACGGTCCGAGGTGCTCGGTGCCGCAGCCGATCTGGGTGCCGTGGACGTGCCGGAGCGGGAGTCGATGGTGCGGGACCTCCGTCGACTGTCCGAGGCCGTGGAAGCGGTGGCGGGTGCGTGCTCGGGACTGGCCGCCGCGTGCCGCGACTACGCCGAGCAACTCGAGAAGACGCGCCGCGACATCCGCGACCTGATCGAGCAGTTCGCGGTGGAGGAAGCGGCGGCCGTCGCGGTCGGTATCGGGTTGGCCTTCGTGTCCGCGGGACTGTCGGCGGCGGCGGGAGCGGCGATCACGGCCGGTCGTTTCGCACGTACCGCCTCGAGAGTGCGCGCGGTCATCGCGGCGCTGCACGCGTTCGCTCGGATGCGGCGCACGGAGACGTCGATGGCGACGGTGCGACGAGCGGCCGACGACGTGGAGGATCTGGCCACTCGCGTCCCCGTCGGCCTGGACGACGTGGCTGCCGCGGAGCGTGCTGCCGGTCCGCCGCCGGGCGGGTGGTCGTCCAGTCGTGCGCTCGACGACCACTTCGCGCGCCACGGCGCCGACGTGGGTGCGCGGTCGGCCGACGAGTACGCCGACCTCGCGGCGCGGTTCCGCACGGAGGGCTCGCATCAGGTCAAGGTCGGCCCGGACGGCACCGTGCGGATGTACGACCCGGAGACCAACACGTTCGCGTCCTACGCGCCGGACGGCACCACCAAGACATACTTCAAACCCGGATCCGGTGCGTCGTACTGGGACCGTCAACCAGGAGTTCCGGAATGACCACTCACCTCTGCCCGGTCTGCCACTATCCCGGTCTCGCGGACCCGCCGTGGTCGGAGGCGGGCCCGTCGTACGAGATCTGCCCGTCGTGCGGCTACGAGTTCGGTGTCACCGACGACGACCTGGGAGTGACGCCCGAATCCTGGCGCCGGCTGTGGATCGACCGCGGGCATCCGTGGAGTTCGACGGCACCGCCGCCGCCCGGTTGGGACGGCACACGGCAACTCCGGCGGTGAACTGCGGGAAGGCCGGAGGCCGGTCGGTGGACTGCGGGAAGGCCGGAGGCCGGTCGGTGGACTGCGGGAAGGCCGGAGGCCGGTCGGTGGACTGCGAGAAGGCCGGAGGCCGGTCGGGCAATCTCCAGTCAGGGGAGCAGGTGGGAGTACGCGGAGCAGGTCGACGCGACGCCGATGTAGACGAGTCCGTCCGACTGCTCGTCCGACCATCCGCGCACCCGCGTCCGGTCGGCGGTGTCGGCGAGGATGTCGATTCCGGTGCGTCCGACGGCGAGGTCCCGGCAGATCGAGGTGACCGAGGTGTCCATGAAGGCGGCGGTGTCCGGGTCGATCGGGTAGCCGGCCATCTGCATGATCTCGGCGAAGGCATCGAACGGTTCCTCGGCGGCCTGCTGGGCGAGGGGAGCGATCTGCACCGCCGGGGTGTCGAGCGCGACGGGCGTGTCGACTGCGGCGACCGGCGCGGCGGGTGCCGGGGCGTCCGAGGCGTTGGCCGTGGCGGGGGCACTGTCGGACAGCACCATAGTGGTGGTGGCTGCGCCGGCGAGCACGGTCACCGCGGCGCCGATCACCGCGATCCGTCGTCCGGTGCGAGTCGGTCGCCGATGTGCTGGCATCACGTGTCCTCGGTTGGTGGGTCAGTCGCTGACTTATACCCAATTCCGAGCAAAATGTTACTGGAGTCTCACAAGAACGAGGGAGACGCGCGCATGGAGAAGGTGACGGCCCGAACTCTCGGGGCCTGGGTCATCACGGTGAACCCCCGCAGGACCGATGTCGTCTCCTTGCTCGCCGACGGCCACGCGGGCGGTGACTGGTGCGTGGCGCCCAACTACCGGTCCCGGCTCATGGCGGCGGGTCAACCGATCCTGCTGTGGGTGAGCAACCGTTCCGGTGCGCACCCGGCACGGGGATTCTGGGGCGTCGGAACCGTGCTCGGCCCCGCTGTCGACATGCGGGATCCCGACGATCCGCGTCTGCACGTCCCGACCGAGATCACCACACTCGGCGAGCCCGTGACGGCCACGGAGTGCGCCGCGACGGCCGGGCTGGACCGACTCGAGATGCTCCGGTCGCCCCAGCAGTCGAATCCGTCCGTGGTCACCGCCTCGGAGTGGTCGCTCCTTCGCGCTCGTCTCGAACGGGCACCGGAGGCGCCCGGCCTTCTCTAGTGTCCGAGGTATGACAGCTGATGTTCGCGCGAGCACGGTCGACGCAGTCCTGACGCGGTCGGCGCGTCGGTACCCGGACCGGGCAGCCCTGGAGTTCGACGGTCGAACGCACACCTACGCGGAACTGGACGCGGTGGTGTCCCGAGTCGCTCGGTACCTGGTGTCGACGGGGCTCGCACCGGGAGACCGGGTGGCGGCCTACGGCACCAACTCAGACTCCTACATCGTCGGGTTCCTCGCCTGCTGCCGTGCCGGACTGGTGCACGTGCCGATCAACTACGCCCTGGTCGAGGACGAGCTGACCTACCTGGTCCGTCAGTCCGGAGCCCGCGCACTGCTGGTCGACGATGCTCTGGCATCGGCGGTCGACGCCGTGCGGAACGGTCTCGCTCTCGGCGTCGTGCTCTCTCTGCAGGAGCTTCTCGATCTTCCCGACGCGTCGGTCACGCTGCCCACGGTGCGGACCACGGATCTCGCCCAGTTGCTGTACACCTCGGGAACGACGTCGAAGCCCAAGGGCGCGATGATGTCTCACGGCGCTCTGGTGAGCGAGTACGTGTCGTCCGTCCTGGCGCTGGCGTTCACCGCCGACGACGCCCCACTCATCGCGATGCCGCTGTACCACTCGGCCGGCATGCACGTGTTCGCCCTGCCGTACCTGTCGGTCGGCGCGACGGTGCGTCTGATGGCGAAGCCGGACGTCGCAGAGATCCTGCGCCGTGTCGAGGCCGACCGCATAGGTTCGCTGTTCCTGGCGCCGACGGTCTGGGTCCCCTTGGCGGGGCACCCGGATCTCGAGACCCGCGATCTCTCGTCCCTGACCAAAGCTCAGTACGGGGCATCGATCATGCCGGTCACGGTGCTGGAGCGGCTGCGGGCGCGGTATCCGGACCTCCGGTTCTTCAACTGTTTCGGACAGTCGGAGATCGGTCCGTTGGCGACGGTGTTGCAACCGGCGGAGCACGACGCACGGCCCGCTTCGTGCGGGCGCGCGGTCTTCTTCGTCGAGACGCGGGTGGTGAACGCCGACGGAGAGGACGTGGCGGACGGTGAACCCGGCGAGATCCTCTACCGCTCACCGCAGTTGTGCGACGGGTACTGGGAGAACCCGGAGGCCACTGCAGAGGCCTTCCGTGACGGATGGTTCCACTCCGGTGATCTGGTGACCCGTGACGCGGAGGGATTCGTGACGGTGGTGGATCGCATCAAGGACGTCATCAACACCGGCGGCATCCTGGTGGCGTCGCGGGAGGTCGAGGACGCGATCTACACGCATCCGGCGGTGGCCGAGGTCGCGGTGATCGGCGTTCCGGACGAGAAGTGGATCGAGGCGATCACAGCGGTGGTGACGGTGAAGGACGGTCGTGCGGTGACCGCCGAGGAGATCATCGCCCACGTCTCTGGTCGTATCGCACCGTTCAAGATCCCCAAGCAGGTGCGGTTCATGGACGAATTGCCGCGTAACCAGAGCGGCAAGCTGCTCAAACGCGCGCTGAGGTGATCCACCCGGTGTTCGGCGTGTTACCTGTGTGACTGGTGTGACAGGTGGTACTTCTGACACGGAGAGCTGCCGCGTGTCGCGGTAGCCGAAGCGGTCGGGGGAGTCGGTCATGCAGGTCCGTGGACGCGTTGCGCAGATTCTGTTGGTGGTGGCGACGGTGATCGCAACCCTGTCGGTGCCGACCGCGTCGGCAGCGAGTCCGTATGTCGGACGCCAGGGCATCGGACTCAACGGCATCGACTTCCGGAGCAGCTCGAGCGCCCAGCAGGCGCAGGCGACCCGGGTCGCGGGCACGGGTGCCAAGTGGGTCCGCATCGAGATCGACTGGTGGTACGTCCAGGACGGTGGGCCGACGGCTTACAACTGGTCGGGTCCGGACGGTGCTGTGGCGGCGGCCAAGGCGAAGTCCCTCAACGTCCTGCTGCTCATCCAGAAGACACCGCCGTGGGCGCGGACCACGAGCGACGGCAGCACGCCGCCCACGAACCCGAGCGATTACGCGACGTTCGCCGCCAAGGTCGTGAGCAGGTACGCGCCGCAGGGGGTTCGGTCGTTCGAGGTGTGGAACGAGCCGAATCTGTGGATGTTCTGGGCCGACCCGGTGACGGGTAAGCCGAACGTGCAGGGTTACGTCGATCTGCTGAAGGCGGCCTACCCGAAGATGAAGGCCGCCACCACCAGTGCCATCAGCATCGTGGCGGCCGGACTGTCCCCTTACGGCACCACGGGTCAGAGTCCGGAAGGGCACGCCATCTCCCCGATCACGTACCTGGACCAGATGTACGACCTCGGCGCGGGTCCGTACTTCGACGCCGTCGGCTGGCACCCGTACACCGCGCCCGCGTTGCCGAACGACACCGCGGACTGGAACGCCTGGTCACAGATGAGCGTGGACTTCCGGAACCCGGACGGCACCGTCTATCAGAAGAGCGCACGCACGATCATGAGCGAGAACGGCGACGGCGGGAAGCTCATCGTCATGACCGAGGCCGGCGCGGCCACCGCCGGCGATCCCAGCGTCAGCGAGCAGGTGCAGGCGACGGCCTATCGGCAGGCCATCGACAACCGCCTGTCCTACTCGTGGGCCGGGCCGATCTTCTTCTACGAGACCACCGACCGGGCCGCGATGACCGCGGTGAACCCCGACAAGGAGAACTACTTCGGGGTCTACCGCTCGAACGGGGTGGCCAAGCCGGCGGTGGCGGTGCTCAAGAGCGTGCGCTGAGCGCACTCACAGGCTGTCACTCACACCCGACGCCGTCTCCGTCGCGGTCCAGGTGCGAGCCGTAACCGGGATCGCCTGCGTACACGGGTGCGGCGCCCGCATTCCTGGCCGCGGTGCAGTTCTTGTAGTACGCCGATCCGGACGACTCGGGAACGACGGCCGGCGCGACGTAGGGAGCCGGTGCGGGCACCGGCGCGACGAACGGCACGGGCGCCGGGACGTAGGCGCGGTCGACGTCGGGAACCTCGACGTACGGGGTCTCCACGTACGGCACCGTCGTGGTGGGCGGCGGTGCGTACACGGTGACGGTCTCGGGAGTGGTGGTGACGGCGGTGGTCGTCGACGTCGTGGTGGTCGGCCGCGGGGTGGTGGTCGTCGCGCGGGGAGTGGTGGTCGGTGCGGCCGACGTGGTGGTGAGGGTGGTCTCCGCGCTCGCGGCGACGGGTTCGGGTTCCTGCATCAGCCCCAGTCCGACGACGGACAGGCCCACGAAGGCGGCGACAGCGGCGGTGATCTTGCCCTTGTTGCCCTTCTTGCGGGACTCGATGTGGGGCGGCTGGAACGGCGGCGGATACGCGGTCATGCAGGTCCTCGGGTGAATGGCAGCAATGGGTCACACCACACGTCGCGCGGGGCGGGCGTCTCGTTACAGCGTGGTCGGTTTCCAGCCGTTCGCGCTGCTCAGGGCAGGGCGCTCAGAGTCCGGACCACGTCCGAAGAATGCAGGACATCGGTGACCACGCGATCGATCCGCCCGGCGTCCTCCGCGCCGACGAGCCGTTCGATCTTCTCCAGTATCTGTGTGTGGTCCAACGGGAAATGGTCGACGTCGCCCACCGGATCCGGCGAGCCGGCCGACAGGGTCTCGCCGGAGACGAGGACGATGTCGACCTCCGCGGCGCGTCGGTCGGGCAGCAGGGCAGTGAGTGCGGGTGACGACTCGACGTCCACCCGTGCGCTGAACTCCTCCGCTGCACGGAAGGTCGCGCTGCCGGGCGTCAGGGTCGCCGCGTCGATGCTTCCGGCCACCACCGCGGCGGACACCACGAACGGCAGCGAGAACATCGCGCCGAGCCGCGTCGAGGGGTGCCGACCGAACAGTGGTTCCGCCAGCGCGTGGGTGCGGACGCGCACACTCTCGATGTCGGCGGGATCCAGGTTCGTGCGCAGAGCCTGCACGATGTCGACGGCGGCGTGGGTGTACGAGCAGCTGGCATGGCGTTTCGCGTACCCCTGGTCGAGGGCGAACGCGCCGTCCGGCGCCGGTGCGAGCCTGTCGGCATCGAGAGTGCCGACGATGTCCCCCAGAGTCGCCGCCGCCGCGCCGCTGTTGTGCACCAGTCCCGCCGAGGACAACCGCGCGGCGTCGAGTCCCGCACGGACGGCGCCGCCGATCCACAGGTTCCGGGCGAAGTTGCCTGCGAGCACCACGGCCCACGGTGCGACGTGCACGAGCGCGGTCGAGGCGTCGATCGCGGCCACCGTGCGCTCGGCGTCGAGATCCCAGACGACGGCAGCGGCAGCAGCAGCGCCGGTCGCTCCCCAGTGTCCGTGGGTGTGCCACCGCGGGTCGCGGGTCAGTGCGGCACCGAAGCGGGTGGCCACCTCGTACCCGGCCACCACGGCGGCGACGAACCGGTCGCCCGCCACCGGCTGCGCGCTGAGTCGGGCAGCTGCGATGGCAGCCGGAAGCACATGGGCGGCAGGGTGCCCCGCCGCGTACTTGTTGCCCTCGTCCAGTTCCAGGCAGCACGAGGCGATCGCGTCCAGGTAGGCCGCGGTCTCCGCGCCGGTGTGGGCGCCGCGACCGATGGTGGCCGTCGTGCCCGGTTCGGCTCGCCACCGCGTGAGAAGTGCGGTCAGTTCCGGTGTCCGCGCTCCTGCCAGGGTGACGCCCAGGAGGTCGAGCAGCACGGTGCGGATCCGACTCTCGTACGCGGTACCGGTCGCGGGTAGGTCGACGCAGAACCGCGCCAGATCATCGATGCGCGTCCGCACGTGTTCCGCTGGAAGGAACGAGGCCGAGTCGGTCATGCGGCAACGCTAGGACCGACGCTCGTGCAGGTCAATACATCTGCCGGACGTGATCAGGGCTGCTAGGGTCGGCATCGACAACAGTCAGGCATTCCTGTGTCTCCGGTGTTGATCCGCTCAGCGGAACAGTGCGCACCGTGAACCCAGTCCAGAGGAGAGAATCGAGCCATGTCGGACAGACTTCTCGAGGCCGTCACGGCCGGTGTACGCACGGTCGATCTCGGACGCCAGCTGCGGGTCGGTATGCCGCAGTCGCCGAATCACCCGCAGTTCTGGCACACGCTTCCGCGTCGGCACGGCGACATGACCCGGTCGGACGGTGGCAGCGCCGCGAACGACATGATCACCACCGGAACGCATGTCGGTACCCACATCGACGCGCTCGCCCACGTCTCCCACGAGGGAAAGATGCACGGCGGTGTCAATGCGGCCGAGGCCGGTGTCGGCGGCAAGTACGTCGAGCTCGGGGTGCACACGATCGCGCCGATGATCCGCCGCGGCATCCTGCTCGACATTCCGGCCGTGCGCGGAACCGAGCGACTCGAGGGCGGCGACGAGATCACGGTCGACGATCTCGAGTCCGCCTGCGCCGCCCAGGGTGTCGAGGTGTCGGCCGGCGACGTCGTGTTGATCCGCAGTGGGTGGGCGCAGTTGTTCGACGAGGGTCAGCCCTATGTCGGTGGCCCGTCCGGGGTTCCCGGTGTCGGCGAGCCCGGCGCGCAGTGGCTCGCGTCCCGAGAGGTGCACGCCGCGGGCGCCGACACCATCGCCTTCGAGCGCCTCGCGCCGGGCGGTGGCCACGCGCTGCTCCCCGCTCATCGAGTGTTGTTGGTGGAGAGCGGCATCTACATCATCGAGGCCCTCGATCTCGAGGAGCTCGCACGCACCCGGACGTACGAGTTCACCTTCGTCCTGGTGCCGCTCAACATCTTCGGCGCCACGGGATCGCCGGTGCGCCCACTCGCGGTGGTGTCGGCATGACCGAGTCCACACTCGCCCGCACGCTGGCGGAGTTCGCGGTGGAGCACTCGTTCGAGGATCTGCCGGTCGACGTGGTCGACAGCATCGGGCTCCGCGTCCTCGACACGCTCGGGATCGCGATCGCGGCCACGGAACTCGACACCAGCGCGATGGCCACCGCGTGGGCGCGGGAGCAGGGCGGCCGTGCCGTCGCCTCGGCTGTCGGCGTAGAGGAGAACCTCCCGCCGACCCTCGCGGCCTTCGTCAACGGGGTGCTCGCGCACTCCCTCGATTTCGATGACACTCACCTGCCTTCAGTGCTGCACCCGAGTGCGTCGGTCGTGCCGGCCGCACTCGCGGCGGCGCAGCAGCACGGCGCCTCCGGCCGGGACCTGGTGCGCGGTATCGCCATCGGCCTCGAGGTGTGTGTCCGCCTCGGCATGGCGGGCTTCGATCCGGAGACGAAGAACTCGGTGTTCTTCGAGAACGGACAGCACGCCACGTCCATCTGCGGAGCCATGGGCGGCGCGGCGGCTGCCGCGGTGATCGGCGGCGCCTCGGCCGACGGGATCGTCGACACGCTCGGTATCGCGGCGTCGATGGCGGCCGGCATCATCGAGGCGAACCGCACCGGCGGCACGGTCAAGCGCATGCACTGCGGGTGGGCGGCGCACTCGGCCGTGTCCGCGGCGGGCCTCGCTCGGCACGGCATCACCGGACCGCCGACGGTGCTCGAGGGCAGGTTCGGATTCTTCCAGGCGTGGCTTCACCAGAGCGGGCGCGCCGCCGAGATCACCGACGGCCTGGGCAGCACCTGGGCCGCGCCGGGTCTCTTCGTGAAGCCCTACCCGGCCAACCACTTCACACACGCGGCTCTCGACGCGGCGGCGGCGTTGCGTAGTCGGGGCATCACGCCGGCGGACGTCGAGCGGTTCGTCCTCGGTGTCCCCGCTGCCAACCTCCGGACCATCGGCGAACCCATCGAGGTCAAGCGCACACCGCAGACCGGGTACATGGCACAGTTCAGCGGGCCGTACGCGGTGGCGGTGGGCATGCTCGGTGGCGGTGGACTCGGTGCGGTACTGGACGACTACACCGACGAGAAGGCCACGTCGGCGGAGCGTCGCGACATCATGGCGCGCGTCGACGTCGCCCCGGACGCACAGTGCGACGCCATCTTCCCGCACCAGTTCCCGGCCGTTCTCACGGCGCATCTCACCGACGGCACCACCGTCGTCGAAGAGGTGTTGACCACGCGCGGCGGACCGGACCGCCCGTTGTCGTTCGAGGACGTTCGAGCAAAGTTCACGGCCAACGTCGACGGCCTGCTGAGCGTGCAGGCAGCCGACGCCTTCGCAGCGCAGTGCGCCGGCCTCGCCGACCTCGAGGACCCGGGTGTGCTGTTCGATTCGGTTCGCACCCTGGGGAATTAGAGTCGGACGCGGGCCAGGATTTCCCGGGCGCCGCGGACCACGGCCTCGTCGACGAAGCGTCCGTCGTCGTCGACCGTGGGCCCGCCGGCCGCCCGGTCGAACAGGTCGACGAGGCGCACGGCCCGGCGTACGTCGTCCGCCGCCGGCGTCAGGGCATCGTTGATCACGGGCACCTGACCGGGATGCACCGCGGTGCGGGAGCGGAAGCCCATGTGCACGAAGTGCGCGGTGGTGGTGACGAATGCGTCGAGGTCGCGAAAATCGGTGGAGGTCGGTGCGATCGGTGCCTCCAGACCCGCTGCTGCGCAGCCGATCACGATGTCCGCGCGGATGGCGTCGACCACGTGCTCGGTGTCCGCCGCGCGGGTGATCCGCAGATCGGCCAGCAGGTCCACCTCGCCGATGCCGACGGTCACCAGTCGGGAACTGCTTGCCAGGTCGGTCAGGCCGCGTAGGGCGGCTGCGGTCTCCACCAGACCCACCATCGCGATGTCCGCGTCTCCGAGTCGCTCGTCCGCCTCCGTGAGGGAGGCGGTCGAGCATTTGGCCACGATGATTCCCGTGACGCCGGGACGGTTCGCCGCGGCGAGGTCCTCGGCGAGGAACTCGGGTGTCACGCGAACCCACACCTGCGCTCCACCCTTGCGCGGACGGTCCAGCCATTGCGCGACATCGGTTCTCGCCGTGTCCTTCTGCGCGAGTGGGACCGCGTCCTCGAGATCGAGGATGACGGCGTCGGCCGGTCCCGAGGCGGCCTTGTCGAACAGGGCGGGCTTCACGGCCGGCACGTAGAGGAACGAGCGCGGCATGCGGCGGGTCATCGGGCGGCCCGCGCTTCGAGGCTCTGCGTGATCGCGCGTGCGGCGGCCAGCACCTGACCGGCGTGCGCCACGTGATCGTCGTCGGCGGTGGCGGAGTAGCGGAAGGCCGGTCCGGAGGAGCTGACGGAGCCGAGCACGTGGCCTGCCGCGTCGAAGAACGGGGCGGCGATGGAGGCGGCGCCGGTGTTGCGCTCGTTGATGGAGGTCCCGTAGCCGGTGTCCCGGATCTCCTGGAGCCGCGCCAGGAACGTCGTCTCGTCGGCGTCCGGAGTACTTCCCCTCAGTTCCTCGAAGGCTTCGTGCGCGTAGTGCGGCGGGAGGAACGCGAGGATGGCGCGGCTCGATGCGCCGGAGTGCAGCGGGTACTGCGGGCCGATCTCCACCACCATCTTCACCTCCTGCGGGCTCTCGTACTGGTCCAGGTAGACCCGTCGATGTCCCACCAGCACGGACAACGTCGCCGTCTCGAGAGTCTGCGCACGCAGTCGACGCAGGATCGGAGCGGCGATGGAACGGACGTCGAGCTGGCTCCATGCCTTCGTGCCGAGTCCGATGGCCGCGGGTCCGAGGGAGTAGGTGGACTCGCCCGCCACCGGCTGCACGATCGAGCGCGATGCCAGGGACTGCAGGATCCGGTGCACCACAGCCTTGCTCAGGTCCAGGCGGCGCGCGAGCTCCGTGACACCCAGCGCACGGTCGGATTGCGCGAAGGACAGCAGGACGTCGGCCACCCGATCCGCCGATTCGGTTCCCGTCGACGCGGAGTCGGTGCCGGTCGAGCTGGTAGTTGCGGCCATGGGGCCAACCTTCCACATTCGCTGAGTACGTGCGCGGGTTCGACGCGTTCCGCTGAGCGAACCATACGCGTAACAAGAAAGTCATCAAAGAGCCTGTTCTAGCCCAGTGATGCGTGTAATACTCAGTACTGCAGGGAATAGCCACCCACTAAGTGGTGCGCTGAGCGGAACACAGGCCGTGTCCTTCGGTCACACGGTTTCCCGAGACTCGGCGCCTCGATCGGCGCGGAAGGCAGATCCAATCATGAGAAAAGTCGTAGGCGTGCTCGCCGCAGTGGCCCTTCTGGGCACGGCTGCGTGTGGATCCTCGTCCGGATCGGACGGTTCGGGTCCCATCAAGATCGGATCCGTGCACCCCACCACCGGTGCTCTGGCCGGTGTCGGTGGACTGATGAACGACGGTGCCGCACTGGCCGTCGAGGACATCAACGGTGCCGGCGGTATCGCCTCGCTCGAGGGACGTCCGCTGGAACTCGTCACCGGCGACAGCCAGGGCAAGGCGGAGGTCGGCCAGAGCGAGGCGCAGCGTCTGATCGACGACGGCGCGGTCGCCCTGGTGGGCACCTATCAGAGTGACGTGACGCAGAACGTCGCGTCGGTCGCCGAGCGCTCGCGGGTGCCGCTGGTCATCGACGTCGCGGTCGACGACAAGATCCTCGACCAGGGCTACCAGTACGCGTTCCGCATTCAGCCGAACGCCTCCAGCATGGGCACCGACGGCGCCAAGGCGCTCGCGGCCATCGAGGAGCAGACCGGCCAGCCGATCGATCGGGTGTCCTACCTGCACATCGAGGGCTCCTTCGGAGACAGCGTGTTCGACGCCTTCGAGAAGGAAGCCGCGAACCAGGGCATCTCCTCGGTGCAGGAGATCACCTACCCGGCCACCAACTTCTCCGACGCCACGACGCAGGTGCGCGAGGCCGCGGTCTCCAACCCCGACGTCATCGTCGCCACGGGCTACTACCCGGACGGTCTGCTCATCGCCAAAGCCGTCGAGCAGTTGAACGTGAACGTCAAGGGTGTCTACGGCATCGCCAACGGTGCTTTCGACGACAGTTCCTTCCCGGCTGCCGCCGGCACCGCCGGTGAGGGCGTGCTGTCCGCCAACTACCACTTCGATGCCACCAGCGATCGGGTCAACGACATCCGCTCGCGCTTCGAGGAGAAGTACGGCCGTCCGATGGAGACGGCGGCGATGCTGTCCTACCAGGCCGTCGAGGTCATCGCGGCCGGGCTCGAGGACGGCGCCGACGCAGATCCGGAAGCGTTGCGCGAGGCCATCTCCGGGGTGACCATCGACGACCCGCTGCTCGCCTTCTCCGGGCCCATCCAGTTCGACGAGACCGGTCAGAACTCCAACGCGACGGTCATCGTGATGCAGGTGCGCGACGGCCAGGTCACCCAGGTCTTCCCGGACGAGTTCGCCACCGAGGCCATCGAGTTCCCCGCGGGAGCCGGCCGGTGACGGTCGTCGCCGAGAGCGCGGCCACGGAGAAGACCCGGCGCGCCGTGAATCCCGGTGTCACCGTGGGGGGAGCGCTCGTCGTGATCCTCGCCGTCATCTTCTTCGTCGGTGGCAAGGACCAGGGCCTGGTCGGCCAGGCCATCGTGTCCGGTCTGCTGCTCGGCGGGGTCTACGCACTGATCTCGGTCGGCCTGACACTCATCTTCGGAGTGCTCGGCATCGTGAACTTCGCCCAGGGCGCGATGCTGACCCTGGCGATGTACATCGTGTACGCGCTGTCGACGGCGGGGTTGCCCGTCTATGTGGCAACGCTTCTCGCGGTTCCCGTCATGTTCGTGTTCGGCATGATCGTGCAGGCCACCCTGCTGACCAAGCTCACCATCGGCGGGAGTCACGAGGGTCCGCTGCTGGTGACCCTCGGGTTGTCGTTGCTCATCATCAACGTGCTCCTCATGGTCTTCGGCGGTCGGCCCAAGTCGGTCGAGGCGCCCGTGGACGGATCGATCTCCATCCTCGGCACCGTCGCGGCCTGGCCTCGGGTGCTCGCATTCGTCGGTGCCGCGGTCGTGGCGATCGCGCTGAAGTCGGTGCTCGAACGCACGCGCCTCGGGTTGTCGATCCGGGCCGTGGCGTCGAACTCGGAGGGCGCCAAGCTCGTCGGAGTCGACATCGGCCGTGTCTACGCGCTGACGTTCGGTATCGGCGCGGCGTGTGTGGCCGTCGCCGGCGGTCTGATGACACCGTTCACGTCCCTCACCCCGTCGGTGGGCGAGCAGTTCACGATCCTCGCGTTCGTCATCGTGGTGCTGGGCGGCCTCGGCAGTGTGGTCGGAGCCATGGTCGGCGGCATCGTCATCGGTCTGGTCCAGACGGTCGGCGCTCTGTACCTCCCCGGTACCGGATCGCTGATCCTCGTCTTCGCCGTGTTCGTCATGGTGCTCTTTCTCAAGCCCGAAGGTCTGTACGGAGGACGCCGATGACCACCACGACGGAAGTCTCGACGGACTCCGCGTCCGACACGCGTCTGAAGGACCCTTGGCTGCGACGCCAGTTGCTCACGCTCGTCATCGGATTCGTGGTCGTCGCCGCGTTCCCGCTCGTGCTCGGCGAGCAGGCGCAGACGGTCGCGGTCCGCACGCTGATCTTCGCGATCATGGCGGTCGGCTGGAATCTCATGAGCGGCTTCGGCGGCATGTTCAGCTTCGGTCACGCGGCGTTCTTCGGCATCGGCGCGTACACCGGTGCGTATCTGCTGGTGGAGCACGGCATCTCGCCGTGGATCTCCATGCTCGTCGGCGCCGTGGTGTCCGCCGCGGTGGGCACCACCATCGCCTACCTGTGCCTGCGCTACCGACTGGCCGGGTCGTACTTCGCCCTGGCGACGTTCGCCTTCGCGCAGATGTTCCTGCTGCTCGTGCAGAACCTCGAGGTCTTCAACAAGACCGAGGGCTTCAACGTGCCGATCCTGCCGCGTGATTCGTGGTGGATGCTGCAGTTCGAGAAGGGCAGTGCCAACTACCTGTGGATCCCGTTGGTGATCCTGGCGCTCGCGGTGCTGGGAACCATCTTCTACGTCCGGTCCCGGCCGGGGCAGTACGTGCAGGCGATCCGTGACGACGCCACCGCGGCAGCTTCTCTCGGCATCGACACGATGAAGTACCGGCTCATCGCGGTCGCGGCGAGCTGCGCCCTCACGGCCGTGGCCGGCGTGTACTACGTGCAGTACTACTTCTTCGTCGGGCCCGAGCAGGCGTTCGGATCCGCGGTGTCCGTCGAGGCCATCGTCCCGGCCGTCATCGGCGGCATCGGGACCATCTGGGGACCGGTGCTCGGCGCCGCGGTCATCGGGCCGCTGTCGGAGCTCATCAACGAGCTGCTGCGCAACCCGCCGGCGTTCCTCGAGTTCCTGCAGGGATCCATCGGACTCGACGTGGCGGTCTACTCGGTGATTCTCATCCTGATCGTGATCTTCCTGCCCAAGGGGATCTTCGGCACGATTCGCGAGAGGTGGCGCAAGTGAGCGTCCTCAGTATCGAGAATCTGAGCAAGTCGTTCTCGGGCATCCACGCGGTGCGCGACGTCAGCATCGACGTCCCGGACGAGCAGTTTCTCGGCATCATCGGCCCCAACGGCGCCGGCAAGACCACCCTGTTCTCTCTGCTGGCCGGCGAGCAGCCGCCCACGTCGGGTCGGGTGATCTTCGACGGCACCGACATCACGGGGTGGCCCGCGGACCGCATCGCCCGCGCGGGTCTCGTGCGGACGTTCCAGTTGATGCGGCCGTTCGAGTCGATGTCCGTCCTCGAGAACGTCACCATCGCCGCACTGTCCAAGCGGAAGTCGCGGAAGGACGCGCGTCGGCACGCCCTCGAGGTGCTCGACCGGGTACAGCTCTCCGACCAGGTGGGCGGGACGGTGTCGACGATGTCGACGGCCGGACTCAAGCGCCTGGAGCTGGCCCGCGCCCTCGCCATGGAACCGCGGGTGGTCCTGCTCGACGAGGTGCTCGCGGGACTCGTTCCGGCGGAACGTGCGCCGATGATCGAGCTGCTGCGCTCCCTGCACAGTGGCGGGCAGACCGTCCTGTTCGTCGAACACATCATGGCCGCGGTCATGGCGTTGTCCGAGCGCCTGGTCGTCATGCACGAGGGCGCGGTCCTCACAGCGGGGGATCCGCGCACCGTCATCGAGGACCACCGCGTCGTCGAGGCCTACCTGGGTGAGGAGACCGCATGATGCTCGAGATCGACGATCTGCACGCCGGCTACCGGCGACTGGAGATCCTGCACGGTGTCACGATGCATCTGGAGAAGGACGAGATCGTCTCTCTCATCGGCGCCAACGGTGCCGGCAAGACCACGACGCTGCGTGCCCTGTCGGGCCTGGTGACGCCCAGCAAGGGCCGCATCATGTTGGACGGCACCGACATCAGTGGCAACCGCGCCGATCGCATCGTCCGGTCGGGACTCGTGCACGTCGCTCAGGACCGCGCACTCTTCGGTTCGCTGCCGGTCTCCGAGAACCTGGAGATGGGCGCGTACACCCAGAAGCGCGGGTCCACGAAGGAGTCGCTCGACCGCGTCTTCGATCTGTTCCCCATTCTCGCCGAGCGGCGAACCCAGCGTGCGGACACCATGTCGGGCGGTCAGCAGCAGATGCTGGCCATCGGCCGCGCCATGATGTCGAAGCCGCGTGTGCTCACGCTCGACGAACCGTCCGTCGGCCTGGCGCCGAAGCTCGCCGCCGAGGTCCTCGAGGCCATCGTCCGGATCCGCGAGACCGGGGTGACCGTGCTGATCGTCGAGCAGAACGCCGCACAGGCTCTCGCGATCTCCGACCGCGCCTACGTCATCGAGAGCGGATCCATCGTGCTCACCGGTACGGGAGCCGAGCTCGCCCACGACGATCGCGTCAAGGCTGCGTACCTCGGCATCTGATGCCGCACCTCTCGTCAGGAGTTTCCCCGTGCGATTGCTCGCATACACCCCCATCCATGTCGACTTCGCCGAGTTCCGGCGACGTCAGGAGCGGTACGACGCACTGAGCCCCGCGGGCGTGTCCGTCGTCCTGCGCAACATCGGTCCCGATGCTCCGCGCGCGTTGGACACCGAGACCGACGTCCGAGCGTCCGAAGTGGCACTGGCTGCCGCCTTCCGCGCGTCCGATCCGGACGAGTTCGACGGGTACCTGCCCGACTGCGTGCTCGATCCGTGTGCGGAGGAGGCCGACTCCTTCGAGCGTCCCCTGTACGGACTGACCCGGCTCACCGCGTCGTTCTACGCCTCGCAGGGCCACCGCCTCGGCGCCCTCGCGCGCAATGCCGCCATCGCGGCCGAGCTCGATCGCCGGGTGGCGGGCTACGGCATCGCCGCCGAGCCGACCGTCGTCATGGACCTGTCGTTCGACGACATCGCGGACTCGCGGGCCTGGGCCGACGCGGTCACTGTCCACGCTCGTGCGCTCACGTGCTCGGTGGCCATCAACGCGTGCTCGGCGGTCGACCTCACCGGTCCCCGGACCACACCGCTGGTCGTGGACCCCACGGCCACCGCCCTGCGCCTGCTGGCGCTGCGCGACGAGTTGGAGATCGCCTCATGAGCGCGGACGGACCCGATCTGGTCGTCGCCGGTGCCGGCGGTGGACTGATCGCCGCGCTGCGTGCTGCCGAGCGCGGACTGGACGTGCTGGTCGTCGAGGCCAGCGACCACTTCAAGCGCGGCAACAACACCGCGATGTCGACGGCCATGATCCCCGGTGCGGGGTCTCGCTGGCAGCGCGAGGCGGGCATCGAGGACTCCCCGGAGACGTTCGTCGAGGACGTGCTCCGTAAGACGAAGGGCACGGCCGACGCGGAGCTCGCCGGAGCCCTTGCTCGGGTCAGCGCGCCTCTCGTCGAATGGATGGCAGATCACCTCGACGTGCCGCTGTCACTGGTCACCGATTTCGCCTACCCCGGTCACTCGGCACTGCGCTGCCACACCGTCGAGGGTCGGCACGGCAGCGTGTTGCTCGAGCACCTGGTGCGGGCGGTGACGGCGGAGCCGCGCATCGACGTGCTGGCACCGGCCCGGCTGACCGACGTCCGCGTCGACGACGGTCGCGTCACCGCCGCGGTCATCACGCTCCCCGACGGGTCGACCGAGACGATTCCCACCGACGCGGTCCTGTTGGCAACCAACGGGTACGGCGGTGACCACGAGCGGGTCGCCGCCCACGTCCCCGAGATCGCGCAGGCTCGCTACCACGGCAGCGAGCACTCTCGCGGAGATGCGCTCACCATCGGTGACCGTCTCGGTGCCGCGACCGCGTATCTCGATGCGTACCAGGGGCATGCGGCGCTGTCGAAGAAGGCGTCGACCCTGGTCGGGTGGGCCACCGTCATGCACGGCGGCGTCGTCCTCGACCTCACGGGGCGACGCTTCGGCGACGAGACGACGGGCTACTCCGAGTACGCCGCCCATCTCGCGGCCCGCCCGCAGTCCGAGGGCGTCATCGTCATCGACCGCGACATCCACGACAAGTGCCTGTCGTTCAACGACTTTCGTCAGACGGTCGATTCGGGTGCCGTCGTGTGGGCGGACACGCCTGCCGAGCTGGCCGACACGCTGGGGCTCCCTGCCGATGTGGTCGTCGACGAACTCGCGGCGGTCGAGAGGTTCGCGCGGGGTGAGGAGTCGGACCCGCACGGGCGCACCTCGTTCGAGCACGAACTCGTCGGCCCCTACGCCGCGATCCGCATCGTCCCTGCGCTCTTCCACACCCAGGGCGGTCTCGTCGTCGACGGGAACGCTCGGGTCCTGCGGCCCGACGGCACCGCGATCGAGGGACTGTTCGCCTCCGGCGGCGCCGCGATGGGCATCTCGGGCCACGGCGCCGCGGGGTACCTCGCCGGCAACGGACTGCTGCCCGCACTCGGACTCGCTTATCTGGCCGCAGATGTCGTGGCCGGTACTCATCACTAGAGAAGGATTGTCATGACGAAGCTTCTGATCACCAATGCCCGTGTCGTGCGACCCGGAACCGACCACCCCGAGGACGGCGAGTTCCTCGACCTGCTGATCGAGGACGGGAAGTTCACCCGCATCGAGGCGGGGATCGATCCGTCGAGCGCCGACACCGTCGTCGACGCTGCCGGCAAGGTCGCCTTCCCCGGTGTGGTGGACGCGCACCAGCACTGGGGCATCTACAACCCGCTGGGCGAGGACGCCTACACCGAGTCCAGGGCCTGCGTGCAGGGCGGTGTCACCACCTCGCTGTCCTACATGCGCACCGGTCAGTACTACATGAACACCGGCGGCTCCTACGCCGACGTGTTCCCGACGGTGCTCGAGGCCACCGAGGGCAAGCCGTTCGTCGACTACGCGTACCACCTAGCGCCGATGTCGAAGGAGCACATCGCCGAGATCCCCTCGCTCATCACCGATCACGGTGTGACGTCGTTCAAGATCTTCATGTTCTACGGCAGCCACGGTCTGCACGGGCGCTCCGCCGACCAGAGCGAATTCCTCATGACGCCGGAGGGTGAGCGCTACGACCTCGCGCACTTCGAGTTCGTCATGCGCGGCATCCAGGCCGCACGGGAGCAGCTCGGTGACAAGGCCGATCACATCTCGCTCTCGCTGCACTGCGAGACCGCCGAGATCATGAGCGCCTACACCAAGCTCGTCGAGGAGGAGGGAACGCTCACCGGCCTCGCGGCGTACAGCGCCTCGCGTCCGCCGCACTCCGAGGGGCTCGCGGTCACGATCGCGTCGTTCCTCGCCGACGAGACGCAGCTGCCCAACATCAACCTGCTGCACCTCTCCTCCCGCAAGGCTCTCACCGCCGCGATGCGGATGGCGAAGGCGTTCCCGCACGTGAACTTCCGTCGCGAGGTGACCATCGGTCACCTGCTCGCCGACATCGACACCGCCTACGGTCTGGGCGGCAAGGTCAACCCGCCGCTGCGTCCGCGCGACGACGTCGAGGCCCTGTGGGAGCACCTGCTCGGCGGCGACATCGACTGGGTGGTCAGCGATCACGCGTGCTGCAAGGACGAGAAGAAGTTCGCCGAGGATCGTGGCGACATCTTCGCGGCCAAGTCGGGATTCGGCGGCGCCGAGTACCTGCTGCCGGGACTGGTCAGCGAGGGCCGCAAGCGCGGACTCAGCTGGCGCCGCATCGCGGAGCTCACCTCGCTCAATCCCGCTCGTCGCTACGGACTTCCGGGCAAGGGCGAGATCGCCGTCGGCATGGACGCCGACCTGGCACTGGTCGATCCCGATCACACCTGGACGGTGCGTCCCGAGGACTCCGAGTCCACGCAGGAATACACCCCCTTCGAGGGCTTCGAACTCGGCGCGAAGGTCACCGACACGTTCGTGCGTGGTCACCGTGTTCTCGACAACGGCGCTGTCGCGGGGGAGCCGACCGGCCGTTACCTGCACAGGCCCTACAAGTGACCGGGCCCCTGGAGGGGATTCGCGTTCTCGACGCGTCCACCATCCTCGCCGGCCCGCTGGTCGCCCAGATCCTCGGCGATTTCGGTGCCGACGTCATCAAGATCGAGCACCCCACCAAGCCGGACGGGATGCGCGGGCACGGTCTGGACAAGGACGGGCACCCGTTGTGGTGGACGATGGTCAGCCGCAACAAGCGCGGCATGACGCTGAACCTCGGTAAGCCCGAGGGTGCCGACGTCTTCCGCAAGCTCGTCGCGGACGCCGACGTGGTGGTGGAGAACTTCCGGCCGGGCACCTTCGAGAAGTGGGGCCTCGGCTACGACGTGCTGTCCGAGATCAATCCGGGTCTGATCCTGTTGCGTGTCACCGGTTTCGGTCAGACCGGGCCCTATTCGACGAGGCCGGCGTTCGGCACCCTGGTCGAGTCGATGAGCGGGTTCGCCCACCTCACCGGCTCGGCCGACGGGCCGCCGACGCTTCCCGCCTTCGGTCTGGCGGATTCGCTGGCCGGCATCGCGGGATCGTCGGCGGTCTCGATGGCCCTGCTGCACCGGACGAAGACGGGTAAAGGCCAGCAGATCGATCTCGATCTGCTGAGCCCCATCATGACGGCGGTCGGGCCCGGCATCATCTACGCCGACCAGTTGGGCATCGACCAGGAGCGCACCGGTAACCGGTCGAGCAACAATGCGCCCCGCAATCTCTATCGGACCAAGGACCAGCACTGGCTGGCCATCTCCACCAGTGCCAACTCCATCGCCGAGCGCGTTCTCCGCCTCGTCGGTCACCCCGAGGTACTCGACGAGCCGTGGTTCGCCACCGGCCGTCAGCGCGCGGCCCACGCCGACCTGCTCGACGGATACGTCGGTGGGTGGATCGCCGAGCGCACGCGCGACGAGGTGATCGCGGCGTTCGAGGAGGCCGGCGCGGCGGTCGCCCCCGTCTACAAGCCGAGCGAGTTGCTCGACGATCCGCAGGTCAATGCCATCGAGATGGTCACCACTGTCGAGGACGACGAGCTCGGGCCGGTGCGCATGCAGAACGTCATGTGGCGCATGGGGGAGAGTCCCGGCAGCATCCGCCACACCGGTCGCCCCCACGGTGCCGACACCGACACCGTGCTCGCCGAGCTCGGTCTCAGCGACGACGAGGTGCGCACCCTGCACGAGACCGGCATCGTCTGACCGCTCGAGTGGGCACACTGGTGTCCATGACGTCAGCACAGCGTGTCGCGAAGGATCTCGGTCGACGGCTTCTCTGGTGGGGCGGCGGCAGTGTCGCAGTCGGTGCCGCCGCAGCGCTGGGCGGCGGGTCTCCCGCCGTCCGTGCCTTCGGTATCCAGACCGCGGGCTGGGGCGCCATCGACCTCGCCATCGCCGGGATCGGGGCGGCCCGGTCCACCGAGGTGACGGCCGACAAGCTGCGGAAGACGTTGTGGATCAACACCGGACTCGACGTCGTCTACGTCGCTCTGGGTGCACATCTCCTGTACCACCGGCCCACCTTCGGCGGGAGGGTGACGCCGGAGCAGTCGTCCGGGCACGGTGCCGCCGTCGTCGTGCAGGGTGCGGCTCTCCTGGCGCTCGACAGCGTGCACGCGAAGCGCGTGTGACTCAGGACTCGGCATACCGTCCGGTCCGAGGGGCACACTGGACTGGAGTCCGCGGACCGACGTGGGCCTCGTGGCCGGTGCGTCCGTCGGGGGCGCACCGGCCGCCCTCATTCGGTGGTGTTGAAATCCCCACCGTGTAATTCTCGTTTGTCAAGTACCGACACGTGCTGTTGTTGCGGCATGCCCACTTTTCGGCAACACTCACCACATCAGTCACATGAGTCACGTGAGTCACACAGTCGATCGGTGGGGGTCGGAGTATGCGAGCACGAAGTCGGCAGATCGCGGTGGGGGCCGCGCTGACGTTGGTGGCCAGCGGTCTGGGTGTGCTGTCGGCACCGGTCGCGTCCGCGGAACCGTGCGGTGGTCTCGGTGGCCCCGGCTCGTCCCTGCTGGGCAGCTTCTTCGGGAGCAGCGGCTCGAGTGGCGGCGGGGGCAGCAACCCGCGCGGGACTCAGCAGCCGCTCGCCCCGATCCGGAGTGGGAACACGCAGTCCGTCGGATGGGTGACCGGACCCCTCAGCGCCAACAACACCTACGACCGTTTCGGCATCTCGGGTACCGATCTCGGCATCAGCTGGGACAACGGCACTGGTCAGACCCTCATGGCGTTCGGTGACTCCTTCGGTAACTGCTCGGTGAACGGGCAGCAGTGGCGCAACAACCTGCTGCTGCGGTCCAGCGACGACAATCTCTCCGACGGCATCACCGTTCCCGACGCCGTGCCTGGCGACAGTGCGTCGGGTTCCATCGTCCTGCCGGCGACGCCTCGCTATGCCGAACAGATCGTCCCGACGCTGCGGTTGCCGGAGATCGAGGTGACCACCATCCCGACGGCCGCCATCGCCATCGACGGCGTGCAGTACCTGAACTACATGTCTGTGCAGAGTTGGGGAGCGCCCGGCCGGTGGGTCACCAACTTCTCGGCCATCGCGACGTCGAGGGACAACGGGCAGAGCTGGACGACGGACCCGATGACCATTCGCGTCAACAAGGGCGTCACGATTCCCGGTGTCGCTCAGGTCAACGAGGCCAACGGCCGATTCCAGATGAATGCCTACGCCAAGGGTCCCGACGGGTGGCTCTACCAGTTCGGAACGCCCAACGGCCGTTTCGGTGCAGCCTTCCTCGCCCGTGTGCAGCCGGCGGACATCCTCGACCTGACGAAGTACGAGTACTCCACCGGTGATGTCGCGCGACCGTGGTCGACGAATGTCGCTGATTCCAAGAAGGTCGTCGACGAACCGGTGAGCGAGCTCAGCGTCTCGTGGAACGCGTACCTGAAGAAGTACGTGATGCTCTACGGCGACGAGAACCAGGGCTCGATCGTCGCCCGCACCGCCACGGATCCGCAGGGACCGTGGAGCCCGATGAAAACTCTGCTCGGGCGTGCGGAGACCATCGGCGGTGTCTACGCGCCGTACATCCACCCGAAGTCGAGTGGGCGCGACCTGTACTTCACTGCCTCGCGCTGGTCCGACTACAACGTGATGCTGTTGAAGACGGATCTCGATGCGCTGAAGTGACGGCTACTTCGGCGTGATGCTCTGTGCCGCTTCGCTGTCGATGGACTCGTAGTTCCGACCCATCTCGGTGAAGGTGTCGGCGAGCGACGACGCGATCGCGATGTGCGCCTGGAGCATCGTCGACAAGGACCCCGGCCCACCCACCGCGAGCTCGGAGTACTTGCGCGCCAGCGCCAGGCCGGAGGGGAGGGTGCCGAAGCCTTGTGCGAAGTCCTGCACTTGGATGGTCGACCTCACCGCGGTGATGCCTTCGGCGAATTCTGCGCACGCACGGGCACATCGCTCTGCGGCCTCTGTGGTTATGTCGAGCTCGTTCAACCCTGTCACGGTGCCCCCGTCATGGTGGTGTCGCGCTCTCGAGAGCGCCTGAAATGCGTGTGGCTTCCGCGCAGTAGTCGCCGACGGTTGATGGATCACCCGCGTTTCTCACGGCGAACTCGATTGCCCCTGCGGTAGACGCGTACGCGATGTGGCAAGCCTCGTCGAGCGTTCCCGGCAGTTGCTGGAAGCTGAGCGCTGGGCGCCCGCCGACATCGATATCTTCTGCGTTCACGGATCGACTGTCTCCGCGGAACTCTGATACCGCGTTGGTCGTCGACGAAATGGTCAAGACGAACCAGTCCTGCCGGAACGAGCAGAACCGCCACTCATCGTTTCCCTGATCGACTTGACCCGAGTCGACGATCTCCGGGTTCACCCCGGCCTCCGTGAGAGCGTCACTCGGAATGGTGCACGGATCCCACAACTCCGCGACGGGTTCGCCCGAAACGCCAGGGGAGCAGGCGCCGCACAACACGAGCGCAGCCACAGCCACTCCACCTCGAATCCATCGCACTCGAACTTGGACGCGGTCAGCGGCCCGGCGGTTCCCACGACTATCCGAGCGAGTTCTGGTCAGCTGCGTGCGCTGCAACCGGCGCGGGTGTCTGGAAGCGGCGCGGATCCGCTAGCACCGCCATCCGCGCACCCCCCGCCACTGCACGCCGGCCACGGACTACGCGTCTACGGCACCGACCGACGCAGCGTCCCGATCCGCACGGGTTCTGGTCAGCCGCGTGCGCTGCAACCGGCGCGGGTGTCTGGAAGCGGCGCGGATCCGCTAGCACCGCCATCCGCGCACCTACCGCCACTGCGCGCCGGCCACGCCCCGTGCGCACTGCTGCACGACTGCACCGCCAACTCCACACCCCGCCCGGTAGCGTCGACACCGTGATCTCCGCCGAGGACTGCGCCCGCGCACTGCGCCGCGCGGGCCTCGACGATGTGCTCACCGATGGCACGACCCGCGCCGCCTATTCGTCGGACGCATCCCTCTACCGCGTGCACCCGCTCGTCGTCGCTCGGCCCCGTCGCGCCGAGGACATCTCGGCGGCGGTCGCGGTGTGCCGCGAGATCGGGGTTCCGCTCACCACGCGAGGCGGCGGCACGTCCGTGGCCGGCAACGCGGTGGGTACCGGGGTGGTGCTCGACGTCAGTCGGCACCTGAACCGGGTGCTCCACGTCGACCCCGAGGCACGCACCGCGACGGTCGAACCCGGGGCCGTCCAGTCGGTGGTGCAGAAGGCAGCGGCGCAGCACGGGCTGCGGTTCGGCCCCGACCCGTCCACCTTCACGCGCTGCACCGTCGGCGGCATGATCGGGAACAATGCGTGCGGCTCGCGCACCCTCGGCTACGGCCGTACCTCCGACAACGTGTCCGCGCTCGACGTGGTGACGGGCAGCGGGGAGCAGTTGCACCTGCCGAGGGACACCACGTCTCCGACTCTCGACGCGCTGCGGCAGATCGTCGCCGGCGGACTCGGCACCGTCAGAACGGAATTCGGCACATTCGGCCGCCAGGTCTCCGGCTACGCGTTGGAGAACCTGTTGCCGGAGAACCGGTTCGACGTTCGCCGAATGCTGGTGGGCAGTGAGGGCACGCTCGCGGTCACCACGCGCGCCACCGTCGACCTGGTGACGGAGCCGGCGTTCCGCATCCTCATCGTTCTCGGGTATTCGGACATCGCCACGGCCGGTGACGCCGCACCCACCGTCCTGACGTTCGCACCCACCGCCTGCGAGGGCATCGATTCGCGCATCGTCGACGTCGTCCGTGAGCGCCGCGGACCCCATGCGGTTCCGCCTCTTCCCAGCGGCGCGGCGTGGCTGTTCGTCGAGGTCGTCGGCGATACCCGCGAGCAGGCCATGCAGCGTGCCGACGCGGTCGCACGCGGCTGCGGAGCGGTCGACTCCCTGGTGGTCACCGACGCGGAACGCACGGCTCGGTTGTGGCAGATCCGAGCAGACGGAGCCGGACTCGCCGGGCGCAGTCCCGCGGGGTTGCCGGCACACGCCGGGTGGGAGGACGCGGCGGTACCACCGGCATCGCTGGGCCGATACCTGCGCGACTTCGACGAGCTCATGACGCAGTACGGGGTGACCGGTCTGCCGTACGGGCACTTCGGTGACGGGTGCCTGCACGTGCGCATCGACCTCCCGCTCGACAAGCCCGGTGGGACAGGGGTGTTCCGCCGATTCCTCGTCGACGCGGCAACGCTGGTGGCGCGGTACGGCGGGTCGTTGTCCGGTGAGCACGGGGACGGCCGTGCGCGCAGTGAACTCCTGCCGCTGATGTACTCGGCGGACGCACTCGCGTTGTTCGGTGCCGTCAAGCATGTCTTCGATCCCGACGGCATCCTCAATCCCGGTGTGCTCGTCGATCCTCGACCTCTCGATGCGGATCTGCGTGTCCCGTCCGCAAGGCCTCGGACGCTGCTCGCAATGGCCTACGCCGAGGACGGCGGCGACTTCAGTCAGGCCGTGCACCGGTGCACGGGCGTCGGCAAGTGCCGCGCGGACACCACCGGCACCAGCGGGGTGATGTGCCCGTCGTATCTGGCGACTCGTGAGGAGAAGGACTCCACCCGTGGGCGCGCCCGAGTACTGCAGGAGATGATCAACGGCACCGATGTCACCGGCGGGTGGCGCTCGCCCGAGGTGCACGAAGCCCTCGATCTGTGCCTGTCCTGCAAGGGATGTGCCTCGGACTGTCCGACCGGTGTCGACATGGCGTCGTACAAGGCGGAGGTGCTGCACCAGAGCTACCGACGTCGACTACGCCCCGCGGCGCACTACTCGCTCGGGTGGCTCCCGCGCTGGGCCGCTGTCGCCGCTCGGGCGCCGCGCGCCGTCAACGCCGCGGCACGGCTTCCGGGTGTGGGTCCGCTGGCACTGCGGGCGGCGGGCATCGATCCACGCCGCTCGATACCCGAGTTCGCCCCGAGGACGTTCCGGCAGTGGTTCGACGAATCGCACCGGCCCACCAACGGTGATCCCGTCGTGCTCTTCGTCGACTCCTTCACCAATCACTTCACGCCCGAGGTGGGCCGGGCGACGGTGCGTGTGCTCGAGGCGGCGGGCTATCGGCCCCGGCTGACCGAGAAGCAGCAGTGTTGCGGTCTCACGTGGATCTCGACCGGTCAACTGGACGCCGCGAAGCGCATCCTGGGACGCACCGTGCACGCCTTGACCGAGGCGTCGGAGGGCGGTGTTCCCATCGTGGGTATCGAACCGTCGTGCACCGGTGTACTTCGAAGCGATGCAATGGAACTGCTCGGCAAGGAGCGTGCCGAGCCGGTCGCAGAGGCCACCCGCACGCTGGCCGAACTGCTCACCGAGCGCGGGTGGGAGCCGCCGTACTTGAACGGCCGAGAGGTGGTGGCACAGCCGCACTGTCACCATCACGCCGTGATGGGGTGGGGCGCAGACGCGGCTCTGCTCGAGAGAGCGGGTGCCCATGTGCAGCGCCTCGGTAGTTGCTGCGGTCTCGCGGGTAACTTCGGCGTCGAGAAGGGGCACTACGACGTCTCGGTCACCATCGCCGGTCAGCAACTTCTGCCGGCTGTGCAGTCGGCGTCGGACACCGCGTCGATCCTGGCCGACGGCTACTCCTGCCGCACCCAGCTGTCCGATCTCACGGATCGCCGCGGTGAGCACCTCGCGCAAGTGTTCGCGAATGCGTTGCCCGATGAGACGGAGTGACGTGTAACACTCGGTGAGGTGGGGTATGCCCTGCCGAAACAACGGTCCTGGGGGGACATCATGGCTTTCGATCTGACGCTCACACCGGCCCAACACGAGTTGGTCGGTCGTGCTCACGACTTCGCCGAGAACGTGGTGCGACCCGTCGCGCAGCATTACGACAAGGAGCAGGAGTTCCCGTGGCCGGTACTACAGGAGGCGGCGCGGGCAGGCTTCTACTCTCCGTTGTTCTATCGCGACCTCATCGGTGATCCGACCGGGCTCTCACTGCCGGTGTTCATGGAGGAATTGTTCTGGGGTTGTGCGGGAATCGGTCTCGCGGTGGTGATGCCGGCGCTCGCGCTCTCGGCCATCGGTCAGGCGGCGACGCCCGAGCAGATGCTCGAGTGGGCGCCGCAGTGCTTCGGCACCCCGGACGATCTGAAGTTGGCAGCGCTCGCCATCTCCGAACCCGAGGGCGGCAGCGACGTTCGCAACCTGCGGACCACCGCGCGGCAGGACGGTGACGACTGGATCATCGACGGCCACAAGATGTGGATCGGCAACGGTGGCATCGCGGACGTGCATGTGGTCAATGCCAATGTCGATCCCGAACTTGGTCACAAGGGTCAGGCGCTGTTCATCGTTCCGGGCGGGACGCCGGGGCTTGAGCTCGTCCGCAAGCTGGACAAGCTGGGGTGCCGCGCCTCCCACACTGCGGAGCTGAAATTCAACGGTGTCCGCATTCCCGGTGCGAACCTCCTGGGTGGCCTCGACAAGCTCGAGCACAAGCTGGCCAAGGCCCGCGAGGCGGAGAAGACCGGGATCAGAGGTCGCTCCGCCACACTCGGAGCGCTCGAGCAGACGCGACCGATGGTGGCCGCTCAGGCACTCGGAATCGCCCGTGCGTCATTGGAGTACGCGACGAGGTACGCCAACGAGCGTGAGGCGTTCGGGTCGCCGATCATCGACAACCAGGGCATCGCGTTCCCGCTGGCGGATCTTGCGATGCGGATCGACGCGGCGCGATTGTTGACGTGGCGCGCCAGTTGGATGGCGGCCACGGGTGTCGCCTTCGAGCGCGGCGAGGGGTCGATGGCCAAGCTCGCCGCCACCGAGGTCGCGGTGGCCTCCACCGAGCGGGCGATCCAGACGATGGGCGGGTGGGGCTACATCACCGATCACCCGGTGGAGAAGTGGTACCGCGACGCCAAGCTGTACACGATCTTCGAGGGCACCAGTGAGATCCAGCGCGTCGTCATCAGCAATGCGATCGCGCAGCAGGACGGCGCTCCGCCGCTGCACGTACAGATGGATGCCGAAGGTTCGGCGCTCAACAAGGCGTTCGGCCGCGGAACCGAGACGCGCACCAGGGTGATGGACAAGGCGATGGCGGCCAAGGACAAGGTGCCCGAGCCCGTTCTGCGCGGCGCCATGAAGTTTCTCCAGCCGCCCAGCCGCAAGTAGCTCCCGGAGTCATCGCGCGAGTGGCACGACGTCTCCGAGAAACGCGAGCTGGTCGGCGATGATCCGGGGGAAGAGCGGCTCGACGTAGGGGTCGAAGTGTCCGCCCTCGTACGTCACCACGGTGGCGCGCGGGATCTTTCGTGCGGTGCGCAGCGCGATGTCCGTGGGAGTGATGGCGTCGTTCGTGGCGATCTGGACGAGGGCGGGGCACGTGATGTTCGCGGCGGTCTTCCCCGGCGAGTACAGGCCGATGTGGAGCAGGATGCGGGCGGCGACCGTCTCGGGGTAGTCACCGGTGCGCAGTCCCGACGCCTCGAGGAGACGGTCACGTCCCGCGGCGGCATCGGGCGAGACCATGGCGGCGAGAGCACCGGGTGCCCCGATCGAGTCGATGTAGCGGGGCTCGCGGCCGAGGAGTGCCCGGACCTTGTCCGAGAGGGCTGCCGGTGCGAGACGCAGGGTCTGGCGCAGGCCTGCGGACCGCACGGCGGCGATGCCGTCCACGTGCGGGACCTGCGCGATGATCGCTGCCAGTCGTTCGCCCGTGCCCGCCAGAGTGAGGACGTGGCCACCGCCGAACGAGGTGCCCCATGCGACGACGCGGTCAGGGTCGACGCCGTCGAGTCGGCGAACGAAGGCGAGTGCGTTGCGCCAGTCCTCGAGCTGTCTACGCACGTCCAGCAGCTGCCGTGGAGTTCCTTCGCTGTCGCCGAAGTGCCGGTAGTCGAACAGCGCGACGATGTAGCCGGCCTGGACGAACTGGTCCGCGTAGGCGGGGAGGCGCAACGCACGCACCGATCCGAAACCGTGGGCCATGACGATGATCGGAGCGGGACCGGCGAGCTCGGCGGGTCGAAGGACCGAGATCGCGCAGCGATCGGAACCGGAATCGAACCACAGGTCGTCGCGAACGGTGTCAGGCATGCGGGCTCCTCTTGATTGACGTTCAAGAGAACGTAGCAGCGTCTTGATCGCGCATCAAGATAGAGTGGCCGCATGCCTCGGAACAGACGTCCGCAGGATCGGGAAGAGAAACGGGCCGAGATCGTCGACGCCGCGACGGCCCTGTTCGTCGACGCCGGATTCGACGGCACCCCGCTGAGCCGGATAGCGCAGAGCGCCGGCGTCACGCCCAACACCATCTACTGGTACTTCTCCGACAAGGACGAACTGCTCGTCGCAGCCCTCACCGAGATCACGGCGACGGCGTTGACGCGCTTCGCCGGGCTGGAGGTGACATCACCGCAGGAACGGCTGACGTGGGTGGTCACCGAGCTCGAGCGCTACCACCGGCTGGTGGACACCGTGCATGCCCGCGCCGCGGTGTCGATACCGATCGACGAGTGGCACAACGGGTTCCATGCCATGGCCGATGCGCTGGTCGCGGAAGAGCTGCGCCGTGTCGGCGTCGCCGAGGAGCGGATCGCCGCGCGGACCAAGGTCGTGGTGTTCGCGGTCGAGGGGATGTTGACTCATCCGCAGAGCGCTGCCGAGAAGGCTGCGATCGTGGACGCCCTCTTCGATTAGACCGGCGGCAGTCGCTTCTCGATCCGCTCGACGACGGCAGGCCAGATCTCCGATCGCGGATCGACGACGTCGAAGTGCCCGCCCGGTCCCTCCACGAGATCGATGTCGTCGCCCGCTCGGCGCGCAGCGTCCACGTACTCGCGGCCGATGTCGTTCAGATTCGGATCGTCCGATGCCGCGACCACGACGATCTGCGGAATCCCGAGGGGCAGTCGCGCTCTGGGGGAGGACTCCACGTGAGCATCCGTGTAGCGGGAGCCCAGGGCAGCGCTCACCGCGCCGTCGCCCAGGCCGCGGTCGTCGGCGATCTGCAGGTCGAGGACTCCGGCGAGACTCACGGCCAGTGCGGGACGGGCATCGGCGGCCCAGCGCATCGCGAGCTGCCCTCCCGCCGAATGACCGAGGACGGCCCGCGCACCGGCGTGGTCCAGAGCCGCGGCGACATCCGCCGTCGTCGTCTCCCACCCGTGTTCGTCGGGGCTGCGGTACTCGATGTTCCACGTCACGTAGCCGCGTTCGGCGAGATCGATGGCCGCGGCGTCGAGCGAGTCGAGTCGCCACGGTGCCCGCCAGTAGCCGCCGTGGATCAGGGCGACGACGGGTCCGCCGGTGCCGCGCACCTCTGCGAACTGCTCGGGGTGCGCGCCGTACCGTTCGACGTTCGCCGGGTGCCGACGGTGGTGCACGATCCGATCGACGGCGTAGCGGAGCCCGCCGAGTCCCCGACCGCGGATGTGGGCGTGCAGGCCCGTGGAGAGGTCCGCGGCCACATAGCCGTAGTCCACGCGGACGACACAGCGGCCGTCGGACGGCGCGTCGACGTGGCCTCCGGGCGCAGGCACCACGATGACGTCGCCCGATGCGATCGACGGATCGTCGGACACGTGCACCTCTCCGGTGGCGCCGCGCGCGTCCAGCGCTGCGTGCACCAACTCCTCGACTGTGCCGAGGTGCCGCACCGACTCGGGATGCAGCACGACGTCGATCCGGTCCGAGGAAGCGCTCATCCCTCGAATCTACGTCCTAGGCTCGGGGGAATCGACGGAAGAGGAGCAATGGACGAGCGCGCCATCGAGAAGGACATCGTCACCGATTTCCGCGAGCGGATGAGTTACGGGGCGTACCTCGATCTCGACACTCTGCTCAGTGCGCAGAAACCGGTGAGTGTTCCGGAGCATCACGACGAGTTGCTGTTCATCATCCAGCACCAGACCACCGAGCTGTGGTTCAAGCTCGTGCTGCACGAACTGCTCGCCGCACGTGACGCGTTCGACGCCGACGACCTCGGTTTCGCGCTGAAGTGCGTCGCTCGTGTCAAGCACATCCAGAAGACGCTGACCGAGCAGTGGTCGGTGCTCGCGACGCTCACGCCCACCGAGTACGCGCAATTCCGCGGGTTCCTCGGCAACTCGTCGGGGTTCCAGTCCGCGCAGTACCGCGCGGTGGAGTTCGTGCTGGGCAACAAGAACGCGGCGATGCTGACGGTCTTCGAATCCGACTCGGTAGCAACGGAACTGCTGACGCGGGTGCACCGCGAGCCGAGTGTGTACGACGCCCTGTGGCGGTGCCTGGCCCGCGCAGGACTCGACGTTCCGGAGAGCGCGCTGCGGCGAGACGTCACCGCGCCGTACGCGCGCAACGACGATCTGATGCCACTGATCACACACGTCTACGAGAACTCGACCGAGAACTGGGCCGCGTACGAGGCGTTCGAGGAATTCGTCGACCTGGAGGAGAACTTCCAGCTCTGGCGGTTCCGACACATGCGCACAGTGCTCCGTACGATCGGGCAGAAGAGCGGCACCGGCGGCTCCAGTGGTGTCGGCTTCCTCCAGCGTGCCCTCGAGTTGACGTTCTTCCCCGAGTTGTTCGCCGCCCGCACCGAGATCGGACAGACATGACCGCAGCAGACCTCGATGCTCGAGATCCCCTACGCGAGTACCGCTCTCGCTTCCACACCGACGATGCCGATCCCGTCGTGTCCTATCTCGACGGCAATTCGCTCGGCAGGCCGACGACGGCGAGCATCGAGCGTGTCTCGACGTTCATGACGCAGGCGTGGGGCGGCCGGCTGATCCGCGGGTGGGACGAGGAGTGGTTCGAGCTGCCGATCACGCTGGGCGACAAGCTCGGTCGGGTGGCCCTGGGTGCAGCAGCCGGGCAGACCGTCATTGGTGACTCCACCACCGTGCTGCTCTACAAGATCGCGCGCGGGGCGGCGGCGCTGAGGCCGGACCGAACCGAGATGGTGCTCGATAGGGACAACTTCCCGACCGATCGCTACGTCCTCGAGTCCATCGCGTCCGAACTCGGCCTGACGTTGGTGTGGATCGACTCGGACCGGCGGTCGGGGGTACGTACTGCGGACATCGCCGACGTCGTCAGCGAGCGAACGGCTTTCGTGCTCGTCAGTCATGTCGCCTACCGCTCGGGCTTCCTCGCGGACGCACCCGCGGCCGCCCGCGTCGCGCACGATGTCGGCGCTCTGCTGGTGCTCGACCTGTCGCACTCGGTGGGATCCGTGCCGCTCCGTCTCGACGAGTGGGGCGTCGATCTCGCCGTCGGCTGCACCTACAAGTACCTGAACGGTGGTCCCGGCTCGCCCGCGTTCGCGTACGTCCGAGCGGAGCATCTGCCCGAGTTCCGGCAGCCCGTGTGGGGATGGATGGGCCGCGCCGACGCCTTCGCCATGGAGCAGGGATACGTGCCGGCCGAGGGCGTGCGACGCGTCATCAGCGGCACCCCGCCGGTGCTCGGCATGATCGCGATGCAGGACACGCTCGACATGATCGGCGAGGTCGGCATGGAGGCGATCCGCGCGAAGTCGGTCGCTCTCACCGAGTACGCGCTGGAGCTGGTGCGCTCGGACCTGGTGCCACTGGGTGTGGAGATCGCCTCGCCGGAGAACGCGGACGAGCGCGGGGGGCACGTGACGCTCGATCACCCCGATTTCCGCGAGGTGACGGCGCGGCTGTGGACGCGCGGCGTCATCCCCGACTTCCGGGCCCCGAGCGGCATCAGGCTCGGCCTGAGCCCGCTGAGCACCAGCTTCGAGGAGGTGCGCATCGGTGTTCTCGCGATCGCCGAGGAGTTGCGGGGCCGGACCTGACAGCGCAACGAGACCGTTCCTGTGGTTATGCTCTGACGCCGAGTAGCTGAGGGGGGTCAGGTGGCGGACGAGCGCGCGCGTATCGGAATGGTCGACGATCACGAGCTGACCATTCGGGGGTTGCGGGACTCCCTCGCCGATCATCCCGACCTCGACTTCGTCGCGAGCGCCCCCACGGTCGCCGAACTGTTCGACGCGACCACGGACCTCGATCTGGTCATCCTCGACCTGCGACTGCGCGATGGGTCGTCGCCGGTGGCCAACGTCGAAGCGATCCGAGCCCGCGGTCTCGACGTGCTGGTTCTCACCTCGGGCGAGGATCCGTTCTTGGTGCGCTCCGCGGCCCGTGCCGGTGTGCTCGGTGTGGTGCGCAAGTCCCAGCCGATCGACGCGGTGGTGGACGCCGTGCGAAGTGCAGCCCGGGGCGAGATGGTGCCCACCATCGACTGGGCGGCGGCCATCGACGGGGATCCCGACCTCGCCGCGGTGGATCTCAGTCCGCAGCATCGACGGCTCCTCACGCTCTACGCGGCCGGTGAGACCGCCACACGGGTCGCATCGACCATGGGTATCTCACCCGAGACGGTGAACGACTATCTCGGCCGGATCCGGCTCAAGTACGCCGACGCCGGCAGGCCCGCCCCGACCAAGACCGATCTGTACAAGCGGGCGCTGGAGGACGGGTGGTTGCCGTTTCCTCGTCGACGTAGGAAGTCGTGACGGCGGCGGCAGTGATCTCGGGGACTGCGCACCGCGACGAGAGCGCGGCGGACAAGATCGCGACCCTGTTCGGCAGATTCATCGGTACCGGGTACCTCTTCTATGCGGTGGTGTCGATACCGCTCATTCGGGACGTCGCCACGGTCACGGAAGCGTGGTGGACTCCGGTCGCCCTCGTGGCGTTCTTCGGGCCGGGTCTGGCTCTTCTCGTCGCCTCGTTCAGCACTGCCCAGCGGTACGTGCTGCCGATGGCCGCGGCCTGTGCCTTCTCGTATCTCCTGGGACTTGCGACGTGGCCCTTCGGATGGACGGGAGCCGAGCTTCCCGATGCCAAGTCGACATGGTTCGCAGCGTTCCCCGCGTTGTCCACACTCGGCGCGGCTGTCTCCATGCGTCCTCGGTGGGTGTTCGCCCAGTTGATCGTGGTCACACTGGCTGTCCAGACCATCAACTTCCATGTGCGAGAATCGCCGGACAGGAGTCCCTTTCTCGCTGACGTCGCGTTCGCGTTCAGTTTCAGTCTCACCTTCGTCGCGGCGTCCGTGATGGCGTCCCGGACCGGCCGTATCCTCGACGAGACTCGGCTGGCAACGTACGCACGCGCCGCCGGAGCGGCGGCGATGCTGGCGCGGACCGTCGAGCGCAGGCGGTTCGACGGGCTCATCCACGACAACGTGATGTCGACCCTGCTCTCGGCGTCGAGGGGCCCCATGAGTCGGGAACTCGTCGCCCAAGCGGTCGGCACACTGGCCGAACTCGATGCGCTCCGAGACAGCGATTCGGGTGTCACCGTCTTCGATGTCGATCAGGCGGTCGCGCATCTTCGCGCGGCGGCCGGCGCAGTGGACCCCTCCGCACGTCTCGAGGTGGTCGGAGAAGTCGCGAACGCGAGGGTGTTGTCGGCCGAGCCGATCCGCACCATGGGTGCGGCGCTGAGCGAGGCTCTGCGGAACAGCGTCCGGCACGCAGGCCCACACTCGTCTCGAGCGGTGACGGTCACGGTGTCGTCGACCGAGCTGACATCGATCGTCGCGGACGACGGGTCCGGGTTCGATCCTGACCACATTCCCGCCAACCGTCTCGGCGTCCGGGTCAGCATCCTCGATCGCATGCGGCGACTGCCCGGCGGTTCCGCAACCGTTCGGTCAGCAGCCGGGTCCGGCACCGTTGTCGAACTCCGATGGACGTTCGACGGATGACGACGGTCCGAGAAGACGACGGTGTCACCACGTTGCTGGGGTTTCGGAGCCCGGCAGCGTGGGTGGTGGTCGTCGTCAACGTGCTCGGCGTGATCGTCTCGACAGCCTGGACCCTCGACGGCATCAGGCAGCCCGCGGTGGTGGCAGTCGCGCTCGTTCTGCATGCGGCATCCGTCGTCCTGTTGGTGCGGGTGCCGGGTGATCCCCTGCCTTTCCGTACGACGGCCTTCATCACGCTGTACGGCCCGCTGGCCTCCGCGCTCGTGTTGTTCGTCTTGCCGGTCCCCATCGACAATCCGCTGCAGCCGTGGCCCACCACCGCCGCGGTCGGTGTCTACACGTTCCTCTGTGTCCGTGGTCGAACTCCGTGGGCGTGGGCGGGTCTGGTCGCGATCTTCGCTGTCACCATCACGTGGTCGACGCTCACCGGCCAGGGTCCGCTCACCGGTTTCCTCATCGTGTTGCCGAACGTCGCTCTGGTGCTCATGGGGAGTTTCTTCGCGTATGCGCTTCGCACCCCGGTGGCCGACATCTTTCGGTTGCGCCTCGCGGGCACACGGCAAGCGGCGGACCAGGCTGCCTCCCGAGCCGTTCTCGACGAGCGTGATGCGCAGCTGACCCGGCTCGACGTGCTCGCGCGACCTTTGCTGTCGCGCATCGCTTCGGGTGAACCGCTCAGCGACGAGGAGCGGATTCGGTGTCAGCTCCTGGAGCACCACTTGCGCGACAGCGTCCGAGCGAAAGGCCTCGACATCGACGAGGTGCACAGTGCCGCACGGGAGGCTCGGAGTCGGGGCGTCGACGTGCTTCTCTTCGACGACCGAGGCGAGACCGACACCACCGTCCACCGCGACATCGTCGCCGCAGTGATCGATGCTCTGCACGGCTCGGCGTCATCGGTGACCGTGCGGCTGCGACCGGGTGACCAGGACGTCGCCGCATCGATCGTCGTGACGACCGCGGACGGTGTGGAGCACTGGGAGTTCGACCGATCGGGCACCCGGCTGTCCTCCTGAGAGTCACGCCCCGTTCAAGTCCGTGCGGCACGGTGCGGAGCATGCAGATGTCGCGACGCTCCCTGTTTCGCTACGCCGCGCTCGGTGCCGCGGCCACCCCGTTGCTCGCCTGCAGTACCGGGCCCACCCTGGTGCGGGCGCGTCCGTCGCTGACCCACGGCGTCGCCAGCGGTGACGTCCGGGCCGACGGTGCGCTCGTCTGGGCCCGGTCGGACACGCCCGCGACGATGGTCGTCGACACGTCGGCCACCGACGCGTTCTCCTCCGTCACGACGACGCGGGGACCTCTCCTCACACCACAGTCCGACGGCACCGGCGTGCTGCGCCTCACGGGTCTGCCGGCGGGACAGCGAGTGCACTACCGCGTGACACTGGAGAGCGAGGACGGTGCCACGTCGGAGCCCGTCACCGGGGTGTTCTCCACGGCTCCCGACAGCCCGTCGAACATTCGCCTCCTGTGGGGCGGTGACACGGCGGGCCAGGGCTACGGGATCAATCCGGACATCGGCGGCATGACCATCTTCGGAGCGATGGCCGATCGGGAACCGGACCTGTTCCTGCACAGCGGCGACGTCATCTATGCCGACGGTCCGCTCGAGGAGAGTGTCACGTTGCCCGACGGCCGGGTGTGGCGGAACACGATGTCCGAGGCCAAGTCCAAGGTCGCGGAGACCCTCGACGAGTACCGCGGGCAGTACGCGTACAACCTCACCGACGACAACTACCGGCGCTTCAATTCCTCGGTCGCGCAGGTGGTGCAGTGGGACGATCACGAGACCGTCAACAACTGGTATCCCGGTGAGATTCTCGATCTGGAGCAGTACACCGTGAAAGATGTGAACCTGTTGTCGCAGCGGGCCTTGCAGGCATTTCACGAGTGGCTCCCCGTCGCTCCCGCCGAGGCCGTCGACGGGCGGGTGTACCGGAAGATCGCCTACGGTCCACTGCTCGACGTCTTCGTCCTGGACATGCGGAGCTACAAGGACGCGAACAGTGCCAACACCGCCCCGACCGGGGAGATTCTCGGAGATACGCAGCGACGGTGGCTGATCGACGAGCTGTCGCGCTCGACCGCCACGTGGAAGATCATCGCCAACGACCTTCCGCTGGGACTCGTGGTGCCGGACGGGAAGACGGCGCAGGAGGGTGTCGGCAACGGTGATCCCGGTGCCCCGCTCGGTCGGGAGACCGACATCGCGCAGGTACTCACCGCGATCGACCGGAACGACGTCACCGGCACCGTGTGGCTCACCGCGGACGTGCATTACACGGCGGCGCATCGGTATTCGCCCGAGCGCGCGGCCTATCAGGAGTTCCGCGAATTCTGGGAGTTCGTCAGCGGGCCTCTCAACGCGGGTGCCTTCGGGCCGAACGACCTCGACCCAACCTTCGGCCCGGAGGCGGTGTTCGTGCACGCGCCGCCGGAGCCGAACGCCTCACCGCTCGACGCTTTCCAGCACTTCGGGGAGGTGCTGATCGACAAGGACTCACGGTCGCTGACGGTGAACCTGTGCGACGGCACCGGGGCGGTTCTCTTCACGCAAGTGCTGCCCGCGCCCTGACCGCGCAGTCAGATCTCCAGGCCCAACAGGTGGTAGCTCAACGCCTTGCCGTGCCCGTCCAGCTCCGCCGATCCGGTGACCCCACCGCCCAGTTGGCCGGGCAGCTCGAAGACGAGGGCCGAGACGCTGTCCAGTGCCGTGCGCCGCGGCGCTCGGGTGGTGCGGTCGCCGTAGTGCGCGACCACCACCTCGAGGGTGAGCTCACGTTCGAGCGTCTCGAAGGCCTTTCGGCTCCGCGCGAAGACCGAGAGGATGAGGGTGTCGCCCTTGTCCCCGGTGCGAACATCGGCCAGGTCGTCGACGATCATCGGGTGCCCTCCATCAGGTGAACCTCGGTGTGCACCAGGTGCCGTGGAAGCGATGTCGATCGGATGCACAGGACTTCCGCATGAGACCGTCGTGCACCGCCCCCACCGGCAGGACCGTTGGTGTACAGACTCTCCACCTCCCACCCGACCACGTCGGCATCCTCCCGTGTCCCCGCCCGCCCGGTGACGCGGAGCCGCACCTCGGTCGGTGCGGTATCGGAGGCGAGGCCGCGGAAAGCCGCTCCGGCACCGATCAATTCGACGGTCACACCGTCGGGGTCGAGTCCGTGGACATCGGCGAGGCGCTGCGTGACGATGTCCGCGGCAAGTCGGGCGCGCTCGTACGCGCGAGGTCCCGCGTAGCTGATCTGACCCTCGCCGATCCACCCGTCGAGGAACCCGAGCGTCACCTTGAGCTCGTCCGGTCGGGAGCGACCGGTGGCGCCGGTGAGGGACACCCTGTCGGGGCCGACCTGCTCGAAGACCACCGCCCCGAAGTCGGCCGTGACGTCGGGTGTGAGGTACGCGGTGGGGTCGCCGACCTCGTACAGCAGCTGCTCGGTGGCCGTGCGCGTGGTGAGGGTCCCGCCCGTGCCGTCCACCTTGCCGAAGACGGCGTCCGCGTCGGCGGACACGTCCGCGTACGGGAAGCCGAGGTCGGCCATGCCGGGAACCGGTTTGGTGACGGGGTCGGCGTAGTAGCCGCCCGTGAGTTGACCGGCGCACTCGAGCAGGTGCCCCACTGCGGTCGCGGCACCGAGGGTGCGGGCGTCGTCGAGGTCCCAGCCGAACTCGTGGACGAGCGGCGCGACGTACAGCGACGGGTCGGCGAGTCTGCCCGTCACGACGATGTCGGCACCGGCGCTCAGTGCCGGAAGCACGGCGTCCGCTCCGATGTACGCGTTGGCGGACACCAACTTCTCGGGATGAGCGGAGAGGGCCTTGCCGGTCTCCCACACGAGGGGATCGAGAGTGCGAACGGCGTCGAGGACGTCGTCGCCCGTCACGGCGGCGACCCGAGCCCGCTCGCCGACGATTTCTGCGATGCGCCGCGCCGCTGCAAGGGGATGTGCTGCACCACCGTTGGTGATCACGGTGGTTCCGCGGCGAAGCGCGTGCGGCAAGACAGCTCTGATGCGGGCGAGCAGGAGGGGGTCGTACCCGGCGTCGGGATCGGCGAGCCGTCGCGCGTTGCCCGCGGCGACGGTGCGTTCCCCGAGGCACTCGAAGACGAGGTAGTCGAGGTCGCCGCGATCGGCGAGGGTCACGGCCGGGTCGATGCGATCGCCGGAGAAGCCGGAACCGGCGCCGAGGCGAATGGTTCGAGTCACAGCGAGATCGCTCCTGTCAGCAGGGCCATGGCGGTCATGACGAGGGTGGTGCCGAACGCCCACCCGAAGATGAAGCGCTGGTGCTTGCCCAGTTCCACCTTCGTCATGCCGATCAGCACGAACGTCGCTGCGGTCAGCGGACTGAGCGGGAAGCCGGTGGTCATCTGGCCGAGGATGGCGGCGCGGCCGGTCTCCATCGGGTCGCCGCCGAACGAGGCCGTGGTCTCGGCGAGAACCGGCAGCACACCGAAGTAGTAGGCGTCGGGCGTGAAGACCAGGCTCAGCGGCATCGACGTGATCGCGGTGATGACGGGGATGGAGGAACCGAAGGAGTCGGGGATCCAGGACACGAAGGTTTCCGCCATCGCGGTGATCATGCCGGTGCCGTTGAGGACTCCGGTGAGCACGCCCGCAGCGAGGATCATGACGACCACCATCGTGACATTGCCGCCGTGCTTGGCGAACAGTTCCTGCTGCGCCGACCACCTCGGCTTGTTGACCAGGACGGCCAGGGCGAAGGCGATGGCGAACGCCACCTGCAGCGGGGCCAGCTGGAACAGGAGGATGACCAGCAGCACCAGCGTCAGCACCACGTTGAAGGCCATGACGGCCGGGTGAACGGTGGTACGCACCGGCAGGTCGTCGACATGGGGTGTACCGGGACCGGCATTCACGGGCGTGACGGTCTCCGTCAGAGCGCCGATCCGCTTGCTCTCCATGCGGCCGATCATGAACGCCGAGAACAGCACCCACACGATACCCGCAGCCATGGCCGGGATGACGGGCGTGAAGATGTCGGCGCTCGTCGCGTCGAGGGCCGCCATGGCGCGCACCGTCGGGCCGCCCCACGGGATGATGTTCATGATGCCGGCGGACAGGGCGATGATGCCCGTGAGCGCGAGCGGACGCATGCCGATGCGCTGATAGATCGGCAGCATCGCGGAGACCATGATGAGGAAGGTCGAGGTGCCGTCGCCGTCGAGGGCGACCATGAGAGTGAGCACGGCGGTGCCGACGGCGATCTTGGTCGGGCTGCCTCCGGCCCACCGCACGACGCGACGGATGGCGGGGTCGAAGAGCCCCTGGTCGACCATCAGGCTGAAGTACAACACGGCGAACGCGATCATGATCGCGACCGGCGCGACCTTGATCAGTCCCTCCGCGATCATGTCGCCCAGGTCGGCGCCGAAGCCGCCGATCAGCGCGAAACCGATGGGCACCAGCACGAGTGCGACCAACACCGACACCCGGCGGGTGAATGTCAGGGCCAGAAACGTGATGATGGTGGCGAAGCCGAGCGCGGCAACCATGTGACCTCCTTCAAGGACTTCGTCACATGTTGCTCACATCACAATTGCAAGTCCAATATCAATTGCGGATGCATTGATGGCGGCCATGCATAGACTCGGCGGGTGAACCTCAATCTGGGGATGACGCACCTTCGCTGCATCGTCGCGATCGCCGATCACGAGAGCTTCACGGCGGCGGCCTCGGCGCTCGGCATGGTGCAGTCCTCGCTCAGCAGATCCGTCGCGGAGGCGGAGCGCCGACTGGACGTCACGCTGTTCGAGCGCACGACGCGCAGGGTCGTCGTGACACCCGACGGTGTCGCCGTCACGCAGTACGCCCGGAAGATGGTGCAGGACTTCGACGAGGGGCTCGCGCAGATCGGTCGTTTCGTCACCGGTGATCGCGGCACCGTGTCGGTCGCATGCCTGCCGTCGCTCGCCGCCACGTTCCTTCCGGCTTATGTGGTGCAGTTCCGCCGCGACTACCCGGACGTCCTGCTCGAGATCCGTGACGGGCTGCGCCAGGAAGCGCTGACGGACCTGCTGACCGGCACCGTGGACATGGCGCTCGTCTCGGCACCGACGACCGAACCCGGACTGGTCCACCGAACCCTCACCACGGACTCGTTCCACTGTGCCTTCGCCGCCGGCCACCCCTTCGACGGCCGGGAGCGCATCGAGTGGGCGGAACTGGCCGGCGAGCCGTTCATCGCGTTCGGGTCGCAGAGCAGTATCGCCGGACCCGTCGCCCGCGCGCTCGACGACGCCGACGTCCGCACGGGCCCGGTGATGCACGCGCAGAACGTCGGAGCGGTCGCCGGGCTGGTCGCGGCGGGTCTCGGTGTCACCGCCGTCCCGCAACTCGTTCTGCCGATGATGGAGTTCGCGGGGCTGCGTCACGCCCCGTTGTCGCCGACCGTCGAGCGGACCATCTCGCTCGTGCGGGTCGAGGGCCGACACGAGACGGCGAGCGTGAAGAATTTCGTGCGCTGCCTGACAGGCTGACTACTTGCGCCCGGCCGCCCAGCGCATGCCCCAGCCGTACTTCTTGTCCAGGTCCGCCTGGCTGCCCTGGATGTACTCGACCTCGCGCGTGACCGTGATGCCCTGACCGGTGTTCTGGATCAGCGCGATCGAGCAGATGCGGGCGGAGTTGTTGTCGGAGTCCAGACGTACCTCCACCTGCGGGCCACTGGTGGGGAACAGCGTGACGACGCCGTCGACCGCGGCCCAGTTCGGGGCGCCGTCGTAGATCATCGCGAAGATGAGGATCCGCTTGAAGGCGTCGGGCCGCGCGAGGTTGATGTGCATGTTCTCGCCGCCCGTGACGGATCCGGAGCGGTCGTCGCCGTCGAGCTGGATGAACGGTGCGCTCACGAGGGCACCGAAGCTCTTGCCCAGCGCCTGGATGACGCCCTTCGACCCGTCGGCCAGCTCGTACAGGCAGCCGAGATCGAGGTCGACCCCGCCGGTGCCGTACGACGCCGCGGCGAGCTTGGCGAGGAAGCCCTTCTTCTTCGGCTCGGGTGCGGCTGCGCCCTGCGACCAATTGAGATTGACGCGCATCGCGCCCTGGCTCTCGCCCTTCTTGGCCAGATTCACCGTCGGTGCGGCCTTCGACAGCGTCACCTTGCTCAGATTGACGCCGCCCGCTGCCGGGGCGGGGGTGGACGGCCTTTTGGTGTAGTCGATCGCCATGGATGAGAGGCCTTTCTTCCGGAAACGGCGGTGTCCGTTTCGCGCACTTCCCTCAGCGTAGTCGCCGTGAGCGACCCGCACCTACCGTCCACCAGTCCTGCACTGCGAGAGCGACTTCGGTCGAAAAAAATCTCGGAAAGTACTTGGCACTCTCGGATCGCGAGTGCTAAATTCGGTGTCACGCACAGAGGAGCCGAGCATGACGGGCTCGGTGTCCACGAGATACAGGAGGTGTGTTGCTGTGCTTCGCTTCGATCCTTTCCGTGACCTCGACGCCGTGACCTCGAGCTTGCTGGGAGCCGGGTCGGGCACCGACCGTTCGCCGCGGTTCATGCCGATGGATCTGTACAAGGTCGACGACCATTACGTCCTCGACGCGGACCTCCCCGGTGTGGATCCGGGCTCGATCGACCTCGACGTCGACCGTGGAACCCTCACGGTGACGGCCCACCGTTCGGCGCCGAGCGGCGACTCCCGGCAGTGGCTCACCTCGGAGCGCTTCACGGGCACCTACCGTCGCCAGCTCGCGCTGGGTGACGGCATCGACACCGAGCGCATCACCGCGTCGTACGACAACGGTGTTCTCTCCGTGCACATCCCGCTGTCGGAGCGTGCCGCCCCGCGCAAGATCAGCATCGCGCAGTCCGAGAACACCGGCGGACAGACGACACTGGAGGCCTCGGCGTCCTGAGCACTCGACGCTGACGAACGCCGTGCACCTCGGTAGGGGCGCACGGCGTTCGTCGTGAGTGCCCATGTCGTGGTGTCGAGACCGATGGCGACGGAGACGACATCCGGACGACGACGGCGCGCGACCGACATCGCGATCGCCGCGGCGGTGTTCGCCTACAACCTGCCGGTTCAGGGCACATCGAGTCCCCTCGAGCTGATCGTGCCGGTGGGGCTGTGTCTGCCGTTCGTGTGGCGTCGTCGCCATCCTGTCGGCTCTTTCGCCGTCGTGATCGCCGCAGCTCACCTGCAGGTACTCCTCGGCCTCGGGCCCCTGGTGGCGGACGTGATGGTGGTGTTCTCCCTGTTCGCCGTCGCGTCCGCTCGCGCCTGGCAGATCTCGCTACCGGCGGCAGTCGTCGCTGCCGGGTGGACTCTTCTCGTGACGCTGCCGGACCGAGAGGCGAACGACCTGTCGCCGGGAGACGTCGGACTGTTCGTCGCAACCATGGCCGTCGCGTGGCTCATCGGCACGTTGGCCCGAACCCGGCGCCTGTACGTGCAGTCTCTGGAGGAGCGTGCGGCGCAGGCCGAGCGCGAGCGCGAGACCGGCACCCGCATGGCCGTTCTGGGTGAGCGCACCCGCATCGCACGAGAACTGCACGACGTCGTCTCGCACAGTCTCAGTGCGATCGTGCTGCTGTCGGAGGGTGCGGCATCGATCGCCCACGCGGATCCGGACCGTGCGGCTGAGGCGATGCGCTCGGTGCGCGACACCAGCCGCGGTGCGATGAGTGAGATGCGGTCCATGCTGACCGTGCTGAGATCCGACGACGACCCCGTCGGCCCGCAACCGGGTCTCGATCGAATCGACGCGCTGCTCGACGAGTCACGCGCCGTGGGCATCCCGGTCGTACGGGTGGACGAGGGGACACCGCGCGAGCTCGGTGCGGGTGCCGCCGCGGCCGTCTACCGTGTGATCCAGGAAGCACTCACCAACGTCCGAAAGCACGCCGGCGAGGTGCACGAGGTTCGTGTGTCGCTGTGCTGGAACGACGACGGAGTCGACATTCGCGTGGTGGACGACGGGAAGAGCGGAACCGGAACCGGGGGACTCGGATTGATCGGGATGCGCGAACGAGTCGAGGCTCAGGGAGGGGACCTCGAGGTCGGACCCACGGACTCCGGGTTCGGCGTCCACGCGCGTCTGCCGGTGCCGAGGTGACCATGCGTGTCGTCCTCGTCGACGACCAGGCACTCGTCCGGACGGGCCTGCGCATGGTTCTGCAGTCCCGAGGAGTCGAGGTGGTCGGCGAGGCGTCGAACGGTCAGGAAGCCCTGGAGGTCGCACGCTCGGCGAACCCGGACGTCGTCCTGATGGACGTGCGCATGCCCGTCATGGACGGTGTCGCCGCCACGCGTGCACTCTGCCAGGATCCCCGGTCTCCGAAAGTGTTGATACTGAGCACGTTCGACCTCGACGAGTACGCCTTCGAGGCGCTGCGATGCGGTGCGACCGGCTTCCTGCTCAAGGACGGCCCGGTCGACGAACTCGTCGCCGCGCTCGGCCACGTCCGGGACGGCGACGCGGTCGTGGCACCGTCGACCACGCGGCGCCTGGTGGAACACGTGACTCGAGGGTCGGCGCCGTCGTTCACCAGGTCGGCCGATCTCGAGAAGTTGACCGCGCGGGAGACCGAGGTGCTCTACGCGATCGCCTCAGGGCTGTCCAACGCCGAGATCGGCGCGTCGCTCGAGGTTTCCGAGGTGACCGTCAAGGCACACGTGGGACGGATCCTCGCCAAACTCGGGTTGCGCGATCGGACGCAGGCGGTGATCGTCGCGTACGAGGCCGGCATGATGCAGCGCCCCCGCTGATGCCACGCCCTGGCCGATGCACTGTCCGGCCTGATCTCCTACTCAGGTATACCTCCGAATATCCGTCCCCGGACTGACGATTTTCGCGCCCACCGTCGGCAGAGTGTGGGTCATGGACATCGTCAACACACAGGGCCTCGGCAAGCGGTACGGATCGACCACCGTCGTCGACGACCTGAACCTGCGGATTCCCGAGGGTTGCGTCTACGGCTTCCTCGGGCCCAACGGTTCGGGTAAGTCGACGACGATGAAGATGTTGTTGTCGCTGGTGACGCCCTCGTCGGGTCAGATATCACTCTTCGGCCGCCCTCTCACGCGGGAGACGCGACGCGACCAGCTCGCGCAGGTCGGTTCGTTGATCGAGGCACCGCCGGGATACGGGCACCTGACGGGTGGGGAGAACCTGCGCGTCGTCCAGCGCAGTCTCGGACTGCGCGCGGACCAGATCGACCGGGCTGTCCGGACGGTGCGCTTGCAGGACCAGCTCGACAAGAAGGTCCGCAACTACTCCCTGGGCATGAAGCAACGCCTCGGTATCGCCATGGCGCTCGCACGCGAACCGCGCCTGCTGGTCCTCGACGAACCGACGAACGGACTGGACCCCGCAGGAATCGAGGAGATCCGTGAGCTCCTGCGTCATCTGGCGTCGCACGGAGTGACTGTCATGGTGTCGAGTCATCTACTCGGTGAGATCGACCGGACCGCCGACGTACTCGGGATTCTCAGTGGCGGGCGCATGATCTTCCAGGGATCGCGTTCCGATCTGACGAGCGCGGCCACACCGGACGTGCTGATCGACACCGTCGACCCGGATCGCGCCGGAGCGGTTCTGCGAGAGAAGCTTCCGGCCCGTGTCGACGGCCACACCGTTCGGGTGGCGGGTATCGACGATCGCACGACGGCGCGTGTCGTGGAGGATCTGGTCGGGGCGGGTGCCGGCGTGTACGGCGTGCGCCGTGACGAGCAGTCCCTCGAGGACGTCTTCATGAACCTGACGAGCGGGGGGCGGCTGTGACCACGACACTGTCACCGTCGACGTCGTCCGGCACGTCGTCCGTGCGCAACGAGTTGGCGAAGTACCGCCACCTGCGCCTGGGCGTCGTCGCCGCCGCGCTCGCGCTGGGAATCACCGCACTGACGATGGTGGGCATGCTGGGCGGCGCCCCGCAGGGTGAGGGGGAACCGCTGACATGGGGCCTTCCCCTCGCAGGCCTGTCGCTGGCACTACCCCTCGCGTCCCCCCTGCTCATCGCGGTGATCGCCAGCCGCGCAGTGGAGATCGAGCATCAGGGGAACGGGTGGTTGCTGGCGCGGACGTCGGGTGTGACGCCCGGGCGACTGTGCCGCGCCAAGTTCTGGTGCACGGCGGTGCACGTGGTCATCGCGACCTCCCTCGGAAGCATCGGCGCTCTCGCGCTCGGAGTTCTCGGCGGCATCTTGGACACACTGCCCGCCGGACTGTGGCTCGGTCAGACCGTGTGCGCTCTCGTCGTCGCGCTGGCGGTGCTGGCCCTGCAGGTGCTGGTCTCGGCGCGCTTCGACAATCAACTCGTCGCACTGGGGATCGGCATCGTCGGCACCGTCGTCGCGCTGTGCTCGTTCGGGCTGCCCGTGTGGGCGGCGCACCTGACCCCGTGGGGGTACTGGTCGCTCATCGCGTCCGCGGACTACCAGGGCGACGCGGTGGTCACGCTTACGCCGTCCTACGGCAGCGTCGCCGTCCTCGCGGTACTCGCATCGGTGGTGTTCACACTTGCCACTCGTCGGCTCGACCGGCAGGAGGGATGAAGATCATCCGCTATGCAGAGATTCTGGGGGCAGAAGTGCTCAAGCTCAAGCGTTCTCAGGTGTGGGCGGTGGTGGTCGTCCTCCCACTCGTCATGGCGGCACTCGGCGTCGTGAACACCGCGGCGTCCGGCGCCGGTCTCGAGGACGGCTGGAACACGTTGTGGCTCCGGACCACCGTCTTCTTCGGACTCTTCCCCCTCGCGCTCGGAGTCGCCGTGCTGGCATCGCTGGTGTGGCGACCGGAACACCGAGGTGGCAACTGGAACGCGCTGATGGCGAGTGCGACACCGACTGGACGCATCGTGGTGGCCAAGACCGTCGCGGTGGCAGCGCTCGGAATGGCGATGTTGGCAGTGGAACTGGTGGCCGTCGTGATTCTCGGCAAGCTGGTGTTCGGGCTGCCGGGCATGCTGCCGACGCAGTACGTCGCGGTCGGTGCACTGACCGCGATCGCCGTGATCCCACTCGCTGCACTGCAGTCGACGTTGTCGATGACGATGCGGTCCTTCGCCGCTCCCATCGCGGTGGCGATGGTGGGTGCAGGTGTCGCCGTCGTCGCGATGACGGCCGAGTGGCACGCTGCCGTGTTCGTGTTTCCCTACGCCGTGACCACGCGGGCGAGTCAGCTCGCGTCGGGTGCCTTCGGTGACCCCGGGGCGCTGACGACCGGCGCAGCCACCGCAGTGGTCACTGCCGCCGTTCTGCTCACGGGGGTCGTGGTGGCGGCCACGACCCGATTGCTCGATCGCCGCGACGTGCACACGCGATGAAGGAGGCGGTGTACCTCGCGGGCGAGTCATCAGTAGGTTCGACCCATGACCGACTCCACGGCAGCCGCCCATGCCCGCGCCGCGTACCGCACGTTCGAGCCCTTCCACATCTCGGCGTACTTCAATCCCGAACTCGGAGCGGCGGGCCGGGACACCGGTCTCGACGGACACGCCTGGTACGTGGGTTCGCGCGCAGAGCCGATGGGGCCGTGTGCCGCCGGGGTGGTCGCCGCCGCGTTCTACAGCTTCAACACCACGCTGATCGAGCGCTCCTGGCCCGCGGCGATCGCCGCCGGCCTCGACACCGTGGCTCGGCGCCGATGGGACGCGCTGGACACTGTCCTCGGGAATGCGCTGGGTGAGTCGGTGTCCGACCCGGGCCTCACGTCGCTCGCCGATCGACTGCACGGCATCGGCGACACGCTCACCTTCGCCGGCCGCCCGCTGTCTGCGGCGTGGCACCAGTCCTCTGCGCCGGACGTCCCGCACCTGCAGTTGTGGCACGCCATCGCGGTTCTGCGGGAATGGCGCGGCGACGGCCACCTCGCGGCTCTCCTCGACGCAGACCTCGATCCGACGGAGGCCGGTGTCTTCCACGAGGCCCAGCACCCCGAGCCCGGTGCTCGTCGGGTGCTCGGGCGCCGCATCACCCAGCTGACGCGCGAGTGGTCGGACGAGCAGTGGGACTCGGCGGCCGAGCGTCTCGTCGCGCGCGGTCTCGTCACGACGGCCGACGGCGTCGAGACCCTGACGGACGACGGTGTCGCACTCGACCGCCACATCGAGGACCGCACCGATGCGATGGCTGCCGCCGCGTGGCGCGGTGTCGACGATGCGGAGGAGCTCATCTCCTCCGCGCGCCCCTACGTCAAGGCCGTCATCTCCGCGGGCATCCTGCCGGGAACGAAGAAGAAGAGCTGACCTACGCCTGCAGCAGGGTCGCCGCGCTGAGGTCGTCGATCACGAGGTCGGTGACGATCTTTCCGGCGAGCGCCGCCCGCAGCGCGGTGAGCTTGTACTCGCCGGCAACGATGCACACGCGTCGCGGCACGGCTTTGAGTCGGTCGAGGCGTGGGCCGCTTGCACGTTCGTTCAGCGCGATGCGGTCGTAGCTGCCGTCGGAGCGGAGGAAGACGGTGGCGATGTCACCGACGACGCCGTCCCGGTCGAGTTCCTCGAGATCCGACTTCTCCAGGTAGCCCGCACTGTAGACGTGGCTCGGCACGGCGCCGCCGTGAACGCCGATGCTGAACACGGCGAGGTCCATGCGCTCCTGGAGATCCAGAACGCGCTTGATGCTGCGTTCGCGCCAGAGCATCTGCCGTGTCTCCGGGTAGTCGAAGAACGCGGGCACCGGAAAGCCCTGGGGCAGTGCGCCGTACGCGTCCGCGACGGTACGCACGATGTCCGTCGCGTAGGAGACCCCGGTGGTGCGTGTGTTGGCGGCGCCGTTGAGCTGCACGACGTGGGAGTTATGCGTGCGCTTCGGCGCGAGGTGCCGGCTGACGGCACTCACCGTCGTTCCCCACGCGACGCCCATGACCATGTCGGAGGCGAAGAACGTCGTCAGCAGACGGCCCGCGAACATGGCGACTCGGTCCAGGCGATCGACGTCGCTCACCGTTTCCGGAACAGGCACGACGTGGGCGCGGACGCCGTACCGATCGGCGAAGGCGCGCTCGAGCCCGGGCGCCTGGCCCAGGGCGGTGCTGATCTTGATCTCCACGAGGCCCGAGGTGCGGGCAAAGGTGATGAGCCGCGACACCGTGCTGCGGGAGACCCCCATCTCGCGGCCTATCGCGGCCATCGTCAGATCCTGGAAGTAGTAGAGCCGCGCCGCCTGCACCGCGTCGATCGTGCGCGGATCCGTCGCGTCGGGGAGTAGGTGTTCCCCGTACATCTGCAGCTCCGACATGAGCTAACGCTAAACCACATCGGCACCGCCGCGGTATCGCGATCCGGTCCGAGTTGCACATATGTGCACATGGTTTGCGACAACGTGCATGTCACCTAGCATGGCTTTCAGTTGCTCTGTATGGCCTGGATCACAAACATGAAGGAGATGGCGTGACGGACAAACGCGCGAAGTGGGGGCTGCCCGCAGAGATGGCGGCCGAGTTCGCGGGAACGATGATTCTGATTCTGTTCGGTGCCGGCGTCGTGGCGCAGGTGGTCTCCGGCGGTGAGTCCGGAAGCCTCGGTGACCACGACTCGATCGCCTGGGCCTGGGGCCTGGGCGTCATGTTCGGTGTCTTCGTCGCCGGCCGCGCTACCGGTGCGCACCTCAATCCGGCTGTGACGCTGTCGTTCGCGTTGTTCCGCGGCTTCTCGTGGTCGAAGGTCGCGCCCTACGTTCTCGCGCAGACCCTCGGTGCCTTCGTCGCCGCGCTGCTGGTGCGGTGGAACTACAACGACATGCTGAACGCGATCGATCCCGAGCACACCACCGCGACGCAGACGATCTTCTCGACGCTCCCCGGCAACGGCACGCTGCCCGTCAGCCTCGGTTCCGCGCTCATCGACCAGATCATCGGCACTGCGATTCTGCTGTTCCTCATCGTCGCCGTGACCGACACGCGGAACAGCCCGCCGCTGGCCAACATGGCGCCGCTGATCATCGGCCTCATCGTCGTGGCCATCGGCTTCGCGTGGGGCACCAATGCCGGCTACGCGATCAACCCGGCCCGTGACTTCGGACCCCGCCTGGCGTCGTTCATCACGGGATACGGTGGGGCATGGCGAGATCAGTACGGGAGCCTCTACTTCTGGGTGCCGATCGTCGGTCCCATCATCGGCGGTCCGATCGGCGTGCTGCTCTACGACAACCTGGTGGGCCGGTTCCTGCCGGCCGATCCCGACGGCGACGACGAGCAAGAGCCCAGCCGTCTGCCCGAGAAGTCCGCATGATCGTCCACTCCACTACCCAGGGGAACCACTGATGACCGAAACCCGTTACGTCGCAGCGATCGATCAGGGCACCACCTCGACCCGGTGCATGATCTTCGATCACAAGGGCACCGTGGTCGCCGCCGATCAGCGCGAGCACAAGCAGATCTTCCCGCAGGCCGGGTGGGTCGAGCACGACGCTGTGGAGATCTGGAACAACGTCCGTAGCGTCTCCGCCGGCGCCCTCGCCGCGGCCGACCTGACCCCGTCGGACATCGCGGCCGTGGGCATCACCAACCAGCGCGAGACCGCGCTGGTGTGGGAGCGCGCCACCGGCAAGCCCGTCTACAACGCCATCGTCTGGCAGGACACTCGCACCGACCGCATCGTCACCAAGCTCGGCGGCGGCGACGCCACCAAGTACACCGCGAAGACCGGTCTGCCGCTCGCGACCTACTTCTCGGGCCCCAAGGTCAAGTGGATCCTCGACAACGTCGAGGGCGCGCAGGAGAAGGCCGACGCCGGCGAGCTGTGCTTCGGCAACATGGACACCTGGGTCCTGTGGAACATGACGGGCGGTGTCGACGGCGGTCTGCACTACACCGATCCCACCAATGCCTCACGCACGCTGCTGATGGATCTCGACACCCTGTCCTGGGACGAGAGCATCTGTGCGGACATGGGCATCCCGATGTCCATGCTCCCTGAGATCCGCAGCTCCTCCGAGGTGTACGGCAACGTCCGCGAGCGCGGTTCGCTCAGCGGTGTTCCCATCGCCGGCATTCTCGGCGACCAACAGGCCGCCACATTCGGTCAGGCGTGCCTGTCGCCCGGTGAGGCGAAGAACACCTATGGCACAGGCAACTTCGTGCTGTTGAACACAGGCACCGACAAGGTGATGAGCAAGAACGGACTGCTCACCACGGTCTGCTACAAGATCGGCGATCAGCCGACGGTGTACGCCCTCGAGGGTTCCATCGCCGTCACCGGATCGCTCGTGCAGTGGCTGCGCGACAACCTCGGAATGATCTCCACCGCAGCGGATATCGAGACCGACGCCCGCTCCGTCGACGACAACGGCGGCGCCTACTTCGTGCCCGCGTTCTCCGGTCTGTTCGCCCCGCACTGGCGCTCGGATGCCCGCGGCGCCATCGTCGGACTCACTCGTTTCGTCAACAAGGGCCACCTGGCACGGGCCGTGCTCGAGGCCACCGCCTACCAGACGCGCGAGGTCATCGAGGCCATGAACGCCGATTCGGGCGTCGACCTCGAGGTGCTCAAGGTCGACGGCGGTATGGTGGTGAACGAGCTGCTGATGCAGTTCCAGTCCGACATTCTGAACGTGGATGTCGTCCGGCCGGTAGTCGCCGAGACCACCGCGCTGGGTGCGGCGTACGCAGCGGGCCTGGCCGTCGGTTTCTGGGCGAGCGAGGACGAGATCCGCGAGAACTGGGCCGAGGACAAGACGTGGACACCGTCCATGGATGACGCGGAGCGAGACAAGCTCTACGCCGGTTGGAAGAAAGCCGTCACACGAACACTCGATTGGGTCGATGCCGAATGAATTCCACCACAACAGCTCTCAGCCCCGAAGCGCGTAAGGAAGCACTCCGACGTCTCGCCACCGAGGAGATGGACGTCCTCGTCATCGGCGGCGGTGTCGTCGGAACGGGCGCCGCGTTGGACGCGGTCACCCGTGGTCTGAAGGTCGGCCTCGTCGAGGCGCGTGACTATGCCGCCGGGACGTCCAGCCGGTCCAGCAAGCTGTTCCACGGTGGCCTGCGCTACCTCGAGCAGTTCAACTTCGCGCTGGTCTTCGAGGCGCTCAAGGAGCGGTCCCTGGTCCTCAACGACCTGTGCCCGCACCTCGCACGCCCCGTGCCGTTCATCTACCCGCTCGAGAAGCTGATCGACCGGCCGTACGTCGGCCTCGGTATCGGTGTCTACGACGTGATGGGCGCAGGCCGCGGAGTGCCCTCGCACCACAAGCACCTGGGCAAGAAGAAGACGCTGGAGTCCTTCCCGTCGGGCAAGCGCTCCGCCATCCGCGGTGCCGTGCGCTTCTACGAGGGCCAGGTCGACGACGCCCGCCACACCATGATGATCGCCCGCACCGCGGCGGCCTACGGAGCGTTGTGCGCCAACAGCACTCGCGTCACGGGCTTCCTGCGTGAGGACGACCGTGTCATCGGCGTCGTCGCGACGGACCTCGAGTCGGGGGAGTCGTTCGAGATCCACGCCAAGCAGGTCATCAACGCTGCCGGTGTGTGGACCGACGAGATCCAGGAGATGGTCGGCGGCCGCGGGCAGTTCCAGGTTCGCGCGTCCAAGGGCGTGCACCTCGTGGTGCCCCGCAACCGCATCAACAGCTCGACGGGCATCATCACCCGCACCGAGAAGTCGCTGCTGTTCGTGATCCCGTGGGGGAGCCACTGGATCATCGGCACCACCGACACCGACTGGAAGCTCGACCTGGCGCATCCCGCGGCCAGCAAGAGCGACATCGACTACATCCTCGGGCACGTCAACAAGCTGCTGCAGGATCCGCTCGATCACAAGGACGTCGTCGGTGTCTATGCCGGTCTGCGTCCGTTGCTGTACGGCGAGTCCGACTCCACCAGCACGCTGTCACGCGAGCATGCCGTCTCCAGCCCCGTGCGTGGCCTCACCGTCATCGCCGGCGGCAAGTACACGACGTACCGGGTCATGGCGAAGGATGCGGTCGACTCCGCGGTGCACAACATGGAGCGCAAGGTTCCGGAGTGCGTCACCGAGAAGATCCCGCTCGTCGGTGCCGACGGCTACTTCGGCGCCTGGAACTCACGGCAGCTCGCGGCTGAGCGCGCCGGGATGCGTGTCGGTCGGATGGAGCACCTGCTCGGGCGCTACGGCACCCTGGTCGGTGAGATCCTCGAGCTGATCGATCAGAACCCGGAGCTCGGCAAGCCCCTGGAGAATGCACCGGACTACCTCAAGGCAGAGGCCGTCTACGCCGCGAGCCACGAGGGTGCGCAGCACCTCGACGACATCCTGACGCGGCGCATCCGCGTGTCGATCGAGTTGGCCGATCGCGGCGAAGCCGCCGCAGCAGAGGTCGCCGGACTGGTCGCACCCATCCTCGGGTGGGACGAGCAGCACGTGTCCGACGAGATCGAGCACTACCGCAAGCGCGTTGCGGCAGAGCGTGAATCGCAGGCGCAGCCGGACGACGAGACCGCCGATGCCGCACGGCTCGGCGCTCCCGACGTGCGCGTGGGAGTCGGCGGCTGAGAGCCGCCGCGCGCACCCGCTGCAGTCTGCAGCGGGTGCGCGCACCCGCTGCAGTAACGTGCCTCCGGTGACGATGAGCTCGAGCCCGGCACCTCGTCGGGCCGCGAAGGCCGTGCTGACCCCGCTGCGCCTGGTGGCGCTGGGTTTCGCCGCCGCCATCGCAGCGGGGACCCTTCTCCTGTTGCTGCCCGCGGCAACTCAGGTCGACAAGAGCACGGACGTGCTGGGCGCCCTGTTCACCGCCACATCGGCGATGTGTCTGACCGGATTGATCGTGGTGGACACTCCCACGCACTGGTCCGGCGCTGGTCAAGGCGTCATTCTCGCGCTCATCCAGATCGGTGGGTTCGGCATCATGACGATGGCCTCGCTGGTGGGTCTCGTCCTCGCCGATCGCATCGGTCTTCGCGGACGCCTCAATGCGGCGGCCGAGCTCCGCACCTCCGGACTCGGCGACGTGCGCAGCGTCGTGGTGGGTGTCGTGCGTACCAGCCTCCTCATCGAGACGGCGGTCGCGGCGTGTCTCGCGGGCCGTTTCGCCGTCGGTTACGACGAGCCGCTCGGACGGGCCGTGTGGCTCGGCATCTTCCACTCCGTGTCCGCGTTCAACAACGCCGGCTTCGCCTTGTTCAGCGACAACATGATCAGCTTCGCCACCGATCCGTGGATCTGTGTGCCGCTCCTGGTCGCCGTGGTCCTGGGCGGCATCGGCTTCCCGGTGCTCTTCGAAGTCGCCCGGCATGTTCGGGGACGCACTCGTCGACGATGGACGTTGCACACGCGGCTGACGGTCACGGTCACAGCGGCACTGCTCGTGCTCGGCCCGGCATTGGTACTCGTACTGGAATGGTCGAACACGCTCGCTGAGCGCGGAGTCGGCGGCAAGCTACTGGTGGCCGCGTTCCAGGGCATCATGCCGCGGACCGCCGGTTTCAACAGCATCGACTACGCGGACGCCGACAACGCGACTCTGCTCGTCACCGACGTGCTGATGTTCATCGGCGGCGGTAGTGGCGGTACCGCGGGCGGCATCAAGGTCACCACCTTCGCCATTCTGCTGTTCGTCATCATCGCCGAGGTGCGCGGCGACCGCTCGGTCACGGTCTTCGACCGACGCATCGACTCGAGGGTGCAGCGTCAGTCGTTGACCGTCGCCCTGGTCGGCGTCGCGCTGGTGATGGTGCCGGTCGTGGTGCTTCTCGCCGCGACCCCGTTCGACCTGGACGTGCTGTTGTTCGAGGTGGTGTCCGCCTTCGCTACCGTGGGACTCTCGACAGGCATCACCGCGCAGCTGCCGGGGTGGGGGCAACTGATACTCGTCGTCCTCATGTACCTGGGCCGCATCGGCTCCATCACGCTGGTGAGTGCGCTCGCGGCGCGCGAACGCGATCGGCGATACACCTTCCCCACAGAGAGGCCGTTCATTGGCTAAGAAGCCGTCATCCGACGTCGTCGTGGTCCTCGGCCTCGGGCGCTTCGGCAAGTCCCTGGCTCTCGAACTGATGGCGCAGGGTGCCGAGGTGCTCGGCATCGATTCGGACGAGGCCGTCGTGCAGCGAGTGTCCGATCGCCTCACCCATGCCGCAGTCGCGGACACCACCGACGAGGAGGCGCTGCGGCAATTGTCGGTGCACGAATACGATCGCGCGGTCGTGGGTATCGGATCCGATCTCGAGGCGAGCCTGCTCACTGCCTCTGCCCTGATCAACCTGTCGGTGGGCAACGTGTGGGCCAAGGCGATCAGCAATGCGCACGCGAAGATCCTGACGCAGATCGGTGTCAGCCATGTCGTGCGGCCGGAACACGACATGGGTAAGCGCGTCGCCCATCTGGTGCGTGGACGGATGATGGACTACATCGAGTTCGACGACGGATTCGCGATGGTCAAGACGACGCCCGCGCGGTTCCTCGTCGGCCATCGGCTCGGGGACACTGCTGTGCGGGCCAAGTACAAGGTCACCGTCGTGGCTGTGAAGAGGCCGGGCGAAGGATTCACCTATGCCACGGCCGACACCGTGATCGCGGAGGACGACATGGTGATCGTCTCCGGTCAGGTGCGCGACACCGAGCGCTTCAGCGAGCTCACCTGACGGTTCACGACCGGCGTTCCTCCTTCACCAACTCCTTCGTACGCACCAGCCGAAGAACCGTCACCAGCATCACGCCACCGATGATGTTGAAACCGACCGTGTAGCCGAACCACTCGATCCACTGCCGGTAGTCCACTTCGGCGCCGGCGTGGATTGCGCCGAAGATCAACAGCGAGTCCAAGATCGAGTGGAACAGCTGCAAACCCGCCAGCAGGAAGCCGGCCGCCATGGCCGCGATGATGCGGGCGACGTCCGACGTGGTTCCCTGCTGCATCCTGGTCAGCAGCGTCATGGTGCTGCCGCCGAGAATCGCCAGACAGATCGACTGCGTGTTCAGGGGTGCGTCGACGAAGTGATGTGCCGATTCGGACAACACCATGAGCCACTGCGGGAACGCTTGCGCAACAAGCCACATCACTCCCCATCCGCCGACGAGATTCGCGAGCAGCGTGCCGACCCAGAGTTTCGCGAGTTGGGCGGGGGTGCCGTCGCGGGACACCACGGCAGCGACCGGCATGAGGAAGTCCTCGGTGAAGAGCTCGCTGTGCGCGAGATAGATTGCGACGAGCCCGATCCCGAACGCCAGTCCGGCGAGGAGATGGCTGTCCGTCTCGTCGAGAACAGCAAGGTAGGCCATCACGCCGAGGGCCACTTCGAGACCGCCGAACAGGCCTGTGACGATCACGGCGCGGACGGTGCGGTGCAGACGCTCGGCACCCTCGGTGACGACCGCGTCGAAGCTCTCTTCCAGTTCCTCTTCGACGGGGCCGTCGTTGTCACCGTCGTTGCGGCGCGCTTCTTCGCTCATCTCTCGGTGTACCCCGCATGGCGAGTCGCTATCGGGTGGTCAGCGCTTCTTCTTGTTCACCGCTGCGGAGGCGTCGTCGGCAGCGATGTTTCCCGCGGCCTTCGTCTTCTTGTCCAGCCGCTTTTCCTTCAGCGACTTACCCGATTTCTGTGTCATCGAGTTGCGCGGAGACTTGTCAGCCATGGTGTCAGCCCCTTGATCAAGGGAACCAGATGGCTCCGATACGGCGAACACTACGCCTGATGCGGCGTGAACAGCGCAAACGTCGACAGTGGAACGGGTTGAGCGACTGACGCGTCTTTTCCGGCGAGGGGGTGGGAACGATGTTCGTCGTCGCTGATGTGGGGGCCATGCGGGCCGCGAGCCGAGCGGTTCTCGGCGAGGCGGAGCAGATCGGTGTGGTGCGGCGAGGTGTGAGCACGCTACCTGGTGCATCGACCGCAGCGGCACTTGCGCGTGCCGAAGAGCGAGCGGTCTCGGCACTGAACGATCTCGTCGCGGATTTCTCCGCGACAGCGCATTCGCTCGATGTCGCTGCCGTCGGGTACGCCGAGGCGGACTCGGTCAACGCCGCACGGTTCGAGGGGTTCTGGCATGGAGGTCGCTGAGCTCGCGCCGCGCCGCGAGGTGGTGGCGTCCTGGGATCCCGACGCCGTCCGGATCGACGCAGCGTGGATCGGTGACGGCGCCTCGGCCCTGGAATCTCGGGCGGCGGCCATCGACATCAGCCGTGTCGATCTGCGTGAGGCGTGGCAGGGTGCGGCCGGCGATGCTGCGGTAGGTCGTCTCGGACGCGATCTTGCTGCAGCGCAACGCCGATCGGTTCAGCTGCGAGTGCTGGAGCGTGCAGTTCGCGATGGTGCTTCTGCCATCGCCGTCGCTCGCGAAGCGCTTCTCGACGCTGTCGCCGTGGCCGAGGCGGACGGGTGCCTCGTCGCTCCGGACTGGTCGGTGGTCAGCAACGGTGTCTCCCACACGGGGGTCATCGCGGCGCATGTACGGGCGCTGATCGATGCGGACGAGTCGGCTGCCCGGTCCATCGACGACGCGTCCGCTGCACTTCTCCACGGCGAACCACGCCACCTCGTCCCCCTTGCCATCGGCCTGGCCTGGGCGGTGGAGGCGGCCGTGCACGCGATGATCGCGGCCGGTGTGCTGTCCGTCGGAGCGATGGCCTTCGCGCTGGTCGACCGGTTCGGCATGGATGCGTGGGATGCGATCCACGACGCGCTGCCGGACAGCTTCTTCCAGGATGCCGGGCCGGTCGATGCGGCGGGCGTGGACGAAGTGTTGAACGATCTGACGGAGCCGGGTCGGCGCGGTGTCAACCGACAAGTGGAGTCGGAAGAGGACGTACGAGCCGTATTCGACGAACTCACTGAGCAGGGTAGGGCGGTCGGAACAGGTGACAGTGTCAAAATTATCGAGCGATACGAATTGCCGGACGGTACGGGAATCCAGTTGCGAGTCGACAGCAAGTCTGGTGGATCGGTGGTCGACATCGTGAAGCCGGAAGGTACTCAAGTGATCAAGGTGCATGTGCGATGAATGTCGAAGAGGGCCTGGAGTTTCGACTGCTCGACGAACTCGATGACGACTGGATGCCGCTGTGGGGTTTTGTGGCCATGGTTTCCGGGTTCCGGGGATGGAACACCACGATCGACACCGTTGCCGGCGTCATTCGTTGGTTCGCCGAGTCCGGGTTGATGACGTTCGGAGCGCTGGCGAACAACGACGTCGGGTGGGAAGAGTGGAACGTAGACATCGACGAGTCGATGCGCCGGATCGCAGAGGGACACGGGACCAGTCAGGGCTACCTGCAAGCTACGAAACGTGAAGACCTGGTCTGGTGCGAAGTGTTTCGTGCGAACATCACAGAAAAAGGTGAGCGACGCCTTGCGGAGCTCGAGGCGCAGGGCATGACGTGGGACAACACGATCGGTCAGTTCGAGACCCGTAGCGGACTGCTGTGAGATCCGGTGCAGAAGTAGTCGCTGAGCGAACAGTTCTGCACCGCATCGGCAGTCGGTTGATCGCGGACGTTCGCCCCCGCATTGTGTGTGTGGACGAATGATCAAGGCGGATGTGCGATGAACGACGAACAACTCGAATTCAACCTCTTGGTCCAATTGGACGACGACTGGATCAAGTTCTGGGAGTTCATGTACTACACGATCCAGTCCAGGGGGCAGTCGACGACAGCCGAGCAGACAGCAACTGTCATCAGGTCGCTCGTCGAGTCGGGGTTGATGACACTCGGCGCCCTCGCATCGAACGACGTCGGGTGGGAGGAATGGGACGTCGCTCTGGACGAGGCCATGCGCCGCATCGCGGAGGGGCATGCAGGTGAGGTCGGCTACCTGTCTGCGCCGGATCGAACGGCACTGACGATTTCCGAGGTTGTTCGGGCGTGCATCACCGAGAAGGGCGAGTGGCGCCTCGCCGAACTCGAAGCGCGCGGGTTCACGTTCGAAGGTCCCAGCGGGCTCGTGTGAGATCCGGTGCAAAAATCGTCGCTAGGTGAACATTTCTGCACCGCATTCGTATCGACGGTGCGCTCACCCGCGCATTCCGCGGCTCCGCGCACCTTCCGGCGCGCCGGGACGCGCCGTAGAGTTCCCGCATGGCTCGTGACGCTGACCTCGAGGACCGGGTTCGTGCTGCGCTGTCCGCCAGGTCCACCGTGACCGAGAAGGCGATGTTCGGCGGCCTCGCGTTCATGGTCGACGGGAAGATGGTCGTGTCCGTCGGAAACGGCGGCGGCGCCTTGCTGGTCCGGGTACCGCGCGAACGCGACGACGACTACATCGGACGCCCGGGAGCTCGCCGCGCCCAGATGGGCGCGGGCAGGTCGATGGGACCGGGGTGGATCTCGGTGGACGCGGCAGCTCTGGAATCCGACGACGACCTGCAGGTCTGGCTCGATGCCGCAACCTCGGCCGGTACTCCCTGACTGGGGGAACCGACGTTCTACCGCGGCAAGTACTCGATGAACTCCCGCGCCACCCGGGTCGAATAGCCGCACAAATCGTGTGCAGTAATCCGCGGACAGCGCGGATCACTGCACACGATCACCGCGTCGGCAGGTAAACCGCCAACTCGAACGAGTCCCGCACCACCCGCCGCTCACCAATCCGGCCGCCCTGGCCTGCACCACCTCGATGCCGTCACGCTCGTACTGCCACAACGACTCCGGTACCAGTCACATACTCATGACGTTGCGGAGCAGTCGACACCCGCCCGGCAGCTCACCTTCGACCCGTCGTGGTGCACTCTGATCCATCGCGCGTTCACTTTCCCGTCCTAGCGTGGGCATCATGGCGATGCGACGAGTGCTGCTGACCGTCTCGATGTGCATGGCGTTGGCGGCCTGCTCCGCGCAGGAGACCGAGACCGCGCAGCCGCTCGACGGCTTCGACCTGCAGGCCCACCGCGGTGGCCTCGGGCTCGTCACCGAGAGCACGCTCGCCTCGTTCACCAACGCCCTCGAGCTCGGCGTCACCACCCTCGAGATGGACACCCAGATCACCGAGGACGGCATCGCCGTCGTCACGCACGATCGGAAGGTGCCGGACGCGAAGTGCCGCGACACCCGGCCCGCGACCGACGGTGATCCCGAGTTTCCCTACGTCGGGAAATATGTGAACACGCTGACGCTGGCGCAGGTGCGAACACTGAATTGCGGTGTGGCGCAACTCGACGGCTACCCCGATCAGCGGGTGGCGACCGATGCCGGCATCCCCACTCTCGACGAGGTACTCGCGTTGGTGAACTCGTACGAGTCCACGGTGCAGCTGAACATCGAGACCAAGGTGGAGGCGGCGGCGCCCACGGAGACGGCGCCTCGTGATCAGTTCGCCAACGTGGTGCTCGCCTCGGTGCGGGCAGCGGGACTGCTCGACCGGACCACCATCCAGAGTTTCGACTGGGGCGCTCTCCTCGCGGTGCAGAAGATCGACCCGTCGATGCGTCTGGTGGCGCTCACGGAGCCCGACTTCCTCGAGGTCGGTGAGCCGGGTGCCTCCCCGTGGTTGGGCGGCCTCGACATCGACGAGTTCGGCGGCGATCCGGTGGCGGCGGTGCAGTCGTTCGGCGCCCACGCCCTCTCGCCCGTGCAGGGCAGCCCGCAGAAGGGAACCGTGGGAGACGCGGACTTCGAGTTCTACGTGACGCCGCAGATGGTGGCGTCAGCGCATGCCGCCGGGATCCGCGTCGTGCCGTGGACGGTGGACGATCCCGCGACGATGGCGGCCCTGATGGACATGGGTGTCGACGGCATCATCACCGACTACCCCGACCGTCTGCGCGAGGTGATGGGGGAGCGAGGGATGGCGCTGCCGGAGCCCGCCGGGGTGCGTTGAGCCGGGTTTGTCCGGTTCGAGAATTGGTCGGGACGACTTTCGCGAAAACGCATGCGCAAGCGCTTTCCTTCCCCATAAGCTCCCGCCATCACGCGATGCGGTCGGCGTCGCAATGGGGACAAGGGAGTCCACATGTTCGAAAATCGCAGCAGAAGCACGCTCGCTCTCGGCACCTTCCTGATGGCCGGTTCGCTGGCTCTCGGCCTCACCGCGTGCGGCGGCTCCAGCTCCGACAGCGTCAAGGTCGGTCTGATCACGAAGACCGACTCCAACCCGTACTTCGTCAAGCTGCGCGAGGCGGCTCAGGCCCAGGCCGACAAGGACGGCGCCGAGCTCGTCGCTCTGGCCGGAGCCTTCGACGGCGACAACGAGGGCCAGGTCTCCGCGATCGAGAACATGGTCGGACAGGGCGTCAAGGGCATCCTGATCACCCCGAACAGCTCGACCGGCGTGCTCGACGCCATCCAGAACGCTCGCGACGCCGGCGTCGTGGTCATCGCACTCGACACCGCGACCGACCCCGAGGACGCGGTCGACGCCACCTTCGCGACCGACAACAAGGCGGCCGGCGTCAGCCAGGGCAAGTGGGTCAAGGCAGCGCTCGGCTCCACGGCGCCGCAGGTCGTCATGCTCGACGGCACTGCGGGCGGCACCGTCGATTCCTTCCGTCACGAGGGCTTTCTCGAGGGCATGGGCCTGACGGACAGTTCACCGGAGATCGTCGGCCAGGAGAACACCAACGGCGACCAGACCAAGGCGCAGACCGCGATGGAGAACCTCATCCAGCGCGCACCGCAGACCAACGCGCTCTACACCATCAACGAGCCGGCCGCCGCAGGCGCCTACCAGGCAATTCAGTCCGCGGGCAAGGCAGCACAGGTCACGATCGGATCCATCGACGGCAGCTGCACCGGTGTCGCCGACGTCAAGTCCGGCAAGATCGGCGCGACCGTGATGCAGTTCCCCGCCAAGATGGCCGAGCAGGGCGTGCAGGCAGTCGTGGCCTTCGCCAAGGACGGCACCAAGCCGAGCGGCTTCAACGACACCGGCTCGCAGCTCATCACCGACAAGCCCGTCGACGGCCTCGAGTCCCAGGACACCACCTGGGCCGAAGCGAACTGCTGGGGCTGAGTCACTCCATGAGCACTGCCGCACCCGCGACAGCGCCGCAGTCGGTACCGAGCCGGTTCACCGCGAGCAACATTCTGCGTGAACCGCTGCTCGGGCCGGTGGTGGCGTTGATCCTCGCGATCATCGTCTTCAGCGCGCTCTCGGACTCGTTCCTGAATCCGCAGAACGTGTCGCTGATCCTGCAACAGTCCGTCGTCGTCGGAATCCTCGCCGTCGGACAGACTCTCATCATCCTCACGTCGGGCATCGACCTCTCGATCGGCGCCGTCGCCGTGTTCGGCACCATCGTCATGGCGCAGAGCGCGGGGGCTAACGGTCCGGTCGTCGCACTCGGATCGACGCTGCTGGTGTGCGTGGCGTTCGGAGCGATCAACGGCGGCCTCGTGACCGTGCTGCGGTTGCCGCCGTTCATCGTCACGCTCGGCACGTTCACCGCGATCCAGGCAGCCACGCGGCTGCTCGCGGGTTCCGAGACGTACCGCGTCGAAGAGGGCCCGCTCACGTTCCTCGGAACATCCTTCAAGATAGGGACTTTCGCGACGACGTACGGTGTGGTCGCGATGCTGCTGGTCTACATCGTCATGTGGTACGCGTTGTCGCAGACGTCCTGGGGCAAGCACATCTACGCCGTCGGCGGTAACCCGCAGGCATCGGATCTGTCGGGTATCAAGTCCGGCCGGGTGCTGTTCTCCGTCTACATCGTCACGGGCGTCATCGCAGCCATCGCAGCGTGGGCAGCGCTGGGACGCATCCCGAACGCGGATCCGAATGCGTATCAGAACGCCAACCTCGAGACCATCACCGCAGTGGTCATCGGCGGCACGAGCCTCTTCGGTGGCCGCGGCGGCGTCGTCGGAACTCTGGTCGGCACGCTGATCGTGGGTGTGCTGCGCAACGGACTCACCCAGGCCGGTGTCGACAGTCTCTACCAGAACATCGCGACCGGCATCCTCGTGATCGTCGCGGTGGCTGTCGATCAGTTCGCACGCAGGAGGTCACAGTGAGTACCGCACCTGTTCTCGAAGCGCGTGGCCTGGTCAAGAGGTACGGCAACGTCACCGCCATCAACGGAGCGGACTTCGAGCTCCGGGCGGGCGAGGTGCTCGCGGTCATCGGCGACAACGGTGCCGGAAAGTCCAGTCTCATCAAGGCATTGGCCGGCGCGGTGGTCCCGGATTCGGGTGAGATCTTGATGAACGGTGAGGTCCAGTCGTTCCGTAACACGCGTGATGCGCGGGCTGCAGGTATCGAGACCGTCTATCAGGACCTCGCGGTGATCCCTGCGCTCGACATCGCGTCCAATCTGTACCTTGGTCGCGAGATCAAGCGGAAGGGCGTGATGGGCAGCCTCTTCCGACGCCTCGACATGCCGAGGATGCGGGAGGAGGCGTCGCAGCACCTCGCCGACCTGAAGATCGGCATCAAGTCCGTGAACCAGGCGGTGGAGACGTTGTCCGGTGGACAGCGTCAGGGTGTCGCCGTCGCCCGCGCCGCGGCATTCGGTCGCGGCGTCATCATCATGGACGAGCCCACTGCTGCACTGGGCGTGCGGGAATCGGGCATGGTGATCGACCTGATCCGGTCGATCCGTGATCGCGGCATTCCCGTGGTGCTCATCTCGCACGACATGCCGCACGTGTTCGAGGTGGCCGATCGCATTCACATCCACCGGTTGGGGCAGCGCGCCGGCGTCGTCGATCCGAAGCAACGGACGATGTCCGAGGTGGTGGCTCTGATGACCGGTGCGACCGAACCCACCGAGTCGGAACGCGCTGGGCTGTAATGACGTCGACCTCGCTCGGCGTCTTCGTGGGCCTGGCGACACTCGATGTGATTCACCGGATCCAGGCACCACCGGCGGTCAACGAGAAGATCACGTCGACGGATCAGTTCGTCGCGGCGGGGGGTCCGGCAGCGAATGCTGCCGTCACCTTCGCCGCGCTGGGCGGTCGCGCGATCCTGGTGACGGCGCTCGGCGACGATCCTGTCGCCGGGCTCGTGCGTGCGGATCTCGACCGGTACGGCGTCGAGGTGATCGATGCTGCGGCGGGCACGGCAAGGCCCGTACCCGTCTCGGCGGTGTCGGTCGTCGAGTCCACGGGTGATCGATCGGTGGTGTCGCTCGACGCGGTCGCGTCCGAGGTGGCGCCGCCGACCGATCTGGACGCGGTGATCGCCGAGGCCGACGTCGTCCTGATCGACGGCCATCACCCCCGGATGGCGCGCGCAGCGGCCGAGAGTGCCGCTGCCCACGGTATCCGGGCGGTGGTCGACGCCGGTCGGTGGAAGCCGGTCATGGCCGAACTCGCTCCGCTTGTCTCGGACATGGTGTGCTCGGCGGACTTCCGCATGCCCGGGACCGACGGCTCGGACGCCACCGCCGCGGCACTGGTCGCGGCCGGCGTTCCCACCGTCGTCACGACGCACGGGGGCGCGCCGATCACGTGGTGGAGCGGCGGGTCGTCCGGATCGGTGACCGTCCCGGCAGTGACGGCGGTTGATACATTGGGCGCCGGAGATGTGTTCCACGGGGCTTACTCGTATTTCACGACACGAGCCGAGAGCGGCATGAACGAACGCCTCGATCGATCGGCCCGGGTGGCCGCACTTCGCTGTTCCGTGGTGGGACCTCGGTCCTGGCTGCGTGAACTTCCTTCCGACCAGACCCGAAAGCGGTGACCGTCATGAGCGGCCAGAGTGTGCAGGATGCGTCCTTCGACGAGCTGGTCGAATGGGCCCGCGCACTGGCGGTTCCGGGGCAGCGCCGCATCCTCGGCCTCACCGGAGCTCCCGGAGCCGGCAAGTCGACCGTCGCCGCCGATCTGGTGGATGCACTCGGGCCGGATCTTGCTGTGCTGGCGCCGATGGACGGGTTCCACCTCGCGAACGAGGTGCTCATCGACCTCGGTCGTCTCGACCGCAAGGGGGCGCACGACACGTTCGACGACGACGGCTATGCCCGTCTGATCGAGGCCGTACGCGGGCAGGGACCGGACGGGCCCATCGTGTACGCGCCGCGGTTCCGCCGCGAGATCGAGGAGTCGATCGGCTCGGCCATCCCGGTGTTGCCGTCGGTACCCCTCGTGGTGACCGAAGGCAACTACCTGTTGATGGAGATCGACGCGTGGCCTCGTGCTCACGCGCAGATCGACGAGGTGTGGTTCCTGGCTCCCGACACGGACGTTCGGCACCACCGGTTGGTCCTGCGCCACGAGGCGTACGGGAAGACGCCGGAGGAGGCAGCGTTCTGGGCTCTCGGATCCGACGAACGCAACGCCGAGCTCATCACGTCGACAGCCGAGCGTGCCGATCGAGTGCTGCGTCTTCGATGATCACGTCCTCTCGGCGACCGGCCTGACATGGCGACCATGGACGACGTCGCTCGTCGGGCAGGCGTGTCGGTGTCGACGGTCTCGCACGTCCTCAACGGCACTCGGAAGGTGAACGAGTCGACGCGGGAGCGCGTCGAGACCGCGATCACCGAGATCGGCTACCGCCGCAACGTCGTCGCCCGATCCCTCGCGGCCGGTCGGACTCACACCGTCGGACTGTCGATCTCGGCGTTCACCAACCCCTACTTCGGCAGCCTCGTGCACACCATCGAGGCAATGCTGTCGGACGCGGGCCTGGTCATGTTCCTCGGTGACTCGCACGACGACGTCGCCTCGGAACGTCGGGTGGTCGATTCGCTGCTCGATCGCCAGGTCGACGGCATCATCGTCGCGCCGGCGGCAGGCGCCGAGCGGAACACCATTCCGGCGATCACCGCGACCGGCACCCCGCTCGTCCTCATCGACCGTGCGCTCGACGTGGCGTGTGACCAGGTGGGTCCCGAGAACGAGGAGTCCGCTCGACACTTGACCGAGCACCTACTCGAGCTCGGACACCGGCGTATCGCGGTGGTGCGCGGAATCGACGGCATCTCGTCGTCGGTCGAGCGCTACGCGGGATACGAACGGGCGCTGCGGGACCGCGGGCTGGAGATCGACCCGGATCTGGTTCTGGACGGCGCGTCCAGCGTCGACGTGGCGGAGCGCGAGGTGCTCGCCGTGATGTCTCGGTCGCCGCGACCCACCGCCATCGTCACCATGAACAACTCGATGACGATCGGTTCGCTGAAAGCGCTGCGAGGTCTGGGCCTGTCGATACCCGGCGACGTCGCGCTGGTCTGTTACGACGATTTCGAGTGGTCCGATCTCTTCGAACCCCGTCTCACCGCGTCCGCGCAGGACGTCGTGACGCTCGGCAGCACGGCGGTGGACATGTTGTTGGAGCGCATCGGCGGATACACCGGCGAACCGCGACGCATCCACGTCCCCACCACTTTTCACCATCGCAACTCGTGCGGCTGCACCCCGGCCTGAACGACCCGACAGCCTGATTCACCCTCACCAGGACAGGACCCACCATGCCGATCGCAACTCCCGACCAGTACGTGGCGATGCTCGACCGCGCCAAGGAGGGCGGGTTCGCCTACCCGTCGATCAACGTCACCAGTTCGCAGACACTCAACGCCGCCCTGCAGGGTTTCGCCGAGGCGGAGAGCGACGGCATCATCCAGGTGTCGGTGGGGACGGCACTGTACTTGTCGGGCAACAAGGTTCAGAACCGGTTCTCCGGGTCGAAGGCGCTGGCGCTGTACGCGCACGAGGTCGCACAGCATTATTCCGTCTCGATTGCTCTGCACACCGATCATTGCCCCGCGGAGAACCTGGACGACTGGGTCCGTCCGTTGCTGGCCGACTCGATCGAGCGTCGGAGCCGAGGATTGGATCCGCTGTACCAGTCGCACATGTGGGACGGATCGGCCGTTCCGCTCGACGAGAACCTCGCCATCGCCCGTCAGTTGTTGGACGAGTCGGTCAAAGCCAACACGCTCCTCGAGATCGAGGTCGGTGTGATCGGCGGCGAGGAGGACGGCGTCTCCGCCGAGATCGACGACAAGCTGTACTCGACGGTCGACGACGCCCGTGCCACCATTGCTGCCCTGGGCGCGGGGGAGCGCGGCCGCTACCTGACGGCGCTGACCTTCGGCAACGTCCACGGCGTCTACAACCCCGACTCCGTCCATCTGCGCCCCGAGATCCTCGAGGAGATACAGACCGTCCTCGGCGCCGAGTCGGGCAAGAACAAGCCGTTCGACCTGGTGTTCCACGGTGGGTCCGGATCGAGCGCCGAGGACATCGCGTCCGCCGTGCGCAGCGGTGTGGTCAAGATGAACATCGACACCGACACCCAGTACGCCTTCACGCGGTCTCTCGCCGGTCACATGATCAGCAAGTACGACCAGGTGCTCAAAGTCGACGGTGCGTACGGCAACAAGAAGGCCTACGACCCCCGCTCGTGGGGCAAGCCCGCCGAGAACGCCATGGCCGCACGGGTGGTCGAGGCGACGGAGATGCTGGGGTCGGCCGGCCGCGCGATGCGGTGACCGTACGTACCCGCCGAATCAGGATGTCGGCAGATGGGTGTGGAGGAACGCGATCTCGTCGACGATGAGCTCCGGGTAGGCCTGACCGCCGGGGTAGACGTCGAAGTGGCCGCCCGGGTAGTCCCGACCCGCTGCGCCCATGCGGGCAGCGAGTTCGCGTGCAGCCGCTGGGGGAGTGATGTTGTCCTGTCGGCCCGTGGCGATGAAGGTGGGCGCTCGCCCTGCCTGAGCGACGACGTTCGGAGAGTAGAACGGGATCTGGAGCGCGGTGCGGGCCGTGGCACGGTTGTCGAACGACTCACCGAGTACCGTCCGATAGCCCTGCAGTGCGCCAGGTTCCGGAAGCAGGCCCAGGGTTCCCGGCTCGGCAGCGATCGGGATGTAGATCGGTTCGCGGCCCACGACCGAGCCGGCGAGATCGCCGGTTCCCACGGCGGTCAGCTGTGCCAACGCCGGTACGGGAATGGTGGACACCGTGGCGATCCCGTTGACATGGGGCGCCTGAGCGACGACTGCACGCACGCCGGGAATGTTCTCTGATCCGATGGAGAGAACATGCCCACCGGACAGTGATGTCCCCCAGAGACCGATCTGGGTGCCGTCGACGCCGGGGAGTGAGCGAGCCGCCCCCACCGCGGCGCGCCAGTCTTCGAGCTGGGAGTCGATGTCGATCAGATTGCGCGGTTGCCCTGCGCTGCTTCCCCAGTAGCGGTAATCGAAGGTCACCACGTCGTAGCCCGCAGCGACGAACTCGGGGGCGACCTCGGGAAGGATCTTGTCCTGCGTGCTGCCCAGACCGAGAGCCATGACAAGCACAGGTCGCGGCGACGCGCTCGGCTCCGCGTACCGCGTGGCCGAGACGCTGGTCCCCTCGACCGGAAAGGTGAATGTCGTGACGGTGGGATCGGCGGTGGCTGCCGGGGCGCTCAGAACCGTCGAGGCGGCGAGCGACGCCAGAATGACCGATGTTCCGAGGAGACGAGTTCGCATGGCGAAAGTCAACAGGAGGCGGCCACGCCGATGAGCGCGATAGATGGATGTTGTGACGGCGCACAGCGCCGCGCTCTGACTCAGTCGAGGCTCATCAACCCGTAGAACCCCTCGATGTGCTCGCGCGCCAGGGTGGCGGCCTTCGCGCCGTGGCCTCGGCGCAACGCGTCGACGATGCCGCGGTGCTCGCACCGAAGGTTCACGGCGACGGCCGACCAGTCGTCGAGCATCGGCACCGCGTCCATGACGTAGCCGTGGATGGAGTCGCGGAGCGAGGTCATCATCGCCTCGATCAAGACATTGCCGGCCAGCCCTGCGAAACGAACATGGAGCTCGGCGTCGAGGCGGTGGAACTGATCGGGTTCCAGGCTCTGGTCGTCCATTCGGTCCAGTAGCTCGTCGATGGCGGTGAGGTCGGGGGTGCGCGCCGCTGCTTCCCGCAACGCCCACGACTCGAGCAGCACGCGCGTCTGCACCACGTCGGCGATGGGCAGGAACTGGGTGGCCATGTGCAGGCGCAGTGCCGAGCCGATGGACGTGGCCGGGTCCGCCACCACGATTGCTCCCGCGTCGGGGCCGGACCCGACCGACGTCTTCACGACGCCCATCGCCTCGAGGACGCGGATGGCCTCGCGAACCGAGCTGCGGCCGACGCCGAGTTCTTCGGCGAGTGCGCGCTCGGCCGGCAGCCGGTCGCCGACGCGGAGTCGGGCCGCCGCCAGGTCCTGTTCGATGCGGTGGAGAACCACCTCGTGTGCACGCATTGTCGGAGAATAGCTGGTGTGGTCCGACCACAGGGGTTACTGTGGTCAGACCACACGCTCTGGAGGCTCCATGCGGATCGCCCTGTTCGCCACCTGTCTGGCGGACGCACTCTTCCCCGAGTCAGCGAAAGCGACTGTCTCACTCCTCGAACGTCTCGGCCACACCGTCGTCTTCCCGTCGGATCAGACATGCTGCGGCCAGATGCACGTCAACACCGGCTACCTCAAGGAGGCTGCGCCACTGGTGCGTCACCACGTCGAGGTCTTCGAGCGCGCCACGTGGGACGTCGCGGTGGCACCCTCGGGTTCGTGCGTCGGATCGGTGCGGCACCAGCATGCGATGGTCGCCCGCCGCGCCGGTGACGAGGACCTGGCCACGCGCGCCGAGGACATCGCCGGACGCACCTACGAGCTGTCCGAACTTCTCGTCGACGTCCTCGGCGTCACCGACGTCGGCGCCTACTACCCGCACCGCGTCACCTACCACCCCACCTGCCATTCGCTGAGAATGCTGCGCGTCGGCGACAAGCCCCTCGAACTGCTGCGCAACGTACGCGGGATGACGTTGGTCGAGCTGCCCGGGGCCGAGTCGTGCTGCGGCTTCGGCGGCACGTTCGCGCTGAAAAATTCGGAGACCTCGACGGCAATGTTGTCGGACAAGATGGCCAACGTGCTGTCCACCGGGGCCGAGGTGTGCAGCGCCGGGGACTCGTCGTGCCTGATGCACATCGGCGGCGGACTGTCCCGACTGCGCACCGGCGTGAAGACCGTGCACCTGGCCGAGATCCTGGCATCGACGGAGGCAGCATGACCACGTTTCTAGGCTCGCCCGGTATCGGCAACATTCGAGGGGAGGAGAGCTTCCCGAAGGCTGCGAAGCGCGCATTGCAGGACACGCAGATGCGGCGCAACGTCGGTGCCGCCACCAAGACCATTCGGGAGAAACGGCTGAGTGCCGTTGCAGAGTGCGATGATTGGGAGGAACTGCGCCTTGCCGGTAGTGCCCTCAAGACCGACGTGATGTCGCGGCTGCCCGAGCTTCTCGAACAGCTCGAAGCCAATGTCACCGCCCGCGGCGGAGTGGTGCACTGGGCACGCGACGCCGACGAGGCCAACCGAATCATCACGGATCTGGTCAAGGCCACGGGCAGCGACGAGGTGGTCAAGGTGAAATCCATGGCCACCCAGGAGACCGGCCTCAACGAGTACCTCGAGGCGGAGGGGATCGCCGCGATCGAGACGGACCTCGCCGAGCTCATCGTCCAGCTGGGTGACGACAAGCCCAGCCACATCCTGGTTCCCGCAATCCACCGGAACCGCGCGGAGATTCGCGAGATCTTCCTCCGCCGCATGCCCGGTGTCGACGCTGCCATCACCGACGAGCCGCGCGAACTGGCCATGGCCGCGAGGGAACATCTGCGACGGAAATTCCTGTCGGCGAAGGTGGCGATCAGCGGCGCCAACTTCGGTGTCGCGGAAACGGGGACGCTCGCCGTCGTCGAGTCCGAGGGCAACGGGCGGATGTGTCTGACGCTGCCCGACACCCTCATCACGCTGATGGGCATCGAGAAGCTGGTACCGACCTTCGCGGACCTCGAAGTGTTCATGCAGCTGCTTCCTCGCTCGTCCACGGCCGAGCGGATGAACCCGTACACCTCGATGTGGACCGGAGTGCACGAAGGCGACGGTCCCCAGAACTTCCACCTGGTGCTCATCGACAACGGCAGAACCAACGTGCTCGCCGACGAGGTGGGTCGCGCAGCGCTGCACTGCATTCGGTGCAGCGCGTGCCTGAACGTCTGTCCTGTGTACGAGCGGACCGGCGGCCACGCATACGGCTCCGTGTACCCGGGGCCGATCGGTGCGATCCTGTCGCCGCAGCTCACGGGAACGGCGGGTCACGACGACCCCAATGCGTCACTGCCGTATGCGTCGTCGCTGTGCGGGGCGTGTTTCGATGCGTGCCCGGTGCGTATCAACATCCCGGAGATTCTGGTGCACCTTCGGGCGGAGCAGGTCGACTCCGAACGCGGCGGCATCCCCGGCGCGCAGGAGATCGCGATGCGGGCGGCAGGGTGGGCGATGAACTCGCCGAAGCGATTCGGGATGGCCGAGAAGGCTGCGGGAGTCGGACGCCTGCTGGCCGGGAAGAAGGGGCATATCGAGTCGCTCCCGTTCCCCGGGTCGTTGTGGACCACGAGCCGCGACATGCCGGCGCCACCGAAGGAGACGTTCCGCCAGTGGTGGGCTCGAACACATGAGGACGACGCATGAGTGCCAAGGCGGAAATTATGCGACGCATCCGATCGGCCACCGAGGGTGGTGCGACGGGTGTCGAGGTTCCGCGCGACTACGACCGGGCTGCGCTGGTGGGTGCCGGTGATGTGGAACGGTTCGCCGAGACGGTCGACGACTACCGGGCGCAGGTGTATCGGGTAGTGGAGTCGGAGATCGCTGTGACGATCCGTGGCCTGCTGGCCGACGATGCGCGCGCGGTGATCCCTGCGGACGTGCCGCCCGCGTGGGTCGAAGGAATTGCGACCGTGCCCGACGACGGCCTGTCGTTGGAGGAACTCGATGCCGTCGACGCTGTCATCACCGGCTGCAGGGTGGGCATCGCGGCGACGGGGACGATCGTGCTCGATGCGGGCGAAGCGCAGGGGCGACGAGCGTTGACGCTGGTGCCCGATCACCACATCTGCATCGTCAGGGCGGAGCAGGTGGTGGACACGGTGCCGCAGGCGTTCGCGGTGCTCGATGCGTCGCGGCCGCTGACGTTCATCAGTGGGCCCAGTGCGACCAGTGACATCGAGCTGAACAGGGTGGAGGGTGTCCACGGGCCTCGGCGGTTGGATGTGCTGATTGTTGGGTGACTACGTGCCGAATTGGTGTTCCACGCGAACACCAAGTGAGCGATCAGTGGAGTCGACGAAGCGCAAACGTCGAGTTGCTAGCCGACCTAGACGAAAGGGGCCGCGCACCAATTTGGGCGCGGTGGCGCGCCCGTTCGCCCGCCCTCATGGTCAGGACGGGCGAACGGTCACTGTTGTCTTCACATCATCGCTGATTGACCCAGCCAATGCGGTCTGAGGAGAACGAGAATGTCTTCTCGAACAGGACAACATACTGGCCGGCCGGGGCCCCAACGGGGACGTCGAAGCAGACATTTCCGGTCGCCGTACCACCTGGCGCGGTCTCCCCGGACTCAAGCAAGTTTATATCCGCAGCGTACGTCGAACTCTTGATGGTTCCCGCAGGATCTAGCAATGACCAGTCGAAAGTTCCGAAGCTCTGGTTCTCTCCCGTGTTGTTCACAATCGTGACCAGCGAACAGAGATTCTCGCCGAGAACTGACGACACTTCTTCCAACGGAGCAGCAGTGGTGACCACGCCATCTTGATCGACAGTCTCGCCTGCGTTCGCACCCAGGTCGTCGTCGGTCTTGCCCGGCCAGGTGATTCCGTTATCAGGTGGCGGTGCCGCCTCACTTTCCGGTGCTTCTTCACTTCCGGTCGCTGCTTCGGATCCGGTGCTCGCCGAGTCGTTCCCTCCGCTGGCTGAACCTGGATTATCGTCGCCTCCGCCGCCAAAAGCCGCGGCCAGGATCAGTAAAACGACGATTCCGAGGACAATCCACGGCCATTTGCGCTTCTTCTTTTGGGGCGGTCCATACCCTGCGCCCTGTTGGGGGTACTGGCCCTGTGGGTACTGGCCCTGTGGGTACTGGCCTTGCGGATGCTGCTGTCCAAAGTTTTGCGATCCCCCTTGCCCGTACTGATTCGGATCGCCGCCGGGCTGATTGTGTGGATATTGCTGGTCTGGCACGCTCGGCCCCTTGAGTCGAAGTACCAGCAGATTGTGCCCCCGACACCACGTCACCGCTGGAGATGTGATGGTCTGCCCATGATTCCGGACAGGTCTGTGAACATACCGGACGGTGGGGACGGGTATGAGAGAATCGAGACCAAGTGCTGGACGGCGAGGTCATCTCCGGCTCGGCACCCTTCGCTTCCCGCTTCCGCGTTGAGCACGCCATAGGGAGGCGTGGAAAATCCAGTCCCGGCCTGTCAACCGGATGAGTGCCGGGGTGTCCAAGGCCGTACCTTTGCGCAAATCCAGAAGCGTGTTGGCCACCTGCGAGTCGCTAGACGCTAGCCAAGGCTCGCGTATAAGGCCACCCAAAATGGTGTCCATCTCGATGTTCGGCATGCGTCGAGATGATTCGAACGGCCAGCTGCGTTCATTGCGAGCTGCATGTACGAATCTACTCATACGCGCCTACAGTCGCGCATCGCGCACGTGATTTCGCATCGACCCAGTTCTCCGGGCGAAACGATGAGGTTCAGGTACCGGACACCGAGGTGCGCTGTCGTTTCTATGGAGCACCAAGGCCGTAGGTGTACTCGCCCGAGGACCAGTTCATTGTCGCATTGTATTTGTACCCACTCATGGTTCCGTCACCGTTGTCCTCATTAGCGGCGAAACATTCGAATACTGTCGTTGTTTCGGTCAAGTCATCAGTGGACCCACCGCTGACGGGCGAGCAGGACACCGACAGGATAGGCCCGTCTAAAAGGCCTTTGTTGACGTGACCCTCGGCCATCTGCTTCACGCTGGTTTCGATACCGGAAACGGAAAGCGTTCGCGAAAGACGTTCGGCGGAATCCTTGCGCTCCTGCTCGGCTTGAATGTCGGAGATCCGCTTCGCTTCGCGTTGATCGGCTTCCTCACGGGCCTGCTGCGCTGCTTGCTCCTGCTGGCGGACGTTCGAGTCGTGATTGAATTTGGCTGCTGCACCGGCACCGACCAGAACAAGCACGACAACGGCGACGGCAAGTATCAGCTTCTTGCCCGGTTTACGATTCCGGTGGCCGACCGATGGCCTCGACGCCTCAGGGGCCGGGATGTTGAGCCACTGCTGGCCATCCCAGTACTGCTGCCCGCCGTCCGGGGTGGGATACCAGCCGGGCTGACCGCTGTGCGGTTCACTCATCGTTGCTGCCGTTCTCGTTGCAGGACCTACGGCGATCAATCGACGATGCCGAAGTACTCCGTCTGTGAACTCTCGGCCCGCCGCAGGAGGCCGGGTCTTCGATCGTAACGGACCAACTCGGCTGTTACGTGCGTCCGGTACAAATCGGGTTGCTTCGTTGTCGGGGTCATGCGATGTGGCAGCAACCGTTCATCTCCATCGGGGTGGAGGGCCCGAACCGGGCGATGGATGCGAGCACGACTGGCGACCTTTCTCGGCTCCATTGTTATGGGATGTTTACGAGTATCAGCAGTCATCGTTGTTACGGTCCGTGGGGACGCATACCCGAACGGAAGGTCGGTTCATGGCGACACCAGGGAGCAGTGCTTCACGGAGATGGGCGGCGCGAGGAGCGGTAGTTGCCATGGCCGCAGCGGTTGCCGTCGGAACGACGATGGGAACGGCGTCGGCAGACCATCAGGACTTCACGATGTTCCCCGGCCAGACGTTCACGCTCGGGGAGTTCAACGGCATCGAGTGTGCGGGGCAACTGACGTCGAATGCTCGCACTCCGCACGATCGACCTGGTACGGCCGTGGTGACGACAGCGTGGGTCGCGTACTTCAGCACCCCGTGTTCGGTAATCGCGCAGGTGAACTGGCACAACCTCGACACGAACGAGCGCGGTACGGTGTCCAGCCGGGTGACCACTACCGGCCGCGGGCCCCTTCCGCCCCCGATCACGACGGGCAATCAGATCGCAGTCGACACCAAGCCTGGCCGTGTCGTTCTCAGCGTCACGACCGAGTCGCTGCACTTCGTTGCCGGCCCGTCTGTCGAGGTGCGGGTTCCCGCGTGACCGTGTCCTGTTCGTGGAGCAGCAACGGTGAGAAAGGTGCTCATGTCGACTCGTTCTCTAGTGGCCGTTCTGATCGCGAGCGCAGCGATCCTGACTGTCGGTGGCTGCACCATCGGAAGTGACACGACTGCATCGGTGGGGACGTCCACCAGGGCCTCGTCGGCGGCGTCCACACCGTCGACGACTCCCGCAACAGAGCCGATGGGCGAGTCCACCTCGCAGCAGACCCCGCCCACCGGGGATGCAGAGCAGGCTGGGGGAGCCCAGCCAGGCATGACGCTCGGGCCCGACGGGAATCTGTATCCGGCGCGGCCTGGTTCAGACGAAGTCGCAGTCGATCCGGAACCGTTCGCCAACGTCGGCGCGGATGGGGACGGCTACTTCTTCACGTCGCCGACGGGGAATATCGCCTGCGCGATCTATCGCGCTCCGTCCTCGGCGGGGCCGGTGGGTTGTCAGGCGGTCACCAGCGTTGCGCCAGTGGACGGCCCGGTGTGCAGCAACGCGGACAACGACAAGTACGCCGTCCGCATCGAAGCGGCAGGCGCCGTTCACACCTGCACCACGCAGGGGATCTACACGGCCTCCGATGCTGCCGTGCTGCAGTACGGCGAGACCCTCACCGTCGGTGACGTAACGTGCGTCTCGCGAGAGGATGGGATCTCCTGTCTGCTGGCCGGGAGCAATGCAGTGCTCCTGTCGCGTGGTGCGAATCTGACGTACTGACCGAGCGGTCCAGCTTGCGCACATAGACGCACCCTGTGCCCTCCGTGTAGGAGCCGAGTGAAGGTCGACGCGCCGCGCCCTCGGGCCACTCGCCGCGACGGCGCGGATCGACCAGTGAGACTTGGCGATACGTTCCGTGACCCACCATCGCCACATGGTTCACCGTGTCAGCTCGACACAACGCTCCTCCAGGAAGGCTTGTAATCGCGCCGTCGTCATGTCGTCGAAGCCGACGGATCCCACGTCGCCGGCGGCAGCTCGAACACCGGCACAGACGTCGTCCACCACGCGGACCACCGCCTTTCGAGGAAGTGCATGACGTGCCGAGCTGTCGAGGACGTGGTCGCGCGTCCACCTGTTGTTGCGGCCGTAGAACGTCAGAGCCATGGGGTCGTTCCACGACATGTAGGGCTGGGTGCAGAGTAGGTCGTAGGCCGGAGTCACACTCCACAATCCGTGCTTGCTCTGATGAATCGAATAGTTCTTGCCGTGCAGGTCACCATTGCCGATGACATATGAATAGACGGTGAGTCGGACCAGTTCGAGCGCCGCTTGGCGCGCGGAACCCCCGCCTCGTTCTACGGTTGCTGCCAGTGAGGCGAGCACTGTCTCGGTCTTCATGCGGTACTTTGACGAGGGATACAGCCCGTTGATCTGGCACGCATCTTCCTGAGCCAGCCTCCGGCCACCATCTCGGTCGAAACGCTCGACGAGAAGGCCCGAGACCCCCTTGTCGTCTGTGATCACGTGACGCCGAGGTATGACGAGTCCGCAGGTTTCTGCCACCGACATGAAAAAATTCTCGTTCTCCACCAGGCGCGGGAAACGGTTGGGTGGAGCCAGTTTGAGAATCGCTGCGCCTCGCGTCGTCGTCACCGGCGACGAGTACATCTCAGCCGATACCTTGCCCTGAACTCCGGGCAGGCCTGCCACGTCGACGTCCATCGACTGTGGGCCGGCCACGCTGTCGAACAACGCACGCAAACTCGGCATCGGCGCGTCCGGGTCGAACGCGGGCGCGGATGCCTCGGGTTCGAGTCCCTCGGGGATCACCCGCACATCGCCGATCGTGTCCGCCCCGACTGCCAAGAGGATGGTCAGGTGGTCATCCTCCGATGTCTTGGTTCCGGCGACCACACCGGACAGGCGCACCCCTTCGGGAAGCAGTCCGGCGAAGAACGGCGGCACACTTCCTGCCGTGGCTGTCGTACTGCCCGCTCCCATCGGTAGAGACCAGGCGACGGGCTGGGCGCCGGGGCTGATGTAGTCATCGGCGTACTCGAAGCGGACAGTGTCGCCCGACCTGGTCAAACTGCCTGCACGGATATCTCCCTTGTAGACGTCGGCGTCATCGACCTGGCGCAGACCGAGCCGAGTGCTCACTCGCGATCCGGTTCGACGACGATGCCGGCGCGGGTGATGAGCGACAGATCGCACCCCAACGCGTCTGCAACGGCGCGAACGCCGTCGAGTTGCGACGTCTCTTTGCCGCCCTCGATCGATTGCACAGTGGATCGGCCGACCCCGGCCAGTAAAGCCAGCTCGGCCTGCGTCATTCCCAGCTCGTGACGGCGCGCGGTGAAGGACCGCGCCAGGCGGCTGGCCTGAGTGCGGCGTGACTTCCGAGGGAGGGCCATTGGCATCCAATGCTTGCGTCAAGGGTCTTAATCAAGATTCTATGCCATCCCACCGGCTGCGAGGCTGCAACGCTCTACAACGCAAGCTTAAGCAACCCGCACTACCCGCCGTCCGAATCCAGACTTCCTTAAGCCTGCGTACACAAGCTCAGATGCCTGGCGCCGAGCCATCTCTTGCCCTGCGACTGATGACGAGCATCGCGACCGACGTCGCCGCGAGCATGCAGATGCCGGCCACCGCCATTGCGAACTGGTCGGGCGATGTGTTGATCACGACGTCGTCGGAGTCGTAACCCGCTGAATAGACCGTGTAGGGGAGCGAGAACAGCGACAAGGCGGGGATACCGATTGCCACCGTCGTCGCGGTCGATGATGCTGCAGCGCTGAGGATCAGATATCCAGCGGCGGATGACGTGACGACGGTCGAGAGTGCGGATGGAAGTAGTCCGTCTGCGACGAAATACAGGGCGGCCAAGACGCCCACAATAATCAGCGGAAGCAACACCGATCGACGAAGGACGGTGAAGAGCAGGCCGACCCCGAATCCTGCGATGGCCAGCAACCAACTCCATTCCTGGAAGTCGCCGTCGACCCCGACGAGTGAACTCGCGCTCAGGGCGAGACCGGCAGCGAGGACCGTGCCTGTTCTACCGGGGGCGACGAGTGCGCAGACGAGCACGACGAGCGTCGTCGCTCCGGCACACGCGAACCAGATCCAGTGGCGGCTCCTGTCCACCGACGACATCATGATGATCAGCGCAGCGGCAACGGGTAGAACGATTCCGACGGCGACCATGCGGCCCGGCGGTGCCGGAGTTGGTGCGTGAACAGGTGCCCTGCGGAGCATCACCGCAGCCAGCGGGGACTGCCCCCACTTCGGTTGACGCGTGGGGTTGATCGGATCAGGCCGCGTGTGCGGCCCTTTTGATTGTCTCAAACTCGATCGGGGTGAGCTTGCCGAGGCGTCGCTGGCGGCGCTTGCGGTGGTAGGTCCTCTCGATCCAGGTCACGATCGCCAGGCGTAGCTGCTCGCGGGTGGACCACCGTTGCCGGTCGAGGACGTTCTTCTGTAGTAGCGCGAAGAACGATTCCATCGCAGCGTTGTCACCGCATGCCCCGACACGGCCCATGGATCCTCGTAACGCATTGTGCGACAGCGTATGTACGAACTTTCGCGATCGGAATTGGCTACCCCGGTCGGAGTGGACGATGGTCCCGGTCGGACCGCGTTGCGCGACCGCGTTGTCGAGCGCGGACACCGCCAACGAGGCCTTCATTCGAGAGTCGATCGAGTAGCCGACGATCCTGTTGGACCACACGTCCTTGATCGCGCAGAGATAGAGCTTGCCCTCGTCGGTGCGGTGCTCGGTGATGTCGGTCAGCCACAACTCGTCTGCAGCCTCTGCGGTGAATCGGCGGTCGACGAGGTCGTCGTGAACTGGAGGGCCAGCTTTCCTGATCAGCCCGCGCTTCTTCGAGAACACAGACCAGATGCGTTCTTGCGAGCACAACCGGGCGACCCGGTTCTCGCCGGCGGTGATGCCGCGATCGGGCAGCTCGTCGGCGATGAACCGGTACCCGAACGCGGGATCGTCCGCGTGAATGGAACGGGCCGCGTGGATCAGGTGCGCATCGTCCCAGTCACGTTGCGTCACTGGTGCTTTTTTCCATTTGTAGAACGCTTGGGTGGAGAACCCGAGCACCCGGCAGGTCACCGTGACGGGCACTCCGTCGGCGGCAAGGTCGAGGACCAGCGGGTAGATCATTTTGGGTTGACGTCCCGAGAGAGGTAGCCGACGGCGCGGCGCATCACCTCCGCTTCCTGCTCGAGCATCTTGATGCGCTTGCGGGCTTCCCGCAGCTCGACGGACTCGCTGCTCGTCGGCGATCCGTCAGCGGGGGTGATCCCGTCGTCGCGGTCGGCGATCTTGAGCCAGCGGTGCAGGCAGCCTTCGGAGATTCCGAAGTCCTTCGCGATCTGGCGCAGCGGAGCCTCGCCCTTGCGTGCGACGGCGATGACGTCGCGGCGGAACTCCTCGGGGAATGCTTTCGGCATGGGAAACATCCTTCCACCGTGAGGAGCGATCCTCACAGATCAGATGTCAACCGAACCGGGGGCAGTCCCGCGCTACAGCAGTGAGGATTGCGAGCACGATGCACACGACCACGCGCAGTGTGGCGGGTCCGGCGTCGGACGGATCATTGGCAGTCCATCCGAAGTCCGACTGCGGCCTCACCAACCTGTCGAGTGGCAAGCCTGCGTTCGCTGCCACGATCCACCCGAACACGGCGGCGATCAATCCCCGTGACGACGGGGACAAGGACACAGTGCAGGCGAAGAGAATGCCGGTGGTGATCGAACCAGCCCATGCTGCCGGCGCATTGCCTACCGGCGCGACATTCACACCGGCGGACACGACGAGAGTAGTAGACATCAGCCCAGCGACCGCTCGGCGGGATAGGCGAGGAAGAACGGTTGTCACAGCAAGAGCGGCAGACAGCGCGGTGACGAGAATGGCGTTGACGACGGTGGCGAGTGCCGTGGGCGACGCCGCAGCGTCGATCAGAGAAGCGAAGGGGGAGTAGGCACTGACTGCGTAGCCGGCAGTGAGGCCGCCCAGTAAGGCGAGGGCGATGTGCGGCCCGCGGAACGTGATCTGACCGTTGTCACCCATGCACGCATTCCATCACGCACGCGTCTCAGACGTGATCGAGGACGACATCGACCACACACGCGGTCGATAACGAATCCGGCCGACGGGAGTGACCCGATGAACGTCGACCGGACCGATCGGTCGTCCGAGTTCGACGAGATCCTGTGGCGCGGACCCGACACGTTCCTGGGGTATCTCGACGCCTCGTTGAACGACGCCGCGTTCACCGAGGACGGATTCTTCCGCACGGGTGACTTGGGGCGTTTCGACGATGACGGTTACCTCCACATCGTCGGACGCATCAAGGACATCATCAACCGGTCCGGGGAGAAGATCAGCGCGTCCTCGGTGGAATCCGTGCTCTCCCAACATCCGGACGTGTCCGAGGTAGCGATCGTCGCCGGTCCCGACCCGGTGACGGGGGAGCGAGGCTGTGCTTTCGTCGTCCCCGAGGTCGGTAGGAGCATCGATCTCGCCGAGGTCCAGACCTTCCTCGAGTCCCATCGGATCGCGCGCCAGAAGTTTCCCGAGAGCGTCTTCGTCGTGGATTCACTGCCGAGAACGCCCAGCGGAAAGATCCGGAAGTTCGCACTGCGGGAGTGGACGCGCGACCGGTCGGAGCTCCCTCGTCACATGGCCGGCATCACCATCGCTGCGTCGTTCGAGGTGGACCGGTGACCCCGAACATCGTTGTCAGCCATCCGGAGTCCGGCATCGCCCTCGTCGAACTCTCTCGCGGCAAAGTCAACGCCCTCGACGGCGCGACATACAGGGAGCTGGCCGACGTGTTCGACGCGCTCTCGAACCGGGACGACACCACGGTCGTGGTGCTGACCGGCAAGGGCAAGAACTTCTGTGGTGGAAATGATCTGCACGAGTTCCAGAGCATGTCCGCGGAGAACGGTGACCGACGGATGCGAGAGATTCGGCGTGGGTTCTTCTCCATCCTGGATTGCGCCGTGCCCGTGGTCGCCGCCGTCAACGGGGCCGCCCTGGGGAGTGGCGTGGGCCTGACCGCCGTGTGCGATGTCGTCGTCGCCTCCGACAGTGCAATATTCGGCCTTCCGGAAATGACTGTCGGAGTCCTGGGAGGTGGGCGCTTCGCCGCACGCATGCTGCCGCAACAGGCAGTGCGGCGACTGTTCTTCACGGCGGAGCCGGTGGGCGCGGAGACCGGCGTGATTGGGGTGCTCCCATCGAAGTGGTTCCGGAATCGGAACTGATGGCCGTGGCGATGATGCGAGCACGGTCGATCGCAGCCAAGAACCGATACGCCGTGACGCTCGCCAAGCAGTCCCTGAACGGGTGCGAATCTCTCGATCTGAAGAGGGGCTACGAGCTGGAGCAGAGCTTCACCGTCCGGCTGGCGGACGACCCGCATGCCAAGGCCGCGGTCACTGCCCGCATCGAGCAACTTGCCCGGAAGGATCGATCGTGACGACGGACGTGCAGTACGAACAGTCGACTCTCGACCACTTCGGTCGGGACTGTGTCGCGTGGCTCGAGGCCCGGGTTCCGCGCAGATCGAGCGGTGCCGATGCCGAGCGGAGCTACGCGATCTTCCACAACCACGACGCCGCAGAGGAGCGTGCGCTCATCGATGCTGCCCGTCGATGGCAGGCAGAGCGGGTGGATGCGGGGTTCGGCGCCATCACGTGGGATCCGGTGTGGGGCGGACCCGGCCTGTCGGCGAGTCATGAGCGAATCTACGTCGAGCACGAACTCGAGTTCGCAGTGCCCGATCGTCATGAGATCGTGCTGGTCACAGTCGATCTGGTGGCGCCGACCGTCCACCTCCTCGGGAACGAGAATCAGAGGCAGCAATTCGTGCAGCCGTTCCTGCGCGCCGATCTGCTGTGCTGTCAGTTGTTCTCGGAACCGGGGGCAGGGTCGGATCTGGCGGGGTTGACCACCCGAGCGCGGCGTGACGGTGACTCGTGGATCATCGATGGTCAGAAAGTGTGGAGCTCGGGTGCACTTTTCGCGGAGTGGGGACTGCTGATCGCGCGAACCGATTCCGTGGCCCCCAAGCATCGCGGAATGACGGCTTTCCTGGTCCCCATGGACTCGGACGGTATCGACATCCGACCTATCCGACAGATGTCCGGTGGCTCCACGTTCAACGAGGTGTTCCTGGACGGCGTCGTCCTTCCGGACTCGTTGCGGCTCGGCGATGTCGGCGACGGGTGGAACGTCGCACTGACGACGTTGGGTTTCGAACGCAACTCCAGCGCCGGCATCGTCGATGCCGGAGGTAACGTGCGCGACCTGGCTCGACTCGTGCGGCAGGTCGGTGTGCACGACGACCCACTGACACGGCAGCGCGTGGCCGACGTCGCCGTCTACGAGCGCGCATCCGCGCTTCTCGTCGCCCGGTACGCCGAGCGACGCGAGGATGGCGCCGCTCCTGGTGTCGAGGGGTCGATCGGCAAGATCGTCTGGACCCAGAACCTGACCCGTATCGGAGAAGCAGCGGCACACGTGCTCGGTCCGCGCCTCGCGGCGGACACGGGAGAAGCCGACACGTTCGCCTGGTCGGAGCATCTCCTCGGAGCACCCGGCTACCGCATAGCCGGGGGATCCGACGAGATCCAACGGAACATCATCGGAGAACGAGGGCTCGGCCTACCGCGGGAACCGAGGTGAGCACGACATGACCATGGAATGGACCGTCGAGCAACGCGACATCATGGATGCGGTTCGGGGCGCGCTGTCCGATGCGGCCGACGGCGACTCCTGGCGTGCGCTGACGACGATGGGTTGCACCGAGATCGGTGTTCCGGAACAGTACGGCGGCGCCGGAGGAACGCTCAAAGACCTGTGCGCGGTCGCTCTCGAACTGGGTAGGGCACTCGATCCCGGCCCGTTCTTCGCGTCTGCAGTCTTGGCCGGATTGCTCCTGTCCGAACTGGCCCCCGCGCCTGACGACCCGATGGGCATCACGCTCGCCCGACTGGCGACGGGATCCACACGTGTAGCTGTGGCTGGAAACCAGGGTGCACGTGATGGAGTCGTCTGGTCGGACGATGACGAAGGCGTGGTGCTCAGCGGGCACACTCATTTCGTCATGGGCGGGATGGACGCTGACACCGTGCTGGTCATTGCGACGTCCGACACGGGTCGCCTCGTGGCGACAGTCGATGCGACCGACAACGGTGTCGAGCGGACGGCGATGACCACGTTGGATCTGACGAGACCTATGGCGTCAGTGACGTTCGACGGTGTTCGCCCGACCGAGTGGGTTCCCGTGGAGGGAACCGGGGCGGTCGACCGAGCCACGGCTGCGATGTGGACCGTACTGGCAGCTGAACAGGTAGGCAGCGCTCGCGCCTGTCTGGACATGTCCGTCGCCTATGCCAAGACCAGAAAGCAGTTCGGCCGGCCGATCGGTTCTTTTCAGGCAATCAAGCATCGGCTCGTCGATATGTCCATTGCCGTCGAGTCGGCTGAAGCGGCTGTTCTGGACGCAGCGAACGCGGCGGTGGACCGCGACGAGGCCTCGATGTTCACGGCCGTGTCCATCGCACGGGTGTTGGCATCGCGAGCGGCGTCGTTCGCCGCAGAGGAATCCATACAGGTTCACGGTGGTATCGGATTCACGTGGGAGCACCAGCTGCATCACTATTTCCGACGCGCGAAGAGCGTCGAGATGCTGTTCGGATCCACGGACTCCCATCTCGACCGCATTGCTGAGGCAGTGCTGGATCCGGCGTGAATGACAGGTTGCAGGAGCTGAGGATCCGCGTGTGCTCGCTACTCGATCAACCCAGCTCGGAATGCGGCCAACGCCGCTTCGACTCGGTTGGACACCTGGAGCTTGTGGTTCACCGCAGAGAGGTGCGACTTGACCGTCGTCTCCGACATGAACAGGCGCCGTGCGATATCTGGATTCGACGCACCGGTGGCCATGACCGACAGCACTTCTCGCTCTCGTTCGGTAAGCGCATCCAGCAGTGTTGTACGCCGCGGTGCACGAGTAGACGCGACGATCCGCCGGAGTGACTCCTCGGAGAACAGAGTATTGCCGGCAGCGACGGCGCGGATCGACTGGTGGAACGTCTCGGGTGCCTCCGACTTGCTGAGGAAGCTGTGGGCTCCGGCCTTGATGGCCTGGACCACTAAGTCGTCCACGTCCATCGCCGTCATCGCGACGACCTTTGGTGGGTGTGCCGATGCCATCAACGCTCGGGTGGCGTCGAGTCCGTCCACTCGGCGCATCTTCAAGTCCATCAGGACGACGTCGGGCCGATGAGCGGCGACTGCGGCGGGTACCTCGTCACCGTCCGAGACCGATCCGACCACCACGATGTCCGTGGTGGCGGCGAAGATGTCCGCCACGCCGCGACGAACGAATGCGTCGTCGTCCACGACGAGAACGGTGATGACCGCATCGGAGTCCATGATGGGTCGACCGTATCGGGTCACGCCGACACACCACAGCGGATAGGTGTTCTATGGAGTCGGACACGGGGTGCCGAACCGAACCGGCTGAGAACACACCCGTCGAACCTGACCAGGTCATGCTGGCGAAGGGATGTCGAGATGCGCACTGTGCCGCTGGCCGAACAGATCGTGCTCGTGACGGGCGGTGCTCGCGGACTGGGTGCTGCGATCGCGCGAGCGTTCCTGCAGCAAGGTTCCCGCGTCGTGGTCAACTACCACCGCAGTGCAGCCGCAGCCGATGCTCTGGCATCCGAGTTCGGTCCTGACCGCGTTGTCGCGGTGCAGGCCGATGTCACGGACCGGCACCAGGTCGACGCGCTGTTCGACAGCGCTCGTGAGCATTTCGGGTCGACTGTCACCACCGTCGTCAACAACGCTCTGATCGACTTCTCGTTCAACGGCGACGACCGTGCCAAGGCCGACGAGATCGAGTGGTCGGCGTTCGACTCGCAGTTCCGCGGCAGCGTTGCCGGCGCTCTGCACACCACGCAGGCAGCTGTACCGGGCATGCGTGAGGCGGGATTCGGGCGGATCACCACGATCGGCACCAACCTCGTGCAGAACCCCGTCGTTCCGTACCACGACTACACGGCGGCGAAGGCTGCTCTGTTGGCGCTAACGAGGACCTTCTCGGCGGATCTCGGACCTGACGGCATCACCGTCAACATGGTGTCCGGTGGTCTGCTGCGGACCACCGATGCCAGCTCCGCGACCCCACCTGCGGTATTCGACATGATCGCCGAGAGCACCCCGCTGCGCCGGGTGACGACGCCGGCCGAGTTCGCGGATACCGTGCTGTTCTTCGCGTCTTCGTGGTCGAGAGCGGTGACGGGGCAGAACCTGGTCGTCGACGGCGGATTGGTGAAGGACTGACGCGTCAGGAGTACCAGGGGAGCCAGGCTGTCACGATGAACTCGCCACCCATGGCGGTCCACCGCACCCACCCGCCGGCGTTGTAGGTCTGTGATGTTACCGGACGGTGAGGACGCGCAAGCGAGAATCCAGGCTAAGTGCTTGACGTCGAGACAACGGGAGTCGATCCCGCCCTGGACCTGACGGTCGATGCGCCGCGCCGCCAGGATGCGGTCGTCGACCTCGGGGGCCGTGCAGGTCGGCATAGTGTGCCGGCCTCAGGATCTGTCTCGCAGACCGGACTCGACCTTGGCGGCGCAACGGTCGATCCAAGTCTTGACGCATTTGGGGGAGACGCCCATGGCGGAGGGAATGTGCGCCTGCGGCCACCCCTGCTGGTGACGGGCCACGATCAGCGAACTGCCGTGGACGGTGGTGCCGGCGTTGCGGCGGGACTCCCTACTTCAAGCCGACACGCCCGCTACCAACGTCATGGCCGGGTACATCTAGCGCGCTGATGCCGCGCGGGCGATCGATGCATGTCTCGTACCAGCACTGCGCGTTGACCGCGCGCAGTGACCGTTCTGTCTCGAAGTCGAACGGAGTGGATCCCTGAGCCTTTTGCAGAAGCAGCGGCTGCGCTCACCCCAAGCAGGCTGTTCTTGGAACGATGTGACTCAACGGCGGTGATGTCGGTGGCGTCTGGCAACCTGACACGTGATCGCTTCGCGCTGGGCCGAAAGGATCATTGAGACGGGCCGATCGAGCGGCTTGTGGGAACAGTGAAGCCCATGGAACACTTGTGCGATCGACCGCCAACGTAAGGATGTTCGTGAGCGAAGATTTAGTGTCCCATTCCGCGAGGCGGCTGGGCCGGTTCGGCTACCTCTCCCTGGGTAGCACAACACTCGCGCAGCTGAAGAAGAGCCGTTACGTACGCTCAAATCTGGCAGCCGACGAGGAGCGTAGGAAGCCGGATGGGATAGTGTTTCTGCCACTCGGCGGTATCAAAGCCGTAGTTGAGGTAAAACAACCAAAAGAACTGACCCCCGCCAAGGTGGCAGCGGTAGTCGCCCAGTACGCGCCCATCGCCAGAGCTGTGTGCAACCTCTTGATTATCACGGACGGTAGAAAAACGCTCTGGTACAACCCGTACACCCAAAACCCGGCGCTTGACGAAGACGGTAATGCTGTAAGCTATCATTTCGATGTATCTCGTCTCAACGAACAAACACTAAGCCCTGAAGACGAGGCGAAGGTTGTCACGCTAATTGAAAAGTCGGATTACAGCCTCAACTCGCAAAACGACAACTTCCAACAATTAAGAGTGATAGATCCGAGTAGTCTGGCGAAGACCGTTTGGCAAAAGATTTGGGTGAATACGGGCAAAGAGCCAGAGAAATGCCTCTATAATGTTGTCGAAATTCTTGTCTTCAAATTTCTGAGCGACATAGGTGTGCTGCAGGGCAATAATTCTTTTAGGAAGATCGTCCAACTCCTGGCCTCAGATGGTTCCGGCGAAGCTCTTAACCATTACGGAAGCATCAGTCGGAAAAAAATTGCAACGTTATTCCCATCGGGAGACGACGGAACCACGGTAATCAATGGAACGATATTCGTCAACGAACAAGGTGCACCCAATTTAGCACAAGCTGGACTCTTCGGGGAAGTGATTCGTGCTTTTCAAGATTTTGACGACCAATTCGGTTCGTTAAGGTACATAGATCGGCAATTCAAGACTCGCCTGTACGAGTCTTTTCTCCGGCAGCAAGCAGGCATTCGATCGCTAGGTCAGTATTTTACGCCGCGCAATGTTGTGCAGGCGATGGTCCGAATGTCTGACGCCAGCAGGCTTACCAGTGGACAAAGCGTATGTGATCCATTCTGCGGAGTGGGCGGGTTTCTCCTTGAGGCCATTTCGGAAAATGACAATCTTCTCCGTCAGTTTAGACCAGAGAACGGTCGAATTCGTCCAAGAATTGAAATTCGCGGATACGACAAAGGTACGGACGAGAAGGACGACGAGCGGACGATCATCCTGGCCAAAGCCAACATGTTGGTTTATCTTTCAGACTTGTTGACCGAATATAATTCGGACCAATATCTAAAGGAGTTTGCGGATCATGCCTTCAATTCGGTATTCCACCTCATTCGCTCAAACCTCGGGTCGTTCGAGCGCGTTGACACGGACGAACAGTACGATTTAATATTGACCAACCCTCCCTATGTGACCAGTGGTTCCAAAAGTATAAAGAACGCCATCGATGAGGCAAACCTTGGTAGCTACTATGTGCAGAGCGGACGCGGCACGGAAGCACTGGCTATGCAGTGGATAATTAGCCATCTGAAGCCGGGTGGGGAGAGCTTCGTTGTTGTGCCCGATGGTCTACTGAACCAGACGTCGATGCTTGCATACATTAAGTCGGAATGCGACGTTTTGTGTGTGGTTGCATTACCTAGTCGCACATTTTACTCAACGCCAAAAAAGACCTATATTCTAGGGCTGCGAAAGAAACGCGACTATACCGTGCAGAGTCACGGGGTCTTTACCTATCTGGTGTCAGAGATTGGTGAGTCAAGGGATACTCGTCGGGTCCCTATCGACGCGAACGATCTGCTGTCGATGTATGGGGCTTTTCGCTTTTTTCGAGTAGAACCGAAGGAGTACAGCTCTAGCGACCCACGCTTCAAACTGATCGAGTGGGCCCAGTTTGACGAAGACACCAACTGGCTTGTCGATCGACGATGGTCGCACGAAGAAAAGGTTGCTCTCGGGATTGTGGAAGAAATATTCGAGGTTGACGCCGAGACCTTCCGGAGCCTGGTTGGTGCCGCCAAAGAGGCGCTTGGCACTCTTTTGGAGGAAATTGAGTGACTGCGTATCGAGACGTGATGATTGGGGACCTTTTCGAACCGGTAGGTGGCAGTCCGAAGTTCGTAAGAGACTACATCGAGACAAACCGAGGTGATAACCCCGTCTACTCGGCTTCGCTAACTGGTCCATTTGGGTATGTCAAGGAGTTCGAATATGAAGGAAACTATCTAACGTGGGTTATGAACGGCTACGGAGGACGTGTTCAGGAAATCGGCGGCAGATTTGCGCTGACGCGAGACCGTGGAATTTTCATCCCGAAAAGCGGTATCGAAATTCCCGATCTGACGTATCTCAGGTTTGCTATGGAGCCGCAGTTGATGGCGGCAGCAGTGGGCCGGCGTGTCGATGGGCGACGAAATGAGTACACGAAGATTTACCGTGACACCGTACGCGACGTCAGTCTGAGATTGCTCGTCGACGAGCGTGGCCACATTGATCATGAAGCCATGGCTGTTAGGGGAGCGAAGTTGAGGCGGGTCGAACGTGCGCAGGCGCTTGTGCACGCGACACGCGCTCCCCTCGCGGACGTAAATATTGCATTTAAGGTTACTCCACCATATACAACCGTGAATCTGTCCGACTCGAAAGTGTTCGATCTGTCAATTGGCAATCGTGTTCTTCGCAGCGAATTCTCGGAGTCTGGGATTCCGGTGTACAGCGCGAACGTTATCGTTCCTTTCGGAAAAGTTTCAGCGAGTAATTTGACCAACTTCGATCACCCGTCTTTGTTGTGGGGGATTGACGGGCCGTTTGTTTGGAATTTGATCCCAGCAGGCGTTGAGTTTGCAACAACGGATCACTGTGGCAGACTCTTAGTTCTCGACAACCAGTATTCGCCCGACTACATTTACAGTTATCTCATGGCGACGCGGGGCGGACACGGATTCGACAGGGTGTATAGAGCTAGCTTGAGAAACATCAAATCGAATGTCACAGTTCCGATTCCATTGGATAATGACGGAAAGGTGTCGGTTGTGCGGCAACGAGACCTCGCCTCAAAATACCAGCAAAGTCAACGTATACGGCAATCGGCGCTGACCGCGCTCGATGATGTCTTGAAGGCAAGGATGGCCGCAGAGAGTTAAAATATTATTTCGCGAACCAGTCTGGTCCGCGTTAGCTTAGACCTTAATTTTACCTGTCTGTGCCGCGTCGGTCGTCCGCGTTTTGACGCTGCGCTTCATCCGGTGTTGTTGATAAGACAGGTACACTGAAACGGCGGAACAACCTGCCGACCGATCGCACAATATGTAAGCGTCTACGCTTGACTTCGCGGACTCGCATGATGCGCGGCAACGGCAACAAGACGCGACTAGAAAATGCAAAATGCTTGTAGGAATTGATGTATAGTTTACAGCTACCACTATCGGCACTTTCGGCACCGCCTCTGCCGGTGAGGTTTCTGATCGTGGCATTTATTTCCATCAAATACCTGGGAGCGGAATGATACCGACGTTGCAAGTCCGGCAGGTTATCAATAGGCTCGCGGAGAGATATGCTGCCCACATCGACCTATCTGATGTAGCGCACCGCAGCCAGTCGGATCAGGATCAAGTATTTCGAACTCGCGCTCTGACAGCACTGGTATTGCAAGATCTCACTGATTGCTCGGCAGCTACGGCAGCTGCAGGGGTGATCGATGGTTTCGATGATCATGGCATTGATGGAATAGGCGTAATCGAAAGCGTCCCGCAAATATGGATTCTGCAGACCAAGTGGAGTGACCGCCGAACAGCCACAATGAATCAGGCTGCTGCATTGAAGCTTGAAAGAGGTATTGTCAAGATTCTAGACGGAGAGTACGAAGACTTCGGGCCGAAAATGAGGAGTCACATAGAATCTCTTGATCGGGCAATTGGCAGCGCGGGCGTACGTATATCTATAGTAACTGTCCTCCTGGGCGATCACGCTCCTTCTGGTTTGGTGCTGTCGGACCTGGAACGAATCAAGTCGAGCTTAAATGATCCCGAACCTATTGCAGACTTGATGAATGTTTCGTTTCCCGAAATTTATAGTATTGTGAAGTCCGGCGTCGCACAACCTAAGATCGCCCTAGCCGCGACGCTTCTGAATTACGGAAAGATTGAGGATCCATATCGTGCCTATTATGGGACAATGACAGCAAGTGACGTCCATCAGTGGTACGAGCAATATGGCGAGAAGTTATTTGATTTGAACATCAGGCGTTCCCTAGGCCTCACCGAGGTCAATCATCAACTTGGTGTCACCCTAGTTAATCAACCTGGGAATTTCTGGTACTTCAATAATGGAGTAACGGTTCTATGCGACTCAATTACCAAGTCCGCCCGTGGCTCCAGCCAGACATACGGCGAGTTCACTTTGGAAAGCGCTAGCGTGGTTAATGGTGCGCAAACTGTCAAGTCCATCTTCGAAGCGGTCAGGACGAGCGCTAGTACCGGAGAAAATGCACAGGTGTGGGTGCGTTTGATCTCGCTAGAAGGCGCCCCCGAGGATTTTGCGAAAATGGTGACGGAAGCGACGAATACGCAAAATCAAGTTGAAGCTAGGGATTTTGTCGCGCTGGACGGTTTGCAAACTCGTCTGCGAGACGATTTTGCGATGACGTTGGGGAAGACGTACGTTGTGAAACGTGGCGAGGTTGACCCGGATAGAGAAAACGGATGCTCTGTCGTGGATGCGGCGCGGGCTTTAGCTTGCGCGCATCCCGACGCGTCTTACGCTGCGCGTGCCAAAAGCGACAACGTAACCCTGTGGGAAACGGGATCCGGCGGCACCTATAAAGTCCTATTTGGCACCGGTGTTGATGCACAGCGTGTGTGGTCTCTGGTGAGAATAATGTGGACAACGTTCGACAACCTTGCAGCGGAGCTTGGTGAGCGAAATGGTCGGGGTCTAAAAATTGCAGAGAATTCGGACTACCTCTGCGTCCATATACTGTTGAAATGTATAGACTCAACAAGAGTCGCTGACCCAGATTTCGACCTGTCGGCGGTACAATCCGCGTCGGGCGAACTGGTCACATCAATAGTCGATTGGTTGACGCACTACGTCGATAGTCTTTATGGTGAGGGTAGCTTTGTGCCGTCTACGTTCAGAGACCCGCAGAGATGTGTCGAACTATCCCGGCGGGTTATCAGTTCAATCGGATCCAAAGAAGAGGTTCCCCTACTTCCCGTGCAGTATCGTCCTCAGGTGCCAAAAGGACGGGGCCCGCGAAGGTCCAACGCAGTTACAGTGATCTTCGATCAGAATGCCGTGAAGCCCGGCACCGTCCTGAACTTCGTAGCCGGTAATAGTGCTGAGAAATCGGCCCTTGCCTCTTGGCTGGCCGAGGATCGGCGCAGGGGGAGGGCGACCTGGACTAGTTCGCGCGCTACACCTCTATTGTGGGAAGCTGACGGTAAGAAATACTCGCCAAGTGGTTTGACAAAAAGGATGCTTGACGCAGTTGGCTTCGCGACTAAGGCGGTTCAAGGAACCAGCAGGTGGGTCGTCGGGTCTGAAGGCAATCTCGTAGACATCGCAAACCGTTTGCGTGACAATTGACTCGAAATGAATGTGAGCAAAGTTATCTTACGACTGGCACACTAAGCATGTTTTAGTAGTGCCCGCACCCAGCATATTCAAATTGTGCGTGATACGCACAGTCTGTGTAGGTTGCGCTAATAGGTCTGCAATTAGGATTCGAAAGTGGGAGTGACCTATTGTCGCTACGACGGATATCAGTGTGACTGTCGAGGTGATTATAGTCCATGTGTGACCCTATCTAGGGTGCAATAGTGGCGGTTGATCGAAAGCGTTATCTGGCCAGGCACTGGAACCGTACCGTGAAAGTGGCCGTCACTCGCTGTCCGACTGACTTAAGTATGAGAAATACACTAATCGCTCGGGTCGACTCTGAATGCCATTTTAGCAACGCCATTTTGCGGCTCGGCGCTAGCGTTTACAAGCTAAGAAATCTGCTCTAGCGCGTCGGGGTCCTGCATAGGCCATGGTTCGCTGTGAAAATATCTCACTAGCAGACTGACACCTTTTGGTTCGTAATCTGTTAAGTCCAAGACAGTGTCAAGCTTGTATTTGGCAACTAGGGCGACTAGCTGCTCTCCGACGCGGTCCCTCATTGCAAGTAGCGATACCGCAAGCATCTCGGGATCGGTCGTGGTTGCGTTCGAGTACTTATCGTACATTGTCGCGAATTGAATGCATGCGGCTTCGATTGTACGAATGGATTCTCGGGCCGTTTTGCTAGCCGGTCTATACTTCTGGTTTGTGCAGTAATCGCGAATTGCTTGCACCGATTCTCTTGCATACTGCCAATTTTCGCGCTGCGGGTCATCGAAAATCACTCGACGCGCCTCCAAATAACCGACCACCTGCTGGCAGATCTGGCGGTCGCTTTCAATGAGTGTGGTTGCTACGGAGCCGCCCGCTCCGGTCGCTGATATAGAGAATCCGAACCCTGTTAGCACTCGAGAGTATCGAGCATCGTTGAATTTAGTCATTCGATTATTGAATCACATATATCGGTCCAAGAGAAGCGCATGGTGCCCGTCGGCCTCGCCCATAGAGATCGCACAAGGTTTGCAACCTGAAGTAACTCAGGTTGTTAACGGCAGATCCGATGACTTCCGACCCGAGGTGATTAATGACGTACGACCTTGATTCCCGCCCCGCGCGCCTGAAGTGCTGATTCAGTCCGCCTGCGTCGTAGCCCCCAATAGATCCCTCACCGTGTTGGCAACGCTGATGAACTCCGGCTTCTCCATCGTCGCGCCGTACTCCCGTTGCGCCGGGAGGTCCACGTCGAGGATGTCGACGATCCGCCCCGGCCTCGGGCTCATGACCACCACCCGGTTGGCGAGGTAGACGGCCTCGGCGACTGAGTGGGTGACCAGCATGACCGTCGTTCCGGTCTCCCGCCAGATGCGGTGCAGCTCGACGTTCATCTTTTCGCGGGTGAGTGCGTCGAGGGCGCCGAAAGGCTCGTCCATCAGCAGTACCTCGGGCTCGTGCAGCAGTGCCCGGCACAGGGAGACGCGTTGCTGCATGCCACCGGACAGTTCGTGGGGGAGTGCTCCCTCGAAGCCCGTCAGTCCGGTCATTTCGATCAGCTGGTCGGCCTTCGCTGCGGCAGCCTTCTTGTTCATGCCGCGCATCTCGCCTTGGAGCAGGATGTTCTTGCGGACAGTTCGCCACTCCAGGAGCGCGGCGCGCTGGAAGACGTATCCGATATTGCGCTGCGGTCCCTTCACCTCGCGGCCGGCCAATTCGACCGAGCCGCGGGAGGCGCCGGTCAGACCGGCGACGACCTTGAGCAGTGTGGACTTGCCGCAGCCGGACGGGCCGGCGATGGAGACGAACTCCGCCTAGCCGACTTCGGAATCGTCGTAAACCATTGCACGGTAGATGACACAGCACCGAAAAGCGCCCAGGAGCTACGTCATCATGATTCCTCGCAAGCCACGCCGTCTCGGTTGCGGTCCAGCTCCAAGCGGTAGCCCGGCTGCCCTGCATAAATGGGCGCAGCGCCCGCAGTGCGAACGGCGGTACAGTTCGCGTAGTAGGCGGCTGATGGTGCCTCTGGGATGTCGACTGGTGCCGGCGGCACGTATTCCGGCTCGGTCTCAGCAACCGGCGGTGGCGTGTAGATGGGCACCGGCGTAGTGGTCGTCAATGGCGGAACGAACCGGGTCGGTGGGACAGTCGCCGTCGGTGGGGCAGTGGTGGTCGGCTTGGCAGTCGTGGTGGGCGCGACGGTGGTCGTTGGTGTTGGTGTCGGTGCTGCCGAAGTGGTTGTCGGCGAAGTCCGCGGTGTCGACGACACGGTGACCGTGACCACACGCTCCGAGTCGGTCTCTGTTTGGTTAGGCGGGGGCGCAGAGAGCCCCGCAGCGATGAGCGCGGGAAGGATAGCTAGAGCGGGCGCGATCCAGAATTTTCTACGTTTCTGATCCTTCACTTTCAGGTACAGGATGCCCGCAAAGATGCACACTGCGCCAAGCGCGATGAACTCGAGGGCGACGCCGTCGATGAATCCGCCGAGCAAGAAGATGATGCCAAATCCGATTGCAACGACGGCGAAGAACCTGCCATACAGCGGTCGTTTCGGGTTGCTTGCCGGCGTAGGTGGATCGACCGGGAGTGGGTACGGAAAATCTGAGCTCACGGAGTGTTCCTGGTCTGCAGTCGGGAGGCGACGATGCCGATTATGACTTCGTTGACAGGTTGACTGACGTTACAAGTAGGTTTGACAACCAATCCGTCGGAAGGTGATGCACTGACGCACGGATCTGGTTTACATTCTGCTCGGCTGAGGCTGGACCGCCAGGAAGAGGCCTAAGCGGGTTCGAGGGCCTATGCAGGCGGAATACATCGTGTCAAGGTTGCTGCACGATGCAGTGTGACTGACGCACCTCCATCACGCTGTTGTGGAGGACGTGGATTTGGGCCTCGAACACTCGTCAGTCTTCGATCTCGTTCTGTGATCTCGGTGTGGGGGTCCGAGGTCATTGGTTGGTCGGTCCGGGCTTGCTCGAAATGACGCTTGGCGGTTGAGAAACGACGGTGCAGACCAGAACGACCGATGGCCTCGCCGACGATAATGTCTAGGAGACCACCGATCCGCGGGATCAGTCCGCCCCCGTCGTAGCCCCCAACAGATCCCTCACCGTGTTGGCAACGCTGATGAACTCCGGCTTCTCCATCGTCGCGCCGTACTCCCGTTGCGCCGGGAGGTCCACGTCGAGGATGTCGACGATCCGCCCCGGCCTCGGGCTCATGACCACCACCCGGTTGGCGAGGTAGACGGCCTCGGCGACTGAGTGGGTGACCAGCATGACCGTCGTTCCGGTCTCCCGCCAGATGCGGTGCAGTTCGACGTTCATCTTGTCGCGGGTGAGGGCGTCGAGGGCGCCGAAAGGGCTCGTCCATCAGCAGTACCTCGGGCTCGTGCAGCAGTGCCCGGCAGAGGGAGACGCGTTGCTGCATGCCGCCGGACAGTTCGTGGGGGAGTGCTCCCTCGAAGCCCGTCAGTCCGGTCATTTCGATCAGCTGGTCGGCCTTCGCTGCGGCAGCCTTCTTGTTCATGCCGCGCATCTCGCCTTGGAGCAGGATGTTCTTGCGGACAGTTCGCCACTCCAGGAGCGCGGCGCGCTGGAAGACGTATCCGATATTGCGCTGCGGTCCCTTCACCTCGCGGCCGGCCAATTCGACCGAGCCGCGGGAGGCGCCGGTCAGACCGGCGACGACCTTGAGCAGTGTGGACTTGCCGCAGCCGGACGGGCCGGCGATGGAGACGAACTCGCCCTTACCGACCTTGACGTCGACGTCGGACAGTGCGGTGACGTCGCCACGCTTGGACGAAAACTGGACGGTGAGATTGTCGACCGAGACGGCGGTGTCGGTCACGGTGGTGGGCCGTTCGTGGGTGATGGCGCTCATGTCGTCGCTCATTCCTTGCTGGAGGTGAAGGACGAGTCCCAGTACTTCGACGGCTCGGCCCCGACCTCGGTCAGACCGGCGTCACCGAGGATGTAGATGGTGTTGGTCCAGTCCTCCTCGGCATTGACGCCCGGTGCCTGGCCCTCGGTGTTCGCAGTGGTGAGCAGCGGGATGGTCTCCTGCCACTGCTGCAGCAGCACCGACTCCGGAGGGGTCTGCGGGTCCTTGCCCACCATGGCCTTGACGGCCTCTTCCGGGTTGGCGATGGCAGCCTCGAACGACTCGGCGGCGGCGTCGACCATGGCCCGCGCCAGCTCCGGGGAGCGCTCGATCGTCGAGGTGTTGGCGATGAGGCCGTTGCTGAAGAAGTTCAGGCCCTCGTCGGAGTAGCGGAGGTAGCGCATCTCGCGGCCCGACTTGTTCGCGATGTTCGGTCCCTGGTCGTGCGCGAAGCCGATGAGGCCGTCGACCTGGCCGGACAGCATCGCGGCGATCTTGCCCGCGGAGTCGAGGCTCTGCTGCTGGTAGGAGATCAGTCGTCACGGCCGCCTCGGCAATAACGGATACCCGTCGGTGCAGGCGTCGATACGTGGGTCGTTGGTGTCGTCTGTTGAGGACAAGTTTCTACGCGGAATGCTGTGCAGCGGGGGCACGGTCTTCCCGCGCGGGAACCCCGTCAGGTCGCCAGTCGCAACGCCCGAGCCCGTGCAGCGAGGAAGAAGGGGATCGCGGTGCCGATCCCCACGGTGAAGGTCATGAACAGCGTTGCCCACCACCATCGGCGGATCCCGAGTCGACCCGACTCCGGCAGCGCCCACGCGTGGAACGCGACGACGACGAGAATCAGATCGACCATCGCGAACTTTCCGGGCACCGTCGACCAGATCTTGCCGACGAAGAAGTCTGCCACCGAGCGAGTGCCGTGCTCTCGGACGTAGGGGATCGCGATGGCGTTTTGAGCGACGCCGGCCACTGCGGCAATAGCTATCAGGCGGCGTTCCTCGGACACGGTCACGGGGCTCCTTCTACCGGGTGATCACCGTTCTACCCGCGGCTCCGCCAATCTCCGGACCGCCTCGCCGACGACGAGACGATGCCGCGCGATCTCGTCGTCGTCCCACCGCCGATGGGCTCGCTGGTCGAGGTCCGGTGTGGTGAACCAGCTGAACAGCACACCGAAAATCAACGTCATCAAATCGGTTGCACTCCAATGGGAGTCGACGTATCCGTCGCTCTGAGCCTGCTCGACCTCGCGAACACGCTCACTCATCACCTCGGCGTGTTCGCTCGCGGGGAGATGGCCCTGCAACTGCGCCCAGAGCAGCATCCGATGCTCGTCCTTTTCACTCGCGAGGCGGGTGAAGGCATCCATGGAGTACCCGGGTAGATCGCGTGGGGTGAAGTGCACGGACTCGACGAACCGCCGGAAACCGTGGTCCAGTACCGCGCCGAACAGCCGCTCCTTGTCGCCGTAGTACGCGTACAGGCGCTCTTTGCTGGCGCGAGACGCCAGTGCGATCCGGTCGACGCGAGCGCCGGCGAGGCCGTGCTCGGCGAACTCGCGGCGTGCGGCATCGAGGATTCGTTCACGCGTGTCAGAGGCGGCGGGGGAGATGGGGGTGTCCGACTTCACAGGCCGAATCCTACGCCAACCAACTAGTTCGTTTGACCGTGTCGGACCGCGACGGTACATTTTCGAATCGTCGAACAGACATTCCACCGCTTACCTTTCCCAGGACCGAGGCACGCCCGTGACCAGCACGCCCAACATCGTGTCGTCAGAGAACGACGCCAACCCGAACTACGAGCGGCGTTGGCTCGTGCTGTGCATCGTCGCCATCACGCAGCTGACGATCGTGCTGGACGCGACCATCGTCAACATCGCTCTGCCGCAGGCGCAGGAAGACCTGGGCATCAGCGACAGCAGCCGCGCGTGGGTCATCACCGCCTACGCGCTCGCGTTCGGTGCGTTGCTGCTGCTCGGTGGCCGCATCGCCGACTACTGGGGCCGCAAGCGGTCCTTCCTCGTCGGCATGGCGGGATTCGCGATCGCCTCGGCCATCGGTGGCCTGGCGCAGGAGGGCTACCAGCTCTTCATCGCCCGCGCCGGCCAGGGCGTCTTCGCCGCCCTGCTCGCCCCCGCTGCGCTGGCCATCCTGACCACCACGTTCACCGACGAGAAGGAACGAGCCAAGGCGTTCGGTGTCTTCGGTGCCATCGCCGGTGGTGGCGCTGCCGTAGGCCTGCTGCTCGGCGGCGTGCTCACCGAGTACGCCAACTGGCGCTGGTGCCTGCTGGTCAATGTTCCCGTCGCGATCTTCGCGGCCGCCGCCGCCATCCCGTTGGTCAAGGAGAGCAAGGCTGAGGGCGACACGCGGTACGACGTTCCCGGCGCGATCCTGGTAGCCCTCGGGCTCGGCTCGCTGGTGTACGGCTTCACCGAGGCCGAGAACGGGTGGTCCAACCTCTCGACCCTCAGCTTCATCGCGCTGGGAATTGTTCTACTGGCCGCGTTCGTCGTCGTCGAGTCCCGGTCTGCCAATCCGCTTCTGCCGCTGGGTGTCCTGCTGGATCGAGACCGTGGGTCCGCCTACCTCGGTTCGGCCATCATCGGTGCCGCCCTTCTCGGCGGCACCCTGTACCTGACCTTCTACTTCCAGATCGTGCTCGGATTCAGCCCCGTCGTGGCCGGAGTCGCCTCCCTCCCCATGACCGGCGGCATCATGATCACCGCCGCCGCAGCGTCCGCATTGATGCCTCGCGTGGGACCGAAGCCATTGATGGCTGCCGGGCCCGTCATTTCGGCCATCGGTCTGGTCCTGCTCACCCAGATCGGCGTCGACACCTCGTACTGGACGCACGTGCTTCCCGGAGTGGTGCTCCTCGGGCTCGGGTTGGGTCTGCTCATGGTGCCGATGCAGAACGTGGCCCTCATCGGGGTCGCCGATCACGACGCCGGCGCTGCCAGCGCACTGGTCAACGCGGCACTGCAGATCGGTGGCGCCTTGGGAACCGCCGTCTTCACCACGATCTACACGTCCGCCAAGTCGTCCTACCTGTCGTCGAACACCGCGCCCGTGCCGCCCGCCGGAGTGCCCCCGGAGGCACTGGCGTCGCAGACGCTGCCGTCAGATTCCGAGCTCGCTGCCCTGCCGGAACCGATCCGCAACTTCATCAACTCCACGATCGACTACATGTTCTCCGCGGAGGTCTCCGGATACGCGCACGCGTTCGCGGCAGCGGCGATCATGGTCATCCTGATCACGCCGATCGTGCTGGTGTTGGTTCGTGCCCGCAAGACCGACCTGCCGGCCGGCGACACCCCGGTTCACATGGGCTAACTCGAGCCGTTCCTACTGTCGAGGTACGACCGCTGCGGCGCAGAGAAACCGCGCACGGCGTGACGCCGGTTAAGGTGCTGCGTGCGCATTCTCATTCTGTGGGGCGCCCTTGCGGGCGTCGTGATCGGCTTGGTGTTCCTGGGCGTCGAGGGGTTCGCACTTTATCGTGATCAGAGCGAGGTGATCTACGACGGCGCCTACGTGCCGTTGCGCGGTGTCGAGATGACGAGGAGCTACTCGACCACCCTGACGCTCGACCACGCCGGCTCTGGATGGTGGAACGCGCTTCCGGTTCCCTGGTGGAGTTATCCGGTGATCGGGGGAGCAGCCGGGGCCCTGGCGTCCGCTGCGGCTGGGTGGCGGGGACTGCGCATCACAGGACGTGGATGAAGGTCGCCGTAGCGACAGGACCTCGCGACAACCACGTTTCCCCCTCTGAGAACTCCTCTAACGGAGCCTGGCTCCGCCCACCTGTTCGAAACACGTGACCCCGAGCACGATGTGATTGCAGGACGTCATGCCTGCCCGGGTAGCTCGTCCGCGAAGTCGAACGAACACCCGAGCCGATCGGCGGCCTCCACACCACCGGCATCACGCACCCAGGCAACGCACGCGCCGGCCGCGAGAGCGAGGTCGCGGCTGAATAGGTACCCGTCGGTGCAGTCGTCGAAATGCCCGTCGTGGTGCCATCTGTCGAGAACCAGTCGCTGCACCGAATGGTCGGCAAAGCGAAGTGTGTGGAGGATGCGCCGTGAGCGGCGCACCATCACTACCCCGTCATCGAGGCGGTGAAGCTGCGCGGTGATGAGCTCGATGTCGTCGAGCTCATCGTCGGGGATGTCGGTGTTCGGTCCGAGATCGATGACGAGCCCGGCGGGTTCGTCCTGCATCGACTCGACGAGCCATGCGGTCATCGCGTCCCACTGGTCGACCTCGAGCAGGACGCCCGTCGGCGTTTCGAGACTGATCAGCAAAGCTGCGGCATCGATCTCTGCGGCCCACACTTGCGTGGGCCCGTCGTCGTGGAAGAACACCCGACCGGTGTCGTCGACAACGGCTGGGTGTTGGGTGAACGGCGACATGTCAGATGTAGCGTCTACGTGGTGGGTGTGGATGGACCAGTCGCTCATGTCCTCGTCAGTGACCACGACATAGCGCGTGAGCAGATCATCCGACGCGAACTGCCAGCGCGGGAGCGTCATCTCCGGCACTTAGGCGTCGCCCAGTGCGTCCGCGAGCATGTGCATCGCGACGGTGACCGAGAGCGCCCGCACACTCGTGCGATCGCCGGGGAGCTTCAGAGTTCGCGTGACGGTCGGTCTACCCGCGATAGCGATGCCGAAGCACACGGTTCCGACCGGCTTGCTCTCCGTACCGCCGCCCGGTCCCGCGACGCCGCTGGTCGAGACGGCGACATCGGCGCCGACGCGATGCAGTGCTCCTTCGGCCATGCGAGCCGCCACGGGTTCACTCACGGCGCCGTGCTCCTCGATCATGGCTGCTGGGACGTCGAGTGAGCCGATCTTCACCTCGTTGGCGTACGACACCACACCGCCGACCACGTAGGCCGACGAGCCTGCCCGATCGGTGAGCCGTGCGGCAATCATGCCGCCGGTGCACGATTCCGCCGTCGCGATGCGGCGGCCACCGGATCGATCTGCCACGATGTCATCGATGGTGGAACCGTCGGTCGAGAACAGCTGCGCGCCATGATGTTCCTCGATGAGTGCCAGCACGCCGGAGTAGGCGCCGGCCGCGGAATCCTCGTAGCGGGTGACCATCTCGAGTTCGCCGCGCGACAGGCAGGTGGTGATCGCCAGATCGCCGAACCCGGCAATCGAACTCTCTGCGGTGCGCAAGGTCGCGGCGAGGTCGGCCTCCGACAATCCGTAGGCCCGGATGGTGTCCTCGGTGACGGCTGTTCTCCGTGCGAGCACCGCGGCGACGGGTGCGCTCTCTATCGCTTCCGGCCACATCGACTGCAGTTCGGAGGGCGGGCCCGGAAGGATGAGGACCGTGGGCAGCGTCCCCGAGTCGTCGGCCATCGCCACGCCCGGTGCCGTGCCCGTCGGCGGGATGGACTGTGCTCCTGCAGGAACCATCGCCTGCTTGCGTACGCCGGCTCGCAGTGGTTCGGAGTCGGCGACGCTGCCGAGCCGACTGCGCCAGCGCTCGACGATGGCCGTGATGCGGCCTTCGAGTTCGATGTCGAGGTGCAGCTCCCGGCCGTACAGCGCGGCGACGGTCTCGACGGTGAGGTCGTCCGCAGTCGGGCCGAGGCCTCCAGTCGTGATGATGAGGTCGACGTGCTGGTCGGCGAGGAACTGAACCTGGGCCGTCAGATCGGCCGGCCGGTCACCGCACACCGTCAGGTGGGCGACGTCGACTCCCATCTGAAGGAGTTGCCGAGCCACCCAGGGACCGTTGCGGTCGCTGACCCGCCCGGCCAGAACCTCGCTACCCGTGACCACCACACCCGCGCGCACTGCCATGGTTCGACACTACGGCGGCCGCGGTCAGCCCCTATCGGGGGCCATGACGCCCGAGTCGCTCAACTGCACGGGCCCGATGCCCTTATTCAGCGCCCAGAGCAGGAGCGCGCACCCCAGCCCGGACAGGACGAGGCCCGTCCCGAACATCGCGGCGTAACCGAAGGCTTGGCCGACCACGCCTGCAGCGAGTCCGGCGATGCCCTGCGAGAAGACGACGGCGCACGCGATAAGGGTGTAATCGGTTCCGGCGTAGACGCGTTCGGAGGCGTCCATCATGAGGGCGAACAGCACGACGGTCGCGGCGCCGCCGAAGACGTGCTCGCTGACGCTGGCGGTCACCACAAGGGCGATCCCGCCGATGTCGAGTGCCGCGGCGACGTAGAGGCCGAGCGCCAGGGTTTGCGTGATGCCGGCGACGAGCAGGGCGCGCCGTCGACCGAACCGCGTCGCGTACCACGCACCGAGGGCGGCACCGGCGAGCGCAGCGCCCGAGGCGACACCGCCCTCGAGGAGCGCGATCTGACCCAGCGAGAGTCCGAGGTCGGAGAGGAACGGACCGACGAGGGCCGACCCCATCGAGTTGCCGAACTTGTACGCGGCGATCAGGCCGATGAACGCCAGGACACCCGGTCGGCGCAGACGGACCCACCACGTTCCGGCGAGGCGGACTGCGGTCGTCGACTCCGCCGGTCGCACATCTGCCCTGTCGAGTTGAGTCCGGAGCAGGAGGACCGGGATCGTGGACGCGACGATCAACACGGCCATCGCGACGAACAAGGCTCGCCATCCCGCGAACGAGAACAGCCACAGCAGAACGCCGCCGCCGACGATCATGCCGATGCGGTACGCCCCGAGTTGGATCCCGTTTCCCACACCTCGGTCGCGTGCGTCGAGTAGCCGGACGGCGAGCCCGTCGGTGACGACGTCCTGCGTCGCGGACAGAACGTTCACGACGGCGACTCCGACGAACAGCCATTGCAGGCCGGAGGTGAGGTCGAGGCAGGCCAGAATCAACGCCACTGCCGCCGCGCCGAGTTGGACGGAGAGGAGCCACCGTCGTCGACTTCCGTACCTGTCGACATACGGTGCCCACAGGAACTTCAGCGCCCATGGCGCGAACAGCACTCCGCTCGCGCTGATCGCGACCAGGGAGTATCCGGACCGCCGCAACACCACCGGCAGGGCCTGGGTGAAGAAGCCGAAGGGCAACCCCTGCGCGAAGTAGAGCGCGCTGAGCAAGGCGAACGTGCCGCCGACGATGCCGGAACGGGGGACGCGTGCTTTGTCGGTCGTCGACACGGTGGAAGTCTGGCGCATTCACCGGCGTCCTGCTTCCTCACCCCACTGCGCCGGGAACATCGAGACCGGGAAGTCAGACCTGCGTCCGCCGCCCGCCTTCGAAGTCGAGCGGGGCGGCCTGCAGGTGCCGACCCCTCGGCGTCCCGTCGACAAGCTCCCCGTCCTGGACCACGATTTTCCCTCCGACTAGCACGGTGACCGGCTTCCCTCGAAGCGTCATCCCTTGATACGGCGTGTAGTCGGTGGCCATGTGGAGCGCGTCGACGTCGACGGTCCATTCGACGTCCGGGTCCCACAGTGCGATGTCCGCGTCGGCGCAGGGCATCAGCGTCCCCTTGCGAGGGAAGAGCCCGTTGGTCTTGGCCGGATTCGTCGAGGTGAGCTCGACGAACCTGCTGGCGGTCAGGTTCGAGTCACGCACGTAGCGCGAGAAGATGACCGGCAGCCTGGTCTCCACTCCCGGTAGCCCGTTGGGCATGTGGCGGACATCGTGGCTGTGGACCTCCTTCTGCGCTGTGTCGTAGCAGCAGTGGTCGGATCCGATGGTGGTGATGTGGCCGGTGAACAGGTGCTGTCCCAGTTCCTCGACTGCGTCGGCCGACCTGAGTGGTGGGCAGCACACGAACCGTTCGGGGTTCTCACCGCCGTAGGCGCTGTCGTCCAGGATCAGGTGGTGCGCCACCGACTCCGTGAAGGCGACGAGTCCGCGGGTGCGCGCGTCCGCCACCAGCTCGACTGCCGCCGCCGTGGACTGGTGCACGAAGTAGACGGGCGCGTCCTGAGACTCCGCGATCGCCAGAATGGCGGCAACGGCTGCCGTCTCGGCTATCTCGGGTCGCGTCACCGACATGTGGGCAGCGTCGATACCCGCTGTGGCGGCCGCAGTCGTCTGGGAATCCGTGACGATGGCGTCCGACTCGCAGTGGATGATGACCATCCCACCCAGATCGCGAGTGGTCTGCATGGTCTTGAGAATGGTGTGCTCGTTCGCCATGGTCTCGCCGGCGTAGGTCGTGAACATCTTCACGGTGCGAATGCCGTCCTGCGCCATCGTGGCCAACTGGTCCGCGGTCGTGTCGTCCCAGTCGACGACGCACGCGTGCAGCGCCGAGTCGCACAGGCCGTCGGTCGCCTTCTGCCGCTGTTGCTCCGCGGCATCGAGCGGGGACTGACCGGGCCGGGGGATCGCGAAATCGACGATCGTCGTGGTGCCGCCGAACACGGCAGCCGTCGTGCACTCGCGGTACGAGTCGAGCGACGTGAACTCGCCCGACGTGAAACCGACGTGGCAGTGCGGGTCGACGCCTCCAGGCATCACCAGCTTCCCGGTGGCGTCGACGACCTCCGCTGCCGGGTCCACGTCGGCGCCGGGAGCGAGAACGGCGACGACCCTGCCGTCGTCGATCAGGAGATCGGCTGGCCCTTGCCAATTCGACTCGACGAGGGTTCCTCCTCTGATCACCTTCATCGCAGCGTCGCCCGGTATGCGAGCCACCCGCCGAGCTCACTGATGTCGGTGACATCCGAGCGGTCGAGCGCCTCACGGCGCATGCGCATCGAGAGGGATCCACCCCCGTCGGCGAGCTCGATGACGCCGAGCTCCAATTCCTCGGGTTCGCGAGGAAGAAGCTCTTCTCGGAGGACGTCGTACTCCACCTCGTACAGCTCACCGGGTACGGCGTGGCCACCGGAGGACACGGGGTGCAGTCCGGGGAATTCGTCTCGTAGGGAGAAGAACTGGTACTTCGGTGCGGTCACCGCCGGGCCGAGCAGTCGCGCCCGGTGAAGGGCGTCGTTGAGCGTTCCTCCGGACATCGCCTGTCCGTTGACGAACATCGTGACCAGTGCCATGGGTGCCTACCTTCCGTGTTCTGCGAACGAGGTGAGTCGAGCTGGTGAGAACTCGCTGACGTCGATGTCCGGCACTCGTCCGTGCACCATCGAGGTGAGCAGTTGCGCCCAGAGCGGCGCGAAGGTGAACGAGTAGGTGCCGCCGGCGACGTAGAACCCCGGTGCGCCGTCGACGGCGCCGATGACCGGCATCTCGTCGGGCGTCGTCAGTACCGGGCCGGTCCACGTGTCGACGAGGGGGAGCGCCGCGAGGGAGGGGAGCAGTCGCTCGACCTGTGCGAGATTCCCGGTAGTGCTCTCGGGCAGGGACGACGCAGCGTCGGTGTCGTGGAACGTGCCGGCCGGCCATCCACCGCCGAGCACGAGGCGACCCCGCCTATCCTGCTTGATCGACATGCCTTCTCCGACGTGCTGCACGAGGACGTCGAGGGTGTGCGGGGTTGCGGCGAGTGCGTGCATCTGCAGTGACGTCGGCCGAAGGTCCAACGAGATGCCGGCCATCGACGCGATACCGGCCATCCACGGACCGGCGACGTCGATCACGGTGGGTGCGACCCACGTGGAGTCGGGAGTGGTCACCGTCCACAGGTCGCCGACTCGTTCCACACCCGTGACGGGAGAGTGTGACCGCAGGACGGCACCCTCGGCCTCGGCCTGACGCAGAGTTGCGGGCCCCGCGAGGTCAGGCTCCGCGAATCCGTCGAGGGGACACCAGGTCGCGGCTTCGACGCTGGGTCCCAGCGCCGGCAGCGCCCGGCGTGCCTCGGATCCGGTCAGCACCTCCGTGGGAATTCCCGCAGTGCGTTCCCAGTCGTGTTTGGTCTCGAGTGCCTGTACCTGGTCGTCCGTCTCGGCGACCATGTATCCACCGCAGCGGTTGAGGCCGAGACCGGGAACGCTGTCGGCAAGGTCGTCCCACAGCGAGCTGGTGCGGTGCTGCAGCGGGAGGAGACGTCGGACATCCACGGCCGCACCCTGGCCGGGACGTCGAGTGTGAATCGTCTGGATGTGGAGGTTGCCCGCGGTTGTCCCGGAGCCACCGGTGTTGGGTGCGGATCGGTCGAGCACGACGACGCGAGCGCCGGACCTCGTCAGTGCCAGGGCCGTCGCAGCGCCGACGATGCCGGCTCCGACGACGACCACGTCGAAGTCAGACTGCACTGCCCACTCCTGCCGTCCGGGATGCCTCGGCGATTCCCGAGTCCTCGACGATCCGCGCCAGGTGGTCCAGCGTCGTCGGGTCCGTCACAGGCAACAGCGGTTCGCGCACGCTGCCGCCGGGCTGTCCGAGAAGGTTCATGACGGCCTTGAGCTGGGGAATCGGAGAGGCGTAGACGCCGCTGTAGTCGGGATTGATCAGACGTCCGGACAGCGCGCGATACCTGTCGGCCCAGGACCGCGCGGCGACCGCGTCGCGCGCAGCGACGGCACGGTAGAACGGCACGGCGAAGGGTGCGCCCACTCCGCCGCCGTCGATGTTCCCGTCGCCACCCAGGTCCAGCAACGCTGCGAGTCCGCGGTGGTGAAGGAAGCTGCCGAAGACTCGGACCGTGCCGGCCACCGCTTCGACGGTGTCGAGCATGGAGAGCCAGTTGCCGGTGCTGTCCTTGACGGCCACCACGTTGTCGAGGGCTGCGAGCTCGGTGAACAGCCCGGGCAGAGTGCCCATGTCGACAGCGACTCCACGCGGCCAGTTGTAGACCATGAACGGCAATGCCGTTGCGGTGCTAACAGATCGGTAGAAGGCGAGCAGTTCGTCCTTCGACGGGTGAACGTAGGGCGGAGGTGTGGCCAGCACGCCGTCGGCGCCTGACGACTCGGCATGCCGCGCGAGTGCTGCGGAGTCGCGTGCGGTGTAGGCGCTGACGCCGATGACGACGGGGAAGCGTCCGCGGACCGCGTCGATGGCGACCTCGGCGACGGTGCGCCGCTCCGCGTCGTTCTGGCTGAACCACTCGCCGGTGCTGCCGTTGACGAGAACGCCATCCACCTCGTGGTCGGCGTACAGGTTCATGAGAGAGGCCAGGGCATCCGTGTCGACCGCGCCGCCGGCGGTGAACGGGGTGGGTGCTGCGGGCCAGTAGCCGGACCAGGCGACGTCATCGCGGTTCATGAATACCTTTCGTGCGGCGTGGAAGCCGGACTGGGTCGATTCGATGGGATCGATTGCATAGACTGCCGTCGGTGAAGACACATCGTCAAGCCGGAAACGCACTTGTAACGAGCGAGGCTCGGCGTGGGAGAGTCTGTGCACGATCGGCGACGAGGGGAGGTGAGGGTCGATGACGGTCACTCTGGCTGACGTGGCTGCTGCCGCGGGTATCTCGCGCAGCACGGCTTCCCGGGCGTTGAGCGGGTCGACGCTGATCTCGGCCGATACCCGACGGACCGTCGAGGAGGCGGCCCGAACACTGGGGTACCGGCCCAACAGGGCCGCGAGTGCGCTGCGCTCCAACAAGTCGCATCTCGTCGGTCTTGTGATGAACAACCTCCTCAACGCGACGTTCCACACCGTGGCCGAAGTTGTCCACAAGAGGTGCTCGGACAACGGCTTTCAGGTTCTGCTGTGCATCACCGATGCGGACCCGGCCCGCGAGCGAGATGTGCTCGCGATGCTGGGAGACCACGGAGTCGATGGAACCATCGTCATCGGGAGTGGGCGTAGCGCAGTCGAATCCAACGCGCTGCTATCCCAGGGCCGGGCTGTTGTCAACGTGATCAGGTCTGTCCGGGGGAGCGCCGCACCCACCGTCCTCGCCGACGACCTGGACGGTGCGCGCGATGCGACGGCGCATCTCCTCGACCTCGGTCACCGACGCATCGGCTACATCGGCGGTCTCGAAGACGCTACCTCCGGCAGGGAGCGGTTCGAGGGCTACCGCTCGGCACTGGCGGACCATGGCATCGAGATCGACCCGTCGTTGGTCAGGAAGGGGCCGTTCACCACCGAATTCGGTGTTGCAGCAGTCGATTCGCTGCTCGACGAACCGTCAGGCATGACTGCGCTCTATGCGGCGAACCACGAGGCCGTGTTCGGGATTCTGCCCACGCTCGTCGGACGAGGCGTGTCGGTGCCCAGCGACCTGTCGCTGATCTGCCATGAGGACATGCCGTGGCTCTCGTTGTGGCACCCGGCCGTGACCGTCGTCGACAACGGTGCCTCACAGCTCGCCAACGTCGCGATGGATCTCCTGTTCCAGCAGATGAGCGAGCCGTCGAAGCCGGACGGCCGCACGTACCGGATCGGCGCCCGATTGGTCGAGCGCGCGTCGTGTGCGCCTGTCGTGAACTCGTGATTCACGAGGGCCGACGTTAACTTTCGTTGAAACACGTGTCGTCCGTGTTAACCACGTTGACGCGTCCGCAGGCACTCTGCGATGGTTCATGCAATCGATCCCATCGAGGTCGACCATCCCGATCCAGACAGTCGCTGCGGACCGCAGTCGACACCGAAAGGTCTCTCCTATGCGCACGCTCATCGGAATTGCCGCTGCCGGCGTCCTGACCCTCGGCCTCGTCGGGTGCGGCTCCTCGTCGGAGCAGGATGCCGCGCCGACGGACTGCACGCCGACTCTCGGCGCAGCCGATCTCGCCGAGGAGGGCTCGCTGACCATGGCCACGAATGCCACCCTCCCGCCCATGCAGTACGTCGACGCCGACGGAGACGTGATCGGCATGCGCGTCGACCTCGGCAAAGAGATCGCCAAGCGGCTCTGCCTGACGCCGAAGTTCGTCAACATCGAGTTCGAGGCCCAGATCCCCGGTGTGCAGAGTGGTCGGTGGGACATGATCGACACCGGCATGTTCTACACACCCGAGCGCGCCGAGACCATCGATCTGGTGCCGTACGAGGTTCAGGCAGTGTCCATCTCGGTTCCGTCGGGCAATCCCGAGGGCATCAGCACGGTGGAAGACCTCGCCGGCAAGACGGTCGGTGTGGAAGCGCCCGGATACGAATTCGACACTCTCACCGCGCTGTCCGAACAGTTCGCGACGGAGGGCAAGGCGCCGCTGACCGTGCAGACATTCAAGACGAATGCCGATGCGTACCAGGCGCTCTCGGCGGGACAGCTCGACGGAACGTCGATCGTCGAGTCGGTCACCTCGTTCTACCAGGAGGACGGCCGCTTCGAGACCGCCATCGGTGGCATCAACGAGGCGCCCCTCGCCATGGGCTTCGCGAAGGGCAGCAAGTCCGCCGGTGAGGTCGCTCGCGTCCTGTCCGAGATGCGCGAGGACGGCTATCTGCCGGACCTGTTCGAGCAGTACGACGTCAGCGGGTACGAGGGTGACATCGCCGTCAGCACCGGCCCGCTCGAGAGCTGAGAGGCTCCGACATGTGGTCGTGGGACGCGTTCTTCTCCATCCTCACCAGTACACAGTTGCTGGAGGGAGCCTGGGTGACCATCTGGCTCACCGTGGTCAGCATGATCCTGGGGCTCGTGCTGGCGGTGGTCGTCGCGGTCGCCCGGTCGTCGAAGTTCCTGCCGTTTCGCGCGGTATCGGGGTTCTATGTCTGGCTGATGCGCGGGACCCCGCTGCTCGTGCAACTCGTCATCATCTACACCGGGCTGCCCCAGGTCGGCATCAAGCTCGGCGTCATCGAGGCGGCGCTGCTCGGACTGGTGCTGAACGAGGCCGCCTACCTGTCCGAGATCGTGCGATCCGGACTGCTGTCCGTTCCCACGGGGCAGACGGAAGCGGCACGAGCGCTGGGGATGTCGCCGACCAAGGTGTTCCGCGTCGTCGTGCTGCCCCAGGCGCTGCGCGTCATGATCCCTCCGCTCGGCAACAGCTTCAACGGCCTGCTGAAGACGACGACGCTGGTCTCGGTGATCTCAGTCCAGGAGTTGTTGCGCCGCACGCAGTTCCTGGTCCAGGTGAACTTCAGGGTGCTCGAGGGGCTGTGCGCAGCAGCGCTCTACTTCCTCCTGCTCACCACGCTCTGGGGTCTGATCCAGAAGCGCCTGGAAGTACGAGCCGGACGTGGATACGACAGGAACTACCGTCGCAAAGGGAGAACCGACATGGCAGCGCTCGACGACAGTGTCATCGACGCGGAGGCGGTGAACCGATGACCGATCAGGCGATCGAGAACCTGACGATGATCGACGTTCAGGGCATGACCAAGGCGTTCAGCGATCTCGTGGTGCTCGACGGCATCGACTTCCGCGTCGCCAAGGGCGAGGTGGTGCTTCTCCTCGGGCCGTCGGGAAGCGGGAAGAGCACGTTGCTCCGCACACTCAACTGCCTCGAGACGATCGAGTCGGGGACGGTCCGGGTGTGCGGGGAACTGATGGGGTTCTCCGACGACGGCAAGCGGACACCGCTGTCCGAGGCGAACATCGCCCGGCAGCGCCATTACACGGGGATGGTGTTCCAGAACTTCAACCTGTTCCCGATGATGACGGCACTGGACAACGTCGCCGCCGGCCCACGTCACGTGCTCGGAACACCCAAAGACAAGGCGCGAGCGCAAGCTCAGGAGTTGCTCACGCTCGTCGGACTCGGTGACAAGAGTGAGAACTACCCGTCGCAACTCTCGGGCGGTCAGCAGCAGCGGGTGGCGATCGCGCGAGCGCTGGCAATGAAGCCCGAGGTCATGCTGTTCGACGAGCCGACCTCGGCGCTGGATCCCGAGATGGTCAAGGAGGTTCTCGACGTCATGCTGCGACTGCGCGACGAGGGGATGACCATGGTCGTGGTGAGTCACGAGATGGGGTTCGCGCGAGCGGCTGCCGATCGCGTGGTCTTCATGAGCGACGGGCGCATCGTCGAGGATGCGGCGCCGAGTGAATTCTTCGACAATCCGCGCAACGAACGCACGAAGCAGTTTTTGAGTCGAATGCTGTGACGGCTGCCTGGTGACATAGCAATCGATCAATTTCTGTAGGTAGAAGGTCCTACCCTGTGTCATGGACACCGTCGGCTCGAGAGAACTCCGGCAGCACGCTTCCGACTACGTCGAGCGGGCCGAAGCCGGTGAGACGCTCTTGATCACGGTGTCGGGAGGGACTGCCCCCACTTCGGTTGACGCGTGGGGTTGATCGGATCAGGCCGCGTGTGCGGCCCTTTTGATTGTCTCAAACTCGATCGGGGTGAGCTTGCCGAGGCGTCGCTGGCGGCGCTTGCGGTGGTAGGTCCTCTCGATCCAGGTCACGATCGCCAGGCGTAGCTGCTCGCGGGTGGACCACCGTTGCCGGTCGAGGACGTTCTTCTGTAGTAGCGCGAAGAACGATTCCATCGCAGCGTTGTCACCGCATGCCCCGACACGGCCCATGGATCCTCGTAACGCATTGTGCGACAGCGTATGTACGAACTTTCGCGATCGGAATTGGCTACCCCGGTCGGAGTGGACGATGGTCCCGGTCGGACCGCGTTGCGCGACCGCGTTGTCGAGCGCGGACACCGCCAACGAGGCCTTCATTCGAGAGTCGATCGAGTAGCCGACGATCCTGTTGGACCACACGTCCTTGATCGCGCAGAGATAGAGCTTGCCCTCGTCGGTGCGGTGCTCGGTGATGTCGGTCAGCCACAACTCGTCTGCAGCCTCTGCGGTGAATCGGCGGTCGACGAGGTCGTCGTGAACTGGAGGGCCAGCTTTCCTGATCAGCCCGCGCTTCTTCGAGAACACAGACCAGATGCGTTCTTGCGAGCACAACCGGGCGACCCGGTTCTCGCCGGCGGTGATGCCGCGATCGGGCAGCTCGTCGGCGATGAACCGGTACCCGAACGCGGGATCGTCCGCGTGAATGGAACGGGCCGCGTGGATCAGGTGCGCATCGTCCCAGTCACGTTGCGTCACTGGTGCTTTTTTCCATTTGTAGAACGCTTGGGTGGAGAACCCGAGCACCCGGCAGGTCACCGTGACGGGCACTCCGTCGGCGGCAAGGTCGAGGACCAGCGGGTAGATCATTTTGGGTTGACGTCCCGAGAGAGGTAGCCGACGGCGCGGCGCATCACCTCCGCTTCCTGCTCGAGCATCTTGATGCGCTTGCGGGCTTCCCGCAGCTCGACGGACTCGCTGCTCGTCGGCGATCCGTCAGCGGGGGTGATCCCGTCGTCGCGGTCGGCGATCTTGAGCCAGCGGTGCAGGCAGCCTTCGGAGATTCCGAAGTCCTTCGCGATCTGGCGCAGCGGAGCCTCGCCCTTGCGTGCGACGGCGATGACGTCGCGGCGGAACTCCTCGGGGAATGCTTTCGGCATGGGAAACATCCTTCCACCGTGAGGAGCGATCCTCACAGATCAGATGTCAACCGAACCGGGGGCAGTCCCGGACGTCCCGCAGCAGTGCTCGGTAAGCAGTGGACTCGCTACTCCGATATCGAGGACGTCTTCGACACCCTGACAGACCACACGTTGGCTGATGATCTCGGCGAGAAGAACGACACGGTTCAGGATCCATGGACTCGCTGAGAACGATTCTCGACACGAGCGTCGTCATCGGAGATCGATTCGGCGAGATCGACGGCGAACTCACGATCAGTGCGATCACTTTGGCCGAGCTGACTTCGGAGTACTCGTCGCCTCCGATCCGCAGGCGCGCGGTCTGAGGTTGTAGCGGTTGATCGCCGTGGAACGCCGGTTCGAACCCCTCGTCGTCGATGCCCCGAGTGGCGGGCAGCTACGGCAATCTCGTCTCGGTGGTGCGCTCGACCGGCCGGCGTCCCCGAGCACACGCTCTCGATCTCATGATCGCAGCGACCGCGCATGCGCACGGTGCACGGCTTCTCACGCGAAACCCGTCGGACTTGCAGGGAGTCGAACATCTCGTACAGATCGAGACCCCGCGCGGCGCGAACTACGATCGATCGGCATGATGGCCGCCTACACGATGCGTGTGACACTCGACGACGTCCGACCCACGGTGTGGCGACGGGTGAGGATTCGTGGAGATGCGCTCCTCCCGGATCTGCATCACCTGATTCAGGACGCCATGGGGTGGGAGAACCGGCACCTGTTCATGTTCTTTACCGGAAGTGACATCCGAACGGCAGACCGGCGCTACGTGTCGGCGGAGTTTCTGGACGACTACGACGATGAGTCGGTGATGCAGGCGGACGATGTTCGCGTCGATCATCTGCTCCAGCAAACGGGTGACAGCATCGGGTACGAGTACGACTTCGGCGACGGGTGGGGACACCGGCTCGTCGTCGACGCAGTCGAGGCGGACGGTGGGGATCTGTTGCCGGAGTGCGTCGGAGGAAGACGAGCGTGCCCGCCCGAGGACAGCGGCGGGCCGCACGGGTTCGAGGAGATTCTCCGTGTGCGCGCCGACGTGGACGACCCTGAACACGAGCACATTGCCGAATGGCTCGGGCAGTACGACCGTGAACACTTCGCCGTGGCCGACGCCACTGCTCGAATCCACGCACGCCGACGCCGTGCGGACGCTGCGGACCGCGTCGTCGCCCACTTTCCTGCTGTTCGATCAGTGTTGACCCATGCAGAGCTGGAGTACCACCAGCGGTTGAGTGCGATGATCGAGAAACTCGAGCCGCAGTGCGACGAGGTGGATCCGCTCGTCGCAACGGCCGCGATGGACAAGCTGACGTGGATGCTGCACGCGATCGGCGAGAGCGGACTCACGCTGACGGGTGCGGGCTACCTGCCGCCGAAGGTTGTCGTTGCGATGCGGGACGAACTGACGTGGTCGATGCGATGGCTGGGAACCTCGACCCGAGAGATCGACAACCCTGAAGCGCGCCGGCTTCGTCACGCCGTGACATCGTCGGGGCTCGCGCGAGTCCGTGCGGGGCGCCTCGTTCTGACCAAGGACGGTGGACGGCTCGTCCACGACCCCGTCGGGCTCTGGAACCACGTAGCGCGACGTCTCCCGGTCGGCCGCGAGGAGTACGAGCGTGATGCCGGAGTTCTTCTGCTCGTGGCAGTCGCGGCGAAAGCTGCTGTGCCACAGCGCACCATGATGATCTGGGAAAGCATGAAACTTGCGGGGTGGCAGGTGCCCCCGAGCCAGCGAAACAGCCTTCAGTACATCGCGCGGCCGACGCTGGACATCCTCGAGCTGATCGGTGTGGTGCCGCCCTACTTCGGTGAAGACGATGCCGTCGCCCAGCCGTGGTCGTCGGGCTTCGCTTTGCAGTGCCTCACGCGGTGAATGATGTTACCCGTCAGTAGCTTCAGTCCCCTCCTCCCTTGCTGGTCAGCTATGCCGCAGCGCACAGCGAGCCGGTCCTACCGGGGTCGCCACAACACAGCCCTGCACGACTAAAGTTGTCTCCGAGCCCACAAGGACAGACGACGTCGAGCAGACGGAAAACGAGGCAAGACCTGCAATGACTGAGAAAAAGCCGACCATCATCTACACCCTGACCGACGAGGCGCCCATGCTGGCGACTCACGCGTTCCTGCCGGTCATCCGCACTTTCGCCAGCGCAGCCGGGATCGAGGTGGAGTCGAGCGACATCTCCGTTGCCAGTCGCATCCTCGCCGAGTTCCCCGACTACCTGGACGAGGGCCAGCGGGTTCCGGACAACTTGGCCGAGCTCGGCAAGCTGACCCAGCTGCCCGAGACCAACATCATCAAGCTCCCCAACATCAGTGCCTCGGTACCGCAGCTCAACGCCGCGATCAAGGAACTGCAGGACAAGGGCTACAAGATCCCCGACTTCCCGGGCAACCCGAAGACGGACGAGGAGCGGGAGATCCGCGACCGCTACACCAAGTGCCTCGGTAGCGCCGTCAACCCCGTCCTCCGTGAGGGCAACTCGGACCGTCGCGCGCCGAAGGCCGTCAAGGAGTATGCGCGCAAGCACCCGCACAGCATGGCTCCCTGGTCGCCGGCGTCCCGCACGCATGTCGCGCACATGCGCGAGGGCGATTTCTACCACGGTGAGAAGTCGATGACCGTCCAGGGCGACCGCGAGGTCAAGATGGAGCTCGAGACGAAGAGCGGCAAGACCGTCGTCCTGAAGCCGAAGGTCTCGCTGACCGACGGCGACGTCATCGACAGCATGTTTATGAGCGCCAAGGCGCTGGACAAGTTCTACGAAGAGCAGATGCAGGACGCCTACGAGACCGGCGTCATGTTCTCCCTGCACGTCAAGGCCACGATGATGCGGGTCTCGCACCCCATCGTCTTCGGTCACGCGGTGCGCGTCTTCTACAAGGACGCCTTCGCCAAGCACAACGAGCTGTTCGAAGAGCTCGGCGTCAACGTCAACAACGGCCTCTCCGATCTCTACAGCAAGATCGACACCCTCCCGGCGTCGAAGCGCGACGAGATCGTCGAGGATCTGCACAAGTGCCACGAGCATCGGCCCGAGCTGGCCATGGTCGACTCGGCACGCGGAATCTCGAACTTCCACTCGCCCAGCGACGTCATCGTCGACGCTTCCATGCCCGCGATGATTCGCGCCGGCGGCAAGATGTGGGGAGCCGACGGTCGTCCCAAGGACACCAAGGCCGTCAACCCGGAGTCGACCTTCTCCCGCATCTACCAGGAGATGGTGAACTTCTGTAAGACGAACGGCCAGTTCGACCCGACGACCATGGGCACCGTTCCCAACGTCGGTCTCATGGCGCAGAAGGCCGAGGAGTACGGCTCGCACGACAAGACCTTCGAGATCGAAGAGGACGCCGTCGCGAACATCGTCGACCTGGCGACCGGCGAGGTCATGCTCACGCAGAACGTGGAGAAGGGCGACATCTGGCGCCTCTGCATCGTCAAGGACGCGCCGATCCAGGACTGGGTCAAGCTCGCCGTGAACCGTGCGCGCGACTCCGGGATGCCGGTGCTCTTCTGGCTCGACCCGTACCGCCCCCACGAGAACGAGCTGATCAAGAAGGTGCGCACGTACCTGAAGGATCACGACACCGAGGGCCTCGACATCCAGATCATGTCGCAGGTCCGCGCGATGCGGTACACGCTCGAGCGCGTCGTCCGCGGCCTGGACACCATCTCCGCGACCGGCAACATCCTCCGCGATTACCTCACGGACCTGTTCCCGATCCTCGAGCTCGGCACCAGCGCCAAGATGCTGTCCATCGTTCCCCTGATGGCCGGCGGCGGACTGTACGAGACGGGTGCCGGCGGTTCCGCGCCGAAGCACGTCAAGCAGCTCATCGAGGAGAACCACCTCCGCTGGGACTCGCTCGGCGAGTTCCTCGCGCTGGCCGTCAGCCTCGAGGACCTGGGCAAGAAGACCGGCGGCAAGGCGAACGTTCTGGGTAAGGCCCTCGACGCCGCGACCGGCAAGCTGCTCGAGGAGAACAAGGGCCCGTCTCGCACCACCGGCGAGCTGGACAACCGCGGCAGCCAGTTCTACCTCGCCAAATTCTGGGCGCAGGAGCTGGCGAACCAGACCGAGGACGAGGAGCTGGCGAAGCACTTCGTGCCGCTCGCCAAGACGCTGGCCGATCAGGAAGAGGCCATCGTCAAGGAGCTCGGCGACGCGCAGGGTGAGCCCGTCGACATCGGCGGGTACTACTACCCGGATCCCGAGAAGGCGACCTCGATCATGCGTCCGAGCAAGACGTTCAACGATGCGTTGGAGTCTGCGACCAAGTAGTTCTCGATTTCTGGCCCATGCACGCGCGTCGTGCATGGGCCAGAGTTGTCTGTGGACTCTGGACCCCGGAATCCGGGGTCCGGATTCCACGATCAGGAGTGCGTCCGCTGGCGGCGACGTGTTGCTGCTGATGGTGGACTATTGCCCCCGGAGTCCGGGGTCGATAGTCCACGATCAGGAGGTGAGAGACATGTCGATCGAGCACGTGATCGGTCTCGAGAAGGCGCTGCTCGACCCGAGCACGCGGGCATCGGCGCAGGACCTGGAGGAACTGCTCGACCCGCAGTTCGAGGAGATCGGTGCATCTGGCCGGGTGTGGGCGCGGGCCGAGATGATCGAGGCGCTCCTTCGCGAGCGCGATGAGGAACCGATCGTGGCTGTGGGTTTTGTGGGGCGGGAGATCGCCACCGACGTCGTGCTGGTCACCTACGAGACCGTGCATGCGGGCGTGCGGGCGCGGCGAAGCTCGTTGTGGCGCTCGTCGAATGGTGCGTGGCGGCTGGTGTTCCATCAGGGGACCGTCGCGCACTGAGGTCCGTGAGACGACTCATGAGCGGACGTCACGACTTCGTCACGTTTACAGAACGGTGGGTCTTTTTCGTGCCGGCGCCGTCAGAGTAGGTGCATGAACAACACCGCGCGTCGAGCAGCCATGGCACTGATGGTGTCGATCCCCCTCCTGCTGGGGGTGGGGGCGGGGACAGCGACGGCTGCGCCGCAGACGTCGATCCTGCAGGTACCCGTCGTGACGGGATTCGAGGTCGGGCCGGTCAGCGTGCCGGGTGGCCTGATTCAGACCACCCCGATCAAGGCGACCGTCGGCGAGAAGCCCGGCTCGGTGCGCTTCGCAGCCGCGGACGTGAAGCCGTACTACTACCAGTACAACTATCGGTGGATGACCGTGCAGTGGCGCAATCTGACAACAGGCGCGGCAGGCGCCGTGGATCTACGGCATTGGGACGCAGTCGATCTCGAAGCGGCCGGCGACGTGTATGCGCGCGACCTGCCCTTGGAGGCCGTTGTGGACACCGGTCCGGGTCAGGTCGCGGTGGTCGTCACCCAGAGCCGGCAGTTCCCGGCTCCGGTGTCCCTGACATTGTTCCCCGGGCTCGGTCTGGTCACCGTTCCCTGACGAGCCCTGTCGGCGCTCGGTCGGCGCGGGCAGCCAGGAATGCCTCGGGATCGATCAGGTCCGATTGTCCGACAATAGATCCCAGATCGGCGATGCGCTCGACCCCGGTCAGCACCATCTCCTCCTCGACGGTCCCCTCGGCGTAGCCGTAGTAGCAGGTGGACGTCGTGTGGTTGTGGTCCTTGTCGATGCGGTTCGCTCGACCCTCGATCTGGCGAATGTCGATGGGTGTCCAGCGCGGGTCGTGAATCAGCGTCACGCGCGGTGCGAGAGTGGACGTCGTGCCCTCGGGGAGCAGTAACTCGTTGGTGTGCAGGTTGATCGCGCTCGTGGTCGTGGACACGATGACCGTCGCATCACCGGTCTGGAACCGCCGGATCGCGGCCTCCTGCTCAGGGCTGCTCATGCTGCCGTCGACGACAGCCACCGCGAGGCCGCTCTCGCGAAGAGTCTCGGCCAGGGCTGCCACCGACTCGCGGTAGAACATCGAGACGAAGACCTGATTGCCGGCCTTGACCCAGGCACGTACCTGCTCCGCCGACGCCTCGATCCGGAGGTACGAGCACTTCTGGCGGAACCGCAGTGTCGCAGCCCGAGTGCTGGGGTTCTTCTGCAACACCCGTTTCCCGCCGGACGTCTTCCACATCGGCAGCCCGACCTCCTTGCGGTAGTCGACCCACGCCGAGTTGTAGAGACGCTTCTGCGCAGCCGTCAGCTCCTGGCCGAGCGGCTCCCGCGGGGTGAGCGGAGAGGGTCGGGAGATCGACCAGGGCACGGCGCCGCCGGACAACCATCCGTGCACGGTCTCGATGTCGCGCGCGCGGCGTTCGGCGTTCTCCGGCTCCCACCGCCACGTCGCCAGGCCCGTCGACGCCTTTCCGGCCTTGATGGCGAACCCGGACTCCTCGAGGAATTGCGCCCACTTCACGGTGAGGGCGTAGCCGAGAGAGTCGTCATCGCCGACGATCTCGGTTCCTCGCGCCTGCTCGATGGCGCGCGCCATGTAGGCGAAGTGCAGTGGTTGATAACCGGGCGTGGCAGACATCCACACGACCGACCGAGCGGCCTCCTGGTAGCGCCACAGAATCTGCGACTGCTGGGACTCGATGTTCATCAGCGCATGGCACTCGTCGGCGATGACGACGTCGATCTCGAACCGGAGTTCACCGAGCGCGATGGTCCGCTTGTTCTGTGTCCGTTTGCGTTTCCCCAGATCGGTCTCGGGTGGCACCGAGAGCAGCTTCTTCGTCGACTGGTACGTGATGAGGAGCCACCGTTTGCGATCGGACGGCTCGACGTCGGCCTCACTGTCCGCGATGGTGCGCCGCCACCCCGGCAGCGCACCCTTCGGTGCGACGACCAGCACGGTGCCGATCTCGGCAGCCGACATCTGCCGCACCGCTTCGCAGACGGACAGAGTCTTGCCGAGGCCCGTCGAATCCATCTGCGCGAAGTACGGGAACCCCTCGTCGAGGGCGGTGAGCTGGCGGCGCACCGACTCGAGCTGCGTCTCCCGCGGCTGCATCGACCGGGGCCGGACGGTCTCCGGTCGCCACGTCTCGTTCGCGTCGTCCTCGAGCCACCGCTGCAGGCTGTACGGGGTGGACTCGTACGGCTGCAGGTACTCGGGCAAGTCGGTGCCGTAGTACGCGAACACTCGTGGGCCGGGGTACCAGCGCGCGCCCGCAGCGCTCGCTGCGGAGCGATCCTCGAACGGGACGTCGAGTACCCAGACGCGCTCGCCGGCGTCGGGCACGCGGAGGTCGGGTGCTGCGCTCTTCTTTGCAGGTGCGCGGCGCTTGGTCGGCTTCTTCGTGGCGGCGAACTTGCGGGCGGCGCTGCTCTGACCGGCCTTCACGGTGCGGGATGTGGTGGAGCGTCTACGGGGTGGCATCGGGAACAGTCTCTCCGATCGGAACTGATCGACACGACAAGGGTCGTCGCCGGAGCGGGATCCTGTGCCGCGGGAACCGGGCACTGCAGAGAGTGGCACCGACGTCCGACACCGTCGATAAGGTTGGATAGGACCGCGCCATATCCAACCTTGTGGCCATAAGGTTGGATATGGCCGTATCGCTACCGGCGAGCCGCGTCAGCTCGGGAGAGGGACCAGACTGACGATCGTCGCACCGGACTGCAGGATCTGAGCGCCGCCCCCTCCACCGACCATCGATTCGGGGCTGAGACGCTTTCCCTCCCTGAAGTTCTCCAGAGGCGCGGTCCAGACCTCGTCGCCCGAGTGCAGATCGACGGCCACGAGATCGCTTTCGCGCACTGCGATCATCATGTCGCCGTCCGTTCCGACTGGGGAGAACGATTCTGTTTCCCACAGCTGTTCACCGGTGTTCATGTCGAGTCCGATCATGGACCGCTCGCCGGACAGGACACCGACATCACCGATCACCGACTGCAACGCGCCGTACGTGCTTGCTTCGTTGTATTCGTCTGCGGGACGATCGATGATGAGTTGTTGGCTGCTCCAACGCTTCTCGCCGGTCCTCCGGTCGTAGGCGGTGTCTCCGAGAACGAAGGGCACGGATGTGTCCGTCGGCTCGTCGATGGTCAAGTAGGTCGACACGTCGCGCGTCGACTGAGCAAGAATTTCTCCTGTGCGCGAGTAAGCGATACCGCCGAGTGGCTCGTAGGAATCGCAGTCCAGCCGAGACCCGACGGAGACATCGCCGAGTGTTCGATAGCTGCCGGAGAGGCAATCGTCGAGGACGTCGGAGGCCCAGATCTGATCACCGGTCTCGGGATCGAACGTCGAGAAGCCGCCACCGACGTCGAAGTGCCCGGTCCCGTCGGCGACCGTGAGCTGATCCGCATACTGGTCCTCCCAGCCGGCCCACGCCTGCAGAGGAGCTGTCCAGTCGGCGGACAGATCGTCCACCGTTCCGCGATGCACGGTGACGTCCGCGTCTTCCAAGTTGCCACTGGTCGTATAGACGTGTCCGTCCGAGACGGTCATGGCGAAGGTGTCCGACGTGTCCCCGTGGTCCGTGGACTCACCGGTCGCGAGATCGAAGGTGCGGAGGGTGGGATCTTCGGCGTAACTCGGTGTGATGCAGACCAACCGATCATCGATGGGCTGTTCCGCACACGACTGCAGATCCGTCGCCGGTACCGACCACTCGAGTGCGCCCGACGCGGTGTCGATCGACATCAGTCGCGCCTCCGTCGAGGGTCCTTCCGAGTCCACGACGGCGGCGATAGTCAGGAGGTGGTCGTCGATTCGGATCGACCCCGCGGCGTAGGGATACATCGATCCTGCTCGTGGGTCGGCGAAGCGGGCGCCGTCGAGTCCGCTGTCCGCCGCGTCCAGAGTCCACGCAACCCCCGGTGCCGAGGCCGACGCGTCGGTGATGCGCTTGACCGTCGTGGTCCGGTCCTGAGTGACCACCACGACGGCAGCGGCGACAGAGACGGCGGCGACGGTTCCCGCGATGATCAGGCGTGTGTGCATCACTGGGAGATCAACTCCGGGGTGCGGGCGATGCGTTCTAGTTCAGCCGGGTCCCAGGGGTTCTCGGTGACCAGGGTCACGCCCAATCCTGACACCGTGGGAATCGACACCACCGTTCCAACTCTGACCGGTATTGGACCGAGCCCCTGGGGGTCTTCCCGAAGCTGTTCCGAGGGCACCGGGCTCCCGACGGTGACGGTCAGTCGGCCGGCAGCGCTGTTCACGACCTGACACAGTGCGCCGCCGCCGTAAACGCTAGAGCGCAGTGCTCCCAGCGGAGGTGTGGGAGCAAGGTTCCCCGTGTCGGCGCGGGCGAGTGCGTCACTCAGAGACGCGACGACCGGTGCGGTGAATTCTTCTGCGACGCCCTCGGTTCCTGGATAGGAGCTGCATTCGGCGATGTTTCCCGGTGTGTCGGGCGGTGCAGGTGTCGACGTCACGAACGCCGGGTCGGTCGCGATGCGGACGAGTTCGGGCATCGAGAACGGAAGTTGGTCCTCGCCACCGGTCGCTGACGCGTAAGCACTGATCTGCGATCCGTCGGTGCGATACGCGGTGGCGCTCCGGGTCGATGTCCGAGCGCCGTCGACTTCCTGCCACGTGTCCTGTCTGTCGACCACAGTGCCGTCGCTCATCGACTCTCGGCTGTCCAGAACCCCGGCGACACAGGGCGGCACACCGTTGGTCTGCTGCGCGACACCGATGCTGATGAACCCGGAACGATCACCCCGAGTGACATCGGCCAGTGCCGACGTACTGTCGAACTGGTCCTCCTCTGGGAGGTTCTCGTACACCGGTATCGGATCGAAGTACGGGAGCATGCCCTGAGTGAACGTGATGTCGGCAGGGAGCGCGCGGACGAGTGCCTGCGACATGAGGTGCGCTTTCGGCCCGGTGAACCACGGCGCATCGGGATTGTCGTATGTCGACTCGCCGAATCCCATCACTCCGAAGTAGGAGCTCTCCACAGGTGGATCCACCGTGTCGCAACCCGGAATGGTGGTGGGATAGGCGACCTCGGGTGTCACGACGTCGTACTCGGGCGGCGGGGGAGGAGGTGTGGTCTCGACCGGAGTCACCGGCTGCACCGTCAGCTCCGGTTCCTCCGGCGGGGTTGTCACACCGGCGACGACGATCCCGAGCGCGATGATGGACACGACGACGAACGTGGACATCAGCGCGTCGTGGCGTGGCGTTGTCTTCTCGTCCATGGCTCGCTTCTCGTCGGCTGTGTGACGGACGCCCATTCATACCATTCGGAATGTTCAGGTGTCCGTCCACGAGTCGAGCACGGTCCCCTCAGCCGACCTCGACAACCTCCAACGCACCGTCCGCATGCGACCCGCGCAGCCGCTTCTTGTCGAACTTGCCGACACTCGTCTTCGGCACCTCGTCGATGAAGGTCCAGCGTTCCGGCAACTGCCAGTGCGCAACTCGGCCGTCGAGGAAGTCGCGGAGCTCCTCGGCGGTCACGGTCTGACCCTCGCGCACGACGACCGCGACGAGTGGTCGCTCGTCCCACTTCTCGTCGGGCACACCGATGACCGCGGCCTCGCGCACAGCGGAATGCTCCATGACGTGGTTCTCGAGCTCGACGGACGAGATCCATTCGCCACCGGACTTGATGATGTCCTTCGACCGGTCGGTCAGCGTCAGGTATCCGCCTTCGGAGATGGTGCCGACATCTCCGGTCCGCAGCCACCCGTCGTCGAACTTGTCGGACGCGTCGCTGCGGTAGTAGCTGCCCGTGATCCACGGCCCGCGCACCTCGAGTTCGCCGACGTGCGTGCCGTCCCAGGGCATCACGGCACCGGAGTCGTCGACCAGCCGCGCCCGCACCGCGGAGACGAAACGCCCCTGGGTGCAGCGCAAGTCGAACTCGTCCTCGGGAGACAGTCCGACGTCCGGGCGCCCGGAGGTGCCGAGCGGCGACGTCTCCGTCATGCCCCACGCCTGGGAGATGGGAACGCCGTACTTCTCGTGGAACGCGCGCATCAGGCTCGGCGGGCAGGCGCTGCCGCCCACGGTGACGTCGCGCAGGCTCGACAGATCTGCCGGGTGGTCCTCGAGGTGGGCAAGCAGGGCCTGCCAGATGGTGGGGACGGCGGCGGCCGCCGTGGGTCGCAGGGTCGTCATCATCTCCGCGAGCGGCGCCGGCTGCAGGAAGCGATCCGGCATGATGAGCGACGCCCCCACCATCAGCGCGGCGTACGGCAGTCCCCAGGACATGGCGTGGAACATCGGCACGATGGCCAGCACGGTGTCCGACTGCGCGAGCGCCATGGCGTCGGTCATGCAGACCTGCATCGAGTGCAACCAGATCGAACGGTGCGAGTAGACGACGCCCTTCGGGTCGCCGGTCGTGCCCGAGGTGTAACACATTGCTGCAGCGGATCGTTCGTCGAGCTCGGGCCAGTCGTACTCGTCGGGGTGGCCGGCGAGCACGTCCTCGTAGCCCAGCACCTCGATGTGGTCCGGTGCCTGCACCTGTGCGGGGTCGGCGCCCACGACGACGAGGTGCCGCACGGTCGTCATGGTCGGGAGGAGCGGCGTCAGCAGGGGGAGCAGGCTGGCGTCGGCGATGATGACGCTGTCCTCGGCGTGGTCGACGATGTAGGTGAGCTGCTCGGGGAACAAGCGGATGTTCAAGGTGTGCAGCACGGCGCCCATGGCAGGTACGGCCATGTAGGCCTCCATGTGCTGCGAGTTGTTCCACATGAAGGTGGCGACGCGCTGGTCCCCGTCGATCCCGAGCGCTCGAAGACCGTGGGCGAGTTTGGCGGCGCGTCGACCGAGCTCGGCGAACGTGATGGTCGACGGACCCGCCTCGCTCCACGTGGTGATCGTCGCCGATGCGTGCATCGACGTGCCGTATCGAACGAGCTGGCCGATGGACAACGGGGTGTCCTGCATGGTGCTCTTCATGACTCTCCTGCCGGTCGATCCGCGAGGCGCACGACCTACGTGCCCTGTGTCACATTGTGCACACTGCGGCTCGGCAGGGACCCGATATCAGTCCTTGTAGTAGACGACCTGGTGTCCGGTGGCGAGGAGAGTGCCGCTCGTGCTCCACAGCTCGGCGGTCTGATCGAAGTAGCCCTGATGGAATCGTCGTGCGTGCGCGGTCCCGAGGACGTACCCGTCGGACTGCGCCGTCAGATCCTCCGCCGTCGCGAAGAAGTGGACGGTGAGTGAGATGGTTCCGGCGGCGACGTACTTCCCGCGACGCTGGAAGACCCGCGGGTAGAAGATGTCGCTCATCGACGTCAGGGACGCGAAGTCCATCGGTCGCGGGGGAGAGTCGCGGACCCACAGCGTCGCAACGGAATCGGCGGACTCCGTCTCGGTCAGGGCGCCGGCGGTGAACCGCATCTCGTAGTTGTTCGCCCAGGCGATGAACTCGGGGAAGTCGACCGTGTCGACGTCTGCGGGGTCGGGCATCGCGGGCGGCGACGACTCGAGGGCGTCCCAGGTGGTGCGGCGCGTGCCGAAGACCGCGGTCGCGGTGGTGGCGACTGTGCCGTTCTGGCTGAGTTCCAGGTACCAGTGTTGGTTGCTGCGATTCGTTCGGACGGCGCGAGTGGAGATCTCGAACTCACCCTCGGCGATCGGCCCCGCGAAGTTCACGGTCAGCGTCACCGGGTCGCCCAGCCGATCGGGATGCAGCTCGACGGCTCGGACCAGAGTCGCGGCGGTGAGCCCGCCGAACGGCCCGACCATGTTGTTGTACGGCGCGGAGGTCCGGCCGCGGTAGCGACCGTCGCCCAGAGTCTCGAGGGTGAGGCCGTCATCGAAGGCGTGCGATCCGGGATGCGTCATGAGCCGTCCTGATTCGGTAGTTGTATGCGTCGGAGCATAACGGTGCGCCTGATCGGGGGCGATGACAACACAGACTGACTGACGTCAACTGTTAGCGCTAACAAGACGCAAAGTCCAGTTCGGAAGACTGGTTGACATCGTTGATGTTATCGCTCACACTCGTCCGGGCGGTGTGATGCACACCACTCGACAGCATGATCCGCAGCACGGCACATCGAAGGCCGTCCCTGCCGACCAGCCACCACCCGAGGAGACACGATGAAGTTCCGACACCTACCGGTGGCTGCGGCCGCGGTGGCGATAGCGATCACGGTGACCGCGTGCGGGTCCAGCACGAAGACCGCTGACGTCGCCCCCTCGGCGGGAGGCGACACGGCCGGCGCCCTGATCGGCGTCACGATGCCGACGAAGTCGTCCGCCCGGTGGATCGCCGACGGCGACAACCTCAAGAGCGCGCTGGAGTCGAAGGGCTACAAGGTCGATCTCCAGTACGCGGAGAACGACATCCCCACCCAGGTCAACCAGATCGAGAACCAGATCACCCAGGGCGCGAAGCTGCTGATCGTGGCGTCCGTGGACGGTACCGCCATCACCACGCAGCTGCAGGAAGCCAAGGACAACGGCATCGGCGTCATCGCGTACGACCGCCTCATCCGCAATTCTCCGAACGTCGACTACTACGCGACCTTCGACAACTACAAGGTCGGCGTCGACCAGGCCACCTCGCTGCTGGCCGGTCTCGGGTTGAAGAACGAGGACGGCACCGACAAGGCCGATGCCCCCGCCGGCCCGTTCAACATCGAGGTCTTCGCCGGTTCGCCGGACGACAACAACGCCACCTTCTTCTTCGACGGTGCCATGGAGACCCTGAAGCCGTACCTGGACAAGGGAACCCTGAAGATCGGCAGCGGTGAGTCCGACTTCGAGACGGCCGCAACCCTTCGTTGGGACCCGGCCACCGCGCAGAAGCGCATGGAGGACCTGCTGACCAAGACGTATTCGTCGGGCCAGAAGGTGCAGGGTGTCCTGTCTCCGTACGACGGCTTGTCGATCGGAATCCTGTCCGCGCTCAAGAGCAACGGCTACGGAACCGCCGGTCAGCCGTACCCGATCGTGACCGGTCAGGACGCCGAGGTTCCGTCGGTCAAGTCGATCATCGCCGGTGAGCAGTACGCCACCATCTACAAGGACACCCGCGAATTGGCGGCGGTCACCATTCAGATGGCGCAGGCAGTCCTCGAGGGCCAGACCCCCGAGACCAACAACACGACCGATTACGACAACGGCGAGAAGGTCGTTCCCGCCTACCTGCTGCAGCCCGAGATCGTCTACAAGGACAACTACGAGAAGCTTCTCGTCGAGGGCGGCTACTACACCCAGGATCAATTGAAGTGAGTTCGGTGATGACGAGCCAGATCTTGGAGATGCGCGGGATCACCAAGACGTTCCCGGGTGTGAAAGCGCTGCAGGATGTCACGCTGACAGTGGAGCGTGGCGAGATCCACGCGATCTGCGGCGAGAACGGCGCGGGAAAGTCCACGCTCATGAAGGTCCTGTCGGGCGTGTATCCCCATGACACGTTCGACGGTGACATCGTGTTCGACGGCGAGTCCTGCGAGTTCTCCGACATCCGGAGCAGTGAGTCCAAGGGCATCGTCATCATTCACCAGGAGCTCGCGCTTAGTCCGTACCTGTCCATCGCCGAGAACATCTTCCTCGGTAACGAACGGTCGAAGCGCGGGTTCATCGACTGGAACCGCACCAATTCCGAGGCCGCAGCCCTACTGAATCGGGTAGGGCTGCGGGAGAACCCGGTCACCGTGGTCAACGACCTCGGTGTCGGCAAGCAGCAACTGGTCGAGATCGCGAAGGCACTGTCCAAGGACGTGACGCTGCTGATTCTCGACGAACCGACCGCAGCACTGAACGATTCGGATTCCACCCACCTCCTCGAATTGCTGCGCGGTCTGCGGGACGAGGGCATCACGTGCGTGATCATCTCGCACAAGCTCAACGAGATCGCGGCCATCGCCGACCGGACCACGATCATCCGGGACGGCCGGACCATCGAGACACTGGACATGCGTAACCCGGACGTCACCGAGGATCGCATCATCTCGCTCATGGTCGGCCGCGATCTCGAACACCGCTTCCCGCCGCACGAATCGACGGTGGGTGAGGAGGTGCTGCGAATCGAGGACTGGACCGTGCACAGCCCCACCCAGCACGGCCGCATGGTCGTGGACAAGGCGAACCTCACGCTGCGCCGCGGCGAGATCGTCGGCCTCGCCGGGCTGATGGGTGCCGGCCGTACGGAGTTGGCCATGAGCGTCTTCGGGCGCAGCTACGGCACGGACATCTCCGGACGGCTGTACAAGTACGGCAAAGAGATTCACGTCAAGTCCGTCGCCGACGCGATCGAGCACGGCCTCGCGTACGCGACCGAGGATCGCAAGCGCTACGGCCTCAACCTGATCGACGACATCAAGCGCAACATCTCCACCGCGGCCCTGGACAAGTTGGTCGCTCACGGATTCGTCGACGACAACCACGAGTACGAGGTTGCCGAAGGTTTCCGCAAGAGCATGAACATCAAGGCCCCGAACGTGTCGGCCGTCGTCGGCAAGCTTTCCGGTGGCAACCAACAGAAGGTCGTGTTGAGCAAGTGGATCTTCAGTGATCCTGACGTGCTCATCCTGGACGAGCCGACGCGAGGGATCGACGTCGGCGCCAAGTTCGAAATCTATTCGATCATCAACAGCCTCGCCGATGCAGGAAAGGCCGTTCTCGTGATCTCGTCCGAGCTGCCCGAACTGCTGGGGCTGTGCGACCGCATCTACGCGCTGTCCGCCGGCCGCATCACCGGTGAGGTGACTCGGGAGGACGCGACGCAGGAATCCCTCATGCATCTCATGACCCGTGGAACAGGAGTACTTCGATGAATCAGCTGTCGACCGTCCGGGGGCTGCTCACGCGAAACCTCCGCCAGAGCGGGATCTTCATCGCGTTCGCGTTGATCATCCTGTTGTTCACCGTCCTCACCGGCGGTCAACTCCTGGTGCCGCAGAACATCAGCAACATGGTGGTCCAGAACTCGTACATTCTGATCCTGGCCATCGGCATGGTCGTGATCATCATCGCCGGTCACATCGATCTGTCCGTGGGATCGGTGGTCGCGGCCACCGGTGCCATCGCCGGCGTTCTCATGGTTCAACAGAACGTGCCATGGCCACTCGCGGTGCTGATCACGTTGATCGTGGGCGGGCTGATCGGAGCCTGGCAGGGCTACTGGGTCGCGTACTTCGGCATCCCCGCGTTCATCGTGACTCTGGCGGGCATGCTCGTCTTCCGCGCGGTCACTCTGATCGTGCTCGGCAACCAGGGCATCGGGCCGTTCCCCGGTCCGGTGCGGACCCTGTCCAACGGCTTCCTCCCGGGCTTCCTGGGCAACGTCGGCCTCGGACCTCTCGGCGGCGCCGACATCTTCACCCTGCTGGTCGCCATCGCCGCCATCGGCGGAATCGTGTTCAGCCAGTGGCGGACTCGAACCGGGCGTCAGAAGTTCGGCCAGGTCGTCGACGCGCTGCCGCTGTTCCTGGCCAAGGTCACCTTCGCCGGACTTCTCGTGCTGGCGATCGCCGTGCAGCTGGCGCGTTTCAAGAACCTGCCGTACGTGTTGATCCTCCTCGCGGTACTGGTGATGGGGTACTCGACGCTGGCGGGCAAGACTGTCTTCGGTCGGCACGTCTACGCCATCGGCGGCAACATCCACGCCGCGTCGCTGTCCGGTATCAAGGTCAAGCCGGTCACGTTCTGGCTGTTCGTGAACATGGGCGTCCTGTCGGCCCTGGCGGGAATCATCTTCGCCGGCCGCCTGAACCAGGCCGGACCCACTGCAGGCAACGGGTTCGAACTCGACGCCATCGCGGCCGCGTTCATCGGTGGCGCAGCAGTGCAGGGCGGTGTGGGGCGCATCGTCGGCGCACTCACCGGCGGTCTGATCATCGCCGTCATCAACAGCGGAATGTCGCTCATCGGATCACCCAGCGAGCGAGTCCAGTTGGTCAAGGGCCTCGTGCTTCTCGCGGCAGTCGCCTTCGACATCTGGACGAAGCGTCGAGCCGCGAGCGGACGCGGGGGTGGACCCGACAAGGCCGAGAAACCGGCACCGTCCAATTACATGGGTCTCCCGGTTCCGGCCGAGATGTTGGGTGGTTCCACCGACACGAAAGCTGCCCCCGCAGCCACCGCGTCGCCGCCCGTGTCGAGGTAGGTCGGCGCCGCGGGGCCGAACCTGCGATCCTGGACGACGGACGAGTGAACTGGGGGGGACTGTGACGCCGATTCGAGGGCCCGCCATGACGGACGTGGCCAAGCTTGCCGGGGTATCCCACCAGACCGTCTCACGGGTGATCAACGGTCACCCCCATGTCACCGACGCGACCAGGGCGCGGGTCACGCAGGCCATCACCCAGCTGGGCTATCGGCCCAACACCGCGGCTCGGGCTCTGGTCACCGGAAGCAACCGCACCATCGGCATCGTCGCGACGGGAGTTGCTCTGCACGGTCCGGTCTCGACGCTCTACAGCGTCGAGCGTGCCGCCCGGCAGGCCGGCTACTCGGTGTTGGTGGGAGTTCCGACCTCGCTGGAGGAGGACGCCATCAACGCGTGCGTTCGGAGTCTGCACAAGCAGGGCGTCGACGGGGTCGTCGTGGTCGCGCCGCTGCGTACCGACAACGGCGACATCGCGGGGCTGGCCGGCGAACTGCCGCTCGTCGCGGTCGAGGGATCACCCGCCGGGGATCTCGCGGTGGTGTCCGTCGACCAGGTCCTCGGAGCGAGGGACGCCACGTCGCATCTGCTTGAACTCGGGCACCGGGAAGTCTGGCACGTCGCAGGACCTCTGGGGTGGTACGAGGCCGCCGACCGGGTGATCGGGTGGAGATCGGTTCACGAGGAGCGGGGTATCGATCCGCCGCCGATGATGAACGGGGACTGGACCGCACGGTCGGGCTACGCCGCCGGTACCGTCCTGGCGCAGATCAAGGGTGTCACCGCAGTGTTCGCGGGAAACGACTCCATGGCGCTCGGAGTGCTGCGTGCACTCGACGCCCACGGTCTGCGGGTTCCCGAGGACATCAGCCTGGTCGGTTTCGACGATGTCCCCGATGCCGAGTTCTACTCACCGCCGCTCACCACGATCCGCCAGGAGTTCAGCGAGGTGGGCGTCCGGAGTGTCGAGATCCTGCTCGAGCAGATCGAGTCCGGTAAGTCGAGCACCCGACGTTTCAGCATCGCCCCCAGCCTGGTCACGCGAGCGAGCACGGCGACTCCGGGCGGGTGAGATGTCGGGCTGGGGTACGACGACTGATCCGCGCCCGCACCAGCCATCCGCGCGCGGCGCAACCCTCGCGGGTGACCGGAAGTCGAGCGGATCGGAGTCGGCGCGGTATCAGCCCTCCGTCTGCCCCCCGGATCGACGCCAGGTGACCGCGCAGATCTGCCGTCCCATCGGCCGTGAGTCCGAGTGCCTCGCCGTGATCCGCGGCCGCCGCCTCGAAGATGACGACCAGGGGCACGTTTTTGCCCAGCAGCGTCGTCCGCTTAACTTCGTCGACCAGACACGGTGAGGTCTCGAGTCCTCGACCACGCGCTTCGTACCGGATGGCGAGGGCGAGCAGTGACGGGTCCATCTCCTTCAACGGCACGTCACGCAGTGCGCGGGTGAGGTCGTCGGACGTCGATGTCATGGGTCCTCTCGTGGGACTGTCAGGAGGTGCGGGGGAGTTCGTCGACGAACTCGTACGAGCAGCCCAGCGCACTGCGCTCGTCGGTCACGCCGTTCTGCCGGAACCACGCGACGCACGCGTTGGCGATGAGCTGGGTGTCACGGCTGAACAAGTAACCGTCCGTGCAGTCGTCGAAGTGGTCGTCGTGATGCCAGTGATCCAGGACCAGACCGTCGACGCCGTGGTCGGCGAGTCGTAGCCGCTGCAGAACGGATCGCGAACGACGAACCAGGCACACACCGTCGTCGAGGACGTGGATCTGCGCATTGACGACGTCCCCCTCGGCCTCGGCCTCGGGGTCGTAGTCGCTGGGTCCCAGTTCGATGATCAGACCCGCGGGTTGATCGAACAGCGATTCTCGCAACCATGCTGCCGTGCTGTCGGATTCGTCGACGCGTAGCACGTGACCGAGGCCGTCCGTGATGTTCTCCAGCAGGCCACCATGGGGTATGGGAGCGATCCAGGCGTCGATGGCATTGCCCGTTCTGCGGAGGTTCGCGGTGCCGTCGTCGGTCATCCAGGCGGGGCCCTGGAAGAACTGCTCGACGCCGGACATGCCGTCCCCGTCGGTGTAGTTCGCGTACCAGCTGTCGAGGTCGACGTCCGGATCGGTGACGACGATGCATCTGGTGCCGTCGACGCGGAGGGCATACTGCCACTGCGGGATTGCAGTCGGCCGCTTGTCGACGCGCGGACGAGAGTGCTCCCGTTTCCACACCGCGGTCTCGACCGTCCTGATGCGGGTGATGGACCACGCGTTGCTGATGGCATGGAGAGATTTGGCGGTGAGCTGGCAGGCCGAGGAGACATCGCGGTCGCGCCTCGACACGATGATGTGCCGACGCCCGTTGTCGGCGACGACGACATCCGCGCGTTCCCTGCACCGGAAGTAGTCGGACAACTCCACGTCGTCGTCGAGGTCGTCGTACGGTTCGATCTCGATGACGACGGTGTACCGCGTGCCCTCACTGGCCGGCAGTCGGCGAGTGCGGGGGAGGCGACTGTCGGCCATGTGCGGGCTGGTGGACCAGAGGTCCGATCGGCTCGTCTCGACGCCGAGGACGGTCCACGCCTCTGCGAGCCTGCGAACGGCATGGAGAGCGGCCTGTCCGGAGATCCACCACCCGCTGCCGGGTACGTCGAGGACGACGCGTGCATGACCGAGTGGTGACCGGTCGATCCTGGCCGCGTCGTCACCGACCTGGTGCAGCAGCTGGAGGTACTCGTCCGGTTCGATCTGGTCGAAGGGCCGATCGATCTCGACGGCGACGGTGAATCCGGGATTGCCGGCGGGGATACCGCCCAAGCCGCGACTGTCGTGGTCCATGGGGTTCTCGATTCTGTGCGAACAACGAGCTCGACGTCGGAGAACCGAGCGTCGCCGGCAGGAATCATCCGTCTGCCTACTCACTGTGTACAGCAGGGCACCGACATGTTTCGGGCCCGAACCCACTCGCCCTCTACGCGCGCTCCATCACCCGCCGTGCACGCTTCGCGACTGCTTCGTCGATGAGGTGGCCGTCCTGGTCGACCCCGGCCCCACCGGACTCGAGGGCCGAGAGCACGGCGCGTGCTCGGGTGACGTCCTCGGGCGTGGGTTCGAACACCGTGCGCGCCGCCGGGACCTGGGCGGGGTGAATGCACGCGCGGCCCACGAAGCCGAGACGCGACAGCGACTGCGTGTCCGCGGTGAACGCGTCGAGGTCGCGGAAATTGCGGGACACGGCCCCCAGCGGGGGGAGGAGGCCCGCGGCGGCGCTGGCCGCGACCACCTGTGACCGCGCGAACAGCAGCGCGCTGGGGTCCGATTCGCCGTCGATACCGAGGTCGACGGCGAGATCGGCCTCACCGATCTGCAGGAAGCGCACACGGGGTCCTCGCGCGATGGCGAGCGCGTCGAACAGCGCCGCACCCGTCTCGAGCAACGGCGACACCGCGGCGTGCGGACACACGTCGGCGAGTACCCGATCGGCGATCGCGATCTCGTCGGGTGACCCCACCTTGGGGAGCCAGACCCCGGTCAGCCGGGGATGCGCCACCGCGCGAATGTCGGCCTCCTGCAGCGGGCCCGGGTTGACACGCACCCACACCTCGACGTCACCGGGCTCGCACGCAGCGACCCAGGAGGCGACCTCCGCGCGTGCGGAGTCCTTGTCCCGCAGTGCGACTGCATCCTCGAGATCGAGCACGACGGCGTCCGCACCCGAGGCGAGCGCCTTGTCGAAGCGGGCCGGCATGTCGCCGGGGACGTAGAGGTAGGTGAGTGCCCCACTCACCCGATCACGCTCGTTCCCGCGACCAACGACTTCGCGATGACGGTGCGCATGATGTCGTTGGTTCCCTCGCCGATGGCCATGAGTGGCGCGTCGCGGTAGAGACGCTCGACGACGAACTCGGTCGAGTAGCCGTAGCCGCCGTGAATGCGCATGGCCTCGAGGCTGGCGGTGATGGCGGCCTCCGACGCGAAGTACTTGGCCATGCCCGCCTCCATGTCGACGCGCTTGCCCGAATCTGCCTGCGATGCAGCCCAGTAGGTCATGAGTCGGGCCGCCTGCAGCTGCGTGGCGATGTCGGCGATCTTCAACTGGATCGCCTGGAACTCGGCGATGGGCTGCCCGAAGGCGGTGCGCTCCTTCGCGTACTGCAGCGCGGCGTCGTAGGCCGCCTGCGCGATTCCCACACTGCGACCCGCGATGTTGAGTCGACCGATCTCGAGTCCAGACAACGCCTGCTGCAGTCCACGGCCCTCGACGCCGCCGAGGAGTGCGTCGACCGGCACCCGAACGTTGTCGAAGCTGATCTCACACGACTCGGTGCCCTTGTAACCGAGCTTGCCCATGTCACGCTGGACCTCGAAACCCTCACTGGTGGTGTCGATGAGCAGCAGGCTCATGCCCTTGTGGGGAGGGGTGGCGGAGGTGTCGGTCTTCACCAGCACGGGCAGGACGTTCGCATGCCGCGCGTTGGTGATCCACGTCTTCGCGCCGTTCACGACGTAGTGGTCGCCGTCGCGCTTGGCGGTGGTCTTGATGCCCTGCAGGTCCGTGCCCGCACCTGGCTCGGTGAGGCCGACGCCGGTGCGCCACTCACCCGTGGCCAGCTTCGGGAGGAGAGACTGCTTCTGCTCGTCCGTGCCGTGCTTGGCGATCATCCAGCACGAGAGGTTGTGGCTGCCGACGATGCCGGCAATGCCCATCCATCCACGCGCCAACTCCTCGTAGACGAGAGTGAAGGAGACCTTGTCGAGTTCGAGGCCGCCGTACTCCTCCGGCGTCGTGATCCCGAACAGGCCCATTGCCTTCATGTGGTCGACGATCTCCGTGGGGTAGCGGCCGGTCTTCTCCCATTCGTTCGCGACCGGGACGATCTCCTTGTCCACGAAGGTGCGCAATGCCTTACGGAACGCCGTCTGCTGTTCGTCGTACGTGAAATCCATGGTGGTGTCCTTCTTCCAGGCGAGGGTCAGGGGGCGGGCGCGATGGCCGCGGCGAGATCGAGCACGGCGGAGAGGTCGTGTTCGTCGGCGAGTCCGAGAACGCGATCGGCGAGTTCGTCCGCACGAGCGTCGTGGCCGCAGTTGCCGAGAAACTTCTCCCGCAGTGCCGCGTCGTCGAGTGGGAATGCGGCACTGCCGCGACTTCCGCCGACGTCTCCCACGAGCACACGGCCGTCGGCGAGGGTGATGGTGGCGTGTCCGGGAGCGGCGGCCGCGGGCCCGTCGGTGGGACGTTCGACGACGCGGACCGTGCGCGCCGTCGTCAGCACGTCGGCTCGGGCGATCGACGCGTCGGTGTAGGTGGAGACGTCGACTGCCCCGTCGCGCAGCAACGCGGCCACGCTCCACGGCAGATCGAACTTGCCGTCGTACGTGCTGCGCGGGGAGGCGACGCCCGTGTTGGGTCCGCACACGAACGGGGTGGAGTCCGGGTGGACCAGCACTTCGATGTCACGGATGTCGTCGACGTGGACGTCGTGGCCCGCGACAGCGGCGGACACCGCGTCGAGGGTGACGTGCATCAGCTGGCAACTGGGGTAGGGCTTGATGCCGATACCGGTTGTTTCCCAGCGTGTCCCGAGGTCCTCGGTCAGAACGGTGAGGTCGACGGGCCGATCGGTGAGAGCCGCATAGATGCCCCGTCGCCCTTCCAACACGGAGCCCGGTCCGGTGGCGCCGGCGGCTGCGAGGCGGGTGGCCAGGATGCCGTTGAAGCTGGCCGTGCCGGGGTGCAGCGCTTTCGTGTCGGCATCGGTGTCGAGGAACTCGAGGAGACCGGAGCTCGACGATCCAGCGATGCCGAGCGCATGGACCAGAGTCTCACTGTCGAACTTCCCGAGCCGCCCGGCGACGACGGCCGCGGCGAACGGGCCCACCGCCGCGGTCGCGTGGATCCCCCGAGCGTGGAACCCGTGGGGACTGACAGCGCCCAGTCGGCAGGCCGTCTCGAGGCCGAGTGTCGCGGCTGTGAGTACCTCGGCACCGGTGGCGTGGGTCTGCTGGCCGACGGCGAAGGCTGCCGGCAGGGTGACGGCGGTGGCGTGGACGAGCGCCCCGGCGTGCGTGTCGTCGAAGTCGAGCGCGTGCACCAGAACGCCGGTGGCCAGGGCGGCGGCCGGCGCGGACAGGGCGCGGGTTCCCGTCAACGGGCGGGCCTCGGGAGGACCGCCCAGACCGTCGGCGACGGTCCATGCGGCGCGTCCGTGGCCCAGACGCTGCGCGGCCACCGCGGTACCCACCGAATCGAGCAGGTGACGAGCGGTCGCGTGCCGTACGGCCGGCGGCACATCGTCAAGGGTCACTCCCGTCGCCCACTCGGACAGCACTGTGGAGGTCACGCGTGTGCCTCGGCCGTCACCTCGCCGAAGGCGCCGCTACGGCGCAGGCTGGCGATGGTCTCCTCGTCGTAGCCGAGGTCGGCCACGATCTCTTCGAGGTTCTCCCCGCGCTGCGGTGCACGTCGGTATTCGGGACGCTGCGGCCCGAAGTTGACGGGGGAGGCGAGTTGGCGCACCGTGTCGTACACCGGGTGCTCGGTCTCGACGATGAGATTGCGTGCGAGCGTGTGGGGTTCGGTGAGCGCGTGCGCCACGTCGTTGATCGGTCCGGACGGAACGCCTGCCGGGCCCAGCAGCGACAACCAATGTGCGACGGTGTCGGTGGCGAACACGTCCTCCAACATCGGCAGCAGAACGTCCTTGTTCTGCCCCCGCAGGGAAAAGCTCGCGAAGCGAGGATCGGCACCGAGATCGGGTCGGCCGATGGCGACGACGAGCCGTTCCCAGAACTTCTCCTTGGCGCAGCCGACGATGAGCCAGCCGTCCGTGGCCTCGAAGGCCTGGAACGGGACCAGCGACGGGTGGGCCGAATTCTTGGTTCGCACCGGCTCGAAACCCGCGTTGAGATGCCACGTCGCGGGATACGTCAACAGCGACATCGCGGTGTCGTACAGCGACACGTCGCAGTCCCCGCCGACACCGTCGCGCCGCGCGGCGTGCAGACCGGAGAGCAGGCTGATCGCGGCGACGAACCCGCCCGAGTAGTCCACCAGCGAGAGACCGGATTTGGTGGGTGGGCCGTCGGGATCACCGGTGACGCTCATCCAGCCCGCGAGTCCCTGCAGGATGTAGTCGTAGCCGGGTTCCTTCGCGCGCGGACCGGTCATACCGAACCCGGTCAGGCTGCAGCAGACGATGGCGGGGTTGAGGTGCTTGAGGTCGTCGTACGTGATGCCGATCTTGGCGGGAACGTCACCGCGCAGGTTCGAATAGACTGCGTCGCTGGACTTCACGAGGTCCTCGAAGACGGAGCGCCCGGCGGGTGTGGAGAGATCGAGCGACAGACTGCGTTTGTTGCGGTTGAACGTCTCGAAGAAGAGCGAGTCCTCGCCCTCGTTGAACGGCGGCACGTACCGGCCGACGTCACCGCCGACGTTGGGGTCCTCGATCTTGATGACGTCGGCACCGAGGTCGGCGAGGTGAAGACTGCCGAACGGGCCTGCGCCGTACTGTTCCAGCGAGATGATGCGGACATCCTCGAGTGGTTTCATCGTGCGTCGCCTTTCGTGTCGGACGGCAGCTGCAGCGGACCGCTCTGCGCCTCCGGGAAGTAGTTCTGGCCGATGCCGCTCTCTCGCGTCGCCACCATGACGGAGCGTTTCCACGAGATGACCTCCACGCCATCCTGATTGAGGCCACGGGTGATCATCGAGACGATGCCGGCATAGGGGCGGGACTCGGAGAGTCGCAGGCCCGTGCAGATGCTCTCTGCGTACAGCGTGTCGCCCTCGTACACGGGGTGAGACATCTTGATGTCGGTGAACGCGAGATTGGAGATCGCGTTCTGGCTCATGTCGAGTACGGAGATGCCGAGAATCACCGCAACCGTGAAGCCCGAGTTCACGATGACGCGCCCCTCGGTGATCGGGTTCTGCGCCGCGAGATGTGCGTTGAAGTGATTCTGGTTCGTGTTCATCGACAGCAGCGTGATCCACGTGTTGTCGGCCTGCGAGACGGTGCGTCCCAGAGGGTGCTGGTAGACGTCACCCACCACGTAATCCTCGAAGAAGCGCCCTAGAACGGCCGGATGGACTGCCACGGTGTCTCCCTGTGTCGGTCGGCGAAGCCTGCACCTGAACCATAAACATCAGATGATTAGACCGTCAAGGGGGAGTTCTGACCGGATCTGCGAGATCTGATGCGGTCAATTCTCACGAAAGAGCAGATGTTTGGTGCTACTGAGTGCGCAGCTTGTCCATCTGTCGGTAGGAGCCGCCCAGATGGTCGAGGTGGCGACGCATCATGTCCATCGCGGACATCGAGTCGCCCGCGGCGACGACGTCGAGAATCGCCCGATGGTCGTGGTCGACGCACTGCCAGAAGCCCTCCGGCGCGTGATCACGACCGAAACGCTTCGACAGCACCCGGAACACCGGTGCCGTGATGAGTTCGAGCAGGGGATTCTGCGCAGCGCGCAGCAGGACGAGGTGGAACTCCTGGTTCTTGACGAAGGTCTCCGGCCCCTGGGCGTCGGTGGGATCGAAGATCGAGGCGCGCAGTTGATCGAGGTGGTCCTCGGTGCGGCGGAAGGCGGCCATGCCCGCTGCGGGCACCTCCATGAGGTTGCGCACCTCCATCAACTGGTCGACGGTCACGGCATCGGCGGTGGTCATGAGCGCGACGCCGGTCTCGAGATGCTCGCTGATGTGTCCGACGCTGGGAACGGCCACGAAGCTGCCGCCCGTGACGCCGCGCGTGGTGAGGATCAGGTTCTGGCTCGCCAACGACCGGAGGGCCTCGCGGATGGTGCTGCGGCCGACGCCGAACTCCGCCGTCAGTTCCGTGTCGCTGGGGAGGCGCTCGCCCGGTTGCAGTTCGCCGGACAGGATGCGGTCGCGCAGTCGTGTCGCGAGTGCCGCGTAGGCCGGCGTGCTCTTGGCGCTCGGATCGGCGGTCGAGGATTCGGGCACTGAGGCGGGCCTCTCGGTCGGTCGCCCGGCTCGTGACGATGGGCGATCACGTGGGGGCGACGGTGGCGGAACAGCATGAGCGTAGCGCGAGCGACTGCAGTGAGCAGTGGCATCGAAAGATCGCTTTCCTTGGTGATACATCGGCTGTTTAGGGCGTGGAAAGCCACCGAAGTGGGTCGGGGGGCGCGCAACAAGGCTTCACGTGTTCGAAACATCAGAGGTATTGCTTTCGGCGACGGGGTGGCGCACTATGACTCGAGTCACCTTCGCAGGGTGCACAGAGCCCGCACGGACTCCCGGACTGCAGCGACGCGTCCCGGTCGTCCCACCCCTGCTCCCCACGTGAGAGCCGACAGAATTGGATGGCACATGAAACGAATCGGAGTCGACGTCGGTGGCACCTTCACCGACCTCGTGTTGTGGGACGACGACGGCACCGTGGTGGTGCACAAGACGCCGTCGACCAACCACGATCCCTCGATCGGCACGATGGACGGCATCGCTGTCCTGGCCGAGCGGGCGGGAATCGACCCGGCCGAGATCGACATGTTCTTCCACGGCACGACGGTGGCCACCAACATCGTCCTCGAGCACAACGGGTGCGACGTCGGAATGATCACCACCGAGGGTTTCCGCGACCTCCTGCACATTGCACGCAAGAAGCGACCTCTGAACTACTCCAACTACCAGGATCTGCCGTGGCAGAAGTGGCAACTGGTCCCACGGCGGAACCGGCGCGTGGTTCCGGAGCGTATCGACGCCTCCGGCGCCGTCCTGACACCACTGGACGAAGATGCTGTGCGGGAACAGGTTCGACTCCTACGTGAGCGAGGGGTCGACGCCATTGCCGTCGCCTTCCTGCACTCGTACCGAAACCCGACCCACGAGCAGCGGGTCAAGGCCATCATCGCCGAGGAGTTCCCCGGCGTCTTCGTGTCGCTGTCCAGCGAGGTCGCCCCGCAGTACCGCGAGTACGAGCGCTTCTCCACCGCCGCACTCAACGCGTTCATCGGGCCGAAGACGTCGCAGTACATCGAGAACCTCGCCCAGAAGGCGAGCGCGGCACAGGTCGGGGAGGACGTGCACCTCATGACCTCCGCCGGCGGACTGGTCACCTCCCGGAGCGCCAGCGAGATCCCCGTGTCACTGCTGACCAGCGGTGTGGTCGCCGGCCTACTCGGCGGCTGCGCCATCGGCAAGGCGTCGGGCTTCCCCAGCGTCATCACCCTCGACGTCGGCGGCACCTCGGCGGACGTGGGAGTGGCGCCCGACGGCGCACTGCGGATGAAGCACCTTCTGGACACCCGCATCGGTGATTACCACGCGATGGTGCCGATGGCGGAGGTCGACACCATCGGCGCCGGCGGTGGTTCCATCGCGGTGGTCGACGACGGCGGCATGTTCCGCGTCGGACCGCGCAGCGCCGGTGCCGTTCCCGGACCTGCCTGCTACGGCCACGGCGGTACCGAGCCGACCTCGACCGACGCGATGGTCATGATGGGGTGGCTGCGCGAGAACAGTTTCCTGTCCGGCACCATGCGGGTGCAGCCCGAGCTTGCCCGCACCGCCATCCAGACCCACATCGCCGACAAGCTCGACGCGCCGCTCGACGAGGCGGCCATGGGCATCTTCAAGATCCTCGCGCACTCCATGACGGAGGCCATCAGCCTGCACTCGGTGCGCAAGGGGTACGACCCCCGCGACTTCTCCCTCATCGCGGAAGGTGGTGCGGGGCCGCTGTTCGCGTGGCAGATCGCCGATCAGCTCGGTATCCCGCGCGTCATCGTGCCCGGCCACCCCGGCATCACGTCGGCGGTCGGTCTGCTCACCACCGACATCCGTTACGAGGAGCCCACCACGGTGTGGACCTCGTCGGCCGACCCGGACATCGAGCTGCTGCGTCAACAGGTCGAGCGGCTCTCCGAGCAGGCAGTGGCCCAGTTGCGGGCGGACGGGGTCGCGCCGGAGAACATCTCGCTCGAGCGCAGCGTCGACTGCCGCTACGTGGGCCAGGGGTACGAGCTCCGCGTGCAGGCACCCGACGGCGAGATCGACGACGTCTGGGTGAAGACGACGGCCGAGGCCTTCCACGAGGCGCACGGGCGTACGTACTCCCAGCGCTTCGACGACAAGCCCGTGCAGCTGATCAACGTCCGCGTCACGGGCGTCGGTGCGGTGCCTCACGTGCGCATCGCCGACATCGAGAAGGGCACCGCCGACGCGTCCGCCGCGATCAAGACCACGGCCCGCGCGCTCTTCTGGAAGGACGACACCGCGAAGCCCGAATGGGTCGAGACCCCGGTCTTCGAACGATCGCTCCTGCTGGCAGGCAACACGTTCGATGGACCCGCCATCGTCGAGCAGTTCGACTCGACCACCATCGTCGGAATGAATCAGCACGCCACCGTCGACGCCGTCGGCCACATCATCATCGAGAGGAACCTCGCATGAGCAAGACGCTGATGCCCACCACCGGAGTCTCGTTGGCGGGTGACTCCACGCGCACGTGGAACGACGTGGAGGTCGATCCGATCACGCTCCGGGTGATCGGCGGTGCTCTGCAGTCGATGGCCAAGGAGATGGCTCAGGTGCTCTACCGGATGGCGTATTCGAGCCTCATCCGCGAGTCGGAGGACCTCGGCGCCGGCATCTTCGACATCAACGGGCGTGAGCTGTGCGAGTCGGATTCCACACCGATGCACTGTGGTTCGATTCCCGCGTACATCCGGGGTGTCAACCGCAGGCTCGCGGGAACGTACGAGCCGGGTGACGTGATCCTGCACAACCATCCGTACCACGGCGCCGCGCACTCGCCGGACTACGGCGTCATCATCCCGATCTTCTGGCAGGGCGAACACATCGGCTTCGCTGGCTGCACCGGCCACGTCTCCGACGTGGGCGGCAACTTCCCCGGACTGTGCATGGACGTCGTCGACGTGTGGGCCGAGGGCAAGCTCATGGACTCGATGAAGATCTACCAGGCGGGCGTCCGCAACGACTACCTCATCCAGCACATTCTCGACAACGTCCGCACTCCCGAGCAGAACCGCGGCGACCTCGAGGCCCTCATCGCGTGCTCGCGGATCGGCGAGAAGCGCTTCACGGAGTTGCTCGAGAAGTACGGTCTCGACACCGTCATGAGTGCGGGCGAACGGTGGATGGACTACTCGGAGTCCATGCTGCGCGCCAAGATCCGCGAGATTCCCGACGGCAGCTACGAGGCACCGATCGGGTACCTCGACGACGACGGCAAGAACCGCGACGAGCCGCTGAAGGTGGCCGTGCGCGTGCAGGTCGAGGGGGAGGACATCCTGATCGACCTCACCGGCTCGAACAGTCAGGTCCCCACCGCGTTCAACGTCCCCTTCGAGGGGTCGGTGCTCCCGGTCGCGGTCTCGGCCATCCGCACCATCCTGTTGGACGAGGACCTCACCGAGGACTTCGTTCCGCAGAACGACGGTTGCTTCCGACCCGTCAAGGCGTACGCCCCCGAGGGCACCATCTTCAATCCGGACTTCCCGGCATCGTGCTTCGCGCGGTTCTCTCAGGTGAACCGGGTGTTCGACTCGATCAATCTGGCTCTCGCACCGGTTCTTCCAGATCATGCGATCGCAGGGTCGTCCGCGGCGCTGTGCGCCATCGCGTACTCGGGAATCGCGCCCGACGGCGAGTCGTACTGGGTGTACATCGAGATCAACGAGGGGTCGTACGGCGGCCGCAACGGCAAGGACGGCATGGACGCCGTCGACGCGCTGATGGCCAACACCCGTAACAACCCCATCGAGGAGCTCGAGCTCAACCACGCCATGCGGGCGCTGCGATACGAGTTGCGAGACGAGGCACCGGCTCCCGGCAAGTGGCGTGGCGGTATCGGCAGCGTGCGCAAGTGGTTGATGGAGACCGACACGTTCCTGGGCTCCGAGGCGGACAACCGCTCGGATCCGCCGGCGGGAGCTCTCGGTGGGCACCAGGGCGTCTCGGGTGCGTTCACTCGTAACGCCGGGACCGACCGCGAGGAGGTGCTGTACTCGAAGGTGACCCAGGAGACGATCCGTGCCGGGGAGACCCTGGAGATCAAACTCCCGTCCGGTGGCGGCTTCGGCGACCCCTTCGAGCGGGACCCGTTCCAGGTGTTGAGCGACGTCTGGGACGAGTACCTTACCGAGGAGGACGCGCGACGCGATTACGGTGTGGTCGTGAACACCGCATCGTGGACTGTCGACGAGGACGCGACGGCGGAGCTGCGAGCGCGGAGCGTAGCCTGACCGAGAGTGGGGGACAGGCCGGTGAGACACCGGACCTGTCCCCGCTCGCTCTCGACCGTCGGTTGGGGAGCGTCATCCGGTGGATCGATGCACCCCCGGCCGGCGAGGGGCCCCTCGCGGGGAAGACCGTCGGGGTCAAGGACAACATCGACGTCGCCGGCATCGAGACCACCTGTGCCTCGGCCTACTTCACCGACCACCGGGCGGACCACGACGCTGACGTGGTGACACGCCTGCGTGCGGCCGGCGCTCGGGTGACCGCGAAGCTGAACATGGCCGAGTTCGCCGTCGGCGTGACGTCGCAGAACTCGGCTGCGGGGCCGTCCCGCAACCCGTGGGACCTCGGCCGGGTTCCGGGTGGCTCCAGCGGAGGCTCCGGTATCGCCGTCGCGGCGGGAATCGTGGATGCTGCGCTGGGTACCGACACCGGCGGTTCGGTCCGACTGCCCGCCGCTGCGTGCGGTGTCACCGGCCTGCGTCCGAGTCGAGGGTCGATCAGCACGGCCGGTGTTCACCCGGTCAGCGAGGAGTTCGACACGGTGGGCCCGATGGCGCGCACGGTCGGGGAGGTGGCCGCCCTGTTCGACGCACTGTCCTCCCGCTCGACCGAGAACGTCACGGGCACGGTTCGTGTCGGAGTGCCGGACGTGTTCATCTCCGCCGACGTGGACGAGGGTGTGGCCCGTACCGTCCGAGACGCCGTGAGCCTGTTCGCCGGGCTGGACGTGACCATCGTTCCCGTGTCGCTGCCCTTCGCAGCCGACGCCCAGGACATCGTCTACACGATCGTCTACAGCGATCTCGCGCGTCACCATCGAGCGCGGCTGCGCACGCGACCGTCCCTGTTCCAGGCGGCGACCAGGGAACGAATCATGCTGGGGCTCGGCATCACCGACGAGGATCGTGCCGCGGCGCACGAGGCGGGCGAGCGGTTCCGAGCCCTGCTGCGTCCGGTCCTCGAGGACGTCGACCTGGTGCTGACCCCGACGATGCCCGTGGACGTGCCGCCCCTCGCCGGCGGCGACGACGTGGTCGTCCTGTCTCGACGGATGGGTCAGTTCACCTATCCGTGGTCGTTGCACGACGGGCCGACTCTCGCGCTGCCGGTGGGGTTTCACCCCCTGTCGGGTATGCCGGTCGGTGCTCAGCTCACCGCTGCGCGAGGTCGAGAGGGCGTGCTCTTCGAGGCCGGGATGCGGTACCAGGCCGCGACCGACTGGCACGAGCGACGCCCACCTGGACGAACTGCGGCGACGTACGGGGACTGACCCGCTGATCCGTGCACGACTTTGTGACTCGCCTCGTTCGGAACGAGGCCGATCACAGAAGCCCCCGAAGCTCGCGCGCTCCTGCCCGGAGGAAGTCGACCAGCGTCGTGCTCTCCCGCGAGAACCTGCCGGAACCGCCTTGCAGGCAGAGGCCACCCACGACCTCGGAACCCTGTTCCGCTCGGACCGGAACAGCGAGTGCTGCTCTGCCGATCCGTGATTCGTCGTCCTCGAAGGACAACTCCGTCGCGAGGACTGTTGTCAGTTCGGTCCGCAGCTCGTCGGCGTCGACGATCGTGTGCGCGGTGATGGACGTCAGCGACACTATGGGTCTCGGATGGTAGGCGAGCATCAGTTTGCCGATGGCGTGGGCGTGCGGATTGCGCGCGATGGTCGTCGCCGGGACCGACTCGTGGTCGGGGTCGGTGTCGGCCATGCGCAGCGAACCGTCGCGGAACGATGCGGCGTAGAGCCCGTGTCTGGTCTCGGCCCGCATCCCGTCCAGCACGTCCTTCACGGACCGAGGGGGTGTGGAGCTCGAGGCCGCATAGGCGAGCTCCGATGTACGACGCCCGAGAGCGAATCCCGAGAGGTCCGGTACCCGGACGAGGAACCCGTCGGCGACGAGGACGTTCAGGATGCGGTACGCGGTGGCGGGTGGGACCCGGGTGTGGGCGGCAATCTGTTTCGCCGTCGCTCCCGGGCCGAGATGAGCGACGGCCTCGAGCATGGACAGCGCTTTCTGCACGGCCTTCGGTTGCTGCCCACCGAAGGTCGTGTGCTCGCGTGCGTCCTGATGCCGGGTCACCACTGCTACCGCCCGTGACGAGGAGCGCGCAGAACGGGGCGGCCGTCGGCGTCTGCCGCGAGATCGGCGGATCCCGGGAGAAGATCGGCCGTTCCGACACTGTCGAAGACCCCGAGAGCGCGGAGGCTGGCCGGCCGCACACGTGCCAGCACGGCGTACCACACGGTTCCGGAGCCCCCGAGGACGACGAACCAGGCCAGGTAGAAGCCACTGTCGGCGGTGTCGAGGACGACGAACAGCAGGAGGCACGACCCCGCGCCGGCCGCCGCCCAGCCGCACAGCCGTGTCCAGAGGGTGTGTTCACCGATGCGAGAGAGGAATCGCAGCGCCGCCAACGCCACCATCGTGTAACCCAGAGTCAGTGCGAACTCGACGATCACGTCGTATCTGCTCGTGGTGTCGTCGGGATCGTGCCAGGCGGCACCGATCAGCGACGCGCCGACGAAGGTGATCACTGCGGCGTGGGGGGTGCGTAGGCGTCCGACATGCCGGAGCGCGCCGGGAATGATGCGTTCGATGCTCATCGAGAACAGCAGCCGGGATCCCGCCTGAGCGAAGCCGAGTGTCGAGGCGATCCACGACGAACAGACTCCGACGTTCACGGCGACCACCAGCGGGGTGGACGCGCCGGAGTCGACCCCGCCGAAGTAGGCGTTCAGCAGTGTTCCCGCATGGCCGGTCATCCCTGCCCACCCCGCGAAGACGTAGAGCACGCCGACGAGGAGCGGGGAGACGATCACGGTGCGGGACACCGTCCGCAGCGGTGTTCGGGCCTCCGGACCGAAGAAGGCGGCGCTCTCGAAACCGGCCAGGCTCAGGACGGTCTGCATCGCCAGGAAGAGAGCGAAGCCGACCGGCGCGGACGTCGGTGTCGTCTCGGCGGCCACGGTGACCGGTGCCTGCAGAAGGAGGACGACGATCACTGCGAGCGTGCACAGTTCGACGACGAGAATGGTGCGCGTCGCGAAGCGAACGCCGCGCAGGGCGATCGAACCGACGAGAACCGCGACCACGATGCTGGCGACGAACGTGTGGCCACCACCGAGTCCCGCACCCGCGACGTCGGCGACGCGCATCAGGTTGTCACCGGCATTGGACAGGACGGAGATCGACACTCCGAGGTACCCGACGAGCAGTGCGGCCGCGGTCGTCAACGTCGCGCGCCGGCCCAGACCGTGGGCGACGAAGCTGTACAGGGAGCCGGACGCGGCCAGGCGAACGGTGAACTGCCTGATGCAGAGCGCCACGAGTGTCATGACGGCCGTGGCGCCGATGATGGCGAGCAGTCCGCCCGGGCCGGCGCCCACCGTCGACATCCACAGTGCGATGAACACCATGCAGGTCGCCGGCGCCATCGTCGACAGCGACTGACCCAGCAGATCGAACTGCGTCAACTGCTTGCGACCCAGTGCGCTCAGAGGCGAGTACACAGGATGAGAAGGCTGCGGTGCAGCAGCAGCCTGATCGAGAGCGGCGCGGAGCGAGCTCGTGGTCATACGCCTCCTCGGGCGAGTCGATCGCGGAGAGACCGCACTGTACGACGTGGCCGTTTCCTGGATGTTTCGGTTGTGACGGCCGCGTGCCGGCCAAGTGAGAACGTGCGCGCAACGTGTCCTCCCGGTGGTGTCCTGCGCGTGGCTCGGGCCACACCTGTTCGCTGTGCGAGCCTCTGACCAGTGCTTCGGCTGGCTTCGCTGTGTCAGATGGGCCCACGGAGGTCGTAACGTCCGTGCAGCGATCCCGACCCATCCGCCGTCGATAGTTCTCCCCAGCCGACCCGCACGGGCGGCGACGACGAACGGGAGGGCCGCGATGCTGTGGGCCGCGATATCGAGCCTCGTGGGCGGGATTCTCCTCGTCGCGGGTGTTCCGAAGCTGAACGACGGCGGTAGAACGGTGCGTGCGGTGCGCGGATTCCGACTACTCCCCGAAGCGCTCGTGTCGCCCGTGGGCCGTGCGCTCCCGGCCGTCGAGGTGATCGTGGGTGCCGCGCTGGTGTTCGGGGTGGCCCCGCTCGTGAGCGGATCAGCGGCGATCGTGCTGTTCGCGTCCTTCGCCGTCGGCCTGACCGTCAACCTCCTGCGCGGGCGACGGGATCTCGACTGTGGCTGCTTCGCCTTCGCCGCAGGCACCGACGAGATCCCCCACATCGGCTGGTGGCACGTTGCCCGCGCGGCGATGTTGACCCTGCTCTCGGCCGCTGTCGTTCTCGCGCCGACGGTGACCACCGTCGATCGGATCGCCGGCACCGGCATCGGCCTCTTCGTCGTCGCGACGGCCTGCGTGGCCGTGTACGCGCGCTCCGTCATGTCGTTCGGCCGCCGACCGATCGACGACTACCTCACCAACGCGGCCATCGAGTACCGCGCCGGCTCCTCCATCAGTCGCTACTGATTCACGAAAGGGACGTCGATGACCGTCTTTCTCCTCACCATGGTTCTCGTCCTCACGGTTGCCGTCGGGATTCTTCTGCTCATGATCCTCGGGCTCGCTCGCGAGATCGGGCGCGTGCAGGTACGACTCGGACCACTGGGCGCCCGCATGATGGACACCGGGCCGAAGATCGAACAGGTCGGACCGACCTTCCATGGACTGACCGACCACGTCGGCCGCGCGGTGAGCGTCGGTGGGCACCGTGATCGGCCGCAGCTGCTGCTCTTCACCGCGCCGGGCTGCTCGACGTGCAAGTCGCTGCTGCCCGGTATGAAGTCCATGGCCAAGGGAGAGGGCGACCTCGACATCGTCATGATCTCGGACGGCACACCCGAGGAGCACGCGCAGTTCCTCGCCGGTGCGGGTCTCGGTGACGAGTTGAGCTACGTCGACGGGCGGGACGTCGGTATCGCCTACCAGGTGGGCACCACACCGTTCGGAGTCATGCTCGATCAGCACGGCAAGATCAAGGCCAAGGGCCTCTGCAACCACATGGCCCAGGTCGAGAGTCTGCTCAACGCACTGGAATCGGACACTCCCTCCCTGCAACACCTCCACACTCGCGCCGCCACACAGCGTGCCGGCGTGGCCTGACCTGTTCGCCCCACAGCACGAGCGGAGAGCACATGGATCACCAGTCCCACCCCCACGGATCACACTCGGACGGAGCCACCGAGCAGCGCTACCCCGTCGACGAGGACACCGTCGCCGAGCAGGCGGAATGGATGGCCGGCCGCGGCGGCAGTTTCGCCAGTAGGTCGGGACGCAAACTCTCGGAGCGGGTCTCACGTCGATCGATGATCTCGCGTATCGGCCGGTGGACTCTCGGCGCCTCGGGCGTCGCCGTCGTCAGCTCGTTGCCGGTGTCGCGCGCCTACGCCCAGGAGACACCGGCCGCGCCTGCACCGGAGCCGCAGGTGCCCGAGTACACCGGGTCCAACCCCGCCGAATGCGACTACTGGCGGTGGTGCAGCATGGACGGAACATCCTGTGCCGCATGTGAAGGCGGTGGTCTCACGACCTGCGCACCGGGTTCCAAGCCGGGCGCCGAGTTCTGGGTCGGGTGCTGTACCAATCCTGCGGACGGCAAGACCTATCTCATCGCGTACTACGACTGCTGCGGTGCTCCCAGCTGTTCCAACGCCTTCTGTGGTGAACCCGACATGCAGGCCACCATGTACAACCCGGTCAGTGGCAGCTACGACCAGGAGATCATCTGGTGCGTCTCCGACGAGTCGCAGGCGTACACCTGCACGATGGCTCCCATCGTCGGCGCCGACTGCCAGGCTCGTCCGGCGGCGCGTCCGAAGGTGGGTGCAGGATCGTGACGCGCACACGCCGGACGTCGGTCGTGGTCGCGGCGCCCCTGGTCGCCCTGCTCGCCCTCACCTCGTGCAGCTCGTCGAGTGACGACACCGGCGACGACGCGGCATCGTCCACCGAGGTGACGTACCCGAGCGTCGACTTCACGGCACCGGGGGAGGGCATCGGGCTGGGCACCGAGGATCAGGAGATCACCGGAGAGATTCCGGAACCACTGCACGTCGGAGAGATCACGCCCATCGGAGCGAACCAGATTCTCGGCGTCGAGGGCACCTTCGGCAAGTTGGAGACGACCGTCAACGCGATCGATCCCGCGACAGGGGACATCACGACGCGCGTGACCGTCGGTCCCGGCATCTGGGACCCTGTGGTCCACGGGTTCGTCGGCGAGACACCCAGCGACCCGGCTGTTCTCGCGGCCGAGGTCTGGCGACCTCGAGGATCCAGAGGTGCTGCGGACTTCGTCGTGAGCACGTATTCGGGGAACCTGCTCGAGCCGAAAGAGGCAGTGCTGCCGGATGTGGCGCGCGTGCATTCGCGGGAAGGGTCCAATGCCGTCACATCCGACGGAAAGTACTTCGTCAGTTGGGACGACGGGCTGTACGGGATCCGGGTGGTCGACCTCGAGTCCGGATCGGAGAGCGGAGCGATCCGCATCGTCGGCTGTGGTCCGTTCACGTGGATGGTCGGCCATGACCTGTACAGCGTGTGCGAGGACAGCCGAGAACTGTTGCACGTCAACATCGGTGACGACGGCGTTCCGACGGAGGTGGGACGCGCGAAGGTGTTGCCGGACGACTTCGTCAGTACTCGCAAGACGACGTTCGCGGCCGACGCATCGAAAGCACTGCTGCTCAGCGAGAACGGCGACGTCTTCGTGATCGACGTCTCGAAGGGTCTCCCGACCGAGCCGATCACTCCGATCGGCAACGCAGGTGACGATTCCGGTCGCTTCTCGGAGAACGTCATCAACAACGACGCCACCCGGCTCGCGGTCACGTACACCGACAGCATCATTCATCCGGATTCGGCGCGCGGTGGTTCCGTCGCCAAGGTGGTTCTGTTCGATGCGGCGAATCTGGCCCCGGTGCGGTCCTACAGCCTGGCGGACATCGGCATCGAGAGTTTCACGTCGATGGCGTACAGCGTCGACGGCGCCACCTTCTACATTCTCGGGGACGGAGCGGAAGTCGACGGTGAGGCGCCGCAGAAGCTGGTCGGGTTCGACGCCGCCACCGGGAATCAGGTCTCGTCCGTCGACCTCGACGGTAATGTCACTCCGGTCACCAGTCTGCTCACACCCGAGGTGCTGGAGTGACTCGTCCGGCCACCCGGTCGATGCTCGGTCGCCGACGTTTTCTGTCACTCGCGGCGGCCGGCGCCGGGGTGGCGGGACTCGGTGCTCTCGGTGTCGCCGGGTGCAGTTCCTCGTCGGGAGCTGCATCCGGTGCCTCCGAGAAGCTGGACTACATCAAGCCCGGAGATCCCGAGATCGCCGCGGCGGAGCGTGCTCGCCGATCGACAGGGCGAACGGTGACCTATGCGTTGGCTGCAGGCCCCGCGACTGTGGATCTCGGCGGGCGCCTCGTGGACACGTGGTCGTACGGCGTCGGTGCGGTGGCACCGGAACTACGGATGTCCGCCGGGGACACGTTGTCGGCCTCGGTCACCAACGGGGTGTCGGCCGATACCAGCATCCACTGGCACGGCATCCGCATTCGCAACGACATGGACGGTGTGCCCCCGGTGACGCAACCGGCGATCGCGTCCGGGACGACGTTCGACTACTCGTTCATCGCTCCGGACCCCGGTACCTACTGGTATCACTCCCACTCCGGGCTCCAGGCCGATCGTGGACTGTTCGGTGCACTGGTCGTGGAGGATCCCGACGACGCGACCGGGGTCGACGTCGACGCGGTCCTCGTCATCGACGACTGGGTGGACGGTATGGGGACCACTCCCGACGCGGTCATGGCCGCACTGAACCCGGCGCTGAGCGGGGGCCACGCGGGGCACGGCGGCGCAGCGATGCCGGCGCCGGTCGGCGCCGACGAGGCCGCGATCGCCACGGCGATGACCACCGCGGGACACGGTGACTCGGCGGTGCTGGGCGGAATGACCCAACACATCGCGTATCCGATGCACCTGATCAACGGCCGACCGCCGAACGACCCCGCCGTCATCGAGGCCGCGCCGGGAGCACGTGTGCGGCTGCGTCTGATCAACGCCGGGGCGGAGACGCCCTACCGATTCGCTGTGGCGGGCCATCGACTCACCGTGGTGGCCGTGGACGGCTTCGACGTGGTGCCGACGGAGACCGATTGCGTTCTCGTCGGCATGGCTCAGCGCTACGACGTCGTGGTGACGCTGGCATCGGGTGCATGGCCCGTCGTCGCGGCCGTGGAGGGACGGCCGGGATATGCATCGACGATCCTGCGCAGCACTGACGCTGCGCCACTGTCGAATCCGGACGTGGGCGGATCGATCCCCGAGCTGTCCGGGCAGTTGGTGCTCGAGAGCGACCTGCGTCCGTCCGAGAAGGTGTTGCTCGCGGACCGTACCCCCGATCGCGAGTACCAGGTCGACCTGCTGCAGGCCGGCGACCGTTACGTGTGGGCGATGGCCGGAGCGGACGCCGGGAAGCTGGTCATGAGACAAGGCGAGCGTATTCGCATCACGATGAACAACACGTCCACCATGTGGCATCCCATGCACACCCACGGTCACACCTTCGCGGTACCGGATTACGGCGGCCTGCGACGAGACACGGTGAATGTCCTGCCGGGAACCTCCCTGGCGATCGACTTCGACGCCGACAACCCCGGAGAGTGGATGTTTCATTGCCACAACGCTTATCACTTCGAAGCCGGAATGACGGCAAACCTGATGTACGTCCGATGAGAGGCGCGACCATGAAGAAGACACTGGCAGTTCTCGCGACACTGACCACTCTGTCCGCGCTGACCGCCTGCGGCAGTGGAGGCGACAGCGGAGGCGGTGATGCACCCGCCGCCACGGTGACGGTGGAGAACATGAGCTACAACCCGGCGTCGGTGACCATCTCGAAAGGGGAGACCGTCGAATGGGTGTTCGCCGACAACGGACTTCCGCACGACGTCGTCGAGGACGACAGCGAAATGTTCGAGAGCGACCTCCTGACGGAAGGGTCGTACTCCTACACCTTCGACGAGGCGGGCACGTTCACCTACCACTGCACGCCGCACCCGATGATGCTCGGAACGGTGGTCGTCGAGGAGTGAGGCTGCTCCTCGCGATCGTCATGGTGCTGGCCGTCGGCTGCTCGTCGGAACCTGATGTCGACGCGGCGGTGATCATCAGCAACATCCGTTTCGAGCCGAGCGAGGTGAGCGTCCCGGTCGGCGGGACCGTCGAGTGGACGTTCGACGACGGCGGCCTCCTCCACGAGGTGCACGCCGACGGTGTGTTCGACAGTGGTGTCAATGGGGACAACACCTTCCGCTTCACCTTCGACGAGCCCGGGGACGTCGACTACCAGTGCTCCATCCATCCCCACATGACCGGAACGATCCACGTCGGGTGACGTGGACGCCACCATTCCAGGAGGAGGACCGATGACCACCATCATCGACCACACAGCGTTGCATCAGGACATGCCCCAGATACGGCCCACGCTGCAGAACGCGGTAGGGCTGCGTACGCGAGCCACCCTCACGGCCGCGTCCGCCGCCGTGGGCGCGGGTGCCGCTCTGGCACTGGCGCCGTCGATCACCGTGGGAACGACCGGAGCCGTGGTCGGTGCCGCTGCGGTGACCGCGCTCGCCGCCAACTGGTCCACCTGCGGCATGTCGGTGGCCGGCGTCGTCGTCGCGCCGAAACAGCCGGGACGGACCGGATCCTCCACACCAGTGCGGCGACTGGCCTGGCACGCTCTGGGATCGACGGTGACCGCCGTGCTCACGGGTCTCGCCGTGGGCGCTCTCGGGCACCTCGCGCTGGGAACGGTGCCCGTCGGCGTCCTGCTCGCCGTGTGGGCCGTCTCGGCACTGCTGTACGGCCTGCACGAACTCGGGGTGATGAGAATGCCGACTCCGATGCGCCGCCGCCAGCTGCCGCGTCACCTGCGCCGCAGTATGGAACCGTGGAAGGTGTCCCTGCTGTTCGGAGCGATCATCGGCCCCGGATTCCTGATCTACATCCGCTCGAGTGCGTATTACCTGATGGTGCTGGGAGTCGCTGCTCTCGGTTCGCCGTGGTTGGGAGCTGCGCTCTTCGTCGGTGTGTCTCTGGGGCGGTGCATGCCGAGTGCGCTGGCCATCCTGCACACCCGCCGCGGCGGCTCCATGCCCGGCTTCCTGTCACTCATGTGCCTGGTCGACCGGCGCGTGCAGGCGCTCACCGGTGCAGCGTTGGTCGGCCTCGCCGTCTTCGCCGGAGTGGTGCTGCTCTGACTCCGCGGCTCTCGGGCACGGCCTCTCGGCCGTGCCCGAGAGCGGTCAGCTGAGCGTCATGTACGGCGTCCACACCGTGAACGAGTGACCCATCGAGGAACAGTTCAGCGATCCCTTGAAGCCGATGTAGCAGGTGGCCCCGCCGTAGCTGAGCGAGCCACCGAGGGGAGTGCTCCCGGCACGTCCACGCGGTCCACCGATCCCGAAGGTCGGGTGAGCCGGGAACCACGGCACGTCGATCGCCACGTCGTAGACCACGGGAGCGAAGGGGACCTGGGTGAGGTACTCCCCGCCCGGGAGATCGCAACCCACGACCCCCGCCGGTGTGATGGAACAGTTGGCGGCGCCGGTGGAGAAGTACGCGACATCGCCCTGCAGGAAGGCCGCCGGGTCGACCGGCACCGGTGCGGGGTAGTCGACCGCGGACGCGGTGCCGGCACCGACGACGGACATCGTCGCGGCGGTGATGCCGACGAACGCGGCTCCGGCGAGCTTCGTGAGCGAGCGCATGAGGATCCTCTCGGGTGGTCTGGTGTCCACAGTGTGTCTGCATCTCCGGGCGACTCGTTACTCGGCCGAATGGTTTGTGACCATTTCGTTGTTCTTGCGCGCCGGGCAGGCCGGGACCGTCACACCCACCCCACGCCCATCAGCGGCTGGTGGTGGACGCAGATGGAGTACTCCTCCTCCCACGGGAAGTGGCCGTCGACGTCGGGCCACACCAGTTGCAGCGCAGTGAAGTCCGAGTACAGCGCACCGGTGACCACCATGTCCGAGGTGTTCACGGCCTGAATGACCACGATGTCCGGTTCCTCACCGGTCGCGCTATGGATCATGATCCCGGACGAGAGCGCGAGACCGGCGACCATCTGCGACGCCATGTCGTGCAGCAGGCTCCCCGACAAATGGAACGGCAGTCCGTAGACGATCAGTTCGGGCAACGCCCTGCTGGTGAGACCCGTCGTGTACGCGACGTCGGGTACCTCGTGATCCGACCCCGCCACGGCAGTCACCGCCCACCCGTGGCGCGCGATCTTCCTCTTGATGTCCGGCACTGAGACGCACCCTCTGCACATAGTTTCCCCCCGGAAGTCGATGCGGAGGAGGAAGGTAACGCGGTGGTACGACAGGTGGTGCTGCTCTGGTCGTGGTGTTCCACTCGAGGGTCCTGCGCGCGGGATCCCGCCGACAGAGCTCGCGAGTGGAACGCCGCGCCCACTGTGCGCTCCTCTCGGCGCGGGTCGCGCCAAGTAACCCCTACCCCAGCGCCGCCTTCAGGTGCCCCTCGGACACGGCCTTGAGGTGGGTGAGGTCGGAGGCCACGGTCGCGAAGGTGTAGCCCTGCGCCAGGCGCTTCGCCGCGACCTCGCCGGACGGGGTGTGGATGCCGGCCGCGATACCTGCAGCGGCGGCTGCCTCCTGCACACGCACGAGGGCGGCGTCGAACACGTCGTCCACGGAGCTGTCCGAGGGGGAGGCGCCACCGACGGCGATGCGCAGGTCCGACGGTCCGACGTACACGCCGTCGAGTCCGGGCACGGCGCAGATGGCCTCGACGTTCTCGAGGCCGTCGGGTGTCTCGATCATCGCGAGCACCACGACACCGTCGTTCGCGTCGGCGGGCAGCGGGCCGACGCGTAGCTGCGAGCGCATCGGGCCGTACGAGCGCACGCCGGCGGGTGGGTAGCGCACGTAGGAGACGGCACGGGCCGCGTCCTCGGCGGTGTCGATAAGCGGCACGATGACGCCGCGCGCACCGGCGTCGAGCGCCTTCCCGATGTAGGTCTGGTCGTTGGACTCGACCCGCACCAGTCCGGCCGGGCCCTGCGCCGCGTCGATGGCGGTGAGTCCGCGCAGCATCCCGTCGTAGCCGATGAGGCCGTGCTGCAGATCGAGGCAGATGTAGTCCCACCCGACGTGGGCGAGCCACTCGGTGGAGACGGGGGAGTCGATGACGGACCAGTAGCCCAGTGCCCGTTCACGGGAACGGATGCGACGGGCGAAATCGGCGGCAGACATGAAGGGTTTCCTATCGGTTGTAGGCAGGCATCGGACCGCGCAGTGCCGCACCGACTTCGTCGCACGCGGCGACGACGTCGTCGGAGAGCGGACCGCGGCCCAGTGCGTCGATGTTGGCCTGCAGGTGGCTGGTCTTGGAGCCGCCCAACAGGATCGGCCCGGTGAGGGGCTTCGATCGGAGCCAGCGGAGGGCGAGCTCGGTGAGCGGCATGCCGGCGTCCGACGCCACCGCGGACAAGCGCGTGATCGCGTCGAAGATCTGGGTGTTCCAGTACCGCTCGCGGTACATCTCGGCCAGGCGCGAATCGCCGAACCGTCCCTCGCCGGGCGCTTCGTCGAACGAGTGCTTGCCGGTGAGGAGCCCGCCGCCCAGCGGGTTGTAGACCATCGTGGTGATGCCGCTGACGGTGGCGAACTCGGCGTACTCCTCCTCGATGCGGCGGGCCAGGAGGTTGTAGAGCTGCTGCGCGACGACGGGCCTCGGCGCACCCACCTCGTCGCACACGCGGTTCACCTCGGCGATCTGCCAGGCAGCGAAGTTCGAGACGCCCAGTGCGCCCACCTTGCCCTCGGCCACGAGCTTCGCGACGGTCCCGAGGGTGTCCTCGAGCGACGACGCGCGGTCGGGCTGGTGCAGGTAGAAGAGGTCGACGTGGTCGGTGCCGAGCCGGCGCAGGCTGGCCTCGAGTCCGAGCCGCAGCCCCTCGGGCGACAGGGGCGAGTGGCCGTCGGCGTCACCGAGGAACATACCGCCCTTGGTCGCGAGGGTGACCTCGTCGCGTCGACCGGCGAGCAACTGGGCGAGGATGCGCTCGGACTCGCCGCCCGCGTACCCGTTGGCGGTGTCGATGTGGGTGATGCCGGCGTCGAGTGCGGTGTCGAGCAGCGCCCGCGACCCCTCGAGGTCGACGGTGTCGCCGAAGGTCATGGTGCCCAGCACCATCGAGCCGAAAAGCGGGGAGCCGAACATCATGCGGGAACTCCAGAGGTAGGGGCCGGTCGACCTGACAGAACGTAGCGCGGCTTGACGCCCTCCATCGTGGAGGGGTCGAGCGCCGCGGCGCGCAGTGCCGCCGTGTACGGGTGCTGGGGGTTCGTCAGAACGTCTGTGGTGGGGCCGCTCTCGACCACGCCGCCCTTGCGCATGACGACCACGTTGTCGCTGATCTCCCGCACCACCCCGAGGTTGTGCGAGATGAAGACGTACGTGATGCCGGTGTCGTGCTGGATGGTGCGCAGCAGATCGAGCACCTGGGCCTGCACCGACACGTCGAGCGCACTGGTGGCCTCGTCGCACACGAGGATCTCGGGTTCGGACGCCAGGGCGCGCGCGATGCCGATGCGTTGACGCTGACCCCCAGAGAACTCACCGGGACGGCGGTGCAGGGACGACGCCGGTAGCTGTACCTGGTCGATCAGCTCGGCGGCACGTCGGGCCCGGTCCGCCTTGGAGCGAACACCTTTGAGGCGCAGCGGCTCACCGACGATGTCGACGGCCGTGAGATGCGGATCCAGCGAACCGTACGGGTCCTGGAAGACCATCTGCACGCGCGAGCGGAAGGGCTTGAGCGCCCGCTCCTTCATCCCGGCGATGTCGACACCGTCGACGAGGATTCGTCCCGACGTCGGTGTCAGCAGCCGGACGATCGACTTGGCGATGGTCGACTTCCCGCAGCCGGACTCGCCGACGATCGCGAGCGTTTCGCCCTTGTCGACGCTGAAGCTGACGCCGTCGACGGCGCGAAAGGTGCCGGTGGCGACGGGGTACTCGACGACGAGGTCGTCGACGGTCAACAGGCTCATGCCGGGACTCCTTGATCGGCGGGTGCGCCCGACCAGGTGCCCAGCTGGGGGACCGCGTCGAGAAGCTTCTTGGTGTAGGCATTCTGGGGATTGCGGACCATCGACTGCGCGTCGCCGCTCTCGACGAACCGGCCCGATTTCATGACGTGGATCCGGTCGGACATGAGCCGGGCCACACCCAGATCGTGGGTGATGAGCAGCATGCCGATGCCGGTGCGCTCCTGAAGCTCGAGCATGAGATCCAGGATGCTGGCCTGGACGGTGACGTCGAGTGCGCTGGTGGGCTCGTCGGCGACGATGAGGTCGGGATCGGCAGCCAAGGCGCATGCGATGAGGACACGCTGCAACATGCCGCCCGACAACTGGTGCGGGTACCTGTTCAGCTGGTCCGCCGGGTTGACGATGTGGACCTGATCGAGCAGCTCGACGGCGCGGGTGGTCTGCGCCGACTTGCCGCGAACGCCGCTGTGGTGGATGGCCTCTCGCAGCTGCGACCCCACCGTGTGGACGGGGGAGAGGGCCGTCATCGGGTCCTGGGGAATGAGGGCGATGTCCGCGCCCCGGATCTTCCGCAGCGCTTTGTCGTCGCCGAGGATGTCGGTTCCCTTCCAGCGTGCGCGGCCGGAGAGGACGGCCAGATCATCGGGCAGCAGCCCGAGGACTCCCATCGCGGTGGTCGACTTACCAGAGCCGGATTCGCCGATGATGCAGACGGTCTCACCCGGCGCGATGTCGAAGGAGACCCCGTCGACGGCGCGGACGATGCCGTTGTCGGTGACCAGCTCGATCTGCAGTTCGTCGACGGTGAGCAGTGACTCGGTCATGTCAGGCCTTCTTTCCCGAGATGGCGAAGCGTCCCAGCAGAGCTTTGAGGCCCGTGCCGGCGGGACGGTCGCGCAGACCGTCACCGAGGAGGTTGACGCCGATGACGAGGAGCACGATGACGAGGCCCGGCAGGGTGACCAGCCACCACGACGTCGTGATGTAGTCCTGGCCGTCGGAGATGATGCGGCCCCACGTGGCGAACGGTCGCTGCGGTCCGGCGCCCAGGTAGCTCAGCGCGGACTCGAGGAGTACCGCCTGGGCGAGCAGGAGCAGCACCACCAGCGAGGTCTGCTTGATGACGTTCGGGATGATGTGGCGCGTGAGGATGGCGACCTTGCCGAGGCCGAGTACCCGCGACGCGGCGACGTAGGGCTTCTCTCGCTCCACGAGCACCAGAGAGCGTGTCAGACGGGCGATCTCGGGCCACTGCGCGATCGCGATGACGAACGTGATGACCGGGATGGACGGCCCGAAGAGGGCGACGACGAGGAGCAGCATCATGAGCAGCGGGAGGGACAGCTGCGCCTCGAGCAACCGGCTGATGACGGTGTCGACCCAGCCGCCGAAGTAGCCGGCCATGGAGCCGAGAGTCAGGCCGATGAGGCCGGAGACCAGCACGGCGAGGATGCCGACGAGCAGGGAGACCTGGCCGCCGTAGAGAACGCGGGCGAGCAGGTCGCGTCCGAGCTGATCGGTTCCGAACAGGTGGCCGTCGGTGAGCGGTGCGAGACGGCGGGCACCGAGATCGGTGGCGTCCGGATCCTGCAGCGGCAGTACGCGAGCGAACGCGACGGGGAGGATCACGACGAGTGCGCAGACGCTGCCCACCCAGATCTTCAGTCGGCTGTCGCGGGCGCGTCGGGTGGAGCCTGCCTTGGCGATGTCCTTCGCGGTGACCGCCGACGGGCGCTCCGCCTGCGGGGGCTCGAGTGTTGTTGTCATCTAGGACGTTCCCTTCCCCAGGCGGACGCGGGGGTCCAGAAGCGGGTAGCAGAGGTCGACGAGGAGCTGGACGAGGACGGCGAGCACCGCGGTGACGAGCACGGTGGCCTGGATGAGGGGGTAGTCGCGGGTCTCGAGCGCGCGGACGACGAGCGATCCGACACCGGGCCAGGCGAACACGACCTCGACCACCACGACACCGTTGAGCATCGACGCGAAGCGTGTGCCGAGGGCAGTGAGAACGGGGATGGACGAATTGCGCAGGGCGTAGCGCCAGATGAGCTTCCGCTCCGAGACCCCGCGAGCGCGAGCGACCGTCGCGTACTGGGACCCGAAGGCGCCGACCATCTCCCGACGCACCATGCGGGAGATCAGGGCGATCTGCAGGATGGCGACGGTGACCATGGGAAGGACGAGCGACGACCATGTGGCGAAGCCGGCGGCAGGGAAGATGGGGATCACCACGGCGAAGATGGTGATGAGCATCAGGCCCGTCCAGAAGTCGGGCATCGACTGTCCTGCAATCGTGACGACGTTGGCGCCCAGTTCGCGGCGGGTGTCCGCGCGGCGCGCCATCCAGACACCGAGCGGGATGGCGAGCAGTGTCGTCAGTCCGATCGAGGCGACTGTGAGCGTCAGTGTGTAGGGGAGGCGATCGAGCACCACGTCGAATGCCGGCGCCTGGAACGAGTACGACGTTCCGAGGTCGAGCTGCAGCAGTCCCTGCAGGTACTTCAGGTACTGCGTGATGATCGACTGGTCCAGTCCCATGCTCTGCCGGATCCGCTCGATGTCCTCGCTGGAGGCCAGCGGGCCCGCCATCGCGTAGGCGGGATCGCCGGGTGCGAGACGGATCAGCACGAACACCGTGGTGAGCGTCAGGAAGATCGCGAGCGCGCTCTGACCGAGCCGCTTGACGATGTAGCGCGCAGTGCCCGCGGACTTCGACTTCGTCTTCGCGGTTTCGGCGGCCGGCGCATCGGCGGGCGTGATCATGCCGGCGGTCACCGGGTCACCGTCCGTCGGACCGCGCATGTGTTCGTGGTGTGCATCGAACGACCTTTCGGGAGATGCCTCTGCGCTGGCTGGTCACGAGCGCGGGCTTCGATGTAACTCAGCTCACAATGGCATCTGTGCGCGAATCACGCAAGTAGCAATTCGTAGTTGCGTGTTGTGTGCAGACCTGCGTACAGTCCAGATGTGCTTGCGGTCACAGTGCAGCTTCGCTCCTGACCCGCAGCCCCTCATGACGCTCGAAGTTCGAAGAGAGGTCGACGATGACCAGATCGCCGTTCAACCAGCAGTTCTCCCGCCGCAATCTCCTGCGCGGCGGGATGCTGCTCGGTGGTGGCGTTGTGTTGGGCGCGGGTGCCAGTGCGTGCGCCACACCTACCGGCACACCCGGCCCCACCACGGTGAGCCTGGCGCTCAACCGGTCGTTGGTGAGCCTGGACAACAAGCTCAACCAGTTCGACGCCGCCCTCACGGTGCAGCGCGGCGTGCGGCAGGCCCTCACCGAGATCGACGCGAATCTGAAGCCGCAGCTCGTCCTCGCCGACCGCTTCGATCTGGTCGAGCCCACCCGCTGGTTCGTCCACCTGCGGCAGGGTGCCGTGTACTCCGACGGCTCGCCCGTGCAGGTGCAGGACGTCGCCACGGCCATCCGGATGTACAGCGAGGTCGACGGATCGTTCGTCGGCGGCTTCTTCCCCGAGTGGCCGACGGTCGAGCAGATGGACGACACCAGCTTCTCGCTGCTGACCACCAAGCCCGTCCCCGTGCTCGACTACCTGATGTCGAACATCCTCATCACGCCGGCCGCGGACAACAAGCCCGAGGAACTGCAGACCGGGCTCGGCTCCGGCCCGTACGTCGTGACGTCGTCCGACCGCGGTACGGGCAACTACACGCTCGAGCGCAACACGAAGTACTGGGGTCCTGCGCCGAACATCGAGACGGTCCGCGTGCGCTTCGTTCCCGAGGAGTCCTCGCGCGTCGTCACGCTGCGCAGCGGTGAGGTGGACGTCATCGACTCCATCACGCCCGACGCGGCGGATCAGCTCGAAGGCTTGTCGAACGTGGTGGTGGACCGGGTCGACGGGGTGCGGCTCAATCAGCTGTTCTACAACTTCCGCAAGCCCGCCGACCATCCGCTCGCCGATGCTCGGGTGCGCCGCGCGCTGACGTACGCCATCAACGGTCCGGCGCTGATCGACCAGGTCATGCAGGGCTCGGCGACCGCGTCCAAGGGCGTCATCCCCGCGATCCTCGACGGCGCCATCGAGACCGGGGAGTACACGTACGACCCGGCACGGGCGCGCGGCGAGCTCGACGCGCTCGGCATCTCCGATCTGGAACTCAAGATCATCTGGGAATCCGGCGAGTTCGCGGCCGACACCGACATCATGGAGTCGGTCGTGCAGATGTTCTCGGCGATCGGCGTCCGCACCACGTTGCAGCAGTTCGAGCCGGGCGGCGACATCATGCAGTGGCGTCAGGGCAAGGCGGGCGACTGGGACATCCTGGGCAACGGATTCCCGAGTCCGACCGGACTCGCGATCACCATCATGCAGGGCATGTACGCCGGCACCCCGGAGAAGGAGCAGACCCGAGACACCTACCACGGGTACATGTTCCCCGAGATCGCCGCGGCCATCGCACGTGCGTCCGAGGAAGTCGACGAGACCCGCCGAACCCAGCTCCTCGCCGACGCGCAGCGCCAGATCTGGGACACCGTGCCCTGTCTGTGGTCGTTCGTTCCCAAGTCGGTGATGGCGCGTCGCGAACGCATCCAGGACGTGACCCTGCGCCCCACCAACTCCTACAACCTGTCCGCCGCGACACTCGTCAGTTGATCGAGGAGATCCCCGTGACCACCACCCTGAATGCCGACGGCATCGTCCGCCCCACCGCCGAGCCCGGGCGCCGTGATGCGCTGTTGACCCCGCCCGAGGTGCAGAACCACGCGGCCAATCTGGCTGTGCTGCCCGACGGTTCACTGGCGTGCGTCTGGTTCGCCGGAACGCAGGAAGGCGTTCCGGACATCAGCGTGTGGTTCTCGCGGCGTGACGGCGACGAGTGGTCGCAGCCGATCCGGCTGTCGGACGACGGGACGCGGTCGGAGCAGAATCCCGTGCTCAACGTGCGTGAGTCCGGCGAGATCTGGTTGCTGTGGACCTCGCAGCACGCCGGCAACCAGGACACCGCACGGGTGCTGCGGCGGATCTCGCCCGACGGCGGGCGCACCTGGGGCGAGACCGACGTGCTGATCCCGGAGACCGAGGCCGGTGGCGTGTTCGTGCGCCAGCCCATGGTCACGCTGCCCTCCGGCCGGATCCTGTTGCCTGTCTTCCACTGCGTCCGTATCGAAGGCCGCAAGTGGGTGGGCGACCGCGACTACTCCGGCGTCATGGTGTCGGACGACGACGGCGTCACCTGGCGCGAGGTGGTCGTTCCCGACAGCATCGGGTGCGTCCACATGAACATCGGCCGTCTGTCCGACGGTCAGCTCGTCGCCCTCTACCGCAGCCGCTGGGCGGACCACGTCTACCGTTCCGTCTCCGACGACGACGGTGACACGTGGAGCGCTCCCGTCCCCACCGAGCTGCCCAACAACAATTCGTCGGTGCAGTTCGTCGTGCTGGCCGACGACCGACTCGCCCTGGTGTACAACGAGTCCAGTCGTGAGGACGCCACGGCGCGCAGACTGTCGCTGTACGACGAGATCGACGATCACGGCATCGCGGAGAAGCAGGAGACGGTGGAGGAGGACTCGCCTCTGGACGACGGCGACCCGCGGCACGCCTTCTGGGGCGCACCCCGAGCGCCGATGGCCCTGGCGATCTCATCCGACCGCGGTGTCACGTGGCCGGTGCGCCGGAACCTCGAGGAGGGCGACGGGTACTGCCTGTCGAACAACTCCCGCGATGGACTGAACCGCGAGTTCTCGTACCCGTCCATCGTGGCCGACGGCCGGACGCTGCACGTGGCCTTCACGCGATTCCGTCAGGCCATCGAGTACTGCGAGGTGCAGCCGGAGTGGCTCTCGTGAAGCACGCTGTCGTCACGGGCGTCAGCTCGGGAATCGGGGCTGCCACAGCACTCTCGCTTCTCGACGACGGGTGGCGTGTCACCGGGCTGAGTCGTCGGCAACCGGAGATCGAGCACGAGAACCTGACATGGGTCGAGGCCGACCTGGGTGATCTGGACTCGGTGGCCTCGATCGCATCGGGCCTGTCCGCGGTCAACGCCGTGGTTCACGCTGCGGGGCTGCAGCGTTCGGCTCCGCTCGGGTCCCTGAACGTCGACGACCTCCGCGAGATGTGGCAGGTCCATGTCGCCGCGGCCGAGGTTCTGGTGAACGGCGTGGTCGACACTCTGGAACCCGGTGCTCGCGTCGTCCTCGTCGGAAGTCGCACCATGACCGGCAATGCCGGCAAGAGCCAGTACGTCGCCACGAAGTCCGCGCTGACGGGCATGGCACGGTCGTGGGCCATGGAACTGGTGTCCCGCGGCATCACCGTCAACGTCGTTGCGCCCGGACCCACGGACACCGCAATGCTGGGGGATCCGTCGCGCTCGCATACTCCGCCCAAGCTCCCGCCCCTCGGTGCCTTCATCGACCCGTCGGAGGTCGCGGGGCTCATCGGTTTCCTGCTCGGCCCTCTCGGTCGGAACATCACCGGCCAGGCGATCGTGCAGTGCGCGGGAGCGTCGTTGTGAATTGGCTGCGCGAAACACGCAATTCGACTACAGTGAAATGCGTGGTTCGCGCAACCGAACGGAAGGCGGTACGAGGATGACCTCACTCGTCGTACTGGCCGACGATCTCTCTGGCGCCGCCGAGGTCGCCGGGGTGTTCCTCGACCGCACGTCCGATGTGTCTCTGACCCTCGACGCCGTGATCGGTTCCGCCGCAGTATCCGTCGTGGATCTCGACACCCGGGCGCTGGCCGCCGAGCAGGCGGAACTCCTGGTGTCGTCCGCGCTGCGATCCGTACCCGCGGGTGCGCGAGTTCTGGCGAAGATCGACTCGCTCCTGCGCGGGAACGTCGCTGCCACGGTGCGCGCACTGTCGGCCCGCGGACCGGTGGTCGTCGCGGGCGGACTGCCACTGCTGGACCGTGTCGTGCGTGGGGGCGTGCTCCACGTCGACGGCGTGCCGCTGGCCGACACCGACCTCTGGCACGCCGAGTCCGGAACACCCCCGCAATCGTTGCCGCACATGCTCGGTGCCCCGCTCGTCACCATCGACGCGCTCTCGGCCGCGACCGGGGTCGTCGTGTGCGACATCGAGTCCGACGCCGATCTCGACGCGGTGGTGGCGGTAGTGGCCGACCGCCCCGACGTGACCCTGGTGGGCACCTCGGCGCTCGCCGCGGCTGTCGCTCGGGGTCTCGGTGGTACTGCGACGCCTCACTCCGTCTCGCGTACGGGTGATCCCGTGCTCGTCGTCGTGGGCACCGCCTCCTCGATCGCCGTCGAGCAGGTTCGTCGTCTCGCCGAGGACGGCGTGCGACCGCTGCCCGTGGATGCGGGTGATGTGCTTGCCGGCCTCGCCGACGCACGCGTGCTCTCCTCCGCCCTGTGCGACGGCTCCGTCGCGCTCACCGTGACCGGGTCCGTGGACGTGGCGCGTACCCGCGACCTGTCCGTCGCCCTGGCCGAATACGTCCGAGCCGGCACCGACGGACTGTCGGTCGACCTCGCCCTCACCGGCGGTGAGACGGCACGCGCCGTCATCACCGCGCTCGGCATCAGCACACTCCGACCGCTCGGTCACGTGCACTACGGCGCTGTCGTGTCCGTCGACCCGCGGGGCCGACGCATCGTCACGCGGCCGGGCAGTTTCGGAGACCGAGACAGCCTGTCCGCCATCCACTCCCACCTCACCGGCGGCTCGCCGGACACCACGCTCCGACCGAAGGACACAGCCATGACATCGACCGATCTCCAGACCCTCGACCTGCCCGTCGTGGCCCTGACGATGGGCGACGGCGCGGGCATCGGCCCCGAGGTCATCGTTCCCGCCGTGCTCGACGCCAAGGTGGCGGGGTGGTGCAAGCCCGTCGTCATCGGTGACGCAGCGCGTCTGCGACTCGCGGCCGACGTGCTGGGTGTGCAGTGCGACATCGTCTCGATCGAGCGCATCGCCGATGCCGAGTTCACCATCGGGCGTATCAACGTCATCGACCTCGGGTTGCTGCCCGCGGATCTCGCCTGGGGCGAGCTGTCCGCCGTGGCGGGACACGCGGCCTACGAATACATCCGTGTCGCAGCCGAACTCGCCGTGGCGGGCGACGTCCAGGCGATCTGCACCGCACCGCTCAACAAGGAGGCGTTGCACGCCGCCGGACACATCTTCCCGGGCCACACCGAGCTGCTCGCTCACCTAACCGGTACCGAGGAGGTGTCGATGATGCTCTCGACGCCCAAGCTCAAGGTCATCCACGTGACCACCCACATCGGACTGCTCGACGCCGTCGCGAAGATCGAGCCGGGACTCGTCGAGCGCACGGTCCGCCGCGGGTACGAGGCTCTGGTGCGATCGGGGAACAGCAACCCGAAGATCGGCCTGTGCGGCATCAACCCGCATGCCGGCGAGAACGGGCTGTTCGGGTACGGCGAGGAGGATCAGAAGATCGTCCCGGCCGTCGAGAAGCTGCAGGCCGACGGAATCGACGCGGTCGGACCGCTGCCTGCGGACACCGCCTTCTTCCTCGCGGGTCGTGGTGACTACGACCTCATCGTCGCGATGTACCACGACCAGGGCCACGGACCGGTCAAGGTTCTCGGCATCGAGGCCGGCGTGAACATCACCGTGGGACTCCCCGTCATCCGTACCTCCGTGGATCACGGCACCGCATTCGACATCGCGGGCAAGGGCATCGCCGAGGCCGGCAGCATGGTGGAAGCGCTGCGACAGGCCGCCGAACTGGCGACCAGCACCGCCGACGTCGGCTAGGTTTCGGGTATGGCGCTCAGGGAGTCACAGGCGCGGCGCGCGGAAATCGTTCGACTGGCCAAGACGAGTGGTCTGGCGAGTGTGGAAGACCTGTCCGTGCAGTTCGGCGTGACGGCCTCGACCATTCGACGGGACCTGTCGCAGTTGACCGCCGAGGGTCTCCTCGCACGCACGTACGGCGGCGCGATCGCGCTCGACCCGCACCCCGAGTCGTCGCTCCGCCAGCGTGCTGTCGAGGGCTTCGACGCCAAGCGCTCGATCGCGAAGTGGGCTGCGGGAGAGGTGCACCCGGGTGAGACGGTGCTTCTCGATGCCGGCACGACCGTCGGGGCCATGGGGGAGTACCTCCGCGACTCCACGGGACTGACGGTCATCGCCGCCGGTCTCACCGCGCTCGAAGCGCTGGCGGATGCCGACGACGTTCGCGTGGAGTGTCTGGGAGGCACTTTGCGTCACCTGTCGCAGGGCTTCGTCGGACCGCTCGCCGAGGCGTCGTTGGCACGGGTGTCGTTCGACCGCGCCTTCCTCGGTGCCGACGCGGTGACCGCCGACCGCGGCATCTGCGAGGCCGAGCTGGAGCAGACGCGGCTCAAGGAATTGATGATCGAGCGCGCCGGCACGGTCTACGTGCTCGCGCACGCGGCGAAGCTGGGTCAGCGCCCGTTCCACGCCTGGGCGCCACTCCCCGAGGGCGTCACTCTCGTCACCGACGCCGGCGCGACCGAGGAGCAGGTGCAGCCCTTCCGCGACGCCGGGGTCACGGTCGTCGTCGTCTGAGCGGCGGAGTTTCTGCTCCTCTCGGCGCCCTGTCGCGCGGGATCCCGCCGACAGGTGGCGTGAGCGGAGTGAAAGCGCCAGGCCTATAGCTCGTCCAACCTCACGTGCCCGTCCTGCAGTGCTCGGGCGACCAGTGCAGCCTTCGACCCTGCCGACCGCCCGACGGCCTCGTACTTCTCGCGAATGCGCGCGATGTGGGTGTTGACCGTGGCGGGGGAGATGAAGAGCGACCGTGCGACGGTGCCCTTCGAGTCGCTGATGATCCACGCCCGCAGGACCTCCACCTCCCGCACGCTGAGGGCCGGTCTCACGATGTCGTCGTCGGTCATCATTGCCTGCATCTGTATCGGTCCCCCTGCTCGGCGCAGCAGCTACTGCGCTGCTGTTCTCAGAGACCGTACGTTTTGTTCCAGGCAGATCGGTAGCCACGACTTCGGGGGACCCCGATGTCGGGGGCACGCTTCGCAGAGCTCACCATCTGCGGGCTGTGACAGGTCCATGCAATCAGGCGACGGGCGACTCCACTGTCCGTCGCGCAGACGACAGTCAGTACTCGATGCCGCGATGTCGTCGCATCCAGTCGGAACACACGTCACGAATGCGGGCACTGCGGTCAGCTCACGATCGCGAACAACACCCCTGCCACGGCGAAGCTGACGACCGACAGCACGGTCTCCAACACCGTCCACGTCTGCAGCGTCTGCTTGACGGTGAGGTTGAAGAACTTGGCGATGATCCAGAACCCGCCGTCGTTCACGTGGCTCAGGATGATGGACCCGGCAGCGATGGCCATGGCGATGAGCGCGACCGACATCTGCGAGTAGTCCTGCGCCGCGACGAGCGGTCCGACGATGCCACCGGTCGTGACGATGGCGACGGTGGCCGAACCCTGGGCGATACGCAGCGCACAGCTGATGATGTACGCGAGCACGATGATCGGCAGTCCTGCGGCGGACATGGTGTCCGCGAGTGCGGTACCGATGCCGGTGGCCGAGATGACCTTGCCGAAGAACGCGCCCGCTCCGACGACGAGGAGCAGCATGCCGACCGGGCGGAGCGATTCGCCGGTGAGAGTGGACAACTCCTGCACCGTCGAACCACGGCGGATGCCCAGGACGTAGAACGCGATGAGCACCGCGATGAGCAGAGCGACCGCGGGGGTGCCGAAGAACGTGAGGACCTGGAGCAGGTTGCCCTCGTCGAGCAGGATGGTGCCGAACGTGGCGCCGAGGATGAGCACCAGGGGCACGGCGATGATGGCGCCGATGGTCGCGACGGACGGGGGAGTGGTGACCACGGGCCGCTTCGTCCCGACGGCGGTGCCGCCCGACGTGTGCGGTCCGTTGTCGTCGGCATCGTTGACGAAGTCCTCGGGCACCTCGACGATGATGCGCTTGCCGATGTAGCTGCCCCACACGAGACCTGCCGCGATGAAACCGGGGATGCCGCAGATGAAGCCCATGAGGATGAGCCAGCCCAGGTTGACCTCGAGCAGGCCGCCCAGCGCGACGGGGCCGGGGTGCGGAGGCAGGAACGCGTGCGTCATCGACAGGCCGGCGAGCATGGGCAGCGCGTACAGCACCAACGACTTTCCGCCCTGTCTCGCCGCGACGTAGACGAGCGGGGCGAGAACGAAGATGCCGATGTCGAAGAAGACGGGGATGCCGAAGATGAGGCCGAGCAGACCCATCGCGATGGGGGCGCCGCGATCACCGAAGACGCCGAGGAGCTTCGCGGTGAGTGCCTGCGCACCACCGGACCTCTCGAGGATGGCGCCGAGAACAGTGCCCAGTCCGATGATGACGGCGATGTGGCCGAGGATGCCGCCGAAACCCGTCTCGAGAATCGAGTCGCCGCTCTTGATGGCGGTTCCCACGATCTCCGACACCGGAAGTCCGGCTGCGACGGCGAGTCCCAGGCCGACGATGAGGAGGGCGATGAACGGTTCGAGTTTGACCTTGATGATGACGACGAGCAGGACCGCGATCGCGATACCGCACAGAACGAGGAGTCCGGGAGTGGACGTCCTCAACCAGTCGACGACGGAACCCATGAGGTTGCCTTTCGAGGTATGTGGAGAGTCAGCGGGAGAGTGAGTGGACGAACGAGGTGGCGCGAGCGGTGATGTCGTCCCAGAGCCCCGCCGCGACCGTGGCTGGTGGAACGACGTCGGTGCCCGCGGTGACGGCGACGGCGCCGCGGGCGAGATAGTCGGCGGCATTGTCGACATTGACACCGCCGGACGGAACAAGGGGGACGTCGGGGAACGGTCCGCGAAGATCACCGAAGTAGCTGGGACCGAACAGCTTCGCGGGGAACACCTTCACCGCGGCGGCACCCAGATCGAGCGCCGCCATGATCTCGGTGGGGGTGAGTGCTCCCATCAAGACGGGGACGTCCCGTTCGTGAGCGACCGCGGCGACATCGGGACGAAGACCGGGAGTGACGAGGAAGCGTGCGCCCGCGTCGATCGCGGCGCGAGCCTGATCACCCGTCATCACGGTGCCGGCACCCATCACGGCACCGGACGACGACGCGGCGCGCAGGCAGTCCAGCACGTTGGGTGTGGTGAAGGTCAGTTCGACGGCGCGCAGTCCGCCGGCGACGAGGGCGTCGGCCAACGCGGCGGGGTCGGGGATGGACGGGGCGCGGACCACGACGAGCGCGCGGTCTTCCATGATCGTGGCGAGTGCGTCGTCGAATCGGGTCGTCATGAGGTTCTTCCGTAGGAGGTGCGGCGGAGGGAGCGCCCGGCGAGTGTCCCGGTGGGGACGCCGTCGTGCACGGCGAAGGAGCCGTTCACGAGAACGTGCGCGATGCCGACGGCCTGCTGCTTGGGGTGGTCGAAGGTGGCGGTGTCCCGGACGGTGGCCGGATCGAACACCACGAGATCCGCCGCGTAGCCCTCGCGGACGAGGCCACGGTCGATGAGACCGAGTCGTGCACTGGGCCGACCCGTGAGGTGATGGACGCAGTCCTCCAGTGACATCAGGCCCTCGTCCCGCACGTAGTGGCCGAGGTAGCGGGGGAACGTCCCCCAGGCTCGCGGATGGGGACGCTCGCCCACCAGAATGGCGTCGCTGCCACCCATGTGGTGGGGATGCACCATGATGGCGCGCACGTTCTCCTCGTGCCCGACGTGTTGCAGGATGGTGGTGCTCAACGCATCTCGCTGCAGCACGTCGAAGAACACGTCGACGGGTGCGCGGCCCTCCTCGGTCGCGATGTCGAGGACGGTCTTCCCGACGTAGCGGTCGAGATCCGCGTTCGCGACGCCGCTGAGCTGGATCGTCTCCCATTCCACCGTTACGCCGTGGCAGCCGTCCGAGCCGTAGCGGTTCACGTCGTCGGTGATGCGGCGCCGCACGTCGGGATCGTCGAGACGGCCCAGCGCCGCGTCGGGTCCGCCGGACATCGCCCAGCTAGGCAGCAGCGCGGACAGGGTGGTGGCGCCGGGCAGGTAGGGATAGGTGTCGAGCGTGATGTCGCACCCGTCGGCGATCGCGGCGTCGACCATGTCGAGGAATTCGCCGGCACGGCCCTTGTTCTCGCCGAAGTTCATGGTGGCGTGGGTCAGGTGCAGGGCGCAGCCGGTCTCACAGGATAGCTCGATCATCTCCCGGTATGCGCCGAGAGCGTTCTTGCCGTAGGAGCGAGTGTGCGGAGCGTAGAAGCCGCCGAACTCGGCGACGACCTCGCACAGCGCGCGCAGTTCGCCCGTGTCGGCATACATCCCGGGTGTGTAGGTCAGTCCGCTCGACATGCCGACTGCGCCCTCGGACATGCCTTGTGCCACCAGCTCTCGCATGTGGTCGACCTCGGCGGCGGTAGCGGGACGTTGATCCGCCCCGACGGCCAGATAGCGCAGCGTTCCCTGCGGCACCAGGTACGCGGCGTTCGGGGTGATGCCCCGGTCGAGCCGGTCCAGATACTCGGCGACCGAGCGCCACGTGATGTCGAGATCGGTGGGATTGCCGTTCCACCCGGAGATCTGACGGCGGATCACCGCGAGCGTCTCGTCGGAGACGGGTGCGTAGGAGAGGCCGTCCTGACCCAGCACCTCGGTGGTGACGCCCTGGGTGATCTTCGGAACGTGTCCGGGTGCGGTCAGCAGGCCGAGGTCGGAGTGGGCGTGCATGTCGATGAAGCCCGGTGCGACGACGTGGCCCCGTGGCACGTCGACGACGGTCTGCGCGTCGGCGACAGTGCCCGGTGCCGCGACCCGCGTGATGCGTCCGTCGTCGACGAGAACGTCGGCGCGGACTCGGTCGGATCCGGTGCCGTCGACGACGTCACCGCCGCGAAAGAGGATGTCCGTCATGATCAGAAGAAGGTGTGGACGAGGTCGACGATGCGCGGGTTCGCCGCGTCGGCGTCGTCGACGACCGGAAGCATGCGCCATTTGTCGAACGCCGTGCAGGGATGTGACAGGCCGAGCCGTGCGACCGTCCCGACGGGAACGTCTTCGCGGGCCGTGCCCGGAGTGCGGAGGAAGGCGTGCTGATCGTTGAGCGCCGAGATGTGGTGCCCGGCCTCCGCGTCCCGGCCGCCGATGCGCTGCGGTGTCGGCAGCCCCTCGTCGAACGGGAAGTCGCGCTTGCCCGCATCGAGCAGTGCGAGTTCGGGTTCCGGACGCGACACCACCCGCGCCCAGCCGTGCATCGCGGAGGACAGGTGCTGCTCGCCGACGCGGGAGGCGATGAGCGGGGAGATGTCGGCGTAGAAGCCGTCGTCGTGCACCACGTAGGCGCCCGAGCGCAGCACGACGGCTGTGTCCTCGTCGACGACCGACGAGAGCCGCTCGACCACCAGGTCCTGGTAGGCGCTCCCACCCGCGGTGACGATCGCTCGTCCCTCGTACAGGCCGTCGGCGGCGAGACCGGCGTGCAGAGCGGCGACCTCGTCGAGGTAGGCGCGCACGGCGTCCAGTCCTGCGGGCGTGCGGTCGTGGGCCAGCGCGCCCTCGTATCCGCCGACTCCTGCGAGGGTGACCGACGGCGACGAGGAGATCGCGGCCGCGACGCGTCGTGCCTCGTCCACGCTGCGTGCCCCGGTGCGGCCGTGCGGCCCACCGAGTTCGACGATCACCGGGATCGGTCGTGTCACGGTGCCCAGGATCTCCGTCATGCGTGCCACGGTGTCGACACTGTCTGCCCAGCAGACGAACTCGACGTCGTCGTGAGCGTCGAGGTCCGCCGAGATCCAACGGAGCGTCACCGGGTCGATCAGGGCATTGGCGAGAAGGATGCTCTGCACGCCGAACGCGCGAGCTAGCTGCACCTGCCACCCGGTGGCCAAAGTGATACCCCAGCTGCCCGCCTCCAGTTGTTCCGCCCACAGCTGCGGCGCCATTGTCGTCTTGCCGTGCGGTGCCAGGCGCATGCCGGCCGCATCGGCCCAGCGCGCCATCACATCGATGTTCGACGTGAGGTGGCGGCGATCCAGCGTGACCACCGGCGTCGCGAAGTCGGCCAGCGTGGGCGCCGTCGCCAGATAGTCGCGCACTGTCAGACCCCACGCGGCGGGTGGGACGGACTTGTACTCGGGGCCGAGAGTGCGGTCGTGCAGCGCCTCGACGGCAGCCTTGTCGATCATCGAATCCTCCTGCGCCGGATGCGGCGCTGTAGCGTTGCGTATGTTGCAACGCTGATTGCAAACTGTGTTCGGTGTCGTTAGTCTGCAACGAACAGGGACAACTCGCAAGACATCGAAGGGAATTGATGTGAGATCACCCGGCGCGGCGACTTCACGGGTGGTGTGTGTCGGCGAGGGGCTCGTCGTCATGGTCGCGCAGCCCGGCCCCCTCGAACACTCGGACACGTTCGAGCGGTCGGCCGGGGGAGCCGAGGCCAACGTCGCGCGGGTCCTCGCCCAGTTGGACGTCGAGGCGTTCTGGCTCTCGCGCGTCGGTGACGACGGCTTCGGCCGCTACCTGACGGAGACGCTGCGCACGAGTGGGGTGGACACGTCGGCGGTGATCGTCGACGAGACCCGCACCACCGGCATGTACGTCAAGGAACGTGGTTCGGGCAGCGGTCACGCGTCGGACCTGCCCGCCGGGGAGAGTCGAATGACGTACTTCCGCAGCGGTTCCGCCGCCAGTGCGCTGTGTGTCGACGACATCGTCGGGGCAACTTCGATACTCGCGGCGGCCGACCTCGTCCACGTCAGCGGCATCACGCTCGCCCTGTCGGACACCGCGCGCGAGGCTGCGGCCGCGCTGGCGTCGTCGCCCGGTCTGCTGAGTTTCGACCTCAATCACCGTCCGCGGCTGTGGACCACCGGGAGCGCCGATGTCGTTCTCGGAGAACAGGTCCGGCGCAGCGACATCGCGCTGATGGGCGCTGACGAAGCGCACGCGGTGTTCGGCACCGGAGACCCCGATGCGCTGCGTGTTCTGTTCCCCGAGCCGCGCCGCCTCGTGATCAAGAACGACGCCCACGTGGTCGTGGGATTCGACGGCGCCGAGCGTGTCGATGTCCCGGCCCTGCGGTTGTCGGTGGTCGAGAAGATCGGTGCGGGAGACGCGTTCGCCGGTGGATACCTGGCCGGCGTCCTCCGCGGCGACGACCAACAGCGTGCGATCAGGCTGGGGCACCTGTGCGCCGCCGGCGCCCTCACCGCGCACGGCGACGCGGCCCATCTCCTTCCGCTGCACCGTCTCGACACACTGGTGACATCCTCGGACGAGGAGTGGTCGCGCATCGACTACGACGCCGAGAGGGGAATCGCCGTATGAGTCAGAGTGTGTCCCGCGCGCTCAGGTTGCTCCGCGTGCTGGCCGACGGGCCGCGATCGTTGGACGAGTTGGCCGCCCACCTCGACGTGCACAAGACCACGGTGCTGCGTCTGCTGCGCGCAATGGAGGCGGAGCGCTTCGTCCAGCACGACCACGAACATCGCTACCGGCTCGGGTCGACGCTTTTCGAGCTCTCCAACCGGTCGCTGGAGCAGCGGGACATCCGGACGCTGGCGCGGCCTTACCTCGCGACACTGAACGCGGAGACCAAGCAGACGATCCACCTCGCCACCTACGAGTCCGGGGAGGCCGTCTACATCGACAAGTTCGACGCGACGCAGAGCGTGCGGATGTACTCCCGTGTCGGGCGCCCGGCACCGTTGCACTGCACTGCCGTCGGAAAGATCCTGATCTCCGGGCTGCCCGTCGACGAGCAGGTCCGCGTCGCCCATCGCATCGAGTACACCCGCTTCACCGACCGCACCATCGATTCGCCCGAGCGCTATCTCGAGGAGCTGGCCCTCGTGACCCGTCAGGGGTACGCGGAGGACCACGAGGAACACGAGTCGTTCGTCAACTGCATCGGCGTACCGGTGCGGGACGGAACCGGCTCGATAGTCGCCGCGGTGTCGATGTCCGTGCCCGACATGCTGCTCGACCACGCCCGCGTTCTCGGCACCCTGCCGCAGGTGCGCGCGGTGGCCGAGACCATCTCCGCCGAACTCGGTTGGAGTCCGACCCCGACGAAGGAACACGCATGACCGACAAGATCGCCGTCCTCACGACCGATGCGCCTGCACCCGCCCACACCTTCTCGCAGGGCGTGCGCAAGGGCCCGTTCGTTCAGGTGTCCGGGCAGGGACCCGTCGACCCGGCGACCAACGAATACCTCTACCCCGGCGACGTCGCGGCGCAGACCACGCGGACACTGACCAACGTCAAGGCCATCGTCGAGGCGAGCGGTGCGACCTTCGACGACGTCGTGATGCTGCGGGTGTACCTGACGAAGCGTGAGGACTTCGCCGTCATGAACGAGGCATACGGTGCCTTCGTCCTCGAACACACGAAGGGTGATGTCCTGCCCAGTCGCACAACGGTGTTCACCGGGCTGCCGCGCGAGGAGATGCTCGTCGAGATCGACGCGATCGCCGTTGTCTGACACGTCGACCCACCGTCAGGGCACCATGAACCCATGAGACGACGGTGGGTACGGCTGCAGGGCACGTTCTGGTTCGTTCCCGCCGTGCTGGGCGTCGCTGCCGTCGTACTGGCTCAACTCCTGGTCGCTCTGGACCGATGGCTCCTCGATCAGGGCATCGGGATCGGTGGGTCGCTGCTCTATCACGTGGGCGCCAGTGGCAGCCGGGACATCCTCGGCGCCATCGGCGGGTCGATGCTCGGGGTGGCGGCGACGTCCTTCTCCATCACCATCTCGGTTCTCGCGACGGCCAGTTCGACCTACGGCCCGCGACTGGTGCGGAACTTCATGGCGGACCGCGGGAACCAGGTGGTGCTCGGCATCTTCGGAGCGACCTTCCTCTACGCACTGATGGTGCTGCGCTCGATCCGGTCGCTCGACTCGGACGGCGACGTCTTCGTGCCCGACATCGCGGTGAACGTCGCCGTGCTCCTCGCGGTGCTCGACGTGGGTGTCCTGGTGTACTTCATCCACCACATAGCCCAGTCGATCCAGGTGGCGACGCTGTCCTCGCGGGTGCGGGACGAACTCTCCGCAGCTGTCGACGAGCTCTACCCGACGGAGCCACCGGCCGACGCGGCGTCGGATTCCGACGTGACGCTGCCCGAGCACGTCGAGACGGTGCGGGCTCCGCGTTCCGGTGTCGTCGTCGACGTGGACGAGGATGCGGCGTTGTCCTCGGCCGCCGACGCCGACGCCGTCGTCGTGCTCCTCTGCAGGCCGGGCGAGCACGTGATCGAAGGAGACGCCATCGCGGAGTCGCGACGGTGGAGCGGATCCGCCTCCGCGTCGCACCTGCGCGAGATCGAGTCCGCGGTCGAGATCGGCGACGAGCGGACTCCGCAGCACGACATCGAGTTCGCCGTCGAGCAACTGGCCGAGATGGCGGTGCGGGCCCTGTCCTCGGGTACCAACGATCCGTACACGGCGCGCAACGCTCTCGACGATCTGTCCGTCGGGATGGTGACTCTCGTCGGCCGTCCGCCGCCGTGCGGTGCCCGGACCGACGATGCCGGAACGGTACGGATCGTTCTTCGTCGGGTGCCCGTGGTGGACCTGATCGACCACGCGCTCGGCGCGGTACGGATCTACGCGATGGCGAGCCCCATGGTGGTCGCCGCCGGTATCCGGATGGCGGAGCGGCTCGGTGCGGCAGCGACCGACACCGCGTCGATCGACCGCGTCCGGTACCACCTCGACCTCCTCGACGAGGCGTGCCGACGGGAGATGACGGATCCGGCCGGGCGGGATTCCTGCCTCGACCAGATCGACCGCGCGCGTGGGCGTCTCCGTACGGTCGCCGTGTCCGGCTCACCGTCAGGCACAGTGGAGTCGTAGATCCGCTGCCGAAAGGACCCTGTGCAGACCCGCCTCGCCTCTCTCGGGCTTCTCTCCATCCTGCTCGGCGCCGCGACGGTCGTCGTCCTCGATGTCGTCACCGCGCTCGGGTCGCCGTCGCATCTGCGCCGCACCATCAGCGAGTACGGGTTGGGCGCGCAGCAGTGGGTGTTCACGGCCGGGGTGCTGCTCCTCGCCGTCGGATCCGGCGCCGTGCTCGTCGCAGCCGTCCGGCAGTCGTTGCTGCGCGCGTCGTCGGTCGCCGCGGTGGCGATGACACTGTGGACGGTAGGACTCATCGCCGTGGTCGCGGTTCCCAAGCAGGACTGGAGCAACGACGCGACGCTCGGCCTCGGCGGGGCGGTGCACCGCGCGGGTGCGGCGGTCGCGTTCGTCAGCATCCCGGTGGCAGTGATCGCTCTCGCCGCACCGTGGATCCGGTCGAGCGAGTGGGCACGTCACGCCCGACGGACGTTCGTGCTGGGAGTGCTGTCCGTCGTGGCCATCGCACCCATCGGGTACGCGCTGTTCGTCGGCATGACCACCTCGACACCATGGTACCGCGTCGTGACGCTCGGACACGTCGAACGGATCCTCGTCGTCGTGGAGGTGATCGCGCTGATCTCGCTCGCGTGGTGGGTACGCGCGAGCACCCTCAGGGAGTCACCGCATCGCGTCGGTGACGCGGTCCACCAGCTCTGAGTCGTCGACGTTCAGAATGGGCGCCCACATGGAGGCCGCGTCGGCACCGTAGGCGTGACCGTGGCCTTCCGGCACCTCGGCAGCGAGCGCCATGTCGAGCGTCACCTGCCAGAAGGTGACCAGGGGGATCCACGTCATCCCCTTGTCGACGTCGACACCTCGCGGCTCCCGGAGCCAGTCCGGCTTACCGAACAGCAGGTCGAACGACCACCAGACGATCGGATCGCTGGGGTGCTGCCAGTAGACGATGCGCGGGCTCTCCCAGTCCACCAGGCCGGGTGCGTCGAGGTCCGACGGCCCCGCGGCGAAGCGGACGTTCTGTCCGCCGTAGACCACGGGCAGGATCTCGGGGCTGCCCGGATCTCGCGAGTCGGTGACGCGCGACCACTGCTCGGAGAAGTTGGGCGTCCCCACCCAGAGCGCGCCGTCGGTACGAGCCAGCATGTCCTGCACTCCGGAGAAGGCATCCTGGCCTCCGTACGACCCGAGTGACTCACCGAAGGTGAGAAGCTTCGGGCGGTTGTTCTCGGGACGGTCCTGCACACGCCGGTACACGGTCTCGAAGACGGCGCGGCCTGCGATGAGCGGGGTGTTGCGATCGGCGAGGAACGCCAACGGGCTCGGCAGATACGAGTACTGGATCGCGGCGATCGCCGTGTCGCCGCCGGCGAGGTACTCGAGTGCGGACGCGACGGACGCGTTGACCCACCCTCGACCGGTGGTCGTCGCGATCGCCAGGTACTCGCGGTCGAAGGCGCCCGTCCGATCCAGTTCGGCGACAAGTCGATCGGCGAGCGAGTCGACTGTGGCGCGGCCGAGGCCCAGCCCGTCGGCATCGACGGACTTGCGTCCCGCATAGACCCGGATCGGGGTGAGGGCGGGCCGGCCCGTCACCGAGGTGATCTCGTCCGACGTCGGGCCGCCCGCGACGAAGGTGCGCCCCTCGCGGCCCAGGGAGTCCCACGCCTCGTCCGACGCGGGCGAGCCCGACCGTTCGGGCGCCGACGGTCGCTCGACGCCCTCGGCGCTCCCGGTGTCGGCCGCGGCGGCGGACCCGTTGGAGATGCGTGAGATCCCGGTCGTGAGGAGCCCTTCGATCGCGACGACCAGCACCACACCGATGGCGACGACGGCGAGACCACGCGAGACGGGCGGCGGAAGAACACGACCGATCAGCGCGATGAGAAGGTCAGTGACGCGGCGGATTCCGCGCGCCAGCGTGATCACCAGAACGACGACGATCGCAGCGACGACGAAGACCCCGGCGTAGTCCCGCGACTGGCTCGGTTCGATGCCCACGAGTTCGCGAGAAATGTTCTGCCACCACGCCCCGAGGACGAGGAACAGCGGGAGGACGACGGCGGCGGCGGCGCCGATCGCGGACCAGCCCCACCGCCTCAGCCGTTCGGGCCACTCGCGAGTGAGCTCCATTCGCCGGACGCCCCACACGGCGACGACCCCGACGCCGTATCCGCACGCGACCGAGAGGCCCGTGGCGACGGCCTGGAGATACCACGGCCGGGGGAGAAGCGACGGGGACATCGACCAGCAGTAGAAGACCAGTCCGACGACGAGGCCGATCGGCTCGAAGCGGGAACACCACCGCCGTAATGCTGTGGCGATGCGTCCTCGCTGGTCCGTCCTGGTCACCGGGAGAGTCTAGGTGCTGCGCGGCGACTCCAACCGGGAGCGCAGGGTCCGATCGGTGACGGAGATCCCCTGGTTGATGAAGGGCTCGACCACCTTCGCGAGTGCCTTGCCCGTGAAGCCGCCGGGGAACTCGTAGCGGAACTCGACGTCCGCGACGCAGTGCCCGTCGTCCACAGGGGTGACCACCCAGCGAGAACTGGTCTCGAAACCCTTGACCGACGACAACGCGATGACGGAACCGTCGACCCACTCGACGATGTCCACCGTGGAGTGCAGCGCCTTGGGTCCGAGCTTCATCTCGGCGTCGAAGCGGTCACCGGTGCCGCGCGACACCGGTCCGACGGGGACGAACGAGGTGACGCCGAACATCCAGTCCGGCACGTTCTCGTACGAGGACAGGTAGTCGAAGGTCGCCGACGCCGGTGCGGCGATCTCGACGTGCTTGGTGATGACGGGCATGAAGTCTCCTCGTGCGGCTGTGGTGTCAGGGATTCGGTCGGTCAGTCGATGCGGATGGTGAGAGCGTTGGACACGGGCACCGACTGGCAGGCCAGGCGCACTCCCCGGTCGAACTCGTACTGATCCAGCGTGTCGTTGACGCGCATGTGCACGTCACCGCTGACGAGGGTGAACGCGCAGGCGCCGCAGTTGCCCTCGCGGCACACGAACGGGGCGTCGATTCCCTCGGCGAGCATGGCGTCGAGCAACACGGTGTCGGGTGCGCAGTGGAACGAGTGATCATCGCCCTCGACCTCCGCGGACACGGGAACGCCGGTGCCCGGGGACGTCTCGACGAGGACGGCGTCGAACGGGTCGGTGGTGATCGACGAGAACACCTCACGGTGGATGTTCTCGGGCGAGACACCCGCCGCGAGGAGCCCCTGCTGTGCGACCTCCATGAACGGCGTCGGGCCGCAGAGGTACGCGTCGGCGCCGGCGATACCGGAGACGACGTCGGTGAGACCGGTGGCAGTGGGCAGGCCCGACGCCGACTCGTGCCAGTGCCGCACCGTGAGGCGATCCGGATGCCGCTGCTGCAGATCGTCGAGTGTGGCGGCGAACATGACCGAACCCGGGTCTCTGTTCGCGTAGAACAACACGACCGGCCCGTCGTGCGACGCCAGCGCGGTCTTGAGGATGGACAGCACGGGCGTGATGCCGCTGCCGGCCGCGACGAGGACGAGCGGACGATCCCACCGCGCCGGAACGAAGGTGCCCGCGGGAGCCAGCGTCGTCAGTGCGGATCCTGCCGTCACGGTGTCGCACAACCAGGTGGATCCGAGGCCGCCCGCGGTGCGCTTGACGGAGATCGCGGGGCGCTCGCCGGTGTCGGGACTGCTCGACAACGAGTAGCACCGTGCGGCGGAACTGCCGTCGCTCAGAGGAATCTCGACCGTGAGGAACTGGCCCGGGCGATAGCGCAGGGCCTCGCCGTCAGCGGTGGACAGGACCAACGTCACCGCGTCCGCCGTCTCGCGGATCACCTCGTCGACCTGCAGTCGGAGCGTGCGGACGGCGATGTCCGCGGAGTCGATCGCCACGATGTCTTCCCCTCGTCGGCCGGGTGCGTCCGGCACTCCGGACTACACCGAAGATTGTTTCATTGAACTATAGGCCATTGACAAATGGCACAGTCGTACGTGACGCTTCCGGCATGATATCGACGCGTCCGATCCCCGAGCGAGGGTCCCTGCGGTCCCGCGCCGCGGCCCGAGCCACGCAGTCGACGTTGCGACCCGTCGCGTCCCGGTTGCCGTTCGGACGCGGCGGCGAACGCGTCGCCCGCGTCCTCGTCGAGGTCGCCATGCGCGCCTGCGGCGGAGTCGCACCCGGCACGGTCGTCCGCACCGTGCGCGAGGACGGTGTGGTCGGGGAGTGGGTCGAGGGTGGGGATGCTTCCGTGGACACTGCCGGCCCGATCCTCTATCTGCACGGCAGCGCGTACGCGATCTGTTCCGCACGGACGCACCGTGGCCTGGCGTCGCGGCTCTCCCGCGCGACGCAGCGTCCGGTCTTCGTTGTCGACTACCGACTCGCACCCGAGTTCCCCTTCCCCGCCGCGGCCGACGACGTCGAGCGGGCGTACCGCTGGCTGCTGGCGAGCGGCCACGCACCCGAGTCGGTCGTGGTGGCCGGTGATTCGGCGGGCGGTCACCTCGCGCTGGACCTGGTGCTGGACAACGCCCGACGATCGGCGCCCCAGCCGAGTGCGGTCCTCCTGTTCTCGCCGCTGATCGACCTGACCTTCACCCTCGCGCAGAACCGGGAGCGTGAGCGGCGCGACCCGATGATCTCCGCAGCGGCGGCACGGGCACTCACTTCGCTCTACACACGCGGCGAGGATCCCGACGGGCCGCGCCTGCGACTTGCGGTCGAGGCGGGAACGGCGTTGCCGCACTTCCTGGTTCAGGCCGGCGGTGCGGAGATGCTCGTCGCCGATGCCGAGCACCTGCAAGACCTGGTGGTCGACGCCGGTGGCACGTGCACGCTTGAGATCTGGCCCGACCAGATGCACGTGTTCCAGGCTCTGCCGCGCATCAGCCCGGAAGCGGACCGGGCACTCGCCCGCGCCGCGCATGCCCTGACAGCCCTCCATCGAACAGAGACGAGACACTGATGTTCTCTCGATCCAGACCACGCCTGACCCACGGGGCGGACGCCGTGGTCACCGGCGCCGGCAGTGGCATCGGCCGCGCCTTCGCACTCGAGATCGCCCGCCGCGGTGGCCGCGTCGTCTGCGCGGACATCTCGCTCGAACGCGCCGAGGAGACGGTGCGAATGCTCGATGGCCCCGGTTTCGCCGTCCAGTGCGACGTCGCCGTGCAGTCGCAGGTCGAGGATCTCGCGCTGTTCGCCGAACTCGAGTTCGGTGGCGCGCCGACGCTCGTGATCAACAACGCCGGTGTCGGCATCGGTGGCAAGCCGGTGGGCGCCATCGGATTCGAGGACTGGAACTGGGCACTCGGCATCAACCTGTGGGGAGTGGTCCACGGCTGCGAGACGTTCGTTCCGCTGCTCCGTACCGCGGGTCGCGGCGGCATCATCAACGTCGCTTCCGCGGCAGGATTCGCCGCGGCTCCGACGATGGGCCCGTACAACGTCGGCAAGGCGGGCGTCATGTCGTTGTCCGAGACTCTCGCGGCGGAACTCTCCGGGTCGGGTGTCCACGTGACGGTGCTGTGCCCGACCTTCGTCAAGACCAACGTCGCAGTCGACGGTCGCATCACCGAGCGCTCCACGGAACTCGCTCAGAAGTTGATGCGGTGGACCGGCTTCTCTCCCGAGCGCATCGCCGTCACCACGCTGAACGCGCACGACAGGAACCGCCTCTACGTCGTGCCCCAGCTCGACGCGAAAGCCGTCTGGCTGACGAAACGGCTCCTTCCCACCCTCTACACCCGCGGAGCAGGGCTGCTCGACCGCCTGCTTCCCGGCGAGCCCACCCCACAGTCCCTTCCCGCTGTTTCCGCCTCGACAGGAGTATGACGATGGCCTTCGACTTCGACGCCATGTTGGACAAGATCAAGGACCGCCAGTGGTCTCTCGCGGACATCGACTGGGACGCCCCCGGTGCCGAGATGATCCCGCCGGAGCAGCACGCCAAGCTCAAGCCGTTCCTGTCCGACCTCATGTGGATCGAGAACGTCGGTGCGCGCGGATTCGCCGCGATGGCACGCAAGGCTCCCACCGAGACACTGCGCGAGATCTACCGCTACTTCCACGCGGAGGAGCAGAAGCACGCGAATGCCGAACTGGCACTGATGCGCCGGTGGGGTATGCTCAAGAACGACGAGATCCCGCAGCCGAACGTCAACGTCAAGCTGATCATCGATTGGCTCGACAAGTACTCCGACCAGACGCCGCTCGCCGTGCTGGGCACCGTCATCCCGATGCTCGAGGTCGCGCTCGACGGTGCGCTGGTCAAGTTCATCGTCGACGAGATCGACGACCCGGTCTGCCAGGAAGTGTTCAAGCGCATCAACGCCGACGAGTCGCGGCACCTCGCCGTCGACTTCGAGGTCATCGATCTGCTGGGCCACGCGAAGATGCGCCGCATTCTCGTCGAGACGATCGGCGCCTGGATGCATCCGTCGCTCATCATCGGCACCCTGCGGTACATTCCGCTGCTGAACAAGATGCGCGACAACATCGTCGAGATGGGCGTCGACGAGGAGCGCCTCTACACCGCGATGAAGCGCTTCAAGAAGGTGGGCGAGCGCAGCGAGTTCCCGAAACGCCTGCCGATGTACCGCTTCATCAGCTGGCACGGCAGCGTCGTCATCAACCGGGATCACCCGTATCACAAATTCGCCGACTCGATGGTGACGCTGACGGCCAAGTACCCGAAGCGGTTGCTGCGCCCGCAGCCCACGTGGTCCAAGGAACTCACGTACGAGCCCGTCGCATGACCGAGATCCTCTCCACCGCCATCATCGGAGGCGGATTCGCCGGCATCGGTGCCGCGATCCGGCTGCAGCAACGGGGGATTCGCGACATCGCCGTCCTCGAACGCGGCACCCGTGCCGGTGGGACCTGGCGTGACAACACGTATCCCGGTGCAGCCTGCGATATTCCGTCCTGCCTGTACTCCTACAGCTTCGCGCCCAATCCGGACTGGTCGCACACCTACTCCGGGAGTGCGGAGATCCTGGGCTACATCGACTCGATGGTCGAGAAGTTCGAGCTGAGCCGCTACCTCCGGTTCGGTCACACCGTCGTGGACGTCACCTGGCACGAGTCCCGGTCGCTGTGGGAGATCTCGGTCCAGGATCGGGAACCCGTCCTCGCCCGCACCGTCGTGATGGCGTCGGGACCGTTGGCGAACGTCAGCCTGCCCAAGATCCGCGGCGTCGAGACCTTCGCGGGAGCGAAGATCCACAGTGCCCGGTGGGACCACGACTACGACTTCGCAGGCAAGAAGGTCGCCGTCGTCGGCACCGGAGCCAGCGGCGTGCAGATCGTTCCCGAGCTGGTGAAGGTCGCCGAGTCGGTCAAGGTCTTCCAGCGCACACCGGGATGGGTGCTGCCCCGCACCAACTTCCGCACCCGCGGTCTGACTCGCGAGATCTATCGTCGCGTGCCCTTCAGTCAGAGCGTCGCGCGCAAGGCCTGGTTCTGGGGCCACGAGTCGGTCGCCCTCGGTGTCGTCTGGAACTCGCCGCTCACCCGCGTGGTGGAGGGAGTGTCGAAGCTGCACCTGCGCCGTCAGGTTCCGGATCCGTGGTTGCGGCGCCAGCTCACACCGGAGTTCCGCGCCGGGTGCAAGCGCCTGCTGATGACCAGCAAGTACTACCCGGCACTGCAGAAGGACAACTGCACATTGGTCACCTGGCCGATCGCGAAGATCTCCGAGAAGGGGATTCGCACGGTCGAGGGCGTCGAGCACCAGTTCGACGCCATTGTCTTCGCCACCGGGTTCGACGTCTCCAAGACCGGGTCGCCGATTCCCATCACCGGGCGTGACGGGCGCGTCCTGGCCGACGAGTGGAGCCGCGGAGCGCACGCCTACAAGTCCATCGCGGTGTCCGGATACCCGAACATGTACTTCACGTTCGGGCCCAACTCCGGACCCGGCCACAGCTCCGCCCTGGTCTACATGGAGGCGCAGATCGACTACCTGGTCGACGCCATCGCCACCGCCGTGAACCAGAACTTCGTGCTCGACGTCCGCGCCTCGGTGCAGGCCGAGTACAACGCGGACCTGCAGCAGCGGCTGACGAAGACGACGTGGAACTCGGGGTGCTCGAGCTGGTACCTCACCGAGGACGGTTTCAACGCCACGATGTTCCCGGGCTTCGCCACGCAGTACGTCAAGCAGCTCGAGACGGTGCTGTTGCCGGACTACTCGGTGACGGCGGCATCGACGGCACCGGTCGACGAGGTCGTCGCCGTGGTGTGACCGAGCGTTAGTCTGGAGGTCCGGCCGAGTGGAGGAGTGAGTCGATGACCGAGTACCGCATCGACGAACTGGCTCATGCCGCGGGCACGACCTCGCGCAACGTCCGGGCCTACCGTGAACGTGGACTGCTCCCGCCCCCGCGCAAGCGGGGGCGGGTCGGCATCTACGACGACTCGCATCTTGCCCGGCTGAGACTGATCGACATCCTGCTCCAGCGTGGCTACACGACCACACACATCAGCGACTTCATCGACGGCTGGGAGAGCGGCAAGGACCTCACCGAGGTGCTCGGTCTGCAGCGCGCCCTCACCGAGCCGTGGTCGACGACCGGCGAGGGGCAGTCCGTCTCCGTCGACGAGGCACGGGAGATGCTCGGCGACCCCGACGGCGTCCAGCTGTCCAGGCTCGTGGAGTACGGACTCGCCCGCGTCGACGGTGACCGGTGCACATTCACCGATCCGAAGCTGTTGCAGGGCTTCACCTCCCTCGCGACCTACGGTTTCGGAATCCGCGAGGTCATGGACATCCATGAACGGCTGCATGCGGCCGTCGACGGAATGTCCAAGGACATGATCTCGACTGTGAAGAGTCACATCGTCGACCGCTACGGCGAGGGCTGGATCCCCGAGGGCGAGGACGTCCTCCGGGCCACCGAGATGTTGCAGATCATGCGCACTCTCGCAGTCGATTCCGTGCATTCGTTGCTCGGCCGCACGCTCGACCGCAACCTGCAGGAGCAGCTCGGCGAGTACCTCGAGGTCGCCATCGACAACACCTCTCGTTCGGACCGTCACACAGCCTGACCTCGCTTTTCGGACCAATGGGGCATGGTGGAGTCATGAACCGCACCGGACTGTCCGCCGCTGTCGCCCTCGCCGGCGCCACCGCCCTCGTTCTGACCAGTTGCTCGTCGTCGAGCGAGGAGGGGCAGGCGACGCCGGCGTCCTCCAGCGCTGCTGCATCGTCGTCGGCCACGTCCTCGTCGGCGGCAACGTCCTCCGCGGGTGCCGCCTCGAACGCCACCGTCTACACGTTGCCCGGAACCGGTGTGTTCCCCGAGGGCATCACCGCGGACGACGACACGTTTTACGTCTCGTCGACCTCGGACGGCGCCGTCTTCCGCGGGACTGTCGGCAACACCACCGTCGAACCGTTCCTCCCCGGTGGACAGGACGGTCGCACCGGCGCGGCGGGATTGGACGTCGACGGGGACGACGACGAGAACACCCTCGTCGTGGCGGGCGGCGCGACCGGCACCGTCTGGATCTACGACGCCGAGTCAGGCGCACTGCGCGGGAAGTTCACCAACGGACTCGGCCAGGACGCCACGTTCCTCAACGACGTGGTCATCGCCGACAACGGCGACGCCTTCATCACCGACTCTCGGAACCCCACGTTGTGGCGCATCCCGGCGAACGCCACCGGGGAGGGCCAGTTGGAGCCGTTCGTCGATTTCACCGGATCCCCGTTCGCGTACGGCGAGGGCTTCAACGCCAACGGCATTGTCGAGGCGGACGACGACAACGCGCTGGTGATCGTGCAGTCCAGCACCGGCAACCTGTACCGCGTGGCCCGCGACTCCAAGGCCGTCACGCAGGTGGACCTCGGCGGCGCGACACTCCAGAACGGAGACGGCATGGAGATGGAGGACGACACGCTCTACGTCGTCCGCAATCGCGACGGCCTCATCGCCACAGTCGATCTCGACGACGACGGCAACCGTGGGCGGGTGACCGGTGAGATCACCGACCCCAGCTTCGCCTACCCCACCACCGTCGCCGACGTCGACGATCAGCTGCTGGTGGTCAACAGCCAGTTCGACAAGCGTGGGGGCAGTCCGGTGGAGCCTTTCACTGTGGTCGGTGTGCCTGAGCGGTAGGGGTTGGGCTGGGGGTGTGCACTGATTGCGTGAGGTGCGCACCCCGTCCCGCCGGCGGAGCGGGGTGGAGGCAGTGCGGGTCGGTCAGCGCGGGCCGGTGTTGCCGATGCGGGACGTCGAGTCGTCCTCCGTCGCCTGGTACCCGCGACCCGCTTCGAGGAAGGCCTCGCGGAGGTTGGTGACGGCGGTGATGTGGGCCGCGAGCACCGAGCTCAGTGAACCCTCCGGGCCGTGAGTGAGGTCGGAGTATTTGCGTGCGAGCGCGATACCGGAGGGAAGGGTGCCGAAACCCGCCGCCCAGTTCGAGTCGCCAACCAATTTGACGAGGACGGCAAGCTCATCGATGAAGCGGTCGCAGGCTGAAGCGCACTGACTGGCTGCGCTGTCCGAAAGGTCGAGTGTCATAGCGTGCAGGCTTCCGTTCGGTCTGGTCACTTCGGCAGGTAAGGGTTGAAGGTGTTCGCGGCGAACAGCGCCAGCGCGCACGTGTCGTCATCGCCGACATGAGTGCCGACCATACGATCTGAGGTCACCATCACGGTTCCTCTGGCCCAGGCGAACACGACGTCGCACGGCGCTGTGCCGAGAGGGTCTGGACGGACGAGGGAGTAAGCCTCCTCTCGGCCCGCAATCGAGACAGGCGATCTGGTGACATAGCGACTGTCTTCGACGATCGCGTCCAGACCCGAGGTCGACGACGTGACGGACACGAAATGCGAATCTGCAGCCCACACGCAGGGGGCGAATCGGTCGTCGTTGCTCGTGCCCAGAAGTGAGTCGCTTACTTCCGCCGGATCAGCCCCCGCCGCCCGGATGGCCTCGTCGGGCACCACGGTGCAGGGGTCGAAGAGTTCCATCGCCGCGGGCTCGGCGGTGCCGCTCACGTCACCACACCCGGTGAGTGACGCGACGACCGCCGCGACAGCGAGTACCCCACAGTTCCTGCGCACACGTCGTTGGACGCACGCTCCACCCCGACGGTTCCGCGCTCCCACTGCGCACAACGGTGTCCCCACGGGCACATTCGACCATCCGGAACTGTTCTGTGTGCAGAAATGCGCGCCGGGAACCGAGCGGGTGGTTGCGGCGTCGAAGGCTGTACCGCGCCACGGCGGACGATCGGAAGGCCTTCACCATGCACTCGACCACTCTGCCGATTCCCTCGAGCGGAATCGGAAGTCTGACCAACGCAACACCATTGGCGGTGCTCCTCGCGTTCGCGACTCAGTGTGCGGTGGCGTGCGTCGCCGCGATCGCGGGGTTCGGCGCCGTTGTCGTCAGTGCCCTCGCTGCGTTCGCGAGTGCGGACGAGTCGCCCGGAGCGATGTTCGTGGGCTCACTCGCCGATGCGTGGGCGTTCGTTCTCCTCATCGCTGCGGTGGGGCACGGGGTGCTCGCGACGGTGATCGTGCAACGCCGACGTTCGGCACGCGTCGTCGTGACGGCAGTGGCCCTCGTGTGGGCGGTGGCGCTGGTGCACACCACGATGGTCTGGCCGTTGGTGGTGGTGCTGGCGGGTTCTGCGCTGGCGTGGTGGATCCCGACGTCACGGCACCGACTACCCAAGTGACCTACACGAGCAGTGCGGCAATGGACCCGGGGAACGTCTCGCCGGGTCTGCGTTCGTAGAGCTCGGCGGGTCGTCCGCCGGCAGCCGAGGTGGTGGCGCCCGTACCGACCAGCGCACCGATCACGTGGCGGCGGAAGGTGTCCTTGCGCAGCGGGCGGTCGAACACGGTCTCGTACAGGGTACGCAGATCGAGCAGCGTGAAGGTGGTCCCCAGCAGGTGCGACGGATCAGGACGGGTGAGGTAGCGGGACCGTAGGTCGTCCACGGCGGCGGACACCATGTCGGCATGGTCGAAGGCCATCGGTTCCACGGGCCGATCCGCCTCGACGGCCAGGAGGCCGGTGCCGGGAGGCAAGGACTCGGCGGGCGCCTCCGCGCAGTGCGCCATCGACAGCACCCATCCTCGGTCGTCGCGGTCGGGAGCGTCGAACATCCGGATCTGATGGAACTCGACGCCATCGATGCCGGCCTTCGTGCTCAATGCGCGCCTCGCCGCATCGGCGAGCGTCTCGCCCGAATGTAGGAAGGTGCCGGGAAGCGCAGCTCCCCAGGGTGATTCCACCGTCACCACGTTCAGCGTTCCGCCGTGGACGGTGAGAACGGCGACGTCGACAGCGACGGACGGTCGTGGGTACGACGTCAGATCGGAGGGCATGGGTTGCAGCTTAGCGCAGTGGTGCGTTATGTTTAGCGCACAAACGAGCAAAGGGATGACATGAAGCTGACCGACGAACAGAAGAATCGCGCCGAGGGCGTCCTGCTCGGCACCGCAGCCGGTGACGCGCTGGGTGCCGGATACGAGTTCGGCTACCCCACGCCCGAGACGGTGATCGACATGATCGGCGGCGGCACCTTCGACTGGGCGCCCGGCGAGTGGACGGACGACACGTCGATGGCCCTCTGCATCGCCGAGGCGCTGGCGGAGGGCCGGGGACTCGACGGCGTCGCGGCGAACTTCGTGGCCTGGATCGACACGAACCCCGCGGACGTCGGTATTCAGACGCGCACGGTGTTGTCCCGGCGCAGCAGGTCGGCCGCCGAGATGACCGCCGTCGCCGCGGGACTCTCCGGCAGGACGGGAGGCAACGGTTCGCTGATGAGAACTGCCCCGGTGGCGTTGGCGCATCTCGACGACTCGGATCAGCTCTCGGCCGCCGCTGCGCAGATCAGCGCCCTGACGCACAGTGATCCGCAGGCGGGGGAGGCATGCCAGATCTGGAGCGCCGGCATCCGGCACGCCGTCCTGCACGGCACCTACGACGGCATCTCGCTGTACCTCGACGCGGCGGAGCCGTCGATGCGCGACACCTGGGCGCCGTTGCTCGACGCCGCGGAGAAGGGGCGCCCGTCGGACTTCGACAGGAACGGGTGGGTGGTGCACGCGCTCCAGACGGCGTGGTCGGCCATCACGACCACGCAGGAGAACGAGGACCAGCTGACCGCGGCGCTGGAGGCGTGTGTCCGCGCGGGCGGCGACACCGACACCACCGCGGCGATCGCCGGCGGGTTGCTGGGCGCACGCTGGGGCGCCTCCGTGATTCCCGAGGCGTGGACCGCGATCCTGCACGGGTACCCCGGACGACGAGCCGCGGACCTCGCGGATCTGGGACGTCGCCTCGCAGAAGGAGCAGCAGCATGAGTGTCATCGATGTGGTCACCGGAGACATCACCACCGTGCGCGCGGACGTGATCGTCAATGCCGCCAACTCGACCCTCCTCGGTGGAGGCGGGGTGGACGGCGCCATCCACCGCGCAGGCGGACGAGAGATCCTCGACGCCTGCAAGATTCTGCGGGCGACGACTCTCCCGAACGGACTCGACACGGGTGCCGCCGTCGCGACGCCCGCAGGCCGCCTGCCGGCGAGGTGGGTCGTCCACACGGTGGGGCCGCGGTACTCGGCACGCGAGGACCGGTCGCCGATCCTGCGCGCCGCGTACGAGCGCTCCCTTCTCCTGGCTCACTCGCTCGGAGCATCCTCGATCGCGTTCCCGCTCATCTCGGGCGGTGCGTACGGATGGCCGGTGGAGCTGGCGGTCGCCGAACAGGTCCGCGCGGTGACGTCGGCGCCCGTGTCCGTGGATCTCGTGACCCTGGTGGCCTACTCGGCCGAGGTGCACCGCATGACGACGCGGGCCGTCGGCTGACCGGTCATCGCCGTTGTGCTCGCCACGCCGACCAGGCGCCGGTGGCCCACAGTGCCCAGATCACCAGCAGTGGTTGGAACAGCAACCGGATACCTCGTGCCCGATCGGTGTCCAGCCCGAAAGCGTCGGTGTGCGTGATGAACTGAGAGATGTTGCCCGGGAACACTGCGACGAAGAACAGCGCCACGATCCATCCCACCGCCACCCGGTACCGCGTCAGGGCGATGAGGGCCAGGCCCAGCACCACCTCGACGACACCCGATGCGACCACCACCAGATCGGTGTCGAGTGGTATCCACGTCGGTACCTGCGCGGCGAACTCCTGCCTGGCCCAGAACAGATGGCTCAGACCGGCGAACACGAGGAACGCACCGAGGACGAGCCGCCCGACGATACGAGGCACGGTCGCAGGGGCGGGGCGCGTGGTCATGCCTGCCACCCTACGAGCCGCCCCGCTGTCGGTCCGGTCGGCCGAGAACGCGGCCCAGCTCCTCGTGCGCATAGACCCTGTTCTCGCAGTAGACGGCGCCGCCGACGCACTCCTCGTCGTCGCAGTCGCAGAACCTGTACGGCTCCGCGTTCCAGCGGCTGCCGTACTGCGACCCCGGCTCCGCGACGAGTGCGGCGACCTCGCGCACCGTCCTCTGCTCGTTCCGTCTGCGTTGCCCCCGGCGATGTCCGCCCATGTCCGTCCCCCCGTTGTCGGTGGCGTCACGCTAGGGGAGGGGTACGACAGGTGCCGGCTGCTGTGGGATCCATCGGTGGAACCGGAACTACTGGAAAGCCACGTATTTCGTGTCGAGGTACTCGTCGATGCCCTCGGTGCCACCCTCACTGCCGAGACCGGACTGCTTGACTCCGCCGAACGGGGCCGCGACATCGGACACGACACCCCGGTTCACGCCCACCATGCCGCTCGCGATCTTGTCCGAGACGCGCAGTGCCCGGTCGAGATCGCGGGTGTAGATGTACGCGGCGAGGCCGTACTCGGTGTCGTTGGCGGCATCGACGGCGTCCTGCTCGGCCACGAAACTCGTGATGGCCGCAACGGGTCCGAAGATCTCCTCGCGCACGATGCGTGCGGACGCCGGAACCTCGTCGAGCACGGTGGGTTCGAAGAACCAGCCCGGGCCGTCGATGACGTGACCACCCGTGCGCACCCGGGCCCCGGCGGCGACCGCATCGTCGACGAGGGATCGGACGTTGTTGCGTTGCTTCTCGTTCACCAACGGCCCCACGTTCGTCCCGTCGCTCGAGCCGGGCCCGACGGTGAGCGCCGCGATCCGTGCGGTGAGCTTCTCCGTGAACTCCTCGCGGACGCTTTCGGCGACGATGAGCCGGTTGGCAGCCGTGCAGGCCTCTCCACCGTTGCGCATCTTCGCCGCCATGGCACCGTCGACGGCGGCATCGATGTCGGCATCGTCGAAGACCACGAACGGTGCGTTACCACCGAGTTCCATCGACGTACGCAGAACGTTGCGCGCCGACTGCTCGATGAGGATCTTGCCCACCCGAGTGGAACCCGTGAAGGTGACCTTGCGGAGTCGCTCGTCGGCGAGCAGGGGCTCGGTGACCGCGGGAGCGTTCGATGCGGGAAGTACCGACAGGACCCCGGCCGGCAGCCCGGCGCCCGCCATGATCTCGGCGAGCAGCAGCATCGTCAGCGGCGTGTCCTCGGCCGGCTTCACCAGCACCGTGCACCCGGCCGCCAGGGCGGGGCCGATCTTGCGGGTTCCCATGGCCAGCGGGAAGTTCCACGGAGTCACCGCGAGAACGGGACCCACCGGAACCTTCGTGACGAGGATGCGGCCCGCGCCGGACGGAGACTGCGTGTAGCGGCCCTGGATGCGCACCGCCTCCTCGCTGAACCAGCGGAGGAACTCGGCGCCGTACGTCACCTCGCCGCGGCTCTCGGGGAGGGCCTTGCCCATCTCGAGAGTCATGAGGAGCGCGAGATCCTCCGTGCGCTCGATCACCGCTTCCCACGCTGCGCGCAGGATCATCGACCGCGTCCGAGGTGCGGTCGTCGCCCACTCGTCCTGCACGGCGACGGCGCTGTCGAGCGCCCGCAGTGCGTCCTTCTCACCGGCATCGGCGACGCGGGCCAGGACGTCACCGGTGGCGGGATCGTGCACCGCGAACGTGCCGCCGTCCGCGGCGTCGACGAACGCGCCGTCGATCCACAGTCCGGTGGGGATGGACGCGAGCAGGGCAGCAGAGTCGGTCACTGTGCTGCCAGCGTTCGAACCGTGTTCTCCAGCACCGTCATCGCGTCGTCGAGAAGCTCGTCGCTGATCACGAGGGGAGGCAGCAACCGGATGACGTTGCCGTACGTCCCGCAGGTGAGCAGTACGACACCTTCCGCGAGAGCATGCGCCGCGATGGCCTTGGTGATGACGGGATCCGGGGTGTCGGTGCCTGGCTTGACGAGCTCGATGGCGAGCATCGCACCGCGTCCGCGGACGTCGCCGATCACGGAGGTCTCCTCGGCGAGGGCGCGCAGGCGAGGCACGGCGAGGGACTCGATGTGGCGGGCGCGTCCGGACAGGTCGAGAGCGGTCATGGTCTCGATGGCAGCGAGGGCAGCAGCGCAGGCCACCGGGTTGCCTCCGTACGTTCCGCCGAGCCCGCCCGCGTGGACGAGGTCGAGGAGATCTGCGCGTCCGGTGATGGCCGACAGCGGCATTCCGCCTGCCATACCCTTCGCCATCGTGATGATGTCGGGCACGATTCCCTCGTCGTCGCTCGCGAACCACGACCCGGTTCGACAGAACCCGGTCTGTACCTCGTCGGCGATGAACACGACGCCGTTCTTCCGCGCCCAGGTCTGCAGAGTCGGCAGGAATCCGGGTGCGGGAACGATGAAGCCGCCCTCGCCCTGGATGGGCTCGATGATGATGGCGGCCACCGCGTCGGCGCCGATCTGCTTCTCCATGCGGTCGATCGAGGCCAGTGCGGCCTGCTCACCTGTCAGCCCCGGCTGGTCGCGGTAGGGGTACGACATCGGCATCCGGTAGATCTCCGGTGCGAAGGGCCCGAAGTTCGCCTTGTACGGCATGGTCTTCGCCGTCAGCGCCATCGTCAGGTTCGTCCTGCCGTGGTACGCGTGATCGAAGGCCACGACGGCGTCGCGGCCGGTCGCCAGTCGCGCCACCTTGATCGCGTTCTCGACGGCTTCTGCGCCCGAATTGAACAGAACGCTGCGCTTCTCGTGGTCACCCGGGGTCAGCTGGGCGAGCTTCTCCGCGACGGCGATGTAGCCCTCGTACGGAGTCACCATGAAGCAGGTGTGCGTGAAGTGGCCGACCTGCTCCCGGACTGCCTCCACGACAGCGGGATCGGAGGCACCGACACTGGTGACGGCGATGCCGGCGCCGAGGTCGACCATCGAGTTGCCGTCCACGTCGACGATCACGCCGCCGTCTGCATCGGCCGCGTAGACGGGGACGCTGGAGCCGACGCCGGCCGCGACCGAGGCGCGCCGGCGGGCGGTGAGCTCCTGCGACCGGGGACCGGGGAGCTCGGTGACCAGTGCCCGCTTCTGCGGGAGGCGGTACGTGATGTCGTTCATGGGTTCCTTCGATGCGGTGAGTCGGTACGGCAGGTAGGTCGTGAGAGCCCTCGAGAAGATCGAGCGGCATCGGCCCCGGAGGAGACGGGAGTGACACCGACGATCTCCCCGGCGACCGGGTTGTTCACTTCGAGAGTTCGGGTGGCGAGCTGGCGACGAACTCGCCGTCGATGTTTGTGCGGAGCATGTCGTGCGACACGAAGTACCTCTCCGTCGAGGCGGCCGGGTGGTTCGATCAGTGTGCGCCTGACACGCCGGAACGGGCAGCGGACAAAAGGATGATTCCCGGGTGCTCGAGCACTCCGATTTGTCCACGGCGCCCACAGGGTGTTCTGTTGCAGCGGGAGCTCACCGCGTGGAGAGGGGTACATCGTGACCGTGTCGGTCCGCTGGGTTCTGGCCCAGAAGTCGCTCGCGCTCGAACTTCACGCCGGCGCGAACGGCCTGGACCGCGAGGTGTCGTTCGTTCACACCACCGAACTGTCGGAGCCATTCCGGTGGTTGTCCGGCGGCGAACTGCTGCTCACCACCGGACTCCGGCTGCCGGTCACGACGCGTGAACGCATGACCTATCTGGAAGGCCTCCACGACGCGGGGGTGGCCGCGGTGGGATTCGGCACGGGCCTCTCGTTCGCGGAGGTGCCGTCCGACTTCGTCGAGGCCGCGGACCGATTGGGTCTGCCCGTCCTGGAGATCCCTTTGCCCACACCGTTCGCGGCGGTGGTCACGCTGGTCATGAACAGGCTGGCCGAGCAGCAGTACGACGCCGTGGTCCGGGCGTCACGGGCGCAACCGCGGATGACCCGCGCCGTGGTCGCCGGGGGCGCCGCAGCGATCGTCCGCGAACTGTCGACGGCCACGTCGTCCGCCGTCGTGTTGCTCGACGACACCGGCAGGGTGCTCGAACAGCACCCACGCGGCGGCGGGTCCGGTGTGCTGGACGAGATCCGCACTCTCGCCGCCGAGCGCGGAACCGGGTCCAGCCGGGTCTCGAGGACCCCGGCGGGGATCTCGATCAGCGTGCAGCGCATCGCCATCGGCTCGGCCACGCACGGCCATGTGGCGGTGGTGGGGCCGGTGCTGGGGAACGTCGACCACATTCTCGTGGGCCACGCTGCGTCGCTGTTGGCGCTCGACTTCGAGAAGCCTGCGCGGGTGCAGTCGGCGCAGGACAAGCTCAACTCGGTGGCACTGAGCCTCGTGCTGTCCGATCTCGACGGCCTGGCACCGGTGTGGGCGCAGATCGATCTGGCCGCGGGGGCCGACGGCACCGTGCGCGCCGTGACCGTCGATGCCGACACGCCCTCGCGAGCCCAGCGTGTCGAGGGAGCGATGGCGACACACAGCGCCGCGGCGGGTCGTCAGCTGTTCGCTCGACGATGGTCGTCGCGGGTGACCCTCGTGGTGCGCGGAACGGACGATGCAGAGTTCGCGGCATCGACGATCGCCGGTCTGGACATCTCGGAACGTCGGCGGCTCCGGGTGGGACTCAGTGCGCCGCATCCCGTTCCGCAGCTCGCGCAGGCGGTGGAGGAGAGTCGGCTGGCGGCGTCGTCCGCCGCAGCCGGCGCCGATCCCGTGGAGTTCGGCTCGTTGGTGGGCGGCGTCCTGATGGCGCATGCCTCGACGCGCGAGGCCCTGGCGACCGTCGGTGAGGCGACCATCGCGCCCCTCGAGAAGTACGACGCCGCCAACGGAACCGACCTGGTGGCGTCTCTCCGTGCGTTCCTGGAGGCGAACGGCCACTGGGAGTCGGCAGCGTCCACTCTCGGGGTGCACCGACACACTCTGCGCAGCAGGGTCTCTCGCATCGAGGCAACGGTGTCGTGCTCCCTCGACGATGCTCGCGTGCGCGCCGAGCTGCTGCTCGCCCTCATCGCGCGCGGGACTTGACGCCGGCGGGGCTGCGGGGCGTACGAGATTCGCGTGTGGAGGCCGGGCACGCGCACCGCTGGACCGTCGGACACGTGCTCGCTGGCCGGTCAGCTCGGCGCGGTGCCGTGAGAGGACGGCCCGAGAATCTGGGTGATCGCAACCCTGGCCCGAGGGTGGGCGGTGCACGACCGTGGAGTCCATGACTTCCACCATTCGCACCTCCGTCGTTCCCTTCGTCGTGGAGGCGTCCGGTACCGGCGTCGCCCAGCACCTCGTCGTCGAGGGCACGGCAGGGCACGAGTTCGACGCCGACGCCTACCCGGCCTTCGGCGGCAAGGACGAGGCACCGAGCCCGCTGTTCTACGCACTCGGTGCGCTGACCTCGTGCAACCAGGTCACGGCCACTCTCGTCGCCAAGGATCTGGGCATCACGCTGGGGAAGTTCAGCTTCCGCGTGCAGGGTGACCTGGACACCACCGTCCTGGTGACGGGTGCCGAGGGCAACTCGAACTTCGACACCGTCACCGTCGAGGCGACCGTGGAGACCGACGCGACGGGTGACGCGTTCGGCCACTTCGTCTCGGAGGTCGAGCGTCGCTGCCCCGTGACGCAGCTGTTCGTGCGCAGCGGTGTGGGCTTCGTGAACACCTGGACGCGCGCCGACCTGGCCTGACGGGGCTCGCGAGCTTCCCCAGCGCCATGGCTTTCCCACCGCCGCGAGTACGTCGATAGTGTCGTCGGATCGTCGCGGATCACGACACTTCGGACGTACTCGCGGAGAGCCGGTGGCGTGGCTACGCTCGCGGGATGATCAGTCGACATGTGAGTGTGGTGATCGCGGCGCCGCCCGAGGCGGTGTACGACTACCTGGCCGATGTGGACAACCTGACCGCCTGGGCTGCCGGGCTCGCATCGGGCTTCACTCGCGACGGTGACGACCTGCTGGCCGAGTCACCCATGGGGACGGTCCGGGTGCGGTTCGTCCCGCGTAACGACTTCGGGGTGCTGGACCACGACGTGACGCTGCCCGCGGGCACCGTCGTCAACAACCCGCTGCGCGTGCTCGCTCACCCGGACGGCGCCGAGGTGGTGTTCACGGTCCGGCAACTGGGCATGACAGACGAGGAGTTCGAGCGGGACTGCGCCGCCGTCGCTGCCGACCTGGAATCCGTGCGCGCGGCCTTCGGCTGACCTCGCTCCGGCACATAGATCACCTGAGCACCTCGATGACAGCAGCGGGCTCGTCCGCCATCATCACGTGCCCGGCGTTCGGTATCTCGACGACTTCGACACCGGCCCGACGAAGCCGGCCGGACTGGGCGGGTTCTCCTGTCCTCGATCCGTACACCAGTGTTCGCGGCAGGTGGGACGCCAGCAGGATGTCGAGAACGGTCGTGTCCCGTGGCCCCACGCAGAGGCTGACAGCGCTGCGGTGAAGTGCGACCGGATCGGCCCGCCGCAGCGTCTCGGCCCACTCGGCGTCGGCCCGAGCGATGAGTGACGTCACCCCCTGTGTCGCGAAGTCCTCTTCCGACTGTCCCGCGATCTCGACACTCGCGTCGCCGTCGAAGGGGAGAAGGTTCGGCTCGAGGACGGTCAGTCGTCGTACGAGGTCGGGTCGTGCCCGCGACAGGACGATGGCGATGGATCCACCCATACTGTGTCCGACGACGTCGAGTCCGACGAGTCCGTGCTGATCGAGCATCCGGGCGACGGCGAGCGCGTGATCGTCCAGGGTGTAGCCGTCGGTCGGCACGTCGGCGCTGTTGCCGAAACCGAGCAGATCCGGGAGCAACCGCAGGCGGTCGTCCAGTCCCGCGGCCACGGTCCCGAAGGCAGCGACACCCGCCGACCCGAGACCGTGAAGGAACACGGTGGCTCGACGACGTTCGCCCGGCAACACCGCCGTGTGGAGGGTCATGACGCAGACGCTACCGGGTCTCGCTGATTCCGCGGAACGTCCGATTCGTCGTAAATGATGGTGCGGCCGGTGTTTTCAGCGCACTCTCAGGTCACGAGCCGTCGAGAAACGTACTGTCGACCGGGGTGCGCAGAGCGCGCATCGGTCGACAGGAGGACGTCATGGCAGGCATCGCCGACAAGTTCGACAAGGCATACGCGGACAAGTCCATCGAGGAACTGGCCGACGCGCCGGTCGCGGCTCTGAAGGGCGTCAGCGACGGCGACGCGGAGAAGTTGAAGGCCGCCTTCAACATCACCACGGTGCGCGATCTCGGCACCAACAAGTATTTCCTGTGGGCCCAGGCTGCGGCGACGCTCGCGCAGTAGGACCGTTCACACCCTCGCGAGTACGTCCGAACTGTCGTGATTGCGGGCCGCACAACGACAATATCGGCGTACTCGCGGGGGGTCGGGGGAGGCGGCGGTGCAGGGGCCGGTGCAGGGTGCGGTCAGGCGTCCGACCGCCGGCGTCGCCGGACGCGCTTGGTCACCAGCGCCACCACCGCCACCGCGATGAGCCCGATGACGACGTACTGGAACACCGAGGCGTAATCCTCGACGTAGTGCCAGTTCTCCCCGAGGAAGTAGCCCGCGAGCACGAAGATCGTGTTCCACAGGAGGCTGCCGAACGTCGTGTACAGGAGGAACTGCAGGACCGGCATCCCGGACACGCCTGCGGGAACCGAGATGCCGGATCGCACGAGCGGAATCATCCGGCCGAAGAACACAGCAGAGCGGCCGTGGCGCACGAACCACTCGTCGGCCTTGGTCAGATCGTCGGTGCTGACGAACGGCATCCTGTCCACGGCGGCGTACATCCGGTCGCGGCCCAGCTTCTTGCCCAGCCAGTAGAGGCCGAGAGCGCCGAGCACCGATCCGAGCGTGGTCCAGAACAGTGCGCTCGCGAGGGAGAAACCGCCCTGCGACGCGGTGAATCCCGCCAGCGGAAGGATGATCTCGCTGGGCAGCGGTGGGAAGAAGTTCTCGGCGGCCACGGCGATGCCGGCGCCCGGCCCGCCGATGCTCTCCATCAGGCTGACGGCCCAGCCTGCGATTCCACCCAGTTCCGTACTGGCGGCAGCGGTGACGGTGTCGCTCATGCCCGCACTTTACCGGGGGTTTACTCCGCCAGCGCTCGCGCGAGGTGGGTGCCGGTGTGCGTCCGGGCCAGAACCAGCTCGTCGACGGTGCCCGTGAACACCACCTCGCCGCCGTCGTGACCCCCGTCGGGACCGAGGTCCACGACCCAGTCGGCGGCCGCGACGACATCCATGTTGTGCTCGATCACGATGACCGATCGACCCTCGTCGACCATGCCGGACAGCAGTCCGACCAGGTTGTCCACGTCGGACGAGTGCAGTCCGGTGGTGGGCTCGTCGAGCACCAGGACCGGGGAGTTGCCCACCAGTTCCGTCGCGAGCTTGAGGCGTTGACGCTCGCCGCCGGACAGGGACGTCAGGTTCTGGCCCAGGGACAAGTAACCGAGACCGACATCACTGCACCGCCGGAGTACGTCGCGCACCTTCTTCACGGTGAAGAACTCGCGGGCCTCGTCGACGGACATGTCGAAGACGTCGGCGATCGAGACGCCGTCGACGGTGTGCTTGATCGCGCCGGAGCGGAAGCGTCGACCCTGGCAGGTCTCGCACGTACTCGACACCGGGTCGGTGAAGCCGAGATCGGTGAAGATCATGCCGGTGCCCTGACAGTCGGGGCAGGCTCCGTCCGAGTTCGGCGAGAACAGCGCTGCGGGCTGTCCCGTTCTCTTGGCGAAGTGTGCACGGATCGGATCGAGCAGTCCGGTGTAGGTGGCGGGGGAGGAGCGGCGCGAGCCCCGGATCGGAGCCTGGTCGATGACCACCGCGTCGGGCCGGACGTCGCGGAGGTGGCCGTGGATCAAACTCGACTTGCCCGAGCCCGCGACACCGGTGACGGCCACGAGAACGCCGAGCGGGATGTCCACCGACACGTTCTTCAGATTGTGGCTGTCGGCGTTCTCGATGCGCATCCACCCGTTCGGAGCGCGCGGGGTGCGCCGCGATCGACCGTCTCGACGCAGCGCCGTCCCGGTCCGCGTCTCGGACTGCCGCAGTTCGGACCAGGTGCCCTCGAAGACCACCGTGCCGCCGTGCTTTCCGGCGCCCGGGCCGATCTCGACGATGCGGTCGGCGATGGCCATCACCTCCGCGTCGTGTTCGACGACGAGCACGGTGTTCCCCTTGTCGCGCAACGCGATCAGCATGTCGTTCAGCCGGTGCACGTCGCGCGGGTGCAACCCCGTGGTGGGCTCGTCGAAGACGTACAGCATGTCGTTGAGGGTGGCGCCGAGGTGGCGCACCATCTTGATGCGCTGGGACTCGCCGCCCGACAGCGAGGACGTCGCACGATCGAGGCTCAGGTACCCGAGTCCGAGATCGACCAGTCGACGGAGCTGCGTCACCACCTCGCGGCGTGGACCGTCCAGGTCGCCGAGCACCCACGTGTCCATGATGTCGGCGAGGTCGGACACCTGCATCGCGAACGCGTCGGGGATCGAGAGCCCCTCGAGCGTCGCGGCGTGCACCGTCTCGTTGAGTCGAGTCCCCCTGCAGGAAGGGCACACTCCCCGCGTGACGATGCGGTCGTACGCCTCTTTGGACTTGCCCTTCAACGCGTCGGCATCCTTGGAGAGATAGCTGCGGCGAAAGCGGGAGAGCAGCCCCTCGTAGGTCTTGAACACGGCGTCCGGGTTGACCATCTCGACCTCGCCGGGCGACGCGTCGAAGAACAGGTGGCGCTCGCGCGGGGAGTACTGCTCGAGGGGAACGTCGAGATCGAACAGTCCCGAGTCCGCGTACAGCCGGTAGGGCCACTTGCCGGGCAGGAAGTCCGGGTGATTGACGGGGCCTTCGCGTAACGACTTCGATTGATCCACCAACTCGTCGATGTCGATGACCTTCGCCTCGCCCAACCCCTCGCACTCGGGACACATGCCGGCGGGATCGTTGAACGAGAACGCGTTGGCATAGCCGATGGACGGGGTGACTCCGCGCGACCACAGCATGCGGAGCCAGTCACCGATGTCGGTGATGGTGCCGACGGTGGAGCGAGGGCTGCCGAAGAGGCGCTTCTGGTCGACGATGACGACGGCCGACAGGTTCGTGATGAGGTCGGCGTCCGGCCGACCGTAGGACGGCAGGAAGGTCTGAGCGAACGCGCTGAACGTGGAGTTGATCTGCCGCTGCGCCTCCGCGGCGATCGTGTCGAACACGAGCGAGCTCTTGCCGGACCCCGATACGCCGGCGAACACGATGAGCGACCGTTTGGGGAGATCGATGTCGATGTCACGCAGGTTGTTCTCCCGCGCGCCGCGCACGGTGATGGTGGACAGAGCATCGTTCGGTGGCGTCGTCACGCCGTAGGGATACCAGACCGAGCGGACACCCGTCAGCCGGACTGGCCCTGCAACTTGCTCAGTCGGTAGCGCAGCTTGCCGGGGCGGTCCCGTTCGGTGGTGAGCGAGGAGGTGCGCGCGATGTGGGCCTCGCCGAAGCGGTCCAGCAGGAGGTCGTCCACCATGCGCACCTGACCGGGGCGGTACTGGTAGTCCATGGCCGCCGTCACGTACTCGACCCGTGCAGGGTCGAGTGCTTCCTCGAGCTCCGCGCCCGTGGTGATCCCGTTCGCGTTGACGAGTGTCAGCAGCCATTCGTAATGACCGCTCCGACTGGGGGTGTAATCGGGAAGGAGGTCGGTGACGATCGTGCGCAGCTGATCGGCCGTGAGCTGGAGGTCCATCCCGCGTGCGGCATCGGCCGCGCGGAGTTCCGCGATCTTCTCCTTGTGGTGCCGATCGGCCAGTTCGAACTGGGCGTCCGCGAGCTCGATCAGCCCTGCCGCGAGCGTGAACGCTCGGTCGATGGTGGGCGAACCCTGTGTGCGTGAGTTCTTGAACCGGATGTCGTGTTCGATCTCCGCCCAGGCATGCTGCAGCACGGTGCGGATCTGCACCTCGAAGCCGAGGCCGGTGAACTTCTCGCATCCCGCCGGGACGCGATCGCCGTCCGCACTGAGAATGAGGTGCCGTCCGGCGTAGCCGAACACGCCGGACTCCTGGGCGAGGGACGACTTGTCGATGGTCTTGAGCAGAACGAAGTGCTTCGAGATGGCGTCCGCGACGCGGTCGATGTCCGACGTCAGATACGTGATGACGCGGATGCCGACGAGGTCGGTGACCTCGGCGAGCGGATCGGTGAACTCGAGCGACCCGTCGGGACGCAACCGCGCGAACTTGCCGGCAGCAGACTCGACCGACTTGGTCCGGGCTTCCACGGCATCGACATCGATGTCGGCGTCGGACACGAACTTCTCCACCGCCGACGACAGGGCAGCCGTGGCCGCGATGAAGTGATCCCACCGCGCGCGGTACTCCTCGACGGAGTTGTGCATGGATGTCGTGCTGCGCATGGTGGGGATTCTGCCTCACCATGGTCCAATGCTCGCGTGACGCTCCGTAGCGGCCCCACCCGACCGGCCTCCGGCCTTCCCGCCCGCGTGGTCGACTGGGACACGACGCTCCTGATCCTGGTGTCGGCACTGATTCTGCTGGCCGCGTTGGTCCTCGGCGTCTGGAAGTTCCGCCAGATGGCGACGTCCGAGAACGGGCAGGCGCATCCGTACGTGGACATCGCCCACCGGGCGGCGTTGATGTACTCGTTCGCGACTCTGGTCCTGGTGCCGTTGGTGCACTTCGGTGCCTGGCCGACGTGGGTGAACCTGGTCGCGTCGGGGGCTGTGGTCTTCTTCTTCGTCGCCGCGATCGTCAGCTACGTGGTGCACGGGTTCCTGCGCGACACCGACAACCAGTTCGTCCGCCCGGTGCCGGGAACGCATGCCTTCATGTATGCGCTCGCGGCCACCGAGATCGGCGGACTACTGGTGTTGATCGTGGGCTTCGTGCGTGGCCCGCTGTTCGTGAGTTAGCGCGCGAGCTCCACGTCGTCGACGAACGGATCGCCGTTGCGCGGTGCGTCGAACCGCTCCTGATCGAGAATCCCTTCGCGCTTGGCGACGATGGCCGGGATCAACGCCTGGCCGGTGACGTTCACGGCTGTGCGACCCATGTCGACGATCGGCTCGACGGCGAGCAGCAGGCCGACACCGGCGAGCGGCAGGCCGAGCGTGGACAGCGTCAGGGTCAGCATGACCGTGGCACCGGTGGTGCCCGCCGTCGCCGCGGAACCGATCACGGAGACGACCACGATGAGCAGGTAGTCGGTGATCGTGAGGTCGACGCCGTAGAACTGGGCAACGAAGATCGCCGCGATGGCCGGGTAGATGGCCGCGCAGCCGTCCATCTTGGTGGTGGCACCCAGAGGCACCGCGAACGACGCGTACTCGCGGGGCACACCGAGATTGCGTTCGGTGACGCGCTGGGTGAGCGGCAGGGTGCCGATCGACGAGCGGGAGACGAAGCCGAGCTGCGTCGCGGGCCACACGCCGGAGTAGAAGTTGCGGATCGAGAGACCGTGCGCCCGAACGATGATGGGGTAGACGACGAAGAACACGATGGCCAGTCCGACGTACACCGACACCGTGAACACGCCCAGTGAACCGATCGCGTCCCAGCCGTACGTGGCGACGGCGTTGGCGATGAGCGCCGCCGTACCGATCGGGGCCAACCGGATGATCCACCACAGCACCTTCTGCACGATCGCGAGCAGAGAGGCGTTGAACGTCAGGAACGGCTCGGCAGCCTTGCCGACCTTCAGCGCGGCGATGCCGATGGCCGCCGCGACAACGAGCAGCTGCAGGATGTTGAAGTTCAGGGTGGTGCTCAGCGCACCCTCGGTCTCGCTGGTGCGGGCGCCGAGCGCGAGGAAGTTGTTGGGAACCAGGCCGGTGAGGAAGGACCACCACGAGCCGGAGCTCGCGGGCTCCTTCTCCAGTGCCGCGGACACGCCGGTGCGTGAACCGGGTTGCGCGACAAGCCCGATGATGATGCCGACGATCACGGCGATGAACGCTGTGATCGCGAACCAGAGCAGGGTCTGGCCTGCCAGGCGTGCCGCGTTGGTGACGGCGCGCAGGTTGGCGATGGAACTGACGATGGCCGTGAACACGAGGGGAACCACGGCGACGGTGAGCAGTTTGACGTAGCTCGATCCGATGGTCGACACCGTCTCGACGAGCCAGTTGGGGTTGCCGTCGGCGGCGTCGGGCATGGATCGGGCGACGAGGCCGATGACGACGCCGAGGATCAACCCGGCGACGATCTGGGGCCCGAACGACGTGAGCCAGTGCGGCAGTCGACGGGTGGGGGCAGCGCTGGGCGCGGACATGGTGGAGCCTTCCGAGAATGCGGGGCGGCCGAAGACACGACGGCCGAGAAAAGGATGCGGGGTGGACGACAGAGACCGGGAAATGCACGGTCTATCGACAGATGGCGCTGGCCTGCAGGCGAAGGTCGACGTAGCGACGCGAGGTCAGGAGCAAGGGCACTCGGACGATGCTACGCCCGTGCTCGGGTCAGCTGACGCCGAGCCAGCGCAGGCCCGCGGTGACCGCTGCTGCAGCGACGACCACGAGTACGAAAGGCGCTCTGCGCCAAGCGAGGACAGCGGCGACGAGGACCCCGGCGGGGAGTGCGAGGCCGGCGTCACGGGGAAACGCCGAGGTCGCGACAAGGGCGACGAACACCACGGCGACCGCGGTGGTCATCGACTTCTCGGCCGACACGGACAGTTCCCGGCGCCCGCGCAGCGCGATCCCGATCAGGCGGAGCGCGAACGTGCCGACCGCGAGTGCGGCGACACCCGCGAGAATGGCCGCAGTGCTCACGAGGCGTCGTTCCTGTGCACATGTCGGAGCACGAACGGCATGACGGCGATCAGAGCGAACACCACGGAAACGCCGGCGGGCACCACGACGCCCGCGGCGACGGCGACCACGGCGCCGACGCCCGCGGCGATGCGCGTCACACGATCGCGTAGGGAGGGCATCACGAGGGCGAGCAGGACGGCGGGGAAGGCGGCGTCGAGTCCGAGCGACTCCGCGCTCTCCACGCCGGCGCCGAGGCCCACACCAGCCAGCACGCCCAGATTCCACGCGAGGAAGAGGAACGCGCCGCAGAACCAGAACGAGAGGGTCCGGCCTCGCCTGGTGGTCGAGGCCATCGAGAAGGCGACCGACTCGTCGGTGACCAGATGGGCCCCGAGCAGTCGTGCGGCGGGTCGGTCACCGAGCAGAGGGGCGACCGAGAAGCTGAGCGGAAGCAGTCTGCCGTTGATGAGGAGCGCGCTCGACACCGCGGCCAGAACGCTGCCCCCGGCGGTCAGTACCCCGACGAACACGAACTGTGAGGCGCCCGCGAACACGGCGACCGACAGCAGGCAGGGGAGCCACCACGGCAGGTCGGACGCGACGGCGATCGCACCGAGCGAGGCACCGACCAGGGCGTCGGCCAGGCACACCACGGCGATGTCCCGCACCGCCACGTCGGGGTCGTCCCGGAGCGCGGGCCACAGGGGTGTTCGCCATATCGAACGCATGGTGCTCATAGTGAACGGCCACGGTACCGTTCGTCAAGGCGAACGAGCGGAGTGTGTGGTGAACATTGTGGCATCATGCAGTCATGTCCGACAGCGCACCCATCGCCGCGATCGCCGCGTCGCTCGTCCGGGAGCGTCGACGTACGGGCCTGTCTCTCGCCGAGGTGGCCCGTCGCGCGGGAATCGCGAAGTCGACCCTCTCCCAGCTCGAGTCGGGAACCGGCAATCCCAGCGTCGAGACACTGTGGGCTCTGAGCGTGACGCTGAACGTACCCTTCGCACGCCTGGTGGAACCGCCGCGGCAGGAGGTCCGCCTGGTGCGCCGCGGTGAGGGCCCGTCGATCGCGGCGGAGTCGTCGGACTACACCGCGACACTGCTGTCGTCGTGCCCACCGACCGCGCGCCGCGACCTGTATCTGCTCGCCGCCGAGGTGGGGACGCCGCGGCTGTCCGATCCGCACATGCACGGGGTGATCGAACACGTGGTGGTGTCGTCCGGCCGGGCGGTGTGCGGGCCGGTGGACGCGACCGAGGAGCTCGGACCGGGGGACTACCTGTCGTACCCCGGCGACGTGCCCCACGTGTTCGAGGCACTCGAGAACGGGACGACTGCGGTGATGGTCACCGAGCAGTACTGATCGAGGCCAGGTCCGCTGTGATCGGCAGGCGGTTGCTCAGCAACGCGCACAGCAGGATTCGTGCCTGGGCAGGACTGAGGTCGCCCGCGGACACCGCACCGGCACGTACCAGGTCTGCGCTCCCGCCGCCGCCGCCGTAGGTGGTGACGACACCGCCGGACGGCACCCGCGTCGACAGCATCACCGGGACACCGGCATCGGTGCACCGGCGCACGGCGTCCACGACGGCGGCGTTCGCGTTGCCCGCGCCCATCGCCTGCAGCACGATCCCGTCGGTACGCGCGGATCGCAGGGCGTCGATGACGAGTCCGTCGACACCCGGATAGAGCGCGACGACGTCGACCCGGATTCCGTCGATCGGACTGTCCGGCAGCGTCTCCCGCGCGGCCTGATGCACCGCCGACGTTCCGGAGTAGGCATCGAGCGCGGTCGTGTGCGATTTCTGTACCCCGCGGGCCCGGAGAACGCGCGGGCCGAAGGCGACGAGTACACCGAGGCCTCGCCGCTCGGGATCAGCGGCGACGCGGAGGGCCGACTCGACGTTGTGCGGGCCGTCGCCGTCGGCGTGATCCGCGGTGCGTTGGGCGCCGGTGATCACGACGGGGCGAACGTCGGTGTGAGAGAGGTCGATCAGCATCGCCGTCTCCTCGAGGGAATCGGTGCCGTGCAGGACGACGACACCGCGCACCGCGTCGTCACGCAGCGCCTCGGTGACAGCGCCGCGGACGGTGTCCATGTCGAGGAGCGACATCGCGGCACTGTCGACACACAGGACGTCGGTGACTCGGACCCGGACGCCCACGCGGAGTCCGGCGTCGACCAGGACGTCGTGGGCGTGACGGCCCGTGGTGCTGACACCATCGGGGCCGACGCGGCTGGCGATGGTTCCACCGGTGGTCAGGACGGCGACCGTCGGCAGTGCGGGTGAACTCATCGGGCGACCGTTCCCCCTCCCGCACGGGCGCGCTCGCGGGCGAGCTGCTCGATGCCCGGGCGCGCTGCGCGCCAGCCGATGACCAGCGCGGGAACGATGACCAGGAGGGAGGCGAGGGTCCAGGTGCCGATCGGGTAGTCGAAGCCCATCAGGACCAGGACGACCACCAGGAAGACGAGGGTGGCGATGCCGGTGTACGGGGCGCCGAACAACCGGAAGGACGGCCGCGCCACCACGCCCTCCTTCGACAGGTGCCAGAGCTTCAGCTGGCACAGCACGATCATGGCCCACGCGCTGACGATGCCGAGCGCCGCGAGATTCAGCACGATCTCGAAAGCCTGCTCGGGAACGACGGCGTTGAGCACCACTCCGAGCAGAGTAACCGCTGCCGTCAGCAGGATCCCGCCGTAGGGCACGCCGGCCTTGCTCATCTTCATCGCGAAGCGAGGCGCACTTCCCGCCGCGGCCATGGACCGCAGGATGCGCCCGGTCGAATACAGACCCGCGTTGAGGGAGGACAGGGCCGCGGTGAGAACGATGAGATTCATGGCCGTGTCGGCACCCTCGACCCCGATCGACCCGAAGAACGTGACGAACGGGCTCTCACCCGCGCGGTAGGCGGAGTAGGGCAACAGCAGCGACAGCAGCAGCACGGACCCGACGTAGAAGACGGCGATGCGGATGATGACAGTGTTGATCGCCTTCGGGATGACCTTCTCGGGGTTCGGTGTCTCGCCCGCGGCGGTGCCGACCAGCTCGATGGAGGCGTAGGCGAACACGACGCCCTGGATGATGACGACGGCGGGCAGCAGACCGTTGGGGATCAGACCGCCGTTGTCGGCGATCATCGACAAGCCCTGCTCCTGGTTCGGTGTCCCCTTCACGAGGAGGAAGAGCCCGATGCACAGGAATGCGACCAGGGCGAGCACCTTGATCAGGGCGAACCAGAATTCGAGTTCCCCGAACACTGTCACCGACACCAGGTTCAGGGACAGGACCAGCAGCAGGGCGGCGAGGGCGAAGACCCACTGCGGTACCGACGCGATCGGGTCCCAGTAGCGGCCGAAGAAGTTCATGTACAGCGCCACCGCGGTCACGTCGACGACGGCGGTCATCGACCAGTTCAGCCAGTAGAGCCATCCGGAGACGAACGCTGCCTTCTCGCCGAAGAATTCACGGGCGTAGGACACGAACGACCCGGATGTCGGACGATGCAGAACCAGTTCGCCGAGCGCCCGGAGGATGAGGAACGCGAAGAACCCGCACACCGCGTAGGCAATGACGAGTGCCGGGCCGGCCTGCGCGAGACGCCCACCCGCACCCATGAAGAGGCCGGTTCCGATGGCGCCGCCGATGGCGATCATCTGGACCTGCCGCGTCTTCAGGCCTTTGTGATAGCCGTCGTTCTCGGCGGCGTGGAGGGCGTCGTCGGCGCCGTGCTGATCGGTGGTCGTGGTCATCGGGTCCTCAGTTCTGGAGATTCGCGAGATGTTCGGGGCGGAGCAGTTCTTCGAGTCGTGTCGCTGTCAGGAGCCCGCGTTCGAGCACCAGCTCCGCGACTCCTCGTCCGCTCTCGAGCGCCTCCTTGGCGATCTCGGTAGCGGCCTGGTATCCGATGTGCGGGTTGAGTGCCGTGACCAGTCCGATGGAGTGCTCGACGCTGTCCCGCAGGTGGGCCTCGTGTGCGGTGATCCCCACGACGCACTTGTCCGCGAGTGTCCGGCAGGCCGCACCCAGGTGCGTCATGCCGGAGGTGAGCGACTCCATGATGATGGGCTCGAAGGCGTTGAGCTGCAGTTGACCTGCCTCGGCCGCCATGGTGATGGTGACGTCCTGGCCGATGACCTGGAAGGCCACCTGGTTCAGCACCTCGGGGATGACGGGGTTGACCTTGCCGGGCATGATCGACGACCCGGCCTGCACCGCCGGCAGGTCGATCTCGCCGAAGCCGGCGCGCGGTCCCGAGGAGAGGAGGCGGAGGTCGTTGCACACCTTCGACAACTTCACCGCGCACCTCTTGAGTACCCCCGAGAGGTGCACGAACTGGCCGACGTCCTGCGTCGCCTCCACGAGATCCGTCGCGCTCACGAGGGGGAGTGCGGTGATCTCGCGGAGGTGCCGGACCGCTGCCTCGCGGTAGCCGGGGGCGGCGTTGAGTCCGGTGCCGATCGCGGTGGCGCCGATGTTGATCTCGTGCACCAACAGTGACGCCTCCTCGAGGCGGGCGCGGTCCTCGTCGATCATGACGGCGAACGTGCCGAACTCCTGGCCCAGTGTCATCGGCACGGCGTCCTGCAACTGGGTCCTGCCCATCTTGACGACGGCGCGGAACTCCTCGGCCTTCGCGCGGAAGGCGTCCTGCAGGATGCGCATCGACTCGGACAGTTCGGCCACCGCGAGGATCGTCGCGATGTTGCAGGCGGTGGGATAGACGTCGTTGGTCGACTGGCCGAGGTTGACGTGCTCGTTGGGGTGCAGGTGCGTGTACTCGCCGGGCCGGTGGCCGAGAAGCACCAGCGCGCGGTTGGCGATGACCTCGTTGGCGTTCATGTTGGTCGACGTGCCGGCGCCGCCCTGGATCACGTCGACGACGAACTGGTCGTGCCACCGGCCGTCCAGGATCTCGCGGGCGGCCTGCAGGATGGCGTCGCCGCGCACCTGGTCGAGAAGGCCCAGTTCGATGTTGGCCGCCGCGGCCGCGTACTTCACGGCGGCGAGCGCGCGGATCAGCTTGGTGTTCGACGAGATCGGACGGCCGGTGATGGGGAAGTTCTCGGTGGCGCGCAGAGTGTGGATGCCCCACAGCACATCGGCGGGCACCTCGCGCTCTCCCAGCAGATCGTGCTCGGTACGGGTGGCGGCCACGGCGTTCTCCTTCGCTTGCTGTCAGGCTGTCTGACAGGTTGAGTGTGAATCACGGCACAGTGGATGTCAACGGTGACCTGTCGGAGCCGGGCGCTACGGTCGGGTCCACACCGGACCTCACGGTCGGTGGGACACCACGACGTTCCAGGAGGGCACGTGCTCGAGCTCCACCGCGCCGAACGCGCGAGCACGTTGGCCACCGGTCTCGCGACGCTGCTCGCCGAGCCCCTCGCGGACGCCTTCACCGCGGACGTCGTCGCGGTCCCGGCGAAGGGCGTGGAGCGGTGGCTGCAACAGCGGCTCTCCCTCTCGTTGGGGGCCGCGGGAGCGTCGGACGGCATCGCGGCGAACATCGACTTCCCGTCGCCCGGCCGCCTGGTAGACGACGTCCTGGCCGTGGTGACGGGGGTGGACGCCGACTCGGATCCGTGGGCCGCGGGCCCGTTGCTGTGGACCGTCCTGCGCGTGATCGACGAGTGTTCGACCGAACCCTGGTGCTCGGTTCTCTCCCGGAGCATCGGCGGTGCGGCGGCGGCGCCGGACGATCACCGCCGTGGTCGACGCTGGTCCACCGCCTCCCATGTGTCCGGGCTCTTCCGTTCGTATGCCGCGCAACGGCCCTCGATGATCGTGGACTGGGCGGCCGGTGCCGACACGGACGGCGCCGGTGCCCCGCTCGCGCCGGATCTCCTGTGGCAGGCGGAGTTGTGGCGCCGAGTGCGGGAGCACATCGGGGTGCCCGGCCCCGCGGAGAGACTGGACCCGGTCTGCGACGCCCTCGCCGCCGACGGGTCGATGCTCGACCTTCCTTCCCGCGTGTCCCTGTTCGGGGCGACCCGTCTCACCACCCTGCAGCGACGCGTGTTGCGGGCGGTGGCCGATCACCGCGACGTCCATCTGTGGCTGCCACACCCCAGCCCGATCTCGTGGGCCGCGACGTCCCGGCGTGCGGGTACCGGGTCGGTGCGGCGAGTTGACGCGCCGCCGGTGTCGACGGCGGGTCACCCACTGCTGGTGAGCCTCGGCCGCGACGTGCGCGAGTTGCAACCGCTCCTCGAACCGACAGCCGATGCGGACCGCCACCTCGCCGATCCGGAACGGCCCGACGCGCGGCCCGTCGAGGCGTCGACGACCGTCCTGCGCAGGATGCAGGACGACATCGTGGCCGACCGCGCCCCGGCCGCACCCCATGTACCGGGGATGGACGACAGCGTGCAGATCCACGCCTGCCACGGCCCCGCCCGGCAGGTCGACGTGCTGCGCGACACCCTGCTGCACCTGTTCCAGGACGATCCGACGCTCGAACCGCGCGACGTCCTGATCATGTGCCCGGACGTGGACACCTTCGCTCCGCTCGTGCGAGCAGCCTTCGGGAACGAGGGCGCGGTGGGTGATCCTTCGGCGCACCCGGCGCACGGCCTCCGCGTGCGTCTGGCGGATCGAGGACTCCGGCGCACCAATCCCGTGCTCGACGTGATCGCGGCGATGATCGAGATGGCAGGTGACCGCGTCACCGCGTCGCAGATGCTCGATCTCGCCGCGTCCGAGGCGGTGCGGACCCGGTTCCGCTTCTCCGACGACGATCTCGAGCGGCTCGCCGAGTGGACACGGGTGTCCGGTGCGCGCTGGGGCATCGATTCTGTGCAGCGAGAGTTGTTCGGCCTGGGCGACTTTCGGCAGAACACGTTCACCTCGGCCATGGACCGACTGCTGCTCGGTGCCGCTGCCGACGAGACCACGGGAGACTGGCTGGGCCTGGCTCTTCCCGTGGACGACGTCGACGGCAACGACATCGACCTCGCCGGTCGGTACGCAGAACTGGTCGACCGGGTGTCGGTCGTGTTGCGCGCTATGCGGGGCGAGCATCCGGTCCGGACGTGGCGCGCGAGCCTGATCCGAGCGATCGATCTGCTCACCGAGGTCGGGCCGGCCGACGTCCGACACCGGGTCGACGCGCTGCGGGAAGTGTCCGCCGCGCTGGAGCACGGTGACGACGTCACCCTGCAACTCGCCGACATCCGGTCGATGTTGCGCGTTCGCCTCGCCGGACGCCCGACGCGATCGAACTTCCGCACCGGAGAACTGACGGTGTGCACCATGGTCCCGATGCGGTCGGTGCCGCACCGGGTCGTGGTGTTGCTCGGACTCGACGACGACGTCTTCCCGCGGGCCGGCCACCTCGACGGCGACGACGTCCTCGCGCGCGGTGCGCTGATCGGCGAGCGTGACATCCGGAGCGAGGACCGTCAGCTGCTGCTCGACGCCCTCATGTCGGCCGGGGACAAGCTGGTCCTGTTCCACACCGGTGCGAATCCGGTGTCGGGTGCTCACGAACCTCCGGCCATCCCGCTGTCCGAGGTCATCGAGGTGGTGGCGGCCACGGCGGGGGTCGAGAACAACTGCGCGGTCACGCGGCACCCGTTGCAGCCGTTCGATCCGTCGATCTTCGACGGCAGTGCTCCCGCCGGGTTCGACAGTGCCGCGCTCGCGGGCGCGGTGGCGGCGAGCGCTCCCTTCGTGCCGCGGCAGCCCTTCCTCGACGGTCCGCTCCCGGCGCGAGACTCCGCGGACGTGGCGTTGGCGGAGCTGGTGGCGTTCGTGCAGAGCCCCGTCACCGCGTTCGTGCGGCAGCGACTGAAGGTGGGTCTGTCGGGGCGGGACGACGACGTCGTCGACTCCCTCGCCGTGGAGCTGGACGCGTTGTCGGCCTGGGACATCGGAGAGCGCATGCTGTCGGCCCTCCTGACCGGTGTGAAACTGGCGGACTTCCGGGCCGCGGAGTGGCGCCGCGGAACTCTTCCGCCCTTTGCTCAGGGTGCGCGTCTGCTCGAGCAGATCGAGAACGACGTGGTGCCCATCGCCGACGCGGCGGCCGAGATCCACGTCGGGCCGCCGGAGAGTGTGGACGTCGTCGTGGATCTGGACGGGGGACGGCGACTCACGGGCACCGTCCCCGGGGTGCACGGCACCACCGTGGCGCGCACGTCCTATTCGAGGATGGCCCCGAAGCGGCGACTGGAGGCCTGGATCCACCTGCTGGCGGTCGCGGCGCAGAGTGACTCGGACGGGTGGACGGCGGTCACCACCGCGCGGGGTCGGTCCTCACGGCCCGTGTCGCGGTCGACCCTCACGACACCCGAGGACGCCCGCGCGGTTCTGGCAGAGCTGGCGGACCTGCGTGACCGCGGTCTGCGCGAGCCACTGCCCCTGGCGCTGAAGTCCGGGGAGGCGTACGCCACCAGAGTCGTTCGGGGAAGCAGCGAGGAGATGGCGCTCGCGGCGGCAGCCCAGCAGTTCTCGGATCGGTTCGGCGACGTCACGGAGCCGGCGGTAGTTCTGGTGCACGGAAGCGGAGTCGACTTCGGGCAGTGGACGGCGATTCCTCCGGCCGCCGACGAGGCGGCGTGGTCGGCCGACGGCACGCGCTTCGGTGTGCTCGCGCGGCGAGTGTGGCAGCCGTTGCTCACCCACGAAAGTATGGAGCAGCGATGAGCGCTCTCGAAGGTACGGAGCAGCGATGAGCACGTTCGATCTGACAGGGCCGCTCCCGCTGGGCACCACCGTGCTCGAGGCGAGCGCCGGCACGGGCAAGACCTACGCCATCGTGGGCCTCGCCGCCCGCTATGTCGCCGAGGGCGTCACCGACATCGCGGGCGTACTGCTGGTGACGTTCAGCAAGGGCGCGACGCGCGAGCTACGGGAACGCACGCGCGCACGCTTCGCCGAGGTGGCGGCCGCCCTGGCGGATCCGTCGGCGGCCCGCGCGGGCGGTGACGAGCTGATCGCGTTGCTCGCGGACGTCGACGACGACGAGGTGGTGCTGCGGCGCACTCGGCTGCTGACGGCGCTGTCGGAGTTCGACGCCGGGACGATCGCCACGACGCACAGCTTCTGTCAACGCATGCTGGACGGACTCGGGATCGCGGGCGAGCGGGAACCGGATGCGACCTTCGTCGAGTCTGTGGACCATCTCGTCGACGACGTGGTCGACGACCTGTATCTGCGTCGCTACAGCACTGAGGTCGGCTCGCCGCCACTGACCGTCGCGCAGGCGCGCACGGTGGCCAGGGCGGCGGTCTCGGATCGGCGGGCCGTGCTCAGTCCGGACGCTCCCGACGACACGGCGGCCGGTCAGCGGGTGGGGCTGGCCCGCGAGGCGCGGGAGGAGACCGAGCGCCGGAAGCGGCGGCTCGGGGTCCGCGACTTCGACGACCTGCTCGAACTCCTGCACGGCGTGCTGTCGGACGAGACGCACGGCCCTGCCGCGTGCGCGCGTGTCCGCGAGAAGTTCACGGTGGTGCTCGTCGACGAGTTCCAGGACACCGACCCGCTGCAGTGGTCCATCCTGCGGCGGGCGTTCCACGGGCATTGCACCCTGGTTCTCGTCGGTGATCCCAAGCAGGCCATCTACGCGTTCCGCGGCGCCGAGGTGCTCAGCTACCTCGATGCGGTAGCGGTGGCGGACCGGCACCTGGCACTCACCACCAACTGGCGTAGCGACGCGGCCGTCATCGGCTCACTCGCGCACCTGTACGAGGGTGCCGCACTGGGACATCCCGACATCGTCGTCACTCCGGTGACGGCATCGCATCGGGAACCTCGGCTGCTGGCGGCCGCGACGCGGGACCCGCTGCCTCCCGTGCGTCTCCGCGTGTTCGGTCGAACGGGCTCCGGTCCGCTGAACAACAAGGGTCTCCCGGCTGCCGAGAAGGTCCGGCTGCGTATCGCCGACGACGTCGCTCGGGACATCGTCGCGCTTCTCGACGGCGACGCCACGCTGACGGTCGGCGGTGTGTCGCCGCGCCCTGTCGCCCCCGGAGACATCGCCGTGCTCGTCCGGTCGGGCAGGCAGGCCGAACAGGTGCGATCCGCTCTCGAGCGCGCCGGCGTGCCGTCCGTGCTGTACAGCGGCTCGTCGGTGTTCGCCACCGAGTCCGCGGTGCACTGGCTCGAACTCCTGCAGGCACTGGAGCAGCCGCACCGCGCCGACGTCGTGCGGCGCGCCGCGCTCACACCGTTGCTCGGATGGTCGGCTCGCAGCCTCGACGAGGGTGGCGACGCCGCGACCTCCGCACTGAGTGCGCGCTGCCGCGAGTGGTCCGCGCTCGTCACGGGGGTGGGCTTCGCGGCGATGGTCGAGAATCTCACCGGATCCACCGAGCTCCAGAAACGCCTGCTGGCAACCGAATCCGGTGAACGCGATCTGACGGACCTGCGGCACGTCGCGCAACTCGTCCAGCGCGAGTCGCTCGAGGGCGGCCACGGGGTGACCTCGTTGACCCGCTGGCTGGCCGACCGGATCCAGGACCCCACGAGCGGCGCTGTGGCCGACCGCAGTCGACGGCTCGACAGCGATGCCGAGGCCGTGCAGGTGGCCACGGTGCACGCGATGAAGGGATTGGAGTTCCCGGTCGTGTACGTCCCGTTCGCGTGGGGTGCCGCCGGATCGTTCGATCCGGACACCCTGCTCTTCCACGACGACGAGGGTGCGCGTGTGCGGGACGTCGGTGGGCCCACCACTCCGGGGTACCGCGAACGCAAGCAGCGCCACGACGAGGAGGCGGCGGGCGAGGAGATGCGCCTCCTCTACGTCGCCCTGACCCGCGCGCAGTGCCGTCTGGTGCTGTGGTGGGCACCGACGGCGATCACGGCGGCGTCCCCGTTGCATCGACTGCTCTTCGGCAGAGTGCCCGGCATCGCGGAACCGGAGTCGACGGTGCGCCTGCAGGACGATGCCTCCGCGGCGGCGACCCTGCAGTCGCGCTGCGGCAGCGCGATCGTCGTCGAGGCGGTGCAGGACGTGACGGTGGTGGCCCGGCCCGCGCGGACGTCCGAGAGAAGCGGCGGCGCACTGGCCGTCGCGCACTTCGGCCGGAGGCTGGACACCGCCTGGCGGCGAACGTCCTACTCTGCGCTGACCGCGGGCGCGCACGATCAGCCGGTGGAGGTCGTCGAGTCCGAGGACCCGATACTCGGCGACGAACCGGTGGAGGACCCGTTCGCGGCAGGTGTGGGCGCGGGGGCCCCCTCGCTCATGAACGGTCTGCCCGCGGGAGCAGCGTTCGGCACCCTGGTGCACGAGATTCTCGAGTACGTCGACACCTCGGTCGACGATCTACCTGCCGAGGTGCAGCGCCGGTGTGTCGAGGCCGTGTCGGCACACGGTGCCGACATCGACGCGGATCATCTCTCGCGGGCGCTGACGGCCGTCCTGCGCACGCCCCTGGACTTCGGCGCGGCGGGCACCGGCACGCTCGCCGAGGTTCACCCGTCGAACAGGCTCGCCGAGATGGACTTCGAGATCCCGTTGTCGGGCGGTGACCACGCCGCGACGGCACACGTGACCGTGCACGCCGTCGCCGATCTCGTGGCGGACCACCTCGCATCGGACGACGTGCTCGCGGCCTATCCGCAGCGGATGCGCCGGCTCGACGACCGGACGCTCCGGGGCTACCTCACCGGCAGTGTCGACACGGTCCTGCGTGTCGGGTCGTCCGACGATTCCCGCTACGTGGTGGTGGACTACAAGACCAATCGCATCAGAAGTGGCGACCTCACCGTCGACGACTTCACGATCGAGGACATGGCCGGCGAGATGATGGAGTCGCACTATCCGCTGCAGGCACTGCTCTATTCCGTTGCGCTGCATCGCTATCTGCGGTGGCGTCGACCGGGGTACGACCCCCGGGTGCACCTCGGCGGAGTGCAGTACCACTTCGTCCGCGGCATGATCGGCCCGGATACTCCGCCCGGGCGCGGGGTCTTCTCCTGGGCGCCGTCCCCCGATCTCGTGACGGGGCTGTCCGATCTGCTCGCAGGAGTCCGGTCGTGACCGCGGCGTACCCGGGCGCTGTCGCGCAGCGCGGCAAGGGAGTGCTGCGCGCGTTCAACGACGTCGGCGTCCTCACCGCGGCCGACGTGCACGTCGCCCTCCGACTCGGCGCGCTCGGGGGAGAACGGGATGAACTGGCGCTGTTCGCCGTGGCACTCGCCGTGCGCGCGGTGCGCGTCGGCTCCGTGTGCCTCGACCTGACCCGCCTGCGCGACGTCACGGCCGATGACGGGGTCGACACGGACGCTCTGCCGTGGCCGGACGACGCGGCGATCGTGGCCGCCCTCCGGGCGAGCCCACTCGTGCTGGGCGGGGAGAACGGTCCGCTGCGACCGGTGCTCGTGGTGGACACCGCGGACGGCCCGTTGCTCTACCTGCAGCGGTACTACCTGCAGGAGAAAGTGATCCGGGACGTGCTGGCGGCGCGCGCACTCGACGCGCCGGCCGTCGACGTGGAGGCGGTGCGGCGGGGACTGACCACCTACTTCCCGAGCGCGGAGGTGCCCGACAGGCAGCGCATCGCGGCGGCACTCGCAGCGACCGGATGGACCACCGTCATCGCGGGCGGCCCCGGAACGGGCAAGACGCACACGGTCGCTCGTATTCTCGCTCTGCTCACCGCCGTGCACGGCCCCGGTCTACGGATCGGGCTCGCCGCGCCGACCGGGAAAGCGGCTGCGCGACTGCAGGAGTCGGTGGCCGAGCAGGCACCGGAACTGGGACTGCGAGACGACATCCCGGCGATGACGGTGCATCGGCTGCTGGGCTGGCAGCCCGGCAGCCGCAGTCGGTTCCGCCACGACGCACACAACAGGCTCCCGTACGACGTGGTCGTCGTCGACGAGACGTCCATGGTGTCGTCCACACTGATGAGCCGACTCATGGAGGCGGTCCGCGCCGACACCAGGCTCGTACTGGTCGGCGATCCCGACCAGCTGACCTCGGTGGACGCGGGCGCGGTGTTGGCCGATCTGGTCGCGCGGCCGGTGACGGCGGCGTTGCCGGAGGTGGTCACCGCCCTGGTGGGCGCCGACCTCGGGTCCGTCCCGGCGGCGGGGGACTCGTCGGAGAAGAGCCTCTCGACGGGCGAGGTGCGCCGACTCGCCGCGGGCACCGTGCGACTGAGCCGCGGGCGTCGGTTCGGCGGTGTCATCGCCGATCTCGCCGTCGCTGTGCGTGACGGCGACGAGGACGAGGTGGTGCGCCTGCTGAACTCGGGCGATCCCGCCCTCGAGTTCGGTCCGCGGTCCGACGTGTCGTCGCTCGAACGCGATGTGGTCTCGACCGCCCGGGCCGTGACCGCGGCCGCCGCGTCCGGTGATGCGGCCGCGGCCCTCGCTGCTCTCGAGCGGCACCGCCTGTTGTGCGCGCACCGTGAGGGCCCCTCCGGTGTGGATCACTGGGCACGGTGGGCGATGGACCGCGTGGGCGCCGACACCTCGACCTTCCTCGACGCCGCACAGTGGTATCTCGGGCAACCGCTCCTGGTGACGACGAACGACCACGACAACCGTATCTACAACGGCGACACCGGCGTGGTCGTCGACGACGGACACGGCGGCGTGGTCGCCGCGTTCGCGCGCGGGTCGACCCCGTTCCTCGTTCATCCCAGCAGGCTGTCGGCCGTGCAGACGGTGTACGCCATGACGATTCACCGCAGTCAGGGAAGCCAGTACGACACCGTCTCGGTGGTCATCCCGGACGAGACGTCGTCGCTGTTGACGAGGGAACTGCTGTACACGGCCATCACGCGCGCCCGCCGCACCGTGCGGATCATCGGCAGCGAGGAGTCGGTGCGCGCCGGTGTGCGTCGCCGGGTGTTGCGGGCCAGCGGACTGCGCCGCGATTCACCGGTGCCTTTCGGTCACTCCTGATCCACCGCGCGCGGCGTCCTGTGGCAGTCGGTTGTCCGAGCACTGCCCGCACGTCGTGCGTGTGCGCTATATTCTCCTCGACTGCGGTCGGGGGACCGTTACAGGCGGTGAAAACAGGACGGGGGACAGGGTATGAGGAGTGGTCACCACCTGCCCGTCGTCCGGTCCACCTCGGTACCGAGCCGCGACGAGCTCGCCTAGTGTCCACATTCCTCACCCCGGGCGTCGAACACGAACCGCGTCCGCACCGCCGCGGGTTGTTCGGCTCGCACTCCGGGACCACCGAGAGCGAGGATCGGCGAGTCCTGTCCGGCGCTCTCCCCGTCCGACACCGCATCGTGATCGCCGACATCGGTCTCGGTGAGAACCTCGGCAGCGATGCGCTCGCCGGGATGTCCGCTGCGGTCGGTGAGCGTCGGCCGGGGGGCGTGATCGCCTGGGATCTGGCCGGTGAGGCCACCGGGCACGGTGCCGCCGCGCAGATCGCCGAGGACATCGAGGCCCTGGTGGCGCCTGAGTGCGATCCGCGAGCACTGTCCCACTACGTCGACACCCGACCCGAAGGGCACGATGCTCTCGGAGCGGATGCGTCGCTGCAGGACCGGCGCGCCGTCGAGGACGTCCTGACCGTCCTGACGCACCACCGGCAGACCGTCGTCGTGCACGCCCGCAGCGACGAGCCGTACTTCGCCACGATGATCGACGACGCGGATTCGATCGTCGTCCCGATTCCCCATTCCGAGGCTGCTGCACTGCGCGTCGTGGCACTGATGGACTCGCTCCGCGGCAGTGGCCGCGACACGTGGTCGGATCGCATCGTCGTCGTCAAACATGATGCGGTGCATCCCGGTTCACGGTCCGGTTCCACGGACCTGCGGCGCATGCTCGGGGATGCGGGCGTCCGCACCGTGCTCGACGTGCCGTCCACGTCGGACTCCGATGCGGACGTTCGTCGTGCCTGGTCGCACGTCGCCGCCGTCGTGATGCGGACGCGGGGGCCGGTTCGCCCGATCGTTCCCGACGCACACCCGGGTCTGCACGCCGACGATCGCTCACCCTCCTTCGACAGCACGACGGCGACACTGCGCGCGCGCTCCGCCGACGCCCGGCCGAGTCGTCGCAGCGGGCGACTTCCCGCCTTCGCCGCACTCGGTGCCCTTCTCGTCGCTGGAGGGCTCGGCACCGCCGTCATGATGCAGCGCGCCCCCGCGGACTCCGCACCGGTTCCGGTCGCCGCCGCCGGTGTCGGTGTCGGTGCGGACACAGCCGACCGGCCCGCGTCGGCGGCGCCGCCGATCGACCCGGCCCGCGCGAGTGGTCCCGCCGTGATCGTGAGCTACGACGATCTGTACTACCGCGATCGTGACGCCGCAGCGGCCGCTGCGCTCTGGGATCTGTCGGACACGGCCGGTGTGGACGCCACGGTGGCCGATCTGCAGCGATCCATCGACGCGGTGGACCCGGCGATACGGCACCGCATCGACGTGGCGCCCACGTCCGACCCACTCGTGTTCGACGCCGTCCTCACCCTCACGGTTCCGGACGGGCGGGAGTTCCGGTACGACCAGCAGTTCACGGTGCGGGAGGACGACGACGGCTTCGCCATCGTTCGCAAGATCGACTGCACCGGCGTCTGTCCCACGCCCTGACCCGCATGAGACAGATACGCCCTGACCCGCCTGCCGCCACGACTCGAGAGAGACACACGATGACGCACCGCGCGCCCGTACGCCGCCGACGCACTGTGGGATCCGGTCTCGCCGCGAGTGCGATGGCCGTGGGTGCCTGGGGGCTGGTGACCTGCGCGTCCGTCCTCGTCGCTCCCGCGGCGTCCGCTGCCCCGACATCGGTGAACGACGAGCCGAACACGGCGGCGGAGAAGGTCGCCGAGAGCAGGCGTCGCGACGAGTTGTCGCAGAAGGAGCGTGCGGCAGAGGACGCGGAACGCGAACGCCAGGAGAAGGAGGCGAAGCAGGCGGCCGACGACCTCGCGGCGCAGGAAGCCGACGAGCGGAGGGAGCGGCGAGAGGACCAGGCCGCCGCCGTGCAGAACGGGACCGCGCCCGCGCCGGCGCCGTTCGTCTTCCAGCTCCCGCCGCTCCCGTTCGAGATCCCCGGCGTCACGCCGCCCGCCCCGGCGGTCACGGCACCCGAGCCGGTCGCGCCGCCGGTGGACACGGCACCGCCTTCTCCCGCGACGCCGCCCGCTCCGGTGGTGGACGACATTGCCGACGTCGTCGAGGTCGAGGAGGCTCCCGAGCCGACGCCGGCCGTCACGGCACCTGCCGCGCCGGCGCCGGTTCCCGAGCCGGAGCCCGCACCGTCGCGCCCCGACCCGGCACCGGGTCCCGGCCCCGCGCCGCTTCCCGCCACTCCCCAGGTGCAGTCCGGTGGTCATGGGCCGCACACCGGCCCCGATCCGGATCGCGACCCGATCGATCCTCCGTCGCCCCCTCCCGGTGACGACGACGAGCCCCGTCAGCCGTCGCCGAGAGCCGCGACGATGAGCAACCCGGCTCCGCCGTCGGTGAGCAACCCGGCTCCGCCGTCGGCGAGCGACACCGCGCCGCAGTCGGTGCAGTCCGGAGAAGGTCGGCACGCGGCACCCGACCCGGGCTGGACGAATCCCGTTCCCGGGCGCTGACCCGTCACCGACGCAGGACGAGGATGCCGTTCACGTCGGAGACGACCGAGTAACCGTGTGCGAGGGCTGCACTGATCGCCGTGTTGTCGCCCGACTCGTCCTTGGGCCACCCGGCGGGCCGGCCGATGTTCACGACGATCCACTCCGGTGTCGTGGAATCGGTCTCCCGCTGCGGGAACACCGAGACGGGATGATCGGACACGAATTGCGGGACCAGGTTGTTGGAGGCCGACACTCGGTCCCCTGACGGGATGGACGCCGATACGGCTCTCGCGGTGGTCACCTGCGGGTCGACGCGCCACCCGTCGGCGTCGGCGAGCCGAGCCAGCGGCTGGAAGGGCAGCGCGACCAGAGCGACGGCGGCGACAGCGGCGAGCACCACCCTCTGCGCACGCGGTGACAGGTGCATGTCGCGCCGACCGCGGATGAGTGCATCGATCAACGCGGCGAACAGGATCGGCATGAGGATCGCGTTGTAATGGAAGATCGGTTTCCAGAAGTTGGTGTTGTCGCTGAGGAACCTCCATGCCACGGTGGGTACCGCCACCAGCGTCAACGGTGACCGCAGCGCTGCGAAGCCGGTGACGGCCAACAGCAGCAGCACCGTCGCAGCGCGCGAGTCTCCACTGACGAGACCGTGTGTGGTGTCGGCGATGCCCTCACCGAGGGGCGGGAGTTTCGAACCCTGACCGTAGGCGTCGTCGGCGCTGAGCAGCGGTATGAGCACCGTGATGGTCAGCACGATCCACGCCGCGCCCCACGCGGCCGTCGCCAGGCCCAGAATCCGTGTGCGACCCGTGGTCCACCAGGCGACGAGGGCGCCGATCACGATGACGGTGAGCCCCATGTCCTCCTTGACGAAGACGAGCGGGAGCGTCCACGCCACCGCGGCACGCCAGTGCCCCTGGCCGAGCGCCGCCATGGCGAAGGCCAGCATCGGGACGCCGAAGGCGATCTCGTGGAAGTCGAAGTTCAGTGCCGACTGCAGGCCCCACGACAGTCCGTAGCCGAGGGCCACCACGATGCCCGCGACGGTGCCGAGGCTGCGGCACGCCCACCGGGAGAGGGGCACGACGCCCACGGCGAAGAGGACGCCCTGCGCGACGAGCAGGGTCTCGGGGACAGGGGCGAGTCGGTAGAAGGGCGCGAGCAGCGCGGTGATCGGAGAGAAGTGATCACCGAGCGTGTTGTAGCCCGTACCCAGCAGATCGGACGTCGGCGCGTCGAGGCGTGCGTACGAGGCGACCTGCTGCACGAAGATGCCGAGGTCGAAACCGGAGGTGCGCAGTTGACGCTGACCGACGACGGAGAGTGCGCTGTAGAGCGGGGCGAGCAGGAGGAAAGCGATCGCCGGGACGGCGATGTCGGCGCGTCGGACCCGACGCAGCATCTCGCGCTGGCGGCGCGCCCCGCCGGACGGGGCGGCCGCCGCAGTCTCCGTAGGAGGTCTGGTTGCCGTCACAGGAGATAATTTCTACACGAACTTCGTGTGATCAGGCTGTGAAAGCGAGGTGCGGCAGCACCGGCTCAGGCGTCAGCGGCTCACCGCCTTGGTGTAGCGGTGGATGGCGAACGGAACGAAGACGATCAGGATGAGGATCGACCATCCCACCGTCGCGAGCACCGGGTGTTGGAGTGGCCAGGCGTCCGGAGGCGGCATCGTCGGGTTCGTGTTCCCGAACAGCACCCGGCTGGCCTGCGTGATCGCGGAGACAGGGTTCCACTCGGCGATGGGTTGCAGGATTCCGGGCAGATCCTGACTCTGCACGAACGTGTTGGCGATGAACGTCAGCGGGAAGATGACGATGAAGCTGGCGTTGTTGAACACCTCGGGCGTCCGGATCCACAGACCGATCACCGCCATCACCCAGGACAGTGCGTAGGCGAAGAGCAGCAGCAGCCCGAATCCTGCCACGGCTTCCCAGAACGACGACCGGATGCGCCAGCCGACCAGCAGACCGGTCAGGGACATCACGACCAGGCTGATGACGTTGATGACGATGTCGCTGCTGGTCCGTCCGACGAGCACCGCGGACGGAGCCATGGGCAGGGAGCGGAAGCGGTCGATGATGCCCTTCTGCATGTCCTCTGCGAGCCCGAGGCCGGTCCACGTGGACCCGAAGATGACGGTCTGCGCGAAGATGCCGGCGATGAGGAACTCGCGATAGGACATGCCGGGGATCTCGATGGCCGACCCGAAGATGTACGCGAAGACCAGGACGAACATGATCGGTGACAGCAGCGTGAAGACGATGAGGTCGGGGACGCGCTTGATCTTGATGAGGTTGCGTCGGGCGATGGTCGCGCCGTCGCTCAGCGCTGTGGCGGGTGAGTTCATCGGGCCGTCTCCTGTCCGCTGGGCTGCTGGTCCGCCGCCTCGGGTCTGGTGGACGACTGGCCGGTGAGAGTGAGGAAGACGTCGTCGAGGCTGGGCTTGCCCAGCGAGGCGTCGGCAGGGGTGACGCCGTTCTCGCGGAGCAGGACCAGCGCGTCGACGAACGTGGTGGTCCCGTCGTCCGCGCCGACGGTGAGCCGCCGGGACGCGGCGTCGGGGGTGACCTGCCCCGGTGCGAAACGCTCCATGACGCCCTGCGCCGTCGTCAGATCACCGTCCGTGTCGAAGGCGAACTCCAGCCTGGCCCCGCCCACCCGCGATTTCAGTTCGTCGGCGGTGCCGCGCTCGATGACGCGACCACGATCGATCACCGCGATCTCGTCGGCCAACTGGTCCGCTTCCTCGAGGTACTGGGTGGTGAGGAGCAGGGTCGTTCCGCCCTGTACCAGTTCCTCGATCACCGACCACAGCTCGAGGCGGGCACGAGGATCGAGCCCGGTGGTGGGCTCGTCGAGGAAGAGGACCGGCGGATCGGCGACGAGGGCGCCCGCCAGGTCCAAGCGTCGGCGCATCCCGCCCGAGTAGCCCTTGACCGGCCGGTCGGCCGCCTCGACGAGGTCGAACCGTTCGAGCAGTTCACGAGCGCGATCACGGCTGCGCTTCTTCCCGAGGTGGTAGAGCCGACCGACCATGTCGAGGTTCTCGAAGCCCGTCAGATACTCGTCCACCGCGGAGTACTGACCCGATACGCCGATGCGTGAGCGGAGTTCCGCCGCGTCGGCCACGACGTCGAGGCCCGCCACCCGGGCGGTGCCGGCGTCGGCCCGCAGCAGTGTGGTGAGCACGCGGATGGTGGTGGTCTTCCCGGCTCCGTTGGGCCCGAGCAGTGCCATGACCGTGCCCTCCGGCACCTCGAGATCGAGGCCGTCGAGTGCGTCGACGCCCCCGTACCGTTTGACCAGGCCGACCGCGCTGATGGCGGTGGCACCCGAACTGCGTGAGGCCATGAGACTTCCCTTCCGGACGTGACACGACGATGCGCCCGTCGGGTGTGACTCGGCCGAGCGTCGGAACTCATCACAGCACGCAGGTACGACACAGTCGGGTTTCCACGGAGTCCGCATCGGCTACTCACTATGCAGGTGACGCGCGGACCGTCTCGGTCGGCGCGCACGGCTCATGAAGAGGGGTACAACGTGTCCGAGTACGACTACGTCATCGTCGGCGGAGGAATGGTGGCCGACAACGCCGCCAAGGGGATCCGCGAGCACGACGAGAAGGGCACCATCCTCGTCGTCGGCTCCGACGTCGACGGTCCCTACACCCGCCCCGCGCTGAGCAAGAAGCTGTGGACCGACGCGGAGTTCACCACCGACGAGGTGCCGTTGGGCACCGAGGAGACGGGCGCGACGCTGGTGCTGTCGACGACGGTCACGTCGATCGATCGCGATGCCCGCACGGTGACCACCGACAAGGGGGACACGCACCACTACGGATCACTGTTGCTGGCGACCGGGGCGACCCCGACGACGCTGGACCTGCGTCCGTCCGAGCGCGTCGTCTACTTCCGCACGTTCGCGGACTACCGGCGCCTGCGGGCACTGGCGACGGAGGGAACCCACATCGTCGTGGTGGGCGGTGGGTACATCGGCACCGAGATCGCCGCGGCGCTCGCGCAGAACAAGGTCACCGTCACTCTGGTGAGCAGTGACGACGTGGTGGGCGGTCACATGTTCCCCGCGGACCTCGCATCGGTGTTCCAGCAGGACTTCGAGGATCACGGCGTCACGGTCCGCACCGGTGTCAAGGTCGAATCCGGTGCGCAGCAAGGTAATGCGGTGTCACTGACCCTGAGCGACGGTTCCACGATCGATGCCGACGCGGTGGTCTTCGGGCTCGGCGTGACGCCGAACACCGACCTCGCGGAGCAGTCGGGGCTCGACGTCGACAACGGCATCGTGGTCGACGAGTTCCTGCGCACGGCGGACGAGCACGTCTACGCCGCGGGCGACGTCGCCAACTACCCCGACGCGATCCTGGGCCGTCGACGCATCGAACACGTGGACAACGCCAACAGCATGGGAAAGACGGTCGGCAAGATCATGGCCGGCTCCACCGAGCCGTACACGTACACGCCGTACTTCTACTCCGACGTGTTCGACAACGGCTACCAGGCAGTCGGCACGATGAGCACCGACCTCAGGACGGTCGAGGACTGGAAGACGCCCGGCAAGGAGGGTGTCGTGTACTACCTCGACGACGACTCCGTGCTCCGGGGTGTGCTGATGTGGAACGTGTGGGAAGGGCTCGACACCGCGCGCGAGATGCTGAAGAGCGGCGAGAAGCGCGACGACGAGTCCCTGCTCGGCGCGATCTGACGAACACCCTCACCCCGCCGTGTCGGCGGGGTGAGGGTGTCTCAGTTCTGCACCAAGGGGTCCGCGCGCCGCAGGTCCTCCACCGAGACCGCGCGGCCCGCGGCGTCGGCGAGGGGAACGCGCCAGTTCCGGTACTGGGTCTCGTCGGTTCCCGGCTGGTTCTGGATGCGGTGCTCGCCGACCATGTCCACCAGTGCCACTCCGATGAGCAGCGACGGACTGCGCTGGATCAACCGGTACAGCGCCGCGACCGTCTCCCCGGTGGACGCGCCGTCCGCGAGCAGGCCACGCTCGCGCGCGAGGTCCAGCACGGACTCACGCTGTTCCTCGTCCTGCGCACGCTCCTCGTCGACGGCCCTCTCGAGCAGGCCGAGCCGCGATCGCAGATCGATGTGCTCACCCGCCAGGTACCCGGCGGTGGGCGGCAGGTCGTGGGTGGTCACCGAGGTCAGGCACAGCTCGCGGTACTTCTCCGGGGCGATGGGGCCGTCGTCGTCCCGCTCGAACCACAGGATGGACGTGCCCAACACGCCCCGCTCGGCCAGGTAGTCCTGGACGACGGGTTCGAAGACGCCGAGGTCCTCACCGATGACCACGGCGCCGGCCAGTTCCGCCTCGAGCGCGAGGATGCCGATGAGGGCCTCGTGGTCGTACGTGACATACGTGCCGCCCGCGGGACTCTCGGCATCGGTGGGGATCCACCAGAGCCGGAACAGTCCGAGGATGTGGTCGACCCGCAGCCCGCCCGCGTGCTTGAGCACGGTGCGCAGCATGTCGCGGTACGGCGCGTACCCGAGTTCGGCCAGCCGATCGGGCCGCCAGGGTGGCTGGTTCCACTGCTGCCCTTGCTGATTGAAGTCGTCCGGGGGAGCGCCGACGGTGACGCCCTCGGCCAGTGCGGAACCCAGGGACCAGGCGTCGGCGCCCGAGAGCTGTACTCCCACAGCCAGATCGTGGACGACGCCGATGGCCATCCCGGCCCGGTGCGCGGTGGCCTGGGCCTCGGCCAGCTGCTCGTCGCAGATCCACTGGAGCCAGCTGAAGAACTCGATGCGGTGCGCGAGCTTGGCCTGCTGTCGCTGGACCCACGGCGTGCCGGGGGCGGCGGCCTTCGTCTGCCACCGCGGGTCGTCGGGCGACAGCTTCTCCGTCAACGCGCACCACGTGGCGAAGTTGTGCAGACCCACGCCCTCCGCGGCGCGGAACTCGTCGAACGCGGCCTGGCGGGACGCGCTCCGCGGGACGAGGAAGATCGCTTCGAGCGCACGGAGTTTCGCGCGCAGAGACTTGTCCCTGTCCAGATCGTCCGTGCGACCGTCGGCGCGGTGCAGTCGGCGCGCGGTGTCGCGGATGCGTGCGTACCTGTCGCGCGGCAACATGGCCGTCTCGCGAATGTTCTCGACACGGATGTAGAGCGGATTGAAGAACCGACGGGTGGTCGGCAGGTAGGGCGAGGCCTCGATCGGTGGCCGCGGCGCCGCGGCGTGCAACGGATTGACCAGGACGTAGTCAGCTCCGTGCTCGCCGCCCAGGATCGCCGCCATGTCGGCCAGATCGGCCAGATCGCCGATGCCCCACGACTGTGCGGACCGGATGGAGTAGAGCTGCGCCAGCACGCCCCAGCGTTGACGGTCGGACAGTGCCTCGGCGGTGGACAGACGGGCCGGCGTGACGACCAGCGTGCACGACGCCTCGAGACCGTCGGCCCCCTCCGCGCGCAGCGTGTGCCATCCGAGGGGGAGATCGACCGGGACGGCGAACGTGGCTCGGCCGACGAGGGCGCCGTCGATCTCGCGGGGGTCGACCCAGACATCCTGCTGCGCCGCCTCGCGCGTGCCGCCGTCCTCGAGCTCGACGGTGACCGTCACGGACGTCCCGTGCGGTACGTGGACGGGAACGTGGTGGTCCTTGCCGGACGTGACCACGACGACCGCCGGGACGGTGCGCCGCCAGGGCGCCTCGTCGTGATCGACGATCGCCGTCTCGATGTCGTCGTCGGTGTCGACGGGCACGTCGAGAGCTGTCAGGACCGAGCGGAGGGTGGATTCACCGACGTCGCGGCGGGCCTTGTCCCACCCCTCGTACGACGTGGCGACGCCGTGGAGCCCGGCGAGGTGGCGTAGTCGTTCGATGTTCGTCACGCTTCGATGGTAGTGCCGCGCGGGGGTGGCCGCGGACGTGAGAACCGTGTCCCGACTCGATCTGGAACACTGGTGGCACCTGCAGAATCGGTGGGGGAGGTGGAGAACGGTGACGAGTGACCCCGCGGACATGCGTGCCCGCCGAGCGGACACCGTGCGGACCATCGCCGAGTCGACGCGCGTCGAGTCCGACCGGGCCGGACGCGCTCACGAGCCGCTGTCCGACCGCGCCGCGCTGCTCATCGCACTGGGTCGTCTCGACGAGGAGACGCGCGGCATCGCGCTCGCGCGCCTGCGCGCCGGCCGGAAGTTCCCCGCACTGGGCGGGTTCGGCACCCTGCGGCTCGTCACGGAGGAGCTGCACTGGATCGACGGTCGCACGGCCGGACTGCGCACCGGGCCCACGCGCCTGGCTCTGCTGCAACGGCACGTGTTGCTCGAACGTCGACTGGGGTCGTACCGCACGCGGTTCGTGATGAGTTCCGGTCACTACGCGTCGGGTGTCCGCGCGATCCGCCGGGAGCGGCGCGAGGGCATCCACCTCGACGTCGACCAGCGCACCGCCCTCTTCGAGGCGTTGCGGCACACGCCGACCCCGCTGGGTGTCGGACCCGGCCCACTCTCGCGAGCCCGAGGGATCCTCGGCGGCGCCGCGGCGGAGCGCCTCGACACGCTGCACGCGCGGGGCGCCGACGTCGTCCGCACCCTCGCGGGCACGGACGCGGACCGGTTCGCCGACCGCTACGACACCCTGCTGTTCCTCGCCGGGATGTACCACGACCGGATCCTCTCCTCGCGGATCTGGCGCTCGGACCTGTTCGCGGTGGCGCGGGCGCAGCTCGACCCGGGAACCGAACTGGTGCAGATCGCGGTGGACGTGGTCGCACTGGCCCAGTTGGACGCGGAACTCACCGCGGCCTTCGAGGCGCAGGGGGACACGGTGGACGAGGAGGGTCGGCGTGAGGTGCTCGTGCGCCGAGCCGATCTCATCCCGGTGTGGGACCAGGTGATCGACCGGGTCGCGGCGTTGTCACGCGTGGTCGACGAGATCGCGGTGGCGGAGATCGAGCACCGGAGCCTGGACGCCGTGCAGCGCACCGTGGGCCTCGACCAGCGCATCGACGATCTCATCTCCCGGTCTGGTACGCGGGAGATCTCGGCCGACAACACCCATTCGGTGTCCGATCAGATCTCGCGGGACACGCTCTGACGTGCGCCCGTGCCTTCGTCCTGTTTGGAACGAGTCGGATCGGTGAAAGCACGGTAGTACGCGGTCGACCTCTGAGCGCGTGACCCGCGCCGGAAGGAACGACCTCCATGCCAGCAGTACTCGAACGCGCCCGTATCGTCGCGCCACCGGGATGGAGCCGCTGGCTCATTCCGCCGGCCGCCCTCGCGATCCATCTCGCGATCGGCCAGGCCTACGCGTGGAGCGTGTTCAAGGCCGCGATCTCCTCCGACACCGCCATGGGACTGAGCGGGACGATGACCGCGATCCCGTTCCAGCTGGCCATCGTCATGCTCGGTCTGTCCGCAGCCGTGCTCGGGACCAAGGTGGAGACGCACGGTCCGCGGTGGGCCATGACGATGTCGCTTCTCTTCTTCTGCTCCGGGCTGCTCATCTCCGCCCTCGGCATGAGTCTCGGCCAGTTCTGGTTGGTGATCGTCGGATACGGACTCGTCGGTGGCATCGGCCTCGGCATCGGGTACATCTCCCCGGTCTCCACGCTGATCAAGTGGTTCCCCGATCGCCCGGGTATGGCGACGGGTATCGCGATCATGGGCTTCGGCGGCGGCGCCCTGGTGGCCTCGCCCCTGACCACCAAGCTCCTGTCCGCGTACGGCGGCAACACCGACGCCTCGATCGCCACGACGTTCCTCACGCTCGGCCTCGGCTACGCCGTCTTCATGGCGCTCGGTGTCGTGTTGATCCGCGTCCCCGCCGACGACTGGAAGCCGGCCGGGTGGACGCCGCCGCAGACCCCGGCGGGTCAGCACACCGCCCGCGTGTCCGCGGCGAACGCCGTCAAGACCCCGCAGTTCTGGTTGCTGTGGATCGTGTTGTGCTTCAACGTCACCGCCGGCATCGGCATCCTCGAGCGGGCTGCGGGCATCTACACCGACTTCTTTCCCGACCCCACGGCCCCGGAATCCGTGGTGGCCGCGGCCGCAGGCTTCGTCGCGTTCCTCTCGCTGACGAACATGCTCGGCCGATTCGTGTGGTCGTCGGTGTCCGACCTGGTGGGTCGCAAGAACATCTACCGCCTCTACCTCGGCGTGGGCGCGCTTCTCTACCTGTACATCTCGCTCTTCACAAACACGAACAAGGTGCTGTTCCTCGTCAGTGCGATGGTCATCCTGTCGTTCTACGGTGCAGGCTTCGCCACGGCGCCCGCCTACCTGCGTGATCTGTTCGGTACCTACCAGGTCGGTGCCATCCACGGCCGACTGTTGACGGCCTGGTCGGTCGCGGGCGTGCTCGGACCACTGATCGTCAACGCGATCGCCGACCTCGGCGAGGAGGGAACCACCGGACGGTACGTTCCCGCGTTCGTGACGATGATCGTCCTGCTGTCCGTCGGCTTCATCGCGAACGAACTGATCAAGCCCGTGGATCCGAAGTACTCGGAGCCGGACCCGCAGGCGACGACGCCGGGCACCGCGACCGACGAGGGTACGAACGACAAGAACGAGGCGACGGTATGAGCGAGACGAAGCAGGGCGCGCGAGTGCCCGTCGTGGTGGTGTCCTGGCTGTGGGTCGGTGTGCCGTTCGCCTGGGGTGTCTACGAGTTGGTCCTCAAGGCCAAGAACCTGTTCGGTGCGTGACCGGAGCGTCGAACTCTGGCCTCGCCCACCCGTTCTCCCCCGTCCAGTGGTCATGGACCAGCGGTGGGAACGCCTCGTGTTCCTGCACTGGCGTGTCGCCCCGGAGGTCGTCGCGCCGTTGCTGCCTCGCGGCATCGCGCCCGACACGATGGACGGGTACACCTATGTCGGACTGATCGGCTTCGAGATGGTGGGGGCAGGGTTGGGGTACGGGCGACCGGTGCCGCGACTCGGAACCTTCGGCGAGATCAACGTGCGGCTCTACAGCCGAGACGGTGACGGTCGCCGAGGGGTCGTGTTCCGTTCTCTCGACGCCACCCGTGCCGCGGTGGTGCTGGCCACGAACGCGGCGGGGGTGCCGTATCGCTGGTCGCACATCGACATCGTCGACGACGGCGGTCCTCGGAACCGGGTCGTCGGCTACCGCTCTCGACGACTGGCACCGCCGCACCGTGGTGCGACGACGGATTTCACCGTGTCCCCCGGCGACACCGACATGTCCGACGATCCATTGTCGGTCTTCCTCACCGCTCGGTGGGGGATGCACACCTCCGTTGCGGGCCGACCCGTCTTCGTTCCCAACACCCACCGCCGGTGGCCGCTGCGCGCGGCGACCCTGGTGCGCTGCGACGACCAGCTCATGGCCGCGGCGGGTGTGGGGGACCTGGCCTCCCGTCCGCCGGACTCCGTGCTGTACTCCGACGGAGTCCGGACGCAGTTCGGGCGTCCCTACGCCGCGACACCGGTGCGCGACTAGATCAGTCCGTGGCGCGGCGGGTGCGCCCCGGTGAGGGCGTACCGGCCGACGTGCTGGGTCTTCCATCGCACAGGATCGTGGAGCGTGTGGGTCCGCGCGTCGCGCCACAGTCTGTCCAGGCGCAGAGAGGCTGCGGCACTGCGGGTTCCGCCCGCGTCGAACAGCGCCGTGGTGGCGTCGAGGGCGGCACGCGCCGAGGCGACCTTGGCCGTTGCCGTGGCGATGGAGGCCGCGGCGGCACTGTCCGGTGTGAGCTCGCGCTCGGCGACGTCGATCGCGTCGCCGGCCTCGCGCACGAGCGCCTCGGCGCCGCGCACTCCGATCTCCACCTCGCCGAACTGCTGCAGCAGCAACGGATCCCGGTCGGCAGTCGCCACGTCGGCGTCCACCGGAGGGCGAGCGACGACCACGACGTCGCGAGCGGTGTCGACGGCGGCGCGGGCGATGCCGGCATCGATGGCGGCGTGCAACAGCTGAGCGCGCGCCCCGTAGGTGGTGGCGTCGTCGAAGAGCGCGGAGTACGGGACGAGGGAGTCGGCGGGCACCACGACGTCCGTCAGGGTCACGGTGCCGCTGGCCGTCGTCCGCTGCCCGAGCCCGTCCCAGTCGTCCTCGACGAGCACCCCGGGTGCATTCGCCGGGATGTAGGCCAGGACCTTTCGGTTCTGATCGCCGGTATCGGCGAGGATCCCGCGCACCACCAGCCAGTGCGCGAAGAGCGCGCCCGTCGAGTAGTACTTGGTGCCGTTCAGCGACGAGGTGCCGTCCGGACGGGACGTCACCGTGGTCCGGTCGACCGCGATGGAGGGTGTGCCGCGCTCGCTCTGGGCGTTGGCGAAGCGGCGACCGGCGAGGGCCTCCGCGAAGAAGCGTCGCTGTTGCTCCGTCGATCCCTGTCGCCGCAGCGCATCGAGAAAGGTCATGTGGCTCTGCGGTATCTGCGCGATGCTGGCGTCCCCGCGAGCGAGTGAGAGGAACACCGAGGCGAGGGTGCGCGCCGAGACCGGCCTGCCGCCGAACTCCGCGGGCACGGTGATGCCCAGCAGTCCCGACGCGGACAGCAGGTCCAGTTCCGGGCCGGGCAGCCGTCGATCGCGGTCACGCTCGATCGCGGACGGGGCGAACTTCGCCCCGAGCGCGGCGGCGACGGCCGGCGCAGCGTCGTCGTCGAGCACCGGCGGCCGCGTTCTCGCAGCGGGTTCGGTGGTCATCGAGCGGGGAGGAAGGGGGTGTGGCCGGTGGCGCGCGCCGCGGCACTTCCGGAGAACAGTCCGCGGCTGCGCAGCTGGGGAATGACACCCTCGCCGAACCAGTACAGCTCCTCGAGGTGCGGGTAACCGGAGAGAACGAACTCGTCGATGCCGATGGCCGCGTACTCCGCGATGCGATCGGCCACCTCGGTGTGACTTCCGACGAGGGCCGTCCCGGCTCCGCCGCGCACCAGGCCGACACCGGCCCACAGGTTGGGGGAGATCTCGAGTGCGCGCGGGTCCTTCCAGGAACCGGTCCTGCGGCTCTCCTCGTGCAGGGCGAGCATCGCGCGCTGGCCCACCGACTCGCTCCGCGCCAGGTTGGACTGCGCCGTCGCGACGGCGTCCTCACCCAGTGCTTCGACGAGCGCGCCCGCCTGCTTCCAGGCCTCTTCGGACGTGTCGCGGGTGATCACGTGCAGGCGGATGCCGAAACGCACGGTGCGTCCGCGCTCGGCCGCGAGCCCGCGGATCCACTCGATCTTCTTCGCCACGGCCGCGGTCGGCTCGCCCCACGTGAGATAGACGTCGGAGTGGTCCGCCGCCACCGGGCCCGCAGCGGGGGACGATCCGCCGAAGTACAGCGGAGGTGTGGGGTCGGGGAGGAACGGCAGCGACGCGTCCTCGACCTGGATGTGCGTGCCCTGGTGCGTAACCGACTCGCCGCGCCAGAGGCCGCGCACGACGGTGAGGAACTCGTCCGTGCGGGCGTACCGCTCGTCCTTGGACAGGTGATCGCCGTACTGGCGCTGCTCGTGCGCCTCGCCCCCGGTGACGACGTTGAGCAGGAGTCGGCCGGGCGCATGGTTGCTGAACGTCGCCGACATCTGCGCCGCGAGGGTCGGGCTGATCAGACCCGGTCGGAAGGCGATGAGGAACGCGAGCTTCTCGGTCTCACGGGCGAGCATCGCCGTCGTGAGCCACGCGTCCTCGCACCACGCCCCGGCAGGGGTGAGTGCACCGGTGAAGCCGAACTCCTCGGCCGCGCGGCCGATGGACGACAGGTACCCGATGCTCGCGCGACGATCTCCGCCCGCGGCGCCGACTCGCGTGCCGTGTCCGCCGCCGACGATCGACCTGCTGTCGCCGTAGGTGGGGAGGAACCAGTGCAGCGCGAGAGAAGAGTTGTCGGTGGTCACTCGTCCCACCGTAGGACCGTCGCGGCGCCCTGCGAAGTGTTGGAATCAGGGCGATTCTGGGCGCGTCAGCTTCGTGCCACGAGCAGGGGAACGGTCATCTCGACGTCGGTCAGGGAGCCGTGATGGCCGGGCAGCGCCGACTGGTTCGGTTCGGCCCCGCGGCGGATCAGGGCGCCGTCGCCGAGAGCCAGAGCCAGGACGTCACCGATGCACGCCGCGACCTCGGGGCGCACCGACGGCCCGAACCAGCCCCGGGAGACCGCATCGTCGCGGCCCACCACCAGGTGGTCCGGACCCAGGGTCTCCCGCCAGGCATCGAGCACCGTGGCAGCGGCGCCCGCGTCGGCGAAGACGTGTCGTGCGCGGGGTTCGCCGCAGATCATCCGGACGTCGGCGGTGAGCGCGGGCGTCGCGTCGATGTCCACCCGCGTGCCGATCTGCACCATCCCGTGATCGGCAGTGACGATCAGTGCTGCGTCGGAGGGCAACTCGCCGAGGATGCCGGCGACGATGGTGTCGACCTGTGTCAGTTCGTGGCGCCACGCGTCGGAGTCCGGCCCGCGCACGTGGCCGGTGAGGTCGAGTTCGGACCAGTACGAGTAGACGAGTGACCGCTCTCCGCGCCGCAGCGCGCGCGAGGTCTCGGCGACGAGGTCGCCCGCGGACACCGACGCCGAGAAGTCCCCGCCGCGCAGCACGGCGCGGGTGAGCCCGGACTCGCGCTGATAGGACGGCGCGATGCGGGTGACGGACACCCCGTCCGCCGCGGCGCGCTCGAACACGGTGTCGCGCGGTTGGAACTGCTCCGGAACGAGCTCGGCGAGCAGATCTACGCGGGGTCCCTGACCGTGCAACCGCCAGTGCAGCGGATTCATCGGGCGGTCGAAGCCGGGCACGGCGGTGAGGTAGCCGACGATGCCGTGCTCCCCGGGCGTGCGGCCGGTGCCCAGTGACGCCAACGACGTCGCGGTGGTGGACGGGAACGTGGCGGTGACGACCCGCTCGGTGAGCGAGGAGAGTGTCGGCGCTGCCGAGGCGTGCGCCGACAACTGTCGAGCCCCGAGACCGTCGACCAGCAGTACGCAGACCCGCCGGACCCCGGACAACCCCAGCCCGACGGTGTCGGACTCACCGGGTACGCCGAGAGCGCCGAGCACGGACGGCAGGAGATCGGACAGGCTGTCGCCGCCGTAGCGCGGAGTGGTCACCACACGTCGAAGGCTATCGGCAGCACCCTTCTCGTCAGTCGAAGAGGCTGTCACCGGTACCGCCGGCGAGGTCGGTCCCGAACAGGTCGAGCTGGGATCCGGACGACCGCGTCGGGCCGTCGACGCGGTCCGCGGCCAGACGCCGGTGCGCGGAGGTCAGGAGCGCGGAGGTGGTGCGCCAGACCCGCGCATCCAGACCGGCCGACGCGGCGACTCGCGGATCGGTGTCGTCCAGCGTGCGATCGAGGGCGGAGAGCTCGCACTCGCGCGCCACGTCCAGGAAGCGGACGACGCGCGTGCGATCGTGTCCGCACGCGTTCAGCACCTCCTCGACGTCGATGTCGGCGCCGCGCTCCCACACCGCCTCGGCGATCGCGCGCAGTGCCTCGGGAATCACCGGACCGCCGTGCTCGTCCGTCCCGGCACCCGCGTCGTACTCGGGCGTCGGTTCACCGAACGCGTCGAGATAGGGCCGCGCGCCGAGCCCGGCCCGGAGATGCTCGGCGGCCTCGCCGGCGAACTTCTCCATGACGGCCAGCATGTCGGCCACGTGCTGCGGGACGAACGGCACCACCGTGACGTCGATGGTGGCGACGACGCGGTCCTCGTCCAGCAGCACCTTGACGTGCGGCCACCGGCGATTGACCTCGTTGACGACCGACAACGCGCGCGCCTCGTCGGTGACGCCGGCCGCGAGAGGCGCGAGGATCTGCACGAACGGCGCCTCCGGGGTGGGGCACAGATAGAGCCAGGCCGGCCCCAGACGGAACGGGTAGTCGCCGTCCTCGTCGGGGTGCGGCACGAACCCCAGGATGTGCAGGAGCGTCTGCTCGATGATCTCGAGGCGGGCCGCCGGGCCGGACGTGCGGACCGGCCGCAGCGGGTCGAACGGGACAGGGTCGGACGGCGGCGCGTCCTCGTGGTCCGTGGACGATGCGCCGAACCGGTCCTCGATCACGGGGCCGGACAGGTCACCGTCCAGCTCGAGGAACGACGGGTGCGGGACACCCCACACCGAGTGCAGGACGCGGACAGCGGCGTCGGCGAGCTGGTCGGCGTAGCGCCGCGGGCGATCGACGAACCAGTTCACCGGCTCGTCCTCGCGCCGCGCGGTGTGCGGGGGCGTCGGCGGGGCGAACCCGAACTGCTCGAGCAGTGCGCGCCCCTCGGACGTCCACCTGCGGTGCTCGGCGAGGTATTCGTCCGCCAGCACCTCGCACCGGACCGTCTCGTCGTCCCATCCGTAGAACTGCAGGCACGGCGGCACCGGATCGGAGCTCGCGTGCGGGCACGCGAGCACCAGCGAGTGTCCCGCCGGCATCCCGTCGAGGTGATCGGCGAGCAGGGTGCGGAACCGGCTCCAGGCGGCCTCGGGCGAGAGGTCGACGCTGTTCAGGTCGTTCATGGGGCGACCGTAACGCGGCCCACCGACACGGTGTCGCGAGTCCCGGCTCACACGGTGAGGTCGGCGTATTCCTCGTGCGTCTCGACGAAGTGATGCACGTAGGAGCACGACGGGACGATCTTCAGCCCCGCGGCGCGTGTGTCGTCGAGTGCGTGACGCACCAGGACGGCCGCGAGTCCGCGGCCGCGGAACTCGGGGAGCGTCACGGTGTGGTCGAAGTCCCGAACCGTCGGATCGGTCTGCCGGTACTCGGCGTAGCCGGCGACCTCCGCACCGACGAGGATCTCGAAACGCTGACGATCGGGATGGTGCTCCACGCGGGTGCTGTCTGTGTCTGCCATGGACCGAACCTACTCGCCCGTGCCGGGACGAGGGCCCGTGCTTCCGAGGGCGTCCAGCAGTGCGCGTTCGTACGTCGCGAACTCCCGCGTGGTGGCGGTCTCGGCGCGTCGTGGCCGCGGCAGGTCGATGCTCACGTCGGCGACCACCCGTGCGGGCCGCGGCGACAGCACGACGACCCGGTCCGACACCTGCACCGCCTCCCGGATGTCGTGGGTGATCATCAGGACCGTCCAGCGGTACCGCTGCCACACCTCCTGCAACCAGTCCTGCATGGCCGTCCTGGTCAGCGAGTCGAGAGCGCCGAACGGCTCGTCCAGCAGCAGGACGTCGCGCCCCTGCACGACGGTCCGGAGCAGTGCGGCCCGCTGCCGCATCCCGCCGGACAGCGACGAGGGGCGCGCGTCCTCGAAGCCGTCGAGGCCGAAGATCGGGAACAGGTCGCGGGCACGGTTCCGCGCCTGCGCCTTCGGAACCCCCTGCACCTCCAGCCCCAGTGCGGTGTTCGCGAGAACCGAACGCCACGGGAACAACAGATCCTTCTGCGGCATGTACGCGCAGCGCGGTGTCACCACGGTGCCGCTGTCCGCGGCGTCGAGACCGGCGAGGAGGGTGAACAGCGTGCTCTTGCCGCAGCCGCTCGGGCCGACGATCGACACGAACTGTCCTGCCTCGACGACGAGGTCTATCCCGTCCAGTACCGGTGTGCCCGGGTAGGACTTGCGCACCGAGGTCAGCTCCAGAACCGGATCCGTCATCGCGTTCCCTCCTTCGCCGCGAGCGCCCACGGCGCGAGAAGCCGCTCGGCCACGAACGTGAGGAGGAAGAGTGCGATGCTGCACACCGCCGTGACCACGACCGCGGCCAGGACGAGATCGGTGCGGAACGCGTTCTTCTGCTGTGCCATGTAGATGCCCAGACCCGACGTGGCGCCGACGTACTCGGAGAAGACGGCACCGACGACGGCGTAGGTGATCCCGATGCGGAGCGCGGTGAAGAAGCGCGGCAGCGCGGACGGGAGCCGGACGTACCGGAACTGTTGTCGCCGTGACGCTCCCATGCTGCGCAGCAGTGCGTCGGACTCCTTGTCCGCGGAGGCGAATCCCTCGATCAGGCCGAGGGTCATCGGGAAGAACGTCACCAGCGCGATCACCAGGAGCTTGGGGAGGATGCCGAATCCGAACCAGATGATCATCAGGGGAGCGACGGCGATGACCGGCAGTGTCTGCGACACCACGAGCAGGGGAACGACGGCGCGGCGCAGCCACGGCGAGAAGTCCACGGCCGTGGCGATGATCCACGAGATCGTCAGGGAGACGGCGAAACCGAGCAGAGTGACCTGAACGGTGGACGATGCGTGACCCGCGATGACGGCACGGTTCGTCCAGCCCTGATCGACGACGCGGACGGGGGAGGGGAGTACGCGCGGCGAGATGCCGCTGACGACCACGTACACCTGCCAGGCCGCCACGAGGCCCGCCGCGAGCAGCAGTGCCGGCGCGTACCGCCCCACCCGTCCGCCGCGCTCAGCCCTGATCGAGGTACTCATCGGTGAAGTAGGTCGACCAGTCGGGCTCGGTGGTCAGCGGTGCACCGTCGGGCCCGGCCAGGACACCGGCGTCGAACAAGAACTTCGAGTACCCGGACCATCGCTCCAGGGTCTGCGTCCCGACGCGGCCGTTCTCGTCGAGCATGTAGTCCTTCGCCAGCATGCGCTGACTCTCGACGACCAGGTCCTCGTCGGGAAAGGCTCCCGGGTTGGCGTCGATCAGATCGCGCGCGCCCGCGTCGGGATCGTCGGCGGCCTTCTGGTAACCCTTCTGCAAGGCCTGCACGAACTGTCGCGCCTGTTCGGGGTGCTCGGCCATCCACTCGTCACCGCCGTCGACGACGATCGCGTACGAGTCGGGGAAGCCGAAGTCGGTGTAGTCGAAGTACGTCATCGGGGTTCCGGCCCGCTCGGCCTCGAGACCCTCCCACGCTAAGTAAGAGACGGTGAAGTCCGCGGTACCGGAGTAGACCGCCTCGTACGCGGACGTCCCGAGCACCACGGTCTCGAAATCGCCGGTGCCACCGTCGTTCTCGATCACCTTGCGGAGGGTGGCCTCCTCGCCCGCATCGCCGAATCCGGCGTAGGTCCGCCCGTCCAGGTCGCGGGGGCTCCGGATGTCCTGCCGGTCGGCACGGACGCCGATCCCGGTGGCCCAGTGCTGCAGCGGCGCCATCACCGAGGTCACCTTCGCACCGGCGGCGCGGGCGTAGGTGGCGGAGCTGTGGAAGCTGATGCCGAATTCGGCGTTGCCGGAATCGATCAGCGTGTCGGGGGACGTCGAGTTGTACGGCAGGATCTCGACGTTCAGCCCGGCGTCCGCGAAGTAGCCCTCCTGCTGGGCGACGAACAGGCCCGTGTGGTTCGTGTTGGGTGTCCAGTCGAGCGCGAAGCGGATCGTGTTCGCGTCGGAGGCATCGGACGTGCCGCAGCCCGCGAGACCGGCGGCGGCGACGAGCGACACGGTGAGCAGAGCCGCGATGCGCCCGACCCTCGTGCGCCGCGCCCTCATGCGACCGGCCCCGTCGCAGGCCAGGGCACGGTGTTCAGGGCGGTGTCCCAGAACAGCAGTTCGTAGCGCATCGCCACGACGAACGCGTCACTCATCCGCTGTCGTTCGGCCGGGCCGGCCACCTCGGCAGCCGCGTCGACGAACTCGCGGGCGCGCGCGGCGGAGGTCTGGAAGTCCTCGGCGTCGTACGTCGTGACCCACCGGGCGTACGGGTGGTCCGGATCGGCGCCCAGCACCGCGCGGGCCGAGGCCGCGAGTCCGCGGCCGACCTCGGCGTAGATCCAGAAACAGGGGAGCGCGGCCGCGGCGCCGACGGCGTAGGTGTCGGTCGCCGCCGTCGCCGTGAGGAACGAGACGTACCCGAGGCACGCCTGGCTGTGCTCGACCGGTGTCTCCGACGGACCGCCGAGTGCGACGTCGGCGAGAAGGCTGGTGTGCAACGACTTCTCGACCGTCGCGGCCGTGGCCGCCGACGTGGCCCAGAACGCTCCGGCCTCCGGATCGACGGCGCGCGAGGACAGGATGGCCAGGGCCTTCGCGTATCCCTCGAGGTAGAGGCCGTCCTGCTCGATGTACGTCCGGAACGACGTGATCGGCAGGGTGCCGTCACCGAGTCGGGTGAGAAACTCGAGGTCGTCGATCCGGGCCCGCAGGCCTGCCGTGCGGTCCCAGAGGAGGTCGGTGAAGCGTGTGAGGTCGGCTGCGTCCGTGGTGGAGGCAGCGTCGACCGCATGGTCGTACGGCGTCATGGCCGTGACATCCCTTCGTCAGAATTACCTGCATCAGGTTCTCGGGTGTGGTCTCAGCCTCGCGACGCGAAGCACCCCGTGTCAGAACTCGCCGACCATAGCACCGGCGGGTGTGCGGCTACTTCATGTCCTCCAGTTCCATGCCCTTGGTCTCGGGGATCTTGGACTTCACGAAGAAGAACGACAGGGCGGCGAAGAGTGCGAAGCCGCCGTAGACGATGGAGAGTCCGACCATCTCGGTGAGCGACGGGAACAGCAGCGAGATGACGAAGTTGGCCACCCAGTTCGCAGCCGTACCGATACCGAGAGCCATGGCGCGCATACGGTTCGGGAACATCTCGCCGAGCAGGACCCACATGATCGGTCCCCACGTCGACGCGAAGAAGATGACGAACAGGTTCGCGCCGATCAGCGCCACGACGCCCCAGGGATCGGGCAGGGAGACCTCGTCACCGGTGCCGATCTGCTGGGAGAACGCGATCGCCGCCATGAGGAGACCGACGAACATGCCGATGGAGCCGGCCATGAGCAGATTGCGCCGACCTACCCGGTCGACGAAGAGAATGGCCACGAACGTCATGGCCACGTTGATCACGGAGGTGATGACCGACGTGGTGAAGGACTGACTCTCGGTGAAGCCCACGGACTTCCACAGCGTGGTGGAGTAGTAGAAGATCGCGTTGATACCGACGAACTGCTGCAGGACGGCCATGATGATGCCGACCCACACCAACGGCTGCAGACCGAAGCGCGGACCGCGGATATCGGCGAACGACGAGCGCTGTTCCTTGCGCAGTGTCAGGCGGATCTCGTGGATGCGCTCGTTCGGGTGCTTCTCACCGGTGATGTTCGCGAGAATCTGCGCGGCCTCCTCGTCGAGGTGCTTGCCCACGAGGTAGCGCGGTGACTCGGGAATGAGCAGTGCGAGCACGCCGTAGACGACAGCCGGAATCACGCCGACGATGAACATCCATCGCCACGCCTCGAGGCCGAGCCACAGGTCGTTGGACGCACCGTCCGCACGATCCGCCAGCACGGCGTCCGAGAGCAGTGCGGCGAAGATGCCGATCGTGATGGCCAGCTGCTGCAGCGACGCGAGGCTGCCGCGCATCCGGGCCGGCGAGATCTCCGCGATGTACGCGGGGGCGATGACCGACGCGATGCCGATGCCGAGACCGCCGAGCACACGCCACAGCATCAGGTCGGGAACGCTGAAGGCAAGCCCCGAACCGACCGACGAGATGATGAAGAGGGCGGATCCGAGCAGCATCACCTTCTTGCGTCCCCACCGGTCGGCCAGTCCGCCGGCGAACCAGGCGCCCGCCGCGCACCCGAGCAGGGCGATCGCGACGGTGAAGCCGGTGAGGAACTCGCCGAGGGCGAATCTGCCCTGGATGGAGTCGACGGCGCCGTTGATGACGGAACTGTCGAAACCGAAGAGGAAGCCGCCGACGGCGGCCGCAATGGTCACGCCGATGACTTTGGCCGTGTGATTGGCCGATGCCTGTGTGGTCATCCTTGTCGCCGCCTACATGTCGGCCACCGGCCACTGACGGTCGATGGCGAAGATAGTGAAGTCAGTTTCGGACACTACGCCCGGCCATTGCGCAGCGGAACTGAACCCGGGCGTTCGACCGTCGTCGGGTTGACCCCGGGTCCCGTGGTGAATCCCGTGCGCATGAAGAAGACTCTGCGGCGGCGTGGTGACGCGTCGGTGGCCGTCGCGTGGGAGCGGTACATGGACATCTCGCTGTGGCCGACGTGGGCGCCGCAGATCCTCGGTGTCGAGGCGTCTACTCCTCGTCTCGCGGCAGGGACGACGGGCACCGTGCGCGGACCGCTGGGGATTCGGGTGTCGTTCGAGGTCTTGTCCGTGGACGAGTCCGCTCGGATCTGGTCCTGGCGGGCATGGATAGGCGCCCGGAGCGCCGGACTGACCCTGGAGCACGGCGTCGACGAGGCTCGGACCGGCTCGCAGACCTGGCTTGTCGTGGACGGTCTGGCGCCGATCGTTCTCGCGTACTCGCCGGCGGCCCTCTTCGCCCTCGGCCGACTCGTCTCGGCGTGACGACAATGCCGTTCGCGGTGCCGGACTCCCTGTAACGTAGGTCCTCGTGGGGGCAACCGAGGGCAGCCATGTGCGCGCCGAGCGTGTCCCGTACCCGACGACCTCGACTCCCGATCCCTGGGACGAGCCGAACCGCGTGGGTGTCGCTGAGCAGAACGACGCCAACCGGATCGGAGAGCCCCTGCCGGGTCTCGGTGTGGCCCCGACGACCGTGGCGGCGCCGACAGCCGACCCGATCGGGCCGGTCCAGGCCTCTCAGCCGGTGAGTGCACCGGCACCGGTTGCGCCGCAGCCGGTTCAGGACGCGCTGGCCACGGCTCCCGAGCCGGTCCGCCAGGCCGTCGACGACGCACAGCGTGCGCTGGGCGATCTCATTCCGGGGCTCCTGGGAGCCTGATCACGACCCGTTCCGCCACCACAGCCCCGCAGCATTCGTGCTGCGGGGCTGTGGTGTTTCGATACCGACGACCGTTCGCGTGTATCCCATCACTCGCACGCCTGAGGTGCGGGTGTCGCGGTCAGCTTTGCGCCCAATCGTGCTGAGCGCGACCGTTACCCGGGTAGAGTCCCCATCCAATCGAGGTAGCCGCCCAGGTCCACGTCACCGAAGTTCGATGTCCAGACATCCAGCGCGGCGTCCTGGAGTTGCCCGTTGATTTCACCCCTGAGTTCACCGAGGGCGTAGTCCTTGAACACGCCCTTGGACCGATCCATGGCGTATGCGACGTTCTTGGCGGCGACGATGGTGCGCTCGTCTTCGACTCCATACCGCTCGCGATGACCTGTGTAGATGTCGTTGTACAGTCGAATGGAGTGGGCGGCAAGGGCCGCCTTGCGGCGGTACGCGGTGGGACTCTTCCACTCCGCTTTCTGGACGACGCTCGCAGCGAGAAGCACGTGAGCGCGGCCCATCCGGTAGTTCTCGTCGAGGGTGTCGTCCTGAGCAACGGACAGGAGAGCGCTCGCGTCTCGCTCGGCCTGTGCTGTGTCACCCAGGTAGAACAGCGCGCGTATCTGCATCGCACGAATGTAGAAGTAGAACCACGGTTGATTCGCCTGCGCTTCCGGGAAAGTGGCGCAGACTCGATCGGCGAGCGAGACCAGCGCCCGCCACGAGTCCTTGTGGCCAGAAATGAGTTCGAACACCGAGTAATACGCAAACCGTAGAGAGTATTTTTCGTATTCGGTCGAGTCGCCGATCAGCTGACGCCCCGTGTCGGCCCATAGTCGTGCGCCTCTGAAATCATTCAGTTGGACCGAGGAATCCGCAATGCTGCTGATGTCGTGGAGCCGGAACGAAAGCGGTACTTCGTTGGGCAAGTTGTAGACGAACGATGCGACGTCGCGTCTACGTCGGTGATCGCCTGAGTCTCGAAGAAGATCGGCCACGTCGGACAGGACCGAATAGAACTCCTCGGGTTTGTCCAGATCGTCGAGTGTGTGGGTGCGCAACCATGATTCGAGAGCGCGTGCTGCTGCGGGCCTGTCACCTGCCGTGTGCTCGTACACCATCCTGGCGAGCATCGGGTCAGGCCCATCGGGTGCCGAAGCGGACGAAACGCTGCGGACCTCGTCGATCGACAGCGATGCACGCGTCGAGGTGCCGGCGCTCGGCCGGGCGAACACCTCGACCCGGTCTTCGGCAGTGTCGTTCGATGGTAACGATGCGGCCTGGACGTCGAACCCGATCACGATGAGGTCACCCGGGCCGTGTGATCCACTCCTCCACAACATGGCTCCGTGGCGCGTCGGCGTCCACTCTGGATGTCGCCGGGTCGCGCGATCGGACCCGCTGACGACGGTCCAGTGCAGCGAACCGGCGACGAACAGCAGCCAGTAGGGCAGGTGCACTCCCACTATTGCGGGTCCTGACGGCGCCGACTCCAGATAGCGAACGGCAACGGTCAACGACAGAACATCGCCCGACGCCTCGGAGTAGCTCGTGATCTCGAACGGTTCGGCGTGCCCGGAATGGCCGGCCGCCGCTGGATGGTGTGGAGTCGACACGCGGTGATGATCTCTCAATCGAAACTGGCACCGCACGCCGGACACGAATGTTCATCCGATCGGATGACAGCGCGACCGAACCTTGTCGACTGACCTCTCGACGTTCCGAGGTGTTTCGCATGAGACGAGTCGGGGACTTGCGCGCAATCAGTTCACCCGACACACCGGACGACGGCAGCGAACCCGTGGTGACTGGGAAACTGCGGGGCTTTGGTGTTTCGGTACCGACGACCGTTCGCTTGGTCCCATCACTCGCACGCCTGCTCCAGGTAGTAGTCGACGTCCGCGTACGGCGAGGTTCGGCTGGTCGTGTCGACGTAAACGACTGGGTCCAGTCGTTTTGGTAGGACGGGGAGTTTGTCCAACTCGAGAATGAGGTCTACGAAGTCGGGACCGACCGTGATGTTCGGGACGTCGTCGAGCACAGTCCCGGGAGCTGAGCCATCACCGAAATCTGTAAGCTCCCAGCCATTGTCACCACGAAAGACTGTGTATGCGTGAGTTTCCGGACGGTCCAAGTTGATGATGAAAGCGTAGCCCAGACCTACTGAGAAGGGCGCCTCCGATGTGCCAACATTCGTCGGCGGGGGCGGTAGTGGACCGGAGAACTCCAGCTTCAGTAGCAGCTGGTTCTCGTCAAGCAATTCTGCCGTGCCTCCCTTGGCCAGCACCGACGGCGGAACACTGTTGACGGTCGCCCCCTTGCTCAAAGGCTCTGACGTCGACTGGATCCGACAACTCAGAACAGAGGGCAGGGCGCTGGTGTCCATAGCGTCACGTGAGTCTCGGACGGACACCACGACGACGCCGATCACGACGAGAGCCACCAAAGCCGCCGCCCCCGCGATCCACCACGTGCGCGCCGGCCGTTCGGGTCGAGCAGTGGGCACGACGTGGGGATCTACGGAACGGGCGTCGGAGTGTGCCCCTGATGCCTGGGGAGCGCCGGTGTTTTCGACGCCCGGCCGAGGTGTCGGGACGGACGTGGGTGGTTTGCGCAAGCCCATCGACTGCCGGCCGGGAGTCGTCGGTGTAGCCGGCGCGGTGGTCTCCGGAGGGTTGACTCGATCGGTCCATCTTTGGCCGTCCCACCAGCGAAACCGTGGCGACTGCGGAAACTGCGGCGCCTGTGGATCCGGGTCCGGGTACCAGCCGGCGGGGGGCGACCCATTCGAAAATGTCACAGCTCGACCGTATCGCCCACCCGGGGGCCCACCGACGCGTAACTCAGGAAATAGATCGCAGCGGTAGCGGCCTCGCGGAGGGATCCAGTGTCGCATCACGGACGCGCGTCCGGTGGCCACCGCACAACACCAGCAGTAACGCTGAGCTCGTTCACTCGATACAACGATCGTGAGTGATGAACGCGGTGTAGGTCGTAAGAGGATCGGCGCCCGAACCGTGGTTGTTGTCGTAGGTGCAGCACTCGTGCTGCTGCTCGCCGGAATCGGCGTCGCTTCACTTCTCGATGACGGTGGTTCAGATGATTCGCTTGCAGGGGGATCGGCCTATGAAGCTTGCGTCGAGGACGCTGCATCACATTTGAACTCGGTCACGGGCATTTCGATGGAACAGGCCCGACTACAGGCATCGACCAGTCCGAATTGCGGTCCCATGGCCCCGAGCCCGGTGGTGGTTCCAACGACGCAGTCGGTGAGGGACGAGTTGTATCCCGACGGTTTCGACGAATCTCGCTACACGAAGCTCTTCGCAGAACTCTGCAAAACGACGTACAACGACATACCGAAGTGGCGTGCGCTCAACGCGTTGGAGAAGAACTACACACCGGAGCAAGCCGAGTTGCTGTACGAAGACGCGCTTCGTACCTGCTGAACTCAGCTCCGCATCGCGTGCACCCCGGTAGATGTCGGTTGCCTGTGACAGCCTCCCGAAATGGTCGACCGACGTGCAGCACCCCCTCCCCGGACCCTGGTGCGGGAGGTGCTCGGTGGGCAGGTCGAGAACGGGGCCCACGCTGTGCTGCTCGGGTGCTTCGTCGACGTGGCCGTGAAGCGGAACGAGCAGTCAGGGTTGTGGGCGCGTGGGCTCTTCGTCGACGACACCGGTGCGGTCCAGTTCTGGCTTTTCCCGCGCGCTTTCATGCGCACCGACCGTAAGTGCCTCGACGGTGCGACACAGGTGGTCGTGAACGCCCGCGTGTCGGTCTCGGACTCCCTGACTGCGCTGTTGGTCAACCAAGTTTCGCGTTCCGAGTCCGCGCACGCCTGACAGACTTCGTGCCATGAGCGTCACACTTCCACCTCCTCTCACGGCCGCCACCGACGATGATGCGGTGGCGCTCTTGCATCAGTACTACGGCAGCACTTACCTCGACAGCGGGTGCTACACCGGCGCGTACTTCGACAGTTGGGCACCGCAGAATCGGGTGGCCGACGCCGACCGCTTCACCGCCGACGATCTGGTTGCGATCACGTTCTTGTCGGTCGACGTCGATGCGCGCGCAGCACGCGAACTGCTCGTCACCCGAGCCGCACGATTGACCGAGCTGCTGGAAGCTGTCGGACCCGACCGAGACCTCGTCGACGAAACACACGAAGTGGCATCTCTCCGACGTCTGGAAACGGAGTTGCGCAGCATCAACGATGTCGGCGCCACCAAAGCGACAAAGCTGATGGCCCGCAAACGGCCCCGTCTGGTGCCGATCTACGACTCCGTCGTCACTCGCGTCCTGAACACGGTCAAGGTTCACCGAGATCCGGTGAGAGAAGCCCTCCGCGCCGATGGCGGTGCGCTGCACACTCGACTGCTGACGATCCGAGATGCTGCAGGATTGCCCGACGAGATCAGTGCGCTGCGCGTTCTCGACGTCGTCACCTGGATGTGGGGCAAGTCGATGTGAGCTCTGGAGGCGCCGCGGAGACAAGCCGCCTATGTGGCGATCGGTGGACGAGAGTGTCTTAAGAACGTACTGCTCTTAATCGGGGCACAGATAGTCCATTGCCGACTGTGACGCCCGGGCGACGCCGTCTGCAACGTCCTGCGAGAGACCTGCCTGCAGAAAGCCGGGAGTGCCGTAGTCCAGGGGGAAGACTGGTTCTCTTTGGTCAACCTGATACTGAACCAAACCGCACATCGTCAGCCCGTTGTACACCGTGGCCGCAGCACTGATAGGAGTTCCGCCGACCGCGGCACTCCATTCCGCGCACGTCTCTTCGTTGCCTTGTCGGCAAGGTAACGCTGCGCTATCGCCATGCCGGCAGGCTCCTACTAGGCCTCGATCAGCCTGCTTTGCCACACAGCTTCGGTAAGTGTCGTCTGCTTCGGACCTACGCCGGGCGTGAGAACTGCGGAGCGGCGACCTGTCGGCAGTTTGAGCAGCGCCGGAACGGTGAATCCCGCCGTTCGTGAAGAAGACTCTGCGGCGGCGTGGTGACGCGTCGGTGGCCGTCGCGTGGGAGCGGTACATGGACATCTCGCTGTGGCCGACGTGGGCGCCGCAGATCCTCGGTGTCGAGGCGTCTACTCCTCGTCTCGCGGCAGGGACGACGGGCACCGTGCGCGGACCGCTGGGGATTCGGGTGTCGTTCGAGGTCTTGTCCGTGGACGAGTCCGCTCGGATCTGGTCCTGGCGGGCATGGATAGGCGCCCGGAGCGCCGGACTGACCCTGGAGCACGGCGTCGACGAGGCTCGGACCGGCTCGCAGACCTGGCTTGTCGTGGACGGTCTGGCGCCGATCGTTCTCGCGTACTCGCCGGCGGCCCTCTTCGCCCTCGGCCGACTCGTCTCGGCGTAGGTCGCAGCCGGTAGCGTCGACGACGTGCCTGACGTAACCCGGACCAGCCTCGTGATCGCGACGAGGGACGGCGAAGTACGTGGCCACGGCCGCGGTGACGTCGTCAGTTGGAAGGGCATTCCCTACGCGGCTCCGCCTGTCGGCCCGCTCCGATTCCGCGCGCCGCGACCGCCCGAGCCGTGGACCGGGATTCTCGACGGAGCGAGTTTCGGGGCGATGGCGCCCCAGGGGCGCGACGGTCCGGTGCCGATGGATCCGTCCATCCCCATCGACGAGGACTGCCTGACGCTCAACGTCTGGGCTCCCACGCCCGACGGGGTGCGCCGCCCGGTCATGGTGTGGCTCCACGGCGGGGCGTATGTCCTGGGTTCCTCGGCGCAGCGGATCTACAACGGCCGCAACCTCTCTCACCTCGGTGATGTCGTCGTGGTGACCGTGAACTACCGCGTCGGGGCATTGGGGTGGCTGGACCTGTCGTCGTTCGGTACCGACGACGACATCTTCGAGACGAATATCGGTCTGCGCGACCAGATCTTCGCGTTGACGTGGGTACGCGAGAACATCGATGCATTCGGTGGGGACTCTGCGAACGTCACCGTGTTCGGGGAGTCGTCGGGTGGCGCGTCGGTGACGACGCTCATGACATCTCCCGCAGCGAAGGGCCTCTTCCACAAGGCCATCGCGCAGAGTGCCCCGGCCACGTCGGTCTACGGACCCGAGCGAGCGCGCGTCGCCGCGGAGCGCTTCCTCGAACTGGTGGACCTGACGCCGGAGAGGGCAGGGGAGTTGCGGACGATGCCGGTCCAGCGTCTGGTCGACGCAGCCGAGAAGCTGGTCTACGAGGTTCCCGAGAAGGTGCCCGGCACATTGGGATTCGCACCCGTCGTCGACGGTGACGTGGTGCCGCGGTATCCGGTGGCCGCGTTCCAGAAGGGCTTCGCGCACGACGTCCCGCTCATCATCGGGTCGAACCACGACGAGGCATCGGTGTTCCGCCTGATGAAGTCGCCGTTGATGCCCGTCACCTCGGACACGGTGAGCACGATGTTCGAGGCGATCGCCGTGGACCATCCCGACCTGTCGCCGGCTCGTATCGCCGACATCCTCTCGGCGTACCCGGATCTGCCGAAGAGTGCGGGCGCGCTGGCCCTCTCACGCGACGCGGGGTTCCGGATGCCGAGCCTGTGGATCGCGGAGGCTCACTGCCGACGAGCGCCGACGTTCGTCTACCGCTTCGATCACGCGACGCCCGTGCTGCGCGCGGCGCGTATCGGCGCCGGTCACGCCACCGAGTTGCCGTACGTCTTCGGCAATTTCGGGACCTTCGACCGGGACCCGACCTTCTGGCTGGGCGGGCGCAAGGCAGCGCAGCAGGTCTCCCGGCGAATTCAGCGACGCTGGGTGGCGTTCGCGTGGCACGGGGTCCCTGCTGCGCTGGACGGGTCGAAGCACTGGGCGCCCTACGACGAGCGCCGTCGCACTCTCGTCATCGACGGGCGTGATGCTCTGGTCGAGGATCCGGACCGTGAGCTACGCGAGATCTGGGGCGAGAAGGTGCTCGGCTTCAGCTGAGGTCCGTCAGGCCTTGCTGTAGGTGAGGCAGTTCGCGGTGTCCGACGACTCGCCGGCGCCGATGCGGACCGCTGCCGCGCTGCACTCGAGGTTGTCGTTGAACGAGCAGTCGACGCGCTGGCACGCGCCGACCTGAGTGGAGACGGTGTCGAGACCGCCCTTGGTGCTCAACGGAATGAACGTGCCGCAATCGGCCGTTCCGTTCGAGCCTCCGACATTGATGGCGAAGGCGTGGCATCCGTCGTGGTTGTACGAACAGGCGCTGACACTGCACTCACTGACGCGGGGCATTTCGAGGGAAGTCATGACGATGACGGTAATACTCGAAAAGCGTCTCCACCAGCAAGGTCAGGCTGACCTTGATATGGTCACCCTTTCTACAACAATGATGTTTCCTATTCTTTCGAGTAACGGATCGATGACGAATTGGCCGACGACGTAACGATCGGTCTGTTCGCTCGGATGGACCGATCATGAGACGAACACTTCTCGCGACCCTGGCCGCGACCGTGCTGTTCGCGAGCGGGTGCTCCGACTCCGGTCAGGATTCCGCGGCGCCGCCTCCTCCGCCCACTGCCACGACCTCGACGGCGGTGGTTCCGACACCGGGTGAGGAACCCGCGTCGACGGTCGCACCGGAACCGTCGCCCGCGTGCGTGGAGGACTCCGTCGTGGCAGCGGGCATCGACTCGCTGCCCCAGTTCTTCGGTAGCGGGTGGCGGCTCGTTCGACAGGGCGATCCCTGCGCGACGCTCTCGTGGGCGCTCGCCGCGCTCGACGGGGGTACGGGGTCGAGTCCGTGGACGGTGCTGTTCTTCCACGACGACACCTACCTCGGCACCGCCACCGCGTTGCCGTACTCGTTCACCGACGTCGACTCGCAGACCGACGACACGGTCACGGTGTCGTACGGGTGGCTCCGGGAGGGAGAGTCCACCGCGGAGCAGTCCGGCGGACCCGGGCTCGTCCGCTACACCTGGAACGGATCGTCCGTGGTCATGCTCGACGACCTGCCGCAGGAGGTCGTGGACGGCAACAGGCAGACCCCTGCTGATCCGTGCCTGGACGACTCGGTGGTCGGCGCCGCGATCGACTCTCTGCCCACCTTCTCCGGCAGTGCCTGGAGCCTGTACAGCGAGGGCGATCCCTGCGCCACGCTGGCCTGGGCGATGGCCGTCCCCGACGGCGCCACGGGCTCGAGCCCCACGACGGTCCTGTTCTTCCACGACGGCGCGTACCTCGGAACGGCGACGGCACGTCCGTACGCGTTCACGGACCTCGACCCGTACGCGCAGACCGACGACACCGTGACGATCTCGTACCGGTGGCTCGTCGGCGACGAGGCGACAGCGGAGGCCTCCGGCGGTCCTGCACTCGTCCGCTACCGGTGGAACGGATCCTCGGTGGACATGCTCGATCCGCTGCCCGCCGAGGTGGCGAACGGCTGATGTTCCACCGGTGGACGACCCGGCTGATCGGGTGCAGGATCACCGGTACGGGGCCGACGCGGAGGTGTCATGTCATGACTGTCGTTCGAGCAGCACTGGTTCAGACCACCTGGACCGGCGACAAGGAATCGATGATCCAGGCCCACGAGGTCTACGCCCGCGACGCAGCCGAGCAGGGCGCGCAGGTGATCTGTTTCCAGGAATTGTTCTACGGCCCGTATTTCTGCCAGGTGCAGGACGCGTCGTTCTACGAGTACGCCGAATCGGTTCCCGGTCCCACCGTCGAGCGTTTCCAGTCGCTCGCGAAGGAACTCGGCATGGTGATGGTGCTGCCGGTCTACGAGAAGGAGCAGCCCGGCATTCTGTACAACACCGCTGCCGTGGTGGACGCGGACGGCACATACCTGGGCAAGTACCGCAAGCACCACATTCCGCATCTGAACGGCTTCTGGGAGAAGTTCTACTTCCGCCCCGGCAATCTGGGCTGGCCGGTGTTCGACACCGCCGTCGGCAAAGTGGGGGTCTACATCTGTTACGACCGCCATTTCCCGGAGGGATGGCGCGCACTCGGACTGGCCGGGGCGGAGATCGTCTTCAATCCGTCCGCCACCTCCCGAGGGCTGTCGAACTACCTGTGGAAGCTCGAGCAACCGGCGTCGGCCGTGGCCAACGAGTACTACATCGGTGCGATCAATCGAGTGGGAGTCGAGGAGTTGGGCGACAACGACTTCTACGGTACGAGCTACTTCGTCGATCCCGAGGGCAAGTTCGTCGGGGAGGTCGCTTCCGACAGTGCGGCGGAGTTGATCGTGCGCGATCTGGATCTGTCGCTCATCGCGACCGTCCGCGATCGGTGGGCGTTCTACCGCGATCGCAGACCCGACGCCTACGGTCCCCTGGTGACACCGTGACCACGACCTTCGTCCACGGGGGCGTCGTCGTCTCGCCGACGGGGTCGCAGCCTCTGGACGTCCTGATCGACGGTGAGACGATCGTCGCTGTGCTGCAACCGGGTTCGACGCTGCTGGGCGCCGACCTCGCCTCGTCCAGCGACGTCGTCGTCGACGCGACCGGGAAGTACGTGATTCCGGGAGGGGTCGACGGCCACACCCACATGGAGATGCCGTTCGGCGGCACCTTCGCCTCCGACTCGTTCGAGACGGGGACGCGCGCCGCGGCGTGGGGCGGCACGACCACCATTGTCGACTTCGCCATCCAGAACCCGGGAATGCGCGTGCAGGACACCCTCGCCGCGTGGCACGACAAGGCCGCCGGTTCGTGCTCGATCGACTACGGATTCCACCAGATCATCGGTGACGTCGACAGCGACTCACTGAAGGCCATGAGCGAGTTGGTCTCCGAGGGGGTCACCAGCTTCAAACTGTTCATGGCCTATCCGGGTGTCTTCTACTCGGACGACGGGAAGATCCTGCGGGCGATGCAGACGGCTGCCGAGACCGGCGCTCTGCTGATGATGCACGCGGAGAACGGGATCGCCATCGACGTCCTGGTCGAGCAGTCGATCGCACGCGGTGACACGGCGCCGTACTTCCACGGCACCTCCCGGCCGTGGCAACTCGAGGAGGAAGCGACGCATCGCGCGATCATGCTGGCCGACGTGACGGGAGCGCCGCTCTACGTGGTGCACGTGTCGGCGAAACAGGCGCTCGAGCAGATCGCGACGGCGCGAGGCAAGGGCCGGAACGTCTTCGCCGAGACGTGTCCGCAGTACCTGTATCTCTCACTCGAGGAGCAACTCGGTGCGCCGGGCTTCGAGGGCGCGAAGTGGGTGTGCTCCACACCGCTCCGATCCCGTGCCGAGGGGCACCAGGACGAGCTGTGGCGGTACCTCCGCACAGGGGACGTCTCGACGGTCGGCACCGATCACTGTCCCTTCTGCCTGAAGGATCAGAAGGAGATGGGCATCGGCGACTTCTCCAAGATCCCCAACGGCATCGGCTCGGTCGAACATCGGATGGACCTGATGTACCAGGGCGTGGTGTCGGGGAAGATCACCCTCGAGAAGTGGGTGGAGGTGTGCTGCACGACGCCGGCGCGCATGTTCGGAATGTATCCGCGCAAGGGCATCGTGTCGCCCGGTGCCGACGCAGACCTGGTGATCTACGACCCGAACGGCCGCACCACCATCGGAGTCGAGACTCACCACATGAGAATGGACTACTCGGCCTACGAGGGCATGACCGTGGACGGCCACGTCGACACCGTGATCTCGCGCGGGACCATTGTGGTCGACCGCGGCGAATATCTCGGCCGCGCCGGGCACGGGCAATTCGTGCGCCGCGATCTCTCCCAGAATCTGGTGTGAGGGATGGACTTCGGAGTGGTGCTGCAATGCACACCGCCCAGTTCGCGGGTGGTCGAACTCGCTCGCATCGCCGAGACCCACGGTTTCTCCCACGTGTGGACCTTCGATTCGCACCTGCTGTGGCAGGAGCCCTACGTCATCCACGGCCAGATCCTGGCGAGCACCCGCAAGGTCGTCGTCGGACCGATGGTGACCAATCCGTCGACTCGTGACGTGACGGTCACCGCGTCCACCTTCGCGACCCTGAACGAGATGTACGGCAACCGCACCGTGTGCGGGATCGGGCGAGGTGACTCCGCGGTGCGCACGCTGGGTGGGAAGCCCACCACTATCGCGCGGCTCGCCGAGTCGGTGGAGATCATCCGTGAACTCGGCAACGGGCGGTCCGCCCGCATCGGCGAGACCACGGTGCGGTTGCCGTGGGCGTCGCGGTCCGAGCTCGAGGTGTGGATCGCCGGATACGGCCCGCGGGCGTTGGAACTCACCGGGCAGGTCGCCGACGGGTTCATCCTGCAACTGGCCGATCCCGACATCGTCGAGTGGACCGTGGCCACCGTCCGCGACGCCGCCGAGAAGGCGGGCCGCGACCCTGATGCGGTGACCATCTGCGTCGCCGCCCCCGCCTATGTCACGGACGGTTCCGAGGCCGCCGCCGCGCATGCCCGTGATCAGTGCCGGTGGTTCGGCGGCATGGTGGGAAACCATGTGGCCGACATCGTGTCCCGCTACGGAGCGACCTCCGGTGTCCCGGCCGCTCTCACGGAGTACATCGCCGGCCGCCAGGGGTACGACTACAACCAGCACGGCAGAGCCGGCAACACGCACGCCGACTTCGTGCCCGACGAGATCGTCGACCGGTTCTGCATCCTGGGCTCGCCCGAGCAGCACGTGGAACGCCTCCGGCGGCTCGAGTCGCTCGGTGTGGACCAGTTCGCGGTCTACCTCCAACACGATGCGAAGACCGCGACGTTGGACGCCTACGGCGAGTCGGTGCTTCCTGTCATGATGACGTCAGAGGTGGCGACGGAATCCGGAATCGCCCGATAACGGAGGTGGTACATGACCGACCATGTCTTCTATTCCTGGTCCGCCCAGGCAGAGCTGAACCCGGTCACCATCACCGGGGCGTCCGGGTCCTACTTCTGGGACGACCAGGGCAGGAAGTACCTCGACTTCTCCTCGCAGCTGGTCAACGTCAACATCGGGCACCAGCACCCCGACATCGTGGCGGCCATCGTCGAACAGGCCGGTGTGCTCACCACCATCTCCCCGACGGTCGCGAACGACAAGCGCAGCGAACTCGCCCGACTGATCGCGGAGCGCGCTCCCGGTGACCTGAACCGGGTCTTCTTCACGACGGGCGGGGCCGAGGCCGTCGAGCACGCCGTACGGTTCGCTCGCCAGCACACCGGGCGGACCAAGATGCTGGCCGCGTACCGGTCGTACCACGGCGGCACCGGTGTGGCCATCGGTCTGACGGGAGAGCCGCGCCGGTGGGGAACCGAGCCGACCAACGTCGACGTCGTCCGGTTCTTCGGGCCGTATCCCTATCGCTCACCGTGGAATACGAGCAGCCCGGAGGAGGAGACGGCCGCGGCGCTGGCCCACCTCGAGATGGTCATCACGCTGGAGGGACCGCAGAACATCGCGGGGCTCATTCTCGAGTCGGTGGTCGGCACCAACGGAGTGCTGGTCCCGCCGCCGGGGTATCTGGCCGGCGTCCGCGAACTCTGCACCCGCTACGGCATCGTGTACATCGCGGACGAGGTGATGGTGGGTTTCGGCCGGACCGGTCACTGGTTCGCGTGTCAGGCATGGGGCGTCGAGCCCGATCTCATCACGTTCGCGAAGGGTGTGAACTCCGGTTACGTCCCGCTCGGCGGAGTGGTGATCTCCGAGGAGATCGCGCAGCGGTACGACCACACGCCGTATCCCGGAGGCCTGACCTATTCGGGCCACGTGCTCGGCTGCGCCGCCGGTATCGCGTCGATCCAGGTGTTCGAGCGCGACGACATCCTGGGCCACGTCCGTGCCGTGGGAGAGGAGGTCCTCGGGCCGGGGCTCACCAAGCTGGGCGAGGCGCATCCGAGTGTCGGTGACGTGCGGGGCATGGGGTTCTTCTGGGCCGTCGAACTGATGACGGACAAGGGAACCCGAGAGCCGTTGACACCGTTCAACGCGACCGGCGCCGCCGCAGTTCCCATGGCGGCCGTCACGAAGGCTGCCAAGGAGCGCGGGCTGTGGCCGTTCGTGGCAGGCAATCGGCTGCAGATCGCGCCGCCGCTGATCACGACGGAGGAGGACATCCGCCGGGGACTCGAGATCCTCGACGAGGTCCTCGAGGTCGCCGACGGGTACACCCGGAACTAGAGCACGGCACCGGGATTCAGGATGCCCGCGGGATCGAGGGCGTGCTTGATGCGCCGGGTCAACTCCATGACGTCCTCGCCCACCTGATCGGGCAACCACGCCTTCTTGAGCCGGCCGACACCGTGTTCCCCGGTGATGGTGCCGCCCAACGAGATCGCGAGCGTCATGATCTCGCCGAACGCCTGGTGCGCACGCTCCTCCATGTCCGCGTCCTCGGGGTCGAACACGATCAGCGGGTGCGTGTTCCCGTCGCCTGCATGGGCGATGACGGCGACGACGACGCCGCGCGCATCGGCGATCTTCGCGATTCCCTGCACCAGGTCCGCGAGTGCGGGCAGCGGAACTCCGACGTCCTCGAGCAGAAGAGACCCGGTGCGCTCGACAGCGGGGATGGCGAAGCGCCGGGCCGCGGCGAACGCTTCGCCCTCGTCGGGATCGTCGGTCACGAACACCTCGTCGGCGCCGGCGGCCGTGCACGCCGCGGCCATGGTCTCGGTCTCCTCGGTGCGGTGTGCGCCGGGTGAGTCGGAGCGGGCGATGAGCATCGCTGCCGCCGTGCGATCGAGGCCCATCTTCATGGCGTCCTCCACGGCGTTGATCGACGTGGAGTCCATGAACTCGAGCATGGCGGGACGCAGCGAGCGGGTGATCGCCAGAATGGCGTCGGTCGCGTCGGACAGTCGGGTGAAGGTGGCCACGACCGTGCTCGCGGGTGGCTGAGCCGGAATCAATCGCAGCGTCACCTCGGTGATGATCCCGAGGACGCCCTCGCTGCCGACGAAGAGTTTGGTCAGTGACAGGCCGGCCGAGTCCTTCAGGCGCGGGCCGCCCAGGTTCACGACGGTGCCGTCGGCGAGGACCACCTCGAGACCGAGGATGTAGTCCGTGGTCACCCCGTACTTGACGCAGCACAGGCCACCGGCGTTGGTGGCGGCGTTGCCGCCGATCGAACACATCTCGAACGACGACGGATCCGGTGGGTACCACAGGCCGTGTTCGGCCGCAGCGGCCTTGACCTCGACGTTGAGAAGACCGGGCTGGACCACGGCCGTCCGCGTCACCGGGTCGACGGTGACGGCGCGCATCGCCTCGGTCGTCAGCACGATGCCGCCGTCGACGGCCGTCGCGCCGCCGGACAGACCCGATCCCGCGCCACGCGGCACCACCGGGACGGAATGCTCGGTCGCCCAGAGCATGACGGCGCGGACGTCGGCCGTGCTGGTGGCGCGCACGACGGCGAGGGGAGTGCCGGCGTTCGGATCACGGGCCCAGTCCTGGCGATAGCCGGCGGTGATGTCCGGATCGGTCACCACGATGGCGGCTCCGACCGCGTCTGTCAGGGACGTCACGAGATCGTCGATGATGCTCACCTTCCTCGACCGGCGGGTCCTGCGTCTCGACGCTACCCCCAGCCCCGCCCGTGACCTCGCCGGAATGGCGAGACACGGTGCAGGACAGCGAGATAGGTGGACGATCGGCATGGAGGTCGGCGTCCGACCGGTGTTCACATCAGTCACATGAGCAACTCTGTTACCAGATCGTGCCCCGATGGGGGCCGACAAGAGCACGTCGGAGGATTAGCGTCCGGATGACGGAGATCGGCACGTGGGCCGAGACCGAGGGGGCGAGAAGGAGGCACTCATGGCACCGTCGCACGACATCACACGGTCGGCATCTGCACCATCGACGACAGCGTCGCGCAGACCGGCGAAGAACACTCCGTTCGAGTGCGCGGCGGCGCTGTTCTCCTACGACTTCGTCTCCGGCGGCGTCGACTACGACACCCTCGAGTCGCTCCATCGCGGCGAGGTGACCGAGTGGACGTCGGCGCTACGCCGCTCGGGACTGTTCACCGACGCCGAGATGGACGCCCTGGCCGCCCAGTGGTCCGAACGTCCGGGCCTCCTGCTCGATGCGTTGCTCCGTGACGCCGACGAGATGACCGTGCGGCGATGCCGGCTCGCGTGGTCGGCGATGGATCGGCTCGCGCCGTTCCAGATGCCCATCGCGCACAGCGGCTGACAATCAGATCACCGCGGGGTCGCCGCCGTCGACGATGTACACCTGGTCGTCGGTGAGCGTGCGGTACGGCGTTCCCGCCGCGTCGCACGCCGCGGCCATCGCGGCCGACGCTCCGTCTGGATCCAGAGTGTCCGACGCCCAGTGCGGTACGAGCACGTCGTCGATGATCCCCAGGCCGGTCCACAGCACGTCCTCGCCCGTGGTCGGCTCCACCTCACCGGGCGGGTCGGCGTACTCCACGCCCCGCAGCGTCGGACCCGCGACGCAGGCTCCGGCACTGTATCCGCCGTACACGACGGCATCCTCCGCGAGCAGTCGAGCGATCGCCTCGTCGGCACCGGACGACGCCATCCTGCGCCGGAGCACGAAGGTGTTCCCCCCGCGGACCCACACGGCGGGGAAGGCGGCCAGGACGTCGTGCGCGGTGCTCGGCATCAACTCGCGCAGGTCGACCTCGACAGGAAGGAAACCCGCCGAGCGCAGAAGCGTGAACTCGCTGGTGACCGCGGACGCGCGCGCGGCGTCGGGCCAGGAGTCCGCCGCGTTGGCGATGACGGCGATGCGGCCGGGTGGTCCGGTGAGCTCGAGGAACCGATCACGGGCGAGCCCGAATCGGTAGGACGCGAGAAACAGGCGCATGGCGGGAGCGTAGGTCAGCACGCACGCCTCCGGTGTGCCGACGTGGTTAGTGTCGGGTGCATGTCGCTGCACAAGATGATCGATGATCCGTCCCGCGTCATCGTCGACGCCTGCCGCGCCGCCGCCCGGCGCAGCGCCGACCTCCGCTTCGTCGAACGGCCCGGATACTTCACGCGCCGCGAGCGCACGACGGACGGGCGTGTGGCCGTGATGTCGGGCGGTGGCTCCGGCCACGAACCGCTCCACTCCGGCTTCGTCGGCGCCGGGATGTTGGACGCGGCGGTGCCGGGGTCGGTGTTCACGAGCCCGAACGCGCTGCAGATCGGGCGGCGACGCGGGCGGTCGATGCCGGCGCCGGCGTGATCCACGTCGTCAAGAACTACACCGGCGATGTCATCAACTTCCGCATCGCGGCCGATCTGTGTGCCGCCGACGGCATCACGGTCGAGACGGTGCTCGTGGCCGACGACGTCGCGTCCGAGAGCGAGGACGGGCCGGGCCGACGCGGAACCGCAGCGACAGTGGCCGTCGAGAAGATCTGCGGCGCCGCCGCTGCCCGCGGCGACGACCTCGCCTTCGTCGCCGAGCTGGGGCGACGGGTCGCCGAGGGCGCTCGCAGCATGGCGGTGGCCTTCCGTCCGTGCACGGTGCCGGGTGCGTCGGCCCCGTCCTTCGAGCTCGGTGACGACGAGGTCGAACTCGGTGTCGGTATCCACGGCGAGCGCGGCACCGCGCGCGTCGCGACGCTCACCGCCACCGAGATCGCCGAGGCGCTGCTCGGACCCGTGGCCGACTCGCTGGGACTGTCCGGCGGCGAGGACGTCGTGCTCATCGTCAACGGACTCGGCGCGACCCATCCGCTCGAACTCGACATCGTCTTCGGCGCCGCACTGCGGTATCTGGACGGACGCGGCATCACCGTCCGCCGCACGCTCGTCGGGAGCTTCGTGACGGCGTTCGACATGGCGGGAGTCTCGCTGACCGCCGTCCGCTGCGACGACGAGATTCTCGGGCTGTGGGACGCCCCGACCGAGGCGCCCGCGTGGCCCCGCTCGCCCGCGCAGGACCTGCACGACGACGCGGTGGACGACACGGACGCGGCCGCGGCGTCGGAGCTGCCGGGCGGCGCGGCCGACCCGTTCGTCACCACCTGGGTCTCGTCGTTCGTCGAGCGTGTCCGGTCGTCGATCGACGAGCTCACCGACCTCGATCGCCGAGCCGGTGACGGCGACTTCGGCGTCAACATGCAGATCGGGCTGGCCGACTTCGCGGTGGACGAGAACGCTTCGCCCGCAGCGGTGTTCGAGATCCTCGCTCGCGGGTTCCTCGGCAATGCCGGCGGAACGTCCGGCGCTCTGTTCGGTGCGTTCTTCCACCGGGTCTCGGTCGCCCTCGACGGGGCCGGGGCGAGCACCGCGAGCGTTGCCGCGGGAGTGGCCGATGGGCTGGCCGCCATCACCGATCTCGGCGGCGCGCAGCCGGGAGACAAGACCATGGTGGACGCGCTGGACCCGGCTGCGCGGGCTCTGCGCGACGCCGGGTCGGTCGAGCTCTCGGCCGCCCTCGCCGAGGCGGCCGAGGCGGCGACACGCGGTGCCGAGTCCACGACGGACACCGTCGCCCAGCGTGGCCGCGCCAGCTACATCGGCGACGCGGCGCGCGGCGTCATCGATCCCGGCGCTCTCGTGGTCTCCTGGTTCTTCGCCGCCGCCTGAGCGGCCGCGTCGGACGTCAGGAGTCGAGTGCGGCCCGGATCGCCCGGGCGGTCGCCTCGGGCTCGCTCTGACGCCGCGTGATCATGCCGGCGACGAAGCGGATCCGATCGCCGTGATGGCGGGGCACGACGTGCAGGTGCGAGTGGAACACGGTCTGGAACGCCGCTCTCCCGTCGTTCATGGCGAGGTTGACCCCGTCCGCCGCCAGGGTGCTGCGGCGCATCGCGCCGGCCAGGGCCTGGCCGGCGGCGAAGACCTCCCCACCCACGGCCGGGTCGAGTGACTCGAGCCCCGACGAGTGCACCTTGGGAACCACCAGGGTGTGCCCGCGGGTGACGGGCCGGATGTCGAGGAACGCGAGCACCGAGTCGGTCTCGTGAACGATCGTCGCGGGGGCGCGGCGGGCGACGATGTCGCAGAACACGCACTCGGTCATCGCTGCTGCTCCGTGACGGCGGCGACGAGTGCGGGCAGGGAGCCGGCCGCGGTCGCCCGCCAGACGTGGTGGGTCATGTCGGAGACGGCGGTCTCGTCGGGGTTGATCTCGATGACGACGGCGCCCGCGCTGCGAGCCTGGGCCGGAAGCCCTGCGAAGGGGTAGACCACTCCGGACGTTCCCACGACCAGGACGACGTCGGCGGCCTCGACGGACGCGGCGACCGCCGCCCACTCCGCTTCCGGGAGCGGCTCGCCGAACCATACGACGCCGGGGCGGACCGGGCTGCCGCAGAGACCGCACGCGGGCGGCGCGATGCGTTCGGCACCGTCCTCCACATCGTCGACGGGACCCTCGAACGGCTCCTCGCAGATCGAGCACCGCACCGCGGCCAGCGTGCCGTGGACGTGCGCCAGCACGGTGGACCCGGCGCGCTCGTGCAGGTCGTCGACGTTCTGCGTGGCGATCTCGACGGTCTGCTGCGGTGCGGACCTCTGCCACTGCGCGAGGGCCACATGACCGGCGTTCGGGCTCGAGGCGGCGACGAGCTGCGCTCGGCGTCGGTACCAGGCCCACACCAGATCCGGATCGCGGACGAATGCGTCGGGGCTGGCCAACTCCTCCGGTGAGTACCGCTCCCACAGGCCGGTCTGCGCGTCGCGGAACGTGGGCACGCCCGACTGCGCGGACATCCCGGCGCCGGTGAGCACGGCCACGCGTGACGCGGACCGGACTGCGTCGAGCACAGGTGGCGGTACGTCGGACGCGCGATCGTCGCTGTCGGTGGTCATGACCCGAGTGTGCCAAGCCGCACCGACACAGTCCGTCCGATATGACCTGCGCCTCACATTCGACATCGACGCTCGGTACGTCTGTGTCGTGCGTTACCTTGCGGTGGGCCCACCCGGCCGACTCCAGGACCTCTCACGCGGGCGAACATGAGCCACCGTCGACGAGGTCGTTCTCGGAACCGACGACAGTCGGCGGCAGTACAGCTCCGCGGGACGCGGACGTGCCGCCATTCACAGGAAGTACAGCTGGTGGAAGATTCTCGAGAAGCAGGGACGCTGGTCGGCGTCGTGCGTGAGACGAACGAGGGGGAGCGCCGCGTGGCGCTGGTTCCCAAGGTGGTCGCCGCGCTGACGGGCAAGGGCGTGCGCGTGGTGGTGGAGGCAGGTGCCGGCCTCGGTGCGCTGATCCCCGATCAGCTGTACGTCGACGCCGGTGCGAGCATCGGCGATCCGTACAGCGCCGACGTGGTGGTCAAGGTCGCGCCGCCGTCCTCGGCCGAGGTGCGCAAGCTCCGCCGCGGATCGACGCTCATCGGCTTCCTCGCGCCGCGCAACGCGGACACGATCATTCCGGAGTTGACCGCCGCGGGCGTGCAGGCCTTCGCGGTGGAGGCGATTCCGCGTATCTCCCGCGCGCAGGTCATGGACGCATTGTCCTCGCAGGCCAACGTCGCCGGCTACAAGGCGGTGCTGCTCGCGGCGTCGGAATCGACGCGGTTCTTCCCGATGCTCACCACCGCGGCGGGCACGGTGAAGCCGGCGACGGTGCTGGTGCTCGGTGTGGGTGTGGCGGGGTTGCAGGCGTTGGCGACGGCGAAGCGTCTCGGTGGCCGCGCCACCGGGTACGACGTGCGTCCCGAGGTGGCGGATCAGGTGCGCTCGGTCGGTGCGCAGTGGCTGGATCTGGGGATCGACGCTGCCGGTGAGGGCGGGTATGCCCGTGAGCTCACCGAGGACGAGCGTGCCCAGCAGCAGGCGGCGCTGGAGAAGGCGATCTCGACGTTCGACGTCGTCATCACCACAGCTCTGGTGCCGGGTCGTCCGGCGCCGAAGTTGGTCACCGCGGCGGCGGCTGCCGGGATGAAGCCGGGCAGTGTGGTCGTCGACCTCGCGGGGGAGACCGGCGGCAACTGCGAGCTGACCGAGCCGGGTCGCACGGTGGTGAAGAACGACGTGATCATCGCCTCGCCGCTGAATCTGCCGGCGACGATGCCCGAGCACGCGAGTGAGCTGTACTCGAAGAACATCTCGGCCCTGATCGAGCTGATGCTCGACGATGCCGGTGCCCTCGCGCCCGATTTCACCGACGAGGTCCTCGCGAAGTCGTGCGTGACGCGCACGGCCGACACCACCGTGAAGGCGGATGCCTGATGTACACACCGTTGCTCGCGAACATCGCGATCCTGGTCCTGGCCGGGTTCGTCGGTTTCGCCGTCATCTCGAAGGTGCCGAACACGCTGCACACGCCGCTCATGTCGGGCACCAACGCCATCCACGGCATCGTCGTGCTCGGCGCCCTCATCGTGTTGGGCCGTCTGCCCGAGGACGCGCCATGGGGCGTGCGGATCATCGCGTTCGTCGCGTTGATCTTCGGCACGCTCAACGTCGTCGGTGGGTTCCTGGTCACCGACCGCATGCTCGGCATGTTCAAGGGCAAGAAGGCGCCCGCTGCTGTGTCGACCGCAACCGGCGAGAAGGGTGCTGATTCCTGATGAACAATCTCGTCAACATCCTCTACATCGTCGCGTTCGCGATGTTCATCTACGGTCTGATGGGTCTGACCGGTCCGAAGACGGCGGTGCGTGGTAACTGGATCGCCGCTGTCGGTATGGGTATCGCTGTGGTGGCGACTCTGATCGAGGTCCGCGACACGGCGGCGATCAACTGGATTCTCATCGCCGCGGGTCTGGCGATCGGTGTCCTGCTGGGTGTGCCGCCGGCCAAGCGCACGAAGATGACGGCGATGCCGCAGCTGGTGGCGCTGTTCAACGGCGTGGGCGGCGGCACGGTCGCGTTGATCGCGTGGTCGGAGTTCATCGAGACCGACGGTTTCTCCGCGTTCCAGCACGGTGAAGAGCCGACGGTGCACATCGTCATCGGATCGCTCTTCGCCGCGGTCATCGGCTCGGTGTCGTTCTGGGGTTCGCTGGTGGCGTTCCTCAAGCTGCAGGAGCTGCTGAACAAGAAGGTGGAGAAGGCGTTCGTGAAGAACGCCCGCATCTTCCAGCTCACCAACATCGTGTTGCTGCTTCTCGCGGTGGCGGTGTCTATCTACATCGGTCTGCGCGCCACCCCGGGGGAGGGCACCTCGCAGTGGTGGATCGTGCTGGTGCTCGTCGCGGCGGCACTGATGGGCCTGTTCGTGGTGTTCCCCATCGGCGGCGCGGACATGCCGGTGGTGATCTCGCTGCTCAACGCGTTGACGGGTCTGTCCGCTGCGGCGGCGGGGTTGGCGCTGAACAACACCGCGATGATCGTGGCGGGCATGATCGTCGGCGCGTCCGGCACCATCCTCACCAACCTGATGGCGACGGCGATGAACCGGTCGATCCCGGCGATCGTGTTCGGGTCCTTCGGTGGCGGCGGCGGCGCCGCGGTCGGTGGCCCGGACGACGCCGGCGGCACGGTGAAATCCACCTCGGCGGCGGACGCGGCGATCCAGATGGCGTACGCCTCGCAGGTCATCGTGGTCCCCGGCTACGGTCTCGCGGTCGCGCAGGCTCAACACGCGGTCAAGGACATGGCGTCGATCCTCGAGTCCAAGGGCGTCGAGGTGAAATACGCGATCCACCCGGTCGCCGGGCGCATGCCGGGTCACATGAACGTGCTGCTCGCCGAGGCCGACGTGGAGTACGAGGCGATGAAGGAGATGGACGACATCAACGGGGAGTTCTCCCGCACCGATGTCACCCTCGTCATCGGCGCCAACGACGTCACCAACCCGGCGGCGCGCAACGATCCGAGTTCGCCGATCCACGGGATGCCGATCCTGAACGTCGACGAGTCGCGGTCGGTGATCGTGCTCAAGCGGTCGATGAGCTCCGGCTACGCCGGTATCGACAATCCGCTGTTCACGGCGGACCGCACGTCGATGCTCTTCGGTGACGCCAAGAAGTCCGTCAACGCCGTCATCGAGGAACTCAAAGCCCTCTAGGACGCGCCTGCTGCACCGGCCCTGATGCCCCGCCCGCTCACCGGCGGCGGAGCATCAGGGCCGCGGTGTCGAGAGGGTTCCTGGCCTCGCGGGCAGCCGCGACGGGGGAGTGCGCCATGACCACACCGGCCGCGCCCCACCACATCCCGGTGACCAGCAGCGCCCCGACGATGCCGATGCCTGACGCCCCCGCGGTGACCACGGCGGCGAGGGCCACGCCGGCGACGAGCGCCGAGCCCAGCCCCAGTACGACGGGACGCAGCCGACCGGGCACGACCAGCGCACCCGACACGATCACCGAGGATGCCGCGACCACGCGGCCGTCGGGAAGTGCCGACGTCGCGAGGTGATCGGACAGCCATGCCGACCCGGCTGCGGCGGTCAGCGTCGACCCGAGGCACAGCATGAGGATCGCTCCGATGCCGTACGGCAACTTGCGCACCACCGCGACCACCGTCAGCGCGGCGACCACCACCAGCACGGTCGTCACGTCGATGACGTCCAGCACCGTGTCGGCCGGGGCGTACAGAGCCTCGAGCGCGACCGACGCCGGCGGGTAGCGCACGCCCAGCAGTGGTAGGACGGCGTAGAGCACGACCAGTGCCGCCGCGGACACTCCCGTCAGCGCCCACCACCGAGGGGTGGTGCGGCGGGCGCGAAGCGCGATCTGTTGCGTCGTCGTGGTACTCACGGGTCCCCATGATGGCGCACGAGGCTGGCAGATTCCTGTGACGGGGCGCGATTGTTCCTGTGCGGCGCGTCAGCCTGCGAGAACCGTGTCGACTCCCGTGAGGATCCGATCGACGTCCGGGAGATGGTGCCGCTCGAGGCGCGCCGGCGGGTATGGCACGTGGAAGCCCGTGACGCGCTGAACGGGTGCCTCCAGCGAGTAGAAGCATTCCTGCGACACCTGGGCCGCCACCTCCGCCGCGATGCCGAGGTAGCCCGTGTCCTCGTGCACGACGACGAGGCGCCCGGTCCGACGCACGGACCGACAGACCGTGTCGGTGTCCAGTGGTGAGAGCGACCGGAGATCGACGACCTCGAGGCTGTGGCCCTCGGACTCCGCCACCTCGGCTGCCTTCAGTGCGGTCTGCACCATCGACCCGTAGGCCACCACCGTCGCGTCGGTGCCGGTGCGGCGCACGCGAGCGGCGCCCAGCGGCAGATCGGGCGCATCGGTCGCCCACTCGCCCTTGTCCCAGTACCGGCGCTTGGGCTCGAGGAACACGACCGGATCCTCCGAGTGCACGGCCTGCTGGATCATCCAGTACGCGTCGTGAGGCGTGCTCGGGCTGACCACCCGCAAACCGGCCGTATGGGCGAAGTACGCCTCGGGCGACTCGGAGTGATGTTCCACCGCTCCGATGCCGCCGCCGAAGGGAATGCGGATGACCATCGGAGCGCCGACGAGTCCGGCGGTGCGATACCGGATCTTGGCCACCTGGGACACGATCTGGTCGAAGGCGGGGTAGACGAACCCGTCGAACTGGATCTCCACGACCGGGCGGTAGCCACGGAGCGCCATGCCGAACGCGGTGCCCACCATGCCGGACTCGGCGAGAGGCATGTCGAGTACGCGCTGGTCGCCGAAGTCCTTCTGCAGTCTGTCGGTCACGCGGAACACACCGCCGAGCTTGCCGATGTCGAGGCCCATCAGCACGACCTTGTCGTCGTCCTCGAGGCATGCACGCAGACCGGCGTTGATCGCGCCACCGAGGGTGCCCTTGACGTGGAGATCGGACGACGCGGTGGTCGCGCCGGCGCGGGAGAGAGTTCCGGTGGTCATCGCAGTGTCTCCTTCTGGCGGTCCACCACAGCGTGTGGTTCGGCGTAGACGTGGTCGAGCAGGGTGGTCGACTCCGGATCGACGGCGGAGATCGTGGCGGAGCGGAGCCGCGCGGCGACGTCGTCGGCGGTCGCGGCAATGTCTTCGCGCACGGACGGCGTCAGCGCGCCCTCGCGGGTGAGCAGTCTGTCGAGTCGATCCAGGGGATCGCGCGCCGCCCACACGTCGCGCTCGGCGTCGGCGCGGTACCGCGTCGGATCGTCCGAGGTGGTGTGCGGGCCCATGCGGTAGGTCATCGCCTCGATGAACGTGGGGCCACCGCCGGTGCGGGCTCGGTGCGCGGCGGCGCGCGTCACGGCGAGGACGGCGAGGGCGTCGTTGCCGTCGACACGCAGGGCGGGCATGCCGAAGCCGGCGGCACGGGACGCGAGCGGGAGCGGGCTCTGCAGCGCGACGGGCTCGCTGATGGCCCAGTGGTTGTTCTGGCAGAAGAACACGACTCCGGCTCCGAACGACACCGAGAACGACAGCGCCTCCGAGATGTCGCCTTCGCTGGTAGCGCCGTCGCCGAAGTAGGCGACCGTGGCGATCTCGGCACCGTCGAGCCGCGCTGCCATGGCGTAGCCGGTGGCATGCAGACCCTGCGCGCCGACGATGATCGCCGGGTTGGTGATGTTGTACTCGTCGGGATCCCAGCCGGAGTGCGCAGTACCGCGCCACAGTGCGGTGAGCTTCTCCACCGGCACGCCTCGGCAGTACGCCACCGCGTGCTCGCGGTAGCTCGTGAAGATGTAGTCGTCGGCGGTGACGGCGTGGGCGGAGCCCACCTGGGCTGCTTCCTGACCCAGCAGCGGTGCCCACAGTCCCAGTTCGCCTTGACGCTGCAGCGCGGTCGCCTCGGTGTCGATGCGGCGCGCGACCACCATGTCGCGGTACATGTCGAGCATGTGGGCGGCGTCGACGTCGGCGACGAGTCGCCAGTGCTCGGGGTCGTGCACTCGTCGGCCGTCGGGTTGGACGAGTTGCACGGGATGCGCGATGCGATCGCCCCGCGGTGATGTGTTTGATCGGGTCATGGTCTTCCTCTCCGCCGGTGCGCGGACCTCGTCGTGAGAGGAGGGCGCACAGTGTGGACGAGCCGTGTGTGGCTCACCTCACAGCATGCTCGCCTGACCGTATTGCGCAAGTGATAGCTGCGAGAGTGAGCAACTCGCTCGGTGGTTGCCCCACCGACACGCACAGAACGAGCAGGATGGGCGTCGGGTGACGGTGTCGGACGGTCACGCGTAGCGGTTCCCGGCCGGTTGGCCCCGCGGAGGACGGGGAACAGCAGAGCATGTCCTCTCCGGCTCCGCTCTGGGTGTTCGCCGATCAGCTCGGCCCCCACGTCCACTCGTCCGAGGAGATGGTGGACCGCGACGTCGTCATCATCGAGTCCGCACGCGCGCTGGGACGTCGACGGGGTCATCGGCAGAAGGCCCACCTGTTGCTGAGCGGCATGCGGCACCTCGCCGAGGAGTTGGGCGATCGAGCGACGTACATCCGTGCGGACACCTACCGCGAGGGACTCGCTCGCGTAGGGCGCCCGGTCGTCGTGCACGAACCGACGTCACGGCGGGCCGAGGCCTTCGTCCGTCGTCTTGCCGACGAGGGCCTGGTCGAGGAGATCGTGCCGACCCCGACGTTCGCTCTGTCCCGTGCGGACTTCGCCGACTGGGCGGGCGGCAAGAAGGCGTTCCTCATGGAGAACTTCTACCGAGAGCAGCGCCGCCGGTTCGACATCCTGATGGACGGTGAGAACCCGGTGAGCGGAACCTGGAACCTCGATGCGGAGAACCGAGAGAAGCCGCCGAAGAAGCGGACGACCCTCGGTGTTCCCGAACCGTGGTGGCCCGAGGAGGACGACATCGACGCCGGCGTGCGCAAGGATCTCGACGCCATGGACGTCGACTGGTCCGGGGAGGACGGACCGCGTCTCTTCGCCGTCACCGCAGCCGAGGCGGCGTCGGCGATGGAGACCTTCGTGGCCACCCGCCTCGCCACGTTCGGTCCCTACGAGGACGCGGTGATGGCGGCGGACTGGACCATGTCGCACTCGCTGTTGTCGGTGCCGTTCAATCTCGGTGTTCTGCACCCGTTGGACGCGGCGCGCGCTGCCGAGCAGGCCTACCGGGACGGCACGGCCCCGCTGGCGAGCGTCGAGGGGTTCGTACGCCAGATCCTCGGGTGGCGCGAGTACGTGTGGCACCTCTACTGGCATCTGGGCGAGGACTACATGCGCACCAACGCCCTCGATGCCGACACTCCGCTGCCCGGATGGTTCCAGACCCTGGACGCGGAGGAGGTCACCGCCGCGTGTCTGTCCGACGCTCTCGCCGGCGTGCACGATCGCGGGTGGGTGCACCACATCCCACGCCTGATGATCCTGGGAAACCATGCGCTGCAACGGGGGTACGACCCGCGGGCGCTCACCCGGTGGTTCACCGAGCACTTCGTCGACGGGTACGAGTGGGTCATGCCCGTCAACGTCTTCGGCATGAGTCAGCACGCCGACGGAGGAGTGATCGCGACCAAGCCCTACACGTCCGGCGGCGCGTACATCGACCGGATGACCGACCACTGCAAGGGCTGCGCGTTCGACCCGAAGAAGCGGGTCGGCGAGGACGCGTGCCCGTTCACGGCGGGGTACTGGGCCTTCACGCACAAGCATCGCGAGCGGCTGGCGAAGAACATGCGCACACGTCGAGCGGTCAGTTCGATGGAGCGGCTCGGCGACATCGACGAAATCATCGAGCAGGAGCGGCACCGGACCTCTTTCTGAACTCGAGGTCGACCTCGAGTTCGCGGACCCTGGAAGCCCGTCACCCACCACGCATGCCTACTATCTGAATGATGCGGGTCACAGACAAGGTCGCCATCGTCACGGGAGGTGGCGCCGGGATCGGCGCCGCCCTCGCCACTGCACTGGTCGAGGCCGGGAACTCGGTCCTGGTCGCCGATCTCGACGGGGCGGCCGCCGATGCGGTCGCCGCACGACTGGGGGAGCGGTGCATCGCCGTCGGCGGGGACGTCGCCGACGACGCGGTGATCGCCCTGATGATCGAGCGGGTCGAGGAGGCGTTCGGGCCACTCGACATCTACATCGCCAACGCCGGGACGACGGCAGGGATGGGACTCGACAGCACCGACGCCGCCTGGGACACCGCGCTGTCGGTCAACGTGCTCGCCCATGTGCGCGCAGCGCGCGTGGTGATCCCGCGATGGATCGAGCGCGGAACGCACGGCTACTTCCTGTCCACCGCGTCCGCGGCGGGGCTGCTCACCCAGATCGGATCGGCCACCTATTCGGTGTCCAAGCATGCGGCCGTCGGCTTCGCCGAATGGTTGTCGGTCACCTACGGCGACAAGGGCATCGCGGTGAGCTGCCTGTGCCCGATGGGCGTCAACACGGCGCTCCTGAACTCGGGCTTCGACAGTGACGCCGAGGGCGCCTCGGTGGCGGCCTCCGCCGTGACCGGCGCCGGCACCGTCCTCGAACCGGAGGACGTCGCTCGCATCGTCCTCGAGGCGATGGAGACCGAGAAGTTCCTCGTTCTTCCGCACCCCGAGGTGCTCACGTTCTACTCGCACAAGAGTGCCGACTACGACCGGTGGATCGCCGGGATGCGTCGGTACCGGACCTCACTCGAGACGGCCGCACGGCCAGGACAGGATCGCTGACATGGATTTCGCGTACTCGGATCGGTGCAAGGACTACCAGCAGCGCCTGCTGGCGTTCATGGAGGAGAAGGTCTACCCGGCGGAGGCGGTCTACGCCCAGCAGATCCTGGAGTCCGGTGATCCGCACTTCCAGCCGCCGATCCTCGAAGAACTCAAGGCCGACGCCAAGTCTCGCGGCCTGTGGAACCTCTTCCACCCGGATCCCGCCTACGGCCCCGGCCTGACCAACGCCGAGTACGCGCCGCTCGCGGAGATCATGGGCCGCAGCCCCGCGATCGCGCCCGAGGCCTGCAACTGCGCCGCACCCGACACCGGCAACATGGAGGTGTTCACCCGCTTCGGCACGGACGAGCACAAGGAGAAGTGGCTCGCCCCCCTGCTCGAGGGCACCATCCGCTCGGCCTTCGCCATGACCGAACCCGATGTCGCCAGCTCCGACGCGACCAACATCGCGATGTCCATGGTGGCCGACGGCGAGGACTGGATCCTGAACGGCCGCAAGTGGTGGACTTCCAACGCCCTGCACCAGAACTGCAAGGTGTTGATCGTGATGGGCAAGACGGCGCCCGAGGCGTCGACGTACGAACAGCAGTCGATGATGGTCGTGCCGATCGACGCGCCCGGCGTCACCGTCCTGCGTGGCCTGCCGGTGTTCGGCTACCAGGACCGCGAGGGCCACGCCGAGGTCCTGTTCGAGAACGTCCGCGTCCCCGGCAAGGACGTGCTCGCCGGACCGGGTGCCGGCTTCATGATCGGCCAGGCACGTCTCGGCCCCGGCCGAATCCACCACTGCATGCGTGCGATCGGAATGGCCGAGCGCGCACTGGAACTGATGTGTGACCGTGCGTCGTCCCGCGTGGCGTTCGGCAAGCCGATCGCGGCGCAGGCCAACATCCAGGACTGGATCGCCGAAGCCCGCATCGACATCGAGATGGCCCGCCTCCTCACGCTCAAGGCCGCCTGGATGATGGACGAGTTCAGCAACAAGGAAGCGCGCGTGGAGATCGCGGCCATCAAGGTCGCCGCGCCCGCGATGGCCCTGAAGATCGTCGACCGCGCCATCCAGGTGCACGGCGGCGGCGGTGTCTCCGACGACTTCCCGCTCGCCAGCATGTACGCCCACCTGCGGACGCTGCGTCTCGCCGACGGTCCGGACGAGGTGCACAAGCGGACCATCGCGCGCACCGAGCTCGCGCCCTACCGCAAGGTCGACAAGTGAGTACCGGAACCACGCCGGGCCTCGACGACGGTGCGGTGACGGCGTGGATGGAGAGCCTCGACATCGGGGTCTCGGGGCCACTGACCTTCGAGCGCATCGGCAACGGGCAGTCCAACCTCACGTTCGCCGTCACCGACGCTGCCGACGGCCGGTGGGTGCTGCGCCGCCCGCCGCTGGGCACGCTGCTGGCGTCGGCGCACGACGTCGCCCGTGAGTACCGCATCCTGTCCGCGCTGCAGGACACCGCGGTGCCCGTGCCGACGACGATCGCGCTGACCGACGACCCCGCTGTCACCGATGCGCCCCTCGTGCTGATGAGTCATGTCGACGGGTTGGTCGTCGACAGCCCGGCCGTCGCGGGAACGCTGTCCGAGGAGCGTCGACGGGCCATCGGTGAGGCGATGCCGGCGACGCTCGGAAAGATCCACGCCGTGGATCTGGAGAGCACCGGCCTGGTGGATCTCGCCAGTCACAAGCCCTATGCCGCACGGCAACTGAAGCGGTGGTCCGCTCAGTGGGAACAGTCGAAGACGCGGGAGGTCCCGGACATCGAGCGGCTGGCCACTGCGCTGGCGGCGTCGGCCCCGGAGCAGACCGAGGTCTCGTTGGTGCACGGCGACTTCCATCTGAGCAACATCATCACCAGCGGAGCCGGCGAGGGAAACGTCGACGACGCCATCGTCGCGGTGGTCGACTGGGAGCTGTGCACGCTGGGCGATCCGCTCGCCGACGTCGGAGCGCTGCTGGCCTATTGGTCGGAGGCCGACGACGACAACGTGGGCATGTTCATGTCCTCCACGTTGCCGGGCTTCCCGAAGAGGAACGAGTTGGTCGACCTCTACGCCGCCGCCACCGGCCGCGACGTCTCGGCTGTGGGGTACTGGCACGCTCTCGCGCTGTGGAAGCTGTCCGTCATCGCCGAGGGCGTCATGCGCCGGGCCATCGACGACGAGCGCAACCGGGCCCGCGACGGTTCGCCGACGACGGATCTGGTGGACGGCATCATCGGCCGCGCCGTCGCCACGGCGGAGGAAGCCGGGATCCTCTGAGTGGGCTCCGCCCCCGTGCGCCTTTCGCGTACCCCTGGATACGCGAAAGGCGCACGAGGAGCGCCGGCCCTCAGGCGCGTCGGGTGAGGCCCAGTCGGACGACGAGGCCGAGCACGAGCGCCCAGAAGGCCGAGCCGATCCCCGCGATCGCCACACCCGAGGCGGCGACCACGAACGTGATGGCCGCGGGCACCCGGTCCGCCTCGGTGCTCAGCGCGGCGGCCAGCGAGGCCGCGAGGGTGGCCAGCAACGCCAGCCCGGCAACGGTTTCCACGATGCCGGCCGGCGCGAGGGCGACGAGGGTCGCCAGCGCCGCAGAGGCGAACGCGAGGGCCAGATACGACGCCCCGGCAGCCACCGCCGCGATCCACCGACGATCCTTGTCCGGGTGCGCGTCCGGGGCGGCCGCGAGGGCTGCGCTGATGGCAGCGAGGTTGACGGCGTGAACACCGGCGGGTGCGGTGATCGCCGTACCGACACCGGTGACGGTCATCGAGGCTCGCCACGGCACCGCGTAGCCGAAAGAGGCCATGACGGCCGTTCCCGGGATGTTCTGCGACGCCATCGTCACGATGTAGAGCGGCAGCGCGATGCCGATCAGCGCCTGCCAGGTCCAGGTGGGTGCGACGAGGTCGAGGCTGGGTAGCAACGATCGGGCGCCGATCTCGGTGTCGCCCGTCGTGAGCGAGATGCCGATGACCACGGCGGCGACGGCGAAGGCCGCCGGGACCGCCCAGCGCGGCGAGAAGCGCAGCAGCACGACCCACGTGACGACGACAGGGGCGACCGCCGCGGGGTTGTCCGCGAGGGCCCGCACGGGTTCGAGACACAGTGGCAGGATGACGCCGGCGAGCATCGCCTGCGCCAGAGACACCGGGATCGCCGCGATGACGCGACCGAGGCCGGACCACACCCCGGTGAGCACGATCGCGATGCCCACGGTCACGAACGCGCCCACGGCCGCCGGCCATCCGCCGACCACCGCTCCGGTACCCGCGAGCAACGCGGCACCGGGCGTGGACCAGGCCAGCGTGATCGGGATGCGGTATCGCAGAGCCAGACCGGTGATCCCGAAGGCCATGACGAGAGACATGGCGAACAGTCCCGACGCAGCCTGCGCCTCGCTCGCACCCACCGCACGCAGTCCCGTGAGCACCACGGCGAACGAACTGGTGAAGCCGACGAGCGCCGTGACCACACCCGCGCCGATCGGCACGGCGAGGGACACCCGGCCGGGGGCGGTCACTGTCCGAGTGCCTCGACGACCGCGCGGATCTCGGCGGGGACCGGTGTCGGGCGGCGGGTCTCGGCGTCCACGTAGACGTGCACGAACCGTCCCGCCGCCGCCGGGGTCAGGTCGTCGCCGTCCACCCGGAAGATGCTCAGCGCGTACACGATCGAGGTGTTGCCGAGCCTCTCGACGGCGATGCCCACCCGCAGGTCGTCGGGAAAGCTCAGTTGGCTGAGGAACCTGCAGGACGTCTCGGCCACCACTCCGATGGCCGAGAGTGTGCGGATGTCGAGGCCGGTGCTCTGCATGAGCCACCCGTTCACCGCGGTGTCGAAGTACGAGTAGTAGGTGACGTTGTTGACGTGCCCGTAGTGGTCGTTGTCCTCCCAACGGGTGGCGACGGGCCACAGGACGGGGCAGTCGGCTGCGGACGGGGCTGGGCTCTCGGTCATGCGGGTGAGGATTCCATCCCCGTGCGCCTTTCGCGTGTCCCAGGGTGCGCAAAAGGCGCACGGGGCGCAGCCACGGTAGTAAGTTGGACGGGACCAGTCCGTACCGCTCGCGCCACAGATCGCTCCGGTCGCGCCGATTCTCGGGAGTACACGCCGTGGTGATGCCCGTCCACCTTCGCGACAGTGCCGTACCCAAGCACGAGCAACTGCGCGCGATCCTGCTGCACCGGTGCACCAAGGAGCTGCAGCCGGGCGATCTCATGCCGAGCGAACGGCGCCTCATGGAGGACTACGGGGTCAGTCGGATCACCGTGCGCGAGGCCATCGGTCAGCTCGTCAACGAGGGCCACCTGGTGCGGGTGCGCGGCAAGGGCACGTTCGTCGCCAGCCGGCCCGTCCAGTCGAGGCTCCATCTCGCGTCGTTCTCGGAGGAGATGCGCGCGCAGGGTCTCGAGCCCACCACGGTGGTTCTCTTCGCACGGCTCGAGGATCCGTCGGTCGCCACCATCCGTGCACTGGACATCGCCGCGGGTGGCAAGGCGTACCACATCAAGCGGCTGCGACTGGCGGACGGAGAGCCCGTCAGTGTCGACGACGGGTGGTACGACGCCGCCGTGCTGCCGGGTCTCGTCGATCTCGATCTGAGCAAGTCCATCTACGACGCGGTGTCCTCCCACTACGGGCAGACCATCGACCGCGCCGAGCAGACGGTCAGCGCGACGGCGGCCGACAACGACACCGCGACACTGCTGGGGACGAAGCGTGGGGCGCCGGTGCTGTACTTCGACCGCGTGTCCTTCAGCGGTGACCGGCCGATCGAACACACGGAGAGCTGGTACCGCTGCGATCGGTATCAGCTCACGATGGAGGTCCAGGGCGGACGGCGGCCGGCACGGCGCTGACGCCGTTCGCTCGTACACTCCGGTCGAGGCGTTCCATCCGCAGATCGAAAGGCTACTTCGTGCCCACTCCCCATTCGCTCACCGGTCGCACCATCGTCGTGACGGGAGCGAGCGACGGGATCGGGCGCATCGCTGCGCGGACCCTGGCAGAACGTGGTGCGGAGGTGCTCGTCGTGGGCCGCTCACCGGAGAAGACCGCCGCCGCGGCCTTGGAGATCGGTGGTCGCGCCTTCGTGGGGGACTTCGCCTCGTTCGACGACGTACGACGGGTCGCGGACGAGCTCCGGAATTCCGTCGATCACATCGACGTCCTGCTGAACAATGCGGGTGGAACGTTCGATCCGTCGAAGCGCACCGCCGACGGGCACGAGCCGAACGTCCAGATCAACCATCTGTCGCCGTTCCTGCTCACCCACCTGCTGCTCGACCGACTCGGCGGTCCGGCGGGCAGTCGCATCGTCAACACGTCGTCCGTGGGCAACCTCGGTGGACGAATCGACCTGCAGGACATCGCCTACGATCACTCCTCGCCGGCCGAGTTCCGCGCCTACTGCACCAGCAAGCTGATGAACATCGGCTTCACCCGCGGCGCCACGGAGCGATGGTCCGACCGCGGCATCACGTCGGTGGCCGTCCATCCCGGAGCGGTGCGCAGCAACTTCGGCAACGCCAACGTCCTGTTCCGGGTGATCTACCGGACCCCGCTGAAGTACGTGGCCTCGATCAGCGCCGAGTCGGGCGCCGAGCCGTTGGTGTCGGTGGCGGTCGACAAGCCGGACGCCGAGGTCGCCGGGATCTACTACAGCCGCCACAAGGCTCGCGGTCGCACGAACGGGCAGGTCGACGATCCCGCCGTGGTCGACGGGCTGTGGACCGAGTCGGAGAAGCTGGTCGGGCTGGCCTGACCCGGCCCGTCAGAGGGTGAAGAGCGCCTCGCCGGCAGTGACGGACGACCCGACCGACGGCGTCGCGATGGAGTCCGCGGCCGAGTCCATCACGACGACGGGGCACACGTCGTCGAATCCGGCGGCGGCGACGGCGGCCGGGTCGTAGCGCACGACGACGTCTCCCGCCGACACCGAATCCTTCTCGGCCGCGACGAGTTCGAAACCCTCGCCCTTCATCGTCACGGTGTCGATACCGACGTGCACCAGCACTCCCTTCCTGTGCTCCGTCAGAACCACGAAGGCGTGAGGGTGCAGCTTGAGGATGCGACCGGACACGGGAGAGTGGACGTCCACCATTCCGGTCGTCGGAGCGGGTCTGACAGCCACGCCGGCGCCGACCATCTGCGAGGAGAACACCGGGTCGGGGACGTCGGCCAGTGCGATGACGGTGCCCGCGAGCGGGCTGCCCACGGCGGTGTCGGTCACAGGAGGTCGTCGATGTCCTCGGCGAGGGTGTCCGCCTCGGGCCCGACGATGACCTGCACGGCCGTCCCCTTGTGGAAGACCCCGTGTGCTCCGGCGGCCTTGAGAGCGGCCTCGTTCACGAGTGCTCCGTCTCGCACCTCGGTGCGGAGCCGCGTGATGCAGGCTTCGATCTCGACGATGTTCCCGGCTCCTCCGAGCCCGGCGACGATGGCGTCCGCCTTGGACATGCGGTGCTCCTTCCGCTCGGTGACCCGCCCCCCTGCGCGATGCGATGCCGGTGGGCGTACTCACACTTTCTGTTTGACATCAGGCTTTCACCTGGTCAAACTACAACTGGTTATGACCGGACAGTACCCGTGATGGAACCGGTCCACAACACACACGAGAAGAAGGTCGCCATGGCCGGCACGACTGCCACCGGGAACACCGCACCACAGACGCCCACCGAGAAGAAGGACTCCCGCGCACTCGCCGGGTTGCAGCGATTCGGGCGCAGTCTCATGCTGCCCATCGCCGTGCTCCCCGCCGCGGGCATCCTGCTCCGCATCGGCCAGCCCGATCTGCTCGGACGCTTCACCCCGCTCGAGACCACCGCGTCGGTCATCTCCGCCGCCGGGCAGTCGGTCTTCACGTGGCTGCCCCTCATCTTCGCAGTCGGCATCGCGATCGGCTGGGCGAAGAAGTCGGACGGCTCCACCGCGCTGGCCGCGGTGGTCGGCTACATGGTGGTCGACGGCGTCTTCACGGCCATGTCGCCGGTGGTGCTCGACGGCGAGGTGGACGCGAACGGCGACCCTGCCGTCATCGACTACGGCGTGCTGGCCGGCATCATCATCGGTCTGCTCTCCGCCGTGCTCTGGCAACGCTTCTACCGCCAGAAGCTGCCCGACTACCTGGGCTTCTTCAGCGGCCGACGCCTCGTCCCGATCCTGACGGCGATCACCGGTCTCGTGGTCGGCGTCCTGATGTCCTTCGTGTACCCGCTGTTCTACAGCGCCCTGAACTGGGTGGGCACCACCGTCGCCGATCACTCTGTCGTGGGCAGCGGAATCTACGGTTTCGCCAACCGCATGCTCATCCCGACCGGCCTGCACCACATCCTCAACTCCGTCGTGTGGTTCCTCGTCGGCGACTACACGGACGCGAGCGGACAGATCGTCCGAGGCGACCTCAACCGCTTCTTCGCCGGTGACCCGAGCGCCGGAGTGTTCATGACCGGCTTCTTCCCGATCATGATGTTCGCGCTGCCCGCCGCCGCCTTCGCCATCTACCGCAATGCGAAGCCGTCGCAGAAGAAGCTCGTCGGCGGCATCATGCTCTCGACCGGTCTCACGGCCTTCGTCACCGGTATCACCGAGCCGCTCGAGTACTCGTTCATGTTCGTCGCCTGGCCGCTCTACATCGTGCACGCCGTGCTGACGGGTACCTCGATGGCGTTGACCAACGCACTGGGAATCCACGACGGCTTCTTCTTCTCCGCGGGCGGTATCGACTACCTGCTGAACTACGGGATCGCCACCAAGGCATGGCTTCTCATCCCGATCGGTCTGGTCTACGCCGTCATCTACTACGTGCTGTTCAGCTTCGTCATCAAGAAGTGGAACCTGCGCACGCCCGGACGTGAGGACGACGTGACCCTCGACGACGCCGCCGTGACCACCGGCGCACCGGCGGCCACCACCGCATCGACGGACGCCACCGACGCCACGACCGCGCCGACGGACGAGCCGGCCGGCGGCGGCTCGGCGTGACTCTCCTCCGCGGGCGCGTCGTCCTGGTGGACGGCGTGCTCGAGGACGGGGTGGTGGAGTTCGAGGACGATCGGATCGTCCGGGTGGGCCCGGCCCGCGAGTGGACGGACATCGCCGTCCCGCCGTCGTCCTCGACGATTCTGCCGGGCATGGTGGACGTGCACTGTCACGGCGGCGGGGGAGCAGGCTTTCCCGATGCCACGGCCGACGCCGTCGATGCCGCTGTCGCGCATCACGTGTGCAGCGGGACGACGACCATGCTCGCCTCACTCGTGTCCGCCCCGCGCGAGGTGCTCGTCGACAGGACGACACTGCTGTCGGACCTGTGGCGGCGCGGCGACATCGCGGGCATCCACCTCGAAGGTCCGTTCCTTGCCCGCAGCCGTTGCGGTGCACAGGATCCCGCGGCGATCGTCCCGGGCGATCCGAGTCTCCTCGACGCCGTTGTGGCGGCAGGCGGGGGAGCCGTGCGGTCGATGACGCTGGCACCGGAGACCGCGAATCTGGACGCCCTTGCTCGGGTGATGGCCGAGAACGACATCCGTCCGAGCGTGGGCCACACCGACGCCGATGCGGCCACGGTCACGGCAGCGCTGGCGCGTCTGACCGGGCGCGTGAGCGCCACCCACCTGTTCAACGGGATGCCGCCGCTGCATCATCGGGCGCCCGGACCGGTCGCCGCGTGTCTCGCAGCGGCGGGACGCGGCGAGATGGTGCTCGAACTCATCGGCGACGGAGTGCATCTCGACGCCTGGACGGTCGCCATGGTGGTCGACCTCGTCGGACCCGACGGCGTCGTGTTCGTCTCCGACGCCATGGCCGCGGCCGGGATGAGGGACGGCCCTTACCGATTGGGCTCGCTCGACGTGACGGTGGCGGACGGGGTGGCGCGACTGACACAGGACGGCGATGAGCCGGGAGCCATCGCGGGCGGAACGTCGACGGTGCTCGACATCGTGCGACGGGCGGTGACCGAGTCGGGCGTCGACCTGGTGTCGGCGGTGCGCATGGGGGCGACCACACCGGCTCGGTTCCTCGGCCTGCAGGACACGGTGGGGCGCCTGGCGGCCGGGATGCGCGCGGACATCGTGATCACCGATACCGATCTGACCGTGACGAGCGTCGTGAGGCGCGGACGAGTGGAAGTGGGTGTGCCGGATGGAGATCGTCATCCGTGACGACGCAGCGGCGGTGCACCGCACCGTGGCGGACATCGTCGAACGCAGGGTTCGGCAGGGCGCCGCGGTGTTGGGCGTGGCGACGGGGTCCACCCCGTTGGGGACGTACCGGGAGCTCGGTCGGCGGCATCGCGAGGAGGCGTTGTCGTTCGCGTCCTGCCGGGCGTTCCTCCTCGACGAGTACGTGGGCCTGCCGGGCAACCATCCGCAGTCGTACCGTTCGGTGATCGCCACGGAGTTCGCTGCGGAGATCGACATCGACCCGGATGCCATCGATGGTCCGAACGGCGAGGCGGCGGACATCGCGGCCGAGTGCGCTCGCTACGACGCCGCGATCACCGCGTCGGGCGGCGTGGACGTGCAGCTGCTGGGCATCGGGTCCGACGGCCACATCGGCTTCAACGAACCGGGGTCCTCGCTGGTCTCTCGCACGCGGGTCAAGACCCTCACGCGCCGCACACGGGAGGACAACGCGCGCTTCTTCGACTCCGCCGACGAGGTACCGCATCACGTGATGACCCAGGGTCTGGGCACGATCCTCGAGGCCCGCCATCTGGTCCTCGTCGCACTCGGCGAGGGGAAGGCGGAGGCACTCGCCGCGTCGGTGGAGGGACCGCTGGCCGCGTCCTGCCCGGCGTCGGTGATCCAGATGCATCCGCACGTGACCGTGGTCGTCGACGAGGGCGCGGCGTCGGCGCTGGGGTCGAGTGACTACTACCGGTACGCGTTGTCGGAGAAACCCACATGGCAGTACTTCTGATCGTCGGACGTCCTGTCCTTAGAGTGAGCGGATGAGCTTGTCGAAGCTGCGCGCGCGTCTCCGCGGATCCACCGTTCTCGTCACCGGCGCGAGCTCGGGACTGGGTGCCGATTTCGCACGGCGCTTCGCGTCCCTCGGGTGCGACGTCGTGCTCGTCGCCCGGCGACTCGATCGCCTCGAGGAGCTGGCGACGGAGATCTCCTCCCGGCACGGTGTCACCGCCACCCCGGTCGCCGCGGACCTCGCCGTGCCCGGTGCAGGATCGGCGCTGAAGGCGACTCTCAGTCACCGCGGCATCACGGTGCACTCGCTGGTCAACAATGCGGGGTTCGGCACGCACCAGCCGTTCGTCGAGGAGGATCCGGTGACGCTCGGCAACGAGATCGCCGTGAACATCGGCGCGGTCGTCGATCTCTCGCGTGCGTTCCTGCCGGACATGATCGAGCACGGCGCGGGTGTGCTGATCACGCTCGCGAGCACGGCGGCGTACCAGCCGCTCCCGGGAATGGCCGTCTACGCGGCGAGCAAGGCGTTCGTGCTCAGCTTCACCGAGGCGCTGGCCGTCGAGACGCGCGGCACCGGTGTCACCGTCATGGCGGTCTCGCCGGGTCCCACCGAGACCGAGTTCTTCGAGGTGCTCGGCGGTACGGACGCCGCGTTCGGGAAGATGCAGACGTCGGAACAGGTCATGGACACGACGTTCGCGGCGCTCGCGGCGAAGCGGCCCCCGGCCTCGGTGGTGTCCGGAGTGAACAACAAGCTGCAGTCGGCCGGTGTGCGGTTGCTACCACGCCGCGCCGCCCTCGAGGTCACCGCCAGAATGTTCCGGAAGTAGTCGGCTGGTCGAAGGACCTCAGCGCCGACTGAACTCCGAGGCCCGCTGGATCTGCTCGGTGCGCAGGCGCACGCCGGTGTACAGGGTGAACTGTTCCGCGGCCTGCAGCGCCACCACCTGCGCACCGGTGATCACGGGCTTGCCGGCGGCGCGGGCCGCGAGGATCAGCGGTGTCTCGGACGGCACCGCGACCACGTCGACGACGGCGCGAGCGGCGCCGATCTGCTCGGTGGCGAACGGCAGCGCGTCGGAGTCCGGACCGCCGGCCATCCCGACGGGTGTCACGTTGACGAGGACGTCGGCCGCGACCTCGTCGGCGGTGGCCGACCAGCCGTAGCCGTATTTCTCGGCGAGGGCCGGTCCGGTTCTCTCGTTGCGCGCCACGACAGTTCCCGTGGTGAAGCCCGTGTCCCGCAGGGCGGCGACGACGGCCTTGGCCATGCCGCCACTGCCCGTGACCGCGACCGACCACGCCGGGTCGAGACCGGCCTCGCGGACGAGGTCCGCGACGGCCTGGTAGTCCGTGTTGTAGGCGTGCAGCACGCCGTCCTCGTTGACGATGGTGTTCACCGAGTCGATCGCGGACGCCGAGTCGTGCATGACGTCGACGTGCTCGATGCACGACTCCTTGAACGGCATGGACACTCCGCAGCCGCGAATTCCGAGCGCACGGATTCCGGCGACGGCCGCGGGGAGGTCGGTGGTGGTGAACGCCTTGTAGACGAAGTTCAGATCCAGCTCGTCGTAGAGGTAGTTGTGGAACCGGGTCCCGATGTTGCTGGGCCGCCCCGACAACGACATGCAGAGCTGGGTGTCTTTGGTGAACACACGCGACATGTCGGGCAGCGTAACGGTTCCCCCGACGGCTCGGGTTCGGACGGAGTCAGGGGCAGGAGTTCGACACCGTGGTCAGCACGTCCCGGTCGGCCACGGTGACGGGAAGCCCGTACCGGACGGCCACCGTGAGGAACCGCCCCGCGTAGTAGCAGTGGTACGCGCCGTTGGGAGGCATCCAGTCCGAGGGGGTCTTGTCGCTCTTCGACTGGTTCTCCGGACCCGACACGGCCATGAGGTTGTACGTGATGTCGTTGGCGAAACGGATGCGCTGATCGAGCGGCCACTGCCAGGCGCCCATGTCCCACGCCGCCGCCAGCGGGTAGGTGTGGTCGATCTGCACGTCGCCCGCGCTCTGCTTGCTGAACGGCAGCACCGATCCCGTGAACGGATCGTTCAACGATCCCGCCACGACGACGCAGTCGTTGGTCCCGGGCCGGAACTGCACGTCGGTGAGCGCGAGCTGCAGCACGTTGTCGCGGGTGCCGCAGCCGTCGTGTCCGCCCGGGCCGTCGTAGTCGTCGGTCCAGGCGGGACCGAAGACGCACCCGTCCCCGGCCTTGCAACTGCGCTCGTACCCCGGCACGTCGGGCCGTGAGTCCACGACGGTGACCTGCGCGAGCAGTGACTCGATCGTCGTCGCGGGGGGACTGCCCGGTGCGGGAGTGGGCGCGCCCAGCAGCGTCGAGCAGCCGGTGAGGACGGCCAGGACCATCGCGGCGACGAGCGCGGACGCGAGACGCCGCGTCGGCCGGGTCGAGGAGAAGGTCACGAGGAGCGAGTATGCCGGGTGGGTCCGACAGGACGCGGGACGTTCTGCACAGGCCTCGCAGTGATTGGATGACACCATGCTCCACGGCCTCTGGACCCCCGGTCGAGGCCTGATGTTGTGGGAGGACGACGACGCCCCGAGCGGCGACCGTCACTCCGCCGACACGCTGGAGCTCCCGCCTCACCTGGCCAAGGTGATGTCCCGACGGATGCGGCACCGTGTCGACGTCACCCTGCCGACGCCGCGGGGACATGTGGCGGTGTCGATGCCGTCGATCGCGCTGGCGCCGTCGGACGCAGCCGAACTGCTGTTGCGCGTTCCGCCGCACCACCCCGCGATCTCCGGGGATCTGCGCTATCTCGCCCTCGTGGTGGCCGGGGTCGAGCGGTGGGTCCGTGCCGCGCGAGTGGTCCCGGTGCAGGTGCGGTTCGAGTCGCAGTGGTGGCTGCGGTGGCGACTGGTCGGCGGGGAGCCGCAGCGCGCGTGGCGCGCGGAACTGGCGGCCGCGATGCCGCCGGTGCAGAGTGCGGAGGGCGGGGCGCGCGCCGTCCTCGACGACCTGCTCGCCGAGGTGACGGATCCGATCGTGCGCCGCGTCATCGGACGTCCCGGAGTCGAGCACCCGCTCCTGTGGTCCCTCGTCGAGGAGGAGCCGTACGAGGAGGGATCGGCTCGCTCCGAGGCGGCACTGGAGCAGTGGCGGGCGAGCCTGCGCGGTGACGAGCCCGAGCTGGTCCTGCGGCTGACCGAACCGGACGACGACGAGGAGTCCGGGGAGCCGTTGTGGCCGCTCGAGGTGTTGCTGCGTCCGGACGGCGAGGCGCCGACGCCGGTGGTGGTGCACCGCGGCGGGGCGCCGGGTGTGCGCGACGCGGAACTGTTCCGGGTAGCGGTGGCGAAGCTCGGCGAGGCGATGGCCGCGTACGAGCCGCTGCGCTCGATGGCGACGGACTCCGGCTCGCTCGACATGCTGCTGCCCACGGCGGCGGTGACCGACTTCGTGCTGCACGGGGTGGAGAAACTGCGTGCCGTCTCGGTCGGGGTGTTGCTTCCGCGGGCGTGGAGTCGACTCGACGCGTCGTTGCGGTTGAAGGTCGACTCGCCGCCGTCGCCCACCGCTGAGAACCGGGCGGTGGGGTTGGACGAGATCGTCTCGTACGACTGGCAACTGGCCATCGGCGACATGGAACTGACGCCGGAGGAGATGGCCCGGCTCGCGTCCACGAAGGGCGACCTGGTGCGACTGCGCGGCACCTGGGTGCAGGCCGACGGAACCGCCCTGAGCCGAGCGATCGAGTACGTGAAGAAGCAGAACCGGGACCGCGCCCTGCCGCTCGCCGCGGTGCTGGGGCAGTTGTCCGCCGAGAGGCCGCCTCCGGTCCCCGTCGAGCGGATCGAGGCCACGGGCTGGGCGCAGAAGCTGCTCGACCCGGACCGCCGGCCGGAACCGGTGGAGGTGCCCGACTCGGTGCACGCGACGCTGCGGCCGTATCAGCAGCGCGGTGTCGAGTGGCTCGCCTTCATGAGTTCGGCCGGCCTCGGGGCGGTGCTGGCCGACGACATGGGGTTGGGGAAGACGCTGCAGCTGCTGGTTCTCCTGGCGCACGAGCGATCGGCGACGCCGACGTTGCTCGTCGCGCCCATGTCGGTGGTGGGCAACTGGCAGCGCGAGGCGGCGAAGTTCGTACCGACTCTGCGCGTGCTGGTGCACCACGGGCCGGATCGCGCGACGGGGGACGACCTGACGGCTGCGGTGCGCTCGCACGATCTGGTGGTCACGACGTACGCACTGCTGGCCCGTGACGTGGGCGAACTGTCTGCGCAGACCTGGCGACGGGTGGTGCTCGACGAGGCCCAGCACGTCAAGAACAGCAGTACGGCGCAGGCCCGCGCGGCGCGGGCGATTCCCGCGGCGCACCGGATCGCGTTGACGGGCACGCCCGTGGAGAACCGGCTGGACGAGCTCCGGTCCATCTTCGACTTCTGCAACCCCGGCATCCTGGGCACCCCGGCCACGTTCCGGGCGCGCTTCGCGATCCCGATCGAACGCGAGAAGGAGGAGACCGCCGTGGCCCGGCTGCGCTCCCTCACGTCACCGTTCGTTCTGCGACGGGTGAAGACCGACAAGACGGTCATCGCGGATCTGCCCGACAAGTTCGAGATGACCGTGCGATCGAACCTCACCGCCGAGCAGGCGAGCCTGTACCAGGCCGTCGTCGACGAGATGATGCGACAGATCGCCGAGAGCGAGGGCATGGCGCGCAAGGGTGCGGTACTCGGCGCGCTGACCCGGCTCAAGCAGGTGTGCAATCACCCGGCGCACTTCCTCGACGACGGGTCGACGGTGTTACGTCGTGGCAAGCACCGTTCCGGCAAGCTCGCACTCGTGGACGACATCCTCGACTCGGTCCTCGGCGACGGCGAGAAGGCGTTGTTGTTCACCCAGTTCACGGCGTTCGGCTCGATGGTGGCGCCGTACCTCGAACGCCGGTTCGGCGTTCCCGTCCCCTTCCTGCACGGTGGCGTGAGCAAGGGCCGACGGGACGCGATGGTCGAGGAGTTCCAGTCCGCCGGCGGTCCCCCGATCATGCTGCTCTCGCTCAAGGCGGGTGGCACCGGGCTCAACCTGACTGCTGCCAATCACGTGGTGCACCTGGACCGGTGGTGGAATCCGGCGGTGGAGAACCAGGCGACGGATCGTGCGTTCCGCATCGGCCAGCGCAAGGACGTCCAGGTGCGCAAGCTGTTGTGCGTCGGCACCGTGGAGGAGCGCATCGACACCATGCTGACCACCAAGAAGGATCTGGCCGATCTCGCGGTGGGCTCCGGCGAGAGTTGGATCACCGAGTTGTCGACGGGGGAGTTGCGCGACCTGCTCACGCTCTCCGAGGACGCGGTGGGCGACTGATGGCGCAGTTCGACCAGTTCGGCCCTCGGCGGCGGATCCCGGACGGCATCGCGGCGAAGACCTCTCGGGGCGCCTTCGGTCGCACGTGGTGGGGCAAGCAGTTCGTGGAGACCATCGAGTCGATCGCCGATGCAGGGCGGCTCTCGCGCGGACGGACGTACGCCCGCGGCGGGCAGGTGATCTCCCTCGAGCTCCGGCCGGGGCGGATCGACGGCGACGTCCAGGGCAGTCAGGTGGAGCCGTTCTCGGCGTCCGTGAGCATCGCTGTCCTGGATCCGTTCGACATGGACGCGCTGATGTCCGACGTGCAGGAGTCGCCCGGCATGCTGACCGAGCTTGCCTCCGGCTCGGTTCCGCGGGCGCTGGGGCCGCGGCTGCTGCTGTCGAGTGCGTCGCAGCTCGATTTCGACTGCACCTGCCCCGACAGCGGGTGGCCCTGCAAGCACGCCGCGGCGCTGACGTATCTCGCCGCGGAGCGGATCGACGAGGACCCGACGCGCCTGCTGGCGCTGCGCGGAGTCGACCTCGATGCCCTGGTGGGGTTCGTCGAGGACGCGGAGGCGACGGTCGATCCGGACGATCATTTCGGCGACGCGACGACGCTGCCCGCGCTGCCGGACCCGCTGTTCTCGCCGGCGGCGGACGATCTCGAGGCGTCGTTGCTGCGCATCGCGTTGCGGACGGCGGACGTCGACGAGCGGGGGGTGCGGTCCGCGATGGCGGAGCTCGACGCGCTCTATCGGCGGATGGGCGGGGCGTGATCCTGGACATACATGGACGTCCGACTATAGGATCACCTCACTCAACGACGACGAAGGTGGATCCGTGACCCGAGAACTGACGCACTACATCGGTGGACAGCACGTGGCGGGGGAGTCGGGCCGTTTCTCCGACGTCTTCGACCCGAACACCGGCGAGGTGCAGGCCCGCGTTCCTCTCGCCAGTACGGCGGAGGTCGAGGCTGCCGTGGCGGACGCCGAGGAGGCACAGGTCGAGTGGGCGCTGCAGAACCCGCAGAAGCGCGCCCGCGTCCTGATGCGCTTCCTGGCCCTGATCAACGAGAACATGGAGCCGCTCGCCCAGCTGCTCTCCTCCGAGCACGGCAAGACCGTGGCCGACGCCAAGGGCGACATCCAGCGCGGCCTCGAGGTCGTCGAGTTCGCCACCGGCATCCCGCATCTGCTCAAGGGTGAGTTCACGGCGAGTGCCGGAACGGGTATCGACGTGTACTCGATGCGTCAGCCTCTCGGTGTCGTCTCCGGCATCACCCCGTTCAACTTCCCGGCGATGATCCCGCTGTGGAAGGCCGCGCCCGCCATCGCCTGCGGCAACGCGTTCATCCTCAAGCCGTCCGAGCGGGATCCCTCCGTGCCGCTGCGGCTGGCCGAGCTCTTCCTCGAGGCCGGCGGCCCTCCCGGCATCTTCAACGTCGTCAACGGCGACAAGGAAGCAGTGGACGCGATCCTGACCGACCCCCGCATCAGCGCGGTGGGCTTCGTCGGATCCACGCCCATCGCCCAGTACATCTACGAGACCGCCGCCGCGCACGGCAAGCGCGCCCAGTGCTTCGGTGGCGCCAAGAACCACGCTATCGTCATGCCCGACGCCGACCTCGACGAGGTGGCCGACGCACTGATCGGCGCCGGCTACGGCAGCGCGGGCGAGCGCTGCATGGCGATCTCAGTCGCGGTACCCGTCGGCGAGGAGACAGCGGAGGCCCTGCGCGCCAAGCTGGTCGAGCGTGTCGAGAAGCTCAGCGTCGGACGCAGCGACGACGCAGGCAGCGACTTCGGACCGCTCATCACCGCCGAGGCCGTTCAGCGCGTCACGGACTACGTGCAGATCGGCGTGGACGAGGGTGCGGATCTGGTGGTCGACGGCCGTGGCTTCTCCCTCGCCGGCCACGAGAACGGGTTCTTCACCGGCGCAACGCTGTTCGACAAGGTGACGACGGACATGCGCATCTACAAGGAGGAGATCTTCGGACCGGTGCTGCAGATCGTGCGTGCCGCCGACTACGAGGAGGCTCTGCGCCTGCCGTCGGCCCACGAGTACGGCAACGGTGTCGCGATCTTCACGCGCGACGGTGACACGGCGCGCGACTTCACCGCGCGGGTGAACGTCGGCATGGTCGGCGTCAACGTCCCCATTCCGGTGCCGATCGCCTACCACACCTTCGGTGGCTGGAAGCGGTCCGGATTCGGCGATCTCAATCAGCACGGCCCGGATTCGGTGCGGTTCTACACCAAGACCAAGACGGTCACCCAGCGGTGGCCCAGTGGCCGCAAGGAAGCAGTGGCGCAGAACCACTTCGTCATCCCGACGATGGACTGACGGTGGCGGACATCTTCGCGCTCGACGAGGACGAACGCGCGATCAGCGAGACGGCAGCGGATTTCGCCGCGGAGTTCCTCGCTCCGAACGCCGTGGAGTGGGACCGGACCAAGCACTTCCCGGTCGACGTCCTGCGCAAGGCCGCCGCTCTCGGTATGGGCGGGATCTACATCGCCGAGGACGTCGGTGGCTCCGGTCTGCGCCGCGTCGACGCCGTGCGGATCTTCGAGAAGCTGGCCGCCGGTGATCCGTCGATCGCCGCGTACCTGTCGATCCACAACATGGTGGCGTGGATGATCGACACGTACGGCTCCGACGATCAACGGCGACAGTGGCTTCCGGCTCTGTGCTCGATGGAGACCCTGGGCAGCTACTGCCTCACCGAACCGGGCGCCGGATCCGACGCGGCCGCATTGTCGACCAAGGCGGTGCGCGACGGTGACACCTATGTCCTGAACGGCGTGAAGCAGTTCATCTCGGGTGCCGGCGAGTCCGCCGTCTACGTCGTCATGGCACGCACCGGCGGGCCCGGCCCGTCCGGCATCTCCGCGTTCGTCGTCGAGAAGGACACGCCGGGACTGTCGTTCGGTGCCAACGAGGCCAAGATGGGCTGGAACGCGCAGCCCACCCGCCAGGTGATCCTGGAGGACGTCACGGTGCCCGCCGAGAATCTCCTCGGCGGCGAGGGCAACGGGTTCCGCATCGCGATGAACGGTCTCAACGGCGGTCGTATCAACATCGCGGCGTGCTCGCTGGGCGGCGCGACGGCGGCTTTCGACGCCGCGGTGTCCTACCTCGCCGACCGTCGTGCCTTCGGATCACGGCTGCTCGACGCGCAGGCCCTGCAGTTCCGCCTGGCCGACATGCGGACAGATCTCGAGGCGGCCCGGGTCCTGCTCCTGCGCGCCGCGAGTGCTCTCGACGCCGATGCTCCCGACAAGGTGCAGTTGTGTGCGATGGCGAAGAAGTTCACCACCGACGTGGGCTTCACCGTGGCCAACGACGCGCTCCAGTTGCTCGGTGGCTACGGCTATCTCAGTGAGTACGGTCTGGAGAAGATCGTCCGCGATCTCCGAGTGCACCAGATCCTGGAAGGAACGAACGAGGTCATGCGAATCGTCATCGCCCGATCGGTGGTGGGTGCCGCGTGAGCGACACCGCCACGGAGAACTCCGACGTCCTGCTGACGGTCGACCGCGGGGTCGGCACGGTCACCCTGAACCGGCCGCGCGCCATCAATGCGCTCAGCCACGCGATGGTGCGCGACATCGACGCGGCGCTCGTGCGGTGGGAGGACGACCCGTCGGTGCGCGCCGTCCTGATCACCGGCAACGGTGAGCGCGGACTGTGCGCCGGCGGCGACATCGTCGCGATCCACGACGACGCGAAGACGAAGGCAGGCGAGAACTGGCCGACGGGGTCCGCCACCGCGCAGTTCTGGCGGGACGAGTACGTCATGAACTCGCGGATCAACCGGTACGGCAAGCCGATCGTCGCTCTGATGGACGGTGCGGTCATGGGCGGCGGAGTGGGTATCTCCGCTCACGCGACGGTCCGCATCGTGACGGAGAAGTCGAAGGTCGCGATGCCCGAGGTCGGCATCGGCTTCGTTCCGGACGTCGGCGGGACGTATCTCCTCGCCCGGACGCCCGGCGAGATCGGCACCCACCTCGCGCTGACCACCGCGCGCATGACGGCGGGCGACGCCGTCGCTGCCGGATTCGCCGACCACTACGTGCCCACCGAGGATCTGCCGGCGTTCGTCGAGGCTCTGCACACGGGCACCGTCGACACCGCGCTGTCGCTCGTCTCGCCCGTTCCCGAGTCGGCTCTGGCGGCGCAGCGTGAGTGGATCGACGCGGCCTACACGGGCGACGACGCGGCGAGCATCGTCGCGCGGTTGCGCGCCGACGGTCGCGACGAGGCCGTCGCGGCGGCCGACGCGATCGAGACGAAATCCCCCACGTCGGTGGCGGTCACGCTCCGCTCACTGCGCCGCGCGGCCGCGGCGTCGTCGCTGGACGAGGTACTCGATGACGAGTACCGCGTGTCCATCGCCTGCCTGGACAGCCCCGACCTCGTCGAGGGCATCCGCGCGCAGGTGGTGGACAAGGATCGGCAACCACGCTGGACGCCTGCCCATCTCGACGACGTCACCACCTCCGACGTCGATCGTTTCTTCGCACCGCTCGGCGACGCCGAGTTGGGTCTGACGTCCGCCGCGGCGGACTCCGTCTCGAAAGGACCACAATCGTGAGCACCGTGATCGCCTTCCTGGGGCTGGGGCACATGGGCGGGCCGATGGCGGCCAACCTCGCCGCGGCCGGCCATGACGTCCGAGGCTTCGACCTCGTTCCCGCCTCGCTCGACCAGGCACGGGCGAAGGGAATCACGGTCGCCGAGTCGGCCGCCGACGCCGTGGCGGGTGCCTCGGTGGTGGTGACGATGCTGCCCAGTGGCAGGCACGTCCTCGACTGCTATGCCGACGTCGTCCCCACCGCCGATGCCGGCACGCTCTTCATCGACTCCTCGACCATCGACGTGGCCGACGCCCGAACGGCGGCCGACGTCGCGCGGGCCGCGGGCCATCGAGCCGTCGACGCTCCCGTCTCGGGCGGCGTCGGTGGGGCCACCGCGGGCACGCTGACGTTCATGGTCGGCGGCGACGATGCTGCCGTCGCCGAGGCGAATCCGCTGCTCGAGATCATGGGTCGCAAGATCGTGCACTGCGGACAGAGCGGCAACGGCCAGGCGGCCAAGCTGTGCAACAACATGATTCTCGGGGTCTCCATGATCGCCGTCAGCGAGGCCTTCGTACTCGGGGAAAAGCTGGGGCTCACCAATCAGGCACTGTTCGACGTCGCCAGCACGGCATCGGGACAGTGCTGGGCGTTGACCACCAACTGTCCCGTTCCGGGGCCGGTGCCGACGAGTCCCGCGAACAACGACTACACGCCAGGGTTCGCCGCAGCGTTGATGCGCAAGGATCTGGGTCTCGTGTCGGAGGCCGTGCGCGCCAACGGTGTCGAGGCGCAGCTGGGCATGCTGGCCTCGGCGATGTACGAGGCGTACGCCGCCGAGCACGGGGACAGGGACTTCTCCGGCATCGTGCAGGACATCCGCGAGCGTTCGGGCGGCACCGCGTGAGCGACATCGAGACACCGAAGTTCGAGACGATCGCGGTCGAGACCAGGGGCCGTGTCGGTGTCATCACGCTCGATCGCCCGAAGGCGCTGAATGCGTTGAACTCTCAGCTGATGATCGAGGTGGTCGCCGCGGCCGTGGCGTTCGATCGTGATCCGGCTGTCGGGGCGATCGTGGTGACCGGCTCCGAGAAGGCGTTCGCGGCCGGTGCCGACATCAAGGAGATGCAGTCCAAGACCTACATGGAGGTCTACACGCAGGACTTCTTCTCCGAGTGGGACGCGTTCGCCGCAGTGCGTACGCCGACCATCGCCGCCGTGGCGGGCTACGCCCTCGGCGGGGGATGCGAGCTGGCCATGATGTGCGACATCCTGATCGCCGCGGACACGGCTCAGTTCGGCCAACCGGAGATCGCTCTGGGGGTGATCCCCGGAATCGGTGGCTCGCAACGGTTGACACGTGCCGTCGGCAAGGCCAAGGCGATGGAGATGTGTCTGACCGGCCGCAAGATGGGCGCCGAGGAGGCGGAGCGAGCAGGGCTCGTGTCGCGGATCGTGCCGGCGGCCGATCTGCTCGCCGATGCGCTGGAGACGGCCGAGACGATCGCCGCGAAGTCGCTGCCCATCGCCGTCATGGCGAAGGAAGCCGTGAATCGGGCGTTCGAATCGACTCTGGCAGAGGGTGTCCGGTTCGAGCGTCGCCTGTTCCACTCGACGTTCGCCACCGACGATCAGACCGAGGGCATGACTGCCTTCACCGAGAAGCGTCAGCCGGTGTTCCGCCACCGCTGATCCGGCCGTACCGAGATCCGGTGCGACTCTCCTCGCCGAGCGAGGGGAGTGGCACCGGATCTCTGCTGTCACCAGCCGGACGTGTCCTCGTCGTCGAAGTCCCCGGCGCGCCGACGGACTCCCGCGAGGATGGACACCAGTCTGTCCAGATCCGCACCCGCGACTCCGGGGAGCCCGAACACGCGGTCGTTGAGATCTTCCGTCGCCTTGACCGCCAATTGCCGTCCAGCCTCGGTGATCTCGACGAGTGTGGTGCGGCGATCCGTGGGGTGCGGCACCCGCGTGACCAGGTCCGCCTTCTCCAACCTGTCGACGGCGTTGGTCACCGACGTGGGGTGGACCTGCAGGCGTGCGCTGGCCTTCGCCATCGGCAGCGCGCCGGTCTTCGTGAAGGTGAGGAGGGTCAGCAACTCGTAGCGAGCGAAGGTCAGCCCCGTGGGCTTGAGGACCTCCTCGACGCGCGCCATCATGATCTGCTGGACGCGCATGATGGACGTGACCGCAGCCATGCCGTCGGCGGCGTCCGACCATCCGTGGCGGATCCACTGACGGTGAGCTTCCGCGATGGGGTCCAGCGGAAGCTTCGGCGCTGACGACATGTGTCGATCTTCCCACGTTCACACGGCGGAGCGACTCGGCGCGCAACCGAGTCGATCGCCACAACCGTCACATCTGCATCATGCGACACTTTGGTATCAATGCAGTCTCGACGACCGTGACCTGACGAAACCCGTGATCGAATCGGACCACACGGTTCCCACGGGACCGCACGCGCATCTCGATCCCGAGATCGTCGACCCCGAGCCATTCAGGAGCATGCATGCGTACATTCCGTCGGCCTCGTCGAACGGTGGCCGCCCTGGCCATCGCCTGCGCCGGAGCGCTCGCGCTGCCGGCCGTCGCCTCTGCCGATCCGGCGCCCGCGCCCGACCCGTTCCAGCAGGCGCTGGCCACTCTCGAGGGATCCGCTGCGCCGGGGGACGTCGCCCTCGAGGCAGCGCGCGCCGTGCTGGGTGCCGCACCGTCGGTCGATGTCGCGGAGCCCGCCGGTACGAACCCGCTGGCGCTGCTGGACGCTGCGAACGGACTGCTCAGCGGCTTCGGTCTCACACCGTTCTTCTACCCGACGGCCGCGATCAACTGCTCCGCGCTCCCGGGTGCGCCGCTCGGCATCGTGCCCGCGGTCGCCGGCTCGGCTCCCGGCCCGTACACGCCGAAGGTGCCGGGTGTCACCATTCCGAACCTGCCCGGCATCGACACGACCATCGCTGATCCGGGCGAGACGCTGTACGCCTTCGTTCCGGCGCCCGGCGGCATCGTGAACGACGGGGCGAACAAGTCCGGCATGCAGGTGGCGTGGTTCAACGTCAACTCGTTGAAGGGCGGCTTCGCCGATATGGGCGGGCTCACCGATGTCGTCCTCGCGGAGATCGTCGAGCCGCTTCCGGAGCCGTTCCGCACGGCCGGTCGCGACCTGCTGAACAACAACCTGTCGAAGTTCCCGAACGCGGGTGTCCGCCTGGCACCCGTCGCCACGGGCTCGGGCACCGTGCTGTCGGCGATCTTCGGCCAGGTCTCGCACGACGGCAAGACCTGCGCGTTCTTCCCGACGGTGGGGCTCACTCAGGTTCCCTGATACCGGACGCACGAGAAGAACGGGCATCGACCACTGTGGTCGGTGCCCGTTCTGCGTTACGGTCGCGGCATGACGGAGGGGACGGTGCGGGAGTGGCGGGCCGACGGGATCCACGGCGTCGTCCACGAACCTGCCGGTGCACCCGTCGCGACGGCGGTGCTCGCCCACGGAGCGGGAAGCAACTGCGACGCAGCGGTTCTGGTGGCCGTGGCCACCGAACTCGCGGACCGTGGAGTACTGACGGCGCGGATCGATCTCCCGTTTCGTCAGGCGCGGCCCAAGGGCCCGCCGAATCGAGCCGGGGCCGCCGCTGATCGTGCCGGTATCGCCGCCGCGGTGCGGGCGCTGGGTGCGCGGGGGCCGGTGATCGTCGGGGGTCACTCGTACGGCGGCCGCCAGGCCTCGATGCTCCTCGCCGAGGACCCCGGCATCGCGGACGCTCTTCTCGCACTGTCTTATCCGCTGCACCCGCCGACGAAGCCGGACACCCTGCGGACCGAGCACTTCCCGGCCATCGCCGCGCCGACTGTGATCGTGCACGGCTCGCGGGACACGTTCGCCACCGGCGACGAACTGCGCGAGCACACGGCGCTGATCGGGGGAGCGGTGACCATCGTGACGATCGAGGGAGCGGGACACGACCTGGCTCCCGCGAGAAAACCGACGGCACGGCTGACGGCCGACGCCGTGATGACGGCGCTCGTGGCGAACACGTGACAGCGCTCGCGCCGCGCGAGTGATGGGTGCCCCCGGCAGGATTCGAACCTGCGGCCTTCCGCTCCGGAGGCGGACGCTCTATCCCCTGAGCTACGGGGGCGCATCGGAGCGAACTCCGATGTGCCGTTTCGGGCGGTGCCAACAGTAGCGCATCACGCGATCAGAGCGGAGCAGCACCCTTCTCGGTGAGCATCTGCGTCATCAGCTGAGCCTCCGAGGTCTGGGTGTTCACCATCGTCTGCGCGAGATTGCGCACCGCGGGAGTTTCCGAGTGCACAGCGCCGTACTCCATCATCGGCAGACCACCCTCGTGGTGACGCAGCATCAGCTGGAGGAACAGCACGTCCAGTGCGGGACCGGTGGCGGCGCGCAACGCCGTCATGTCCTGCGTGCTCGCCATGCCGGGCATGGTCTGCACGGGACCGGCGGACGAGCCGGACCGGGACATGGACGACATCGACGAGCCGGACATGGAGTGTCCGCCGTCCTCCGTCATCCAGCCCATGTAGCCGCCCGTGGGCAACGGCGCGGCGTCCCAGAGTGCCAGCCAGCCCTGCATCTGCCCGGCCTGGTTCTGCTGGGTGGTGAGGATGTCGTACGCGAGATTCTTGACCAGCGGGTCGGAGGCGCCACTGAGTGCGATGGTCGCCATCTCGATCGCCTGGTTGTGGTGCACGGTCATGTCCTGCGAGAACCCGACGTCGACCGAATCGGCTCCAGGTGTCGGTGCCGGATCGTCCCGCAACGGGGTCTGCGCGAGGAAGCCGACGGCGAACCCGATGACGAGCAGGGCCACCGCGCCCAGGACAAGCAGGGCCGATCGCTGACTCCGCTGCGTCGTGGGCCGCTCCTCCGTCGTCGCGCTCACGGTGTGGGCACTGCCGCGCCGTCGTTGGGCAGACCGTCGGTGGGCAGTCCGTCGGTGGGAAGGCCCAGCCCACCCGGAAGCTGGCCCCCACCCATCTCGGAGGCATCGGGAGTCAGGCCCTCGCCGCTCATCGGCACCGCATCGGGGCCCGGTGCACTGGCGTCGAACGGCGGCGGGTTGTCCTGGTCGAAGGTCTCGGGCGTCGTGGAGCAGCTCGCGCCGACCTCCGGGTAGGCGTAGCGGTTCAGACGGAGCGCCGCGATGAAGTGGTCGATGCGCGGATCGTCGACGCTGTCCAGCTTCAACTGGTGGCCCCACGACTGCAGCGAGATCGGCGAGTCCAGGCCGGGGTAGGCGGACATCAGCATGTACTGCTGGTTCTCGACCTTGGCAGCCAGCGTGGAGATCTGGTCCTCCGAGAGTTCGTCCGGGTTGTACGCGATCCACACGGCACCGTGCTCGAGTGAGTGCACGGCGTTCTCGGTGCGCAGACCGTCCGGGTAGACCGTGCCCATGCAGTTGGCCCATACCTGGTCGTGCGGCCCACCGAACGGCGGCGACTGGTCGTAGGCGACGCGCTGGGAGCCGGTGACGTGCAGCGCAGCGGGGTAGTCCTGCGTGACGACGCCCTCGATGCCCGTCGACGGATCCTGGTTCTCCTCGGTGGGAGCGAAGCGCTGCGCCTCGGCGCGGTCCTGGTACTTGGGCACCAGGTTCCAGGCCAGAGCGCCGATCAGCGCGATGACCACGACGGATGCCGCCACCGTCAGCCACGGAATCTGACGTCGCTTGCCCGACCCGACGCTGGAGGGGACACCACCCTTGTTCCGGGTGCCGGTCTTGCTGGCAGCCTTGATGGCCTTGGCTGACTTCTTGTCGGAACCGCTTGGCATGGTCGGAGCGCTCTTTCGATCGAGGAGATGAGTGGCCGCGTACTCGAGGCAGCCCCACTGTACGGAGGGAGTCTGAGCCCTCGCTGAAGCGCTCCCGTCGGACCCACCGGTGACCGCGGTCGGGGTGCGGTGCAGCGAGACCATAGGATAAGGCCCCGTGACTCCCGCCGACCTCGCCGAACTGCTGCATGCCACCGCAGCGGCCGTGCTCACCGAGCACGGACTCGATCCTGCCGTGTTGCCCGCGACGGTGACGGTGGACCGCCCGCGCAATCCCGAGCACGGCGACTACGCGACCAACGTCGCGATGCAGGTGGCCAAGAAGGCGGGCGTCAGCCCCCGCGACCTGGCGACCTGGCTCGCGAACGCTCTGGCCGGTGCCGACGCCGTCGATGCGGTCGACGTGGCCGGCCCCGGATTCCTCAACATCCGGCTCGCGAAATCCGCTCAGGGCGCCATCGTGGAGCGCGTGCAGCGCGAGAACGATCGCTACGGCTGGTCCGACGAGCTCACCGGTACCTCGATCAACCTGGAGTTCGTCTCGGCCAATCCCACGGGTCCCGTGCACCTGGGCGGCGCCCGCTGGGCCGCGGTCGGCGACGCCCTGGGGCGCATCCTCACCTCGCGGGGTGCCGCGGTCACCCGCGAGTACTACTTCAACGATCACGGCGCGCAGATCGATCGGTTCGCACGCTCGCTGGTGGCCTCGGCGCTGGGTCTGCCCGCTCCGGAGGACGGCTACGCGGGCGAGTACATCGCCGAGATCGCCGCGGCCGTCGTCACCCAGCGTCCGGACGTGATGGGTCTGCCCGACGACGAGCGGCAGGAAGTGTTCCGGGCCCTCGGCGTCGACGCGATGTTCACGAAGATCAAGTCCGATCTGCACGAGTTCGGCACCGACTTCGACGTCTACTTCCACGAGAACTCGCTCTTCGAGTCCGGCGCGGTCGAGCGCGCGGTGGAGACGCTGAAGTCCTCGGGCAACCTGTACGAGAAGGACGGGGCCTGGTGGCTCCGCAGCACCGAGTACGGCGACGACAAGGATCGCGTCGTGGTCAAGAGCGACGGCAACGCCGCGTACATCGCCGGCGACATCGCGTACTTCCAGGACAAGCGATCTCGCGGGTTCGACCTGTGCATCTACATGCTCGGCGCGGACCACCACGGGTACATCGGTCGGCTCAAGGCGGCTGCCGCAGCCTTCGGCGACGATCCGGCGACCGTCGAGGTGCTCATCGGTCAGATGGTCAACCTCGTCCGCGACGGTGTCGCCGTGAAGATGAGCAAGCGTGCGGGCACGGTGATCTCCCTCGACGACCTCGTGGAGGCCATCGGGATCGACGCCGCGCGGTACGTGATGGTGCGGTCGTCGGTCGACTCGTCGATCGACATCGATCTCGCGTTGTGGGCGAGCCGGAGCAACGACAACCCGGTGTACTACGTGCAGTACGCCCACGCCCGGTTGTGCTCTCTCGCCCGCGGTGCCGAGGAGCTGGGCGTCTCCGCCGCGGATCCCGACTTCGCGTTGCTGACCCATGCCGCGGAAGGTGACCTCGTCCGTACCGTCGGGGAGTTCCCCCGCGTCGTCGCCAGTGCGGCGGGGCTGCGCGAACCCCACCGGATCGCCCGGTACCTCGAGGAGTTGGCGGGTGCCTACCACCGGTTCTACGGAGCGTGTCGAGTACTTCCCCGAGGAGACGAGGATCCGATGCCCGTCCATACAGCGCGGCTCGCCCTGGGCGACGCCACCCGGCAGGTCCTGGCCAACGGCCTGGCCATGCTCGGTGTCAGTGCACCGGAGAAGATGTGAGCGCGCATCCCGCCGGACCGCGGCACGCGGAGCAATCGGGGCCCGGCACCCCGGAACGTCCGGCGGACAGCGCGGCACTCACGGACCTGCACCCGAAGGTGTTCCCGCGCAACGCAGCTCGTGGTGACGACGGCGTCGTGACGCTGGCCGGTGTTCCGGTGACGGAACTCGCAGCCACGTACGGCACGCCGCTGTTCGTCATCGACGAGGACGACTTCCGGTCGCGCTGCCGCGAGATGGCGGAGGCGTTCGGCGCCCCCGAGCGGGTGCACTATGCGTCCAAGGCCTTCCTGTGCGGGGAGATCGCGCGCTGGGTCGCGGACGAGGGTCTGTCCCTCGACGTGTGCTCTGGCGGCGAGCTGGCGATCGCACTGAACGCGGGCTTCCCGGCGAACCGGATCGCGATGCACGGCAACAACAAGTCGCGGGCCGAACTGGAAGCGGGAGTGCGCGCCGGTGTCGAGCACGTCGTGTTGGACTCGATGATCGAGATCGACCGGCTCGACGAGGTCGCTGCCGCGGCGGGAACGGTGCAGGACGTCCTGATCCGCATCACCGTCGGGGTCGAGGCGCACACGCACGAGTTCATCGCCACCGCGCACGAGGACCAGAAGTTCGGCTTCAGCCTGTCCGACGGAAGCGCGCTCCGCGCCGTCAGCCGCGTGTTCGAGACCGACAATCTGCGCCTCGTCGGCCTGCACTCGCACATCGGATCCCAGATCTTCGAGGTCGACGGGTTCGAGCTCGCGGCCCACCGCGTGATCGGGTTGCTGCGCGACATCAAGGCAGAGTTCGGCACCGAGAAGACCTCGCAGATCACCGTGGTCGATCTCGGCGGCGGCATGGGCATCCACTACGTGCCGGGGGACAACCCGCCCCCCGTACAGGATCTGGCCGCCAAGCTCGCCCACATCGTCGAGTCCGAGTCGGCGGCCGCCGGGATCACCACTCCGACACTGGCAGTGGAGCCCGGACGCGCGATCGCGGGACCGGGCACCGTGACGTTGTACGAGGTGGGCACCGTCAAGGACGTGACCGTGGACAGCACCCACACCCGCCGCTACATCAGCGTCGACGGGGGCATGAGCGACAACATCCGGACCTCGCTCTATCAGGCAGAGTACGTCGGTCGCCTCGCGTCGCGTACGTCGCAGGCTCCGGCAGTCCTGGCCCGGATCGTCGGAAAGCACTGCGAGAGTGGGGACATCGTCATCCGCGACACGTGGCAGCCCGAGGATCTCGGCCCCGGTGACCTGTTCACCGTGGGCGCGACGGGTGCGTACTGCTACTCGATGTCGTCCCGGTACAACCTTCTGCCCCGTCCGGCCGTCGTCGCCGTGCGGGACGGGCAAGCGCGGCTGGTACTCCGCCGCGAAACGTTCGACGACCTGCTCAGCTTGGAGGTAGACCGGTGACCGCTCCAGAATCGTCAGTGTCGTCGGAGGCCGCGGAGGCCGCGGCCTTCGTCAGTCCCGTGGACAAGCCGATCGGCGTCGCCGTCCTCGGTATGGGGAACGTCGGCAGCGAGGTCGTGCGCATCCTGCTCGATCACGCCACCGATCTCACCGCCCGCGTCGGTGCGCCGCTCGTGCTGCGGGGAGTCGCGGTGCGCGACATCGGCAAAGACCGCGGCATCGACCCCGACCTGCTGACCACCGACGTGCGCGCACTCGTGGCGCGCGACGACGTCGACCTGGTGGTCGAGGTGCTCGGCGGCATCGAGCCGGCCCGCGAGCTGATCCTCGCCGCGCTCAACGCCGGCAAGTCGGTCGTCACGGCCAACAAGGCTCTCCTCGCCGAGTACACCGGTGAGCTGGCCGATGCCGCCGAGAGTCACCGCGCCGACCTCTACTTCGAAGCCGCTGTGGCAGGCGCCATTCCGGTGGTCCGGCCGCTGATGCAGTCCCTCGCCGGCGACCGGGTGAACCGTGTCATCGGCATCGTCAACGGCACCACGAACTTCATCCTCTCGGCCATGGACGAGACGGGTGCGGACTACGCGGACACGCTCGCAGAGGCGGGACGGCTGGGATACGCGGAGGCGGATCCGACGGCCGACGTCGAGGGCTTCGACGCTGCGGCGAAGGCCGCCATCCTGGCCTCGCTCGCGTTCCACACCCGGGTGACCTCGGCCGACGTGCACCGCGAGGGAATCTCCTCGATCACCGCGGCGGACATCGCCACCGCGCGTGCGTTCGATTGCACCGTCAAGCTTCTCGCGCTGTGCGAGCGTGTGAGTGACGACGATGGCAACGACCGCATCTCCGTCCGCGTCTACCCGTCTCTCGTACCGCTGTCGCACCCGCTCGCCTCGGTGTCGGGTGCCTTCAACGCCGTCGTGGTCGAAGCCGAGGCCGCGGGACGGCTCATGTTCTACGGCCAGGGTGCGGGCGGTGCTCCCACCGCGTCCGCCGTCATGGGCGACCTGGTGATGGCGGCGCGCAACAAGTTCTACGGCGGCCGTGGACCCGGCGAGTCGACGTACGCCAAGCTCCCCGTCGCACCCATGGGGGACACCCCCACGCGGTACCACGTCAACATGCAGGTCGCCGATCGCGCCGGAGTGCTCTCCGCTGTCGCGGCCGAGTTCGCGAAGAACGACGTCAGCATCTCCACGGTGCGTCAGGAGGGTGCGAGCAAGCATGCCCGTCTCGTCGTCGTCACGCACCGGGCCAAGGACTCGGCTCTGGCGGCCACCGTGGACGCGCTGAAGGAACTCGACATCGTCACCGCGGTCACCAGCGTTCTCCGACTCGAGGGAACGTCCGAATGACCGGGATCTCGATGGCGGGATCGACTGCGGCGCTGGGGTCGTCGGTGAACCCGGCAGCTCCCGAGTCGGCATAGTGGCCGGGCCGGCCGACGTGACGAGGACACTCACCACCGGGACGGTGGCGCACGCCCGCGTGCCTGCCTCCAGTGCCAACCTCGGACCAGGGTTCGACACGCTGGGGCTCGCCCTGGGCCTGTTCGACGACGTCGTCGTCACCGTGGCGGAGTCCGGGCTCGACATCGAGGTCGACGGTGAGGGTGCGCGCGAGGTTCCGTGGGGTCCGTCGCATCTCGTCGTACGAGCGATCGAGCGTGGTCTCGAGTCGGCCGGCGTGTGGGCGGACGGCCTGAAAGTGCGGTGCCACAACAGGATTCCCCATTCCCGCGGCCTCGGCTCGTCGGCGTCGGCAGTGGTCGGTGGGCTCGCCGCGGCCAACTGCCTCGCGGCGTCCCTCGATCCGGCTCTCGCGCTGTCGCCCGAGCAGATGGTGCAGCTGGCGGCCGAGTTCGAGGGCCATCCGGACAACGCGTCGGCCAGCGTGCTCGGCGGCGCCGTGGTGTCCTGGAGCCGCGAGTCCGGCCCGCCGGAGGGGCCGCGCGCTTATGCGGCCGCCCGTCTCGACGTGCACCCGGACATCGGTGCGACGGTGCTCATCCCGACCGAACGTTCCTCCACGGCGCACACCCGCGGACTGTTGCCCGACCTCGTTCCGCACCGCGACGCCGCGTTCAACGCGAGCCGGTCCGCGCTCGCGGTCGTGGCCCTGACCACGCGACCCGATCTGCTGATGGTGTCCACCGAGGATCGCCTGCACCAGCCCTACCGGGCCTCCGCCCTGCCGGTGACGTCGCGATGGGTCGAGACCCTGCGCGCACACGGGCACGCCGCGACGGTCTCGGGCGCGGGACCCACCGTGCTCGTGCTCGGAACGGCGAGCATCGCGCGCGACTTGGCCGACCGCGCCGGCGACGACGGGATGACGGTGCTGGAGCTGGACATCGCGGACGGCGTCACGACGCGCTGACGCGGACATTCTTGCCCGTACCTCGCATCACGGCTATTGTGGTACGCGTCCGTACATCGTGCGCAGTCAGCGCGCCGATTTCTCCAGGGCATTACTTCCCGGCCTCGAGCTCCAGCGGTGCCGCCGTCGTCGATCGGCGCGCCACGGCCGCCAGGGAAGTCGCATCCTGGAACAGCCTTCGCTCTTCTGCACGACGCGAACGTACGCGGCATCCGAGTTCGACACGAGAGTCGAACGGCGGAACGAACCCTCGATCAGCGCACCAGGCGCGCGAGGGAAGGAAAGGACCTCCGTGACCGATACGGAATCTATCGCTGCTCCGGCGACCCAGTCCGACACGCGCCCGCGCACGTCGCGCCGCGGTGCCGGACTCTCCGGGATGGTGCTCACCGAGCTGCGCGGACTCGCGTCCGAACTCGGCATCAAGGGTGTCTCCGGGATGCGCAAGGGTGACCTCGTGTCCGCGATCGAGGCCAAGCAGGTGCCCGCGTCCGCGGCTGCCACCGAGGCACCCTCGCGCGCACCCCGCGTGAGCCGGTCCGCGCCGGCCGCCACGTCGGACGCACCGTCCGCCGGCGGATCCGACGCCGTGGCCCCTCGGGATTCCGGAGCCGACGGTGCGAGCGCCGGCGCCTCCAGTTCCGACACCAGTACCCCCAGCGCCGACACCTCGGGTACCGACGGTGCAGCGTCCGACGGCGCCAACCCCGACGGCCCGCGTCGCACGCGGAACCGTCGCGGCGCGACCCGCCGTGCCGGCGCAGCGGAGTCGACCGACACCGTCGCCGAGTCGCAGAACGACTCTGCGCCGACGCAGGACGGCCGCGCGCACCAGTCCACCGACGCGGCAGCGTCGACCACGACGGCTCCCGCCGAGACCACGCGCACCGACGGTGGCGACGACCGCGATCAGGGCGACGGTGATCGTCAGAACGGCGACCGGCCGCGCCGCGAGCGCCAGGGACGTAACCAGGGCGACCGCAACCAGGGCGACCGCAACCAGGGCGACCGCAACCAGGGCGACCGCAACGATCGCAACCAGGGCGACCGCAACGATCGCAACCAGGGCGACCGCAACGATCGCAACCAGGGCGACCGCAACGATCGCAACCAGGGCGACCGCAACGATCGCAACCAGGGCGACCGCAACGATCGCAACCAGGGCGATCGCAACGATCGCAACCAGGGCGATCGTAACGACCGCAACCAGGGCGACCGCAACAACGGTCCTCGTGACAACGGTCCCCGCGACGACGAGGACGGCGAGGGCCGCGGCAGGCGGGGACGTCGTTTCCGCGAGCGCCGCCGTGGTCGTGATCGTGACGGCGCTCCCGAGGGCGGCGGCAACCAGCGTGATCGTGAGCGCGAGCCCGAACTGCGTGACGACGACGTCGTGCAGCCCGTCGCCGGCATTCTCGACGTGCTCGACAACTACGCGTTCGTCCGGACCTCGGGATACCTCGCGGGACCGAACGACGTGTACGTCTCCATGAACATGGTGCGCCGCAACGGCCTCCGTCGCGGTGACGCACTGACCGGTGCCGTGCGAGTGGCCCGCGAGGGGGAGCAGAACAACTCCCGGCAGAAGTTCAACCCGCTGGTCCGTCTCGACACGGTCAACGGTGCGCCGCCGGACGGCAACCGCAAGCGCCCGGAGTTCAACAAGCTGACGCCGCTGTACCCGAATCAGCGGCTGCGCCTCGAGACCACGCAGAACATCCTGACGACGCGCGTGATCGATCTGGTCATGCCGATCGGCAAGGGGCAGCGTGCGCTCATCGTGAGCCCGCCCAAGGCGGGTAAGACCAGTGTGTTGCAGGCGATCGCGAACGCCATCGCGACGAACAACCCCGAGTGCTACCTGATGGTCGTGCTCGTGGACGAGCGTCCCGAAGAAGTGACCGACATGCAGCGCAGTGTGAAGGGTGAGGTCATCGCCTCCACCTTCGATCGTCCGCCGGGCGACCACACCTCGGTCGCCGAGCTGGCGATCGAGCGCGCCAAGCGTCTGGTCGAGGACGGCCGCGACGTGGTCGTGCTGCTCGACTCGATCACGCGTCTGGGCCGTGCGTACAACAACAGCTCGCCGGCCTCGGGTCGCATCCTGTCCGGTGGCGTCGACTCCACGGCGCTCTACCCGCCCAAGCGTTTCCTCGGTGCCGCACGCAACATCGAGAACGGCGGATCGCTCACCATCATCGCCACGGCGATGGTGGAGACCGGCTCGACCGGTGACACGGTGATCTTCGAGGAGTTCAAGGGCACCGGCAACGCCGAGCTCAAGCTCGATCGCAAGATCGCCGAGCGGCGCGTGTTCCCGGCGGTGGACGTCAATCCGTCGGGCACCCGCAAGGACGAGCTCCTGCTCAGTCCCGATGAGGCGGCCGTGCTGCACAAGTTGCGTCGGGTGCTCTCCGGGCTCGACTCGCACCAGGCGATCGATCTGCTGATCGACCGACTGAAGAAGAGCAAGAACAACATCGAGTTCCTCATGTCGGTCTCCAAGACGGCGCCCGGTTCCCCGGAGGACTGACCCCCGAGGATCGACGGAACAAACGTCTCGGCACCGATGTTGAGACGATTACCAGCGCGGACAGCTGCTCTGGCATACTGATCGGCCGAGTCCGGTTCCGGTTCACGCTCTCGACAGTCGAGGCGACCCGGCGACCATGAAAGGGACACCATGAAGGCAGGAATCCACCCCGATTACACAGCGACGACAGTCGTGTGTGGTTGCGGACATACTTTCGAGACCCGCAGCACCAACTCGGCGGAGCGCATCAACGTCGAGGTCTGCTCGCAGTGCCACCCGTTCTACACGGGCAAGCAGAAGATCCTCGACACCGGCGGCCGCGTGGCTCGCTTCGAGGCTCGCTACGGCAAGCGCGCAGGCAAGAAGGCCGACGCCGACAGCTAGCTCTTCCGCCGACGCCCGTTCCGAGATTCGTCTCGGGGCGGGCGTCGGTCGTTTCTGCACCATTTTTCGTTGCATTTCTGGGTTCGACAGGGAGAACACCGTGGCTGCCTCCGCGACACCGTCCGCGATCGACGACATCCTCGCCGAGCACGCCGGACTCGAGCGCGACCTGTCCGATCCGTCGCTGCACGACGATCCGGCGGCGGCTCGCCGCGCCGGCAAGCGGTTCGCGCAGCTGGCCCCGATCATGAGTGTGTACTCCAAGCTCAGTGCCGCCCGTGACGATCTCGAGGCGGCCCGCGAGCTGGCGGCCGACGACGCGAGCTTCGCCGCCGAGATCCCGGCACTCGAGGCGACCGTGGCCGAGCTCGACACCACCCTCACCGACCTGCTCGCGCCCCGTGATCCCCACGACGCCGACGACGTCGTGCTGGAGGTCAAGTCGGGTGAGGGCGGCGAGGAGTCCGCGCTGTTCGCGTCCGATCTCGCGCGGATGTACGTGCGGTACGCCGAGCGCCACGGCTGGCGCGTCGAGATCCTCGACGCGAACGTCTCCGATCTGGGTGGGTACAAGGACGCGACGTTGTCCATCAAGGCGCGCACCGACACCGCCGACGGTGTGTGGTCGCGCTTCAAGTTCGAGGGCGGCGTGCACCGGGTGCAGCGGGTACCCGTCACCGAGTCGCAGGGTCGTGTGCACACGTCGGCGGCCGGCGTCCTGATCTACCCGGAGCAGGACGAGGTCGAGGCCGTCCAGATCGACGAGACCGATCTGCGTATCGACGTCTACCGCTCGTCCGGCAAGGGTGGCCAGGGCGTCAACACCACGGACTCCGCGGTGCGCATCACGCACCTGCCCACAGGCATCGTCGTGACGTGTCAGAACGAACGCTCACAGCTGCAGAACAAGGCGAGGGCGATGCAGGTGCTCGCCTCGCGGCTGCAGGCGGCGGCCGAGGAAGCGGCCGACAAGGAGGCCGCGGCCGGACGTGCCAGCCAGGTGCGCACCGTCGACCGGTCCGAGCGCATCCGCACGTACAACTTCCCGGAGAACCGCATCACCGATCACCGCATCGGCTTCAAGTCGCACAATCTGGACGCCGTTCTCGACGGTGACATGGACGCGCTCCTCGACGCGCTCGCCGCGGCGGACCGACAGGCGCGGCTTCAGGCGGAATGACCTCCGCGTGATCGCCGGTCCGGACGACAGTGGGAAGCTGTGTCGGTGAGTCGCGTCCCGCTACGTCTGGCCATCGTCGAGGCAACCCGCGTCCTGACCGAGGCCGGCGTCCCCAGCCCGCGGGTCGACGCCGAGTTGCTCGCCGCGCATCTGCTGTCGGTTCCTCGCGGTCGGCTCGGCCTGACCCCGTTGGTGGAGCCCGAGGTCGCTGAGGCATATCGGGCCACCGTCGCGCAGCGTGCGAAGCGAATCCCGTTGCAGCACATCATCGGAACGTCGTCACTGGGGGAGATCGACGTCGAGGTGGGCCCCGGGGTGTTCGTCCCCCGCCCGGAGACGGAGCTGTTGCTCGCCTGGGCGCTCGCGTTCCTCGAGTCCGCCGGGCGGCACCCGCCCGTCGTCCTCGACCTGTGCACCGGAAGCGGCGCGCTCGCCCTCGCGATCGCACACGCTCGCCCGGACGCCGTGGTCCACGCGGTGGAGAAGGATCCGCACGCGTTGGCGTGGGCGCGGCGCAACGCCGACCTGCGGGCGTCGGACGGCGACACTCCCGTGCATCTGCATCACGGTGACGTGACCGAGAGGACGGTGCTCACCGAACTCGACGGCGCCGTCGATCTGGTCGTGGCGAACCCGCCCTACGTGCCGACGAGTGCGCGGCTCGATCCCGAGGTGATCGACCACGATCCGCACGTCGCGCTGTTCGGAGGCCCGGACGGGCTGTCCGTCATCGAACCGATGATCGCGAACATCGCGCGGTGGTTGCGGATCGACGGGGGAGTGGGCATCGAGCACGACGACTCGCACGGAGACCGGGTGGTCGCCCTCCTGGAGGGGCGAGCGGTGTTCGGAGACGTGTCCCAGCATCGGGATCTCGCGGACCGCCCACGCTTCGTCGTCGCTCGTCGGCAGCGCCGGATCACCTAGGACGCGAGAGCACGCCACCGCTGCGCAGGCGTGCCGTGCACGCAGTGGCAAGATGGGCCGGGTGTCCACCGTCTACGACTGCTCCGATTCCGCCTCTCGCGCGGCAGGTCTCGATGCCGCCAAGCGTGCGCTGTCGTCCGGCCGACTGGTCGTGATGCCCACCGACACCGTGTACGGGCTGGCCGCCGACGCCTTCGACAGCAGTGCCGTCACGGATCTGCTCCGCGCGAAGGGCCGCGGGCGCGACATGCCGGTGCCGGTGCTCGTCGGGTCCTGGCACACGATCGACGGCCTCGTGCTGGGAGTGCGGCAGGCGGCGCGCGATCTCATCCGCGCGTTCTGGCCCGGAGCGCTGAGTCTCGTCGTGCACCAGGCGCCGTCGCTCGCGTGGGACCTCGGCGACGCCCGCGGCACCGTCATGCTCCGCATGCCGCTGCATCCGGTGGCTCTCGAGCTGCTGCGTGAGGTGGGCCCCCTGGCCGTCTCGAGCGCCAACATCTCCGGCCGCCCGCCCGCCGTCACGGCGGAGGACGCCCGCGTCCAGCTCGGCGGGTCCGCGGCCGTGTATCTCGACGGCGGTCCGGCCGAGCACGCGCTCGCGTCGACGATCGTCGACCTGACGGGGGACACCCCGCGCATCCTCCGCGTCGGCGCGGTCTCGACGAGCGAGATCGCCGAGGTCCTCGGAGTGACCGCCGAGTCGCTCGTCGCCGGAAGCGCCTGACGTATGCCGCACTCGGCTCCGCCGCGGGAGTCACCGTGGTGACGGCCGTGCCCGTGCCCGCGCACGCGAGTGTGCTCCTGGCGCAGTCGGACGGGGGCGCCGGTGTCCCCATCCGCGAGCTCCTTCTCGTCATGCTCACGGCAGCGGTGGTCACGTTTCTGGTCACCGGAGCCGTCCGGCTCGGCGCCCTGCGTTTCGGCGCGGTGGCCGTACCGCGTGAGCGCGACGTCCACGTCACCCCGACGCCCCGGCTCGGGGGCATCGGCATCTACCTGGGGCTGCTCGTCGCGCTGCTCTTCGCGCAGAAGCTGCCGGCACTCACTCGCGGGTTCGAGTTCACCACCGATGTCCAGGCCGCCCTGGTCTCCGGCTTCATCATCATGGCCGTGGGTGTGGTCGACGACCGGTGGGGCCTCGACGCACTGACCAAATTCGCAGGTCAGGTCACCGCGGCCGGTGTCCTGGTGCTGATGGGCGTCAGCTGGTACCTGTTGTATCTGCCGTGGGGCGAGGGGTCGACGCTGATCCTGGATCAGCTGCAGGCGGGCCTGGTGACGGTGCTCATCGCCGTGGTCATGATCAATGCGATGAACTTCATCGACGGTCTCGACGGCCTCGCCGCGGGCGTCGGATTGATCGCCGCGGTGGCCATCTGTCTGTTCTCGGTCGGACTGCTGCACGAGCAGGGCGGTGACGTGAGCGCCTACCCGCCCGCGATGATCGCCGCGGCACTCGCCGGTGCGTGCCTGGGGTTCCTGCCGCACAACTTCCAGCCGGCGCGCATCTTCATGGGCGACTCGGGTTCCATGGTCATCGGCCTCATGCTCGCCACCGTCGCGACCAGTGCGTCCGGACGTATCGGCCTCAGTGCCTACGGCACACGCGACCTCCTGGGTCTGCTGACGCCATTGCTGCTGGTGGGCGCGATCATGTTCATCCCGATCCTCGACCTCCTGCTCGCGATCGTGCGCCGCACGCGTGCCGGCCGGAGCCCGTTCAGCCCCGACAAGATGCACCTGCATCACCGTCTGCTGCAGATCGGTCACTCGCATCGCCGCGTGGTTCTGCTCATCTACTTGTGGGTCGGTGTGCTCGCGTTCGGCGCGGTCGGCGCGTCCCTCTTCGATCGCCGCCTCGTGGTGCTGCTGCTCGCCGGCGGACTCGTCTTCGCCCTGGTGGTCACCGCGGTGCCGTCGTTCCGGGACCCGGGCCGCCGGTAACCTGCGTGTCGTGACCTTCTCGCCCGCACCGATCCCGTCCTCCACCGCACCGCTCCGCGCCGCCGTCCGGTACGGCGTCATCGCCCTCCTCGGCCTCGCCGTGGTCGCCGCGATCATCGCGGTGCTCGCCGCAGGCCTCGAGGGTCTGTGGGGCGCACTGCTCGGATCCGCGGTCGGTGGTCTGTTCATCCTCGCCACCGCCGCATCCGTCCTGTTCTCGGCGAAATTGCCGCCGACCGCGGTCGGGGCGGTCCTGCTGGGCGGCTGGATCGTGAAGATGCTGATCGCGGTGATCGTGCTCGGACTGCTTCGGGGGATGGACTTCTACAACCGCCCGACACTGGGCATCGTGGTGCTCGCGTCCCTGGTCATCGTCCTGGGGGCCGAGATGTACGGCATCTTTCGGCAGCGTGTTCCGTACGTCGATTCCCCCGCGGGCGATCCCGACTCGGACGTTCAGTAGTACGACATTTTGTAGTAGTGTCGTCCGCGGAGCGACCCCCGACACAACTCAGCGTGTTGTGTTGATAAAGTTCCTTTCGAGCGAGGGCTTAACGGGCGTAACGGACACATCGCGCCGCCCGGAACTGTCTTTGCAGGTGATCGACGTCACCGAAGCTGTTTCTCGTAGTCCACGCCATGTGAGAGTGTGTACCGCGACGAAGCGTCCGTTTCGAGACGTCGCGTCACCGAGTCGACGAAGTCGCCGACACCCGACAGACGCGGGACCGTGAGCACGGTCCGACGCGGCTGACGACTACTCGAGCCGACCCGAGTCGACTTGTAGATCGTCCTAGCTCGATCGTGCCCGAATGCCATACGTCCGATCGAACCGTGGGTGTCCTTCGCCTGCGGCCGAACACGGGAGAGACCGCTGAGCGTCACCAACTTGGCCGCGGAGTTCCATCCGCCGTCACTGTCCGACTTTTTCCCACCGGCCATCCTGTTCGAGGGCACCCCGTTCGAGCTCGACCGGTTGATGCTCGTCCGCATCCTGATGACCGTCGTGCTGATCGCCTTCTTCGCACTGGCGATGCGCAGCCCGAAGATCGTGCCTCGCGGCATCCAGAACATCGGCGAGATCGCTCTCGGCTTCGTCAAGGACCAGATCGCGAACGAGGTTCTCGGCAAGGAGCAGGGCAAGCGTTTCCTGCCCGTCATCGCCACGATCTTCTTCGCCGTTCTCTTCCTGAACGTGTCGGGCATCATCCCGTTCATCAACATCTCGTCGAATGCCCGAGTGGGCATGCCGATCGTGTTGGCGGCCCTCGCGTACGTCGTCTTCAACTACGTCGGCATCAAGAAGTACGGGTTCTTCAAGTACGTGAAGAGCAGCATCGTGGTTCCGGGTGTGCCGATCGCGATGCACGTGCTGCTGATCCCCATCGAGTTCATCTCGACCTTCATCCTGCGACCGTTCACGCTGACGGTGCGACTCATGGCCAACATGCTCGCCGGCCACATCATGCTGGTGCTGTTCTTCAGCGCGACGCAGTTCTTCTTCTTCGAGGCCGCTGCGGGCATGAAGGTGTTCGGCATCTTCTCTCTCGTGGCCGGCTTCGGCTTCACTCTGTTCGAGATGCTCGTCATCTTCCTGCAGGCCTACGTGTTCGCGCTGCTGACGGCGGTCTACATCGACCTCGCCCTGCACGCAGACTCGCACTGACCATCCGAACCACCAGCCACCTGACAGAACCTGACCCGCTGCCGTCCGGTCGTGGGCAACAGAAAGGGAACGAATCACAATGAGCCTCAGCTACCTCGCGCAGGAAGCCCAGGAAATCACCGGCAGCGGCTACGGAGCCATCGGCTACGGCCTCGCGGCCATCGGCCCCGGCATCGGTGTGGGCATCGTGGTCGGTAAGGCCATCGAGGGCATCGCGCGTCAGCCCGAGCTCGCCGGCCAGATCCGCACCAACATGTTCCTCGGCATCGCGTTCACCGAGGCCCTCGCGCTGATCGGCCTCGTCGCCGGCTTCGTCTTCGCCTGACATCGCCATGACGACGCCAATCGCAGTCCTCGCAGCAGCGGAAGGGGGAGAGGACGTCAATCCTCTCCTTCCCGCCACCTACGACATCGTCTGGTCTGCGATCTGCATCGCCGTCATCGGGTTCTTCTTCTGGAAGTACGTTCTTCCTCGCTTCCAGAAGGTGCTCTCCGACCGGTCCGAGCAGATCGAGGGCGGGATCAAGCGCGCCGAAGAGGCACAGGCCGAAGCCAAGGAGGCGCTCGAGCAGTACCGCGCCCAGTTGGCCGACGCACGCCAGGAAGCCGCCAAGATCCGTGAAGACGCACGCACCCAGGGTCAGCAGATCCTCGCGGAGATGAAGACCAGTGCACAGGCGGAGAGCGACCGCATCGTGGCCTCCGGTCACCAGCAGCTCGCGGCTCAGCGTCAGCAGATCGTCACCGAACTGCGTGCCGATCTCGGCCGTACGGCTGTCGAGCTGGCCGAGAAGGTCATCGGCGAGCAGCTGTCCGACGACGTCAAGCGTGCCGGCACGATCGATCGTTTCCTCGACGAACTCGATTCTGTCGGCGCAGATTCCGCTAGCGGGAAGTGAGCACCATGTACGCAGCGAGTCGTGAAGCCCTCGCCGAGGCCCGCACCGTCCTGACGGCCGAGCTCGATGCGGCGTCGGATGGGACGTCGGCTGCCGCCGGCGCCGGATCCGACCTCTTCGGGGTCGTGTCGGTGCTCGACGGTCAGCGTCCACTGCGCGCCGCACTCGCGGACGCGTCGGCTGCTTCGGACGCGCGACGCGCGCTCGCGGGCCGCCTGTTCGACGGCAAGATCGGTGCAGCGGCCGCCGCCGCACTGCAGGCCGCCGTCGCACAGAACTGGTCGTCGGCCCGTGACCTCACCGACTCGCTCGTACTCCTGGGCCGTGAGGCACTCCTGCGCGCGGCGCAGGACCAGGATCAGTTGGGCACCGTGGAGGACGAGCTGTTCCGTCTCGGCCGCATCATCGCCGGCGATCCTGCCCTCGAGCAGGCGCTGTCCGATCGAAGCAAGCCCGCCGAGGCGTCGGGATCGCTCCTGTCGACGTTGCTCTACGGCAAGGTCACCGCGATCACCGAGGCCCTGGCAGTCCAGGCCGTCGGCCGACTGAAGGGTGCTGCACCGGCATCCGTGTTCGGCGAACTGTCCGCACTCGCGGCCACTCGTCGTGACAAGGAGGTCGCTCACGTCCGCAGCAGTACCGAGCTGAGCGACGATCAGATCTCTCGACTCACGTCCAGGCTGGAAGGTATCTACGGCAAGTCCGTGACCGTCCACGTGGAGGTGGATCGGGAACTGCTGAGCGGACTGATCGTCCGTGTCGGCGACGAGGTCATCGACGGTAGTGGTACGGGTCGTCTCGCCTCCCTGAGGAAGTCGCTCCGGTGAGCGGTACGCAACGCAGCATCCGAGTTCTGTAGCAAGCCCAGTTCGGTAACAAGCCCCACCCCGCGTTTCGGACGTCGACCGCACAGCCGGTCCGGCCACGAAACACCAGACAGTGAGAGCAGGAAAACATGGCGGAGTTGACGATCTCCTCCGACGAGATCCGTAGCGCGATCGAGAGCTACACAGCGAACTACGCACCGGAGTCCTCTCGTGAAGAGGTCGGTCTGGTGTCCGACACGAGCGATGGAATCGCTCACGTGACGGGACTCCCGTCCGCGATGTCGAACGAGCTGCTGGAATTCCCCGGCGGCATCCTCGGCGTGGCCCTGAACCTGGACGATCGCGAGATCGGCGCCGTCATCCTCGGTGACTACCAGGACATCGAAGAAGGCCAGGAAGTCAAGCGCACCGGCGAGGTCCTCTCGGTCCCCGTCGGCGACAACTTCCTCGGTCGCGTCATCGACCCACTGGGCAAGCCCATCGACGGTCTCGGCGACATCGAGTCGAACGAGCAGCGAGTCCTGGAGCTCCAGGCAGCCTCGGTGCTCGAGCGTCAGCCCGTCGAGGAGCCCCTCGCGACCGGCATCACCGCCATCGACGCACTCACCGCGATCGGTCGTGGCCAGCGTCAGCTGATCATCGGCGACCGTAAGACGGGTAAGACCGCCGTCTGCGTCGACGCCATCATCAACCAGAAGGCCAACTGGGAGTCCGGGGACGCCGACAAGCAGGTGCGCTGCATCTACGTCGCCATCGGCCAGAAGGGTTCGACCATCGCGGGCGTCAAGTCCGCTCTGGACGAGCACGGCGCCATGGAGTACACGACCATCGTCGCCGCTCCCGCGTCCGACTCGGCCGGCTTCAAGTGGCTCGCCCCGTACACCGGTTCGGCCCTCGGCCAGCACTGGATGTACCAGGGCAAGCACGTCCTCATCGTGTTCGACGACCTGACCAAGCAGGCCGAGGCGTACCGCACCATCTCGCTGCTGCTGCGTCGCCCGCCGGGCCGCGAGGCGTACCCCGGTGACGTCTTCTACCTGCACTCCCGTCTGCTCGAGCGGTGCGCGAAGCTGTCCGACGAGCTCGGTGGCGGTTCGATGACGGGTCTGCCGCTGATCGAGACCAAGGCCAACGACATCTCGGCCTTCATCCCGACCAACGTCATCTCCATCACCGACGGCCAGGTCTTCCTCGAGTCGGACCTCTTCAACAAGGGTGTCCGTCCCGCCATCAACGTCGGTACCTCGGTGTCCCGAGTCGGTGGCGCGGCGCAGACCAAGGGTCTGAAGAAGGTCGCCGGTTCGCTCCGTCTGGAGATGGCGCAGTTCCGCGAGCTGGAGGCGTTCTCCGCGTTCGCGTCCGACCTCGACGCCGCCTCCAAGGCGCAGCTCGAGCGCGGTGCCCGCTGGGTCGAGCTGCTCAAGCAGGACCAGTACACCCCGGTGTCCGTCGAGGACCAGATCGTGTCGATCTACCTGGTCGACGCGGGTTACTACGACACGGTTCCGGTCGAGGACGTTCGTCGCTTCAACCGCGAGCTTCTCGAGGATCTGCACCGCAACGCGTCGAGCGCCTTCGAGGCGATCGCGGGCGGCAAGGTTCTCAAGGACGAGGCCGCCGACGCGATCACGAAGGCGACCGACGAGTTCAAGCAGGGCTTCCTGACGTCCTCGGGCGAGCGGATCGTCAACGAGGCAGAGGCCGACGCGCTCGACAAGGGTGACGTCGACCAGGAGAAGGTCACCGTCACTCGCAAGACTGTCAGCAAGTGATGAGCGGACCCGTGGCACGTCGAACAGGGAGTGAGGTGACAGATGCCCAGCATTCGTGAGCTGCGCTCCCGGATCAGGTCGACCAACTCGATCAAGAAGATCACCAAGGCGCAGGAACTGATCGCGACCTCGCGCATCACCAAGGCGCAGGCCCGCGTCGAGGCGTCCAAGCCGTACGCCACCGAGATCACCAAGGTGCTCTCGGCGTTGGCCAGTGCCTCGGGTTCGCTGGACCATCCGCTGCTCACCGAGCGTGCGGAGCCCAAGCGGGCGGCCGTGCTCGTCGTGACCAGCGACTCGGGCCAGTGTGGTGGCTACAACTCCAACATCCTGCGTGAGGCCGAGGAGCTCCAGCAGCTCCTCAAGTCCGAGGGCAAGGAGCCGGTCATCTACGTTCTGGGCCGAAAGGGCCTGACGTACTACACGTTCCGCGATCGCGATGTCAAGGGTGCGTGGACGGGCTTCTCGCAGCAGCCGGCCTACACCGATGCCGCGAAGGCCGCCAAGCACCTCGTCGAGCTGTTCATGGCGGGGTCCGGTGAGGAGATCGAGGCACCGAACGGCGAGGGCACGGTCGAGGGTGTGGACGAGCTCCACATCGTCTACACCACCTTCGTGTCGATGCTGTCGCTCAAGCCGACGGTGCGCCGCATGGCTCCTCTGGAGATCGACTACAACGACGAGGAGATCGAACTGGGCGCAGACATGCTCAGCGACTCCCCGTCGTCGAAGGAGGTCACCGCGCAGTACGACTTCGAGCCGGAGGCGGACACGCTGTTGTCCGCGCTGCTCCCGAAGTACGTGAGCACCCGCATCTACGCCGCACTGCTCGACGCGGCGGCATCCGAGTCGGCCGCACGTCGCACCGCGATGAAGGCCGCCACGGACAATGCCAACGATCTGGTCAATGCCCTGTCACGCCAGGCCAACCAGGCACGCCAGGCTCAGATCACCCAGGAAATCAGCGAGATCGTCGGCGGCGTCGACGCGCTTGCCGCGAGCTCAGGAAGAGACTGAACATGACCGCAGCAGTAACCGATAGCACGGGTTCCGGCGCCAAGTCGTCCGAGAACGGGCGCGTCGTGCGCGTCATCGGTCCCGTCGTCGACATCGAGTTCCCCCGTGGGTCCATCCCCGCGCTGTTCAACGCGTTGAACGCAGAGATCGAGCTGAAGGCCGTCGCCAAGACGCTGACGCTCGAGGTCGCCCAGCACCTCGGCGACAACCTCGTGCGCACCGTGTCGATGCAGCCCACCGACGGCCTCGTCCGTGGTACCCCCGTCGTCGACTCCGGCAAGCCGATCTCGGTTCCCGTCGGTGACGTCGTCAAGGGCCACGTGTTCAACGCCCTCGGCGACTGCCTGGACAGCCCCGGACTCGGCCGTGACGGCGAGCAGTGGGGCATCCACCGCAAGCCCCCGGCCTTCGATCAGCTCGAGGGCAAGACCGAGATCCTCGAGACCGGCATCAAGGTCATCGACCTCCTGACCCCGTACGTCAAGGGCGGAAAGATCGGCCTGTTCGGCGGCGCAGGCGTCGGCAAGACCGTGCTCATCCAGGAAATGATCACCCGTATCGCGCGTGAGTTCTCCGGCACGTCGGTGTTCGCCGGCGTCGGTGAGCGCACGCGTGAGGGCACCGACCTCCACCTCGAGATGGAGGAGATGGGCGTTCTGCAGGACACCGCCCTGGTGTTCGGTCAGATGGACGAGCCGCCGGGCACGCGTATGCGCGTCGCCCTCTCGGCTCTCACCATGGCCGAGTACTTCCGCGACGTGCAGAACCAGGACGTGTTGCTCTTCATCGACAACATCTTCCGGTTCACGCAGGCAGGCTCCGAGGTCTCCACCCTCCTCGGCCGCATGCCGTCCGCCGTGGGCTACCAGCCCACCCTCGCCGACGAGATGGGTGAGCTCCAGGAGCGCATCACCTCGACGCGTGGTCGTTCCATCACGTCTCTGCAGGCCATCTACGTGCCCGCCGACGACTACACCGACCCCGCACCGGCGACGACCTTCGCCCACCTCGATGCCACCACCGAGCTGTCGCGTCCGATCTCGCAGAAGGGCATCTACCCCGCTGTCGATCCGCTGACGTCCACCTCGCGCATCCTGGAGGCGTCGATCGTCGGAGACGAGCACTTCCGCGTCGCCAACGAGGTCAAGCGCATCCTGCAGAAGTACAAGGAGCTGCAGGACATCATCGCCATCCTCGGTATGGACGAGCTGTCCGAGGAGGACAAGGTCACGGTCTCGCGTGCCCGTCGTCTGGAGAAGTTCCTCGGCCAGAACTTCATCGTCGCCGAGAAGTTCACCGGTGAAGAGGGTTCGGTCGTGTCACTGTCCGACACCATCGAGGCGTTCGACAAGGTCACCAAGGGCGAGTACGACCACCTTCCCGAGCAGGCCTTCAACAGCTGCGGTGGACTCGACGACGTCGAGGCCGCAGCCAAGAAGATCTCCGGAAAGTAGTCCGAGATGGCTGAGATGGACGTCGAACTGGTCGCAGTCGAGGAACGCCTGTGGTCGGGAACGGCCACGCTGGTCAGCGCTCAGACCACCGAGGGCGAGATCGGCATCATGGCCGGACACGAGCCGGTTCTCGGTCAGTTGATCGAGGGCGGCACCGTGGCCATCACGACGGGCGACGGTGAACGGCGCGTCGCCGCCGTGCACGGTGGTTTCCTGTCGGTCACGGGCCGGACCGTCACCATCCTCGCCGAGTCCGCCGAGTTCGCGGAGGACATCGACGTCGAGGCTGCGCGGTCCGTGCTGTCCGAGGGCTCCGACGACGAGGAGGCGCTCGCGATCGCACGCGGGCGTGTCCGCGCGGTCGAGCGGGCCTAGGTACACGAGAAGAAGCCGCGGCGGGTTCCGAAGAGATGACGTCCTGGATGACACTGCTTGTCGTTCTGGTCGTGCTGCTCGGAGGGCTCGCCGCGGCTTTTCTGTATCGGTTGGTGCTTCTCCGCCGCGGGGGCACCGCCGTGATCCTGCGCAGTCTGCCCGCAACCGCGGGGAGTGGGTGGCGCCACGGCATCGTTCGTTACGGCGAGAACGTGCTCGTGTTCTACAAGCTGTCGAGTCTGCGACCTGGACCGGACCGCCGGATGATCCGCCAGACTCTGATCCAGGGCGAGCGGCGCAGTCCGCAGAACTCCGAATTCGACATCATGAGTGACGAGACCGCGATCGTCGAACTCGACGCGGGGGACCGCCGCTACGAGATCGCCATGGAGCGCGGCCCCTTCACCGCATTCACGTCGTGGCTCGAGTCGAGGCCGTCCGACCGGTCGCAGCGCAACATGCCGGGCAGCGGTCCGACCTGACGCCGGGGTCTTTCGGACCTGTGGTCAGTCGCGCGAGCGCTCGCCGCCCGGCTTCCACAGGACGTCGCCGTCCGGGTTGGTGACCCGCCCGAGAATGAACAGCAGATCCGACAGCCGATTGAGATAGGTCGCCGGCAGAGTCCCTGTCGTGTCGGGATGTGCTTCGACCGCGGCCCACGCGGCGCGCTCCGCCCGGCGCGCGACGGTGCGCGCCTGATGCAGGAACGCGGACGCCGCGGTACCGCCCGGGAGAACGAAGGACGTCAGCGGCGCGAGGGTGTCGTTGAACTCGTCGCACCACGTCTCGAGCCGAGTGACGTAGTCCGGCGTGACGCGCAGCGGTGGGTACTTCGGGTTCTCCTGGATCGGAGTCGAGAGGTCGGCTCCGGCGTCGAACAGGTCGTTCTGGATCCGGCGCAGTACCGTCGCCACGCCCTCGGGCGGTGATCCGAGCGCCAATACCAGCCCCAGAGCGGCGTTCAGTTCGTCGCACTCCGCATAGGCCACGACCCTCGGGTCGTTCTTGGAGACTCGGGAGAAGTCGCTGAGACCTGTGGTCCCGTCGTCGCCGGTACGGGTGTAGATCGAGGTCAGATGAACCGCCATGGATCAACCCTACTGGCAGTCGGCCGATGCTCTGATCGACGACCGATGCCTCTACTGTTGACGTCGTGAGTGAACGTTTCCTGGTCACCGGCGGTAGTCGTCTCTCCGGCGACGTGTCGGTCGGTGGGGCGAAGAACAGCGTGCTGAAGTTGATGGCTGCGGCGCTGCTCGCCGAGGGCACGACCACCCTCACCAACTGCCCCGACATTCTCGATGTCCCCCTCATGGCCGACGTTCTTCGTGGGCTGGGGTGCGACGTCGAACTCGAGGGGGATGCCGTTCGCATCACCACCCCCGCAGAGCCGAAGTATCACGCCGACTTCGCGGCGGTACGCCAGTTCCGTGCGTCGGTGTGTGTCCTGGGTCCGCTGGTCGCGCGGTGCCGCAAGGCCGTGGTGGCCCTGCCCGGTGGGGACGCCATCGGCTCGCGTCCGCTCGACATGCACCAGTCGGGTCTTCGCCTCCTCGGGGCGCACAGCGAGATCGAGCACGGGTGCGTGGTGGCGACAGCGGAGAAGCTGCACGGCGCGACGATCCGGCTCGCCTTCCCGTCCGTGGGCGCGACCGAGAACATTCTGATGGCGGCGGTTCTCGCCGACGGCGAGACCGTGATCGACAACGCGGCTCGCGAGCCGGACATCGCCGATCTGTGCGCGATGCTCAACAAGATGGGTGCTCGCGTCGAAGGTGCCGGAACCCCCACGCTGACCATCATCGGCGTTCCCAGCCTGAAGCCCACCGAACACCGCGTCATCGGTGATCGCATCGTGGCGGCGACCTGGGGTATCGCCGCGGCGATGACCTGTGGCGACGTCACGGTGTCGGGGGTCAATCCCAAGCACCTCACGCTCGTGCTGAACAAGCTGAAGGCGGCCGGCAGCACCGTCACCCTGCGCCCGGACGGCTTCCGCGTCGTGCAGGAGGAACGTCCGGTGGCCGTCAACTTCGCCACGCTCCCGTTCCCCGGGTTCCCGACGGACCTGCAGCCCATGGCGATCGGTCTCGCCTCGGTGGCCAACGGCACGTCGATGATCACCGAGAACGTCTTCGAGGCCCGGTTCCGCTTCGTCGAGGAGATGATCCGGCTCGGTGCCGACGCGCGAACGGACGGCCACCACGCGGTGGTCCGCGGAGTGTCGCGGCTGTCGAGTGCACCGGTCTGGTCCTCGGACATCCGCGCGGGCGCCGGTCTGGTGCTCGCCGGCCTCGTGGCCGACGGCACCACCGAGGTGCACGACGTCTATCACATCGACCGCGGTTACCCGCGTTTCGTCGAGCAGTTGCAGGATCTCGGCGGAGACATCGAACGCGTGCAGTGACGCTCGCGCCGCTGCACGTCAGTCGCGGTGGCGCTGTAGTTCGTCGACCAGAACGGTGAGTGCCGTTCGCAGCTCCGTGTCTGTCAGTCGGCCGTAGCCGATCACCAACCCGCCCACGTCGGTGTGCGATCGAGTGGACAGCGCGACGGTCGGTACCTCGATTCCGCGGTGTGCCGCGCCGCGGGCGACCGCCTCCGCTCGTCCCGGCGGCAGGACGAGGGTGGTGTGCATACCCGCGCCCAGGCCTCGGAGTTCACCGAATCGCGACAACGAATCCCGCACTGCCGCATCGCGATCCCGGTAGCGTCGCCGAGCCGCTCGAACCGTGCGATCCCACTCGCCGTCGTCGAGCAGTGACGTCATCGCCGAGCACAGGGGTGTCGACGGGAAGTCGCCCGTGGCCAGGCGGTGGTCGAGCACCGGCTGGACGAGGTGTGCCGGCAGCACCATCCACCCGAGTCGCACCCCTGCGCCAAGCGTCTTGGCGATGGTGCCGAGGTAGACGACTCGATCCGGATCCAGGTGTGCCAACGCGGGCAGCGGCGCGACGTCGTACCGGTACTCGGAGTCGTAGTCGTCCTCGACGACGACGGTGTCGGAGGTCTGCGCATGGGCGATGAGTGCGGCACGACGTGTCACGTCGAGGGTTCCGCCAGTGGGGTACTGGTGAGACGGTGTCACGTACACGGCGCGCGTCGTCTCGGGTGTGGACGCGAGCGCGTCGACCTTCATGCCGCCGGCGTCCACGGGGACGTCGTACAGGTCCCAGCCCATCGCGATCGCCGCCGACGCCGCCGTCCGATACCCTGGATCCTCCATCGCCAGAACAGGTCTCGGTTCCGGACGGGCCGTGCGCATCGCCGCGAGTGCCAGAGTCAGTCCATGGGTGGCACCGGTCGTCACGACCACGCGATCGGGATCGACGGTCATTCCGCGCGCACGGCCGAGCAGTGAACACACGCTGCGGCGGAGACGGACGGGCCCCGCCGGATCGGGGTAGCCGGGGGGAGCGGGCTCCGCCCCGGCGATGCGCCACGCCCGCCGCCACGCCGCGGTCGCCGAGGGCGGTGTCCAGGGGATGCCTGGTCGAAGCGCGAGTCCGGGGGCAGTGCTGTCTGCCTTTGCGCGTGGACGCGCGTCGGTCACGGCAGTGGTGGTCGGAGTGACGGACCGTAGGTCGTGGGAGATGAACGTCCCGGATCCGGCGCGGCCTTCGATCCAGCCCTCTGCCGCGAGCTGGTCGTAGGCCTGATCGACGACGCCGCGGGAGACCGACAGCTCTGCGGCCAGCGATCGGGTCGACGGGAGGCGATCGCCGGCGACCACGAGTCCGTCGACGATGGCGGTGCGTAGTGCATCGGCGATCTGCAACGGGAGCGGGCGGGTCGAGGATCGGTCCACGGAAAGTGGCAACGCGTGAGAGGCCATGACGTCGAGGCCTTCCGTCGTGGGCGAAGTGGTCCAGCCAAACAGTATCGAAGTGGACCGTGACGGCGGACCACTTCGCTCCGCACACTGATTAGCATGACGATGCACGATGCCCATGGCCGGCGGCCCGACACCTCGTCGGCGGCGACAGCTCTCTCTCCGACACCCCGAACGACGTTGCGACGCAACCGAGCTCGCGCACAGGCGGATCGCGCTGCTCTGACGGACGTGCTCGACGCAGCCAGGATCTGTCACCTCGGAGTGGTGGTGCAGGGAAGTCCCCTCGTCGTTCCGACTGCGTTCGCCTACGACCTGGACGGTCCCGATGCCGAGGGGACGCTGTACCTCCACGGCTCGGTGGCTGCGACGACCCTGGGCGCTCCCGGTGACGTCTGCGTGAGCATCACGGTGCTGGACGGCCTGGTGCTGGCGCGTTCCGCGTTCCACCATTCGATGAACTATCGGAGTGCCGTGGTGCGGGGGACACCCCGTGTCGTGGACGACGAGGACGAGCGCGCCGTCGCACTCGATCTCATCGTGAACAAGCTGGTCCCCGGCCGGACCGACGTGGTCAGGGCCAACACCCGCAAGGAATTGTCTGCGACTCGCGTGGTGGCATTACCGCTGTACGAGGCGTCGGTCAAGGCACGGTCGGGTGGACCGAACGACGATGAGGGGGACATCGATGCGGGGGGAGTGTGGGCCGGCGTTCTCCCGTTGACGACGCAGGTCGG
>NZ_JAFIBH010000001.1:910000-4152500 GCF_017832185.1 Rhodococcus sp. PvP016 | reverse complement strand
GCATCTTTGTTGTAAGTAATGAAGAGCGTACGGTGGATGCCTTGGCACCAGGAGCCGATGAAGGACGTAGGAGGCTGCGATAAGCCTCGGGGAGCTGTCAACCGAGCTGAGATCCGAGGGTGTCCGAATGGGGAAACCCAGCACGAGTGATGTCGTGTTACCTGCACCTGAATATATAGGGTGTGTGGAGGGAACGTGGGGAAGTGAAACATCTCAGTACCCACAGGAAGAGAAAACAACAGTGATTCCGTCAGTAGTGGCGAGCGAACGCGGAAGAGGCCAAACCATGTGCATGTGATACCCGGCAGGGGTTGTGCGTGTGGGGTTGTGGGGTTTGTCTTGTCGATTCTGCCGGATCGGCCGACAGTAAGAAATCATGCGGTTAGTCGAAGTGGTCTGGGATGGCCTGTCGTAGAGGGTGAGAGTCCCGTAGACGAAAACTGTGTGACTGTCGTGATGAATGCCCAAGTAGCAGCGGGCCCGTGAAATCTGCTGTGAATCTGTCGGGACCACCCGATAAGCCTGAATACTCCCTGGTGACCGATAGCGGACTAGTACCGTGAGGGAAAGGTGAAAAGTACCCCGGGAGGGGAGTGAAATAGTACCTGAAACCGTGCGCTTACAATCCGTCAGAGCCTGTGCACACTTCGGTGTGGTGGGTGATGGCGTGCCTTTTGAAGAATGAGCCTGCGAGTTAGTGGTATGTGGCGAGGTTAACCCGTGTGGGGTAGCCGTAGCGAAAGCGAGTCCGAATAGGGCGAACATCAGTCGCATGCTCTAGACCCGAAGCGGAGTGATCTACCCATGGCCAGGGTGAAGCGACGGTAAGACGTCGTGGAGGCCCGAACCCACTTAGGTTGAAAACTGAGGGGATGAGTTGTGGGTAGGGGTGAAAGGCCAATCAAACTCCGTGATAGCTGGTTCTCCCCGAAATGCATTTAGGTGCAGCGTCGCGTGTTTCATCCTGGAGGTAGAGCTACTGGATGGTCTAGAGGGCCCACAAGCTTATCGAAATCAGCCAAACTCCGAATGCCAGGATGTGAGAGCGCGGCAGTGAGACTGCGGGCGATAAGGTTCGTAGTCGAGAGGGAAACAGCCCAGATCGCCGGCTAAGGCCCCTAAGCGTGTACTAAGTGGAAAAGGATGTGAAGTCGCGAAGACAACCAGGAGGTTGGCTTAGAAGCAGCCACCCTTGAAAGAGTGCGTAATAGCTCACTGGTCAAGTGATTTTGCGCCGACAATGTAGCGGGGCTCAAGTACACCGCCGAAGCCGCGGCATTCGCACGATAGCCCGCGCACATCCCACGGGGTGTGTGCCAGGTGTGTGGATGGGTAGGGGAGCGTCGTGTGGCCAGGGAAGCGCCGGAGTGATCCAGGTGTGGAGGCCACGCGAGTGAGAATGCAGGCATGAGTAGCGAAAGACGAGTGAGAAACTCGTCCGCCGAATGATCAAGGGTTCCTGGGCCAGGTTAATCCGCCCAGGGTGAGTCGGGACCTAAGGCGAGGCCGACAGGCGTAGTCGATGGACAACGGGTTGATATTCCCGTACCCGTGTATCCGCGCCCATGATGAATCAGGAGTACTAACCGTCCAGAGCCACCAGGAGCACCTTCGGGTGCCGGGTGTGGTGATGCACGGGACCTTTCCTGGTAGTAGTCAAGCGATGGGGTGACGCAGGAAGGTAGCTGAGCCAGTCAGTGGTAACACTGGTGTAAGCCTGTAGGGCGAGACCTAGGCAAATCCGGGTCTCACACAGCCTGAGAGGTGATGCATAGCCGAATGAGGCGAATTCAGTGATCCTATGCTGCCGAGAAAAGCCTCTAGCGAGCTGGTACACGGCCCGTACCCCAAACCGACACAGGTGATCAGGTAGAGAATACCAAGGCGATCGAGATAACTATGGTTAAGGAACTCGGCAAAATGCCCCCGTAACTTCGGGAGAAGGGGGACCCCTGCTGGTGATCACTCTTGCAGTGTGAGCTGGTGTGGGTCGCAGAGACCAGTGAGAAGCGACTGTTTACTAAAAACACAGGTCCGTGCGAAGTCGTAAGACGATGTATACGGACTGACGCCTGCCCGGTGCTGGAAGGTTAAGAGGACCGGTTAGTTCCTTCGGGAGCGAAGCTGAGAATTTAAGCCCCAGTAAACGGCGGTGGTAACTATAACCATCCTAAGGTAGCGAAATTCCTTGTCGGGTAAGTTCCGACCTGCACGAATGGCGTAACGACTTCTCAGCTGTCTCAACCATAGACTCGGCGAAATTGCATTACGAGTAAAGATGCTCGTTACGCGCGGCAGGACGAAAAGACCCCGGGACCTTCACTACAGCTTGGTATTGGTGTTCGGTTCGGTTTGTGTAGGATAGGTGGGAGACTGTGAAGCATGCACGCCAGTGTGTGTGGAGTCGTTGTTGAAATACCACTCTGATCGTATTGGATACCTCAACCTCGGACCATGATCTGGTTCAGGGACAGTGCCTGGTGGGTAGTTTAACTGGGGCGGTTGCCTCCCAAAATGTAACGGAGGCGCCCAAAGGTTCCCTCAGCCTGGTTGGCAATCAGGTGTCGAGTGCAAGTGCACAAGGGAGCTTGACTGTGAGACTGACAAGTCGAGCAGGGACGAAAGTCGGGACTAGTGATCCGGCACCGGCAAGTGGAAGCGGTGTCGCTCAACGGATAAAAGGTACCCCGGGGATAACAGGCTGATCTTCCCCAAGAGTCCATATCGACGGGATGGTTTGGCACCTCGATGTCGGCTCGTCGCATCCTGGGGCTGGAGTAGGTCCCAAGGGTTGGGCTGTTCGCCCATTAAAGCGGCACGCGAGCTGGGTTTAGAACGTCGTGAGACAGTTCGGTCTCTATCCGCCGCGCGCGTCAGAAACTTGAGGAAGGCTGTCCCTAGTACGAGAGGACCGGGACGGACGAACCTCTGGTGTGCCAGTTGTTCCACCAGGAGCACCGCTGGTTAGCTACGTTCGGAAGGGATAACCGCTGAAAGCATCTAAGCGGGAAGCCTGTTCCAAGATGAGGTTTCTCACCCCCTCGAGGGGGTAAGGCCCCCGGCAGACCACCGGGTTGATAGGCCAGAACTGGAAGCCCAGCAATGGGTGCAGGTGACTGGTACTAATAGGCCGAGGACTTACCACAAAGAAGCTACGCGTCCACTGTGCAGTATCTGAGACAACACACGAGTTGTTCAGCAGATAACTGAAACCCGCACCACCGATCCATCACCAGCAGCACCGGTGACAGGGGAACGTGTGTGCCTCGTGCTCTGTTGTTTCACAGAGTTTCGGTGGCCATAGCGGAGGGGAAACGCCCGGACCCATTCCGAACCCGGAAGCTAAGCCCTCCAGCGCCGATGGTACTGCACCCGACAGGGTGTGGGAGAGTAGGACACCGCCGAACAACCCTTCCCAGAAAGCCCCCCGACCACCGGTCGGGGGGCTTTCTGCATTCACGGGTATCTGTGCCCGGACACAGTCCGATCAAGCAGAGTCCCGTCGTGCGCGCGCCGGGATAGTCTCGTATCCACCATGCCGCAGAAACCACGACGCTCGATATCGCCCCTGGGCTCCCCGCTGCTCGGGCACACCGAGGAATCCCCGCGTCGCCGGCGTATCCGGGTGCAGATTCTGCTCACCGTCTTTCTGCTGGGCGCCAACGCGATCGGCGCCGTCATCGTGGGTGCACTCATCAGCGTGGTCGTGCCGGGACCGGACGTCGTCACGCCCCGCGAGTACTGGTGGGTGAACTTCATCCTCATCCCGTGCTACCTCGTGGTCGCGTTCCTCATCGGAGTGGGGTGGGGAACCAAGCGCACCGTCAAGGGACTGCGCTGGGCCATCGAGGACCGTGTGCCCACCCGCAAGGAACAGAAGCGCACGCTGGCGATGCCGTGGCGGCTCACTCGGTTGCAGATCGGCCTCTGGATCGGTGGGCTCGTCATCGTCACGACAGCCGACGGCATCATCGACCCCAATTCCATCCCCAAGGTCGCGTTCACCATCGCGTTCGGTGGTGCGACCGTCTGTGCGTTCAGTTATCTGCTGACAGAGTTCGCTCTGCGCCCGGCCGCGGCACGCGCGCTCGAGGCCGGCGATCTCCGCCGTATCCGCATCGCCGGAGTGATGGGGCGCTCCATCCTCTCGTGGCTCCTGGGTACCGGCGTCCCGGTGGCGGGACTCATGGTCATCGCCATCGCGTCGTTCATCCGGAACGACACGACGGCCGACCAGTTCGCGGTCGCCATTCTTGCGCTCGGGGGCATCACCTTCTTGTTCGGCTTCGCGCTGACTCTGCTCGGTGGACTCGCTACGACGGCGCCCATCGACAATGTGCGCTCGGCGATGGTCGAGATCGAACGGGGCAACCTCGACGCACGGGTGTCCGTCTACGACGGGACCGAGCTCGGTGAACTGCAGAGCGGCTTCAATCGCATGGCGGAGGGTCTCGCCGAGCGCGACAAGATCCGTGACCTGTTCGGTCGGCACGTCGGCATGGAGGTCGCCGAGGCCGCGCTGAAGAGCAACCCGGAGCTGGGTGGGGAGGAGCGGGACATTGCCGTCTTCTTCATCGACCTCATCGGGTCGACCGAGCTGGCGTCGTCCCAGCCGCCGGCACAGGTGGTCGACCTGCTGAACCGGTTCTTCGACGTCGTCGTCGACGAGGTGGACAAGCACCACGGTTTCGTCAACAAGTTCGAGGGTGATGCGGCGCTGGCCATCTTCGGTGCTCCCGGTGATCTCGACGATCACTGCGGCGAGGCGCTCAGTGCGGCTCGCGCCATCATGAAGCGACTCGAGAACGAGGTCCCGGATTGTCAGGCAGCCATCGGCATCGCCTCCGGGAGAGCCGTCGCGGGCAACATCGGTGCGAAACAACGGTTCGAGTACACGGTCATCGGTGATCCGGTGAACGAGGCCGCCCGGTTGTCCGAGCTCGCCAAGTCGGCGGACGGCCGTCTGGTGGCGTCGGCACGCACGGTGGAGCACGCCCACAATCAGTCGAGCGATGCGTGGTCGTTCGGCAAGAGCGTGACGTTGCGGGGGCGGTCGGAGGAGACGCAGCTCGCGACCCCTGCCTGACGTCGGCCCACACGGTCGATAGGGTGGCCCGGTGCGTCTGGTCATTGCTCGGTGTCAGGTCGATTACGTCGGCCGGTTGACGGCCCATCTGCCGTGGGCGAAGCGTCTGCTGCTCGTCAAGTCCGACGGATCGGTGAGCGTCCACGCGGACGATCGGGCGTACAAGCCGCTCAACTGGATGACGCCGCCGTGCTGGCTGGTCGAGAACCCTGCAGAGGCTCTCCCTGCCGACGGCGACGTCGTGCCCGCGGACCGACAGCTGTGGGTCGTGACCAACAAAGCCGGCGAGGAACTGCGCATCACGATCGAGGACATCGAACTCGACAGCAGCCACGAGCTGGGTGTCGATCCGGGTCTGACCAAGGACGGCGTCGAGTCCCATCTGCAGGAACTGCTCGCCGAGCACGTGCACACGCTCGGTGACGGGTACACCCTGGTACGCCGGGAGTACCCGACGGCGATCGGACCCGTGGACCTTCTGTGCCGCGCCGAGGACGGTGCGACGGTCGCGGTGGAGATCAAGCGTCGAGGAGACATCGACGGTGTCGAGCAGCTGACTCGCTATCTCGAACTCCTGAACCGTGATCCACTGCTGGCTCCGGTGCGGGGCGTGTTCGCGGCCCAGCAGATCAAGCCACAGGCGAAGACGCTCGCGGAGGATCGCGGGATTCGTTGCCTCACACTGGACTACGATTCGCTCCGCGGTATCGAATCCTCCGCGTTCACGCTCTTCTGACGCGGTCGCCTACCATCGGTCGAGTGCCGAGACGCAACAACCAACGTGCAGGCCGGTCGGGCCGGCCCGGGCGACCCGCGCCGACGTTCGGTGACGCCACGGCGCGAGTGGAGCGCGGCCCGTCGTTCGACGGCGACGAGGAGTACGTCGTGCGCCCGATTCCCGGCGCTCGTGCGACCAAGACCTATCGATGCCCCGGCTGCGACCACGAGATCATGCCCGGTGTGGCGCACGTGGTCGTCTGGCCCGCCGAGAAACTCGGCGGACCCGACGACAGGCGGCACTGGCACACCGGTTGCTGGTCCGGTCGCGGTACCCGCGGGCTCACCCGCAGGTGGTCGTGACCTCTCAGGACTGAGTCGAGCTCGACTGGCCGTTCGAGGAGCGTTCGGTCGAAACCTCCGCCGGTGCCTCGTCGAGGAGTGACTCGTCGATCTCGAGATCGTCCGGCGCCAACGGTGCGTCGAGCAGTTCGCTCTCCCGGTTGACCGAGGCGAGCATGGCCGGCACGGAATCGAGTTGGCCGCGGATGCCGAGCAGCTGAGCGAGCACCCGGCCGCGCAGGACGCGCAGTTCCTCGGCGAGCTCCTTGGCGTGAGCGATGCGGCGCTCCGACTGCTCGGTGGCGGCCTGGAGGCGACGCTTGGCCTCGGCGGTGGCATCGGCGAGCCGACGATCCGCCTCGGACTTGGAGTCGGCTTCGAGCTCGTCGACGGCGTTCATCACCTTGGTACGGCGATCGGCCATCGTGATCTCGAAGTCCTCCTGCACCGCGGCGCGCTTCTTCTCGGCCTCGGCGGCGAGGCGGTCACGCTCGGCCTGCGCCTCCTCGACGATGCGGGCGGCGGCCGTGCGTGCCTCGGCCATGGTCTGCTCGTGCTCGGTCTCGAGTGCGGACCGTCGGTCCTTCAGCTCGGCGACCAGCCCCTCGTACTCGCCGCGCATGCGGGTGGCGTCCTGCTCGGCCACGGACACGAGTTCGGCCGCGTCGGCCTCGGCTTTGGCGCGCACCTCGGACGCCTCGTCCGAGGCGAGTCGCAGCATGCGAGAGATGCGATCGCTCATGCCCTCGGCGGTGGTCGGGGGGACCGACAGCCGATCGATGTCCTTGCGGAGATCGTCGATCTCGTCGCGGGCGTCCTCGAGCTGGACCGCGAGATCGCGGGCCTGCGCGGCCGCCGCGTCTCGATCGGTCGCGATGACGCGGAGCTCGGCATCGAACCGCTCGAAGTACCGCTGGACCTCGTCCTTGTCGTAACCCTTGCGGACCACGCTGAAGGGCAGGGAGCTGCTACCGCTGACGTTCTCTGGTGCCATGCGGACAACCTACCGTCACGCGCCCCGTTTCGGCCGCCGGGTGCTGATCACGACGGGTTCGCGAGAGGGGTCAGCTCGCGGCGGGCTCGACCAGCTCGACGAGGACGCCGCCGGCGTCCTTGGGGTGCACGAAATTGATCCGGGAATCGGCAGTACCGCGGCGGGGAGCGTCGTACAGCAACCGGGCACCACGCTCGCGGAGGAATGCCGCGGTCTCCTCGACGTCGCGGACGCGGAAGGCGAGTTGCTGCAGGCCGGGACCGTTCCGGTCGAGGAACTTGGCGATGGTCGACGTCTCGTCGAGGGGAGCGAGGAGCTGGATCTGCGCGGCGCCGTCGGCGGCACCGGGAACGGCGATCATCGCCTCGACGACTCCCTGGCTCTCGTTGACCTCGCGGTGGGTCACCGTCATTCCGAAGTGGTCCCGGTAGAACTCGAGGGCGACGTCGAGGTCGGCCACTGCGATCCCCACGTGGTCGATGGCCGTCACGAGGCCTGCCGTCACCGCGTCCGCGGTCGCCGTCGTGTGCTCGTCGGTGGTCGTCATACTTTGACGTTAGACCTTTTTCCCGGCAGTTCGGACGTGGTGTGGGTCACAATCAATCGTCGGCATCTCTGGACGACCGACAACTCTGTGTGGCCAAGGCGACGCCGCCGATGGTCGAGGACCGTTCACCGACTGCGGCAGAATGGCCACATGGCCGACAACCAGCTGTCCAGCACCGCACCCGCCGCGTCCACCACCGTCTCGCAGCCGCCGATCGTGCGGTGGTTTCGCGTCGTGGCGGTGGCGGAAGCCGTCACCTGGGTCGCGCTGCTCATCGGTATGGCCGTCAAGTACGTTCCCGACCCCAACATCGACAGTGGTGTCCGGATCCCGGGCATGCTGCACGGCGCGGTCTTCGTCTTGTACCTCGTGATCACCGTGCTGACTGCCCTCGCGCTGCGGTGGAACAAGGGCGTCACGGTGCTCGCGCTCCTCGCGAGCATCCCGCCCTTCGGCACCATCGTCTTCGAGGTGTGGGCGTCGAGGACGGGACGACTGGTTCCATCGGCCGGAGCCGCATCAGCGCGGGCCGCGGCGGAGTGACAAAATAGCGTCGTGACTCGACCCGGATCTCGCCCACCAGTACGTCCGTCGGCCGCGGCAGCCGCCGCCATGTCCGGCGCGGTCGACCTCTCGGCGCTCAAGGCCAAGGCGCAGGCTGCGTCCGCGCCGCCGTCTCCCACCGCCGCCAACGGTCTCGCGGTCTCCGTCACCGTGACGGAGGTGGACTTCGAGGCCGAGGTGTTGACGCGTTCGAACCAGGTCCCCGTGATCGTCAATCTGCTGTCGCCGCGCTCCCCGCAGTCATTGCAGCTGACGCAGACCCTCGAGGCCCTCGCGGTCGACGGCGACGGCGCCTGGGTGTTGGCCAACGTCGACGTCGACGTCAACCCGCGCATCGCGCAGGCCTTCGGCGTGCAGGCCGTTCCCACGCTGGTCGCCGTCGCGGCGGGCCAGCCCCTCGCGGATCTGCAGGGCCTGCAGCCCGAGGAGAGCCTGCGCGAGTGGTTGGCGGCGATCGCCCGCGCCGTCGAGGGCAAGCTGACCGGTGTCCCGAACGCCGACGAACCGGCCCCCGAGCCCGAGGACCCGCGCTTCGACGCAGCCGAGGCAGCGCTCGCCGAGGGCGACCTCGCGGGTGCCGAGGCGGCCTTCCAGGAGATCGTCGACGCCGAGCCGGCCAACAAGCAGGCACTGAACGGCGTGCGTCAGGTTCGATTCCTGGCACGCGTCCAGGGGTTGCCGGACGACATCGTCGAGCAGGCCGACGCGGAGCCGGACGACGTCGATCTCGGTCTCCAGGCGGCCGACGCGTTGCTGTATCAGCAGCGGACCGAGGACGCATTCGCTCGCGTCGTGGAGCTGGTCCGGCGCACGCGCGACGACGACCGCGCCCGCGCTCGCGCCCGGCTGCTGGAGTTGTTCGAGCTCTTCGACCCGGCAGATCCGCTGGTGGTGACCGCTCGACGCAAGCTGGCCTCCGCTCTCTACTAGGAGTAGCGGCCGTCGCACGCCTCACGGCCGCCCAACACGCCCCAGCGGAACGCGTCGACGCGCGCGAAGCCGCTGGGGACCGTGCGACCGTCCACGTCGCTGGCGGCGAGCCCGTCCGACAACAGCCCCGACACCGCCTCGTCGAGATCGCCCGGTGACAGTGTCACCGTCGACCTCTGCGCCGCCGCCGTGTCGGAGGGGCTCAGTGCTGCGGTGACCACTCCCGACAGGCACGCCGACCGGAGCGCGGCACGGGCGTCTGTCAGGCCTTGGCCGGCCTCGTTCTGCACGGCCAGCACGTACCGGGACACGAAGAGGACGTAGGCGCCGTAGTCACCGGTGACGTCGAGCGGCACGATGTCGTCCTCGCTCACCTCGGTGGGACGTCCGCGGTCGGCCAGCGCGTCCACCGAGATGCCGATCGTGTTGGTGGAGGGGCAGTAGGAGACCGGCTCGGTGGTGATCGCGTCCGCGCACCCGGTGTCGGCGCCGGAGTAGTCGATCGTCGGGGGATCCGCGGTGGGCATCACCTGTTCGAACGTCGCGGCGAACTGCTCGAGCGAGTCCTGCGTGACGGGGAGCTCGCCGGTGTCGAGGGGGCTGTCGAACTGTTGGGGAAGGGTCGAGCGCCGTGACTCGACCTCCTTCTCGTCGATGCGCGTGCAGGCGCCGGCGCCGTCGGTGAAGCCGATCTGGGCGGCGGTGACCCGTTCGAACGCGGAGCCGTGCACCGAGTCGGGGTCACCGGGGTCGACGTCGCGGACGGCCACGGTGGCCGCGAGAACGTCGTTCAATCCGTCCGAGGTGTTCAGCGTGAAGTGAGTGGAGTCACCCTCGGCGACATGGCGCATGAAGGCGCCCGCGAAGCAGTCGGCCTGTTGCTCGGCCACGATGGTCGGGTCGTCGTCTCCGACGAGGCCGGACTGCGTCTGCACCGCGTGGCCGTACTCGTGGGCGAGCACCATGACCACCGACATGGGTCCGAACGCGTCGATCATGGCCGGCATGAGCAGCCCGCGGTCCCAGCCGATGCTGTCGTCGAGCGAGCAGTATCCGGCGTTGGCGAGGCCGTCCGTCGGTTCACGGCAGAAGAGCGGACCCTCGCCGGCGTCGGCGGTGGCGTCCCAGGACACCAGGGATCGGACGGGCTGGAAGGACCCGCGGAACAGCGTCGAGTACGTGGTGCGCCAGAACTTCTGGATGTCGTCCACGGCGTCCGTCGCGAGCAGGTCGACATCGGTTCCGGCGGCGCCGTCGACGTCGAGCTGGGCATGGGAGACACCGGGTCTGGGGCCGGACGGGCCGTCCGTGACGGGGAGGCCGGCGACGGTGAAGGGATCGTCGTAGATGGAGACGGGGGAGCCCGTCACCACCGCGCCACACGAGGTGAGCGCAGTGGTGACGGCGAGTGCGAGGAGGCTCGCGGACCAGCCGAACCGGACGCGAGCCCCGCGCATCATCTCTCCAGTCTGAGCCAGATCGCTCCGTAGGGCGGAAGGGCGACCCGGGCGGATGCCGGACGACCGTGCCACGAGTGCTCGGTCGCGGTGACCTCACCGAGGTTGCCCACACCCGAACCGCCGTAGACCTCCGCGTCGGTGTTGAGGATCTCGACCCACCGGCCCGGCTCGGGTAATCCAACACGATAATCGCCGTGCGGGGAACCGGAGAAGTTGAACAGGCAGGCAGTGACGGAGCCGTCGTCGCCGAAGCGCAGGAAGCTCAGCACGTTGTTCGCGGTGTCGTTGGCGTCGATCCACGAGAAGCCGCTGGGCGAGCCGTCCTGCGTCCAGAACTCCGGACCCGCGACGTAGGTGCGGTTGAGGTCGCCGACCAGTTGCTGCACACCGCGGTGCAGCGAGCCGCTTCCCTCCTCGCCGATCTCCCACCAGTCGAGACCGCGCTCGTCGGACCACTCGGCCGTCTGGCCGAACTCCTGGCCCATGAACAGCAGCTGCTTGCCGGGATGCGCCCACATGTAGGCGAGCATGCCGCGCAGACCCGCGGCCTTCGCCCAGTCGTCACCCGGCATGCGGGACCAGAGCGTGCCCTTCCCGTGCACGACCTCGTCGTGGCTGATGGGCAGCACGAAGTTCTCACTCCAGGCGTAGACCAGGGAGAACGTGACCTCGTGGTGGTGGTACGCGCGGTGGATCGGGTCGCGCCCGATGTACCCGAGCGTGTCGTGCATCCAGCCCATGTTCCATTTCATGGAGAAGCCGAGGCCGCCCACGCTGGTGGGGCGGGTGACGCCGGGCCACGACGTCGACTCCTCGGCCACGGTGACGACGCCGCGGTGCAGCTTGTGCACGGTCGCGTTCATCTCCTGCAGGAACGCCACGGCCTCGAGATTCTCGCGACCGCCGTAGATGTTGGGGCTCCACCCGCCCTCGGGGCGCGAGTAGTCCAGGTAGAGCATCGACGCGACCGCGTCGACGCGGAGCCCGTCGATGTGGAACTCCTCGATCCAGTACAGCGCGTTGGCGACGAGGAAGTTGCGCACCTCGGTGCGGCCGAAGTCGAAGACGTAGGTGCCCCAGTCCAACTGCTCGCCGCGCTGCGGGTCGCCGTGCTCGTAGAGCGGGGAGCCGTCGAATCGCGCGAGGGCCCACTCGTCCTTGGGGAAGTGCGCCGGGACCCAGTCGACGATGACGCCGATGCCGTCGCGGTGCAGCAGGTCGACGAAGGCGCGGAAGTCGTCGGGGGAGCCGAAGCGCGACGTCGGTGCGTAGTACGAGGTGACCTGGTACCCCCACGATCCACCGAAGGGGTGTTCGGCGACGGGCAACAGCTCGACGTGGGTGAAGCCGGTCTCGCGGACGTGAGCCGAGAGCTGTTCCGCCAGTTCGCGATAGTTCAGGCCGGGACGCCAGGAGGCGAGATGCACCTCGTACACGCTCATCGGCGCCCGGTGCGGTTCCAGCTCGGCGCGGGCGGTGATCCAGTCACTGTCCGACCACTCGTACGACGACTGGTTCACGACCGACGCCGTCGACGGCGGGACCTCGGTGGCGAAGGCCATCGGGTCGGCCTTGTCCTTGACCGAGCCGTCCTTGCCGTGCACCCGAAACTTGTAGAGCGTGCCGGCGCCGATGTCGGGCACGAACAGCTCCCACACACCGGTGGTGCCGAGTACGCGCATCGGCCAGGTCTGCCCGCCCCAGCCGTCGAACTCACCGACGACGGTGACGCCGACGGCGCCCGGCGCCCACACCGCGAACGAGGTGCCGTTCACCGGCCCGTCGGGCGTGGTGTAGCTCTGCAGATGCGCTCCGAGAATGTCCCACAGTCGTTCGTGGCGCCCCTCTCCGAAGAGATGGAGATCGAGCTCGCCGAGGGTCGGTAGGAAGCGGTAGCCGTCGGCGACGGTCACCTGGTGACCGCCCGGGTACTCGACGCGGAGTCGGTAGTCCGCGAGGTCCTCCATCGGCACCAGGATCGAGAAGACACCGTGGGCGACGTGGGTGAGCTCGTGGTCCTTCCCGCCGATGACCGCGGTGACGCTGAGGGCGTTGGGACGCAGCGCTCGGATGGCGGTGCCGCCCGGCACGGGGTGCGCGCCGAGGACGGAGTGGGGGTCGTGATGCTGCCCGCGGGCGAGCAGCGAGAGGTCGTGGTCACCGGGAGCGGCGAGGGTGTCCGTGCTCGCGCCGGGGGTGGTGCGTTCCGTCATGAGGTCTCCTTCCGGAAGGCGAGTTCGGTGCGGGCGGGGAACGGGACGGGCGGCAGCGCCAGGATGTGGGCGACCGATCGCCACGGCTCGAGCTTGACGTAGTTGGCCTGGCCCCACTGGAACTGCTGACCGCTCACCTCGTCGGTGACCGTCAGGTGCTCCTGCCAGTCGCGGCCGATCTGCGGCATGTCGAGCCAGACGGTGCCTTCCTCGGCGCCGAACGGGTTCAGGTTGATCACGACCAGCACCGCGTCACCGGTCACCGCGTCGAACTTCGAGTAGGCGATGATCGCGTCGTTGTCGACGTGGTGGAAATGGATGTTGCGCAACTGCTGCAACGCCGGGTGCGCCTTGCGGACGGCGTTGAGCGTGGTCAACCACGGCTCGAGCGATTCGCCACGAGCCCGTGCGCCCTCGAAGTCGCGGGGGCGCAGCTCGAACTTCTCCGTGTCGAGGTACTCCTCGCTGCCCTCGCGCACCGGAACATGTTCGTACAGCTCGTATCCGGAGTACACGCCCCACGTGGGGGACAGTGTGGCGGCGAGAGCGGCACGTAGCGCGAACATGCCCGGGCCGCCCTTCTGCAGGCTCTCGTGGAGGATGTCCGGCGTGTTGACGAACAGGTTGGGGCGACCCAGGTCGGCCTTGGCGGCGATCTCCTGTCCGAACTCCGTGAGCTCCCACTTGGCCGTGCGCCACGTGAAGTACGTGTACGACTGCGTGAAACCGCGTCGCGCGAGACCGTAGAGCCGCGCGGGACGCGTGAACGCCTCGGCGAGGAAGAGAACGTCGGGGTTCGTCTTCTTGACCTCGGCGATGAGCCACTCCCAGAAGTCCGGTGGCTTGGTGTGCGGGTTGTCGACCCGGAAGATCTTGACTCCCTGGCTGATCCAGAACTTGACGACGCGCAGCACCTCCGCGTAGATGCCCTTGCGGTCGTTGTCGAAGTTGACCGGGTAGATGTCCTGGTACTTCTTGGGCGGGTTCTCCGCGTAGGCGATGGTGCCGTCGGGGAGCACGGTGAACCAGTCGGGATGTGCGGCGGCCCAGGGGTGGTCCGGTGCGCACTGCAGAGCGAGGTCCAGAGCGATCTCGAGGCCGAGCTTGCGTGCGGCCGTGACGAGTGCGCGGAACTCCTTGACCGTTCCCAGCTCGGGATGCACCGCGTCGTGGCCACCCTCGGACGAGCCGATGGCCCACGGCGAGCCCACGTCGGTGGGTCCCGGTGTCAAAGTGTTGTTGCGGCCCTTGCGATTCACCTTGCCGATCGGATGGATCGGCGGGAAGTAGACGACGTCGAAGCCCATGGCCGCCACGCGGGGGAGCGCACCGATCGTCGTCTCGAACGTGCCGTGGCGAGGAGTGCCGTCCTCGTTCCAGCCCCCCGTGGAGCGGGGGAAGAGCTCGTACCACGAGCCGACGAGTGCCTCGCGGCGGTCGACCCAGACGTTGATCGCCTCGCCGCGCGTGACCAGTTCGCGCAGCGGCGTCTCGTGCAGGATCTCGCGCACCTCGGGCGTGAACGCCGGTGCGACGCGCGACGGCAGCGGTGCGTCGCTCCGCAGCGCCGTCACGACGTTCTCGAGCAGTGGCTTCTCCGAGCGACCGACGTTCTTGGCGGCGCGTTCGAACAAGCGTGCGCCGGTCTCGAGATCGTTGGCCAGTTCGGCCGGCCCCTGGCCCACGCCGAGTTTCGCCTCGACCGCATGCATCCAGGTGGCGATCGGATCACCCCAGCCCTCGATGCGGGCGATCCAGAAGCCTTCGGCGTCGGGAGTGAACACACCGTGGAAGATGTCCGGCTGCTCGCCGGGAACCATCGGGATGTGGACCGACTTGCCCTGGCCGGGCCCGCGGACCGCCAACGTCGCGTTGACGGCGTCGTGCCCCTCGCGCCACACCGCGGCCGTGATCGGGAATGTCTCTCCCACAACGGCCTTGGCGGGATACCTACCGGACGATGTGTTGGGTAGTACGTCGTCGATGCCGATACGGCCTGTCACCGAAGCCCCTTTTCTGCTGGTTGTCGCAGTTCTGTCGATGTCGGGTTGTCGGGCTGAGCTCGAAGTCAACCGTAGACGAGATGCCCCGGTCTTTCTCGAAACCGACCGAGAGCACCTACGCGACCTGCGGACGAGGCACGCGGCAGTCTCGGACGCCACCGGGAGAAGTACCCGAACGGCTCTTCGGCAAACGCGGAACGACGGTGCGCGGGGGTCGCCCGCAGTAGTCTTCGGAATCGTGAAAGCACTCCGCAGATTCACCGTCCGCGCGCAGCTCCCGGCCCGACTCTCCGGACTCGCCGAACTGTCCGTCAACCTGCGATGGTCGTGGCATCCGCCCACCCTGGAGTTGTTCGAGAGCATCGATCCGGACCTGTGGGTCAGTGGTGACCGCGATCCGGTGCGCATCCTCGGCGAGGTGCGGTCGTCCCGCCTCGAGGACCTGGCGAACGACGACGCGTTCGTGCAGCGGGTGGACGACCTCGTCGCCGATCTGCACCTCTACCTGGCGCAACCCCGATGGTTCCAGCAGCAGGTCGACTCCGGCGCGGACCTGCCGGTGGGCATCGCGTACTTCTCGATGGAGTTCGGCGTCTCCGAGGTGCTGCCCAACTACTCCGGCGGTCTCGGCATCCTCGCCGGCGATCACCTCAAGGCGGCGTCCGATCTGGGGTTGCCCCTCATCGGCGTGGGCCTGCTGTACCGCTCCGGGTACTTCCGCCAGTCGCTGACGGCCGACGGCTGGCAGGCCGAGCGGTATCCGTCCCTCGACCCGCAGGGTCTGCCGCTGCGACTGCTCACCGACGAGTCCGATTCCCCGGTGCTCGTCCACGTCGCGATGCCGGGCGACCGCGTCCTGCGCGCGCGCATCTGGATCGCCCAGGTCGGACGCATCCCGCTGCTGCTGCTGGACTCCGACATCGCGGACAACGATCCCGAGCTGCGCGGCGTGACCGATCGCCTCTACGGCGGCGATCAGGACCACCGGGTGAAGCAGGAGATCCTGGCCGGGGTCGGCGGCGTCCGCGCCGTGCGCGCCTACACCGAGTACCACTCGCTTCCCGCGCCCAGCGTCTTCCACATGAACGAGGGCCACGCCGGCTTCCTCGGTCTCGAGCGCATCCGTGAACTGCACGCGGGCGGGCTGGACTTCGATTCCGCGCTCGCCGCGGTGCGCGCGTCCACCGTCTTCACGACGCACACTCCCGTGCCCGCCGGCATCGACCGCTTCCCCGCGGATCTGGTGCGCCTCTACTTCGGCGACGGCACGGCGGAGTCGTCGTTGCTTCCCGGCATCGAGATGGAGCGCATCCTCGAACTCGGCCGCGAGAGCGACCCCGCGGTGTTCAACATGGCCCACATGGGGCTGCGGTCGGCGCAGCGCGCGAACGGCGTCTCCAAGCTCCACGGCATCGTCAGCCGCGGCATGTTCGATGAACTGTGGCCGGGATTCGACGCCTCCGACGTCCCCATCGGCTCCGTCACCAACGGCGTGCACGCACCGACGTGGGCGTCGCAGCGGTGGCTCGACCTCGCGGCGCGCACGGTGGGAACCCGCACGATGGAGGAGGCGCAGGGCTGGGAGCAGCTGGCCGAGGTCTCCGCGTCGGACCTGTGGGAGACGCGTTCCGCGCTGCGGTCCGATCTGGTCGCGGAAGTGCGCCGCCGCGTGCGCAACTCGGCCCTCGAGCGCGGCTCCACCGACGCCGAACTCGCGTGGACGGACGAGGTGTTCGACCCGTCGGTGCTCACGGTCGGATTCGCGCGCCGTGTCCCCACCTACAAGCGACTGACGTTGATGCTGCGGCAACCGGAGCGCCTGCGCGCCATGCTGCTCGATCCGGTACGCCCGGTACAGCTGGTGGTGGCCGGCAAGTCACACCCCGCGGACGACGGTGGCAAGGCCCTGATCCAGCAGATCGTGCGATTCGCCGATCAGCACGACGTGCGGCACCGCATCGTCTTCCTGCCCGACTACGACATGTCGATGGCCCGCTACCTCTACTGGGGATGCGACGTCTGGCTCAACAACCCGTTGCGGCCGCTCGAGGCGTGCGGCACCTCGGGCATGAAGTCCGCTCTCAACGGCGGGCTGAACCTCTCCATCCGGGACGGATGGTGGGACGAGATGTACGACGGGGAGAACGGCTGGGCCATCCCCACCGCCGACGGCGTCGTCGACGAGAACCGCCGCGACGATCTCGAGGCCGCGGCGCTGTACGAGTTGCTCGAGAAGTCGGTGCTCCCCAAGTTCTACGACCGGGGCGACGACGGGTTGCCGGCGCGCTGGGTCGAGATGGTGCGGCACACCCTCACGGTCACGGGCCCGAAGGTGTTGGCGTCGAGGATGGTTCGCGACTACACGCAGCAGTACTACGGTCCCGCCACCCGGGCGGGTGCGGCCTCGATCTCCGACGACTACGCCGGTGCGAAGGCCATGGCCGACTATCGGCGCCGCGTCGATGCGGCGTGGCCCGCGGTCACGGTGACCGACGTCGAGGCGGACGGACTGCCGGACACCCCGGTGCTGGGTTCGACACTCACCCTGTCCGCGACGGTGGGACTCGGCGGACTCGGCCCGTCGGACGTGTCCGTACAGGCCGTGTTCGGCCACGTCGATCAGGACGAGCAGCTCGGCGACGTCGTGACGGTCCCGATGCTGCACCAGGGATCCGCCGCGGGCGGCGAGCGGTTCCTCGCCGACACGACGCTGCCGCTCTCCGGGTCGGTCGGGTACACGGTGCGGGTCCTGCCGCACCATCCGCTGCTCGCAGGAGACGCCGAGCTCGGTCGAGTCGCGGGCCCGTCCCCGATGTAGGTCCCTGCGGGTCCAGGTATCAGCAGGTCTAGGTGGCCGTGAGGCGCGTGAGCGCCTTGCGCACGATCTCCGGGTCGGTCGTCTCCCAGAACGGTGGGAGCGACGCCCGGAGGTATTCGCCGTACCGCGCCGTGGCCAGGCGGGAATCGAGCACGGCGACGACGCCCTTGTCGTCGACGCTGCGGAGCAGTCGACCGACACCCTGGGCCAGCAGCAGGGCCGCGTGGTTCGCAGCGACGGCGAGGAACCCGTTGCCTCCGCGCGACTCGACGGCGCGCTGCCGCGCCACCAGCAGCGGATCGTCGGGTCGCGGGAACGGGATGCGGTCGACGATCACGAGGGTCAGTGACCGACCGGGGACGTCGACGCCCTGCCACAGGGAGAGCGTGCCGAACAGGGACGTGGCCTCGTCCTGTGCGAAGCGCTCGACCAGAGCGCCGGTGGCGTCGTCGCCCTGGCACAACACGGGGGTGTCCAGCCGTTCGCGCATCTCGGCCGCCGCGGCCTTGGCCGCCCGCATCGACGAGAACAGGCCCAGAGTGCGGCCACCCGCGGCGCGCACGAGCCCCGCGATCTCGTCGAGTTGACTCGGCGACGTGCCGTCGCGCCCCGGTGCGGTGAGGTGCTTGGCGATGTAGAGGATGCCGGCCCTGCCGTGGTCGAACGGCGACCCCACGTCGAGCGAGTTCCACCGGAACGTGTCGGCGTCTGACGGTGCCTCGGTGCCGGTCGCGAGGGCCGCGTCGACGCGGGTGGGATTGGCGGCCGGCAGACCCCAGTTGACGGCGAGACCGTCGAACGAGCCACCCACGGTGAGCGTCGCGGAGGTGAGGACCACGGTCGACTCCGCGAACAGCCGGGTCCGGAGCAGTCCGCCGACGGACAGCGGTGCCACCCGGACCACCCGCTTCACGACGCCGCGGAACTCGTCGACGGCCAACCACACCACGTCCCGCCGCTTCGCGGGATCGCTCTCCTCGTACGTCTCGAGGATGCGCACCGCGGTGTCGTGCACGTCGTCGATGGCGGCGAGAGCCGCGGTCCGCGCGGCCGCCGCGTCGGGGTCGGCAGCGGCGCCGCCCTGCTTGGCCGGTCCGATGGCCGTGCGCACGGCCCACGCGGCGTCGCGGATGCTCGCGATCGTCTGGGACGCGCCGGGAGGCAACTCCTCCCAGCGTCCGCCCTCGAGTTCGTCGAGCAACGCGGCGAAACCCTCTGCAGCACCGGCCAATCGGTCGAGGATCTCGTCCTCCACGAGTTTCCCGCAGCGACGCATGGCAGCGCCGACGGCGGTCGCGGACATCTCTGCCGTCGCCGCGGACGTCACCCGGTCCACGAGCTCGTGCGCCTCGTCCACCACGACGACGTCGTGTTCGGGCAGCACCGAGATGCCGGTGATGGCGTCGATGGCGAGCATCGCGTGATTGGTGACCACGACGTCGGCGCGCGCCGCGTCAACCCGGGCGAGCTCGGCGAAGCAGTCCTCGCCGTAGGGGCAGCGCGACTTCCCGAGACACTCGCGGGAGGTCACGCTCATCTGCCGCCAGGCCTGATCGGACACGCCCGGGTTCAGCTCGTCACGGTCACCTGTCTCGGTGTCCGAGGACCATTCGGTGATGCGCTTGACCTCGCGGCCGAGCCGCGACACGGCGAAGGCGTCGAACAGCTCCTCCTCGGGAGCGTCGGACGGTGCGCCGTGCAACTTGTTCAGGCACAGGTAGTTGCCGCGGCCCTTGAGGATCGCGAATCTCGGTTCGTGCGCGAGGGCCGTGGTGAGAGCCTTCGACAGACGCGGCAGGTCGCGGTCGACCAGCTGACGCTGCAGCGCGATGGTCGCGGTGGAGACGACGACGGTCTTCCCCGACGTCACGGCGTGCCGCAGCGACGGAACCAGATAGGCGAGCGACTTGCCGGTGCCGGTGCCCGCCTGCACCGCGAGATGCTCACCGGTGTCGATGCTGTGCGCGACGGCCGAGGCCATGGTGAGCTGGGCCGTGCGCTCGGTGCCGCCGAGCGCCGTCACCGCGGTGCTGAGCAGACTCGGAACGGTGGGCAACTCGGACTTCGACTTCGGCGGCACCGTGCGAGGTTACGCCGGGGTGCCGACGCGTCGGGCTCTCGGTCAGCGGTCGGCGTGTACACCCTCGTCGGCGAGTTCGGCGAGTACTGCCGGCACCGTCGTGGGGCTCACCGCGGCGCAGTAGTCCAGCAGCACCGTCGTGTCGAAGCCGGCGCGCGCGGCGTCGCGGGCCGTGGCGCGGACGCAGTGATCGGTGGCCAGACCGACGACGTGGACGGCGTCGATGTTCCGAGCGCGGAGCCACTCCGCGAGGCCTGTGCCGGACTCGTCGGCACCCTCGAAGCCGGAGTAGGCCGCGTCGTACTCGCCCTTCGAGAAGACTGCCTCGATCGGGGTGAGGTCGAGATCGGGGTGGAAGTCGCAGCCGGGTGTGCCGACGACGCAGTGCCGCGGCCAGCTGTCGACGTAGTCCGGGGTCTCGGAGAAGTGGGCGCCGGGGTCGATGTGGTGATCACGTGTCGCGACGACGGCGTCGTAGCTCGCGCCGGCGACGAGCGTGGTGACGGCGGCGGCGACTCGCGCCCCGCCCTCGACGGCCAGCGAGCCGCCCTCACAGAAATCGTTCTGGACGTCGACGACGACGAGTGCGGTGGCCACGGTCAGGAGAATACCGTCGGCACGGCCGGATCTCCCTGGGACAGACCGAGTCCCTCCCAGGGTAGTGATCGAAGACCCTCCGCGACCAGCGTGCGTGCGTCCTCGACCGTGGCGGTGTGCACGATCTCGCCGCCGCGCACCATGGGTACGGACAGCTCCCGCACGGTGTACGGATCGGTCGCGGGCAACGGCGCGCCGGCCTTCGTCACCAGTTCCTCGACGACGGTGCCCGTGCTGCGAGCCAGGCGGACGGCGCGCTTGCGTCCGCCGCGTGACTCCTTGTGCGAACTGCGCTTGGCCACGGGGATGCCGTCGACCTCGACCAGCTTGTAGACCATGCCGGCGGTCGGTGCGCCCGATCCCGTGACGACGGACGTGCCGACGCCGTAGGTGTCCACGGGCTCGGCCCGCAGCGAGGCGATGGCGTACTCGTCCAGATCGCCCGAGACGACGATGCGGGTGCGCGTGGCACCGAGATCGTCGAGCTGCCGACGGACCTGCCGCGCCAGGACACCGAGGTCGCCCGAGTCGATGCGCACGCCGCCGAGCTCGGGCCCGGCCACCTCGATGGCCGTCGCGACGCCGGCGGTGATGTCGTAGGTGTCCACCAACAGCGTGGTGCCCACACCGAGGGCGGCGATCTGCGAGCGGAACGCCGCGGCCTCGTCCGGTCCGTCGACGCCCGTGTGCAGCAGCGTGAAGGCGTGCGCACTGGTTCCGGCGCCCGGAATGCCGTGGCGGCGGACCGCTTCGAGGTTGGACGTGGCCGCGAAACCGCAGATGTACGCGACGCGGGACGAGGCCACCGCCGCTTCCTCGTGGGCGCGCCGGGATCCCATCTCGATGAGCGGCCGGCCGTCGGACGCGGAGACCATGCGGGTGGCCGCGGCAGCGATGGCGCTGTCGTGGTTGTAGATCGACAGTGCGAGCGTCTCGAGGATCACGCACTCGGCGAAGGTGCCGCGCACGGACAGGATGGGGGAGCCGGGGAAGAACAGTTCGCCCTCGCGGTAACCGTCGATGTCACCGCCGAACCGGTAGTTCCGGAGCCAGTCGAGGGTGTCCGCCTCGAGGAACGACAACGACGCGAGTTCGTCCTCGCCGAAGCGGAAGTCGCGGAGAGCATCGAGGAAGCGGCCCGTGCCCGCGACGACGCCGTAGCGCCGCCCGTCGGGAAGCCGCCGGGCGAACACCTCGAAGGTGCAGGCGCGATGCGCCGAACCGTCGCGGAGGGCGGCCGACAGCATGGTCAGCTCGTACTGATCGGTGAACAGCGCAGTGGAGGTCACCACTGCACCCTAGAGCGGTCACCGTGTCACGGGGCGACCGATGTACGCCGTATCCTGGGCGCCATGGCTTCGGATCTCACCGCGACACTTCCGCAGGCCACGCCCGACGAGGCCGTGGAGGTGTCCGAGGACACCGCGACGGACACCCCCTGGGTCACCATCGTCTGGGACGACCCGGTCAACCTGATGCACTACGTCACCTACGTCTTCCAGAAGCTGTTCGGCTACAGCAAGGACAAGGCGACGGAGCTGATGATGCAGGTGCACTCGGAAGGCAAGGCGGTCGTCTCGAGCGGGCCCCGCGACAAGATGGAGATCGACGTGCAGAAGCTGCACGCGGCGGGCCTGTGGGCCACCATGCAGCACGACGTCTGACTCTCGAACACTCGTCTCACCCACTCTGGAAGGACCGTCGTCGTGCGCATGTGGACCCGGAAGAACGCGCTGGGCGGCGTCAAGTTCAAGTCGGAGATGGACGGCCGCGAGGTGGCCGTGTTGCGGTCGCTCGTCGAGTCGGTGGTGGGGCTGCTGGAGCGACGGGGCGCCGAGGCACCGACCGACGACCTGGCCGAGCTCACCGGCATGCGGTCCGGCAACACCTCCGCTCCCGACGACCCCACGCTCGCGCGGTTGCTTCCCGACTTCCACCGGCCCGAAGGCGCCGACACGGCCGAGTCCGACGCGCTCGCCGAGCAGGCCGACCTCAACGGCGCCCTCCGCAGCCTGTACGAGCCGGACATCATCGACATCAAGCGCGCCGCCGGTGCGACCATCCTGTCGACGCTGCCGAACGGCGGCGGCAAGATCGTTCTCACCCGTGAGCAGGCCGACTCCTGGCTGACCGGGCTGAACGACGTCCGGCTGGCCCTCGGCACCACCCTCGGCATCGACGCGGACACGCCCGACCAACTGGAGGAGGACGATCCGCGAGCACCGCACCTGGACGTCTACCACTGGCTCACCTGGATGCAGGACTCGCTGGTCCAGGTACTCATGCCGTGATGCGCGACCTGCTGTCGGACGTCGCGGGACTGACCGTCGGACACCACCACGTGCTGGACTCCGAGGTCACGCCGTCCGACGAGCACCACGACGGCATCGGGCGCGCGACCGGCTGCACCGTCGTCATGACGGACGCGCCGGTCACCGCGGCCGTCGACGTCCGTGGCGGCGGACCGGGCACCCGCGAGACCGACCTGCTGGATCCGTCCCACGCCGTGCAGCAGATCGACGCGGTGCTGCTGACAGGCGGTTCCGCCTACGGTCTCGCGGCGGCGGACGGGGTCATGCGCCATCTCGAGAAGCATCGGCGCGGCGTGCGGATGGGCCGAGACGACCGTGTCGTCCCGATCGTGCCGGGCGCCGTGATCTTCGATCTGCCGATGGGGGACTGGTCCGTGCGACCGGACGCGGAGTTCGGACGAGCAGCCGCGGCCGCCGCGTCGGCCGACTTCGCGCTCGGATGCGTCGGCGCGGGGACGGGTGCGCGCGCCGGACTCCTCAAAGGTGGCGTCGGCAGCGCGTCGATGCGGATCGAGACGGGCGCAGCGGCGGGGCTGGTGGTCAGCGCGTTGATGGTGGTCAATCCCGTCGGATCGGTCTTCGATCCCGAGACGGGTGTCCTGTGGAGTGCGGCGTCCGTCCCGGAGGTGGGCCTGCGAACCCCGAGTGCGGACGACGTGCGGGCGGCCGCCCAGCTCGCGCCGAAGGACACCTCGCTGAACACGACCATCGGCGTCGTCGCCACGGACGCGCGGCTCACCGAGTCGGAGTGCCGGCGGGTGGCCGTCGCCGCACACGACGGGCTCGCACGCGCTATCCGGCCGGCCCATTCGCCGCTGGACGGCGACACCATCTTCGCCATCGCGACGGGACGGGCGGCCGCCCGCCCCGCCGAGGTGGACATGCCGATGATGATGCCCGATCTGGCCGTGCTCGACGGAGTGTGCGCGGCGGTCGCCCCGGTGGTCGAGCGTGCCATCGCGCGGGCGATCCTCGCCGCGACGGCAGTGGCCGGGGTTCCTGCTTACCGGGACGTGTTCCCGAGTTCCGGCGCGTGAGCCCGACCCGCCCTCTCGAGTATCGTCGAAACCGGACATCACCTCTCGCCTCATGATCGGGGACGCCATGACCCTCGGAACCTCCGGCGCGCAGCCGGCCACGCAGCCGCGACGCTCGCGCTGGGCGAGCGCCGCCATGGTGATCGGTGGCTTCGTCGCCGTGCTCTACGTCATCGAGGCGGTGGACGTGGCGTCCGGTCTCGCCCTCGATCGGCACGGCATCGGCCCCCGATCGGTCGACGGCCTGCAGGGCGTCGCGTTCGCCCCCCTGCTCCACCACGGGTGGGACCACCTGTTCGCCAACACCGTTCCGCTGCTGGTGCTGGGGTTCGTGCTGATGCTCTCGGGCATCGCGCGCGGTCTGGCCGTCACCGCGGTGGTGTGGATCGTGGGTGGGCTGGGCACCTGGCTGACGGGCGAGACCGCGTCCCTGCACGTCGGTGCCTCGATCATCGTGTTCGGGTGGCTGTCGTACCTCATCGTGCGCGGCGTGTTCGCCCGCGATCTCGGGCAGTTGCTCGTCGGAGTCCTGGTGCTGCTCGTCTACGGCAGCGCGTTGTGGGGGGTGCTCCCGACGCAGGAGGACGTGTCGTGGCAGGGCCACCTCTTCGGCGCACTCGCGGGAGTGCTGGCGGCCTGGATGTTCGCCGGTGCCGCACGCCGGGAACGCGCCGCGCGTACGCTCCCGCCGTCGCCCACACTGCACCGGTGACAGGAGCCGTGCGGACCCTTCGGACATCTCACGACACGGTGTGTCGCCGAACTCTCTCGGACCTCTCGTCGCGCGTGGCAGCATGACACCCATGCGTCTCACGGTTCTGGGTTGTTCGGGCAGTGTCTCGGGTCCGGACTCGCCGGCATCGGGATATCTCGTCGAGGCGCCCGACACCGCTCCGCTCGTCATGGACTTCGGCCCCGGTGTTCTCGGAGCCCTGCAGAAGTACGTGAATCCCGCCGACGTCCACGTGCTGCTGTCGCACCTGCATGCCGATCACTGCCTCGACGTCCCCGGACTGCTGGTCTGGCGCCGGTACGGCCCCACTGCGGTGGAAGGCCGGGCCGTGGTCCTCGGGCCGTCGGACATGGCGTTCCGTCTGGGCGTGGCGTCCGCGGAGAGCGGTGGCCGGATCGACGACATGTCGGACACCCTCGATCTGCGCTACCTCCGAGACGGTTCCGTGGTGACGTTCGGTGCGCTGACCATCGAGCCGCGACGGGTGTACCACCCGCCGGAGTCCTACGGCATGCGCATCACCACCGAGAGTGGAACCGTCCTGGCCTACACCGGGGACACCGGAATGTGCGACGCGGTGGTCGAACTGTCGACCGGTGCCGACGTGCTCCTGGCCGAGGCGTCGTGGACCCACGCCGCGGATCGCCCTCAGGGCGTACACCTCTCGGGCACCGAGGCCGGCCGGTTGGCGGCCATGGCCGAGGTCTCGGAACTACTGCTCACCCACATCCCGCCGTGGACGTCACGCGAGGACGTCGTCGCGGAGGCGAAGGCCGAGTTCGGTGGTCCGGTGCACGCCGTCTCGCCCGGCTACGTCGTCGAGGTCTGACCGCTGACCCGACTAGGGTGGCAGGCGTGTCCACACGTGAAGACGGCAGAGCAGACGACGAACTCCGCACCATCACCATCACCCGCGGTTTCACCTCGCACCCGGCAGGATCGGTGCTGGTCGAATTCGGCAACACCCGGGTGATGTGCACCGCCAGCGTGGAGGAGGGGGTGCCGCGGTGGCGCAAGGGATCCGGGCTCGGCTGGCTCACCGCCGAGTACGCCATGCTTCCCGGCGCGACGCACACCCGCAACAGCCGCGAATCGGTGAAGGGCAAGGTCAGCGGACGCACGTCCGAGATCAGCCGACTCATCGGGCGCTCCTTGCGGGCCTGCATCGATCTCGCCGCTCTCGGTGAGAACACCATCGCCCTCGACTGCGACGTGCTGCAGGCCGACGGTGGGACGCGTACCGCGGCGATCACGGGTGCCTTCGTGGCACTGTCCGACGCCGTCACCTACCTCGCTGCCCACGGCAAACTCGCCGATCCGCAGCCCATCTCCTGCGCCATCGCGGCTGTGTCGGTCGGCGTGGTGGACGGCCGCGTCCGGTTGGACCTGCCGTACGAGGAGGACTCGCGCGCCGAGGTGGACATGAACGTCGTGGCCACCGACACCGGAACACTCGTCGAGATCCAGGGAACCGGCGAGGGCGCGACGTTCCCGCGGTCCACCCTCGACGCCATGCTCGACAACGCCCTCGCCGGCTGCGAGCGCATCTTCGCGATCCAGAAGGAGGCTCTCGCGGCCCCCTACCCCGGTGAGCTGCCCGGTGCCTGACGTACGGCTCCTCGTCGCGAGCCGCAACACGAAGAAGCTCGCCGAACTGCGGCGCGTACTCGATGCCGCGCAGGTCGGCGGCGTGGAACTGGTGGGGCTCGACGAGGTCGCCGAGTATCCGGAGACCCCCGAGACCGGGGCGACCTTCGAGGAGAACGCTCTGATCAAGGCTCGGGACGGTGCTGCCGCGACCGGAATGCCCTGTGTGGCAGACGATTCGGGGATCGCGATCGACGCACTGAACGGTATGCCCGGAGTGCTCTCGGCGCGATGGTCGGGACAGCACGGCCAGGACGAGGCGAACACCGCGCTGGTGCTGGCGCAACTGGCCGACGTGCCGGACGAGCGGCGCGGTGCTGCCTTCGTCTCTGCTTGCGCGCTGGTGCTGCCGGACGGACGTGAGCACGTGGTCCGCGGCGAGTGGCGGGGGAGTGTGTCGAGAACCCGTGCCGGAAGCGGTGGATTCGGTTACGACCCGATCTTCGTTCCGGACGGTGCCGGGCAGTCCGCCGCCGAGATGACGCCTGCGGAGAAGGACGCGTCGTCCCATCGCGGCGTCGCGCTGCGTCGGTTGCTCCCGGAGATCACCGCGCTCACGCAGTAGGTCAGACGGCGAAGTCCCGCTTCACCTGCTGGGTTCGGCGATGCTCGATGACGAACGACAGGAACGGCACGGTGCCGGCGAGGAGCGTGCCGATGGTGCGGCCGACGGGCCAGCGCACCTTCACGGCGAGGTCGAGCGTGACGATCAGGTACGCGAAGTAGACCCAGCCGTGCACGATCGCGATCCACCCGGGCAGGTTCTCGACGCCGAAGATGTACTTGGCCACCATTTCCGCGGTCAGCACCAGCAGCCAGACGCCCGTGGCGTAGGCGAGAACGCGATAGCGCAGAAGCGCGGGCTCGATCCGCCGATCGGTCGGCCGACCCCCGGTTGTTCGAGCGGCGGGACGAGGTTCTGCGGTGCTCACGAAGTGCTCCTGTCGTTCTCGCGGCCGGCGTCCAACTCCGCGAGATAGCTGTTGTACTCCCGCAGTTGACGAGTCTCCTCGTCGTCGGCAGTGTCGTCGGACACGCGGGTCGCCCGAGCGGTCGGGCGCTGCGGGAGGAGATCGGTGGGGATCTCGGTGATCACCGTGGACTCCACCGGTTCGTCCACGGTGTCCTCGAGTTGGACGAACCGTCGGTAGGCGAACACGACGAAGGCGGCGAAGAGGGGCCACTGGAAGGCGTAGCCGAGATTCTGACCCGTGCCGGACGACGATTCGAATCGTTCCCACTGCCAGTACCCGAGCGCCAGGCATCCGCAGGCAGCGACGATGACCAGCACGATGAGTGCTGGTCGGCGCGTCCTGGAGGTGGTGTCCCGGCTCTGATCCACACCACGACGGTACCGGACCGCGCACGATCAACGACACCGCGTCGTAGGGGTCGTGGTGGGACTCACCTGCTGGTGCGCGAGGGGGGACTTGAACCCCCACGTCCGTCGGACACCACATCCTAAGTGTGGCGCGTCTGCCATTCCGCCACTCGCGCGTGCAGGTGAGTCTAGACGACCTCGGCCGGCACCTCGCGGGTCCGCGGCCTGCGGACGAGTGCACGCTGGTAGCGCCACACCGCGTGCCGCAGCGTCGCGCGGTCGGTGTCGAGGTCACGTGCGACCGCGTCCAGGACGGCGTTCCGGTCCTCGACTCCGTCGACAGTCACGGCGAGTGTCACGCGTAGGAAGTCGTCGACCCCGGCGTCGCTCAGCGGTGACGCGACGCCGAGGGCGCCGAGAAAGCACTCCCATGACAGCTCGCCGACACCTGTGACGGAGACGAACGCGTCGTGTTGCGTCTCGGACCCGTCCACGTCCGTCGCCCTGGTCACCCCGACTGCGAGCAGTGCGGCGGCGACGGCCCGCGCGGCGTCGGCCTTGGTCGAGTGATTCCCCGGAACCCGCTGCCGGTTGTCCACGGCATCGGCATCGAGCGTGGTGAGCGCGCGGAGGTCGTCCACCGCGCCGCCGCGCGAGCGCCGCCACGCGGCGACCACCCGTCGTACACCCGTGGTGGGACCGCCGTACGTCGCTCTCGACGAGAACACGGCGTCGAGGAGAGCGGCCTCGATGTCCCCTTCCCACCCCGGAAACCAGAACGGCCAGGTCTCTCGTGGAATCACCGCGTCGACGGCGGTAGCGGCGGCAGTCCGCGTCGAACGGTCGACGAGCGCTGCGATGGTGTCGGTCATGTGAGTCCCCCCGGTCTCGGTGCACGACGTGTGCGATCAGGAAGGTAGGCGGACGGTCCGACAGGAACCGCCCGTCTGCTCGTATAACGAATTGGTAACGATGAACACGAGGGATACCTCAGGTTCCGCGCCCGCAGAAACCGCCCTGGTCTGCAGCGATCGACCCTACTTTCGGGTCAGATGAGCCGCCGTTTCTGGCCACGGTCACGACGTACCCGCGGGTAGCACTAGGACGTCAAACAGAACGTGAGGAATTCCTCATGATTCCGTGTCATTCTTGAACCCACGAGATGCGAGTGGTCCGTCGATGACGACTGCCCACCGTCTCGGGCTCCCGGAGTCTCGTCCGCCGGTGGCCCAGCAACGTCGAACAGCCCAGCCACGTCGAACGACTTCAGCGTCAGAAGTACCCAGCACCTCGCGATCCGAGGTAGGAGAGGACACGCACGCGTGACCATCAACGAGAGCACTCCCCCCAACCGCCAGCGCTCCACCGATCGGGCGGAGTCGCTCGCGGAGCGGTTCGTCGCGGGCGAGCCGTACGCGTTCGCCTTCGGCGGCCAGGGTGCGCCCTGGTTGCCGACCCTCGACGAGCTGACCCGGGACTGTGCACTCGAGCCGCAGATCACCGATCTCGTCAACACCGCGGCCGACATCCTCGCGCCCGTGGCGCAGGAGCTCCTGGTCGTGCGGCCCCTCGGCTTCGATCCCATCGCCTGGATGCTGGAGCAGGAGCTCGCCGACGATCCGTCGGCCGGTCCGTCCACCGCAGCACTCGCCTCCGCGGCCGTCTCCGTCCCCGGCGTCCTCCTCACCCAGATCGCCGCGTTGCGCGCGCTGTCGGTGCAGGGACTGGACTGGACCGCCACTCCGCCCTCCGCCGTCATCGGCCACTCGCAGGGTGTCCTCGCCGAGGCGGCCGTCGCCGATCTCGGGCGCAGTGATGCCGAACTGCTGGCCGTCGCGCAGCTCATCGGTGCCGCAGCCGGTCTCGTTGGCCGCCGCCGTGCCCTCATCGGTTCGGGCGAGCGGGCTCCCATGATCGCCGTCTCCGCCGTCGACCCCGTTCGTCTGCAGGCCATCGTCGACGAGGTCGCGGGCGACGACGCCACCACGTCCGCCGTCGTCGCGATCCGCAACGGTCGCCGCCGCGTCGTCCTCAGCGGTCCGTACACCAAGCTCGTTCGCGTGCAGCAGCGCTGCGAGGAGATCTCGGCCACCGAGACCCGCGAGCGCGACGCCAAGAAGCGTGGCGGTGCGATCTTCGCTCCCGTCTTCGAGCCCCTCGACATCGAGGTCGGCTTCCACCACCCGCAGATGGGCGAGGCCGTCGACGTCGTCGGCCAGTGGGCCGAGCGGTGTGGCGTCGACGTCTCCCGTGCCCGCGCACTCGGGCAGGCCATCCTGGTCGATCCGGTCGACTGGGTCGCCGCGAGCGAGTCCGTGGTCACCGCGGGCGCGTCGTGGATCCTCGACCTCGGTCCCGGTGACGCCCTCACCCGCCTGACCGCATCGAACATCAGCGGCCACGGCGTGGGCGTCGTCGCCGCGTCGACCCGCACCGGGCACCGCAACCTCCTCACTCCCGGCGCCGCACCCGAGGTGGACCGCCCGTGGAGCGACTTCGCCCCGTCCGTGGTCACCCTCCCGAACGGATACACCGGCGTCGAGACGTCCTTCACCAAGCTGACGGGTCGGTCGCCGATCCTGCTCGCAGGCATGACGCCGACCACCGTCGATCCGAAGATCGTCGCCGCCGCGACCAACGCCGGCCACTGGGCCGAGCTCGCCGGTGGCGGACAGGTCACCGAGGAGATCTTCGCCGGCCACGTCGCCGAGCTGCAGGAGCTCCTCGAGCCCGGCCGGTCCGTGCAGTTCAACTCGCTCTTCCTCGACCCCTACCTGTGGAAGCTGCAGCTCGGCGGCAAGCGCCTCGTGCAGAAGGCCCGCACGGCGGGTGCACCGTTCGACGGCGTCGTCGTCACCGCCGGCATCCCCGAGCTCGACGAGGCCGTCGCGCTCATCGAGGAGCTGACCGAGGTCGGCATCAGCCACGTGTGCTTCAAGCCGGGCACGGTGGCGCAGATCCGCGCGGTGATCCGCATCGCCAACGAGGTTCCGGACTACCCGGTCATCGTCCACATCGAAGGCGGCCGCGCCGGTGGCCACCATTCGTGGGAGGACCTCGACGACCTGTTGGTCGCCACCTACGCGGAGCTGCGGTCGCACGACAACATCGTCATCTGCGTCGGCGGCGGCATCGGAACTCCCGAGCGCGCAGCCGACTACCTCACCGGACGCTGGTCGGAGGCCGCCGGATTCCCGGCCATGCCGCTCGACGGCATCCTCGTCGGCACCGCCGCGATGGCCACGCTGGAGGCGACAACGTCCCCCGAGGTCAAGCAGCTCCTCGTCGACACCCCCGGAACGCCCGACTGGGTCGGTGCCGGCACCGCGATCGGCGGCATGGCCTCCGGCCGCAGCCAGCTCGGCGCGGACATCCACGAGATCGACAACGCCGCCTCGCGGACCGGTCGTCTGCTCGACGAGGTCGCCGGCGACGACGAGGCCGTGGCCGCTCGCCGCGACGAGATCATCGCCGCTCTCGACGCCACCGCGAAGCCGTACTTCGGTGACGTCGCGTCCATGACGTACCTGCGCTGGCTCGAGCGCTACCTCGAGCTCGCTGTCGGGCACGACATCGACACCGACACTCCGTGGCTCGACGTCACGTGGCGCGTCCGCTTCCGCGACATGCTCCAGCGTGCCGAGGCCCGTCTCCACCCTGTGGACCGTGGACCCGTTCCCACCCTCTTCGCCGAGAACGACATTCTCGACCGTCCCGCCGATGCCCTGCGGGCACTCGTCGCGGCCTACCCCGACGCCTCGACGGTCGAGCTGCACCCGGCCGACGTGCCGTTCTTCATCTCGCTGTGCCGCATCCCCGGTAAGCCGGTCAACTTCGTTCCCGTCGTGGACAAGGACGTCCGCCGCTGGTGGCGCAGTGACTCGCTGTGGCAGGCCCACGACGCGCGGTACTCGGCAGACCAGGTCTGCGTCATCCCGGGCACCGTGGCCGTCGCCGGTATCGACCGGCTGAACGAGCCGGTCGGAGATCTGCTGAACCGCTTCGAGAAGGCCACGGCGGATCGCCTGCTGGGCTCCGGCGCGGATTCCGTCGCCGTCGCCACGCGCCGTCATCCCGACATCGCGGGCGGTCTCGTGGGCATGGTGCTCGCCGCCCCGGACATCACCTGGGCATCGCGCCTCGCGCCCAACCCCGTTCGTCGACTCGGTGCACTGTCCGAGTGGGACGTCGTGTCCGACGAGGCCGCCACCCACGCCCGTACCGGCGCCACGCTGACCGTCGCCGGCTCGGACCAGGTGCTCCTCTCGGTCCCGCTCTCGCCCGGCAAGAGCGTCGACATCCGCATCACCGTCCCCGCCTCGGCGGTAGACGGCGGAGCGCCGCTCGTCACCGACGCGGACGCCGAGTCCTCGATGTCCGCGCTTCTCGGAGTCGCTGCGGGACAGGAACTCCCGACCGTCAAGGGCGGCGCTGCTCGCCTCAACATCGCCTGGTCGCCCGACCTCGTCGCCGACCATGCGGGCGTCACCGGCTCCGGCCTCCCCGCGGACTACGGCGTCGGCCACTCGGCCGTGCCCGATGTCCTCGTCGGAGCGTGCTGGCCCGCCGTGTTCGCCGTGCTCGGCTCGGCGCGTACCGCCGACGCCGGCTCCGTCATCGAGGGCATGCTCGACCTGGTGCACCTCGACCACCGCATCGATCTCATGGGCACGCTGCCGGACCACCACAGCATCCTGGTCGTGAAGGCGCAGTCGGGCGAGGTCGTCGACACCGATCTCGGCCGCGTGGTCGAGGTCTCCGTCGAGATCGGCGCCATGCTGGGCGAGGGCCTCGACGCTCCCGTCGTCGCCACCCTCGTCGAGCGGTTCGCCATCCGTGGCCGCACGGGCACCGGCACGCTGTCGGATCCGCCGCGCGCCGGCGGGTCGGTCACCGACGCGCTGGTCGAGACCCCTCGCCGCCGTCGCCGCGACACCACCATCACGGCCCCGCGTCACATGGGTGCATTCGCTCAGGTCTCCGGCGACCACAACCCGATCCACACCTCGGACGCCGCAGCGCGTCTCGCCGGTCTCGGCGATCCCATCGTGCACGGCATGTGGCTCTCGGCCGCCGCCCAGCAGGTGGTCACCGCCGTCGATCCGGCCGCGACGACTCCGCCGCGTCGCCTCACGGCGTGGACCACGCGCTTCCTCGGCATGGTGCGTCCCGGCGCCTCGATCGACGTCCGCGTCGACCGTGTCGGCTACGAGGCCGGTTCCGAGATCGTCGAGGTGTCCTGCAAGGTCGACGGCGACATGGTCATGATGGCCACCGGACGCATCGGCGCGCCGAAGACGGTCTACGCCTTCCCGGGCCAGGGCATCCAGCAGCCCGGCATGGGTCTCGACGCACGGGCTCGCTCGAAGGCCGCCCGTGAGATCTGGGAGCGTGCGGACAAGCACACCCGCGCTGCCCTCGGCTTCTCCATTCTCGCTGTCGTGCGGGACAACCCGACCGAACTGCGGGCCAGGGGAGTGACCCACCGTCATCCCGACGGCGTCCTGCACCTGACCCAGTTCACTCAGGTCGCGATGGCCGTGCTCGGTGTCGCCCAGGTGGCTGAGCTCCGCGAGTCCGGCGCGTTCGTCGAGGACTCGTTCCTCGCCGGGCACTCCGTCGGTGAGTACAACGCTCTCGCCGCCGTCGCCGGGGTCCTGCCGCTCGAGGCCGTCCTCGAAGTGGTCTTCCAGCGCGGCTCCGCCATGCACCAGCTGGTCCCGCGTGATGCGAAGGGCCGCAGCCAGTACCGCATGGCCGCCATCCGTCCGTCCCAGGTCGGCCTCGCCGACGACGACGTCATCGGATTCGTCGAGTCCATCGGTGAGCGCACCGGCGAGTTCCTGCAGGTGGTCAACCTCAACCTGCGCGGCTCCCAGTACGCCATCGCCGGCACCGTCGCGGGTCTCGAGGAGCTCGAGCGCGAGATCGACCGTCGCCGTGCCGAGTTCGGCGGTAAGCGGGCCTTCATCCTGGTCCCCGGCATCGACGTCCCGTTCCACTCCACCGTTCTGCGCGGCGGTGTGGACGACTTCCGGGCTCGTCTCCTCGAGCTGCTCCCGGAGACGATCGACCCGTCGATCCTCGTCGGCCGCTACATCCCCAACCTGGTTCCGCGTCTGTTCACGCTCGATCGTGACTTCGTGCAGGAGATCGCCGACCTGGTGCCGTCCGAGCCGCTGGCCGACGTCCTGGGTCGGTGGGACGACTGGGCCGCCCGCCCGGCCGATCTGTGCCGCGTGATCCTGACCGAGCTGCTGGCATGGCAGTTCGCCAGCCCGGTCCGGTGGATCGAGACGCAGGACCTGCTGTTCGCCGACGAGTCGGACGGCGGACTGGGCATCGAGCGTTTCGTCGAGGTGGGTCTGGGATCCGTTCCCACGGTGGCCAACCTCGCGACCAACACGCTGAAGCTCCCCGGTCGCATCGGCCACCCCGTCGAGGTGCTCAACATCGAGCGCGACGCGGCCGTCGTCTTCTCCACGGACACCGATCCGGAGATGGCGGACGAGCCCGAGTCCGAGACTCCCGCTGCAGATCCGGCGGCTGCCCCGGCAGCCGTCGCCGCCCCGGTCGCTGCTCCCGCGGCACCGGCCGGTGGGCCGCGTCCCGACGACATCGCGTTCACGGCGTCGGACGCCACGACCGTGCTGATCGCCCTGTGGACCAAGCTCCGCATCGATCAGATCGGCCCCGCCGACACCATCGAGGCACTGTGCGACGGCGTCTCGTCCCGGCGTAACCAGCTGCTCGTCGATCTCGGTTCCGAGCTGTCGCTCGGTGCGATCGACGGCGCGGCCGACGCCGACATGGGTGCCCTCGCCGGCACCGTCAACAAGCTGGCACGTACCTACCGTCCGTTCGGGCCGGTGCTCAGCGACTCGGTGAACGATCACCTGCGCAAGGTGTTCGGACCGTCGGGACGTCGTCCCGGCTCCATCGCGGAGCGCGTCGCCAAGGTGTGGCAGCTCGGTGACGGGTGGGCCCACCACGTCACCGCCGAGGTCGCTCTCGGCACCAGGGACGGCGCATCGATCCGCGGCGGCGACCTCGGTGGTCTCGCGGACGGTGCCGTCGCCGACGGTGCCGCGGTCGACGCGGTCATCGACGCAGCCGTGACTGCGGTCGGTCAGCGACGCGGCATCCAGGTTTCCATGCCCTCCAGTGGGGGCAGCGGCGGCGGTGGCACTGTCGACGCGGCCGCCCTGGGTGAGTTCACCGAGAACATCACCGGGCGCAGCGGAGTGCTGGCCTCGGCGGCCCGACTGGTCCTCGAACAGCTCGGATTCGCCGAGAACCTCACCCTGCCCGAGGCGGACGCGAGCGAGGCCGAGCTGGTCGACCTGGTGTCCACCGAGCTCGGCACCGACTGGCCGCGTCTGGTCGCTCCGTCGTTCGACGCCCGCAAGGCGGTGCTGATCGACGACCGCTGGGCCAGTGCGCGTGAGGATCTCGCCCGGCTGTGGCTGGGGGACGAGAAGGCTCAGGCACTCGCTGTCGACACCTTCGCCGGAACCGGCACGGCTGTCGCGTCCCAGGCGAGCTGGTGGCAGCAGAAGGCTGACGCCCAGGGGCGCGGCGACCTGGCGGCCACCTACGGCGCCATCGCGTCGGCTGCGGCGCAGTCGACCGAGGCGTCGACCCGCTGGACCGGACAGGTCGCGGTCGTCACCGGCGCCAGCAAGAACTCGATCGCCGCTGCGGTGACCGGGGAACTGCTCGCCGGCGGTGCGACCGTCTTCCTCACCACCTCGCGTCTCGACGAGAGCCGAGTCGGGTTCTACCGTGAGCTCTACCGCACGAATGCCACTGCGGGAGCAGCCCTCTGGGTGGTCCCGGCGAACATGGCCTCGTACGCCGACGTCGATGCCCTGATCGAGTGGATCGGCAGCGACCAGATCGATTCGGCCGGTGGCGCGAAGAAGCTGGTCAAGCCCGCCGTCACCCCCACGATGCTGTTCCCCTTCGCGGCACCGCGGGTCGCCGGCGAGCTGTCCGACGCCGGTGCCCGCGCCGAGATGGAGATGCGCGTCCTGCTCTGGTCGGTCGAGCGTCTCATCGGTGGTCTGTCGAAGATCGGTCACGACCGCGACGTCGACACCCGTCTGCACGTGACACTTCCCGGTTCGCCGAACCGTGGACTGTTCGGTGGCGACGGTGCCTACGGCGAGTCCAAGGCAGCGCTCGACGCCGTGGTGAACCGCTGGAAGGCGGAGCGCACCTGGGCCGAGCGAGTCACGTTGGTGCACGCCCGTATCGGGTGGGTCCGCGGCACCGGCCTCATGGGTCACAACGACCCGGTGGCCAACGCTGCCGAGGCGGCCGGTGTGCGCACCTGGTCCACGGCGGAGATGGCCGAGCAGCTGCTCGCCACCTGCGACGAGGAGTCCCGGACCGCCGCCGCGCAGGCACCGCTTGAGGTCGATCTCACCGGCGGCCTCGCCGAGGCGGGCCTCGATCTGGCCGCACTCGCCAAGCAGGCTGCCGACGAGGCCGTCGCGGACGACGCCGTCGCCGAGGCACTCGCCACCGTCGACGCGCTTCCCGCGCCGCCGCGGCTCGACGAGCAGCCCGCAGCACCCGCGTGGACCGCTCTGGACATCGAGCCGTCCGAGATGGTCGTCATCGTCGGTACGGGCGAGCTCGGGCCGTACGGCAGCGCACGCACCCGCTTCGAGATGGAGGTCGACGAGAAGCTCTCGGCGGCAGGCGTTCTCGAACTCGCGTGGAACACCGGTCTGGTGGTCTGGGAGAACGATCCCAAGCCGGGGTGGTACGACGCCGAGTCGGGCGATCTGGTGCCCGAGGCGGAGATCGCCGACCGGTACCACGACACGGTCGTCGAACGCTGCGGTATCCGGCAGTACGAGGACGACGGCGCGATGGTGAACAACACCGCGCCGCTGCTCACCTCGGTGTTCCTGGACAACGATCTGACGTTCGTCGTCGGCAGCGAGGCGGAGGCACGCGCCTTCGTCGGTGCCGATCCCGAGCGGACGGTCGTGAACCAGAACGCGGAGGGTGACTGGCAGGTCACGCGCAAGGCGGGCACCGAGATCCGCGTACCGCGTCAGATGAAGCTGACGCGCACGGTCGGTGGTCAGATCCCCACGGGATTCGACGCCACCAAGTGGGGCATCTCGCCGGACATGGCGAGCTCCATCGACCGGGTCGCGCTGTGGAACATCGTCTGCACGGTCGACGCGTTCATCACCAGCGGCTTCACCCCGTCCGAGCTCATGCGCTGGACGCACCCCTCGCTGGTCGCCAACACGCAGGGTACCGGTATGGGCGGCATGGAGTCGATGCGCTCGCTGTACATCGACACCCTGCTGGGCGACGCTCGTGCGAACGACATCCTGCAGGAAGCTCTGCCGAACGTCGTTGCGGCGCACGTGGTGCAGTCGTACGTCGGGTCCTACGGCGCGATGATCCACCCGGTCGCGGCCTGCGCCACGGCGGCGGTCTCGGTCGAGGAGGGCGTGGACAAGATCCGGCTCGGCAAGGCGACGTTCGTCGTGGCCGGCGGGTTCGACGACCTCAGCACCGAGGGCATCATCGGCTTCGGCGACATGTCGGCGACGGCGGAGGCCTCGGCGATGCACGCCAAGGGCATCTCGGATCGCCGGTTCTCCCGAGCCAACGATCGTCGACGCGGCGGCTTCGTCGAGTCGCACGGCGGCGGAACGATTCTGCTGGCTCGCGGTGACCTCGCTCTGGAGATGGGCCTGCCCGTCCTCGGTGTCGTCGGATGGGCGCAGTCCTTCGGTGACGGCGTGCACACGTCGATCCCGGCTCCCGGTCTCGGCGCCCTCGGCGCTGCCCGCGGCGGTCAGGACTCGGCGATGGCGTTGTCGCTCAGCGCACTCGGTGTCTCCGCGGACGACATCGCGATCGTCTCCAAGCACGACACGTCGACCAACGCGAACGATCCCAACGAGGCGGAGATGCACACGCGTCTGGCCCGAGCGCTGGGCCGCACGGAGGGCAACCCCCTCTTCGTGGTCTCGCAGAAGTCGCTGACCGGACACAGCAAGGGCGGCGCTGCCGCCTTCCAGCTGATCGGTCTCTGCCAGGTGCTGGCCGAGGGCGTCGTGCCGCCGAACCGCAGTCTCGACTGCGTCGACGACACGATGACCGAGTTCGAGAACCTGGTCTGGGTACGCGAACCGCTGCGCTTCGGGGAGCGGCTGCCGTTCAAGGCCGGTCTGCTGACCAGCCTCGGCTTCGGCCACGTGTCCGGCATCATCGCCGTGGTGCACCCACAGGCGTTCCTCGAGGCGATTCCGGCCGCGCAGCGCGAGGAGTACACGGCGAAGGCGCAGGCACGTGTGGTGGCCGGCAAGCGGCGGCTGATGGAGGCGATGTGCGGCGGATCCTCGCTGTACGAGCGTCCGGAGGATCGCCGACTGGGCCACGACGGCACGTCGAGCGATGCGAAGCACGAGCTCGAGATCGATCTGCTGCTGAGCGAAGATTCTCGCCTCGGCGCTGACGACGTCTACCGTACGGTGGCCGAGTGAGCATCCTGGGAGTCGGTCTGGATCTGGTGTCGGTCTCGGAGTTCGCCGAGCAGATGGAGAAGGTCGGGACCACCATGGTCCGCGACAGTTTCACTGCCGGCGAGCGCCGCCACGCCGCCACGCGCAGTGCGGACCCCGCGCGGCACTACGCCGCGCGGTGGGCCGCCAAGGAAGCGGTGCTGAAGGCTTGGGCCGCATCACGTTTCGCTCGTGCGCCCCAGATCGGCGACAACCCGTACCCGCTGATCGAGGTCGTCAACGACGCATGGGGACGTCCGTCGATCAAGCTGCACGGCATGGCCGCGGAGTTCCTGCCGACGGTGAAGATCCACCTGTCGTTGACCCACGACGGGGACATGGCGGGAGCGGTGGCGATCCTCGAGGAGTGATCGTCAGCGAATGATGGAGAAGAGTAGAGCCGACGCGTTCAGCGTCGGCTCTCCTTTTCTGCCACCAGAAGATAGGCGCCCATCAAGCGCTTCAGTTCGGCGACGGCGTCGGCGTGGCTCTGGCCGTCCTGCACCGAGAAGTTGAGCATCGAGTAGACGACGTGCACCAGCACCTCGGCCATCAGGTTGCGGCGGGCACGGGGGGTGCGGGGCGTGAGCGGTGCGAGCACCCGCTCCACCTGGGCCGCGAACGCCTTCTCGTGGATCATGCCGGTGGCGCGTGTGGCCGGGGTGGACTGCATCGCCAACCACACCTCGCGTCGGGAAGGATCCGACGTCCACAGGCTGGAGAGATGGTCGAGGAAATCGTCGAGGAAGCGTAGCCAGTCGAGCGACGGAACCTCGCCGTCGAAGTCGGCGAACTCCTGCCGTACGCCCGCCAGGTCCTGGCGACCCAGTTCACACACGATGACGTACTTGTTGGCGAAGAACTGGTACAGCGTGCCGATGGGCAGCCCGGCGCGGGCCGCGACCTCCTCGCACGTGAACGACTCGAACCCCACGTCGGTCAACAGTTCGCGCGACGCCGTCAACAATGCGTCGAACTTCCGCTTGCTGCGTTCCTGAGTGGGGCGGCGGCGGGGAAGAAGCTCGACGGGCTCGTTCTCGTCCGCGTTCTCGCTGGTGTCGGCTCCGTCGCGGACATCGGTCTCGTCGTGAACGCCCTGATCCGGCGCCGTCTCCTCGGTGATCGGGGTGCTGCGCCCCGGTGCTCCGTCGGTCGACTCCACGTGACCAACAGTATCGGTCCACCCGCCGTTCTCGAACAGTGAGCTACCGTTCTGCCGCATTCAATATGAACTTACGGTATGTTTAGAGACTGTTACAAGACGCATCGTTCACTGACGGAGCATGTAGTCGATCGTTCAGGCCGGTCTCGGGGGAGTCACGACGGCTGTGTCGGCTTCCGGTTCGTCTTCGAGAAGAGGAGGCACATCATGAACGACACCCCCCGCAACAGCAGCGCACCCGAGACCCGTGGTGACACCACCGTGGTCTCCGCCGTTCTGCTGTATCACCTGGACGGGTCCACGGTGACGGCGTCCTTGCTGTCTCCCATCGACGGGTCGGACCTCGGCGTCGCCGAGTCGATCGACCTCGAGGACTTCTCGCCCGAGCAGATCGGGTTGACGGTGCCGATGCTGTGGGACCTGGTCGACGTCGCCGACGCCTGTGTCATGTCCGTCGTGACCTCGGGTGCTGCCGCTGACATCGACGTTGCTCCGCCCATCCTCGAACTCGCGTTCGGTGTTCCCGTCTTCGACTCTCCCACCCCGGTCGTCGCGGACACGCCTGCCGCCGACGCGGCACTCGACGACGACGCCACTCCTCCTGCCGACGACGTCGCGCCCTGGCAGCGGACCACGCCCTCCGCTGTCGCCGCCGCCGCAGCGGCAGCCCGCCCACCTCTGCGCCCGACGCGTCCCGTTCCGGCCACTCCGGTACGCCGGTCCGCGACCGGTGCAGGGAAGTCCGGTGTCGTGAAGTCGGGCGCGTCCGCGTCGCCGATCTCGAAGTCTGCAGTGGCGCGTGCCGGTGTGGCAGGTGCCGCCGCCGCGGCTGCTCGCCCCCGAATCGCGTCCGCCGACAAGGTCACGCCCGTCGACAAGGCTGTACCTTCCCCGACGTCGTCCGACACCGACACCGAGGTGTTTCCCGCCGTCGTGGCGCCTGCCGTCGTGGCACCTGCTGCCGTCGACCCGATCGACGATGCTCGGACCGAGGCCATCCCGGTGGTGACGGCCGCGTCCGTCACTCCCACCGGTCGCCGCTCGCGCCGCTTCGTCGGGTTCGCCGGCGCTGCTGCGGCTGCAGCGCTGGTCGCGGCGGGCATCGGTACCGCTGCCGTGATGTCTGGTGGACCGGACAGCGTGCCCCAGAACACCGCCGCGGAGCAGCAGGCCCCGAACGGCGGTTCCGCGTCCCCGCTGGGAGAGGCTCCCGCAGCCGCGGCACCGGTGGTCCCCGCTGCTCCGGCCGCGTCGCCGGCCCCCGCCGTTCCCGCAGCGCCGGTTCCGACAGAGGATGCCGCAGCAGACGCCGCGGCATCCGACTGGACCGCGCCCTCGGCAGCACCCTGGTCGCCGACCGCCGCTGCGCCGGCGCCCACGTCGTGGACCACCACGCCGTCGCAGCAGTCGTTCTCTCCCACTGCGGTTCCCGCTCCGCAGTTCACCGTCCCGGTGCCCGAGCAGGATCCGAACAAGTCCCCGCAGCAGCTGCAGGACGAGGCGTGGCAGAAGCACTGGCAGCAGACCGGGCAGTGGCTGAACCAGGAGTTCCCGCAGTAGGTCGACGCGTCGAGGTGCCAGACTGCTGTCCATGACCTCTGGTACCGATGCGCAGTTGTCCGAGCTCAGAGACCGCGTGCGCGCGAGTATGCCGCGAGTGCGCGCCGAACTGGCCGACCTCGTTGCCTTTCGCTCCATCGCCGATCCCGAGCAGGCGCCGCCGTCCGAGTGCCGCTCCGCCGCGGAGTGGGTGCGGGACGCGTTCCGCGACGCCGGCGTGACGGACACGGAGCTGCACGAGACGTCCGACGGATCGGCGGCCGTCATCGGTCGGCGCGCTGCGGCGGACGGTGCTCCGACGGTCCTGCTGTACTCGCACTACGACGTCCAGCCTGCGGGTGACGAATCGCTGTGGAACAGTGCGCCCTTCGAGCTGACCGATCGGGACGGTCGCTGGTTCGGCCGCGGGTCGGCCGATTGCAAGGGCAACGTACTGATGCACCTCGCGGCGCTCCGTGCGCTCGGCTCCGACTCGGAGGTGGGCATCGTGGTGGTGTGCGAGGGCTCGGAGGAGACCGGGACCGGTGGCCTCGAGGACCTGGTGCACGACCGTCCCGAACTGTTCGCGGCCGATGTGATCGTCATCGGCGACACGGGCAACATCGCCGTCGGAACGCCGACGTTGACGACGTCGCTGCGCGGCATGGCGATCGTGCGTGTCGACGTCGAGACCCTGGACGGCGCAGTGCATTCCGGGATGTACGGCGGACCTGCGCCCGACGCGCTGGTGGCCCTCGTGGCGATGCTCGCCACGCTGCACGACGACAACGGCGACACCACCATCGACGGGGTGGACGGCTCCGGCGTGTGGGACGGTGCCGAGTATCCGGTCGAACGGTTCCGGACGGATGCGGGCGTGCTGGACGGCGTGGGACTCGCGGGCAGCGGAACCATCGCCGACCACCTCTGGGCACGGCCGTCCGTCACCGTCATGGGCATCGACTGCCCACCCGTGGTGGGAAGCGCCGCCGCCGTGGTGCCTCGCGCGTCCGCGCGCATCGGACTGCGCGTTCCGCCCGGCATGAACGCCGAGAAGACGCGCGATCTGCTCGTCACTCACCTGACGAATGCGGCGCCGTGGTCCGCGCGGGTGACGGTCACGCCGGACGCGGTCGGTTCACCCTTCGCCGCCCGCACGGACGGCCCCGCGTACGACGCGCTGATGACCGCGTTGAGCGACGCCTACGGCGAGCCCGTGCAATTCGCCGGACAGGGCGGTTCGATTCCGCTGTGCACCGCATTGCAGCGCGCAGTTCCGGACGCGGAGATCGTCCTCATGGGCGTCGAGGAGCCACTGTCGACCATTCACGCACCGAACGAGAGCGTCGACCCCAGCGAGATCGAGACCATCGCGGTGGCCGAGGCAGCGTTCCTGAGCCGCCTACCCGAGCAGTGGCGGCTCAGAGCTTCAGATCGCGGATGAGCTTGGCGACGTGGCCGGTGGCCTTCACGTTGTACTGAGCAACCTCTACCTTCCCGTCGGCGTCGATGACGAAAGTCGACCGGATGACGCCCGTGACGGTCTTGCCGTACATCGACTTCTCGCCGAACGCGCCCCACGCCTGCAGCGTCGACTTCTCCGGATCGGAGAGCAGCGGAAACGTCAGGCCCTCGTCGTCGCGGAACTTCGCCAGCTTGGCGGGCTTGTCCGGCGACACCCCGATCACCTCGAGGCCCGCATCGTTGAGCTGCGCCAGGCTGTCGCGGAAGTCGCACGCCTGCTTCGTGCACCCCGGCGTCGCCGCGGCGGGGTAGAAGTAGACGACCACGCGTCGGCCGGCGTAGTCCGCCAGCGACACGGTGTTGCCGTCGGCGTCGGGGAGGGACAGGGCGGGAGCGGCGTCGCCTGCGGACAGTCTCGGGGTCGTGGTCACGACGCCAAACTTAGCCGACTCGTCCGAGCCGGGCAGGCGCGCCGGTCGTCGTGCTCTAGGCTCTGAGGCGACCGCAGAAGTTCTGCATCTTCGTCCAGCCGGGAGGGCTTTCGTGGCACGCAACACCGACAACATCGAGCGCGACATCGAGGCCGCACGCGATCAGCTCGCGTCGACACTGGACGAGCTCAGCGTGCGCGCCAACCCGAAGCGGCTGGTCGAGAACACCAAGCGCAGCGTCGTGGGCACCCTCAACGAGCCCGCCGTGAAGTTCTCGCTCATCGGCGTCGGCGCCGTCGTCGCCATCCTGGTGATCCGTAAGATCGTCAGCTGAGCATCTGCGCAGGTCAGTGACTCGATTTCACTCCCTGCGCGCCAGGTGTTAATGTCTTTCACGCACCGAGGAGCGCGAGCCGCTCCGACCATGCGCCTATAGCTCAGTTGGTAGAGCAAGTGACTCTTAATCACTGGGTCCGGGGTTCGAGTCCCTGTGGGCGCACCACAAAGGGCCCCTGATCAGCAGTTAGCTGGTCAGGGGCTCTTCTGGTTTCGGTGCCACTCACTACTTATTCATGACTGCAACTCGAAACTCGAGGTTTCGGGTCTTCTCGGCCATATCGAACGACGCATTGTGCCCGCTCAGGCGGCTGCAAAGTTGTCTGTACCGGGTCCGATAGACCTGCGGTGCAGGCTGCTCGCGCCCACTGCGACGCGTGGGGTGCCACCGTCCGCTACGTCGAGAATTCGGGCGGCGACATCGTCCCCCGGGCGGAGTGGGAGTTGCTGTGCATCGTGGGAGCGCCCCTGCCGTACATCTACACCGTCGAACTCCGATCTCCGACTCGACCGGGGGCGACGAGCTCATCACCGCACTGTGGACCACCACCGAACAATGCACGCCGATATGGGTGGGCACACCGGCGTCCCCGAATACGCCAGCGACGAGGCAGACCGATTCTTCACCCGGCACCTGAGACAAGGCCGGCCCGGCCGGTCGCCCTACCGGTCGAGGGATCGGCGACTGTGAATCGAATCTTTTCCCGGGCGGGGCAAAATGCAATCCAGCGCCAACGCCCGCCGTCCGAACTTGGACGGCGGGCGAAGTTCCGCGAAATCTGCGTCGGCTGGGAATCGAGGTCGAGCGCGCCCGAGCAATTCCGCAGAGCCGGCCGTAGGTCCGCTAGCTCGTCATGATCAAGCCCACGGTCAGAGATCGGCCACCAGCGGTGCGACCTCCGTTCCCAAAAGCTCGATGCCGCGGAGCAGATCACTGTGAGCCAAGCGGGGATTGGTCATCTGCAGAGACAACCGATCCACACCGCCGAGCTGTTCGCCCACTCGCGCGATCTTGTCGGCCACCGTCTGCGGGTCACCCATGAAAAAGGCACCGTTCGGTCCGGACGTGGCATCGAACTGCGCTCGGGTCGGTCGCGCGAATCCTCGCTCCCGCGAGATCTTCGTGAACATCTCGTTCCATCCGGGGTAGATGGTGTCCGCCGCCGCCTGCGTGCTCTCTGCGACGAACCCGAACACGTGCAGGCCCACCTTCAACATCTCCGGCGCATGACCTGCCTGCGCACCCGCGCGGCGGTACAGATCGACCAGCGGCGCGAACTGGCGCGGCTCACCGCCGATGATCGCGATCATCAGTGGCAACCCCAACAGACCTGCGCGAGCGAATGATTCGGGACTGCCGCCGACACCCACCCAGATCGGCAGAGGATCCTGCACGGGACGCGGATAGATGCCCTGCCGCGTCAGCGCCGGCCGGTGCTTGCCCGACCACGTCACCTCGACGTTGTCCCGGATCTGCAGCAGCAGCTCGAGCTTCTCGATGAACAGCGAGTCGTAGTCGGCCAGGTCCAGACCGAACAGGGGGAACGACTCGGTGAACGAGCCGCGGCCCACGACCAGATCCGTCCGCCCTTTCGAGATCAGATCCAGGGTGGCGAATTCCTGGAAGACTCGCACCGGATCGTCCGCACTGAGTACCTTGACCGCACTGCCCAGCCGGATTCGTTCCGTGCGAGCTGCCGCGGCCGCCAGGATGATCGATGGAGCGGAATCGTAGTACTCGCTGCGGTGGTGCTCGCCGATCCCGAACGAGTAAAGACCCACCCGGTCGGCGAGGGTGATCTCCTCGAGCAGATGCTCCATTCGCTCGGCAGCGCCGATCACGCGGCCGTCGGCCGGGTCGGTTACGGAGGACACGAAGCTGTCCACACCTACATGCATTGCTGAGCCTCTCGGTCGGGGCCACGACGTCGACCCTGGTTTAGTTTACAAGTCAACCATCTCGACCGAGAAAGTGTTCCGCGCCACGTCGAGTCTCGAGGGGTCGAGACGAAGACACCATTGTCCGCCCGTCGACGGGTGTGCCATCGCTGATCTGCACGGTCCCGCACAGGAAGAAGCGGAGAACTAGAATGCGCGTGTGGATGCGGATCGAGGGGATGGCATGTCGTCCGGCGACGCGATCGCGGCACACTTACGGGAAGAAGTCCTCTGGGGTCGCCGTGTCGGCGGGGAGAGGTTCGTCGAGGAGACCGATAATCGTCGGTGACTTCACGGGGTGAGGGCCGACTCGACATTCCTGACGCTACTCACCACTTATTCATGACTTTCATTCCGGACACACTCGGATCGTGGTGGTACCGCTGAGCAGGGGCCCTTCTGGTTTCGGCGTCACTCCGCCCGAGACAAGACTCGGGTGTTCCTCACCGTCGTCTTCCAGGAGTGGTCTCAATCCTGTCGTCGATACGGAACCCGTACCCGGGCCGTCGAGGAGCGACCGCGCGCGTGCAGCGTCTTGCGAGCTGGCCGTACGTCGTCGGACATGAAGTTGCGAAGTTTCGGTGTACGACCCTCACGGGTAGTCGAGATACCGCTGCACGGTCGGCCCCAGCTGGTCTTCCAGTTGGGTCGGCGTCAACGCAGCAACTGGTGGGAGTTGCAGGACGTAGCGGCACAGGCCCAGGCCCAGCATCTGAGTGGCGATGAGCCCGGCACGTCGAGGTACGCCCGCGTCCGGATTGCACGATGCGACGACAGGCAGCAGTTGCGTGGTGAAGATATCGCAGATCTGCTGCGCCGCATCGGCGTTCGTGGTCGATGAGCGCAACAGTACGACGAGCGCATCGTCGCGTTCCCAGCGCTCGACGAAGTGTGCGACCAATCGGCGACCGATGTCAGCAGCATCGACATCGGTGAGGTCGGGCAACTCCAGATCGAACTCCGCGGCCGCCGCGAAGAGTCCTTCCTTGTTGCCGAAGTACCGCATCACCATGGACGGATCGATGTTGGCGTCGGCTGCGATCGCACGCACGGTCGACCGTTCGTAACCGGATGTCGCGAACCGCCGACGGGCCGCCGCGAGAATGATCTCTTTGGTGTCAGCTGAGGAACGGCGCATGTCCACAATCGTAGGCCAACAAGCGTTGACATAGCAGTCGGGCCCGCGCATCCTGGTTATGCCAACGCTTGTTGGCATAACCGAGAGAAGGTTCGCGATGAATTCCACCGACGTTCTCGTGATCGGCGCAGGGCCCACCGGGCTGACCCTGGCGTGCGCCCTCGCGCAGAAGAAGATCCCTACTGTCGTGGTGGATCGACAGGCGGAGGGGGCGAACACCTCGCGCGCCGCTGTGGTCAATGCCCGCGGCTTGGAGGTTCTCGAACGCTTCGATGCCGCTGAGCAGTTGATGGCGCGCGGGCTGCGGGCACCGCGTTTCACCATCCGCGATGGCGAACGCACGTTGTTCGAGGTGGACTTCACCCCGCTTCCGACGAGGTATCCGTTCAGCCTGATGGTGTCGCAGGCGATGACCGAGGCGGTGTTGCTGCGGCGGTTGATGGACATGGGCGGCTCTGTGCAGCGACCCAAGACGCTGGTGGCCGTTCACCAGCATGACGACGGCGTGACCGCAGAATTCGTCGACGGGGACACCATGTCCGCGCGGTACGTGATCGGTGCGGACGGAGTCCACAGCACAGTGCGTTCCGAGGCGGGAATCGGCTTCGACGGCGCACCGTACGACCAAGCGTTCGTCTTGGCGGACGTCCAGCTCTCCGGCGACGCGCCTGTCGACGAAGTGATCCTGTTCTGGGCACGGGCCGGAATGACCGTTGTTGCGCCGCTGCCGGACGGGGTGCACCGAGTCGTCGCCCCGGTGCAGCACGCCCCGCGCCGACTGACACCGGAGTTCGTGCAGGAGCTACTCGATGTTCGTGGTCTCGGCGAAGGTCGGATGCGGGTCCACGAGCTGGTATGGGGGTCGAAATTCACGGTGCAGCATCGGGTGGCCGACACCTTCCGCGCCGGAAGACTGCTGCTCGCCGGTGACGCAGCTCATGTCCACAGTCCGGCCGGCGGACAAGGAATGAACCTCGGGATCCAAGACGCGAGTGCGCTCGCCGACGCACTCGCCGCAGCCCTGTTGGACCACACCGACTCGCAGCTCGATGATTACAGCCGTGAGCGGCGACCCATCGCCGTGCACGTGGTGTCCATGACGGATCGGCTCACACAGTTGGCCACCGCACCCGCCGGAGTCAGGTCGGTACGCAACATCGGGCTCCGCGCGATGAGTCATCTACCCGTCGCACACCGCCGAGCGGCGTGGCAACTCAGCGGCCTCCTGTATCGGTGAGCTCCGATTCCACACCGGACACCCGTCTTCGGGGGTCTGTTCGTGGGAAGTTCAGGGCGCGGGTGTCACCGCAGGAGGCAGTGGGCGTCGAGCGTCGTCGAGTTGACCGGGCTCGGTCACGTCGAACGGGGCGTCGACGGTGACGTCGCCCGCCTCCTCGAACGTGAGGGTGACGGTGATCGAGGTACCGGGGGCGAGTTCTCCGTCCGCCAGGTCGAGGGAGACGGTGAACGGTGCGTCCGTGCCGGCGCCGCTGTCGCCGAGGTTCTCCACGGGTTGGCCGGCGGCGATGGTGGTTCCGGGTTCGAGGGTGCGCTGCTCGTCGGTGGCATCGACGGTGACGGAGTCCGATGCGGGGGAGGAGATGGTCACGAGTGTGTCGGTGGTGGTGTCCGAGGTGTTGAGGGCGGTGAACGTCAGTGTGGCGTTCCCGTACGCCGACGACACGTCGTCTGGGGTGGGACCTGTCAGTTCGGCGTCGATCGACACGTTTCGAATCTCGATGGCGGTCCCGTCGGTACCCCCGACGGGGGACTGCTGCGCGGCGGTGTCCGAGGAACACGACACGGCAGCGACGGCCAGAACGGCGAATGCCGCCGCGAGAGGGGCGCGTCTGGCGGCAGTGCGCGAGGAGGGAGTGGGAACGGTGACGGGCAGCAGCATGGTCAGTCACTACCCCGATGAGCTGCCCGCCCAATCCTCTCGCTGACTGTGATTGGTCACCGAGGGCGCGCTACTCCGTGGCCCCGCCGCCAGGATGGGGCGGGCACGAGACGGGTGTCGCACAGATCGGCGATCTCACTGGGTGCATCGGCACATGCCCCCGAGTGGTGTCCCGTCCGGGGTGGGTGTCTTTGTCGTGCGGTTCGGCGAGGGGGCTGTGCGCCAGACCACACGCGAGGTCGAGGTGCTGCCGGCCTGGTTCTGTACCGAGTCCGAGGCGGCGCCGGTCGCGCGAGCCGTGCAGGGACGGGCTGATCGACATCACCGACATCTGACTGCCCAACCGTCTTTCGGATGTGCCGGGCGGTCAGGGGATGAGGACGTAGCTGCCCACGTGTTCCTTGGTCAGGAACTGCCGTTGCGCGGCCTCGATGTCGCGGAGCGGGAACGTGCCTGCGAGCAGGGGGCGGATCTCGTCCTTCTCGATGTAGGACACGAGGTTCGCGAACACCGATTCCTCCCACCCGGTGCACCCGAGGAGGCGCAGGTCGTTGAGGTAGAGGGTCCGCAGATCCAAGGCCACCTGCGCTCCGGCGATGGCCCCGGAAGTGACATAGGTTCCGCCGCGCACGAGAACCTCGAGCAGCGCCGGGAATCCGTCTCCAGCGACGTTGTCGACGATCACGTCCACCGAGCGGGCTCCGACTGCCGTCCGCGGGTCGTCGTCCCGGCCGAGGACGGTGGTTGCGCCGAGGGTGCGCACCCGGTTCTGCTTCGCGGGGCCGGCGACGGCGACTACCTCCGCGCCGCGCCGGACCGCGAGTTGGACTGCGGCGGAGCCGACCCCACCGGAGGCTCCGGTGACGAGGACTCTCTGCCCACCGGTGACGCCGGCGCGTTCGAGCATGTTCTCCGCCGTGCCGTACGCACAGGGGATGGTGGCAAGTTCAGCGTCGGACCAGCCGGAGCGGACCGGGAAGACCTCGGAGCGGGGTACGACGAGGTACTGCGCGAACGCACCATCGCTGTCGGAGCCCAACCACCGCGACTCGCCCGACTCCGCGGAGGTGCAGCAGGGTCGAACCAGCACCTGCGACCCGACCACGGCGGTTCCGGTTCCCGCGCCGGGGCCGACGCAGACGACGCGGGCGCAGGCGTCGGCGCCCTGGATCAGGGGGAACGGGGTGCGGGCGTTCCACCCTCCGTCGCCGTACCACCCGGTGCGGGTGTTGATGTCGGTGTTGTTGACCCCGGCCGCGAGCACCTGAAGGAGTACTTTTCCCTCGCCGGGCACGGGTACCGGCAGTTGGGTGACGGCGAGGCGCTCGTAGCCCCCGACGCCGGTGGTCACGACAGCCGTCATCGACCCGCCCTGCTCGGCGTGATCCCTGTCCGTCATGGGGTCATTGTGCACCGCCGAACGACGGGCCGTCCGCGCTGATGGTCAGCTGAAGATGACGCGCGAGGTGCGGTCGAGACTCGCTGAGGAGGCGACCTGAGACATCGTGATCGCCAGTGCCGTAGTGGGGCCCACACCGTCTCGGAGACGCCGAGTGTGGAGATCGCTCGCATGCAGAACTCACCGGCTGAGGCCGCCGGCAACCACTGGACACGGTCAGATGCAGCAGGTTGGGTTGAGAACTGCACGGAGTGCGTCCAGTGCCTCCGGGCGTGCCGAGTAGTACACATTCATGCCCCGCCGCTCGGAGACCACCATGCCGGCTTTGCGGAGCTGCCCGAGGTGGTGGCTGACAGTGGATTCGGCGAGACCGAGCGCATCCGCGAGGTCGCATGTGCACACCGCGCCCGCAGTGTCGGTGAGCAGCAACGACATCAACCGGATGCGCATCGGGTCCGCGAGCGCCTTGAGTCGCACGGCCACCTCGAGCGCGGCATGCTCGTCCATCGGCGCAGCGGAGACGGGGGCGCAGCACACGGGGGTGGTGGTGTCGATGATCGGCAGCGTCTTGGGCACGCACCCGACTCTACAACGCTCTTGACATATGTCGAATACGTGGCGCACCCTGTGGTGGTCACTGGTTCGACATATATCGCAAACTTGGAGGTTCGGCATGTCCCGCGCTCAGCTCGCCCTCAACGTCGATGACATCGACACCGCGATCACGTTCTACAGCAAGCTCTTCGGCGTGGCGCCGGCGAAGGTCAAGCCCGGCTACGCCAACTTCGCCATCACCGAACCGCCCTTGAAGCTGGTGCTCATCGAGAACCCCGGCAAGGGCGGCACCATCAACCACCTCGGCGTCGAAGTCGACTTGTCGAGCCGGGTGCACGAGGAGATCGCCCGCCTGACCGGCGAAGGGCTGTTCACCGACGAGGAGATCGGCACGACCTGCTGTTTCGCCACCCAGGACAAGGTGTGGGTGACCGGTCCCGGTGGGGAGCGCTGGGAGGTCTACACCGTCCTCGCGGACTCCGACACCTTCGGATCGCAGCCGATTCCGGCGCCCGCACCCAGCGTCACCACCAGTGCGACGTCGACGGCCACCTCCTGCTGCTGACGCCAGCCCGCGTCGGCTCACCCGCATCGAACGGAGCCATCCCGCCGTGGTCGTTCGATCAACCCGTGAGGGTTGCGGTCAGGTGCCCCACCGCGTGCCGTGCGGTGCGGCCGACACCAACGAGTGTCGCCGACGCGGGCCCGGTCCAGTCGCCGTAGCCGAGAAAAACCATCGTGGGTTCGCCGGCGGCATGCAGACCGTCCATCGCGATCCCTCCGTCCGTGGTGGGCAGGTGCAACGGCTGGAGATGCCGCAGCGCCGGCCGGAATCCAGTGCACCACACCACCGCATCGACCCGTTCGACGGTGTCGTTGTCGGTGACCACACCCTTGGCCGTGAGCGCGGTGAACATCGGATGTGCTCGTAGGGCGCCGCGATCGCGGGCGTCCCGGACCGACGGAACCATGACGACGTCGCCGAGGCCGGCCACACCGCCGGTGTCGTGGTCACCCGCGGCGAGTGCGCGGGCGCGTCGGGTGGCGACGTCGAACAGCACCCGGCCGTCGACGTCGTCGGGCAGGAACCGCGGGGGCCGGGTGGTAAACCAGAGGGTGTCGGCGACGGTGGAGATCTCGGCGACGATCTGCGCGGCGGAGTTGCCGCCCCCGACGACGGCGACCCGTCGTCCGGTGAAGCTGTCGGGTCCGTCGTACTGCGCGGTGTGGATCTGACGGCCCTGAAAGGTCCGTATGCCGGGGTAGGTGGGCCAGAACGGCCGAGACCAGGTGCCGGTCGCGTTGATCACCGCCTGCGCCGACCAGGTTCCCGCGGTGGTGTCGACCAGGTACGCGGAACCGTTGCGGCGCACCGCGGTCACGGTCACCGGTCGGCGCACCGGCAGCTCGTACCGTTGTTCGTACGCGCTCAGGTAGTCCACGACGTGCGATCCGGGTGGGAACTTCTGCGGAGACGGGGGCATCGGCCACCCCGGCAACCGGGAGTGCGCGGCGGGGGAGAACAGATGCAACGACGGCCAGTACTCCCGCCAGGACCCACCAGCGGCCTGCTGGTCGTCGAGAATCACATGCTCGAGGCCCGCGCGGCGGAGGTAGTACCCGGCGGCGAGGCCTGCTTGTCCACCGCCGATGACCACCACCCGAACGTGGGTGGTGGTCATTTGGTTCGTGCCGTCGTTGTGCGGTGCGGTGATGGCGTCAGTCCCGCAGGCGGGCAGTGAGTTCGTCGACGCGAGCGGCGATGTCGTCGCGCACCAGACGCATCCGCTCGATGCCCTCGATGCCCCGCGCGGAGGGCTCGTCGGTGTCCCAGTTCAAGTAGGTCGGTCCCTCGACCGGGTCGACGGTCGCCTCGGCGCCGAGGGTGATCACGTAGTCCATCCGCGACAGCAGGTCCGGGTCGATCGGCTTGGGGTGCTCGCCGGTGAGGTCGACCCCGACTTCGACCAGCGTCTGCGCCGACAGGGCGTTGACGGAGCTGCCGGGGGCGGTGCCGGCGGAGTGCACCTCGACGTCGTCGCCGGCGGCTTTGCGCATCAGCCCTGCCGCCATCTGCGATTTGCCGCCGTTCTTCACGCACACGAACAGCACACTCGGGTTACTCATCGCGCTGCGTCCGTCTGTGCGGGAACGAGTTCGGCCAGCAGATCTTCCACGCGGGCCTTGATCTGGTCACGGATCGGGCGAACCGCCTCGAGGCCTTTGCCGGCGGGGTCGGGCAGCGCCCAGTCCCGGTAGCTGACGCCCGGGAAGACCGGGCAGGCGTCCCCGCAGCCCATGGTGATCACGACGTCGGAGGTCTCCACGGCGTCGGGGGTGAGGATCTTGGGGGACTGGTCGGAGATGTCGATGCCGATCTCGGCCATCGCTTCGACGGCGGCGGAGTTGATGGTCTCGGCGGGGGCGCTGCCGGCGGAGCGGACCTCGACGGCGCCGCCGCCGAGGTGGGTGAGGAAGCCGGCGGCCATCTGCGACCGGCCCGCGTTGTGGACGCAGACGAACAGCACACTGGGTGTGTCGGACATGGGGGAGTGCACCTTTCGGGTGTTCAGCAGCGGGGATGTGTCAGGCGTGCGCGTGGGCGCTCAGCTCGGCGAGGAGCGTGGTGATGCGGGTGTCGAGGTCGTCGCGGATGCGGCGCACGTCGTCGATGTTCTTGCCGTCGGGGTCGTCGAGATCCCAGTCCAGGTACCGCTTTCCGGGGTAGACGGCGCAGGCGTCGCCGCAGCCCATCGACACCACGACGTCCGCCGCGGCGACGACGTCGTCGGTGAGCGGCTTCGGATACGCATCGCCCAGGTCGATGCCCAACTCGTCCATCGCCTCGACCACGACCGGGTTGATCGCGTAGGTGGGTGCGGACCCGGCGGAGCGGACATGGACGCGCCCGGCGCCGTGGTGGGTCAGCAGTGCCGCCGCCATCTGCGAGCGGCCCGCGTTGTGCACGCAGATGAACAGCACTTCCGGCACTTCCTTCGGGGCGTCACCGGTCGACTGAGCGAGTGCGGTGAGCCGGTCGGCGGCGAACCGTCCTGCGAGGGTGGTCAGGTGGGTGTGGATCTTCGAGGTGCGGCGCAGTGCGGTGTAGGACTCGAAGACGTACCGCTCCACCGTCTGCGGAGAGAAGATGCCGGCGTACTTCTCCGACAGTGTCTGCGCGGTGCGGGTCAGAACCGCCTGAGGCATGAGCAGTTCCGGTTGTGCACGGTGCTCGGACATCACGATTCCTTGCTCTGGGGTACCGGCGCGGTCGCGGACGGCGCGGAGGTGAAGCGCTTGCGGAGAGCGAGTGAGACGTAGACCAGGCCCACCAGGACGGGGACCTCGATCAACGGTCCGACGACGCCGGCGAGGGCTTGACCGGACGTGGCGCCGTAGGTGGCGATCGCGACGGCGATGGCGAGCTCGAAGTTGTTGCCCGCCGCGGTGAATGCCAGGGTGGTGGTGCGTTCGTAGCCCAGTCCCATGGCGGCGCCGAGGGCGTATCCGCCGCCCCACATCACCGCGAAGTACACCAGCAGCGGGAGCGCGATGCGGACGACGTCGAGGGGTTGGGAGGTGATGCGGTCGCCCTGCAGTGCGAAGAGGACGACGATGGTGAACAGCAGTCCGTAGAGCGCCCACGGCCCGATCTTCGGGATGAACGAGGTCTCGTACCACTCGCGTCCCTTGGCGCGTTCTCCGAAGTACCGCGAGGCGAATCCGGCGATCAGCGGGATGCCCAGGAAGATCAGGACGGACTTCGCGATCTGCCACGGTGATGCCTCGATGGTGGTCTGGTCGAGGCCGAGCCAGCCGGGGAGCACGGAGAGGTAGAACCAGCCGAGGACGGCGAACATGATCACCTGGAAGACCGAGTTGATGGCCACGAGGACGGCTGCGGCTTCGCGGTCGCCGCAGGCGAGGTCGTTCCAGATGATGACCATGGCGATGCAGCGGGCGAGGCCGACGATGATCAGTCCGGTGCGGTATTCGGGTAGGTCGGGGAGGAACAGCCAGGCGAGGGCGAACATCAGCGCCGGGCCCAGGATCCAGTTCAGGGCGAGGGAACCCAGTAGGAGTCGCTTGTCGCCGGTGACGGTGTCGAGCCGGTCGTAGCGGACCTTGGCCAGCACCGGGTACATCATGATCAGCAGGCCGATCGCGATGGGGAGGGAGACGCCGTCGACGGAGATGGACGACAGCGCGTCGTTCATCCCGGGGATCATGCGTCCGAGCAGCAGCCCGACGACCATCGCGACGCCGATCCACACCGGGAGGAAGCGGTCGAGGGTGGAGAGCTTGCCGACGACGGCGGGGTGGTCGGTGGTGTTCGCCGCGGTGCTCACGCGCTCACCAACGCAGCGCCGGAGACGTTCGCGTCTGCGGCGGTCGGATCCGTTGCGGCGAGAACCGACGACAACTGCTGCAGCGCAGCGGGAATCACCCAGTAGTAGACCCAGGTTCCGCGGCGCTCGCAGTCGAGGAGGCCGGCTTCGCGCAGGACTTTGAGGTGGTGGGAGATCGTCGGCTGCGACAGGTCGAAGGACCCGGAGATGTCGCAGACGCACGCCTCGCCGCTCTCGTGACTGGCCACCAGGCTCAGCAGGCGCAGACGGACCGGATCGCCGAGTGCCTTGAACATCCGAGCCAGATCACCGGCCCAGTCGGTGGTCAGAGGTTCGCGAACCAGCGGGGAGCAGCACTCGCTGTCCGATGCCGCGATGGGCACGGTGTGTTTCGACATGCGTCTATATTGACGGTCGGCGAATCAGGGGTCAAGCGAACAGCGCGTGAACGATGTCGATCGGGGTGTCGGAGCGTGTCGGTGGTGCCGGGTCAGGAGGCGTTGTTGCCGGTGACACCGGGCTCGTGCCTCGAGTCGGTGTCGGTGTGGAAGGTGATCAGATTGCCGTCGGTGTCGACGGTGGCGAACTCCGTCGATCCCCAGTCCGTCGTGACGGGGCGGCCCACGTCTGCGCGGTGAAGAACGCCCGCTCGGGACATCTCGGTGTACAGGTCGTCGATCTCGTCCACGGCGATGCGGCAACTGGCAGTGCCCGCGAGGAACGTCTCGGCTCCACTGCACACCGGCCACGGCGCAGGGTCGGTGCGGGTGGTCCAGCTGTCGTCGTCGGCGGCCCAGAGGTGGATCTCGACGTCGTCACGGGTGAGCTTGGCGAAACTCGAGTCCGAGTACCGGGTCGTGAAGCCGAACGATTGGGCATAGAACGCGACGGAGGACTCGATGTGTCGTACCGGCAGCGCGGGGACCACTCTAGACATGCCCATGGGCAATCCTAACGCCGAAGACCTGCACGAGGAACGAGCTGACGCCGCACCCGCGGCGCGGCGAATGATGGCCCAGCAGCCGTGAGAATCAAGCCGATGGCGACGCGACTTCTGTGCGGAGCGCCGCGGCCAGTCGATCGACGGTCGGAAGACCGGCCGTCCATCGCAGGCGATGCTCTGATCCACTGACGGCTCAGTGTGTGTAGTGGCAGCCGGGAGGTAGCCCGCACGTCATCGAGGATTTCTCGATTCTCGATTCTCGATTCTCGGGCATCGTGCGTCCGGTCTGCAACACCCGCGCTTCACTTTGATCGGACGGACTCGACATTCTCGAGGTCACTCATGACTTGTTCACGACTTTCATCCTGGTCCCACCCGAAATGTGGTGGTCCCGTGTGGTCATGTGGCTCTTGACGACCGCTGTTCAGGGGGCTTTCGTGGTCCCATTGGGATTCCCGGGTTCGACCGGGCAGGGACACTGGGTCCGGGGCTCGAGTCCCTGTGGGCGCACCACAAAGAACCCCTGATCAGCGGTTATGCTGATCAGGGGTCTTCTGGTTTCGGTGCCACCCACAACTTGTGCATGACCCTACGGTCAAAACTTGCGTGTTCGGGACCGCCCGTCCGCCTGGTTGGTGGGTTCGGCTGTTGACTGTTAAGTCCCTAACGGTTAACCTTCGAACTGTGCCTGCTTCCGAACCCGAGTTCACCACCAGCCTCGGACTTCTCCGTTGGGTCGGTTGGGCGCAGCAGCAGGCTGGTCTCGAGTGGATCCGCGAACGCGACCTCAGTCATCAACAGGGTTTTGTGCTGGGGTACCTGACCAAGAACCCGGGTGCGATTCAGCGCGACATCGCGGACGTGACACGGACGACGGCGGCGAGCGTGTCCGGCCTCCTGCAGGGGCTCGAGCAGCGGGGGCTCGTCACCCGTCGTACCGAGTCGGAAGACGTACGCAGCAAGAGGGTCTACGCCACGACAGCCGGCGTCGATCTCATCACAGGTTTCGACGACGCCATGCGCGCCGCCGAGGACCTCATACTCGCTCCGCTCGATCCCGACGAGCGGGACACCTTGTATCACTTGCTCGGCAAGATCACTGCGGCACTTCCGCGCCCCACTCGTCCCTGATCCCACCGAAGCGGGTTCACCCGCAACCTTTTTCGAACATCTACTCGCGCTGCGTTCGTCAGCGCGCGATCAGACGTGTCCCGTGTCGAACACACACGCGGGGGTACGTCGTGCCCGAAAAGGCCCGCCATGAGTACTTCGACAACCACCGTCCCCGGCACCGATCGGTGCTACCCATCTGCAACGAGGAGTGCCATGAGCTCGTCGATCGTCATCATCGGAGCCGGGCTGGGCGGCCTCGTGCTCGCTCGGGTCCTGCACGTTCACGGCATCGCCGCCATAGTCTACGAGTCCGAAAGCGCACGCGGACAGGGTGGCCAGCTCGATCTTCACGAACACGACGGTCAGGTGGCGCTCGCCGCCGCCGGGCTCACCGCGCAGTTCCGCGCGATCGTGAACGAGGGCGGCGAGGCCACTCGTGTGCTGAGTCCGGACGGGGGAGTGCTTCTCGATCAACCGGACGACGGTTCGGGTACTCGTCCGGAAGTGCTGCGCGGCGAACTGCGCCACATTCTGATGGAGTCGCTGCCGGCCGGGACGGTGCGCTGGGGGCACAAGGTCGTAGCGGTGCGATCACTCGATGCCGGGCGGCACGAGATCCGCTTCGCCGACGGGACCACCGTCGTCAGCGATGTGCTGATCGGGGCGGACGGCGCGTGGTCGCGAGTGCGACCTCTACTCTCCGCGGCGGTGCCGCACTACGTCGACACGGTGTTCATCGAGACGTACCTCCATGACGTCGACGAACGCCATCCCGCGGCCGCTCGCGCGGTCGGAGGCGGTGCGATGTTCGCGCTGACACCCGGTAAGGGAATCTCCGTGCACCGTGAGGCGGGCGATGTTCTGCACACCTACGTTCAGCTCACGCGGTCCGCGGAGTGGGTCGCAGCGATCGACTTCACCGACGCCGCGGGCGCCAGCGCTGCGGTCGCTGCCGAATTCGACGAGTGGGCAGCCGAATTGACGGAGTTGATCACGGGCGGTGACACCACACCGGTCGCGCGTAAGATCTTCACCCTGCCTACCCAGCATCGCTGGAATCGTGTTCCGGGTGTCACCCTCATCGGGGACGCAGCGCATCTGATGCCGCCGTCCGGTGACGGTGCGAACCTGGCCTTGTTCGACGGCGCTGAGCTCGGCCGCCTGATTGCCGAGCACCCGGACGACATCGAGGCGGCCCTCGTGGCTTTCGAGGACGCGATGTTCACTCGCAGTGCGGCGATGGCCGTCGAAGCGCACGAGACTCTCGACCTGTGCCTCGGCGATCGGTCGCCGTCCGGGTTGATCGACCTCCTGACCGGGGTCACCGCTCGGGTGTGAAGACTCGCTCTCACTGTTCGTCCGCGCCGGGCCGAGCGACGTGGCACGCGGTGGCCGCTACTTGTCGGTCGGGGTCGGCAGGGTTCCGCGACGACACCGGAATCGACAGGACCGATCGTGGCGCAACGGAGGTCGACCCGTATTCAGCAGTGCCACCGAACAGAATGCCGCGAGCACACCCCTGGGGATCGATTGACGCGACGCTCGCACCCGGCGACGCAGTCGACGTAGTGACACGACTCGAGACCGAATCCGATGTGCCATTGCGCTCGTACGGAAGCGGTTCGATGAACCACGCTCTACTCTCCGCCGGCCTCGTCGACCGTCTCCAGCTCACAATCTATCCCGTGATGACAGCCGAATAGGTGCGCACCACATCTACTGTGGCACCGCCGATGTCGACCTCGAACTGATCGACAGCCGAACCTGCGACGACGGAATTCAGTAACTCACCTATCGGCCTACGGCTCCACAACAACTGACACCGACCCGGTCAATTCACCCCGCTACGCCCTCCACGCACTGCGCTCGATCCCCTTATCCCTCGACACCGTCGTCCCAGGGCACTGCGCGTCATTACGGGCCCATGCGGTGCTGCGATCGGCCCTGGTCAGCGAATCCGGCACCCAGCTTTGGCGGGTGTCGGCAATAGTGCGGGGCGAAAATGCTCCTCCGCCTGGCTTTCACGCTTCGGGGATGTCGATGCCGAACTTGTCCATGGTGATGTCCTCAGGTTCGGGTCCGCCGCGCACACCGGTGTCGAGTGCGTCGATGGCAGCCAACTCGTCGGCGCTGAGTTCGAAGTCGACGACATCGAAGTTCTCGGCGATGCGCGACGGAGTCACCGACTTGGGGATCACCTGCCTGCCCTGCTGCAGGTGCCAACGCAGCATGACCTGCGCCGCAGTCTTGCTGTGCGCGTCCGCGATTGCGACGATGGTGGGGTCCTTCAGCGTCGACCCGTGCGAACCATCGCGGTAGAAGGTGATGCCGCCGATCGGCGACCACGCCTGCGAAACGATGCCGCGCTCGTCGTCATCGGCCAACAGAGCCGACTGGCGGAAATACGGGTGGACCTCGATCTGATTGATGGCGGGGACGACCGAGGTGTTGTCAGCCAACCGCGTCAAGTGATCGGGCATGAAGTTGCTGACGCCGATCGCGCGCACCTTGCCGTCCGCGAGCAGCGTCTCCAACGCTTTGTACGCGCCGATGGTGCGTTCGAACTCGCCGGGCAGAGCCTGATGCAGTATCAGCAGATCGATCTGTTCGATCCCCAGCTTGCTTGCACTCTTGTCGAAAGCGTGCAGCGTCTGCTCGTAGCCGAAATCGGTGATCCACACCTTCGTCTCGACGAAGATGTCGGACCGGTTCAGGTCCGAGCGTGCGATGGCAGCGCCCACACCCTTCTCGTTGCCGTACGCCGCAGCAGTGTCGATGTGCCGATAGCCGACCTCCAACGCGGCAGCGACTGCATCGGCGGTCTCATCAGGAGGGGTCTGATAGACGCCGTAGCCGAGGGCAGGCATCGTGACGCCGTTGTTCAAGGTGATCGTCGGAATGCTCATGACTCCAATGTAGACGCGCCTCACGGACTCTGGGAGGCACCGTCGTTGCCTCTGTCAGCCCACGATCGAGCCGGAAGAAACACTCCATGACCGAGCCTTCGAGCGTCACAGTCGTGGTATCGAGGCGGCGGCGATACGCCGCAGCGACGGAGGGACCGCGTACGGCCCTTCTTGGCCTGAGCGCGCTGATCGGTCGGTTCCACCCGGGTGCGGATCAGACACACTGAAGGTACGGGCACCGACACGGGCTTCGTAGTTTTCACATCCACACGCAGACACACAGCGACGATCGGATTGCCGCGGTCGCGCAGGTCAACACTTACTCAACACTGTGGCCCGAATCCGAGGCATCCGGTGGAGATTCCTGCCGTACGTCTCGCGTGATCAGGACGTACGTCAGCCGGCGTCATCAGGCCGATGGCACACAGTCGTGCACGACACCTACGTTTCGCGCTACACGTGACCTTTCGTCCTGCAATCGCGCACGATTGCTCTGGTGTCGATCGGCCACTCGTGGCCGACGCTCACACCCATAGACATCGACACGGCCGGGGGCCTGCATGACCACGTCCGAGACGAACCGCGCAATACGAGCAAGCAATCGGAGATTGCCCCATCCGCCGAGGCGTCTGCCGATGTTGGGAGACGTACTCGATCTTCACGTGACCGAGTCCAGCCAATGGGGTATGCGCGATGCGCAGAAGTACGGCTCGATCTTCGAACGCAACGTCTTCGGTACTCGGGTCACGTACGTGTCCGGGCCCACGGAGGTGGCTGCGGTCAACGACGAGAAGACGTGGGCCAAGTTCCTCGGTGTGCCGCTGAGCAACCTGCGTTCCGTCGCGGGCGACGGGCTGTTCACCGCCCACAACTCGGAGCCGTCGTGGGCAGCGGCGCACGCCATCCTGGCGCCGGCGTTCACGCAGTCGGCGATGCGCGGCTACCACGACGCGATGGTCGCGAGAACCACTCGCTTGTCGGCGTATTGGGACGAACTCGGTGCTGACGCTTGGGTCGATGTTCCTGCGGACACCAACAAGCTCGCTCTCGAGATCATCAGTGACGTCGCCTTCGGCCACGACTTCGCATCGTTCGACACCGCAGAGCCCCACGAGCTGATCGTGCGCATCTCGCGCGCCCTGCGCTACATCAATCGAGCGGCCTACTCACATCCCGTGGTGGAGGCCACTGTGTTCCGCCGTCAGCGAGACCGACACGAGGCCGACGTGGTGGCTGTTCGACGGATAGTCGACGACATCGTCACAGCACGGCGCGGCAGTGGTGACGGTGGTAGCGACCTGCTCGGTCTCATGCTCGACACGGTCGATCCTGCCACAGGGCAGGGACTCTCGGACGAGAACATTCGCAACCAGATCCTGACGTTCCTCGTGGCGGGGCAGGAGACGTCGGCCGGTGTCATGGCCTTCGCGCTCCACTTCCTGTCGCTGCATCCCGAGGTCGCGGAACGAGTACGGGCCGAGGTCGAGCTGATTCGGCCCGAGGGCGAGCTTCGTTTCGAGGACGTGGGCAAGCTGCGGTATCTGCGCCGCGTCGTCGACGAGACTCTGCGGTTGTGGCCTGTGGCGCCCGGCTACTTCCGAAAGGCGCGGCAGGACACGTGGGTGGGAGAGCACCCATTCGAGAAGGGGGAGTGGGTCTTCGTCGTCCTGCTGCAACTTCATCGTGACGCCGGATGGGGTAGCGACCCTGAGGCTTTCGACCCCGACCGGTTCGAGCGGTCGCGGGTGCCGGCGAATCTCGCCGACCTGTACAAGCCGTTCGGCACCGGTATGCGGGCATGTATCGGTCGCCAGTTCGCGTACCACGAAATATTGGTCGCACTGGCGATGATCGTTCAGCAGAGGACCCTGGTTCCTGAGACCGGTTATGTTCTGCAGGTGGAGGAGACCATCACGCTCAAACCGCGGGACCTGCGACTGCAGGTCGGCCGTCGCTCGTAGAGCTGATCCGAGTCCGCAAGTATCGGCATGGGATAAGGCCAGGTGCTGTAATCCCCGGAGCGATGTCGATATCCGTTGGCCAGGTGCTGCACCGTCTGCGATGGTGGACGAATGAGTGCAGTCGAGGCGTTGCTGGCCGGCCCGCGCGGTCGTCGACTGCTCCTCGAGTACGCGCTGCTCGCGGAGCAACATTCGGGCGCACATTCCGAGGACTCGTTGCACACCGCTGTGTTCCTCGCCTCGTACCACCTGGACGTCGATCTAGGTAGCGGAGTCGTGATGTTCGGGCCCGGCGCAGACGAGGCGCGGCGGACGGTGGTGACCGCGGACGATGTGGCGTATCGCCTGTCTCGGGTGCAGCTTCCAAAGGTGACGGCGACGGCGTTGCGCTCGGCTCTCGCATTGTCAGTGGATTTCGCCCGGTACTGGCAGCCACCGGACGGTCAGGACGTGCTTGCGGCCACCGAGTCCGTTCGCACTGAGCTGCGACGGATCGCCGAGCACGTCGCAGCGTCGCCGCACACACAGTGGTGGTGGACGGGTCTGGTGACCACTGATCAGTGGATGGTGGGGTGGGAGAACCCCGATGCGGGTTTCCCGGATGACTCGTCGGCGCCATCTACCGCCGAGTTGCTGCGCGACTACGCCGTTCGCACAGTAGAGCAGGAGGAGCGGGCAGCGCGTGAGCGGCCGACGGATCCATCCGCGGCCTACGGCGGTCAATGGTGGTCGTGCCCTCCGACACGGAGCTCGACGCGACTGTTGTCCGACGGAACCCCGTCCGAGCTGTGGTTCGTCGAGGACGGTATGGGGTGGGAGCGGGCGGTCTCTCGGCGTCTGCACGTTCCTGAGGGTGTTCGCGTGTACGAGGTCGACGGCGCGCAGGCGTGGGCGGAGCTGTGCAGACGGTTCCCCGTGACGGTCACCGCGCAGAAGCGGCACGACTGGTACAACACCACGGGCCGGGACGGACGGTGGGTCATGCCCGACTGGCAACTGGTGGCCGAACACTACGACGGTGTGCATCTAACGGTCGGGGGATACCTCGTCGCAGCAGGGACGGCCATCGGCGTGGATGACGACACGGCGAGTGTCATCGCGGGTTGGGCGCCCGACGAAACGTACTGGCTCACCGATGCCGCAACGTCCGACAGCGGAAGTGCCCGAGTGTGGCTGTGCGACAACAATGGAGAACATCCTGTGTGGACCGAGGAGCGGCCGTGTCCGGCGTGACTTGGCGTGCGGTATTCGATGGGTCATGCGACGCGGCGCTCGACCACCGCGCCGGCTGGGACCGTGCGACCCACGTGACTCACCTGCGATAGCAGCGTAGATCTTGCTTCGGGGTCAGGGGTTTCTACGCTGTCGCGCGCCGCGCTGACGTGCGAGCGTTGGTTCATGCAGAGCGCAAAGCACGGCAAACAGGCGCGTGCAACGCCTACGGCGTGGCACGTCAGCGCGCAGTTCGGTGAGAACCCTCGATGAACGCGCAACGTCCGCCTCGCCAGCCGCTCACCGAGCTTGTCCTGATCGGGATCGGTGCGGTGCTGTTCGCCCTGGCTCGTCTCCTGGATCTCGATGCCCTATTTATCGGGTCGATCTTCTTGTGCATGTTCGCTGGGCTGGCAGCGCTGTCCTCCAGGAAGTTGGGGAGCAGAGCTTGCGGATGAAACTGGCCGCGACCGGCATCGGGCTCGCAGCGACCGTCTTCGGCGCGGTGTGGTTGACGACGCACGGGTCCTCGGCCGAAATCTTCTCGCCTGCATTGATCGGGTATGTCGGAGGCGGTCTGATGTTGTCAGGCCTCATCAACATCACAACTCACAGGGCCGCATCACGACGTTGATCGTCGTGAACCTTGAAGATCTCATCCCTTCGGCTCACTGCCCGCGCTACAACAGCATCCGGTCTCGTTGTCATGTAGCGCTTCTCGCCGATGAAGCCGTGTGGGATCACGCTTGCCGGTACGTCCGCCATTTGACGATGCTGGATGATCGGAAGGAGCCTCCATGTCATCAACCACCACTATGAGAGCGCCGTGGCCAGAAGTGGCCTTGCTGTCTCTTGGACTGGTTTCGGGCATTGCGGCAGGACGGTTGGGCGCCGAGTCCTGGGCGACCGCGTCAGCGTGGTTGTGCATCTTCTCGGCCATTGCGGCGATCGTGACGGTGGCGTTGTCATCGATGAGAAGCGGCACCAATCTTGTCGCTCTGGTGCTGGGCTCATCCGCCGCGGTCTGGGGTGTCTTGTGGTTCTTCGACCACGGGGACGAGCCCTACATATTCTCTCCGATTATTGTCGGTTATGTGGGTGGAGGCCTCGCGTTGTCTTCATTGCTCACCCTGATGTATCGGGTATTCGTCGAAGCGACTTCGGGCACGAGTTGACGCGATGGCGTGACCGGCCACTGCACTGCGCACCGCCTTCGCCGACACCCTCACCGCCCTCGGCCGCTGGCAGTTCCACGGGCCCGCGCCGGCATCGGATGCGACGTGCTCGAGAATGAGTAACGACGCTGGTCACCACCGTGTGGGGTCGGCGGCCACGATATCGACCCTTGCCTCATCTATCAGGCGAGAGATCGTCTCTTTGGTGCTGCTGATGCCGGCCCAGGACGGGTCGACATCCGAGGCGATACACCAAGCGTGGTCGGCCGGCCAGACGAACGCAGCCGGCGGCATGGAATCGAGTCCTGTGACGGCACTCCATTGGCCGACCTCGCTTAGTGGTCCGGTGAACAAGTGGTAACTGCGGTTCGGGATGTGCAGGGTAGGTGGGCCTGGATCGATGTCACGATCGATATCCGGCCAGCCTTCCCACAGGAAGAAGTAGCACTGATCGGGAGTCGTTGTCTCCGATCTCAAGAGGTCGCACAACTCGGCGAAAAACGGGTGCGTCGCCCCCTTCCGAGATTGGCCGCGGCGGGATCTCGGGCCGCAGGGATTCTCCCTCGTCCGGGATGTACCGCAGTCGGGCGTGAGACTCGAAGAGGGTGTGTGGTCCGAATTTCGCCAGCTCGTCCCACGGCACCGTTGATTCGGTGATCCACCGGGCAGGAGCCGGATCGCTCGAGTACTGCAGAACCATTGCGTCAGTCAATCACGGCGTCGACGCGATCATGGCCGCGTTGACTGACCATCGGTCTGACGCCGGACGTGCGATTCGGCAGCGGCTTCATGCGTCTTTCTGCGAAGTCGACCTGACTGCGCCCGTAGGTCGATCGGTGGCGACTGGAAGCGCCTCCGCCCTTCGATTCGTAAGGTCCCGTTCTCGCCCAATCTCTGGTTATGTCGGAGACTGCGTGAGTGAACAGATTCTTCCCGAACCTCGAGCCCCGTCTCCATGCAGAATGGACACCGACCGGCGGGACTCATGTCGGGTCCTCGACCATGCCGGACACCTGGACCCGCGCGCTTCGCCGACTCGGTGCCGATCTCACCGTCCGTCAGTACAGCGGTTCCGTTACTCACGTCGACTGGGTGGTCCAGTATGACCCCGACGGTGGATCAGCTTGGCTGACAAGCGATGTGACCACGGCAGGGAACGGGAGGTCAGGCGCTTCCGGTAACGGGTCGGGTGCAGGTATCGACGCCGACGAAGAGACGATTCTGGTGTCGATGGCTGACCTGGCGTCCACCGCGATTGCGGAGTGCGGCGTGGCCTGGCCACGAGCAGATGGCGGCGGATTCTTGCGTTCGCTGCTCGTCGACGGCGTCGCCACCTGGCGGGACAAGTCGGGGCGCGACGTCCCGATCGGGAACTTGGACTAGTAGGTCACCGTAACGAGCAAAGTGATTGTTCCGTATCCGAGTGCGAGATCTTGCGGAGCCACTCGGACTTGTGCGCGAGGGTGTGCCAACGGCGTTCGAGTCGGTGTAACCCGATCAGTTGTTCACCGGCAGTGGCTTCGAGTTGGGCGCGCGGTCCGGTATGAAAGCGAATCATCCTGGTCTGCTGTAATGATTGGGCCTATGGCCGTGACCGACACCGATTCCCAGCCATCGGCAGGCGTGTTCGTAGTCTTCGAGGTACTGGCTGACCAGCCGGGGCCTGATGGGCGTGTCCGTCGACAGGAATGCAGGACAGTCGACGAGGCACACCGTTATGCGCGCTTGTTGCTGCGCCGGCGCCCCGCCAGCACGACCATCATCGGCTTCGAACCCGCTGCCGGTCATCCAGAGGAGATCGGCTCGCTCGACAGCGACGGTTGGCACCCCCGCACCTGACGAGTCGGCATTCGCCAGCCGATCAGTGCACGCCCGGCGTAGTCATCATGCAGGCAGTATGAACATCAGACAGGGCAGAGGATGTGAAGCAACTTGCGAAGTGACGTCATCCGAAGCGATGCCCGTGCGCCCGGAATCGGGACCGCGCTGTCGGCTGTCCCGTTTCTGATGCTGGTCGCGGGCATGCGGTACGAGTGGTGGAGTTACCCCTCGCCGGCAGAACTGATCCTGGATCTGGGCACGGTGTGGCTCGGCATCCTCGGCTTGGCAGTTGTCGGAGTTGTCTGGGCCGTCAGGCTGTGGCGATACCGGCTCCACCGTGGCAAGTTCGCGTGGGGGAGCGTTTTCGCCCCGCTGCTCGTCATGGGCGTGGCGATCTCGTTCGCGGTGATAGACCTGCCTGCTGTTCGGGATTTCGATCGAGCTAAAGACGGTATGGAGGACCTTGCGAAGTCAATGCTCCGAGACGACACGGACACCGTTGCAGGGGTCGCGGTCGACGGGGTGTCCTTCTCGCCCGTGTACGTCGGAAAGGACGACTGTGTCTACTTCGTCAACAGCGACCGGAACGACACCTTGAGCAGAGCCGGATGGCTGTACGCCGGTCGATGCACCCCACAACCGAACACGCTCCGCCACCTCGACGCACTGGTCGGAGATTGGTACTCGTTCGAGCAGGAATCGTGACGGCGTTGTCCGCAGATTGGTTCGAAGCGACGGCCCCGCCGACACCGCCGCGCCGGGTCTAGGATCACCGTCATGACCCTCGAGCGAAAGCATGCCGCACTCTGATCCGCTCGGCAGCGCCGACGACGTAGCTGCCCGCGTTCGGCTCCTGTATCCCGGCGCGGTCGCGCTCCTCCGACAGGCCATCCACGCCGCGGTGACGTCCGAGGGTCGGTCGGACATCCGACTGAGGCCGGACCAGCGCCTTTTTGGACCGTCCATGATCGACGACGACATCCGAGTGGTCGTCGGTCATAGTTTCCATCCGTACGCGTATGACTTGGGAACCTTTCCGCCCGGGAGTACCCCGATGTTCGTCCGCGTCGCTGTCTCGGCGTACCGACTGTTGGATCCTGCTCAGCCACTGCGGTATCGACCAGGCCCGACAGGCGAGATCTCTCGCACTGAGGCGGAAGGCTGGCTTCGGGGCGGTCTGGGGGACTCGTGGTCTGATTTCGCCTACTTGCGCGGTGTGGCCGGGGATGTGCCTGAGCGTGCGGGTCGGTACCGGTTCGGGTTCATTCTCGATGTGACAGGGTCGCCCCTGCTGGCGCCGAACAACTTCGACTGGTCGAGGGTGGACGGGCAGCTCGAAGAGAACGTCCGCAAGATCGAACCGTCACCGGCGAATGTCGGACTACAGCAACAGATCTCGCGCGAGGGGCCTTTCGTCGACCCCACCGATTACCTGGATCCGCGGACAACCGCGGACGGTCGGTGGCGACTCGAGACGAGCGTGCGCGATGCCGATCGAGACGCGGTGGAGGCGATCGCCCTGCTTGCCGACCTGCTCAGTATCCGCGGCTACGTGCACAGCGCACTGGTTCCACTCTCCCTTCATCTGAGCGGACGCACAGCAACTCTCACGTACCGCCTCGGGGATCGCCCGGAAGTGTACGACGCTGCGGTTCCCGTGCCCTCGCGTGCGGATGTGAGCGCTCTACCTGTGTCGACGGACTGGATCGAACGCTTCGGCTACCACCCGCCGACATTCCCGATGACCGCCGAGCAGTGGGCTCGAGGGTTGTGCGCGTTCTGGACCGAGATGGTCGCCTACGGCCGCATCGGCGATGCACGCCCACCATGGTCGGACCGACGAATCCGGTCGCGGGAGTGATCAGCGAATCGCCGTTGCTGTGTTGGTGCCCATCTGGTGTGGTCGGCGAAGCGTGTGCGTGCTGCGAGTACCTGCTGTCGCCGCATACCCTCGACTCGTGATGTCGTACCCCGTAGGTCGAACGCTGATTCGGATAGCGCTGCTCGCAGCTCTGGCACCGACGGCGGTCGCGGGGTGTGCGGCAGACCCCGGTCGAGGCGACGAAACGACGTCGATCGATGCGTCCTCCATCGAGTTGACTCAACCGAGCCTTGGTGGGGATGTCGACGCCGCTCGCGCTCGACTTCTGGGTACTGACGTCGCGACGTTCACGTCGTCGCTCACGAACCCCGAGCTGGTGCCGATTTCTCCGGACGTTCTTCACCAGACTGCGCTGGAGGCCTGTAGCGAACTGGGTTTCAACGGCGACGCACCGTCTGCGTTCTCGCTCGTCTCGACGACGCTGCAGGTGTCCGACGATGCCGCAAGGGAGCTCGTCACCGCGGGGGTGCACGTTCTATGTCCGGCTGAACTATTCCACTTACCGCGGTAGGACAACATGACGATGCCGATCAACCGACTCGACACCGCTCACCATCGTGGTGGAATTGCCGCGCATGTCGGACTGCTCATCGACGCGGTCGCACACCGGGACCGGTGGCGGATTGCGCGCCGAGCGACGGGTGCCCTTCTCGATGAGTTGCTCAGCGGCGCATATGACGACGTCTACGGCGAGCCGGGTAAGGATGTCGGACTCGATGGTGCGCCGGTGGTGATGGTGGACGACGGGATGGCGGTGGTGATCGCAGCGGCCCGTGGTGGAGGTATCGAGCAACCGGTTCCGGTGTGTGCGCTGCTCATCCAATCGGGCATTCCCGGCCACGGATGGCTGGTCGGTGGACTGACACAAGAACACCTAGTGGACAACGACTTCCAGCGTCGAGTTCAACACAACGAGTTCGCCCCGGACGAGGACGCGGCGATCATTGCCGGCCACATGCCACTCGACGAGGAGGCAGCATCGATCGACTGGAACGATGACGCGGCAGTTGTGCGCCGCGTTCCCTCTGCCGTGATCACTGTCGCCGACGCACGCTCCGAGGCAGAGGAGATGCCCCGCGAACAGTGGGTGTGGGAGGCGGACAACAGATACTCCTTCGCAGCTTTGTATCTCCGCGCCACTCACCCGGAACTGGTGCGGGAGTTCCCATAGCGAGTCACTCGCGTGTGAACACGACTCTCATCTGATAGCGCGGCAATAATTTCACGCCTATACGTCCACTCCTGCCCTTACTTCAACGCCCTTTGAGAGCCTGATCAGATGTGGTCCCGAGATCTCGAGTTAGTCGACGAGTGGACTTTGCTGCTCTTGCCCGAGTCAGGGTCGGGTGCGCCGACGCAGATGGTCGACGCGCGCTTCGCGGTGGGTCGGATCCGCGATGGCGCCTACGCGGCGCATACCTGACGACGATCGCATTCGGTGGACACTCTCGCTTCATGAGACAGGACGCTCGGTGTCGAGCGCTACACGGTGGCCCTGCACGTAGACCTCACGCTCGCTGAGGCAACTGTCGAGATTGCGGACATCGTGCAGACCGAACTCGCGGGGTACGGGACTGCCCCCGGTTCGGTTGACATCTGATCTGTGAGGATCGCTCCTCACGGTGGAAGGATGTTTCCCATGCCGAAAGCATTCCCCGAGGAGTTCCGCCGCGACGTCATCGCCGTCGCACGCAAGGGCGAGGCTCCGCTGCGCCAGATCGCGAAGGACTTCGGAATCTCCGAAGGCTGCCTGCACCGCTGGCTCAAGATCGCCGACCGCGACGACGGGATCACCCCCGCTGACGGATCGCCGACGAGCAGCGAGTCCGTCGAGCTGCGGGAAGCCCGCAAGCGCATCAAGATGCTCGAGCAGGAAGCGGAGGTGATGCGCCGCGCCGTCGGCTACCTCTCTCGGGACGTCAACCCAAAATGATCTACCCGCTGGTCCTCGACCTTGCCGCCGACGGAGTGCCCGTCACGGTGACCTGCCGGGTGCTCGGGTTCTCCACCCAAGCGTTCTACAAATGGAAAAAAGCACCAGTGACGCAACGTGACTGGGACGATGCGCACCTGATCCACGCGGCCCGTTCCATTCACGCGGACGATCCCGCGTTCGGGTACCGGTTCATCGCCGACGAGCTGCCCGATCGCGGCATCACCGCCGGCGAGAACCGGGTCGCCCGGTTGTGCTCGCAAGAACGCATCTGGTCTGTGTTCTCGAAGAAGCGCGGGCTGATCAGGAAAGCTGGCCCTCCAGTTCACGACGACCTCGTCGACCGCCGATTCACCGCAGAGGCTGCAGACGAGTTGTGGCTGACCGACATCACCGAGCACCGCACCGACGAGGGCAAGCTCTATCTCTGCGCGATCAAGGACGTGTGGTCCAACAGGATCGTCGGCTACTCGATCGACTCTCGAATGAAGGCCTCGTTGGCGGTGTCCGCGCTCGACAACGCGGTCGCGCAACGCGGTCCGACCGGGACCATCGTCCACTCCGACCGGGGTAGCCAATTCCGATCGCGAAAGTTCGTACATACGCTGTCGCACAATGCGTTACGAGGATCCATGGGCCGTGTCGGGGCATGCGGTGACAACGCTGCGATGGAATCGTTCTTCGCGCTACTACAGAAGAACGTCCTCGACCGGCAACGGTGGTCCACCCGCGAGCAGCTACGCCTGGCGATCGTGACCTGGATCGAGAGGACCTACCACCGCAAGCGCCGCCAGCGACGCCTCGGCAAGCTCACCCCGATCGAGTTTGAGACAATCAAAAGGGCCGCACACGCGGCCTGATCCGATCAACCCCACGCGTCAACCGAAGTGGGGGCAGTCCCTACTTCCCGTGGGTCGAGTGGCCAATCGGAGAGCAGCGGCTACCTGCTCACACGGGGCGTAACGACACTCGCTACCAGGGAACACGGCAACGACATTGAACGATCTGCAGCAGGGACGCTGGGCGTTCGAGTGGACTGACGCCGAGTGGCGGTGGGTGGTCTTCAGCCGCGTCGAGCTGACCCCCGCAGAGATCGATCGCATCCGGCAATCCATGTCCGATGCGAATCCTCCCCGCAAGACCCACCCTGGTCGGTCGTCGTGACGCCCGACCGAGCCGCTCGACACTTCTGTCAAAAGATCTGATTCTCCCGCAACCGCTGAACCATGGCTGCGCTGCCCGCATCTGCGTTCGCGGAGTTATCCGTGCGCGAAGGCTGGGCGCCACCTTGCGGGGAGCGCGGCGAAGAGCAAGACCACCAGCAGCGACGCCGCGAAGCAGAGGAGAGCGAAGATTCCGATCGATTCGCGAAAGAGAACGGAGTCTTCCATACGCGCCTGGATCGACGAGGGGTCCACCACACCGAACCCGCGGCTCTGTGGCGGGCTGATCGCCGCGACGGCCGCCACCGACAGACCGATGATGGCTGACACTGCCATTGGCCACCAGCGGACGGCCATCGCTCGCGCGGGCGGTGAGGCGAGTCGGTGGCGATCGGCGTTCCTGATCAACAACATGGTGCCGATGAACGACGCAATGCAGGCGACGAAGATCAGCAGGGACGACGGCAACCACGCTGGCCCGAGTGTCACGAAGGCATGTTGGTAGCCCAGAATCGAGATGCTGGCTGTCGGTGCATCCCCCAAGTCGGCGGTGAACGGGTCGAACGGCGTCACCGGCGCGGCGAAATGCCACAACAGCGACAGCACCACCGCAAGCACCGCTGCGTGGGCCACCGAAGTCGCCCATTGCCTCGTCACGCGCTCAGGCTAGCTGTCCTTCAAGGGAACCATCTGCAGGATCAGACGCATCCCGGATTTGAGTCCTCGATGAACTATCGCGTCGATTGATGTCCTCGAGCCGATTGATACGTGATTCAACTGTCCAACCACGGCACGACGGTCATCCGAGCACACTGCCGCCGGCGTTAGTCGAACGGCGGCAGCCTCCCACACCGGAGGACAGACGCTCACCGGTCGGCAGTCATCGACCATCACCGCTTCGCGTGCCAGCTGCTGTCAGACCTCGGATTCGATCGCGGTCGAACTTCTTCATCCGATAGAGGACCACCGCGCCCAAGATGGGAACCAACCATGCCGCGGCGACCGCAACCACGAAGCGACGGCGGCTCAGGTCGTCGACCGTCGCCACGGATGTGGTGACGACACCGATTCCAATCCACAACAAGCAGAACGCTCCGAATGCCGCCATGGACAGGAGCCACTCGAGCAATTCCCGGTCCAGATCGGCGGAACAGCGGGCGTCAGTCGCGCACTCGCTGAGTCCAGACTCCGCCAGCAACATGCCTTTGATAGTGCCAGATGCCCCACAATTCATCGATGTAACGTCACCGGAGATCCGATACACGTTCGATGGGCATGGTCAGATCGGATGGTCTGCCCGCTACACGGCTCAGCCATTGCGGCACAACAGCTCGGACGCAGTCCCTGTTGTCGGCACGTGTGTGCTGCAAGTCGACTTCACGGCGTACCCGACCGATGTCGATGGCAACCCACCTGCGGACCGGTCACGACTGACGGCGCCGGGACTCGACGATGTCGTCGAAGTAGTGACCTTTCCGCCCACCGTGAACGATGCGGTGACACAGTGTTTCATCGGACTCAGATCTGACAGCCCGAATCTTCGCTTAGAGTCCGTCCGAGACGAAACTTTCGTTATTTCAGTCCGACGTGGGAAGTGAGCGAGTCCAAGCGACAACTACCGCCTCGGTCGCGCCGTGATGTCGAACGATGCTGTCGTCGCGTACCCGAGCGATGAATAAGTGCTGGACTCACGTCGGTGCGAAACCCCCCATGCCCAGCGAGATGCCGAGGAACGCGACCGGAAGGTACCCGCACAGGAAGGCCACGGTGACAACGAGTCCGCGCCAACGCGAGCGTCGGTCGATCATCATTGCTGCGACGCCGAAGACCGTCACCGTGAGCACGGGTGCCGCCCAGATCAGCCAGTAGCTGACCGGCGGTGGCGGGAGATCCGCGCCTCGTCGCAGGTTGGACGGTACCGCGTAGCCTTCCGCCAGGTCCGGTGTGAGAGACGCTGCCCAGAACGCCGCGACTACGCCGAGAGCAATAGTTCCCACAACCGTGATGCTCGCGAGGATGGGTCCTGCGACGTCACCGCGCCAGGAGAACGGCGGCTCGTCCGGCGCGGTCACTGGGTTCGCGTGGTGTCGGGGGAGGGCACGGCTACCAGCAGTATGGTCCCTGCGCGTTGCGCGCCCGCGGACCATTCGTCGCATGAGAGGAAATGTTCGATGCGGATCGTGCATCGCTCGGCGCTGATGTCGGTGACATCGAGGACGAGCGCGAACCGTTGTGGAGACGTTTCACGACTGTTCCGGTCGGTCCAGTTCAGAGTCACGACGAGTGCGGGGTCTGCGTGTCCGACGTGCACGTCGGACACCGACAGCCACGGCTCGAACCCGTAAGTTTCCTGTGCGGTGGCTGATTGAACGTACCAACCCGGCTCGTTTGGGGCGCTGTCCTCCGGCGGGGCCGGCAACTCGGACATCGCCCGAATGTAGGAGGCAACCTCCTCGACGTATGCAGTTGCCGACGAGCCGCTGTCGATCCCTGGCACGGTGCCTCCCTCGAGTGAGAGTGTCGATTCGCGATGCGAGGACGACCGCGCCTCGCCCTGTTTGTCGTCGTGTCAGTGACGAGCACACCATTGTCCGGCGCTGCCTCGAACACACTGTCCCCTGCCGACGTTACTGTCGCACAATGGCGGACAATACTGCTGCACTGACGGCGTCGTGGGATTCGATAATCGACATTCTCACCCGCAACGGCATCGACATGACCCTGACATCGTCGGACGACGGTGTTCTGCGGGAATGGTACGACGAGAGTTCGTTGGCCGATCCTGCGGTCAGGTTCTGGTTCGCTGAACAGTGTTGGCGGTGCGCAACGCTGTTCCCTTCGACCGCAACACTGGATCCGGCCAGGAGCGTTGCCATCTCGCGGTTGTGGGTGCAGGTGGAGGAGGATTCGGACTACGAGCCGGAGTCATCGGTCACGGACGAGGAGGACCTCGCCGGCGGGTGGGCCGGTAGGTATGACAAGCGTTTGGTCCCCATCGCCGATCAGGACGGGGCCACATTGGTCATCGATACGAGGCCGGGTCCGCGGCAGGGGTGCGTCAGTGAGTACAAGGGTGCGTTCATCGACGAGTCGGATGTGCGGTGGAGTTCCTTGGCAGAGTTGTTCACGGAGCTGCGGACCGCGCTGACGGGGAACGGACTCTTCGCCAACCGATACGCAGCGGTGTTCGGTGACGGTCGGTTGACGTGGAGCGTCGCCGGCTGAGATCGGCGGGACGAGCCGGGTCGACCATCGCGACCTCACCGCGGCACTGCGGGCCGAGAGACGAGTCGTGTTCGACGGCACCAGAGTCCTGGCCGTCGGCAACGGGCTGAGGAGTTTCCGCATCGACGCGCCGCTGATGGACAGCGGGGAGGACGTGGACGCCGCCCTACTGTGGGACGAGGCGGACGGGCCGCTGCTCTGAGCGCGATCGTCGCCCGGACAGATCGTCAGGGACCTTCCAGGCTCGGCTCCTCAGCCTCCATCAACTCGACGTCTTCCGGGGACAGAATCTCGTTGGGGTCGTAGTCCTTGGTCAGCCCGCCATCGGCGGCAGAGCTCGGGTCCGCACCGAGGGCGACCTGCAGGCCACGCGCCAAGGGTTCGACCATCTCGGCAGGGATGAAGCTGGTCGTAAACGCCGCGGCCACAGCATCTGCGGCGAGTACTTCTGCGAGGACCGACGAGGACAGGTCGACATCGTGGCCGGCGACGTTCGACGACAGATCGCAGGACTGGAAGTAGATGGGCACGATCGACAGGGCTGTCTCCCATTGGCTTTCGAGTCCGGCGTCGACGGAGGCTGTCCGGAGTTGAGCTCGTGACGCAGCAGAGTCGGCCGCGCGCATCGGCGGTGCGTCGCGGACCTGCTCGACGTCGTTTTCGTAGCCGCCCCGGGCAAAGTTCTCGACCACGTCGATGACGGATGACCAGTTCGGTCCGAGCATTTGACCGAGATTGTCTTCGGTGACCTCGAACGTCGAGATCCGTCGTGCCTGCGAGGCGTAGTACTCCTGGGTGTCGCGTACGGGGTCGAGGTCGGCCTCGGGTGGGATCGCCGCGACCCAGAGTGCTTCGGTGATGGACGCGTCGCCGGGGACGGTACTGGCGCGGTCCGCCGCCTGGTCGGACGAGAGTTGCCCATCGACAGCGACTTGCGGGCCGGGTGCGATGCCGTTGACCAGGAGAAGGTCACCGGCGGTGTGTGACAGCTGCGTCAGGCGATCCGCAGGTTCAGCATCGCTCTGCCCTGAATCGCCTGCTGTACAGGTGTTGTCGCGTGAGTATGGATCGACCACGGCCTGAGGACGGGGGCCCTCGGCAGCGTTCTCCGTGCTTGCGCATGCGGCGATCGACAACAGGAGTGCGGCGCCACATATCTGAGCGACGAGCCGGGATCGGGAATGAACCATGAATGGATGCTAGCGAGATCCGCTCACCGTCGAGACGCGTACGCCGTCACCTCCCGGCACTGCTCACGACCACATCGAGCCGCCCAAAATGCTGGACTGCCTAGGCAACGGAGCCGCGGACCTCGCCGGGCTTCGTGACATCGAGCTCGACGGTGTGCACGCAGTCGCGGTTCGGGTCCTGCATCGCGGACATCGTGATCTGTTCACGGATCGCGCCAGCGTCACAGCGAACGGCCGAGAACGGAAAGCACTTCTTTGATGCGGTCCTCGTCACGCATGTAGTGCGTCCACTTTCCAACTCTCGTTGATCTGACGAGGCCGGCGCGTTCCAGCTCACGCATGTGAGTGGACACGGTCGATTGCGCGACCCCCGCTTTGTCCGTGATCTGAGAGACGCATACGCCGACATCGTCAGGGTCTGCGATTCCACGCTCGATCGGGAAGTTGCTGCGAGGCTCACGAAGCCACTGCAGAATTTTCAGTCGCACTGGGTTGGACAGCGCCTTGAAGACATCGATCTCGTCCGCCGCGTTCCGCACGTGACCCCATTTCTTTCGTGGACTCGCACGACCATACACCGACATATCGGGATGCAACTATTTCAGCAGCTTGCGACCGTTGAGGTGATCCAGAATGTCCGGCCGGTCGAGGGTGCGGGCTTGGTCCACTGCTGTTCGAATGACGCGAGGATTCAGGAGTGCGGATGTGTGGGGAACGCATGCGTAGCGCCCAACCGAGCAGCGCGTTCTCGACCGTGTACAGCCGGGGTCGCTCGAGTGCGTGTGCATACCTCGATCTGCGTCACGATTCTCCTTCGGTGCTCGTCTCGAACCTGGAGTGTGGCGACACGGGTGTCACCAGGGCATTGCTCGGGAACGTTCGGCCACCCGTGATCTCGGCGCGTGACTGGCAACTCGGGTTCGTGGTAGTCAGGAGGTCGAGGGTGCTCGTTCCGTCGCCGCTGCGGATGTTGTGTCAACGGACGGGCCGGACCTCCCGGTCCTGACGCTCAGTGCCAGCACCACCAGCGCGGCGAGGCCGAGTGCCGCGCCGACCCAGAGCGGCGAGACGTACCCGAGGCCGAGCGCGATGGTCAGTCCTCCGATCCAGGCACCGAGAGCGTTTCCGATGTTGAGTGCCGCGATGTTGAGGCCGGAAGCCATCGTGGGTACGTCTTCCGCGTGCCGCATGACGCGAAGCTGTAGGCCGGGTGCCGTGGCGAATCCGACCGTCCCGAGAATGAACATTGCAACGAGTGTCAGCGCCTTGTTCCCTGCACCCAGAGCGAACACCGCCAGGAGGGCGGACATGGTGAGGATCAGCAGCGCCAGCGATTTGTCGAGTGCTCGGTCGGCGAGGCGCCCACCGAGCAGGTTTCCCAGAAAGGTCCCGGCGCCGAACAGCAGAAGTATGAGCGGGACGGTGGATTCGGCGAATCCCGTCACATCCGTGAGAGTGAACGCGATGTAGGTGTAGGCGCCGACCATCGACCCGAAGGTGAGGACGCTCACCAGGGCGGAGGCGAGAGCGGGGCGGCGGCGGAAGACGTGCATCTCGGATCGGATGCCCGGTGAGGGCTGGTCGTTCTTCACGGTGACGAGCAGCTGCATTCCCACCAGTGACAGCACGCCGATGATCGTGATGGCCCAGAACGTGGATCGCCACCCGAGTTGTTGTCCGAGGAGCGTGCCTAGCGGGATCCCGGCGACGTTGGCGACGGTCAGTCCGGCGAACATCAAGGCAATGGCCCCGGCACGACGAGTTTCGACGACGAGGCCCGCGGCCACCACGGCACCGACACCGAAGAATGCTCCGTGGCACAGTGCTGCGATGACGCGACCGACCATGAGGACCGCGAAGTTCGTTGCCAGAGCGGAGACCATGTTGCCGAGGATGAACAGGACCATGAGCCCGACCAGGGCTTGCTTCTTCTTGAAGCGGGACAGGAAAGCCGTCAGTGCGATCGCGCCGAGAGCAACGCTCAGGGCGTAGCCGGACACGGCGTATCCAGCGGTGGATTCTCCGATGTGGAGATCTCGGGAGATTTCGGGCAGCAGCCCGACGATGCCGAATTCGGTCAGACCTATCCCGAATCCGCCGATCGCGAGTGCAATGAGGCCGGCGTGGGTGCCAGCGGTCTTCTCTGCCATGTGGTTTCCTCTCTCGCATCGATATATCGGGAATTTACGGTATGACGTCCATCGTTATATACCGATGTGACGATGCTCACCCCAAGGAGGAGGTCGCCGCACAGACCGAGCAACTGTGCGAGAGGAGTGCGGCCCTCACTGGGGCCAGGTGGGGACTCCCTGGGTCAGAGGTGAGTTTGTGGCGCCCATTTCGACGGAGAACCACACGATGGCCGTCAGCATCGTCCCGCGGCGTCCCCTACGGTCTCCCACCACTCCGGCTGTCAGCGCACCCACCAACACGCCGACCAGAGCGTAAGAGCCCAGGGCGCCGGCTGTGCCGGGGTCGAAGGCCCGAGCGCGACGATCCACGTCACACTGCGCCGGTGGCGGTCACGTGCCCATCCGGCGGCTTCGGAGCGGCTGAAAGTTGTCATGGGTGATCCTCTGGTCGTGGAACTGCAGAGCCCGCCGTGTCGCATGACCTGGACCACACCAGATGTTCGCCCAGTCTTTACCCGGGGTGCTGCCGCAGGACGGGCGCGATGCCTCGGGACCCGTCGCCACCCGGCGTGTGTCCCGGTGCGTGATGGGCACGAACGACGGAACGAACAAGCTCGGCGACGGCGTCGACGGCGGCTGTGGAGTCGCCCTTCTGCCGCGCCAACGACAGTTGCACCGTCTCCTCGGCGGCAAGAGGTCTGTAGACGACACCGTCGAGGCCTAGGTGGCGCACGGCTTCGGGTGCCAGGGCGACTCCGAGTCCTGCAGCGACGGAGACGACCTGAGTGGCCGTCTCACTGACTTCTGCTGTGCGGGGGACGAATCCGGCCCGTGCGCAGGCTGCCAGCACACGGTGGTGCATGGTCGAGCGTGACTGGGACGGGTGGGTCAGAAAGGTCTCGCCGGCGAGATCGGCAAGGTCGACGACGGATGCGTTCGCGTGGGGAGACGACGCAGGAAGAACGGCCACCAGCTTCTCCGTCCGCAGTACCTCCAGCTCGACAGCGGGGGCGGGGTGATCGGTGAGGCCCGGACGTATCAGCACGAGGTCGTATGCACCCGTGCCGAGTCCGTCGAGCAAGTGTGGTGTGAGCAGTTCCCCGCGCAGCTGCAAGTCGATGTCGGGGAGATGCTCGCGGACGCGGTGCGACAGCAGGGGGAGGACGTCGTAGGTGGCGGTCCCGACGAATCCGACCGACACCCGGCCGGTGAACCCGTCGGCGAACGCGCGCATGTCGGACACCGCGTGGTCCACCGACGAGACGATGCGCTGCGCGTGTTCGGTGAACCGCCTGCCGGCCTCGGTGATCTCGACTCGCCGTGTCGAGCGGTCGAACAGGCGCACCCCCAATTCGGTTTCGAGCCCGATGATCGTCTGAGACAACGCCGGCTGGGCGATGTGACTGCGCGCCGCGGCCCGGCCGAAGTGCCGCTCCTCGGCAAGGGTGAGGAACAGTCTCAGAACACGCGAGTCCACCGCTGCAGCATATATCGGCTCAGGCACTCAATTGATCGTGATCAGGTCTTGGACACGATCAGTGCAGCGTCCTACGGTGAACCCATGACCACGTCGTCCTATGTCTACTCCGCCGTCCGGACACCGTTCGGGCGCTTCGGTGGCTCGCTCTCCGGGGAACGCCCCGACGACCTCGCCGCCACCGTCCTGCGCGCCGTGGTGGCGAAAGTCCCGTCTCTGCAACCGGAGTCGATCGACGACGTCGTGTTCGGGTGCGCCAATCAGGCCGGCGAGGACAACAGGAACGTCGGTCGTATGGCCACGCTCCTGGCCGGGCTGCCGACCAGCGTGCCGGCCACCACGATCAACAGGTTGTGCGGCTCGTCCCTGGACGCCGCGATCATCGGTTCCCGCGCCATCGATGCGGGCGACGCGGACATCGTCGTCGCCGGTGGCGTCGAGTCGATGACGCGCGCCCCCTGGGTCATGCCGAAGCCCTCGCGGGCGTTCCCCGCCCGCGACGTCACGGCGGTCTCGACCACGTTGGGGTGGCGACTGGTGAACGAGCGCATGCCCGCGGAATGGACGATCTCGCTCGGTGAGTGCAACGAGCAGCTCGCCGGTCGATTCGGGATCTCGCGGGAGCGCCAGGACGAGTTCGCCGCCCGCTCCCACCGCCTGGCCCGTCAGGGTTGGGAGTCAGGCTTCTACGACGACATCGTGGTGCCTGTCGGGGGACTCGCCCGCGACGAGAGCATCCGCGACGATTCCACCGCCGACTCTCTTGCAGCGCTGAAGCCTGCGTTCCGTGCCGACGGGACGATCACCGCCGGCAACGCCTCCCCTCTCAACGACGGTGCGTCGGCGTTGCTCCTCGGTTCCGAGCACGCCGATCTGGGGGAACCCCTGGTGCGCATCGCCGGACGGGCTGCGCACGCCTGCGACCCGCAGGACTTCGGGTACGCCCCGGTCGCTGCGGCCGGCCGCGCCCTCGCCCGCGCGGGTATCGGATGGTCCGACGTGTCCGCGGTGGAACTCAACGAAGCCTTCGCGGTGCAGTCGATCGCGTGCGTCGACGCCTGGCTCGCTGACGGACTCAGCGACCCGGAGATCGTCAACGCCAAGGGTGGGGCGATCGCCATCGGCCACCCGCTCGGCGCATCCGGGGCACGAATCCTCGGCACGCTCGCTCACCGGTTGGTCGAGTCCCGTGGACGGTGGGGCGTCGCGGCCATCTGCATCGGCGTCGGCCAAGCCTTGGCCGTCGTCGTCGAGAACGTCCGGGAGGTCCACTGATGGTGCAGATCTGCGACTCCGCGGTGGACGCCGTCAGTGACATAGCCGACGGAAGCACCGTGCTGGTCGGCGGTTTCGGCATGGCGGGGATGCCGGTCCAGTTGATCGACGCCCTCATCGACCACGGCGCGACCGACCTGACCGTGGTGTCGAACAACGCCGGAAACGGTGACACCGGCCTCGCCGCACTGCTGGCGGCCGGGCGTGTGCGGAAGGTGATCTGCTCGTTTCCGCGGCAGTCCGACTCGTGGGTGTTCGACGGCCTCTACCGAGCCGGCGACATCCAGTTGGAAGTCGTCCCGCAGGGGACACTCGCCGAGCGGCTCCGCGCCGCGGGTGCCGGAATCGGCGCTTTCTACTGCCCCACCGCCGTCGGAACTCCGCTCGCCGACGGCAAGGAACAGCGCGAGATCGACGGTCGGCAGTACATCCTCGAGTATCCGTTGGCCGGTGACGTGGCTCTGATCGGTGCGCACCGGTCCGATGGCATAGGCAACCTGGTCTACCGCAAGACCGCCCGCAACTTCGGTCCGGTGATGGCGACCGCAGCGCGGACCACCATCGCCCAGGTGAGTGAAATCGTCGCCACCGGTGACCTCGATCCCGAGAACGTCGTCACTCCCAGCATCTACATCGACAAGGTGGTCGCCGTATGACCGGTCCGCTCTCGAGGTCGGCGATGGCCGCACTGGTCGCCGCCGACATCGCACCCGGCTCGTTCGTCAACCTCGGAATCGGTCTGCCCACGTCCGTCGCCGATCACCTCTCCGGCGACTCGGGGGTGGTACTGCACACCGAGAACGGGATGCTCAACATGGGCCCGGCGGCCACCGGCGACGACATCGACCCGGATCTCACCAATGCCGGCAAAGCGCCCGTCACCGAGCTCCCCGGCTCGGCGTATTTCCATCACGCTGATTCCTTCGCCATGATGCGCGGCGGGCACCTCGATGTGTGTGTGCTCGGTGCGTTCCAGGTGTCGATGACCGGTGACCTCGCCAATTGGCACACCGGTGCGCCGGACGCCATCCCCGCGGTCGGTGGGGCGATGGATCTCGCGATCGGTGCCAAGCAGGTGTTCGTGATGATGTCCCTCTTCGCCAAGGACGGAACCTCCAAGCTCGTCGAGCGGTGCAGCTACCCGCTGACCGGAGTCGGATGCGTCTCGCGCATCTACACGGATCTCGCCGTGTTCGACGTCGGTGCGTCCGGAGTGACTGTGCGCGAGACCTTCGGAATCACGATGGACGAGCTCTCGGATCGGGTCGGGCACACCCTGCGTCGGTTGTGAGGATGCACCGTACGTCCGACCATGCCGGCCGAGGCGAGTCGACTCGCGCCCGTCGATCCACTCGGCCGACGCGAACGGGCGAAAGGAGCCGACGCTGCTGCTGGGTGCCGCTTCAGCGAATCGGCGCGTCAGCTGACTGAACGCAGGGTGTTCGGCCGCTCTCGTTGCGACATCGTGCGGCGAGGTCGACCATTGAAGTCATGCCTGTCTCCGAACTACTCCGTCTCGGCACCGCCCGCCCGATCATTCGTTGGGGCACGTCCGTGCTGCACACCCCGGCTCGACCGGTAACTGATTTCGGGGACACTCTCCAAGAACTCTTGGCCGACATGTTCGCGACCAACACCGCCGCTGACGGCGCAGGCCTGGCCGCTCAGCAAATCGGCATAGATCTTGCGGTCTTCATCTACGACTGCAGCGACGAGACCGGACAGCAGCGCACCGGTGTCGTCTGCAACCCGGTCGTCGACCTGCCGGAGGCGAGTCACCGGCGACTCATCGACTTCGGAGAAGGCTGCCTGTCGTTACCCGGCGCCTACACCGATCTCGCACGACCTGAATACGCGACCTGCCGCGGCCGAGACCAGTTCGGAGATTCGATCGAACTCACCGCCGGCGGCACTCTCGGACGCTGCTTCCAACACGAGACCGATCACATCAACGGCATAGTGTTCGGCGACCGACTGTCCACGCGTAAGCGTAAGCAACTTCACCGAGACCATGAGATGGTCTCCGACCGTTACGGAACAGAGTGGCCAGCGACGTAAGTCGCCAGTTCGGCAAGATTGTGCTCGTCCGAAATTGCGTGGTCTCGACAACGTGGCTGCTGCGTCTTCTGTCTCGAGGACGGTAGCCGTCAGGCGGTAGTGGCAGTCCGCGGACCTCGAGGTACATCTCGTGATCGAACTGGACCTCTCGCCCCGGTACGCCCGGAGGTGAGGAGTCACCTCGATCCGACCGTCAGGCGTTCACGATCGTGGAACTTTTTGCGGCGCATACAGTGCGCTGCACACGAATGCAGGAGCGCCGGTGAACGCCACCGCCATGGAGAGCTCGCGCCCGGACATCCCGGAGGGGATGAACAACAGACCGGGTACGACGAACAACCACACACCGACCGTGGTGGACACAGCGAACAACACGCGGTCCCACAGCCGGGCAGCAATGCCGCCGAGAAGTGCCAATGCCCACCGCCCGCCCAGGTACGCCCCGACACCCACGAACAGCGACAGCGCGACACCGACCACGGCGCCGAACCCTGCGCTGATCAGGCCGCCGAATCGACCGCCGACGTAAGCGCCCCCGGCCACGCCCACGGCGGCGGGGATGCCGTAGGCGCACCGCTCCCAGCGTTCCCAGGTCGTTGCCATCAGCTCACACTAGGCGCAATATCTGGCGCTCGCGGAGGGTGACGCTCAGAGGCACCGTCAGTGAGCGGCGTCGAACGCCTCGACGACTCCAGTCGGAATCCGGCCCCGATCACTCACCTCGTACCCGTTGCTGCCGGCCCACTCCCGGATCGCCCGCGTCTGCTCCGGATCACGCTTCCGAGACTTCGTGGACGCTGCCGCGGCGGCAGCTCGGACAGCGGAGGTATGCCCACCCCGGGTGCGGCCACCGACCTTCGCCGCATACTCGATGTAATAGGCGAGCGCCTTCCGGAACTTTTCCGAGTTCTCGTCCCTCAGGTCGATCGCGTAGTCGACGCCGTCGACGGAGAACTCGATCGATTCCCCGGTACCGTCGGCGATGACGGACCCGTCGATGTCATCGGTCAATTCGACGATCAGATTCCTGGCCACGGTGCGATGTACCCGTCTTTCCTCGGTGCAACGGTCAAAACGTGCCTGTTCACCGTCTCATAGCTGCGTCCCTCCGCAACCCTTGCGGTCGAGCCGCACCACCTGTCGATGCACTGTTGCCTCGCCCACCGTCTGCGCAAGCACGAACGTCGACGCTGGGAAGTCGCTGACTGGGAGAATGCGGAGATGAGCGGCGAGACACCCACACTGGCCGAGCTGATCGCTCGGCACCGGGCCAGTGCCCGGCTGAGCGTGACGACCAGACTCGAGGCGTCATACTTCCCGGTGTCGACTCCTGCCGATCCGGTCCGCCTCGAGGTGTCCAGGGCGCCGGGGGACCGATGGCGGGTCGATCGTGCGGGGGCGACGGTATACGTGCGTGACGGCGATGACGCCTTCGTGCTGCACGAAGGGATGATGCACACAGTCGCCGCGGACACCCGTCAGATGGTCGCGCTGCAGCCGGTCAACCCACTGTGGTTCTTCGGCGAGCAGTCTTTGATGCTGAGGTGGGCCGATGCACCCCCGGACCCTGAGACGGCGACGGTCGCCGGCTCGGTCACAGTCGAAGGGCGTCTTGGTCGGCGAATCATGTGCCCCGCCCTGAACTTCGGAGACGTCGACGACCCCATGGAATTCGTCGTCGACGACGCCACCGGTCTCGTCCTTCAGATCGCATCGTCATCGGGGCATCTCATGGGAACACTTCGCAATATCTGCCTGGTGCAACACTTCCCGGCCGGAACGTTCGCATGGACAGGACCAGTAGCAACGTTGCCGGACGAGAACACCTAGTCCGCCGCGACAATCGACGGCATTCCGGTACCCATCGGGTCGAGCACGCCGGTCACGCGCGCACTCCAACGCTCATGCGCCGATTGCCTCGACATACCGACCGCCTCGCCGATGGCCGCCCACGTCGCGCCCTGCATACGAAGAACAATCACTGTCTCGATCCCGTGCAGTCCGGCGGCAACCTGAACCCTCAAACTCAACAAGTGCCAGGCCAACGCTCGGTCCGCGGGGGCCGACGTGTTCTGTTCCTGGTCCCACTCCGGTGTCCCCGGGAGAGGCCCGGTGCCCACGACCGAGTCTGCGAAGCGTCCAGCTTCCAGTGCGGCAGCCTTGACGACACCACGAACGGCGTCCGAGATGTCCGCCTGTGCGATCAAAGTTCGATAGTTCATGCACGCCTCCTGGTCTGTCAGGTTCAGCCTGACGTTTCGTCATAGTGTTTGTCAAGCATTACCTGACATGCCCCCTCCTCGGCGTTCGTATGGAGGTCGATCCGTGTTCGGGTGTCGTCGCTTCGGCAGGCCTACTCGATTCGGGCCCTGACTCGTGGTTCGTAGCCCCACGCGCGGACCGGTCGGCCGGGTGGAACCTCACCCGTTGGAGGTGCGTTCCACCACGCAGAACGTCCACCGTCCGCCGTCCCTGACCAGTGGGACCGTCACTGTCGACGATGGCGACGAGGAATCATCGGTGTTGATCGACATGGTCACCGGCACGGACGCCGAGTCTCCGGTGATGACGGGGGTTCCGATGTCGCGCACGATCGTCGGATACGGGGGAGGTGTCGCATCGGATCGCTGCGCGGCCGCGCACGAGTTCTCGTTGAGAGTCTGCACGTCGCCGGCGTTGTAGGCGTCGAAGTAGCGGCGCACCGTCTCGGCGGCTGCGGCTGCGGCGCGGTCCTCGGCCGTCTGCTCGGGACTCGTCTCAGCGGGACCGCTTGTGGCGCAACCGATCAGGCCGACCGACAAGGCGAGAGCTACGAGGAGATGCCTCGAGCGGCGGGTGCCCGACCGGGGCAGTGTGGGTGTCGGTGCGGTGTCAGTACCCGTCGGCACGGCGGCGTTCCCGTTCGATCCGCCGCTGTTCCTCCGCGCGGGCGCGGCATTGACGCAGGAACTCGGCGTCAGCTTCCGGATCCTGCGCGACGGCCCGTCCGGGGCGATAGTCGTATTCGGCGAAACCTGATGTCGGTCGACGTCGTGCCCGGTCGCTGCCGCCCCAGATGCCGCCGCCGATCGGCCGGCCGGCCGCCAGCCACAGCAACGACCCCAGCAGCGGGAGGAACAACACCACCAGCAGCCACACCATCTTGGGCACGTGGCGCACACCGATGTCGTCGGCCGTGATCACGTCGATCAGACAGAACACCCACAACACCATCACGAGCAGGCCGAGATACGGCATGAACGCCACCACCTTCGAGGAGAACGACACCGTACGGTTTCGACTGGTCGATGGCAGAATACAGCGTGGAATGCGCGCCGCCAATCACGTTCTGCCGGCTTCTCCCACTCACCTGAAGATCAACCAGACGATCACGATGACCGTCACCGCGCACAGGACGGTGAGCGCCACCAGCAGCCACGACGTCGGGCCTGACGTCAAGTAGGGAAACATAATTCCCTGCACCACCTTTCGTAACCGTGATCCCGACTGACACCGAAGCGTTCGGTCGCTATCCGGAGAGTTGTCGGTGCTCGTCCTGCAGCTGTGTGACCTCCTCGCGGATCGCGGCCCTCTCGCTGACAGTGAACCGTCTGAGCTGCATCGCCAGCACGGCATTCGCGCCCATATCGGAAACCTGCAACAACGCCTTCACAGCGCTGCGCGCGGCATCCGGATCGGCCGCATCCTCCACGACGCGGACCACGTCCCTTCGCCATTCGAGGGCAGCGTCGACCGCGGTCAGTATGTCGAGGCGTTCCTCGACCGACGAGAGCATCTGCTGTCGACTCGGTGGGTCAACTTGTGACCCCGCCGAGCCCGTCCGAACACCGCCGGGTGACCTGCCGCCCGACCTCCACCGTGAATAGCCCGCGAGCCCCAGCGCAGCGAGCAGAAGTCCCGCGATTGTGGCCGCGGTGCGCGGCCAGTCGACGAACGTCGTCTCGCCGGGGGCGCTCGCGACCGCCGTTCCGTCGTCGCCGATTCGGATGCTAGTGGCTTTGCACGTTCCGCCGACTACTGGGAACGGGCGCGCATTGTTGTCGATGTCGATCCGTCGTAATTGGAATGCGCCGCCACTGTCCGCGGTGGCCTGCGCGAGCGACCGGACGTTGTCGTCGAAACGCATGAAACACGAGCTGTCGACGTCGTCGTAGGTGTAGGCGACTCCGGCAACTATCAGCCCCAGAACGACCACCACCAGCGAAAGTATCCGCTTCATCGTGAGCATTCTCCCAGGTCTGTTTCCATCGCTGCACCCCGTATGCGTGATCGGATGTGTGGCAAGAGAAGTTTGCCGACCTGGTCCGCTGCCATCGGGTTCGTCGTACTCGGCGCGGAGGCCGCAGCGCTGCACTTCGGTGACCAGACCAGCGTCGTCGTCGACGCGCCCTACGAACCCCGGCTTCCCGACGAGGGCAGCGCGTACAGAGCCGATCTGTTCCCGTTCCCGGAGCTACCGTGGCGGAAGCAGCACCGCATGTTCTCCCCGCGCCACCCAATGCGCCCGTGGCTTCTTTTGCGCCGTAGTGCACCAGCAACGCCCGCAGTGGAGTCACAGTTCTCCACCACACCGCCGACTGGACATCGGCCTGCCAGTCAGCTGCTCGATGGAGGTCACGTTCGACAAGAAGGGGGTCACCCCGAGGATCACTGCGGATGCGACGACCACGTCCATAGAACGCGAGACCGTTCGCCCGTCGAGAACCAGCCAGTCCATGTTGTCGACCGCAAACTTGCCGGCAGTCACGCACGCACGCACTGTTGCACACTTCGCGTTGTCAGCGACTTCCTCTGTGCTCGATGGCGGAGCTCCACAACCCTTTCTGCCGCGAAGGGTCAGTCGGCTCGGTCGGCGCTGGCCAGCGCGTCCTGGTATTCGTCGAGGTCGATCTCGTCGGCGGTCACCGTCGTGACGCCGTTGTAGACGTCGCGGTCGATCTCGTCGTCGGCGTTGGCGACGAGCATGGCGACGAAGGTGTCACCGTTGACGTTGAGGAACGTACGGAAGATCCCTGCGAACCAGTCGACGGCGATCAGCAGACCCACTGCGGCGAAGGGGAGTCCGAGCGAGGTGGCCAGGAACATCGCGACGACAGGGAACCCTCCCGGCACCGTGATCGTGCCCATGTTCAGGAGGATCGCCAGCCCCATCCCGAGCGCGATCTGCCCGACACTGAGGTCGATGTCCCCGGCTTGCGCCAGAAACACCACCACGACCATGTAGTTGAGGACGGCGCCGTAGGAGCCCATCGTCAACCCGATCGACAGGGTGAAGTTCGCGACCTTCTGACTGACACCGACCTTCTCGACGGTGTTCCTCAGCACGGTCGGGAAAGTGACGGCCGAACTGGTGGTCGTGATCGCCACTGCGGTCTGCTCGGTCAGCTTGTTGGGCAGCTTCCACGGGTTCAGGCGAGTCCGCACCGTCACGACGAGGACGAACAGTGCGGTCAGGATGAGGACGCCGAGCAACGTCGTGCCCAAGTAGCTCAGCGCCGTGCTCACGACGGAGAATCCGACATCGCCGGCGAGTGCGGCGAGCAGACAGAAGACTCCGACCGGGGCGACGAACATGACCAGCCGGATCATTGTGAGCACGATCTTCTGGATCTGATCGAGCAACGTGAGCACCGTGGTGTCGCCGGTGTTGTTGACGTGGATCCGCAGAGCGATCCCGAATAACAGCGAGAAGATGATGATGGGCACCATCGTCGCCGTCGACATGGCGTCGAAGACGTTGGTCGAGACGAAGTTGAGCACCGTGTCCTGCCAACCCAGCGCCTCCCCGGCCGATGCCTCGAGGCTGGGGTCCAGCTCCTGGGTGAAGACCATGCCGGCACCGGGCCGGATGACACTGGCGAGAACCCACGCGAGGACCGCGGCCACGAACGAGAAGCCGATCATCCACTTGAAGGTGCGGAACGCGATCTTGCCCGTTCCGGTCCCCGTCATCGACCCGGTCGCGACGATGACCGACGCCATCACCAGCGGGACGATCGACATCTGGATGAGCCGAATGAACAAGTCACCGATGAACTTCAGATTGGCGGCCCAGTCCCCGACCACCAATCCGAACGCGATTCCGCCTATCGCGGCGATCCCGATCTGGCCTGCAGGGTGCCTCAAAAATTTCATGGCTCAAGGTAGGTCGGCCGAACTACCCCCGAATGTCAGCTGCATTTCGAGGCCGTTACGGCTTCAGGGCATCGGCAGGTCGTGGTGACGCGGCTGTGAAGGTCGTCTGCATGCGCCTCTCTCAGGTTCCGGAGATGGCGTGCAGACGGTGCCGAGACCGGGCTGCCGCGGCGTCGGCTCGGGCGAGTTGTTGCGCTGCTCGCGTCATGCGCTGCTGCGCACGGAGGAGACGGCGGCGGTCGCGGTGAGCCTGCCGTTGCAGTCGTGTTTCGACGCGACGGTGCTGCGTGGTCATGTACTGGGTCAGTTCGGCGCGGTGAAGTTCGAGGTGCAGCTCGGGCGGAAGATGGTGCATCCTTGTTCCTTTCGTTGCCCCTGTGTCGTGGTCACGGCTCGAACGGGAACCCGTGCGCGAACACCATGACGTGGCTGCTCTCGGCGGGCGCGACCGTTGACTCTGCTCGCGCACGCCACTTCTCGATCACCGACTGGATCTCGCGCGACATCCCCTCGAGCTGCTCCGCGGTCATTTTGAGCACGTAGTCGGTGCTGAAGGCAGACGGCAATCGACGGGGCGGGCGTCGTCGATATGAACAGTGGATGTCAACTGGCTATTCGCTTCCCTTGCTCGGATGGTCCACACGGGCACGTCTGTGCACGTCAGGCGGTCGCGGCGTGGTCGTCCGCGGCGGGCCGAGGGCTCCGGATCGGGACAATCGCGCTTGCGCCCGTCATTACCTCTGTCGATACTGGCGGCCACCGAGAGCACCGCTCTCCATGATGGAGGATCTTGATGCGTTCACGCCCGACACCCGTGCTGCTCGTGACCACAGGACTGCTGTTCGCTCTCTACTCGGCCTTGCGGCCGTACTCCACCGAAATCGGCACTGGAGGTGCCGAGGCCTTCGCATCGCCACTCTGGCTGGCGGCTCACGTCGCTGCAATGGTCGGTTTCACGTGTCTGGTCTTCGTCGCGCGCCAGGCACGAGTCGGCGCACTCGTCGACACGACCATCCTTCTCGGTGTCGCCCTGGTGTTGCCCTATTACGGCGCCGAGACGTTCGCGCTGCACGCGGTGGGACAAGACGCCCTCGACACCGGCCGTGCGGATCTCCTCGAACTCGCCGATCCCATCCGCTACGGCCTGCTCCAGGTCAGTATGTTCGGCGTCGGTCTGATCCTGATCGCGGCCGGCGCCGTAGTGCTGGCAGTGCGCACCGGGGGCGTCGGCGCCGCAGTGTTCGCGGCGGGCTTCGTCCTGTTCCTGCCGCAGTTCTATGCCCCACCCTGGATTCGCGTCGCCCACGGCCTGCTGGTCCTGATCGGCGCCGTATTGTTCGCCCGCAGAACCGCTACCGGCACCGATGCCGGCGCGTCGAGCGGCGACCCGCAGTCGGTTGAGGGTCACGTCAGCGACGCCAGGTAATCGTCCACCGTCGTCGGAGCTCGGGGGTCGTCCTTCGTCGCGGCGACGTCACGCTTCGGTGGCGGCGCCAGCGCCTCGTTCCTGCACAGGTGGCGCGGCCCCATCGGCCCACGTGACCCGCCTGAGAATGCAGCTCGGTGCGGCGGAGATGGTGAGGTTGAACGCCACAAAACTCGGCGTCACCTTGACTCGGTCCCGACACGAGGTCGATTCTGAGCAGATGACGACCACCGGCGAATCGGAGCACCTCGCGGCGGTGCAGGACCGGCTCACCGCCGCCCTGCCCGGGGTGAGCCGACACGACATCGAACAGACCGTGGCGGCGGAGTACGCCCGCTTCGAGGGACGCTCGGTGCGGGACTTCGTGCCGCTGTTCGTCGAGCGCAACGCACGAGAGGCACTGCGCTCCACTGCAGCGCACTGACACACCGTCTTCACAGCAGTGCACGGCCGCCCAGAACGTGGGCGACCGTGCAGGGTGCGGGGGTGTGTCAGCTGAAGAAGCTGAGTCCGTCGAGGAAGTCGCTGCTGCCGCCGAAGATGTCGGACAAGGCGCCGAGGAAGTCGACGAAGCTTGCGAGGTCGGTGATCATGGGAGCTCCCGTGGTCGAGTGGTGGTGGCAGGAATGCCTGTTCATTGGTACTGAGCACTGGTGAACGAATGGTGGATTGTCGGTTACTCCAACGGGATTGCCGCCGTGAACGGTTCCCGTCAGACCGGGGTGATCACCAGCAGGTGAGCCCAGTACGCGGCGGAGTGCTCACCGAGGTAGGGGAGCAAGGTGTCGAAGAGGATGTAGGACATCGGGGGACTCCTGCGATCGGGTCGAGGTGGGTCTGCGGCGAGTGCAGGATGCTCTCTGCGCAGGTAGCCGGAGTGGCGGTGCGGTGAACGGCAGGTGTCGACTCGGCTCATAGTCGGGTGCGATGGCTCGTCGGCCGTGATGATGGTGCGATGAGTACGAGTCAGGCCGAGGGCCTTCGCGGAATGATCGAGTTCGCGCGTCGGTGGTTGCCCTACGGCGGCGGATCCGATGAGGAGATCCTCGTGACGTTCGGTGTCCCCGGATATGAGTTTCACGAGCGGCTCGCGCGTGTCGTCGACAGCGGAGACCCGACGGTGACGCAGGCGTTGACGGCGCCCGAAATTGCGGCGCTGCGCCTGCAGTGCCGCATCCGCTCGCAGCATCGCCACAACGTGCCTGCCTGGCAGTGACCCACTGGTCCTCGACACGTCTCGTCAGTTGCCGCTGCCACGTCGTCGACGACACTCGCCACGACTGAGCCAGGTGGGATGCTTCCGGCCACGACCGGTCGTCACGTAGGACTCGCATTGTGTCCCGTGGTGACGGCTGCTCTCGCGTCCTATGGTCTCCTGACCATGGGTCCGGAATGAGCGGCCGCCGCTGGGCTCGCAGAACTCGGCGAGCGCGGAGGGCCTGAACTCAGCCGTCTCAGAGGAAGTACACATGCATGCCGCGACGGTAGGGGCACACCTGCAAACTTTGCAACGGTTTACCCGTACCAGTCGTTGGTTGCAGCGCGTACGTACACCCGGTCCATGCCAGGGCGTTCATGTCGGAGGAGCTTGACCCGGCTGCGTGGTTGCTGGGACTCACCACGTCCCCAGAGACGTGGGTCGTGGTTGTGCTCGTCGTGGTGACGGTGTTGGCGACTGCTCTCGCGGTGGGGCGTCGTTGGGCGCTCCGTTCATGACTACTTGCAACCAACGGTAGCGATCTGCACGACTCGACTTCGGCACAGCGCGGCCTGCCTACCGTCCGCGTCAACGGTCTTCGACGACCTCGATCGTGTACCCGCCCGGGATCGCCTCGACGACGATGACGTCGTCACCTTCGCCGGTGATGAATGCGGTGAAGATGCGCTCGTTGCCGAACGGCGGCAGACTACCGGTGCCGCTCATCGACAACCACCAGTTCATGTTGGCGCCGCGCTGACGAGGAACGCGCTGGTACACAGCACGTGCATCCTCGACCACTGCCCCCGGATACCGGTCGCGAGCGGCAGCGATCACGGCCGACCGAACAGCATCGAGATCGACGATGTCGTCGTCATCGGTCCACTGGGACGGCCGGAAATCTGTGGGAGCGAACGGCAACCGCAGCAGCGTAGGCGGGGGAGTCGGCGGCGGTGGCGGCCTGTCGGAGAAATCCACTTCCCAGATGAGGGCTCCCTGCTCGACGGTCGGAACGAGTCCGTCATGCTCTGTTCCCCCTTCGGCGTCGAGCCGTACGGCGTCGATGTAGTCGGCCAGCGACTCGTACGCCACGCCGCCCTCGTCGGCGCTGTCGTTGCCGAATAAGCGCACGCACCCCTGTAAAGGTCCACTGCGGGTGTCGACGTAACAGAATCCGCCAGCGCCGTCCTCGGCGATCGGCATGTACTCAGGGAGGAACATGTACGCCGTGTCACCTGCCTCCTGGGTTGCGACCTCCGAAGGCCACTCCTCACCGAGGTCGTCGATGTCGAAGGGGTGCTCGAGCTGGAATTTGTGCCGATACACGATCTCCTCGAACGTGAGCAGGGAATAGTGCGGCAGAACGGTCCCGACGAAGTGCTCGGTGCCCGTGGGCACACGTTGCCCACTGTGGAGCGTGAAGAACTCGCGTAGTTCGTCCGACCACGGTGTGGTTGCCCGTTCCAGCTCCCGACGCTCACCTTCCGAGCGCGGCGGGAGCACCGACTCTGCCGTCGCCGGGTAGCGGTCGCGGAGCAGAGCCATGTAGGAGGACCACACCTCGGTGAGAGTCATGCATGCACCGTAGCCGCGGTGGTACACAACGGATTGCACAATGGTTTCGGCGGGACGCCCATCGCCTGGCCTGATCAGCCCGATCTGTGCTCACCTGCGACGAGAACTGCGGCAACACCATCGCTCGTCATGGAGCATCCTGCCATCGCGGCCTCTACGCTTTCCACCATGAGGAGCTCCAGAGACGACGACGAGCCCGGCCGGCAGCCCGCCGAGCCGGGCCGCCTTGCCGCCGACGAGCTGCGCGGGACCTCGCGGATCCAGATCTTCGATGGTGGGCTCGAGAAATTCGAGAAGCTGGCCCGGGAGTGCGTCGACATCGTCCGCGACCTCGACACCGGGACGTTGGAGTACTGCTTCTTCGTGAACGCCGAGGGCACAGAGGCATTCGTGCATGAGCGCTATCGTGACTCGGCGGCCGGCTTGGAGCACATGCGCAACATCGGCCGAATGATGGAGCCCCTCTCGGAGGTATGCGTCATGACCGGCGAAGTGTGCGGCGAGCCGAACGCAGAGCTTCGCGAGGCACTCACCAATGCCGGCGTGACGATCTACAGCCCATTGACTTCGCGTCTTCGCGGCGTTCCGTGAAACGCCACGCGAGCCGGCCTGCGGTGCCCCCGAGTCATGAAGTGGCACGGCTTCCCGCGCGCACCTGCGTCGATCCTCGCCCGACCCCTGCGCCCGTTCAGCTTTCAGAGGGCCTGTTCGCGGCGGACGGGGCGGGTTCCGTGTACTCGTCGTGACGGCGCATCCAGAATGCGTGTGGCGCCTGCGGCCATCCGTCGGGAACGTCCTCGCCCTCGATCTGGCCGCCGTAGGGCGTGAGCGACAGCAGGCTGTTGACGCTTCCGATGCCCCCGACGACGGTCCCGTTCTGCAGGAAGTACGTGCGGTACACGCTGTCGCCCACTCGGAGGAAGACGTTGAGCGCGAACCACTCCGTCCCCCCGAAGTCGCTCGTGAAGGAGGGCGTCCTGATCGTGTACCAGGGCACGTCGTCCCACCCCATCCGCGCCTTGTACGCCGCGAGCTGCGGCTGCTCCGCGGGTGACGTCATGGCGAAGGTGGCGTCGTGGGCGTGAACGAGTCCGAGGTCCCCGACGCCGTCTGCCCAGGAGGAGCAGCCCGCACATCCGGCATCGGGCCAGCCCGCGACACCCTCCTCGAAGAAAAAGCGGTAGAGGATCAGCTGGCTGCGCCCCTCGAACAGATCCGCCAGCCGGACCACGCCCTCCGGCCCCTCGAACAGGTACTCGTCCTCGACGAGGACCATCGGCATCCGCTTGCGCGCCGCCGCGGTCTCCTCGAGCACGGCTGCCAGACGCTCCTCGTGCGCCCTGAGGGCCGAGACGGAGGACTCCCACTCGGAGGCGGAGACGACGGCAGGCTTCGCGATGCTCATGCCCGCATCGTAGGCACTGCCGACATCCGCGATCCAGCATGAATCTGGTGGGTTCGGTCAGACGGCCTGCCGCGTTCGTTGCTGCGCCAGGAGAGTGCCTCGACCCCGTGGGGTGACGGCGGCGCCCTGTCCAGCGGACGGCGAGGGAGGCGATGCTGTGGTGGACAGACTCGGGAGGCGGTATTTCCCGGAACGCACCGGACGGAGTCCTTCATCGGGGTGGTGAGTGGAAGAACCACTGCTGACCTTCCGGATCGCGGGCGCCCCACTCCCGCACCCCGTACGGCTGGTCGATCGGTTCTTCGATGACCTCGGCGCCCGCGGCGGTGCAGCGCCGATAGTGCTCGTCGACGTCGTCGACCACGATGACCGTCATGCCCGTGGCGGCCCCCAGTCGCGCCGGAGGCTGATAGCCCTCACCACAGGGATGCAGCCAGATGACGTGGTGACCGGCGCGCACCTCCGCATGCACCACGGCGCCGTCGTCGTCGACGTGCACTGGGCCGGCCGACAGACCCAAGACGTGCACCAGATGATCGTGGGCAGCGGCCAGGTCGTCGTAGACCAGCATCGACGTCGTTTCGCGGATCGGTGAATCGAGCATGTTCATCTCCTCGATCGTCGAGAACAATTGTTCTGTGGAAAGGCCCTCCACTTCCTCGAGGGCCGTGGCGATGTCGCTGAGCCGTGCGACCAATCGAGTGGCCACCGACGCGGTCCGTCGAGCATCGACGAGGTGATTGGCGACGGCTTCTTCGAGCTGCCATTGCGACTGGGAGAGCAGGTCGGCTATGCGGTCCAACGGGAACCCCAGACGCCGCAACACGCGGATCCGATACAGACGTTCAGCGTCGGCGGCACTGTAGAGCCTGTGTCCCGACGCGGAACGCTGGGACGGGGTCAGCAACCCGATCTGGTCGTAGTGGTGCAACGCACGCACCGACAGACCGGTCCGCTGCGCCAAGGCACCCACCCTCCACACCTCGCCGGCTTGCTTTCGGAGTGCTTTCTCGCTCACACCAGTGACGCTAGAACCTCACGCCGCGTCAGGAGCAACTCCATCGGTGGGATATGTCGCTCCGGTGCGATGAGTTTGCGAGCGCTGATCGGTCACAACCGACGACACCGAGCGAAGCGAAAGGTTCACGATGCAGATCACGACCACGCTGGCAATCCTGTTCGTCGACGATCACGACACCGCCATCGACTGGTACACGAGACTGTTCGGCCGCACCTTCGATCGACGGCCGATGGACCCCGACGCCGAATGGGACCTCGGTGACGGACGCGGAGTCCAGGTCTATCTCGACCCGGCGCGGGCCGGCGGACACGACGTCGTCCTCGGAGTGCCCGACCTCGACAGCACGTTGTCGGAACTCCGCTCTCGCGGAATCGACGCCGAGAAATTCACGGTGCCTTCAGGGCAGTTCGAGCTGGCCATGCTCACCGACCCCGCCGGCAACAAGGTGATCTTGTCCCGGTCATCGGCCGATACGATGCCTGCGACCGAGCGATATACCTCGCACCGCACTATCGCTGCATCACCGTCGGACGTCTTCGCGTTCTTGGCCGACCCCGACAAACACCGACACACCGAACCGACCGACTGGGTCCGCGGAGCCGTCGACTCTGACCGGATCACCGGTCCTGGACAATCTTTCGCGGTCAACATGTATCTCGACGAAGCGGGCGGAGAGTACGTGATGCACAACGTCGTCACCGCGTTCGAGTGAGACCGCATCATCGCGTGGCTGCCGTGTACGAAGAACTCCTCCGGCGGCCTCGATGCAGGGGGATGGTGGTGGCGTTACGACCTGGCACCGCACGACGACGGAACGCGGGTGACCCTCACCTACGACTGGGCTGATACCCCCGCGGCGACACGAGAGGAGATCGGCGGCCTGCCGGCAGTTCCGCCGACCTTCCTCGACGAATCGCTGGCGTCACTGGACGCCGCCGTCCGGGCCGGCCGGTGACGCCCCCGCTGAGTCTCCTGGATCCGCTCCTCGGCCGGTGGCGAAGTTCAGGCACCGTGCTGGACAGTCACGGGAGACCTGACGGTGAGATATCGGGTACGGACGCGTACTCCGTACTGCCTGGCGGGCAATGGATCACCCACGACGTCGACGTCGTCGTGGGCGCGCAGCACACCCTCGTTCACGAACTCATCGGCGGATCGCACCCCCGACGGGGGTTGGCTCATGTACGCCTTCGACGACTCCGCCGAACCCGGGCTCATGCGGCTGTCGATGCACGACTCCGACCTGCTCTTTCTGGCGGGAGACGGCATTCGTAGCTGGTTCCACATGAGGGCCGGCGCCGACCACATGACAGCCCGGTGGGAACGGTCCGACGGCAACAACTGGACGACGTGGATGGCGATGCGATTCGACAGACTCGAGTGAGACGGAGACGTGACGAGGATGACCGGGCCGGTCGGGCGGCCGCTGAACGTGTCACACGACGGCGGTCGACGGCGCGGGCGTCCGAGATGAACGGAACGCAGGTGTTTCTGGTCGCACGACGGCATGGCTGGGGGATACGAGAGCGGTACCCACTCCATCGCCATCCGGTCTCGGGGTGAGGTCGGGGTGTTCCCGGATGTCCGGGCGAGCGGATCGTTCCTAGTGTTGTTCGTGTGCAGACACCTTCGCCAACCACACGAATGAATGATCGTGCAGCGGTGCCCGATTCGTCGCCACGCAGCCGGGTCACTCGCGCGACGGCGCTGACGGGAACACGGCGATGACCGCGGCACGACGAGTCGTCGCCGCACTCGTGGGTGCCCTGACCCTGCTCGCACTGTCGATCTGCCCGGCGGCCGGTCGAGCGCACGACGAGGAGTCGTTGCAGGGCCTCGTCACTCGGTGGGCCTCGGAGATCGGTGCACCGGGCATGGCCGCACGGATCGTCGACAGCGGCGGTGCACGGTCTGCGGCATTAGTGGGAGTCGACGGGGACGGTCACGACATCGACGGGTCGACCCCGTTCGTCTGGGGGTCGGTGTCGAAGCAGTTCGCGGCAGCGACAGCGAGGGGCCTCGAGTGCGAGGGTGTTCTCGATGCGACCAGCCCTGTCGTCGAGGTGGTCCCGCAGGCTCGCCGCGTGCTCTCCGACCCCGCAGTGACCGTCGACGACCTCGTTCATCACACCAGCGGGCTGCCGCAGGACATCACCGTCACCGACGAGTGGACCCGAAGGGGTTCCGCGACCGACGCCGTCACCGCCCTCGACGCGCCGAAAGGGGCCGGTCCTCGTGGTGAGTTCCGGTACTCGAGTCTGAACTACCTGCTCCTGCAGGCTGTGATCGAGCAGGCCGGAGGGTCCTCCTACGCGGACGCCGTACGCCGTCTCGTGCTCGATCCCGCCGGCAGTGACGCCATCACCGACCCGCAGTTGTTCGTCGACAGTGTTCCGCGGGGACACGTTCCGTTCTTCGGTTCCTCCCGCCCGGTCGACGTCGGCGTCGATTCGGCGGGGTTGGGATACGGCTACCTCGCCGGCTCCATCGATGACCTGGGACGTTATGCGTCGTGGCGACTGCGGGAAGGTCACGACGGCGAAGCCCGGAATCGCGAGGTGCCGACGGGCCAGGGTTCGACCACCTACGGTGACGGCCTGTTCCACGAGAGGATCGATGGCCACGATGTCTGGTGGCATGCGGGTGCGGTGCCCGGCTACTACACCTACGTCTCTCTGATTCCATCCCTGGACACAGCAATCGTGGTGGCGGCGAACCGATACGGTGAGATCGAGGCCGATCGACTCGCGGCCGTCGGCCGGAACCTGACGACGTCGGTGACGGGTGGACGGACGAGCGAGCTTCCCGAGTCCTCGGCGTCCACCGTGCTCGGAGCGCTCGCTGCGATCATCGCGGCGCTGGTGGTCGGCATGGGCGTTCATGCGGTGAGCATCGTCTCGGGGAGGATGTCTCCGCGGACCAGACGAGTCGCGGTCGTTCGCGGGGTCGTCGCACTCGCGGTGGGGACAGCGGCCGTGATCGCCGTCCTGTTCGGAATGTCTGCGTCGACCGGCGCGGGGTTGGCGGTGGCAGGCAGGTGGGCTCCGGATGTGACTCTGCTGGTGTGGATGTTGCTCGGGGCGATCGTTGTTGCCGCCGTGGTCGTAGTGCTGGGGCAGGTCGTCGGGTGTCGACGTGTCCGTGGGGCGTAGTGAGCGACTGTCGCTCTGGCCTGTGGTCTCCACGCCGATGCCGTACCCGCACCCCGTTGCGCGATCCCCCCATTCGGGTGTGCCGAAGGACACACACGCCGCGGTACGGTTGCGTTCAGTGCCTCGGACCGCCGGGTGATCTGCGATCACCCGGCCCTGCGGACGCTGCACATCGCGCACGAGACGGAACCGTCCATCAGCGTGGGTCGTGTCATCTATGCGCCTCATCCCTGCCGCTCGCCGTCACCGTCGCTGACCAGACGCGCCTGACGCGTTGAAACGGAAAGGATTGTCGTGTTCGACATATCGATCGAGAAGAACGTGCCCGCAACCATGCGCGACGGAGTCGTTCTGCGTGCCGACATCTACCGTCCGCAAGGCGCCGGACCGTGCCCCGTGCTACTCCTGCGAGGCCCGTACGGCAAGGACAGCGGAGCGCTGATAGGTCACTTCGACGTTCTCGATTTCGTCGGGAAGGGCATCATCGTGGTGTTCCAGGACACGCGCGGCCGGTTCTCGTCCGACGGGGAGTTCGAACCGTGGACTTTCGAAGCGCGAGACGGATACGACACGGTCGAGTGGGCTGCCCGTCTTCCGGGTGCCGACGGCTCGGTCGGCATGTTCGGCGGCAGCTATCTCGGCAACACTCAGTGGATGGCGGCGATGGAACAACCGCCGTCACTGAAGGCCGTCATGCCGATGACCACATTCTCCGATCCCCACGACGGCCTCTTCTCGCGGGGCGGGGCACTCGAACTGGGGCTCTCCTTACCCTGGTCCCTGACCCAAGGGCTGGACACAGTCAAGCGGAAGCATCAAGGCCGGCTGGATACGTTGGGTGCTGCGATGTCGGCGCTCATCAGCGAGATAGACGATGTCACGCACAAGGGTTACTGGGAGCTGCCCGCCGGGAGCCACCCGGCATTCGTGCGCCACGATGTTCGGGAGTTGGGGTTCGAACACGCGGTTGCTGATCCGGGGTGGGACACCGCCTGCATGGTGTCCGGTCATTACGATTCGGTGCAAGTTCCCTCGCTCAATGTGGGCGGATGGTTCGACATGTTCTGTCAGGGGACCCTGGACAACTTCGTGGGGATGACGACGGCGCAGAAGCCGTCGAACTTGATCATGGGACCGTGGGCCCACACCTCATGGGGACCTCAGATCGGCGACACGAACTTCGGCATCGCGTCGAGTACCGAGTTGCTCGGGTATCGAGGACGATTCGCCGACATCCAGGCGCAGTGGTTCAAGGACCAGCTCCGAACTGACGCGCCGACCGGCGACGAGGGTGGTCTGCCACCGGTTCTCATTTTCGTCATGGGCACCAATGTCTGGAGGGAGGAGCAGGAGTGGCCTCTGGCGCGCACAACTTTCACTCCGCTCTACCTTCGTGGTGGTGGCACCTTGTCCTTCGAGGCCCCGACCGACGTCGAGCCGGCCGACTCGTATGTGTACGACTCCGCTGATCCTGTGCCGACAGTGGGCGGCGCGGCCCAGCTGTCGGGTGAGTTCCGAGCGGGGCAACTGAACCAGGCTCCGGTGGAGGCTCGGGACGACGTTCTCTGCTACACGACAGAGGTGCTGAAGCACGATGTGGAGGTCACTGGTCGCGTCACCGCGACCATCTGCTTCCAGAGCGATGGAGCCGGCACGGACTGGGTGGTGCGGATGTGCGACGTGGACGAAGCAGGCACGTCGAGAAATGTGGTCGACGGAGTGCGCCGCACCTCGGCCCTTCCCGAGGGTCCGATGGAATGCGACGTCGATCTGTGGTCGACCAGTCACGTTTTTCGTGCAGGCCATCGCATCCGTGTGCACGTGACCTCGAGCAGCTTCCCGCGCTGGGATCGCAATCCGGACGACGTCGCGCAAGGACCCAGCTCTCCGGCCCGGATCAGCACCAAAGCCGTTCTGCACGAACCAGGTCGGGAATCCCGTGTCGTCATCCCGCTGATCCCGGGCGCACCGGACGATCTTCTGACGCCGGGGACCTGACCCGTCCGGACGTCCGACGCTCGTCACCCGGTCCGCGAGGGAGGGGAGAAGCGCGTCGCGACGCGGCGGTACGTCTCTCGGCATCCGTACCGACGACGAGTTCGACGGATCCGGGTTCCGGTGGCACGAGATGGTCGGACGTCCGTTGTGGCTCGGTTCGCCGGTCGGCACAATCGTGAGATGCCGACGACGAATGCTTTCTGATGAGGCTCGCCCGCAGCGAGGCCGTCGCGCGTCTGGCCGCCCGCGACCATGGTGTCCTCTGCACGGTCCATGCCACCCGCGGCGTCGATGCAGTGCCCTGTGTCTTCGCTGCCGACGACGGATTCATCGGTGTCCCGGTCGATCGGGTGAAACCGAAGTCGACATTCCGATTGCAGCGTGAGCGCAATCTCGACGCCGATCGGCGCGCGACCTTGCTCGTCGAGCAGTGGGACCGAGATGACTGGTCCCAACTGTGGTGGGTCCGGGCGTCGCTGCGCTGGGAGGCGGATCCCTCTCCCCGTCAGGTCGACGATCTTTCTGCACAGCTGCGACGCCGGTTCTCGCAGTACGTGGGCGAGCCGTTCGCCCGCATTCATGTGTTCCGCATCATCGAGGTCACAGGCTGGGCCGCACGGTGAGTCCGGAAATGTGGTCACACCGGAGCCCGTCATTCACCTCATCGGTGGTCGCGAAGACGGAGATAGGCATCGAGCCGAGCCGCACCGACGAGGAAGTCGTGGCTCCGCGCGGTCAGCCGCGTCTGCCACGCGTCGAGGAATGAACGTAAGGCGTCGACACCTCCGGCTCCGCGCAACGACGTGAGAAAGTCCGCGACCTGACTCAGTCGGTAGTCGCCGCGCCGGAGCTGCCGCGCGATCTCGGCATCCCGGACGGCCTCGGCGTCGTATTCGCGGTATCCGGTCGTCGGGGAGCGCGTGGGTCGCACTATTCCTTCCGCCTCCCAAGCCCGCAGCGTGGCCGGGTGCAGGTCGAGGCGTCGAGCGAGTTCACCGACCGTCATCGGGCGCCCCTCGATCGGCCGCGGTGCTGCCGTCGACAGGTACTCGAGGGCGTCGGCTGTATCGCTGTAGGTGCGACGTTCGGTGTGCAGGGCCGCGTGGCCGGCGTCGATCGTTCGGTAGGCGGAGGCATCGTCACGGGCGTGGACTGCGCGCATGATCTCGACCGCCGGTGTGTATCCGTGTCCGCGGCGCAGTGCGACGAACGCGTCGAGCGCCGCGGCATGCACGAGTGTGTACCGCCGGTAGCCGGAGTCCGACCGAGCTGCCGGAGGTAGGACGCCTGCCTCTTCGTAGTTGCGAATCGCCTGTGTGGACAATCCGTGTGCACGGGCCAGATCGGTAGGTCTCACAATGCCTCGATCGAGGGTTGACAGGGCAATTCCCTGCAGAATTCTGCCGAAGTGCCAATGGGGTGTTCAACGATACCGTCGAACCCATGCCCGCTGAACTGCACAGCGTCGCCCGAGAACTCGGCGACGACCTCGGCCCCGTGGTGGACGCCTTCCTGGCCGAGCGTCCGGCCGTCCTCCTCGGGCTCGGCGAGCCGACGCACGGAATCGCCGCCTTCACGAGCTTGCGCAACGAGATGCTCGTGCATCTCGTCGCACGCGGATTCCGATCGGTGGCCCTCGAGACCGACATCGTCGCCGCATCCATCGTCGACGAGTACGTGGCCGGTGGAACAGCGGATCTCGACGAGGTGCTCGCGACCGGGTTCAGCCACGGGTTCGGCGCCGTTCCGGGCAACCGTGAACTGCTCGAATGGCTACGCGATCACAACGCCGCACAGGCGCCGGCTGATCAGGTCCGGTTCCACGGCTTCGACGCGCCCGTCGAGTACTCGGGCGCGCCGAGCCCCGGCACGTTCTTGCGGTTCGTCGTGGAAGCCCTGCCCCCCGACGTGGGGCTGCCTCCCGGAACAGGGGAACTCGACCAGCTCCTCGGTGACGACGCCGACTGGACCGCCCCCGACGCGATGTACGACGCCGCCGCGTCGATCGGCGGAACCGACAGGGCCCGAATTCTCGGCTCGATCGCGGACGGCCTGGCCGCAGCTTTGCCACCGGACGCGCAGTGGGAGGTGTCTGCGCACGCACGCATCGCGCAGGGACTGCTTCGCTATCACGCGGCGATGGCAAGCAGCGCCCCCGATCGGATCGGGCAGCTGCTCGGTGTACGCGCAGAGATGATGGCCGACAATCTTCGTGACATCGTCGCGCGTGAACGCCGCCACGGGCCGACCCTGGTGTTCGCACACAACTCGCACCTGCATCGCGGCGATTCGGCTTTGCCGGGTGAGGCGAGGTGGGCTGCAGCAGGTGCGCTCCTGGCCCGCGACCTCGGCGACGAGTACGTCGTCATCGCGACCGATGCCAACCCGTCTGCACCCGCCGGGACACTGCAGGCCATGGTGGCCGAGGCCACGGTGCGACGCGCGTTGTACCCGTCCGACGCGCTACGCAGCGCTCTGCCCGGGTCCGTGACCGCAGGTCCGCCGATCGTGCCTGGTCACCTACCACTGTCTCCGGCAGATCTGTCCGGGACCGACGCGGTCGTGTTCATCGCCGACACCGACGGGCACCGCCACCGGTACTGGTGACGGTCGAAACACATCAGAGCCGTTCGAAGCGGTGTGACCGAAGAATGAGCATGGTGCAGTGCCCTCAGCAGGTGCCGCGGTCCCGTGATCTTCTCGATCTCGTCGAGGGCCGCGCGGTGAGCTCATCGGACTAAGCTCGCGTCGTGGTTCGGAAGGAGTTGATGTGGCCCGCGTGACGAGCAGGGATGTAGCGTCCGCTGCGGGGGTGTCGCAGACCACGGTCAGTTTCGTGCTGAACGGCCGTGACGATCAGGGCATCTCGGCCGAGACTCGCGATCACGTGTTGGCGAAGGCGCGCGCGCTGGGGTATGTCCCCTCGGCGGCAGCGCGCAGTCTTCGCACCGGGACGAGCGGGGTGGTGCTCGTGCTGCTGCCGGACATGCCGGTGACGCACGCGATGGAAGAGTTCAAAGTGGAGCTGAGCACGGCGTTGGCCCGATCTGATCTCAGTTGCGTCTATTTCCATCAGTCCGACGAGCGGCAGCGTTCAGACACCGAATTGTGGCAACAGGTGAACCCGGCGGTCGTGGTGGCGTTCGGGCACCTGGACTCTGTGTCGACCGCTGCGCTGGACAGAGCCGGTGTACCGCTGATCGACGACGTGTTCGGATCGAAGAGTGTCGACCACATCGGATTGGACCAGAGCGCCATCTCCACTCTGCAGGTCCGGCATCTCGTGGCGAAAGGCCATCAGCGAATCGCCTACGCCTCTCCCTCGGACTCCAGGGAGGCGCGGTTCTCCGAGCCTCGCCTCGAAGGCGCCCGGCGGGCGTGCGCTGAGGCTGGAGTCGACCTCGTCGCGGTGAGATCGAGTGAGGTTCGGCGCGAGGACGCACGCGAGGCGGTCGACGAGATGATGCGAACCCACACGACAGCTGTCGCTGCGTACAACGACTTGATCGCTTTGTCGATCATCGATTCGTGCAGGGAGCGATCCCTCGCAGTCCCGACAGATCTCGCCGTCATCGGTGTGGACGATCTGGCGGTGTCGTCGTTGGTCCAGCCCCGGTTGACGACCGTCGCGTTCGGCCTGGGGGCCTATGCAGCGCATCTGGCGTCCACCATAGTGACCCGTCTGCCGTTCGTGCGGTCCGTCGATACTCATGACACAGGTCGGCCCGCCGAGCTTCTCTCCGTGATCGAGCGTCAATCCACCTGAGGCGGAACGCCGGTGTGACTTTTTCGAACCATCACCGTCCGCTCGTCCGCAGACACGCGCCCACTTCGGACACGAGGGCATTAGCCCTCTCGTCCGGAATGCCCCCCATTTGATTGGGCGTGTAGGCGAAGGCCACACCGTGGGCGTGATCAGCAAATGCCAGGGCTCCGCCGGCTCCGTCGTGCCCGAAGCTCGAGGTTCCCAGCATCGGCCGCACCGGGCCGGTCACCTGAAAGCCGAGACCCCACCGATTGTCGACTCCCGGCAGTCCGAAGAATCCGTCACCTCGACTTCGAACTCTGGTCGCATCCTCGCGCAGCTCCCGGGACAGGAACGGCCCACGGCCATCCATGTCGCCGATCGCGGCTGCATAAAATTTGGCGAGTGATCGTGCGGTGGTGGTGCAGTTGGCCGCCGGCAGCTCGCGTACGAGTACGTCGGGGTCGTTCAGCGAGCACTCCATCTCGATACCGGGTACCGGGATCTGTAGTGCACCGTTCATCGTCACGGCGCGCAGGACCCTGTCGTCACGTTCGACGTGTGACCGGATCATGTCGAGCGTGGCCGATTCGGTCCACGCGTCGGGTGGCGCGATGACAGTGGCGACCCTGTCGAGTTCCGACGGGGGAAGCCCGATCCACGTGTCGAGTCCGTATGCCGAGGCCGCGGTAGCGTGGAGGAACTGTCCTGCACTCTGGGCGGTGACCCGTCGAATCACTTCTCCGATAAGACTTCCGAATGTGACAGCGTGGTAGGCGTGGTCCGTTCCCGGTTCCCACAGAGGTGCCTGTGTTTCCAGGGTCGCCACGATCGCGTCGCCGGTCAGGAGTTCGTCGAGTGACGGTGTCGTCTCGACGAGGGGAAGCCCTGCTCGGTGCGCGAGGACCTGTTCGATGGTGACGTCCTCTTTTCCGGATGCCGCGAACTCGGGCCAGTGATCACTGACGCGGTCGCTGATGCTCACGCGCCCGTCCTCGACGAGCATCAGCAGGCAGAGAGTGAGAACTCCTTTGCTGCAGGAGAACACAGGAACAAGAGTGTCGTGTGTCCATGCCCGTCCGGTGGTGGGATCGGCTGTGCCGCCCCAGAGGTCGAGCTTCTTCTCGCCGTCGATGTAGACACACAGTGCGGCACCGATGTCAGCGCCTGAGGCGACGCTGTCGGCGAACAGGTCAGCGACAGAACGCAGCATCGGGTCGCACTCACCTTGCAGCGGACTTCTCGCGGTCACATCGAGTGGCATGGAAGACTCAGTTCTTCTCTCGTCGGGGGCAGGTCAGCGCAAGGACCGGATACGAAACACCACGATGCCGGACAACACGGCGCACAGTGCACTGAAGACGTACAGGGCCGAATAACCCAGCGTGAGTATGAGGCCGCCGGCGATGACCGAGGACAGTATCTGGGGAAGTCCGGTCGCAACAGCGAGAATGCCGAAGTCGCGGCCCTCGTTGTCCCTGTCCGGCAGTACGAGTGACATCAAGGCGAGATCGACTGCGAAGTAGATGCCGATGAATGCACCTGAGAGAACCGAGTAGACGAGCATTCCGATCCACGTCGGACTGAGGATGGGAACGAGCAGAGACACGCCCATGCCCACTGCGCTCGTACCCACGAACATCTTGCGCCGATCGAGTTTGTCCGCGAGCCAGCCCGCAACGCCGGCCACGACCACCCAGGTCACCGTCGACACCGTGGACAGCGTCGCCACTGCGACCGCGACATCACCGCCGGGGAGTTTGTCCTTCCCGATGTAGTCCTGCATCGTGTAGAACAGGTAGCCGCTCACCGTGAAGTAGGCCAGGAACAGAAAGAATCGGCTGACGAAAGCACGTCGGAAATCCGCGGTGGAGAAGGCTGAGAAGAACGAGCGCGCGAACGCTGTCGGGGATCGACGACTCTCGGCCTTCTCTCGGGGTGGTAGCGACAACGACGAGGGCTCCCTCGATCCGAGGACCAACAGGACGGTGAATCCCGCGAATGCCGTGGCCAATACGAGATAGCTCAGGATCGGCGACACCCGGCTCGCGAGATTGACCCCCACCAGGATGCCCACGGGGGTACCCAGGCCGATCACCGAGGACGCCAGGCCTCGGCGTTCCACGGGAATGCGATCGGGCAGGATCGCCGCTATCGCGCCTTGATGGAAACTTGTGACATAGAGCAGGGCGAACACGACGAAGCCCATGACGATCAGGTTGTCCGTCACGGCCAGTGCGATCAGCAACACGGCCGTGAGCACGGACATCACGACCATCCACGGTGTGCGTCGGCCGAACCGTGACCGCGTCCGGTCCGACACCGCGCCCCCCATCGGCAGGGCGATCAAGGATCCGACAGCGGCGATCGTCGTGATCAGAGCGAGGTTGCCTACTTTCGAAGCAGGATCGATCGCCTCGATCTGTGCTGGCAGGAGTATCTGTCCGATGCCGTTGTAGACCGCGTACATCGCCGTGGTCGCAGGGAACAGCAGCGCCAGCAAGCGGCCGAGCCCGGCATGAGTTCGGGCGTCCGGTGCAAGCGGCTGTGCCGCGTGTGCGGTGCCGAGTTCGGATTGCGTCACGGGATCCTCCAGGTGGCATCACGACTAATTCGTATTAGCTGGAAGGTAGACCATCGCAGATGTGATGCGCAATACATGTCCGACTCCACGGGGCTCGAACGGTCAGAGGGCCGACCCCTCACGGATGTACTCCTCCGCGAACGGGCTCGAGGCGGCGGTGGACGTGGATCCACCGCGCTCCTGCCAGAAGCGCGAGCAGCTACCGCTGAGCACGGCGGGAAGTGCGAGCGCATCGCCGATCTGCCACGGGTGCCGCCCCCCCCATTCGGGGGTGGTACGAGTATGACCCGGGTCATACTGTCGAAACTTCGGGACAGGATCGGAAGGACAGGCCGGCGGTGAGATCGCATTCGATGACGACGGAGGTGAGTGTGGCCAGCGACCAACGACCCCATGGAGAGTTGCTACGCCCTCGCGACGACGACGTTCTGCGTTCGGAGCTTCGTTCGATCGCGCACGCGTGGTCGTCCCCCGTCACTCTCTTCGGAGGCTCCGTGTCGAGCGGGACGTTGGTGATATCCGAGATGCTGGGCACACGGACCGCGGCACTGAAGAACTTGACCATCTCACCCCGGTCCGGCCTCGGTGGACGGGCCATGAACCGGTGCGCCCCTCAATGGGTGGACGATTATCACTCCTCGTCGACGATCAGCCACGAGTACGACAGGCCGGTCCTGGTGGAGGGGCTGCGTTCCGTCATCGCCGTGCCGATCGTCGTCGGGGGCACGTCGCGTGCCGTCCTCTATGCGGGACTGCGCGAAGCATCGGCGATCGGTGGTCGGACGTGCGATCTCCTCGTCGACGCGGGCAAACGAATCGGTGCAGAAATCGTCCTTCGAGACGAGGTCGATCGCCGGATCCGACTCCTCGACTCTCTCGGCAGACACGTGCCCCGTGATCAGTCGATGGCCGAAGGCATTCGAGAGATATACGGAGAGCTGCGCCCGCTGATCCATTCCGTGCCTGACGGTGCGCTGCGAAGCAGCCTGCTGGAGATGACCGAACGATTGGCCGAGCTCACTCGTCCGGGCAACGCAGATTCACGGGTGATCCTGTCTTCCCGCGAAGTCGATGTGCTTGCCTGTGTTGCCCTGGGCTGTAGCAACAGTGATGTCGCGCAACGGCTGTCGATCAAAACGGAAACCGTGAAGAGTTATCTACGCACCGCGATGGGGAAACTCGATGCGCACTCCCGGCACGAAGCGGTCGTGCAGGCGCGCAAACGTGGCTTGCTGCCGTGAAAGTTTGTCGCCGCGTCGGCGGCACCCCAATGCGGGGGTAGTGGGGCGTGGCGGAACCTGCGTAGCTTTGCGCTCACTTCGACAAGGCCAGTGCGGCCCCGACGGTGGGAGAACGATGACGAGTGTGCCGGGTGGGCCTCCTGAGGGGAGTGCCGTCGCGGATGACGGGTCGAGCGCCAGCTGGTGTGTCGGCAGCTCCGACACACCACTTCTCGACACCACCATCGGTGCCGATCTCGACGCCACCACTGAACGATTCGGCGAGCGTGACGCGCTGGTGGAATCGGCTACCGGCCGACGGTGGAACTACACGGAATTTCACCGAGAGGTCGTCACGCTGGCGGCGGCATTCCTGGCGCGCGGCGTCACCGCCGGGGACCGGGTGGCCATCTGGGCACCGAATTGCGCCGAATGGACGATGGTGCAGTACGCGACGGCCAAGATCGGCGCCATCCTCGTGAACGTCAATCCTGCGTATCGGTCGCACGAGCTGCGGTACCTGTTGCAACAGTCGGGATCTCGATTGCTCATCACGGTTCCGAAGTTCAAGTCCTCGGACTACGCCGCGATGATCGAGGAAGTCGTGGCGGACTGCCCGTTGTTGGCAAGCTCCATCTTCATCGGCACCGACAGCTGGACCGCTCTCCTCGCCGACGCGCGACTGGTCGACAGGTCAGCTGTTGCTGCGGCCCAGAATCTGACGCGAGCCGACGACCCCATCAATATTCAGTACACATCCGGTACGACGGGGTCACCGAAGGGTGCGACACTCAGTCATCGGAACATTCTCAACAATGGGTTTTTCGTGGGGGAGCTCCTCGGCTACACCGAAGCCGATCGCGTCTGCATTCCCGTGCCGTTCTATCACTGCTTCGGCATGGTGATCGGCAACCTCGCGTGTACGACCCACGGATCCGCGATGGTCATTCCGGGGCCGTCGTTCGAACCGGTCGAGACGCTCCGTGCCGTGGAAGAAGCGCGCTGCACCTCGCTCTACGGGGTTCCCACGATGTTCATCGCCGAACTCGAACATCCCGACTTCGATTCGTTCGACCTGAGCAGCCTTCGTACCGGCGTGATGGCAGGATCCCCCTGCCCGGTCGACGTGATGAAGCAGGTCCTCGACCGCATGGGGATGACAGAGGTCGGCATCTGTTACGGAATGACCGAGACGTCACCGGTGTCCCTGCAGACCAGACCCGACGATTCCGTCGAGAAGCGCGTGTCGACGGTGGGACGTGTCGGACCGCACCTCGAGGTCAAGATCATCGACACCGTGACCGGAGAGGTCGTTCGTCGCGGTGCGCCGGGAGAACTGTGCACGCGCGGGTACTCGGTGATGCTGGGTTACTGGCAGTCCCCGGAGATGACACGAGATGCCATCGACGGCGAAGGGTGGATGCACACCGGCGATCTGGCGGTGATGGATGGCGACGGCTACGTCGTGATCACGGGGCGTATCAAGGACATGGTGATCCGAGGCGGGGAGAACATCTATCCGCGCGAGGTCGAGGAGTTTCTGTTCTCGCACCCGGACATCATCGACGCTCAGGTCATCGGAGTGCCGGACGAGAAGTACGGCGAGGAGTTGGTCGCGTGCCTGCGGCTGCGCACGGGGGCCCGGGATCTCACTGCCGACGAGGTTCGTGAGTTCTGTCGAGGCAAGCTGGCGCATTACAAGGTGCCACGCTATGTGCATGTGATGGACAGCTTTCCGATGACCGTCACCGGCAAGGTTCGCAAGATCGAGCTTCGCGAGCAGGTGAGGATGCACTCGGCCGGTCGGCGGGGGTGACCGCTCAGTCGCCGTGTACCGCCCGCGCTGCCGACCTCCCGAATATCGGCAGGGCGGGCCGGAGACGAAGCAGAAGTAGAAGTAGAAGTATCCGATCCGGTCGAGGTGGTGTGACCGAAGAATGAGCATGGTGCAGTGTTCTCATCAGGTGCCGCGGTCCTGCGATCTTCTCGATCTCGTCGAGGGTCGGCCGGCGATCGACATCGCCGCTGACGTGGACGATCCGAACTCGGTCGCATCCGTCGTCCGCCGACGCGGTTTTCTGGTGTGGTTGATCGATGATCGGGACACGGTGGTGGTGCGGTCGGCGGCCACCCTGTCCAGTGCGGTGGAGGTGGCTCGTGCTTACCGCGCCGCCTGGGGTGGGAAGGTGCGGTTCATCGAGGGGCCGGACGGTGAGCTCGTCGACCGGGCCGAGTGGGAGCAACTCGTGGAGTCGTCGGCGCCGTTGCCGTACGTGTACACCGTCGAGTTGCGGTCACCGCGTTCGAACGGGATCAGCGAGGTGGTCTCCGCGCTGTGGACGAGCACCGATCTGTCCGAAGCGTTGCAGTGGCGCAGCCTTCTCCCGGACGATCTGCGTTCCCGCGCCCTGGTGGTCAGTAACGCCCCGGACGGGCACTACCCGAATCTGTCGCGACCGCGATCACGTGACGCCGATGGTCGACATCCGACGGCGTGATGCGCGGCGGGTGAATGGCGTGTGACAGCGGTACCCACGCGACGTTGCCGTCCGTGAGCTACGTCAGGTCGCGGCGGCGCAGAGCCCACAGCCCGGTGGCCAGAAGTGCGGCGGCCACGACCACGAGAATCGATGAGGCGGCGGCGGGGACCGAGGCTCCGGTGTCGGCGGGAACATGGCTGTGCGGCGCGACGTCTCGCAACCACTGAGGCGCTCCGATGAGCGTTCCGAGAGGCCCCAACAGCAGGTCCAGGACGACTGCAGCCCAGCCGAGTGCGATCCATCGCGTCCCGAATCCGTATGCGGCGAAAGCGATCGCGGCAACCGACAGTGTTGCCGGTAGCTGCGATACTGCCCCGAGGAGTACATCGACGACACCGGGGCCTGTCCCGCCGACGGCAGCGGCCCCGGCGACGAGCCCTACACCTGCCAGAAGCAACACGAGGGTCGCCGTGACTGTCGCCGTGGCGGCAGCGGCGAGCAGACGGGATCCCGGGGAAACGGCGGTAGCGAGGAGCACTTCTACGCGGCCTGTCCGGTCGTCCTCGCGCAGGCGCCCGACCACGGACACCGCGGCAGCCGAAGCGGCGATCGCCATAATTCCCAGGACGGTGTCGATCAAGGCGCCGACGAGGTCCGATGACGCCGCCCCGGAACCGCCTCCGATGTCTCTGAGTACGTCACCTGCCGCCTCGGACGCACCCAGGAGATCGTCGATGGAGTCGGTGAGCAGCCCGACGAGAAGGCAGTAGGCGAACGCGCCGGACATCCACGGCACCAGGGAGCCTCCCATGGTTCGGACGGTGACTCCGAGAATCGAGATGGGCCATCGTGCGACCGGAGGGCCGGGTCGCGGTTGCACTAGGCCCGCGCCCAGATCACGCCTGCGTCCGACCGCGGCCGCAACTCCGAGGCCGACAGCACACAGGGCCACGCACGCGAGGAACGGCGATACGGCGCGGTCGCCGAGTGGGTCCACGCGTTCGGCCCACCCCAGAGGTGACAGCCATGTCATCCAGGCCAGTCCGCTCACGGCGTCACCGATCCCGCGGACGAGGTACGCGGCGAGCAGTACGACTGCGGACGTGGCGATGGCCGTTCGTGACGTCGTCACGACCTGGTCGACGACCGCGGCGACACCTGTCGCGGCGAGCCCGGCTCCGACGAACTGGAGAGCGAGGAATGTCGCTGCAGGCGCGGGTACTCCGGCCAGTGCGGCCGCTGCTCCGGTCAGCACGCCGGTCGCGACCGCGGCAGCTGTGGCGGTGATCGCCGCAGCCGCCAGAGGTGCCGCTGCGCCGATGGCGCCCGCCCGCACGAGTTCCATCCGCCCCGTGGCTTCCGGACCGCGAAGGTGTCGCGTCACCGTTGCGGCAATCATGATCGCAACGACGAGCAGCGCGAAGGCGCCCACCCGCCACACGGCGATCTGCGCGGTGCCCGATGTGTCGCGAAGCGGGCCGAGAAGGATTCGGAAGACCGGGTTCGCTGCAGAGCCGTCGGCCAGTGCAGCACGCGACGTCGCATCCGGGTACAGAGGCGCGAGCGACGCCGCGGTCGACAGGTACAGCGCCGGCACCACCAGGACGCCGACCGGGGTCGTGAAGCGTTCGGTGCGCAGGGCGAGACGAAGCAGGTAGGTGGTTCCGGCGAGCCTGCTCTGTGGGCCGCCGCCGGGCTGATCAGTAGTGTCACGCCGGTCGGAGATGGTGGTCATGAACGATCACCGTCGGAGTCGTAGTACCGCAGGAACAACTCCTCCAGAGACGGTGGCGCCACCGTCAGATCCGCGACGCCGAGAGCGCCGAGTGCGGCGACCGCAGCGGGCATGTCCGCACGGGTCACGGAGAAGGTGACGCGCCGCCGACCGGTCTCGGCGGACGCGACGACGTCGAGGTCGACCACGCCGGGAGTTCGGGCCAACGACCCCGGGTCTCTGCTCACCTCTGCTGTCACGTGCACGGTGGTGACATGGCGTAGGTCGGTCAGCCTGCCGCTCTCCACCGTCCGCCCGGCACGGATGATCGTGACTGTCTCGCAGAGCTTCTCGACTTCGGACAGGATGTGACTGGACAACAGGACCGATGTTCCCCGGTTGGCGATCTCGCGTACGCACTCGGCGAACACGTTCTCCATGACGGGATCCAGGCCGGACGTGGGTTCGTCGAGCACGAGCAGGTCCGCGTGCCCCGCGAACGCGGCGATCAGCACGACCTTCTGGCGATTTCCCTTCGAGTAGGTCGAGACACGTCTGGTGGGGTCGAGGTCGAAACGCTCGATCAGGGAGTCGCGCGCGTGGACGTCCACGCGAGCCCCGCGCATACCGAGCAGCAGGTCGATCGTCTCCCCTCCGGTGAGTCGTGGCCACAACGCGACGTCGCCGGGTACGTAGGCCAGACGTCGATGGATACTCACGGCATCACGCACCGGGTCTGCGCCGAGTAGTCGGACCGTGCCGGCGTCGCGGTGCACCAGTCCGAGAAGAATGCGGATCGTCGTGGACTTGCCGGCGCCGTTCGGGCCGAGGAACCCCGCGACCGCACCTTCGGACACCGTCAAGTCCAACCCGTCGAGCGCCCGGTGTCGGCCGAATCGTTTGACCAGTCCGGCTATCTCGATCGCATTGTCGGCATCGTTCATGGTCGGTTGTCTCCTGTTCCGTCGAGCGGAGCACCCGCACCGCGGGCAGCGAGGACGGCGTCGAGGGCCGAACCGTCGGTGAGTAGTCCGTGGGTGGCGTACTCGGCGGCGGGCACCATAGTGCGGTCGCTGTAGGCGCGGAGGATGGCGGCACCGTCGGTGGGGTCGGGTGGGGGATTCAACGCCATGTCGATCGTCAGCGTCCCCAGCGCCATCGTGACGAGGTAGCGGGCGCGCGCCGCCTCGTCGACAGAGGGTCGGACGGTTCCTGCTGCCACCGCAACCCGCATCGAACTCTCCACGTCATCCACCAGTCGATCGACGAACGTCCGGGCAGACTCTCCACCCTCGGCCAACAGACGAGTGATGTACACCAGTAGCGGGCCGTGTTCGGCCATGGACTGCAGCGTCTCTTTCACCGCATCACCCACTGCGCCGGCGGACGAGTCGCTCCCATCGGCTCCCAGGATCCGGCCGGTGCGATTCCGGCTCAGGTCGAGCACGTGCGTGTCGCACTCGGCACGCAAACCTGCCTTGTTCGTGAAGTGGTGGATGACCAGCCCCGGACTCACGTCCGCTCGGACTGCAATCGCCCGAAGGGGTGCACCGAAGCCGTCGCTCACGAACACGTCGATCGCGGCGTCGCGGATACGTGCACGTGCAGTGAGGTCGGGATCGTGTCGGACTGAACGCATGTTCAGCATATTAAACATACGTACAGTCGCGAAGCAAGATCGCTCCTCTGAGTCGACGTGACTGTGGACTTCGCGAACAGCACACGATCGACAGCCCGTCAGCGGCGCCGAATCCCGCGTCGCTGCCGTCACTTCACTCTTGGGTCAGTTCGAACGGTCGACGAGGATCGCGGCGTCGCCGAGACCGAGACCGGGGTGCGCTTCACGCAGCTTCTTCACCGCAGCCACCCTCGTTGCGGTCGAGTCGACCGCATCGGCGACATCAGATGCCGGGACAACGTCCGGTGCGACTCGAGGTGGCGGGACATCGCGATGAAAGAACCTCTCGCGGAAGGTGAAGTACGCAAGGACGGCCACGGCGAACACCCAGACGACGACCAGCGTCACGTGCCACGCTGTCGGCTCCTCGAGCATGTCGCCGATACTCGATCTCGTCCTTCTCGTACCATCCTCGGGCGCTCATGGGTCGCAGTCTCCTCTCTCCGCACTGCAGCCGGTGGACACGGTTCCGTCGATGCCATGGGTCGGTGTCCGAACGTGATCGTCTGTCAGTAGATGGTCCCCATCGCGCTGCGAACCTCGTCGAGCGTGCGGTCGGCGATCGCGTTCGCGCGGTCGTTTCCCTCTCGCAGGACCTCGCGCACATGGTCGAGGTCGAGTGCGAGCTCGGCGCGTCGTCGACGATGGTGGGCGAGGAACTCGTTCACTGCGGTGGTCGTCAGCGTTTTCAGGGCCCCCGCACCGGCATCGCCGAGGGAGTCGGCGATCTCGTGCTCATGTCGATCCGAACACAGCGCGGCGGTGGTCAACAAGGCTGACACCCCGGGGCGAGTGGTGGGGTCGAAAGTGATGACGCGTTCGGAGTCGGTCCGCGTTCGGCGGATCGCGTCGGCAGTCTGATCTGCGGTCATGGACAGGGCGATGGCGTTGCCGTAACTCTTGGACATCTTGCGTCCGTCGAGTCCCGGCACCTCGGGTGTCGCGGTCAGCAGTGGTTGCGGATGAGGAAAGACCTCGCCGTAGCGCGCGTTGAAGCGCCTCGCGATCACCCGCGTCTGTTCGAGGTGCGGCACTTGATCCTTGCCGACGGGCACGAGGTTGGCTTTGCAGAACAGGATGTCTGCCGCTTGGTGGACAGGGTAGGTCAACAGCAGTCCACTCAGAGCCCCTCCGGCCGCGGCGTTCTCGGCTTTCACCGTGGGATTGCGATGCAGCTCGGCTTCGGTGACGAGACTCAGGAAGGGCAGCAATAGTTGGTTGAGAGCCGGTACGGCAGAGTGGGTGAAGATGGTCGCTGTGGCCGGATCGATTCCAGCCGCCAGGTAGTCCAGGACTGCCCCGTGCACATTCTGTCGAATCGAACCCATGGAGTCGCGGTCGGTGATCACCTGGTAATCGGCGATCACGAACATCGTCTCGACTCCGAGGCGGTGCAGACGCACGCGCTCGCGGATGGTGCCGAAGTAATGTCCCAGATGTAATGGCCCGGTGGGGCGTTCCCCGGTCAGGACGCGGTAGTGGTCAGGGTGCTCCGACACGGCGCTTCGAAGTGCGTCACTACGCTCGACGGTGACGGCGGCGGACGTTTTCATACGACAACTCCTCGGTGATGAGGGCCGCATGACACTCGCTGATCACGCACTGCACGTCGATGTCCGCGAGCTGCATGCAGCCAGCGGACATGAATGGGCCGGGCTGCTAGCGCAGCCACCACCATGCTTGTCGGACAACGGACATGCGACGACGGTAGCACTTCGCCGATTCACCGGAAAGTGCGAATTGATGACGTGTGTCCCATGCGGATCAGAGGTGTCAGTCGCCCGTTCGGGAGAAGGGCGACAGGGTGTCGGCGTGCTCGAGGTGGAAACTGGCGGATTCGAGGCTCAGCCGACGAATCTCGAGGAGTATTCGTTCTGTGATGACGGTGCCCACGATCATGGATTCGACAGCCGCCGCGCGCTCGTCCTTCGCTCGTGCGTAGGCGACCTCTCCTCTCGCGGCGGACTCGGCATGGTCGGCTGCAGCGTCGAAATCGGTCAGGGAGACCGGTAAGCCGAAACGGCGCATCGTGGTGATGAGCTCAGCCAGTCGGTGGTGTGCGGGTGCAGCGGGATCGATATGCCAGTGCCGATCGGTCATCCATGCGATGACCTCGTGGTGCGCGGCGGCCAGATCCGGGTCGGTGTCGTGTGCGTCAGGTAGGTCGTCCAAACCGTGCATCACTGCACCGAAGGCGTCGTGCAGCGTCACCGTGTCATCGTCTACTGCAGCCAGGACGGCTCGTACACGGGCAAGGGGCAATTCGCCGATCTCGATCATCGAGCGAATGAGTCCGAGCCGGCGCACGTGCGATTCCCCGTACTCCGCCTGATTGGTTGCCGTCCGGACGCCGCTGTGGAGAAGGCCCTCGCGGAGGTAGTACTTGATCGACGAGATGGGCACGGCCGAGCGCGTGCTGAGCTCGGAGACCCTCATGATCGACGCCTTGACATCACGATCGGATACTAGCACTATCCATAACGGATACTTCAAGTGTCCATTGTGATCGGTCGCGGCACCCGCGTTCACGCCGAAGTGCCGGAACGGGTGTCGCAGTAGCGGGGCGTCACTCGACATGTGATGTCTCCGAACCGTTGTCGGACACCGGACGGCCCCTGTCCACCGCCGGCGACGATCACGCACGCATTCTGATCACTACCACCACAGGAGATTCACATGGTCGCACTGCCCTGGTCCGCAGGCCCACAGGATGCGGACGAGCTCGACACCTCAGTCGTCATGGCGTCGCGGTTCGAGCTCACGTCCGCCCGCCACGTCCTACCGTTCTTGATCGCATCGCTGCGGGTACATCATCAGGTGCGCCGAGCGGAAGGGGCCGTGGGAGTCGCTCTGATCGCCAGGCCGTTGCGTCGGGAGTTCTACACGCTCAGTGCGTGGCGAGACCGCGACGCCATCGATGCGATGGTGAGCGCGGAACCGCACCGCTCCGTGATGAAGGCCTTTCGAAAGCAGACCGCGGACGCCGAGTTCACGTTCTGGACCATCCCCGCCTCGGAACGACCGAACTGGACGGACGCTCGTACGAGACTCGGCCGGTAGAAAGCGCGTGGCCGACATGCTCCATAGTCAGGGGGCGCCAGTACTCGTGGGAGACGGACACCTCGTGCTGTGGGACTACGGCGCCAACAAGAGTTTCCAGCGATATACGAAAACGATCAATGCCTTCGCCGCAGCCCTGGACGACGCCACTGTGTCGAAAGGACAGTACGGCCCGGACGCCCCGATGATCTACGTATGGCGTTCGCTCCCTCTGGACGCACGTCGACGAACGATGGCGCCGGCGACACTACCCACCGCAGCGCAGATCACGCCGCTCGCGACGACGAAGCCCGGTGCGAGGGAGATCAGACCAGCAACGAGTGACACCCATGCGAGGACCACTGCGCCAGTCTCGAGGCGCGCCGCCACGGCCGGCCCGGTTCTCCGGCTGTGCGCCGACACCGCCTTCAGGTACAGACCGTAGGCGGCATAGATCGTGGTGTATGCCCCCACGCAGAACGCGAGAACACCCACCGCGAACCACCCGGGAACGACGTCGTAGGGAGCACCGCCGAGGGCAGACACAGCGGCGACCGAGATGGGCACCACCAAAGCCGTTCCGATGTACAGGAGGACCGCCAGGCCCAGCACCGAATCTTTCGGCGACGACGTCCACGACATCGCCCCACTGTATCGAACCGATCGGTCTACATCGTGCTGTCGGCTGCCGCTGCGGAGCACGGGCAGGTCACGGCGTGTCCGTCCGGGGCCTGACCGAGAGAATCGCCGCGACCACTGCTCCGACCAGGAGGATCAGGACCACGTCGTCACTGCGATCGGTCGCCGACGTGCCTCCCCAGGTTGCCACGCGGACGATCACCGCGAGTAGGTAGAGGCCGACCGCTGCGGTGCGTGGATTTCCCATGAACGCACCGTATGCCAGTATCGGCACCGACTCTTGCGCTGCGTTGCGTGACGTGCCATTCTCGGATTCATGACAAACGGAAAGGCGGACACCGCCACCCTCGCGTGAGCGCCGCAGCAACACCCTCCGCGGTCAGGGAAAGAACCGCATCGTCGTCGATTCATCACATGGCATCCGTACCCACGTTGCGGGACACGTGGCTCGCGCTGGGTGTGTCCACTCTGCCGTCCGACAGGCCGACCGCCGAGGCCGCCGTCGCGGATCTGTACAGGCATGCAGGGTTCCGCTGCCCCGAGTTCGTGTGGGTACCGTCCCCACCGGCGGGGGCCGAACTGATTGTCTCCGAACAATTGTCGGGGACCAACTCTCTGACCTCCGGTGCTGCTGCCAGGATCGCGTCGACCGTCTCACGGTCACGCGAACGAATGGACAACCGCACGGGCGGGGTGTCGCGCCGCTGGCCTTCCGACAATCGCTCCCTCTGGGCTGCACGCACACAGCCGCTGGTGGAGTCCGTGCGGCAGGGGATCGCGCCCGACGCGTTGATGCGGATCGCGGTGTGGGATTCATTGCGCACCAGCCTGTTCGATGGAGTAGCGGCCGCTGTGCGGTCACTCGTTCAGCAACCGACGGGAAGCGTGGCGTGGTACGGGCAGCAGGAAGCGCACCGGCTCGCGTACTACGACATCCATCGCGCACTGGGCATCTCCGCCTTCCGCGGTACGGATCACGCCATCCTCGATACTCAGACGGCCCTCGCGGGGGCGACCGGCTGGTGGTGGGCATTCGACAGTGTCTGCGTCATGTCCGAGCGACCTCGGATTCTGCAGACCGAACCTCTTCCGGGAGCGGTGCACAACGAACGGCGACTACACGGACAGAACGAGCCCGCAGTCCAGTTCGTCGACGGACGATCCGTTCACGTCGATCACGGGACCATCGTTCCCGAGTGGGTGATCACCGAACCCACCGTCGAACGCATCGCACGTGAGCGGAACATCGAGATACGCCGGTGCGCGATCGAGCGCATCGGATGGGACGTCTACATCGACGAGGCTGGACTGGAGCTCGTCGACCGAACGGACGATCCGGGAAATGCCGGCGCCCCGCTGTCGCTCTACGCCACGCCGACCAGTTGGGTGGCCGACGGCCGAATCCTGCTCGTGGTCAACGGTTCTGTCGAGCGAGACGGTCGGCGGCGACGGTACGGTCTGCCGGTTCCGAACGGTATGACCTCCGCACTCGACGCCGCCGGATGGACCTACGGCATCACCGGCGACGACTACTCCCGGCTCGTGCGCCGCACGTGACCACATCCCGACGACCCGAGGTGACTTCGATGACCACGACCATGACTCTGTCCACACTCACAGCTCTGACCGGCCTCGACGTCTTCGACTATCTCGATCGAGACGTGTCGATTCCCGTCGTCGACGGGCTTCAGGCCCAGGGCGACCTCATCGTCGTCCCGCGCCCGATGATCGTTCACGTGCAGGCATTTCAGGGCACCAGGGCCGACGACGTGCCTCTCACAGGGTTCGAACTGCTTCGCAGCGCTGCCGGCGGAAACCCCCACAGCCTGGTCTGCGAGGAAGGCCACTGCACGTGGTCCACTCCGGTGTTCGATCCGAAAGGCCTCGCATTGGGCATCCTCGACACAGAGGTCACGGCGTACCTGATTCATCCCGAACACGGTGCGACGGGAATTGCGCCCGGCTCCTACGTGATCAGCAGGCAACGCGAGCGCGGAGTGGGTCGACACTTCCGATCGGCGCGATTGGTCGCGGACTGAGTCGGCGGCGACCACCCGCCGGTCAGGGGCGCGGCCGACATCGCACCCCTGACTGCGGTGAGATCAGTCGGTGACGGCCACGAACTCGTTGGGCGTGACGTCGAGTTCTCTGCTGACGGTGACGTCACCGGTGGTCAGGTCCACGGCGTGAATGCTGTCGGTGTCCGGTTCGGTGACGTAGGCGGTGTTGCCGGTGACAGAGATGCCGGGGTGGGCATCCTGGTATTCGGTGGGGCCTTCCCACTCACCGATGACGGGGTACGAGGCGGTGAACTCCCGGGTCTCGGGATCGAAGACGTGCACGGCGCCGTCGGTCCCGATGATGTAGGCCTTGTCGTCGGGCCCACGGGAGACGCCGCGCCAGGTGTACTCGGCACCGTCGGGCATCTGGACGACCTCCAGAGTCTTCGCCACGGTGTCGATGACGGTGACCGCATGCAGCAGTGACCCTTCCGCATCGGCATCGTCCTTGTAGTCGCCGACGACCAAGGGACTGGTCTCGCTGACATACGCGTTACCGGTACGCCCGTAGGGCTGGTCAGGCGAGTCGAGCTTGGTGATCTCGCCCTTGTCGTAGACCAGGACGCCGTTCTCGCAGCCGAAGACGACGACCTCGTTCCGCGCCGTTCCCTCTCCGTGCACACCGGGGCACTCGTCGTTGCGCGCGATGACCGTACCGGCGTCATCGCGCACCTCGATACCGGTGCGTCCGTTGGCGTTGCCGACGGTGGTGAGGAACGTGCCGTCTTCCAGAACGATCGAGACTCCGTGATGCGGTTCCACGCCGGGAATACTCTTCACCTCGGGGAGACCGTCGGTCGACTCCAGTGCTGCCGTGTCGAAGATCGTGGTGTCGCTGGTGCCGTCGGCGTACAGAACGGTCTTGCCGCCGTGCCGAACGACGTGGCCCGCCTTCTCCGCCTCGAAGACCGTGTCCGTGAGCTCGGGTTCGTCCGTGGTCCCGGCGGCGGTGTCGAGTACCTGGAAGCCCGTGCTCGTGGTCACCAAGACGTTGCGACCGTCGCCGACGAGGTTGAGTCGTGTGTAGTCCTCGGAGTCGAAGTCCGCGACGGTGTCGAGGGTGGCGGCGTCCAGCACCTGTACGCCGCCTTCGTAGGAGACGGCGACGCGAGGCCCGGCCTGCATCGCTGCGGTGGTGGAGTCGGCGGCGGTCGTGGTGGTGCCGGAGGAGCAGGCCGCGAGGGTGACGACAGCTCCGAGCGCGAGCACCGTGGAGCCTGACCGCCGGAAATGACTGAGACGCATCTGATGTCCTTATCTGTGGGGGATCGAAACTGATCAGGGGGAGAGGCCGGTGGCGATGCGTTCGGTGTTGACGCGCATCATCGTCAGGTAGTCGGGAGCGCCACCGTCGGGACCGGAGAGTGACTCGGTGAACAGCTGGACGACGTTCACTCGAATGTCGGCTTCACTGGCGAGCGCCTGGACGAGGCGGTCGGGCGAGGACGATTCTGCGAAGATGGTGCGGACACCGGTGGAGTCGACGGCATCGACCAGATCGGACAGATCCGACGCGGACGGTGCGGCGAGGGTGGTGCCGCCGGGAATGACCGCCCCGACGACCTCGAAGTCGAAACGATCAGCGAGGTAACCGAAGACGTGATGATTGGTGACGAGCGCACGACGCTCGTCCGGAACGGCGGCGAAGGCGGCGGTCATCTCTTCGTCGAGACTGTGCAGCTGTCCGCGGTACTCGGCCGCTCGGGTCGACGTGGTGGCCGGATCCATCCCGTCGAGATCGCCGAGAATCGGCTCCAGGGCATCGACGACGGCGATCATGCGTGCAGGATCGGTCCAGAAGTGAGGATCGGGGCTACCCTCCGCATCGCCCTCCTGGTAGTCGAGCACGTCGATGACGTCCCCGGCGACGAAGGTCGGAACGTTCTCCGCGGCTGCGGCGTCGAGATGCTGCTGCAGACCCTCCTCGAGGCCGAGCCCATTGGAGACGACGAGGTCCGCCGAGCGCAGACGTGCGCCCTCCTGCGCGGAGATCTCGAACGAGTGCGGGTCGGCGTTCGGCTTCATCAGAGTCACGACCTCTGCCTCGTCGCCGACGAGGTGCTCGACGACGTCGCCCAGGATGTTCGTGGAGACCATCACCACCGGACGGTCGTCTGCTGTCGCCGAACACCCTGCGAGAGAGATCATCACAGCGACTGCCGCCGCGGCCAGGGGAGTCCCCGTCCGGTGTCGTCGCATGATCAGCGTCCCGTCTCGGCCGTGAACGCCGGTTCGGATGCGGTCTCGAACGTGCGTGAGATGCGGGCGTCGTCGGCGTAGTCGATCTCGTACAGCTCGTTCTCGGTGGGCGCGCTGAGATAGGCGCGCTGCTGGTCGGCGACCAGGGTCGGTGCCTGACCGGCGGCCAGTGACGCGGCGACGAGTGGCGGCGTCTCGGCGACGACAGAACCATCGGCTCCGTTCAGCACGAGCACGCGCCCGTCGGCTGCAAGGCCCAGGACGTGCTCATCGTTGTCGTCGACCGCCGTCACGTGCACCAAGGGAGTGGGTGCGGGGAGAAGTGCCCACGACTTCTCGCGGGTGTCGAGCAACCAGATGCCCTCGTCGCCGGCGAGGCCGGCGACGGTGGGTCGGCCCTCCCGGTTGTCGAACGACGTTGCGGGAGGGGCGGTCACGTCGGTGGGGTACGGGATCCGTTCCACCGTGAGCTCGTCTCCGGTGGCCGACGCGAGCAGGGCGCCGTCCGAGCAGCCGATCACGGCGCCGACCCGTGTGGTGATGGTGCCGGCCGCGTCGGGGCACGGCTCCACGAGACCGGTGAGCGTCCCGTCCGAGGTGTGTCCGACCACCGTCCGTGACGGACCCACGCCCTCGGTGACGAGGGCGAACGATCCGACGGGCACGACCATTCCTTCTCCCGGCGGATTCCGCAGACGGAACGACTCGGCGATCTCGCCCTTCGACAACGCCTCGGTGTCGAGTAGTACGGCGTCGCCGGTCTCGGGGAAGTAGAGTCCGGTTCCGCCGGAGGTGGACTGATTCGACGTGGCCACGGCCGCGTCGCCGGCGCCCTCGACAGTGCCGATGAGCCGAGGTTCGGCGCGGTAGTAGTGGTAGTGGTCGACGTGGTCCCAGGTCCAGACGCCGCTGTCGACGATCTCGATGCCCGCGTCGGTCCGGGCGAACAGGTAGCGTCCGTCGGTGCTCATCGCTGCCGGGGCACCGATGGTCCCGAGATCGGACACCGATTCGTCCAACAGGTCCAGGTGCGAGACCGCGCCGGTGGGGTCGATCGTCGTGAGTCCGAGGCGCGGCTCGGCGAGTTCAGTGGCGTCCGTGATCGCTCCGTGGCCTTCGACGGGTGCTTCGTCGGCGGTGGATGGCGGCGCCTGCTCGGTGGCGCACGCGGTCAGGCCGACGATGACGGCGCCGAGTACGAGAACGGAGGTCGTGATGCGATGTCGCACAGTGTCCTTTCGGGTGGATCGGGGCGGCCGAGTGTCAGGTGGAGAGCGCCGACGCTGGTGTCGGGCGTCCGATCGACGTGGTCGCGGTCCTGGCCGCCACCGACAGTCCCGACAGCGCGATCGCCGTCGCGGCGACCGTGGCGCCGGCCGCCGTGGCCGCGTGCCACGAGATGAGCAGTCCGACGAACACCGACAGCACACCGAGGAGGGCGGCCGACACCATCCGAGTCGGTATCCGAGTGGTCCACTGCCCGGCGGCGACGGCGGGTGCGAGAAGGAGTCCGACGACCAGAAGCGAGCCGACGGCCTGGTAGGAGGCCACGACAGCGAGTGTCACCAGGGCGACCAGAGCAGCCTGTGCCGTGCGGGGAGCAAGGCCCAGTACCGACGCGATGCGGGGATCGAGCGCGAGCGCCACCAACGAACGATGGAAGCCTGCGGTCACCGTCATGCCGACCACCACGGCGACGGCCAGGAGCGCGATGTCCACGGACGTGATGGCCAGGATGTCTCCGAACAGGATGGACGTGGCGTCGGTGGCGAAGCTTCCCGAGTGGGAGATGATGATGACCCCCAGCGCCAGCATCGAGACGAACAACATGCCGATGCTCGTGTCGTAGGAGAGGGATCCGCGACGCTGGAGCGCGGCGATGCCGAGGCTCATGACGACCGCACTGAGTGCTCCGCCCACCAACGCCGGTGCACCCAGGACCGTCGCCAGGGCGACGCCGGGAAGCATCCCGTGTGCGAGAGCCTCACCCAGAAAAGCCATGCCGCGGACGACGACCCAGGTACCGACGACCCCGCACAGCACCGCCACGAGTGCGCCGCCGAGCAAAGCGCGTTGCACGAAAGCGAGCGAGAAGGGCTCGACGAGCGCCTGAAATGTCACGCTACGCATCGTAACGATAGTGATAACGATTTCCAAAATCGTTAAGATGGGTCCATGAGTGAGATCGACACGACCCGACCCGCTGCTCGGCTCCGCGATGTCCGCGTGGAGTTCGACGGACACGCGGCCCTCGACGGGATCGAACTGGATGTCGTCGCGGGTGCCGTGATGGTGATCGCAGGGCCGAACGGTGCCGGAAAATCCACCTTGCTGGAGGTGATCGCGGGAACACGTGCGCTGACGTCCGGTGCGCGAGTCGCAACGCGAGCAATAGGATTCGTTCCACAGCGCGCGGCGGTCCCGGACCGACTGCCGGTGACGGTGCGGGACGTCGCGACAGTCGGGGTCTGGGGCGGGACGCGGGCGTGGCGCCGTGTCGATGCCGAGTCTCGCCGTGCCGTCGACGACGCGCTCGATCGCCTCGGTATCAGCGAGCTCGCGGACAGGTCCTTCTCCGCGTTGTCAGGCGGTCAGAGACAGCGGGCGTTGCTCGCGCAGGGCCTTGCGCGTCGCGCGGATCTTCTTCTTCTCGACGAACCCACGACGGGTCTGGACGCGACGAGCGGTGACCGCATTCGGGACGTGATGAGGGCGGAAGCTCGGCGGGGGGCGGCAGTCGCGTGCGTCTCTCACGATCCGCTCGTGATCGACATGGCCGATCGGGTCGTGCGTCTCGAGGCTGGGCGGGTGGTCCGCTGATGGGCGATCGCGGCGATTCAGGAGGGGCTCCGCTGCCTGTGCTCCGACGGTCCAGACGTGCAGGGACTCCCGCTGCGATGATGGCCGTACACATCGCCACCACGACCACGGCCGGCGGACGCACTGTAGTCACCGACCCGCAGCAGACCGACCGCAGCGGCCATACGCCAGTGCACAGTTCGAGGGCCGGGGATCGCGACGTGCGGCAACGAGATCGTGCTCGCGAGTAGCACTGCGGTCACCTCGGGACTGCGGCGACGCCGGCCCATGCGGGACTGAGGAACACAGAGCTGACAGGAAGTCGCGCGCTGCCATCATGAGATCGGTTCTACATCGGACTGATCCCCGGGGACCTGACTGCGGAGAGAGCTGCCGGATCGATGAGGCGAAAGCGGCGAGGGGTGGTGTGCCACCACCGGTCCGCATAGCGGCTCAAGCTGGCGGGGCTGTCGAGTCCGATGACGGCGGCGACCTGACCGACAGGCATTCTCGTCGTGCGAAGGTAGTGCTCGGCTCGTTCCCGACGTGTCTCGTCGAGACAGGCACCGAAGCTCGACCCTTCCGCGCGGAGCTGCCGTTGAAGCGAGCGAGGCGCCATCGACATCTCCGACGCGGTCGCGTCGAGGGTGGGACGGATGGTTCCCAACGTGCGGCGGAGGTAGGTCTTGACCTGCGTCGTCAACGTAGTGGTCCCGTTGTTCGGTTGCTGCTGCAAGAACCGGAGAGCAAGCTCGTGGGCCGATCGGTTTCGGCCGCTGATCGGCTGTTCGGCGAGGTGCTTGGGTACGCGTAGGAGTGCTGAGGAACGGCGGTATCGCACCGCATTCACGCCGAACAACGACTCGTACCGTTCGGGGTGCGCGACGGGTGCATGGGGAATTTCGACACTTCGCAGGCCGTAAGGGCCGCCCGCGAGATCGGTGATCGCCCGGTGCAGAAAGAGAAGACCCATGTCCACGCTCTGCGGCGTCGCGTAGACGCCGGGCGGGTAACCATAGCGATACGCGATCACACCGCGAACGAGGTAAGGGTCGGGAACCGCCGCGACGCTGAGGCCGCGGGCATGCACGAAGAGGTATCGCGACGTGCAGTCGAGAGCCTCTCCGATCGTCTCGGAGTTCCCGACAGCCAGTGCGAGCGGACCGAGCAGGTCCAAGTTCTGCTCGAGCGCAACTCGTAGACCGAAATCGGCGCAGTCGAGTTCGGCGGCCGCGAGTTCCAGGAGCGCTGCGATAGAGGTGTCCCGGACCAAGATCTCGTCGTTGTCCAGAACCGCGAGCGGAAGTCCGACTCGGACGACCAGACTTGCCGCGTCGCCGTGCAAGCTTTCGATCACCTGCCTCACGCCTCGCAGACCAGCCGAACGTACCCATGCCATACCGTCACTGTATGGCGTGATCGGTCAACTTTGCCGGTCTGCGATCGTGCATCGTGGAGGCCGTCCGACACGACGACCTGGAGATCCGATGCCTGAGTACTTCATCCCCACAACTCTGGGGAAGATCCACGCGACGGTGTCGGGTACCGGAGACGCGATGGTGCTGTGGCCGAGCATGCTCACCGACCACACACTGTGGGACAGGCAGGTCGAGTACTTCGCGGACAGGTACACCACGATCGCGATCGATCCACCCGGGCACGGACTCAGCGAACCGCTGACTCACCACTTCGACTTTGCGGAGAGTGCGCGCTGCTACGTCGAAATTCTCGACTGGCTCGGTATCGAGTGGGCGCATCTCGTCGGGAATTCATGGGGGGCGATGACGGGAGCCACCATCACTGCCAGGTATCCGGACCGGGTCGGTTCTGCAGTGCTGATGAACGGTACGGCGTCGGTCGCACCGCGACGGCAACGCATCAAGGTCATGGCGCAAGCGCGACTGGGTAGACTCAGCGCCCGCCTGCCCGACGTAGTCGAAAGGCGCGTTTCCAGGCCCGTCGTCGATCACAGTGTCATTCGCATGTTCTTCGGCCCCACAGCATTACGTGATCAACCGGACTTGACGACGCGCATCTCCGAACTCGTTCACAGCCATGATGTGCGGTCTGTGGGCCTGGCGGGGGAGAGCGTGGTCAGCCGCCGGCCGGACCAACACATTCTGCTGGCGGCGATCACATCGCCCGTTCTGATACTCGCAGGCCGCGAGGATCCGACTTTCCCGGTAGACGAGGTATCCCGGATGGCGGCCGCGATTGTCGGCAGCGAATTCGTCGTCATCGACAACGCCGCTCACCTGGTGGCTGTCGAAGCGCCGGACACGGTGAACGCGCTGATCGACGACTTTTTGGATCGCCACCCGATCGAGCGGTGACGGGACTATCGCGCTCCGTACGAACTCGACCGCCTCAGTCCCGGCGCCCCACCACCGGGTTGAGCTCGGAGTCCGCGAGCCCGCCCGGCTCGATACCGGGGAGGAACTCGCGCCACGTGCCGCTGATGAGGGTCGGCGATTCCACGACACGGGTGCCGTCGGCGAAGTAGGTGGTGGCGAGGGCTCGACGCGGCTGCGTCGTCCGGTTCGGGCCCGCGGTGTGAAAGCACAGTGCGGAATGGAACGACACGTCTCCCACCGCGAACGGCTCCGCTTCCACCGCGACGTCGCGCTCGAGGAAACGCTGGGTGACGGCTTCGTCGTACGACGTGCCGACCTTGTCGAACTCCAGATCGGCGACCTCGTTCAGCACGTCCCGGCCGCGGGCGAAGGACAGCGGACCCATCCGGCCCGGGATGGCAGACATCGGCATCCACGCGGTGACGGCGTCGGTGGTCTGCAGGGGGAAGTGCTCGGCGTCGTGATGCCACGGCGTGCGCCCGCAGCCGGGCTCCTTGGACAACGCATTGTCGTGGTAGAGGCGAACTCCGGGCACGTCGAGCAATGCCGCGGCCAGACCGCCGATCCGGGGCGACAGCGCCACGGCGCGCATCAGATCGTCGTGGAGCCACATCTGCTCGAGCGCGGTGAATCGGCCGGCGACGTCGTCACCGTGTTCCGCGCGCAGCAACTCCTCGAGTCGCTCGGCGAGGCGACGCACCACCGCCGGCGACAGCACTGCGGGCAGTCGCACGAAAGCCTGCCGTGCGAATGCCTCGACGGAGGCGGGGTCCAGGTCGTAGGGCTCGGCCAGCTCGCGCTCGACCTGCTCGTCCGTGGCGGCCTCGACCTCGGGCATACCGGGACCCTCGACCAGCTCGGTGGGCGTGGCATCGTTCGCGGCCAGCGTGACGTACCAGTCCCACCAGTCCTGATCGTCGCCTGCCCAGTCCTGATCGATACCGCCGTCCCGGTTCTGCTCGGGCAGGCGATCATTGGTGGTCGAGTCGTTCAGAGCCACAGCAGGGCCGCCTCGTGCGAGAAGGTGTAGGAACCGGACGCGTCGCGGCAGGAGGCCAGGTAGTCGCCCAGTACCGGGGCGGCTTCCATCTCCTCCAGCGACACCGAGTCGTCGAATGCGCAGCGCTGGAGAAACCCTTCGGCGATGCCGCGGTCGGAGGTTCCGGTCGAGTAGGTGACGCGCTGGTCGCGTACGTCCGCGCCGGCTCGTGTCAGCGCGTCGCGCACCTGCTCGGCGGTCGTGTACGGCGTCGCCTCGCGCACCCCGGCGCGGAAGGCGTCGTAGAACGCGAGGTAGTGCGAGGCCGCCGTGGCCTGTGCGACCAGGCCCAGACCTCCGGGAGTCAGTGCGGCCACGAATCGTTCTGCCGCAGCGTCCAATTCGTCCGGCGGAAGTGCGTAGAGCGCGTGGGTGGCCCAGACGACGTCGTAGCCGGCGTGATCCGCGGGGAGGTCCTGCAGGGTCATCACCAGGTCGTGCCGGGCCGCGAACGGCGCGCCGAGCGCGCCGCGTGCCTCGGCGACGGAGAATGCGGACGGGTCGAGCAGGTCGTAGGCCAGCTCGGGGACTGCCGACAGGTCCGTGTAGCGGCGCAGCGCGGTGGGAAACTTTCCGCTGCCGCACGCCACGTCGAGCAGCGACCAGCCTTCGTGCGCGCGGTCGCTGAGAAGCGTCGGCCAGTCGGCGGCCAACGCCAGCTGCCGGTAGTCCTCGGTCGCGAGAGCGTAGAACGCCTCCATGCCCGTGCGACCGGCTTCACTCCAGTGCTCGAGGCTGCGCTCGGCTGTGTCTCCGCTGCTCATGTCACTCCTCCTGAAAGGAGCCGACCGCAACACACCGGATGAGGCGTCGTGATTGACTCGTATCTGATGTCCAACATAGCTGCGCCACCGCCCACCGAGCTCGCCGCAGTGCTTCTCGACGGTGTGCGCGCCGTGCGGCGGGGAGCTCCGGCCCTGGCCGGCCTCGAACCCGACTCCTACGCCCGCCTGCATTCCGCTTTCGAACTGCTCTCCGATCAGCGCGATCTGATCGCCGAGCACCTCGCCGAGAGGCTGGCTGACAGGGGGGACGGACCGATCTCGGTGCTGTCGGTGGGATGCGGTGACGGCGTGCTGGACGTCCGTCTCGCCGCCGGGCTGGTGCTGGCGGTGCCCGGGCGGCCCGTGCGGTATGTCGGAGTCGATCCGTGGATCGGCAGTGTCGAGCGATTCACCGCCACGATGGCCGCGCTGGATGCCGACGAGCTGAGCGCCGACGGCCACGTGGCGTCGTTCGGCGACTCCCCGGTGGACGAGACCTTCGACGTCGTGATGTTCGTGCACTCGATGTACTACGTCGCCGACGTCGGGGCGACCCTGCGCGCTGCTCTCGCGCTGCTGCGTCCCGGCGGCGAGCTGTGGGTGGCCGTCGCACCGTCGGCCGAGCTGAATGCCCTGGTCGGAGTCCTCGCACCGCCGCTCGAGGGTCATCGGCAGTGGTTCAGCGGTGACGTCGGAGAGGCCTTCGTCGACGCCGGGATCGTCGTGGACGACGTGGCCACTCTGCACGCGCTGGTCGATCTGGCGTCCGCGAGCGACGAGGTGCTCGATTTCGCGGTGCAGGCCAGGCTGACCCCCGACCTACAGGGTCCGGTGCGGGCCTACCTCGACGCGGTGTCGGTGCCCGGTGTGGACGGGGGCCTGCGAGTGCCGCATCCGGTCGACGTCTTCACCGCGTCCGGTCACTGACCCCGTCCCGCAGTGCGTCGTCGATCGTCGCGCCCACGGCGGCCGCACCCCTGGAGGTCATGATGGTGCCGGCATGGTCGAGGCCGTTCAGTGCTCGGACGGACGCCACCTCGAGAGCGTCGATGTCCCGCGGCGAGTACATCGGCGGGGACTCTGCCCCGACGCTCCACTGCGCGTGCAGGAATCGGATCGGCAACGTCAGTTCGCGGAACCGCGAGTCACCGAAGAAGACGTCCGTGGCGTCCGCGACCACCGCATCGGTCGACAGCCGTATCGCACCGTCGGCCAGATCGTGTTCGGCGTACGCCCGGAGGAGCGGATCGGCACGGTCCAGCAGCGGCAGCGACGTCGACACCAGGAAGTCGAGGTAGTCGTCGACGTCGTCCCATCGCTGCCGCGTCCGCGCGATCCGGTCCTCGAACACGGCCGCGACGGTGTCTCGGGTGAGACCGGCCGGCGGTCCCACGGGCACACCTCCGTCGACGAGAACGAGACTCTTCGCTCTGGACGGGTACCGCGCTGCGAACTCCACCGCCGCGAATGCACCCATCGACATGCCGCACACGTGCACGGAGTCGAGTCCCAGTGCGTCGAGAACGGCGCCCAGATCCTCGGCGTGCCGGGTGAGTGACGACGGGCCCGTGACGTCGACGCTGTCACCGCGGCCGCGGAGGTCCGGCGCGACGAGCGTCAGGTGAGGCGCCTCCGCGTGCAGCCAGTTCCACAGCATGCGCTGGCTGGACACCCCGTGGATCACGAGGATCGGCTCGGAGCTGCCCGTGTGCGTCTCGACGGCGATGTGTCCGCCCGACACCGGTACTCGTTCGACGGTCATGGTGCCGACACTAGGAGGTCGGCATGCCGGCGAGTGCGACACCGGCTATTGCGGACCGAACTCGACCTCGATCATTTCTATTCTGTGCGATATGACGAGTTACGTACTGGTTCCCGGATTCTGGCTCGGCGGCTGGGCCTGGCGGGACGTCGCGGCCGAGCTGCGCGAGCAGGGCCACGATGTTCACACGGTCAGCCTCACCGGCATGGGCGAGCGGGCGCACCTGGCGGGCCCCGGCGTCGATCTGAACACTCACGTGACCGACGTGGTCAACGTGCTGCAGTACGGCGAACTCGACGATGTCGTGCTCGTCGGTCACAGTTATGCCGGGGCAGTGGTGACGCCGAGCGTGGCCGACCGGGTACCGGAGAAGATCGCGAGCCTCGTCTTCGTCGACACCGGGCCGCTGCCGGACGGTATGTCGCAATCCGACTTCGGCGGGTCGTCGGAACCGGTGGGCGAGCGTGTACCGCCGCCGCGTTGGGACGATCTCCTGGCTTCCGGTGCCGAGCGCACGACCAGACTGTCCGTCGCGCAACCGGGAGCGACCGCCACGAGCGCCGTCCATTACACCGGTGCGTGGGAATCGATTCGGCGTGTGTTCGTGATGAGCAGCGTCACCGAGGCGGAGGTCCGCGAATCGTCGACGACGATACCCGCCTACCGACACATGACCGGAGAGTTCCGGGAACTACCGGGCTCACATTGGCCGATGTTCGATCAGCCTGCAGCCCTCGCGGCGGTCCTCGCCGAGGTGGGCCGCTGCTGACTGCGCGCCACCCGGGATCGACGCGGAGTTGTACCGTCGCAGAATCACGAGGCCACGAGGGATGCACCTCGACGGCCACACCGCCGAAGAAGGGGCCTCATGCCCGACACGTCACCGCGCAGGCACCACGAGATCGTCATCGTCGGCGGAGGCTTCTCCGGCCTGGGCACCGCGATCGCGCTCCGCAAGGCCGGTTTCGACGATCTTCTCATCGTCGACGACGGCGACGGTCCCGGGGGCACGTGGCAGTGGAACACCTATCCGGGCGTGGCGGTCGACATCCCGTCCTTCAGCTACCAGTTCTCGTTCGCTCAGCGTTCCACCTGGTCGCGCAGCTACGCCCCCGGCCGCGAGTTGCGTGCCTACGCGGAACAGATCGTCGAGGAGTACGGTCTGGCACCCCATCTGCAGTTCGGCACGCGCGTACACGGGGCCTTGTTCGATGCGTCGTCCGCTCGCTGGTCGGTCTCGACCAGCGCCGGCGAGGTCACCGCGCGCTGGTTGATTCACGCGGGCGGGCCGCTGAGCCAGCCCAAGCTCCCCGACATCGAGGGCATCGACACCTTCGAGGGCGCGACGATGCACACCAGCCGGTGGAAACACGACGTCTCATTGGCCGGTAAGCGGGTCGGCGTCATCGGTACCGGCGCGACGGCGGTGCAGGTGGTCCCGGAGATCGCGCCGGAGGTGGATCATCTGGCGGTGTTTCAACGCACCCCCATCTGGTGCCTGCCGAAGCCGGACTTCCCGCTCGGCCGGGTGGGACGCGCGTGTCTCGATACAGTCCCCGGAGTCCGGCAGATCGCCCGCCTGGCGAGCCAGGCATTCGTCGAGGCGACGTTCCCGGTGTTGGCGCACTTCCACAAGTGGGTTCCCGCCACCGCGGCTCTGCAGGTCGCCGCGCGCCGGTACATCGCCGCGCAGGTGCGCGATCCGGCCACACGGGACGCCCTGACTCCGACGTACGCGCTCGGGTGCAAACGGCCGAGCTTCCACAACTCCTATCTCTCGACGTTCAACCGGGACAACGTCTCTCTGCAGACGGCGTCCATCGAGGCGATCACCCCCGGGGGCATTCGCACGAGCGACGGCGTGCAGCACGAGCTCGACGTCCTCGTCCTCGCCACCGGATTCAAGGTCACCGACAGGGATGCGCTGCCGACGTATCCGCTCACCTCCGCCGACGGCACCGATCTGGCGGAGCACTGGGAGACCGAGCGGTTCCACACCTATCAGGGTGTCGCGACGGCGGGCTTCCCCAACTTCTTCACCGTCTTCGGCCCCTACGGATACAACGGCGCCTCCTTCTTCACCCTGGTCGAGAACAGTGCCGCGCACATCGTGCGTGTCCTGACCGAGGCTCGTCGACGCAGAGCCACCTTCGCCGAGGTGACCTCGGCGGCGCAGGAGCAGTACATGAGCGCGATACTGGCCCGTCGGTCGTGGCAGGTCTTCACCGATCCGACGTGCGCCGGCGCCAACAGCTACTACTTCACCAGAAATGGGGACGTGCCGTTCCGGGCGTCGACCACTCCCGAGGCGGCGTGGCGGAGCCGGCGATTCCCCTTGGCCGACTATGCCTTCGGTGGACGGGCGGGCTGATCTTCGCCGAGCTCGAATCTCAGGTCGTGCGCAGTGCCGCGACGACCGGCGCGAACATGGTGGTCTTGATCGCGCCGAGGGTGCCGCGATCCTTGCCTGCGATGGGCGTGATCCGCTCGATCGCGGCTCCGACCACCTCGGTTTCCGGGGCGGTGGCATCGACGAGCCGCGCGGTCAGTGCATCGGCGCCGCCATAGCGGTGTCCCGTCGTCATCGCGACGACGGCGTCCTGCGGTGACAGCTTCGCCTGGATCAGCGCCGCCATGCCCGGTGTGAAAGGAATGTTGATATCGACCTCGGGGAAGCAGTAGTAGCCGCGATCGGCGCGCATGATGCGGAAGTCGTGCGCCAGAGCGAACATCGCGCCGGCACCGAAGGCATGGCCGTTGACGGCGGCGACGGTGGGGAGCGGGAACGTGAGGATGCGGGCGAACAGATCGTGCACGCGGCCGACGTACCAGTCGGCGCGCTCGCCGTTGGCCATGAGCCAGTCGAGGTCGAGTCCGTTGGAGTAGAACTTCCCGGTGCCGACGGTGACGAGTCCGCGGGCGTCGGCTTCGACCTGATCGAGCTGGGCGCCGACGGTGTCGAGCCAGTCCGGGGAGAAGCGGTTCTCGTCGTCCCCGAGGGTGAGGACGGCGATGCCGTCGCGGAGGTCGAGAGTGGCGGTCATGAGGAGGCCTTTCGTGTGGTCGGTGGGGGCAGGGCGAGGACGCCGCGGACGGCGGCGGCGAGTCGTTCTCGGGCGGCGGTGTCCGGTGATCTGGTGCCGCGCAGCAACAGTGCTGTCGGGAGTCCGACGACGCAGTCCTCGACGACGGCGACGCTCTCGCGATCGGCGCGGTTCCACAGGGCCCGGGCGAGTTGGACGAGCAGTGCGACCAGTGTCTCGTCGAGGGTGCGCAAGTCTGCGGCGACCTCGTCGGGCAGGTCGTCGGTGCCCAACAGCTCTCGCCGCGAGACAGTCATGAGAAACCGTGCTGCGACCGGTGATTCGGCCAGGAATGCGGCCGGTGCGTCCGCTGCCGCCACGACGGCCCGGACGGCGGAGTCACGTCCGGTGCGGTGCTCGAGCGCCGTGGTCACCGCGTCGTTCTGCAGTGTGAGCATCCGACGTGCGTCACGGACCCACACTCGTCCGAGGAGGCCCGCTCGTGACCCGAACGCGTGATAGATGGCGCCGTTGGAGACCGAGGTGCGCTCCGACATCGCGCGGATCGTGACTGCGGAGGCACCGGAGTCGACCGCCAGCGTTTCGGCGGCGTCCATCAGCGCGTCGAGGTCGTGGAGGCGGGGGCGTGGCACGACTCAGGCGGGTGGTCGGTAGCCCGGGGGATTGGGCTCGTCGACCCAGATGTCCACTGTGAGATCGCCTCCCGGCGTGCAGTCGTAGGTCGACAGATCGGTCACGCCCGACTCCAGCAGGACGTCCTCGCACAGCAGTGTCTGTCCCGTGTAGTCGCGGGCCGGTCTGCTCAGCACCGCGTATGCCGCGTCCGCGTAGATCTCGGGCTTGCGTGCCTCGCTCATCGCCTTGTCGCCGCCGAGCAGGTTCTGCACCGCGGCGGTCGCGATGAACGTGCGAGGCCACAGCGTGTTGGAGGCGATGCCGATCTCCCGCATCTCCTCCGCGATTCCCAGGGCGCACAACGTCATCCCGAACTTGGCCATCATGTAGGGGGTCGGCGCGAGCCACCGCTGTTCGAGGCGCAAGGGCGGTGAGAGCGTGAGGACGTGCGGGTTCTCGCGGCCCTTCATGTGCGGCAGGCACGCCTGCGACACGGCATACGTCCCGCGCACCTGGATGCCGTTCATCAGATCGAACTGTTTGAGAGCAACCTCGTCGATGGATCCGAGGTTGATCGCCGAGGCGTTGTTGATGCAGATGTCGATGCCGCCGAACTGCTCCACGGCGGCGCCGACGGCAGCCTGCACCGCCTCGCCGTCTCGAACGTCTCCGACGATGGGCAGCGCCTGCCCGCCCGCCTCCTCGATCTCCGCGGCCGCGGTGTACAGGGTCCCGTCGAGCTTCGGGTGGGGTTCGGCGGTCTTCGCCAGCAGCGCGATGTTGGCGCCGTCCGCTGCGAGGCGCTTCGCGATGGCCAACCCGATACCGCGGCTGGCCCCGGAGATGAACACGGTCTTACCCGAGAAAGTCATGAGCCGTCCGTCCTTCGTCGATGTCGCGGTGAACGGTCACTACCGCGGACACCTCGGACCGTAGCAGAGCGGTTGCTCGGTAATTCGAACACCGATCAGCTTCCCGACATGCGCGGGACCAGTAGACTGGGGATGATCACAGTCGCTCCGTAGGTGAGCGGCGGCGGACCAACCCCAAAGTCCGTCGGAGAGGGTGACGTGCAGCGCATCGTCGATCCCGAATCCCACGCGGTCGAGGCCGTCCTGGCGGACGTGTGGGGAGCGCGATCGGTGTATCAGCCGATCGTGGACCTGGACTCCCGAGTGGTGGTCGGCTACGAAGCCTTGGCTCGGTGGCCCGCGGTACCCGGTGTGGATGTCGGACGGGTGTTCGACGAGGCGGCGGGCCGAGGTGTGGTGCGAGAGCTCGACTGGGCATGCCGACTGGCCGCGCTCTCCGGTGCCGCGGAGGCCGGTCTGAGTACCGAGTACAGCGTCTTCATCAACGTCGAACCGCACAACGGGCCCGTCATACCCGACTTCGCGCGGAGAATGCTCGACAGCTTCGACCGGCCGATCAACGTCGTGATCGAACTGACCGAGAGGTCGCTGATGTCCGATCCCGCCACGCTGCTGACGGTGGTCGACGCTGCTCGGCGACTGGGGTGCTCGGTGGCACTCGACGACGTCGGGGCCAACGAGGCCACGGTCACCATGCTGGAATTCGTGGCACCGGACATCATCAAGCTGGATCGCACGCTGGTGCAATCCGATCCGAGTCCGGCGCAAGCGCGTGTCATCGCCGCGGTGCGTGCGCACGCCGAGTTCACCGGCGCGACGATCCTCGCCGAGGGTGTGGAGAACGAAGAGCACCTGGCCCGTGCCCGAGCGCTCGGTGCCACCCTGGGGCAGGGCTGGCTGTTCGGCCGGCCCGCGGCGTTGCCGTCCGACACGTCGCGACGCCGCGACGTTCTCGAACGGACGCCGTCGGTGGTGTCACGCAGGCGGTCGTCGGCCGGTTCTGCAGTGCCGGAGGTGCCGTCCGATCTGTTCGAGGAGATAGCGCCCCTGGTGGGGCGAAAAGCGTTCGTGCTGAGCATGGCTCGTCAGATCGAGGACCACGCCCGCGGCGCCGTGGACCCACTCATCGTGCTCTCGGCGTTCCAACGTGCCCGGTGGTTCGCGCCGAACGTGGTCGACCGGTATGCCGATCTCGCGACACTGCACCCGTTCATCGCCGCGCTGGGGGTGGGCCTGCCGGACGAGCCGGCTCCGGGAGTGCGCGGCGCCGCACTCGATGCGACCGAACGCTTCTCGGGCGAGTGGACGGTGACGGCGGTGGGGCGGCACTACTTCGCGGCCTTGATCGCTCGCGACCTCGGCGATGTCGACGTTCCCGACGCCGATCGGCGGTTCGAGTTCATCCTCACGCACGACCGTCGCCTGGTCGTGTCGGCGGCACGGTCGTTGATGAGGCGCGTGCTGCCGTCTCGCGGATGATCCTCACGCATCCTCGACCTCGCCCCGGTCAGTCGTCGCCGCGTCGAGTATGGCGCTTCACTCCGTCGACGATGGTCGCCGTCAGTTCGTCGTACGCCTCCCTGGTGTCCAAATTTCCCGCAGCCGCTTCTGCCGAGAGTGCGTCCGCGGCACCGAGAACGGCAGTCATGGTCGACGCCGGAAGCGCTCCCTCGGCGAACGGTTCGAGGAATGATCGACACCGATCCGAGTACGCGGCGTCCGCGCGGCGTTTGTAGTCGGCCAACTCGGGTGCGCCTTCCAGGGCCGCGGCGACGCCTGCCAGTTCGCGCCCGTGGGTGACCACGCAGTCGACGTGCGCCGTGGCGATGGCGCGCGCTCGTTCGGCGAGTGAATCGTCGACCGCGTCGAGAGCCTGCTCCAGTGCGAGTGTCTGAGTCGCGTCGTACGCCTCGAACAAGGCCACCAGTAAGGCTGAACGGGACGGAAAGTGGCTGTAGACGACAGGTTTGGTGATGCCGGCCGCGTGCGCGAGTCGTCCCAGTGTCAGCGCGTCGGTACCTTCTTCGCGCACGATCGTCCAGGCCAGGGTCACCAGTTGCCCGTGGCGATCCTCTCTCGTCATCCGCACCCGCGCCATCGACACCGCCTCGTCTCTTATGTACCTTTGGTAACCTACCGTTGGTAACCTACTGATGGTACATCCCGACCGAGAGGATTGTCATGACCACGCTCGTCGTCGTCGCCCACCCCGACACCACGTCCTTCACTCAGCGTCTCGCTCGTTCCGTCGCCGACCGACTCACCGAGGACGAGGTGTCGACCGCTGTCGCCGACCTCCATGCCGAGGGCTTCGATCCGCGGTTCTCGCTCGAGGATCGCGCCGGGTATCCGGCGGGTGGGACTCCTCCTGCGGATGTGCTCGCCGAGCAACGTCGCCTGGACGGTGTCGACGACCTGGTCCTGGTCTTTCCGGTCTACTGGTGGTCTATGCCGGCGCTCCTGAAGGGGTGGGTCGATCGCGTCTTCACCGACGGGTGGGCATTCGACACCGACGTCGCGCCGACCGGGCGCAAACTCGACCACCTGACCGTGCATCTGGTCATGGTTGCGGGAGAGGACGCGGAGGGATTCGCGAAGCGCGGCTACGACACCGCTCTGTCCACCCAGATCATCACCGGCATTCTCGGATACACCGGCGCGCGAACCGGTCTGACGACAATCGTTCACGACTCCGAGGCGCGCTCACGTAATTCTCTCGCGCGGGAAGCGGCCGCGATCGTGGACGGCGTGGCGGCCCGGGTCCGTACCTCGGCGGCGGAGGCTTCCGGGGTGCGTTCCGATGCGCAGAATCGGGAGGTGCGGGACGTGTCCGCCGTGCGGTGAGCCGGCCGTGCCTTTCGCGTCAGGGTGCCACGAAGCAGAGCGGCCCCACCGCGGTCGCGGGGTTGACCGTGACGGTGGCGACGGGCCCACCCGCGGACGTCTCGTACGCCATGAGCGAATGCTCGCCGGGAGTCGTCGGCGTCCAGAGGGACACCTTGTGTCCGGCGATCACCGGTGACGACCAGTAACCGTCGAACTGCCAGGCGAACTCCTCCAGGGGCATGATCGACTCAGTGTCCAGTGGAGCGATGTCGACGCGCGGGCCGGAGAGATCGGCAGTGCGGGCCACGGCGACGTACGTGCATCCCACGCCGTACGGCGTGGTGGGACCGAAGCTCAGCCCGGGCAGAATGTCCAGGTCGACGACCTCGGCATGTGCCGTGCCCGATGCGAGTAGCGCGGCGGCCGAACACGCTGCGGCGACGAACAGGGAGCGGGCGACCCGCGACAGTGTCATACCACCTGGTCGGTGGCGGACGCCTGCGCGTTACAACGCGCGGAGAATGTCACCCTCGACCGCGAGGTGACCGGACACACATGCTCGAGCCCGAGCTGGCACCCCTGTCCTGTCGGCCACCTCGCTACGGTGAGACGTGCATTACCAATCCTTTACCAAACTCATCGCTCTTGCCGGTGCTGTCGCGGTGCTGACCGCCTGCAGTGCAGACGTCTCGGCCGAGGACGCCACGGGCCGCACGGTCGACACCAGCCTGGGTGAGATCGTCGTTCCCGACGAGATCCGGTCGGTCGTGGTCATCGACGGGCGTCGGGACCTGGACATCGCCTTGTCCTTCGGCCTCCCGGTCGTCGGCATGCCCGTCGAGTCGGAGGCTCCGCCGGAGATCCCGGGGCCGTTGACCGCACCGACCCGAGACCTGCTGTCGCGGGGAGTCGCGGAGCTGTTCCCGCGCAACAGCATCGACATCGAAGCCGTGGCCGCAGCGGATCCCGACCTCATCATCGCGCGTGACGAGGTGGTCGAAGAAATCTACGACCAGTTGAGCGCCGTCGCGCCTGTGCTCCCCGTGGGATCGACCGATTCCGGGGTGTCCTGGCAGGACGACGTGACCAGGGTCGGTGCGGCACTGGGCCGCGAGGACACGGCCGCCACACTGCTCGGCGAGTACTCGGACCGCGTCGACGCGCTCCGACAGCGACTCGCAGGACCTCTCGGTGACACGACCGTGCTGTCGATAGCCACCGGAGACGGTGGTGGCATCTCGATCAACAGGGAGCGAATCACCTCGCTGGTGCTGGAGGACGTCGGAGCTCGATTCGGACAGGCCTGGCAATCGGCTCGTCCCGAGGCCGAGTTCGCAGCGGAGAACATCCCTGTCGCAGCGGATTCGGACGTTCTTCTCGCGGCCATCACGTCGAGTGACGATCTACGAGCACTGGAGTCGAATCGCCTCTGGGCCGATCTGCCGGCTGTGCGGGACGGGCGGGTGGTGCGAACGGACAAGTTCACCAACGACGGTGGGCCGATCACGGCGCAGTGGTCACTCGACCTCGTCGAGCAGATGTACGGGTCGGCCGGCCAGCACTTGCATTACAGCGCTTCTCGCTGGGGAGGGCTCGCATCAGCGGCAGGCGCGTCTTCTTCTGTCACGAGTCTCGCAGCACTTCGTCGGGGGTCGTCGGCGGGCAACGATGCGATGAGGGTGCGGACGGGGTGCGAGGACGGTCCCGTCACTAGGTACTTCTGACCCGGGCGCACTCGCTCCGCCTGCTCGATCATCTCGTCCGTCACGACGGTCGTCGGGGTCGTGTCGTGGAGTGCCTCCCGCACGATGCGACGCGGGTCGTATTGCCGTAGGTCGAGTGCCTCCCACTCCGAACGGTGGAGCGGCACGCCCATCTCCCGCTCTGCCGTGGCGCGCGTCGTCTCGACGAACTGCTTCAGCGTTCGAATCGCGCGGGTGAGGTGGTGTGCGTAGCCGGGTAGCCGGCTCGGTCCGAGTACGAGGCCGGCGATGACGGCGACGAAGAACAGCTTCTCGAGGGTCAGGCCGAACATGGGGTGCTCCGGATCGTGGTGGGGTTCGAGGTGAGTGCATGCCGGTCGTGGACGGTGGTGATGGCCACGGCGGCTCCGAAGAGCGCCGACATCGGCAGCGCGACGAGGAACATCGACAGCACGTCGGCCGCCGGCGTGACGAGCGCGCTGAAGAGGGCGATGACGACGACGATGATGCGCCAACTTCTGCGTAGACGGTGGGCGGACAGGACTCCGAGGCAGTTGAGCATCACCAGCAGCACGGGGAGGACGAACGCGACTCCGGTGGCGAGGACGATCTTCATGACGAAGTCGACGTAGTAAGAGGCGTCGAGGATGGTGCTGTCCTGGTCGGAGGAGAAGCTCGCGAGGACGGTGACCATGCGGGGGAAGACGAGGAAGCCGAAAGCGCACCCGGTGGCGAACAGGGGCACTGCCGCCGCGGTGAATCCGAGGACGTACTTCTTCTCCCGAGCCGTGAAGCCGGGGGTGAGATACGCGAACAGTTCTCGCAGCCAGACCGGGCTCGAGAGAATGATTCCCGAGAACAGCCCGATCCTCATCTGCAGGTCGAAGGCCCCGGTGACGGTGTCGTAGTTCAGGCTGGCCTGACGGGACAGCGCGAGTTCCTCGACCGGCGTGCGGAGGACGTCGAGGATGTGATCGGACAGAGCGAAGCCGAGAATCACCCCGACGACCAGCGACACCGCCGCGCGGGTCGCGCGGCGGCGTGCCTCGCTGACATGCCCGGCGAGCGGCATCGTGCCTCGCGCGGCGGTGCTCGACGTCATGAGGCGTGTCGGTACGGCACGGGGGCACCCTCTGCGACGGCCGTGGTCGAGTCGACGGAGGAGCCGCGTTCCGTCGACCGCGCGGGGGTGTCGTCACGGACCTCGTCCTTGAGGATGCGCATGGACTGCCCGACGCCCCTGGCAAGGGAGGGGAGCTTGGTCGAGCCGAAAACGAGAAGCAGGATGGCGAGGACGATGAGTGCGTGCCAGCCGGTCAGGTTGTGCAACATGGTGATTCCTTCTGTGTGGGTGATCAGGGTGTCAGTTCGACGGTGCAGTGGGAGGGGTTCCGCCGCCCATGGGAGGCTGTCCGCCGCCGCCAGGTCCGCCCCCGGCCGGTGCTGCGCCGGCGGTGGGCTCGGTGGTGGTGTCGACGGCGACGGCCAGCGATCCGACGTAGCCGGAGGTGGGGTCGCCGGTGAAGGTGCCCATCTCCAGGTCGTACCCGTCGCCGAACACGTTGTCGTTGTCGAGACTGCCGATCTGCGCGAGGTTCTCGCTCGACCCGGCGTAGGTGTCCTGCTGGTAGACGGCGTCGAGCATGTCGCGGGGGAAAGCCATCTGGGACGTCGCGATCGCATTGTCCGCGGTGGTCGCGGAGTCGACATCCGGGTAGACCTCGAAGTGGATGTGCGTCCAGCGGCCGGAGTAGCAGGCCGGGACGATGGTCGTGAAGGTCACGACGCCGGCGGCGTCGGCGACCTGGACGCCGCGCAGGTACGTCTCGTCCTCGACGCCGTCGGAGTACATCGAGTAGAGACCCGCTGCATCGCAGTGCCACAGATAGACGGCGACACTGTCGAAGGGACGGTTGTCGTTCGCCAGATCGGTGACGGTGAAGGTCACCGACAACGGGACTCCGGCGGCAACGGTGTCGCTGTCCAGGCTCGAGGTGACGTCGGCGCGGACGATTCCCGATTCCTCGAGGATGTTGACACCGTTGCTTCCGTCGGCCGGGTACGGGCCGTTGGTCTCGTCGGGGATCTCGTTCGTGGCGGCGGCGGTGGTCGTCGCGGAGGGCGACGCCGCGGTCGTCGCATCGGACGACCCCGAGCACGCGGCCAGGGCCAGGGCTCCGGCTCCGGCGCCGACGACGCTGAGGACTCTGCGGCGGGTGACGAGAGTGGCGACGTCGAAACCGACTCCCTGATCGACCACGTCTTCGTCGGGCCGGGGGAGTGGGCGCCCGTCGTAGGTGGGCCCGTCGGGTGTGGTCGTGGGTTCGGGAACGGTGCTCATCGGGGTGGCTCCTCGGTTGTCGCGGTGTGTGTTTCGGTGTGGAGTCGATACTTCGTGAGGTTCCGGGGAGCGGCCTGCACGCCAGCTGTGGGGTTCCCGGGAGTGTGTGTTGTCCAGCCACCACTTGACCTTCACCTCGGGGCAGGGCTGATTCTCGAGGCATGACCGCCACAGATGCTCCCGACGTCGTTCTCCGCTACCTCGATGCCGCCGACCGCGACGACATCGACGCACTCACGACCTGCTTTGCCCCCGACGGAACTGTGACGGACGAAGGCCACACCTACCGGGGACGCGACGAGATCCGCGCGTGGCGTGAGACCGTGGCCGGCCGCTACACCTACACCACGACGGTGACGGGGTCCGAGCTCGTCGATGCGAGGAATCATCGAGTCTCGGTACGTATCGCGGGGAACTTCCCCGGTGGGGTGGCAGACCTCGTCTACCGATTCGAGCTCGCCGACGGCGTGATCTCACGGTTGACCATCGGTGGATGAGAGACTGGGTCCGTGGCGGCGCGGGTGACCATCGGCGAGTTCTCGATGATGACGAGACTGACGCGCAAAGCGTTGCGGCTCTATCACGATGAGGGCCTCCTGGAACCGGCCGACGTCGATCCGTCGAGTGGGTACCGCTATTACGACGTCTCCCAGGTCGCGGGTGCACGGATGATCAAGCGTCTGCGCGACCTCGACATGCCGCTTCCCGATGTGCGGTCCTACGTCACCGCCGAGAACGGCAGTGTTCGGCGCAGAGTACTCACGCAGCACCTCGACCGACTGGAGTCGGAATTGCGGCGGACGCAGGACGCGGTGTCGTCTCTCCGCGCACTGGTGGACGCGTCGACGGCGTCGCCGTCGATCGGGATGCGGAACGACCCCCCGATCGTCGCCGTGGCCGTCAGCGGCACCGTGACGCTGTCTGGCGTCGCGGACTGGTGGAATACCGCGCACGACACCCTGATCGAGCGCCTGCGTAGTGCTGGAATCGAGGCTGTCGGGCCGCTCGGGGCCGACTTCGACAAGGAACTGTTCGCGGACGAGACGGGCTCCGCATCATTGTGGTACCCCGTCGACTCGGCGCGTGCGGCTCGGTGCGCTCTCGACGTGGTGACGGTTGCCGGAGGCCAGTTCGCCGTGGCGCTGCACGACGGTCCGGACGCCCGGATCGACGAGACGTACTCTGCGCTCGGCACCCATGTCGCCGAACACGGCATCGGGCGAGACGGCCCCGTACGCGAGCGCTATCCGCGAGGCGTCCACTCCGAGGGTGAACTGGTGACGGAGATCGGGTGGCCGGTCCGGGACCCCACCGTGCTGTGACCGCGGCCGTCAGGGTCTGGTTGCGCGCGTTGCGTGATGACGATTGTGAGTGGTGGTGATGACCACGCTCGGAGCGTAGAGGGCGAGGACGATGATCGCGATCATCATGACCACGCTCGGCATCGGATTGCGGTAGTCGTACACGGTCGAACCCAGTGCCAGTGCGCCCCAGAGAACAGCGGCCGAGCTGAGCACTCTCGTCCAGCGCAGGGTCCGAGGGAGGGGAACGGCGAACTGCCCCCACGTGACGGGCAACCTGTGGCCGACGTTCACGGCGGACACCTGGAGATCGGTCCAGATACGCAGCGCCGCAGCGACGACGAGGACGAGCGCTGCCGCGATCACGAGGTCACCTGACCCTCGACGGCCGAATTGTGGCGGCGTGTGATGACGACGTGGGGAAGGAAGTAGCCGATCGTCAGCACCGCCGTGCTCAGCGCAATGGGTCCCGCGAAGGAGTGTGGCCACAACGCTGGTCCGAGGTAGAAGCTGCCGAGCATCAGCGCGAAGACGCCGAGCCCGCGAAGCAGGCGAATTCTCGTCGTGATCCGAGTCGCGGTGTTCTCATGTGTCATCGAAAGAACGACTCGCGGGTTCTCCCGGCCCGTGATCTTGGCACCCACTGCAGCCAGAAAACTGCCGATGACGACGAGCGCGACGGCCGGGATCACGGTCATCTGCTTCTCCTCACGTAGCGGATCTCCTCAGCGTACCGATCGGTTCGTACGGCGGCTCCTCATGGCCCGTCTGTGGGCGGACGCCGCGCGGCGTCCACCAACAGCGATGCCTCGCGTAGCCCCAGCCCGGGGTGTGTCTCCCTCAGTGCTTTCACCGCCATCACTCTGGACGGCGCCGACGCCACGGCAGTCTCGACGTCGGCTCGCGGAACCTCGGCTGGATCGAGGGAAGGTATCAGCCTCGTCGACTGGGCGCTGCCACCGAGGAACCACGCTCTGACGAAAGCGGTACCGGCGTAGGCGACGAGGACGACGCACGCTGTTGCTTTCGCGACATGCCACCACGACGGCGCCGAGACGAGCGCGGACACCGCGTCGGGGAGGACGAGCGCGGCGAAGAACACCAGGAAGAACGTCGTACCCGCTTTCTCCACAGCGGGTCGTTCGAACCACGGGCGATCTGTCATACGTCCACCATCACACACGGCATCAGGTTCGCGCGGCGGGTACGAGCCGCGGAACCAGACGCACGTAGACCACCATCCCGAGCAACTCGACCAGTGTCTGTGTCACCACCACGACGGCAGCGAGGTCCAGTGCCGGCGGAAGGGCCAGGGCGAGGGGGAGAACGACGAGAGAGTTACGAGTCGCACCCGAGAAGACGAGTGCCCGTGTCGACGGCACGTCCTGACCGAACACCCGACCCACGCCGATGCCGGCCGGCGCCATGACGACGAGGAATGCGACGAAGACGAGGGCCGCGACGATCAGTCGGTCGAACTCGCCTCGGACCGAATCGATCTGCGACGCGACGACCACCGCGAGCGTCGCCATCATGAGGGGCACCATCGCGGCGGCCATCACGTCCATCAGCTGCAGGCCGACCCGATGCCGTCGGGCGAGTGCTTGCGTCAGTGCGGCCGCCGTCAGAGGGACGACGATGAGCAGGACGAAGGCCTCCACGAACGGTGCCACGTCGATGACGGCCACCGTCTCGGATCCGGCGAACACCCACAGCCAGAGGGGAAGCAGGGCGACCTGCAGCAGCATCAGCAAGGGCGCGGCAGCAAGAAGCCGTGTCGACGCGGCACCCGCGAGCCCACTGAACACGATCACATAGTCGATACACGGAGCCAGCAGGACGAGCACGATGCCCACGAGTACCGCCCTCTCGCCCGCGACGACCCGCGTGAGGGCGAGGACGACCACCGGGACCACCACGAAGTTGAGGACCACGACGGCTGCGAGGAAGCGCACATCCCGGAGGGACCGACCGATCGCCGCGAACGGGACTGTCAGGAACGTTGCGTAGAGCAGGGCGACGAGTACCGGATCGATGGCGTGTTCGAAGGTCGGGGCTGTCTGCGGGAAGGTCAGCCCGACAACGGCACCGACAGTCAGTGCCGCGAGATACAAGCCGATCTGGTGTCTGTCCCACCACTGTGCGGCGGGGCTGTTCGCCCAGTCGGTCATGCGACGACACTAGGTGACGCGCTGGTCGTGCGATGAGTCCTCCCGGCTGTGCGAGTCTGATCACCGACCACCTTCCTCGAGCCGGGAGCAGACATGACGCAGTTGTCGAGAGTGCAGAACTTCACCGTGTCCCGAGACGGGGTGGCCGCCGGCGTCGAGCAGAGCCTCGAGAATCCGTTCGGCCTGGACCATCGTGAGCTCATGTCGTGGTATCTCGGCACCGCGAGCATGCCGGGACGCCCCGGATTCGGCGGTACGCGCGGCCTCGACGACTACTTCGCTCGGGACTTCGCCAACAACATCGGTGCCGAGATCATGGGACGCAACAAGTTCGGCCCACAACGCGGACCGTGGGCCGATCACGAATGGCAGGGATGGTGGGGTGACGAGCCGCCGTTCCACACGCCGGTCTTCGTGATGACGCATCATGTGCGGCCGTCCCTCACCCTGTCCGACACCACGTTCCATTTCGTCGATGCCGGCCCGTCCGATGTCCTGACGCAGGCGAAGGCCGCGGCGAACGGTCGAGACGTCCGGATCGGTGGCGGTGTCACCACGGTCCGGGAGTTCCTCGACGCCGACCTCCTCGACACGCTGCACGTCGCGGTCGCGCCCGTCGATCTCGGACCGGGGCTGGCGCTGTGGGAGTCCCCGGACGATCTGAACGATCGCTTCGAGCACGAGGTCGTTCCCAGCGCGAGCGGTGTCGTGCACCACCTGTTCTGGAAGCGGTGACGCGTTGCTACCGTGTCGCTGATCGGGCAGTCGCGCGGCGCAGTGCCGTCGTCACCTCAGGAGCAGCAGTGGCGCATCGTTACCGGGTCAGAGAGATCGCGCAACAAGCGGAGTTGAGCGAGGCGACGGTCGACCGTGTGCTCAACGATCGTCCCGGTGTACGCCCGTCGACACGGGAGATGGTGACGCGGGCGATTGCCGATCTCGACGGCCAACGAGAACAACTGCGGTTCAGTGGACGCAAGTACATGGTCGATGTCGTCATGTCCGCGCCCGACCGTTTCTCCAAGACCTTCAAGCGTGCGGTCGAGGCCGAACTGCCGAGTCTCGAACCCGCCACAGTGCGCGCACGGTTTCATCTGCAGGAGAGCGCCACCGCCGAGGCGGTGGTCGCGCGGCTGAACAGGCTGTCGGGCAGCGGATCTCAAGGCGTCATTCTGAAGGCGCCTGCCGTACCGGACGTCGCTGCCGCGGTCGATCGCCTCGTGGCTGCCGGGATTCCCGTGGTGACCTACGTGACCGACATTCCGGGCAGCCGACGGTTCGGGTACGTGGGTATGGACAACCGTGCGGCGGGGGAGACGGCCGCGTATCTGATCACCACGATGATGGCCGATCACCCGGGCGACATCCTGATCACGCTGAGCAGCAACGCGTTCCACGGCGAGGAGGAGCGGGAGATGGGCTTCCGCACCGCGCTGCGACAACTACCCGGACCTGAGCGGACGGTCGTCGAGATCGCGGAGAACGACGGACTCGACGATCGCGTCGAGGCGCTCGTTCTCGACGCCCTCGATCGTCACCCCACCGTCTCCGCCGTCTACTCCTGCGGCGGCGGGAACTCGGCCATCGTGCGGGCCTTCCGGACGCTGGACCGACCCTGCCGGGTGTTCGTCGCGCACGACCTCGATGCCGACAACCGGGCCCTGCTGTACCGCCGACAGATCAGCGCGGTGCTCGAGCACGACATGCGCGCGGACGCCCAGCGTGCCTGTCGGATGGTGCTGCACGCGCGCGATGCCTCGACTGCGGTCCGCGGGTCCTCGTCACCCATTCGCATCGTCACTCCGTTCAACATGCCCTGACCGCTCTGGCGGGTCCCGTCTCGAGGGGAAACTGAGGGTTCGAAGCCTTGTCTCGAGGTGTCCGCGCCCGGCAGGCTCGACCATGACGACAACGGCCATCGGGACCGAGGAGCAGGTATGACCAGCAACATCAGCAGCCACTCGCACCGCGCGGATCGCCTCCGCGCGGCCGACTGCGACATCGAGAATTTCCGGGCGCTGGTGTCGGAGAGCACGCAGCTCGCCGACCACCCCCACGCGTCCGACGTGGTGCAGAACGTGCTCGTGTACGACGGCCCCGACCTCGCGCGCCGGGCGACCGACGACCAGGTGCGCGCCGACATCCAGGACGAACTGGCGGACGCACTTCTCAACGGCCCCGGCATCGTGGTGTTCCGCGCTGCCTTCACGGTCGACCACGCAGTCGCGGAGACCACCCGCACGTACCGGGACATCATTCGTGAACAACACGAGCGCGGTGTGAGCAACGGTGACCACTTCGCGAAGCCGGGAGCGAACGATCGCATCTGGTCGGCCCTGCAGAAGCTGGCGATCGCCGAGCCCGAGCAGTTCGCTCGGTACTACTCCAACGATCTGCTCGCGCTGGTGGCGGAGGCGTGGCTCGGGCCGATGTATCAGGTCACGTCCGCCATCAATGTGGTCAATCCCGGTGGCGCCGCTCAGAATCCGCATCGTGACTACCATCTCGGGTTCATGTCGACCGACACGGCCGCGGCATTCCGTGCGCACATCCATCGCCTGTCACCGGCGCTGACACTGCAGGGAGCGGTGGCGCACTGCGACATGCCGATCGAGAGCGGCCCGACGATGTATCTGCCACACTCCCAGAAGTTCGAGGCCGGTTACATCGCCTTCAACCTCCCCGAATTCCGGGAGTATTTCGCCGAGAACCACATTCAGCTCCCGCTTCGGGAAGGCGACGCCGTGTTCTTCAATCCGGCGCTGTTCCACGCGGCAGGGCACAACACGTCGACCGACATCTTCAGGATGGCGAACCTGCTGCAGATCTCCTCGCCGTTCGGCCGCGCGCTCGACAGCGTCGACCGGCAGACGATCGTGTCCGCCCTGTATCCCACGCTGGTGGATTGGACGGCGCAGGGTCGCGAGCGAGACGTCGCCAACGTGATCGCGGCGTCCGCGGAGGGCTACGCGTTCCCGTCGAACCTCGATCTCGACCAGCCGATCAGCGGCCTGGCGGGGGAGACGCACGCCGAACTGGTGCGGCGCGCGCTGGCGACCGGGCTCGCCGCCGCCGAGTTCGACGCCGCCGCGGCTGATCTGTTCGCCCGCCACCGGGCCTGACTCACACCTCGGTCGCGGTCCCGCAGATTCCGCACACCTCGAGGACGCGCCGCTTCCAGCGTGCGACGGGGATGAAGAAGACGCTGAGCTGCGTGTACTGCCGCATCCGCTCCCACTGGGTGGTGTTGTGGCAGCGGGGGCACGTCCGGGTGCTGCCGACGCCGAGCGAGGACCGTTTCGTGCCGTATCCGAAGAAGACGAACATCGGACCAGCCTAGAGGCCACCGCATACACATGTGTGCGCACGTGCGCACGCATGGGTATGGTCGTCGGTGTGGCCGTCTCGCAGGTTCGATCCGAGTCCGTTCTCGCGATCCCGGCGTTTCGCAGGCTCTTCACCGCGCAGGTGGTGGCCCTGGTCGGCACCGGTCTGCTCACCGTGGCGTTGGGACTGCTGGCCTACGACATCGCCGGGAGTTCCGCCGGTGCCGTCCTCGGCACGGCGCTCGCCGTCAAGATGGTCGCGTACGTCGGGGTGGCTCCGGTCATGTCCGTGCTCACCGGCCGTCTGCCACGCACGACCGTGCTGGTGTCCGCGGACGTCGTGCGGCTCGCGATCGCGGTGCTGCTCCCGTTCGTGACACAGGTGTGGCAGGTGTACGTGCTCGTGTTCGTCCTGCAGGCGGCCTCGGCCACCTTCACGCCGACCTTTCAGGCCGTCGTTCCCGCGGTGATCTCCCGCGACGATCAGTACACCCGCGCGCTCTCGCTGTCTCGGCTCGCCTACGACCTCGAGTCGCTGCTGAGTCCGATGCTCGCCGCCGCGCTGCTCACCGTCGTGTCTTATCACTTGCTGTTCGTCGGCACAGCACTGGGTTTCGCGCTGTCGGCCGTCCTGGTGGTGGGCACCCGACTTCCGGACAGAGAGCCCCGGTCCGACCGCGACGGGTCTCGGTCGTTCGGCGACCGACTCGTGGCCGGAGTGCGCCGCTTCGGTAGCCGTCCGTCGCTTCGGGGGTTGCTCGCACTGAACCTCGTCGTCGCGGCCGGAACGGCGCTGGTGATCGTCAACAGCGTGGTCTACGTGCGCGACGTCGTGGGTGGGTCGGCCAGTGCCCTGGCCGTGGCCCTCGGCGTCTTCGGCGGCGGGTCGATGATGGTGGCGTTCGCAGTTCCTCGCATTCTCACAGTCGTCGACGACCGTCGGCTGATGCTCGCCGGTGGTGTGGTCGTCTCTCTCGGGACGACAGGTGCTGTCGCGCTCGCCGCCCTCCGTCCGAGCGGTGCCGCGGGCTGGGCGTCACTCGCTGTCGCCTGGGCCGTGTTGGGCGCCGGAACATCGATGATCTCCACCCCGTCGGCCCGCGTGATCACCCGCGACTCCGACGACGGTGACCGGGACGAGCTCTTCACAGCGCAGTTCTCGCTGTCCCACGCGTGCTTTCTGCTCACGTATCCGGTGGCGGGGTGGGTGGGCGCCGAGGTGAGCCAGGTCGTCGCCGCGTCGGTCATCGCCGCCCTCGCTACACTTGCCGCGCTGGGTGCCTGTCGTCTCTGGACCCCGGCATCGACGGTGGGTGCGCCACCGACCGAGTAGACGGAAGCGGCGATCATGACGGCATCGGACGAGAAGCGGGCTCACGCGAGTCTCGACCACGCCGACCGCCCGGACCGTGCGCGTCTCGAAGCGGCCGGCGACACGTTCCGCATGCTGTCCGATCCCACTCGGCTGCATCTGCTCTGGACACTGAGTCAAGGCCCCGCCGACGTCACGGCACTCACGGAGGAGACCGGCGCGTCCCGCACCGCGGTGAGTCAGCATCTGGCGAAGCTGCGCTTCGTCGGCATGGTCGAGACCGAACGCAGCGGCCGCAACGTCATCTACCGACTCGCCGACGGCCACCTGGCCCGGCTGGTGCGAGAGGGTCTCAACTTCGCCGATCACACCGTGACCGGCGAGCCTGCGCACCACTGATCGGGTCTAGATCCACCCGTGGCGCCGGGCGATCGCGCACGCCTCGTGGCGATTGGCGGCGCCGAGTTTGGCCGCGGCGGCCGAGAGATAGTTGCGTGCCGTTCCCGGTGAGAGATGCGCGCGCTGGGCGATCTCCGCGATCGTGGCTCCGTCCGCGGCGAATTCGAGCACGTCCGCCTCGCGCGGTGTCAGCGGCGAATCGCCCGCGCCGATGGCCTCGGCCGCCAGGCTCGGATCGACGTAGCGTCCGCCGCTCGTCACCGTCCTCACCACCTCGGCGAGAGTCGCCGCGGACGTGGTCTTCGGGAGGAATCCGCCGACGCCGGCCGAGAGCGCCTTCTTGAGGTATCCGGGCCGGCCGTGGCTGGTGACGATGATCGACCGGCAGTCGGGAAGCAGCGCGGCGATGCGTTGGGCCGTCTCGATACCGTCGATCCCGCCGAGTTGGAGGTCGAGCACTGCGACGTCGGGGGTGGTCCGCGCGGCCTCGGTCACCGCCGCTTCGCCCGAGTCCGCGTGGCCCACGACCTCGATGTCGTCCTCCAGATCGAGCATCGTGCCCAGGGCAACCCGGATGAGGTTCTCGTCGTCTGCCAGCAGTACCCGGATCATGGTGTGTCCTTCGTGGGGGATGTCGTCGTCGGTGCGAATTCGACAGCGAGAGTGAAGGTGTCGGCTCCGGACTCGACGGTGAGGGAACCTCCGACCGCAGCCAGACGCTCACGCAGACCGGCGAGACCGGTGCCGTCGCCCGCACGTTCCGGCGATGTCGGCCGGTCGTTGACGATGCGGAGACGGTCGTCACCGAACTCGATACGGCAGTAGGTGGCACGCGAGTGTCGCAGGATGTTCGTCACGCCTTCTCGTACCACCCACGCGGCCTGTTCGGCCACCGCGCCGGGGATGTCGGCGACCGTCCCCGTCAGCTCGGTGCGTATGCCGGCGGCGGACAACAGGGACTGCGCGCCGCGGAGTTCCGCCGCGACGTCGACGGAACGGTAGCCACGCACCAGCTCCCGAGCGTCGGTCATCGACTCCCGGGCGAGCACACGTACCTCGTCCATCTGCGCCGCAGCTCTGTCGTCTCCTCGCCGAGCCAGCGCGGCGGCGAGCTCGCTCTTGACCGCGATGGCGGACAGTGCACGGCCGACGACGTCGTGCAGGTCGCGGGAGAAGCGCAGCCGCTCCTCGGCGACCGACAGGGCGGCGGCGGCGTCACGGGTGGTGGCCAGCTCGGTGACGATGCGCAGCAACCACATCGACAGGCGCACCGTGGTGGCCATCGCGACGATGCAGAAGGCCAGGAGCGTGATCTCGAGGGCGGTCGAGCCCGAGACCGCGGCAACCACCGGGGCGACCACCGCGGCGCAGAGAGACCAACGCAGGTCCACCAGTGCCGCGATCGGTGTCGTCACCAGGATGGCCACCCACAGGAGGTTCGGTGCGGCGCCCACCAGGACGAGCACGGCGGCGGCCGCGATCTGTACGGACAACGGTGCCCGGACGTCCGCAGTCGAGGCGCCACCGAGTGCAGGAATACGGTGCAGGACAACGAGTGCAGACACTGCGCACACCAGCGCGGCGGCGGTCGAGACCGCGTCACCCGCTCGCGCCGAGGCCGCCATCGAAGCCACCGCGACCGCGACGATGATGAACTGGAAGGACTGCCGGGTGTAGGTGCGGACCTTCTCGACGTCACTGCTGCCCCGCCAGCCGAGTGTCGGATCGAGGTGATCGCGCAGTCTCATGGTCTCCAGCCTTGCAGATCGGATCGTCGGGGGCGCAACGTCAGGAGCGCGGTTCCCAGCGGAAGTGGGTGCGGGCGATCAGCACGCTGCCCGCGATCCAGGCGAACATGACGAGAGCCGGCTGACCCGCCTCCGCGAACGTCGACGCGAAGCCCACCGAGTCGGCGACCCCGGTGGCATCGCCCACCGAGGTGGTGCCGAACCAGCCGAGGTTCAGAAGATCGCTGACCGCGGCCATCGGCGTCAGAGCCACCACGTCGGCGAGGGACTCGGGTACCACGTCACGCAGGAGTGACGATCCGAGCATCGCCAGCAGGATGACGGGCAGGCTGGTGATCTGTGCTGCTTCGGCATTGCGGGTGAAGGCGGACGTGATGAGGGCCAGTGCGGCGAAGAGCGCCGCACCACCGACGAGTGCCGCCGCGATGAGCACGACGTTGACGGGAGTGCCGCCGCCGAGGACCACCACGACCACGCCGACGATCACTCCGAGGAGCAGTGTCAGGAGGAACGACGGCACCGCGGGTCCGAGAAGGATCTGTGCGTCCGTGCTCTCCCCGGTGCGGAGACGTTTGAGCACCAACTCGTCTCGACGCGTCGCGTAAACCGACAGGAGGTTGTAGTAGACCAGGAACACCAGCAGGAACAGGGCGAAGATCTCCAGCGCGGCCGACACGCCGGCGTCGGTGAGCCCACCGTCTCGGCCCGCGACGACCAGAAGGACGATCGGCAGGACGAGGGGCATGACGAGAGCGTTGAAGAGGAGGACGCGGTTGCGTCCGAGGAGCGTGAATTCCGCTCGGGACAGTGCGGTCATCGTACTCATGCCGTGATCACCTCGGGGTCGTCGAATGTGTCTGCGATGGAGAGGAACACGGTCTCGAGGGACGCGGCTCGCGCGTCGAGACCGTGCAGGGTGACGCCGCTGTCGCGGGCCCACACGAGCAGCTCGGTCAGCGTCTCCTGTACCGAGTTCGTCGTGATCGACACCGTGTCGCCCTTCCGGTCGACGTCGGCTCCCGGGAGTTGCGGCAGTGCGGTCCGCGGGTCCTTCAGCTCGATGCGCGCCGGGTGACCGGCGACCACGTCGTCGACCGTTCCGCTGCGAACGACGCTGCCGCGGTGCATGATCGCCAACCGGTCGCACAGCGATTCCGCCTCGTCGAGATAGTGCGTGGTGAGCATGATGGTCACCCCGGAGTTCTTGAGCTCCTGAATGAGCTGCCACGTGTTGCGCCGACTCTCGGGATCGAGTCCGGTGGTCGGTTCGTCCAGGAACAGGACCCGCGGTCGGCTGATGATCGCGCAGGCGAGATCGAGCCGACGCTGCTCGCCGCCCGACAGGAACTTCACTCGGGTGTCCGCACGGGCTCCGAGATCGACGCGTTCCAGGACGTCGTCGACAGGCAATGGATCGCTGCACGTGCCGGCCCACATCCGCAGGCTCTCGGCCGCGGTCAGGTCCTGCGGTAGTCCACCCTTCTGCAGCATGATGCCCAGGGCGGGCCGTACCTTTCTCCGATCCGCGACGGGGTCGAGTCCCAGGATTCGGACCGTCCCCTCGCTGGGACGCGACAGACCCTGGATGACTTCGAGAGTCGACGTCTTGCCGGCGCCGTTGGTGCCGAGCAGTCCGAACAGTTCGCCCTCTGCGATGTCGAGGTCGAGGTTGCGGACCGCGTCGTACGCGGTCTTGCCGGAGCCGTAGCGGCGGGTCATTCCCGACACCTCGATGACGGTCACGACGTTCGCCCCCAGTGCCGACGCCCGACGGCGACGCGGACGGCGAGGAACACGGCGACGACGGCAGCCGCTGCCACGGTGGGCACCGAGACTCCGACGATCGCGATCAGCACCGCGACGAGGGCCACCGAGATGACGGCTACCACCAGTTCGCGGGCCGGGGTCGGCGCGGGTCCGATCTCCATGAGGTCGGTGAAGAGGGTTCCTTCGTCTGGTTGCTTCATGGAAACGATTCTTCGGACCACGAGGCAGGACCGGCAGTGCCAGGACGCATCGGTCGAGATGACACCGTCACGGCCGAGAGATGACAAACGTCATGAACCGGACGGCCGAGTACCGTGTCGACCATGAACGGATGGTTCGTCGTCGCGCTGCTCGGGGTGCTCGGTCTGGCGGCGATCGTCCTCGGCGGCGCCGATGATTCGCCGGGACTCCAGGTTCTCGGACTGATCCTCGTCGTCAGTGCGGTCGTGACGGCGGTTCGCCGTCGCCGTACCTCCTGATCGCAATCCTTCTTTCCCGTCGCGAGTGCGCGGGCACTCTTGTTGAACGTGTTCAACTTCGCTACGGTCGGTGTTGAACACGTTCAAGACGGGAGTCCGACGATGGCGCGAGACACGGCGACGCGGGAGCGGTTGGTGGAGGTGGCGCTACGGCTCTTCCGCGAGGACGGGTTCCAGGCGACCACGATGCGGCGCATCGCGACCGAGGCGGGCGTCTCGCTGGGCAACGCCTACTACTACTTCGCCGGCAAGGACGAGTTGGTTCACGAGCTGTATCTCGTCGTCCAACGCGAGCATCGGACCCGCGCGATACCCCTGCTCCGTGACGGCGCCTCGCTGGCGGACAACCTCTCGGCGGTGCTGCACGCCGGTCTCGACGTGATGCACCCGTACCGAAGTTTCGGCGGCACGTTCCTCCAGTCGGCGCTTCCCCTGCAGTCGACCTCCAGTCCCTTCTCGCCCGAGTCGTCCGCCGCGCGAGACATGGCCGTGGACCTCATGCGACTGACCCTGCAGAAGTCCAAGCAGCGCGGACCGGCATCGCTGGAGAGTCGCCTCCCCACATTGCTGTGGGTGGCGTACCTGGGTGTGACGCTGCACTGGGTCACGGACGGATCCGACGACCAACGCCGCACCCGCGCGCTCGTCGACGGTCTCGTTCCCGTCATCACGAAGACGATCGGCCTGTCCCGATTACCGGTCGCGCGAGGACTGCTCGGCGACATCGTCGGGCTGGTGGACACCATGACATCCGAGAAGGGAAGCGGGCGATGACGAGAGACGTGCGGACCGTCGTGATCTGTGGAGCGACGGGATACATCGGGCAGTACCTCGCGAGGGCGTATCGGGACCGGGGAATCGACGTGAGATCCGTGGGCCGCGGCGCCGTCAACGACGCGACGTGGTCGGACCGCGACCGGTTGACCCGTGTCCTCGACGGAGCCGACATGGTGATCAATCTGGCGGGTCGTTCGGTGAGCTGCCGCTACACCAAGAGCACCGCCGACGTCATCTTCTCCTCCCGTGTGGAGACGACGGCCGCACTGGGACAGGCCCTCTCTCGCGTGGACCGCGCTCCCGAGGTGTGGTTCAACGCCAGCACCGGAACCATCTACCGCGATGCTCGTGACCGGCCGATGACGGAGCGGGACGGGGACGTGGGGACGGGTTTCTCCGTCGAGGTGGCCCGCGCGTGGGAGCGCGAACTGTTCGACGCCCCCACCGGCATCCGCAAGATCGCTCTGCGCATGGCGATCGTCCTGGGCGCCGGCGGCGGGGCCGTCAACCCTCTCATCGATCTGGCGCGGCTCGGACTCGGCGGCCGGATGGGTGACGGCACGCAGATGTTCAGCTGGATCCACGTCGCGGACGTGCTCAGGTCCATCGACCATCTGTACGAGCGCGAGGACATCGCGGGACCGGTGAACCTCGCGACACCGTTCGCCGTGGACAACGCCACCATGATGAGCGAGGTTCGACATCACCTGGGACGGTCACGCGGTGTCGCGACCCCCGCGTGGTTGTTGCACGCCGGCGCCGCCGTCATCCGCACCGAACCGGAACTGGTCCTGAAGAGTCGATGGGTGGATCCCGAGGTGTTGCGGCGCAGCGATTTCGAGTTCGAGTATCCGCGCCTGGGGCCGGCGCTGGAACAGATCGCTCGCCACACGTCCCGCGGTCTGCTGCCGGTCGCCCTGGGCTGACGCGACGTGGCGGGCCGACAGGCAGATCGACGTGCGCCAGTTCACGATGGTGACGTAGGCGGCGCCGCCTGGTCGGGGGCGTCGATCTCCGCGATCACGACGCCGATGTCGTCGGCGCTGTAGGGAAGTCCGAGGACATCCGTCAGAGCGGCAGCTGCCCGGCTCGCGACGAGATCGCCGGCCTCCTGGAGATCCGTGTCGTAGGCGGCGATCACCGTCACCAGACCGCCCGTGCACCGGTGACCCTCGGTGTAGAGCGAGATGTCGGCGGGCTCTGTGCCCGCCACCTCGGCGACGGCGCTGCGCACAGCGATGCGGACGACGACGTCACTGACTCGCAGTGTGTCCGCGTCGAAGTTCACGCCCTCGTCGGGAAAGCGAGCGTCGAGCGGCCACGTCCGGACGCCGACGGCTCGCACGCGTGAGAGGGCGGCGGCGCTGATGTCCACCCAACCGTGCACGGGCGCGTCGCGCAGCACGCTCGCGGCTCGACGGAGCGTCGAATCCGTTTGCGGCGGTGTCGAATCAGGCTGACCCGACGTCATCTCCACGTCTCCAATCGTGTCTCGAGGGTGGCGCGTGCACGGGTGAGGTGGCCGCGGACGGCACCGGGGGAGAGGGCCATGACCGTGCCGATCTCGGTGTGCTTCATGCCCTCGACCTCACGGAGCAACCAGCAGGCCCGCTGGCGATACGGTAGCTCAGCGAGAGCGTCGTCCAATGCGGACAGGAAGTCGGCGTCGGACACGGTGCGCGACGGGTCGTCCCGCGGGTCCTGGCTCGGCCTCTCGAACACCCAGTCCTCGACGGGCGCGATGCTGCGACGCCGACGATGATCCGTCACCTTGTGGGAGACGACGCTGAACAACCAGGTGCGCAGCGACGAGTCGGAACGGAAATGGCGCAGTCCGCGCCAGGCGTCGACCAACGCGTCCTGGACGATGTCCTCGGCAGCGCCTCGGTCGGACAACAGGTGGGTCGCGTAGCGCAGCATGTCCGGGCCGAGTCTGCGCACGATCTCCTCGAACGCGCGTCGGTCGCCCATGCCCGCGGCGGCGGCGAGGGCGCGATCGCCGAGCTCGCGGTAGTCGGCGGCGAACGTCGGACGAGTGGATGTGTCACGGTCCGCCGACGGTGTGGCGGTGGACGGGAGGACGACGTCACCGGCCACATCGGGACTGCCGGGATCGGGCGCGATCGACGGACGACTGAGCACTGTTCCCCCCGAACCGCCGTCGGAGTGACCCACCCCGAAGATTGATGAAGCAACTACTTTCCCCGATGTGATTGTTCCCACCCTGGGTCACGCGCAAACAGCTGTGATGCGCATCACTTGATTTCCGACGTGCGTTTTCGTGATGAGGACCCGACTCAGTAGCTGTGACGAGCCGTCACAGTCCAGAGAGAGGACCTGAAGTGAACGCCCCGCAGACCGCGACAGGAAACGCCGTGAGGACGTCCGTCGCATCGACCGTCGACCATGGTGACGACCGGACCGACCGCGGAAGTTGCGGCCGCACAGTCGTCGCGGATGCCGTGGTCGCCACCGTCGCCGGCATCGCCGCACGAGAGGTACCGGGCCTCCACGCCCTGGAACCGGCCGGTTCTCGTGCGCTCGACGTACTCCGGTCCGCAGTGGGCGTCGACGGGGCGAGGCACACACAGGGGGTGTCGGTCGAGGTGGACGACCGCACCGCAGTCGTCTCGCTCGATCTGGTGGCGGACTACGGAATCTCCATCGCCGACGTCGCAGCGGACGTCCGCCGCAACGTCTCCAGTGCGGTGACGGCACTGACCGGACTGACCTGCAGCCGCGTCGATGTCGTCGTGCACGACGTGCAGGTGGGCGGCCACCGCACCGCCGCCTGACCACATTCTCGTCCCACACACGCACCGACTCGCACTCCGCGGGCCGGTCCAAGAGAGGAACCGTGATGACCACCATCGAGAAACGCACCGACGAGGTGCGCGCATGAGCGCCCGTCGCAGCCTGTCCAGCCGACTCTTCGAGGGTCTGGGCCGCGTGACGTGGGGCTACGCCAAGCGCAAGATCGACGAGCGCCGCACCGGACGAGGTGGACGACGATGACCAAGTTCACCGTCTACATCGCCGAGGCCATCGGCACCGCCGTTCTCGTGATCGGAGGTGTGGGTACCGCCGTCCTGGCGGGCGACGACGTCGGCACCACCGGAATCGCGCTCGCCTTCGGCCTGACACTGCTCGCGATGGTGTTCGTGCTCGGACCCGTCTCCGGTTGCCACATCAACCCGGCGGTCACGCTCGCGTTCCTCGTCACCGGCCGGATGACGGCCGCCCGCGCCGCCGGATACGCCGCCGCACAGGTGATCGGCGGACTCGTCGGCGCCCTGGTGGTCTACGCCATGGCGACGGGTCGACCCGGATACGACCGAACGGTCGACGGTCTCGGCGCGAACGGATACGGCGACGCCTCGGCAGGAACCTACTCGCTTCTCGCGGTCGCGATCGTGGAGATCGTGGCAACGGCGATTCTCGTGTTGGTCGTACTCGGCGTGACGGGGCCGCATTCCGTTGCGGCAGCCGGGGTTCCGATCGGACTGACGCTCGCGTTCGTGCATCTGCTCGCCATCGGAGTCGACTCGACGTCGGTCAACCCGGCGCGCTCCATCGGGCCTGCGCTGATCGCCGGCGGAACCGCACTCTCGCAACTGTGGGTGTTCCTGGTCTTCCCGTTGATCGGCGGTCTGGTCGGTGCACTCGCTTACAAGGCCGTGCTGCCCGTCGATGCGGTCGCCGCGCACTGACTCTCGTGCGCGACGAGCGCGTTGCTCGCCGGGTGCGCCGCGGGACGTCGCCGAGATCCTCTCGCGGGGCGGGGGAGAGCGGCATCCGCCGGCGGGGACGGGCGATCGTCTTCGCTGGAACGGGATCGGCTCGCGGGGTCACGGGCCGTGCAGTGTCCAGACTTCGTCGACATCGACCCCGCGCCGGTGGTGCTCGCATTTAGTCTGAGCGCCATGAGATTCGACGAGTATCGGGCCCACGACGCGACCGGGCTCGCCCTGCTGGTCGCGTCCGGCGACGTGACTGCCGCGGAGTTGGTCGAGATCGCGATCACGCGAGCGCGCGAGGTGGATCCCACCCTGAACGCCCTCGTGCAGTGGCAGGACGATGCCGCGCGAGTGCGGGCCGCGGGCGCCCTGTCCGGTCCGATGGCGGGAGTGCCGTTCCTGCTCAAGGATCTCTTCCAGGCTCAGGCCGGGATCGTCGAGACGTCGGGGTCACGCTCGGGGGTGTCGTCCAGGCCCCGCGTCACGGACACCGTGGTGCAACGGTGGCTCGACGCCGGGGTCGTCGTCCTGGGCCGCACGGCCGTACCCGAATTCGGCGCCAAGGGAGTCACCGAGCCGCAGGCGCACGGTGCGACGCGCAACCCGTGGGATCCCGCGCGCACACCCGGCGGCTCCTCCGGTGGTTCGGCCGCCGCGGTGGCGTCGGGCATCGTGCCCGTCGCCGGTGCCAGTGACGGCGGCGGCTCCATCCGCATCCCCGCGGCCTACTGCGGCCTGTTCGGACTGAAGCCGGGCCGGGCAGTCGTCCCTGCCGGGCCTCGTGCCGGGGAGATGCTCTTCGGGAGCGCCGTCACCGGTGTGCTCACCCGCTCCGTGCGCGACTCGGCCGCGTTCCTCGACATCATGCGCGGCTCGGACGACGACGCGCCCTTCGAGTTCGCGGCCCCGTCGACGTCCCATGTGGAGGCACTCGGCCGGCCGGGTCCTCGGCTCCGGATCGGGGTCGCGGCGCGATCGGCGCTGAACAACGCACCGCATCCGGACGTCCTCGCCGCGCTCGACCGCGCCCGCGACCTGCTCGTCGAACTGGGCCACACCGTCGAGGAGGTCGCCTCGCCGTTCGACGAGGAGCAGCTGGCTCGAGACTTCCTCGTGCCGTGGTTCGTCCACCTCGCCGCCGAGGTGTCGTCCGCGTCGGCCGCGGCGCGGCCCACCACGACGGAGTTCGAACTCGACACGCTGGTCCTCGCCGAGATCGGGCGCGCCACGAGAGCGGTGGATCACGATGCGGCACTGGCACGCTGGCAGGACCACGTCCGCGCCATCGCTGCATTCCACCGCCGCTTCGATCTGCTCATGACACCCACGACGGCGGGTCCCGCGCCGCTGATCGGCGCCTTCGACACCCCGTTCGTCGAGAGGGTGGGCGCCCGGCTCGCGCTCGCGCTGCGACTCGGACCGATTCTCGGACGGCTCGGCGCGGTGCAGGACGCGGTGATGCGCAGCCTGTCCGCTGTCCCGTACACGCAATCGGCCAATCTGACCGGGCGGCCGGCGATGAGTGTTCCGCTCTCGGAGACAGTCGACGGTCTGCCCGTCGGCGTGCACTTCCTGGCGCCACCGGGTGGGGAGACTCGGCTGCTGGTGCTCGCCGCGGAGCTCGAGTCGGCGCGGCCGTGGTTCGACAGGATCCCCGCGGACGTGCTCAGTGAGCGAGTCGGATGACGCCGTCGACGATCTCCACCTGCGCGGTGGTGAGCGGTAGGGCGCCCGAGCTCGGCGAGTCTCCGGGTGCCGACTATGCGTCGTCGGTTCCGGGCCTCGGGACGTCGGTCTCCCAACGCGCGCGGCGTTCATCGTCGGACTGTTCCCACCACGGCGTGCCGCGTTCGCCGAGGGCGACCTTGGCGGCCTGCACACCGGCGCGGGACTCCGCGGCGCCGCCGGTCCGGCGGACGTCTCGTCGCCACGCCATCAGGATCGACCGCAGTTCGGCGCCGCGCTCCTCGGGAATGTCGGGATCGGTGGCGCGCCACTTCCGCCCGTCGATCACGATGTGGTGGCCGTCCTGGGTGTACTCCCGGCCGTCCGTCATGACACCGATGCTAGCGACGACTCCGGGATGTCCCGTCGGGTTCCGGCCCGGGGACGCATCGTGACGACAGTGATGGCCACGAAGGTCAGCGCCAGACCGATCGCGGTGAGGGCGGTGAACGGCTCGCCGAAGAGCAGGGCGCCCCACACGGTGGTGACGGGCGGTACGAGGAACATCAGAGCGTTCACCCTCGTCACCCCCACCCGGTCGAGCAGATACCAGTACAGCCCGTAACCGCCGAACGTCGCGAACACCACCAGTCCCGCCGTCGCCGCCCAGAAGTCGAGGGTCGTCGGCGGTACCGCGGTGCCCGTCGCGACCGCGCCGACGGTGAAGACGACGGCCGATGTGGCGCAGTGGATTCCGAGAGCGCTGAAAGGTGCCGGTCGCTGGGCGCGACGGTCGACGAAGGTCGCGGCGACCAGCGACATCATTCCCACCAGCGGAACGAGGTAGGCCCACGCCGGGGTGGTCGCGGTGGTCGCCGTGGCGTCCGCGACGGTGGCGAGCGCAACGCCGAGAGCGCCGATCAGGAGCCCGATCCATTGCCGGCCCGAGGCCGCCGCGCCCAGCAGGGGGCCGGCCAGGGCCGCCGCGACGAGTGGCTGCACTCCGTCGACGAGGGCCGTGGTGCCGGTGGAGACCCCGAGGCCGATGGCCCAGTACACGGTGAGGAGGTAGCCGGACTGCGACAGGACGCCCACGATCACCTGCCGCCGCAGGTCCGGGCCTCGAACTCGGCGAGACCCGAGGAGCCACGCCGGTGCGAGCAGCAGCGCCAAGGGGAGGAACCGCCACATCAGGACGGTGGTGACGGCAGCGTCCTCACCGCTGATCTTCGCGCCGATGAAACCGGACGACCAGCACAGCACGAACGCCGCGCCCGCCAGTACCGACACGACGGCGGTGCGTCGACCCGTAGGTATACCGATCTGTCTACTCATGACAGCAGACTACACAGATCGGTATAGTTCGAAACATGACATCCGAGGTCGCCTGGACGCCGAAGGCGCGTGCCGTGCTGGCCGCGGCCGATGAGCTGTTCTACGAGCAGGGCATCCACGCGGTCGGCGTCGACACGATCGCGGCGCGCGCCGGCGTCACGAAGAAGACCTTGTACGACCGCTTCGAGTCCAAGGAACGGCTCGTCGTGGAGTACCTGCGGGAACGAGACCGTCAGTGGCGCGAGTTCCTCGCCGCGCGGATGGGTGCCGTCTCCGCCGACGCGGCCGGCGACCGGATCGATGCGGTGCTCGTCGCCTCGGCCGACTGGACGGCGCAGCGAAGTGGCAAGGGATGCAGCATGGTCAACGCGCACGCGGAGATCAGCGACCCCGCCCACCCGGCCTACCCGGTGATCATCGGACAGAAGCGTTGGATGGCCGACCTGTTCGTCGACATCCTCACGGCCGCAGGCGTACCCGACCCGGTGGGGACGGCCGACCTGCTGATGCTCGTGCACGAGGGCGCACTGGTCTGCGCGGGAATGGGAGTGGTCGAGCGGCCCTTCGACCGTGCGCGTGCTGCCGCGCGTCTACTCCTCGAGCCCGCCGGCCGGTGACCATCCGAGCGCCGGCCCCAGCGTCGTCGCCATGTCGGTGAGAATCTGCACGTAGTCGTCGTGGTCGAAGCTGAAAGGCAGAGCGAACGCCACCTCGTCGATCTCCCGGAAGGCCGCGCGCGCCTGCAGTTGCTCCACGAGTTGCTCGCTGGTGCCCACCAGATCGGGAGCGAACAGCAGGCGGGCCGGGCCCACCGGTGACCGGGTGCGGCTCAGACGGGCGTCGGCGTACTCCTGGTAGCGGGCGCGCTGGCTCGGTGTGGCCGAGTCGGTCGGAATCACGACCAAGCCCTGCGAGACCCGAGCACCGTTCCCCGCCGCGTGTGCCGAGCGGAAAGCCTCGATGTGGGAGAGCTGGATGCGGTCGAAGTCGTCATCCTCCTCGGCCTTCACGACGCTGCTCGTCAGGAAGTTCATACCGTTCGCGCCGGCCCAGCGAGCCGACCCGAGCGACGCGCCGCCGTACCACATCCGGGACGCGAGACCGGGCGAATGTGGTTGCGCCCGAGAAGAATGCACCTCGATTTCGTCCACCCCCTCGAAGTCCGTCAGGCGATCGCCCCGGATCGCGGCCAGGAGCCGTTCGACGCGGGCGTAGCTGAAGTCCTCCCGATCGGCAGTGTCGGGATACAGGGCATCCTTCAACCGGTCGAAGTTCATCGGCGGCCCCACGCTGACCCCGGGATTCAGGCGCCCGCCGGACAGGATGTCGACGGTGGCGAGGTCCTCGGCCAACCGCACCGGGTTCTCCCACCCCAACGGGGTCACGGCGGTACCGAACTCGATCCGCGAGGTCCGCTGCGACGCGGCGGCCAGCACGGCGACGGGGGAGGAGATGCCGTACTGCAGGTGGCGATGCCGCAACCAGGCGCTGTCGAAGCCGAGACGTTCGCCCAGCTCGATGATCGCGAGCGTCGACTCGTGCCCGGCCGCGGGATCGTCCCCGTCGAACAGTCCGATCGTGAGAAAACCCATCCTGCGCAGCGGTCTCGGGTGCATGGGTCCATGATGCCCCCGTGAGCCTTGTGCGCATCCCCGAGTACGCAAACCGCGCACGGGGGCGAAGCCCTATGATCACGCGATGACCGATCACGATCATGTTGCCGCTCGCCGAGAGATCACGTCCGCCCTTCTGGCGGCCTTCGAACGTCGTCACGAGGTGCTCGACGTCATCGTCGAGGCCGAGACCCTGCCCGACGCCGTGGAGGCGATCGCCACCCTGCTCGGCACGTCACGATTGGGCGGCGAGGCCGTCATGGGCATGTCGTTCGCCAGCCTCACCAAGGACGCCCGCCGGAGCAACGCCGCCGAGCTCGAGGACCTGGACAGCCGCCTGAACTTCACGTTGGCCGAGCGTCCCGCCAGCGCGGGAGAGACCCTGGTGCTGGAAGCGTTCTCGGACGACGACCGCGACCTGTTCGCCGCCCGCCTCGCGGACGTCGGTTCCGCGGGTGACGGATCCGGCGGGGCCGCCGGTGATCTGGACACCGAGCTGGCATCGGCACGGGACCGCCTCGACTCCGAGCAGGCCGCGTGGTTCGTCGCGCGCGAGGGCGCGGAGAAGGTGGGCATCGTCTTCGGCGAGCTCGCCGGTGGCGACATCGACCTCCGCGTGTGGATCCACCCCGGACACCGGAAGAAGGGCTACGGCACTGCGGCGCTGCGGAAGTCGCGCGCCGAGATGGCGGCGGTGTTCCCGGGGGTGCCCATGATCGTGCGCACCCCCGGGGTCCAGCCGTCCTGACACTTCTCGTGAGAGGCGATCAGGCCCGGTACTTCTCGACGTACCGGGTCATCGTCTCGAGCTGGTAGCGGGAGACGTCCCAAGCGTTCTCGTTCTCGGCGAACACACTCGACACCATGACGGTGTCGTTGTCATAGAACCCGAGTGAGCCGAGCCCACCGAAGAACTGGTCCCAGTCGACGTCCCCGTCCCCGATCTTCAGATGCTGGTGCACCCGCACCGCGTTGCCGGGCGGGTTGGTGATGTACCGCAATCCGTGCGAGCGGTGATGATCCATCGTGTCCGCCACATGCACCAGACGCACCATGTCCCCGGCGGCTGCCATGATCGCCGGCAGGTCACCACCCATGTGGAACTGGTGGCACGCCACGATCACCATGCCGACGTTCGGGGAGTTGATCCCGCGGATGGTCCGGATCGCGGCGAGCCCGTCCTCGACGAAATCGTCCGGGTGCGGATCGATGAGGACGTCGAGACCCTCGCGCTCGATGATGGGGACCAGTTCCTCCATCGACCGGTAGAACGCACGCTCGGACTCCTCCGGTTTCTCCGGTCGGCCGGAGAACTCGGTGTTCATCGTCGACACGCCGAGGTCGACGGTGATCTGGATGGCCCGCTTCCAGTACCGCACGGCTGCCTCGCGGGCGTCCTCGTCGGGACCGGACCACCGCAGTACCGGCAGCACCGAGGCGATCCCGACGCCGGCGTCCGAGCACGCTCTGCGGAACTTCGCGACCAATCCGTCGTCGGCCTTGGGGTGACCAAAGAACGGGATCATGTCCACGTGCGGGGTGAGCTGCAACCACTCGTACCCCAGATCGGCGACCACGGCGGGCAGTTCGAGCAGCGAATGCGAATGATGGAACGGGGTGGGATCGAGCGCGATCTTCATCTCAGGCTCCGGCGATGGACGAGCGCTGCACCATCTCGACGGCCACCGGCGCACCGGACTCGAGCGACTTCGCGCCGGCCTCGCACACCGCGGCTGCGGCGTATCCGTCCCACGCTCCGGGGCCGTCGACGTAGTTTCCCGTCTCGGCGCCGGCCTTCACCGCGTCGACCCAACGCTGGATCTCGGTGTCGTAGGCCTGGCCGAAGCGCTGCACGAATCCGGGAGTGATGGTGCCGCCCCAGGTTCCGGGTGCCGACTTGCGGACGAGGCCGACGTCGAGACCGATCATCGCGCTGCCGTGCTCGGCCACGACCTCGGTGCGCACCTCGTAGGCGACACCGGTGGTGACGAACACCTCGGCGTCGACGTGACGACCCGATTCCGTGGTGAAGATGGCGATCTGCGGATCCCGCAGGCCCTGCGGCGCCGAGGGATTCGCCGACGGGCTGATGATCTGCACCGACGTGATCTCCTCGTCGAGGAGGAAGCGCGTGACGTCCACCTCGTGCACCAGCGAGTCGCGCACGATCATCGCGCTGTCGAAGTGCGGCGGCACGGCGGGGTTGCGGTGCGCGCAGTGCACCACCAGCGGACGGCCGAGCTCGCCGGAATCGATGAGTGCCTTGAGCTGGTCGTACTCGGTGTCGAAGCGGCGCATGAAGCCGACCTGGATGAGCTTCTTGCCCAGTGCGGCCTCGGCTTCCACGACGGCGAGGGACGTGGCCACATCGGTGGTCAGCGGCTTCTCGCACATGACGGGCTTGCCGTGCTCGAGACACGCGAGAAGCTGCTTCTCGTGGGTCGGGCCGGGAGTGGCCAGGACGACGGCGTCGACCTCGGGGTCGGCGATCGCGTCGAGGGGATCCTCGACGACGCGGCAGCCGGGGATGGTCGCGGCGAGTTCGTGCGCCTTCTCGCTGACGTAGTCGTTGACGACGGCGACGCGGGCGCCGGTGATCGTCGAGGTGATGCGGGCGACGTGGTCGGCGCCCATCATGCCGACGCCGAGTACTGCGATGCGAAGTTCGGTGGTCATGGTGAGGGAAATCCGTTCCGGAGAGGAGGTGTCAGGAGAAGGTGACGGCGGGAATGCCGCAGGAGCCCAGGTACTTCCGGGTGCGCTGCGCGATGGGCAGGGGAGCGTCGACGGCGCACGGGTACATGTCCTGCTCGACGATCGCGAAGATGTCCGCGGTGAGCTTGCCGTCGTCCGCGAGGCGCTCGATGGTCTTCAGGAGCGGGGGCATGTCCGGGATGCCGAGCGGCGGTTCGGTCATGGCACCGAGCTTGACGGCTTCGCCGAACGGGAGATCCTCCGCGGCGACCTTGGCGCGCACCTCTTCGTTCACCTGCTTGAGGTGGAGGTAGCCGATGCGCTCGGGTGCCCGCTCGATGATCGCGATGTTGTCGCCACCGCAGTAGCTGATGTGACCGGTGTCGAGGCACAGGTTCACGAACTCGCTGGAGGTGCCGTCGAGGAAGCGGTACACGTTCTCCTCGGTGTCGACGTGGCTGTCGGCGTGCGGGTGGTATTGCGCCTTGACGCCGTACTGCTCGAACATGCGCTTGCCGAGCTCGTTCATGCCCTCGGTCTTCTTGCGCCACTGGTCCGCCGTGAGATTGCGGTCCTCGAGCACCGCGCCGGTGGACGGGTCGCGCCACATCTCGGGGATGACGACGACGTGCTTGCCGCCGGCGGCCGCGGTCAGCTTGGCGACGTCCTCGATCTGAGTCCACACCGCGTCCCACGCATCGTCCTGATGCAGATGCTCGAAGACCGTGCCGGCCGACAGCTTCAGATTGCGAGACTCCAACTCCGAGAGCAGCTTCTGCGGATCGGTGGGCAGGTAGCCGTAGGGGCCCAGCTCGATCCACTCGTAGCCCGACGCCGACACCTCGTCGAGGAAGCGGGTGTAGGGCGTCTGCTGCGGGTCGTCCGGGAACCAGACTCCCCAGGAGTCCGGGGCGGATCCGACGCGAATCGTGCTCATGTCTCGGGGGTTCCTCTCGAAGAATGTCCGGCGCTCGTGCGGTGCCACTAACGCGCTTAAGTAACGCGCTTAAGCTACTATGAGGTGGATCACGCTTCCGTGTCAAGCCCCGTCCCAGAGGAGTGCCGGTGTCCACGCCGCCCCGCAGCCGCAAGACGACGATGAGTGACGTCGCCGCTCTGGCGGGAGTGTCCCGGACCCTGGTGTCGTTCGTCCTCAGTGGCAAACCGGGTGCGAGTGACGACACTCGCGACCGTGTCCTCGCCGCTGCGCGCGAACTCGACTATCGGCCGGACAACGCCGCGCGACTCCTCGCCCGCGGCCGGAGCAGGACGTTGGGCGTCGTGATCGACGTGCGACAGCCGTTCCAGGCCGATCTCGTGACACACATCTATCCCGTGGCCGAGGCGGCCGGGTACGAGGTGTTGCTGTCCGCGAGCGCGCCCGGCCGGGACGAGACGAAGGCGATCGAGGCGCTGCTCAGCCATCGCTGCGAAGGCGTGATCCTGCTGGGTCCGTCGTCCTCACCCGAGTACGTCGCGCATCTCGAGGAGCGGGCGGTGGTGGTCATGATCGGACGGGCCCTGCCCGCCACCGACTTCGACATCGTGCGCAGCGCTGACGACCACGGAGTGCGTCAGGCGGTCGACCACCTCGTCGGTCTCGGGCACGTGGACATCCACCATGTGGACGGTGGTACGGACTCCGGTGCGACCGAGCGCCGCGCGGCCTTCCGTGCCGCGATGGACGAGCGCGGTCTGCCCGCCGTGGTGTGGCCGGGTGCGCACACCGAGGAGGCGGGGAGTGCCGCCGGGACGCGCATGGTCGCCGAGCGGCGGGTGCCCACCGCGGTGATAGCCGGTAACGATCTGTGTGCGGTGGGACTGATGGACGCGTTCCACCGTGCCGGAATCGCTGTGCCCGAGGATGTCTCGGTGGTGGGATACGACGACAGCGAGCTGGCGCACCTCTCGCGCATCGATCTCACGACCGTCCGGCAGGACGCCGAGGGTCTGGCCGCGACCGCGGTGCGGTTCGCCATCGCGCGCCTCGAGGACGAGAGCCTCGCGCCCGCCGAGCTGGTGGTCGAGCCGTCACTCGTCGTGCGCGGGAGTACCGGGCCCGTGCGCACGGTCGCGCGTCGGACGGTCCGGCGCACCTGACGCCGTTCGCGAGCGGTCAGCTGCCGCGCTGGCTCGGTGACGACTCGGTGCACGCGAGCCATCGTCGCGCCCGGGCCGCGAAGTGCCGGACGAGCTGGCGGGGGCTCCGTCCGACGACGTGACGACTACAACTAGCGCCCCCGCCACGCGGACCAGAGTTCGGAGTACCGGCCGCCCGCCTCCACCAATTCCCGGTGCGGCCCCTGCTCGACGATGCGGCCGTGCTCGAGCACCACGACGCTGTCGGCGCTCGCCGCCTGGGTGAGGCGATGGGCGACGACGATCGTCGTCCGTCCGCGAGTGGCAGCCCTGGCAGCCTCCTCGAGGTCGCGTGCGCCGGCGCTGCCGGCCTCGGCAGTGGCCTCGTCCAGAACGGCGACCGCCGGATCGGCCAGGACGATGCGGGCCAGTGCGATCTGTTGCGCGCGAGACGGAGTCAGCTCCACGCCGCCCTCGCCGACCACCGTGTCGAGCCCGTCCTCGAGGGTGCTCACCCACGAGTGCGCTCCGACCGTCCGCAGCGCGTGTTCGACCGTCTCCCGATCCGCGTCCGGTGCCGCCAGCCGCAGATCGTCGATGAGCGGTCCGGCGAACACGTGCACCTCCTGGCTGACGATCGCGACGTGCCGGCGCAGTCGATCGGAGCCGATGTCGTCGAGCGACACCCCGCCCACCCGGACCGATCCGGAGTCCGCTCGCATCGAGCCCGCCACGAGAGCGGCGATGGTGGACTTGCCGGCGCCGGTCGAGCCGACCAGCGCCACCGTCGTGCCGTCGTCGATCCGCAGATCGATCCCGTGCAGGACATCGTCGACACCGTCGTAGGAGTGGCGGAGGTTCGTCACGACGACGGTGCCGTCAACAGGCTCCGCCTCGGTCCCGGGGGAGCGGTCGTCGGGCAGATCGATGACGCCCACCAGTCGTGCGAGGGAGGCCCCGGCCGACTGGATGTCGTCGAACGAGTACAGCAGCATGCCGATCGGGTTGAAGAGCCGGTGGAACAACAGTGCCGCCGCGGTGGTCTGACCGACGGTGACGGCGTCCTCGCGCACCAGGAGGAAGCCGACGGTGAGGATGACCGACAGTCCGACGCACTCGGCCCGGTTGCTACGCGAGCCGAACCGGGTGAAGAGTCGGAAGACGGTGACGGCGATGTCGCGAGCCTTGCCGGACGATGCGTCGATGCGCGCGAGGTGCTCACCCTCCATGCCGTACGCCCGCACGGTGCGGGCCCCCTGCATGCTGCTGACCAGAGACTGGGCGCGCTCGCCCATCGCGACGCGCTCGGCGGCGTACATCGGGGCCGACCGCGGCAGGTACCAGTGCAGCGCCATCACGTACATCGGGATCGCGACCATGCCCGCGAGTCCCAGACGCCAGTCGAGTCCGAGCATCGTGACCAGACTGAGCAGGACCAGCAGCACGGCGGCAAGGATGTTCGGCACCACTTCGCCGAGCGATTTCGCCATCACCGCGATGTCGTCCCCGACGCGGGAGAGCAGGTCTCCCTTGCCGACTCGTTCCAGTGTGCTCACCGGGAGGTGGAGTGCGCGGCCGAGGACGCGCTCGCGCAGCGAGGCCAACATCTTCTCGCCGAGCAGACTGACGGTGTAGGCGCCGATCCCGGTGAAGACACCGCCCGCGATCGCCGCGGCGCCGATGACCGTCACGACACCGACGATCGTGGACGTCGGTGCGCCCTCGGTCACCCGATCGACGAGCATGCCGAAGACGTACACGGGAATCAGCGCCATGGCCGCCGCGACCACGCCGATGGCGACGGTGAGTGCGACCGATCCGCGCCGCGCACCGAGTTCGCCGCGCAGGAACGCCCAGCACCGGCGTCCACTCGCGATGGGCAGCAGTGCGGTCGGTTCGGTCATCGCAGAACCGCCTCTCGGTAGCGCTCGTCCGTCTCCGCCAACCCGTGGTGGGTGCCGACGGTCGCGACCTGACCCTCGTCGAGCACGACGACGCGGTCGGTGACCGCGAGGAGCGCGGGGCTGGTGGTGATGAGCACCGTCGTCTGGGTGCGGGCGTCTCCGTCGTGACGCAGTCCCGCGATGCCGGTGGCGATGGCGTGTTCGGTCACCGCGTCGACGGCGGTGGTCGGATCGTGGAGGACGAGTACCGGCGGCTGCGCCGCGAGTGCGCGGGCGAGGGCGACTCGCTGGCGTTGCCCACCGGACAGGCTGGCGCCGCGGTCGGTCACCGGATGGTCGAGACCGCCGTCGTGCATGGCGACGATGTCGGTCACGGCGGAGGCGGTCACCGCGGCGTCGAGGTCGCTCCCGCGGTCCAGGGCGATGTTGGACCGCACCGTACCGGCGAACAGATCCGACGTGTGCGGTTCCACCAGCACGGTGCGGCGGACCTCGGGGAGCGCGAGCTCGGTCACGTCGACGCCGCCGACCGTCAGCCGTCCGGTGACGTCGTCGGGCGACACCTGGCCGGAGAGGACGGCGGCCAACGCATCGGCGTCCTGCGGCCGGTACGCGACGACGCCGACGATCTCGCCGCGCTCGAGATGCAGGTCGAGATGTGCCAGAGTCCCGTAGGACAGGTCGTCGAGCCCGACGGACGAGGTGTCCGGGGACCGCGTACCGGTGGAGGTGACCACCGGGTCGGCGCCGAGAACCAACGCCAACCGATCCGCCGATCCGCGGATGACCGCGAGAAAGCCGGGAAGTCGGGAGAGTGAACTCAGCGGCTCGATGAGAAATTGCGCCAGTCCGACGACGGTGATCAGCTCGGCGACGGAGATCCGGCCCTCGAGAGCGAGGAACCCGGCCGTGCCGGCCACGGCCGCGGACAGCAGCGCGCCCACCGTCGCGGAGACACCGAGATACACGCTGTTGCCGCGGGCCAGACGCATCGTCGCGGCCAGCGCACGTCGGCTCGACTGCACGAACCGCCGGGACGCGACGTCCTCGGCGCCGATACCGCGGAGGGGCCGTACGCCGCTGACGAGATCGGTGGCGAGACCCGAGACGCGCGCCACCTCCGCCTGCTGATCGGTCGCGGCGCGAGTGAGGAACGGCGCACACAACTGCAGGAGAAGGAGGAGTACCGGCGTCCCGATGACGACGGCCAGCCCGAGCGGTACGTCGATGACGAGAAGTGCCACCGCCGTGACCACGAGGGCGGTGACCGCGGCGGCGACCCTGGCGATGGCGTCGAGCGCCCACGAGGTCTTCTCGGCGTCCGAGGTGCTGACCGTCAACAACTCGCCGGGGCCGAGATCGACCTGGACTCCGCGCGGGTCGAGCACGCGTCCCGCGACCTCGACGCGCAGCAGGTGCGCTTCCCGTTCGATCGCGACGACGATGATGCGGGCGCCGATGCGGTACGCGTACGAAAGGACGACGAACAGGCCCGCCAGCCCCAGCAACGAGACGATCATCGCGGTGACGTCGCCGGTCTCGACCGCACGGCCGATGATCAGACCGATGGCGACGGGCACCATCGTCTCGCAGAACTGGTGCACACAGAACAGGGCCGACGAGCCGACGAGTCGCACACGGTGGCGCCGGGTGGTACGGCGCAGGATGGCCCCGCCGGTCGACGGAGGTGCGTCATGCATTAGCCGACCCTAACCTACATGGTCGGCCGGCCGGGACGACCCGTAGGCGTCAGTCCTGCTCGGGATTCCTGGTGCGTCGGGCGGCGTCGCGCTGCTGCTGGGCGCGTTCCCGGCACCGGCGCAGGAACTCCTCGTCGGACTCGGAGTTCGTCGCGACCGCGCGGCCGGGACGGACGTCGTACTCGGGAAAACCGGTCGCGCTCGGTCGGCGTCCCGCGTCGGGACCGCCCCAGATGCCGCCGCCGACGGGCCGGCCCGCCACGAGCCAGGCCACGGACCCGGCGAGAGGAAGGAACACGACGAGCAGGAGCCAAACCGTCTTGGGGAGATGACGGATGCCACCCTCGTCGGCCGTGATGACGTCGATGAGGCAGAAGATCCAGAGCACGGCGACGATCAGGCCGAGATAAGGCACGGGCGCGTCCTCACGTAGAGCGGTTCACGACCCGATTCACGAACCGCGTGGTCTGTTGACGCGCTCACCCTAGCGCTCGACGTCGTCCTCGTCACTCCGTACGAGCCGTCGCGGGGGTGGGCGGTTCCGAATGCCCTCTGTGAGTGCCCACCGACCGGGTTTCCCCCGGCGGTTCGACGGGCATGCACGGATGTATCGACGAAAGGACAAGTCGTGGTCGCGCAGAACGAGAACGAGCAGCCGCAGGATTTCGCACGCACCACGCGTGCGCACGCCGGTGAGGCCATCACCGACAGCCGGGCATGGCCGGGCTACTTCCTGATGGCGCTGGGCTTCGTCGCGCTCGGACTGGGCCTGACCGCCGCGGGCGGCGGCTTCGAGGGATGGGTGCTGGTCGCCGGTATCGCCTGCCCGGTTCTCCTGCTCGCAGGACTCGGTGTGGTCCTGCTCGAGCGCAAGCGCGTCAAGGCGGCCGAGGGCAAGTCCCTCACCGATCCCGGTGGTCACTGACCACGATCACGTGACGGGTTCCGGTGCGTCGGAACCCGTCGTCACCGTGCCGAGAACTCGCACGCAGTACTTCCGTGCGTGGTCCGAGCTGCACGGCGGCTACGACGTTCACTCGTCGGCACTGGTGCACGGCTGGTTGACCATCACGTACGTTCTGGCCCGCCCGCTCGCGCGGGCGCGCGTCGCCCCCACCGCGGTCACTGCTGTGGGGGTTCTCTTCGCCGTTCTCGCTCTCGCCGTCGCGGGTTCCGGTCCGTGGGGCGCCGGCGCGGCGGCACTGCTTCTCGTCCTGTCGGCGCTGGTGGACAGTCTCGACGGCGCCGTCGCACTGCTCCGGGGTCGGTCGACGGCATTCGGCTACGTGGCCGACTCGGTGGCCGATCGGCTCTCGGACATGCTGGTCTTCGCGGTTCTGCTCGTGCTGGGAGCACCGGCGCCCGTGGTGGTCGCGGTCGCGCTGCTCACCCTGCTGCACGAGACGGCGCGGGCTCGCGCGGTGTCCGCGGGGATGGCGTCGATCGGGGTCGTCACGGTGTGGGAACGCCCGTCTCGCGTGATCGCCGTCGTGGTGACTCTCCTGGGAGCCTCGGTGGTGGACACCGGTCCGCTGTTCGGCACCATCGGCGCTGCCGTGTCCCTGGTCCTCGCCGTCGTCGGCTTCAGTCAGATCAGCGTGTCCATCCATCACGCTCTGAGTGCGCTTCCCGCTCCGCGACCCGGTCGCACTCGAGAGTGAACACCCAGCCGATCAGCACGATGATGTGCAGCAAGAACAGCCACAGCACCGTGGCGACGGCCGCTCCGACGGGTTCGAGGCCGCCGAACGGGCCCGACCAGTCGATGGGGATCGCGAGGAACAGGACGTAGCCCTGCAGGAATCCCGAGACGAAGGACGCGGTGGTCAGGGCACCGATCGCGACAGCCGTACGCGACAGGGTGGTCGGCGCGACCACCCTGTACGTCCATCCGATGGGCACGGCGAGCACCAGCCAGATGGTGACGAATCCGAGCCAGACGCGGAACGCTCCCGCGCCGATGCCGCCGTTCACGGAGGCGAGTGCGTTGCCCACCACGAGGACGGGGATGGTGAGCAACGGCGTGACGATCAGGACCGGGAGCGCCGACGCGCGACCGCGCCAGCCGACGAACGATTCGCGTACGGGTTCGTAGACGAGCAGGGCCCGTCGCATGCCCTCGCCGTAGAAGGTGGCGGGCAGGATCGCGACCAGGCCGCCCAGCCACCCGAGGTGGGTCCCGGCGTCGAACAGGGTCCGCACTGCGCCGGGGGCGCCCGCCGCGCCCGGCAGCAGTCCGGCGATGGCGTCTCCGTACCCGACGACGGTCTCCTCGCCCAGCAGCAGCGTGGTGAGGCGCAGGCCCAGCAGCAACATCGGCACGACGGCGATGCCGCCGTAGAACGTGATGCCCGCTGCCACCAGGGCCGTGTCGCGTGCCGCCAGTCGACGTCGCATTCCCGCCGCGACGGCCGTTCGTTCACGCACGATGCGTCGAGTCGTGCGGACGCCCGTCATGCGGCATGTCTACCCGGTGGCCCGTGCGCTCAACCTGCACCGTTTCGTCCGGGCGGTGCGCGGGTAAGAACGCTGGGACCCGCACGACTTCCGTGGGTGACTTCCGGTCCCTCCATGAGCTGGACCTACGACAGAGAACTGGTGCCATCAGTGACACGACAGCCTTCCACCCCCTACCCCGCGGGTGTCAGTCTTCGACCCGACGGGAGCGCGAACGTCGCGGTCTACACCGAGACGGCCGAGTCGGTGACCGTCGTCACGTACGACGAGAACGGTGTCGAACTCTCGTCGACGACGCTGCCCGAGTACACCGGACACGTGTTCCACGGCATCGTCGAGAACATGTCCGTCGGAACGCGATACGGATTCCGGGTCGACGGCCCGTGGGATCCGGCCGCCGGGTTGCGCCACAACGCCGCCAAGCTCCTCCTCGACCCCTACGCGAAAGCCGTTGCCGGGTCGGTGGAATGGGACGAGGCGGTGTTCTCCCACCATCACGACGAGCCCGACACCCGCAACGACGCCGATTCCGCGCCCTTCATGCCGCGTTCCGTGGTCGTCGACGACTCGTTCGACTGGGGAGACGACGCCGCGCCGCGAATTCCGTTGTCCGAGTCCGTCGTCTACGAGGTGCACGTCAAGGGCTTCACCCAGCTCGACGAGAACGTGGACGAGGCCGTCCGTGGGACCTACGCGGGTCTCGCGCATCCGTCCGCCATCGAGCACCTGACACGGCTGGGCATCACGGCCGTCGAACTGCTGCCCACGCATCAGTTCGTCCAGGACTCGCACCTGCTCGAGGAGGGTCGCCGGAACTACTGGGGATACAACTCGATCGGCTTCCTCGCGCCGCACAACGAGTACAGCAGTGCGGGCGACACGGGTGGGCAGGTCACCGAGTTCAAGTCGATGGTCAAGGCGCTCCACGCCGCCGGCCTCGAGGTGATTCTCGACGTGGTCTACAACCACACCGCCGAGGGCAATCACCTCGGACCGACCCTGTCCCTCAAGGGAATCGACAACGCGTCCTACTATCGGTTGGTCCCCGAAGACCACAGCTCGTACTACGACACGACGGGAACGGGCAACAGCCTGAACGTCGGCCATCCCGCCGCACTCGCCCTCATCATGGACTCGTTGCGCTACTGGGTCACCGAGATGCATGTCGACGGCTTCCGCTTCGACCTCGCGAGCACCCTGACCCGTCAGGACGAGGATCTCGACCGACACAGCGCGTTCCTCGACATGGTGCACCAGGATCCGGTGCTCGCCCCGGTGAAGCTGATCGCCGAGCCGTGGGACACCGCCGGCTATCAGGTCGGTGGATTCCCGGCCCGGTGGTCGGAGTGGAACGGCAAGTTCCGCGACGACGTTCGCGATTTCTGGCGCGGAGAGGAGGGTAGTCTTCCCGCTCTGGCGCAACGTATCTCGGGTAGCCCCGACGTGTACGAGAACGATCGCAGGCCCACCCTCGCGAGCGTCAACTTCATCACCGCGCACGACGGCTTCACTCTCGCCGACCTCACGATGTACGACGAGAAGCACAACGAGGAGAACGGCGAGGACAGCCAGGACGGCGAGTCCGACAACCGGTCGTGGGGATGCGGCGCCGAGGGCCCGACGGACGATGCGGACATCAACGCCCTGCGCGATCGCCAGCGTCGCAACTTCCTCGGCACGCTACTTCTCTCGGCCGGCGTTCCGATGATCCTGGGAGGCGACGAACTCGCGCGCTCGCAGGGCGGCAACAACAACGCCTACTGCCAGGACAACGAGATCTCGTGGTTCGACTGGGCGGTCGCCGACGAAGCGCTCGTCGAGTTCACCACGGCGCTGATCACGCTCCGCCGCGAGCATCCCGCGCTGCGTCCGGTGTGGTTCCGCCACGGCGAGGACGACACCACCACCGACACGAGCGGTGGTCGTCCCGACACGATCGACTTCCAGCGTGCGGACGGCGTCGCGATGGGTGACGACGACTGGACCACCGGGTCGAACAAGTCGATCGCCGTGCTGTTCAAGTCGTCGGCCGAGGACACCGTGTTCCTGTGGCTGATGAACGCCTCCGACACCCCTGTCGAGTTCACCCTGCCGAACGAGACGTGGTCGCTCACGATCTCGAGCGACCCCGAGCAGCAGGTGGGCGACGACCCGACGTCACTGCTTGTGCGAGACAGGTCGTTCACGCTGCTGCAGGCTCAGTAGCCGGTCGCGGCACGGCAGATCCCGACACGGACCCCGATCACCGATGTGGTGATCGGGGTCCGCTGTCGTCCACACCCAGCATCGCGGTGACCACCGCGGTGAGCCGGCGCTCGTCCACGTGCCGTGACAGGTCGTCCACCACCGTGAACGTCGCTTCGACGAGAACCGCCGACTGTCCCCGCGAGCGTCCCGGCATCGTCGACGCGAGGAGATTCACCCACTCCGCGCGCTCCTGGCGGGCCATCACGGTGAGCTCGCGTGCCGTCGCCGGACCGGTCGAGAGGCCGTGCCGTCGGAGTACCCGCAGTGCCGGCGACCGCGTCGCGAGGGCCACGCGCCGCCGCGCCAGACCGGCCAGCGCCTGGTGCGGCGTGTCCGACCGGGCGAGCACACGCGCCGTCTCGTCTGCCGCCCGCCGCGCGGCGCCGAGGCACACCTCGTCCAGCACGACGGTCTTGCCGCCGAACCAGCGGTAGGTACTCGATGCCGCGATGCCCACCGAGGAGGCGATGGCCGCCATCGTCACCTCGGCGGGCTCGCTCTCGTCGAACAGCGACGCGGCCGAGCGCAGGAGTGCGTCCCGTCGCCCGACGGGCGGGACGCCGTGCGGGAGTTCCGGATCGTCGACGGCGTCCGGCAGGTCCGCCGAGAGGACCGCGGCGCACGCGGAGTCGAGAACCTCGAGCACCGCGGCGGCGGGAACGGCGAGGCGATGCGTCCCGATGCTGGAGAGGGTGGACAGCACCGCCCGAGTCGTGACGTCGGAGTCGCGAGACGGCCGAAGAACCGGATCGGCACGACGTGCTGCAGCGGTGACGGCATCGAGAACCGTGGTCACCGAACCGATGTCGGGGTCGTGCAGGTGCGGGCGGTCGCGGCGCAGCGTGCCGAGTGAGCGTCGGACCGTGAGGGCGCCGAGAGCGAGCGTGTGGTGATCGGCGGGTGCGCCCTCCCGAGCGATGCGCCGCTCGAGGCGCTCGACCGCGGTCAGGTGCAGGGTGCGGAGCAGGTCGTACTTCGAGTCGAACCACCGGTACACCGACGGCCCCGAGACTCCCGCGGCCGCCGCGACGTCGTCGATACCGACGGCCGCGTATCCGCGGGCGCCGAACAGATCCGCCGCCGCGTCGAGCAGTCGCCGCGGCCGGGGCGACCCCCCGGTCACCGCGGTGTGGGCGCGCCGGGAGCCGCGGCGTGCAGTGCCACCTCGCCGGCCTTGACGACGAAGTGGACGCGACGGCCTGGCACGAGGTCGAGTTCGGTGGCCGCCGCGACGGTGACGTCGGCGTGCAGCGCGGGCAGACCAGCGGCCGCGGTGGACGTGATGCGGACCGACGAGCCGGTGGATTCCACGTGGCCGATCTGCACGGGCAGCACGTTGCGGGGGCTGCCCCGTGGTGGGTCGACGAAGACGGAGACCGCGGTGGGATGCAGCAGGGCCACCGCCGGTGAGCCCGCGTCGAGGGGATCCGGGGCGCGGCCCTGCACGGCGACACCCGACGTGGTCGTGAGCGTGTCCGGAGCGGTGATGGTGCCCTCGATGAAGTTCACTCCGACGAGGGCGGCCGCGAACCGGGTACGCGGAGCCGTCAGAACGTCGCGGACGGTGCCGTGTTCGACCACTCGTCCGGCGTCGACGACGGCCACCTCACCGGCGAGCGTCAGGGCGTCGACCCGGTCGTGGGTCACCAGCAGTGTGGTGCGCGAGGTCTCGGCGAGCACCTCGCGGAGCACGCGTCGCATGGCCGGTGCGGACTCGGCGTCGAGCGCCGCGAACGGCTCGTCGAGCAGGAGCACGTCGGGGTCGGCTGCGAGCGCTCTGGCGAGGGCGACGCGTTGGGCCTGTCCGCCGGACAGTGCGCGTGGCCGCCGATCGGCGAGGTCTGCCGCGTCGACGGCCTCGAGCCATCGGCGCGCGAGTCGCTCGGACTCGGCTCGTCCGGCACCTCGTGACCGAGGCGCGAAGGCGACGTTCGCCAGCGCGGACAGGTGTGGGAACAGCAGCGCGTCCTGGGCGAGGAGAGCCACCCGTCGGCGGTGCGGCGGGACGTCGATGCGCTGCGCGCTGTCGGTGAGGGTGCGCGTGCCGATGCGGACGACGCCCTCGTCGGGCCGGACGAGTCCGGCGACCATCGACAGCAGCGTCGACTTCCCGGCGCCGTTGGGCCCGAGGATCGCTACCACGCCGCCCGACGGCACCGTGAGCGTGAGGTCGGCGCCGCGTGCTCGGTGACGGATGTCGAGGACGACCGAGGTGTCGGTGGGTGTCACAGCACGCCTGCCGGACGCCGACTGCGGGTGAGGATCACGATGACGATCGCGACGACGATGAGGACCAGCGAGAGGGCCACCGCCGCATCGGGATCCGTCTCGCGCTGGAGGTAGATCTCGAGCGGGAGGGTGCGGGTGACGCCCTGGAGAGACCCGGCGAACGTGAGGGTGGCACCGAACTCGCCGAGCGCGCGGGCGAAGGAGAGCACCGCACCCGACGCCAACCCGGGCAGGACCAGGGGGAGGGTGACGCGCAGCAGGACGGTGCCGGGTGAGGCTCCGAGGGTCGCGGCGACGACCTCGTACCGCGTGCCCGCTGTACGCAGTGCGCCCTCGAGACTGATCACGAGAAAGGGGAGGGCGACGAACGTCTGCGCGAGGATCACCGCGGTGGTGGTGAAGGCGATGTCGATGCCCCACGCCCGCAGGTGTTCACCCAGCAGTCCCTGCCTGCCGAAGGCGTAGAGCAGGGCGAGCCCGCCCACCACCGGAGGCAGGACGAGGGGGAGCAGGACGAGTGCGCGCACCACGGCTACGATCCGTCCGGTCGACCGCGCGAGGACCAGGGCCATCGGCACCCCCAGCAGGATGCAGAGGACCGTGCTGACGGCCGCCGTGCGCAGGCTGAGCAGCAGCGCGGCCCGGGACGACTCCGAGGTGACGAGCGGGACGAAGCGAGCCACGTCGACCGAGAGCAGCATCGCCACGAGGGGGAGCACGACGAGCGCCGTGCCGACTCCGGCCGGCACGAGGATCAGGGCGGGCGGACGCACCGCGTCGCGGCGGCCGCGCTTCCCGCCCGCGAGGAAAGAGATCACGGTGTCTCGACGATGACGGTGGTCGCCTTGACCACCGCGACGGCGACGCTGCCGGGTTCCAGTCCGAGCGTCCGCACCGATTCGGCGCTCATCAGCGACGTCACGGTGAACGCGCCGCACTGCATCTGTACCTCGGCCATCACGGTGTCGACGACCACCGAGGTGACCAGCCCGGCCAGACGGTTGCGCGCGGAGCTGACCGTGCCGCTGGGATCCGGCGGTGCGGCGGCGCGAGCCCGGGCGTGCGCCGCGAGGGAGGCGCCGTTCACGACGGTGCGCCCGGCCGCGTCCTTCGACGTCTCGACGACACCGCTCTCGATCCACCGGCGGACGGTGTCGTCGCTGACACCGACCAGGGCGGCGGCGTCTCGGACACGCAGATCACTCATCGGGTCGCGCGCCGGAACGGGGCGGGGCGTGGCGCAGATGCGGACGACGTGGGACCGAGGGCGCGCATCCACGTGATGCTAGCGGCCGGGAACAGACTCGGGGGTGTCGGCGTTGCACTGCTCGACGGAGTCGGATCCATGCCCCGGGTACCACCCCTTTCGCCGCTACGAGCGGCCTTCTGCCGAGAGGCGCACGGCCGACTCCGTCCTCGATGCCGCCGAGTTCACGCTCGGCGGCATCGTGCTGTGTGGGGTCGCATGTGACGCGCACCAAGATCGACGTCGATCGACGAAACGGGACGTCCGGTCCGCATTCCTGCTGGCAGGGGCTCCGGACCGCTGGTGAGGAGCCGGGTCGATGCTTGATCGGTACTCGACCGTGACCGTGTTCCACAGCTCCGGAGTGGTGAGAAATCCCAGGTGGATGGCATCATGTGCGTGATAGGTGATGGTTCGGGCGCAGGTGAGTGGAGTCGAGAGAATGACGATGTCGTGGGGTAGGACCCGTCGCGGGCGCTCGACACTGGTGGCCGCGATGGCGGTGCTCGCACTCGCCGCAGCCGGGTGCACCGCGGGGTCGGGTCAGACACCGACGGCGGCTCCCGCACCGATCGACTCCAACCCGTTGTCGGAACTCATGAAGCCGAAGGTGTCGTTGCCGGCGCCCGACGCGTCCGTCGGATTCTCCCCGAGCGCTCCGGTCGCCGTGACCGTGACGGACGGCACCCTGTCCGAGGTGACGCTCACCGACGACGCCGGCACCCCCGTCCTCGGAGCTCTGTCCGAGGATCGGTCGTCCTGGACGAACAGCGAGGTGCTCGACTACAACGGCACCTACACGTTGCGTACGCGGGCCTACGGTCTCGGCGGTGAGGCGTCGTCGGTCTCGTCCTTCACCACCAGCTCGCCGGACAACGTCACCAAGCCGTACCTGCTGCCGTCCGAGAACGAGATCGTGGGCATCGGTCAGCCGGTCGCCGTGCAGTTCGACGAGCCGATCCCCGACAAGATCGCCGCGCAGAACGCGATCACCGTCGTGACGGATCCGCCGGTCGAGGGTGCCTTCTACTGGGTGAATCAGAAGGAGGTGCGGTGGCGCCCGCAGAACTACTGGGCTCCCGGCACCCGCGTCACCGTGACGGTGGACGTCTTCGGTCGCGACCTCGGCGAGGGACTCTTCGGCCAGGAGAACGCGTCGTCGTCCTTCTCGATCGGTGACGCCGTCATCGCCACCGCGGACGACGCCACCAAGCAGGTGACGTTCTCCGTCAACGGAGTCGACGTCAAGACCATGCCGACGTCGATGGGCAAGGACAGCTCGCCCACCGACAACGGGGTCTACATCATCGGTGACAAGTTCGCGTCCATGGTCATGGACTCGTCGACGTACGGTGTCGCTGTGGACTCCGCGCAGGGCTACCGCACTCCGGTCGACTGGGCGACGCGAATGTCGTACAGCGGCATCTTCTTCCACTCGGCACCGTGGTCCGTCGGGTCACAGGGCTACTCCAACGTCAGCCACGGTTGCCTGAACCTGAGCCCGTCGAACGCGAAGTGGGTCTACGACAACACCAAGCGTGGTGACATCACCGTGGTGAAGAACACCGTGGGTGGAACGCTGTCGGGTACCGACGGACTGGGCGACTGGAACGTCCCGTGGGACGAGTGGAAAGCCGGCAACGCCCAGTCCGTCTGAGCCGCTAGACCTTCAGGCCCAGAGCGGTGAGGTAGCCGACCGGGTCCACGGCCTCGCCGCCGCGACGCACCTCGAAGTGCAGGTGCGGGCCGTTGGAGTCGCCGGTACTGCCGACCGCGCCGATGGCCTGGCCGGGGGCGATGGTGTCACCCACGGCGACATCGATGCGGCTCTGATGTCCGTAGAGCACCTCGGTGTCACCCTTCTTGATCTTCACCAGATTGCCGTACCCGTCGCCCGCGTCACCGGCCTGTGTGACGGTGCCGCCGGTGACCGCGTAGATCGTGGTGCCCTGCGCGGCTCCGAGGTCGATGCCCTCGTGGTTCTGTCGTCCGCCGCCGGTCGGGTTGTCGCGCCCGCCGTAACCGGACGTGACCTCGAAGGTGCCGGGTGTCAAGGGGAGTCGTGATCCGCCGACGCCCAGCGGAGCCGCCTGGAAGGGCGACGTGATGTCCGGAGCGGCATCGGGAGTGACCGGGGTGAGGGTGATGTCACCGAGAACGAGCCCCGCGACCTCCTGCACCAGCACGCCCGTCGCGTCGAAGACGGCGGCGAGAATGGCCGCCTGCTGCTTGGCATTCAGCGGAATGCCGGGTATCTGGAACGGCAGGGCAGGGAGCGGCGGGAGCACGGGTGCTGCTGCAGCCGTGGGTGTCCCGGCGAAGAGCAGAGCTCCGGTGGCCGCAACGCCCACCATGGCGGCCGATCCCCAGCGGCCACGGCGGCGCACCGGTGACGGCGATGCCTCCACGGTGTTCTGTGATGCGGTGTTCGAGTGTGATGTTCGGTGCACGAGCTACCTCCGTATGCGCCCACGGGCGTCGCCATTCGGTCGGCGCCGACCCGGGGGAGGAGTCCCGTCGCTGCTGCGTGGTCCACGGCGGTGCGGCCGTCGACGTCCGTCCGTACCGGTCCACACGGACCGGTACCGGAAGAGCAGTCGCCCACGGCGCACCGCTCGACGAAGTCGAATGCCCTTCCCTTGGCATTCACGTCCGTCGAGCGAACAACACGAGTAACACACGGCGCACCTTCCCCAAGAGCGCCACGGGTCACTCTACGGGACAGCAGTATCGCTCGGTAACACGAATGCTCAATTACACCAACGTAATTCGGTTGTGCGGCGTTACCTGCGAAAACACAGGCGTGTAATTCGTTCCCGAGGCCGCGCCGGGGCGGAGATCGCACCGTGTCCGGACTGGTACCTTGCGTTCGGGGCGGGGTGACTGCCGCGTGTGACGCGACTGTGGGGGATGTTCTGTATGCGACGACAATGGGCGATGGCGGCTGCCCTGGCACTGGCACTGGTGGGGGGAGCGAGCCTGGTGCTCGCGCCCGTGGCGGTGGCCGAACCGTGTGGGGGACTGCCCGGCACCGGGATCAACGGCACCGGCTTCCCCGGTCAACCGCCCGCGGGGAGGCAGGGGCCGGTACCCGCGTACAACGGGCCGTCGACGTCCACCGTGGGATGGGTGACCGGTCAGGAGAGTGCGAACCGGACGTTCGATCGCTTCGGGATCTCCGGGACCGATCTCGGCATCAGCTGGGACAACGGAGCCGGTCAGACCCTCATGGCGTTCGGCGACACCTTCGGGAACTGCGCGGTCCCGGGCGGTCAGTGGCGGCACAATGTTCTGTTGCGCAGCAACGACACCGACCTGTCGGACGGCATCACGTTCGCCGACGGTGTGCCCGGTGACGTGAACTCCGGTGCGGTGGTGGCCGGCAACGATCCGCGATTCGCGACTCGACTGCTCTCGGCCCTCGGGCTCTCACCCGTCGAGTACACGATCGTTCCCACCTCGGCGATCGCCGTGAACGGCGTGCAGTACCTGCACTTCATGTCGGTGCGCGAGTGGAGCGGCTCGGTGTGGTCGACCAACTACGCGGGAATCGCGACGTCGCGCGACAACGGGCAGACGTGGTTTCCCGAGCCCGGCACGATCCGGTTCAACAGCGGCGTGACCGTCCCCGGTACCGAACAGCTGGACGCCCGCTTCCAGCAGGCGGCGTTCGTCCGCGGGCAGGACGGGTTCGTGTACCAGTACGGGACACCGAACGGTCGTCTCGGTGCCGCCTATCTGGCCAGGGTCGCACCCGACGCGATGCTGGACCTGACCCGGTACGAGTACTGGAACGGTGGGTCCTGGACATCCGACCTGGCCGCCGCCGCTCCGGTGGTCGGCCAGCCGGTCGGGGAGATGTCCGTCGCGTGGAATGCGTATCTCGGTCGCTACATCATGCTGTACGGCAACGACGTCGAGGGCCGCATCATGGCGCGGACCGCGTCGGCGCCCGAGGGGCCGTGGAGCGCTCCCACCGCGCTGGTGGTGAACAACGACATCGGCAACTACCCGGGAGGGGGTCTCTACGCGCCCTACATCCATCCGAGGTCGGCCGGTGACTCGCTGTACTTCACGGCGTCGCAGTACTCGTCCTACAACGTCATCCTCATGCGAACGGACCTCGACGCGCTTCCCCGCTGACGCCCCGCACACGACGAAGGCCCCCGACTCGAGAGTCGGGGGCCTTCGTGTTCGGGTGGACGACGGGACTCGAACCCGCGACAGCCAGGATCACAACCTGGTGCTCTACCAACTGAACTACGCCCACCATTGCTGCACACCCTGCGGCGATGCAGCGCGTTCGATACTAGCGTGACCGATACGCGGGAAGCCAATCGGTTCCCCGTGTCACGCGTCGCCACCGGTCAGCGTCGTCACGACGGCGCCGATCTCCTCGGTGGTCGGTCCCGGAGCCGCCACGAATGCCGTCTGCCGGTAGTACTTCAGCTCCCGGATGGACTCCTCGATGTCCGCGAGTGCCCGGTGCGCGAGGCCCTTGGGAGGCTGACCGAAGTAGATGCGTGGGTACCACCGGCGGCACAACTCCTTGATGGAGCTGACGTCGATCATCCGGTAGTGCAGGTAGTCGTTCAGCTCCGGCATGTCCCGCGCGATGAAGCCGCGGTCGGTGCCGATCGAGTTGCCGGCGAGCGGCGCGGTGCCGGCGGGAACGTGCTGCCGGATGTACTCGAGCACCTTCGCCTGCGCCTGCTCCATCGTGACCGTCGACGCGCGGACCTCCTCGGTGAGCCCCGACTTGGCGTGCATCTCGGTGACCACGTCCGGCATCGAGGCCAGTGCGTCGTCGTCGCAGTGGATCACGATGTCCACGCCGTCGCCGAGAACGTTCAGGTCGCTGTCGGTGACCAGGGCCGCGATCTCGATGAGCTTGTCCGAGCCCAGCTCGAGGCCCGTCATCTCGCAGTCGATCCACACCAGTTTGTCGTTCACGCACATCCTCGGTATCCGTCGTGTCCATCGGTACCGCTGCCACAGTAGACCCGCACGTCTCGGTACCGGCGATAGAGTTCAGCCCGTAGCGCCGGCGACACGAGAACGGGAGCACGAGTGACGATGACGGAATCGACGGAGGGTGGCCGCGCGGCCACGATCGCAGCGGGGTACGCCACGGAAGGGCCCGCCATCGAACTCGGCAGTGTGGTGCTGGACGGCGTCGCGGATCCGACGGCGCGGGTCCGGTTACCGCTGAAGATGGTGAACCGTCACGGCCTCGTGGCCGGCGCCACGGGAACGGGCAAGACGAAGACCGTGCAGGTGATCGCCGAACAGCTCTCCGCGGCCGGTGTTCCGGTGGTGCTGGCCGACGTCAAGGGCGACCTCTCGGGACTGTCCGCTCCGGGCGCCGACTCGGACGGCCTGCGCGGCCGAGCCGGTGAGACCGGCGCGGACGGGTGGGCGCCCACGGGGTTCCCGGTCGAGTTCCTCTCCCTCGGTACCGAGGGCGGCGCGGTGCCGGTGCGCGCGACCATCACGGCGTTCGGCCCGATTCTGCTCAGCAAGGTGTTGCAGCTCAACGCGACTCAGGAGTCGACCCTCGGACTGATCTTCCACTGGGCGGACACGCAGGGGCTCGCGCTGCTCGATCTGAAGGATCTGCGTGCCGTCATCACGCACCTCACGAGCGACGAGGGCAAGGCCGACCTGAAGGGTATCGGCGGCGTCTCGTCGTCCACCGCCGGCGTCATCCTGCGGGCACTGGTGAATCTGGAGGCCGATGGTGGCGACACCTTCTTCGGTGAGCCGGAGATGCGGACGGAGGACCTCATCCGCACCGCACCGGACGGACGCGGCATCGTCACCCTCTTCGAACTCGGTTCTCTCGCAGCGCGTCCCGTCATGTTCTCCACGTTCCTGATGTGGGTGCTGGCCGATCTCTTCCAGACCCTGCCGGAGGAGGGGGACCTCGACGCTCCGAAGCTGGTGTTCGTGTTCGACGAGGCACATCTGCTCTTCGCCGACGCGTCCAAGGCGTTTCTCCAGCAGGTCGAGCAGACCGTGAAACTGATCCGCTCCAAGGGTGTCGGCATCTTCTTCTGCACGCAGCTGCCGTCGGACGTTCCCGGGCCGGTGCTCTCACAGCTCGGCGCGCGGGTGCAGCACGCGCTGCGCGCCTTCACTCCGGACGACCAGAAGGCGCTGACCAAGACGGTACGGACGTACCCGAAGAGTGCGGACTACGACCTCGAGGAGGCACTCACCACCCTCGGGACCGGCGAGGCGGTCGTCACGGTGCTCTCCGAGCGGGGCGCGCCGACTCCCGTGGCCTGGACCAGGATTCGCCCGCCGCAGTCGCTGATGGACACCATCGGAACGGATGCGATCACGGCCGCCGCGACCGCCAGTCCGTTGTACGCGACGTACGGCGCCACCGTCGACGGCGAGTCCGCGTACGAGTTGCTGAACGCACGGATGGCCCCCGAACCGACGCCGCAGCAGCCGGAGTTCCCGCCGCTGCCGCAGACCTACGACCTGCCGCCGCTGCCCGCGCCGGAGCCGGAAGGACCGTCGGCCGCGGAACGCATCATGGCCAACCCCGCCGTGAAGAGCTTCCTGCGGTCGGCAGCCAGTGCGGCCGGTCGCGAGATCTCACGGAGCATCTTCGGGACCGGACGCCGCCGTCGGAGGTAGAAGGTCAGGAACCGCCGAGCTTCTTGTAGAAGCTGCCGATGATCGGAGCGCTGATCGAGCGCGGACTGTACTGCCCCGCAACGGACATGCCCTTGCTGAGGATTCCGGGAACGATGCGCATCTTGTTCTTCTCGAGCCCGTCGAGAGACAGCCGTGCGGTGTACGCGCTGTCGATCCACAGGAAGTCCGGCACCAGCTTGTCGACGATGGAGGCGTCTGCGGGATCGGGCGTCTCGGTGCGGACCGGGCCGGGTGCGAGGAGCGTGCAGTGCACGCCGGTGCCGGCGAGCTCCGAGCGCAACGACTCGGAGAACGTGTTCACGAACGCCTTGGTGGCGGCGTAGGTCGCATTGTTGGGGATGGCCATGTTGCCCGCGGCCGAGCCGGTGACGAGGATGCCGCCGGCGCCGCGCTCGATCATGCCGGGCAGGACCGCCAGCGTGAGGTCGTGCACCGCAACAGCATTGAGCTGCACCTGGGCGCGCTCGTAGGCCGGATCCAGCGCCGACACCGGACCGAAGGTGGCAATGCCGGCGTTGTTGCAGAGCACCGAGATGTCGCGGCCGGCCAGTTCGTCCGCCAGGGTCTGACGCTGAACCGGATCGGACAGGTCGTTCACGCGGACCTCGACGGTGACGCCGTGCTCGGCGGTCAGCTTCGCCGCCAACGCCTCGAGCAGCTCGCCTCGGCGGGCGACGACGATCAGCGAATGACCACGGGCGGCGAGTTCGGTGGCGAGTGCTTCTCCGATGCCGGACGACGCTCCGGTGACGACGGCACGGGACTCTGCGGTGGGTGCGGGGAGGCTCACGGTCACCGAGGCTAGCGTGACGCCAGGGAGCACGCGACGTCAGAGGGCGGCCGCGAGGCGGGTCCCTTGTTCGATCGCCCGCTTCGCGTCCACTTCCGCGGCCACGTCGGCGCCGCCGATGACGTCGACCACCGTTCCCGCGGCTGTGAGATCGCCCAGAAGATCGCGCACCGACTCCTGACCGGCGCACACGACGATCGTGTCGACCTCCAGCGTGCGTGCCCGTCCGTCGACGGTGATGTGAAGTCCGTCGTCGTCGATCCGGTCGTACCGCACCCCCGACAACTGCGTCACGTTTCTGCTCCTGAGGGCAGCGCGATGCACCCAGCCGCTGGTCTTGCCGAGTCGCGTCCCGATTCGTCCCGCCGTCCGCTGCAGCAGGTACACCTCGCGAGCCGCGGGGGGAGCGACGGCGGTGGCCACGGCACCCGCGGCCGCCGGATCGTCGGTGACTCCCCATTCCCGACGCCACTCCGCGTTGTCCAGAGTCGAGGAGTGCTGTGTCGTGAGGAACTCGCAGACGTCGACACCGATGCCGCCGGCGCCGATGACGGCCACGCGCCTGCCGACCTCACGGTGACCGAGCACCGCTTCGGCGTACGTGACGACGCTGGGGTGATCGATGCCGGGAATGGAGGGGATGCGCGGCACCACACCGGTGGCGAGGACGACGCGATCGAAGTGCACGAGGTCCGCGGCGGTGGCAGTCGTGCCGAGCTGGACGTCGACCGTCGCCGCGGCGAGTGCATGGGTGAAGTAGCGGACCGTCTCGGCGAACTCCTCCTTGCCGGGGATGCGCTGCGCGATCGCGAACTGGCCGCCGATCTCGTCGCGCGCCTCGAAGAGGGTGACGCGATGACCGCGCTGCCCCAGTGCGACCGCGGTGGCGAGTCCCGCCGGGCCCGCGCCGACGACGGCGACCGTTCTCGCGGAGCGGGTCGGGGACAGCACGAGTTCGGTCTCCCTCCCGGCCCGCGGATTGAGGAGGCAGGACGCCTTGCGATGAACGAAGACGTGGTCGAGGCAGGCCTGGTTGCAGGCGATGCACGTGTTGATCTCGTCCCGTCGGCCGTTCTTCGCCTTGAGCAGCCAGTCGGGATCCGCCAACATCGGGCGGGCCAGCGACACCAGGTGAGCGCTGCCGTCGGCGAGCAGGCGTTCGGCGACCTCCGGCATGTTGATCCGGTTCGCGGCCGCCACCGGCACCGTCACCACCTCGGTGAGGCGGCGGGTGAAGTCGATGAACGCAGCCCTCGGTACGGACGTCACGATGGTGGGAACGCGTGACTCGTGCCAGCCGAAGTCGGAGTCGAACAGATCGATACCAGCTCCGTCGAGTTCGATGGCGAGTGCCACGATCTCGTCCCACGTCTGACCGTTCTCGACCAGATCGGCCAGCGAGATCCGGAACGAGAGCAGGAAGTCCGGTCCGACCGCTGCTCGGATGCGGCGCACGATCTCCACGGGCAGACGGCGCCGGTTCTCGGCGGACCCGCCCCATCGATCGGTGCGACGGTTCGTCCTCGGTGCGAGGAACTGGTTGAGGAAGTAGCCCTCGCCGCCCATGATCTCGACGCCGTCGTAGCCTGCACGCTGCGCCAGGCGTGCGCACCGGACGTAGTGGCTGATCTGCCGTTCCACGCCCCGGTCGGTGAGGCCACGGGCGCGGAACGGCGTGATCGGCGACTTCCCACCCGACGCACTCACCGAGAGCGGATGGTAGGAGTAGCGGCCCGCGTGCAGGATCTGCAGCACGATCCGACCACCCTCGCGGTGCACGGCATCGGTCACGCGACGGTGTCGACGGGCCTCGAGACGGTTGGTCAACTTGGCCGCGAACGGAAGCAGCCAGCCCGTGCGGTTGGGGGAGTAGCCCCCGGTGACGACGAGTCCCACGCCACCTCGGGCGCGCTCGGCGAAGTATGCGGCGAGCCTGTCGATGTCCTTCGCCCGATCCTCGAGTCCGGTGTGGATCGAGCCCATCATCACCCGGTTGGGCAACGTCGTACGACCGACCGTGATCGGCGACAGCAGAACAGGGAAGTCGGTCATCTCGGCACCCTATGCTGCGAGACATGGTGGTCGTGGGCGCGCCCGGTGTCGTGACGAAGAAGCAGGTGCTGGCGTGGGGTTTCTGGGACTGGGGCGGCGCCGCCTTCCAGGCCGTGATCCTCACGTTCGTGTTCTCGGTGTACCTGACCGACTCGGTGGGTGCCGATCTGCCCGGCGGGGTGTCCGCCACGTCGTGGTTGGGGTGGTCGCTCGGCATCGCCGGAGTTCTGGTCGCGGTCCTGGCTCCCGTCTCCGGTCAGCGCAGCGATGCCAGAGGTCGCCGCAAACGGCTCCTCTTCGTACTGTCGACCGCGACCGTCGTGTGCATGGCGGCACTGTTCTTCGTGAAGGACGACTACCACTACCTGTGGCTGGGCCTGATCCTGCTGTCCGTCGCCTCGGTGCTCTTCGAGGTGGCGCAGGTGCCCTACACCGCGATGCTGCGTCAGGTCTCGACGCCCGACAATCTGGGCCGAGTGTCCGGATTCGGCTGGGCGATGGGCTATTTCGGGGGCATCGTCCTGCTGCTGATGTGCTACTTCGGGTTCATCGCCGGCGACGGCGATCAGCGCGGCCTACTGGGCATCACCACCGAGGGCGGCCTCAACATCCGGCTCGTGGCGCTGCTCGCGGCGGTGTGGTTCCTCGTCTTCTCACTTCCCGTGCTCTTCGCGGTTCCCGAACTCCCCGTCACCGACCCCGATGCGGCGGCCGCGCGAGCCGGCTACCTCGAGTCGTACCGCGTGCTGTGGCGCGACGTGTCCGAGCTGTGGCGCACCGACCGCCGCACCGTGTGGTTCCTCGTCGCGAGCGCGCTGTTCCGTGACGGTCTGGCCGGGGTCTTCACCTTCGGAGCGGTGCTGGCCGTCACCGTGTACGGCATCTCCAGTGCCGACGTGCTGCTCTTCGGCGTCGCCGCCAACGTCGTCGCCGCACTCGGCGCCGTCGTCGCGGGGCGCGTCGACGACGTGCTGGGGCCCAAGCTCGTCATCGTCGTCTCGCTCGTGTCGATGATCGTCGCCGGGCTGGTCCTGCTCGCCGTCTCGGGTCCCCTGATGTTCTGGATCTTCGGACTGATCCTGTGCCTGTTCGTCGGGCCCGCGCAGTCGGCGTCGCGCACCTTCCTGACCCGCATCGTCCCGCCCGGCCGGGAAGGCCAGATGTTCGGCCTCTACGCCACGACGGGACGCGCGGTCTCGTTCCTCGCTCCGAGCCTCTTCGGACTCTTCGTCTTTCTCTTCGACGCGGATCGGGCCGGCATCATCGGCATCGTGCTGGTGCTGGCGGCGGGGCTGCTGGCGCTGCTCCGCGTCGCGGCACCCGAGGGCGATCGGGGGAGGGACGCGGCGGCGTGAAGGTCGACCACAAGAAGGAGATCGCGACGTACAGCGCGCGACTCGGGGTGTTCGACGTGGTCGAGGTGCCGCCCCTGCAGTACCTCACGATCGACGGGCACGGTGATCCGAACACGACCGTCTGGACCGACGCGGTGTCGTCCCTCTATCCGCTCGCGTACGGCCTGAAGTTCCTCGGCAAGCGGGAACTCGGCAGGGACCACGTGGTGATGCCGCTCGAAGCGCTGTGGTGGGCGGACGACTGGGCGTCGTTCACCCGCGAGCGGGACCCGTCGCGATGGGGGTGGACCGCGATGATCATGGCCCCCGACTGGATCACGGCAGAGCATCTGGAGACCGTCCGCGAACAGAAGGCGGGCCCGCGGATCGGCGACGTGCGCCTGAGGCGCCTCGACGAGGGGCTGTGTGTGCAGACGCTGCACGTCGGGTCCTACGACGACGAGGCGCCGGTGCTCGCGCACATGCACGACGTCGTGGTCCCGGCGCACTCGCTCCGGATGACGGGATGTCATCACGAGATCTATCTCAGCGACCCACGGCGTGTGGCGGTCACGAAGCTGAGAACGATTCTGCGACAACCGGTGTCACCCTCCGCGACGCCGGCGCACCCTGTCGGGTGAGGGATGCGCCGGCGGGCGGTGAGGTGTCAGCTCCCGAATCCGGCGCGGATGCCGATCAGATCGACGCTGTCGAATCCGAGAGTCACCGCTCGGCACTCGACCAGGATGATGTCGCCGCGAGCGCGGTTCGCCGCCGCACGCTCGGAGCACGGGACACCGTTCGGGTCCAGGGACAGGGAGGAGAAGCTCTCCCAGTAGAAGGGTCCGCCTGCTGTCGGCTCGGCAGCGGAGGCCGTTCCCGCTCCCGCCATGGCGATGCCGACCACCGACGCGGCGATGGCGACGGCGGATGCTGCTCTGGTGCGTGTTCTGCGTGTCATTCGAACTCCCAGTGGTTCCAGCGACAAAACATGACGATCGGTTTGTCGTCCGAACCAGGGGGCTCGTTACACGAGGGCACTAGTTTCTGTGTCGACCACCAGCGCGTCACCGCGCGAGGATCTCGTCCGCCAGTCGGTCCGGATCGTCCTCGGGCACCCAGTGGCTGACACTCAACTCGACGAACTCGTAGGGGCCGGTGACGTGCTGGGCACATCGCTCGGCGGCGGCGCGGCCGACCGCCGTGTCCTGGTTACCCCACACGTAGGTGGTGGGCACCTCGACGGACGGGAGATCCGCGAAGTCGCGCGTCATGGCGCGGTACCACTCCAGCGCGGCGGTCAGCGTGTCACGCCGGCCGACCACCGGTAGATGCTGCGAGACGATCGTCGGATCGGCGGCGCCGGAGAACATGGCGATCAACCGGCGGGCGTCGTCCTCGAGCAGCAGGTCCTCTGCCTTGCCGGGCTGACGGAAGAGAGTCATGTACTCGCTGCGCTTCTTCTGGTCATCGTCTTCGCGAATCGCCCATCCGAAGGCGGCCGGGTGCGGGACGGACACTGCGGTGAGGGTGCGCACGCGATCCGGGTGCAGCGCCGCGACGTACCAGGCGACGATCGACCCCCAGTCGTGCCCCACCAGATCGACTGCCGCGAAGCCCAGTTCGTCGAGCATTCCGACGACGTCCGCGACCAGCAGGTCGATGCGGTAGGCGTCGGTACCGGTCGGACGGGCACCGGGGGAGTACCCGCGCTGGTTCGGCACCACGACGTCGCGGCCCGCGTCCGCCATGCGAATCGCCACGTCGCGCCAACTCGCGGACGTCTCGGGAAAACCGTGCAGGAGAAGTGCCGGGCGGTCACCGGGGGTGCCGTAGCGGTCCGCGTCGAAGGTCAGGTCGCCGACTGAGATCTGCATGGGGAAAGGCTAGCGGGTGATCACGCCCTGAGGGCGGCCGCCGACGTCCGTGCTCCGCGGACGTTCCGAGGCTGCCACTGGCCCATTCCCAGCATGATCACACGCAGCTGGGACAGCGCGCGCTCGACGATGTCGCGTTCGGCCGCGCTTGCCGGCGTCACCTCGACGAGGTCCACCACCGTTGCCAGCATCGTGTTGACGATGAGGTCGGCGACCATCTCGAGATCGTCGCCGGGCCACGACGACAGGGCCGGGATCCGGGACAGGTCCTGCGTGAGCTCGTGCACGATCATCCGGAGCTCGGTCTCGATCGCGCGCCGGACCTCCACCACTCCGCCGGATCGCTCACGGATCAGGAAGCGGAACTGGACGTCATGTTCGCGGATCTCGCCCACCAGCAGTTCGAGCGACTCTCGCGCGTTGTCGGCGGACGGGTGACGACGGACGTCACGCAGGATCTTGCGAAGGACGCGCATGCTGTCCTCGACGACCGCGACTCCGAGGTCCTCCATCGACGCGAAGTGGCGGTAGAACGCCGTCGGCACTATTCCGGCCGCGCGCGTGACCTCGCGCAGGCTCACGCTGGAGAAACTGCGGTCCGCGATGGCGTCCAGTGTTCCGTCCACGAGTGCCCGCCGGGTGCGTTCCTTGCGTTCGGCCCTGCTGGCCGTCGCGGAACCTACGGAATTCTCGGACATTCCTCGACATTAACCGACGCCGGTGTATGGGTGTGCACTTCCGGCGTGTGAGAGCCTGGCGGGTCACTGCTGCTCAGGCCATGTGTCCGTCGTCACATTCACCTTGAAAGTGACCGGTACGGGCTGTCACACTCGTTTCCAGTGAACGAGTGTGCACTGGAGAATTGATCCGGTCACCGGCCCGTCATTCGAGGAGGACGACTTGAGCATCGCCACCACCCCCACATCGCGCGGCCGTCGCAGTTCGCTGCTGTCCAAGCTGCGCCCCCGGTTGCTCGAGACGTTGACCACGCCGCACGCGGTCGACCGGTACCTCGAACTCGTCGACCCCATGATGACCGTCGACGACATGCGCGCCGAGGTGGTCGCCGTTCGTCATCAGACCGCCGACACCGTCACGCTGACGCTGCGCCCCACGTGGCAGTGGAAGGGGTTCTCCGCCGGCCACTTCGTCCAGATCGGCGTCGTGGTCGACGGCGTCCGACACACGCGTTGCTACTCGCCGGCCGGTACTGCCGGAACCGACGACGACACGATCGAGCTCACCGTCAAGGCTCAGCCCGACGGCATCGTGTCCAACTACCTGGTCGCCTCGGCGAAGCCCGGTCTCGTGGTCAATCTCGCACCCGCCACGGGCACCTTCGAGCTGCCGAGTCCGCGACCGGACCACGTTCTGCTGATCAGTGGTGGAAGCGGCATCACCCCGGTGATGTCGATGCTGCGCACGCTGGTGCACGAGGGGTACACCGGACGCGTGGCGTTCCTGCACTACGCCTACACGGAGAACGACGTCTGCTACCGCGCCGAACTCGACCGCATCGCGGCCGAGAACGACAACGTGGACGTTCTGTACGCGTACACCGATCAGCAGAACGGTGGTCATCTGCACGGATTCTTCGACACCGAGCATCTGAACGCCGCAGCGCCCTGGCACGCCTCGGCGCAGACGTACCTGTGCGGGCCGCCCGGGCTGATGAAGGGCGTCAGGTCGGTGTTCGACGACCTCGGACTCTCCGAGTCGTTGTTCTCGGAGGAGTTCGTCACCGCAGTTCCGGTCGTCGACGGGGATGCCTCGGGAACCGTATCGTTCTCGGGTTCGTCCGTCGAGGCGGAGAACGACGGCGCCACCCTCCTGGAGCAGGCCGAGAATGCGGGTCTGACACCGGAATTCGGCTGCAGGATGGGAATCTGCTTCACCTGCACGGCAATCAAGAAGTCGGGATGCACCCGCAACGTCAAGACCGGTGAGCTCGACTCGGATCCGGACAACGAAATTCAGCTCTGCATCTCCGTCCCCGTGGGCGACGTCGACATCGACGTCTGACCCATCCACACACTCGAAGAGGAGGTCACCATGTTCGGACTCTCACTGTCCTTTCTCCCGTTCATCGGTTCCAGCACGGCGCCCGACACCACGACGTCCGGCGTCGACGTGATGGACGAGCCGGGCACCGACGGACCCGTCGTCCTGAGTTACGAAGCCGTCGAGGAACTCGGGCGCAAGCTCGACGACCTGCGCGCCCGCACCGTCGCGGACCTCGGTCAGGAAGATCGCGACTACATCTTCAAGATCATCAAGGCGCAGCGCGGACTCGAGGTCGCCGGTCGCGGACTGATGTACTTCGGCTTCTTCCCGCCGGCATGGATCGCCGCCGTCAGCGCCCTGAGCCTGTCGAAGATCCTCGACAACATGGAGATCGGCCACAACGTCATGCACGGCCAGTACGACTGGATGCGTGAGCCGGGCCTGAACTCCAAGGTCTTCGAATGGGACAACACGTGCCCCGGCGACCAGTGGCGCCACTCGCACAACTACATGCACCACACCTACACCAACATCCTCGACATGGACCGCGACATCGGTTACGGCATCCTGCGGATGGACAGCGCGCAGAAATGGAACCCGTACTACCTGGGCAACCCGATCTACGCGTTCCTGCTCATGACCTTCTTCGAGTGGGGCGTCATGCTGCACGACCTGGAGGCCGAGAACGTCGTCCAGGGCAAGCGCAAGTGGCACGACGTCAAGCCCCTCGTCCAGGGCTGGTGGAAGAAGGCCGGACGACAGGTTCTCAAGGATTACATCGTCTTCCCCGCGCTGACCGGGCCGATGTTCGTTCCGACACTGATGGGCAACTTCACCGCCAACATCGTCCGCAACGTGTGGGCCTACTCGATCATCTTCTGCGGCCACTTCCCGACGGGCGTCCAGACGTTCACCGTCGAGGAGACCGCCCAGGAGACCCGCGGCCAGTGGTACGTGCGTCAGATGCTCGGCTCCGCGAACATCGAGGGTGGCGACCTGTTCCACATCATGTCCGGCAACCTCTCGCACCAGATCGAGCACCACCTCTTCCCCGACCTGCCCGCGCACCGCTACCCGCAGATCGCGCCCGAGGTCAAGGCACTCTGTGAGGAGTACGGCCTTCCGTACAACACTGGTGGCTTCTTCCATCAGATCGGTACTGTGTGGGGCAAGATCTTCCGGCTCGCCCTCCCCGACCGTTTCACCGGTGTGGACAAGGTGACCGGTGTGATCATCGAGCGCGAAAAAACTGCAGCCTGAGAGGTAGTGCCATGGTCGGCAAGTTCGAACGCAACAAGGACACCGTGCAGGAACTGACCGAGTCCGCGGCGACCCACGTCGGACGCATCGCGGTCATCATCGCCACGGCAGTTCGCGACGTCACCCGCGAGATCGGTGACCTGGTCACCGACGGCATCGAAATGCGTGAGGCCTCGCGTCGCGCAGAATCCGATACGCGCACCTTCGAAGTGATCGAGGGGGACTTCGAGGAATCGTCCAGGCGGTCGAACGGTCGCTAGAGCACGCTTCACAACGGCGCCACACCTGCGGGTGTGGCGCCGTTGTGCGTTGTGGGGCCGGGCTGGGACTCGCGCACCGCGGTTCGTCCCGCGCACTCCCCATCGGGGGAGCACCACACGAACTGCGCCGCGGGGCACGTGCGCACGTCATGGGTGCACACGGGAGCGGGGTCGGTCAGACTATGCCGATGAAGGTGACGGACGAGGAGCGGCGCAGGATCCTGGTGCGCCGGCACGCCGTGGGTCTGGGGTCGTCGCTGACGCCCGAGGAGGTGGTGCAGCGCATCGTCGCGCTCCACGCCACGGATGCGGCGAGCGTGTCGTTGCAGGTTCTGGCGCGATCGACCACGGCGACCCTGGACGACGTGCGCGACGCGCTGTACACCCGACGCTCGCTGGTTCGGGTCATGGCGATGCGCCGCACCCTCTTCGTCATCGACAAGCAGTTCATGCCCGTGGTGCAGGCCGGGTCGAGTGCCGGGGTGGCCAGAACCCTGAGAACGCGTCTGGCGAAGCAACTCTCGACCCTGCCCACCGACCCGGTGATCGATGATGTGCCGGCCTTCCTCGACCACCTCGAATCGGGAGTCGATGCGGCACTGGCTGCGTCGGGCACCGCGACGGGAGCCGAGTTATCCACCGCTGTACCGGAACTGCGCACCGCGTTCCTCCCGACCACGGACAAGAAGTACGACGTCCGTCGGTACGTGACGTCGTCGCTGCTGACGTTGCTGTCGGCGGAGGGGCGCATCGTGCGCGTGGAACCGCGGGGCAACTGGACGTCTCGTCACCACACGTGGGCACCGGTGAGCGCGTGGTGGCCCGACGGTGTTCCGCCGATCGAGGAGGCGGACGCGCGGGTTCGCCTGGCGCACACCTGGCTCGAGGCGTTCGGGCCGGCGACTCCCGAGGACCTCCAGTGGTGGACCGGATGGAACAAGGGTCACACCGTCAGAGCCCTCGCTGCCCTCGACGTCGAGGAGGTCGAGCTGTCGTCGGGTGCAGGAATCATGCTGCGCGGCAGCGACATCACCGGCGCTGACGGGGGTGTCGCACTGCTCCCCGCGCTGGATCCCACAGCGATGGGGTGGAAGGATCGGCGGTGGTTCCTGCCTGACGAGTACCGACCGGACCTGTTCGACACGTTCGGCAACGTCGGCCCCACCGTGTGGTCGAACGGCCGAGTGGTCGGTGGTTGGGCCGTACGCGGCGCCGGCGAGGTGGTGTTCCGGTTGTTCGAGAAGGCCGACGAGGAGCAGGTCGCGGCGGAGGCTGCCCGCCTCGAGGCCCATCTCGACGGTGCGCCCATCACCCCGACCTTTCCGACACCGCTCGAGAAGGCGCTGCGGACAGGATCAGGGAACTAGGCCCGCGCGCCGGGCGGCATGCGCGGCTTCGTGTCTCGTGGATGCGTCGAGCTTGGCCATGATCGACTTCATGTAGCTCTTGACCGTGGACACGGTGAGGCCGAGTTCCTCGGCGATGGCGATGTTCGATCGGCCCAGCGCCACCAGTGACAACACGTCCCGTTCGCGGGCCGTCACGTGCGGAGCGGACGGCATCGGTGCAGCGGGTTCGAGGAATGCGCGCATCGAATCGAGCACGGACGTGAGCTCGGGTGCGTCCGACCGTGCCGCGACCGCCCGAAGGCGGGTGTAGGTCTGACGGACGTCCTCGCGCAGCCGGTCGGCATCACGCCGCGCCTCGTCGACCGCGAGGTCCTGGCCCAGAATCCCCGCTTCGAGGGTCAGCACGTCGAGCACGCGATCCCCGATGTGCCCGGCCGTGTGCATCGCGCCGTAGAGCACGCCGACGGCCGTCCGGCCGACGACGACGGGGGCGGCGATCATGGCGCGCAGGCCCTCGGCGGAGATGATGGCGTCGTATCGGTGGCTGATCTTCGGAGTCCGCATGTAGTCGTCGAGGGCGACGGTGCGATTGACCTCCAGCACCTTGCCGCCGAGACCATGACCTGCCTCGAGCTCGACCCCGTCGAGCGCTCCGACGGACTGCCCGGCGAAGTGGCGCAGCGTCAATCGCCGACCCGCGGTCATGACTCCGCCGAAAGCGAGTGTGACGCCCGAGCCGGCGCGCAACCGGTCCACGGCGGCGTCGAAATGTGTGTCGATCATGGTCTCCGTCTTCTTACCCTCTTCGGAGGGTATCGGGCCGCGAGTGTTCCGCGCCACACTCTCACCATGACGACCTTGACCGACGATGTCGCACGCCTGCTGTCGACCTACGGATCCGCCGACGCCGACCTCGCCGCGCTGCTGTGCGACGACCACGACCCGGCGGCGATCGCGTTCACCTTCATCGAAGGCGATCTCACGGCGCGCGACCTCACCTACGGCGAGCTGCACGAGCTGTCGGCACGCTTCGCGACGGGCCTCGCCGAGATGGGCGTCGGCCGGGGTGACCGCGTCGGAGTGCTGATGAGCAAGCGGCTCGAACTGGTCGTCGCACTGCTCGGGCTGTGGCGACTCGGCGCGGTGCACGTCCCGCTCTTCACCGCGTTCGCGACCCCCGCGATCGCGATGCGCGTCGAGGCCGCGCAGGCGCGCGTCGTCATCACCGAGACCGACCAGCGCGAGAAGCTCGACTCGATCGAGGGCATCACGGTGATCGAGACGGGGGAGGGCTTCGACGCTCTGGTTCGTGAGCACGAGCCGATGGCGGTCTCGGTGGCCGTGGGCGGCGACGGTGTGATGATCCAGCTCTTCACCAGCGGTACGACGGGCAAGCCGAAGGGCGTGCCGGTGCCCGTGTCGGCGCTGGCGTCGTTCGTCGCCTACATGACCTACGGCCTCGACGTGTCCGAGGACGACGTCTTCTGGAACGCCGCCGACCCCGGCTGGGCCTACGGGCTCTACTACGCCATTCTCGGCCCGATGGCGATGGGCCGTCGCAGCTTGATGCTGCATGCCGGCTTCACCCCCGCGCTCACGGTCGCGGTGATGCAGAAATTCCAGGTCACCAACTTCGCGGCGGCGCCGACGGTGTACCGGAGCCTGAGCAAGGACCCGTCGGTCGGCGGCATCACGCTGCGACGGGCGTCGTCGGCGGGGGAGCCGCTGACGCCGGACGTCCTGGTGTGGTCGGAGTCGGCGCTCGGCGTACCGGTGCGTGATCACTACGGCCAGACCGAGCACGGCATGGTCATCGTCAACGCCTGGCACGACGCGGTCCGTGAGCCGCTGATCCCGGGCTCGATGGGAAAGCCGTTGCCGGGCTTCACCGCCGGAGTCGTCGAGGATCAGATCGGCTTCGAGGTGGCGGGCAGCCCGTTGATGTGGTTCACCGGATACGTCGATGCTCCCGAGAAGACTGCCGAACGGTTCACCGAGGACGGGTCCTGGTACCTGACGGGTGATGCCGGACGCATCGAGAACGGCTCCTTCTTCTTCTCCGCGCGTAACGACGACGTCATCATCATGGCCGGCTACCGGATCGGGCCGTTCGACGTGGAAAGCGTTCTCGTGGAACACCCGTCGGTCATGGACGTCGCGGTGGTCGGGCAACCGGACGACATCCGCGGGGAGGTGATCGAGGCGTACGTCGTTCTGGCGGAGGGTGTCTCGGGCACTCCCGAGTTGGAGTCCGAGCTGCAGCAACTGGTGAAGTCCAACTTCGCCGCGCACGCCTACCCCCGCACAGTGCACTTCGTCGACGCCCTGCCGAAGACGCCCAGCGGCAAGGTGCAGCGCTTCCTGCTGCGCCGGAACCGTCAGCCTGGCAGCAGCGCTCGGAATTCGGGGCAGTAGGCGCCGATCGCGGTACCGACGATGGCACCCGCGGCGCTCTCGTCCCACTTGCCGCGGCTGCCCGTCGTGACGGCGTCCACCTCGGCGATCACGGGCTGCCCCTGCTGCAGTTCCGCGCAGATGCCGCGCCCGAGGATCTTCATCGTCTCCGGGTCGGTGTACTCGATGGCGCCACTGTCCAACCCCGCGATGAAGAGGTCGTCCGCGGCGACCGCGTCGGGCCCCGTCGGCACGGAGGGACCCGCCACCGCCGGAGTGGTGGGCGCCTCGGACGTCGAGGACGTGGGAGCCGGGTCGTCGGCCGGTGGTGTCGCCGGGTCACCGCCGCACCCCGCCACGCTCAGAGTGGCAAGGAGGAGAAGGGTAGCGGTGCGGCGGGTCACCGGTGCGACGTTACCGGTCTCGTGGTGATCCAATGACCGCGTGAAGCGCACCCACGACCGCCGCCGCGATGCCCACGTGGCCCTGGGTCTCGCCGCCGTGGCCGGCTTCGTCGACGCCGTCGGCTTCCTCGCTCTCGGCGGCTTCTTCGTCTCCTTCATGACGGGCAACACCACTCGGGCGGCCGTCGAACTGACCGCAGGACATCTCGGTGCGGCGGCTGTCGGGCTCGTGGTGATCGTGTCGTTCGTGGGCGGAGTGGTCACCGGGTCGCTCGTCGGCGACCTCGCCGGCCGGCGTCGTAAGACCGTCGTCCTTCTGCTCGTCGCGGTACTGCTGGCCGCGGCCGGCGTCGTGCACCTCGGCGGCGGCGCGACCCTGGTGTCCGCACTGATCGTGGCGGCGGCGATGGGCGCCGAGAACGCGGTGTTCGAGCGGGACGGCGGCATCAGCCTCACCTACATGACCGGGACGCTCGTGACCATGGCACGCACGATCGCCGCTCGGATCCAGGGGCGCAGCTCGGAATCCTGGGTGCGCCCGCTGATGATGTGGGCTGCGCTCGCGGGCGGAGCGATTCTCGGCGCCGCGGCCTTCGCGATCGTCGGACTCGGCGCACCCGTGGTGGCGCTGGTCGCGGTGCTCGTGGCCGCCGGCGTCGTCTTCTCGATGGGTGACTGAGCGCCGTGGTGCCCCCGGCAGGATTCGAACCTGCGACCAAGGGATTAGAAGGCCCTTGCTCTATCCCCTGAGCTACGGAGGCGTGCATCGGTGTCCGATGCGCCGTCTAGTGTAGCGAGGCGCTGCGCCCTGCCCGGCCCGGAGGTGCGGCTTAGACTTCTCGCTCCGAGGGAAGGCATCAGGCGTGCAGGACGTGATGGACCAGGTGCTCGCGGCGTGGCGCGCGGGGGAGTCCGTGGGTGTGGGCACCGTCGTGCGCACGTTCCGATCGGCACCGCGTCCGCCGGGTGCGTCGATGGCCGTGCTCGCGGACGGCCGGGTGGTCGGGTCGGTGTCCGGCGGCTGCGTCGAGGGCGCGGTGTACGAGGCCGCGCATAACGGTGAGGCGGGTCTGCATCGCTACGGAGTCAGCGACGACGATGCGTTCGCGGTGGGTCTGACCTGCGGGGGCATTCTCGACGTCTTCGTCGAGACCGTCTCCCGATCGACTTTCCCGGAGCTCGGCGCGGTGGCGTCGGCGATCGCGGAGCACCGGCCGGTCGCGGTGGCGACCGTCATCGAGCACCCCGACGCCGGTCGGGTCGGCTCTCGCCTGGTCGTCGACCCGGTGGCGGCGTCCGGCACGCTCGGGTCGCCGCGTGCGGATGCCGCGGTGATCGACGACGCCCGCGGTCTGCTCGAGGCTGGCCGCACCGATCTCCTGCACTACGGCCCCGACGGTCAGCGGCGTGGCGAGGGCATGACGGTGTTCGTGAACTCCTTCGCGCCCCGTGCTCGCATGTGCGTGTTCGGTGCGATCGACTTCGCGTCGGCGGTGGCGCGTCAGGGCGCGCTGCTCGGCTATCGCGTGACCGTCTGCGATGCGCGGCCGGTGTTCACGACACCCGAGCGATTCCCGACGGCCGACGAGGTGGTCGTCGAGTGGCCGCACCGTTACCTGGAGCGACTGCAGGCCGAGGGTGAGATCGACGAGCGCACCGTGATCTGTGTACTGACCCACGACCCCAAGTTCGACGTGCCGCTGCTCGAGGTGGCGTTGCGGCTGCCCCGCGTCGGCTATGTGGGGGCGATGGGGTCGCGGCGCACCCACGACGATCGCGTCGCGCGACTGCGCGAGGTGGGAATCACCGACGACGACCTCGCACGATTCTCGTCCCCGATCGGGCTCGATCTCGGCGCCCGGACACCGGAGGAGACGGCGGTGTCGATCGCGGCGGAGATCGTTGCGAGGCGGTGGGGCGGCAATGGTCGGCCGTTGGGGGAGCGCGAGGGACGCATTCACCACTGACGCCTCCGCCGCTGACCCCTTCGCCGCTGACCCCTTCGGCGAGTACGTCCGAACTGCCGCTGCAGCACGGAGGATCATGACGTTTCCGACGTACTCGCCGGAGGGGGTGGAGTGTGAGTTGCGCGTCTACTACGTCCCGTAGGTGCTGCGATGCCGGTCACCTCCTACCCTGGAGGTATGGCAACGACTGAGGCACCGCGTTCCGCGACCGCGGAACCCGACGGTGGGGCGCGACGAGCCGGATCGGCAGGCGTGTTCGCGAGTGCCGGACTGATCGCCGCGGTGGTGGCCGGCCTGATCGTCGCACTGTCCGCGTCGCAGGCGTTGGTCCTGCTCGGCATCCCGGATCCCGGTCCGGTGACGACGTACGGTCTGCCCGCCGTGCGCGCGCTCGGGGAGATCGCGGCCGTCATCGCCGTGGGTTCCCTGCTGCTCGCAGCCTTCCTCGTGCCGCCGCAGAGGTCGGGTGTTCTCGACATCGACGGCTACCGGGCACTGCGCACCGCATCGTCGGCGGCGATCGTGTGGGCGGGCTGCGCCATCGTGCTGGTGCCGTTGACCCTCTCGGACACGTCCGGTCAGCCGGTGTCCGAGGCGCTGCGTCCCGAGAACCTGTGGTCGGGCCTGTCGCAGATCGAGTTGGCCCGCGCGTGGCAGTGGACCGCGATCATCGCGATCGTGCTCGCACTCGGGACACGCGCCGTGCTGCGGTGGTCGTGGACGCCGATCCTGCTGGTGGTCGCGCTCGGCTCGCTCATGCCTCTCGCGTTGTCCGGCCACTCGTCGTCCGGTGGATCGCACGACGTCGCCACCAACAGCCTCATCCTGCATCTCCTCGCCGCGTCGCTCTGGGCGGGCGGACTGTTCGCGGTCCTGGCGCACGCCCGCCGCGCCGGCGCGCACACCGACGTCGCGGCGCGCCGCTTCTCCGCGGTCGCCACGGTGGCGTTCGTGGTCATGGGTGTCAGCGGAGTGGTCAACGCCTTCGTCCGCGTCGAGCCCGCAGATCTGTTCGACACCACCTACGGCCGGCTCGTGCTCGCCAAGGTCGTCGCACTGGTCGTCCTCGGCGTGTTCGGCTACACCCAGCGTCGACGCGCCCTGCCCGCGCTCGCCGCGGACCCGACCTCGCGCGCGAATCTCGTGCGTTTCGCAGGTGCGGAGGTACTGGTCTTCGCGGCCACCATCGGGCTCGCGGTCGGGCTCTCCCGGACACCGCCGCCGCTGGGGAGCGCTCGGGAGCTCACGCTCACCGAGGCGGAGTTGGGGTACGACCTCACCGCGGCCCCGAGCCTCGGGCGCTTCCTCTTCGACTGGCGGTTCGACCTCATCTTCGGTACCGCCGCCGTCGTCATGGCCGTCGTCTACCTCCTCGGCGTCCGTCGACTGCGGGCCCGCGGCGACGCATGGCCGGTGGGTCGCACTATCGCCTGGGTCCTGGGCTGCGCGACGCTGCTGTTCGCGACGTCGTCGGGTGTCTACCGCTACTCGATGGCGATGTTCAGCGTGCACATGGGCTCGCACATGGTGCTGTCGATGCTCACCCCGGTGCTGCTCGCGCTCGGCGGTGGCGTGACCCTGGCCCTGCGGGTGCTGCCGGCGGCCGGCCGGGACGGTGTGCCGGGACCGCGCGAGTGGATCCTCGAGGCCCTGCACAGCCCGGTGTCCCGGTTCCTCACCCAGCCCCTGGTCGCGGCCGTCATCTTCGTGGGTGGTTTCTACGCGCTCTACCTCGGCGGCATCTACGGCGCGACCGTCGACTCGCACGGCGCCCACCTGCTGATGAACGCGCATTTCCTGCTGAGCGGGTACTTGTTCTACTGGGTCGTCATCGGCGTCGATCCGGCACCGCGTCGGCTGTCGCCCGTGACCAAGCTGGCGATGGTGTTCGGATCGCTGCCCTTCCACGCCTTCTTCGGTATCGCGCTGATGAGTACCGAGACGGTGATGGGTCAGACCTTCTTCCGCGGCCTGTCGCTGCCGTGGAACTCCGACCTCCTGGCGGATCAGCGACTCGGCGGCGGCATCGCGTGGGCGACGGGCGAGATCCCGCTGATCCTCGTCATGCTGGCGTTGCTGGTGCAGTGGTCCAACACGGACCGGAAGGAAGCCGTCCGCACGGACCGGGCGGCCGATCGCGACGACGGTGCGGACCTCGCGGCGCACAACGCGATGTTCGCGGAGCTGGCGCGCCGCGAGCGTGAGCGCAGTTAGAAGACCAGACCGCGTAGGGCCAGGAAGCGGAGCCCGCCGACGAGGGCGGTGACTCCTACCAGGATCAGGGCCGACAGCGCGGCGCCGGCGGTCGGCAGTGCGACGTCGAGTGCGGTCAGCGCCGCGGTGCTGGCGCCCAGTCCGATGAGTGCCAGTCCGCCGCCCTCCCACTGCGCGGTGAACCAGCCCACTCGATCGGCGGCGTGGAACGTGAGCCGACGGTGCAGTTCATTGGCGAGAACGGTCGACGCCACTGCTCCGACGGCGTTGGCCACGATGGAGCCCTCGCTGTGCATCACCATGAAGACGGCGATGTAAAGAACGTTGCTGAGCCCGCCGACCAGCGCGAAGCGAACCAACTGGGGGAATGCCCCGTCACTGCGCAGCGCCACCAGCATCGGGTGCTCGGGGTGCGCGGAAAGCACGGGCGAGACCACGTTGTCGATCACGACGCCCTCCCGTGCAATCTGCTCTTGACTCTGAGGATCTCGTCCGGTGTCAGTGCTCGACCCGGCAGCGGCACCGATCGGTCCGGCACCGCCGCGAGGGAATCGATCACCAGGGCGAAATAACGTCGCCAGTTGTCCTCGTCCACCTCGTCTGCGACCTCGGCACCGGCCACGATCATTCGTACCAGGGTGAAGAGGTCGCCGGGCTGCACGTCCGGGCGGAGCTTCCCGGCCTTCTGGGCGCGCTTGATGAGGGTGTCGATCGTCGGTTCGAGCTTGGACCGCACCGCCGCGATGCGGTCGAGGCCGTCGTCGCATCCGAGGACGACGTGACCGAGACCACGGTCCGCGGCCATGTGTCGGCACAGGAACTCGAAGAAATCCACCATCGCGGCCCAGGGATCGTCGGCCTCGGCGGCCACTTCCGCGCGGCTGAGCACGTCGACGAGACGCTGCTCGAGGATGCCGTCGATGAGTTCCTGCTTGTTGGCGAAGCGCCGGTACACGGTGCCCACACCCACCCCGGCGCGCGCGGCGACATCGTCGAGCGTGATCTCGAGACCTTTGCGCGCCAACAACTCTCGCGCGCAGTCGATGATCTTGAGCTTGTTCCGCTCGGCGTCCGCTCGAAGCGGCTTCGCCGCTGTGGTGGGTTTCACAGTCCGTTTCGTCCTGGTTCGTCGGTTAACCGGAGGTCATGCCTCCGCATCGCTGCTATCGTCTTGCTATCCGGAGCGTACGCCTCCGTATAGCTCCATTTCACGCCGTACCGAAGCGAGGATCAATGTCTTCCACCACATCCGACGTCGGAAACGTCCAACCGACGATTCGGTCGAGCGCCAACGACGCGCCCGACCGCACTCGCTGGCTCATCCTGGGCGTACTCGGCCTGGCCCAGCTGATGGTCGTGCTCGACGCGACCGTCGTGAACATCGCGCTTCCCGCCGCACAGCTCGATCTCGGCTTCGACAACGCGGACCGCTCGTGGGTGGTCACCTCCTACGCTCTGGCATTCGGCAGCCTCCTGCTGCTCGGTGGTCGACTCAGTGACCTCTTCGGCCGCCGCACCACCTTCCTCGTCGGACTCGTCGGCTTCGCGGTGATGTCCGCCGTCGGCGGCGCAGCCGTCAACTTCGGCATGCTGGTCGCGGCCCGTGCGGGACAGGGCGTCTTCGGCGCGCTGCTCGCCCCGGCTGCGCTGTCCCTACTGACCACGACGTTCACGGATCCGAAGGAACGTGCGAAGGCGTTCGGCATCTTCGGCGCGGTCGCCGGTGCCGGCGGCGCCATCGGCCTGCTTCTCGGCGGTGTGCTCACCGAGTGGGCGAACTGGCGGTGGAGCCTCTACGTCAACCTGGTCTTCGCGGGAATCGCCTTCGTCGGCGGGTTCCTCCTGCTGGCCAAGCATCGCGCCACCGAGCGTCCGGCACTCGACATCCCCGGCACCCTCACCGTCTCCGCGGCGCTGTTCTCCATCGTCTACGGATTCGCGCACGCCGAGTCCGACGGGTGGGGCAACGCGGTGACCATCGGCTTCCTCGCGGTCGGTGTTGTCCTGCTGGGTGTGTTCGTCTACCTGCAGACGCGGGCGGCACATCCGCTGCTCCCGCTGCGCATCGTGCTCGACCGCACCCGCGGCGGCGCGTACCTGGCGGTGTTCGTCGTCGGCGCCGGCATGTTCGCGGTCTTCCTGTTCCTCACGTACTACCTGCAGAGCACGCTCGGCTACACGCCCATCACCACCGGGTTCGCATTCCTCCCGATGATCGCGACCCTCGTGGTCACGGCCACCGTTGCCACGTCGGTCATCCTGCCGCGCTTCGGACCTCGCGTACTCATGAGCGCCGGCATGCTGATCGCGTCGGCCGGCATGGCCCTGCTGACCCAGATCTCGATCGACAGTTCGTACGCCGCGCACATCCTGCCGAGCCTGCTCGTCATGGGCGTGGGCATGGGCGCCACGATGGCCCCGGCCATGCAGGGCGCCGTGTCCGGAGTCTCGCCGGACGACGCCGGCGTCGCCTCCGCGACCGTCAACACGATGCAGCAGATCGGCGGATCCATCGGTACGGCGCTGCTCAGCACCATCGCGGCGACGGCAGCGACGAACTACGCGACCGACAACCAGGCGGCCGTGGCTCAGGCCGCGGATCCGCAGGCCGCCGCGACGCTGCTCCGGATGAACGCGGAGATCGCCAGCTACACCACGACGTTCTGGTGGGCGTCGGGCATCTTCCTCGCCGGCTCGGTGATGGCAGCGCTCCTCGTCCGCTCGGGCAAGCTGCCCGACGGACCCGAGGGTGCCACCGTCGTCGCTCACTGACGCATACAGTCACCGGATCCGGTGCAGAGAACCGTGTCAGACGCGGTTCTCTGCACCGGATTCGTCGTGGATGCGGGAGAGCAGGTCGGTGAGGGTCGCTCGGTCGTCCGCGCTCAGGCCGGCGAACATCGCCTCGGACGCACTGCGCTGCGCCTGCGCGATGGTGTCCGCCAGTGCCCGCCCCTCGTCGGTGAGGTCGAGCAGAACCGCGCGCCGATCGGTGGCATCGGCGTGCCGGGCGACGTAGCCGGCCGACTCCAGCGCATCGACGACATCGGTCGCCGATCGGGGAGCGATGCGCAACCGTTCCGCCAGATCGCCGGGCCGAAGCGGTCCCGCCGCGCTGGACAGCACGCGCAGTGCCCGTCCGTGCGAGGGCGAGAGTCCGAAAGGTTCGAGAGCGGCCATGTGGCGGCGCCGCATCGACCTGGCCACCATCATGACCAGATCGGCCGGATCCTTCTCGTGGGAATGCACGGGACGATATTAGCGTTGCAGCGGTCGACCTCATAATGAGGTAACCTCAGTTCTACCCGATCAGGGAGGTCATATGCGTTCCTCCACCACACCGGCAAGGCCGGTGCAGTCCCCCGTGACATCCGCGGACCATCAGCCCGCACCGCTCGGGCGCGTCGTCGCCCTGTTCCGGCCCTATCGTGGCCGGGTCGCCGCGGTGAGCGCGGTCATCACCCTCAGCGCCGTCGTGGCACTGGGATCACCGCTGCTCCTGCGCGACATGCTCGATCACGCCATCCCGAACGCCGACGTCACGCTGGTGACGATCCTCGCGGCCGGCATGATCGCGATCGCCGTCGTCACCAGCTGTCTCGGCGTCGCCCAGACCTGGATGTCCAACAGCATCGGGCAGGCTCTGATGCATCAGCTGCGCGTGCAGGTCTACTCGCACCTGCAGCGTCAGTCGCTCGGCTTCTTCGCGCGCACCCGCACCGGCGAGGTGCAGTCGCGCATCGCCAACGACATCGGCGGTATGCAGTCCGTCGTCACCAACACGGCCACGTCGATCGCTCAGAACGCGACCACCGTCCTGGCCACCGTCGTCGCGCTCTTCCTGCTCGACTGGAAGCTGGCCCTCTTCTCGCTCGCCATCCTGCCGGTGTTCGTCCGCATCGCTCGACGGGTGGGCGACGAGCGCCGCCGTATCTCCACCGTGCGGCAACGCCTGCTCAGCGATCTGTCCGTCCAGGTGGAGGAGTCGCTCTCGGTGAGCGGCATCCTGCTGGGCAAGACGACCGGCGCGTCGTCGGTCCTCACGAACCGGTTCACCGAACGCTCGTCCGAGGTGGCCGACGTAGAACTCCGCTCGATGATGGCGGGCAAGTGGCGCATGGCGACCATGTCGATCAGCTTCGCCGCGATGCCGGCGTTGGTCTACTGGTTCGCCGGCATCACCATCGGCAACGGCAGCGCGTTGACGGTGGGAACGCTCGTCGCGTTCACCACCCTCCAGACGCAGCTGTTCCGCCCCACGATGATGCTGCTCAACACCGGCGTCGAGGTGCAGAGCTCCCTGGCTCTGTTCGGCCGGGTCTTCGAGTACCTCGATCTCCCGGTGGACATCGACGAACCCGCCGTACCGACGCCGATCGATCCGACGGCCCGACGCGGTGAGGTGCGCTTCCGCCACGTGGGCTTCGACTATCCGGGTGCGGCACATCCGACGCTCACGGACATCGACCTCACGGTCCCCGCCGGGAGCACCCTGGCGATCGTGGGAGCGACCGGCGCAGGCAAGACGACACTCGGCTATCTGACGGCGCGGCTCTACGATCCGACGTCCGGATCGGTCGAGGTCGACGGTGTCGACCTCCGCGATCTCTCGCTCGCCGACGTGTCCGCGACGGTCGGGGTGGTATCGCAGGAGACCTACCTCTTCCACGACACGATCCGCGAGAACCTGCGCTTCGCGCGGCCCGACGCCACCGACGCGGACATCGAGAATGCCGCTCGCACAGCGCAGATCCACGATTTCATCGCCTCGCTCGACGACGGCTACGACACGATGGTGGGGGAGCGCGGCTACCGGTTCTCGGGCGGCGAGAAGCAGCGCCTCGCCATCGCGCGCACCGTCCTGCGCAACCCGCCCGTCCTCGTTCTGGACGAGGCCACCAGCGCCCTGGACACCACCACCGAACGCGCGCTGGCCGACGCGATCGACCAGCTCGAACAGGACCGCACCACCATCGTCGTGGCCCACCGACTCTCCACCGTGCGGTCGGCCGATCGCATCGTGGTGCTCGATCACGGGCACGTCGTCGAATCGGGATCCCACGACGAGCTCGTCGCCCGCGGCGGTGCCTACGCCGCATTGCTGGCGGCATCCGGCGACTCGCTGGTCACTGCCTGAGTGCTCCTCCTGTCAACCCCCGCGGCGCTCCTGTGGACGGCCGTCCACAGGTGCCCGCGGGCCCTTCTGTCCGGGGTGCGAGCGGCGCAGAGTCGGAGTCGCGGTCGGTACCGGATCGACCGCGAGAGGGGGGAACGATGTACGAGTCGTATCTGACCGTGGTGGGCACCGTCATCACCGATCCGATCAAGCGCACCACGCCGTCCGGCGACGAGGTGCTCAGCTTCCGCGTGGCCAGCAACTCGCGCCGCATGGACCGCGAGAGCGGGGAGTGGCAGGACGGGGACACGCTCTACGCCTCGGTCAGCTGCTGGCGACGTCTGGTGTCGGGTGTCGGAGCGTCACTGATGAAGGGCGATTCGGTGATCGTCTTCGGGCAGGCGCACACCAACGAGTACACGACCAAGGAGGGCGTGGGCCGAGCCGATCTCGAGATCCGAGCCACCGCGGTGGGACCCGATCTCGCGCGGTGCCACGTGAAGGTGGATCGGCCGCGTCAGGCGGCCGAGCGGCAGGAGTCCGGCGAGACCGTCGCCGAGGCCGCGGCAGACACGGCCGAGTCGGAGCCGGTGCCGGTGGGCTGACCGCGAACGGTTTCACGGGCACCGGTCGGTCCCGGTAGACTTCCGCGTCGAGCACATCTCCCAGTTGTCGGCCCCGTCGTCGGCATCTCAGCCGGCGCGATCCGCCCGGCACACACGCTGGTGAGCACATCGAGAGGAACTCGTGGCGGAATTCATCTACACCATGAAGAAGGTGCGCAAGGCGCACGGCGACAAGGTCATTCTGGACGACGTGACGATGAGCTTCCTGCCGGGAGCGAAGATCGGCGTCGTCGGCCCCAACGGCGCCGGCAAGTCTTCGATCCTCAAGATCATGGCCGGGATCGACCAGCCCGGAAACGGTGAGGCGTTCCTCGCGCAGGGCGCCACCGTCGGCATCCTCATGCAGGAGCCCGAGCTCGACGAGAACAAGACGGTCCGCGAGAACGTCGAGGACGGTCTCGGCGAGACGATGGTCCAACTCAAGCGGTACAACGAGATCGCCGAGCTGATGGCCACCGACTACTCCGACGAGCTGATGGAGGAGATGGGCGAGCTGCAGGAGAAGCTCGACCACGCCGACGCGTGGGAGATCGACTCGCAGCTCGAGCAGGCCATGGACGCGCTGCGCTGCCCGCCGCCGGACGAGGGTGTGACCCACCTGTCCGGTGGTGAGAAGCGTCGTGTGGCGTTGTGCAAGCTGCTGCTGAGCAAGCCGGACCTGCTGCTGCTCGACGAGCCCACCAACCACCTCGACGCCGAGTCGGTTCTCTGGCTCGAGCAGCACCTGGCCGCGTACCAGGGCGCCATCCTGGCCGTGACCCACGACCGGTACTTCCTCGATCACGTCGCGCAGTGGATCTGCGAGGTCGACCGTGGTCGCCTGTACCCCTACGAGGGCAACTACTCCACCTACCTGGAGAAGAAGGCCGAGCGTCTCGAGGTCCAGGGCAAGAAGGACCAGAAGCTCCAGAAGCGCCTCAAGGACGAGCTCGCGTGGGTCCGCTCCGGCGCCAAGGCTCGCCAGGCCAAGAACAAGGCACGTCTCGATCGCTACGACGAGATGGCAGCCGAGGCCGACAAGATGCGCAAGCTCGACTTCGACGAGATCCAGATCCCGAACCCGCCGCGCCTCGGCGACGTCGTGGTCGAGGTCAAGAGCCTCGACAAGGGCTTCGACGGCCGCGTGCTGATCAAGGACCTGTCGTTCACGCTTCCGCGGAACGGCATCGTCGGTGTCATCGGCCCCAACGGCGTCGGCAAGACCACGCTCTTCAAGACCATCGTCGGTCTCGAGGAGCCGGACGGCGGCGAGGTCAAGATCGGTCAGACGGTCAAGCTGAGCTATGTCGACCAGAACCGATCCGGCATCGATCCCGCCAAGACCGTGTGGGAGACCGTGTCCGACGGTCTGGACTTCATCACCATCGGCACGCAGGAGTTCCCGTCGCGGGCATACATCAGCTCGTTCGGGTTCAAGGGTCACGACCAGCAGAAGGCGGCCGGTGTCCTGTCCGGTGGCGAGCGCAACCGTCTCAACCTGGCGATGACGCTCAAGCAGGGCGGCAACCTGATCCTGCTCGACGAGCCCACCAACGACCTGGACGTCGAGACGCTCGGTTCGCTGGAGAACGCCCTCGAGGAGTTCCCCGGCTGCGCCGTCGTGATCTCGCACGATCGGTGGTTCCTCGATCGGACGTGCACGCACATCCTGGCGTGGGAAGGTGGCTTCGGAGACAACGAGGCCGCTTGGTACTGGTACGAGGGCAACTTCGAGGGCTACGAGGCCAACAAGGTCGAGCGCCTCGGTCCCGATGCCGCTCGCCCGCACCGCGTGACGCACCGGAAGCTCACGCGCGACTGAAATGTACTGGTAAGTAACCTATTTTCATCGCACGCCCCGTCACCGCGGTGTTCGGCTCCCGGCCTCTCGAGGCTAGGGTCGGGAGCCGAACCCCACGGACAACGTCGCCCCGACCGGTGGATCCGCCGCTCGTGGTGATCGAAAGGCGACAGCGATGACTTCAGCGGGAGAGCACTCCGAGGCGGCAACGGCGCCGAACTCGGTGCTCGATCGGGCGGACGACCTCCGCGCGGTGTACTTCGGGCACGTCGATCTGGACGTGTTGCGGACCACCACGGGAGCCGACCCGACCGCGGTGGTGCACCGGCATCTCGAACTCGCGGAGCGTCGTGATCCCGGCGTCGCCTCTCTCGCCCTGCACCGCGGACCCGACAGCACCGTCGGTGTGGCCCTGCAGATCGTCACCGACGACATGCCGATGCTGGTCGAGTCGGTCACCGCCTGGCTCACCGGAGCCGGCATCGCGGTCGTCGAGGTGGTGCACCCGATCCTGCGCGTCGTGCGCGACGAGTCTGGGACGCTCCTCTCCATCCGAGGCGGAGCCACCCCGTCCGATGTCGAGACGGGCGATCTCGCGGACGGCAGCATTCTCGAATCGTGGATCCACGTCGCCCTGCATCCCGCGGCCAGCGAGGACGCCTTCGCCTCGCTCGAGAGTTCGCTGGCCGACGTCCTCGCCGACGTCCGTCGCGTCGTCGACGACACCGAGGCCATGCAGCGTCGCCAGCTGGAGCTGGCCGATCGTCTGGAACGACCACGCCGCGGAGACGCGGACGGGACCGAGTCCGTCACCCCCGAGGCGCGGCACGACGCCGCCCGCCTGCTCCGGTGGTTGTCCGAGGGCAACTTCCGCGTGCTCGGCAGTCGCCGGTACACCGCGACGGAGGCGGGTCTCGAACCCGTCGCCGAGTCCGCGCTGGGCATCCTGCGATCCGACGACCCGGGCGCCGTCGCGGGCTTCGACCTGCCGATCGACCGCGTGGTTGCTCGTGAGGACCTCCTCGTGCTCACCCGCGCATCGAGCTCCACCTCGGTGCACCGCGCCGTGCACCCCTACTTCGTCGGTGTCCACGACCTGGACGATGAGGGAAACACGGTGGGAGAGCACCGGTTCACAGGACTGTTCACCATCTCCGCGCTGCACGGCAACGTTCTCGACATCCCGGTCGTGGGTGACCGCGTGCGCACCGTCATCGAGCGCGCCGGGCACACCCTGTCGTCGTACTCCGGCCAGGCGATGCTCGAGTCGATCCAATCCTTCCCGCGCACCGAGCTGTTCTCGGCGGACAGCAGGTCGCTCTTCGACACCATCTCGGCCGTGGAGCGCAGTGCCCTGCGCCGCGAGGTGCTGCTGTTCCTGCGCCGAGACGGGTACGGCCGGTTCGTGTCGGCCCTGGTCTACCTTCCGCGCGACTCCTACACCACCCGTCTGCGTCTCGAGACCCGCCGGATCCTGCTGCAGGAGCTCGGCGGTACCGACGTCGAGTACGAGGCACGCGTCTCGGACAGCCCACTCGCGCTGGTGCACTTCACCGTTCGATTCGACGGACAGAGTGCGGACGCCGTCGACGTCTCGGACGCCAACCGCGACCGCATCAGGGCCCTGATCGCCGACGCCACCCGCACGTGGGACGACGCGCTGAGTGAGGCGGCCGCGGCCGACCCGTCGGTGTCGCCCGACAACGCGGCGCGCTACGCCGTCGCCTTCCCCGAGGCCTACAAGCAGGACTTCGACGCGGACCGGGCGCTCGTCGACATCGCTCGGCTCGACGCCCTCGTCGGCGACGACATCGACATGTGTCTGTACCGCCCGCGCGACGCCGAGGCGGGCCACTGGCGTTTCTCCCTCTACGTGACCGGCAGCGAGGTCTCGCTGAGCCAGGTGCTGCCCGTCCTGCAGAGCCTCGGTGTGGAAGTGGTCGACGAGCGGCCGTACGCCGTGGTGCGCAAGGACGGAACGCGCTGCTGGATCTACGATTTCGGCCTGTCCGCGGAGCCCGAGGTCATCGAGGGCGCCGAGAACCAGACGAGTGTGGTCAGCCGCCGGTTCACCGACGCGTTCGCTGCGGTGTGGAACGGCCACGCGGAGGCCGACCGTTTCAACGAACTGGTTCTGCGGGCCGGTCTCGAGTGGCGCCGCGCGGTGGTGCTGCGGGCGTACGCGAAGTACCTGCGCCAGGCCGCCTTCCCTTTCAGCCAGACCGGCATCGAGGGTGTCCTCCTCGCCAACCCGGTGACGGCTCGACTGATCGTCGACCTCTTCGGCGCGCAGTTCGATCCCGCCTCGGCGTCCGAGGAGCGGGCCGACGAGATCGCGTCGGAGCTCGCCGAACTCATCGATCAGGTGGTCAGCCTCGACGCCGACAGGGTGTTGCGTGCACTGTTCACCCTCGTGCGAGCGACGCTGCGCACCAACCACTTCGTCGTCGACGAGCAGGGTCGCGAGCGCGATTTCCTGTCCCTGAAGTTCGACCCTCGCGGCATCGACGTGCTGCCCAAGCCGCGCCCGCGTTTCGAGATCTTCGTGTACTCGCCGCGCGTCGAGGGCGTGCATCTGCGCTTCGGCACGGTCGCGCGCGGCGGTCTCCGTTGGTCCGACCGTCGCGAGGACTTCCGCACCGAGGTGCTCGGGCTGGCCAAGGCGCAGGCCGTCAAGAACGCGGTCATCGTGCCGGTGGGAGCGAAGGGCGGCTTCGTCGTCAAGCAGCCGCCGTCCCCGACCGGCGATGCAGCGACCGACCGCGCCGCGACCACCGCCGAGGGGCGAGCCTGCTACCGCATGTTCATCGCGGGGCTGCTGGACGTCACCGACAACCTCGACCGTGCCACTCGCGCCGCGATCCCACCGCAGCGCGTGGTGCGACGCGACGACGACGACTCGTACCTCGTGGTGGCGGCGGACAAGGGCACCGCCACGTTCTCCGATCTCGCGAACGAGGTGTCCGCCGAGTACGGCTTCTGGCTCGGCGACGCCTTCGCCTCGGGCGGGTCGGTGGGGTACGACCACAAGGCGATGGGCATCACCGCCAAGGGTGCCTGGGAGAGCGTGAAGCGTCACTTCCGCGAGTACGGGATCGACACGCAGTCCGACGAGATCACCGTGGTCGGCATCGGTGACATGAGCGGCGACGTGTTCGGCAACGGGATGCTGCTCAGTGAGCATCTCCGCATCGTCGCCGCGTTCGACCACCGGCACATCTTCCTGGATCCGGCACCCGACGCGGCCGCCTCCTTCGCCGAGCGGCGGCGACTGTTCGATCTGCCGCGCTCGTCGTGGGCCGACTACGACACCTCCCTGATCAGCAGGGGTGGTGGAGTCCACGATCGCACCGTGAAGTCGGTGCCGATCAGCGCCGAGGTGCGAGCGGCTCTCGGACTGGCGGACGACGTCACCGCACTGTCACCGCCCGAACTGATGCGCGCGATCCTCACGGCGCCGGTGGACCTGCTGTGGAACGGCGGCATCGGCACCTACGTGAAGTCGCGCACCGAGAGCGATGCCGACGTGGGCGACAAGGCCAACGACTCGGTGCGCGTGAACGGCGCGGACCTGCGGGCGCGCGTCGTCGGCGAGGGCGGCAACCTCGGGGTGACCGCGCTCGGCCGCATCGAGTACAGCGCCGCGGGCGGCAAGATCAACACCGACGCCGTGGACAACTCCGCCGGCGTCGACTGCTCCGATCACGAGGTCAACATCAAGATCCTGCTCGATTCCACCGTGACGTCGGGTGACCTGGCGGCGGAGGATCGGGAGTCCCTGCTGGCCTCCATGACGGACGAGGTGGGTGCCCTCGTTCTCGAGGACAACGTCGCGCAGAACGAGCTGCTGGGCGTCTCACGGGCACACGCTCCCGAGCTGCTGGGTGTCCACGCCCGAGTGATCGCGGACCTGGTGGCGTCGGGGCGGGTGGACAGGGCGCTCGACGCGCTGCCGACGAAGTCGGAGATCTCGCGACGCCTGCAGAACGGGCTCGGCCTCACCTCGCCCGAGCTGTCGACTCTCATGGCGCACGTGAAGTTGGCGCTGCAGGAAGACCTGCTGGCATCGGATCTGCCGGACAACGACGTGTTCGCCCCGCTCATGACGGACTACTTCCCGACGCCGTTGCGCGAACGTTTCGCCGGTGCCATCAAGGCGCATCCGCTGCGTCGGGAGATCGTGGCCACGCGGGTGGCGAACGAGACGGTCGACCACGGCGGCATCACCTACGCCTTCCGCCTCGCGGAGGACTCGGGAGTGGGGAGCACGGACGCTGCACGAGCGTTCGCGGCGACGAGCGAGATCTTCGGTCTGCACGACATCTGGGCCGCGATCGCTGCGGCCGACATGCCCACGGACGCGTCCGACGAACTCGTGCTCGAGTCTCGTCGCCTCCTCGACCGAGGATCCCGCTGGCTGCTGTCGAACCGGCCGCAGCCCATCGCTGTCGGTGCCGAGATCACGAGGTTCGCGCGCAAGGTAGGGATCCTGGAATCGCAGCTCCCGACGTGGCTGAAGGGCCGGCAGGCACGCAGCGGACTCGACCGTGCCACGTCCGCCATCGAGAAGGGAGCGCCGGAAGAGCTCGCGCACAGGGTGTTTCGGCTCCTCGACGTGTTCTGCCTGCTCGACGTCATCGAGACGGCGGACATCGCGAACGAGGACGACGAGGTGATGGCGAGCCTCTACTACGCCCTCAGCGAGCACCTCGGCATCGACTGGCTGCTGTCTGCGGTGTCGACGCTCGAACGCGGCGACCGCTGGCACTCCCTGGCGCGGTTGGCGCTGCGGGACGACCTGTACTCGTCGCTGCGTGCCCTCACACTGGACGTGATGGGCGGCGGCGAACCGGGGGAGACGGCCGACGAGATGATCGCCGACTGGGAGTCCACCAATGCTTCCCGGCTCGCTCGGGCCCGCGCGGCCCTCACGGAGATCGGCGAGTCCGGAACGCTGGATCTGGCGACGCTCTCGGTGGCGGCGCGGCAGATACGCAGCATGGTGCGCGGGGCGGGTGCGCGGACCGACGTCTCGCGTTGACGGGACGTTCCGTCGCGCCTGACTGTCTTCCCCGGCGAGTACGTCCATAGTGTCGCGATCCCGAGGCTCGCCACGACACTTCGGACGTACTCGCGGGGGGGAGGGGGCGATCGAGAGCGGATAGGTTGGGGGCGTGACAGACGACGAGCTCATCGGCTTCCACTGCCCCGTCGAGGTGCGCTGGTCGGACATGGACGTGTACCAGCACATCAACCACGCGCGCATGGTGACGCTGTTGGAAGAGGCCCGCATCCCGTGGCTCATGGCCGACGGCGTTCCCACCGCGACCCTGCGGAACAGTGCAGTGATCGCCGACCTGCACGTGCGTTATCGCGGCCAGTTGCGCCACGAGGACACGCCTCTCGACGTGTTCATGTGGGTGGAGCAGCTTCGGGCCGTCGACTTCACGGCGGGATACGAGGTGCGCCCGCACGGCGCACCGATGAGCACTCCGCCGGCCATCATGGCGTCCACCCAGATCGCCGCCTTCGACATCGACACCCAGCGCCTGCGCCGGCTGTCCGGCGACGAGCGCGAGTACCTGCAGCGCTGGCAGCGGCCGTGACGGGTGCACTGGCCGAGCGGTCGGTGACCGTCCCGGACGCGCGGGACCGGGACGATCTGTCGACCTTCCTGACCCACGCCGCGCGGCTCGACCCGGGGTCGGTGGTGCGTCTCCGGCGCCGCGGTGACAGTCACGTGGTCGCGTGGATCGAGACCGGATTCGACGTCCTCGCCGCCCGCGTGATCCGCGCTCGGGTGCTGCCGTCGGACGTCACCGTGGCCGCGGACGGGCTCCTCTCTGCCCTGCGATCCGCCGGCCCGGCTCCGTTCGATCCCGGCTTCGGCATGGACTCCGCCTGGCGTGGCCCGGTCCCGCCGGACGCCGGGTGGACCCATGTGGACGACGTCCCGGGTCCGGTGTTCGTGGAGCTGGCCGAGCGGGGTGTCGCCCTGGCCCGCGAACACGGAACCGATCACGGCCCGCCCGTGTCGTTGCTCGATCAGGACGTGGTGACCGTCGAGGCCGACGACGAGGCGGTGCCCGTGTCGATGCGCATGATCTTCGCGCTCAACGCCATGAAGTTCGTACCCACGGTGTCCGACTCGTCGCAGAGTGCGGACGACGCGCGCGTGCGGGTGCGCATCGCCCGGTCGTGGATCCGGCTCGACGCCCGCTACGGATCGGTGTTCCGCAGCCGGGGCGCCACCATCCCGCTGATGGTCTCCTGACCGACCCGCACCGCAACTCGCTCAGACGAGCCAGGCCGCCGCATCGGCGGGCAGCAGCCCGTCCTGCAGCGGTGCGCTGGCGAGCAGCAGCGCGCCCGGCGGCAGGGTGATGGGCTCGGACGTGGTGTTCAGGGCACAGATGACGCCGCCGCGGCGCCGGAACGCCAGGCACCCGGGCGGGCTCCCGTACCACTCGACTCCGGGCTCGCTGAACTCCGGACGCGCGGCCCGCAGGCTCAGCGCCGTCCGATAGAGGCTCAGCATGGAATCGACGTCCTCGAGTTGGCTCTCCACGGTCAGCGGCGCCCACTCGGCGGGGATCGGCAACCAGGTCTCCCGCGCCGTCGAGAACCCGAACGGCGGCTCGGTCCCCTCCCACGGCAGCGGGACGCGGCACGCGTCCCGTCCGCGCTCCTCGCCGCCGGAGCGGAACCAGGCGGGATCCTGCAGAGCGGAGTCGGGGAGGTCCGCGTTGGGCAGCCCGAGCTCGGAGCCGTTGTAGACGAACACGACACCGGGGAGCGCCAGCAGGACCAGTGCCATCGCGCGTGCGCGCTGCAGACCCTGCTCACCCCCGCCGTACCGGGTGACCTCGCGGTCGACGTCGTGGTTGGACAGGGTCCACGTCGGAGTGCCGCCGACACGGTCGACCGCGTCGAGCGAGTTGTCGACGGCATCCCTGATCGCCGAGGCTTCGAACGCGGCCTCGGCCAGCCGGAAGTTGAAGCCGAGGGTGAGCTCGTCGGGACGGATGTAGCGACTGAAGCGCTCGTTGTCCTGGACCCACACCTCGCCGACCGTCATCGCGCCGTCGTATTCGTCCACGACCCGGCGGAGGGCACGGTGGATCTCGTGCACCCCGTCGTCGTCGAAACGGGGGTCGCCGTCCTCGTTGCGCATCAGCTCGTTCACGGACAGATCCATGTCCGGGAGATCCGCCGGCTTGGCCATGCCGTGGGCCACGTCGATGCGGAACCCGTCGACACCGCGGTCGAGCCAGAACCGGATCGTCGCCTCCAGATCGGCGAGCACCTCGGGTTCGGTCCAGTTCAGATCCGGCTGCTCGGGCGCGAAGATGTGCAGATACCACTGACCGGGTGTGCCGTCCGCCTCGGTGACGCGGTGCCACGCGGGCCCGCCGAAGATGCTCGGCCAGTTGTTCGGCGGCTCGGAGCCGTCGCCCTTGCCGTCCCGGAACACGTAGCGGGCCCGCTCCGGGCTCCCGGGCGCCGCTGCCAGAGCCGCCTGGAACCATTCGTGCTGATCGCTCGTGTGGTTCGGGACCAGGTCCATCGTGACCTTCATGCCCCGGGCATGCGCCTCCGTCACCACGGCGTCCATCGTCTCCAGAGATCCGAACAGCGGATCGATGTCACGGGGATCGGACACGTCGTATCCGTGATCGACCATCGGCGACCGCATCACCGGACTGAGCCAGAGTGCATCGACGCCGAGCAGTTCCAGGTATCCGAGCTTGTCCCGGATACCACCCAGATCGCCGATCCCGTCGCCGTTCGAGTCCGCGAACGAGCGGGGATAGATCTGGTAGAAGACGGCGTCGGACCACCAGGGGGCCGGGGTGGACGAGCCGTCGGCGGGGGACTGGCCGGCGGACGCGTCGATCGGAGTGCTCACAGGCGCAATAGTGCCAAAGGCCGAGCCGCGAGGAGCGGTGCGCCCGTCACCACGACCGCCTCCGGCCTGCCCGGCCCAGGATGACGACCGGCCTCCGGCCTGCCCGGCCTGTGATGACGACCGGCCTCCGGCCTGCCCGGCTCGTTCGCGAATCACCACGCGGTCGCTGTTCATGCCATGGGAAGGTCAAGAAAATCGGAACGAACGGCGTGAAAACTACCCAAAGTTTGTTTGGTGAGGTATTTTCAGGCGGAACTTCAAGCGACGGTAAAGGAACCTCCATGACGACTCCTGTTTTCGAAGCCGTGAGTCTCGACTCCGTCGAGCTCCTGCCGGCTCCGATCGATCCTTCGTGGATCCTCGAGGGTGCTCCCGTCGCGCGCAGCGGTCAGTGGTCCTGCAGCCCGGACACCACCACGTCGTCGTGGGTCTGGGACTGCACCGCCGGCACCTTCAACTGGTACTTCGAGCAGGACGAGACCATCCACGTCATCGAGGGCGAGGTCGTCGTCCAGTCCGCGGGCAACGAGCCCCGCGTGCTTCGCGCCGGGGATGCCGCTCTGTTCTACGCCGACACCTGGGCCGAGTGGCACGTGCCGCACTACGTGCGCAAGCACGCCATCCTGCGCCCGCACATCCCGCGCCCTCTGTGGTTCGCGATGCGTGTCGCCCGCAAGCTGCGGGGCAAGGGCCGCTCCGGCGCCCTCGGCTGAGCGCGCAGCACTACAGCGGCGAGTTCACCATCGAGTTCGCCGCCATCTCGATGTAGTCGACGAACTGCTGTCGATGTGCGTCGTCCATCGTGTCCGAGTCGATCGACGCCAGGGCCGTGTGCATCGCGCGCAGCCAGGCGTCGCGCTCGAACGGCCCGATGACGAACGGCGAGTGCCGCATCCGCAGACGCGGGTGGCCGCGCTCGTCCGAATAGGTACGCGGACCACCCCAGTACTGCTCGAGGAACATGCGCATCCGGCGCTCCGCCGGGCCCAGGTCCTCCTCCGGGTACAACCGCCGCAGAATCTCGTCCCGCTCGACCTCGGCGTAGAAGCGCGCGGTCAGGGTGCGGAACGTCTCCGCACCGCCGACCGCGTCGTAGAAGGTCTGTGCCGGCTCGGTCATGGCTCCATTGTTCTCCACGATCACGTGCTCATACTCGGGGCGGGTCCGAAGGGGCGCCCGTTGGGGTAGGGCGCCGCGATACCGGACTCGTCGAACGCGTCGAGGATCTGACGATGCAACTGGCGCTGCACGGCCCACTGCCGGCCGGGGCGGACCTTGATGGTCAGGCGCAACGTCACCGTGTCCGACGTGACGGCGTCGACGCCGAGCATCTGCGGAGCCTCCAGGATGTCCTCCTGGAACTCGCCACGCTCGATGGATTCGCGCGCCGTGCGCTCGGCCACCTCGCATGCGATGTCGATGTCGGCGGAATGACTGACCGGGAGATCCAACACCGCGACGGCGTGACCCTGGCTCATGTTGCCGACACGCAGCACCTCGCCGTTACGGACGTACCAGAGCGTCCCGGAGATGTCGCGGACCGTGGTGACCCGCAGGCCCACGGTCTCGACGGTGCCGGACGCCTCGCCCAGATCGACGATGTCGCCGACGCCGTACTGGTCCTCGAGCAGCATGAAGATGCCGGAGAGGAAGTCGCGGACGAGGTTCTGTGCGCCGAAGCCGAGCGCGACACCCACGATGCCCGCCGACGCGATGAAGGGGGCGACGTTCACACCGACGATGGAGAGCGCGGAGAGCACGAACCAGACCAGGATGCCGACGGAGACCGCCGACTTGAGCACCGATCCGATGGTGCGGGCGCGTTGGTTGCGGCGCTCGTTCAGGATGGTGGTGGTGACGCCGGCGGGGGCACGTTCGCGCAGCGGTCTCAACAGGGGCGGTTTACCCGCAGCGCTGCGACCCGCGCCGGGTGAGCGGCTGGTGAACCGGTCGATCATGCGGTGCAGGACGTAACGCAGAACCACGGCGAGCAGGGCGTACCCCAGAACCTGGAGCGGGCGTTGGATCAGCCAGTCGCGACCGGTGTCGGAGAGCGAGAGGGCGAGGACGTCGTTCGGGTCGAAGGAATACACCCGAAAAGTCTACGGATCTCCTCGACGCACGGCACCTGTCGCGACTCGTGTCATCGCCCACCCCGCCACCCGTCTCGTCACCCACCCCGCCACCCGTGCGGGGGGACACCCGGAGTTCACCGCGTGGCCGTCAGCTCGACCTCGAATGAGCGTGCGCACGGCACCGATTCGTGATGCACTGTGGTTGGTCTTCACGTGCGGGCGGTGGCTGTCGCAAACCAGTGGTAGTCGCGCCGCGCGCAGTGGTCACTGGAGGTGGCATGAAGAAGAGCGGGACTGTCGCGAAGGTTCGGGCCGGGCATCGACAACTGTCGCCCACCGACGCCGTGCAGGGCGGCGCGTCGGGGGCGCGACCCCAGTCCGAATACCCTGTCGTCTTCGGCGGCGCGTCGTTGCACGCCGTCAGCGACCACTCCGATCCGGCCGACGTCGACGGGCACCTCGACCACGAGGACGCCGTCCCCGCCTGGGTGAAGCGACGCGTACTCCTCCTGAACGCCACGTTCGAACCTCTCACCGCGCTGCCGATGCGGCGTGCCGTCGTCCTGCTGGTCTGCGAGAAGGCCGTCGTGGTCCACGACGACGACGACGGTCCCGTCGTCCACTCGGCGGACATCGCACTGCAGGTGCCGTCGGTCATCCGGCTCCGCTCGTACGTGCGGGTGCCCTACCGAGCGCGCATCCCGATGACCCGGGCGGCTCTGATGCATCGGGACCGTTTCCGGTGCGCGTACTGCGGTTCCAAGGCCGAGACCATCGATCACGTGGTGCCGCGCAGTCGCGGCGGCGGTCACTCCTGGGAGAACTGCGTCGCGTGCTGTGCTTCCTGCAACCACCGCAAGGCGGACAAGATGCTGAGCGAGCTGGGGTGGACCCTGCGTGCCGCACTGGTCCCGCCGAAGGGTCCGCACTGGCGACTGCTCGCGAGCATCAAGGAACTCGATCCCACCTGGCTGCCGTACCTGGGTGAGGGCGCGGCCTGACACCCGTCGTCCACTAAGGTGATGGGCGTGAGCATCCTCGAAACCGCGCTGATCTTCGGACTGATTCCGTTGGCACTGTTCCTCGCGCTCTTCGTGTTCGCGAAGATCACGTCGACCGATCCCGCGCCGCGTCCCGCCCCCTACCGACTCGGGCAGCAGTGGGACCACGCCCCGGTGCTGTGGTCGGCCACGGACGAGGTGACGCCGTACTCGCAGCACGCTGCGCATTCGACACACGCCGAACTCACCGCGGGTTCGGCTTCGCTGGTAGGAGGCCGGGCAAGTGGCAAGTGGTGAACTCTCGACCCGTCGGATCGACGAGGAGAACCTTCCCGTCGGCCATGTGGTGACCGCGAGCGGTCGAGTCTCCGGTGTGCACCAGGTGGGCACCGTCAACCCCGACCTGTCCCCGTTCGCGACCGACGAGCTGATCCAGCTGGACGAGTCGCTCATCGAGGCCACGCGCCGCACGGGCATCCGCTTCAACGTGCTGGTCGGTGACCTCGGCTCCGACACCGCCGCGGGTGCGGACGCCGCTCTCGCCGGGACGCCCGAGGCCGAGTACTCGGTGCTCATCGCCGTCTCACCGAACCAGCGCGCCATCGAGGTCCGTTCCGGTCGCGGCGTCGCCCACCTCGTCGACGACCGCATCGCGCAGCTCGGTATCACCGCGGCCACGGGATCCTTCCGTGACGGCGACCTGATCGACGGCCTCGTCGCCGCCGTGCGCGTCATGAGTGCGGCGATCACCGGCCCGTCCGCCTGACACAGCGCCACCCGGTCACAGAGAAAAGGGCCCATCATCCGCGAGGATAATGGGCCCTTTTCTCTGCGCGAGTCAGGTGCGGTCAGGCACCGTCCGCCGCTCGGGCGGCGAGTGACCGGACCACGGACGCGCGACCCTCGACGACGAGGCGTGCGAGGGCCGGCGGGTGGTCGCCCGCGAGGAACTCGTCCGCCGCCGCGACCGACTGCTCACTGATGGACCAGGTCGGGTACAGGCCGACGACGACGGTCTGCGCGACCTCGCTGGAACGACGTGCCCAGACATCGGAGATGGCGTCGAAGTAGCGGGAGACGAACGGCTCCAACAACTCTCCCTGGCCCGCACCGGGGAACGCGCCGATGATGGCACGCGCGGTGATGTTCGGAAGCGAGTCGTTGTCGATGACCGTGGTCCACGCCTCCTCCTTGACCGAGGCCTGCGGGCGGGCGGCTCGCGCCGCCGCCGCGTTGCGGGCACCGGCCGCGGTGTTGTCCTTCTCCGCCTCGGCGTCGATCACGGGTGTGTCGGATCCCGTGTCGATCGCGCCGCTGCGTGCCAGAGCGGTGACGAACCGCCAGCGCAGATCGGTGTCGACGGTGAGGCCGCCCAGATCCTGGTCGGCCACGTCTCCGTCGAGCAGCGCCTGCAGCACGGTCGTGTGGCGCTCTGCCAGCACGGACGAGGCCAGCGCGTTGACGTAGGCCAGCTGATGATCCGAACCACCGTCGGCCGCGCGCGCCAGCTCGAGGAGGCGGTCCGCGAACTCGGGCCATCCCGTGGACTGCGCCCACCCCGGCTCGGCGTAGCTGCCGAGTGCGGTCTGCGCCTGCAGCAGGAGCCGCTGCACGACTCCGACCTCTGTCTCGGAGGTGATGCCGCGCTCCACCAGTGCGACGAAGTCGCGTGCCTTCAGGTCTGCCTGCCGGGTCATCTCCCAGGCTGCCGACCACGCCAGGGTGCGGGGGAGCGAGTCGGTGATGTCGCCGATGCGCGCGATGAGCGTCTCCAACGAGGTCGGATCCAGCTGCAGCGAGCAGTACGTCAGATCGTCGTCGTTGACGAGCACCAGTCGACCGGCAGGCGTGCCCACCAGCGCGGGAACCTCGGTGCGCTCCTGCGGCTCGACGTCGAGCTCGACCCGCTGGGTACGGGCGAGGGCGCCGGAGTCGTCACCGTCGTAGATGCCGACGGCGATGCGGTGGACGCGGCGCTCACCCTTGCCGGGTGCCGCGGCCCCCTGCACGACGGCGAAGGACGAATAGTTGCCGTCGTCGTCGATCTCGAATTCCGGTGTCAGGGTGTTCAGGCCGGTGGTGCGCAGCCACTGATCACCCCAGTCCGAGAGGTCGCGACCGGACGAGGCCTCGAGAGCCGACAACAGATCCGAGAACGTCGCGTTGCCGAAGGCGTGGTCGCGGAAGTAGCTGCGCAGGCCCGCGAGGAAGTCCTCGAGCCCCACGTAGGCGACGAGCTGCTTGAGGACGCTGGCGCCCTTGGCGTAGGTGATGCCGTCGAAGTTGACCTCGACGGCGGCGAGATCGGGAATGTCCGCGGCGATGGGGTGCGTCGACGGCAACTGGTCCTGGCGGTAGGCCCAGCTCTTCTCGACGTTCGCGAACGTGGTCCAGGCGCTGGTGTACTCGGTGGCTTCCGACTGGCAGAGCACCGACGCGAACGTGGCGAAGGACTCGTTGAGCCAGAGGTCGTCCCACCACCGCATGGTCACGAGATCGCCGAACCACATGTGGGCCATCTCGTGCAGCACGGTCTCGGCGCGGCGCTCGTAGGAGTAGCGCGTCACCTTGGACCGGAAGACGTAGTCCTCCAGGAAGGTCACCGCGCCGGCGTTCTCCATCGCGCCCGCGTTGAACTCGGGCACGAACAGCTGGTCGTACTTGCCGAAGGCGTACGGGACACCGAAGTTACGGTGGTAGAACTCGAAGCCCTGCTTGGTCTCGGTGAAGAGGCGATCGGCATCCATGTACTCCGAGAGCGATGCGCGGCAGTAGATTCCGAGCGGAATGGTGCCGTGGTCGTCCGAGTAGGAATCGGTCCACTGCGCGTACGGTCCGGCGATGAGCGCGACGAGGTAGGTGCTCATCACGGGAGTCGTCTCGAACACGTGCTTCGTGGCACCGGACGCCTCGGAGGTCTCCGCGGCAGCCGCGTTGGAGATGACGGCCCAGTCCTTCGGTGCCGTCACCGTCACGTCGAAGGTCGCCTTGAGATCCGGCTGATCGAAGCACGCGAACATGCGCTTGGCGTCCGCGGTCTCGAACTGGCTGTACAGGTAGACGGAGCCGTCCGACGGATCGACGAAGCGGTGCAGGCCCTCGCCGGTATGGGAGTAGACGCACTCCGCGACGACGGTGAGCTCGTTGTGCTCCGCGAGGTCGGTGAGAGCGATGCCCGTCGACTCGTCGTAGGAGGAGACGTCGACGTCGCTTCCGTTGAGCGTCGCGGAGCTCACCGAGGCGGCGACGATGTCGACGAGACTCGAGGCTCCGGCGGTCGCGTCGAAGGTGACGGTGGTGGTCGAGGAGAAGGTCTTCTCGCCCGGGCCACCAGCTCCGTCCGTCAGGTCGAGAGTGATGGAGTAGTGCGTGACCGTGAGCAGCGAGGACCGTTCCTCTGCCTGGTCCCTGGTCAAATTGGGGGCAACCACGTGCACCCTTTCTGTCGATTTCTTCTGCCACCGCCGAACTGCGGTCGCGGCTGTGTCCATCCCATCATGACGTCGGTCGCCGCGGGCGGGTAGAACAGGTGTGCAGAGTTCGTGTCACCGCTTCCTCGTGCGGGGCCGCTCAGCAGACGCACTGATCCACGGACGAAAGGACCGACGTGAGCGATAGCAAGGACGTGGCAGATTTCTGGTTCGACCCGCTCTGCCCCTGGTGCTGGATCACCTCGCGCTGGATTCTCGAGGTGGCGAAGGTTCGCGACATCGAGACGAACTTCCACGTCATGAGCCTGGCGGTCCTCAACGAGGGGCGCGATCTCCCCGACGAGTACCAGGACATGATGAAGAAGGCGTGGGGCCCCGTCCGCGTCGCGATCGCGGCCGCGCAGGAGAAGGGTGACGAGATCCTCGCGCCGCTCTACACCGAGATGGGTACGCGAATTCACAACGAGGGCAACAAGGACTTCCCGGACGTGATCCAGAAGTCGCTCGCGACACTGGACCTCCCGGCCTCGTTGGCGGAGGCGGCGGCGAGCAGTGAGTTCGACGACGCGCTGCGCAAGAGCCACCACGCGGGAATGGATAAGGTGGGCAAGGACGTCGGCACGCCGACCATCCACGTCAACGGTGTCGCCTTCTTCGGTCCCGTGCTGTCGCGGATCCCGCGCGGCGAGGAGGCCGGCAAGCTGTGGGACGCGTCGGTGATCTTCGCGTCGTACCCGCACTTCTTCGAGCTCAAGCGTTCTCGCAACGAGGACCCGCAGTTCGACTGAGTCGACCGCGCACCCCGTCGGTGATGCCGACGGGGTGCGTCAGACCACGATGAGGTCGGGACGGCCCCGGCGATCGCGAGTCCCGTCGCCGAACTCCAGTGCCTCGCCGCCGAGCCAGCGGCCCGCGGACCAGGCGGCCGCCACCGCGTCGAGCACGTCGTCCATCGCGGGCCCGTCCTCCATCGCACTCGTGGCCTCCAGCAGCGCCGGCACGTCCACCACGGCCGAGAGTGCTTGCAGCCGTTGCGCGATGCCGCGCGCTCGTTTCTTCGACGTGAAGTGAGTGGCAGGGGCGAGCGCCCGGAACGACGATTCCGGGTGCACCTCGACGACCCGTGTGACGTCGGGGCCGGCGGCGTCCCATTCCCGGATGTGCCCGGTGAGGTACCAGGACTGCTTGCTGATGGCCTTGCCTGTGTGGGCCCGAGCGATCACGCAGGCGTCCTCCCAGGAGGCCGCCCACACTGCGTCGCGTACCGGCGTGGGGAAGAGCGACGATCGCGCCGGGCCCAGGAACGTCCGAACCTGGAGTTCGCTCGCTCGCACTCCGGTGTCGGGAACGGTCAGCGGCATGTCGACCCCGACGGCCGCGCAGTCCCGCGTGGTGTCCAGGACGGCCGCGACGGTGTCGACCAGGGTCAGCGACACTCGTCCCTCGTGCAGGCGAGCCACCACCCAGCGGCCCGCGGCGCCGTCCACCCCGGCGACGGGGCCCCACCCGCACGGTGGCGTCGGGGCGGAGGTGGGCACCTGTCAAACTCTAGCCATGCGCGTATACCTGGGTGCCGATCACGCCGGCTTCGAGTTCAAGAATCAGATCATCGACCACCTGCGGGAATCGGGACACGAGCCGATCGACTGCGGTGCGTTCACCTACGACGCGGTGGACGACTACCCGGCGTTCTGCATCGAGGCGGCTCGCCGCACGGTCGCCGACCCGGAGAGCCTCGGACTGGTGCTCGGTGGCTCCGGCAACGGTGAGCAGATCGCGGCCAACAAGGTCCCCGGCGCGCGGTGCGCTCTCGCCTGGAGCGTCGAGACGGCTCAGCTCGCGCGTCAGCACAACAAGGCGCAGCTGATCGGCATCGGCGGCCGCATGCACACGCTGCCCGAGGCGCTCGCCATCGTCGACGCGTTCCTCGAGACCCCGTGGTCGGGCGAGGAGCGCCACCAGCGCCGCATCGACATCCTGTCCGAGTACGAGCGCACCGGCGACGCGCCGGCCGTGCCCGGTGCACCCTCGGCCGACGGCGGCTCCGAATAAGAGGGTCCGCACCACAGCCCGAGTAGTCAGGTACCACCCATGCCCGAGGGGCACACTCTCCATCGTCTGGCGCGACTGCACCAGAAGCGTTTCGGCGGCCAGGTCATCGAGGTGTCCAGTCCGCAGGGACGTTTCGTCGACGGCGCCGAGTGGGTCTCCGGGCATGTCCTGAAGCGCGCCGACGCCTGGGGCAAGCATCTGCTCCACCGGTACGACAACGGCGCGATCGTCCACGTTCATCTCGGGCTGTACGGCAAGTTCGGCGAGCAGTCCGTTCCCATGAAGGAGCCCGTCGGCCAGGTGCGGATGCGCATGGTGGGGGAGGAGTACGGCACCGACCTGCGCGGCCCCACCCGGTGCGAGATCTTCGACGACACACAGGTCGACGCCTTGGTGGCGCGCCTGGGTCCCGATCCGCTGCGCAAGGAGTCCGACCCGGAGAAAGCGTTCCACCGAATCCACAAGTCGGCCATGGCGGTCGGCGCGTTGCTGATGGAGCAGGACGTCATCGCCGGCATCGGCAACGTCTACCGAGCCGAGCTGCTGTTCCGGCACCGCGTGAGCCCGTTCCGCACCGGCAAATACCTCGATCACGAGGAGTGGGACGAGATGTGGACGGATCTCGTCGAGCTGATGAAGGTGGGTGTGCGACGCGGGCGCATCATCACGCTCGACAAGGAACACGACTCGGGCACCGGATCGCGAGGACCGGGACGCCCGCGTTCCTACGTCTACAAGCGGAACGGCCAGCCGTGCCTGATCTGCGGCACGACGATCCTCACCGCGGACATGAAGGGCCGCAACCTCTTCTGGTGCCCGAGGTGTCAGGCGACGTGAGGTCGGTCGAGCACTGATCGACGACGGTCGAGGTCAGAAACCTCCGTCGAACCCGCCACCGCCGTCGAAGCCGCCGCCACCGAAGTCGCCCCCTGCGTCGCCGCCCATGTCTCCGCCACCGTCACCCATGTCGCCGCCCATGTCGCCACCGCCATCACCCATGTCGGTCCCGTCGCCCTCGCCGCTGGCGAAGTTGTCCGCTCCGTAGCCCACGCCGGCCATGCCGGAGAACATCGCGGAGAACAGGAACATGGACCCCATGCCCCACGCGCCGGCCACGAGGGCGGGCTTCCACCACGGCTCGGAGTACCAGCCCGCGGGGACGGGGCGACCGGCAACGCGTCCGCCGGGGTAGTAGTTCGGGGTCTTCTCGGACGGCCCCGGGCTCGCGGTCACGGCGCGGCCCTCGTAGTCGACGGTGCGCTCCTCGGTGACCTCGCCCGCAGCCTTCTGTCCGTCGATGGTGGGGACCTCGGGGCCGGGGTCCATGCCCATCGCGAGCCGAGCCGCGCGAATGTAGTAGAGCCCCTCCAGCGCAGTCTGCTTGGCCAGCCGAGCCTGAGTGGGGGACTGCGCCTGATCGATCTGTGAGCCCGCGGCCGTGTAGCGCTCGGACGCATCGGCCAGAGCCTGCTTGGAGGCGGTGTCCGAGCCCACCAGGTTGTACACCTGGCCGCCGAGGCGCTCGATGGCCTGCCGTGCGTCGGCTTTGGCGTCGTCGAGTGACTCGAGACTCCTGCGGCCGGACCTGCGCTGGGACACGACGACGACACCGACGACCAGAGCCACGACGACGATGATCAGGAGCAGAGGTTCCATGGTCCCAGTGTACGGAGAGTCCGGTTCCGGTCGCGGATCACGGCGCAGGGCGCAGCGACTCCCGGCCGTTGCTCCACGCGTCCATGAGGTGGTCCGCCAGGACGTTCTCGACGTGGTCGATGGCGCGCATCCCGAAGACGACGTCCGCTTCGAGTTCCGGTTCGCGCGCGATGAGGTCGCCCACCACGTCGTGTCGCATCACCTGTTCGTGCACCGCGTCGGCCTCGACGTGCTCGGCATAGAACGCGACGCACTCGGCGGGGAAGTCCAACCGCTGCAACGCCTTCACCAGCCGCTGCGATCCGGGTGAGGAGGTGATCTCCGTCGCGGCGAGGTGCCCGACGGCGGCGCCGCGCAGCGATCGGTGCAGACCGAACATCGACATCAGGTTGACCGGTGCCAGGGTCGGTGCGCCCACCCGGTCGAGGTAACCGAGGTACGTCGCATCGAGTCCCGCCGCCGCCAGAAGATCGCGAAACAGGTTCTGGTGCATGCGGCTTCCGCGCCCGCCGCCGAACTCGTCGAACTCGACGGCCACGTAGGAGGCCTTGGCCTGTCCCTGCAGCCGCGGGATCGTCCACGCGTGGGGGTCGGCCTCCTTGAGGTGGTACAGCGACCGGTGGGCGAGGTACTCCCGCATCTGCTCGGCGGTGCCGGTGTCGCGGAGGTGGAAGGACGGGCCGGACCCGTCGACGTGCTCCGTCGACAACAGGTCCATCTCCTCGGCCGCCGAGCCGCCCACCGTCACGTGCGCGCGGACGTCGGCGAGGAAGGCGCTCTCCATCTCGGCGCGCAGACGCAGGAGGTCGGGATTCCACTCCCAGGCGTCGTCGACACCGGGGAGCCCGCGGTAGTGCAGTTCGTAGCAGAGGTACAACGCGAGATGCAGGTCGTCGCCGTAGGGATCCGCGTCCGCGACGGGGGCGACGACGCTGCCTGCGCCGGACGGGGACTGCACGAGAGCGGACAGGACGGCGGCGGACAACGGCCCACGCGCCGTCGGCAACGCGGCTGCGGTCGGCGGTTCGGAGGCGGTCGGGATGTCGTTCAGCATCGCGGTCACCTCGTCCGACTACCCACTTCGACCGTGTCCGAACATGCGCGGCGGTCGCTGAGGTCCGAAGACGGGCAACGGACCCGATCCGGGTTCGGTCGGCGCGGGAGTGGTCCGGCGGAGCAACAGGGTGGCCGCGTCGAGCACCAGTTCGCGGTCGTACGTCAGGCGGTAATCGAACACAGGGTCTGTCTCCGCCGACCCGCCGCCCTCCGCTTCGGCTCCGATGACGGCGGCGGTGAAGTGCGGGCTCACGACGATCACCGACAGTTCCCGCAACAGGGGGTCCGCGGCGGGCAGCCTCATGGTGTGCAGGCCGGGCACCGGCGGGGTGGCCGCGGCGCCACCCCGGCCGAACAGGGCGACGAGCGTTCCGGACGTGGCGAGATGCGCGGCCCGAGTCATCTGCTCGGCGGACACCTCGAACGAGTGTGGAACCGTGGCCAGCACGATGGTCGACGGTCCGGTGGCCGCGGCGTGGATTGCGAACTGGTCGATGATGGTGGAGAGGAGAGACAGACGCCCGCGGCGGACGCCACCGGTCGCCGCGGCGAGTGCGAAGGGCGTCGGCGCGGACGGCATGCGGTGGGTGAGCCCGACGGCGAAGGGGGAGTCCCACGGCAGGTCGCCGGCCGTCGGGCCGGCGTACGGCTCCCGGCGCGGCAGGGGAGCGGGCGTGCCGAAGAGCCAGCCCTGGCCTAGAGCAGCACCCATCTCGCGCGCGAGATGCAGGTGTTCCTCTGTCTCGATGCCTTCGGCGAGGACCACCGCTCCCGTGCGGTCGGATTCCGCGGAGACCGCAGCGAGCACGCGCGCGGTGTCCGCCGTCGCCCGCTGCTGGGTGAACGTCATGTCCAGCTTGATGATGTCGGGCCGCAGGAACGGCAGCAGGGCCAGGCTCGCTGTCTCGGCTCCCACGTCGTCCACCGCCACGAGCCATCGTCGGTCGCGCACTCGTTCGACTGCCTCGAGCAGCGATGCGGGGTCGGCGAGGAGGTCGCGTTCGGTGATCTCCACGACCACCGACAGCCGCGACGCCTCGGCGAGCAGAGCGGCCGCACCCGCGGGAGGCGCGAGGTTCATCGCACTGGGTTCCATGTTGACGAACAACTGCAACCCGGTCGGCAGATTGGCCTCGAGCGCCCCCCGGAGCGCACTGATGCGGCACATCCAGTCCAGCTGACCGACGGTCCCGTGCGCACGCGCCGACTCGAACAGTGCGGCCGGTGACTCCCAGGGTGTGTCGACGGGACCGCGGGCGAGCGCCTCGTAACCGATCAGTGCACGCGTCGAGAGGTCCACGACGGGTTGGTAGAGGGAGTGGACCGTCAAGCCTGCGGGGATTTCTTCCACGCCCGGTCCTCTCCGTCGGCGGACCGAGTCCGCGTGCCTGCAGCATCTGACACAGTAGGCCGATCACCCCTCGCGAGGGCGAGGGCGGATCAGGCGGGCGACGGCACCACGGTGACGGGGACGTCCACCGAGTGCATCACGGCTCGGCTGGTCGACCCCAGCAGGAGCGAGGTGAATCCACCTCGTCCGCGGCGACCCACCACGACGAGATCCGCCTCGGCCGATCTGGCCACGAGTTCCCGCACCGGTCGGTCCTGGACCACCACGCGCTGCACCTCGACGTCCGGATAGTCCTGCGACCATCCGGCCATCGTCTCCGCGAGGACGGCCTCCTCGTCCTCGGCGGACCGACCGCGGCCGCCGGGGACGTCGATGTCGCTCCACGCGTGCACGGCGATCAGCGATGCCCCGCGTGACGAGGCGATCTCGAACGCCCAGCGGACGGCGGGCACGCTGTTGTCCGTGCCGTCGACGCCGACGACGACGGCGTGTTCCGCGCCTTCGCTCGGCGGCGTGTCCAGGGGCACCACGGTGACGGCGCACGAGGCGTGTGTCGCCACCGCCGTGCTCACCGACGCGGAGAGTCCTCCGGTGAACTCGCCGAGCCCCCGCGTTCCCACGACGATCATCGCGGCCTCCGTCGAGCGTTCGACCAACACTCCGGCGGGGGTGCCGTGGTGGGTCTCGGTGGAGACCGACACATCGGCCGCGACGGCCCGCGCCGCGTCCACGCCGTCGGAGAGGATGCGGTCGAGCGCACTCGCCGCACCGTTGTCGACGTCCGCGAAGGCCGGCGCGGACACCGCCGTGACCAGCACGAGGGGAAGGCCGCGAGCGGTACAGAGCCGCGTGGCCCATCGCACGGCCGCGAGCGCTGCGGACGATCCGTCGACTCCGACGACGACGGGGTGGGACACGGGCATGCAGGCCTCCAGCGGTTCGGACGGGCGGTGCCGAGATGACCACAGTGTTCCCGACGCGAGGCGATGTCATGTCCGGAACAGGCAGTTGAGTCTGCAACGGCGTTATCCCGATGTGCTGCGAACGTTATCAAATCGTGATGCTCTGCACGCAGCCTCGTCACTCTGGCGGGCGAATCTAAGGCAGACGCCGAGGAACGAGATCGACGCACACGAACAGGGAGACACAGCAATGACCGCACACGGACTCGACACCCACTTCTCCATCGACGCTGCCGATCTCACCGTCCTCGAATACGAACGCGGCGACGTCGCCGTGGTGTCGGTCGGCGGCGAGATCGACATGAGCACCACGCCCGAACTCCGCGAGGTCCTGGCACGCGTGGCTGCTCGCGGCCACGAGGACGTGGTTCTCGATCTGTCGGACGTCACCTTCCTGGGCAGCGCCGGCGCCGTCCTGCTCCTCGGCGCGGCGTCATCGTTGTCGGTCCGTCCGATGGTGCTGGTGGCGACCGACCCCGCCGTGCGGCGCCCACTGGAACTCCTCGGTGTCTGCTCGCCGATCACCGTGTGCGGAAGCATCTTCGAGGCCGTGTCGCTGGTCGGCTCGGCGCGCGACGGCGCCGGAGTCCTGTCCGACGCCGGCTGACCCCCGAACACGAGAGGGCCCCCCGATTCAGCTGAATCGGGGGGCCCTCTCGTTCGTGGAGCGGGCGACGGGAATCGAACCCGCGTAATCAGTTTGGAAGACTGAGGCTCTACCATTGAGCTACGCCCGCATGCCTGCGGCGGTGCTGGGATCGCCAGCTCCTGCCGCCTGCGTTGAGGAACTGTACCGAACGTCGCTCGCGATCGAGAAATCGGCCCGCCGTCGGCGCCTCCGCGGTACCGCCGTAGGATCGTCGGCGCACGTCGCTGTGGCCTTGCCGGTGCGAATCGCCACGATCGAGGGTGACGGCGTGCACGAGGAACGGGATGTGGCGCAGCTTGGTAGCGCATCCGCTTTGGGAGCGGAGGGTCGCAGGTTCGAATCCTGTCATCCCGACAGACGTCGGTCGCCGCGATCGAATGGTCCAGATCAACCTTCCCACCGGAACCACCCCGCACCACCACAGTCCGACAACGAATCACTGCAGTCGAGCAGATGAAGGAGCACGTTCGTGAAGAGCACTGTCGAGCAGCTGAGCCCGACGCGAGTCCGTATCAACGTCGAGGTGCCCTTCGAGGAGCTGAAGCCTGATTTCGACCGCGCCTACAAGACGCTCGCGCAGCAGATCCGCCTGCCCGGGTTCCGCCCCGGCAAGGCCCCCGCGAAGCTTCTCGAGGCACGCGTCGGCCGCGCGAACGTCCTGAACCAGGTGGTCAACGACGCGTTGCCCGCCAAGTACAACGACGCGCTCAGCTCGACCGAGCTGAAGCCCCTCGGCCAGCCGGACATCGAGATCACCAAGCTCGAGGACGGCGAGGAGATCGTCTTCACCGCCGAGGTCGACGTGCGTCCCGAGATCACGTTGCCCGATTTCTCGACCGTCACCGTGACCGTCGACCCGGTCGAGATCACCGACGAGGCCGTCGACGAGCAGCTGCTGTCGCTGCGTCAGCGTTTCGGCACCCTCACCGGTGTCGAGCGCGCGGCGCAGACCGGCGACTTCGTCTCCATCGACCTGTCGGCCACGGTCGACGGCGAGGACGTCGCGGAGGCCTCGACCGAGGGCCTGTCCCACGAGGTCGGCTCCGGCCAGCTCATCGAGGGTCTCGACGACGCGATCGTCGGCCTGTCCGTCGGTGACTCGAAGGAGTTCCCGACAACCCTGCTCGCCGGGGAGCACGCGGGTCGCGAAGCGCAGGTCACCGTCACGGTGAAGTCGGTCAAGGAGCGCGAGCTGCCCGAGCCCGACGACGAGTTCGCCCAGCTGGCGAGCCAGTTCGACACGTTCGACGAGCTGATGGCCGATCTGCGCGAGCGCGTGGCCCGCGTCAAGAAGGTCGAGCAGGCCGGACAGATCCGCGACAAGGTTCTCGAGGCTCTGCTCGAGTCCGTCGAGGTCCCGGTTCCCGAAGCCTTCGTCAAGGCCGAGGTCGACTCCGCGCTGCACGACGCGATCCATCCTCTCGACCACGACGAGAACAAGCTCGCACAGCAGCTCGAAGCCGCTGGCTCTTCGCGCGAGGAGTTCGACACGGATGCGCGTGAGGGTGCCGAGAAGTCCGTGCGCACCCAGCTGCTGCTCGACACCATCGCCGACGCCGAGTCGGTCCAGGTCGGGCAGGAAGAGCTCACTCAGAACATCGTCTTCCAGGCGCAGCGCTACGGCATCGCACCGGAGGAGTTCATCCAGCAGGTGCAGCAGGCCAACCAGCTGCCCGCACTGTTCGCCGACATCCGTCGCAGCAAGGCACTCGCCGCGATCGTCGATCGCGTCTCCGTGACCGACACCGCCGGCGCGAGCGTCGACACCAAGGAGCTCTTCGGAGATCCCGAGGACGAGGGCACCGCCGAGACCGAGTCGGCGGAGATCGAGTCGTCCACGGACGAGTCGGCTGCAGACGATTCGTCTGCGGGCGAACAGCAGAAGTAACGCTCACAGCGAACGACGGCGGTTCCGGGACTCCGGGGCCGCCGTCCTTCGTTAGTGTCGGTGACAGAGAACGTGAGCGTTCCGTCCACAGGGAACGTTCGCGCTCACGGCGAGAAACTCGTTCAGGCGAGACCACATCGAGCACGAGAAGGCAGGTACCGTGACCACCACGAACCCGGCGACCAACACCGACCAGGCAGGGCCGTCCCGTCAGGCAGGGTCGATCGTGACCGCTCCGGCCATGACGTCCGCGACCGCCGGACTCAACCTCAGCGACTCCGTCTACGAGCGTCTGCTCCGTGAGCGCATCATCTTCCTCGGCACGCAGGTCGACGACGACATCGCGAACAAGCTGTGCGCCCAGATCCTCCTGCTCTCGGCAGAGGACCCCACTCGCGACATCGCGCTCTACATCAACTCGCCCGGCGGTTCCGTCTCGGCCGGCATGGCGATCTACGACACGATGAACTTCGCCGAGTGCGACGTCGCGACCTACGCGATGGGCCTGGCCGCGTCGATGGGCCAGTTCCTGCTCACCGCCGGGACCAAGGGCAAGCGCTACGCCCTGCCGCACGCCCGCATCATGATGCACCAGCCGTCCGCCGGAATCGGTGGCAGCGCGGCGGACATCGCCATCATGGCCGAGCAGTTCGCCCTCACCAAGCGCGAGATGGCCGAACTGATCGCACAGCACACCGGCCAGTCGTTCGAGCAGGTCACCGAGGACTCCGACCGCGACCGGTGGTTCACGGCGCAGCAGGCACTCGAGTACGGCATGGTCGATCACGTCATCACACGCGCCGAGCAGGCCGGCGGCACCAGCGGAGCCGACAACTGATCGGACCGGACAGCGCAGCGCGCGACGCGCTCGCTCCTGTCGGTCGTCCGATCTCTTCACCCACACCCTTGGAGTACTGATGTCCCAGCTCTTCGATCCCCGTTCTCTCCCCGGCTCCAGCTCGCCCGCCGGGCCCGATTCCCGCTACATCCTCCCGTCCTTCGTCGAGCACTCCAGCTACGGCGTCAAGGAGTCGAACCCGTACAACAAGCTCTTCGAGGAGCGCATCATCTTCCTCGGCGTGCAGGTCGACGACGCCTCGGCGAACGACATCATGGCGCAGCTGCTGGTGCTCGAGGGTCTCGATCCCGACCGCGACATCACGATGTACATCAACTCGCCCGGTGGCTCGTTCACCTCCCTGATGGCGATCTACGACACGATGCAGTACGTGCGCGCCGATGTCGCGACCGTCTGCCTCGGTCAGGCCGCGTCGGCCGCTGCCGTACTGCTCGCAGCGGGCGCCCCCGGCAAGCGTGCGGCACTGCCGAACGCTCGCGTCCTCATCCACCAGCCGTCCACCGGCGGTGTGCAGGGCCAGGTGTCGGACCTCGAGATCCAGGCTCGGGAGATCGAGCGCATGCGCCGTCTGATGGAGACCACCCTCGGTCGCCACACCGGCAAGGACGCCGACGTCATCCGCAAGGACACCGATCGCGACAAGATCCTCACGGCCGAGGAGGCCAAGGACTACGGGATCATCGACACCGTCTTCGAGTACCGCAAGCTCTCCGCACGCAAGTGACGCCGGCCGGCCGGAGGCCGCTTCCGACACGCCCGGACGACGGGTCGTGGACGGGTGGCTCCGGCCGGTTCCGAGCCTCCGGACTGCATCGATTCACCCACGTCCGAGGGGGTGCGACGCCGCTCCGACATGCCTGCTCGGGTTGCGTCAGAAGTCGACCTCCGACCGCGAAGGCGGGTACGGTCGCACGCAGAGATTCTCTTTCACTAGTGAGGACTAACGCTCATGGCACGCATCGGTGACGGTGGTGATCTGCTCAAGTGCTCTTTCTGCGGAAAGAGCCAGAAGCAGGTCAAGAAGCTCATTGCCGGACCAGGTGTCTACATCTGTGACGAGTGCATCGATCTGTGCAACGAGATCATCGAGGAAGAACTGGCCGAGTCGAGCGAGGTCAAGCTCGACGAGTTGCCCAAGCCCGCGGAGATCCGCGACTTCCTGGAGAACTACGTCATCGGTCAGGACACGGCGAAGCGCCGCCTCGCCGTCGCGGTCTACAACCACTACAAGCGCATCCAGGCCGGCGACAAGGCCCGTGACGCCCGTGGTGAGACCGTGGAACTGGCCAAGTCCAACATTCTGATGCTCGGCCCCACCGGCTGCGGCAAGACATACCTCGCGCAGACGCTGGCGAAGATGCTGAATGTTCCGTTCGCCATCGCCGACGCCACCGCGTTGACAGAGGCCGGGTACGTCGGTGAGGACGTCGAGAACATCCTCCTCAAGCTCATCCAGGCCGCGGACTACGACGTCAAGCGCGCCGAGACCGGCATCATCTACATCGACGAGGTCGACAAGATCGCCCGCAAGAGCGAGAACCCGTCGATCACGCGCGACGTGTCCGGTGAGGGTGTGCAACAGGCCCTGCTCAAGATCCTCGAGGGCACGCAGGCCAGCGTCCCGCCGCAGGGCGGACGTAAGCATCCGCACCAGGAGTTCATCCAGATCGACACGACCAACGTGCTCTTCATCGTCGCCGGTGCGTTCGCCGGGCTCGAGAAGATCGTGTCGGACCGCATCGGCAAGCGCGGCCTCGGCTTCGGCGCCGAGGTCCACTCCAAGGCCGAGATCGACACTCAGGACCACTTCGCGGAGGTCATGCCCGAGGATCTGATCAAGTTCGGTCTGATTCCCGAGTTCATCGGTCGCCTGCCGGTCGTCGCGTCGGTCACGCACCTCGACAAGGAGTCCCTCGTGACCATCCTGTCGGAGCCGAAGAACGCTCTGGTGAAGCAGTACACGCGCCTGTTCGACATGGACGGTGTCGAATTGGAGTTCACGCCGGACGCGCTGGACGCGATGGCCGAGCAGGCCATCCATCGCGGCACGGGTGCTCGTGGGCTGCGCGCGATCATGGAGGAAGTGCTCAACCCGGTCATGTTCGACATTCCCAGCCGTGACGACGTGGCGAAGGTGGTCGTGACGGCGGAGACCGTGAACGACAACGTGCTCCCCACCATCGTGCCGCGCAAGCCGGACCGGCCGGAACGGCGCGAGAAGAGCGCCTGACCCCCTCTGCTCGATCGAGAGCCCCGACGACCGATGGTCGCCGGGGCTCTCGTGCGTCGGGGCTCTCGTGTGTCGGGGCTCTGGAGCGTCGGGGGTAGGGTCGCCGCCATGCGCGTCGCGATCACGTACTGCACCCAGTGTCAGTGGCTCCTGCGAGCCGGATGGATGGCGCAGGAACTGTTGCAGACCTTCGGATCCGACCTCACCGAGGTGGCGCTGATTCCCGGCACCGGCGGAGTCTTCCGCGTCGTGGTGGGGGACTCCGTGGTGTGGGATCGCAAGGAGCGCAGCGGTTTTCCCGAGATCACCGTCCTGAAGCAGCTCGTTCGAGACGAGGTCGACCCGGAGCGCGACCTCGGGCACGCAGACCGCTCCTAGACGTCCGCTGTCGGCTCGCTGCGGCGTCCCGCTACCGTGAGTGCTCTCATGGTCGACTCACTCACCGACGGACTGAAGGTCCGCCACCTGACGATGATGGGCCTCGGCTCCGCGATCGGCGCCGGCCTGTTCCTGGGCACCGGCGCCGGCATCGCCGCCGCGGGACCCGCCGTCCTCCTGTCCTACGCCATCGCCGGCTTCCTCGTGATCCTCGTCATGCGCATGCTCGGCGAGATGGCCGCCGCCTCGCCGTCGTCGGGTTCGTTCTCGACGTACGCCGAGATGGCGTTCGGCCGCACCGCCGGCTTCGTCACCGGGTGGCTGTACTGGTTCACCCTCGTCATGGTCATGGGCGCCGAGATGACCGGCGCCGCAGCCTTCATGGGGGCGTGGTTCGGCGTGGATCCGTGGATCCCCGCCCTCGTGGCCATGGTCGTCTTCGCCGCGGTCAACCTCGCGAAGGTGTCGAACTTCGGCGAGTTCGAGTTCTGGTTCGCCGCCATCAAGGTCACCGTCATCATCGGGTTCCTCGTCGTCGGGACGTTGCTCGTGTTCGGCCTGCTCCCCGGTTCGGACCCTGTCGGCGCCGCCAACTTCACCGGTCTCGGTGGGTTCGCGCCCAACGGCGTCTCGGGCATCGCCGCGGGGCTGCTGGTCGTGGCGTTCGCCTTCGGCGGCATCGAGATCGTGACCATCGCGGCGGCCGAGTCGAAGGACCCGGCCCTGTCGGTGGGGCGCGCGGTGCGCAGCGTCGTGTGGCGCATCAGCGTCTTCTACCTCGGGTCGATCCTGGTGATCACGTTGCTGCTGCCGTGGAACCGTCTCGACGAGGCGCAGTCGGCCGCGGAGAGCCCGTTCACGCTGGTGCTGCAGCAGGCGAATCTCTCCGGGGTGGTCGGCTTCATGGAGGCGATCATCGTGCTGTCACTGCTCAGCGCCTTCAACGCGCAGATCTACGCGACGAGCCGGATGATGTACTCGCTGGCGCTGCGGGAAGGCCGGAGGCCGGCCGGTGGTGGGCGGGAAGGCCGGAGGGGTCCGTTGGCGCGGGTGGATGCGTCGGGTGTCCCGCGTGCCGCGCTGCTGGTCTCGGTGTTCTTCGGCTTCGTGGCCGTGTTGCTGAACTATCTCGACCTCGACGGTCTGCTGACGTTCCTGCTCAACGCCGTCGGCGCATCGCTGTTGGTGATCTGGGCGATGACGGTGGCGTCGCAGCTACGACTACGACGCCGTCTGGAGGCGGCAGGTCCTCTGCCGGTTCGCATGTGGGCGTTCCCGTACCTCAGCTGGGTGGCGCTCGCGCTCCTCGTGGGCCTGACCGTGCTCATGCTGACGGACGCGTCGTCCCGTCGTCAGGTACTCGCCACCCTCGCGGTGGTCGTGGTGCTCACCGTCGTCGGTCTGATCACCGGGCGTCGTCGGGCGGCGGCTCGCTGATCACACGGTGGGCGTGGGTGTAGACGTTCATGCCGTCTCCGCGGAGGAAGCCGACGACCGTCAGGCCCGACTCGTCGGCGAGGTCGACGGCGAGCGACGACGGCGCGGACACCGCGGCGAGGATCGGGATACCGGCCATGACGGCCTTCTGCGCGAGCTCGAAGGACGCGCGTCCGCTGACCATGAGCACCGTTCCCGTGAGGGGAACCCGTCCTTCGAGCACCGCCCACCCGATCACCTTGTCCACGGCGTTGTGTCGGCCGACGTCCTCCCGCACCGCGAGAAGCGTGCCGTCCGTGTCGAAGAGTGCGGCCGCGTGCAGTCCACCCGTGGACGCGAAGATGCGCTGGTGCTCGCGGAGGGTGTCCGGGAGCGTGGTCAGGACGGTCGTCGTGACTGTCGCGCCGTCGGCTGCGGGGGAGTGGCGGGTCTTCAGCCGCACCGCATCGAGTGACGCCTTGCCGCAGACACCGCAGGACGACGTCGTGTAGAAGTTCCGTTCGACCCCGGGGTCGGGTGGTGGAACGTGCTCTGCGAGAGCGAGATCGAGCACGTTGTAGGTGTTGAGCCCCTCGTCGTCGACGCCGTCGCAGTACCGTGCGGCGAGAATGTCGTCGCGGCCGCCGATGACGCCCTCGGTGGCGAGGAACCCGTGTGCGAGTTCGACGTCGTGCCCGGGCGTGCGCATGGTGACGGCCAGTGCCTTGCCGCCGACGCGCAACTCCAACGGTTCCTCGGCGACCACGGTGTCGGGCCGTGACGAGCGGTGCAGCCCGCGGATCCGGACGACCGGACGGCGGACGGTGGCGCGGCCCATCAGTGGTGGCTCTCGTGCGACGTGCTCATGACTCCATAGTGGACCCGCGTGGGTTCGGCGCGCGGACGGACCCGTGTCCGGGGCATCTGTGCATAAGTTAGCCTTGCCTACAACCAGGGGGGCTGGGTCCCCGCCGTCCATCGAAGGGACCACCTCACATGGCCATGTCGACCGGCGTCTCACGTCGCTCTTTCCTCCTCGGTGCCACCGGCGCGATCGTCGCGGTGGCCGCTGCGTGCAGCAGCTCGGACTCCGGTGGATCGCAGGACTCCGGTGCGACCGTGTCCACGAAATACGGCGAGGTCACCGTGCCGTCGGATCCGCAGCGCGTCGTCAGCGTCGGGTACAACGACCAGGACACCCTGCTCGCACTGGGTGTCGTTCCGGTCGGGGTGTTCGACTGGTACGGCGACTACCCGTCCGCGACCTGGCCCTGGGCGCAGTCCGCGCTGGGCGGCGCCGCACCGGCGATCGTCGGTACCGCGTCCGAGGGCATCGACGTGGAGAAGGTGGCGTCGGCAGGCCCCGATCTCATCGTCGGTACCTATGCCGGTATCACGCAGTCGGAGTTCGACTCGCTGTCCCAGCTCGCCCCGACCGTGACTCAGCCGACCGGTTTCGTCGACTACGGCATTCCGTGGCGCGACCAGACCACGCTGCTCGGCCAGGCGCTCGGTCGGGCCGATCAGGCGAGCACGCTGATCACCGATCTCGAGCGCGAGTTCGCCGACACGGCTGCCGCCAACCCGTCGTTCGCCGGCAAGACGGTGCTGCTCGGAGCGCTGCAGGGCCCCGGACAGTTCGGTGTCTACGGCGCGCAGGACCCGAAGGTGCGCTTCCTCAACGAACTGGGCTTCGTGAACCCGCCGGTCGTCGACCAGGTGGGCGAGCGCAACTTCGCCACCGTGAGCACCGAGCAGTTGTCGCTCGCCGACGTCGACGTGCTCGTCTGGTACGCCGGCGGCGGCTTCGGTGACAAGCTCCGTGCCGAGCTGGCGGCCACTCCCGTCTACCAGCAGCTGTCCGCCGTCCAGGAGAACCGCGTGATCATTCTCGAGGACGAGGCCGCCGAGGCCATGGCGTGGAGCACCGTGCTCAGCCTGCCGTTCGCGTTGCAGGAGATCCCCGGCCGGCTGGCACCCCTCGTGCGCTGACACGCCCGACGGGGGATCGGCCGGCGGTACTGTCGGCGGCGTGACCGTGCTGATCATCGGCGACGCCGACCGTCCGGACTCGGCTGGTGAGAGCCCGGGCCGATTCGCGGCGCGAGGTCCGCAGTCGGACGCGTGGTTCGACGCCGAGACGGATCGTGCGGTGGTCGGCTGGCGTTGTGTGCTGATCGGTTCCGCAGCCGATGTCGCGGTCTACCGCGAGCGGGCGCTGCGGGCCGGCGCAGAACCCGACGAGATCTCCGTCGTCGTCACCCCGGACGGCGCTCTCGACGTCTACTGCCCGGTGTGCGGAACGGTCGGTCCGGCACCGCCCTGTGAGTCCTGCGGAGCCAATCTGGTGGTGTCCGACCATGTCTCGAGCCGTCTCGCGGCTCGCCTCGGTGTCCCGGACGCCGCGTCGTGAGGATGCGGGTGGTCCACTCGACAGCGGTCACTCCGGACGGTGCGGTGCGGCGCATCGACCTCGCACCGCAGCGCTCGGGGGACGCGCTGCCGTCGTTCGTGCCCGGAAGCCACGTGGTGGTGCGCTGCGGCGACGACGCGTCCGCCCCGTACAACGCCTACTCCCTGATCGGGGCGCCGCACGCCCCGTCCCTCTACTCGTGCGCGGTACTCGCCGTCGGCGCCGGGTCGCGGTGGCTGCAGCGTCGGCGCCCCGGTGACCTCGTCGAGATCCACACTCCGCGCAGCACCTTCGCTCCGGTTCTCCGCGCGCGGAGGCACCTGCTGGTGGCCGGCGGGATCGGCATCACGCCGATCCTGTCCCTGGCGCGGTGGCTCGGGTCGACCGCCGAGGTGCACTACGTCCACCGGCCGGAACGCGGCGCGTTCGCCGAGGACGTGGCCACCTCGTGCGACGCTCGGATCAGCACCACCCGCGCGGGCTTCGAGAGCGGACTGGCGGACGCGCTCACCCGGCAGCCACTGGGAACGCACCTGTTCGTCTGCGGCCCGACCCCTCTCGTCGAGGCGACGCTGAGCGCCGCGCGTGCGGTGGGCTGGCCGGAAAGCCGTCTGCACACCGAGGCGTTCACCCGCCCCGATGCTCCTCGCCGGTCGTTCGTGCTCGAACTCGCGCGCAGCGGACGCACCCTGCCGGTGTCGTCCGACGAGTCGGTGCTGGACGTCCTCGACACTGCCGCCGTGTCCGTCGATCGGCAGTGTCGTCACGGTGTCTGCGGTCGGTGTCGGACGCCTGTGATCGCGGGCGCCGTCGACCATCGCGACCTCTTCCTGTCCGACGACGAACGCACGCGGTCGGATTCGATGATGGTCTGCGTGTCCCGCGCCGCGGGGGATCGTCTGGTGGTGGACCTGTGACCGATCTGCGGGCTTTCCCGTTCCCCTTCGACGTCGACACGTACCGGTACAGCACGAATCTCGAGCCGGCGCGCACGGCTCATCGGACCGCCGCGGGCGGCTGGGGTGAGCACGTCGTCGAACCGGGTACCGACTATCGGGACGCGCTGGCCGAACGCGCCCGCATCCTCGCGCGGGACCCCCGGCGAGCGGTGTCGTTGCCGCACATGGCGCCGGCCGGGTGGGACGCGCTCGAGACGGTGCTGATCGAACTGCACCGCAGCGTGCCCGACGAGACGACGCTCGACCTCGACGGCGGGCGTGTCCGTTTCTCGAACAGGTTGTCCGGCAACAGCATCGACGTGGCCAGAGGGGACCCGAGCGTCGATCCGTTGGTGCTGGCGGCAGGGGAGACGCCGGACGATCTGGTTCTGCTGGACACCCGCGGGGGTGAGCTGTTCGCCGACGCGGGCGTGGTGACGTACGCGTCGGGGTGGTCCATGAACTTCGCTCTGGGTGCGAGCTTCGAGGACATTCACGGTCCAGTCCCGCGCGTGCGGGACGAGGGGGTCGTGGCGCGGGCACGCGCGTTCCTCCTCGGGCTGGGTGCGGGAGCGACCGTGCGGCGCACCAATTGGTCGCTCGGAGTCGACCATCGGCTCGATGCCTCGCTGGAGACGCGCGGGGAGTGGGCACGCGCGCGACGGGAACTCGAGACCGCGTCCGCCGACGACGTCGGCAGGCGCCTCTGCCTGCGGGTCGAGGTGCAGCACCTGACGCGCCTCGCTCCGTCCGGTGCGATCCTCTTCCTCGTCCGCACCCATCACGCGTCGCTCGACGAGCTCGCCGCAGTGCCCGGTTGGGCGGAGCGTGTCGTCGCGGTCACCGCGGAACTGCCGCGGGACATGGCCGACTACAAGGGGCTGACCGCGCTGCGACCGGCGATCGACCGCTGGTGGCGGAGCAGACGTCGCGCGGTGCTCGGGTGATCGCCTAGGTTCGGGGGCATGACCGACGCGAGCGCTTTCCGGACTCCCGACGCCTACCTCGACCTCCCCCGCATCGCGGGCCTCGCGCTGTCCGTCGACGGAGCCTCGCTCGTCACCACGATGTCCGAGCTGAATGCCGCACGGACGAAGTACGTCTCGAGTCTGTGGTCCATCGCGACGGACGGCACGTCGGCGCCGCGCCGGCTCACCCGGTCCACCACCGGGGACTCGGCACCGACCTTCGCCGCGAACGGCGACCTGCTCTTCGTCCGAGCGGCGTCCGGTGACGACGATGCACCGTCCGCGGTGTGGGCGCTGTCCGCGCAGGGCGGAGAGGCCCGCAGGGTCGCGCACCGCGTCGGTGGGGTGGGGGGAGTCGTGGCCGCGTCCGACGTGCCGGTGTTCGCCGTCGCCGGTGAGGTTCTGGGCGACGTCGACCGTGACGAGGCGCTGCGCGCGCTGCGGAAGGACAAGGCCGTCTCCGCGATACTGCACAGCGGATATCCGATGCGGCACTGGGACAGCGACCTCGGTCCGGCGTCCACGCACGTCTTCGTGGGGAACCTCGGCGACACCGAGGACACCGACGTCGCACTGCGGACGGTGACGCCGCGACCCGGCGGTTCGGCGGGCGGCGGCGCGTACCGCGACACCTCCGTCGCGGTGGCTCCCGACGGCTCGTGGCTGGTGGCCACGCGCAGGGTCGCGGGAGCCGACGCCACCACACGGCACGTGCTCGTCCGGATCGACACCTCGGACGGCGCCGACGCCGTGCTGGTCGACGATCCCGTGGCCGACGTCGGTGCCCCTGCCGTCTCGCCCGACGGAACGCGCGTCGCGTTTCTGCGCGAGACGCATCCGGAACCGGACGCGGCTCCGCGGACCACGCTGCACGTCCTCGACCTGACGACCGGGTTGCCGGAGCAGTGGGCGGCCGGGTGGGACCGGTGGCCGTCGTCGCCGGTGTGGTCCGCCGACGGGCGCAGCATCCTGGTGACGGCGGACGACGACGGCCGGGCACCGATCTTCGTCGTGACGCCCGACGCGGCCCGCCGCCTGACACAGGACGACCACGCCTACACCGACCTGCGTCCGGCTCCGGACGGTGATGTCGTCCACGCGCTGCGCTCGTCGTATCTCGTTCCGCCGCATCCGGTCCGGATCACGCTCGCCGACGGTGCGGTGACCGAGCTGCGATCACCGGCCGCCACGCCGACACTGCCGGGCACTCTCGAGGACGTCGAGACCACCGCCGAGGACGGCGTGCGCGTGCGCGCCTGGTTGGCTCTGCCCACGGGCACGTCCGCCGACTGGCCCGCGCCCCTCGTGCTGTGGGCGCACGGCGGACCGCTCGGGTCGTGGAACGCCTGGTCGTGGCGCTGGAATCCGTGGATGCTGGTGGCGCAGGGATTCGCCGTCCTGCTTCCCGATCCCGCACTGTCCACCGGGTACGGACAGGAGTTCGTGCAGCGCGGCTGGGGCCGATGGGGGACGGAGCCCTACACGGACCTGATGGCCGTCACCGACGCTGTCGAGCAACGCGAGGACATCGACTCGACGCGCACGGCGATGATGGGCGGCTCGTTCGGCGGCTACATGGCCAACTGGGTCGCAGGTCACACCGACCGCTTCCGGGCGATCGTCTCGCACGCCGGTCTATGGGCGCTCGACCAGTTCGGTCCCACCACCGACGAGGCGTCGTACTGGGCGCACGAGATGACGCCGGAGATGGCGTTCGAGAACTCACCGCACCTGGCCGTCGCGGACATCGTCACCCCGATGCTGGTGATCCACGGCGACAAGGACTACCGCGTGCCCGTGGGCGAGGCGTTGCGGTTGTGGTGGGAGTTGTTGTCCGAGTCCGGTTCTCCCGCCGACGAGAACGGGGAGACCGTGCACCGGTTCCTGTACTTCCCCGACGAGAACCACTGGATCCTCTCGCCGCAGCACACCGCGGTCTGGTACGGCGCCGTGCACGCCTTCCTGGCCGAGCACGTACTCGGACAATCCACTCCGATGCCCGAGATCCTCGCGGCGCGACCGGGCCGGACCGTCGATCCCGACGCGCACTAGAATCACCCGGTGACCAGATCGACGACGACGCCCGACGAGAACCCTGCCGACCGCCTGCCCAAGGCCTGGAATCCCGGTGACGTGGAAGCAGACCTCTACCAGGGATGGGTCGACTCCGGGTACTTCGTCGCCGATCCGGACAGTGCGAAGCCGGGGTACTCGATCGTGCTCCCGCCGCCCAACGTCACCGGCAGCCTGCACATGGGCCACGCGCTCGACCACACGCTGATGGACGTCCTGTCGCGTCGCAAGCGGATGCAGGGCTACGAGGTGTTGTGGCTTCCCGGCATGGACCACGCGGGCATCGCCACGCAGTCGCTCGTGGAGAAGCAACTCGTCGCCGAGGGAACGTCCAAGGACGAGCTCGGTCGGGACGCCTTCATCGAGAAAGTGTGGGAGTGGAAGCGTGAGTCCGGCGGCACCATCGGCGAGCAGATGCGCCGGATCGGTGACGGCGTCGACTGGAGCCGCGAGCGGTTCACGATGGACGAGGGCCTCTCACGTGCCGTCCAGACCATGTTCAAGTTGCTCCACGATCGTGGCCTGATCTACCGCGCCGAGCGGCTCGTCAACTGGTCGCCGGTGCTGAAGACGGCGATCTCCGACATCGAGGTCAAGTACGAGGACGTCGAGGGCGAACTGGTCTCGCTCCGCTACGGATCGCTGAACGACGACGAACCGCACGTGGTCGTCGCCACCACTCGTGTCGAGACGATGCTCGGCGACACCGCCGTCGCCGTCCACCCCGACGACGAGCGCTACCGAGACCTGGTGGGCACGACGCTTCCGCACCCGTTCCTCGACCGCGAGATCCCGGTCATCGCCGACGACTACGTCGACCCCGAGTTCGGCACCGGCGCCGTGAAGATCACGCCGGCACACGACCCCAACGACTTCGAGATGGGTGTCCGGCACAGCCTGCCGATGCCCTCGATCATGGACACCTCGGGCCGGATCGCCGACACCGGAACGCAGTTCGACGGTATGGACCGCTTCGAGGCGCGCGTCGCCGTGCGCGAGGCACTCGCGGAGCAGGGCCGCGTCGTCGCCGAGAAGCGTCCCTACGTCCACAGTGTCGGCCACTCCGAGCGCAGCGGCGAGCCCATCGAGCCGCGACTCTCCCTCCAGTGGTGGGTGAACGTCTCCACGTTGGCGGCCTCCGCCGGCGACGCCGTGCGCGACGGGCGCACCGTCGTGCACCCGAAGAGCCAGGAACCGCGGTGGTTCGCCTGGGTCGACGACATGCACGACTGGTGCATCTCGCGCCAGCTGTGGTGGGGGCACCGCATCCCCATCTGGTACGGACCCGACGGTGAGACGGTCTGCCTCGGCCCCGACGAGACGCCGCCCGAGGGCTGGGTGCAGGACCCGGACGTGTTGGACACGTGGTTCTCGTCCGGCCTGTGGCCCTTCTCGACGATGGGCTGGCCCGACCGCACTCCCGACCTCGAGAAGTTCTATCCCACCAGCGTTCTCGTCACGGGCTACGACATCCTGTTCTTCTGGGTCGCCCGCATGATGATGTTCGGCACCACCGTCGGCGACGAGCTGCCCGGTCCGGTGCCGTTCCGCGATGTGTTCCTGCACGGGCTGGTGCGCGACGAGTTCGGCCGCAAGATGTCGAAGTCGAAGGGCAACGGCATCGACCCTCTCGACTGGGTCGACCGATTCGGTGCGGATGCACTGCGTTTCACGCTGGCGCGCGGAGCCCATCCCGGCGGTGACCTCTCGGTCGGCGAGGACAACGCGCAGAGTTCGCGCAACTTCGCCACCAAGCTGTTCAACGCCACCAAGTTCGCGTTGATGAACGGCGCTGTGGTGCAGGATCTCCCGGCCCGCGAGACGCTCACGGACGCCGACCGCTGGATCCTCGACCGGCTGGCGACGGTGCGCGCCGAGGTGGACGACGCGCTGGACCGCTACGAGTTCGGCAAGGCGTGCGAGGCGCTTTACCACTTCGCCTGGGACGAGGTCTGCGACTGGTACCTCGAACTGGCCAAGGTGCAGTTCTCGTCGGAGCGCGCGGCCGAACCCACCCGCATCGTCCTCGGTGTCGTGCTCGATTCCATTCTCCGCCTGCTGCATCCGGTCATCCCCTTCGTCACCGAGACGCTCTGGAAGGCCCTCACGGGCGGCGAGAGCATCGTGGTCGCACCGTGGCCGAAGGAGACCGGGGTCGGAGCCGATCCCGTCGCGCTCCAACGCGTGTCCGACATGCAGAAGCTCATCACCGAGGTGCGCCGCTTTCGCAGCGACCAGGGCGTGAAGCCGAAGCAGAAGGTCCCGGCGCGGCTGCTCGGGGTCGAGGAGGCGGACCTCACGGCGCAGATCCCCGCCACCCGCGCGCTCGCCTTCCTGACGGAGCCGGAGGAGGATTTCGCCGAGACGGCATCCATCGAGGTCCGGCTCTCGCTCGGTACCGTCGTCGTCTCCGTCGACACGTCCGGCACCGTCGACGTGGCGGCCGAGCGCAAGCGTGCCGAGAAGGATCTCGCGGCCGCGGAGAAGGAACTCGCCGCCACCACTGCCAAGTTGGGCAACGAGGCCTTCATCGGCAAGGCCCCCGAGGCGGTCGTGGACAAGATCCGCGCGCGGCAGCAGATCGCCCGCGAGGACGTCGAGCGCATCACCGCACGCCTGCGTGAGATGGGGCCGGCGTGAGCTATCCGGGCAACTCCGGGCCGGAAGGGGTGTCGGGACCCTCGCCGGTCGATCTCGCCGAGTTCACACTGGTGGAGTCCGAACTGGACCAGCGCTGGGGCGAGACGACCATCGAGCCGTCGCTCACGCGCATCAGTGCACTGATGGACCTGCTCGGGTCCCCGCAGGCGAGCTACCCGTCCATCCACGTCGCGGGCACCAACGGCAAGACGTCGGTCACCCGGATGATCGAGTCGTTGCTGCGGGCGTTCCACCGGCGCACCGGTCGCACCACCAGCCCCCACCTGCAGTTGGCCACCGAGCGGATCGCCGTGGACGGGGTGCCGCTGACCCCTCGTCAGTACGTCGACACGTACCGCGACATCCTGCCGTACGTCGAGATGATCGACGCGCAGTCGGAGGCCGCGGGCGGGCCCAGAATGAGCAAGTTCGAGGTGGTGACCGCGATGGCGTTCGCGGCCTTCGCGGAGGCCCCGGTCGACGTCGCCGTCGTCGAGGTGGGTCTCGGTGGACGCTGGGACGCCACCAACGTGGTGGACGCGCAGGTCTCCGTCATCACCCCGATCGGTATCGACCACATCGAGTACCTCGGTACCGATCTGGCCGGTATCGCCGCCGAGAAGGCCGGCATCATCAAGAAGGCCCCTGAACGGCTCGATCCGGTCGACACGGTGGCGGTTCTCGACGAGCAGCAACCCGAGGTCACCGACGTCCTGTTGCGGCGTGCCGTGGAGATGGACGCGGCGGTGGCCCGCGCCGGGTCCGAGTTCGTGGTCCTGGCCCGTCGCGTCGCGGTCGGCGGTCAGCAGCTCGAGCTCCGCGGCCTCGGCGGCGTGTACGACGACATCTTCCTTCCGCTCCACGGTGAGCACCAGGCGCGCAACGCCTCGCTGGCCCTCGCGGCGGTCGAGGCGTTCTTCGGCGCGGGTGCCGACCACGGACTCGACGTCGAGACGGTGCGCGAGGGTTTCGCCTCGGTGGTGAACCCGGGCCGACTCGAGCGGGTGCGCAACGCACCGACGGTCTTCGTCGACGCCGCGCACAACCCGCACGGCGCCGCCGCACTCGCCGCGACGCTGACGGCCGAGTTCGACTTCCGCAAGCTCGTCGGCGTCGTGTCCGTGATGAAGGACAAGGACGTCGACGGCATCCTGCAGGCACTCGAACCCGTACTCGACGAGATCGTCGTGACCCACAACGGCTCCCCACGCGGGCTCGACGTCGAGGCACTCGCCGACGCGGCCGTGGCCAAGTTCGGCGACGAGCGTGTCGTCGTCGCGGAGACGCTCCCGGACGCACTCGAGATCGCGATCGGCATCGCGGAGGACGTCGCGGACGAGGGTGAGGCCGTCTCCGGTGCCGGCGTCGTCGTCACGGGATCCGTGGTGACCGCCGGTGCGGCACGCACTCTCTTCGGGAAGGACCCGGTATGACAGTCCCCGAGGCGGGCCAGGTCCCGCCGCCCGCACGCGATCCGTGGAAGGGGTTCCGCGGCGTCTGCGCCGGCACCCTCGTCCTCGAGGCGATCGTCGTCTTCCTGTCGCTCCCGGTCGTCGCGACCGTCGGCGGCGGACTCACGTGGATCAGTGGGACGTACATCATCGCGCTGGGCGTGGTCATGCTGCTCGGTGCAGGACTGCAGGGTCGGTCGTGGGCTCTGTCCTTCGATCTCGCGCTGCAGGTCCTGGTGATCCTCGGCTTCTTCGCGCACCCGTCGATCGCCGTCGTGGGCGTGCTGTTCCTCGCCGTGTGGGTGTACCTGCTGTATCTGCGCCGCGATCTCCGCAAGCGCATCGCCGAGGGCCGGTTGCCGAGCCAGCGAGAATGACGCCGGTGCTCCGGGGCCGATCGAGGGTCCTCTAGGCTCAGCGCTCGTGACCGAACGCACTCTCGTACTGATCAAGCCGGACGGCGTCGAACGTCGCTACGTCGGCGACATCCTCGGCCGTGTCGAGCGCAAGGGGCTCGACCTCGTCGCCCTGAAGCTCCTGACGGTGGACCGCGAGGTGGCGGAGAAGCACTACGCCGAGCACGCCGAGCGGCCGTTCTTCCCCGACCTCATCGAGTTCATCACCTCGGGACCGCTCGTCGCAGCCGTCTTGGAGGGTCCTCGTTCCATCGAGGCCTTCCGTCAGATCGCCGGTGGCACCGACCCCGTGGCCAAGGCGACGCCCGGCACCATTCGCGCCGACCTCGCGCTGGACGGCCAAAAGAACCTCGTCCACGGCTCCGACTCGCCCGAGTCCGCGGCCCGCGAGATAGCGCTCTGGTTCCCCGAGCTCGGCTGACGCTGCACCTCGAGTCCCACCTCCGACCGCCGGGCCGCACCGCGAACCCCGCATTGGCACGCGGCGGTCGGGGAGTGTGGGATACTGGCCTAGGTCGCGGCGCGCACCACGCGAACGTGACCGGATGACAATCACGGACCGAAGCCCGTCATCGCGAACACGCGCAGGCATCGATGCGAGTCTCCTTCTCGCACCGCCGGCGCGTCCCGCTGAAGATCAGGTGCTCGGATCGGCCATCCGCCCAGGCAGTGCGGTGACAGTCGCCGACCGTTCCGGTCGACGACCTGACGCAGTGCGAACCCGCTTTTTCGTCGGATCGTCCGATCCCGCGAACGAACCATGACTCCCGCGTGGCCGCGTGCCATTCGACGGACGACGCCCGATCGGGCACCTCGACCGTGGATGTTCGCGCCCGGGAGCCCGAGGAGAACACGTGGCCGACACCGTGCCGCCCCAGGAGCCGCTCGATCAGGGCGCCCCCACCTTCCCCGAGCGCATCCGCGTTCACGCGCTCGCCAAGCTGCTGGGAGTGACCAGCAAGCAGGTCGTCGCTCAGCTCGCCGAGATGGGCGTCGACGTCCGCAGCGTCCAGTCCAGCGTCGTCCGTGACGACGCGCAGACCGTCGCGTCAGCGCTGGGCGCTCCGGCACTCGAGGCCGCCGACGTGGCAGACCTGCCCGCTGCGGAGAGCGCACCTCCCGCCGCCGAGGCGACCAGCTCGGCGTCCACGGCCGACGAGAGCCCCGCGTCTCCCACCGAGCCGGACCTCTTCACGAACATCGAGACGGTCGAGGCGACCGCCCCGTCGTCCGCCGATCCCGCCACCGCACCGCTGTTCCTGCAGCCCGAGGTCACCGAGGCGCCGAAGGCTCCCCGGACGCGGGCACGTCGCGCTCGATCCGCGCCGAAGAAGGCGGAGGTCGACGAGACCGCGACAGCGGACGCACCCGAGGCCGACGGCACCGCCGACGTGTCCACCCCTGTCGAGGTGTCCGCCCCCGCCGAGAGCACCCCCGCCGTCGAGACGGCGACCGAGTCCGACACCGCTGCGTCCGATGTCTCCGCGTCCGACGAGGGCACCGACGACGACGCGAACGACCAGGACGGATCGTCCGGTCCTCGCCGCCGCCGCCGTGGCCGTCGTGGCCGTGGTCGCGGACGCGGCGACAACCAGAACGACGACAACCAGAACGACGATCAGAGCGACGACGAGACGGACGAGTCCGCCGCGGACCGCTCCGATGCGCCTGCCGCCGAGGACGCGACCGCGGAACCGGAGACCACGGACACGGACGACGCCGCGGAGGGCGACGACGCGCCGAAGCGCTCCTCGAACCGCCGCTCGCGCAGCCGTCGTGGGTCGCGGGCGGACACGTCGCCCGACGCAGACGCGTCCGAGACCACCGACTCGACCGACGCGTCGAGCACGAGCGACACCACTGCCGGCGAGACGGAACCGTCCGCCGAGGACACCGATGGTGCCTCCGGGGAGAACGACAGTGCCTCCGGGGACAACGACGACGACTCGACCGGGGACAGCGCGAGCCGTCGCCGGCGCCGCCGCCGTCGCCGCAAGAGCGGGGGCGAGAGCGCGGACTCCGAGACCACGACCGACGACGATCCGCCCAACACGGTGGTGCACGAGCGCGAGCCGCGTCAGCGTTCGGCGAAGTCCAAGGACGAGGTCCAGGGCATCACCGGGTCGACCCGGCTCGAGGCGAAGCGTCAGCGTCGCCGCGACGGTCGTGACGCGGGCCGTCGCCGTCCGCCCATCCTGACCGAGTCCGAGTTCCTCGCGCGCCGCGAGTCGGTGGACCGGACGATGGTCGTGCGCGAGAAGTCGCTGGCCGGGCACCCGGACCTGACCCAGGTCGCGGTGCTCGAGGACGGCGTTCTCGTCGAACACTTCGTCACCAGCACGGCGTCGGGCTCCATCGTGGGCAACGTGTACCTCGGCCGCGTGCAGAACGTGCTGCCCAGCATGGAAGCCGCGTTCATCGACATCGGCAAGGGCCGCAACGGTGTGCTCTACGCCGGCGAGGTCGACTGGGACGCCGCCGGTCTGGGCGGCAACAGCCGCAAGATCGAGCAGGCACTCAGGCCCGGTGACCAGGTGCTCGTGCAGGTCAGCAAGGATCCGGTCGGGCACAAGGGCGCCCGGTTGACCACGCAGATCTCGCTCGCCGGCCGCTTCCTGGTCTACGTGCCCGGTGGCTCGTCCACCGGCATCAGCCGCAAGCTGCCCGACAACGAGCGCAAGCGTCTCAAGGACATCCTGCGCGACATCGTCCCGTCCGAGGCCGGGGTCATCATCCGGACCGCGTCGGAGGGCGTCAGCGCCGAGGAACTCGAGCGCGACGTCACCCGCCTGCAGGCGCAGTGGGCCACCGTCTCGGAGCGCTCGACAGGTGCCGAGGCGTCCAAGTCGTCGGCTCCGGTCACGCTGTACGAGGAGCCCGACCTTCTGGTCAAGGTGGTCCGCGATCTCTTCAACGAGGACTTCTCCAAGCTGGTCATCGAGGGCGACCGGGCCTGGTCGACCGTGCAGAACTACATCGAGACCGTCGCCCCCGACATGCTGCCCCGCGTCGAGCGGTACACCTCGGCGTCGAAGGACGTCGACGTCTTCGGTGCCTTCCGCATCGACGAGCAGCTGGCCAAGGCGCTCGATCGCAAGGTGTGGTTGCCGTCCGGCGGCACGCTGGTGATCGACCGTACCGAGGCCATGACCGTCGTCGACGTCAACACCGGCAAGTTCACCGGCGAGGGCGGCAACCTCGAGGAGACCGTCACCCGGAACAACCTCGAGGCGGCCGAGGAGGTCGTGCGGCAGATGCGCCTGCGCGACATCGGCGGCATGATCGTCGTCGACTTCATCGACATGGTGCTCGAGTCCAACCGCGACCTGGTGCTCCGTCGCCTGACCGAGGCCCTGGGCCGTGATCGCACACGGCACCAGGTGTCCGAGGTGACGTCGCTCGGGTTGGTCCAGATGACGCGCAAGCGCATGGGTACCGGTCTCATCGAGGCGTTCTCCACGACGTGCGAGCACTGCCACGGGCGTGGGTTGATGATGCATCAGTTCCCGGTCGAGCCGGCCAAGGACGAGGGTGGGCGCTCCCACTCCCGCTCCGACCGGTCGCGGTCCGACAACTCCCGTTCGGACACCAGCTCACGCTCCGAGAACTCCCGCTCCGACAACCAGGGCTCCGAGGGCGGCTCGCGTCGCAAGCGCGGCGGCCGGGACCGGTCGGAGAATCGAGTCGACGACACGACGACGGCCGAGACCACGGAGTCCGAGTCGGGGAGTGACACGGCTCCGCGTCGTGCGCATCCCGTGGCTCTGGCCATGGCGGCGCATCTGCATCCGGACGATGTCGCCGAGGTGGCGGACACCGTGTCGGATCCGATCGAGGACGCGACGGCCGCCGTGGCAGCGGTGCGCGACGCCGCCGGCCGCAACGGCCGATCGGACTCCGCCGCCGAGGTGACCGAGACGTCGGACACGCTGTCGACACCCGATTCCGTCACACCCGAGCCCGCGGCGTCGGAGCCTGTCACTCCCGAACCCACCGCCGCGACGCGTCCGCGCCGCAGTCGTCGGGTGTCCCGAGCGGCGTCCGCGCCGGCCGGGGACTCCGCCGGCACGGTCATCGTGGTGCCCTCGGCGTCTGAGACATCCACGGGGACAGCGGCTTCCGGCAGCAACGACGGGGGCGGCGCTGCCGAACCCGTTGCGGTGACCGTCGGGGGCGGCGCCTCCGTGGAGCCCGTCGCACCGGTCCGGCGTCCGCGCCGTCGGGCAGCGGGTCGGCCGGCTGGACCGCCGGTGGACGACGAGGCCTGAGCTGCGGCCGAGCACCGGGTCCGGCGGTTTGACCGGGCCACTGGCTCTACCGTAGTCTTGGACAGTCGCTGCCGGCGACGTGGCTCTGTCCTGTCCACCGCGAGGTGAGCGGGCGCAGCCGCCCGAACTTCGGTTCGCCGGCGCAAGAGTGTGACCAGCAGGGGCTGCGGAACCGCAGCCACGAGACCAGTCGCGTCCCCGACCAGGGACGCGAGAACGCATCAAAGAAGCAAGGGGTAGCCCTCCGATGGCAACGTACGCGATCGTCAAGACCGGCGGAAAGCAGTACAAGGTCGCTGTAGGTGACCTCGTCAAGGTCGAGAAGATCGAGGGAGCGCCCGGAACGGCTGTCTCGCTTGCTCCTGTTCTCGTCGTCGACGGGTCCGAGCTGACCACCGGGGCCGACAAGCTGGCCGGCATCACCGTCACCGGTGAGGTCGTCGAGCACACCAAGGGCCCGAAGATCCGCATCCACAAGTTCAAGAACAAGACCGGGTACCACAAGCGTCAGGGACACCGGCAGAAGCTGACCGTCCTGAAGGTCACCGGCATCAAGTAAGTCCTGATACCGGTCTCCATCCGGCGTCTCTGCGTCACCACGGCTCGTTCCACCAGGGCTCGTCCATCACGGCACCGGCTCCACCAACCCCGGGAGGGTTTCTCATGGCACACAAGAAGGGCGCGTCCAGCTCACGCAACGGTCGCGATTCCAATGCTCAGCGTCTCGGCGTCAAGCGCTTCGGCGGACAGTCGGTCAGCGCGGGCGAGATCCTCGTCCGTCAGCGCGGCACCCACTTCCACCCCGGTGTGAACGTCGGCCGTGGCGGCGACGACACGCTCTTCGCCCTCTCGGCGGGTGCAGTTCTCTTCGGCACCAAGCGTGGCCGCAAGACCGTCAACATCGTCCCGGCCGCCGCGGAGGCCTGATTCTCCTGCGGCGCCCGCGAGGTCCGGCTTCGGCCGTTCGCGCGACGTCAGTGCACGTTCCCGTCAGGGGCGGTTCGGAGGGCTCGTCCTCCGTCCGCCCCTGACGGCGTTTCACCCCTCGGCGCCCTGTCGGCCGCCGATCTCTCAGCAGTTCAGCATCATCTGCCTTTCGGAAGGACCCTCCACCCATGTCGCGTTTCGTCGACCGTGTCACCCTGCACGTCAGTGCGGGAAAGGGCGGTAACGGGTGCTCCTCCGTCCACCGGGAGAAGTTCAAGCCCCTCGGTGGTCCGGACGGCGGCAACGGCGGCCGCGGCGGCGACGTGGTCCTCGTGGTGGATCCGAGCGTGCACACCCTTCTCGACTTCCACTTCCACTCCCACGCGAAGGCAGGGAACGGCACGCAGGGAGCCGGCAGCAATCGCGACGGCGCCGTCGGCGAGGACCTGATCCTGGGTGTCCCGGACGGCACCATGGTTCTCGACAGCGACGGCCGGATCCTCGCCGACCTGGTGGGCGAGGGCACGCGTTTCGACGCGGCGGCCGGCGGTCGCGGCGGCCTGGGTAATGCTGCCCTCGCATCGCGAGCGCGCAAGGCGCCCGGCTTCGCGCTGCTCGGCGAGGACGGGGTCGAGCGCGACCTGGTCCTGGAGCTCAAGTCCGTGGCCGACGTCGGCCTGGTCGGCTTCCCGAGTGCCGGAAAGTCGTCTCTCGTCTCCGTGCTCTCGGCCGCCAAGCCGAAGATCGCCGACTACCCGTTCACGACACTGGTCCCGAACCTCGGCGTCGTCTCGAGCGGCGACACCACGTTCACGGTCGCCGACGTCCCCGGCCTCATCCCCGGTGCCAGCCAGGGCAAGGGGCTGGGCCTGGACTTCCTGCGTCACCTCGAGCGCTGTGCCGTGCTCGCCCACGTCGTCGACTGCGCGACCCTCGATCCGGGTCGCGACCCCGTGTCCGACGTCGACGCTCTGGAGGCCGAACTGGCCGCGTACACGCCCGCCCTGTCGAGCGACGCCGGCCTGGGCGAGTTGGCCGATCGCCCGCGCATCGTCGTGCTCAACAAAGTGGACGTTCCCGAGGCACAGGAACTGGCCGACATGGTGCGCGAGGACTTCGAGGCGCGCGGCTGGCCCGTCTTCGCCATCTCCGCGGTGAGCCGAGAAGGTCTGCGGCCCTTGACCTTCGCCCTCGCGGAACTGGTCGCGCAGTACCGCATCGATCATCCGAAGGCCGTCGCGCGTCGGCAGGTCATCCGGCCCGTCGCCACCGACAAGGCGGGCTTCAGCGTCATCTCCGATCCCGACGAGCCGGGCGGCTTCATCGTGCGCGGCGAGCGCCCGGAGCGGTGGGTCATGCAGACGGCCTTCGACAACGACGAGGCCGTCGGTTACCTCGCCGACCGACTCGCTCGTCTCGGTGTCGAGGCGGAACTGGTCAAGCAGGGCGCACAGCCCGGGGCGTCCGTGACCATCGGCGACGTCAGCTTCGAATGGGAGCCGCAGACCCCCGCCGGTGTCGACGTCACGATGACCGGCCGCGGTACCGACTCGCGCATCGACCAGGTCGAGCGCATCGGCGCGCCCGAGCGCAAGCACGCCCGCCGTGTCCGTCGAGGGCTGGAGAGCGACGAGCAGTGACCGCGACCCAGCCGCAGCGGAGTACGCGGGAGATCATCGCGTCGGCGCGCAGCATCGTCGTGAAGATCGGGTCGTCGGCCCTCACCAGCATGGAGGCCGGGCTCGACCTCGCCCGGCTGGACGCGTTGGCGGATGCGATCGAGGCTCGGATGCGTGCCGGGTCCGACGTCGTCGTCGTGTCGTCCGGAGCGATCGGTGCCGGTATGGCGCCGCTGGGTCTCAAGCAACGGCCTCGTGACCTGGCGACGAAGCAGGCCGCGGCCAGTGTCGGCCAGTTGGCCCTGGCGCACGCGTGGGGCACCTCCTTCGGCCGCTACGGTCGCACCGTCGGTCAGGTCCTGCTGACGGCGGACGACATCGCCCGTCGGTCGAATCACCGCAACGCTCAGCGCACGTTCGACCGACTGCGCTCGCTCGGCGCCGTGGCCGTCGTCAACGAGAACGACACCGTCGCGACGGCCGAGATCCGCTTCGGCGACAACGACCGCCTCGCAGCCCTGGTCGCGCACCTCGTCGGGGCGGACGCGTTGCTGCTGCTGTCCGACGTCGACGGCCTCTACGACGGCGACCCCCGCAAGGACCCCGACGCGACCTTCGTCCGCGAGGTCGCGAGTCCCGAGGATCTCGACGGCGTCGTCGCCGGATCGGGCGGCTCCCTCGGCACCGGCGGCATGGCGTCCAAGTTGTCCGCAGCCCGCCTGGCAGCGGACGCGGGTGTTCCCGTCCTGCTGGCGGCGGCGTCCGAGGCGGCCTCCGCCCTGAGTGGTGGACTGGTGGGAACCACGTTCACCGCGCGCCCGAACAGGTTGTCGGCCCGCCGTTTCTGGGTCCGTCATGCCGCGGACACCGCCGGCGCCCTCACGCTCGACGACGGCGCCGTCACCGCGGTGATCGGCCGACGACGCTCACTGCTGTCGGCAGGAATCGTCTCGGTCAGTGGCTCGTTCGACGCCGGCGACGTGGTGACCCTGCACGGCGTCGACGGCACCGTGGTCGCGCGCGGAGTCGTCGCCTACGACGCGGCGGAGCTCGCCGGCATGATCGGTCGCTCGACGGGCGACCTCGCCCCCGAGGCCCGGCGTCCCGTGGTGCACGCGGACGACCTCGTCCCGGGCTGAGCGACCGGTCAGGCCGGAGCCGACGCGGCGAGCACGCGCCGCAGTGCGAGGGCCAGCAACGCCACCGCGACACCGGCGGCGACCATCGACCACAATGCCCAGCCGAAGCCGGTCAGCTCCGCGAGGGAACCGAACGCGACGGGTGCCAGCAGCACCCCTATGCGGGCGATCAGCGACACCACCGTGAGAGCCGTGCCCGCGGTGATACCGGGGAGTCGGCCGGCCAACCCGAACGCAGCCGGAAAGATCGGTGCCGCACCGAATCCCGCAACGGCGAACATCACCGGGGCGATCACGGGCGAGCTCACCACGGGTGCCGCCAGGAACGCGGCCGCGATGAGCAGTGCGCCGCCCATCAGCACGGCGTGGCGTCCGACGCGGTCCACCACGGCATCACCGACGAGGCGCCCGACGAACATTGCGGACGAGAAGGCCACGACGGTGAGTCCCGCCAGTCCCGGCCCGGCTCCGAGATCGGTGGAGTAGATCGCACCCCAGGACTGCGGCACGTCCTCGACCAGGGCACACACCAGCACGAGCCCGCCGAGCAACGCCAGGGCGCCGGAGAACACGCGCCGTGGACCCCGGCCGGACGATCGAGGGACGGTGTCGGGCGCGGCGCGTCCGTCGGGAACCAGCGAGCGGTGAGCCACCAGTGCGAGCACCAGCAGGACGCCACCGACGAGAGCGAAGTGGACGAGTACGGCGAGTCCGATGCCGGCTGCGGCGGCGCCCGTGAGGCCGCCGGTGACGGCCCCTGCGCTCCACGCCGCGTGGAAACGGTTGAGAAGCGAACGCCGCCGGTGCTTCTCGACGATCACCCCCTGCGCGTTCATCGCCACGTCCATGACGGCGTCGGCCCCGCCCAGGACGGCGAGAGCGAGTGCGAGTGCCCACCACGTCCCGGCGAGAGCCGGGAGCACGAACGCCAGGCACAGCACCGTCGCGGAGAGCAGGACGACTCGGCGACTGCCGAGCCGCCGGATTCCGAGGGCGGCCAGGGGAGTGGCGAGGAGACCGCCGGTGCCGACCCCCGCGAGCGCCAGACCGAGCACCGACGCGTCGAGCCCGAGAGCGTCACGGATCGCAGGCAGGCGCGGCGCCCAGTTACCGAGCACCGCACCGTTGACGAAGAAGACCGCCGCGACTGCCCATGGGGCACCGCCGACGGCCCTGCCGTCCGTCACAGAAAGGACGCCAGGACCTCGGAGCAGCCGGCCTCGATCTTCTGGGCGGCGAACTCGTCCCCGCGGGTGCGCCCTCGGTTGACGATGAACACCGGGATGTCGTTCTTCCACGCGTGTCGGACGAAGCGCAGTCCGGACATGACGGTGAGCGAGGACCCCAGCACCACGAGCGAGCGCGCGGCGTCGACCATGTCGTAGGCGCTGCGGACGCGCGGCTTGGGCACGCTCTCGCCGAAGTAGACGATGTCGGGTTTGAGGATGCCGCCGCACACCTCGCAGCCGACCATGCGGAAGTGGGCGGTGCTCTCGATGATCGCGTCGGCGTCCGGGGCGATCTCGACGCCGTCGGCGCCGACCACGGACTCGATGAAACCGGGATTGGCAGCGGTCAGACGTTCGTCGAGAGCGACGCGGGAGACGAGGCGATCGCAGTCGAGGCAACGGACCCGGCCGTACACGCCGTGCAGGTCGATCACCGAGCGGGAGCCGGCCTTGGTGTGCAGCATGTCGACGTTCTGCGTGATGACGCCGGTGACGGTGCCCATGCGCTCGAGCTCGGCGAGGGCACGGTGGCCGGCATTGGGGCGGGTGGCGTCCATGTGGCGCCAGCCGACGTGGTTGCGAGCCCAGTAATGACGTCGGAAATCGTCGTCGCCGATGAACTGCTGGAACGTCATCGGGTCACGCGGTGGAGAGTCCGGGCCGCGGTAGTCGGGAATTCCCGAGTCCGTGGACATCCCGGCACCGGTCAAGGCGACGACGCGGCCGTCGGCCATCGCGTCCTGCAGAGAGAGGGCGCTGCGCGGCGACCGATCGAGAGAGCGTGGGGAAACCGAGGTCACGCTCTCCAGAGTAGGTCGCCGCGCCGGCTGGGGTGGGGCGGCGGGGTGGGATGTGTACACACCTGCCACAGAGCGAACACACCCTGCAGCATGCGGAAGTGTGTGTCCGCTCGCGGCAAGGTGTGTTCGGTCCGCCCCTGACGTCAGGCAGGAACCTCGATCAACGGGTAGACACCGTTCTCGTCGTGACGCTCGTTGCCGACGACGGGCGGGTTGAACACGCACAGCATCCGCATGCGGGTCCGCGTCTCCACCGTGTGACGCTCGTGCCCGTTCAGCAGGTACATCGATCCCGGACCCAGGTCGTACGTCTCTCCGGTCTCGCGGTCGGTGAGCGTGCCCTCGCCCTCGATGAGCCAGACGGCCTCGACGTGGTTGGCGTAGTGGAAGTTGTTGACGGTGTTCGGCTCGATGGTGGTCTCGTGGAACGAGAACCCGACCCGGTCACCGCCCAGGACGATCCGCTTGGACCGCCACTGGCCGTCCTCGCTCGCGATGTCGCGCTCGGTTCCGGTGATGGCCTCGGTGGTGCGAACGATCATGTGGTCCTCCTCGTGCTGTGCAGACGTGCGGAACGCGATTCGGTCAGGAGCAGACGGTCGCGGTGGCGTCGGCCAGGATGCCGAGGCCGTGATCGAGATCCTCCTCGGTGATGGTGAGCGGCGGAAGCAGCTTCACCACCTCGTCGGAGGGACCGGACGTCTCGGCGAGCAGGCCCTTGTCGTAGGCGAGCGCGGTGACCTTCGACGCCTTCTCCGCGTCCTCGAACACGAGGCCCTGGACCATGCCGCGGCCGCGGGTGCTCAGACCCTCGAAGCGGGCCGAGAGGTCGATGAACGCGTCCTGGATGCGCTCGCCCTTGGCCAGGATCGACGCCTCGAACGCGCCGTCGGCCCAGTAGTGGTCGAGCGCGGCCTTGCTGGTGACGAAGGCCGGGCTGTTGCCGCGGAACGTGCCGTTGTGCTCGCCGGGGCCCCAGACGTCGAGTTCCGGGCGCATGAGGGTCAGTGCCATCGGCATGCCGTAGCCGCCGATCGACTTCGACAGCGTGACGATGTCCGGCACGATGCCGGCGTCCTCGAAGGAGAAGAACGGGCCCGTGCGGCCGACGCCCATCTGCACGTCGTCCACGATCAGCAGGATGTCGCGGCGCTTCAGCAGGTCCGCGAGTCCGCGCAGCCATTCGGCACGGGCGACGTTGACGCCGCCCTCGCCCTGGACCGTCTCGACGATGACGGCCGCGGGGCGGTTGATGCCGCTTCCCGAGTCGTCCAGCACTCGTTCCATCCACTGGAAGTCGTCCGTGGCACCGCCGAAGTAGTTGTCGAACGGCATCGGGGTCGCGTGGACGAGCGGGATACCGGCTCCGGCGCGCTTCATGGAGTTGCCGGTGACGGACAGCGCGCCGAGCGTCATGCCGTGGAACGCGTTCGTGAAGTTGATGACCGAGGAACGGCCGGTGACCTTTCGCGCCAATTTGAGCGCGGCTTCCACGGTGTTCGTTCCGGTGGGTCCGGGGAATTGCACCTTGTAGTCCAGCCCGCGCGGCTCGAGAATGCGCGTGGTGAACGACTCGAGGAATTCGCGTTTCGCGACGGTGGACATGTCGAGACCGTGTGTGATGCCGTCCCGCATGATGTAGTCGACCAGTGCCTGCTTGAGCACGGGATTGTTGTGGCCGTAATTCAGTGCACCGGCTCCGGCGAAGAAGTCGAGATAACGACGGCCGTTCTCGTCGGTGATCCACGAACCCTGCGCGGTGTCGAACACCGCGGGCCACTGTCGGCTGTAGCTGCGGACCTGCGACTCGCGGGCCTCGAAGATGTCGGTGGTGGTGTCGGTCGGGGTGATGCTGGTGGTCATCGAGGTCCTTCGGGTGTGGTCGTCGGAAGTGTCGGCGAGCGTGCCGTCGAACGGGCCGACCGTGTAGAGGTCCTCCGGCTCGTGGCTGTCGGGAAAATCCGCCGCTGCGAACAGATCTCGTCGGGTGATGGTGGTGTCGCGTCGTCGCGCCAGGGACGTGAAGAGGGCGATCGACGCGTCGTTGTCGGGGCTGATGGTGGTCTCGAGGAGGCGTGCTCCGCGTGGCGTGGTGCGGTCGACGAGGCCCTGCAGCATGCGCACGGCCAAGCCGTGCCCGCGCTGGTCGGAGTCGACTGCGACCTGCCAGACGAACAGGGTGTCGTCGGCATCGGGACGGATGTATCCGGTGACGAAGCCGACCGGACGGTCATCGGCGTCCACTGCCACGATCGAGGTGTCGGAGAAATCGCGGCACCACAGCACGTACGAGTAACTGGAATTCACGTCCAGTACTCGGGAGTCCCTCGCGATCTCCCACAATCGCGTCCCGTCGGCCACGCGTGGTGGGCGGAACGAGAAATCGATGTCGTCGGTCGGGGCGGCTCTCTGTAACACTGGCGTCATATTGCAGACGAACGTAACAAGACCGACCGGACATGTCAGGCGCCCTCGTCGTCAGGCGCGGGAATGGCGCGCCTATCGCCAGTACGTTCGCCCCTTGTGAGTGTGGTCACACGGCGATGCCTGCGTCGGGTCTTCGGGGACTGCCGCGGCCGTCCCGCACCCATGCTGCCTCCGCGCACCCCGCCTCGCCGAGCAACACGCGTGCGGGACGCAAGCATGGGTGCGGGAGGTGCGGGAACCCTCTCAGCGACACCGCGGCGTGGGGCTGCTGTGACCAGTGTGAACAGGGTGATCAAGACTGAATGGTCTCGACGACGGCGAAATAAATGGTCAGAGCACCGGCGAGGCACCCACCGTTCCCGTTCGGTGATGGCTAATGTCCGGCACACTATGACTCCCACGGTCAGACTTCCCCGGCCCGCCCGACTGCGAGGCGCGGCTGCACGTGTCGGTGCAGCCAGTTCGACCCCCGTCGCGATGGTGCTCGCCGTTCTGCTCCCCACCGTGGCGGCCGGAGTGTTCTGGGTCTCGCAGACCGACCGCCCCGCCACCACCGGCACCGTCACCGTCGCCGCCACTGCGGGCGGGTCGACGACGGACCCGCTCGGGTCGAGTCGGGCCGCGTTGACCAACACGGTCCTGCCGCTGCAGATCCTGAGCGGCGGCATGGCCGAGCTGTCCGACGGCAGCGTGGAGTTGGACGACGGCGCTCACCAGATGTCGGACGGCCTGCACCAGGCCCGCGACGGGTCGGCCGAACTCGCCGACGGTATGACCCAGCTCCGCGCCGGTCTCTGGCAGCTCGGTGACGGCTCGTCGCAGGTGAGCGGAGGAGTCGACCGCGTGGTGGGTGCCCTCACCGGCGTGGGAGCCGCGCAGGGCCAGATCGAACTGATCGTGCAGCAGACTCTCGACTCGCTCGCCGCGTCCACCGATCCGGGCGCCGCCGCGTCCGCCGATCAGCTGCGGCCGGTCCTCGACCTGCTGCGCACCCAGGGACTGAACGCCGGGGTGATGACGGATCTGCAGACGCTCCGCGACGGTGCGCGGACGGTGGCGTACCAACTCGACGACCCGTCCTCGGAGTTCGTCGACGGCATGGTGCGTGCCACCGACGGTTCCGCGCAGCTGCGCGACGGCCTCGTCCTGCTCGACGACGGCGGGGTACGCCTCGTGGACGGCACCACACGTCTGGTCGGGGGAGTCGGCCCGATGGAGACCATGTTCTCCACCCTGCGCACCAACGTGGAGAAAGCGTCCACCTCACTCCCTGCAGCGGAGCGGATCGAATCCGATCCGGCCGGTGGGGGTACCTCGTACGTGGTGCGGTCCGCTTCGGACGCGTGGCCCTACCTCGCGGCGGCGTTCGCGCTTGTCGCAGCAGCGCTCGTGGGGTTCTTCGTCCCGCGCGCCCGCGCCGCGGTTCTGGGGGCGGTGGCCACCGCGTCGACCATGGTGCTGGCCCTGACGTTCGCCGACACCGGCGCGAGTCTCTCGGGCTCGATGATCTCGACCGTCCTGATCGGAGTCTGGGTCGCCGCGGTGGCCACCGCGGCGCGTGCACTGCTTACCGCTCTCGGCGCCGTCCGCGCCGGGGTGGTGCTCGGGGTTCTCGGGCTCGTCCAGGTGGTGCTCGGCGGACTGGTTCTGCGCGGGGTCGGTGGACTCCCCGACACGGTCGGACTCTTCACGCCCCTCGGCCAACTGGTCCGATCATTGGAGAACGCGGCCGCGGGCGGAAGCATCGTCACCTCGCTCGTGTCGGTGATCGCCGCACTGGTCACGGTGGCCGTGTCGGTGGCCGTCCTGGCCGCACATCGCACGACCGACGACGCGGAACCGGTCGACCACGGCGCCGATGCGGCCGTCGAGAACGACGCCGACGAGGCCGACCGAACCGAGGACGACAGCGTCTCGTCCTCCGTACGCTAGGACCACCGGCCGGACGATCCCGCGGCAGGAATTCCTGTCGGCGCCGGGTGGGCGGAGGAGCGTGACGTGCTGCTCGACGGAGCCAACGCACTGATCTACGGGGGCGGCGGTGTCGTCGGGGGCCGTCTGGCCGTCGCCCTGGCCCGCGACGGAGCGCGCGTGCACCTCGCCGGACGATCCCGGACAAGGATGCAGCACGTCGTCGACATCATCCGCGCGGACGGTGGCCACGCCGAGGCGGCCGTCATCGACGTGCTGGACGAGGTCGACGTCGACGAGTACGTGGACGTCGTCGCCGCCTGTTCCGGGAGCATCGACGTGTCGATCGACGTCATCGTCCCCGGCCGGGCGTCGCGCGCGACCCCCTCGGAAGCGTCGGCGCGTCGGCTCGATCGCACCGAGGTCGCGGATCTCGAACGTCCGGTCCTGGACGCGCTGCGCGCCCACTTCATCACCGCGCGGGCGGCCGCACGGCACATGGTGTGCCAGCATTCCGGGCTCATCCTCGTTCCGCGCTGCCTGCCGACCGCAGGCGACGCGGGGCTGGACGCGTCGTCGCTGGCCTCCGTCGTCATCGATCGGCTCGCCGCGCAACTGGCCGGCGATCTGGTCAGCACCGGGGTGCGCGTCACGGCCGTCGACACCGATCCGACGTCGGCCGACGAGACGGCCCGCCGACTGGTGGCCGCGGCGTCAGACGGCGATACGTAGCGCCTCGACGAGATCCCGGTACAGGGTGTCGGTGTCCAGCAGCTCGCGGTGCGTTCCCTTCGCGCGGACGCGTCCGCGCTCGAGTACGAAGATGGTGTCCGCGTCGATGACCGTCGACAGGCGGTGCGCGATGGTCACGACGGCACCGTGCACGGACAAATCCCGGATGGCGTCGTGGATGGCGGCCTCGGTGATGCCGTCCACCTGCGCGGTGGCCTCGTCTAGCAGCAGGATGTCCGGTGGGCGGACGATGGCACGGGCCAACGCGATGCGCTGACGTTCGCCGCCCGAGACCGCCGAATCGCGCAACTCGGTGGCGAGACCGTCCGGCAGCAGCTCGATCTTCTCGGCCAGCCGAACGCGTTCGAGTGCCGCCCACAGCTCGGCGTCGGTCGCGTCCGGGTGGGTGAGCCGGAGATTGTCGGCGATCGTGCCCGGCAGTGTGGGTGTGGCCTGTTCGACGTAGCCGATGCGCGCGCGGATCTGACTGTGCGACAACGCCGAGTACGGGACACCGTTCAGGGCGAGTTCGCCGTCCCGCGGTTCGAGGAAGCGCAGGATCAACGAGAACAGCGTCGTCTTGCCGGCGCCCGACGGTCCGACGACGGCGGTGTGGCCGCGCGACGGAATGCTCATGTCGATCGCGTTCACCGCGGCGCCCTCATCGCCGTACCCGGCCGTGACCCGAGTGAGAGCGAGCGCCGAGACCTCCGCGCTCGCAGGCAGGTCCGCCACCGCGGTGGGCGCTTCCTTCTCCAGGTCCATCACCTGCACCTCGCGAATGCGGGCCGCGGCGGCGATGCCGCGCTGCAGCTGCGAGACGTAGAGCGTGAGCTGGGCGACCGGGCCCACCAACTGGAACGCGTAGAGCAGGAACGCGACCAGGCTGGAGACGGCCAGCGCTCCCGAGCTCACCCGATAAGCGCCCACGCCGAGCACCGCGATGATGGTGAGCTGGATCCCGGAACCGGTGATGGTCCACGCCCAGGCTTCGAGACGCACTGCCCGGATACCGTAGGACGCCGAGACGCGGGCCTCCTCGATGACCAGCTCGCTCGAACGACTCTCCGCGCGACTGGCCTTGACCGTGCGGACGGCGCGCAACGCGCCCTCCAGAATGCCGCCGAGCCGACCCATCGCCTCCTGCGCATTGCGTTGCGCGCGAGCCACCTTCGGCATGAGGAACCCGGCGGCGACACCGATCAGACCGATGCCGAGCAGAGCCGTCCCGAGGAGGGGGAGGTCGAGTGTCGCCATGAGCACGATGACACCCACGATCGCGATGCTGCCGTTGACGATCTCGACCAGCGCCCAGGACGACGCCTCGCGGAGCAGCATCGTGTCGGACGTGACCCGCGTGAGCATCTCGCCCGCGGGACGAGCGGTGACCGCCGGGATGGTGGCGCCGAAGAAGCGCCGCACCATGGACGATCGCGCCTCGAGCACGACGCGTTCGGCCATGGTTCCCAGTAGCAGGCGTTGAGCCAGACCCACGATGATCCCCACGACGAGGAGCCCGACCAACAGGACGATGGCCGACCGCGTGGCGCCCGGGACGTCGAACGAGTCCAGCAGGCGCTTGGTGACCAGAGGAGTGGCCAGGGACGACGCGGTGACCAGCAGACCGAGGAGCAGACCGACGCGGAACAACCGGCGATGCGGGCGGATGAAGGTCCAGAGAAGGCGGAGATTGGGAAGCCGACCTGGTGCATCGGGCGTAGCTGTCGTCACCTCGTCACACTAGTCGCGCGCCGCCGGCCACCCCTTCTCGTCCATCCGCCCGGCCTCCGGCCTACCCGCGACCGATCAACGCGAACGGCAGGACCGCATCGGCCCCCGCCTGCCGGAGCGCCCGCGCCGCCATGGTGAGCGTCCACCCGGTGTCGGTGGAGAGATCGATTAGCAGGACCGGTCCGTGGTGCGCCGTCAGATCGGGCGGCTCGAAGGCGTCCACCAACGAGGCGACGCGGAACGCGGAGTTCGCGCCCGAGACCGGCCGCGCATCGGGCCGACGGTGCAGTACGCCCAATGGCTCCAGCCTGCCGACCCTCGCCAGACGCTCCCCGAGGTCGTTCAGCAACGCCGGCCGAGAGTCGCTCTCCATGACCATCAGCCCGGTGGGCCGCTCGTCCCACGTCCACTCCGCGAGAACCTTGATGCACGCGGCCTCGAGCCCGTCGGGTGCCGGACCGTCCTCGCCGTCCGTCAGCGCGCGCAGGCGTGGTCCCCACACCGGATCGGTGAGGCGGCCGAGGATACGGCCGGTCTCCGGACCGTCGGTGATCTTCCCCGACAGCTCGACGCCGACCTTCTTCAGTCCCGTCGGCCACTGCTTGCGGATGGCGAGGTCCAGCCCGGGTCGATCGAGACGGCGACGGGTCGATTCCACGTGATCGGCCGACACGTCCGCGGAGAGGTGCTGCCCGGTGCAGTTGTCGCAGCGCCCGCACCGGTCCGCCTCCGCGTCCCCGGTGAGGGACGGGTCGTCGAGTTGCCGGCGCAGGAACGCCATCCGGCACTCGTCGGTGCTCTGGTACTCGATCATCGCGCGCTGTTCGGACAGCCGTGCCTCGTCGAGTCGTTCGTACCGTTCCCGGTCGTAGTGCCAATGTTCCCCGGTGCCGAGCCAACCACCCTTGACCCGCCGGACGGCACCGTCGACGTCGAGGACCTTGAGCACCATCTCGAGGCGAGTGCGTCCGAGCTCGACGAGCGGTTCGAGAGCCTGGGTCGACTGGGCGCGCTCAGTGTCCAGAACCTCCAGCACCCGACGCACGACGTGCTCGCGGGGGAAGGCGACGGACGCGAAGTAACTCCAGATCTCCCGATCCTCCGGTCCGGGCAGGAGGACGACGTCGGCGCGCTCGGTGGCGCGTCCGGCGCGGCCCACCTGCTGGTAGTAGGAGATGGGGGACGACGGTGCACCCACGTGCACGACGAACCCCAGATCGGGTTTGTCGAAACCCATGCCCAACGCCGAGGTCGCGATGAGCGCCTTCACACGGTTCTGCAGCAGATCCTGTTCCGCCGCTTCGCGTTCCGTCGGGTCGGTCTGGCCGGTGTAGGCGGCCACCTCCATTCCCCGGTCGCGCAGCAGCGCCGCGAGGTCGTTGGCTCCCGCGACCGTCAACGAGTAGACGATGCCCGAGCCGGGCAGCGTCTCGAGATGGTCGGCGAGCCAGGCGATGCGTGCCGTCGGATCGGGGATGGTGACCACGGACAGGTGCAGCGACTCGCGCTGGAGACCGCCACGCAGCACGGTGGTGTCGGCGCCGCCGACGCCGAGCTGTGCCGCGACGTCCTCGACCACCCGATCGTTCGCGGTGGCGGTGGTGGCGAGAACGGGAACCCCCTCGCGCAACTCGGCGATGAGCGACCTGATGCGGCGATAGTCCGGCCGGAAGTCGTGACCCCAGTCGGAGACGCAGTGCGCCTCGTCCACCACGACGAGCCCCGCGTCCGCGGAGAGCGAGGGCAGCACCTGATCGCGGAAGTCCGGATTGTTCAGCCGCTCCGGGCTCACCAGCAGCACGTCCAGTTCACCGGCCGCGACGCGTGCGTGGACGTCGTCCCACTCGGTGACGTTGCCCGAGTTGATGGTGGCGGCGGTGACCCCGGCGCGCTCGGCAGCCGCGACCTGGTTGCGCATGAGCGCGAGCAGAGGCGACACGATGACGGTCGGTCCGAGCCCCTGCTCGCGCAGCAGGCGTGCGGCGATGAAGTACACGGCCGACTTTCCCCACCCGGTGCGCTGCACCACGAGTGCGCGTCGATGATGGACGACGAGCGCCTCGATCGCCGTCCACTGATCCTCGCGGAGAACGGCATCGGGGCCGGCGAGGTCGGTCAGCAGCTCCTGTGCGCGCTCACGGGTGCTCATGCGTCACGCGATCCGGCGAGCGCCCGGTCGACCTCGGCGACGGTGGGAGCCGAGGCCCCCGCACCGTCGCGCGTGGTGGACACGGCTCCGGCCGCACATGCGCGCCGTATCGCGGCGGCGGGGCCGTCACGCCACGCGGCTGCCAGCGTGCCGGCGAAGACGTCGCCGGCACCCGTGGTGTCGACGGCTTCGACGGCAGGCGAGGGATGAGCGGTGACGACGCCGTCGGCTCCGCGGTGGCGGGCACCGTCCGCCCCGAGCGTGGTGACCACGTGCGGAATGCGGGCGAGGGCGTCGACCCCCAGCGCGTTCTCCTCGTCGCGGTTGACGACGGCGACGTCGACGAGCCCCAGCAGATCGTCGGAGAGCGGTTGCACGGGTGAGGGATTGAGGAACACGAGCGTGCCGTTGGCGCGCGCGTGCCGCGCCGCCGCGACGACCGTGGCGACGGGCGTCTCGAGTTGGCACAACAGGACGTCGGCCTCGGCGACGGCAGCCAGTTCCTCCGCCGTGAGCTCGGTCAGGGTCTCGTTGGCACCGCCCACGACGACGATGGAGTTCTCCGCGGCGTCGTCGACCGTGATGACCGCGACGCCGCTCGCGCCCTCGACCTCGCGCAGCAGCGACGCGTCGACCTCGGCCCCGACGAGGGTCTCGCGCAGGTCGAGCGCGAAGGTGTCGGAGCCGACTGCTCCGACGAAGACGACCTCGGCGCCCGCCCGAGCGGCGGCGACCGCCTGATTGGCGCCCTTGCCGCCGGGGGAGGTGCGGAACCCGCTGCCGAGGACCGTCTCGCCCGGTGCGGGCAGCGTGGGGGTGCGGGCGACGAGGTCCATGTTGATGCTGCCGACGATGGTGATGCGGGGACGTGCGGTGTCAGGATCGGCCATGGTGCACGACACTAACGGGTGGTTCGGACACCCGAGCCGTCTCGACGAGCGGGCGGCCAGTCCACGAACGACTTGCTCCGCGGCGGCGCGAACGTGCGCACCTTGGACGTGCGGAGACCCTGCCGGACCAGCCCCTCGGCGACGGTGATCGCCGCGGTCACCCCATCGACGACGGGAACGTCGACCCTGGCCCGCACGGCGGCGTCGAGACCGGACATGCCGCCGCACCCCAGGACGATCACCTCGGCTCGGTCGTCGCGCACCGCGCGTTCCGCCTCGTCGACGACGGCGCGCACCGCGGCATCGGGATCACGGTCGAGGTCGAGCACCCCGAGGCCGCTGGCGCGGACCGACGCGCAGCGGGTGTGCAGGCCGGCGACGAGCAGCCGGTCCTCGATCAGCGGGACCGTGCGGTCCAGTGTGGTCACCACCGAGTACGACCGCCCGAGGAACATCGCGGTGCTCGCCGCGGCCTCGGTGATGTCGACGACGGGAACGTCGAGCAGCTCCTGGAGTCCCTCGCGGCCGTGCTCGCCGTAGCCGGCCTGCACGACGGCGTCGAACGGTTCCGCGTACGCGCGGACGGTCTCCATGACCGCGACGGCCGCGAGGTACGACTCGTAGTTGCCCTCCACCGACTCGGCCCCGAACGCGGGCGTCAGCGCGACCACGGTGGTGCCCGGCGACGCGATCTCGCGGGCGCGCGCACCGATGGCTTCGGTCATGGATCGCGTCGTGTTGACGTTGACGACGAGGATGCGCACGGCAGCTCCGGAGTTCGGCGGGAACGGGGTTCGGCGTCGCTCAGAGTAGACCCGCGCCGCGGGCCGGAAGATATATCGCGAACTCGGTTACGTTGGCAGCGCACGAGCGTGAACCGAACGAGAGGACCGGACCCACACCATGGCCGAACTGTTCTGCAACGGAGGCGCCATGCGTGGCGGCAACCTGCACCACAACGTCTCCAGCCACACCTTCCTCGGCTCGGTGCGAACGGCGCCGAACTACCGGTTCTTCGCGGTGCGCGACGAGTTCCCGGGACTGCTGCTGACCGAGACCGGTGGCGCCTCCATCGCCGGTGAGCTGTACGACGTCCCGATGGAGAACATCCGGACCGATTTCCTGCCGGAGGAGCCCGTCGAACTCGAACTCTCGGTGATCGAGCTCGCCGACGGACGGTCGGTGATGGCCGTGGTGCTGCGACCGGGCCTGGTCGATTCGCTGTCCTCCGAGCTCACCGAGATCACGGATCTCGGCGGATGGCGTGCCTATCGCGGGCTTCCCGATCCGGACGAGACCGCCTCCGCGGGAGCATGAGTCGTGTCCGCTGCTGCTGACTTCCTCCTCTTTCCCGATCTGGCCTCGCGCGCGCTGGGCGGGTCGGTGAGCGCCGCCAACGACGAGTTGTTCGCCCAGCGCGAGAACCTGATCAAGCCGACGGCGCCGTTCTTCGATCCGTCGGAGTTCGGCCACAAGGGCAAGGTGTACGACGGCTGGGAGACCCGCCGCCGACGCGACGACGGTCACGACTGGGCTCTCGTGCGACTGGGCGCGGCGGGCGTCGTGCACGGCGTCGTCGTGGACACCGCGTTCTTCCGCGGCAACTATCCGCCGTTCGTGTCGGTCGAGGCCGCGTCCGTCGAGGGCTACCCCTCGGCCGAGGAACTGTCGACGGCGCAGTGGCACACCATCGTCGAGAAGTCGCCGGCCGACGGCGACACGGCGAATCTGTATCCCGTGACCGACACCCGCCGCTGGACCCACGTCCGGTTGTCGATCTATCCGGACGGGGGAGTGGCGCGGTTGCGGGTGCACGGCGAGGTGGTGCCCGACCCGCGGTTCCTCACCGGAACGGTCGATCTGCTGGCAGCGGAACACGGTGGGCGGCTCGTGGAGTGCTCGGACGCGTTCTACGCGTCTCCGGCCAATATCATCCTGCCCGGCCGCGCTCGGAACATGGGTGAGGGGTGGGAGAACTCGCGTCGGCGAGGCGGCGGAAACGACCACGCGACGTTCGCTCTCGCTGTCGCCGGGGTGCCGCGGCACGTGGAGGTGGACACGTCGTACTACGTCGGCAACGCCCCGGGCTGGGTGCGACTGAGCACCGTCGACGATCGGGTCGCCGACGTCGCGGATCCGTCCGCGTGGGCCGAGGTCCTGCCGCGCACGGCGGTCCAGCCCGACACGCGGCACCTGTTCCTTCTCGACGGCGCCCCTGCCGCAACACATCTGCGCCTCGACGTCTACCCGGACGGGGGTCTGTCCCGGCTGCGGTTGTTCGGCGATCCGGACGAGCGTGGCCGCGCCGACGCGCGCGCCGCGTGGTGGGACGCGCTTCCTGCCGAACACCGCGCACTCCTCGCCGAGCAGGCCCCGGCATGAGCGCGTGGGATCTCGCGTTCCGCGCACGCCGTGCGGTGGTGACCGCGGCCGACGGTTCCCGGATCGAGACGGCGTGCACGGTGGGGGTGCGGGACGGCCGCATCGTCGCCGTCGTGGGTCACGACGATCCTGCCGATGCGGACGTCGTCGTGGACCTGGCAGACGACGAGGTACTGCTCCCGGGTCTGGTGGACACCCACGTGCACGTGAACGAGCCCGGTCGCACCGAGTGGGAGGGGTTCGCGAGTGCGACGACCGCCGCGGCCGCCGGGGGCATCACGACCCTGATCGACATGCCGCTCAACAGTATTCCCTCGACGGTCTCCACCGACGCACTCGACGTCAAACGAGCGGTGGCCGAGCCCAAGGCTCGTATCGACGTCGGCTTCTGGGGCGGCGCCGTACCCGGCAACGTCCCGGACCTGCGCGCGATGCACGAGGCCGGTGTCTTCGGCTTCAAGTGCTTCCTGTTGCACTCGGGTGTCGACGAGTTCCCGCCCCTCTCGCCCGACGAGCTCGAGGAGGCGATGCGAGAGATCGCCTCGTTCGACGGACTGCTGATCGTGCACGCCGAGGACGCGCAGATCATCGCCGACTCCGAGAACGCCGGCGGCCGGGACTACGCCGGTTTCCTGGCGTCGCGGCCGCGCGCCGCGGAGAACACGGCCATCGCCGACGTGATCGCGGCGTCGCAGCGGACGGGATGCCGCGTCCACATTCTGCACCTGTCGAGTGCCGACGCCGTGCCGCTCGTGGCGGCGGCGAAGAAGGACGGTGTGCGCATCACTGCCGAGACCTGCCCGCACTACCTGTCGTTCGCGGCGGAGGAGATCGCGGACGGGGCGACCCAGTTCAAGTGCTGCCCGCCCATCAGGGAGGCCGACAACCGGGACGCGTTGTGGCAGGCGTTGTCCGACGGCGTGATCGACACGGTGGTCACCGATCACTCGCCGTGCACCACGGAGCTCAAGCGGTTCGACATCGGCGACTTCGGCGTCGCGTGGGGTGGCATCGCCTCGCTGCAGGTGTCCTTGGCCGCCGTGTGGTCCGAGGCGCGTCGGCGTGGGCACTCTGTCGCCGACGTCGTCGGGTGGATGTCCGCGGCGACGGCGGCTCAGGTCGGACTGGAGACCAAGGGCGCGATCGCGGTGGGCAAGGACGCCGACCTGGTGGTGTTCGCACCGGACCAGGAGTTCGTGGTGCACGCGGAGGAACTGCGGCACAGGAACCCGGTGAGTGCGTACGACGACCGAGCGGTGACGGGCTGTGTGCGCTCCACCTGGCTCGCCGGACGGCGCGTCGATCTCGACGGTCCAGCGCAGGGGAGGCTCCTGACGCGCGGCTGATCGCAGATTGTTGACAATCCGACGATCGTCCTCGACAGTGAGGGCATGACTGCAGCAGCATTCGTGCCTCGAACAGCCGACGGCACCGACGCCTCCCCGGGTGCCCCTTCCGCTCGGCTGTCGCCCGCCCTGAAGCAGGCCACACCCATCGTCGTGGATCACGCGTCGGGAACTTGGATCACCGGGACCGACGGGCGTCGCTACCTCGACTTCACCACGGGTATCGGCGTGACCAGCACCGGGCACTGCCATCCGCGCGTGGTCGCGGCGGCGCGTGAGCAGGTCGGCAAGATCATCCACGCGCAGTACACGACCGTCATGCACACACCCCTGCTCGAGTTGACCGAGAAGCTCGGCACCGTCCTTCCGACCGGCCTGGACAGCGTGTTCTACGCCAACTCGGGGTCCGAGGCGGTCGAGGCGTCGATCCGCCTGGCGCGCATGGCCACCGGCCGCCCGAACATCATCGCGTTCCACGGCGGTTTCCACGGTCGCACCGTCGCTGCGGCGACACTCACCACCGCCGGGACCAAGTTCCGGTCCGGCTTCGCGCCGATGATGGGCGGCGTCCACATCGCACCGTTCCCGTATGCGTTCCGGTACGGCTGGGACCTCGACACCGCGGTGACCTTCGCGCTGCGCGAGCTCGACTACCTGCTGCAGACCGTGTCCGCCGTCGCCGACACCGCGGCGTTCATCATCGAGCCGGTCCTCGGCGACGGTGGTTACCTCCCCACCCCGCCCGCGTTCCTGGACGGCCTCCGAGAGCGAGCCGATCGGCACGGCATCGTGCTCATCGTGGACGAGGTCCAAGCGGGAGTGGGCCGCACGGGGAAGTTCTGGGGTCACCAGTTCTCCGATTCCACCCCGGACGTCCTCATCACGGCCAAGGGTCTCGCCAGCGGCTTCCCGATCTCCGCGATCGCCGCGTCGACCGCCCTGATGAGTACCGCCCTGCCGGGATCGCAGGGCGGCACCTACGGCGGCAACGCGGTGGCCGCGGCGGCCGCCGTCGCCACGCTCGACGTCGTCGAGGACGAGGGCCTGGTGGAGAACGCCCGTCTGCGCGGGGAGCAGCTTCTCGGTGGACTGCGTGCGATCGCGGCTCGGCACGACCAGATCGGTGATGCCCGCGGGCTCGGTCTGATGGCGGCCTTCGAGTTCGTCGACGACGCCGGGGACGCCGATCCGGGCGCCGCGCTCGCTCTGCAGAAGGCAGCGCTCGACCGCGATCTCCTGCTGTTGACCTGCGGTGCGCTGGGCAACGTGGTGCGCATCATCCCGCCCCTCGTGGTGACGCGCGACGAGGTCGAGCTGGGACTCGAGCGCATCGCGGACGCGTGCGACGCGGCGCTGGGAGTTCGGTCGTGACGACGACGGTCGACCGACCCGTGCCGGTGTCCGATCGCAGCATTCTGATCGGGGGTCGATGGCGGGACGCGGTGGACGGCCGCACGTTCGACGTCGAGAACCCTGCCACCGGCGAGATCATCGCGCGCGTCGCCGACGGGGGAGCCGCCGACGCGGCTCTGGCGCTCGATGCCGCGAGCGCCGCCCAGTCGGGGTGGGCCGCGACGTCGCCGCGGGACCGGAGCGTCGTGCTGCGCCGTGCGTTCGACCTCGTGGTCGAGCGCACGGAGGACCTCGCCGCCGTGATGACCGCCGAGATGGGCAAGCCGCTCGCCGAGGCTCGCGGCGAGGTCGCCTACGCCGCGGAGTTCCTTCGCTGGTTCTCCGAGGAGGCCGTCCGCATCGCCGGCGATCACACCCTGACCGGCGACGGGTCGACGCGCATGGTGGTCACACGAGTACCGGTGGGACCGTGTGTGCTGGTGACGCCCTGGAACTTCCCGTTGGCCATGGGTGCCCGCAAGATCGGGCCCGCTGTGGCAGCCGGATGCACCATGGTGTTCAAGCCGGCCGAACAGACCCCGCTCACCTCACTGGCTCTCGCCCGCATCTTCCAGGAGGCCGGACTGCCGGACGGCGTCCTCAACATCGTCACGACCTCGGACGCGGGTGGCGTCGTCGAACCGTGGTTGCGCAGCGGTGTGGCTCGCAAGCTGAGTTTCACGGGCTCCACCGCCGTCGGCAGGCTCTTGCTCGGCCAGGCGGCGTCCACGGTCATGCGCACGTCGATGGAACTGGGCGGGAACGCGCCCCTCGTCGTCTGCGCGGACGCCGATCTGGAGACGGCGCTCGACGGAGCCATGATCGCCAAGATGCGCAACATGGGGGAGGCCTGCACCGCCGCCAACCGGTTGTTCGTCCATCGGTCCGTCGTCGACACCTTCGCGGAGCAGCTGACCGCGCGGATGGCCGAGCTCACTGTGGGAGACGGTGCGCACGAGGGTGTCCGGGTCGGCCCGCTGATCGATGCGGAGGGCCGCGCGAAGGTGCAGCGCCTCGTCGACGACGCGGTGAGACGTGGGGCGCGGATCCTGACCGGCGGCGCCACGCCGGAGGGACCGGGATACTTCTACCCTCCGACGGTGCTGGTGGACGTCCCTCCTGACGCCGAGATCGTGCACACCGAGATCTTCGGGCCGGTCGCCGCGATCATCACCTTCGACGACGAGGACGAGGTGGTGCGCATCGCCAACGACACCGAGTGGGGTCTCGTGGGCTACGTGTTCACTCGCGACGTCGATCGGGCCTTCGATCTGGGTGAGCGCCTCGAGGTGGGCATGGTCGGCCTCAACACCGGGCTGGTGTCCAACCCCGCGGCACCCTTCGGCGGGGTCAAGCAGTCCGGACTCGGACGCGAGGGCGGGCGCCTCGGCATCGACGAGTTCCTCGAGGTGAAGTACTTCGCCGTGCCGCGTCGGCCGGGGCGGACGCTGTGACGGCCACTCGACGGCTGACGCCCCTCGACGCCCGCACCACGTCGATCGTCATCGCGGACCAGCTGCGCGAGCGCATCATCGACGGATCGTTCGCGCCGGGGGAGCAGGTCCACGAGGCGACGGTCGCGACCGAACTCGCCGTCTCCCGCGGACCGGTTCGCGAGGCGCTGCAGCGCCTGAGTCAGGAGGGGTTGCTCGTCTCCTTCCGTAATCGCGGCGTCTTCGTCGTCGAGCTGGGCGAGTCCGACGTCGCCGAGATCTACCAGGCCCGCGCGGCCATCGAGATCGGTGCCGCGTTCACCGTCCTGCGACGCGGTGACTCCGAACGCGTCGCCGACGCGTTGTCGCGCATCGTGGTCGAGATGCAGCCGGCCATCGACCGGGGCGACTGGCGGTCGGTGGCCGAGCGGGATCTCGCGTTCCACACCGCCCTGGTCGCGGCGACGGGGAACAGCCGGATGAGCCGGATGTACGCGACTCTCGCCGCCGAGGCCCGCATCTGCATGGCCAACCTCGAGACCGCGTACCACCGGCCCGACGCGTTGATCGAGGAGCACACGCTGCTGGTCGATCTGCTGCGAGCTCAGGACTGGGCCCGGCTCGAACCCGCTCTGCGCGAACACATGGACACCGCCGTGCACGATCTGACGGCGTCGCTACGCGAGTCGGCGGAGACCGCGTAGTCACTCGCGCTGCGCCCGTGGGTGCGAGCACCTACGCTCGCTCCATGAACCCGGAGAACCTCGAAAGCGTCAGGGGTACAGCATGATCGACACGATCAGCACGGCCGAACACAGCTCCCGCCTCGCTGCCGTGCGTGCCGTCATGGCCGAGCGGGGTCTCGCGGCGCTCATGATCACCGATCCGTCGAACATCTACTATCTGACGGCGTACAACGCTCTGTCGTTCTACACCCCGCAGGTGCTGTTCGTGCCGGCCGAGGGCGACATGCTGTTCTTCGCCCGCGCCATGGACGCGCACGGCGCCTCACGCACGTCCTGGCTGCCGGACGACCAGGTCTTCGGCTATCCGGAGACCCTGGTGCAACGGCCGGACACCCATCCCTTCGTCTGGGTGGCCGACACGCTGCGCGGACTGAACCTGGTCTCGAACTTCGAGCACGGCCAGGTGGGGCTCGAGATGGACTCCTACTACTTCAGTCCCAAGGCGTTCGAAGCACTCGTGAAATGCCTGCCGGAGTACCGGTTCGTCGATTCGCGTGAACTGGTGAACTGGGTGCGATCGGTGAAGTCGGACAACGAGATCGAGCTGATGCGCGGGGCGGCGGCGATCTGCGAGAGCGCCATGGCGACCGCGATGGACGCGATCGCCATCGGTGTGCGCCAGTGCGACGCCGCCGCGTCGATCTCCGCGGCGCAGGTGCGCGGCACGGACGATTTCGGCGGCGACCACCCCGCCATCGTTCCGATGCTGCCCACCGGTGAGGGTGCGGACACCCCGCATCTCACCTGGACCGACCGGCCGTTCCGGGACGGGGAGTCGACCGTCGTGGAACTCACCGGGGTGTTCCGCCGCTACCACGTCCCGATGGCGCGGACGGTCTCACTCGGGCGACCGGACCCGCGCATGGCCGGTCTCGCTGCCGCCACCGACGACGCACTCGGAGCCGTGCTCGCGGAGATGAGGCCCGGAGTACAGACCAGTGACCTCGCGGCGACGTGGAACCGTGAACTGGGCCGCGCGGGATTTCACAAGCCTTCGCGCATCGGGTACTCCATCGGCATCGCGTACGCGCCGGACTGGGGCGAGCGCACCATCAGCCTGCGCAGCGACGACGCAACGATCCTGCAGCGCAACATGACCTTCCACGTCATCGGCGGTATGTGGCTCGACGGTTACGGATACGAGGTGTCCGAGTCCGTGGTGGTGACCGACACCGGTATCGACACCTTCACCGCGTACCCGCGATGCCTGACAGTCAAGGAGTGACGGACATGCACGCACAGACATATGCGACGACCACGCTTCCGTGGGCGCTGCGCACCGATCACCTCGTCGGGTCGATGATCGACTCGTCGACCTCGCTTCTCGCCGCGCAGAAGCACGACATCGTGCGCTTCGCCATGGGATCGCCCGCCGCCGAGGCGGTTCCGCACGCGGCGATGGCGGAGATCGCGGGCCGGGTCCTGACCGCAGATGCCTTCGACTACGGTGCGACGGAGGGTGATCCGGCTCTGATCGAACAACTGGTGGCCTTCTGCGACGCCTTCGGTGAACCGACGTCGCCCGATCGGCTGGTCATCACGTCGGGTGGGATGCAGGGGCTCGATCTCGCGTGCACGCTGTTCGTCGACCCCGGCGATCTGGTGATCGTCGAGAGCCCGACGTACACGAACGGCACCGCGACCGTGCTCAGCTACGGTGGCGACATCCTCGAGGCGCCGATGGATTCCGACGGACTGATCGTCGAGGCGCTTCCCGAGTTGGTCGCCCGCGCGGGCCGACTGCCCACGATGATCTACACCATCCCGACGTTCCAGAATCCGTCGGGAACGACCATGTCGCTCCCGCGCCGACTGGCGCTCCTGGAGCTGGCCCGCGAGTGGGGCGCCGTGGTGCTCGACGACGACCCCTACGGCCATCTCCGCTTCCAGGGAGACCCGGTTCCGAGCCTGCGAGCGCTCGCCCCCGACGACCCGCTGGTGTTCTCCGTGCGCACGTTCTCGAAGCTCATCGCCCCGGGGCTGCGCGTCGGATGGGTGGACGCGGACCCCGCGGCTCGCCGGTTGATCATCAACGCGAAGCAGGCGATGGACACGTGCACCAACGTGCCGAACCAGCGGATCGTGGCCGAGTTCCTGCGACAGGGACTGCTCACCGAGCACCTGGCGTCCCTCGCGGACATCTATCTGCCCCGCAAGATCGCGATGCAGACCAGCCTGGAGCGGCACCTCGGTGGGAGGGTGCGCACCACCGATCCGGAGGGAGGGTTCTTCCTGTGGGTCACGTTGGTGGGTGACGACGCCGCCGTGGACACGCGGCGACTGTTCGAGATCGCACTCGCGCACGGCGTCGCCTTCATCCCGGGTCCGGCGCTGTCCGCGAACGGTCTCTTCGGTGATGCGATGCGACTGTGCTTCGCGTCCTCGACGCCCGAGCGCATCGACGTCGGGGTGCAGCGGTTGGCGGGTGCGCTGGATGCGGCCCGAGCCGAACTGTGACGGCGGCCGATCTCGAGCAGGATCGCGCGTCGACCGACGTCCAGACGGTCGAGCAGATCACGCGCGCGCTGATCGACGCCGGTCCCGACGAGTCCGCCGTGGTGGCCGAGATCTGCCGCATCGCTGAGAGTCTCGGACTGCAGACCGTCGTCACCGACGCGTCGCCGGGGCGGCCGAACGTCGAGGTGGTCCTTCCTGGCGGGCCCGGCCCGGGCCTGCTGTTCCTCGGGCACTCGGACGTGGTGCCCGCCGGCGAGGGCTGGACCGGGGACCCGTTCCGCTCGCGGGTGCACGACGGTCGGATCGTGGGACGCGGCGCCTGCGACATGAAAGGTGGTCTCGCGGCGGTACTCGCTGCGATGGGGTCACTGGCCCGGCGCGGTGTGGTCCCGGCGCGCACCGTGACCCTCGCCTGCGTGGTGGACGAGGAGGACACGGGCCTGGGCATCCGGGCATGGGTGTCCGACCAGACCGGCCGGCCTCCGGCCTTCACGGTCGATGACGACCAGCCTCCGGCCTTCACGGTCGATGACGGCCGGCCTCCGGCCTTCACGGGATGCGTCGTGGCGGAACCCACGGCCGGCACCGTGATCGTCGGGTGCCGCGGAGCGGCGAACATCGTGCTCACCGTCACCGGTCGGAGCGCGCATGCCGGTCGGCCCGAGAACGGTCGCAGTGCCGTGGTCGCGGCGGCTCGCGTCGTGGGCGAGATCGCCGGGCTGCACGCGGAACTGGCCACCGTGCCGCACCCTGTGCTCGGTGCCGCATCGTGGAACGTCGGCCGGATCGACGGTGGGACCGGACCGTCGATCGTCGCTGGCCGCTGCCGTCTGGAGATCGATCGTCGCGTGCTGCCGGACGACGACGTCGACACCGTCGTCGAAGACCTGCTGCGCCGGGCCCGCCTCGTCACGGATCTGGACGTCGACGCGTACGTCGAGATGGAGATGCCGGGATTCCTCACCGAAGAGTCGAGCCCGCTCGTCGAGTCGGCGCTGGCGGCGTTGCGCTCCGAGGGCGCGCCGGACCCGTCTACCGCGGTGTGGACGGCGTCCTGCGACGGGGGGTTCGTCGCCCGTGACCTCGGGGTGTCCACCATCGTGCTGGGTCCCGGTGATCTCGAGGCGCAGGCCCATCAGCCCGACGAGTCCGTGGACCTGCTCGAGGTCGCTCGCCTCTCCCGGGCCTACGCTCGACTGATGACGGAGCAGCGACCGTGAGCCCCTCCCGCACGGACGGCGGAGCGAGGCCGATCATCACCGTCCTGCACGACGGGCTCCTTCCCGATCGGGTGCAGGAACTCGACACCTCGTACGAGGTGCGCCATGCCACCGCCGACACGTTCGGCGATGCGGTCGACGGCGCGCAAGCGGTCCTGCTGTGGGACTTCTTCTCGTCGGCGCTCCGGGACCAGTGGTCGCGCTGCTCCGCCCTCGAATGGGTGCACGTCGCCGCAGCAGGGGTGGACAAGCTGTTGTTCGACGACCTCGCGGCGTCCGACGTCGTGGTGACCAACGCGCGCGGGGTCTTCGACGTGCCGATCGCCGAGTTCGTGCTCGCCTCCGTGCTCGCTCTGGCGAAGGACGTGCGCGGCACCGTCGAACTCGGCCGGCAGGCGCGATGGTTGCGCCGGGAGACGGAGAACATCGCGGGGCGTCGAGCTCTGGTGATCGGCACGGGCAGCATCGGCCGGGCGACGGCGCGCATGCTGCGTGCCGTCGGTATGGACGTCGCCGGGGTCGGACGGACGGCTCGCACGGGTGATGCGGATTTCGGAACCGTCCATGCCAGTGCGGATCTCGCGTCGGTGGTGCCCGGCGTCGACTACCTCGTTCTCATCGCACCGCTGACACCGTCGACACGGGGCATGGTCGGCCGCGACGTCCTCGCGGCGGCCGATCCCGGGGTGCGCGTGATCAACGTGGGTCGTGGCGAACTGCTCGACACCGACGCGCTGGTCGACGCTCTCCGCAGCGGCCATGTCGGCGGCGCTGCCCTGGACGTGTTCGAGACCGAGCCGCTGCCACCCGAGCACGTGCTGTGGACCCTCGACCACGTGCTGCTGACCGCACACATGAGCGGTGACACCGTGGGGTGGCGCGACCGGCTCTACTCCGGCTTCGCCGAGAACGCCGAACTATTCGCCGCCGGCCGACCGCTGCGCAACGTCGTCGACAAGTCCCTCGGGTTCGTCGCCGGGTGACCCGGTGACCGCGGGCGTCCGGTCGTATCCCTTGCGGTCGTAGATCGCGATCACCAGAGCGCCGAGGAGCAGGCCGATGACGAGCCCGAGCAGCGTCATGCCGAGTCCGTGGGCCAGGCCCGAGGTCCAGCGTGAGTCGAAGTAGAGGATCGAGCGCACCGCGAGATACACCTGATGCATCGGCTCGAATTGCGCGAGCCACCCGAAGAGCGCGGGTGACGCCTGGATCGGGATGGTGGCGCCGGCGGACGGCAGGCCCAGGATCACGAAGACGACGAGGTTGAGGATCAGCCCCGGAGTGCCGAAGATCGACAGTACCGACACCGCGGTGATCCCGACGGCCGAGATGGCCAGCACTCCGAAGAGCCACAGGCCCAGTGCGTTCGGGATCGGCATGCCCAGTGCGGTGGCGATCGCGACGTAGAGACCGGACACCACGAACCCGATCACCACCATCGTGAGCCACTTCGCGGCGAGCACGCGCAGGCGACTGTCGGTGGACCGGCGACGCTGCAGGAAGGTGGGGCCGAACTCGAGCGGTACGAAGCCGAGGGCGCCGTCGACGAGAGCGCTGGCGATCATCGCGCCGGTGAAGCCGGCGAGCACGAGGAGCAGGGCGTAGTAGAAGGCGGACAGCCCGAGCCCCGTGCCGTCCGGAAGTGGGTCGTAGGGAGTGACGACGATGTCGACCGGCGCGGCCAGCGTGAGGGCCGCGGCCCCGGAGAGGGTGGCGCCCGCGGGCAGTGCCTCGGTCACCTGCGTCGTGAGTCGTTCTCCCAGAGTGCCGTTCGCGGAGTCGAGCGCCGTGTCACCGATGGTGGTCATGAGGGAGGATCCGAGAGTGCCGGCGCGCGGATTGGTCATGATCGTCACGATGGGTCGCTCGATGTCGCCCGCCACGACGGAGGCCTGCGTCAGGATCGACACCCGTTTGGTGAAGTCGCTCGGCACGACGATCGCGCCGTAGACGTCGCCGTTCGCGAGGAGGTTCTGCGCCTCCGCGATACCGACCTGTTTCAGATCGATCTTCTCCGCGTCGATGCCGTCCGCGATGCCCTGGCCGATCTGCTGACCCAAGTTCGCCTGCTCACCGTTCGGCAGCACGTCACCCTCGTCGCTGACCACCAGTGCCACCGGGAAGTGGCGGAGGTTCTCCTTCGGGTCGAGGATGCCGCCGAGGTACAGCGTCGCGAGCAGCGACATGACGACGGAGACCGCGACGACCGGCAACAGCCAGGTGGTGGGGCGCCGGAATGCGGGCGCAGCGGCTTCGGGGGACATGGCGGGCCTTCCGTCGTCGAGTTCTCGGGATCCGATACACATCTGTATCGTCTCGTTCGATACGATAGTGCATCATGGCGGCGACTTCAGGCAACGTGACCGCGAGAACAGGCCGGACCGCCACTCGCAGCAGAGCGCAGACTCGCGAGCGCGTGCTGGACGGCGCCCTCGAGGTGTTCGTCGAACGGGGATTCGGGAGATCGACCCCGGAACAGATCTGCGAGCGAGCGGGATTCACCCGTGGAGCGTTCTACTCGAACTTCTCCTCGATGGACGAGGTCTTCCTCGAGCTGTGGACGCGACAGTCGTCGGGACTGATCACGCGGGTACGTGGAGTGGTCGACGCTCTCGAGTACGACGCGTCCGACGGGCGCTCGTTCGAGGAGACCGTCGTGGCGGCGTTGAGCGGCCTGGTCGGCGACGTGTCGTGGCACATTCTGATGGCCGAGTTCGGCGCCCACGCGGCGCGGAACCCGGGGCTGGCGGCCGTGGTGACCGCTCACCGGGCCGCGCTCCGTGACGCCCTGCGTCCCCTGATCGTTCACGGTCTCGCGATCCACGGGCGCGAGGTGGCGGTGGACGACGACACCCTCGGTCGGGGTGTCGTCGCCGCCTACGAGGGAGCGATGGCCCAGGCGATGATCGAGCCGGCCAACCCGGTACCCGCGCGGCTCGCCCTCGAACTCGTGGCCGCTGTCATATGGTCGTTCTCGCGAAAGCGCTGACTCAGAACGCCCGCTCGTACTGCGGAGGGGTGGCCGGGGTGATCTCCGCGCCGAGTTCGCGTGCCGCCCGACGGGCCCAGTAGGGATCGCGCAGGAGTTCGCGCGCGAGGAACACGGCCACGGCCTCACCGGACCCGATGATGTCCTCGGCCTGCTTGGGCTCGGTGATCAGTCCGACAGCGGCCGCGGGGATGCGCGTCTCACTCTGGATGCGCCGCGCGAACGGCACCTGGTAGCCGGGTTCGACGGGGATGGAGGCCTTGGCGACGTTACCGCCGGTGGAGACGTCGACGAGATCGACACCGTGATCCTCGAGCTGCTGGGTGAGCAGGACGGTCTGATCGGGCGTCCAGGCCTCGGAGTCGACGCCGCGCTCATCGCCGGTCCAGTCGGTCGCGGACACGCGCACGAAGACTGGCTTGTCGGCGGGCCACACCTCGCGGATCGCGTCGACCACGCGCAGGGTCAGGCGGATCCGACCCTCGAAGCTGCCGCCGTACTCGTCGGTCCGGTGGTTGCTGGCCGGGGACAGGAACTGGTGCAGCAGGTAACCGTGCGCCGCATGCACCTCGGCCACGTCGAAACCGGCGGCCAGCGCGCGTACCGCGGCGGACCGGAAGTCGTCGACGACCTTGTCGATGTCCGCGGTCGTCATCTCGCGCGGGGCGGGGTAGTGGCCGAACTCGACAGCGCTGGGTCCGACCGTCTCCCACGCGAGGGAGTCGTCCGCCGCCAGCGGCTTTCCGCCGCGCCACGGTGCGTCGGTGGACGCCTTGCGACCGGCGTGGGCCAACTGGATCGCGGGCACACTGCCGTACTGCCGGATCTCGGTGACCACCTCGGCCAACGCGTTCGCCTGCTGGTCGTTCCAGATGCCGAGGTCCCACGGCGTGATGCGGCCCTCCGGGCTCACCGACGCCGCCTCGGTCATGACCAGGCCGACGCCGCCGACGGCACGCGAGACGAGGTGAGTCCGGTGCCACGGTGTGACCGCGCCCGTCGAGGGTCCCTCCGCGTCCGCCGAGTACTGACACATCGGCGACATCCACACCCGGTTGGGGAAGGTGACCTCACGCAGGGTCAGGGGCTCGAACAGCAGGCTCACAGTCATCTCCTCGTCTCGTCCGACACGCGCGCCGTCCACGACGACAGCGCTCACGATGAACGAACAATCGGGCCCGGCGATCATTCCCGTCGGCCGGAGCGTCCCGGGTGCGCTCGGGCGTACGGGCTGGTGGGAGCGTGACCTACCCTGGACGGCGTGACTGCCACCACCAGCGCCGAGGTGTCCACTCCCGATGCTCTCGAAGCGGACGTGCACGCCGCCGCTGCCCGCGCGCGGGTCGCCGCACGCGCGCTCGCTCTGCTGACGACCGCGCGCAAGGACGACGCACTGCACGCCGCGGCCGACGCCGTCCTTGCCTCCGCCGACGCGATCCTCGCCGCCAACAGCGAGGACCTCGCGCTCGCCGAGGCGTCGGGCACCCCGCCCTCGCAGCTCGACCGACTGCGACTGACCCCCGACCGCGTCGACGGCATCGCCGCCGGACTGCGCCAGGTGGCGTCCCTGCCGGATCCCGTGGGGGAGCTCCTCGAGGGTCGGACCCTGCCCAACGGGCTCGAGATCCGGCAGCTCGCGGTGCCGCTCGGCGTCGTCGGCATGATCTACGAGGCCCGGCCCAACGTCACGGTCGACGCGTTCGGGCTCACTCTGAAGTCGGGCAACGCCGTCCTCCTGCGGGGATCGTCCTCCGCCGCACGATCGAACGCCGCGCTGGTGGGCGTTCTGCGGGCGGCTCTGTCGGCGCTGGACCTTCCCGCCGACGCCGTCCAACTGCTGTCCAGCGAGGATCGCGCGACGGTCACGCACCTCATCCGGGCTCGCGGGCTCGTCGACGTCGTCATCCCGCGCGGCGGGGCCGGCCTCATCTCCGCGGTGGTGCGCGACGCGACGGTGCCCACCATCGAGACCGGTGTCGGCAACTGCCACGTCTACGTGCACGCGTCCGCGGACCTCGACATGGCCGAGCGCATCCTGCTCAACGCGAAGACACGTCGAGTGAGCGTGTGCAACGCCGCGGAGACGGTGCTGATCGACGCCGCCGTGGCCGACGTGGCAGTGCCGCGTCTGGTGCAGGCGTTGTCGGACAACGGGGTACGTGTCCACGGTGATCTTCCGGGACTCGTTCCGGCCACCGAGAACGACTGGGCCGACGAGTACCTGTCCGACGACATCGCCCTCGCCGTCGTCGACGGGCTGGATGCCGCCGTCGCGCACATCGACAGGTACGGCACCGGACACACCGAGGCGATCGTCGCATCGGATCTTGCTGCCACGCGGGCATTCTCGGCTCGGGTGGACGCAGCGGCCGTCATGGTCAACGCCTCCACCGCGTTCACCGACGGTGAGCAGTTCGGCTTCGGAGCCGAGATCGGCATCTCCACCCAGAAGCTCCACGCTCGCGGCCCCATGGGGCTGCGAGAACTCACCTCCACGAAGTGGATCGTGCAGGGCGACGGGCACATTCGTCCGGCCTGACCCGCTCCACCACACTCGAATCCTCGACTGTCTCGAACCATCCGAAGGGCCCGGCGTGACGCAGACGTACTCCGACATCGTTCCGTTCTTCTCCGACGTCGACGACGTGGCGACCCGCCTCGCCGCCACGGGGTATCTCGCCGACAAGGCGACGGCCACGGCGGTGTTCCTCGCCGATCGTCTGGGCAAGCCGCTGCTCATCGAGGGTCCGGCAGGCGTCGGCAAGACCGAGCTGGCTCGCGCCGTCTCGCAGGCCGCGGGAGCCGAACTGGTCCGCCTGCAGTGCTACGAGGGCGTCGACGAGGCGCGGGCACTGTACGAGTGGAACCACGCGAAGCAGATCCTGCGCATCCAGTCGAGTTCCGGCGCGGGGTGGGACGAGACACGCCACGACGTGTTCTCCGAGGAGTTCCTGCTGTCGCGGCCGCTGCTGACGGCGATCCGTCGATCGGATCCCACCGTGCTGCTGATCGACGAGACCGACAAGGCGGACATCGAGATCGAAGGCCTCCTCCTCGAGGTGCTCAGCGATTTCGCGATCACCGTGCCGGAGCTCGGCACCATCTCGGCGACCAGACGGCCGTTCACGGTGCTGACCTCCAACGCGACCCGCGAGTTGTCGGAGGCACTGAAGCGTCGCTGTCTGTTCCTGCATCTCGACTTCCCGGACGCCGACCTGGAGCGGCGCATCCTGGCCAGCCGGGTCCCGGAACTGCCGGAGGCGATGGCCGAGCAGATGGTGCGCATCGTGCAGGTGCTGCGGGACATGCAGTTGCAGAAGTTGCCGTCGGTCGCCGAGACCATCGACTGGGGCCGCACCCTGTTGGCACTGGGCATGGACGAGGTGAGCGACGCAGCCGTGCGGTCGACGCTCGGCGTCATCCTCAAGCACCGCTCCGATCAGGACCGCGCCGTCGCCGAACTCCGACTCGGCTGACCCGTGACCGGGACGGTGGACATCTCCGGCATCCCCGCACACCTGGTGGGCTTCGTGGAGGCGCTGCGTCGCCGCGGTATCGACGTCGGCCCGTCGGAGACGGTCGACGCGGGCGCGGTGTTGGCCGTCCTCGACATTCTCGATCGCGAGGTGGTGCGGGAGGGTCTCGCGTGCGCGCTGGTGCGCCGACCCGGCCATCGCCCCGCGTTCGATGCGCTCTTCGATCTGTGGTTCCCCGCCGCGATCGGTGCGCGGACCGCCGACGAGGAGAACACGGTCGGCCCGCCTCTCGCCGAAGACGGCACCGTCGATCTCGATGCTCTGAAACACGTGCTGGCGGAGCTGCTCGCGGACGGCTCCGCGGAGGCCATGGCGCAGGTCGAGCGCCTGGTGGGCGACATCGTCGAGACCTACGGCAAGTACAGCTCCAGCCGGGGCGAGTCGTTCTCGGAGTACCAGACGCTGCGCACGGTGGAGCCGTCGACGCTGCTGGCCAGGATCCTCGACGGACTGGTCGGCCGCTCCACCGGTCCCGGTGCACCCACGACCGGCGAGTTCGAGTCCGAACTGGCCCGTCGGACAGCGGCGGTCCGCATCGCGGAGTTCCGGTCGATGATCGAGAAGGAGACTCGCCGCCGCACCGCCGAGGTGCTGGGCAAGGAACGGGTGGCGTCCTACGGCGTCCCGCGCCTGGCCGAGGACGTCGACTTCCTTCGCGCGTCCGAATCGGAGCTGGCCGCACTCCGCAAGAACGTCGCTCCGTTGGCGCGGCTCCTGGCGAGCCGACTGGCGGCCCGTCGACGGCGGTCACGAGCGGGGTCGATCGACCTGCGGCGCACGTTGCGAAAGTCCCTGTCCACGGGCGGCGTCCCCATCGACCTGGTCAACCGCAAGCCCCGCACCGCGCGGCCGGAACTGGTGATCTTCTGCGACGTCTCGGGATCGGTCGCGGGCTTCAGCCAGTTCACCCTCCTGCTCGTGCACACGTTGCGCGAACAGTTCTCCCGAGTGCGTGTCTTCGCGTTCATCGACAGCGCCGACGAGGTGACCCGGTTCTTCGACGCTTCGGCCGGGCGCGCGTCGCTCGCCGAGTCGATGTCGCGGATGATCGCCGAGTCGGAGCTGATCACGTACGACGGCCATTCCGACTACGGCCACTCCTTCGAGACGTTCACCGCGCACCACCTCGATGCCATCGGTCCTCGGGCGTCGCTGCTGATCCTGGGCGATGCCCGCACCAACTACCGCGATCCGCGCACCGAGTCGCTCGCCCGCATGGTCACCGTCGCGCGGCACGCGCACTGGCTCAACCCCGAGCCGAAGGCGCAGTGGGGGACCGGCGACTCGGCCGCCGACGTCTATCGGCGCGTGATCTCGATGCACGAGTGCCGGTCGGCAGCGCAACTTGCCGAGGTCGTGTCGCGGCTCCTGCCCACGGGATCCTGACGTCTCTCGGTTCGGCCGAATCCTCTGTTCGGGGCAGGTCCACGTAGAGTCGTCACTCGTGCAGGAACCGACGACGCCGCCCGAGGGCCGACGCCCGCGACGGCTCGGCGTCATGGGCGGCACGTTCGACCCCATTCACCACGGGCACCTCGTGGCCGCCAGTGAGGTCGCCGATCGGTTCCAGCTCGACGAGGTCGTCTTCGTTCCCACCGGCCAGCCCTGGCAGAAGCAGGACCGGACGGTGAGCCCGGCGGAGGACCGCTACCTCATGACGGTCGTCGCCACCGCGTCGAACCCTCGCTTCTCCGTCAGCCGCGTCGACCTCGACCGTGCCAAACCGACGTACACCGTCGACACGCTTCGCGATCTCGCCAACCAGCATCCCGGTGACCAGCTGTTCTTCATCACCGGAGCCGATGCTCTGAGCAGCATCATCGGGTGGCAGAACTGGCAGGAACTGTTCGAGCTGGCCCGCTTCGTCGGCGTGTCCCGCCCCGGGTACGAACTGGGTGCCGACCATCTGGCCGAGTACCTCGATCGGTTGCCGAAAGACGTCCTGACCCTCGTGAAGATCCCGGCTCTGGCCATCTCGTCCACGGAATGTCGACGGCGTGCCGCCGAGAACCGTCCCGTCTGGTACCTCGTGCCGGACGGCGTCGTCCAGTACATCTCGAAGCGGGACCTCTACCGCCCCGCCGGGGAGGAGCGTCACGACGGCATCGCGACCGTCTCCGAGCCCGCACCCCAGCACACCGGCACTTCCGCCACCACCGCATCAGCCCTACCAGGAGAGAACACCACGTGAGCGCTACACCCGAGGCCATCAGGGTCGCCAGCATCGCCGCACTCGCCGCGGACGAGAAGCTCGCCGCCGACGTCATGGCCCTCGACGTCTCCGACCAGCTGGTCATCACCGACTGCTTCGTCATCGCGTCGGCACCCAACGAGCGCCAGGTCAACGCCATCGTCGAGAACATCGAGGAGAAGCTCCGCGAGGCGGGCAGCCAGCCCGTTCGTCGTGAGGGCACCCGCGAGGGCCGATGGGCACTGCTCGACTACGTCGACGTCGTCGTCCACGTGCTCCACAACGACGAGCGTCACTTCTACGCCCTCGAGCGTCTGTGGAAGGACTGCCCGGTCCTCGAGATCGAGGGTCTCGGAGCCACGGACACCTCGACGCAGTACGGCACCGACGATCACGGTGTCGACGACGCCCTCGATCACGGTGTCGATCGCGTCACCGAACCGGACGAGTGACGTCCGTTCGTCGGTTGGTGCTGCTCCGGCACGGTCAGACCGAGTACAACGCGGCCTCGCGCATGCAGGGTCATCTCGACACCGAGCTGACCGAGCTGGGTCGCACACAGGCCGAGGTCGCCGCGCGAGCGTTGGCGCTGCTGCAGCCGCACCGCATCGTCTCGTCCGATCTGCGACGGGCACACGACACGGCGACCGCGCTGTCGACGGCGACGGGTGTTCCCGTCGAGCTCGACGAGCGGCTGCGGGAGACGCACCTCGGTGACTGGCAGGGGCTGACGCACCTCGACGTCGACGACGTCTCACCCGGCGTCCGCGAATCGTGGCGCGCCGACGCCGAGTTCCGTCCGCCGGGCGGCGAGTCGCGCGTGGACGTCGCCGAGCGCTCGATGCCGCTGATCCAGGAGCTGCTGAAGGACCCGGAGTGGACCACGGCGCCCGTCGTCGTGGTCGCCCACGGTGGAACCATCGCCGCGCTCACGGCCGCACTGCTCGATCTGCCGGTCGACCGGTGGCCGGTGTTCGGGGGGCTGGGCAACGCCAGCTGGGTGCAGGTCGCCGGCATAGGAACAGACGACGTCTCCTGGCGCCTGGACGTGTGGAACGCGACGGCCGCCGTGGCGGGTGACGTTCTCTGATGTCCGAGGCGGATCGCCCGGTCCTGCTCGTCCTCGCGGACTCGCTCGCGTACTACGGTCCCGAGGGCGGCCTGCCGGCCGATCATCCCCGCATCTGGCCGACCCTCGTCGCACGCGAACTGGGGTGGGACGTCGAGCTCCTCGGCCGCATCGGCTGGACCTGCCGCGACGCCTGGTGGGCACTCACCCAGGACCCGCGTGTGTGGGCGTCGATACCGCGTGCCGGCGCGGTGGTCCTCGCGACCGGCGGGATGGACTCGTTGCCGTCACCTCTGCCGACGGCCTTGCGGGAGCAGATCCGCTACGTCCGACCGCCCATCCTGCGGCGCGGTGTGCGCGCCGCCTACGGGTGGCTGCAGCCGCGGCTCTCGCACCTGGGCCGCCCGGTGGCCCTGCCGCCGCATCTGAGCGTCGACTACCTCGAGCAGATCCGCGCCGCCCTCGCGGCCGTGCGTCCGGAGGTACCCGTCATCGCGACGCTCCCGTCGGTGCATCGGTGCGACGCCTACGGACGAGTGCACGCCGGCCGCGAACCAGCGGTGCGCGCGACCACGGCGTGGGCGGTGGCGCACGATCTCCCGCTCGTCGACCTCAAGGCGGCCGTCGAGGAGAACATCGTGTCCGGGAACGCGAATCCCGATGGTATTCACTGGGGTTGGGACGCACACGTGCGCGTGGCCGAGTCCGTCGTCGCTGCCGTGCGCGCCTCCGCCCGCATCTGATCCACAGGGTCGTGGCCGTCCACAGGTGAGCCCGGCGGCGGCTCGTCTCGTCCTGGCCCCGGCCTACCGTCGCGGGCATGGCACCCGAGATCGCTGCTCCCGAGCCGGCCGACCCCGACGGCGGCCGGTCCGACGCGGTGCATCGCCGCGCGGGTCTCGTCGGCTCGCGCTTCCGGATCGATCCGGGATCCCGCGGCGTCCGTGCGCTCGCCGTGACCGCCGTCCTTCTCGTGGGCGCCGTGGGGGCGGTGGTGATGCGAGATTCTCCGCAGGTCACCGCGGTGCCGCCGCTTCCTCCTCTGGTCACGGAGTCCGAGACGCCGACGACGTCGGCACCGGAGTCCGCGGGAGTCGTGGTCAGCGTGCTCGGCGCGGTGGTGCGCCCCGGACTCGTCACCGTTCCCGCCGAGTCCCGCATCGCCGATGTCGTCGCGGCCGCGGGTGGGCGCCGGGACGACGCGGACCTCTTCGGGCTCAACTGGGCGGCGAAGGTGTCGGACGGTGACCAGGTGGTGGTGGGGTCGACGACGGGGTTGGTACCGCTCGCTCCGGCACCCGTGTCCGTGGCCGGTGAGGGGTCGTCCGATGCCGGCGGGAAGGCCGGAGGCCGGTCGGGGGGCAGCGGGAAGGCCGCGGGTCTGGTGTCGCTGAACGAGGCGACGGAGGCGGAGCTCGACGCCCTGCCCGGTGTCGGGCCGGTGACGGCGAGCGCGATCGTGCAGTGGCGCAACGAGAACGGCGGGTTCACGTCCGTCGACCAGCTGTCCGAGGTGAGCGGTGTCGGCCCCGCTCGGCTCGAGAAGCTCACGCCTCTGGTCACGGTGTGACCGACGCACCGGCCGTGGATCTGCGGCTCGTTCCGAGTGCGGTGGGGGCGTGGGCTGCGACCGTGGTGGCCGTCGGCGCGGGGTGGCGGCCCGCGGCGGCTCTGGCCGCGGTGTGCGTGCTCGTGGCGGTCGTCGGCTGGTGGTGCCGGCGTCGGCAGGGCCGGGGATCGGTGGTGATGCTCGTCGTCGTGGCGGCCTGCTGCGTCACCGCGGCGTTCGCGGCGATGTCGTCCCTGCGGATGCACGAGGTGACGACGGGTCCGATCCGCGAGGGTGCGCTCCTCGGTGCGTACGCCACGGTCGAGGGCGTCGTCACGGACGATCCGCGTCCGATCACGGGCTCGTTCGCGGATCAGGTGCTCGTGCCGATACGCGCGAGCCGAGTGACGCTGCGTGGCACCGTCGTCGACGGGTCGGCCCGGATCACCGTGTTCGCGCCTCCGGATCCGTGGCGGGCACTGGAACCGGGTGTGTCGGTGACGTTCCGGGCGCGGCTCGCGGCTCCCGATCGTGTGGGCGCGGTGGATGCCGTCGCACGCGCCACCGGGCCACCCGAGGTGGGGAGCGCGCCGGCCCTGCTCCGGTGGTCGGGCGTGGTGCGACGTGCTCTCGCGGAGGCCGCTGCGATCGCACTGCCACGAGAGGAGGCGGGGCTGCTCCCGGGGATGGTGGTGGGGGACAGGTCGGGACTCGTCGTCTCCGTGCAGGACTCGTTCACGGCAGCCGGTATGTCCCACCTGACCGCTGTGTCGGGTGCGAACTTCACGTTCGTCGTCGGGTGTGTCGTCCTCGGCGCTCGGTTGCTCTCGGCCGGCCCTCGGACCACCGCCGCGCTCGCCGGAGTCGTCCTCGTGGCGTTCGTCGTGGTGGCCAGGCCGTCACCCAGCGTCCTGCGTGCGGCGGTCATGGGTGTGCTGGGCCTGCTGGCGGTGATGACGGGCCGCCGTCGCCACGTGATGCCGGCCCTGTGCACCGCGGTGCTGGTGCTGCTGGCCGTCGATCCGGGGCTGGCGGTGTCGTGGGGGTTCGCGCTGTCGGTGACCGCGACGGTGGCTCTCGTGCTGCTCGCCCCGGTGCTGACGGCGATGGTGAGCCGAGCCGACGCGCCGCCCGGTCGGCGACGACCGGTGGTCGACGCCGTGGCCGTGGCGCTGGCGGCGCACCTGGTGACCGCACCGCTCATCGCCGCCATGGCCGGCACGTTCTCCGTCTACTCGGTGGCGGCGAACGTGCTTGCCGCACCCGTCGTGGGGCCGGTCACCGTGATCGGAGCGCTGGCCGCAGTGGTGGCCGTCGTGAGCGTGGAGGCCGGGGCCGTCGTCGCCGGGGTGGCGTGGGTGCCGCTGCGGTGGTTACTGGCCGTGGCCGCGTACACGGCGGACGCTCCCGGTGCGACGGTGCTCACTCCGACCGGGCCTCGGGGTGCCGCCGTCGTCGGGGGATGTGTCCTCGCCGCGGCGGGCGCGGCGGTGATGGTCCGGCGTCGGTGGCTGTCGGCGCACCGTGGCACCATCGACCGGTGAGTTCGACAGCGAGCAGCACCCGTCCCGAGCCCCTGCACCTCGTCCTGGGCGACGAGGAGCTTCTCGTCGAGCGTGCGGTGTCGTCCATCGTGTCCGCGATGCGCGCAGCGACGGTGGGGGCCGGGGCCGAGGTGCCGGTCGACCGTCTGCGGGCGGGGGACACGACGGTCGCCGAGCTCGCGGAACTGCTCAGTCCCTCGCTGTTCGCGGAGGATCGCGTGGTCGTCTTCGAGGCGGCCGCCGAGGCCGGCAAGGACGCGATGGCCCTGGTGCTGGACGCCGCGGCGACTCCGGTGGACGGGGTGGTCCTGGTCGTTCTGCACTCGGGTGGAGGTCGGGCCAAGGCCATGGTGGGGGCGCTGCAGAAGTCGGGCGCCGTGGTCCACGAATGCGCGAAGCTGTCCAAGGCGTCGGAGCGCGTCGACTTCGTGCGGGCCGAGTTCCGGTCCCACTCGGAGACACGCGTCGCTCCCGACGCCATCGCCGCGCTCGTCGATGCGGTGGGGTCTGATCTCCGCGAACTGGCCGCCGCGTGCTCGCAGCTGGTGTCGGACACGGCGGGGAAGGTCGACGTCGCGGCCGTCCGCCGCTACTACTCGGGCCGTGCGGAGGTCACGGGCTTCGACATCGCCGACAAGGCCGTGTCGGGTGACCGCGCCGGTGCGCTGGAGGCATTGCGGTGGGCGATGTTGGGTGGGACACCGCACGTGCTGCTCGCGGACGCACTGGCCGAGGCCGTGCACACGGTGGCGCGGGTCGGTTCGGCAGGCCGCGGTGATCCGTTCCGGATGGCGTCCGAACTGGGGATGCCGCCGTGGAAGATCAAGAAGGCGCAGGCGCAGGCCCGCATGTGGGATCCGCAGCGCATTGCCGAGGCACTGCAGGTGGTGGCCGCGCTCAATGCGGACGTCAAGGGTCAGGCCGCCGACGCGGACTACGCGGTGGAACGTGCCGTGAACGTGGTGGCGGGACTGAGCTCGCGCTGACAGCGACACCCGTACGCACGACTAAGCCCCGGGCATCGTGCTCGCCCGGGGCGTAGTGCTGACAAGCTACTGCACAGGAACTCTCGAGAAGAACTGCACAGGGACTCTCGAGAGGAGCCGCGAGGGCTCGGGAGAGATCAGAGCTTGTTGAAGGCCAGCGACAGTGCCGACTTCTTGTTGGCAGCCTGGTTCTTGTGGATGACGCCCTTGCTGGCTGCCTTGTCGAGCTTGCGGCTCGCGGTCAGCAGGATCTCCTCGGCCTTGGCCTTGTCGCCGGCTTCGGTCGCCTCACGGAAGGAGCGAATCACGGTGCGGAGCGACGACTTCACCGACTGGTTGCGCAGGCGCTGACGCTCGTTGGTAGCGATTCGCTTCACCTGGGACTTGATGTTGGCCACGCGTAGTTATCCTTCGTCTCTTCTCGGTCCGGGACGGCTGACTCCGGGGAACACTCTCGAGCCGTACGTGCAGTGCTTGTGAAAGCTGGTGACGGTGGGTGCGCACGAGCGTGCCCACGTCCGACGTACGAGACTACCAGCGTCGGTCCGGTAACCCAATTCGGTGATCTCGCTGCAGGGAGTCGGCGTGCACGTGACTCGTGAGGTTGCATGGAATTAACGTGTCCACCGTGCCTCAGGAGTACCTGTGAGGCAGCATGGCGACCATGAGTCCCCGATCAAGCGCTGCACCACAGGCGAAGAAGAGCCGTTCGCAGTCGCAGTCCTCGTCCGGACCGAGTGTGTTCGACGGGTACGCCGATATCGGCAAGTACGGGCTCGCCTTCGACGAGATGTTCGACGGCGACGGCGGGCTCCGCGGTCCCTACAAGGGGATCCACAAGGCGCTCGCACCGTCCGACGCCGCCGAGCTCGACGCGAGATCCGACGCTCTGGGCCGCGCGTTCGTCGACCAGGGCATCACGTTCGCACTCGAGGGGCAGGAACGTCCGTTCCCTCTCGACCAGGTGCCCAGAGTCATCGCGGCGTCCGAGTGGAACAAGCTCGAGCGCGGCATCAAGCAGCGGGTCAAGGCACTCGAGTTCTTCCTGGCGGACATCTACGGGGAACAGGAGATCCTGCGCGACGGCGTGGTCCCGAAGTCTCTGGTGACGTCGTGCGAACACTTCCACCGTGAGGCGTTCGGCATCGTCCCGCCCAACGGTGTGCGCATCCATGTCGCCGGCATCGACCTGATCCGTGACGCCGAGGGCACCTTCCGCGTGCTGGAGGACAACCTGCGCTCGCCGTCGGGGGTCTCGTACGTGATGGAGAACCGCCGCACCATGGCGCGCGTGTTCCCCGACCTGTTCGCCAGCCACCGGGTGCGTGCGGTCGGCGACTACGCCACGCACCTGTTGCGCGCCCTGCGTGCTGCCGCCGCGATCAACGAGGCGGACCCCACCGTCGTCGTCCTCACACCCGGCGTCGCGAACTCCGCGTACTTCGAGCACTCCCTCCTCGCTCGCCTGATGGGCGTCGAGCTGGTGGAGGGCCGCGACCTCTTCTGTCGCGACAACGTCGTCTACATGCGCACCACCGAGGGCGAGCGCCAGGTCGACGTGATCTACCGCCGCATCGACGACGACTACCTCGACCCCATGCAGTTCCGACCCGACTCCGTTCTCGGTGTGGCCGGGCTGGTCAACGCCGCACGCGCGGGCAACGTCGTCATCTCGAGCGCCATCGGCAACGGTGTCGGGGACGACAAGCTCACCTACACGTACGTGCCGACCATCATCGAGTACTACCTCGGCGAGAAGCCGCTGCTCGCCAACGTCGACACGTTCCGGTGCTGGCTGCCGGACGAGTGCGAGGAGGTGCTCGACCGTGTCGACGAACTGGTGATCAAGCCCGTCGAGGGCTCCGGCGGCTACGGCATCGTGTTCGGTCCGGACGCGACGCCGAAGGAACTGGCCACGATCAGCAAGAAGATCCGGGCCGATCCGCGCGGGTGGATCGCGCAGCCCGTGGTGCAGCTGTCGACCGTGCCCACCAAGATCGGTGACCAGCTCGCGCCGCGGCACGTCGATCTGCGACCGTTCGCCGTGAACGACGGCGACGACGTGTGGGTGTTGCCCGGAGGTCTGACCCGAGTGGCGCTCCCCGAAGGATCGTTGGTGGTCAACTCGAGCCAGGGCGGCGGCAGCAAGGACACCTGGGTGCTGGCCGGCCGCGCCACCAAGGAGGACGAGCGTGAGCTCGGTGGAGCGGAGATCGTGTCCGAACCCCCGTCGTCACCGACCGCAGAGCAAGGTCCCGAGCTCAACAGCCAGCAGATCCAACAGCAGCAGCAACAACTGACCCACTCCCCGAAGGACGGTGCCCGCTGATGTTGGCTCGTAACGCCGAATCGCTGTACTGGATCGGCCGCTACGTCGAACGCGCCGACGACACCGCGCGCATCCTCGACGTCACGCTGCACCAGCTGCTCGAGGACGCGACCGTCGACCCCGACCACACATCCCGAGTGTTGCTGCGGGTGTTGGGATTCGAGCTTCCCGACGAGCGCCTGGACGTGTGGTCGTTGACGGAACTCGTCGCCTTCTCCCGCGAGGGCAACGGCTCCATCGTCGACTCGTTGTCCAGTGCCCGCGAGAACGCCCGCGGCGCACGCGAAGTCACCTCGAGCGAGATGTGGGAATGCCTCAACACGACCTACAACGCACTGGGCGAACGCATTCGAGCGTCGAAGCGCCTGGGCCCCCATGAGTTTCTCGGGTTCATCGAGGAGCGCGCCGCGATGTTCGCCGGCCTCGCCGACTCGACGCTCAGCCGCGACGACGGCTACCGGTTCCTGCTGCTCGGTCGCTCCGTGGAACGCATCGACATGACCGTCCGCCTGCTGCTCGCCCGTGCCGGCGACCGCCCGTCGTCACCGGCGTGGGTCACAGTGCTGCGGTCGGCCGGTGCGCACGACACCTATCTGCGCACCTACCGCGGTGCTCTCGACGCCCAGCGCGTTCTGGAGTTCATGCTGCTCGACCGGCTGTTCCCGCGCTCGGTGTTCTACGCGCTGAGCGAGGCCGAGCACTCGCTCGACAGCCTCGACCATCACCCCGACATGCGCGTCGGATCTCGCGCCGAGGCGCAGCGCCTTCTCGGTCGCGCACGCAGTGAACTCGAGTTCCTGCAGCCGGGTGTTCTGCTGGAGGATCTGCAGGATCGCCTGATGTCGTTGCAGGAGATCTGCCGCGAGGTGGGTGAGGCAATATCCAAACAGTACTTCCACGCAGCGCCCTGGGTCGCCTGGACGGACGCCGGAAGCCGAACGGACGAAGCACAATTGGAGGGTGAACTGTGAGCTGGCGGATGCGCGTCGTGCACACCACGGGGTACAACTACGACGCACCGGTCACGTCCTCGTACAACGAGGCCCGACTGACGCCGCGGAGCGACACCCGGCAGAACGTCATTCTCAATCGCGTCGAGACCGATCCGGCGACGAGGTCGTACCGGTACACCGACTACTGGGGCACCGCGGTCACGGCGTTCGACCTGCACGCTCCGCACACGTCCCTCGAGGTGGCCGGGTCCTCCGTCGTCGAGACGGACGCGTTCGTCCCGCCGGAGGAGACCCTCGGCTGGGAGGATCTGGCCGCCGACCCCGTGGTGGACAGGTTCAACGAGTTGCTCGGCCACAGCACCTACGTCCCTCGGAACCGTCAGCTGACGTCCGTCGCGAAGAAGTTGGCGAAGGATCTGGGGCCGTACGACGCCGTGGTGGCCGTCTGCGACTGGGTGAACCAGGAGATGTCCTACGTTCCCGGCACCACCGGGGTGCACACGTCTGCGGTGGAGGCGTGGGCCGAGAAAAAGGGCGTTTGCCAGGACTACGCACACCTCACGCTGGTGTTGCTCCGCAGTATCGGCATTCCTGCCCGCTACGTCTCGGGCTACCTGCACCCGAATGCCGAAGCGGTGGTGGGTGACTCGGTCGAGGGTCAGTCACACGCGTGGATCGAGGCGTGGACCGGATCGTGGTGGGGCTACGACCCGACCAACGGTGTGCCGGTGAACGAACAGCACGTCTCGGTGGGAATCGGGCGCGACTACGCCGACGTGCCACCACTCAAGGGAATCTTCTCCGGTGGCGGGTCCACCGAACTCGACGTGGTCGTGGAGATCACCCGCCTGGCGTGACGCTCGAACCGCCCAGCAGTGAGCGGGTCAGTCTCTGACGTTCGTCCACAGAGGCGGCCAGAACCGCGGCGATGTCACTGTCGGTGATCATCGTTCTGCGTCCGTCGACATCGTGGTCGTCGCGCTCGATCGCGGCGACCACGATGCGGCGCACGAGTTCCCGCACGTACGAGGCTGTTCCGCCCTCGGTCGCCTCCACCAGCGGTGTGAGGTCGGCTGCCACGTCCACTGCCGACAGGTAGCGCTCCGCCAACCGGGCGCGGCCGCGGGCATCGGGCAGCGGGATCTCGACAGCGAGATCGATACGTCCGGGTCTGTCTCGAACCGCTCGCTCGATGGAATCTGGCCTGTTCGTGGTGAGCACGAACGTCACGTCCGCGTCGCCGTCCATGCCGTCCATCGCATCGAGCAAGGCGAACAGGAGCGAGTTCACACCCGTTTCCTCGCGCTCCCGAGCGATGAGATCGACGTCCTCGACCACCACGACCGACGGGCTCAGGCGGCGTGCAAGGGTGGTGGCCTCGGCGATGTGGCGCATCGCGGACCCGGTGAGCACGATGACCGTGCTGTCCGGCACGAGTCCGAGCAGGTGGCGGACCGTGTGGGTCTTGCCGGTTCCGGGTGGGCCGTACAGGAGTATGCCGCGACCCACGTGTTGGCCCGCTTCACGTAGTCGTGCTGCGGAGGATCCGACGGTGACGAGGTGGCGGGTCATCGCCTCGAGGGTGCCGTCGGGAAGGATCAAGTCCTCGCCTGCGACGGTGGGCCTCGTCATGAACCTCACGAGCCCGTTGCCCCGTCCGCCGCTGCTCCCCAGGGTCAGGACCTGGCCGCGCATGACGTCGTGTTCGTCCATGAGCGAGACGATGCTGTCCAGCGTGCTCGCGCCGGCGTCCCGATCCCTGCAGATCACCTCGATCTGCAGCGGACCCTGATGCGCCGGGTCCGGGATGTGGATCGCGACCGCCACGGGGATTCCGCCGGGCGAGCAGGTGTCGAGTAACCCGAACGCCGGAACCGACATCGTCGACTCGGGACCGGTGTCCACCGACCGGTACTCGACGGGTGCGCCGCGACAACTGCCACCGCGACGGCAGGAACTCAGCATGGCGACGAGGTCGTCGTGGAATCTCTCGTGGCCACGAACCGACGACCATCGTTGTGCCGCAGATGATGTCGATTCTTCCGGACGATCATCGGCATAGGCCTCGACGGCGAGGACGAGGGTCGCGGCCTGATAGGCGGGGAGTGAGCGGCGATGCGAGATCACCGCATCCGGAGGCACCGCCAGGTGCGAGAAGATGTGCAGCGCAGGCTCTTCGAGCGGTCCGGTGTCGAGTGCCCGGGCGCGATGGGAGAGATGGGACAGGGCTCCGCTGACGATGTCGAGGGAGTCCGGGGGATGCGTGAGGGTCACAGTGAACGCACTACCAGTGCGGATGGTTCGAAGGAATGTGATGCAGGATGTGGCGCCCGTGAGAAGGGGGGAGAGGGGAGGGCGGAGAATCACATCCGCACGGTCACGGTAGCACCGCGGCATGGATGTGCGCCAGGGCCGGCCGGAACTGACGACCCTCGCGGCGTCCGGACGGAAGTGATTCACTGGGGACCATGTCGGCCACCGGATGGTTCCTCGTCGCCCTGATCGTTCTCGTCGTCGCCGTCCTGGCGTTCCGATATCTCGGACGCGCCGCATCCGGCACGTCCACGACCTCCGGCGAGGTCGGGACGGTCGGCCTGGACGACGGTGCTCGCGCCGAGATTCATCGACTCTTGGTCGCCGACAAGAAGATCCAGGCGATCAAGGTCTATCGGGAGCGGACGGGCGCCGGACTGCGCGATGCAAAGGTGGCGGTCGAGTCCCTCGAACGCGGTGAGTCCCTCGAACGCGGTGAGTCCCTCGAGCCGGGGCCGGCGCAGTGGGAGGACCTCGTTCCACGACTCACGGCACTGAAGAACGAGGGACAGGCGATCGCCGCGATCAAGCTCCTCCGCGAGCGAACCGGGTTGTCGCTGCTCGAGGCGAAGAACGCCGTCGATCGACTGTGATCCGAGTTCAGTGCCAGGAGAAGTCGGATCGCAGGCGCTGTGCGACCAGGTCGAAACGGTCACGGGGGAGGACGGCTCCCTCTCGTCGGATCCCGCCCTCCGGAACGTCGAGCACGCGGTCGAGACGGACCCAGCTCGGGCGTCCCTGCGCGTCCCACGGCCCGCCGCCGAGTCCGAGCCAGTCGCGGTCGCCGTCGTGCTTGCTCTGACTCGAGAGCATGAGGCCGAGCAGAGTGGAACCGTCGCGGCCGACCACGAGCACCGGTCGATCCTTGCCCTGCGACGGATCCTCCTCGAAGGCCACCCACGTCCACACGACCTCGCCCGGATCCGCGGCGCCGTCGAGCGCGGGGGAGTACTCGATGCGCCGTGCGCGCGTGGCGGTGGGAGCCGAGGTCGACGTCACGGGCCGTCCAGACGGTGCTCCGGTGGGTGAGGTGCCGCCGGCACCGGATGCGCCGATGCGTGAACCCAACGACTGCGTCACCTTGTCGAGGGCGCCGGACCGCTGCAGTTGCCGGAACAGGCGCGGGCCCTCCGCCACTGCGAGTCGTCCCAGTTTCTTGCCGATCGACGCCAGAGTTGCCATGCCGACCAGGCTACCGAGACCCGACGATGTAGCTCACCACCCATGAGTGAGGTTCGGCTACCCTAAGTCCGATTTCGGGAGATTCCCGATGCGGAAGAGGGTTGTCGTGAGGCGTGGAAGTGTCGGACGTGTGGGTCGCCGCACGGTGGTGGCCGTCGGACTGAGTGTCCTGGCGTTGGTGTCGGCGTGCTCGTCGGACACCGAGAGCGGATCGACCGAGGGGTCGGTGACCGTGACGCACGCCTACGGCGAGACCGTCGTGCCGGCCAATCCGCAGCGCGTCGTCTCGGTCGGACTGACCGAGCAGGACACCCTGCTGGCTCTCGGCGTCGTTCCCGTCGGTGTCACCGAGTGGTACGGAGAGCAGCCGGACGCGACGTGGCCCTGGGCTCACGATCTGTTGGGTGACGCCCGGCCCGAGGTGCTCACCCAGGACGACGGCATCCAGTTCGAGAAGGTCACCGCCCTCGAACCCGACCTGATCATCGGCACCAATGCCGGCATGACGCAGGACGACTACACCCGGTTGAGCGCCATCGCCCCGACCATCGCCCACAGCGATGTCGATTCCCCCTACTTCGAGCCGTGGGATCAGCAGACACGCACCATCGGGGCCGCGCTCGGTAAGCCCGACGAGGCGGAGGCGCTCGTCGAGAACGTCCGTACCCGGTACCGAGAGGCGGCCGAGGCCCATCCCGAGTTCGCCGGGAAGAAGGCCGTCCTCCTGCAGAACGCGATCTACGACGGCAACGCCATCGCCTATCAGGACGGTCTGAGCACCGATTTCCTCACCTCGCTCGGGTTCGCGATCCCGTCCGAGCTCGACGCGTTCGTCAAGGAGGAGGACGCCCAGGCGTACATCCCGTTGGAGAACCTCTCCGTGCTCGACGCCGCCGACGTACTGCTCTGGGCCACCGAGTCGCCGGAGGACCGCGCGACCCTGGAGGCCGACCCGGTGTACTCGTCGTTGCAGGAGGTGCGGGAGAACAGGCTCGTCTTCACCGACGCGATCACGGCCGGCGCCATCTACTTCACCTCGCCGCTGAGCCTGCCGTACCTGCTCGACTCGCTCGTACCGGCACTCGAGAGCACCCTCGCGGGGGACGGAGCGGCCACCACCACGGCCCCCGCCTGACCCCTCCGGCCTGCCCGGGACCCCGGCCGTGGTGACGTGCAGATATTCTGTATGTCACCACGGCCGTCTCGTCAGGAGTACCCCATCACCAATTTTGCGGACACGACGTTCACGGATCCCACCAGGATCCGTAACTTCTGCATCATCGCCCACATCGACCATGGCAAGTCGACGCTGGCCGACCGCATGCTGCAGCTCACCGGTGTCATCGACGACCGGTCGATGCGTGCGCAGTACCTCGATCGCATGGACATCGAGCGCGAGCGCGGCATCACCATCAAGGCGCAGAACGTCCGCCTGCCGTGGAAGGTGGGGGACACCGAGCACGTCCTGCACCTGATCGACACCCCCGGGCACGTCGACTTCACCTACGAGGTGTCGCGTGCTCTCGAGGCGTGCGAGGGTGCCGTGCTCCTCGTCGACGCCGCACAGGGCATCGAGGCGCAGACGCTCGCGAACCTCTACCTGGCACTCGAGAAGGATCTGACGATCATTCCGGTGCTCAACAAGATCGACCTGCCCGCGGCCGACCCCGACCGCTACGCCGCGGAGATCGCCCACATCGTCGGATGCGAGGCGGACGACGTGCTGCGCGTCTCGGGCAAGACCGGCATGGGTGTCGAGGCATTGCTCGACGAGGTGGTCCGTCTGGTGCCCGCGCCCGTCGGCGACGCCGACGGCCCCGCACGAGCCATGATCTTCGACTCCGTCTACGACGCGTACCGCGGCGTGGTGACGTACGTGCGTGTGGTGGACGGCAAGATCCTGCCGCGCGAGAAGGTCACCATGATGTCGACCGGTTCGACGCACGAGCTCGTCGAGGTGGGCATCGTCTCGCCGGACCCCAAGGCGACGAAGGGGCTCGGAGTCGGTGAGGTGGGCTATCTCATCACCGGCGTCAAGGACGTGCGTCAGTCGAAGGTGGGAGACACCGTCACCAGCGCCCGCAACGGCGCGACCGAAGCGCTCACCGGATATCGCGAGCCACGGCCGATGGTCTACTCGGGTCTCTACCCGGTGGACGGGTCCGATTACCCCGATCTGCGCGACGCCCTCGAGAAGTTGCAGCTCAACGACGCCGCTCTCACCTACGAACCGGAGACGTCCGTCGCCCTCGGATTCGGGTTCCGCTGCGGATTCCTCGGTCTGCTGCACATGGAGATCACCCGTGAGCGCCTCGAGCGCGAGTTCGGGCTCGACCTGATCTCGACGTCGCCCAACGTCGTGTACCGGGTGGAGATGAACGACGGCGCCGAGCACATCGTCACCAACCCGTCGTACTGGCCGGAAGGCAAGGCGCGCGCCGTGTTCGAGCCGATGGTCAAGTGCACCATCATCTCGCCGAGCGAGTTCATCGGGTCCATCATGGAGCTGTGTCAGAGCCGCCGCGGTGAACTCGGCGGTATGGACTATCTGTCGGAGACCCGCGTCGAGCTGCGCTACACCATCCCGATGGCCGAGATCATCTTCGACTTCTTCGACATCCTCAAGTCGCGCACCCGCGGCTACGCGAGCCTCGACTACGAGGAGATCGGCGAGGAGTCGGCCAACCTGGTGAAGGTGGACATTCTGCTGCAGGGCGAGGCCGTCGACGCGTTCTCGGCCATCGTGCACGCCGACGCGGCGGGTGCCTACGGCAACAAGATGACCACCCGACTCAAGGACCTGATCCCGCGCCAGCAGTACGAGATCCCGATCCAGGCGGCGATCGGATCCAAGATCATCGCGCGCGAGAACATCCGAGCGATCCGCAAGGACGTCCTGGCGAAGTGCTACGGCGGCGACATCAGCCGTAAGCGCAAACTGCTCGAGAAGCAGAAGGCCGGCAAGAAGCGGATGAAGACCATCGGTCGCGTCGACGTGCCGCAGGAGGCGTTCGTCGCCGCTCTGTCCACCGACGCGTCCGCGGACAAGAAGAAGTAGGCCCGCGGTCGCTCCCGCGGGGACACCCATGACCAGGACCCCGCCGGCCGGCACCGGGTCGGCCGGCGACGACGATCCGCCGTCGCTGGCCGACGCGGACCTGCTCCGCACCCCGCCGGCGACCCCGCGCGGAGTGCGGACCCGCGCTGCGCTCGTCGCGGCGGCGCGGGTGGTGTTCGAGCGTGCCGGGTACCTCGACGCCCGTCTGGTGGACATCACCGCCGAGGCTCGCTGCTCGTCCGGCACGTTCTACACCTACTTCGCGAGCAAGGAAGAGATCTTCGCGGCGGTGCTCGAGGTGTCGCAGGACGACATGATGCATCCCGGTACCGAACACGTGCCGGACGACGGTGATCCGGTCGCCGTCATCGAGGCGAGCACGCGCGCGTACTTCGAGGCGTACGAACGCAATGCGAAGCTGATGGAACTGCTCGAACAGGTGGCGGCCATCGACATCCGGTTCCGGCGGCTCCGACGCAACCGTGCCGACGCGTTCGTCCGTCGCAACGCGCGCAGCATCGCGGGTCTCCAGCGACGAGGCCTGGCGGACGGCGGCGTGGATCCCGTCGTCGCATCACTCGCGTTGTCGGGCATGATCTCCCGGCTGGCGTTCACCCATTTCGTGGTGGAGCCGTCCCTCGGCGAGCCGCCGACGTGGTCGTCGGATCAGCTGGTGCACGCGGCGACGCGCCTGTGGGTCAACGCCCTCCGACTCGACTGACCGTCACGAGTGCGCATGGCCGTGGGCGGGCTGGAACTGCCCGGCCTGCGCTGCCTCCTCCGCCCGGATGACGTGCACCACGGCGTTGATCAGCGCGAGGTGGGTGAACGCCTGCGGGAAGTTGCCCAGGTGCCGACCCGTCTTCGCGTCGATCTCCTCCGCGTAGAGCTTCAGCGGGCTCGCGAACCCGAGCAGCCGTTCACACAGTCGCTTCGCGCGGTGCAGTTCGCCGATCTCGACCAGTGCGGACACCAACCAGAACGAGCAGATGGTGAAGGTGCCCTCCTCGCCGGAGAGCCCGTCGTCCGTGGTGTCGACGCGGTAGCGCAGTACCAGGCCGTCCTCGGTGAGCTCGTCGGCGATGGCGAGCACCGTCGCCCGGACGCGCTCGTCGTCCGACGGCAGGAACCGCAGGAGCGGCACCAGCAGCAACGAGGCGTCGAGTGAGTCGTCGCCGTATCGCTGGGTGAAGACTCCGCGCGAGTCGACGCCGTGCTCGAGAACGTCGGCCTTGATCTCGTCGGCGATGCTCGACCATTCCTCGGCGTACGCCTCCTCGCCGTGCAGCACAGCAAGTTTCGCTCCGCGGTCGAGCGCCACCCAGCACATCACCTTGGACGACGTGAAGTGCTGCGGTTCCCCACGTACCTCCCAGATGCCCCGGTCGGGCTCGCGCCAGTGCTCGATCGCTTCCTCCACCTGACGCTTCAGCAAGGGCCACAGCGACTCCGGAACATTCTCCCGCGAGCGCACGTGCAGGTAGACGGAATCGAGCATCGTGCCCCAGATGTCGTGCTGCACCTGGTTGTAGGCACCGTTACCGATGCGCACAGGGACGGCTCCGTCGTACCCGGACAGGTGTCCGAGCTCCTCCTCCTCGAGCGTGCGTTCGCCGCCGATGCCGTACATCACCTGCAGCGGAACGGGTTCGCCGTCCGGGCCCGACGTCACGTCGGAGATGAAGGCGAAGAAGTCGTTGGCCTCGCGATCGAGGCCGAGCGTGTACAGACCCCACAGGGCGAAGGTGGAGTCGCGTACCCAGGCGTACCGGTAGTCCCAGTTCCGCTCTCCGCCCGGCGTCTCCGGCAACGACGTGGTGCTCGCGGCGAGCAGCGCGCCGGTCGGTGCGTACGTGAGACCCTTGAGGGTGAGCGCGCTGCGCTGCAGGAACCCGCGCCACGGATGGTCCGGAAAGCGGCCGATGGTGATCCACTGGCGCCAGCACTCCGCCGTCTGCCACATCTTTTCGGCTGACTCCTCGAAGGTGCGGGGAGGATCGAGCGTCGACCACGACAGCGCGACGAAGACGTTGTCGCCCTCCGTCATCCGAGTCCGGGCGCGGGCCTCTCGCCCCTCGAGGCCGATGCGCAGATTGGTGGTCAACTTGAGGGTGGGTTCGGTGCCGTCGCCCGCCGTGGCGGTGGCCGTCGCCTCCTCGTAGACGTTGCCGGTGTACTCCCACACGGCAGGCTTGCGGTGGTAGTCGAACGCGGGCTCACAACTCATCTCGAGCTCGACCGTTCCACTGACGCACTTCACGCTGCGGATGAGGCAGTGCTCGGCGTCCCAGTCGGACGGGGCCCGGCGGTGCGTGCGGGAGCGCTCGTCCGTGTTGTGCCACTTGCCCATCACCAGAGCGTCGCGGACCACCAACCATCCGGTCTCGGTCTGCCACGTGGTCTCGACGATCAGACCGCCCGGGAGATAGCGCCGCGCCGCGGGCACGTTCTGACCGTATGGGCCGATGCGGAACTGCCCGGCACCGCGATCGAGCACCGCTCCGAAGATGCTGGGGGAGTCCGGTCGCGGAATGCACATCCACTCCACCGCACCGTTGCGAGCGATCAGACACGTGGTCTCGCAGTCCGACAGGAAGGCGTAGTCGTCGATCGGCGGAAACGTCGTGCGATGCGGCAGCCAGGTCTGGGCCGTGCCGGGAACGGTGTCGAGCGCGCCGCCCTCCTCGGCCGGCTCGGCCGCGCCGGGGCCGAAGACGGCTTCCCCCGCGCTGGCGACGCGGGGGACCACGGACTGTTCGTCGAACGGGCTCATCCGCCCATCATGAAGCCGTCCGGCGCCCCAGTCCACCGCGGAGAGCGAGGGACTACTGTCGTGAGGTGTGAACGCAGTGGCCACGTGGTGGGACGGAGTCGAACTCTGGATCGCCGGGTTGCCGTTCGTGCCCCAGGTCGCCGTCGTCCTGCTGGTGGTCGTGCCGGCAGCGGCACTCACCGCGTACGTCGTCGACATCGTGTTGTCTGCGCTCTTCGATGCCAGGCGGCGCTACTTCCGCCGGACGCCCGCCGACCGGGATCCCGCAGCCGTGACCACCGGCAACTCCGACCCCCGAGAGAAGTGACACCGTGCCCCGCTCCCGTGTGACCCTGGCCCTCATCGCGCTGATCGTGCTGGTGATCGTCGCGTGGCTGTTGACTCGGTAGCAGGCTCTCTCCGACTTTCTGCTAAATTCTCGGCTGTGTCCGACGCAGCCCCGCACCCGATCCGCCATGAACTGGCGCTGATCGCTGTCGGCATGCTCGCGGTCGCTGACGTCGACTGTCGCTGACCCCACACGGCGCGCCCTCACCGATTCCGGCGCGTTCCGCTCGTCAGTTCCGTCCATCACCGCTGTTCATGTCCGTGCCGCCGCGCGCTCGCGTGTGCCGCACTCCTCGAGAGGTCCACCGTGTTCCCATCACGTCGTGTCCGCCTGCTGTCCGCCGCCGCCGTCGCGGCCGCCCTCACCCTGACCGCGTGCTCCACCGGGTCCTCCGACACCGTCGGGGAGACCGCCGCGTCCACGTCCGGTCCGTCGCTCACCCTCGTCGGGTACGCCGTGCCCAAGAACGGGTGGGATGCCATCGGCGCCGCGTTCGCCTCCACCGAGAACGGTGACAACGTCACCATCAACGCCGACTATGGCGCCTCGGGCAACCAGTCGCGCAAGGTCGCCGACGGCGCACCGGCCGACATCGTCAACTTCTCGGTCGAGCCCGACGTCACCCGACTGGTGAAGGCCGGCAAGGTCGACGAGGCCTGGAACCAGAACGCCTACGGTGGCGTGCCGTTCGGTTCGGTGGTGTCCATCGTGACGCGACCGGGCAACCCGAAGAACATTCGCACGTGGGAGGACCTGATCCGCCCCGACGTGCAGGTCATCAGCCCCAGCCCGCTCAGCTCCGGCTCGGCGAAGTGGAACTTGTTGGCGCCCTACGCCTCCGTGAGCAACGGCGGCCAGGATCGCCAGGCCGGCCTGGACTACGTCACCGAACTGGTGAAGCACTTCCCGGTGCAGCCCGACTCCGGCCGCTCCGCGTCCGAGGCGTTCCTCCAGGGCCAGGGCGACGTCCTGCTCAGCTACGAGAACGAGGCACTGTTGCTCGAGGGGCAGGGCCAACCGGTGGAACACATCGTTCCGGACCAGACCTTCCGCATCGACAACCCCGTCGCGGTCGTCAACTCCAGTGCGAATCTCGAGCAGGCCAACGCGTTGAACGACTACCTCTACACCGCGGACGGCCAGAAGATCTGGGCCGACAGCGGTTTCCGTCCCGTCGACCCCGCGGTCGCCGCCGACTACACCGACAAGTTCCCGACGCCGCAGAAGCTGTACACCATCGACGACCTCGGTGGCTGGGCTGCGGTGGACAGTGACCTGTTCGGCGAGAACGGCGCCATCAACGCGATCTACAAGGCATCGAGCTGACCATGACGACAGAGGTCGCCGGTCGGCGAAGGTTCCTGTCCCGCCGCTCGGCCTCCCATCTTCCCGGGGGGTCGCTCACGCTCGGCACCGTCGTCCTGTGGCTCTCGATCATCGTTCTGCTGCCCCTGGCAGCCGTGCTGAGTCGCTCCCTGTCCGACGGACCCGCCGAGTTCTGGGACGCGGTCACCGATCCGCGGGCGCTGGCCACTCTGCGCGTGACAGTGCAGGTCTCGGTGGTCGCGGCGTTGATCAACGTCGTCATGGGCACCGTCATCGCCTGGGTGTTGGTGCGCGATGACTTCCCGGGCAAGTCCGTCGTCAACGCGCTGATCGACCTGCCGTTCGCCCTTCCCACCATCGTCGCGAGCCTGGTGCTCCTGTCGCTGTACGGGCCGATGAGCCCGGTGGGAATCACGCTGAACGCCACTAAGACCGGCGTCGTGCTCGCCCTCGCGTTCGTCACCCTGCCGTTCGTCGTGCGCGCGGTGCAGCCGGTGCTCATCGAGCTCGACCGGGAAGTGGAGGAAGCGGCCGCCTCGCTGGGTGCGAGCAATCTGGTGATCTTCCGGCGGGTCGTGCTGCCGGTGCTGCTGCCGTCGATACTCTCGGGTGCCGGACTGGCCTTCTCTCGGGCGCTCGGCGAGTTCGGATCGGTCGTCCTCATCGGTGGCAACATCCCCGGCGACACGCAGATCGCGTCGCAGCTCATCCGCGAGCAGATCGAGACAGATCAGCCCGTCGACGCGGCCGCGATCTCCGTGGTGCTGTTGCTCATCGCCTTCGCGGTGCTGTTCGTGCTGCGCATCTCCGGTAGCCGCCTCGCCCGGCGGGAGGAGCAGAAGTGAAGCTGTCCACCGGAACTCGACTGAGCCTCCGTACGGTCGCGCTGCTCTATCTGGCCGTGCTGGTGGTGTTCCCGCTGGGCGCGATCCTGTACCGCACGTTCGAGAACGGCATCGTCTCGTTCTTCCAGCTCATCACCACACCGGCCGCACAGTCGGCGTTGCAGTTGTCGCTGATCATCGTCGCGATCGTCGTGCCGCTGAACGTGGTGTTCGGCGTCGTCACGGCCCTGGCTCTCGCGCGCGGCAACTTCCGTGGCAAGGGTCTCGTGCAGGCGGTCGTCGATCTCCCGTTCGCGGTGTCCCCGGTCATCGTGGGTGTCGCGCTCATCCTGCTGTGGGGTGCAGGCGGCTGGTTCGGCTTCCTCGCCGAGTGGGGCATCACGATCATCTTCGCGCTGCCCGGCATGGTACTGGCCACCATCTTCGTCACGCTGCCGTTCGTGGTGCGCGAGGTGGAACCGGTGCTGCACGAGATCGGACAGGAACAGGAGGAGGCCGCGGCCACGCTGGGCGCGACGTCGTGGCAGACCTTCTGGCGCATCACACTTCCCGCCATCCGCTGGGGGCTGACGTACGGCGTCGTCCTGACGGTCGCCCGCGCGCTCGGCGAGTTCGGTGCCGTCATCATCGTCTCCACCAACCTGCCGGGCATCTCGCAGACGCTGACGCTGCTGGTGAACGCCAGGTACGAGGACTTCAACCAACCGGGCGCGTACGCCGCGTCGACACTTCTCATGGTCGTCGCCGTCATCGTGTTGTTGCTGATGACGGTTCTGGACCGCAAGCGAACCAAGGAATGAGCACCGTGACGACGACAGAGAAGCGCACGGGCGGCATCGAGATCTCCGTCCGTGGAGCGCGGAAGAACTACGGCGACTTCGCGGCCCTCGACGACGTGTCCCTCGACATCCCGTCCGGATCGTTGACGGCGCTGCTGGGGCCCAGCGGGTCGGGCAAGTCGACTCTGTTGCGGTCGATCGCCGGACTCGAGGAGCTCGACTCCGGTGTGGTGGTGATCGCCGGCGACGACGTCACCACCGTCAGCCCGCAGAAGCGGGACATCGGGTTCGTCTTCCAGCACTACGCCGCGTTCAAGCACCTCACCGTGCGCAAGAACGTCGCCTTCGGGCTCGAGATCCGCAAGCGGCCCAAGGCCGAGATCGACGAGCGCGTCGACCAGTTGCTCGACATCGTCGGCCTCTCGGGGTTCCAGACGCGCTTCCCGGCCCAACTGTCCGGTGGCCAACGTCAGCGCATGGCCCTGGCCCGCGCGCTCGCCGTGGACCCGCGCGTGCTGCTGCTCGACGAGCCGTTCGGTGCCCTGGACGCCAAGGTGCGGGCCGATCTCCGCACGTGGCTCCGTCGACTGCACGACGAGGTGCACGTCACCACGGTGCTCGTCACGCACGATCAGCAGGAGGCGCTGGACGTCGCCGACCGGATCGCGGTCATGAACAAGGGCCGGATCGAGCAGGTGGGCGCTCCTCGCGATCTCTACGACACCCCTGCGAACGACTTCGTCATGTCCTTCCTCGGTGACGTGTCGCGGCTCAACGGCCAGCTGGTCCGTCCGCACGACATCCGGGTCGGCCGCACACCCGATCTCGCGAACGCGCAGCAGACCGGCACGGCCGAGAACGCGGGGGTGTTGCGGGCGACCGTCGAGCGCATCGTGCACCTGGGATTCGAGGTGCGGGTGGAGCTGCGCAACGGCGCCACCAACGAGCTGTTCTTCGCGCAGATCACCCGCGGCGACAACGAGGCGCTGGGGCTCCAGAGCGGGGAGACCGTGTACGTGCGTGCCACGCGCGTGCCGGTGATCCCCGGCTGATTCACGCGCATCCCCGACGCGGGGACGTGCGTCCAGTCCGCGCCGCGTGGGTGCGCTGCGGGAGAGTGAACACCTCGTGTGTCGAGTGCACACCGGGTGCGGCGTGCCGCAAAGGGTGTGTGCTCACCGAGATCCGTGTGCGCACACCGTGCAGAGTCCGCGGGCCGACGTGTGAGGGCTCCGCGGCAGAGTGGACACCTCGTGTGTCGAGTGCACACCGGGTGCAGCGTGCCGTAGAGGGTGTGCGCTCACCACAACTCGTGTGCGCACACCGTGCAGCGTCCGCCGGTCGACGTGTGAGGGCTCCGCGGCAGAGTGGACACCATTTCTGTCGAGTGCACACACGGTGCAGCATGCCGCAAAGGGTGTGCGCTCAACGCAACTCGTGTGCACACACCCTGCAGCGTCCGCCGCTCGCCGCGTAAGTGCGCTGCGGCCGAGTGAACACCACTTCTGTCGAGTGCACACACGGTGCAGCATGCCGCAAAGGGTGTGCGCTCAACGCAACCCGTGTGCACACACCCTGCAGCGTCCACGACGCGAACCCCTCGAGGGGCTACTGCTCCAGTCCGCGCAGCACGGCTGCCGCGACCTCGGCCGGCGCCGCAGTGTCGTCGGCGTCGACGCGGTGATCGGTGACCGGGATGCCGGCCGCCGCGATCTCGACCCGCGCGGCAGCGAGATCTTCGCCGTCCGCGGACGAGATGGGCACGATCGCGACCACTCCGGCATCGGCGAACAACCGGGCCAACCGGGCGAGTTGCACCGTTGCGGCGCGGGTTCCGGCTGCGGCGTCGATGTCGAGCACTCCGCGGACGTTGTCACCGCCGACGATGTAGGCGGTGCGACCGGAGGCGGTCAGTGCGTCCTCGAGCGCGACGGCGACCGCGGCCTTGTGCGAGGACGGGTGACCGGTGAGCCAGATCGTCGCACCGTGCTGACCGGTACGGCGGACACGCTCCTCGGGGGTGATCGACGACGGAACCCAGGAGGGGGTGTCCGAGCGGTCGAGCACCGCGCGGGACCCCTCGATGATGCCCGCGGCCACGGTGTCGTTCGTGTGCTCGTCCAGCAGGATGAACGCGCCGGAGTCGCGGTTGTCCGCGTAGTCGTCGGCCACGATCACCGCACTGGTCCGCAGTGTCACCCGCGCTATGTCGTTGAGCGACAGGTTCTCCGAGCCCGGATGCTCGTCGAGCGTCTCCGGATCGAGCCGTGAATGGATGCGCTGCACCGTCGCACGCACCGTGGTGGTGGTGTGCTTGAGCGCCAGTCGGTCGCCGACGCCGAGGGGCGCCTCCGCCAGCCAGCACACGGTGGCGTCGAATTCCCGTGCGAGCGTGGGCAGGTGGGCGTCGGGCTCGCCACTGACCAGGACGTCGCCGCGGGCCACGTCGATGTCGTCGGCCAGTTCGACGGAGACGCTGAGCGGCGCCACGGCGACATCGCGGGCGTCGTCGAGTGTGTCGAGTGCCGTGACCACGCTGCGGGATCCGGACGGCAGCGCGACGATCGAGTCGCCGATCCGCACGGTGCCGGCAGATAGTCGGCCGGTGTAGCGGCGCCGTTCGCCGTCGGTAGGGCGTGAGACCCACTGCACGGGCAACCGCAGCTCCGTCGCGACCGGTGCCGGAGCGACCAGGTCGATGCTCTCGAGGTGATCGAGCAGGGTGGGGCCCGTGTACCAGGGCATGGTCGTCGACGGCTCGACCACGTTGTCGCCCAGCTTTGCCGCGATCGGGATGACCAGGATCTCGGTGCCGAGACGAGCGCCGAGTTCGGCGAGCTCGCGCTCGACGTCACGGAATCGGGACTCGTCGAAGTCGATGAGGTCCATCTTGTTGACGGTCGCCACCAGGCGGTCGACACCCACCAGCGTCGCGATCCGGGCGTGACGACGTGTCTGGCGCAACACGCCGGCTCGGGCGTCCACGAGCAGGATGGCGACGTTCGCGTTGGACGCCCCCGTGAACATGTTGCGCGTGTAGCGCTCGTGTCCCGGGGTGTCGGCGAGGACGTAGCTGCGACTCGGCGTGGAGAAGAAGCGGTAGGCGACATCGATGGTGATGCCCTGCTCGCGCTCGGCACGCAGACCGTCCGACAGGGCGGCGAGGTCGGCCACGCCCTCCTCGTCGGTCACGGCGTCGAGGTGATCGAGCGGAAGGCTGTCCGTGTCGTGCAGCAGCCGCCCGATGAGGGTGGACTTGCCGTCGTCGACGGAGCCGGCGGTGGCGATGCGCAGCAGCTGACGCGGGACGGTGGCGGCCGGCGACACCGGAACGTCCGACACGGGAAGCGGATTGGTGATGGTCATCAGAAGTACCCCTCGCGCTTGCGATCTTCCATCGCGGCTGTGGACGTGCGGTCGTCGGCGCGGGTCTCGCCGCGCTCGGACACGGTGGCCGCGGAGATCTCCGTGATGACCCCGGCGATGTCGGTGGCGTGCGAGCGCACGGCGCCGGTGATGGTGAGATCGCCGACCGTGCGGTAGCGCACCATCTCGACGGCGGCGGTCTCGTGCTCGGTGGGGGAGGTGAACTCCGAGGTGGCGAGCAGGATGCCGTCGCGCTCGAACACCTCGCGCTCGTGGGCGAAGTAGATGGACGGGAGTTCGAGCTGCTCGAGCTCGATGTACCGCCAGATGTCCAGCTCGGTCCAGTTGCTCAGCGGGAACACGCGGACCTGCTCACCGCGCTTGATGCGGCCGTTGTACAGCGACCACGGCTCGGGGCGCTGGGCCCGCGGATCCCACTGGCCGAACTCGTCGCGGAAGCTCAGCACACGCTCCTTGGCGCGGGCACGCTCCTCGTCGCGCCGCGCACCACCGAAGGCGGCGTCGAACTTGTTCTCCTCCAACGCGTCCAGCAAGGTCCGGGTCTGGAGACGGTTGCGCGAGCCGGAGGGGCCGCCGACCTCGCGGACGCGACCGGAGTCGATGGACTCCTGGACGGACGCCACGACGAGGCGATGGCCGCCCTCCTCGAGTCGTCGGTCGCGGAACTCGATGACCTCGGGAAAATTGTGTCCGGTGTCGACGTGCATCACCGGGAAGGGGACGGGGGAGGGGCGGAACGCCTTCTCCGCCAGGCGAAGAAGGACGATGGAGTCCTTGCCCGCCGAGAACAGCAGGACGGGTCGTTCGAGCTCGGCCACCACCTCGCGGATGATGTGCACGGACTCGGCCTCGAGTGCCCGGAGCTCGTCGACGTGGGTGACGTCCACGCTCGTGGCGGCTGTCATCGGGTTCCTTCCTCGGTCGAGTGCAGTCCGCACTCGGTCTTGGTGCTGCCGGCCCAGCGACCGCTGCGTGGATCCGCTCCGGGAGCGGGCTTGGCCGTGCAGGGTGCGCACCCGATCGACGGGTACCCCTCGTCGACGAGCGGGTTGACGAGGATGCCGTGCTCGTCGATGTAGGACTGCATCTCGTCGTCGGACCACGCCGCGATCGGGTTGATCTTCACCAGGCCGAACGCCTCGTCGAAGGAGATGAGCGGCGAGTTCGCGCGCGTGGGCGCCTCGACGCGGCGGATGCCGGTGACCCAGGCGCTGTAGTTCGCCAGTTCGCGCTTCAGCGGCACGACCTTGCGCAGGGCGCAGCAGCGTGCGGGATCGCGGGCGAAGAGATCCTTACCCTCGAGCCGGTCCTGCTCGGCCACCGACACGGTCGTCTTAGCATCGATGACGTTGACCCCGTATACCGACTCGACGGCGTCGCGGGTGCCGATGGTCTCGGCGAAGTGGTAGCCGGTCTCCAGGAAGAGCACGTCGACACCCGGATGCACCTGCGCGGCGAGATGCACCAGCGCGCCGTCCTGCATGTTCGACGCGACGATGTAGTCGTCGCCGAAGGTGTCCTCCGTCCAGCGCATGAGCTCGTCCGCAGAGGCGCCGTCCATCTCCCGCGCGCCGCGCTCGGCGATGGCGCGGAGCTCGGACTCGGTCAGGTGGCGATGGGTGGCGACGCTCATGAGACAACCTTTCGCGGGCGGACGGTCCAGGAGACAACGCGAGGGTGGGACACGCGATTCCCGTGCTCGCTCACTGCAGATCCGCGTCGTCGGCGCGCACGGCCCACTGCGCGAACCGCTCGCCCTCGTCGCGATGCTTGACGAAGTTGCGGACGACCCGGTCGATGTAGTCGCCCAGCTCGGCGCTGGTGACCTTGTGCTGGCGCAACTTCCGGCCGAAGGCGCTGTCGAAGCCGAGGCTTCCACCGAGATGGACCTGGAAGCCCTCCACCTGTCCGCCGTCACCGTCGTCCACCAGCTGGCCCTTGAAGCCGATGTCGGCGACCTGCGAGCGGGCGCACGAGTTGGGGCAGCCGTTGATGTTCACGGTGATGGGGACGTCGAGCTGCGCGTTTACGTCGGCCAGCCGCTGCTCGAGTTCCGGGACGAGCGCCTGCGAACGCTTGCGGGTCTCGGCGAAGGACAGCTTGCAGAACTCGATGCCGCTGCACGCCATCAGGTTCTTGCGCCAGATGGACGGCCGCGCCGGCAGACCCAGCGCGTCCATCTCGGCGATGAAGTCCTCGAGCTTCTCATCGGAGATGTCGAGGACGATGAGCTTCTGGTACGGGGTGAAGCGGATGCGATCCGACCCTGCCCGCGCGGCCGCGTCGGCGACCTTCGTCAGGATGGTGCCGGAGACGCGCCCCGCGATGGGAGCGAGTCCGACGGCGTTGAGGCCGTTCTTCAGCTTCTGGACCCCGACGTGGTCGATGGGACGGGTCGGCTTCTCGGGGGCGGGCCCGTCGAGCAGTGGCCGCTTCAGGTACTCGGTCTCGAGCACCTCACGGAACTTCTCCACGCCCCAGTCCTTGACCAGGAACTTCAGCCGTGCCTTGTTGCGCAGACGCCGGTAACCGTAGTCACGGAAGATCGAGACCACGCCTTCCCAGACGTCGGCAACCTCGTGCAGCGGCACCCAGACTCCGAGTCGCTGCGCGAGCATGGGGTTGGTGGACAGACCGCCGCCGACCCAGACGTCGAGGCCGGGACCGTGCTCGGGATGGTTCACCCCGATGAAGGCGATGTCGTTGACCTCGTGGACCACGTCCTGCTGGCCGGAGATCGCGGTCTTGAACTTGCGAGGGAGGTTCGAGTACTCCGGGCGGCCGATGTAGCGCTCGACGATCTCGTCGATGGCGGGCGTGGGATCGAGGACCTCGTCGAGCGACTCGCCGGCGAGCGGGGAGCCCAGCACGACGCGGGGGCAGTCGCCGCACGCCTCGGTGGTCTTCAGGCCGACCGACTCGATGCGGCGCCAGATCTCGGGGACGTTCTCCACCTCGATCCAGTGGTATTGCACGTTCTCCCGGTCGGACAGGTCCGCGGTGTCGCGGCCGAACTCCTGCGAGATCTCACCGAGAGTGCGCAACTGCAGCGCGCTGAGCGCACCGGCATCGCAGCGGATGCGCATCATGAAGTACTTCGCCTCGAGCAGGTCGATGTTCTCGTCACCCGTGAAGGTGCCGTCGTAGCCCTGCTCGCGCTGGGTGTAGAGACCCCACCAGCGGAAGCGTCCGCGCAGATCGGCCTTGTCGATGCTGTCGAAGCCCTGCTTGGAGTAGATGTTCTCGATCCGCGCGCGGACGTTGAGCGGGTTGTCGTCCTTCTTGCTCTGTTCGTTCGCGTTGAGCGGTTCCCGGTAGCCGAGTGCCCACTGGCCCTCGGACCTCCGCTTGGCGGGACGGGTCGACCGTGCGCGCGGCGCAGCGGTGTCGGGGGTGTTCGTCATGGGCGCTCCAAGGTCGGGCGCCGAACAGGAAGGGGTGTCTCGGAGGGCTGGTCCGCACACCTCGTCCCTGACCGGCCGGGGGGTGTGCGGGCTGGCGGGAGGGTCAGACGAGCGGCCTCAGACAGCTGCAGACGCGTGCGAGATCGACGTGGCGCCGAGCCACGAGCATGATCTCCACGACTGTCATGAGCCCCATTCTGCCACGAGGCGGGTGCCTCCCCCGACCAGGGCGTCGCCGAGCAGGGAGGAGGACACTGGTCCGGTGATCCCGGTTCCACTGGCAACTCCCGCCGTCGGCGTACTCGCACCCGAGTCGTTCGTCGATCGTCCGCCCGCGCCTTTCGGCCTCTACCTCCACGTGCCGTTCTGCGCGACGCGCTGCGGCTACTGCGACTTCAACACCTACACCGCCGGGGAGCTCGGAACGTCGGCGTCACCGCAGTCCTGGCTCGACGGGGTGCGCCGCGAGCTCGATCTCGCCGCGGCCACGTTCCAGCGAGAGTCGGGCAGCGTGCCCGCTGTCGACACCGTGTTCGTGGGCGGCGGAACGCCGTCGCTGCTCGGCGCCGACGGCCTCGCCGATCTCCTCGGTGCCGCGCGTTCGTCCTTCACGTTCTCGGCCGATGCCGAGGTGACGACGGAGTCCAATCCCGAGTCGACGTCGCCGGCCTTCTTCGACGGAATCCGCGCGGCCGGCTACACGCGCGTGTCGCTGGGCATGCAGTCGGCGGCGCCGCACGTGCTCGCGATCCTCGACCGCACCCACACCCCGGGACGCGCCGGGGACGCGGCACGGGAAGCGGCGGCGGCCGGGTTCGACCATGTGAACCTCGACCTGATCTACGGAACGCCGGGAGAGAGTGACGACGACCTCGACGCGTCGTTGACGGCGGTGCTCGACGCCGGTGTCGACCACGTGTCCGCCTACGCGCTCATCGTCGAGGACGGGACGGCCCTGGCGAGGCGGGTGCGCCGGGGCGAGCTCCCGGCTCCGGACGACGACGTGCTGGCGTCGCGCTACGAGCGGATCGACGCGCGGCTCGGCGCGGCCGGCTTCGGGTGGTACGAGGTGTCCAACTGGGCGCGGGGCGACGGTGCGGAGTGCCGACACAACCTGGGTTACTGGGACGGCGGTGACTGGTGGGGCATCGGTCCCGGCGCACACAGCCATGTGAACGGGACGCGGTTCTGGAACGTCAAGCATCCGGCGCGGTACGCGGAGACGCTGGCGAACGGGGCGCTGCCGATCGCGGACAGTGAAGCTCTCACGCGCGACGAGCGCCACATGGAACGGATCATGTTGACCGCGCGGCTGCGGGCAGGAATGGCCGCGGGTGATCTGTCAGCGGACGAGGTGGTCCGCGCGGACTCGATCGCCTCCGATGGACTGCTCGTCCGTCTGGGCGATCGGTACGTCCTCACTGACCGTGGGCGGTTGCTGGCCGACGGGGTCGTGCGCGACATTCTCGAGTGAGGGCCGCGTTCAGGCCCCGATCGCGTCGTAGTCGAACACCCGCGCGTGCAGCACGACACGGTTTCGCAGCGCGGCCCGCACCGCCCGGTGCAGGCCGTCCTCGAGGTACACGACGCCGTGGTAGTGCACGGCATGGGGAAACAGGTCCCCGTAGAACGTGCTGTCCTCGGACAGCAGACGGTCGAGTTCGAGCACCTTCGTGGTGGTCACGATCTCGTCGAGGCGCAGCTGGCGTGGCGGGATCTTGGACCAGTCGCGGAGCGACAGACCGTGCTCCGGATACGGCTTGCCGTCGCGCACTCCCTTGAAGATCACACCGGCCACAGTAGTGACTCGGGCGAGCGGAATGGGGCACCCGCGCGTCGCCGACTAGAATCGGCTGGTCCCGCACAGCCACCGGTCCCGAGCGTAGGAGGGTTGCGATGTCGAGTACGGAGGATCGACGTTTCGAGGTCCTGCGTGCCCTGGTCGCCGACTATGTCGCGACGCAGGAGCCCATCGGATCGAAAGCACTGGTCGATCGACACAACCTCGGGGTGTCCAGCGCGACCGTGCGCAACGACATGGCCGTGTTGGAGGCCGAGGGCTACATCACGCAGCCGCACACCAGCTCGGGTCGTATCCCCACCGACAAGGGCTACCGGCAGTTCGTCGACCGCATCGCCGACGTCAAGCCGCTCTCCGCGGCCGAGCGGCGCGCGATCCTGCAGTTCCTCGACACCGGTGTCGACCTGGACGACGTGCTGCGACGCGGCGTGCGCCTGCTGGCCCAGCTGACCCGTCAGGTCGCCGTCGTGCAGTACCCGACGCTGTCCGCGTCGTCGGTCCGCCATCTCGAGGTGGTGGCCCTGACGCCGGCGCGACTGTTGCTGGTGCTCATCACCGACTCCGGTCGCGTCGATCAGCGCATCGTCGAACTCGGCGACGTCATCGACGACGAGGACCTCTCGCGTCTGCGGTCGCTGCTCGGTGGCGCGCTGGAGGGCAAGCGTCTCGCCCTGGCGTCCGCCGCGGTGGCCGAACTCGCCGAGACGGCGCCCGAGGATCTGCGCGACGCCGTGGTGCGCTCGTCGACCGTGCTGGTCGAGACGCTCGTCGAACACCCGGAGGAGCGTCTCGTGCTCGGGGGCACCGCCAACCTGACGCGCAACGCCGCCGACTTCGCCGCGCTCAGTGGATTCCCGGGGTCGCTGCGCTCCGTGCTCGAGGCGCTGGAGGAACAGGTCGTGGTGCTCAAGCTCATCGCGGCGACGCAGGACACCGGCCGGGTGACCGTCCGGATCGGCGAGGAGACCATGGCCCCGGAGATGCGGGGAACCTCGGTGGTCTCCACCGGCTACGGCTCGGCGGGCAACGTGCTGGGCGGTATGGGTGTGCTCGGCCCCACTCGCATGGACTACCCGGGAACGATCGCGTCGGTCGCGGCTGTTGCTCGATACATCGGAGAGGTGCTGGCCGAACGATGACGGCCGGTGCACTCACCTGACCCACCCGAACTTTTCCCGACCCACCTTCCACCAAGAGGATATGAGTACACACGTGGCACGCGACTATTACGGAACTCTGGGCGTCGACAACAAGGCGTCGGACCAGGAGATCAAGCGCGCGTATCGCAAACTCGCGCGTGAGTTCCACCCCGACGTCAACCCCGACGAGTCGGCCCAGGCCCGCTTCAAGGACATCAGCTCCGCGTACGAGGTGCTGTCCGATCCGGAGAAGCGACGCATCGTCGATCTCGGTGGCGATCCGCTCGAGAGTGGCGGCGGAGGCGGAGCAGGCGGTTTCGGCGGTGCCGGCTTCGGCGGCGGACTCGGCGACGTGTTCGAAGCGTTCTTCGGCGGCAACGGCGGCGGCACCCGCGGACCCCGCGGTCGCGTCCAGCCCGGCTCGGACTCGCTGCTGCGCACCACGCTGACGCTGGAGGAGTGCGCCACCGGCGTCACCAAGCACATCGCCGTCGAGACGGCCGTGCTGTGCGACGTGTGCACCGGTTCCGGGACCAACGGCGACTCGACGCCGGTCCGCTGTGAGACGTGCAACGGTGCCGGCGAGGTCCAGTCGGTCCAGCGGTCGTTCCTCGGACAGGTCATGACAGCACGCCCGTGCCCTACCTGCGGCGGCGCGGGCGAGACGATCCCCGATCCCTGCCGCAAGTGTGGCGGCGACGGACGTGTACGTGCCCGCCGCGAACTGGCCGTGAAGGTGCCGGCCGGTGTCGGCAGCGGGATGCGCATCCGTCTCGCGGCGCAGGGCGAGGTCGGCCCGGGCGGCGGTCCCGCCGGTGACGTGTACGCCGAGGTGGTCGAGAAGTCGCACGACGTGTTCGTCCGCGACGGCGACGATCTGCACTGCACCATCCGCGTGCCGATGGCGGACGCCGCCCTGGGCACGTCCGTCAGCGTCGACGCGATCCTCGACGGGCCCACGACGATCACCGTCGAGCCCGGCACGCAGCCCGGCTCGGTGCAGGTCCTGCGCGGTCACGGCATGCCCAAGCTGCGCAGCGGTGTGCGCGGCGATCTGCACGCCCACCTCGAGGTGGTGGTCCCGGCTCGCCTGGACTCCACGGAGACCAAGTTGCTGCAGCAACTGCGCACCCACCGCGAACGCGACAACGCCGAAGTGGTCACCACCGCATCGCAGCACACCGGGGGACTGTTCTCCCGTCTGCGCGACGCCTTCAGTCGCTGATCGGGCGGAGGACCACTCGTGGCGGCGACCGTCTACTTCCTCGATCCGCTGCCGTCTCCGGGGGAGTCGGGCGTGCTGGACGGTGCCGAGGGTCGGCACGCGGCCACGGTGCGCCGGACGACGGTCGGTGAGCGGCTGGTGCTGTCGGACGGCCGCGGCTCGCTCGCGGCCGTCGAGGTCACGGGCGTCGAGAAGGCCCGGCTCGCGTTCTCGGTGCTCTCCGTCACCACCGCGGAGCCGCCCCGGCCCACGGTGACGGTGATCCAGGCGCTCCCGAAGTCGGAGCGCTCGGAACTGGCCGTCGAGACGGCGACCGAGGCGGGTGCGGACGCGATCGTGCCGTGGCAGTCGCTGCGCTGCGTGTCGCGATGGGACGGCCCGAAGGCCGTCAAGGGTGTGGCGAAGTGGCGGAACGCTGCCACCGCGGCCGCCAAGCAGGCGCGGCGTGCCTTCGTTCCCGACGTCGCGGACCTGCACGACACCCGGATGGTGCGCAGCCTGGTCGAGGGCGTCGTCGCACGTGGGGGCATCGTGGTCGCGCTGCACGAGGCTGCGCCCGGGGCCTTCGCGGACCTCCCGTTCCGCGGCGCACCCGAGGTGGTGCTCGTCGTCGGACCCGAGGGCGGGCTCGACGACGCGGAGATCGACATGCTCGTCGATGCCGGCGCGACTCCCGCGCTCCTGGGGCCGACCGTTCTGCGGACGTCGACCGCGGCGGCCGTGGCACTCGGAGCGCTCGGCGTCCTGACCGATCGCTGGTCCGGCGCACCGCCCAGCGTGTGACCCGCGACAATAAAATGCACTTGTCGGCGCAATGGCTAGAGTGGAGAGCAGGACGGGACGAAGTCGAGCTCGTCCCGCATCGAGAGTCGAGAACCGAGAGAAGGCCATAGCCACCACGTGAGTGACAACATCCCTTTCGTCGGCACCAGAGGTGACGATGCGCAGGACACCACTCGTGCGTCCCGCGGACAGAAGCGGCAGTCCTCACGCCCGGTTCTGACCGAGGCGCGTGTGACCGAGTCCATCGAGCTCGACCCCGCCGTGATGTTCCCTCTGCTCGGATCCGCCGACGGTAACCTCCGGGCGCTCGAGCAGGTACTCTCCGCCGAGATCCACGTGCGCGGTAACGTCGTCACGTTCGAGGGGGCGCCGTCCGACATCGCCGTCGGCAAGCGGGTGCTCACCGAGCTGGCCGCCGTCGTGGTCGCCGGCGGACCGGTCACTCCGGACGCGGTGCGGCGCACCGTCGCGATGCTCAGCCGCGGCGTGAGCGAGTCTCCCGCCGAGGTCCTGAGCCTGGACATCCTGTCCCGACGCGGCAAGACCATCCGGCCCAAGACGCTGAACCAGAAGCGCTACGTCGACGCGATCGACGCCAACACCATCGTGTTCGGCGTGGGTCCCGCCGGAACGGGCAAGACCTACCTGGCCATGGCCAAGGCGGTGCAGGCTCTGCAGGCGAAGCAGGTCAGCCGCATCATCCTCACGCGCCCGGCCGTCGAGGCGGGGGAGCGGCTGGGGTTCCTCCCCGGCACACTGCACGACAAGATCGATCCGTACCTGCGTCCGCTCCACGACGCGCTGCACGACATGATGGACGTCGAGGCCATCCCGAAGCTCATGCAGGCGGGCATCATCGAGGTCGCACCGCTGGCCTACATGCGTGGCCGCACGCTGAACGACGCGTTCATCATTCTCGACGAGGCGCAGAACACCACGGCCGAGCAGATGAAGATGTTCCTGACCCGCCTCGGCTTCAACTCGAAGATCGTCGTCACCGGTGACATCACCCAGGTGGATCTCCCCGGCGGATCGCGCTCGGGTCTGCGGGCCGCCACCGAGATCTTGGTGGACATCGACGACATTCACTTCGCCAAGCTCGACAGCAGCGACGTGGTCCGGCACCGACTGGTCTCCGACATCGTCGACGCGTACGACCGTTTCGACGCTGCGGACGCCAAGTCCGCCAACCGCGCTGCCCGTCGCAGTGGTGGTCCCCGCGCCGCGCACCACTGATGTCGGCGTGCACGGGCACGGGGTCGTCGCCGCGCACTAGTACGGTGTTCGCATGAGCATCGAGGTCTCCAACGAATCCGGGATGGACGTCGGAGAAGAGGATCTGATCGCGGTCGCGCGCTATGCCATCGCGCAGATGGACGTGCACCCGGCAGCAGAGCTGTCGATGGTCCTCGTCGACTCTGCCACCATGGCCGATCTCCACATGCGCTGGATGGACCTGCCGGGTCCCACGGACGTGATGTCCTTCCCGATGGACGAGCTCGAGCCGGGCGGTCGCCCGGACTCACCGGACCCCGGCCCGTCGATGCTCGGCGACATCGTGCTGTGCCCGTCGTTCGCGGCGGACCAGGCCGAGAAGGCCGGACACCCGCTCGAGCACGAACTCGCACTCCTCACCGTGCACGGTGTGCTGCACCTCCTCGGCTACGACCACGCGGAGCCGGACGAGGAGAAGGAGATGTTCGGCCTGCAGAACAGCATCCTCGAGGACTGGTACGAGAGTCTGCGCCAGGCCGAGCGCGACGCTCTGTTGGCGGCGCGGGACGCGAAACTGTTGGGCAGCACCGGTTTCGCGAATCCCCGGACCGATGCCGGTGGTGAGTCGACCCGGTGACCAGCGCTCCGGCACTGATCGTGCTCGCGGTTCTCCTCGTCCCTCTCGGTGGCCTCTTCGCCGCCATCGACTCCGCCGTCAACACTGTCTCCTCCGCACGCGTCGAGGAGATGGTCAAGGAGTCCCGGGGCGGGGCGAGCGAACTGCTCCGCATCCTCGAGGACCGTCCCCGCTACGTCAATCTGATGGTCCTGCTGCGCATCCTGTGCGAGATCGGGTCCACGGTCCTGCTCGCCGGAGCGTTGCTGGACCTGCTCGCGCCGGCGCAGGCACTGGCCATCGCCGCGGGCGTCATGGTGGTGGTCGACTACGTCGTCATCGGCGTGGGGCCGCGCACACTCGGCCGCCAGCACGCGTACTCCATCTCGTTGGGGTCGTCCTACCCGCTGCGCGCCATCGGCATCCTCCTGGGCCCGGTGAGCCGGCTCCTGATCCTCGTCGGCAATGCGATCACGCCCGGCCGTGGCTTTCGCAACGGTCCCTTCGCCTCCGAGATCGAACTGCGGGAACTCGTCGACATGGCGCAGGAGCGCGGCGTAGTCGCCGACGACGAACGCCGCATGATCCAGTCCGTGTTCGAGCTCGGCGACACCTCCGCACGCGAGGTGATGGTGCCGCGGACCGAGATGGTGTGGATCGAGCGTGACAAGTCCGCCGGTCAGGCGACCACCCTCGCCGTGCGCAGCGGGCATTCACGGATCCCGGTGATCGGCGAGAACGTCGACGACATCCTCGGCGTCGTCTATCTCAAGGACCTCGTGCAGCAGACATACACGTCGTCCGACGGCGGCCGCAGCGTGCGTGTCGACGAGGTCATGCGTCCGGCGGTGTTCGTCCCGGACTCCAAGCCGCTGGACAGCCTGCTGGCCGAGATGCAGCGGGACCGCAAGCACATGGCCGTCCTGGTGGACGAGTACGGCGGCGTCGCCGGCCTCGTGACCATCGAGGACGTGCTGGAGGAGATCGTCGGTGAGATCGCGGACGAGTACGACACCGACGAGGTGGCCCCGGTCGAGGAGCTCGAGGACGGTCGCTTCCGGGTGTCGTCCCGGCTGCCTCTCGAGGACCTCGGGGAACTCTTCGACATCGAGATCGACAACGACGAGGTGGACACCGTCGGTGGCCTGCTGTCCTACGAGATCGGGCGCGTGCCGCTGCCGGGTGCCCGTGTCGAGGCACACGGGCTGATCCTGGTGGCCGAGGGCGGTTCCGATGCGCGCGGACGGGTGCGCGTGAGCACCGTGACCGCCGAGAAGCTTCCCGAACCGGACGCCGACGACGAGGACTCCGAGTCGTCGGACGAGAGAGACGAGATCGACCATGACCGAGACTGACGACTTCCACTCCGGGTTCGTGTGCTTCGTCGGACGGCCCAACACCGGCAAGTCCACTCTGACGAATGCCCTGGTGGGGGCCAAGATCGCCATCACGTCCTCCCGGCCGCAGACCACACGCCACACGATTCGGGGCATCGTGCACCGGGACCACGCGCAGCTGATCCTCGTGGACACCCCGGGCCTGCACCGGCCGAGGACGCTGCTCGGGCAGCGATTGAACGACCTGGTGCGCGACACTTACTCGGAGGTCGACGCCATCGGTCTCTGCATCCCGGCGGACGAGAAGATCGGCCCCGGCGACCGCTGGATCCTCGAACAGGTGCGGCACAACGCGGGCAGGACCGCGCTCGTCGGTCTGGTGACCAAGATCGACAAGGTCTCCAAGCAGCGCGTCATGGAGCAGCTGATCGCCGTCTCGAACCTGCTCGGTCCCGACTGCGAGGTGGTCCCCGTGTCCGCCGCGTCCGGCGAGCAGGTGGAGGTCGTCGTCGACGTCTTCGCGAAGGTGCTGCCGCCCGGGCCCGCGTTCTACCCGGACGGCGAGCTGACGGACGAGCCGGAGGAGACCCTCATGGCCGAATTGATCCGGGAGGCAGCGCTCGAGGGAGTGCACGACGAGCTCCCGCACTCGCTCGCCGTGGTCATCGAGGAGGTCGGGCCCCGCGAGGGGTCGGACACGATGTTGGACGTGCACGCCATTCTCTACGTCGAACGTCAGTCGCAGAAGGCGATCGTCATCGGCAAGGGTGGCGCTCGACTCCGCGACGTGGGCACAGCGGCTCGCGGTCAGATCGAGAAGTTGCTCGGCACACGCATCTATCTCGACCTCCGCGTCAAGGTGGCGAAGGACTGGCAGCGCGATCCGAAACAGATGGGCAAGCTGGGCTTCTGACCCCGCGGCCACCGTGCCGTGCTCGATCGTCGCGACACGGTGGCCGGGTGGACACTCAGGACAGGTGCACAGGCTCCGTCTGAGTCTTGTGGTGCTCGTCGGAACGCATCGCGTCCTGGCCGCCGTGTCCCACTCCGGGGCTGCCTGCCGTGGCCGGACTCAACGAGACGACGATCGACTTCGACGTGGGGCAGTTGCTGTCGATCGCCGACGAGTCGAGCGGAACCAGAGGGTTGGTCTCCGGGTAGTAGGCGGCCGCGGACCCCTTGGGCGTCTGGTACTCGACGATCCGGAAGTTCTCGGCGACGCGGACCACGTCGTCGTCGTCCCACTTGGTGGTGATGTCGACGAAGTCGCCGTCCTTCATGCCGAGTTCGGCGATGTCGCCGCGGTTGACGAACACGACGCGGCGGCCGCCCTCGATTCCCCGGTACCGGTCGCTGAGGCCGTAGATCGTGGTGTTGAACTGATCGTGGCTACGGAACGTCTGCAGCAGAAGGTGCTTCGGCGGTACCTGCAGAGCCTCGATGGGCGAGACGAAGAACTCCGCGAGGCCCGACTCCGTCTGGAAGGTCCGTGAGTCCCGCGGCGGGTGGGGGAGAACGAAGCCTCCGGGGCGCCGAGCGTTGACCTCGTAGCCCTCGCATCCCGGAACCACCCGCGAGATGTGCTGACGGATGGTGCGGTAGTCGTCGCGCATGCCCTTCCAGTCGAGGCCGTAGCGGTCGCCGATCGTGGCTTCCGCGATCTGCGTGAGGATCTCGACCTCGGACTTGACGTGCGGGCTCGGCGGATCGAGCGGACCGCGGGAGGAGTGCACCGAGCACGTCGAGTCCTCGACGCTGATCCACTGCGGCCCGCTGGCCTGGATGTCCTTCTCGGTGCGGCCCTTGGTCGGCAGGATCAGCGCCACGTCCCCGGTGACGAGGTGCGAGCGGTTGATCTTCGTCGAGATGTGCACCGTCATGTTCGTCTTGCGCATGGCATCGAAGGTGACGGTGCTGTCCGGCGTGGCCTGGGCGAAGTTGCCGCCTAGACCGAGGAAGAACTTCACCTTGCCGTCGCGCATCCCGCGGATCGAGTCGATCGTGTCGAGACCGTTCTCGCGGGGCGGATCGAAGCCGAATTCCCTCTCGAGTGCGTCGAGGAAGTGCTTCGGCACCCGCTCCCAGATGCCCATGGTGCGGTCGCCCTGCACGTTCGAGTGACCGCGCACAGGCAGCACACCCGCGTTCGGCTTACCGATGTTGCCCTGAGCGAACGCGAGGTTGGTGATCTCCTTCACGGTGTTCACGGCATTGCGGTGCTGCGTGATGCCCATGGCCCAGCAGAAAACGGTGGCCTTCGAGTCGCGCAGGAGCTTCGCTGCGTCGGTGATCTGGCCTCGGGAGAGACCGGTGACCGTTTCGACCTCGTCCCAGTCGACCGCCGAGACGTGCTGCTTCCACAGATCGAAGTTGTTTGTGTACTTCTCGATGAACTCGTGATCGAGGGCGTCCCACTCGACCAGCAGCTTGCCGATGGCCTGGAAGAGTGCCAGGTCGCCGTTGATGCGGATCGGCAGGTGCATGTCTTCGAGATCGGTACCGGGGCCCACCATGCCGCGCGGCGTCTGCGGATTCTTGAAGTTGATGAGGCCGGCCTCGCGCAGCGGGTTGATCGCCAGGATCTTGGCGCCGTTCTGCTTGGCCTTCTCCAGCGCGGACAGCATGCGCGGGTGGTTGGTGCCCGGGTTCTGTCCGGCCAGGATGATGAGGTCGGCGCCGTACACGTCGTCGAGCACGACGCTGGCCTTGCCGATGCCCATCGACTCCTGCAGGGCGAACGACGTGGACTCGTGACACATGTTGGAACAGTCCGGCAGGTTGTTGGTGCCGTACGCGCGGACGAAGAGCTGGTACACGAATGCGGACTCGTTCGACGCGCGACCCGACGTGTAGAACGTGGCCTCGTCCGGGTGCAGCGAGCGCAGTTCCTCGCCGATGAGGTCGAATGCCTCGTCCCACCCGATCGCCTCGTAGTGGGTGCCGCCCGACCGCTTGACCATCGGGTGCGTGATGCGTCCCTGCTGACCGAGCCAGTGCTCACTGTGCGAGTCGAGGTCGGCGATGCTGTGGCGCGCGAAGAACTCCGGGGTGGCGCGGCGCTTGTCGGCTTCCTCGGCCACGGCCTTCGCGCCGTTCTCGCAGAACTCCGCGGCGTGGCGATGACCCGGATCCGGATCGGGCCACGCGCAGCTCATGCAGTCGAAGCCCTCGGCCTGGTTGAGCTCGAGCAGAGTCCGTGCTGTGCGCACCGGGCCCATGCGCTCGAGCGAGCGCTTCATCGAGACAGCGACGGCGGTCGGACCGGCGGCATGCGTCTTCGGCTTCTCGATCGACAGGTCGGCCTCGTCGTAGTCCCGAGAGTCGTGTGTGCGTGTCATCGATCCGTCACTCCTTCATATCGCGCGTGCCCCTCTGGTCGAGGGTAGTGCGCGGCGCCGACACGACCGGTCGGACGACGCGCTTCCTCTCCTGTCTACCCGCGCCGACGGTTCCGTACCCGTCGCCTAGCGTGAGGCCATGACGAGAACTCGCACCGTGTCCGATCACGTCGACGTCGCGGCGTCGCCCGACGAGGTCTACGCACTGGTCAGCGACCCGACGCAGACGCATCGGTGGAGCCCCGAGAACACGGGAGCGGTGGTGGACGAGCCGCGCCGTGGAGGTACCTACGAGGGCATGACGTTCGTCGGTCGCAACAAGCGCGGCCGGGCGACGTGGAGCACGCGGTGCGTGGTGACGGCCGCCGATCCCGCACGGCGATTCGCGTTCCGGGTGGAGGCCATCGGACCCGGCAAGCCGATCGTCCGCGCCCGGAACGCGAGCTGGGAGTACACCTTCGCACCCGTGGACGGCGGCACTCGCGTCACCGAGACGTGGACTGACGATCGGCCGTGGCCCGACGCGGTGGCCGCACTGTTCGACAAGGTGGCCACCGGGGGCAGTTCCTTCCCGTCCTTCCAGCGCCGCAACATCGCGCGGACGCTGGCGAATCTGCAGGCCGAGCTCGGCGCTCCCTGACCTCACCCGATCGTCCTGCGTGGGACAATGAGATGGTGCCGGCGAGCAGAGGTGGAGTGTGAGGTCGTATCGCGATCATGCCGTCGTCCTGCGCCAGCACAAGCTCGGTGAGGCCGACCGCATCGTCACGCTCCTCACTCGCCGCCACGGACTGGTGCGCGCAGTGGCGAAGGGTGTGCGCCGCACGACCTCGAAGTTCGGCGCCCGGCTCGAGCCGTTCGCCTACATCGACGTGCAGCTGTATCCGGGACGCAACCTCGACATCGTGACCCAGGTGCAGACCGTCGAGTCGTTCGCGTCCGACATCGTCGCCGACTACGGCCGCTACACCACGGGCTGCGCCGTCCTCGAGACCTCCGAGCGACTGGCGGGTGAGGAACACGCTCCGGCGCCCCGCCTGCATCACCTGACCGTCGGCGCGCTGCGCACCCTGGCATCCGGGGCCCGCGACTCGGAACTGGTGCTCGACGCGTTCCTGCTGCGGGCGATGAACTTCGCCGGGTGGGCTCCGTCGCTGGACGAGTGCGCGACGTGCGCTGCGCCCGGTCCGCATCGCGCGTTCCACGTCTCCGCCGGGGGAGCGGTGTGCACCCACTGTCGCCCCGCCGGGTCCAGCACACCCTCGATGGGTGTGCTCGACCTGATGTCGGCCCTGCAGAGCGGCGACTGGGCGGGTACCGAGGCGTCGACCGACTCGATGCGCGTGCAGGCGAGCGGTCTGGTGGCCGCGCACCTGCAGTGGCATCTCGAACGGCAACTCCGCACCCTGCCCTTCGTCGAACGCAGTGGCGCCGGGACCGCCGGGTCCGCGACGGTCCCGGAAACCTCGGTCGGGCAGGATGAGACCCGTGATCCGTCGAAGTCCACGCGAGCAGCCCACCCGGCGTGAGGTCCGTGCGCCCGATCCGCACCCGTCCGGAGCCCGCGCGCCGATCCTGCAGCCGGAGCTGATTCCCCGCCACGTTGCGCTCGTCATGGACGGCAACGGACGCTGGGCGCAGGATCGCGGACTGCCCCGCACCGCCGGCCACGAACGCGGCGAAGCCGTCCTCATGGACACGGTCTGCGGATGCATCGACATCGGCGTGCGGTGGCTGTCCGCCTACGCGTTCTCGACGGAGAACTGGCGCCGCAGCCCGGACGAGGTGAAGTTCCTCATGGGCTTCAACCGCGACGTCATCCGCCGTCGCCGCGACGAGATGCACGAGATGGGGGTGCGCGTCCGCTGGGCCGGACGCCGACCTCGTCTGTGGCGCAGCGTCATCAACGAACTCGAGACGGCCGAGGAGCTCACGAAGGACAACACCGTCATGACGCTGACGATGTGCGTCAACTACGGAGGCCGCGCCGAGATCGTGGACGCAGCCCGCGAGATCGCCCGTCGCGCAGCAGCCGGACAGCTCGATCCCGACAAGATCTCCGAGGCGTCCTTCGCGAAGTACCTCGACGAGCCGGACATGCCCGACGTGGATCTCTTCCTGCGGCCGTCCGGCGAGCAGCGCACGTCCAATTTCCTGATCTGGCAGTCCGCCTACGCGGAGATGGTGTTCCAGGAGAAGCTCTTTCCCGATTTCGACCGCCGCGACCTGTGGGCCGCGTGCGTCGAGTACGCCTCGCGTGACCGCAGATTCGGTGGTGTCAAATGACAGAGCAGGACATCGTGGCGGCCCTGCAGGACCGGGCCCGGCTGGCACTCGGACAGTTCGCGGACGTGTCCGTGGGCGACGACGGGTCGCTCGGCTTCAGCTACGCGGGCGCACTCTGCTCACTGCGTGCGGTCGCTCTGAGTCCGGGGCTCGAGGTGCTCGCGCTGACGGCCGTGCTGGCCTGGGACCGTCCGTCGTCGGGCACGCTGCGGGCGCGAGTGGCGGTGCGCAACAGCGAGTCGCAGTTCGGCTCGATCTCGCTCACGACGCACGGGTCGCAGGCCGACGTCGTGATGCGCTACACGTTCCCGGCGTCGGGTCTCGACGACGAACCGCTCATGACGATGCTCGTCCTGGTGCTCTCGGGTGTGGAGAAGGCGCGCGTCGGCCTCGTGCCGTGATCTAGGGGGCGGCGCACTCGCTGCAGGTGCCGAAGATCTCGGCGGTGTGGCTGACGTCGCGGAACCCGTGCTTGGAGGCCACCGATGTGGTCCAGCGCTCCACGGCGGCACCTTCCACCTCGACGGTGAAGCCGCAGCCGCGGCACACCAGATGGTGGTGGTGACCGTCGGAGCACCGGCGGTAGACGGACTCACCGGAATCGGTCCGCAGGACGTCGATGGTGCCGGCGTCCGCGAGGGCCTGCAGGGTGCGATAGACGGTGGTGAGGCCGATGCCGTCGCCACGCTTGCGCAGTTCGTCGTGCAACTCCTGCGCGGACCGGAACTCGTCGACGGTCTCCAGCAGTTCGGAGATGGCGCTGCGCTGCTTGGTCGAGCGCACACCAATGGTGCGAGGGGCGGTCACGAGTGGTTCTCCTCCTGAGCGTGGGCGACGGCGTCGACGACGATGTGGGCGAGGTGGTCGTCCACCAGGCGGTACAGGACCTCGCGTCCGGCTCGCTCACCGCGGACGACGCCTGCGGCCTTGAGGACACGCAGGTGCTGGCTGATGAGGGGCTGCGTCACGCCGAGCGCGCCGACCAGCTCGTGCACGCACCGCTCCGATTCCCGCAGCTGCAGCACGATCGCGATGCGCACCGGCGCGGCGAGTGCACGCAGCAGGTCGCCCGCGCCGCCCAGCACGTCCTTGGACGGCAGCGGAACGGGGCTCGGGGCCGCGGGGGGGACCACCGTGTCGTCGATGCTCATGAAGGTCCTCCTGCACTGTCGGGTGGTGCTTAATGGAAACAGTAACCACTTTCGACATCTACTCTGATATGCGCGGACGTGCATGTCAACTCACCGGTGCTCGAAGGCCGGGGCGTCGCCGGATAGTCTGATGTGTCGCGAGCCGAGGGACACCCCCTCGCTCGGCAGTACTACCGACCACCCGAGATGGAGAGCTGGCCCCGTGGCACCGAAGTCCAAGATCGATACCGTCGCCAACCTGGCCAAACGCCGGGGACTCGTCTACCAGTGTGGCGAGATCTACGGCGGAACCAAGTCGGCCTGGGATTACGGCCCCCTCGGCGTGGAGCTGAAGGACAACATCAAGAAGCAGTGGTGGCGCAACATGATCACCAGTCGCGAGGACACGGTGGGTCTCGACTCCTCGGTGATCCTGCCGCGCGAGGTGTGGGAGGCGTCCGGCCACGTCGAGACGTTCTCCGACCCGCTGGTGGAGTCGCTCCACACCCACAAGCGCTACCGCGCCGACCACCTTCTCGAAGCGTACGAGGAGAAGCACGGCCACCCGCCGGAGAACGGACTCGCCGACATCCGCGATCCCGAGACCGGCGAGCCCGGCTCGTGGACCGAGCCGCGCGCGTTCTCCGGACTGCTCAAGACGTTCCTCGGACCCGTCGACGACGAGGCGGGCCTGCACTACCTCCGCCCCGAGACGGCGCAGGGCATCTTCGTGAACTTCGCCAACGTGCTCACGACGTCGCGCAAGAAGCCGCCGTTCGGCATCGGCCAGATCGGCAAGAGCTTCCGCAACGAGATCACGCCCGGCAACTTCATCTTCCGCACCCGCGAGTTCGAGCAGATGGAGATGGAGTTCTTCGTCAAGCCCGGCGAGGACGAGCAGTGGCACCAGTACTGGATCGACTACCGCATGAAGTGGTACACCGATCTGGGCATCGACCCGGAGAACCTGCGCCTGTACGAGCACGCGCAGGAGAAGCTGTCGCACTACTCCAAGCGCACCGTGGACATCGAGTACCGCTTCGAGTTCCAGGGCAGCGCGTGGGGTGAGCTCGAGGGCGTCGCCAACCGCACCGACTTCGACCTGTCGACGCACTCGAAGCACTCGGGCACCGACCTGAGCTTCTACGACCAGGCCAACGACGAGCGCTACACCCCGTACGTCATCGAACCTGCTGCGGGACTGACGCGTTCGCTCATGGCGTTCCTCGTCGACGCGTACCACGAGGACGAGGCGCCCAATGCGAAGGGCGGCGTGGACAAGCGGACGGTGCTGCGACTCGATCGTCGACTGTCGCCGGTCAAGGCCGCCGTGCTCCCGCTGAGCCGCAACGCCGATCTGACGCCCAAGGCCAAGGACCTCGCGGCGACTCTGCGGCAGAACTGGAACGTCGAGTTCGACGACGCCGGCGCCATCGGTCGCCGCTACCGTCGCCAGGACGAGATCGGCACCCCGTTCTGCATCACGGTCGACTTCGACACGCTGGACGACCATGCGGTCACCATCCGCGAACGCGACAGCATGGCCCAGGAGCGGATCGCCCTCGACCAGGTCGAGGGCTACCTCGCCACCCGGCTGCTGGGCTGCTGACCGCTACTTCTGCAGGGCAGCGGTCATCTGCTCCTCGGTCTCTTTCCCGACCCGCTCGAAGGCGACGCCTGCGAGCGGGTCGGCCAGTTTCGCGAGGCCGTTGAACTCGATGTTCGCGTGATAGGTGATCTCCGTGGAGTTCGGGCCGGCTTCCGACAACGTGATGTCGTCGATGCTAGTGGCGGTCTTGTTGGTGCCGCGCAGCACGATGTGTCCGGGCTCGTCGACCTCGAGGCGGTAGGTCAGCTCCGTCGAGATGCCGTACAGCTTCGACGTGTTGTTCCACTCGGTGCCGACGGCGACCGGTCCGGGCGTGGACTGCGTGCACTCCACGGTGCCCGGGTCCCACTCGGTGGCGTTCGCGAAGTCGCGCAGGTACGCGGCGACGTCCGCTCGGGCGCGGGAAACGGTGAACGTGCGGGTGACATCGACCATGGGTGGGGCTCCTGATGCTAGGTGGGTGACTCCAGAGTGCCCGTTCGCGCGCAGTGCTGAAACACCACCTCAGCGGACACAGGAGCGCTGCTGGTACTCCACCAACCGGCGCTGCACCGACACGGGCACCGGGATGCGGGTGTAGACCGGCGCACCGTCACCCACTGCGATCCACGCGGGGAACACGGCTCCGTGTCTCGACCGGGCGTTTTGCTCCTCTCGCGCGCAGAATCCGCGGGATCCAGCGCGTAGTCGCCGCGAGCGGAGCATCACGGTCACCCGATCAGAAGCGTCCGCCGGACGAGCGTCCGATGCGTCCCGAGCTCCCCGATCCACCGAACGATCGTGGGCCGCCGCCGAATCCGCCGTACCCACCGCCGCGCCGGTTGCCGTACGACCGACCACCCGAGAAGCCGCCGCGAAGCACACTGTCGATCAGCACTCCGGTCAACACACCTCCAGCGGACGAGGAGCTGCCGAATCCGCCGCTGTGGCGCGGGCGTTGCGTCGCTTCCCATTCCGCGACATCGGCCTGCGCCAGATGCGAAGCCTGCGCCGCCATGGACAGCGCCGCAGCCGCATGCTGCAGCGCACGCGGAGCATCGGTCGCGGCGAGCTGTTGCGCTGCCTGCACGTGCCGCTCCGCCTCGGCCAGTCGTGTGCGGGCCTGTACCTTGACCGCTCCGCTCCGGGCACCGATGTAGTCGCCCGCGGCACGGACCTGCGCCTGGGCCGACCCCAGATCGCGGTCGAGCCGCGCCCGCGCATGGTCGTCTTGCTCCTTCGACTGCGCCGCGGCGGCGAGGGCGCGGTCGAGTTCCGCGTCGGCCGCGACGAGAGCGTTCATGGTGCCGAGCGGGTCCTGAGTACCGCGTGACTGCGCTTGATCCAGAGCTGTCGCTACGGCGGCCCTCGCGGCGGCCAGCGGGTCGCCGCCGTGCTCTGCGAGACGGTCGGCCGACGCGATGTCCGCTCGGGCGTCCTCCATCGCTGCGGGCAGCCCGTCCCGTGCCGCGGTGATGTCACCGTCCGCGTGTTCGACCGCGTCGAGAAGCGACCGCGCTCGCGACAGAGCGCTCTCCGCGGTGCGGACCGCGGCGACGACCGGACCCTGATGCCCGACGGGTTGTGCCGCGGCGTCTCGTCCGTCGTCGATGCTGTTGTCCGCCAGTGCCAGCTGTTCGCGGGCAAGGTCCACGTTCTGTGCGACAGGTGCCAGGACGGCGGCGTCGTACCGCTCCCGCAGCGATGCCAGAGTGGCCGCGGCCGAATCGAGCCGGGCCGTCTGCTCCACGTGGGCGCGGGTAAGGGCGTCCAGGCGCGCGTCGGCGTCTATGAGCAGATTGCGGATCTCGTCGAACTCGGCCACCTTCTCGTCCAGTCGGCGGTCGGCGTCGCTGCACGAGGTGATGATCGCCATGAGCATCTGCCGGCGCTCGTCGGGTGACTCGGGAATGGCGTCGTCCAGACGCTGGCGAATCGCGAACGCCTCGGAGAGTGCGCGTCGGGCGCCGTCGAGGGCATCGACGAACGGTCGGGCCGCCGCATCGCCCAGTTCGCCTGCTGCGGTGGACAGCTCGTCGGCGCTCGCACGGATGGCCTCGTCGGTTTCCACGAGCAGGGCGCGAGACCGCTCGTCCAGCACGTCCAGCGGCAGTGACGCGAAGGCAGCGGGATCGCTGCCGTCGAGTTGCTCGGCGGCCTCGAGTGCGTCCTTGCGGCGTCGCTTCGCCCGCAATCTGGTGAAGGCGAAGGCCCCCACCACGATCAGGAACACGACTCCGACCGCGACCCACAGGCCGGCCGAACCCGATCCGGACGTGGACGACGCCTTGCCCAGGCCGGTCGCCGCCGCGGTCGCCGCGCCGGCCCAGTTCTCTTCGCGCAGAGCCGGTTCGATCGACGACTGCTCAAGTTCGGAGATCTCGGAATCCGAGATGCTCGACAGGGCCTGCGGCACGTTCAGCGTGTAGGCACGGGCCTCCGTCGCCACCGCCATCAGGACATCGCGACCACCGAAATCACTGATCGTCGCGGTGCGATCGCCCCACGTCGTCGCGGTCTGGCCGGAGAAGTCGTCGACGAAGACGACCCAGAGCCGGAAGCCCTGCTGGTCGTAGAGCGAGTCGACAGCCGACTGCACCTCCGACAGCTCGCTCGGGTCGAGGGCGCCCGTAAGGTCGCTGACCTGTTCGGGAACCCGGAACGGCTGCTCCGCGGAGGCGACGGCGGACGGCAGCAGCGCGGCCGACAGCAGCATGGTCGCCGCGGCAGCGGCGCGCAGGAGAACTCGAGCGCTGGTCATGGTGGGAACCTACCGGGCCGCCGTCTGCCGCGAGTACCCATGACAAGTGTCACCTCGGAGTCGTGACGCTCGGACGAGGGTCGGGGTGCCGGAACGGAGCATCGTTCCGTACATGACCACACCAGCGATCCACCTCGACCGCCTCCGGAAGTCGTTCCCCGGTCCCGGCGGTACACGTGTCCAAGCAGTCGACGACGTGTCGCTCGTCGTGCACCCCGGCGAGATCGTGGCGTTCCTCGGTCCGAACGGAGCCGGCAAGACGACCACGATCGACATGATGCTCGGCCTCGGGCGCCCCGACGACGGAACGGTGTCCCTGTTCGGGGAGTCCCCGCAGGACGCCGTCGCCACCGGGCGCGTCTCCGCGGTGATGCAGAGCGGGGGACTCCTGAAGGACATCACCGTCGAGGAGACCGTGCGGCTCATCGCGACTCTGTACGCGTCGACGAGACCGGTGTCGGAGGTGCTCGCGCGGGCCGGCATCGCCGACATCGGTGGCCGCATGGTGGGCAAGTGCTCGGGCGGGCAGCAGCAACGCCTGCGATTCGCCCTCGCGTTGCTCCCCGATCCGGACCTGATCGTTCTCGACGAGCCCACCACCGGAATGGATGTCGAGGGCCGCCGCGAGTTCTGGTCGGCGATGCAGGAGGACTCCTCGCGCGGCCGGACCGTGCTGTTCGCCACCCACTACCTCGACGAGGCGGACGCCTACGCCGACCGCATCGTGTTGATCCGCGACGGTCGCATCGTGGCCGACGGCACCGCCGCCGAGATCAAGAACGTCGCGTCCGGTCGCCGCGTGTCCGCGGTGCTGCCGGGGGCCGACGCCGCCGAGTTCCTCTCGATTCCGGGTGTCGACGACGTGGAGATCCGGGGTGACCGCCTGACCGTCCACGCATCGGACTCCGACCAGGTCGCCCGATACCTGTTCGGACACACCGAAGCCCGCGATGTGGAGATCGTCGCGCACACCCTCGAAGACGCTTTTCTGACCCTCACCACCGACACCGCCGGGAGCCACGCATGACCACCACAGGATCGCTCGTCCGTTCTCGCTCACTGCCCGCCCACGGTGGGTTCAACGCAGGCTTTCTCGCACTCGAGATGCGGCGGATGCTGCGGAACCGACGCACCATCGTGTTCGCGCTCGTGGTCCCGCCGATCTTCTTCCTGATCTTCGGATTGCAGGGCGATCTGAAGACCGAGTCCGCCGGGTCGGCCAACGTGACGGGATACGTCATGGTCAGCATGGCGCTGTACGGGGCGATGCTCGCCACGACGAGCGGCGGCGCCATGGTGTCCATCGAGCGAGGGTTGGGCTGGAGCCGACAGCTCAGGCTCACACCGCTCACGCCGACGGCGTACATCGCGATCAAGGTCGTCGTCGCCATGGCACTCGGACTGGTGTCCGTCGCCGTCGTGTTCGCTGTCGGCGCGGCAACCGGAGCAACACTTCCCGCGGCCGCCTGGGTCGAATGCTTCGTGCTCGCCTGGATCACCTCGATCGTGTTCGCCGCCTTCGGGCTCTTCATGGGCTACCTCCTGCCGTCGGAGAACGTGATGCAGATCCTCGGTCCCGGCCTGGCCGTCCTCGCCTTCGCCGGCGGGTTGTTCGTCCCCGCCAGCGGATGGTTCGAGACCGTGGCCAAATTCGTCCCCACGTACGGTGTGGCCACGTTGGCGCGGTCGCCGCTCGGCGACACCAGCTGGTCCTCGCTGATCGAGGCGCTGGTCAACGTTGCCGTCTGGACGGCGATCTTCGTAGTCGGCGCGATGACGATGTTCCGTAAGGACACCGCCCGCGTATGACACGGACGAGGGCAGCGGGTCTAGCGTGGCAGCGGTGAGCAGGACCACCGGTGCCACGCTGTACCGATCGCTATGGTCGCACTTCGTGATCGAGCCGCGCGAGGTGAACCTCGACGACAGCGAGGGCACCCGGCTACGGGATGCCGTGCGTCGCGGCTGGGTCTTCAGCGCTGTCTGGCTGATCTATCTGATCTACCCGGTGCGCGCCGTGGCCGGTTACGACGGTCCGGTGGCCTGGAAGATCGCGGCAGCGTTGTCGCTGATCGCCTTCGCCGCCGTGTTCCTCGGTGGGTTCCGCGATTTCCGTGGCCGCTTGCACGCCGCGGAGGACGTGCGGGTGCCGCGGCAGTGGGCCGTGGTGGTGACCCTGATGCTCCTGCTGGTTCCCGCTGCCCCCGCCGCCGGCGACTCCGTTCTGACCGGGTGCGTCTTCGTCGCGGTTCTCGCGGTCATGACGCTGCCGCGCCGGTCGGCTCTGGTGGTGCTGGCTGCGAATTTCGTTGCGGTCGAGGGTCTTCCTCGCATCGTCCCGAGCTGGACGCCGGACGACTCCGCAGGGTTCACACTCGGAGTCGCGGCCTTCGCCGCGTGGGGGATCAGTCAGCTGGTCGCCCGCAACATCCAGTTGAACGAGGCGCGTCGTCGCCTGTCGGACCTGGCCGTCGTCGAGGAACGCGAGAGAGTGGCCCGCGACGTCCACGACATTCTGGGTCACTCGTTGACCGTCATCACCGTGAAGGCGGAACTCGCCGGTCGACTTCTCGAGCTGGATCCGGCGCGGGCCGCCGCGGAGATCGCCGACGTCGAAAGTCTCTCGCGTGCAGCATTGGCCGATGTACGGTCCACCGTCGGAGGCCTGCGCCACCTGCGTCTCGAGACCGAGCTGCGGGGAGTCCGCAGCGCGGTCGAGGCGGCCGGAATGGTGGTGCACATCGAGGGTTCCGCGGCGGGTGTCGACGAGGACTGTCGTGAACTGTTCGCGTGGGCGATGAGGGAGGCGGTGACCAACGTGGTGCGCCACAGCAAGGCAACGGAGTGTCGTATCCGCCTGGATCCACGTCGTATCACCGTGACGGACAACGGGGTCGGACCTCAGGGTAAATCGACGGGAACCGGTCTGAGAGGTCTGTCCGACCGTGCGGACGCACTCGGCGCCACCGTGCGCGCCGCACGAGGGAGTGACGGCGGATTCGTACTCACGGTGACCGCGCCATGACGATCCGCCTACTGCTTGCCGACGACCAGGCCCTGGTGCGCGGTGCTCTCGCGGCGCTGCTCGGACTCGAACACGATCTCGATGTCGTGGCCGAAGTCGGGGGCGGCGACGAGGTCGTTCCCGCGGCTCTCGAGCATCGACCGGACGTGGCGCTCCTGGACGTCGAGATGCCGGGCGGCGACGGCATCGTCACCACCGGACTTCTACGGGCCGCGCTTCCGACCTGCCGTGTCCTCGTGGTGACGACGTTCGGACGGCCCGGTTACGTCAGACGTGCGATCGACGCGGGGGCCGGCGGATTCGTCGTCAAGGACACTCCCGCCCGCCAGCTCGCCGAGGCCGTGCGACGGGTCCATGCTGGCCTGCGGGTGATCGATCCCGAGCTCGCGACGGAGACTCTGACCGCGGGCACCTCACCCCTGACTGCGCGTGAGCGGGAAGTTCTGTCGGCCGCCAGGGCGGGCACCACCGCGGCCTCGATCGCGTCGGCGCTGCACCTGTCCGAGGGCACTGTGCGCAACCATCTGTCCGCCGCCATCGGCAAGACGGGCGCCACGACGCGTGCCGAGGCCGTGCGGACAGCAGTGGACAACGGCTGGCTCTGAAGGCGCGCCGACACCTACTCACAGGTGCCGACTGGCAGAATCGCCGTGTGAGTACCGACTACCAGTACGACTACCCGCCTCAGCCTGCACGTCTCGGCTTCGGTGGCACGCTCGCGCGCTGGCTGCGACGCGTGATCGCCGGTGTGGTGCTCGTGGGACTGCTGCTCGTGGGCGGAACCGCTATACGCGTGTGGCAGGTTGCCCGTATCGACGACCACACCCCGTCCGACGCGATCGTGGTTCTGGGGGCGGCGCAGTACGACGGTGTTCCGTCATCGGTCTTCGAGGCGCGACTCGAGCAGGCGTCGGCGCTGTTCTCCAGCGGGGTCGCTCCGCTGATCGTGACGGTCGGTGGCAAGCAGGTGGGCGACAACTACACCGAGGCGGCATCGGGTCGGAACTACCTGATGGATCAGGGTGTTCCGGGCGAGGACATCGTCGCCGTCGAGGAGGGGTCGGACACCCTGCTCAGCATCGAGGCCGTCGCGGCCGAGTTGCAGTCGCGAGGACTGACCGACATCACCCTGGTGAGCGATCCATGGCACTCGCTGCGCACCCGCACCATGGCGCGCGACGCCGGTCTGGACGCATGGACGTCGCCCACCCGCCAGGGCCCCGCCGTGTTCACTCGCGAGTCGCAGATCCACGGAATCGCCAGGGAGACAGCGGCTCTGCTGTGGTATCAGCTGACGCACTACTCCGCAGACTTCCAGTACACGGCCAGCCAGTGACGCAGTACGACGCGGCGGACCTCGAACGGCTGGTGGCGGAAGGGCCGAAGACGGCCGCGCTGATGCTCACCGAGGCGCCCGGCGATTCGCGAGGACACTTCGCCCGTGATCGCGCCCGCGTGCTGCACTCGGCCGCGTTGCGACGCCTCGCCGACAAGACTCAGGTCACCGGTCCCCGTGAGGGCGACACGCCCCGCACCCGGTTGACGCACTCGCTCGAGGTCGCCCAGATCGGGCGCAGCATCGCCGACGGCATCGGGTGCGATCCCGATCTGGTGGAACTGGCCGGGTTGGCTCACGACATCGGCCACCCGCCCTACGGACACAACGGCGAGCGGGCTCTCGACGAGGTGGCCGAGTCCTGCGGCGGGTTCGAGGGCAACGCTCAGAACCTCCGGATCCTCACAGTGCTGGAACCGAAGGTCCTCACCGAGGACGGCGCCAGCGCCGGGCTGAACCTCACTCGTGCGTCGCTCGACGCCGCGATCAAGTACCCGTGGCTGCGGCCGCGGCCGGGCGCGAAGTTCGGCGCCTACGACGACGACGCCGACACCCTCACCTGGATCCGCGAGGGCGCACCCGAGGGCCGTCAGAGCCTGGAGGCGCAGGCGATGGACTGGGCCGACGACGTCGCGTACTCGGTGCACGACGTGGAGGACGGCATCATCGCCGGGCGCATCGACCTCCGGTCGCTGGCCGACCCCAGTGAGCAGTCCGCCCTCGCCGAGATGTCGGTGAGCGAGTTCCGCGGCTTCGACCGCGACCACATGCGCGAGGCCGCTCAGCGGCTGTCGGAGATGCCGGTGGTCACCGATGCGTCCGGCTACGACGGGACTCTCGTCCGCTCGGTGGCGCTCAAGCGGATGACGAGCGAGCTGGTGGGCCGGTTCACCACCGCCGCCATCTCGAGCACCCGGGAGGCGGCCGACGGCAGGCCCGTGCGGCGCTACGAGGCCGATCTCTCCGTACCGTCGCTGGTCCGAGCGGAGGTGGCGCTGCTCAAGACGATGGCGCTGCGCTACGTGATGTCCGACGCCGGGCACCGGCTCCGGCAGGACCGTCAGCGCGATCGCATCCACCGCGTGGCGGCCTGGCTGCTGTACTCGGCGCCGGCCTCGCTCGATCCGATGTTCGTTCCCGTGTGGAACGCTGCCGCGGACGACGCGCAACGCACCCGCGTCGTGGTGGATCAGATCGCGTCGTACACGGAGTCGCGGCTCGAACGGGTGGACAAGAGCAGCGTCGGAGCGCAGGCGTCCTGGGGTTAGCGGGTCCGGGTCGGGACGGCGGGGGAGCCGTGTCGGACCCGGCACTAGACTGGGCTCGTGGCCGGCCGGATACCTGAACGCGATGTAGCCGCCATTCGCGAACGCACTCGCATCGAGGACATCGTCGGCGAGTACGTCGCACTGAAGGCTCCGCGAGGCGACTCCATGAGCGGACTGTGCCCGTTCCACGACGAGAAGAACCCGTCGTTCCACGTCCGGCCGAATCACGGCACCTTCCACTGCTTCGGCTGTGGTGAGGGCGGCGACGTGTACACGTTCCTGCAGAAGATCGAGCACATCACGTTCGTCGAGAGCGTCGAACAACTCGCGGATCGGTTGAACTACTCCATCTCGTACGAGGGTGGCGGCACCTCGGTCCAGCGCGATCGCGGCACCCGGTCCCGCCTCGTCGCGGCCAACGCGGCAGCGCAGCAGTTCTACGCCGAGCAACTCGGATCATCCGAGGCGCAGGCGGCGCGGGACTACCTGACGCAGCGCAACTTCGACGCCGCCGCGGCCAAGGAATTCGGGTGCGGGTTCGCCCCGAGTGGGTGGGACACGCTCACCAAGCACCTGCTCAACAAGGGCTTCGAGTTCAAGGAACTCGAGGCGGCCGGGTTGTCCCGCGAGGGCAAGCGGGGGCCGATGGACCGGTTTCACCGTCGGTTGCTGTGGCCCATCCGTAATCTCTCCGGCGACGTCATCGGCTTCGGCGCACGCAAGATCTTCGACGACGACACGATGCCGGGCAAGTATGTCAACACGCCGGAGACGTTGCTGTACAAAAAGTCTCAGGTGCTGTTCGGCCTCGACCTGGCGAAGAAGGACATCGCCAAGGGGCACCAGGCCGTCGTGGTCGAGGGCTACACCGACGTCATGGCCATGCATCTGGCCGGGGTCAAGACGGCGGTCGCCTCGTGCGGTACCGCCTTCGGTGACGAGCATCTCGCGCTCCTGCGTCGGCTGCTGATGGACGACAAGTTCTGGCGCGGCGAGATCATCTACACCTTCGACGGGGACTCCGCTGGCCAGGCTGCCGCGATGAAGGCCTTCTCGGGAGACCAGAAGCTCGCCGGCCAGACGTTCATCGCGGTGGCCCCGGACGGGATGGATCCGTGCGACCTGCGCCTCGAGAAGGGCGACGCGGCTGTACGTGATCTCGTCGCGCGTCGTACCCCACTCTTCGAGTTCGCCATCCGCGGCGCACTGTCCGAGTGTGATCTCGACACCGCCGAGGGGCAGGTCGAAGCCCTGCGCCGCACCGTGCCGATGGTCGCGCAGATGAAGGACCGTGCGCTGCGCGACAACTACGCGGCTCGGCTCAGCGGATGGGTGGGCTGGATCGACGAGCGCATGGTGGTCAACCGGGTGCGCGAGGAAGCGGCGAAGATCGCGAAGGGTGGCGCTCCGGCGCCGCTCCGGCGGCCGGTGCGCAGTACCGAGACCGAGAAGGCCGCGCCGGTCGGTCCGGCGCATCCGGCGCGCAACGACCCCACCCTGTGGCCGCAGCGCGAAGCCCTCAAGGCCGTCATGCAGCACCCCGGTATCGCCGGGTCCGTGTTCGATTCGCTGCCGCACGAGACGTTCGGGCACCCGGCGTACGCCGCGGTGTCCGAGGCGGTCCGCGAGGCCGGTGGAACGGCCGCGGGGCTCGGGGGCGGGGAGTGGCTCGATGCCGTCGGCAAGAAGGCGGAGCCGAAGGGATTGCGCTCACTGGTCACGGAACTGGCCGTCGAGGCCATGCCCATCTCCGACGAGGCGACCCCGCGCTACATCTCGGGTGTGCTCGCGCGGCTGCAGGAAGTGTGGGTAGGCCGGCAGGTCGCGGAACTGAAGTCGAAGCTGCAGCGCATGTCACCCATCGACAAGCCGGACGACTACAACGCGCTGTTCGGCGACCTCATCGCGCTCGAGCAGTACCGCCGCAGCCTGTTGGAGCAGGCAGTCGGCAGCACCACGGACGCGGAGTTCCCCGCCGTCTAGAGCTTGTCGTGCGGGATGTAGAGCTGAGTGTCGTCGACCTGCTTCATCGGCTCGAGCTTCGGCTGCGTACTGAGGGTGTCGGCCAACTTCTGGCGTCCGGCCGACACGACCTTCTTCGTCGCGGGACTCGACGCCACCGCCTTCGTCGCACGGCTGATCTGTTCGTAGCGCGCCCGCCCCGCCTTGGTGCCGAGCACGTATCCGGCAGCGATGCCGGCCAACATTCCCATCATGTGAGCGTGAGTCCTTTCGAGACGTCTCCCCATATCCTGCCCGACAGCGCGGACATGCGCCGTGGGCGGGGGGCGCACAGCCCGCCGAGATCTACGCGGACGAACGGAAGTGCCTCCGACCAGCCGATTTGGTGGTGTGCGGGTGTGATGAGCTAGAGTCTGTTCTCGGTCGAGGACACATCCGTAAGGGTCTGTTCGCGGCCACGGACATTCCCCCATAGCTCAATTGGCAGAGCATTCGACTGTTAATCGAAGGGTTTCTGGTTCAAGTCCAGATGGGGGAGCGCCTGAGACCCCCGATCATGCATCTGAGATGTGGTCGGGGGTTTTCGCGTCGTCGGCGCCATGGTGCATACACGTCGGGTTCCTGACGAAAGTTTCGGTGTTTCAATCGGCAGACTGTCGGGGCGGGCCCCTACTGTCGATGCGATGAGCTCCAGATCTTCGACGTGGCAGGTGCCGGCGCAATGGTGGCGGCGCGGCGAGGCGGTGCACGGCCGGACGCCGACGCCCGCGCCGTCGAAGGCGCCGCTCAAACCTGACGCGATCGACGGTCTCATCGAACGGGTGGCGGACCAGTTCGATGCCGTCCTCGATCATCCCGCGACACCGCCGGAGTGGGCCGATGCTGCCCGCGCGTTCGTTGCAGGCCACCATTCGCCCACGGAGAACGTGACGCCACTCGCGGCGGCAGCGGTGTGGATGGTGTCGACCCAGCACAATCAATACAAGATGCGAACACCGTTCGTCGTGTACTTGATCGGTCGATTCGGGGCCGCGTTCGCCGCGGAGGCTGTCGTCGTAGCAGCGGGGATGACCATCGAATATCACCCGAGTCCGCAACCCAGAACCATGGCCACTAGTTCCCTCAGCCACCGAATCGGCATGGACACCGTCAATTTCTGGGTCGACGACGCCTACAGCCGCGTGCGATCTGCGCTCGCCGCACTGTCGGACAACGAGTACGCGGCAGCTGTGGAACGACTCGCGGAGTTTCGCGGCTCCTGCTTCGCGCGTCGCATCGCGACGTCATTCCTGTTGCCGACCGAACACGACTGGGTTGCGGCCGATCTGCAGAAGTCGTCCGGACTCGACCGCTATCAACGGAGTATCGGCCTCGTCCTGCTTGCCAGTGTCAGCGACGTGGCTGCCGTAGAGACCGCGTTCGAGCTGGTCGAAGACCGTGCCCGTGCGATCTGGAATGTTGGGATCTATCCGCGCATCCTTCACGCCATGTGTGCCAACATCGGGCCGGGGTTGGAGCCGATCGTGGGTGAGATCTTCGACGGCAATCTCTCGTCCGCCAACAAGAAGCGGTGTGCCGAAATTCTTGCGGAATTCGACACGGACGCGGGGGTGTCGGAACTCCTGGACCGGTTGGGCACGAAACACATAGAACCTGCTGTCCTCGACGCGATGGACCGTGCACCCGAGCGGGCGGCGCGGATGTTGGAGGAGTCGGACAAACCGCTCGCAGGGGCACTGCTTCGCGATCTGTACCGAACACACCCTGAACTTGCCGGACCCGAGTCACGGGACGAGCCGACCACGCTGTCCGCGAATGCCGTTCCCACACTTCTGGCGTCGCCGCCGTGGCTCGGGCCTCGGAAAGCGTCAGCCCCCGTCGTGATCGACGTCGACGAGCCGTCGACGGAGTTGTTCACGGCATGGCTGCCCGGAGAGCGAGAGGAATGGGCCGCGGCGGGCACGCCGTATCCACCCTCTGTGTGGCGAAAGACGTGGGCGGACTTCATCAAAGAGGTGACCGATGGCCACGGGCGATATCCACTGAGCTACGTGGCACACGCACCGGATGACATTATCCGTCCCCTACTTCCGACGATTACCGAATCGTCCTACCTGTGGCAGGCAGAGGGCGAGATCCGTCGTATCTTGGCCCGATTCGATGTCGACGCAGCGGATTACGTACTGCGAACAGTGATCACCAAACCAGCGCAGACCGTGCACGTCCTTCTACCGGTGGGCGGCAGCGCTGTAGCCCGTCGGATGGTGAACTGGTTGCAAGCGAGGTCGGTGAGGCCAAGCGCTCTTGAGTGGTTCGACCGGCACATCGACTCGGCAGCGCCTGACGTCGTCGCGTCGGTGCTGCGCCAGAAGGGTGCGCCGCGACTGACAGCGGAGAAAGGCATGCGCACGTTGGCCCGGCGTGGTCACCGCGACGTACTGGTCGCTGCTGCAGAGCAATTCGGGCCGAAAGCGAGCGCCGTGGTGGCCACGATCGTGGACCTTGATCCGCTAGCGGTGCTGCCACGCACCATCCCGACGACTCCGGCGTGGCTCGACCCCGCGTTGTTGCCGCCGCTCGTTCTGACGGACACCGAGGCGCCCCTACCCGCAGATGCCGTGCAGAACGTTCTCGTCATGTTCGCGATGTCGAGGATGGACGAGGTCTATGCCGGGATCGACATCCTGCGCGACCTCGTCGACGCGGATGACCTTGCCGTGTTCGTGTGGGACGTCTTCGAACGATGGGCGGCGGCAGGCTTCCCCGATGCTCAGAATTGGGCGTTGGACGCACTGGGGATCGTTGGCAACGACGACACCGCGCGGAGGCTCACACCACTGATCCGAACGTGGCCGCTCCAATCCGCACACCGCAGGGCCGCAGCAGGATTGGAAGTTCTGGCAACGATCGGCACAGACGCAGCACTCGGCCATCTCTGGACTATCTCGCAAGCGCTGCGGTTCCCGGCGCTGCGAGCCAAGGCCGATACCCGCATCCGGCGCATCGCCGACGAACTGAACCTCACGCCACTCGACCTCGCCGACCGCCTGGTTCCGAACCTCGGACTCGACCCTGACGGCACGACGACATTCGACTATGGCGACCGCTCGTTCATCGCGACCTTCGACCACCGCCTGAGCCTGATGATCGTCGACCGCGACGGCAAGACTCGCGACCGTCTTCCCCGCCCGGGACAACATGATTCGGATCTCGCCCGTGAGGAGTACAAGCGGTACACGACTCTGCGAAAGGATCTCGGCGCGGTCTCCGGCGAGCTGATTGCACGCTTCGAGAAGGCGATGGTCGCGCATCGAACGTGGCGCATGGGCCAGGTGAGAACCCACCTGGTCGCGCACCCCTTGACGTGGCATGTCGTGAGCAGGCTCGTCTGGTCTACGGGCAGTGGCACGCACTTCCGATTCTCGGACCTCCGGTCGCCCATCGATGCCGATGGTGCGCACGTCGAGATCGCAGATGAGGTCGACGTCGCGGTGGCGCACCCCCTGACGATGGGTGACGCGGTGCGAACCTGGCAGCACGTGCTCGACGCCGCGATGGTGCAGCAGCCGTTCGAGCAGGTGCACCGGGCTGTCTTCACTGGTGACCTGCAGGCTGCCATCGGCGGGCTGGAGGGAACGAAGGCATCGACACGGCAACTGCTGTCGTTGAAATCCCGCGGGTGGATTCGAGAGGAGCCCCAGGACAAGGGGGCGCAGATCTCCTTGGAGAAGCGCGTCACGGACGCGGTGACCGTCTCGATCATGGTCTTTCCGGGCTTCAACGCTGCCCAACCTGTGTTCTCGGAAATACAGAAGATCGTCTACATCGCGATCAGTGAAGACGAGCTGACACCGGTTGCGTCGTCCGAATTACAGCGTGATCTGTCGACAATCGACACCCAGCCGATCCGAGGAGACGAGCCCGAGTTGGCGGGCGAACTGTGAATGTCAGAAACCCGTGAGCAGTTAGTCGTTAATTTCACTTAACGCACCGTCAGCCGTGAAACGCCAGTTCAGCACAGTTTTGGTCCGCGACCATGTCGGACGACGGGTCTAGGCTGCAAGTATGGAGTCCCGACCTGCCGAAACGGCCCACGTGCGCGCTCTGGCGACCGTCTCGGGTCCCTCGGAGGGCGCGAGAGCGCCGGCGATTCCCGAGGCGGTGGCCGCTCGCATCGCCGGAGCGGTGCAGTTGTCCCGGTCGGCCGGGACCCGCCGTGCCTACGCCGCAGGGTGGAGCCGCTTCACCGAGTGGTGCACCCGCCACGGGCATGTCGCGCTCCCGGCGCACCCTGTCACCGTCGCCGCCTACCTCGTCGACGCTGCCGACACCGTTTCCGCGGTGGGGGAGAAGGCGTACGCCGCCAGCACCCTGTCCTCCTGGGTTGCGGCCATCAACCACTACCACCGGACTGCTGGACACCCGCAGCCGTCGGCGCACGAGCTTGTTGCCGCCACGCTCGCCGGTATGCGCCGCGACTACGCCACCGCCGGCGACCGACCCCGGACCCAACGGGCACCACTCCTCGTCTCCGACATCCGCCGCCTCGTCGACACCGCCCGCCACCAATGCAACGGGTGGGCCGACGACGTCCTCGAGCGCCGCGACAACGCGCTGCTGCTCCTCGGGTTCGCCGGCGCATTCCGCCGCTCCGAGCTCGCCGCCCTCGAATGCCGCGACGTGACGCTGCACCGAGAGGACGGCCTGCACATCCGACTGCGCAAGACCAAGACCGACCAGGAAGGCCGGGGGGTCGTCCGCGCCCTGCCCACCACCGACTCGCACACCACCTGTCCACCCTGTGCGTACGTGCGGTGGGTGCAGGTTGTGTCAGCCTTCGACGCCGGCGGCCGCTCCTCAGTCATTCGACTGCTCCGTGGACGGGCGCCGTTCCGCGATCATGTCTGCCGCGGGGGAGTGCCCCGCACCACCGCACGGGCACCGCTGTTCCGGGCAATTGCCAAGAACGGCAACCTCAGCACCACACCGATCTCCGGTGCCGCGATCCACAAGACCATCCGACGCCGCGCCGAGCGTGCCGGCTACGACTCCACCCTTGTCGCTCAATTCGGTGGGCATTCTCTTCGATCCGGGTTCGTCACCCAAGCCTTTCGTAACGGCGCCGACGCGCACGCCATTATGCGCCAGACCGGGCACACCACACCCGCGATGCTCGAACGCTACGCTCGCGAAAACGCACCACTGATCGGCAACGCAGTCAACGACATAGGATTATGATCCTTACAGGCTCAAGTGTAAGAGCCGAAATCCTCAGGTCTAGCGGCCAGATTCCGGAACTGTCGTGTCCCAGGGGCAGAGTCCGTCATGACACGGGGTCAACAAGATTGGCCTCGACTTAACTTACTGTGCTGCGTCGCGAACAGCCTCGGTGAGCAGTGCGAGGACACTTTCAGTGTTCAGTTGTTTGCTGTCGGTTATGAAATCGTGGTACGTAACCACTCGAGCGGTGTTCTTCTGGTCTTCGATTGGTGGGTAATCCGCCATTTCACGGCCGACCATGTGCGCCGACCGCTGCTGAGTGTACCGCTGCAGGACCCAACTACCACGGTCCGTTTTAGCCTCGAACTGGTAGCCGATGTTGGCAATCGCCTTTTTCTCTCCGTTGAGCGCCGCAGCGTAGACAATTCCGGCGAACAAGATGGGCTGTTGTAACGCCTGGTTTCCGTACGCGAACGCGCTCATCCTTGAACCATCGAGACCGGACAATTCCTGCGCATACTCGACGGCCTTGGGCGCGAGTCCTGACGTCCACGGCCACGGTACGAAAGCTAGGCGAACGGTTCCGAGGCGGAGAAACCACTGCGCATTATCGGTCGTGAGTGCGATGTCCGGTGCGCCCGCTGAGGCTTCTTCTTCGGATGACCTCAAAATTTCTTCGAGGTCGGCCTGAGATTGTATACGTAAATCGTCCACCCGACGCGCGTGCTTGCGCTGGTTCGCCGTGACGGCCTCGTCGTTCGCTTCCTTGAGGTCGAGCGCCGCTGCTGCTTCCGCGAGTTCGGCTTGACCGGTGCTGAGCGGCCGTCGAGCATTGGTCAATGCTTCTATAATCTCGCGCGCATCTTGCGGCCGTTCAGCCGGGTTTTTCTTGAGCAAACGCGTGGCCAGGCGTCTAACGGTGGGTGGAACGGTGTCCGGCAGATCAGCCGGAACCGTGTGGAGGTGGTGGTTTCGTTGTGCTTCGAGCGATCCAGCGGGGAACGGACGTGCCCCGTTGAGTACCTCGTGCAGCAAAACTCCGAACGCGTAGAAGTCAGACTTGGCGGTTCGCGGCTCACCATTCCAGACCTCAGGTGGCAGATACTCTGATGTTCCATACTGCGCGAATGTCTTCGTTGCGGTCTTGGTGCTGAGATTGCGCGCGATACCAAAATCTGACAGTAACCATTGATCGTCGAACCGCAGTACATTCGCAGGTTTGAGATCGCGGTAGGCAATGCGCAAATCCTGCAATTCTTGAAGCCCTTGCGCGATCTGAATCAAGGTCCCCAGACCTTCGCGCAGATCGAAACGACGTGCTTCGAGCTCCTTCTCCAAGGAACCGTCTGCGCGCTGCATGACAACATAAAACCGATCGCGGTCGTGAAAGAATGCCTTCGGCTTCAAGAGATGAGTAGTTGCAGAACCAGACTGCTGGATGAGGGCATTGATGTCACCCTCACGGCCCAGCTCCGAGTCGATCTCGGAGGCCGCAGACGACGGGCTCAATTCCACGACTTTGATCGCTAGTGCCTCACCTGCTGAGGAACCACCGTAGACATTACCGAAGCCTCCACGCCCTATCAGGTCGCTCGGGTCATATGTCCACGCTCTTCCCGACGGATCGACTATCGTTTCTACCATGCTTCCCCTCTTCTTTTGGCTAGCAAGTCGAATTCCTTTTCGCGATCGTCTACGACCCTATCGCGAGTTGTCCAAGAACCGCGACCAGTGGACTGCTGGCCACTGACACGGTGAACGGGTAGACGAACTGTTCGGCGACGTCTTTCCATCTTGATTTTTCGGAGGTGCTGTGTACGGAAGCGACGCCCACAGCCATCATCAGTCGATCCACGGCGATTCTCAGATCGAAGTCACCGACGATGTCGAAACGGTCGAGGCAATCCCTCAAGTGCAGCACTAAGTTGGCCAAATAGAGGCGTATCTCCTCCGATAGCGAGTCGTCGGCTTTGACCAGTTCGGCGATGCGATCGCTGAACTGTCGGATGTCGTCGCGCTGTTCGTCTGTTGTTCGCGCGATCCAGGTGTCCATGATGCCAGCGAGGGTGTCAAGCAATGCGAGATCTTGCGTGGGAATACCGGATGCGCTGTCCTGGTTCCACCCGTGGGGGTAACCGACTATGGCTGCGGTCCACCTGGGCACCGCTTCGACGTACGGTGTCACTCGGGCTTGCTGCGCCTGCTGTCCGGCGAGCGCTTCCGAGATGGCATCGACGTATCCCATAGCCCGCCGAACGTCCGACCATGCCGGAGACGCCGTTGAATCGATTCCGCGAATATCGCTTGCTGAGCCGTTCACGCACCATGACGTCAACAAGCCGTGCAGCAGTGCCGCTGGGTTCGCCATGCGTCGAGATCTTAAGGGGTGGCCCCGACACCGCTGTCGTTTCTGAGAGAAAGCCCACTGAGATCTCGAGTTCGCCTCTTCTCGATTCACTGTGTCCTCGTCACCCGCAATCCGGCAACGATGTCGGATCCGGTTGAAACCGCCAAATTTTGCCGACCCCATCAGCCCGTCCAGGTGGTTGTTTGTCAAAGGGCACGCTTCACGGTGCGTTAACAGCAATTTATGACCCCGGTGAGTGCATGCGGCACCGCGAGCCGGCCTCGGCGGCGTCGGAAGCCGGTCCCGCGATCTGCTGACCGAGTCCGGTACTACCGGATGATGTGCGCGAGCGTACCGAGTGTGCACAGAGCAATTTGCTTCGAGCGAGCAAACCCCCGGTCATGTCTGGCTGTCTACTTAGCTCGGAAATCTACGTTTCAGATCGACCAAGTCCCGAAAGTCCGTTCAATCTTCGCCGCACGCCAGAACCCTCGCGTCAGTGGTTTGCGATCGGGTCGCCCAGCTCAATGAGTTTGAGCGGCCCAGTTCTCCGGAGGATCCACCGGCTCCGGAGCCGCCGACACCCACTCCCTGATCGTTTGAAGTACGTCCGTATAGAACACGTCGACAGCAGCGGTGACGCTGGTGACGAACCCCGACGCGGTACCGGATCTCTTGCTTCCCATCGTGGTGATGCGAGTCAGTGAGAACGTCACGATGTGCCCCTGGCGACCGTCGGTGAGTGCCTTGGGCGTGGCGCGAACAGTCGCCAGAGTTTCGCAGGCGACCACGCCGTGTTCCGAGAAAACAGCCTCCACGAGTAGATCCTCGGGTGCCGACCCGAGCTGCTTCATGATCCAGGACAGTCGCTTGGTCGTCGATCCCTCGTCAGGAGCATTCACGGTCGTTGTGCAGGTGACTCGGTTTGCTCTGAGGTCGACGCTGACATCCAGATCGCCCGCAGTTTCCGGAACGCGGAATGACGCGCCGAGTGTGCCCTCCGACGCGAGTTTGTCCACGAAGAACGCGGTCCTCTGAGTCGGGTCGTTCACCAGCCGTCGTGGGAGAACGTGGCGCACCGGCACGCCGAGTTCAGCGGTGAGTCGCTGGGAAAGGTGCCTGGAGAGGCTCAGCCACTTGTCCGCGACGAACGACACCTTCTTGTCGCCGGCACGCAGCGTGCCGGCGGCAATGCTGTCCCGGACACTCACCCAATGTGGTCCCATGTCGACGAAGTCCGCCGCACCTGATCGAGGATGCGCGAGATACCGAACGAATTCGGTCAGAATCCATGCTTCGAGACCGTCCTCGATACCGCCGTGAGCCAACAGCATTCGCGCCTCGTGAACGACATCGGTCCACGAGAGGTGCCGGAGGTCGACCTTGGCGAGCTTACGTCTGTCGACCTCGACGGGAAGGTCCCCGACACCGGGAGGCACGTCGTTGGACAGGCTGACGACGACGTCGTACTTGTGGCGCCGCGCGACATCCAGATAGTTCTCCAGTTGGTCTCGGCGCAATTCGCCCGAACCCGTCTTCACTTCGAGCAGCGCCGTCCACATCCTGGATCCTCGGGCGACGCGAAAGACGGCGTCCGGGATGACCTTGGTTTCGCCCTTCGTGTACGGAACTTCGACGTAGCCTTCGAATCGGCCTGCCGGTGCGCCGACACGTCCACTGATTGCGCGCGCGAAGGGCCTCACGGCTTGCATCGTGGCAACGAGTGCGGCAGTCGCACGGCGCTCTTGCTCGTCGCCGGACCCGACCCCGACGACAGAGAACAGTCGGGCGGGCGCCCAGTTGTCCCCGTCGGCGGAGACGAAAGTGAAGGGCTTCGCCTTCCTCGGCACAGCTTTCGTGGTGCGCACTCCGCGACGCGTGGAGGCGGGCGCGCGCCCCGTGGTCTTGTCGGATCCATCTTCCTGAACCGATGCGGATGTCGTCGTCGTGATCGGCATGTCGACAACAGCGGACGTAACTGTCTCATCGAGCTCAGATTCGACAGAACTCGGTTCGACGACATCAGGTGCCACACTCACCACATCGTCAGCGACGGGATCAGCTCTGTCGACCACCTCCGGGTCGGGCACATCGCTGTTCTCGATCGACACCCCGTAATCGGTTGCCAATCCCTCCAGCCCACTGGTCCATCCCTGTCCGACCGCCCTCAGCTTCCACCGACCCCCTCGCCGGTACACCTCCCCGAATACGAAGGCCGTTTCGTCCTTCGCATCCGCTGTGACGTACTCGCCCAGCGTCACGCCCGCACCGTCGATCACACGCAGGCTCAGCTTGCCGAGGTCACCGAACGTCCCCCCGGTCACGCTTCCCGCGAGCGCCACGGTCAGAACGGCCGGGTCGAGAAGTGTCAGGTCGATACTGATGCGTTCGGACATTCCGTCCTCCGCGGCACTTCGCCCGAGGTGACGGATCGCGCCGTCGGAACTCTCAGGTTGGTTGTAGAACACGAAGTCGTCGTCCTTCGACACCGTGCCCGATTCCGCCAGCAGGAGTGCGGACGCGTCCACGTCGCCCGCGTCGTCGACCCAACTGATCAGGATGTCCATCTTCGAGATCCCATCGGGAAGTTCGACATTCTGGCCTTTGGACAGCAGGCTCGACGTCATCGGTTGCTTTGGTTCGGTCGGCATCTCTTCGCGCACGTGTCGATCAGACCACACGGGCCGTTTCGTCGGGACGCGTCTGTGAATCGAATTGCTCGGGAGTCCTGCGCCTGCGGGCAGCAACTCGTCGTGGCACCACCATGAGCCGAGCGGTCAGGGTAGCCTAAGTCGAGTTCACGACCTCGACTGCGGGAGTTTCATCGATGACCGACGACACCGAGCCGACCTTCTACTGGGCCGAGGTGGTGGACCGGGTGACCCTGAGCCCCAACCTCGTTCGCCTCACCTTCGGCGGAGAGGACCTGCGCCGGTACCGGCCGGCCGGTGTGGCCGACGAGTGCGCCGCTCTCTACTTCCCGGCTCCTGGCAAGTCTCGGCCGCCGGCCATGCAGTGCGTCGACGGGGTGTGGTGGTACCACGACGACGCCACCCGTCCCGAGGGCCGCAACTACACGGTGCGCAAGGTGACCGACGCCGGTGAGCTGGTGATCGACTTCGTCGCCCACGAAGGCGGGGTGGCCGCCTCCTGGGCGCTGTCGGCGCGACCGGGCGACGTCGTGGTCGTCACTCCACCGCGGCACTGGTTCGCGCCGCCGGCGGACACCACGTGGTTCCTCCTCGCGGCAGATCTCGCCGGGCTTCCGGCGCTGGGCCGAGTGCTCGAGGACTTGCCCGCGAACACTCGGGCCCATGCGATCGTCGAGGTTCTCGACGAGGCCGATGTGCAGACGTTCGAGTCGGCGGCCGACGTGACCGTGCAGTGGTGCGTCGGGTCCGGCAACGGGCACGGTCCCGGGGTGCTGCCGGACGCGGTGCAGGCGTGGGAGTTCCCGCCGGGCGAGGGTTACGTCTTCTTTGCGGGGGAGGCCGCGGACTCGCGTGCCGTTCGCAAGTACGTGCGCCGCGAGCGGGGGATGGGCGTCGACCGTTTCGACATCATCGGTTACTGGCGCGTGCGAGCCGAGCAGTGGCTCGCGAAGTACACGGCGGTGGAGAAGGAGGTGTCCGCCGTCTACGTGAATGCGCTGCAGGAAGGCCGTTCGGAGTCCGAGGCGGCTCTGATCTACGACGAGGCGCTGGAGAAGGTCGGTCTCTGACGCACGCCTCGGCGAGCGAACTCCAGGAGCACCGCACCGGAAGCCACCCCTGCCACGATGTCGATCCACATCCGGTCCGCCCCGGCGACGGCCAGCACGAATCCGAGCACGCCGAGAGCGGTCAACGCCGCGCCCAGGACGTCGAACAGTCGCAGGTGCCACAGGCGCGCCAGGACGATGAAATGCACCCCGACCACGACGGCCACCCAGGCGACCCCGGCCTCGGGAAGTCCGAGCGGCCCCGCCACCACGCGGACGCCGACGAACAGCAGCACCACCTCGGCGAGCACGATCACGGCGTAACCGCGTCCGAACGGTCTGACACCCGCGGGCACCGAGGCCACGGGATTGCGCGCGATTCCCACGAGAACGGTGATCGCGGCCGCCGCAGCGGCCACACAGAACGCGAGACGCAGGAGCCCGGGCGACGACGCCGAGTTGACCACCACGAACACGAGTCCGAACACGGCGCCGATGAGGGATCCGAGTTTCTGCGGGGGCAACCGGCGACGAGTGCTCATGGACTCAGTGTGGCAAGTCTCCGGTCCGCGCGCTCATCTTCCGCGGGGGAGGGGCGGTCCTGGAGTGGAATACATTGCCCTCCGAATCGTCTTTGGGCTCGCGCGCGATGCCGAAACGCCACATCAACGGCCCGACGAGTCGATCGAAGACCGCCGGCACCAGCGAGTAGCCCGCGGACGCGAACTTGTTGACGAGACCGAACACCGCATCGGCATCCCTCTCACGCTGTGGGCGCCGGACGACCGCCGCCACGGCGCGGGCGATGACCTCGGGCTCCGCGACGGGGGGAGGCGGCGATCCCGCTCGCCCGACGACGGTGGCGGCCTGCTCGTAGATCGGCGTGTTCACGGCACCGGGTGCGACGGCACTGACGTGTACGCCGGGATACTGCCGAACCTCCTGCTGGAGAACGCGGGTGAGGCCACGCAGTCCCCACTTGGACGTGACGTAGGTCCCCATCCACGGCACCGCGATGCGGCCCAGCAACGATCCGATGACCACGAGGTGGCCGTGCTCCTGGTCGCGGAACACCGTCAGCGTCGACCGTGCGACGTTCGCGGACCCGAGCAGGTCGACCGACACGGCGTGATCGAACACCTCGGCCGGGGTGTCGAGGAACGTCCCGTAGGACATCACCGCGGCGGAGTGCACGCAGACGTCCAGGCGGCCGAACTGCTCGACGACCTCGGTGACGACCTTGGTCACGTCGTCTCCGCGCACCACGTCCACCGGCTTGACGGCCACCGCGGCGGCGCCGCGATGCAGGCACTCGTCGGCCACGGCGGCCAGACCGTCACGGCCACGGGCACACACGACGATCGACCATCCGCGCTCGGCGTACAGGTGGGCGGTGGCGCGACCGATACCGCTCGACGCGCCGGTGATGAGGATCGTCCCTGCGGATCGACGATCGGAGGGAGAGATGGACTGGGTCATGGATCACCTTGAGTATCGACGCACTGCCGACGTCGGCGCGCGTCCAGAGAGTCGACGGCCGAGACCGTCGATGGTGACGCCAGTTCTCGACGCCGTCGACGCCGCGGATGTGACCGGCGGCGTCCCAGAGCTGTACCCCGAATTCGGAGTCACGAGCAGGACGAGACCGATCAACGTCGATATTTCTCGCGATACATCGCGTTGTCCGCCCGCCTCATCAGTTCGTCGAGGTCCGGGCCGACGCCGCCGGGAGCGGGGTTCCACACCGCGACCCCCGCACTGACGGAGAGCTGCGCGGCGCCGAGTCCGTCCAGGGCGGTCGTCCCGAGGTCGAGGACCTCCTGTTCGCCGGCCCGAGGGAGGACGACCACGAATTCGTCGCCGCCGACGCGGGCGATCAGATCGTCGGAGCGAAAGCTCCTGTGGAGAATGCCGGACAGTCGCACCAGCGCCGTGTCGCCCGCCTCGTGGCCCGCACGGTCGTTGATCTCCTTGAGACCGTCGAGATCGAGATAGAGGACGCCGACGGGCGCGGCGTCACGTTCGCACTCGGCCAGCGCGTGCGCGGCGCCCCGCGCGAGTCCGCGCCGGTTCAGCAGGCCCGTGAGGTCGTCTCGATGAGACAGCGAATCGGCTTGCGCGCGTGCTCGATCCACCGTCCTGTAGCGCTCCCACAGCAGACCGATGGTGCGGATCCGCACGTAGTGGATCAACCCCGCCACCAGAACGGTGCGCACGATCGCGGCCGCGAAGGTTGGCACCCCGACGTCTCCGATTCCGTTGATCGAGGCCAGGGCGATCCAGGCCAGCACGCCCACGGTGACGACGACGACCACGTGCCATCGTCGTTGCAGCAACGCGGCGGCGGCGACGATGGAGAGCGCCAGTCCGAAGGCGGGGAAACCTGACTCCGCGTCGGCGTTCCCCAAGACCGGACTGGCGATGACCAGGGCCGCGGCGACGAACGTCACGACGTCCGTGTGACGGTAGAACCACACGGCCCGCGGCGTGTGCAATGCCCAGAACGTCGTGGCCGCGAGCGCGGAGACCAGCAGGTTGTAGGACTGGACCCACCAGTGAACCGCGTAGTCGGGGTCCGTGGTGATCCACAGGAACACTCCTGCGTACAGGACGGTGCACAGCACGCAGATCGCGGCGAGGCCTTGGACGACCACCACGTCGGATCGCACCGGATCGCCGTCGTGAGCGCTCTCGCGCCACCGCCGACGCGCTCGGCGTGCGGACGCCACCAGCGCACCCGCCCCCGTGTCACTCACTCGCGCAGACCGCCCTCGCTCCGGGCCCCCGTAGCCCGTGTCACCACCACGCTACCGGGCGGACGAGTCCTCGCCGTGGGAGAGGCGCAGGGCGCGACCACGTTCGACGTGTTCGCGATCGGTCTCCTCGTTCTTCTCCGAGACGCGCGTGTCGCGCGGCGGAAGCTGCAGATGGTCCTCGGCCTCGATGCCGGCCTGGAGTTGGCGGCCGCGCTCGAGCTCGGAATCGAGTTCCGCTCCGAACAACAGAGCGAGGTTGGTGATCCAGAGCCACAGCAGGAAGATGATCACGCCGGCCAACGAGCCGTAGGTCTTGTTGTAGCTGCTGAAGTTCGCGACGTAGAAACCGAAGAGCACGGACGCGAGGATCCACACGACGATCGCCATGCCGGCCCCCGTGCTGATCCACCGGAACTTCGGCTGCTGCACGTTCGGCGTGGCGTAGTAGAGGATGGCGACGGCCAGGACGATCAGCGCGAGCACGGCGGGCCACCGCGCGATGTTCCACACCGTGAGTGCGGTGTCGCCGGCACCGATCGCGTCACCGACTGCCGTGGCGACGGGACCGCTGACGGCCAGCATGAGTCCCGCTGCAGCGATGCAGATCAGGCCGATGAGGGTCACGAGCAGCATGACCGGCCGCAGCTTCCAGATCGGTCGACCCTCGTCCACTTCGTACATCCGATTCATGGCGCGGCCGAACGCGCCCACGTAGCCGGACGCCGACCAGAGGGCGCCGGCCAGACCGATGATCAGGGCGAGTCCGGCGGTGGGCGCCTGCACGAGCTGCTCGACTGGTCCGCGCAGTGTGTCGACTGCGGACTACCCGCGCTCGCCCGATGCAAACCGCCGCTGGGTCACGCGGACAACGGCGGGGTCGGTGCGTCGTCCACCTCGTGCACGCCGCGGACGAACTCGGCGAGAGCGGCCTGCGCGGTGTACCGAGGTGCCCAGTCCAGCAGGTCGCGGCGCACCGAACGTCAGGGAGCGTCGGTGAGGTACCCGCCGCCGCGGGGGAAGTACTCCGCAGCGGGGATCGTCCGGTCGTCGTCCTCGGTGCGCACCGCGTCGATGACGAGCGCGCGGTTACGGCCGAGGTGGGCGTTCGGGCCGGAGACGATCGCCATGCCGTCACCCTCGTGGATGAAGACACGACCGGGTGTCCCCCCGTAGATGCCCTGCGACACATGCGCTTCGACGATGCGGAGCCGACGGCCACGGTGGTGGGTCCACGCATTGGGGTAGGGGTCGGACTGAGCGCGGACCAGACGGTCGATGTCCTCGGCCGGCCACGTCCAGTCGATACGGCTGTCGATGTCCGCACGCTTGTGGAAGAACGTGCGCTGCGAGAGGTCCTGCGGGGTCCACACCGCGGTGCCGCTCTCGATCGCGCCGAGGGCCTCGAGCAGGACCTCGGGGATGAGATCGATGGTCGCCTGGACCAACTGGGTGGCGGTGTCGCGCGGGCCGATCGGAACGGACCGCTGGATGACGACGTCGCCTGTGTCGAGTTCGTCGTCCATGCGGTGCGCGGTCAGGCCGGTCTCGGCCGCACCGCTGATCAGCGACCAGATCACGGGGGAGAAGCCCGTGAACCGGGGCAGCAGCGAATCGTGCAGGTTGAGGGTGCCGTGCGGCGGCATGTCGTAGATGGACCGGGGCAGCTTGGTGCGCCAGTTGTTCGCGACGATGATGTCCGGCTTCGCCTCCTCCAGTGCGACGCGCAGGGCATCGTCCGGAGTGAGGGCGAGATGGACCGGCACGTTGTGAGCGCGTGCCAGATCCTCGACGGAATCCGACCAGATCGACTCGTACGAGTGCTCACTGGGCGGATGAGTGACGGCCAGCACCACCTCGTGGTCGGACTCGATGACCGTCCGAAGCGTCGTGTGTCCCCAGGTCTGATAGCCGAACATCGCCACTCGCATGCTGGTTAGCCTAACCTTCCCCGGCCGCCGTCCTGCATCAGCCCCTGAGCATCACCGGGACGCCCTGGTAGGGCTGCAGGGTCATCGGGAAGCTGCCCAGCTCGTCGACGACGGCGATGTCGTGGTCGGTGAACAGGTCCACCACCGTGGCTCCGCCGGTGAGGTGCTTCGACTGCACCGTCGCGTGGATCTCGTCGCCGGTGAAGTTCAGCACCGTCGCCGAGACGGACCCGTTGCCCAGCTGGTGCACCAGGACGAGCAGCCCCTTGTGCGACACGGAGGGGACGTCGAGCTGGGTGGCCGTCGCGATGCCGTACCTCGTCCGCACATCGAGGATGCGGGACAGCTGACGCGCGAACGACGTCGAGTCCTTCATCTGCTCCGGCAACGAGCCGTAGAGGCTGCGGCCACGCGGGATCCCGGACTCCGACCGGGTGGCGTCGGGTGAGGTGTTCATGAGGTCGTGCGCCCCACGGTTGATCCAGCGGGTGTCGCCCTCACGGATGAGATCGGCGACCTCTTCCGCGGGCACCGGCAGGATGCCGGTGAGGTCCCAGCCGGACAGCGCGAACACGCCGGGTTGCAGCGCGTTGTACATGGCCAGCATGAGATGGGCGCGCTTGACCGTCTCGATGTCGGTGTCGTCCATCCGGTCGAGGTCGCGGATGCCCAACGACGCCGTGATGACCGACGCGGTGGTGCAGGCGATCCCGTTGTTGGTGAACGTGCGGTTGTACGGCGCCCAGCGGCCGGTGAGTCGTTCGCACAGTTCGGCGCGGATCTGGTCACCCAGATCGCCGCCCTTGATCACGTCGCCGCCGTACGAGAACTCGTCCTCACGGTGCAGTGTCGCGAAGTGCACCAGCTCGAAGGTCATCTCGTCGTGGTTCTGCAGCGCGTGCACCAGCGACGCGGTGTCCACGCCGTGGTCCCGCGCCAGATTCATGGTGAGCCTGAGGAACTCGGTGTTCCCCATGACGAGCGCGTGGTGGTAGGCGGGACGGTTGATGAAGTCGTAGGACAGGTCGGCGCCGCTGCTTCCCATCGCCTTGATGTCGTCGATGGTGAGGTTCAGCTCCTGGAAGGTGAAGCCGCCCATCTTGCGCACCACGCTGGAGATGAGGTGGTTCGCCGCCTCCGAGAGCGGGTGCCCCTCGGACCATCCCGGACCCTCGGTCCGGCGCTCGACTCCGAGGAACCCGTTGGCGTCGAGTCGCAGTGCGCCGGCGCCGAGGTCCGCGATGGAGTGGCAGGCGTCGCCGATGACGAGGCGCATGCCGGCGAACGAGGGATCGAGCCAGTTGATGGAGGGCTGACCGGCCTTGAAGTAGTGCAGGTACACCCAGCGGCGCTCGACCCCGTCGACCCCGCGGATGATCGGCGTGGCACTCCAGTTGGTCTCCTTGACGCCCATCTCGTAGAAGATGACACGCTGGAGCTGGCCGACGATGTACCCGGCACGAGCGAGATTGGCCTCGGACTCGGCATCGATGTTCACCGAGTCCTGGCCCGCCTTCACGCGGGGGAGCAGGTGCCAGTCCTGCGGCTCGATCTCCACCATGTGATAGATGCCGGGGTAGTCGGAGACGTTCATCTCCGCCAACCGGAAGTCGGCGCCCTTGCCGGTGTGCCCGGGGACGATGTCGTCGATGACGATGCCTTCGTATGCGGACGCGACGACGCACAGCCGACGGAACTCCTCCTCGGAGCCGAACGCCGGGTCGATCTGCATGCTGACGCGGTCGAAGTGGCCGTCCACCGACGGTGTGGCGTGCCACCCGTGCAGTCCACCGGCCTCCTTGACGGGGCCGGTGTGCACGGCCGTGATTCCGATGTCCGAGAACACCTGCCACAGGGCCTCGTCGCCGAGCGTGCCGAGGAAGCTCTGCCCGGGAGCCGCGATGAGCGAGATGGGGTACGCGGTGAACCACACGGGTGCGCGCTCGACGGCTGCGCGCGGATCCGGCGACGCGTAGGGGTTCTGCCACATGCTGCCCTTCCCGGACAGCTGTTCGGCGATCAGCTTGGCATCGTGCAGCATCGACCGGTCGACGAGCCACGACACGTACTCGGGATTGGTGGCGTCGGCGTCACCCTGGGGCAGCGCGCCCGCGGTGCGGTACGCACGACGCACCGACGGCTTCAGCGGGCGAGGCCTGGCCGGGTAGAAGCTCTCGTCGTACGTGATCTCGCTGGGTTCGTGCTGAACTTCCGGATCCACTGTTCCTCCGATGTGACGGGACGCGCGGACATCTTCGATGGGAAGCTCCCACAGGCGTGCCTGGTCTGCATGCCGTCCGGGGAACTACCCGAGGGCCGACGAACCGAAACGCCGACCGCACCTCAGACTACGCACGGACCGACGGAGTGTGCCGAACACGCCTCGGTGGATCGGCGGTCGTGTGATCGAATGGTGCAATGGACACGGAAGGGCGGGCCGAAGGTGGCCTGACACCCGAACGCCTCGGTGAGATCGTCAGCTCGCTGGGTCGACGCATCGAGGACACGGACGAGCTCGGCGAGTTGCTGCAGCGATCGGTGGACCTCGCGCACGACATCATCAGAGGCGCCGACAGTTGCGGCGTGACAATCGATTACGACGGCACCACGTACACGGCGGTCTACACGGACAGCACCACCCTCGCGGTGGACGAGATGCAGTACGAGACCGGCGAGGGCCCGTGCCTCGAGGCGTCCCGTACCGACACCACGATCGTCGTCGACTGCGACAGCACCGATCAGCGGTGGCCGGAGTTCGCAGCCGCGGCGCGCACCGAGGGCGTGCACTCGTTCCTCGCCTCGCCCATCAGGACTCTCGACGGTGTGATCGGCTCGTTCAACCTGTACGGCTCGTCGCCCGACGCCTTCGACGACATGGACGCCGACATCCTGGAAAGCCTCACCACCACGGTGGGTCGGGCCATCGGCGAGCATGCTCGCTACACCGACGCCACCACCACGGTGAGCGGACTACGCGACGCCATGGCGCGACGTGCCCCCATCGAGCAGGCCAAGGGCATTCTGATGGCGATGCGCGGTCTCGACGCAGATGCGGCGTTCGACGTGCTCTCGCGTGAGGCGCAGCGGCGGAACGTGCGAGTCCGCGAGGTGGCCGCCGACTTCGTGCGCGACGCCACCAGGACCGATCCGGCCGGCTGACGATCAGCCGGCGCGTCGCTCCAGCAGCATCGAGGTGACCTCGTTCGCGCTGGCCGGGTGGGCGAGCCAGAAGCCCTGGGCCAGATCGCAACCACTGTCCCGCAGTCGGTCGAACTGGGCCTGTGACTCGACACCCTCGCCGACGACGGCGACGTCGAACGCGTGTGCCAGGGACACGATGGCGGACACGATGGCCTCGGGCTGCTTGCCCGGCATGGCCTGGATGTACGTCTGATCGATCTTGAACGCCTCGATGACGGGATACCGGCTGAGGTAGGTGACGGAGCTGTGGCCACTGCCCAGATCGTCCAGGAGGATGGACACGCCCATCTCGTGCAGTTCGGTGAGAGCGTCCCGCACCTGCGCCGTGTCCGCGAGCCACACCGTCTCGGTGATCTCCAGGCCGAGTCGGCCCACCGGCAGACCGGAACTGGCGAGGATGCGGGCGACGCTGGCCACGAACTCGGGCTGGCGAAGCTGCAGGGCACTGACGTTGACCCGCACGCCGACGTCGGAGATGGCCTGCCACTCCGCCGCCTGCACGCACGCGGTGTGCAGAGCCCACAGGCCGAGGGTGTTGATCTGGCCCGTCCGCTCGGCGATCCGGACGAAGGTCTCCGGGCTCACCGAGCCGAGAGTGGGGTGCTGCCACCGAGCGAGCGCCTCCACCGCGGTGATGCGGCCGGTCGCGATGTCGAAGATGGGCTGGTAGGCGAGCGTCAGGATCTGGCTGTCGAGCGCGGACCGGAGATCGGCCGACAGAGCCAACTGGTTGCGGCGGTGCTCACGATCGTCGGTGTCGAACACTGCGACGTTGCCGCGCCCGGTGTCCTTCGCGCGATACATCGCCACGTCGGCGCGGCGGATGAGCTCGTTGCCGGGCACGGTGTCGTCCGCCAGCGCGACGCCGATGCTCGCGGTGATGCGCAGCTCGTTGCCGTCGACGACGATGGCTGCCCGGACGGCGTCCGCGTAGGCCTGCGCCACGGCGATCGACTCCTCCGGACCGGAGATGTTCTCGCAGACCGCGACGAACTCGTCGCCGCCCAGGCGCGCCACGGTGTCGCCGGGACGCGATGCCCGGGTCAGGCGGTTGCCGATGGACACCAGAGCCGAGTCGCCCGCCTCGTGTCCCAGCCCGTCGTTGATGGACTTGAAGTCGTCGAGGTCGATGAGCATGACGGCCGTCGTGGTGGCCTTCGCGACGCCCCGCTCGACGGCGGACTCGATCCGGTCGTACGCCAGCGCGCGATTGGGGAGACCCGTCAGTGGGTCGCGGAGGCTGCGGTAGCGCAGTTCGCTCTCGACGCCGACACGATGCACCGCCGCCGACACGACGTCGGACACCGTGTCGAGGGCGCCGGTGTCGAGCATCGGATTGTCCGAGACCAGAACCGGCGGCCCCGCAGTCGAGATGTCGATGATCGGCACGGACGACCCGGTGGCGGAGGAGAGATAGCGCGAATCGACGCCGAGGACGGTCAACACACCCCACGGCTGGCCGGTGCCGTCGATCGGCACCGCGACCGCGTTCTCCACACCACCCGCGACCAGTGCGGCGACGTCGAACCTGGACTCGTGCGCGTCCCCGGACCACACGATCCGGGTGGCCGATCGACTGGCGAACGCCGTGATCGAGGACGGGCCGGTGGCGCACAGATCGTGCGGTGCGTCGTCTCCCGTGGCGGCGACGATCTCGAGAGTGGCCGGCAGGTCGTGCGCGCGGGTGATGACGGCGCACCGCGCCCCGTACAACGTCACCACGGCGTCGGTGGCCGCCGACAGAAGATCGTCGAGCCGGCCGCGGAGAGCGAGCCTGCTCAGCTCGGCGACGACCCGCTGCTCGGACGCCCGGAAGGTCGACGCGTCCAGAGCCTTCTGCAGGAGATGGTCGTCGGCATTCTGTGCAGAGGCGTCGCGATGGATCGAGACGACCAGGGACGAATCGTCGTCGTGGCCGCGTACCGCGAATGCTGAGGTGGACACCGCGAGCCTTTCTCCTGTGAGGTGATGCACCAGTTCTGTTCGGCCGAGCCACGTTCCGTGGAGCTGGACAGCCGACAGGATGTCCGCGAGCGTCGTGGGGGGAGTGGGGACGACGACGGCGTCCACGGTCGGATCGTCCGGCGGCCCGTGCTCACCGCCGTCGAGGCCCAGAGTCCTCGACGCCTCGGGATTCGCGTGGACGATCCGCCCGTCGGACGTGGACACGAGCACCACGTCGGGGGAATGGTCGAACACCGTCGCGAGACCGAGTCGCGAGGACATGAAGGCCTCCGACAGTGTCGGGCGCGGGTCTGATCCATCCTCGTCGGGCATCATCGTCGTTCCTCACGGCTCTGCCGTCGGTCCTGCCTTTCTCGTCACCGTTCGGAGTCGACGAACAGACGGGTAGCCGGGTCGATCGCTTCGAAACAAACCTAGAGTTCAAAATATAGCAGACGAACAGCCGAAACGACGGTGTGTGCGTGTCGGGACGACTGGGTCCCGGTGAGGGGGGCGCCCGGGGCCTGACGGCCGAGGTGCGGGAAAGCGGAAAGGTCCGAGTGGGGCGGGCGGGGCTCGAACCCGCGACCAATGGATTATGAGTCCACGGCTCTAACCGACTGAGCTACCGCCCCCGGCGCTGACGCGCGCTCACGATACCTGGGCAGGATTATCGACGGCGGCCGCGGGTACGCGTGCCGCATGACCGAACCGAACGGCGACTCGCCCGTGTCCGACCGACCCTCGACCTCCTCGGAGAGGCCCTACGACTCCTCGCGTGACCCCGACGCCGATCCGTCGGAACTGGACGACGCGGCCGGAACGCAGCCCGACCAGGCGGAGGGCTGACGCTCAGCTCGGTGTGAGAGTTCCGATTCGCAGCATCTCGAGGACGACGTCGGCGGGCTGGGGACGTGCGTAGAGGTAACCCTGAGCACGCGTGCACCCCAGTTCCAGCAACACGGCACGGGCGTCGACGTCCTCGAGTCCCTCCGCGATGAGGTCGAGGTCGTAGGCCCGAGCGAGGGCGGTGACGGCCTCGACGATCGCGCGGTCGTCCCGACTGGTCGCGAGGTGGGTGACGAACTCGCGATCGATCTTCACGGCGTCGACCGGCAACGTCTTGAGGTGCGAGAGCGAGCTGTACCCCGTGCCGAAGTCGTCGATGGCCACGCGGACCCCGAGTGCACGGATGTCGCGCAGAGCCCGTGCTGCCAGGACGATGTCGTGGACCACCGCCACCTCGGTGATCTCGATGCACAGGTACTGCGGTTCGAGGGAATAGCGGGACAGTGCCTCTCGTACGGTGTGCACGAAGTCCAGCGAGACCAGTTGAGCCGGTGACACGTTGACTCGGAGTGCGATGTCGAGCGTTCCCAACGTCGAGCGCCACGACGCGTACGTTCTGCACGCGGTGTGGAGAACCCACCGCCCGAGGTCGGTGGCCAGGTTGACGGCCTCGGCGATGGCGATGAACTCGACCGGCGGCAGCATGCCCCGCGTGGGATGCTGCCACCGCACCAGGGCCTCGACCGCGGTGATGCGGTCGGTCGTGAGGTCGATCTCGGGCTGGAAATGGAGGAGCAGGGACTCGCCCTCGATCGCCGCACGCAGATGCAACTCGATGTCGTTCTGCAACTCGTTGCGTTCGCGGATCTCGGAGCTGAACAGCGAGACCTGATTGCCCCCGGCCGTCTTGGCCGCCAGCGCAGCCTGGTCGGCGTCCGCGATCACCGAGTCGACCGTGCCGCTGCCGGGGATGCCCAGTGCGACACCGATACTGGCGGTCCGTGAGACGTACTCGCCCGCCATGTCGACCCGTGCGGTGACCACGGTGAGGATGCGGCAGGCCTCGGCGTACGCGTCGTCCTCGGTCATCGGACCGGGAAGGACGACCACGAACTCGTCGCCGCCCCATCGTGCGAGGAGTGTGTCCGCGTCCGAATGCCGCTGCAGCCGTGCACCGACCGTCCGGAGGAACGTGTCGCCGGCCGAGTGCCCCAGGAAATCGTTCAGGGCCTTGAGACGATCGAGGTCGAAGTAGAGCACCGCGAATGCGTCACCGCCCCCGGCGAGTCGAGCGGACAGCAGATCCGAGACACCCCGCCGGTTGAGCAACCCCGTCAACGCGTCGTGCGTGGCTGCCCACCGCAGGTGCTCCTCGGCGTCGATCCGAGCCTGCAGTTGGGAGAAGAGGGTGGCGATCGCTTTCATCGCCTCGACCTCCTCGTCGGACCACTCGCGGTCGCCCGACGCGACCAGGCCCAGGGTTCCGGTCGTCGTGTCGCGCGTGACGAGCGGGACCGACGCCATCGAGATGCTCGTGTATCCCGAGGCACTCTCGACCCGCCGGCGATAGTCCTCCATCGCGGGATCGGGGCGGAACAGCAGCGGTTCCTTGAGGTGCTCCGTCGCGGCGAACACGGGGTCGGCGTCCCGAAAGGTGACGGTTCCCAGTGGATCGGGATCGGGCACATCGGTACGAGCCGGCCACTCCGCCACCATGACTGTTGCACGGCGTTGCGCGTCGTGATGCCGGAGATAGGCGGCATCCACATCGAAATAGTCGACGAGATTCTCGAGGACCTTCTCGTACCCAGCACTCACCGTGGCGGCGTTGACGCCGATCAGGTGGGTCGCCACACGGGTCACCAACACGTCGAAGCTCGGACGGCGCTCCAACGTCGGGTCTCCTCGCGTGGCCTCGGAGCGCTGGACTGCACTCGTTCAGCCGACTGTACCGCGAAGAGTGCCGTCAGCGAGGTCGACGCCGACTTCGAACGGCGGGAATTGCGCAGTGAGACAGTCGTAATACAAGGCCGACCGGTTTGTCTCGCGGCTGACCAGCGGTATCGAGGAAGCGGTGACGCAGCGCGCGAAGCCGCTCGGCGTAACGCGGAGACAGAGCGTCGAATTCGCGATCCTCCGAGGCGTAGAGGAACACGGGTGACACGGGATGGACTGCCAGACCGTGCAACTCGGCCGTGATCCACGCGCGCTCGATCGCACTGCCCGCGACGACGTGATCGCGTCCGGTGGTGCCCGGCGCGAACACGACGAGCACCGCGGACGTGGTCGCCATCCGATCGCGTGTGTCGTCGCCCAACGCCGTGCCGGTGTCCCAGTCCGCGAGGAGAGCCATCACGTCGGGTCGTCGGGCCACGTCGAGCTTGACCAGGTCGGTGGCGTCCAGGGCCAGAGTGGCGACATCGATACCGGTGTCCGGGTCGTCGTCTCCGGGCCACCGCAATTCGGACATCATCTCGGCGTGCAGCGTGCTGGTGAGGTAGCGGAGTCTGTCCGATTCCGCCAGGATCTCGCCGATCTCGGACAGCGCCGCCCGATCCGTGATCACGACCGCTGAGCCGTCCTCCGCCGCAGCCGCCGCGCGGAGGTCGCGCACGACCTCGTCGGACAGCGCTGTCGGCGTGCCCGGGTGACGGTTCGTCGAACGCCGCATCATGGCCTCGTGAAGGGGAGCGAGGGCAGTGTCCGGCGCCGGCGCCGGCGCCGGCGCCAGTGTCAGGTCGACGCGTACGCCCCCGGCGCTCTCGTCGACGACGGTCGGCACCGCCGTGAGTCCGGCGTGGGCCGCGGCGACCCGAGCATTGAACACGGCGGCGCCCACGGCGATTCGGCTCCCGCGGTAGGCGACATCGAGACCCGTAGTGCGCAGAGGATCGAGGGAGATCGTGACGACGTCGTCGGACGCGTTCAGGATCCACGGCTGAACGTTCCCGCCGGACGGTGCGCGCCGTGCGGCCTCCACCATCGAGTCCACGACCGAGGAGGTCGGTGCCGTGGGCGTCGTCGTCGGTGCGGGCCGGGCGGTGGCGTCCTGGTGGCTCTCGGCCGTTCCGAGGGTGTCGAGCGCGCCGTCGACGTCGATACGGGTGCGCCCGGACGGCATCGGGTGCCCCAGCACGATGCGCCGCACCACCGCTGCGACCGTCGCGCCTCCCAGTGCGACGTCGCTCCCGAGCTGCGGCCACGTCGAGATCGTGCGGTCGACTTCGACCATGGACGCGGCGAACCGCGCGGACACCTCGGATGCACCGAGGATCGACATCACGTGGGGGGCCTTGTCGCGCGTGCTGAGACCGGCGAGGGCGCCCGACGAGAGAGTGCCGACGGTGCCGTGAAATATCGGACGATCGGGCTCGAGATCGAACCGTTCCACGTCGAGAAGTCCGCGATCGCTGGTCTCCATGATCACCGGGATGCGATGCCGCTTGGCGGCTTCACGCAGCAGGACCTTCACATCGAGGGAATCGCATTCTTCGACGACGATGTCGAGGCCGTCCAGGAAGTCGTCGACCGTGTCGGCGGTGATGCCGCGTGCTTCGACGCGCACGGTGAGGTACGGGTCCAACTCGGCGATGCGCCGGGAGACGATGTCGGTCTTGCTCTCGCCCAGGTCCAGAACGGTCGACGGGATCCGGTTCAGGTTGGAGAGTTCCAACTCGTCGAAGTCGGCGACCCGCAGCTCGCCGCACAGTCCCTCGAGGGCCAGGGTGTGCGCGACCGCGTGCCCCACGCTGAGACCCACGACGCCGATCGTCGCCGCGCCGAACCGGTCCTGTTCCTCGGCGGTGATCTTGTTGCGGTTGCGGTCGAGCCGGAGCCGCCGGAAACCGCGAGGTCCGAGGACGCGGACGAGCGTGCGGCGCCACGGATAGTGCACCCAGCGAGGGGATTCGTCCAGAATGTCGGCGTCGGGCCGGGGGACCAGAGCGGACAGTCCCCGTGCCTGGGCGTCGAGTGTGTCGAGAACGACGGTCACCCCGTCGCCGATCAGTGACTCGATGACGGCGCGGTCGTTCTCCGAGTGTGGATCGAGAACGACTGCAGCAGAGCCTGTCAGCGCATCGGTCACGAGTCGCTCCTTCTGTCGGGCCTACGTCTCACCCGTGGACCAGGTGTGGACCAGTTGCGCTGCCGCGTCGTCGATCCGTCGAGCGTGATGAGCGTGTGCGGTCTCTCGAAAAGTGTGCAGATCCCACCAGAGGGCCCGCGTGCTGTAGCGGTCGTCCGGATACGGGGTGGGGTCGATCGTATCGGCCACCACGGCCCCCGACTTCTGCCACATCGACACGGCATGGTCCGCAGCGGTGGAGAGAGCGAAACGCACCCCGAGCAACGAGCACGCCAGCGGCCCTGCGTGCGCGATCATGTCGACGAGACGTCTGTCGCGTGGCGCTGCACGATCCACCCAGCCCGATTTGAGCTCGATGACACCCTCGCGCAGGCGTTCGGTGACTGCGTCACGCAAGACAGTCCGCGCCAACGGGTTACGTCGCCACTCCAGGTCGGCGTGCGTCTGGCGGGCGTGTTCGTACGGACCCTGGACTCGGATGCCGGCGAGCATGCGCCCGGACGCATCCAGGGCGCACAGGAAGATGGTCGTGTTCCGCCCGTCGCGGATGGTGTCGTACTCGAGGGCGACGGACACGTCGTGCCGCTCGTAACTGATGCGCGCGCCTTCGAGGTAGCGGTGCCACAGATCCGGACGGGAGGTGGGGGAGGTGGCGACCACGGTGCACTCGAACACGGGATCGTCGTAGTACCCGAAGGCGTGCGTGGGGCGTGTGTGCGTGGTCGAGAGTGGCGGGGCCGTCATCGTCTGGCACTCCTGTACTCGGGATCGTCACTGTCCGGGGTTCAGTTGTCGTGCCTCCGGCTCGGCGAGTCAGGCCGCGGGGGCGACCGGTGTCGACTCGACGAGCAGGTACCGACGATCCCCGACCTGCACCCGGGAGAGTTCGAGATCCACCTCGACGGACCCACCGTTTTTGCAGACCAGCCGCAGGCGAGCGTCGGCCGAGCCGTCGAGGGCGGCATACGCCCGCGCGGTCGCATCGGCGAGGGCCTCGGTGTCCGCGGGGTGAAGCACCGCGGACGATCCGAGCAGCCCGAGCTCACCCGAGTCGTAGCCGAGCAGATCGGTGCACGCGGAGTTGTAGAACATGAGAGCGCCGGAGCCGTCGTGCACGGTCGTCGCGCGGTCGGACCGTACGACTCGGTGGTAGAGGGACGAGAGGTCAGGGGCAGCGGTGACCGAGCTCGCTGACGTATTCATCGATACCAGGTCCGACATGGGTTCGATAGTGGCACAGTGGCTTACGGTTCTGCCACGGTGCAACTGCGGCAAAACCGGTAAAAGGTCGGTTTTTATGTGTGATGTCATGAGTTGCAGGTCACTGCATTTTCGGATCAGATAGTGATCAGAATGCGCGGAAGATGCCTCGAGCTGCGAGTACGACACGCTGCATCGACCGGGCGGGGTGGTGACGGCCGTGCGGGGGGCATCGGGCCGTTCAGGGGATTTCAGGAGAAGTCATGGATGGGATGGAAGGTCGGACGAGTGTCCGGCGGCCCCTCAACACGCTCGTGTCCGAGTTGGCGACGCGGTTGCTCGGTGCCGACGCCGCGAACGTCGTCGAGGCGTACCGGGCGCTGCTGCGAGACCTGTCCACCGATTTCGGGATGGACACGTGCTTCCTCCGGCACAACGACGAGCGCATCGACGCGTCGATTCTCGTCGCGGAGTGGCCCCCGCGGCACGTCGTGCCCGACCCGGATCCGTTGGGTGTGGTGTATTTCGACAGAGCCGATCCGGTCTTCGCCCGGTCGCGCAGCCAGACCGAGGTCGAGATCTACAGGCCGAGCGATCAGCCCGAGAACTACCGCGAACGGGTCAAGGACGGATCAGGGGTTCCGGCGACCACGATGGTCGCCGTACCCCTGGTCGGTGACAGCCGCACCCTGGGCGTCCTGGGGTTCGTCCGTTTCGCCGATCGCGAGTGGACCGCGGACGAGCTCGAGGCCGTCACCGCGGTGGGAGCGATGCTCGCCCAGGTGCAGCGGCGCGTGGCCGCGGAGAACGAACTGCGTCACACCGCGATGATCGACGAACTGACGGGGCTGATGAACCGTCACGGGCTGACCGAGCTGCTCGACGGGCGCGCCGGAGACGGCACCGCGGTGGGCGTGCTGTTCGTGGACATCGACCGGCTGGCGGCTCTCAACGACTTCCTCGGCCATCGCATGGGTGACGAGTTCCTGCGCACCGTTGCGGACCGCATCCGCCGCCGACTGCCGGACGAGGACGTGGTGGCGAGGCTCGGTGGAGACGAGTTCGTCGTCGTCCTCGGCGGTGTGCCCACGGCCGAGGACGGTGCGGAACGTGCGGAGATGGTCCGGTCGGTGGTCGCCGAGCCGATGGTGGTGGTGGACGACAGGGTGACCCGCACCGCGAGTATCGGCGTGGCCGTGGGAACCGCGGATCCGTCGGAGATGCTGCGCCGGGCGGATCAGGCGGCGCTGCACGTGAAGTCGTCGGGTGGCAACGGCGTCGTCCTCTACTCGGACGAGATCGCGGCGACCAACGACCTGCGGACCGACGTGGAGCTGACGCTGGGCCACGCCATCTCGCACGACCGGCTGGTGCTGCACTTCCAGCCCGAGGTGGACCTGCGTTCCGGTGAGATCACCGCGGTGGAGGCTCTCGTCCGCTGGCCGCATCCGACCCGCGGGATGCTCGGGCCCGACGTGTTCGTGCCGATCGCCGACGCGGCGAACCTCGCCCCGGAACTCGGGCGCTGGGTCATCGATGCGGCGTGCCGGGCGTATGTGAGCTGGCGGGACGCCACGGGTCGCACCGATCTGGTTCTGCGCGTGAACATCTCACCGGTTCACCTCGCCGTGCGCGATTTCGCGCAGGAGGTGGCGGACATCCTGCGGACCCGCGGGATCGATCCGGCCTGCTTCTGCCTGGAACTGTCCGAGGTCGCGGTGGTGGACTCGGTGGCGCGATCGGGCGCCGCTCTGACCTCCCTGCGCGAGAGGGGAATCAGGACGGCCATCGACCACTTCGGCGTCGGCTACTCGTCGCTGCTGCATCTCAAGAGGCTGCCGCTCGACGTGCTCAAGATCGACAGACACTTCACCGACGGACTCGGTGTGGACGGCGACGATCGTGCGCTCGTCTCGGTCATGATCGGACTTGCTCGATCACTCCGGCTCGACGTCGTCGCCAACGGAGTCGAAACGTCCACGGCGGCGCGCACCCTGGTCGAGCTGGGCTGCCATCGCGCTCAGGGTCACGCCATCTGCCCGCCCGTCGACGAACCGACTCTCCGCTCGCTGCTCGTCGACGGGACACGCCTGCTCGACGTGTCCTGATCGGCGGTCCCGACGGGCCGGAGTGTCACCGGTACACCGTTGAGGACGGCATTGCCCGCGACCCCCTCGACGCGATCCGGATCCGTGAGGTCGTTGACGCTCGGTCCGCGGACGTCGCGGGCCACCGTGAGTCGCACGCCGTCGCGGTCATGACCGAAACCGTGCGGGATGCTCACGACGCCCGGCATCACGGAGTCGCTCGCCGTCACCTCGATGCGCACGGAGCCCGCGGCGGACACGACCTCGACGGTGTCCCCGTCCGAGATGCCGAGACGGTCGAGATCGGCGGGATGTGCCAGCAGACCGTGGCGCGGCTTGCCCTTCACGAGACGCGGCGCGTTGTGCATCCACGAGTTGTTGCTGCGCACGTGGCGCCGCCCGATCAGGAGCAGTTCGCCGTCCGCACGCGGCGTCGCGGCGAGCAGCGCGTTCCGCAGCCTGTCGATGTCCGGGGTGATCACGTCGTGCATCAGAGCGACACGCCGATCGCGGGTGAGCAGCTTGCCCGGCAGGCCGGGACGCAGCGGACCGAGGTCGGTGCCGTGCGGGTTCTTCCGAAGTGTCCGCAGAGTGACCCCGCGGGCGCGCAGCAGCAGGAGTTCGACCGTTCGGGCGGGGGACAGCCGAGTGCGCACCTCACGGACGACGGCCGCGGCGTTCACCCGACCCAGGGTCCGCGCACGCGGTCCGCGGCGGCGGACGGCGGCGTAGCGCAGACTCAGATCGCGGAAGATCTCCCAGTCGTGGCGCGCCTCGGCCTCTTTCGGCAGGACGGCCGGATTGAACTTGGCAGTGTTCCGCACCGCGAACGTCGAGAAGATGAGGTCGTAGTGGTCCCGCTCGAGGGCCACCGTGGACGGCAGGATGATGTCGGCATGGCGTGAGGTCTCGTTGACGTAGATGTCGAAGGACACCATGAAGTCGAGCCCGGCGAACGCCTCGTCGAGTCGGGGACCGCCCGGCATCGACAGCACCGGGTTGCCCGATGCCACCACCATGGCGCGGACGCGCCCTGGCCCGTCGGTGTTCATCTCGTCCACCAGGGTGGACGCCGGGAGCTCGCCGCTGAACTCGGGCAGATCCCGCACCCGGCTGCGCCACTTGTCGAAATGACCGCGGCCGGTGATCTTGTTCGCGATCAGGTCGACGGCCGGATCGGTGAACAGCACGCCGCCGACCCGGTCGAGGTTGCCGGTCAGGATGTTCAGGACGTGCACGGCCCACTGGCACACGGTGCCGAACTCCTGGGTGGAGACACCCATCCGGCCGTAGACCGCGGCCGATCCGGCGCTCGTGAGATCACGTGCGAGCGTGCGGATCACGTCGGCGTCGATACCGGTGAGCGGTGCCACCGCCTCGGGAGTGAACGCCGCCACCGCCTCGGTCACACCCTCGACCCCGTCGACGTACGGGGCGGGGGTCGCGGCACCGTCGGCCAGGACGACGTGAACGAGTGCCAGCAGCAGATGAGCATCCGTGCCCGGACGGATGAAGTGGTGGGTGTCGGCGACGTCCGCCGTCTCGGTGCGCCTCGGGTCGATCACCACCATGCGCCCGCCCCGTGCACGCAGTTCCTTCACCCGCTTACCGAAATCGGGCACCGTCATCATGGATCCGTTCGACGCCATCGGGTTGGCACCCAGGACGAGAAAGAAGTCGGTGTTGTCGATGTCGGCGATCGGCTGACGGAGCTGATGACCGTAGAACAGCATGTTGGTGAGCTGGTGCGGCAACTGGTCCAGTGAGGTCGCGGAGTACCGGTTGCGGGTGCGCAGCATCGACAGGAACGGGATGCCGTGGGTCATGGCGCCGAGACTGTGCACGTTGGGGTTGCCCGCGTAGACACCCACGGCGTCGGCGCCGTGCTCGTCACGGATGGCGGACAGGCGTCGGGCCACGAGGTCCACCGCCTCGTCCCACCCGATCTCGCGCCACCCCGTCTCGGTGCGCTGCAGCGGTCGGCGTACGCGGTCGGGATCGTTGAGGATGTCGACGAGCGCCGTCGCCTTGGGGCAGATGTGTCCACGGGACAACGGATCCTTCTTGTCTCCGCGGACGGACTGCACACCCTCGTCGGTCACCGTGTACTCGAGTCCGCACATGGCCTCGCAGAGGGTGCAGGTGCCGTGGGCGGTGCGCGTGGTTCCAGCCGAGGTCATTCCACGCACGCTAGTCGCGTGTACCCGGACGCATCGAGATTCTGTGACGAGTGTGAATTACAGTCGGGCTCGTGGTCACCGGCAACGCATCCGAGATTCTGTCCTCGCTCACCGACTGGCCGGTCCCGGCGGTGTCGGCCGTGGTGATCACCGAGGGCCCCGACGTGGCCGCGCGACACGGTGATCGGGACCGCGTACAGGAACTGGCCTCGGTCACCAAGCTCCTCGTCGCCTACGCGGCGCTCGTCGCGGTGGAGGAGGGTGCCGTCGAGCTCGACGAGGCAGCGGGGCCCGAGGGATCCACCGTCCGTCATCTTCTCGCTCACACCTCGGGAGTCGCATTCGACGATCGACGGCCCACCACGGCGCCGGGAACGAAACGCATCTATTCGAGTGCCGGCTTCGAGATCCTGGCGGACCACGTGACCGAGCGCTCCGGCATCGAGTTCGGGGAGTACCTGTCCGCCGCCGTGCTCGAACCGTTGGGGATGACCTCGACCGAGCTGCACGGGTCGGCCGGCCACGGAGCCCGGTCGAACCTCCGCGACATGGAGGCGTTCGCGGCGGAACTGCTCGCACCGACGCTCGTCTCCCGCCAGACCGTCGACGAGGCGACGCGCGTGCAGTTCGAGGGACTCGGGGGCATCCTCCCCGGGTACGGGTCGCAGCGACCCAACGACTGGGGTCTGGGCTTCGAGCTCCGTGATCACAAGTCACCGCACTGGACGGGGGAGAGCAACTCGGCGCGCACGTTCGGGCACTTCGGTCAGTCGGGAACCTTCCTCTGGGTGGATCCCGATGCCCGCGTCGCGTGCGTCGTGCTCGCCGACCGTGCGTTCGGGGACTGGGCCAAGCCGCTGTGGACCGCGTTGGGTGACACGGTGCTCGCGGGCGTGTGACCCGCTGCGACACGCCGCCGGAACCCACGCGACACACCGAACGACTGGTGTAACAGGGGTAACTCGAGGCACACTGGTAGAAGCCGTACATCAGCTGACGCGTCAGGCCGTTGGGGAAGACGTCCCTCGTCGAAGCTGGAGGCAACGGTGAACGCACTGAACCAATTCGCGGACTCGACCACGGGTGTCGTCTACATTCACTCGTCGCCGGCCGCGCTGTGCCCGCATGTCGAATGGGCGCTGTCCGATGCGCTCGACTGCCGAGCGAATCTCAAGTGGACCGCGCAGCCCGCATTCGACGGTCAACTGCGGGCCACCACCAACTGGACCGGCCCCGTGGGCACCGGCGCCCGGTTGGCCAGCGTCCTGCGCTCATGGCAGATGCTGCGTTTCGAGGTCACCGAGGACCCCAGTGAGGGTGTCGACGGTGAGCGCTTCGCGCACGTGCCCGGCCTCGGCCTGTGGCACGGCGCCACCAGTGCCAACGGCGACGTCATGGTGGGCGAGCAGCGACTGCGATCGATCCTGGAACAGGGACGCGGCGACGTGTACGCGCAGCTGGATCACGTTCTCGGTACCGCCTGGGACGCGGAGCTCGAACAGTTCCGTCTCGGTGGAGTCGGCGGAGAGGTCACCTGGCTCGCGAGTTAGTGGGCCTCCGGCCCCCGTGAGCCTTTTGCGCATCCAGGGATGCGCGAAAGGCTCACGGGGCGAAGCCACTCAGAGCGGGATGTTCTTGTGGCGACCGCGGCGCGCCGGGGCGTCCGCCAGCGCGCGGGTGAGAGTGCTGCGGGTGGCGGCCGGATCGATGATCGCGTCCACCACACCGATGCCCACGGCCCGCTCGACACCACCGGCGATGGCCTCGTGCTCGGCCGTCAGGCGGTCGTGCAGCGCCTCGCGCTCGTGATCGGGCGCCGCTGCCAGTGCCTTCTTGTGCAGGATGCCCACGGCCGCCTTGGCGCCCATGACCGCGACCTCGGACTCCGGCCAGGCGTAGACGGCCGTCGCTCCGAGAGCCCGCGAGTTCATCGCGATGTACGCGCCGCCGTAGATCTTGCGGGTCACCAGTGTCACGCGGGGCACGGTGGCCTCGGCGAACGCGTGCAGCAGCTTGGCGCCGCGGCGGACCACGCCCTCCCACTCCATGCTGACGCCCGGCAGATAGCCCGGGACGTCCACGACGACGACGAGCGGGATGCCGAACGCATCGCACAGGCGGACGAAGCGAGCGGCCTTCTCGGCTGACTCGGAGTTGAGGCACCCACCGAGGCGGATCGGGTTGTTGGCGATGACGCCGACCGTGCGGCCACCGAGGCGGCCGAGCCCGGTGACGATGCTGCGCGCCCAACCGCCCTGGAACTCCTCGAAGGACGACTCGCCCTCGACGTTGTCGAGCAGCTCGTGGACGACCGGGTGCACGTCGTACGCGCGGCGGTTCGACGCGGGCAGGAGTGCCTTGAGATCGGTGTCGCCGTGCTGCGCGGCGGCCAGGTCGAACTCGCCCTGCTCACTGAACATCGACACGAGCCGACGTCCACGGGCGAGAGCGTCGAGTTCGTCGTCGGCGACGATGTGGCAGACCCCGGACTTGCGGAAGTGAGTGTCGGGTCCGCCGAGCGAGGCCATGTCGACCTGTTCGCCGGTGACGCTGCGCACCACGTCGGGACCGGTGACGAAGACCCGGCCCTCGGGGGCCATGATCACGACGTCGGTGAGCGCGGGGCCGTACGCGGCTCCGCCGGCGGCGAATCCGAGCACGACGGAGATCTGCGGAACGGTGCCCGACGCGCGGACCATGGCCTCGAAGACCAGCCCGACGGCGTGCAGGGCCTCGACACCTTCGGCGAGACGGGCTCCACCGGAGTGCCAGATGCCGACGATGGGCGCACCGGAGTCCAGGGCCTCGTCGATGGCGGAGACGATGTGCTTGCAGCCGTCGACTCCCATGGCGCCGCCCATGACGGTGGCGTCGGAGCAGTAGGCGATGGTGCGGACTCCGTCGATCTCACCCGAGGCGGCCAGCACACCGGACTTGTCACGGTCGTGCAGCGGGGTGGTCGTACCGGAGTCGAAGAGCTTCTCGAGACGAGCGAGGGGGTCGCGCGGGTCACGCGACGAGGAGTGGCGGGTGTGCGGAGCGAGGACGGTCATCGTGTTCTCCCCTTCATACTGCCGCTCCCGGCAGGGGAGTGGTGGTGCGAACGGAGATCCGGCGACCGCGGTCGCCGGATCCCCGCTGTGACGCGGTCCGTGCTGTCGTGCTCGGTCAGTGACGACCGAAGGCGAGCGCAACGTTGTGCCCACCGAATCCGAACGAGTTGTTCAGTGCGTACTCGATCTCGCCGCGACGGGCCTCGCCCGACACGACGTCGAGATCGATCTCCGGATCCTGGTTGTCCAGGTTCAGCGTGGGCGGAACGATCCCGTCCCGGATGCTGAGCACTGTCAGGATCGACTCCAGGGCGCCGACAGCGCCGATGGAGTGCCCGAGGGCCGACTTCGGCGCGTACACCGACGCGTGGTTGCCCACCGCAGCGTTGATCGCGGTGGCCTCGGCCGTGTCTCCGATCGGCGTCGCGGTCGCGTGGGCATTCACATGAGTGATGTCCTGAGCGGTGAGTCCGGCCGTCTCGATCGCGCGACGCATCGCGCGAGCTGCACCGGAGCCCGACGGGTCGGGAGCCACGAGGTGGTACCCGTCCGAGGTGATTCCGGCGCCGAGGAGACGAGCGTGGATCGTCGCTCCGCGTGCCAGTGCATGTTCTTCCGACTCGATGACCATGAGTGCACCCGACTCGCCGAAGACGAAGCCGTCACGATCCTTGTCGAACGGCCGCGAGGCCGCCTGCGGATCGTCGTTGCGTGTGCTCATGGCACGCATCATCGAGAAGGCCGCGATCGGCACCGCGTCGATGTGTCCCTCGACCCCACCCGTGACCATGATGTCCGCGTCGCCCATGACGATCATCCGCCATGCGTGAGCGATCGCTTCCGATCCCGACGAGCATGCCGACACCGGTGTGATGACACCGGCGCGTGCACCCAGGTCGAGCCCGACGACAGCCGACGGTCCGTTCGGCATGATCATCTGCACGGCGAGCGGGGACACCTTGCGGTACCCGCCCTCGCGCATCTTCTTGTCGGCGTCGAGCAGTGCGTCTCCGCCGCCCAGGCCGGTGCCGATCGAGACGCCGAACCGCTCCGAGTCGACCTCGGGGCTGCCGGCGTTCTTCCACACCTCCTTGCCCAGGACGTACGCCATCTGCTCGACGTAGCTCATGCGTCGTTGCTCGACGCGAGAGAGAAGAGTCGATGGATTGACGGCCAGATGGCCGCCGATGCGAACCGGAAGATCGAACTCGGTGACGAAATCGTCCTCGAGCACGTCGATGCCGCTCTCCCCGTTCAGCAGTCCCTTCCACGTCGCGTCGACGTCACCGGCGATGGAGGTGGTTACCGCCAGGCTGGTCACGACGACGTTGCGGAAGCCCCCGTTGGCTGTGCTGGGCGTGGTCACGGTCGTGCTCACTCGCCTGCGGAGTCGCTCTGGTTGTCGAGCTTCGCCTTGATGGCCTCGGCGGCCTCGGGGTTCTCGGCTTCGAGCTTCTGGATGTAGTTCACGGCGTCGCCGACGGTGCGGAGGCTGGCGAGATCCTCGTCGGGGATCTTGACGCCGTACTTGTCCTCGGTCTGCACTGCGATCTCGACCATGGAGAGGGAGTCGATGTCCAGGTCGTCGACGAACGACTTCTCGACGGTCACCTCGGACGGCTCGATGCCGGTGACCTCTTCGATGATCTCGGCGAGTCCGGCGATGAGTTCTTCCTGCGTGGCCACGGAGTGGCTCCCTTCGTGTAAGGAACTGTGCACACGGCGCGACTGTGCGCCGGTGCGGATGCTGTCTCGACGAACGCTCGTTCTCGAGTCGGGCCGGCTACGTACCGGCCCCGCTCACCCCACGACGTGTGGTGAGCGATGCGCACCCCCGGATCGGTCCGTGACGGACCGGCGGGGTTGCGCGCAGTAACCTAACCGACCGATACCGGGGCGGTGAGGCCGGAGACGTCCTCCGGAGTCTTGAGGGCGACCGTCGGAGTGCCGCGCATCTCGCGCTTGGCGATCCCGACGAGGGTGCCGGCCGGCGGGAGCTCGACGATCGAGGCGACCTCGGACGCGCGCAGGGTCGCGGTGCACAGATCCCACCGGACGGGCCGGGTGACCTGGCCGGCGAGCTTGGCCAGTGCGTCCGCGCCGGAGGTGACCTCGCGGCCGTCGAGGTTGGAGAGCAGGCGACGCGTCGGCTCGGACGGCGTGATGGAGGCAGCGGCGGCGACCACGGCGTCCTGTGCGGGTGCCATGAAGCGCGTGTGGAACGCGCCGGCGACGGGCAGCGGGCGAATGCGGGCCTTCTCGGGCGGGTTCGCGGCGAGCTCGGCGAGATCGGTGAGGAGACCGGCGGCCACGATCTGGCCGGCGGCGTTCCGATTGGCGGCCTCGAGTCCGAGCTCGGTCAGACGCTCGAGGACCGCGTCCTCGTCGCCACCGAGCACGGCGGACATGCCGGTCGGAGCCGATGCGCAGGCCTTGGCCATCTCGGCGCCGCGGATCGCGGCGAGAGCGACGGCGTCGTCGGCGGAGATGACGCCGGCGACAGCGGCCGCGGCGAGTTCACCGACCGAGTGGCCGGCGACGACCATGTTCTCCGGCAGTCCGTGTGTGCGCTCGATCTCCTCGAAGGCGAGGAGTGCGGCGGCCACGACGAGCGGCTGGGTCACGGCGGTGTCGGTGATCTCCTCCGCCGTGGCGGTGGTTCCGAGCCGCGTCAGGTCGAGGCCCGACGCCTGCGACCAGAGGGCGAGACGATCCGCGGCCCCGGGGAGTCCGAGCCACGGCACGAGCATGCCGGGTGTCTGAGAGCCCTGTCCGGGCGAAAGCACTGCAATCACGGAACTAAGAAAACACTGTGAAGGCCGTTTCAGGAGATGTTCTACGCGATGAACCTTGTCGGTCGTATTTGTCAGAACCCTACAAACGCCCTGCAGGATGGGTCGCATCGCTCCTGGCGCAAGATCCGTTACTGTATGAGATTCCCAAATGTTCCGGCTGTGACTGTTGTTATCGGTGATGGGTTTTCGTTATGGGATTGCGACAGGCGACCTACTGTTGCCGCGATTCTCAGGACGTACGCGTCGCGGGCATTGGTGGGATCCCGACCAGTCACCTCCGCGATTCGCTTGAGCCGATATCGCACAGTATTTGGATGAACAAACAGTGACCTGGCACACGTCTCGACCGCTCCACCGCAGTCGAGATACGCATCGAGCGTGTCCGAGAGTGCCGATCCGGCAGCCTGGAGCGGCTGGACGATGAGTTCGTTGAGCGACGTGACCGCCGCCTGATCGCCCAGCAACGCTCGTTCCGGCAGAAGTTCACCCGCATGGACCGGCCGCGGTGCACCCCGCCATCCGACCACCGCCTGCATCCCCGCGAACGCCTCCACGGCGCTCGAGTGCGCGGCGCCGAGGGTGCGGGTCGTCGGGCCGATGACCACCGGGGTGTCGGAGAAGTTGCGCATCAGGTCGTCGAGGAAGGCGGCACTGGTCGGGTCGCCGGAGAGATGACCGGAGACCACCATGACCAGACGCGTGCCCTGCACCACGGCGAGCGCGGCGCGATGGTGGCGCTGCGCCACCGTGTGCACGGTCCCGACGACGGAGACGCCCTGATCCGGCGGAGGTGATCCGACGAGCACGGTGGCCGGTGCGGTCGCGTCCCAGTTGAGGGTCGCGGCGCGCGAGAGCATGTCCGAGCCGGTGTCGCCGCGGACGACGGCGTCCACCACGAGGGCCTCGAGGCGGGTGTCCCACGCGCCACGCGACTCGGCCGCGCTCGCGTACACCGACGCGGCGGCGAATCCCAGCTCGCGCCCGTAGCGCAGCACGGCTTCCGTGAGCGCGACGAGCTGCTGATCGTTGCGCGCCAGGGCCGGGAGCCACTGCTCGAAGAACTCCATGGCGACCCGGACCATGTCGACGGTCTGCCGCAGAGTCAGGCGCCGCGCCAGATCCTGCGGAATGACCTGGAACGCGTCGAGACTGAAGCGGATGTCGCTGTCGGGGTTCTGCAACCACTCGAGGAAGTTGACGACGGCCGTCTGGACGAGCATCTGCACACTTGCGCGCTGCGACGCATCGAGATCGCTCACGAACGGCAGCTGATCCTGCATCTGGGTCAGCGCCTCGGTGGAGAGCCTGCTGGAGAACTGCTTCACCCGTCGCAGCAGTGCCTCGGGGAGCGGGACTCGTTGTTGTCTCGCGCGGATCGCGCCACCGGGTCGGTGGGCCTCCGCGGCGGCACGTCGGAGCTCGCGGCGTTCACGCACACGCTCCGATTCCCCCTCCGGCGAACCGTCGGGGGAATCGGGAGCGATGTCTGCCATGGCCACGAACTTACGCGGCGTGCCTGGTGTAACTGTCAGGCGACGCCCGGATCGGCCGTGGAGATCGGAGCGGCCAGGACATCGTCGATCTGGTAGCGCTCGGCTGCCTCGACGGCCTTGTCCTTGTCCACCTCACCCGAGCGAGCGAGCGCGGACAGCACGGCGACGACGATCGACTCCGCGTCAACGTTGAAGTGCCGCCGCGCGGCGGTGCGGGTGTCGGAGAAGCCGAACCCGTCGGTTCCCAGCGTGGTGTAGTGGCCGGGAACCCACTGACGGATCTGATCCGGGACAGCACGCATCCAGTCCGACGCGGCGACGAAGGGGCCCTCCGCCTCCTGCAGCTTGCTGGTGACGTACGGGACGCGCGGCTCGTCACCGGGATTGCGCAGTGCCTCGGTCTCGGCGTCGACACCGTCGCGGCGGAGTTCGCCCCAGCTGGTCACCGACCAGACGTCCGCGGACACGCCGTAGTCCTCGGCGAGAAGTTCCTGCGCACGCAGCCCCGACGGCATACCTACACCGGAGACCAGGATCTGCGCTTTGGGGCCGTCGGCCTTGCCCTTCTGGAACAGGTAGATGCCCTTCAGCAGACCCTCGACATCGAGGTTCTCCGGCTCGGCCGGCTGGCGGTACGGCTCGTTGTACAGAGTGATGTAGTAGAAGATGTTCTCTCCACCGAATCCCTCCACACCCTCGGTGCCGCCGTACATCCGGCGCAGACCGTCCTTGATGATGTGCGCGATCTCGAACGAGAACGCCGGGTCGTACGCGACGGCCGCCGGGTTGGTCGCCGCGAGAAGCAGCGAGTGTCCGTCGGCGTGCTGCAGGCCCTCACCGGTGAGCGTCGTGCGGCCGGCGGTGGCGCCCAGCACGAAGCCACGGGCCATCTGGTCGGCAGCAGCCCAGAGGCCGTCACCGGTCCGCTGGAAACCGAACATCGAGTAGAAGATGTACAGCGGGATCATCGGTTCGCCGTGGGTGGCGTACGACGTGCCGACGGCTGTGAAGGACGACGTCGAACCGGCTTCGTTGATGCCCTCGTGCAGGATCTGGCCGGTGACGTTCTCCTTGTAGGCGAGCATCAGTTCCGAGTCGACCGAGGTGTAGAGCTGGCCGTTGCGGTTGTAGATCTTGAGCGACGGGAACCACGAGTCCATGCCGAAGGTGCGGGCCTCGTCGGGGATGATCGGCACGACGCGATGGCCGATCTCCTTGTCGCGGAGAAGTTCCTTCATGACGCGGACGAGCGCCATGGTCGTCGCGACCTCCTGCTTGCCAGAGCCCTTCATGATCGACTTGTAGGTCGAGTCGGGCGGCATGGGCAGCGGCTTCGCCGACGTGCGACGCTCGGGCACGTATCCGCCGAGGGCCTTACGGCGATCGAGCATGTACTGGATCTCGGGGGAGTCCTCGCCCGGGTGGTAGTACGGGGGCAGGTACGGATCCTTCTCGAGCTCCTCGTCGGAGATCGGGATGTGCTGGATGTCGCGGAACGCCTTCAGGTCGTCCAGCGTCAGCTTCTTCATCTGGTGGGTCGCGTTGCGGCCCTCGAAGTGCTTGCCCAGCGTGTAGCCCTTGATGGTGTGCGCCAAGATCACCGTCGGCTGGCCCTTGTGCTCCATCGCGGCGGCGTAGGCGGCGTGGACCTTGCGGTAGTCGTGGCCACCGCGCTTGAGGTTCCAGATCTCGGCGTCACTGAGGTCCTTGACCAGTTCCTTGGTCCGCGGATCGCGCCCGAAGAAGTTGTCGCGGACGTAGCTGCCGTCGTTGGCCTTGTACGTCTGGAAGTCGCCGTCGGGCGTGGTGTTCATCAGGTTCACCAGCGCGCCGTCGCGGTCCTTGTGCAGGAGGGTGTCCCACTCACGGCCCCACACGACCTTGATGACGTTCCAGCCGGCACCGCGGAAGAACGACTCCAGTTCCTGGATGATCTTACCGTTGCCGCGCACCGGGCCGTCGAGGCGCTGCAGGTTGCAGTTGACGACGAAGGTCAGGTTGTCCAGACCCTCGGTGGCCGCCACGTGGGCGAGGCCGCGCGACTCCGGCTCGTCCATCTCGCCGTCGCCGAGGAACGCCCACACGTGCTGATCGGTGGTGTCCTTGATGCCGCGGTCGGCGAGGTAGTGATTGAAGCGGGCCTGGTAGATGGCGTTCATCGGGCCGAGACCCATCGACACCGTCGGGAACTCCCAGAAGTCCTGCATCAGACGCGGGTGCGGGTACGACGGCAGGCCGCCGCCCTGATCCGCGTGGCTGTACTCCTGGCGGAAGCCGTCCATGCGCTCGGCCGGAATGCGGCCTTCGAGAAAGGCGCGCGCGTAGATGCCGGGGGAGGCGTGGCCCTGGATGAAGATGTGGTCGCCGCCGCCCGGGTGGTCCTTGCCGCGGAAGAAGTGGTTGAAGCCCACCTCGTACAGAGCAGCGGACGAGGCGTACGTGGAGATGTGGCCACCGACGCCGACACCGGGGCGCTGCGCGCGGTGCACCATGATCGCGGCGTTCCAGCGGATCCAGGCGCGGTAGCGGCGTTCCATGGACTCGTCGCCGGGGAACCACGGCTCGTTCTCGGTGGGGATGGTGTTGACGTAATCGGTCGACGTCAGCGCGGGAATGGACACACGCTTCTCACCGGCACGCTCGAGCATGCGCAGCATCAGGTAGCGGGCGCGCTGCGGCCCGGAGCGCTCGAGGAGCTGGTCGAAGGATTCCATCCACTCGTCGGTCTCGTCACTGTCGATGTCCGGAAGGTACGACGCCACCCCCTCTCGGATGACGCGAACACGGCCGTCCGTGCTCGCCTTCCTGGCGACAGCGCCCATCGCGGCGTCTGCCGCGTCGGTGCGCTCTTCCTTCGTCGATTCCGACAACGTGTGTTCTCCTCGATGTGGCGGGAGCATGGTGTGCTCCCGGTCCAGTGCGAGCCGGTCCTGTGACGCCGGCCCGCTGTGCTGCTTCACGGTGATCTGGGTCAATCTCGGGTGATCGAGGTCAATCCTGCCCCATCGGACCCCACATGGTGCAGGTGGTTCCCGATTGGGTAAGCGTGAAATCAATGCAACGGAAAAACGTGCAGATCGCCGCGTCGGCTTGCGCCGGGGCGCCCGACCCTGTTCGCTTTGACTACTGCACACTTTGCTGTATCGCCCGGTCGGTCTCGATCGGGTTCACGACTCGAAGGAGGACACGACCGTGGTCGCCGCGGCGGACGCCCAGAACTATGCCCAGAAGCTCGGAGTCACCCGCGACATGGTCGTACAAGAGTTGGGTTGGGACGAGGACACCGACGACGACTTGCGGGCCGACGTCGAGGAGATGATCGGCGGCGAGACCGTCGACGAGGATTCCGACGAGGTGGTCGACGTCGTGCTGCTGTGGTGGCGCGACGGGGACGGAGACCTGGTCGACGCCCTCATGGACGCCATCAGCCCCCTCTCCGACGACGGCTTCGTGTGGGTCCTCACTCCCAAGACAGGCCAGTCCGGCCATGTCGAGCCCAGCGAGATCGCCGAGTCCGCACCCACCGCGGGCCTCACCCAGACCTCGACCACGAACCTCGGTGCGTGGATCGGCAGTCGGCTGGTGCAGCCCAAGGCTCAGCCCACGAAGCGCTGATGACGCTCGAGGTGGGAGTCGAGGCTCCCGACTTCACGTTGAAGGATCAGAACAACCAGCCCGTCACGCTGTCGGACTATCGCGGCACCAAGAACGTGCTGCTGATCTTCTTCCCGCTCGCCTTCACCGGCACGTGCCAGGGTGAGCTCTGCCGGGTGCGCGACGAGCTGCCGAAGTTCGAGAACGACGACACCGCGGTGCTCGCCGTCTCGGTCGGTCCGCCTCCCACGCACAAGATCTGGTCCGCCGAGCAGGGATACACGTTCCCGCTCCTGTCGGACTTCTGGCCGCACGGCGCCGTGGCGCAGCAGTACGGCGTGTTCAACGAGGACCTCGGGTTCGCCAACCGCGGCACCTTCCTCATCGACACGTCCGGAGTGGTGCGGTTCGCCGAGATGATGGGTCCGGGCGAGGCCCGTGACCAGGGGGCTTGGGAGAAAGCCCTCGCCACGCTAGATTCTTGAGCGCGTTCCCCGGCTCGGTCGGGGAACGACGGGGCGTATAGCTCAGCGGTAGAGCTCTGGTTTTACACACCAGCGGTCGGGGGTTCGAACCCCTCTGCGCCCACATCATGGACATGCGGCCCAATTGCGAACGGTGCGACGTGGATCTGCCCCCGTCGTCCGTCGACGCTCATGTCTGCACGTACGAGTGCACCTTCTGCACCGCTTGTGTGACGCGCCTGGCGAACGTGTGCCCCAATTGCGGTGGCGGCTTCGCGCCACGTCCCGTGCGCCCCGCCCGCGAGTGGCGGCCCGGGTTGTCGGTCGCGCTGCGACCCGGATCGACCGTGCGGGTACACACGCCGTACAGCGAAGCGGAGCTCGACGAGTTCGTGGACCGGGTGAAGGGTGTGCCGCCGGCGGAGCGGTGAATGGGGCCGGCGCCGCGGTCGCGCCGGGCGCTGCGCGCGGCGGTCTGCGCAGGTTGCAGAGTGCGCTCACCACCGGGCGCTGCGCGCGGCGCAAGAAGCAACCGGGCGCAGCGCCGTGGGCAGCGTCAGAACACCTGCCGGTACAGCTCCTCGATCTGCTGCGCCGTGGGAACCACCGGGTTGTTGTTCGGCGAACCCGAGGCCAGGGCCTGCTCCGCCATCAACGGGACGAGCTTCTCCCACTTGTCGGCGTCGATCCCGTGTGTGCTGGGGGACGGCACTTCGACTGTCGCGCAGAGGTTCTCGATGTAGGTGACCAGTGCTGCCGAGGCCACATCGTTGCTGTCACCCTCATGTGCGGCGCCGAGTTGCCGTGCGCACTCCGCGTACCGCTCCGGGGCGCCGGGGATGGAGAACGCGGTGATCGCGGGGAGCAGCATCGCATTCGACAAGCCGTGTGCGACATGGAAATGCCCGCCGATGGGCCGGCTCATGCCATGCACCAGGCACACGCTCGCGTTGGAGAACGCCATGCCGGCCTGGGTGGATGCGGCCATCATCGCGGCGCGGGCCTCGGCGTCGTCCCCGTCGGTGTACGCGCGTACGAGGAACCGTCCGATGGTGCGCATGGCGTTGAGGGCCAGCGCATCGGAGATCGGGTTCGCCTTCTTGCTGACGTACGCCTCGATCGCGTGGGTCAACGCGTCGACACCGGTGTCCGCGGTGAGGCGGGGAGGCATGGACATCGTCAGCTCGGGGTCGACGACGGAGGCGATGGGGAGGAAGGACAGGCCGGGGCACAGCATCTTCTCGTCCGACTCGCTGTCGGTGATGACGGTGAACTGTGTCGCTTCGGAGCCGCTTCCGGCCGTCGTCGGGATGGCGATGATGGGCAGCGCGGGTCCGGTGTACGGGCCGGGTGCCTTGTAGTCGCGCATGACGCCGCCGCCCTTGCTCAGCACCGACAGTGCCTTCGCGGTGTCCATGGGGCTGCCGCCGCCGAAGCCGATGACGGCGTCCGCGTCGTGCGCTGCGACCGCGGCGACGCCGGCGGTGAGGGAGTCGGTGGTGGGGTCGGGCACCGTCTCGGCGAACAGTGCGCCGGTCTTGCCGGCGGCCGCGATGATGCCCATGACGCGATCCGCCGCGCCCGTGCTGACCATGAACGCATCGGTCACGAGAAGGGGGCGCTCGACCCCGAGGTCGTCGAGCACCTGGCCGAGGTCCTCGACGGCGCCGGGTCCCATGCGCAGGAAGCGGGGAAAGGAAATGGATGTCGACATCGTCGTCGTGCTCCTTCTCGTGGTCGGGCGGTGCGATTCCCGCACCGATCCTCGTGTCCCGCACCTGACCTCGCCGAGCGACACGCGTGCGGGAACCGAGGAAGGGTGCGGGAAGGGGAAATGCCGGGGAAATACCGATGCCGCACCGCCTCCCGAACTGCGGAGAGACGATGCGGCGCGGCGTGGACCTGACTAGTCGTTCTCGGGGAATCCGAGGTTGATGCCGCCGTGGCTGGGGTCGAGCCAGCGGGAGGTGACGGCCTTGGCGCGGGTGAAGAAGTGCACGCCCTCGGTGCCGTGGGCGTGGGTGTCGCCGAAGAGGCTGTTCTTCCAGCCGCCGAAGCTGTAGTAGGCCATGGGAACCGGGATCGGGACGTTGATGCCGATCATGCCGACCTCGACCTCGTTCTGGAAGCGTCGAGCGGCGCCACCGTCGTTGGTGAAGATGGCGGTGCCGTTGCCGTAGGGGTTGTCGTTGATGAGCTGCAGTGCCTCGTCGTAGGTGTCGACGCGGACCACGGAGAGTACCGGTCCGAAGATCTCGTCGGTGTAGATGCTCATCTCGGGGGTGACGTGGTCGATGAGGGTGGGTCCGAGCCAGAAGCCCTCGGCCGGCCTGATTCCCGTCGCTTCGCTCGCCCCGTCGCCGTCGGCCTTCACGGTGCGGCCGTCGACGACGATGGTGGCGCCGGACTCCTCGCCCGCGTCGACGTAGGAGGCGACCTTGTCGCGGTGCGCCTTGGTCACCAGCGGGCCCATGTCTGCGCCGCGGGTGCCGTCGCCGGTCTTGAGCGGGGTGGTGCGCTCGGCGATCTTGGCGACCAGCTCGTCCGCGATGTCGCCGACCGCGACGAGGGCGGAGATGGCCATGCAGCGCTCACCGGCGGAGCCGAAGCCGGCGTTGACCATGGCGTCGGCAGCGAGGTCGAGGTCGGCATCGGGGAGCACGATGGCGTGGTTCTTGGCGCCGCCGAGAGCCTGGACGCGCTTGCCGTGCGAGGTGCCGGTGGCGTAGACGTACTGCGCGATGGGGGTGGAGCCGACGAAGCTGATGGACTTGATGTTGCGATTCTCGAGCAGCTCGTCGACGGCGGTCTTGTCACCCTGCAGGACGTTGAAGACGCCGTCGGGCAGGCCCGCTTCCTTCCACAGCTCGGCGATCCAGATGCTCGCCGTCGGGTCCTTCTCGGACGGCTTGAGCACGACGGTGTTGCCGGCGGCGATGGCGATGGGGAAGAACCACATCGGCACCATGGCCGGGAAGTTGAAGGGGCTGATGATGCCGACGGGTCCGAGCGGCTGGCGCAGGGAGAAGACGTCGACTCCGGTGGAGGCGTTCTCGGTGAAGCCGCCCTTGAGCAGATGCGGTATGCCGCAGGCGAATTCGACGACTTCCTGGCCGCGGCTGATCTCACCGAGGGCGTCGGAGAGCACCTTGCCGTGCTCGGCGGTGATGATCTCGGCGAGTTCGCCCTTCTTGGCGTTGAGCAGCTCGCGGAAGTTGAAGAGGATCGCGGTGCGCTTGGACAGGGAGGTGTCACGCCAGGCGGGGAAGGCGGCGGTGGCCGAGTCGATGACGACGCGGGCATCCTCGACGGTGGCGAGGGCGAGCTCGCCGGTGACCTGACCGGTGGCCGGGTTGGTGACGGGTGAGGTCTTGTCGGAGGTGCCGGCGAACGGCTTGCCGTCCACCCAGTGCGTGATCGTGTTCACGGAGATTCCTTCGGTCGAGTGCTGGCCTGTGACCTGAGTCTCCCCAGCAGATTTGCGTCTGTCAAAGGCCAAAGGCGCACTGCCGCGTGCAGATCTGCACGTGGTGGGTACGCTCACGCCATGTTCTCCGCCGATCACCTCCGCTTCTTCCTGGAGGTCTCGCGCCACGGGCGCCTCAACGACGCCTCGCGAGTGCTGGGCGTCGATCACACGACGGTGGGCCGCCGCATCACCAGTCTGGAGAAGGCGGCGGGCCATCGACTCTTCGATCGCACTCCCTCGGGCTGGCGGCTGACGGAGGCGGGGCGGCGCCTCGTGGGGTACGCGGAGACGGTGGAGTCGACGCTGATCGCGGCGTTCGAGGATCAGACGACGTCGGTGGGCTCGCTGACCGGCTCGGTGCGCATCGCGGCCCCGGACGGTTTCGGTGCCTTCGTGCTCACGCCGCAGCTGACGCGGCTGCGGCGGGACCACCCCCGACTCGACGTCGAGCTGGTCACCGCCACGGAGCACGACGCGCTGAGCACCCGCGGCTTCGACGTCGCCGTGAGTCTGGAGCGGCCCTCGCCGCGATTCATGTCGTCGCGCAAACTGGCGTCGTACGAGCTCAAGCTGTACGCGTCACCGTCCTACCTCCGCGCCGCGCCCGCACTCGAGAGCCTCGACGACCTGCGTCGGCACGTCCTGATCTGGTACGTCGACGCGCTGCTGGACGTGGTGCCGCTGCGCATCCTCGATGCCATGCACCTGGACGGTCGACCCCAGTTCCAGACCAACAACATCACTGGTCACTGGCTCGCGGCCCGCCACGGGCTCGGGATCGCGCCGTTGCCCAACTACATCGGTGAGCCGGACGACCAGCTGGTCTGCGTGCTGCCCGACGAATTCGCCGTGCGCCGCGACTACTGGACGGCGATGCCTCGCGACCTCACGCGACTGGCGCGGGTGAAGGCCGTCGACGACCTACTGCGGTCGATCGTCGCCGACGACGTGCACCTGCTGGCACCGGATGCGGACGATCAGTGAGCCCGTCGCGGTAGGGCGAAGACCAGGACGAAGGCGAGCACGGCGAATCCGGCGCTGACTCCCATGGCATGCGCCGCGCTGTCGGTGAACGCCGTCGCGACGGCGTCCTCACCGGGGCCCATGACGTTCAGCGAGCCGAAGAGGACGCTGCCGATGATGGCGATGCCGATCGCGCTGCCGACCCGCTGCATCGTCGAGATGACACCGCTGGCGGCGCCCGCGTCGGGCCGGTCGACCGTCGCGACGATGAACTGCGCGTTCGGAGCGATGAAGGCGCCGTTGCCCAGGCCCGCGATGAACAGGGGGAGCAGCAGCTTCCAGTTGGTCAACGCCGACGCATCGGTGAACAGCAGGACCAGCCAGGCCCACACGAGTCCCAGGGTGACGAGCGCCGTGCCGAGCACCAGCACGTTGCGCCCGAGTCGTTCGGCCAGTCTGTTGGACTGCGACGACGAGATGATGCTGCCGATCGCGAACGGGATCGACACCACTCCGGAGGCGAGCGCGGAGTTCCCGAGACCGGTCTGCCACAGGATCGAGATGGTGAAGAAGATCGACGTGAAGGCGGCGAAGTAGACGAGGGCGAGAATGACTCCGCCGGTGAACGCGGGCCGGGTGAACAGTCGCGGCGGGACCAGGGGGGTGCGGCCGGCACGCGAGTAGCGCACCTCCCACGCGCCGAACAGTCCGATGAGCACGATGCCGGCGCCGAGTGTCACGTACGTCCATGTCGGCCATCCGGTGTCCTGGCCCTCGATGAGGGGGACCAGGATCGCGACGAGACCTGCCGTGACGAGTGCGAGACCCACCCAGTCGATACCGCGCGCGGGGGCGTCGGGGGAGTCGATCTCGGAGCGGGTCGGCAGAATCTTCGCGGCCAGGATCAAGCCGATGAGTCCGAACGGCAGGTTGACCCAGAAGACCAACCGCCATCCGCTCTCGCTGCCGGCGGCCTCGATGATCAGACCGCCGATGATGGGGCCCAGTGCCGACGAGACACCGATGACGGCGCCCATGATGGCGAACGCCTTGCCCCGCATCTGCGGCGGGAAGAGCAGCTGGATGTAGGCGGTGACGGCGGGGACGAAGATGCCGCCCGCGAGTCCCTGCACGATGCGCGCCGCGACGAGCTGCAGATCGTTCTGCGCGAGTCCACACGCGAGGCTGGCCACGGTGAAGAGGGCGAGTCCGGTGAAGAACACCCACTTGTGGCCGATGCGGTCGCCCACCCGACCCGCAGGTATCAGTGCCAGGCCGAACGCGAGTGCGTATCCGGAGATGATCCAGGACAGGGTGGCCTCGGACGCCTCGAGGCTCGTGCGGATGATGGGAAGCGCGACATTGACGATGGTCGTGTCGAGCAGGGCGATGAACATGCCCATGAGCAGGACGATCAACGACTGCCAGGCGCGTCGGGAGACCGCGGGGGCCGCGTTGTCGGCCGAGGTGGAAGTGGTGGACACCCGAGAAACCTTTCGCACAGGACATGAACTGACGACCGTATTCGGTGAAGACGTGAGTCTCGGACCGGTGGTGGCCGCATTCTCTAGAGTTGCGTGCACCACGGAGCGCAGCGCACGGGGTGCAGCGTTCCCCGCGGGACGCGCACGCAATCACCGCGGCGCCGGTGAGGGAAGCGAGGGGGATCTTCGATGACACATGCGTTCACGGACGATGCGCTGGGGCGCGACGACGCGGTGGGGCTCGCGCTCCGAGTGCGCCGGCGCGACGTCTCCGCCGGCGAACTGGCGTCGGCGGCACTCTCGCGCATCGAGAAGATGGCCGAGTTGGACGCTCTGGTGGGGCCACCACTGGCGACTCCCGTCGTCGGCGACCAGGCGGGGCCGTTCGCGGGTGTGCCGACGGTGATCAAGGACAACAGCGACGTCCGGGGGCTCCCGACGGGCCAGGGCTCCGAGATCATCCGTGCTCGTCCCGCCGACCGGCACGGTCCGGTGGCCCGCGAGATGCTCTCGATGGGGTTCGGCGTGGTGGCGAAGACGACGCTGCCGGAGTTCGGTCTCAGCGCGTCGACCGAGTTCCCGACCCGGCCGCCCACCCGCAACCCCTGGAACACCGAGTACTCGACCGGCGCGTCGTCGGGCGGATCCGCGGCGCTGGTGGCGGCGGGGGCGGTTCCCCTCGCACACGGCAACGACGGCGGTGGCTCGATCCGGATCCCTGCGGCCTGCACGGGGCTCGTGGGCCTCAAGCCGTCGCGCGGCAGGTTCGTGCTGCCGGCGCTGGAGAAGCTGCTGCCCGTCGCGATCGTCTCGGAAGGGGTGCTGACGCGCAGTGTCCGTGACACGGCCGCATTCTGGGCCGCGGCCGATCACGCGAGTGCGCGACGCCTGCGACCGATCGGCACCGTGACGGGCCCGTCGGCGCGGCGATTGCGTGTCGGCGTGATCCGGCAGTCGCCCGCGGGCGGCCCCACCGACGTCGAGACGCTCGCCGCGCTGGACGACACCGCCGCGCTCCTCGCGCGCCTCGGTCACACGGTGGACGAGATGACCACCGTGCCGATCGACCAGCGCTTTCCCGAGGATTTCGTCGAGTACTGGTCGTTCCTCGCCTACGTTCTGCAGAAGACGACGCCGCGTCTCGAGGGCCGCACGGAACGCGACTTCGACACGCTCACCGTGGGACTCGCGGACCGCTTCCGTCGTACGCGGTACCGGTTGCCGTCGGTGGTGCGTCGACTGCGCCGGGCGAGTGCCGACTACGCCTCGATGTTCGCGAGCGTCGACCTGGTGCTGTCCCCGGTACTAGGGCACACCACGCCGCGGCTGGGGCATCTGTCGCCGCACGTGCCGTTCGACGAGTACCTCGAGAGGCTCACGTCCTACGCCGCGTTCACTCCGCTGCACAACGTGGCGGGAGCTCCGGCGATGTCGCTGCCGCTGGGGCGCTCGAGTGCCGGACTGCCGGTGGGGGTCATGTTCTCCGGTGTGCAGGGCGACGAGCGAACGCTGCTCGAGGTGGCCTTCGAGGTCGAGGACGCGGCCCCGTGGCGTTCCCTCGCCGACTGAACCGAGAACTTCGCCCGTTCTCCGTGTTGCGACCCCCGACGGGCCGGCGGGTGCCTAGTGTGCGGGGACAGGGGGCGACCCGAGCCCGCTGACAGGCACGAACGTCGGAGGAACACATGTCCGCAGGGCTCGTCGACATCCTGATCCGCATCAGCTACCTGTTCCGCGGCTGGAGCTTCTAGTCAGGCGTTCGGGTTCGCCACGTTCTGCAGCCGTACCTGGCCGCGGGCGATCTCCTTGCCGGAGTCGGCGCTGGTGATGATCACCTGCCAGAGCTGCTGGACCCGACCCTGTTGCAGCGGGGTGGCGACCACGTCGACCCGCCCCTCGGTGATCGACCGGAGGAAGTCCGTCCCGTTGTGGACGCCGACGGCGAACTGTCCGCGGTCCGAGACCGCCACGCTCGCACCGATACTCGCGGCCGATTCGACGGCCGAGGTGTAGACGCCGCCGTGCACGACGCCCCACGGGGTGTGGTGATCGCTCGTCAGATCGATGTGTCCGCGTACCTCGGTGCCGGTGGCCGTGGTGACCTGCAGCCCGGCTGCAGCGGTGAAGACGGTGTCGGCGAAGTTCTGCAGGTCGGTCATGGAGGCTCCTGTGTCGGCGGACCCCCAGTCAACACCGACCGACTCAGCGTCGGTCGACGTGTCCGCCGAAGACGATGGAGGCGTCGGCGAGTGCGGCGCTCACGGTCGGCGTGCGTCCGTGCAGGTGACCCAGCGGACCGTCCGGCGCGAACGTCCACGTCGTCGACAGCGCGCGGGTGGTCGCGTAGATCGTGTTGCGGGAGACGACGGTGCGACCGCCGAGGTGCTGTGCAGTGGTGAGCGGAATGCGCGGCGTGCCCGGCGTGAGCCGGCGCCCGACGCGCGCGTCGAGCGCCGCGACGGGGGCACCGTCGAACGTCATCGACGCGGTGACACGCGGCCCGCTGGTCTCGCGGCGGAACTCGCCCAGATGCTTCGGAATGGACCACAGTTCGCGGCCACCGGTGCGGGACTGCGGACTGTCGACCCAGATGTGCGGGATGGTGGCCATGACCGTGAGGCCGCGCCGGACGAGTACCGAGCCGATCAACTCGTCGTAGGACAGGACGCCGCCCGAGGTGTAGCGCACGAAGGCCGCCGAGACGACAGCGTTCCCGCCGACCGTCACCAGCCGGGCATCGGCGTCGGACACGGCGGACAGCACGTCCTGCGGGAGCTCGCGGACGGGAACGCGGTAGACCGACACCAGGAGTGTGCCGCCGAGATACCAGGGCTCCGGCGGATACAGCTCGCCGTCTGCGCCGGTGTGCCAGTCCTGCGTCCGCGTCGACTCCGTCATGCGCACAGGGTAGCCGAATACGTGGACGTCCGACTATCTGACCGTGACGTGAAGGATAGGATCGCGGACGATGATCACCGCACCCGCCGTCGGAATCGCGTCCGGATACCTTGCCGACCTGATGCTGGGGGATCCACGACGCCGTCATCCCGTGGCCGCCTTCGGATCCCTCGCCGCCGCCCTCGAGACGCGGACGTACCGAGACGACCGACTCGCCGGAACCGTCCACACCGCACTGCTCGTCGGTGGAGCGATCGGAGCGACGGCCGCGGCGGATCGACTCGTGCGTGATCACCCGGTTCCGCGTGCAGCGCTGACGGCCGCCGCGGTCTGGGCGTGTCTCGGGGGAACGACGCTGGCTCGCACGGGTCTCGCGCTGGCCGACGCCCTGGACGCCAACGATCTTCCGGCCGCGCGGGCGATTCTGCCGTCGCTGTGCGGGCGTGATCCTGCTCTGCTGGACGACGCGGGCGCGGCGCGGGCGGCGCTCGAATCGGTGGCCGAGAACACGTCGGACGCGACGACGGGCGTGCTCTTCTGGGCCGCGGTGGCAGGGGCTCCCGGCGCCGTCGGATACCGCGCCGTCAACACCCTCGACGCGATGATCGGCTACCACTCGCCGCGCTACGAACGGTTCGGGTGGTGTGCCGCCCGCCTCGACGACGTGGTCAACCTGATCCCCGCCCGACTCACCGGACTCCTCACGGCAGCATCGGCGCCGACGGTGGGTGGGACGCCGCGGGACGCCCTGGCCGCGTGGCGCGCGAGCGCGGCCGACCATCCGAGCCCGAATGCCGGAGTGACCGAGTCGACCGCCGCGGGCGCCCTCGGAGTGCGGCTCGGCGGCGAGACGGCCTACGCGCACGGCGTCGAACAGCGGCCCGTCCTGGGCCGGGGAAGCGTCCCCACGACGAACGATCTGCGGCGTGCGGTGCGCCTGTCGGCTGCGGTACAGGCGAGCGCCGCGGCGGTGTCAGCGCTTCTTGCCGTAGCGGTCGGTCAGCAGCGTCGTCGACTCGGCCGCGGGCGCCGACTTCCGTCGTAGGCCTCGCCGCGGCTTCAACAGCGCGTCCAGTCCGTCGTCGTACTCGTCGGGAGCGGCAGTGGGCTCGAGATCGTCGCTCGGTTCGAGATCGTCACTCGACTCGGCGTTGCCACGGCGCCGTTCCTTGATCTCGGCGCGCACGAAGTACGCGAGGCCCAGCGGAGCCATGATGCCGAACGCAAGCCATTGCAACCCGTAGGACAGGTAGGGCCCGGCGTCGAGCTGCGGCAGCGCGAGAACACCGAGACCGCCGGGCTGCGCGTCGGCGAGCTGCACGTACCCGTCGACCGGATCGGTGCCGGTCAACTCACCGACCTGCGCCGGCGTGATCGTGTACACCTGCGGGACCCCGGGGCCGGCGACGGCGGGCTTGTCCGGAACCGACGGTTCCGAGACGCGCAGGCGGCCCTCCAGCGTGACGGTGCCGGCCGGCGGGGGATCGAAGGTCGGGACGTCGATCCCCGTGGTGGGCAGCACGTAGCCGCGGTTCACCAGGATCGTGGGCCCGGCGTCGGTGACGAACGGGGTGAGGACCTCGAAGGCCGGCGTGTCGTCGACGCTGCGCAGGCGGACCACCACGTCGCTGTCGGTGTCGTACGTCCCGGTCACCACGACCCGTCGCCAGTCGTCCTCGGGAGCGACGACCTGCTCGGTCAACAGATCGGCAGCATCGACCGGTTCCGCGTCGAAGGAGCGGCTGATCTGCTCGTTCCGCGCCGACGTGGTGGTGTTCTTGCCCAGTTGCCAGGGCGCGAGAACCGAGAAGCAGAGGTACGCGAAGAGGATGACGACAGCCGCGAGTGCCAACCACCCGGGACGGAGAAGGAACGACAGTCGGCGCACGACTACACAGCGTAGTCGTCGCGTCGCGACGGGGGTGTCAGCGCTGGGAGAGGGCCTCGAGAAGACCGGGGACGGCTGCCTCGATCTGCTCGCGCACCGTCCGGAAGTCGCTATCGTCGCCGTAGTACGGATCGGCCACCGAGTCGGAATCGGCGTCCGGGTCGAACGAGCGCAGCAGTGCCAACCGGTCCGCGGGCACGCCGAGCCGACGGAGGTCGCGCTCGTGAGATCGATCCAGCGCGACGACGAGGTCCGCGCCCAGGATCTCGGCATCGACGGTGCGGGCGCGATGCGCCGACGGGTAGCCGTGCGACTCCAGCTCGGCAGCGGCGCGCGGGTCGGCGGCGTCGCCGACGTGCCAGTCGCCCGTGCCGGCGCTGGTGACGCGCACCCGGTCGTCCATCCCGGCATCCGCGAGGGCCTGCGTCACGATCTTCTCGGCCATCGGCGACCGACAGATGTTGCCCGTGCAGACGAAGGTCACGTGCACCGTCATGCCGCGTCCGTCGTGAGCGAGGAGAGCAGCGTGGTGAGTTCTGCGGCCGATCCGACGGACCACGAGGCCGCGTCGTGCTCGGACTCGAATCCGTATCCCCACCGGACCAGGACCACGGGGATGCCCCAGTGCCCGGCGCCGAACACGTCGTGGTCGCGGTCGCCGACCATCACCACCGACGCGGTACCGCCCTCGGCCGTGGACCGAGCCGGGCGCCCCACCTGCTCGAGTGCGCGCGCGACGACGTCCGCCTTGGACCGGCGGCTTCCGTCGTCGCTGGCGCCCGCGATGAAGCGGAAGTAGTCGGCCAGGCCGAAGTGCTCGAGGATGCGCCGCGCGAATCGTTCGTTCTTCGACGTCGCGACCGCCATCGGGACGCCGGCGGCCACGAGCGCGTCCAGCACGTCGACGATGCCCTCGTACACCCGGTTCTCGGACCAGCCGCGGCTGTCGTAGTACTCCGTGTAGGCCGCGCGGGCGCGCTCGACCCTGTCCTCGTCGAGACCGAGGGACCGGAACGTGTCGATCATCGGCGGTCCGATGACGTGCGCGCGGACGTCGTCGCCGGGCGGCGGGCTCCCCACTGTCGCGAGCGCGTGATCGAAACCGGCGAGGATGCCGGGTGCGGAATCGGTGAGGGTGCCGTCGAGGTCGAAGAGGACGAGGTCGACGGCTGTGGTGGACATGGGCGTCAGTATATGGAGCGCCTACAGTCACCCGAGTGACAGGCGACGCCAGTATCGATCCGCTGCTTCGCCACCACGGCGACGTGGAGGTCGAGGCGGGCATGCTCGACTTCGCGGTGAACGTCCGCGGGTCCCGGCCCCCCGAGTGGTTGCGGCGCAGACTGATCGAGACCGTCGACCGACTCGCGGCGTACCCGTCGGAGGCCGAGGATCGGCGGGTTCGTGACCGAGTGGCGTTGCGCCACGGTCGATCTCCGGACGAGGTGCTGTTGCTCGCCGGAGCGGCCGAAGGATTCGCGATGCTGCCCCGGCTGCGCCCGCGCCTCGCCGCGGTCGTCCACCCGTCCTTCACCGAGCCCGAATTCGCGCTGCGCAGTGCCGACGTCCCGGTGCATCGAGTCGTGCTGCCCGCGCCGTACCGGCTCGTCGACGCCGCCGTTCCCTACGGCGCCGACCTGGTGGTGCTGGGCAATCCGACCAACCCGACGTCCGTCGCCCATCCCCGCGCGGACGTGCTCGCACTCCGGGAGGAGGGACGCGTGCTCGTCGTGGACGAGGCATTCGCCGACACCGTGCCCGGCGAGCCCGAGTCCCTGGCGTCACAGTCGCATCCCGACGTGGTGGTGCTGCGCAGCCTCACCAAGTCGTTCGCCCTCGCGGGACTGCGGTGCGGGTACGCGCTGGGAGCGCCGGACGTCCTCGCCACACTGAACCGGGGCCGACCCCACTGGCCGCTGGGGACCCTGCAGCTGGCCGCGATCGAAGCGTGCTGCGAACCCGAGGCCGTCGCGTCCGTGGACGCCGACGCACTCGTGCTCGCCCGCGAGCGGCAGTACCTCGTCGAACGGCTCCGCGTACTCGGGGTGGAGGTGTCGGCACCGGCGACGGCGTCGTTCGTGCTCGTCCGCGCGGAGAACGGCGCAGCGATCCGGGCCGCGTTGCGGGACCGCGGTGTCGCGGTCCGCCGAGGCGACACCTTTCCCGGCCTCGGCCCGGATCACCTGCGGATCGCGGTGCGGGACGCGGACTCCGTCGGCCGACTCGCCGACGCGTGGGGTGACGTGGTGCGCGAGACGGGCACACCTAGGGTCGAGTGATGGCATCGACGGGAACCGCAGCGCCCACCCTGGCCGAGATCATCGACGTGCTCGACGCGGCGTACCCGCCCCGGCTCGCCGAGAGCTGGGACTCGGTGGGTCTGGTGTGCGGCGATCCCGCGAACTCCGTGACCACCGTGATGTTCGCCGTCGACGCCACGGCCGCCGTCGTCGACGAGGCGATCACCGCCGGTGCCGATCTGCTCGTGGTGCACCACCCGTTGCTGCTGCGCGGCGTGGACACGGTCGGTGCCCACACGCCCAAGGGCGCGTTGGTGCATCGCCTGATCACGGCGGGGTGCGCTCTGTTCACCGCCCACACCAACGCGGACTCGGCGCAGCCCGGGGTGTCCGACGCGCTGGCCACTCTGCTCGGCCTCATCGATCTGCGCCCCCTCGACGAGAAGTCGGACGGGGGCCTCGACAAGTGGGGTGTGTACGTCCCCGTGGCCGATGCTCCCGCCGTGCGGCAGGCCATGTTCGACGCGGGCGGCGGGTCGATCGGCGACTATCGCGAGTGCAGCTGGAGCGTCGTGGGCGACGGCCAGTTCCGTCCCGTCGACGACGCGCGGCCGGCGATCGGCACCGTGGGCACCGTCGAGTCGGTCGAGGAGCGGCGCGTCGAGATGGTCGCTCCGCGCTCGGCGCGCCCGGCCATTCTCACCGCGCTCCGCTCGGCGCACCGCTACGAGGAAGTGGCGTTCGACGTCGTCGAGACGGCCGGGTTGCCGACCGACTGCGGGCTGGGCCGGATCGGGACACTGGCCGAGCCGATGTCGTTGCGCGCCTTCGCCGAACGCGTCGGCAGTCGGCTCCCGTCCACTGCCTGGGGAGTGCGCGCCGCCGGCGATCCGGACGCGACCGTCCGCCGTGTGGCCGTGTGCGGTGGATCCGGGGACTCGATGCTCGGCGACGTCACGGCAGCGGGCGTCGACGCCTACGTGACCTCCGACCTGCGACACCACGTGGCGGACGAACACCTGCGGGCCGGCGGACCCGCGCTGATCGACGTCGCGCACTGGGCGGGGGAGTTCCCGTGGTGCGCCCAGGCGCGCGACCTGCTGGACAGCGCGTTCGGAGATCGCGACGGCTGGACCACCCGGACCCTGACGATCAGAACGGATCCGTGGAGCATCGGCGTCCGTCCCCCGCAGGACTAGTACCGTGACACGCGTGAACGTCGACCCGAAGATCCAGCTCTCCCTCCTCGACCTGGCCGCCATGGACACCGAACTGGCCCAGCTCGCACACCGTCGACGCACTCTTCCCGAGCAGGTCGAGCTCGATGCACTCGAACGCGAGCGGATCGAGCGCAAGGACGCCGCCGTGGGCGTGCAGATCTCGCTCGATGATCTGGACCGCGACATCCGCAAGCTCGAGGGCGAGGTCGACGCCGTGCGCCGCCGCGAGGAGAAGGACCGCGCTGCGCTGGCCTCCGGGGCGGCTCCCGCGAAGCAGCTCAGTGAACTGCAGCACGAGCTGGGCAGTCTCGAGCGCCGCCGCGGCATCCTCGAGGACGAGTTGCTCGAGGTCATGGAGCAGCGCGAGGCGTCGCAGAGCGACTACGAGCACGCCGGCGCCAATCTGACACAGGTCGAGGACACGATCGTCGACGCCACCCGTCGACGCGACGACGCCCTCGCCGACGTCGAGAACGCCGAGCGCACCCGGTCGGCGCAGCGCGAGGAGCTGGCCGCGCGGCTGCCCGCCGAGGTGTCCGCGATGTACGAGAAGCAGCGTGAACGGTCGGGCATCGGTGCGGCCCTGCTGCGCGGTCGACGCTGCGGCGCGTGCCGGATCGAGCTGGATCGCGGCGAGATCGCGCGCATCGCCGGCACCGCGCCCGACGTGGTCGTGCGGTGCTCGGAGTGCAACGCGATCCTGGTGCGCACCAACGAGTCCGGTCTGTGAGTCCCCAGCTCGATTCCGTCCTGGTGGAGGCCGACGGGGGATCGCGAGGCAACCCCGGGCCCGCCGGATACGGAGCCGTCGTGTGGGACGCGGCGCGATCCACGGTGTTGGCAGAGCGCCGCGAACACCTGGGAGTGGTGACGAACAACGTCGCCGAGTACCGCGGACTGATCGCCGGTCTCGAGGCGGCCCGCGAACTCGGGGCCTCGCGCGTGTCGGTGCGGATGGACTCCAAGCTGGTGGTCGAGCAGATGTCCGGCCGCTGGAAGGTCAAGCACCCGGACATGATTCCGCTGCGCGCGCGAGCAGCCGCGATCGCGGACACGTTCGACGACGTGCAGTACGCGTGGATTCCGCGCGCCGAGAACTCGCACGCCGACCGGCTGGCCAATCAGGCGATGGACGGTGAGGACGCTCTGCTGACCGGAGCGGCCGAGGTCGTGAGCGCGCCGGCCCCGGTGTCGGAACGGCCTGCCTGGCAGTCCGTCTCGGGTGCCGCCACCCGCACGATCCTGCTGCGGCACGGCCAGACCGCGCTGTCGGTGGATCGTCGGTACTCCGGCCGAGGCAACCCCGAGCTCACCGAGCTGGGTCGAGCGCAGGCGGCGGCCGCGGCGCAGCGTGTCGCACTGCTGGGCGGCGTCGACGTCGTCCTGAGCTCACCGCTGGGCCGGGCCCGGGACACTGCCGAGGCCGTCTCCCGCGCGATCGACGTCCCCGTCACGGTCGTCGAGGATCTGACGGAGACGGACTTCGGCGAGTGGGAGGGCCTGACCTTCCTCGAGGCCACCGAACGCGATCCCGAGCTGCATCGGCGGTGGATGGGAGACACGTCCGTCGCGCCTCCCGGCGGCGAGAGCTTCGACGCCGTCCGCGAACGGGTGCGCCGGGTCCGGGAGCACATCGCGACCGAGTACGCGGGCAAGACCGTCGTCGTGGTCTCGCACGTGACGCCCATCAAGACGCTCCTGCAGCTCGGCCTGGACGTCGGCCCGTCGATCCTCTACCGGATGCACCTCGACCTGGCGTCCATCAGCATCGTCGACTGGTTCGACGACGACGCGGCCTCCGTGCGCCTGGTGAACGACACGTCGTTCCTCTGGGCCTGACGGAGGAACCGACACGTCGTTCCTCTGGGCCTGACGGAGGAACCGACGCGTCGTTCCTCTGGGCCTGACGGAGGAACCGACACGTCGTTCCTCTGGACCTGACGCCTACACCTGCAGGGCGAGCCACAGGGCGACGGTTGCCGCGACCACGGTGATCGGTGTGGTCACCAGGCCCACCACGGTGAACGTGCGCAGGCTCGGCGCCTCGCCCTCCGCGCGAGCCACGCGGCGCCACAACATGATCGCGAGCGACCCGACGTAGGTGAGGTTGGGCCCGAGGTTGACGCCGATCAGCATGGCGAGCAGCGCGCCCACCGGGGCAGCGCCTGTCGTCGACGTCAGGGCGGCGAGCAGCAGCAGGGTCGCGGGCAGGTTGTTGAGCACGTTGGAGGCGACTGCGGCCACCGCGGCGACGGTCAGCAGCGCGAGCAGCGTGGACGACGTCGGCAGGATCTCGGTGACGGCCTCGCCGACCGGGCCACCGGCGAGCCCCGCGACCACCACCCCGAGCGCGAAGACGAACACGCAGAACCACAGATCGAGTGCACGCACGATCGCGACGGGAGTCGTCTCGGACCGGCGCAGCGCAGGAACGGCGAGCACGATCGCGGCCGCCGCGGCCACCCACACCGGTTCGAGGCCGAGCGACCCACTGATCGCGAAACCCACCAGGGCGCAGCCGATCACGACGAGGGCGAGCGTCGGCGCCGCCACGGACGGACCGTCGTCGTCCGGCGGGTTCTCCACCTCGTGCAGGTCGCCGCGGAACAACCAACGGAACGCCGCGTACTCGAGCGCGATCGCGACGAGCCACGGCGCCGCCATCAGTGCGGTGAAGTGCAAGAACGACAGACCGGTGGCCGAGAACACCAGCAGGTTGGTCAGATTCGACACCGGGAGCAGCGTGGAGGCCGAGTTGGACAGGTGTGCCACGGCGTAGGACGCCGGTCGTGGCGACATCCCGGCGCGGCGGGCCGCGGCGATGACGACCGGGGTGAGCAGGACGACCGTCGCGTCGAGACTGAGCACGGCCGTGGTGAGGGACGCGGTGGCGAACACGAGCATCAGGAGCCGCGTCGGGGAGGACCGCGACCGGGCGTGCAGGACGGACGCTATCCACGTGAACACGCCGTGCGCGTCGGCGAGGTGAGCGAGAGCCAGGATCGCCGCGAGGAACGCGACGGTGGGGGCGAGCTCCGCCGTCTCCTCGAGTGCGTCGCTCGTCGACACGACTCCGAGCAGGATCGCCAGTGCCGCGGCCGGAACCGCGATGGTGGCCTCGGGGAGTCCGCGGGGGCGCGCGATGGCGAAGATCAGGACGGCAGCCACCAGCAGCGCGGCCACGACGGTCCGCGCGGTGGAATCGGTGATCACGCGAGGATCTTGCGCAGCGTGCGGAGGTTTCGCGTGGTCGTCGTCGACTTGTAGGACGCGCGCGCACTGGCCTTGCCGACGACGCTGGACAGGGTGTCACCGCGCACGACCTCCCAGAAGAGGACGTGATGCGGCCCGAGCGTCGACCGCTCGACGGCAGGGTCGGCCGTCTCGCCGATCTCCGCTAGATCAGTGGTCGACACACCGTCCGTCGAGAAGATCACGTACGGGTGGCGTACCGCCTCGTCGGTCTCCCACGGGAAGGCGGTGACGATCTCGGCGAGCTGCTCCACGGTCACGACCACCACCCACGCCTCGTAGCCGAAGGCCTGCCGGAGCACACCCTCCACGTCGGAGCGCACCACGGCCGGGTCCTGCGTCGTCGCGGTGAGCACCACGTTGCCCGACGCGAGAACGGTGCGCACCCCGGTGTATCCGGCGTCCTCCAGAGACGACCGCAGGGCCGCCATGGAGATGCGGATGCCGCCGACGTTGATGCCGCGCAGCAGGACGACGAAGGTCATGCGCGTGACTCTAGATCCCCGGTCCGACCATCCGTCCGCTCGGCACACCCACCCCCCGCGAGTACGTCCGAACTGTCGTGATCGGGGCTCGCCCAGCGACGGTTCGGACGTACTCGCGGGGGTTGGGCACGGGGCGGAACGGGGGTCGGAGCGGGGGTGGGACGGGGGTGGCGGAGCGGCTACCATGACGGGGCGGACGAGTTGGCCGGGCGGCCGCGGCACGGAGAACTGACGACCGGCGTCGTCAAGCTTCGAGCCGAGGAAAGTCCGGACTCCACAGAGCAGGGCGGTTGCCAACAGCAACCCGAGGCGACTCGCGGGACAGTGCCACAGAGAAGAGACCGCCGACCGGTCCTCGGATCGGTCGGTCAGGGTGAAACGGTGCGGTAAGAGCGCACCAGCACCCCGGGTGACCGGGGTGGCTCGGTAAACCCCGCCCGGAGCAAGATCGAAGGTCGCACCGCCGTTCGCGGTGGTGCGTCTGCGCAGGTGTTCGAGGGCTGCTCGCCCGAGCCTGCGGGTTGATCGCTCGAGGTACCCGGCGACGGTGTGCCCAGATGGATGGTCGCCACCCGGGATTCGTTCCGGGGACAGGATCCGGCTTACACGCCGACTCGTCCGCGCACACCACCAGCACGGATCGCTGTGTTCGAGGGCGGACTAGAACATACGTTCGATGTCCTCTACAGTGAGTCTCGGCGGGCCGGCGGTAGGAAACTACGGGAAGCGTCGGCCCGCCGCCACGCATCGAGTGCCCCTCCTGAACGACGAACGGCCCCGTCCTCGATGAGGGCGGAGCCGTTCGTGAGCAGGGTGGATCAGATGGGGTCGACCACCAGCAGGGTGGCCCAGTACGTCGCGGCGTCATGGCCCATCAGCGGCAACAGTTGATCGAAGAGAAGGGTCGACATGTCGTACTCCTATCGGGTGCGTGGTCCGGCTCCGGTCCGGCGTGTGTACCCGGACATGCGAGAAGTGTAACGCGGTCACTGGTCACGCGGTGTGTCCGGTCGGCGCGTCGCCGAGCGTGAATCGCGGGGTCGCAGAACGCGAAGTCTGTTCCGTCGGGGCGGATCTGGGGCACACTGTCGATCATGAGTGACGACGACGATCAGTGGTACTTCCGCATCAGCGACAAGGCTGTCGTGCAGGGCAAGGAGGCCGGTGCGATGGACCGCATGGGCCCCTACCCCGACAAGGCCACCGCCGAGCGCGCCCTCCAGATCGCCGCGGAGCGCAACAAGGCCGCGGACGACGCCGACGACACCTGGTCTTCGTGACCGCATCGGCGCGCTCGTGACCGCGTCGGTGTCGAGGCGGGCCGTCGCGCCTCGGGTCGACGGTGTCGACTTCTCGGCCGTACGCGCCGAGTTCGACCTGCCCACCGGGTACCCGCCCGACGCTGTCCCGGTGGCGGACTCTCGTCCGACGCGGCGCGACGCGACCGACCTCGAGTTCGTGACCATCGACCCGCCCGGGTCGATGGATCTGGACCAGGCTCTCGTCGTCCACCGCACTGACGCGGGTTTCCGCCTCTACTACGCCATCGCCGACGTCGGTGCGGTCGTCGCGCCGGGAAGTGTGCTGGACGAGGAGGTGCGCCGCCGTGGACAGACGCTGTATCTCCCGGACGACAGCGTGCCGCTGCACCCTCGGGAGATGTCCGAGGACGCGTCGTCCCTCCTGCCGGACCGGGTACGACCGGCCGCGCTGTGGACCATCGACACCGATCCCGCGGGAACGGCGACGTCCTGGCACGTCGAGCCCGCGACAGTGCGCTCACGGCAACGGTTCACCTATGCCGAGGTGCAGTCGGCGGTCGAGTCCGGCACCGTGCATCCGTCGCTGACGGCGCTGCAGGATCTCGGTCGGGCGCGGCGGGCCCTCGCGGTCGAGCGCGGAGCCATCGAGCTCGCGCTGCCCGAACAGGAGGTCGTCGCCGACGGTTCCGACCGCGGTGGATGGCGCCTCGAGATCGCGCCGCGCACGGAGGCCGACGCGTGGAACGCCGAGATGTCCCTGCTCACCGGGATGTGCGCCGCCGCGATCATGCTCGAGGCGAAGGTCGGCATCCTGCGCACACTCCCGCCGCCGGGAGCATCGGACGTCGAGGCACTTCGGGCCGTGGTGCGGGCACTGGGCCTGCAGTGGCCGACCGGTGCCTCGCCCGGCCAGGTTCTCGCCGGCCTCGATCCGTCGGCCCCCACGACTCTCGCCGTGATGACCGAGGCGACCAAGCTGTTGCGCGGCGCCGCCTACGTCGCCTTCGACGGTGAGACACCCGAGGAGCCGGACCATTCCGGGATCGGCGGCCCGTACGCCCACGTCACCGCGCCGCTGCGTCGGCGCGTCGACAGGTACGCCACCGAGGTGTGTCTCGCTCACTGCGCCGGAACTGCTGTTCCCGACTGGGTGCTCGCCGAGTTCGCGGATCTGCCCGACGCGATGCGGCGCAGCGACTCGCTGGCGTCGAAGGTGGACCGTGCATGCATCGACCTCGTCGAGGCCAGGGTCCTGGCGGACCGCGTCGGCGACACCGTCTCGGCCGTCGTGCTGCGCGGACGTACCGGCAAGCGGCCTGCCGAGGTCTTCGTTCCCGAGTACACCGTCGTCGGTCCGTGTTCGGGAGATCCGGCCGAGGGCACGACCGTCACCGCGCGGGTGGGGCCGGTGGACGTCGCGACGCGGCGAGTGGAGTTCTCGGTCGGGTAGGCCGGAGGCCGGTCGTCGATGGTCGGGTAGGCCGGAGGCCGGTCGTCGATGGTCGGGTAGGCCGGAGGCTAGTCGTCGATGGTCGGGTAGGCCGGAGGCCGGTCGTCGATGGTCGGGTAGGCCGGAGGCCGGTCAGCCGAGGGAGGCTGCGCGGCGCCGCAGCTTCGCCCACGCGCGGGGGAGCGGTTCCAGCGCGTCCGCGCTGTCGTGTCCCTCGTTCGCGTACAGAACACCGAAGGTGAAGGTGTCCTCGCCCCGCTCGGTCGCGGAGGCGGCTTCGGCCAGGATCGTGGCGCGCGACACCGCACTGTCCTGGACGTCGCCGAGGACGGACTGCACCTTCTTCGCGGCCTTCGCGACGTCGGCGGCCGTCGTGCGTACTGCTCCTCCCGAGAGCGCGCCGGCCGCTGCCTCGGCCGCGTAGCGCAGCTTCTTGGCGTTCTTGCGTACGTCGTGCAGAGCCTCGGCTCGCTCGTCGCCGGTGAGCGCGGCGGCGTGGGCCTCGGCTCGGGCGATCTTCCGGTACTGGCCACGCAGCACCTTCCGAAAGACCTTGTCCGCGCGGCCGTCCGACGGACCGACGGTGGGTGCTGCCAGAAGGGCGTCGAGTGCGTCGAGCAGGGCGAAGTAGCGCTCGCCGCTCAACTCCCGCACGATCTCCTCGTGCGCGAGCGTGTACAGCCGTCGCTGGGTGCCGACGAGGGTCTCGACCACGGGACCGCGCACCGCGTCGGACGGCAGCGCCGAGAGCGACGCGTCGTAGCGGGCCGCCAGCACCTCGGCGTCGCGAGCGGTGCCGAGAATGTCTGCGAGCCACGATAGTTCGCCGCGGACCGCGTCGACGGACGGTCGGTCCAGCAGGTCGCGGTAGGACCGCAGCACGCTGCGCAGTCGCCGCGTGGCGACGCGCATGGCGTGCACCGCGTCGTCGGCGTTCTCCCGCACGCGCGGATCCGCCGCGAGCAGAGCGGACACGTCCGTGGCCAGGGCGGCGAGCAGCGCGGACCCGGCGGTGCCGTCGGGCGTGGCATCGCCGGTCCGGAGATCCGCCAGGCGGGATCCGAGCGCCCGTGCGAGCTTCGAGGGTGAGGAACCGGGGTCGGCGCCGTGGGAGAGCAGGTAGGTGCTCACCTTCTCCAGGGTCCGGCGGTCGCCGTCGAGTAACTCCACCTCCCATTCGCGCCAGCGAACAGTGGTGTCGTCCAACATGTTCCGGGCGGTGACGGTGTCGTCGCACAATTCCGCGGCGGTCTGGTGCCGCTTCGTGGCCACGACGGTGACGATGCGGCGGGTCTCGATGCTCGCGACGGGCACGAGCGGTTTGCCTCGCACGTGCGCCGTCACGCGATCGGCTACCTCGGCCGGCACGCGAGCAGTGTTGCCGCCCGCGGACAGCGGGCTACGCAGCTCGAGACGCTCGTCGGACGAGACGGGCATCTTGATGTGCCACCCCGCGTCGGAGCTTCCGGTCCGTCGACGCACCGTGATGCGGCGCCGTGCCAGATCGAGATCCGGGGTGTCGAAGTACGTGGAGACCGGGTGCGTCAGCTCCGGCGCGGACGCGGACACGATCGACTTCGCGCCCGTGAGTTCGGGAACCGGCGTGTCCATGCCGACGTCGAACTTGGCCTCGATCTCCGTGTGCGCATCCGCACCACCTGAACTCATGGTGACATCTTTACCACCTGCAGGTGAACGGCCGGTTCGTCAGCGGCGGAAGGAGTCCGTCGCCTCGACGAGGTGATGGATGATTCCCGGTTCGGCGGCGGAGTGCCCGGCGTCGTCGACGATGTGAAGTGTCGACGACGGCCAGGATCGATGCAGATCCCAGGCGCTCGTGGCCGGGCACACCACGTCGTAACGGCCCTGCACGATGACACCGGGGATGTGGGCGATGGAGTCCATGTTCGCCAGCAACTGATTCTGTTCCAGGAACCCCTGGTTGACGAAGTAGTGATTCTCGATGCGCGAGAACGCGAGTGCGAACCGCGCCTCGGAGTTCTGCTCCACGCGTTCCGGTTTCGGGAGCAGGGTGCTGGTGGCGCCCTCCCACGTGGACCAGGCGACCGCCGCGTTCAGCGCGGTCTCCGGGTCCGACGAGTGAAGGAGTCGGTGGTAGACCTCCACCGGGTCGCCGTCGCGCTCCGCCGCCGGGATCGGGGCGAGGAACTTCTCCCACAGTTCGGGGAAGAGGTGGCCCGCGCCGCCGCGGTAGTACCAGTCGATCTCCGACTCACGCAGCAGGAAGATGCCGCGCAGCACCAGCGACGTGACGCGGTGCGGGTGCGCCTGGGCGTACGCGAGCGACAACGTCGATCCCCACGACCCGCCGAACACCGACCACGTGTCGATGCCGAGATGCTCGCGCAGGACCTCCATGTCGGCGATGGAGTGTCCGGTGGTGTTGACGGAGAGATCGGCTCCGTCGGCGACGTGCGGCGTGGACCGACCGCATCCGCGCTGGTCGAACAGCACGATCCGGTAGGCCTCGGGGTCGAAGTAGCGACGTTGATCGGGACCCGTGCCGCCACCCGGTCCGCCGTGCACGAACACCACGGGGGTGCCGTCGGGGTTGCCGCTGACCTCGAAGTGGAGGTGCTGCCCGTCGCCGACGTCGAGCATCCCCGAGTCGTGCGGGTCTAGTTCGGGGTAGAGGGACCGGCGCGCCGCCATCGTCACAGCCCCACGAGGCCCGACGCGAGGTCGGGAATCTCGAGGATGTCGACGACCTGGCTCCGGACGTCGGAGCACGCGTCGGTCGCGGCCGTGTCGACGATCCCGCGGTTCTGGATCACCGCCGCGTTCAGTCCGTAACGAGCCGCCCACGTCTGCACCAGGATGTTCAGTCCGCCGCGGCCCACGGTCGGGCCCTGCACGCGCCAGTTCGACAACTGTGCCTCGAGGTCGGTGCACAGTGACTGCGCCTGATCCTCGGACACCGTCGGGGTGGCCGGAGCCGCCGTCGTCGTCGTCGTGGGAGCGGCCGTCGTCGTCGACGCAGTGGTGGTGTCCGTCCCACCCGCGCACGACGTCAGGGTCACGGTCGCTACCGCCAGAACACCCGCCGCGGCGAGTCCATGTCGCATCATCATGGCCCCGAGTGTGCCACCCGGGTGCCTCCCCGACCGGCTCGCCCGCGTCGCTCGCCAGGGGTCGCAGTCCTAGAAGCTGTGCTCCTGCGCGGGGAAGGCCCCCGACCGCACCTCGGCGGCGTAGGTCGACGCCGCGGCGCGCAGCTGGTCGCCGACGTCGCCGAAACGCTTGACGAACTTGGCGGTGCGACCGCTGGTGAAACCGGCCATGTCCTGCCAGACGAGAACCTGGGCGTCGCACTCCGGACCGGCACCGATGCCGACGGTGGGGATCGTCAGCTTGCGTGTCACCTGGCCGGCCAGATCGGCGGGCACCATCTCCATGACGACGGCGAAGGCGCCGGCCTCCTGGACGGCGATGGCATCGGCCACGAGCTGCTCGGACGCATCGCCGCGGCCCTGCACGCGGAAACCACCGAGTCCGTTGACGCTCTGCGGGGTGAAACCGATGTGCGCCATCACGGGGATGCCCGCGGCGGTGATGGCGGCGATCTGCGGGGCGACGCGCTCGCCGCCCTCGAGCTTGACCGCGTTGGCCTGGCCCTCGCGCATGAAGCGGACAGCGGTCTCGACAGCCTGCTGCGGAGAGATCTCGTAGGTGCCGAACGGCAGGTCGGCGACCACGAGTGCGTTGGGGGCACCGCGGACCACGCCGCGGACCAGGGGGATGAGCTCCGCGATGTCGATGTGCACCGTGGTGTCGTAGCCGTAGACGACGTTGGCTGCCGAGTCGCCCACGAGCAGGACGGGGATGCCGGCCTCCTCGAAGATCCGGGCGCTCGAGTAGTCGTAGGCGGTGAGCATGCTCCAGCGGTCGCCGGAGGCCTTCATCGCCTGCAGGTGGTGGGTGCGGGTCTTGCGGCCCGTGGGAGCGGATCCGTACAGCGGGGTCTCAGCAGCAGACATCGAGCGTCCCTTTCGTCCTCGAGGCCCGCTCGGCGGGTCCCCGGGTAGAGGTGATGACGCATCCAGTCTGCCACCGCCGGGGTCCCGCGGCACGAGTGCGCTTGGTCACACCGGGCGCCGTGCCACCATCGAGACGTGTCCTCCCGTCGCGTGCCCGTCCGTCTCGCCGTCTCCCTCTCGGTTCTCGCGGTGCTGGCCGCGGCGTGCGGCTCCGACGTCGGCGGTACCCCCACCGACGACGAGGGTGAGTCCGTGCCCGTGACGACGACGGAGACGCGGGCAGATCAACCGTCGACGCTCGACGCCTTCCGGGCGCAGCGCGTCACGTGGGGATCGTGCGAGGGATTCGTGACCGACGGGTCCGAGCTGGACCCGAGCCTGCAGTGCGGGCGGGTGACCGTGCCGATCGACTACGACGATCCCGCCGGGCCCACCGCCTCACTGGCCCTGTCCCGGTCGGCGGCGACGGGGGAGAAAGTGGGCTCGATGCTCGTCAATCCGGGCGGACCCGGCGCGTCGGGCCTCTCCACCGCGACCGTGGCACGGGGTACCGCCGTCGAATCGTCCTTCGACGTCATCGGATTCGATCCTCGGGGGATCGGTGCGTCGGTGCCTGCGGTGCGCTGCGACACTCCGCGGGAGTTCGACGCCGAGCGCGCGGACAACGACGTGGACACCTCGCCGGCCGGCATCGCCGAGACCGAGAAGGAGAACCAGGACTACGCCGCGCGCTGCGCCGAGCGCAACGATCCGGTGTTGCTCGAACACCTCACGTCGGCCGACGTCGCGCGGGACATGGACATCGTCCGGTCGGTGCTCGGCGACGACCGGCTGACCTATCTCGGGTTCTCGTACGGAACGCGGCTGGGGTACACCTACGCCGAGCTCTTCCCCGAGAACGTGCGCGCGATGGTGCTCGACGGCGCTCTCGACCCGGCGGCGAACGCGGCAGACGAGGTGGTCGCCCAGGGTGCCGGCTTCCAGTCGGTGTTCGACGCCTTCGCGGCCGACTGCGCGGGGCGGTCCGACTGTCCGCTGGGTACCGACCCTGCGGGAGCCGTGCGTTCGTTCCGGGCACTGGTCGATCCGTTGGTGGACCGGCCCGCGCGCACCGAGCTCACCGGGCCGGAGGGGACGCGCTCGCTGAGTTACGACGACGCCGTGACCGGGGTGCAGCAGGCGCTCTACAGCACCGAACTGTGGGCACCGTTGCGGCGCGGTCTGAACCAGCTGCGCACCGGACAGGGCGACATCCTGCTCTCGCTCGCCGATCTCTACAACGGGCGCCTGAGCGACGGCACGTACAGCAACACCAACGACGCGTTCACCGCTGTGCGGTGCGTGGACGATCCGCGAGTGACCGACCGGGCGGAGGAAGGCGCGCTCGACGCCCGGTTCCGCGCCGCCGCGCCGTTCCTCGACGACGGCCGGGGCAACGGCACCGCGCCGCTCGAGCCGTGCGCCTTCTGGCCGGTGCCCTCGGCGGCCGACCCGGGGCCGGTCTCGATACCGGGACTCGCGCCGACCGTGGTGGTCTCGACCACCGACGATCCCGCCACCCCGTACGAGGCCGGGGTCGCTCTGGCCGCGCAGCTGGGCTCGTCGCTCGTCACCTACGAGGGAAATCAGCACACCGCGTCGTTCGCGGGGATCGCCTGCATCGACGACGCCGTGTCCGCCTACCTCGTCGACCTGACACCCCCACCAGCAGGTCTGCGCTGCTGAGAGGCGACCTCACAGTCGTCGGCACCGCGCTGTGAGGTCCAGAAAGTGCGACCGGTTTCACGATGTAACACGGATTTAATGCAACGTGCCTAACCTGACGGTCATGGATCGCCAAAAGGAATTCGTGCTTCGCACTCTGGAGGAGCGCGACATCCGGTTCGTTCGTCTGTGGTTCACGGACGTGCTCGGCTACCTCAAGTCCGTGGCCATCGCCCCGGCCGAACTCGAGGGCGCGTTCGAGGAGGGCATCGGCTTCGACGGCTCGGCGATCGAGGGCTTCTCGCGCGTCTCCGAGGCCGACACCGTGGCCAAGCCCGACCCCACGACGTTCCAGATCCTGCCCTGGACCACCAGCAAGGGCGAGCAGCACTCCGCCCGCATGTTCTGCGACATCGCGATGCCCGACGGGTCGCCGTCCTGGGCCGACTCCCGCCACGTGCTGCGTCGTCAGCTCTCCAAGGCAGCGGACCTCGGATTCAGCTGCTACGTGCATCCCGAGATCGAGTTCTTCCTGTGCAAGGAACTGCCCGACGACGGTCGGCCCCCCGTCCCCGCGGACAACGGCGGCTACTTCGACCAGGCCGTCCACGACGAGGCGCCGAACTTCCGGCGCCACGCCATCGATGCCCTCGAGTCCATGGGCATCTCGGTGGAGTTCAGCCACCACGAGGCCGCGCCCGGTCAGCAGGAGATCGACCTCCGCTATGCCGATGCCCTGTCCATGGCCGACAACGTGATGACCTTCCGCTACCTCGTCAAGGAGGTCGCGATCGACGAGGGCGTGCGCGCGACGTTCATGCCCAAGCCGTTCAGCGATCAGGCCGGATCGGCCATGCACACACACATGAGCCTGTTCGAGGGCGAGACCAACGCCTTCCACAACCCGGACGATCCCATGCAGTTGTCCGAGACCGGCAAGGCCTTCATCGCGGGCATCCTCGAGCACGCCAACGAGATCAGCGCGGTCACCAACCAGTGGGTCAACTCCTACAAGCGTCTGATCCACGGCGGCGAGGCCCCCACGGCGGCATCCTGGGGACCGTCGAATCGCTCTGCGCTGGTGCGCGTTCCGATGTACACGCCCAACAAGGCGTCCTCCCGTCGCGTCGAGATCCGTAGCCCCGACTCGGCGTGCAACCCGTACCTCACCTTCGCCGTGCTGCTCGCGGCCGGACTGCGCGGTGTGGAGAAGGGATACACGCTTCCGCCCGAGGCCGAGGAGGACGTGTGGTCGTTGACCTCCGCCGAACGCCGCGCCATGGGCTACCGAGAGCTGCCCAGCAGCCTCAACGAAGCGCTCGCCGCCATGGAGGGCTCGGAGCTGGTGGCCGAGGCGCTCGGCGAGCACGTCTTCGACTACTTCCTGCGCAACAAGCGTCGTGAGTGGGAGTCGTACCGATCGCACGTGACGCCGTTCGAGCTCAAGACCTACCTGGGTCTGTAGGGCCTGCGCGATTGTCGAGTGGACGGGGCCGTCGAGTAACGTCGACACGCCATGAACATGTCGGAATGCACCACCGTCCCGAGATTCGTCGACCCGCGGTTCGTCCACCCGACGTTCGCTGACGCCGACCCGGCGGTCGATTCGTACACCGTGGTGGAGGCTCGCTCGTGATTCCGCCCAGTTCCCGCTCCACCGTGCCGAGCCCCGGACGGCTCGGTCTCGTCGAGGCGTCGGCCGCGGCGAACCTGTCGCTCCTGGGCTGGACCGACGAGGACAGCACCGAACTGCTGTGGTCGCTCTCGCGCTCGCCCGACGCCGATCTCGCGCTGCGCACCCTCGCGCGCCTCGCCGAGGATCTCGGTGACGGCTGGTCCGAGCTCGACGCCCGCCTGCGCACCGACAAGAGCCTGCGCGGCCGCATGTTCGCTCTCGCCGGATCGTCCAGCGCTCTCGGCGACCACCTGGTGTCCGAGCCGGACAAGTGGCGCCTGCTCACCACCTGCACGGAGTCGTTGCCCACGGCCGACGAGCTGCGCGAGTCGATGCTCGCAAGCGTCGGTGCCGTCGCGGAGGCGGGCGACGACGCCCTCGGTCAGGTGTTCCGGGCCGAGCTGACCGGACCCAAGGCCATCATCGCGCTGCGCACCGCGTACCGCGACCACCTCATGATCCTGGCCGCCGCCGATCTCGCGGCGACCGTGGAGAACGAGCCCGTCGTTCCCTACGAGGTGGTCGGTCGTCAGCTGTCCGATCTGGCGGACGCGGCGCTCACCGCGGCACTGTCCGTGGCCGTCACCGTCACGTTCCCCGACGGGCCCTGCTCGGTCCGACTCGCGGTCATCGCGATGGGCAAGTGCGGTGCGCAGGAACTGAACTACGTGAGCGACGTCGACGTCGTCTTCGTCGCCGAACCCTCCAATTCCCTCGCCACCCGCATGGCCGGCGAGATGATGCGCATCGGCTCGTCCGCCTTCTTCGAGGTCGACGCCGCACTGCGCCCCGAGGGCAAGCAGGGCGAACTGGTCCGCACCCTCGACTCGCACCTGGCGTACTACCAGCGGTGGGCGAAGACCTGGGAGTTCCAGGCGTTGCTCAAGGCGCGCGCCATGACCGGTGACGCCGAGCTGGGCCAGGCCTACGTCGACGCGGTGACGCCGATGGTGTGGGTGGCCAGTGAGCGCGAGGACTTCGTTCCCGAGGTGCAGGCGATGCGCCGCCGCGTCGAGGAGATGGTGCCGGCCGAGCTGCGCGAGCGCGAGATCAAGCTGGGGCGCGGCAGCCTGCGTGACGTCGAGTTCGCGGTCCAGCTGCTGCAACTCGTGCACGGACGAGCCGACGACTCCCTCCACGAACGCGGTACCGTCGCCGCGTTGTCCGCTCTCGCCACCGGTGGCTACATCGGGCGTGACGACGCGGCCAACCTCACCGCGTCCTACGAGTTCCTCCGCCTCATCGAGCACCGGCTGCAGCTGCAGAAGCTGCAGCGCACGCACCTCCTGCCGCCGGACGACGACGACGAGGCGATGCGCTGGCTCGCCCGCGCCGCCCATATGCGTCCCGACGGCAACCACGACGCGACCGGCGTTCTGCGCCAGGAGATCCGTCGCAACGCCCAGCGGATCCGGCGGTTGCACGCTCGGCTGTTCTATCGTCCTCTGCTCGAATCGGTGGCCCGGCTGGACAGCGACTCGCTGCGCCTCAGTTCCGATTCCGCGATCCGGCAGCTCTCGGCGCTCGGCTACTCGGCTCCGCAGAACGCGCTCGGGCACCTGAGCGCACTAGTCGGCATGGGTGCGCGCAAGGGTCGCATCCAGTCGCTCCTGCTGCCGACGCTGCTCGAATGGCTGGGTGACACACCGGATCCCGACGCCGGCCTGCTGGCCTACCGGCGACTGTCCGAGGAGGTCGCCGAGCAGTCCTGGTTCCTGCGCCTGGTCCGTGACGAGGGCCCGGTGGCGCAGCGCCTGATGCAGGTGCTCGGGTCATCGGAGTACCTGCGCGGTGTGTTGGTCAACGCGCCGGAGGTCATCCGGCTCTTCGCCGACGGATCGACCGGCCCCAAACTGCTCGACGTCGATCCCACCGAGACGTACGGCGCCATCCTCAAGTCCTCGGCGCGCTACGACGATCCGGTGCGCGCGGTCGCGGCGGCGCGGTCCCTGCGTCGCTACGAGCTGGCGCGGGTGGCCTCGGCGGACATCCTCGGACTGCTCGAGGTCCCGGAGGTGTGCCGGGCGCTGTCCTCGGTGTGGGCAGCGGTCATCAATGCCGCCCTGGACGCGGCGGTCCGTGCGTCCGTCGCCGAGCGCGGCGGCACTGCTCCCGCGTCCATCGCCATCATCGGCATGGGCCGACTCGGCGGTGGTGAACTGGGCTACGGGTCCGACGCCGACGTGTTGTTCGTGTGTGAACCGGCCGAGGGCGCCGACGACAGCGACGCCGTCAAGTGGGCCAACGCCATCGCTGACCGCGTCCGCAAGCTCCTGGGTTCGCCGAGCCAGGACCCGCCGCTCGAGGTCGACACCGGACTGCGTCCCGAGGGGCGCAACGGGCCTGTCGTGCGCACACTCTCGGCCTACGACGCGTACTACTCGCAGTGGGCGCAGCCCTGGGAGGTGCAGGCGCTGCTCCGCGCCCATCAGGTCGCCGGCGATCAGGACCTGGGAATCCGGTTCCTGCTCATGGCCGACCGCATCCGGTACCCCGAGGGCGGTGTCTCCGAGGACGCCGTTCGCGAGATCCGTCGCATCAAGGCTCGGGTCGACGCGGAGCGACTGCCCAAGGGAGCCGACCCGAAGACGCACACCAAGCTGGGGCGCGGCGGACTGGCCGACGTCGAGTGGACCGTGCAGCTGTTGCAACTGCGTCACGCCCACCGCATACCGGCGCTGCACAACACCTCGACCCTGGAGTGCCTGGACGCGATCGGCGCCGCGGAGCTCATGAGCCCGGGCGACGTCGACCTGCTGCGCCAGGCGTGGCTCACCGCCACCAAGGCCCGCAACGCGCTGGTCCTGGTGCGCGGCAAGCCGACCGATCAGTTGCCGGCTCCCGGCAAGGTGCTGTCGGCCGTCGCGCAGGTGGCCGGCTGGCCCAGTGGCGACGCGGGGGAGTTCCTCGACAACTACCTGCGCGTCACCCGTCGGGCGAAAGCCGTGGTCGAGCGGGCGTTCGGGTCCTGACTCGTACCGGTTCTGCACAGAGAACGACCCCGCTCGGCCGGATGTGCCGGGCGGGGTCGTCTTCCGTTCTGGGCGAATGCCTCGGTGTCAGTCGGCCCCGGCGGTGACGAAGCCCTGCTGCACCATCCAGTCACGCGCCACCTCGGCGGGTTCCCGGCCATCGACGTCGACCTGCTTGTTCAGCTCGGTGATGGCGTCGATGGTCAGTGCCGCGGACACGGGGGCGGTGATCTCTGCGATCTCCGGGTAGCGGTCGGCGATCTCCTGACGGATGTTCACCGTCGCGTTGTAGCGCGGGAAGAACAGCTTGTCGTCTTCGACGACCACCAGGTCGAGGCCCTTGATGCGACCGTCGGTGGTGAACACCTCGCCGAACTTGCACTGCGAGCCGTCCGCCGTCGCCTGGTAGATGATGCCCGTCTGCAGGATCTGGCGATTCACCGCGTCGGCGTCGAAACCGTACGCCGCCGCCATGCCGGGGAATCCGTCCTGGCGGGAGTTGAACTCGGTCTCCACGCACACCGCTGCGGCCGCAGGATCACGTTGCACCAGCGCGGCGTAGTCGGACAGCGTCTTCACGCCGGTCTCCTCCGCCGTCTGCTGGTTCATCGCGAGTGCGTACGTGTTGTCCATCGGCGCCGGGTTGACCCAGACGATGCCGTTCTCCTCGTCCGCGTCGCGTACCGCCTCGTACTGCTCGGTCGCGTCGGGAATGGGAGTCTCGTTGCCGAGGTAGTTGATCCAGCCGGTGCCGGTGTACTCGTAGGCGACATCGACCTGGCCGCTGATCATGGCTTGGCGCGTGCTGTTGGATCCCGAGATGTTCGTGAGGTCGCGGACGTCCGCACCCGCCGCCTCGAGTGCGAACTCCAGGATGTACCCGAGGACGATCTGCTCGGTGAAGTCCTTGGAGCCGACGGTGAGCTCGGCGCCCTCGAGACCCGGCTGCGCCGTGATGCTTCCGGGTTCGACGGCCAGGGGCACCGCGCTGCCGGACTGCAGCCCGCAGCTGGTGAGGGCGAGGGTGGAGACCGCGCACAGTGCGATCAGGGTACGGCGCATCAGCGCAGTCCTTTCGGTCCGAGGAAGGCCTCGGCGAGAGCGCCCAACCAGTCGACGAGCAATGCCAGCGCCACCGCGAGCACAGCGCCCACGACGAGGATGAGCGGCTGATTGAGCTTGTACCCGGTGTCGATCAGCACGCCGAGGCCGCCGGCGCCGACGAGGAAGCTCAGCGTGGCGGTACCGACAGCCAGCACGAGAGAGGTGCGCAGGCCGGCGAGGATGTACGGCACCGCGAGCGGGAACTCGATGCGCCACAGGATGCCGGAACCCGACATACCCTGTCCGCGAGCGGCATCGATGTAACTCGCGTCCACCTGTTGGAACCCCAGCATGGTGTTCCGCAGCACCGGGAGCAGCGAGTAGAACGCGATCGGCAGGACACCGACCCAGAATCCGGTACTGCCGGTCGCGAGGAACAGCAGCACCAGCAGGCCGACCGCCGGCGCTGCCTGACCGATGTTCGCGATGCCGATGAAGACGGGAGCGAGCCGTCGATAGCCGTTGCGGGTGAGGATGATTCCGAGCGGCACCGCGATCAGGACGACGAGCGCCGTGACGACGAACGTGATCAGCACGTGCTCCAGAACGCGCTGCGAGATCGTGGCGACGTTGATCGTCGCCGCCTGCGTCGCCGTGAGATCACGCGTGAGGGCGTAGACCAGCGTGACCACCACGAGGACGAGAACCAGTGCGGGCTGAACGAACAGACGGACCCGTTCGGCTCGGCGCGCTGCCCTGGCCGCGGACTTCGCATCGCCCTCGGCGTCGGCGGGATCGTCGACGACGGACGCCTCGACCGACGCCGTCACGACGACGCGCCCGAGACGGACGCCGCGCCGGTGTCGACCACGTCGTCGTGGTCGTGCGCGTGCTGCGAACGGATGGTCTTGATGGTGTCGATCAGCGCCTCGATGGTGACGGTGCCGACGTATTCGCCGCGCTTGCCCGTCACGGTCGCGGTCGCGTTGCCCTCGGCGAGCAGTGCCTCGAGCGCGTCCTGCAGCGTGGACTGGATCGACACGAGCTCACCGATCGGCACACCGACGTCGCGGAGGCTGCCCACGCCGGCGAGGTGACGACGGTCGGTCCACCGGATGGGCCGCTTGCGGGAGTCGAGGATGAGACCCCATGCCTCCGGATCGGTGCCGAGTGCCCGGTTCATCGTCTCGACCGGCTCGTCCTCACCGAAGGCGGGAACGTCGCTGAGCTCGATGTCGCGCACCCGCATGAGGGTGAGCTGCTTGAGGGCCGCACCGGCGCCGACGAAGCCGGCCACCGTCTCGTCGGCGGGATTGGCCAGCACGGCCTCGGGGGTGTCGTACTGCAGGATGCGGGACTGGTTGCCCAGGACGGCGATCCGGTCACCCAGCTTGACGGCCTCGTCGAAGTCGTGCGTCACGAAGACGATGGTCTTGCCCAGCTCGGCCTGCAGGCGCATCAGCTCGTCCTGCAGGAGACCGCGGGTGATGGGGTCGACGGCACCGAAGGGCTCGTCCATCAACAGCACCGGGGGATCGGCCGCCAGCGCGCGGGCCACACCCACGCGCTGCTGCTGCCCACCGGAGAGCTGGCGCGGGTAGCGCTCGCGGTACTGGCCCGGATCGAGTCCGACCAGATCGAGCATCTCGTCGGTGCGGTCGGAGATCTTCTTCTTGTTCCACCCGATGAGCCCGGGGACCATACCGACGTTCTGCGCGATCGTCATGTGCGGGAACAGGCCGGCCTGCTGGATCGAGTAGCCGATGGTGCGTCGCAGCTCGTTCGGATCGATGGACAGCGCGTCCTTGCCGCCGATCGTGATGCGACCGGACGTGGGCTCGATGAGGCGGTTGATCATCCGCATCGTCGTCGTCTTGCCGCAGCCCGACGGTCCGACCAACACGACGACCTCACCCGCGGGGATGGTGAGCGACACGTGGTCGACCGCGGCGGCCTTCTGGTTGGGGTAGGACTTCGTCACGTCCTCGAGGACGATCTCTGCTCCGGTGGTGGTGCGAGTCGTGTCAGTCACGGATACCCCTCGAGGTGGTGAGTTTGCCGATCAGGACGTAGATCCCGTCGAGGATCAGCGCCAGGATGACGATCAGGACGGTGCCGGTGAGGGCCTGGGGAACTGCGGTGGGGCTGCCGACGCGGGCGAGGCCGGAGAACAGGAGATTGCCGAGGCCGGGGCCCTTGGCGTACGCGGCGATGGCGAGAATGCCCATCGCCATCTGGGTGCTGACACGCATCCCGGTGAGAATCGACGGCCATGCGAGAGGAATCTCGATGCGACGCAACACGGTGGCTCGGCTCATGCCGATACCGCGTGCCGCATCGCTGACCGCCGGATTCACCGCGTCGAGTCCGACCACCGTGTTCCGGATGATCGGCAGCAGCGAGTACAGCACCAGCGCGGTGACGGTGGGCTTGACGCCGAGACCGAGAATGGGAATCAGCAGTCCCAGCAGTGCGAACGACGGGATGGTGAGCACCGTGCTCGCGAGAGCGGTGGCGACGGCGGAGCCGGCGGGACTGCGGTAGACGAGAACTCCGATGGCGACGCCCAGGATGGTCGCGATGACGACACACTGGACGACGGCGGAGACGTGGAGATAGGAATCGATCGCGAGCTGCCTTCGGCGGCCGACGATGAAGTCCCACAGAGCATCCATCAGGTGCAGATCCTTCGCTCGGCAACAGGAGAGACGCGACTGTGGTGGTGCCACGACGTCCGGCGACCGGGTGGATCGTCACCCGGAACACAGCGGACATTCGTGTCTACCCCGAAAGTGCGCAGTTCAATCCAGCTTTCGGTCATGTCGTGTCCGCATCGTTCCCGAATCGTCCCGGAAACGACGCGAGCCCGCGCCGGACAGGGTCCGGAGCGGGCTCGACGTGGTGCAACGGGACTCAGCAGTCGTAGTACAGCTGGAACTCGTACGGATGCGGACGGAGGTTCACCGGCGCGATCTCGTTCTCACGCTTGAGCGAGATCCAGGTCTCGATCAGGTCGGTGGTGAAGACGCCACCGGCGGTGAGGTACTCGTGGTCGGCCTCGAGGCGGTCGATCACGGCAGGCAGCGACGTAGGTGCCTGCGGGATGTTCTTGGCCTCCTCCGGCGGGAGCTCGTAGAGATCCTTGTCGACGGGGGCGAGCGGCTCGATCTTGTTCTTGATGCCGTCCAGGCCGGCCATCATCTGCGCGGCGAACGACAGGTACGGGTTACCGGACGCGTCGGGTGCGCGGAACTCGAGACGCTTGGCCTTCGGGTTGTTGCCCGTGGTGGGGATACGGACGGCGGCCGAGCGGTTGCGGCCCGAGTACACCAGGTTGATGGGGGCCTCGTAGCCCGGCACCAGACGGTGGTACGAGTTGATCGTCGGGTTCGTGAACGCCAGCAGCGACGGCGCGTGGTGCAGGATGCCGCCGATGTAGTGACGAGCGAGATCCGACAGACCCGCGTAGCCCTTCTCGTCGTAGAAGAGCGGCTTGCCGTCCTTCCAGAGCGACTGGTGGACGTGCATGCCCGAGCCGTTGTCACCGAACAGCGGCTTCGGCATGAAGGTCGCGGACTTGCCGTGCTGCCAGCAGGTGTTCTTGACGATGTACTTGAACAGCTGCAGGTCGTCGGCTGCACGCAGCATGGTGTTGAACTTGTAGTTGATCTCCTGCTGACCGCCGGTGCCGACCTCGTGGTGGCCGCGCTCGAGCTCGAAGCCCGCGTTCTGCAGGTTGGTGGAGATGGCGTCACGGATGTCGACGTAGTGGTCGTACGGCGCGACGGGGAAGTAGCCGCCCTTCGGGCGGACCTTGTAGCCGAGGTTGGGGGACCCGTCGGCCTCGGTCTCGGCGCCGGTGTTCCAGGCGCCGGAGCTCGAGTCGAGCTCGTAGAACGCGCCGTTCATCTGGGAGTCGTAGCGCACCGAGTCGAAGATGTAGAACTCGGCCTCGGGACCGAAGAACGCGGTGTCGGCGATGCCGGTGCTGGCGAGGTACTCCTCGGCCTTGCGTGCGACGTTGCGGGGGTCGCGGCTGTAGGACTCGCGGGTGTACGGATCGTGGACGAAAAAGTCCATGTTCAGCGTCTTGGCGTGACGGAACGGGTCGATCTGAGCGGTGCCGTAATCGGGCAGCAGCATCATGTCCGACTCGTGGATCGACTGGAAGCCACGCACGGACGAGCCATCGAACGCGAGACCGTCTTCGAGGGTGTCCTTGGTGAACGCCTTCGCCGCGATCGAGAAGTGCTGCTGGATACCCGGGAGATCGGTGAAACGGATGTCGACGTACTCGACGCTCTCGTCCGCTATGTACTTGATGACCTCTTCGGCCGTGGTGAAATCCACGCTGGAACTCCTTCTTGTCGAGTGCTGGTCCGCGACGTCTGTGTGAGTGCGGCAGCTGCGCCACGCCGACGGTAGGGAAGTGGTGTTGCCTCACCGTCAAGTCCGTGTTTCGTCGGTGTTACGCGTCCCGTCGTCGCAGCTGGTGGCCGGTGGGAAGGCTCTCCCGCCGGGGCGACACCTATCCTGGAGCAATGGCACCGGACTCACACCAGTATGGAGAACACTCATGGCACGGATGACCGGATCATGGCTCTCGGGCCCCGCCGCCGCGCTGCCCGACGGTGACCACGAGCAGCAGGCCTACCAGGGCGAGTACCTGGGACTTCCCAAGGTGGGGCCGGGTTCGCTCGCGCCCACAGCGAGGCGTGTGGCGGCGTTGGCCATCGATTGGTTGATGTCGATGGGTGTGTCCGCGCTGTTCCTCGGCGGCAGTGTCGCCGGGGGCAACCTGTCGACTCTGACCCTCGGTGTGTGGTTCCTGCTCGGCTTCGTGTCCGTGAGTTTGTTCTCCTTCACGCCCGGTCAGTTCTGCATGGGCATGCAGGTGGCGCGCATCGACGCTCCGGGCCGCGTGGGAGTCGTGCGCGCACTGGTACGTCAGGTCTTCATCGCGTTCGTGGTGCCCGCCGTCATCACCGACATCGACAGCCGCGGCATGCACGACCGCGCGACGGGCACCGCACTCCTCATGTCCCGGTAGTGGGGCCGGAGGCCACTAGCGACGCTTGATGGTGCGCTGCACGCCCTTCATCTTCGCGCCGCCCGGCATCGGCCCCTTGGGGAGTGCCGGGCCGCCGCGGGCGCCCAGCGCCGAGAGGCGTGACTCGATGGTCTCCATGCGCTTGCTGTCGATGTTCTTCGGCAGCTTGGTCAGGTACTTCTGCAGCTGCGAGAGCGGAACCTGGCCCTCGTCGTTGCCCACGACCACGTCGTAGATGGGGGTGTCGCCGACGAGGCGCGCAGTCTTCTTCTTCTCCTGCGCCAGCAGTGCCTTCACGCGCTGCGGTGCGCCCTCGGCCACCAGGATGACGCCGGGACGACCGATGACGCGGTGCACGGCGTCCAGCTGCGTGGTGCCGGCGATGGCGGTCTTGACACGCCACCCGCCCTGCAGGTTGTCCAGTGCCCACGCGGCGGCGCCGGCCTGGCCCTCGGCCTTGCCGTACACCGACTTCTGCACGCGACGACCGAAGATCACGAATGCGATGAGCACACCGATGAGGAGCCCGAACGGCAGCAGGAGCCACTCGATCCCGAAGATCAGTCCGATCAGAAAGAACAGCACCGCCATACCGACGACCGATCCGATCATCAGCGGCAGGAGGAGCTTGTCCTCCTTGCGCTGCATCTGGAAGGCCTGCCACAACTGGGAGCGCCGTTCCTTCGAGGCCTGCTTGCGTGCTGCCTTCGCCGCGGCCTTCGCCTCTTTCGAGGCCTTGCCCTTGCCTGCTGTACCGCCGTTCGCCATGACTCCCAGGATAGGCGCAGACGCAGCGCGGCCCGCCATCCGGTAGGACGGCGGGCCGCGTGGTGTCGCTGGGGGTGTGAGGTCAGCGGGCTGCCAGGCGCGCCATCAGCGAGCTGGCTTCCTGGGACGCCTCGCCGCCGTGCTCGAGGTGGGACATGTTCTCGGAGATCGCACGGCCGTGGTGAGCCATGGCCTGCGCGTAGAGGCGACCCGCGCGGTACGAGGAGCGGACCAGGGGACCGGCGAGGACGCCGGCGTAGCCCATGGCCTCGGCGGCCTTGGAGTGTTCGACGAATTCCTCCGGCTTGGCCCACCGGTCGACCGGATGGTGTCGCGGCGACGGGCGCAGGTACTGGGTGATGGTGAGGATGTCGCAGCCGGCGTCATGCAGGTCCTGCATCGCCTGCGTGACCTCCTCGTAGGTCTCGCCCATGCCCAGGATCAGATTCGACTTGGTCACCAGGCCGGCGTCGCGCGCTGCGGTGATGACGTCGAGGCTGCGCTGGTAGCGGAACGCGGGACGGATGCGCTTGAAGATGCGCGGCACCGTCTCGACGTTGTGCGCGAGCACCTCGGGGCGCGAGGAGAAGACCTCGGCCAGCTGGCCGGGGTCGGCGTTGAAGTCGGGGATCAGCAGTTCGACACCGGTGTTGGGGTTGAGGCGCTTGATCTCACGCACGGTCTCGGCGTACAGCCAGGCGCCGCCGTCCTCGAGATCGTCGCGGGCGACACCCGTGATGGTGGAGTAGCGCAGACCCATCGCCTGCACCGATTCGGCCACGCGGCGCGGCTCGTCCCGATCGAGGTCGGCAGGTTTGCCGGTGTCGATCTGGCAGAAGTCGCAGCGACGGGTGCACTGCTCACCGCCGATGAGGAACGTGGCTTCGCGGTCTTCCCAGCATTCGTAGATGTTGGGACACCCGGCCTCTTCGCACACCGTGTGCAGTCCCTCGCGCTTGACGAGTCCCTTGAGTTCTGAGTACTCGGGGCCCATCTTCGCGCGGGTCTTGATCCACGACGGTTTGCGTTCGATCGGGGTCTCCGCGTTTCGGATCTCGAGGCGGAGAAGCTTGCGTCCGTTCGGAGCTTGTGCAGGAGAGTTCTCGGGTGCGACGGTCACCGCATCGATGCTACTCGCGGGGGGTCATCCGCCGAAGTTCACCGTGGTGAAGCGTGGGGTGGGTGCGACGGGCGTTCTGTCCAGATCGTGCACCGCCAACGGCAGGCGTCCGTCGAGTGCGTCCAGGATGCGCTGCGTGACAGCGGGAGTGACCTCGTCGACGGTCACGTCGCGGCCGAGTTCGTCCGACAGCGTGGTGACGCCGGCGTCCGCGATACCGCACGGAACGATGGTGCCGAAGCCCTCCAGAGACGCATTGCAGTTCAGGGCGAAGCCGTGCAGAGCGACTCCCCGCTGCACACGGACCCCGATGGCAGCGACCTTGCGTTCGGGCTGCCATCCCGGACCAGAATTTCGGGCTCCGCGCACCTCGCCGGCCGCGAGCCAGACGCCCGAGCGGCCGTCGATACGCCCGACCACCAGGCCCAGGTCGGTGCACACGGCGATGAGTGCCTCCTCGATCAGCCGGACGTACCGCACGACGTCGACGGGTTCCGCGAGCCGCACGATGGGATAGCCGACCAGCTGCCCGGGGCCGTGCCAGGTGATCTTGCCGCCGCGGTCGACGTCGATGACAGGGGTGCCGTCGCGCGGCCGATCCTCGGGAGCCGTACGCCGACCCGCGGTGAAGACTGCCGGGTGCTCGAGAAGCAGCAGCTCGTCGGCGCCGACGTTCTCGGCACGACGGCCGGCGACCTCGCGCTGGATCTCGAGAGCCTCGAGGTAGTCGATCGTGCCGAGCGAACGCACGAGCATCGGCCGGGAGTCGGCGCGGGCGGAGCGGGTGATCATGACATCGAAGAGTACGCCGCCGGGTCAGCCGACGGTGTCCGCGAGCGCCTCTCCGATGGTGTTGTGCTCGAACGTGAATCCGTGCTTCTCGAGCACCGCGGGGATGGCTCGCGGATTGTGCAGGATGGCCTCGTTCGCGAACTCGCCGATGATCGCGGAGATCGCGAACCCGGGCACCATCCACGGTGCCGGGCGATGCACCGCACGCGACATGGCGCTGTTGAACTGGGCATTGGTCACCGGGGCGGGCCCCTGAAGGTTGACCGGTCCGGTGATGTCCTGATTCTCGAGGGTGAAGACGATCGCCCGGACCTCGTCCGTCAGCGAGATCCACGGGAAGTACTGGCGGCCGCTGCCGAGCCGACCGCCCAGCGCGAAGAGGTACAGCGGGCGGAGCTTGCCCATCATGCCGCCGTGCCGGGACAGGACGGCAGCACTGCGCAGGAACACCACCCGGACGCCGTTCGAGGCCGCGAAGGACGTGGCGTCCTCCCAGTCGCGACACACCTCGGCGAGGAAGCCCGTGCCGACCGGCGCCGTCTCGTCGACCACGGTGTCGCCGGTGTCACCGTAGAAGTTGATGCCGCTGGCGTTGACGAGCGTCGGCACCTTCGCCTCGACGACGGCGCGGGAGATCACCTCGGTGGGGACGATGCGACTGTCACGGACGGCCTGCTTGTACGCGCCGGTCCACCGCTTGTCGCCGATCCCGACACCGCACAGGTTCACCACGGCGTCGGCGCCCTTCAGCGCCTCCGGGTCGAGCGATCCGGCGGTGGGATCCCAGCCGATCTCGTCCGGCCCCGCGGGTGCACGGCGAACGAGGCGGAACACGTCGTGTCCTCCGCTGCGCAGCGCCGCCACGAGCGACGTGCCGATGAGTCCGGACGAACCTGCGATGACGATGCGCACGAGTGAATGCCTCCTGGGACGGCGATGGGGGCACCCACCACACGACGTGCGGCGAGTGCCCCCTCGTTCGACAGGTCACAGATTCCCGGAGGTCGGGGCTGCGAAGAGTCGGGGACCTCCGAGATTACCGAAGAAGCGTCAGAGGCCGAGGTCGGCTTCGAACGCGCCCTCCTCGAGGCGCTGCTTGATGGTGGTCAGGAAGCGACCCGCATCGGCGCCGTCGACGAGACGGTGGTCGTACGTGAGCGGCAGGAACGCCATGGAGCGGACACCGATGGACTCGCTGCCCGAGGCGTCGGTCACCACGACCGGGCGCTTGACGATGGCCCCGGTGCCCAGCATGGCGGCCTGCGGCGGAACCAGGATCGGCGTGTCGAACAGAGCGCCCTGGCTGCCGATGTTGGTGATGGTGAACGTGCCACCGGACAGCTCGTCCGGCTTGAGGCCGTTCGACCGTGCCCGTGCCGCGATGTCCGCGATGGCGCGTGCGATGCCGGCCAGCGACAGGTCGCCCGCGTTGTGGATGACGGGGGAGAGGAGACCCTGCTCGGTGTCCACCGCGATGCCCAGGTGCTCGGCGTCGTGGTAGGTGATCTCCTTCTTCTCCTCGTCGATGCTCGCGTTCACGTTGGGGTGAACCTTGAGCGCCTCGACGACGGCCTTCGCGAAGAATGGCAGGAACGTCAGGTTGACGCCCTCGCGCTCCTTGAACGTGGCCTTGGCGCGGGTGCGCAGTGCTGCCACCTTGGTCAGGTCGACCTCGAACACCTGCGTGAGCTGCGCCGACGTCTGCAGCGACTCGCGGGTCTTCTTGGCGGTGATCTGCCGGATGCGGTTGATCTTCTGCGTCGAACCGCGCAGGTGCGCGAGTTCGGGCCGCACGCCGGCAGTGGACGGCGCCGAGGGCGTGGCGGACGCGGCCGGAGCTGCGGCAGCCGGAGCGGCCTCCTCCTTCGCGGGCGCCTTCTTCGCCTCGGCGGCGGCGAGGACGTCCTGCTTGCGGATGCGCCCACCCACGCCGGTTCCCGACACGGAGTTCAGGTCGACGTCGTTCTCCTGCGCGAGCTTGCGCACGAGCGGCGTGACGTACGGGCTGGAACCGCCGGCGTTCGAGCCGCCGGCCGGCGCCTCGGACTGCGACTTCGACGAGTTCTCGGACTTGCTCTCGGACTTCGGCTCCGGCGTGTAGACCTCACCGGCGGGCTCGGGATCGGCCTGCTTGGCGGGCTTCTCGGCGGGCTTCGCTTCGGCCTTGGGCTCCGGCTTCTTCTCCGGCTCGGGCTTCTTCTCGGGCTCCGGCTCGGGCTCGGGCGCGGACTCCTTCTTCGCGGGAGCGCCGGAACCGATGACGGCGAGCTGACCGCCGACCTCGACGGTGTCGTCCTCCTCGGCGCTGATCTCGAGCAGGGTACCGGCGACCGGCGACGGGATCTCGGTGTCGACCTTGTCGGTGGAGACCTCGAGGAGCGGCTCGTCCACGGCGACCTCGTCGCCGACGGCCTTGAGCCACCGGGTGACGGTGCCCTCGGTGACGGACTCGCCCAGTTCGGGCATCGTGACGGGGGTGCCGTCGCCGCCACCGGCGGAACCGCTGCTCGCACCGCCGTCGTCGTCGCTCTCGGGTGCGGGCGCCTCGGCCTCACTCTCGCCCTCGACGGACGCCTGCTCGGCGGCGTCGGACGGGCCTGCGTCGGCTTCGTCGCTGCTCGAGTCGTCGCTGCTCGAGTCGTCGCTGCTCGAGTCGTCGCCGTCGGACGGGGCCTCGTCCGCGTCACCGATGACACCGAGCTCACCGCCGATCTCGACGGTGTCGTCCTCCTGCGCGACGATCTTGGTCAGGACACCCGCTGCCGGAGAGGGAATCTCCGTGTCCACCTTGTCGGTGGAGACTTCGAGCAAGGGTTCGTCGACTTCGACCGTGTCCCCCTCCTGTTTCAGCCACCGTGTGACAGTCCCCTCGGTGACGCTTTCACCGAGAGCTGGCATCTGGACGGAGAAGGTCATGTCTGTTGACTCCTCGACAAGTTGTAGTACGGGTGTAGCGGCTCGTGGTCGCTAGCGGGTGTGGTGTCTAGCCGGTCGCGGTACGTGCACCATTGTGGCCGCGTCGCACCGTTCTCGCGGCGAGTTGTGCCGGTAACGGGTGACGCGCACCGTGAGATGGTTCACGCGATGCCCGATCATCCTGTCACTTCGTGAGACGGTTCGCGCTCGGTGGGGTCGGCGTGCCGTACGGATGATGGTGTGGACCGGATTGAGTGCATTTCGTGCACGCGAGAGTCGCGTGCGCTGCCCGACGGATGGAGGAGACACCGTGGGACTGTTCGACAGATTCAAGCGTTCGGGTCGATCCCGAGGCGGAGCGTCGTCCTCGTCCGACAGAGCTCATCTCGCCGACTGGACGGCCGCACGCATCGGCGTCGAGGCCTACGTCGAACCGGAGACGACGGTCACCCCGATCACCGTGGTGCTGGTGGCGAACGACGGTGAGTGGACCCGCCGCGCGGTGGGCGGCGAGAAGGGCGCACGCAAGCTGGGCGAGGACCTGAAGATCCCGGTCTACGACGTGCGCAAGACCGGGTACCCGCAGCGGATGCGGGACCACGACGCCCGACAGAAGATCATCCGGCGGCGCGAGCAGGGAGCCTGAGCTCCCCGCTCGCGCGAGCGGCGCCGGAGAGCGTCAGCCCTGCTCGGCGATGTCCTCGAGCACCGAGATCATGGTGCGCACCGGGACACCGGTGCCGCCCTTGCTCGTGTAGCCGTGCGGCCCGCCGGTGTTGAACGCCGGCCCGGCGACGTCGATGTGCGCCCACTGGACGCCCTCGGCGACGAACTCCTTCAGGTAGAGCCCGGCCGCGAGCATGCCGCCCCACCGGTGGTTGGTGACGTTGGCGAGATCGGCGACGCGGGAGTCGAGATCGGGTCGCAGTTCGGCAGGCAGCGGCATGGCCCAGGCGTTCTCGCCGATGCGCTGCGAGATGGCGGCGACGCGGTCGCGGAACACCTCGGTGCCCATGACACCCGGGGTGCGGGTGCCGAGGGCGACCATCTGCGCTCCGGTGAGGGTCGCGGTGTCGATGAGGTAGTCCGGTTCGTCCTCGCAGGCGCGCACGATGGCGTCGGCGAGAATGAGGCGGCCCTCGGCGTCGGTGTTGATGACCTCGACCGTGGTGCCGCCGTACTGGGTCAGCACGTCGCCGGGACGCTGCGCCGTGGACGACGGCATGTTCTCGGCCATCGGCACCGTCGCGGTGACGTCGATCGGCAGCTTCAGCTTGGCCGCCAGCACCACCGTCGCGACGACGGCGGCCGCGCCGGCCATGTCCGAGGTCATGTTCTCCATGCCCGCCGCGGGCTTGATCGAGATGCCGCCGGTGTCGAACGTGATGCCCTTGCCGACGAGAGCGACGGTGGGGGACTTCTTCTTGCCGCCGGACCAGGACAGCCGGACCAGACGCGGCGGGCGGGACGAGCCCTTCCCGACGCCGATGATGCCGCCATAGCCCCCGCGCTCGAGTGCCTTCTCGTCGAGCACCTGCACGGTGAGGCCGGCCTCGGTCCCGAGGGCACGGGCCCGCTCGGCGAACTCGGCCGGGAAGAGGTGACTCGGGGGCGTGTTGACGAGGTCACGGGCGGTGGCGACCGCCTCGGCGACGGCCTCGGAGCGCGCGAGTTCGGCGCGAGCCTGCTTGTCGCGCGGGGATCCCACGAGCAGATCCACCCGGGCGATCGGCGTCGCGTCCTCCGCGGGTGCCGACTTCTGCTTGTACTCGCTGAACTGGTACGCGCCGAGGTAGAGGCCCTCCGCGGCGGCGGCGAGGCCGACGGCGGACAGTGTAGTCGCGACGTGGCCGATGCCGGTGAGCGCGCGCGCAGCCGAACCGGCCGCGCGACGCAGCACGTCGTCGGAGCGCTCGGCGGCGGTGCCCAGGCCGACGGCGAGAACGCTGGCGGCGGGCAGGGACGAGGGCGCGGGAACGCGGGTGACCTGGTCGGCTCGGCCGGTGGCGCCGAGGGCCGTGACCGCGGCGAGGACGTCGGCTGCGGCGTTCCCGAGGAAGTCCTCGCCGACGATGCGGACACCGTCGTCGGTCTTCTCGAGTCCGACGACGACGACCTCGACGGCCTTGTCGATGGTTCCGGCGAGGACCAGTTCGGGTCCGAGTGTGCGCTGCGACTGACTGCTCACGTGCTGCTGCTCCTGATGGTCGGGGACGGTCGGTGGGGGTGGAGCGACGCAGTCGATCGTATGCCGACCCCGACATCGGGCTCGTCTGAGTTAGCGTTCCCCACCATGAGCGAAGAGTTGTTGCACGGTCCGGTCCACGAGGCGCACGTCGCCCTCGGAGCCACGTTCGCCCCCTTCGGCGGGTGGACGATGCCGGTGTCGTACGCGGGCACCGTCTCCGAGCACACGTCGACGCGCACCACCGCGGGGTTGTTCGACGTGAGCCACCTGGGCAAGGCTGTCGTCTCCGGTCCCGGCGCCGCGGCGTACGTCGACTCGGTGCTGACCAACGCCCTCGACCGCATCGGGCCCGGCCAGGCGCAGTACACGTTGTGCTGCACCGAGAACGGGGGAGTGGTCGACGATCTGATCGCCTACCTCGTCTCCGACGACGAGGTTTTCCTCGTGCCCAACGCGGCCAACACCGCCGCCGTGGTCGACGTGCTCGCGCAGGGTGCCCCGGCCGGCATCGAGGTCCGCTCGGCGCACCGGGAGTACGGCGTCCTGGCCGTGCAGGGGCCGTGGTCGGCCGACGTCCTCGCCGCCGTCGGGCTGCCGTCCTCTCTCGACTACATGGCGTTCGAGGACGTCGCGTTCGGATCCGGCTCGGTACGGGTCTGTCGCACCGGCTACACGGGGGAACACGGCTACGAGCTGCTGCCGCAATGGGACACGGCCGCGTCGCTGTTCGAGGCGCTGCTGGGTGCGGTGCGCGAGGTGGGCGGCGAGCCCGCCGGCCTCGGAGCGCGCGACACGCTGCGTACCGAGATGGGCTACCCGCTGCACGGGCACGAGCTGTCCGTCGACATCAGTCCGCTGGAGGCTCGCTGCGGCTGGGCGGTGGGCTGGAAGAAGGACGCGTTCCGCGGACGCGACGCCCTCCTGGCGCAGAAGGAGGCGGGCGCACCCCGCACCCTCGTCGGCCTCCGCGCCGTCGGACGCGGTGTGCTGCGTCCGGGTCTGACCGTCTTGCGCCCCGGGAATTCGGTCGGCACCGGAGAACCGGTCGGTGTGACCACGTCCGGCACCTTCTCGCCGACCCTGAAGGTGGGCATCGCGCTCGCGTTGCTCGACACCGCGGCGGGCGTCGCCGTCGGCGACGCGGTCGACGTGGACGTGCGTGGTCGGGCGATCGCGTGCGAGGTGGTCAGGCCGCCGTTCGTCGAGGCGCACGTGCGGTGAGATGCCACACCACCCTGCTTTAGAGTGTTCGGCATGACTGGCCTGGAATTCACGCGTCACGAGCACCCGTCGCCCGCCACCGCGGAGGCGCGGGCAGCGGTGTTGCAGGCGCCCGGATTCGGCGTGCACTTCACCGATCACATGGTGGCCATCGACTACGACGCCGGCACCGGCTGGCACGACGCGGTGGTGACGCCCTACGCGCCGTTCCCGATGGATCCTGCGGCCATGGTTCTGCACTACGGCCAGGCCATCTTCGAAGGTCTCAAGGTCTACCGCCAGCCCGACGGCAGTCTCGCGTCGTTCCGTCCCGGCGCGAACGCGGAGCGCCTGCAGAGCTCGGCCGCGCGGTTGGCGATGCCGGCCCTGCCGGTGGAGCTGTTCCGAGAGTCGATCGAGCAGCTGCTCGCCGTCGACCACGAGTGGGTGCCCGTGGCCGGCGGCGAGGACGCGCTCTACCTGCGGCCCTTCATGTTCGCCACGGAGGCGGGACTGGGCGTGCGCCCGTCGTCCTCCTATCGCTACCTCCTCATCGCTTCGCCCGCCGGCGCGTACTTCCCGCGCGGGGTCAAGCCGGTCAGCGTGTGGCTCTCCACCGAGTACGTGCGCGCGGCGCCGGGCGGCACCGGCGCCGCGAAGTTCGCGGGCAACTACGCGGCCTCCCTGCTGGCCCAGGCGCAGGCCGCGGACCAGGGCTGCGACCAGGTCGTGTGGCTCGACGCTCTCGAGCGCCGCTACGTCGAGGAGATGGGCGGGATGAACCTGTTCTTCGTCTTCGGCTCCGGCCCCGACGCGCGGTTGGTCACGCCGTCCCTGTCCGGCTCGCTGCTGCCCGGCATCACGCGTGACTCGCTGTTGGCGCTCGCCACCGACGCGGGCTTCGCCGTGGAGGAGCGCAAGATCTCCACGGACGAGTGGCAGAAGAAGGCGGAGTCGGGCGAGATCACCGAGGTCTTCGCGTGCGGCACCGCGGCCGTGATCACCCCCGTCGGCAGCGTGAAGTCCGCCGAGGGCGACTTCCGCATCGGTACCGGAGAGCCCGGCGAGGTCACCATGGCGCTGCGCGACACGCTCACCGGCATCCAGCGCGGCACCTTCGCCGACACCCACGGCTGGATGAGCACGCTGCGCGACTGATCGGTCAGTCGACGAGGCAGAGCACGAGCACCACGGCGGTGGTCAGCTCGATGCTCGCCCCGAGTACGTCACCGACGAGACCGCCGAATCGCCGAACGCAGTGCCGGGCGATCACAGTGACGGCAGCGAGTGCCGCCGCGACGGCGGCCACGCCCTGCAGCGGGGCGCCGGGGACGGCGAGCAGCCCGGCGGCGAGTGCCACGAGGACCCACAGTGTCACCGCGACGGGTGACTGCGACGCCGCCACGAGCGAGCCGAAGCCACTGCCGGTGGCGGCGGGTACCGAACGGCGGCACACGATCACGACAGCGCACCGCGCCGCCACGGCCGCGACCACGATCGCGAGAGTGTCACCCCGAGAAGCGAGTTCGCCCATGGCCACCGCTTGCACGCCGAGAACCAGGACGAGAGTCGCGGCCCCGAACGGCCCGGTGGACCCGGACTTCATGATCGCCAGCGCACGCTCGGCCGGGCCGTAGGACCCGAGTCCGTCCGCAGTGTCCGCGAGCCCGTCGAGATGCATACCGCGGGTCAGCAGCGCGAGAGTGCCGACGCCGAGCAGTCCCGCGAGCAGTGGCGGCAGGTCGGCGGCGGCGCACAGCCACACCACCAGTGCCGCCGCGCCGCCCAGTGCCAGGCCGACGAGCGGGACGATCCCGATCGCACGGCGTGCGTCGTCGCGATCGACGGCGTCCGGACCACGCACCGGCAGCACCGTCAACCAGGAGAACGCCAGGCGCACCGGGTCCAGGAACATCAGGGCCGCGTGCTCACTCCGGCATCGGAGAACGTTGCCATGTCGGCAAGTGTCGCGACGGCCCCGGACAGGATCGGCAGAGCGACCATCGCCCCCGAGCCCTCGCCGAGGCGCATCGACAGGTCGAGCAGGGGATCGAGCCGCAGGTGCGCGAGCGCCAACGCGTGTGCCGGTTCCGTCGACCGGTGGCCGGCCAGCCACCACGCCGAGGCGCCGACCGAGAGATCGTTCGCGACCAGAGCCGCCGCCGTGACGACGACGCCGTCGAGCAGCACCGGTGTGCGACGTACCGCGGCCTGCACCAGGAAGCCGGTCATCGCGGCGAGATCGGCGCCGCCGACGGTGCGCAGCAGTGCGATCGGGTCGCGGGTGACGGGGCGCGCACGCCGCAGGGCGTCGCGGATCGCGGCGGTCTTGCGGATCCACCCAGCATCGTCGATGCCGGTGCCGCGTCCGACCGCCGCCACCGGTTCGGTGTTGGTGACGGCAGCGATCAGCACGGTGGCGGGGGTGGTGTTGCCGATGCCCATGTCGCCGGCGATCAACAGATCGGCGCCGCCGTCGACCTCCTCGTCGGCGATGTCGCGGCCTGCTGTCAGGGCGGCGATCACCTCGTCCTGCGACAGTGCGTCCTCGCGGTCGATCGAGCCGCTGGAGCGACGTACCTTGTGCGACGAGACGGACTCGTCGGTGTCCGCGTCGACCGCGATGTCCACCACCCGCACGGTCGCACCGGAGACCGTCGCCAACGCGTTGATCGCGGCGCCGCCCGCGGCGATGTTCGCGACCATCTGCGCCGTCACCTCGGGCGGGTACGCGGAGACCCCGCCGCGGGCGATGCCGTGATCGCCGGCGAAGACCACGGCGCGAGCCCGAGCGAACCGATGCGGAGGGCTCACGCCCTGGCACGACGCGACCCACACGGCGAGGTCCTCGAGGCGGCCGAGCGACTCCGCGGGCTTGGTCAACGACGACTGTCTGGCCCTCGCCTCACGGGCGATGTCGGCGTCGGGTGGATCCACCGGACGGAACAGTGCGGAACTCTCGGTCACCACGTGCCTCTCGATCGGTCGGTGGGTCGGTCACTCGGTCGGGTGAGGGGAACGGACAACCCGGCCACCACCAGCGTCACCGCGTCACACACCTGTGCGAGACGGGCGTTCGCGGCACCGATCTCGTCGCGGAAGAGTCTGCCCGCCCGCGACTCCGGGATCACGCCCAGACCCACCTCGGGGGAGACGAGCACGAGCGGACCCTCGAACCGGTCGACGGCCGCCACCAGGTCGTCGACCGCGGCCACGACCGTGCCGCGCGGCGAGTCCCACGCGTGCAGATCGTCCAGCGCGCCGGTGAGCCAGGTCCCCAGGTCGTCGACCAGTGTGGGCACACCGTCCCGCAGTGCCTCGGACAGTGCCGCGTACGAGGTGATCTCGACCGTGGACCAGTGCGCCGGCCGCGTCCGTCGATGCGTGTCGATGCGGGCGTCCCAGTCGGCGTCCGCGCTGTTCCGACGCCCGGTGGCCACGTATCGGACCTCGGGGTGATCGTCCAGCAACGACTCCGCATGGCCGGACTTGCCGGACCGGGCACCTCCGAGGACGAGTGTGCGCGTCACCGCGGATGCGCTCAGACCGCGTCGCCGGGACCGACGCGAGGCTTGGGGGCACGCATCTTGCGAACCTGCGACGCGCGGACGAACGAGTACCAGCCGAGCTTGAAGCCGCCGTCCGGAGTCTCGGGGAAACGGTCCCGCACCTTGTTGTTGACGCGGCGGCCGAGCAGGTAGCCGTCGATACCCATGAAGATCATCATGATGAACAGTGCGAGCGTGACGATCGACTGCACCTCGGGGCTGAGGAACAGCGCCACGAGCAGGATCAGGGCCATCGGCATGAAGAGCCCGACGAAGTTGCGACGCGAGTCGACCAGGTCACGCGCGTAGGCGCGGACGGGACCCTTGTCGCGGGGGAGGAGGAACTTGTCCTCGCCGGCCATCATGCGGGCACGCTGGTCGGCGGCCTTCGCGCGACGTTCGGCCGAGGCGGCCTTGCGCTCGTCCTTGCTGCCCCGTGTCGCCTTGCGTCGTGCCCGGGCCTCCTTGGCCGTCAGCGGTGCCGGTGCGACGGGGCCACGGCGGCGGCCCTCGGCCTCACGCCGCGAGGGCGTCGGACGACCCTTGCCGAGGCTGACGTTGCCGCGGGTCTGCGCCGTGCTCTCGTCCACGCTCGTCGATTCGTGGTCGACGGGGGTCTGGGTGTCGGACTTGTCACTCGACTTACCGAAGGGCAGCTTCACCCCCACAGGTTATTCGACGTTCACCACCACGCGAACACCGCAGTCACGGGCTCTCACGACCGGCGCTCCTCGTTAGAGTGTTCCGATGCGCGTTCTCATCGCCCCCGATTCCTTCGGAGACACCCTGACCGCGGCCGAAGCAGCCGACGCCATCGCGGCGGGGTGGTCGAGCGCGCGCGACGACGAGCTGATCCTCGCGCCCCAGTCCGACGGCGGACCGGGGTTCGTCGACGCACTCGCGGCCGACGGCGGCGAGGTGATCGAGTCGACCGTGTCCGGACCTCTCGGTGATGCCGTGACCGCGCGCTGGTTGCTCGACGGCGCCACCGCCTACGTGGAGGTCGCGCAGACCATCGGTCTCGCACTACTGGGTCGTACGCCGGATCCGGAGTCGGCCGTCGCGGCGACCAGCAGGGGAGTGGGGCAGATCGTCGCGGAGGCGCTGACCCGCGGTGCGACCACCGTGGTGGTCGGTCTCGGTGGCAGCAGCTCGACAGACGGCGGCGCGGGCATGATCGAGTCTCTCGGGGGACCTGATGCGGCGGTCGCGGCTCTCGCGGACGTCGACCTCGTCGCGGCGACCGACGTCGACAATCCGTTGCTGGGCCCGGCCGGTGCGGCCGCGGTGTTCGGACCGCAGAAGGGTGCGGACGCGGACGCCGTGCGCGTGCTGGAGGAGCGGAACGCCGACTGGTGCGTCGAGCTCGATCGCATCGCAGGGCGCGCGGTGGCGGACCTGCCGGGGGCGGGTGCTGCCGGTGGTCTGGGCGCCGCACTGCTCGCGCTGGGAGCGACCCGCACCTCCGGGGCCGATCTGGTGGCCGAGCGCACCCGACGCCACGACGTGATGCCGACGGTCGACCTGGTGCTCACAGGTGAGGGAAAGTTCGACTCGCAGTCGCTGCGCGGGAAGGTCGTCACCGCCCTCGCGGGATCGGCCCGCGAGCACGGTGTGCGCACGGTGGTCCTCGCCGGTCAGGTGCGTCTGGGCGAGGACGACATGCGGGCCGCGGGCATCGAGTCGGCGCACTCGGTGACCGATTTCGCCGGATCGGTCGACCTCGCCATGTCGGACGCGCGTGCCCAGCTGACCGGACTCGCGGCAGACGTCGCCCGTACCGGCTCCTGGGCGTGACCGCCCCGGCGATCGTGTGGAATAGCGGGGTCGGGAGTACCGTTGACTGTGTTCGCCGGCGTTGTCGCCGAGAGGGCACGAACGATAGGGAGAACCCATGACTGTGCAGAACGACGTCGCCACCAGTGACGTGACCACCACCGACACCGAGACGCACGCCGTCCTGATGACCGAAGCGGCCTCGTCCAAGGCCAAGGCACTGCTCGATCAGGAAGGCCGCGACGACCTGGCGCTGCGCATCGCGGTTCAGCCCGGCGGGTGCGCAGGGCTGCGCTACCAGCTGTTCTTCGACGACCGCTCGCTCGACGGCGACCTGGTCAAGGACTTCGGCGGCGTCACGCTCGCCGTGGACCGGATGAGCGCGCCGTACGTCGAGGGCGCATCGATCGACTTCGTCGACACCATCGAGAAGCAGGGCTTCACGATCGACAACCCCAACGCCACGGGTTCGTGCGCGTGCGGTGACTCCTTCAACTGAGTCCCGAGTAGTCCCCGCCGTCCCCGGCACCCTGTCACTGGGTGTCGGGGACGGCGTGTGTCCGGGGGCGTCCGTCTGGTGGGGTTCACCGGCTCGTCACCCGGGTAAGGTTCACAGCAGTCCTCCTCCACCTGCTGCGAAAGGCCCTCGGACGTGACCATTGCGGTGTCCGGCTCCATTGCTACCGACCATCTGATGCGTTTTCCCGGTCGGTTCGCCGACCAGTTCCTCGCCGATCAGCTGGCACACGTCTCGCTGAGCTTTCTCGTCGACGACCTCGTCATCCGCAAGGGCGGGGTGGGCGGCAACATCGCCTACGCCATGGGTGTTCTGGGCGGCGCACCGCTGCTCGTCGGCTCGGTGGGGCCCGACTTCGCCGAGTACCAGACGTGGCTCGAGGACAACGGCGTCGACTGCTCCGCCGTCACCCTCTCCGAGACGGCGCACACCGCGCGTTTCGTCTGCACCACCGACGAGGACATGGCCCAGATCGCCTCGTTCTACCCCGGCGCGATGACCGAGGCCGGCGACATCTCCGTCCACACCGTGGCCGAGGGCCGCGATCTCGATCTCGTCCTGGTCGGCGCCAACGACCCGGCCGCGATGATGCGCCACACGGCGGAGTGCCGCGAACTGGGCATCCCCTTCGCCGCGGATCCGTCGCAGCAGCTCGCACGCCTCGACGGAACGCAGGCCACCGAGCTCATCCAGGGCGCCGAGTACCTGTTCACCAACGAGTACGAGTGGGGCCTGCTCCGTCAGAAGACCGGGCTGACCGAACGCCAGATCCGCGACACCGTCGGCCTGCGCGTCACCACGCTCGGCAAGAACGGCGTCGAGATCGTGGGTGCCGACGGCACCGACATCCGCGTCTCCGTGGTCCCGGAGACCAGCAAGGTCGACCCCACCGGTGTCGGAGACGCGTTCCGCGCCGGGTTCCTCGTCGGCCGCGCGAACGGCCTCGGCCTCGAGCGCGCTGCCCAGCTCGGATCGTTCATCGCGGTGCTCGTGCTCGAGACCACCGGCACCCAGGAATGGACGCTCGTCCGTGACGACGCGATCAAGCGCCTCACCGACGCGTACGGCGACGAGGCCGCGGCCGAGATCGCCGCGGTCCTGCCGCAGTAGTTCGCGTCTGCCGGCTAGAGCCGAACCGGGTAGGTGGGTTCGGCGATGGCCGGCACGATGCGCTTCTCGACGAAGATGCCGTGCCACACCATGAAGATCAGCACGGTCCACAACCGGCGGCTGTGATCGCTGCGTCCCTCGCGGTGGTCGTTCAGCATGCGGGTGATCGCGGCCTTGTCGAGCAGGTGATCGGTCTGGGAATCGACGATCTGCTGGTGCGCCCAGTCGAAGAGCTCGGTGCCCCGCAGCCAATGCCGAAGCGGCACAGGGAAACCGAGCTTCGCGCGGTTGAGCACGTGGTCGGGCACGATGCCGTCGAGCGCCTTGCGCAGCGCGTACTTCGTCGTCGACTTCGTGATCTTCTGCTCCAGCGGCAACTGCTCCGCCACCCGGAACACCTCGTTGTCGAGGAACGGCACGCGCAACTCCAGCGAGTTGGCCATCGTGATCTTGTCGGCCTTCACCAGGATGTCGCCGCGCAGCCACGTGAACAGGTCGAGATGCTGCATCCGCGCCACCGGGTCCCACCCGGCGGACTGCGCGTAGATCGGCGCCGTCACGTCCTGATGGGTCCACTCGGGCCGGAACTCGCGCAGCACCGACCGCAACTGCGCGTCGTTGAAGCTGCGCGCATTGCCGTAGTAGCGCTCCTCCAAGCTCATCGACCCGCGGTGCAGGAGACTCTTGCCGCGGGTGCCCTCCGGGATGCGCTCACTCAGTCGACCGGCGGCGCGTCGCAGGGAGGGGGGCAGCTTCTCGAACGGTGCGAGCGACAACGGCTCCCGATAGATGGTGTAGCCGCCGAACAGCTCGTCCGCACCCTCGCCGGACAGCACCACCTTGACGTGCTTACGTGCCTCCTTGGCGACGAAGTAGAGCGGCACCAGCGCCGGGTCCGCCACCGGATCGTCGAGGTACCAAACGATCTCGGGGATCGCTGCCGCGAACTCCTCGGGCCCGACGACCTTGATGACGTGCTTGGCGCCGATCGCAGCGGCCGACTCGGCCGCGACATCCACCTCGGAGTAGCCCTCGCGCTCGAAACCGGTGGTGAAGGTGACCAGATCCGGGTTGTGCCGCATCGCGAGCGCGGCGATCGCCGTGGAGTCGATGCCGCCGGACAGGAACGAGCCCACGGTGACGTCGGCACGCATGTGCTTGGCGACGGAGTCCTCGAGCGCCTCGGCGATCTCGCGGTACCGCGCCGCCTCGGTGCCCGACGGCACGGGGCGCACGGGGAACGTCGGCCGGAAGTAGCGGGTGACGGTCGGCTCGGAGCCGGGGGTCAGGCGAGCGGTGCAGCCGGACTCGAGGCGACGGATGCCCGCGTGGAGCGTCTCGGGTTCCGGCACGTACTGCAGCACCGTGTAGTGCTCCAGAGCGCGGGGGTCGAGCTCGTCGGACACGCCCAACGACTCGAGGAGTTCGAGAATGCTCTTCTTCTCGCTCGCGAACGCGGTGCCCGCGGCGCCCGTCGAGTAGAACAGCGGCTTGATGCCGAACGGGTCGCGCGCCAGGAACAGTTCCCGCTTCTCGGTGTCCCACAGCGCGAAGGCGAACATGCCCCGCAGGCGTCGAACGGCGTCGTCACCCCAGAAGTGGAACGCGGCCAGAATGGCCTCGCCGTCGCCCTCCGTGGCGAACGTCGCGCCGTGCTCGCGTGCCAACGTCTCGCGCAGTTCGAGGTAGTTGTAGATCTCGCCGTTGAACACCAGCGCGTAGCGCTCCGGACTCTCCGCGGGACCCCAGCGGAGCGGCTGGTGCGAGTGCTCGATGTCGATGATCGAGAGCCGGTTGAAGCCCAGCGCCAGATCGTCGTCGTGCCACGTTCCCGGCTCATCCGGTCCGCGGTGTCGCATGCAGTGCGACGCGTGGCCGACGGCATCGACGACGTCTTCCGCGGATGCGTTCGACGTCAGCAGTCCCAGCAGTCCACACACGGTCGGTACGCCTCGTTTCGTTCGGGTGTCGGCCCGGTACCGGGCCTGGTCACAGGCGTCGCCGGGACCTCGCCGGCCCGACGCGCATCGGTCCGAGTATGCCGCAGTGCGGTGGGAACTCCGAAGTGACCGGCCGGGCCCGGTGTCGCCGCCGAACTCGCACCCGACCCGACACGAGAACCGAGCCCGCTTTGGTCTACGCTGCGTAGTACACGAGTACCTCGTGCGTGTGAGCCACTTCGGTGGCTCGTCCGGACAGTTCTCGTACTCTCCATCTGGCAATCAGGAAGGCGTGATCGTGGCGCAGCGTGGTGGTGGATCCGGTCGTCGGACGACACGACGAGTCGGATTGGTGGCCTCTCTTGCAGTGGCCGCCGTGGTGCTGTCGGGCTGCGGCATCGACAATTCCGTACTTCGATTCGGATGGCCGTCGGGTGTCACGCCGCAGGCCGAGCGGATGCGCGAGCTGTGGACGTGGTCCGTCATCGCGGCGCTCATCATGGGCGTCATCGTGTGGGGCCTCACCTTCTGGACGGTGGCGTTCCACCGCAAGAAGAAGGACTCGCCGGAGTTCCCGCGCCAGACCGCGTACAACGTGCCGCTCGAGCTGTTCTACACGGCTGTGCCGTTCGTCATCATCGCCGTCCTCTTCTACTTCACGGTCGTCGTGCAGAACTACGTCCAGGAGAAGCAGGACAACCCGGACGTTGTCGTCGACGTCACCGCGTTCCAGTGGAACTGGAAGTTCGGCTACCGCACCGTCGATCTCAAGGACGGGCAGCCGCTGTACGACGGCACCGACCAGGAGCGCGAGCAGGCAGCCGAGGAGGCCGGCACCCCCGAGGGTGAGGAGCCGGGCCCGCTGTTCGGCCGCGAGAAGTCCGACCAGTCCTACCTGCACTACAACGAGGTCGAGACAGTCGGCTCGAGCTCCGAGGTCCCGATCCTCGTGCTCCCCACCGGCAAGCGCATCGAGTTCGAGATCGCGTCCTCCGACGTCATCCACTCGTTCTGGGTTCCCGAGTTCCTGTTCAAGCGCGACGTCATGCCGAACCCGGACGAGAACAACTCCGACAACGTGTTCCAGATCAGCGAGATCGAGCGTGAGGGTGCCTTCGTCGGCCGCTGCGCCGAGATGTGCGGCACGTACCACGCGATGATGAACTTCGAGGTCCGCGCGGTCAGCCCCGAGGCCTTCGAGAACTACATGGCGGCACGTCGCGACGGCCAGACCAACGCTCAGGCGCTGGAGTCCATCGGCGAAGAGCCCCGCGCGACCTCCACCTCGCCGTTCAACACCGACCGCACCGTCAAGGCTGCGACCGTGGCAGAAGGAAACTGACATCTCATGAAGATCGAAGCGAAACTCTTCGAGATCCTGACCGGGTTCTTCATCCTCGTCGGAATCCTCTACGGCGTGTTCACCGGCTTCTCGCGGACCGGCATCGAGTGGGCCGGCCTCACCGCCATCGCCCTCTCGGCAGGCCTGACGCTGATCGTCGGTACGTACTTCCGGTTCGTCGCTCGTCGACTGGACACCCGTCCCGAGGACTACGACGACGCGGAGATCGCCGACGGCTCGGGCGACCTGGGCTTCTTCAGCCCCGGTAGCTTCTGGCCCATCATCCTCGCCGGATGCGCCGCCTTCATGGCCCTCGCGTTCGCGTTCTACGAGCCCTGGATGCTCGCTGTCGGCGCCCTCGCCATCATCGCCGCGGCAGCCGGATTGGTCTTCGAGTACCACGTGGGACCTGAGAAGCACTGACGCAGCACCACCCCGAACGCCCCCGGCCTGTGGTCGGGGGCGTTCTGCGTCGGTGGGGGGCGTTCCCGCCCTCGTGGTGGGTTGGCGCACTGCTGGTCTCCCGCAGCTACTGTGGCTCGGCGCACGCCCGTTGTCTTCCCGCATGCTGTGTTCCTGCACCGATGCTGTGTTCGCGCACCGATGCTGGGTTCTCGCACCCGTGCTGGGGCGTCGCACGTCGCCTTGCCGAGCAACACGCGTGCGGGGCGCCAGAAGGGGTGCGAGAACTGGTGCCCCGCCGGCTGCTCGCACGGTGATGACGAAGTGTCGACGAATCGATGATCGAGGTCGAGGACGCGTCTATCCTCACCCGGCACTGCGGCGCGGGCGCAGGGTTCACCGTCGTCTGCCCGGACTTGCGTGGGTACAGCCGCTCGCACGGCCCGCCGCCGACACCTGACCACTCTGAACACCGGAGTGGGCGGTGGCCTCGGACATGGTGCTGGTGACGGCCCCACTCGGGCACTGACGCTTCGCGGTCCGGATTCGCTGGGGCGGTGCGTTCGTGTGCAGTGATCCGCGGTGGGCGCCGATCACTGCACACGAGAGTGGTCGGTGGCGTGGGCCCACAGCATGCGGGAACGGGTCTGGTGGGATCCGGTGCAGTAGCCCGCGCTCTCGACGGTCCAGTGCACCGGATCTGCTGGGGCGGAGCGTTCGTGTGCAGCGATCCGCGGTGGGCGCGGATCACTGCACACAAGAGTGGTCGGTGGCGTGGGCCCACAGCATGCGGGAGCGGGTTGGGTGGGATCCGGTGCAGTATCCCGCGCTCTACACGGTCCAGTGCACCGGATTCGCCGGCAGCTGGTCCCGCACCCCGCCTCGCCGAGCAACACGCGTGCGGGCCGCAAGGAAGGGTGCGGGAACGGGCGAGCAGTGGGGGAGGGGAGGGGACAGACGAGAAGAGGCGCCACCCGAGTGGGTGGCGCCTCTTCTATCGTTCAGCGGGTGACTCAGTGCCCGTTGGACTCCGGTCCGTGACCGTTGCCGTTGCCGTTGGACGAGCCATCACCATTCGAGTGGCCGTTGGACGAGCCGTTGCCGTTCGAGTGCCCGTTGGACGAGCCGTTGCCGTTCGAGTGCCCGTTGCCCTGCGACAGGATCTTCGCCTGGTAGGTGCGGAGCATGGTGAGCTGATCGTGCTCACCCTCGTGCGACAGACGCTCGTGCAGCCGGTGCTCCTCGTCCGAGTCCGGAGTGAAGATGCTGCCCGAGCCGGGCTTGCCGGCGGAACCGAGCTTGTTCATCTTCTTCGGGATCGCAGCACCCTGGTACTCGAGCGGGATCGGGTGGCCGTGATCGTCGACCGGGCCGAGGGGCTGGTGGATCTCGACGTAGGCGCCGTGGGGCAGACGCTTGATGACGCCCGTCTCGATGCCGTGCTCGAGCACCTGGCGATCGCTGCGCTGGAGACCGATGCAGAAGCGGTAGGTCAGCAGGTAGACGATCGGAGGCAGGACCACGAGGCCGATGCGACCGATCCAGGTCATCGCGTTCAGGGAGATCGAGAACTTGTACGCGATGATGTCGTTGACGCAGCTGAGCGTCAGGACCACGTAGAAGGCGATCGCCATGGCGCCGACCGCGGTGCGCACCGGGACGTCGCGGGGACGCTGCAGCAGGTTGTGGTGAGCGTCGTCCTTGGTGAAGCGCTTCTCGATCCAGGGGTACGCGATCATGATCGCGAACACCGCACCCATGATGACGGCGACCCAGAAGACGGCCGGGATCATGTAGTTGCCGATGTAGAGCTCCCACGCGGGCCACAGTCGAGCCAGGCCGTCCGTCCACATCATGTAGAAGTCGGGCTGCGAGCCGGCCGAGACCTGCGACGGGTTGTACGGGCCCAGGGCCCACACCGGGTTGATCTGCAGCACGCCACCCATGACCGCGAGGACACCGAACGTCATGGCGAAGAAGGCGCCGGACTTGACCGCGAAGACAGGGAGGATGCGGACACCCACCACATTGGTCTCGGTGCGGCCGGGGCCGGGGAACTGCGTGTGCTTCTGGTACCAGACGAGCGCGAGGTGAGCTGCGATGAGCGCCAGGATGATGGCGGGCAGGAGCAGCACGTGCGCGACGTACAGGCGCGGGATGATCAGCGTGCCGGGGAAGTCACCGTTGAAGATCAACCAGTGCATCCACGTTCCGATGACCGGGATGGAGATCGTGATGCCCGAGAAGGCGGCGCGCAGGCCGGTACCGGACAGCAGGTCGTCGGGGAGCGAGTAGCCGAAGAAGCCCTCGAACATCGCCAGGATCAGCAGCAGCGAGCCGATGACCCAGTTCGCCTCACGCGGGCGACGGAACGCACCGGTGAAGAAGATGCGCATCATGTGCACGATGATCGAGCAGGCGAACAGCAGAGCAGCCCAGTGGTGGATCTGGCGGATGAACAGACCGCCGCGCACCTCGAAGGACAGGTCCAGCGTGGTGGCGTACGCCTTGGTCATCTCGACACCGCGCAGGGGAGCGTAGGCGCCTTCGTAGATGGTCTCCGTCATGGAGGGGTCGTAGAACAGGGTCAGGTACGTACCGGACAGCAACAGGATGACGAAGCTGTACAGCGCGATCTCACCCAGCAGGAACGACCAGTGGGTGGGGAAGACCTTGTTGATCTGACGACGCATACCCGCTGAGAGGTGATAGCGGGAGTCGACGTCCTCGGCCTGCTTCGCAGCGAGCGTGGCGATGGATGGACTCATCGTGAACCTTCCGATGACGACGCAGCAGAAGCGCTCTCCTGCTCGTGTACTCCGGCCGGACGTTCCCAGTAGGCGGGTCCGAGCGGCTCGATGAAATCGCCCGCGGCGACGAGGTAGCCCTCGTCGTTGACCGTGATGGGCAGCTGCGGAAGAGCGCGGGCGGCCGGTCCGAAGATCGGCTTGGCGTACTCCAACGCGTCGAATTGCGACTGGTGGCACGGGCACAGGATCCGGTTGGTCTGCTGCTCGTACAACGATGTGGGGCACCCGAGGTGGGTGCAGATCTTCGAATAGGCGAAGTAGTCGCCGTAGTTGAAGCTCTCCTGGCCCTTCCGCTTGATGGTGCGGTCGGCGTCCTCGGTACGCAGACGGATGAGCATGACCGCGTTGCGGATGCCCTTCAGTGCGTGCGAGAGCTCCTCCTCGTTTCCACGCTCCGACTCACGGAACGGGAAGACGGTCTCCATGGCGCCGGCGTCGAGATCCTCCGGGCGGACGAGGACGATGTCGTCGACGCGTCCGGTGTAGCGACGCAGGTAGACGGTCTCGCCCTCGTAGTTCGGCGTCCAACCCGAGACCCAGAGCGAGGACTCGTCGCCCTCGGCCCACGGGTTCTTGATCAGACCGCCGAGGGGGAGGATCGACATGACGCCGAGCGCGCCGCCGCCGAAGACGAGGCTGCGCTTGATCATCTTGCGTCGACCCAGTGTGGAGGTGTCGAAGGAGTCGCTGAGCTCGGCGACGACCGTCTTCTTGTCCACCTCGCTCGATCCACCGTCGTGGCGGTCCTGGATGGACACCTCTTCGGGGATGAACTTCTTGGTGAACTGCACGGCGCCGACGCCGACACCGATGATCGCGAGACCCATGGTGAGACCAATGAGCGGTGTGTACAGGCTGTACAGCCCGTAGCTGTCCTCGCCCATCCCGGCGTACTGCCACGGCCAGAACAGGTAGATGGCGATGAAGGCCACGGCCGACACACCCGCGAGGAAGAACCAGAGGCTGACGCTGCGCTCGGCGCGCTTCTCCGCCTTGGTTCCGGGGACGGGCCAGCGAGCGCGGCGGAACGCCACGTCGACGTGATCGAGGTTGGTGCCGAGAGCGACGAGCTCGTCGCGGCTCATGGCGGACAGTTCCTCGTCCGTGTACTTGCGGTCCGGGTCGAAGCCCTCGGGGAACTGGTTCGGATCGCCGGGCACGCCGTCGTCCTTGCGGTTGTCGTCGCTCATGACCTCACTCCGATCCACAGTGCTGCTGCGACGACCGCTCCGATGCCGACCACCCAGATGGCGATGGCTTCCGTACCGGGGCCGAAGCCGCCGAGTCCGTATCCACCGGGAGGTTGCGTCTCGGAGGAGGACTTGACGTACGCGATGATGTCTTTCTTCTCTTCGGGCGTGAGCTGACGATCCGAGAACTTGGGCATGTTCTGCGGGCCGGTGACCATCGCCTGGTAGATCTGCTGCTCGTTCGCCGGGTCGAGCGTGGGTGCGTACTTGCCCGAGGACAGTGCGCCGCCGCGGCCGGTGAAGTTGTGGCAGGACGCGCAGTTGAGGCGGAAGAGCTCGCTGCCGCGGGCGACGTCGCCGCCGCGGAGGGAGTCCTGCGCGATCTCACCGTTGTCGGTGCGCACCACGGTGGGTCCGCCGCCGTTGGCCTGGATGTAGGCGCCGAGGGCGTCGACCTGGGACTGGTTGTACTTAGGGGGCTTCCGCTCGGCCTGGGCCTCGTTGCGGGCCATCGGCATACGACCGGAGGAGACCTGGAAGTAGACGGCTGCCTCGCCGACGCCGATGAGCGACGGTCCGCGGTCCTGGACGCCCTGGAGGTTGGCGCCGTGGCACGTCACGCAGGACGTGTCGTAGATCTGCTGGCCTTCGCGCACCATGGCCGCGCTGTCTTCCTGCGCAGTGGCGACCTGGGCGTCAGGGGTGAGTGCGGCGGCGAGGAAGCCCGCGCCGACGAGACCCATGAACAGCGCCATCGCACCGCTGACCCGGCGACGGGTACGACGCTTGCGACGCGCCTTGGTGGCCGAGGCGTCCGGCGTACCGGCGGACACGACGGTGCCGTCGTCGTCGGGAGTGGCGGGGGGAGAGGAACTCATCTGTATCCCTTGTCGTGTCGGGACGGCTTGTCGGATGCGACCGATGAGGCTGTCATCGGGTATTCGACGCCTGCTCGGTCAGCGGATGAAGTAGATCGTCGCGAACAGCGCGATCCAGACGATGTCGACGAAGTGCCAGTAGTACGACACGACGATGGCGGCGGTGGCCTGGGCCGGCGTGAACTTGCTGACCAGGGTGCGGGCGATCAGGAAGACGAAGGCGATCAGACCGCCGATCACGTGCAGGCCGTGGAAGCCGGTGGTGATGTAGAAGACGGAGCCGTACACGCTGCTCGAGATCGAGGTGCCCTCGTGGACGAGGTGGTAGTACTCGTAGCCCTGGCCGGCGACGAAGAACGCGCCCATGGCCAGGGTGATCGTGTACCAGCGGCGCAGTCCGAACACGTCGCCGCGCTCGGCGGCGAACACGCCCAGCTGGCAGGTGAAGGACGATGCGATGAGCACCGCGGTCACGGGGACGGCCAGCGTCAGGTTCAGCTCGGTCGGCTCCGGCGGCCACTGGCCGGGAGCGGCCTGAGCCCGCGCGACGAAGTACATCGCGAAGAGGCCGGCAAAGAACATCAACTCGCTGGACAGCCACACGATGGTGCCCACGCTGACCATGTTCGGTCGGTTCAGCGAGTGGACACGCTGGGTGATGGCGGATCCCGAAGTACCTACTGCGCTCGTCACATCGAGAAGTATGACTCGTCGTAGTACGGATGGCATAGCCGGGGCGGTATTGGCGAGTCGAGCATCGTTCGCGCGCGCGTGACACAGAATGCCTCCTCGTGGTCCGGTCGGCCCGTCTTCCTGGACTTTCTGTTCAATAGTACTCGTCTGCGCACGTCGGACCCGGTTCCGTCGGTCCCCGCGCCCGTGATGTATCCCGCATGCCGGAGTCTCGACCCGAGCTTCAGACTCGGTGCGTCCCGGGCGACTCCGGGACCGGTTTCGGGCGCATCTGGCACTGTCGTGACATGACTTCGGGCTCTGGTCGTGGGCGGACACGGTGGTGGCAGCGACTCTTCGGCCGGGCGGCTCCGGAGCCCCTCGACCCCACTCGCACCGACCTCGTCGTGGTCGCGTCGTGCTTCGACGACGTGGAGGCGTGCTCGACGACCCTCGAGCGCGCGGCGCACACGGATCCCCTCTGGTCCGCGGACGACGACGTGGTGTTGCGCCATCACCTGCTCCTCCCCGCCGATCAGATCGCCGACGCGGTGTCGGTCGCGGCGCAGGACGGCTACAGCGAGGCGACGGCAGGTCCGATGGCGCAGACTCCGGGGCATCTGCCCGGCGGCGTCGCCGACGCGACCGTCCTGGTGCTGCAGCGGGTGCAGGTGCTCGACGCCCTGCACTGCTCGCAGGAACGGTCACGGATGGCGGGGTTGGCTCAACGACGCGACGGGGTGGTGCTGGGCTGGGACGCCCTCCAACCGGCTGCCGAGGATGCATCGCAGGCGCACTAGGCTTCCCGCTCATGAGCGCTGGGGATGGCACGCGTACATGGGCACAGGTCCTCGGGGCCCTGGCATCACGCCAGGACCTGACGGGCGCCGACACGGCGTGGGCGATGGACGAGATCATGTCGGACAACGCGACCGCTGCCCAGATCGCGGCCTTCGGTGTCGCCCTGAAGATGAAGGGCCCCACGTCGGACGAACTTCGCGGACTGGCCGACTCGATGCTCGGCCACGCCAAGCGCGTGCCCGTGGACGACGACGTCGTCGACATCGTCGGTACGGGCGGCGATCGATCCCACACGGTGAACATCTCGACGATGGCGTCGGTGGTGGTCGCGGCCGCGGGGATCCGGGTGGTCAAGCACGGCAACCGGGCCGCCTCGTCCAAGAGCGGCGGAGCCGACGTGTTGGAGGCGCTGGGCGTGCGTATCGACCAGGGGCCGGATCGGGTCGCGGCGAGTGTCGCCGAACTGGGCATCGGGTTCTGCTTCGCGCCCGTGTTCCATCCGGCACTGCGGTTCGCCGCCGCGCCCCGCAAGGAGATCGGCATTCCCACGGCGTTCAATGTTCTCGGGCCGCTGACGAACCCTGCGAGTCCGCGCGCCGGTCTGGTGGGATGCGCGTTCGACGATCTGATCGACGTCGTCGCGGGCGTGTTCGCGGCGCGCGGCAACTCCGTCCTCGTGGTGCGCGGCGACGACGGGCTGGACGAGATCACGACGTCGACGACGACCTCGGTGCGCATCGTGCGGAACGGTGTCGTCGACCACGCGGTGCTCGATCCACGCGATCTCGGGATCGAGCGGGTCTCCCTCGATGCCCTCCGAGGCGGGGACGCCGCACACAACGCCGACGTGGCGCGTCGGGTGTTCGGCGGCGAACGAGGCCCCGTGCGCGACGCGGTGCTGCTCAACGCCGCAGGAGCCATCGCGGCGTTCCGCGGGGTCGACGGTTCCCTCGAGGACGCGATGGCCGGTGCACTGACGACGGCGGCCGCCGCAGTGGACGACGGAGCCGCTCAGACCCTGCTGACGCGATGGGCGGCGTTCACGTCGGCCTGAGTCACTCGCCGATGGAGAAGCCCGCGTCGACGTCAGCGCTCGAGTAGGACTTGAACGCGATGTGCGTGTCGGTCCGCACCACGCCGTCGACGCGGTTGACGCGCTCGGTGATCACCTCGGCGATCTCCTCGTGCGTACGCACCTTGACCACGGCGATCAGGTCGACGTCGCCGGCGCACGAGTACACCTCGGACACACCCGGTACGTCGGCGACGGCACGCGCGGTCTCCGGAATGGAGTGCACCTCGGCGTGGATCAGAACGATGGCGGTGATCATGGTGAACCTTCCGAACTGTCGAGAGAGGGCGAACTGCGGGTCAGCCTAGTTCTCGGCCGCGCTGTCATCCCCAGGCCATCGTGCGTTCCTTCTCGCGGCGTCCGACGTCGCGCACGGCGGCGCACCACTGCGCCCATCGCCCAGCGCCGTGCGCCGGTTCGCACCATCCGTCCGTGGTGTCGACGATGCGGACGCCACCCGACTCGAGCCACCGCGCGATCAGCGCCACCTCCTCCGGCGTGGCGCCGCGCAGGGGAGTGGCGTCCGGCACGACGGTCTCCGCGCCGGCGACGAGTGCCTCCACGACGGGCATGGGCGCGACGCCGCGGCGGGAACGACCGGCGCTGGCGAGGCGTCCGTGGCGGACGACGACGAACTCCCACCCGCCGTCGTCGGCGCGGCGCGCGGCGATCAACTGCTCGATGGCCGCGAGTGCCTGCAGACGCTGCACCGACCGCAGGGCCGTCAACAGGGTGGCCGCACGGTCGCGCAGGCGGGCCGCGGACTCGAAGAGCAGATCCTCGGACAGGGCGTCGATCCGAGCGGCGACGGCATCGAGCACCGCTGCGTCGGCACCCTCGGTGAGAGCGCGGAAGGCGACGGGCGCGCCGGCGTACTCGTCGGGACCGAGCGGGGTCGCCGTCGCCGCCGTGCATCCACCGACGGCCTCGGTGGAACAGTCGTGCACCGCCGTGGCGGCGATGCGGTGGGTGCAGGAGCGCAACCGGGTGTGCTCGGCGATGAGAGCGGCGGCCTCGGCGGCCGCCCCGCGGACGGAGAACGGTCCGAGCGCGCCGGGCGCCGGTGTCCGGACGATGGAGATGCGCGGGAACGCCTCGGTCGTCAGGGTCAGCCACCAGCCCTTGCGGGGGTACTTCGATCGACGGTTGTACGGGGGCGTGTGCGCACTGATGAGCCTCAGTTCGCGGACGCCCGCCTCGATGGCGTGGCTGCACTCGACGTGGTCGACCCGAGTGGCGAGGGCGACCATCTCCTTCATGCGTCCGCGGGTCTCGGATCCCGTGAAGTAGTTCCGTACACGGCGGTGGAGGTTCCGCGAGGTGCCGACGTAGAGCACTTCGTCGGACGGTCCGCGGAAGAGATAGACACCCGGTGCGTGCGGAAGGCCCGCCGCGAGTGTGCGTTTGGCGCGGTGGGCCGAGGACACCGTCGGCAGGTAGTCGACCAGTTCGGCATAGCTGTGGACGCCCTGGTTGCCCACCCGTTCGATGAGCCCGTGCAGGACGTCGACGGTGGCCCGAGCGTCGTCGAGAGCCCGGTGGGTGGGTCTGGTGGACACCTGGAAGAGGGTGGCCAGCGAGGACAGCTTGACCGACGGTGCCTCGTCGCGTGTGAGCACTCGCCGGGCGAGCGTGACGGTGCACAGCACTCGGAACGACGGCCACGCCAGATCCATCCGCGTCGCCGCCGCGCGGAGGAACGCGGTGTCGAAGCGCGCGTTGTGCGCCACCAGCACGCTGCCGCGGGCGAACTCGACGAACGTGGGAAGGACCCGTTCGATGCGAGGGGCGTCGAGAAGCATCGCGCTGGTGATGCCCGTCAACGCGACGATGGCGGGAGGGATGGACCGGCCCGGGTCCACGAGCGTCGCCATCTCACCGATCACCCGGCCGCCGCGAACCTTGACGGCACCGATCTCGGTGATCGCGTCCTCGCCCGGTCGGCCTCCGGTGGTCTCGAGGTCCACCACCACGAAGGTCGTGTCGCGTAACGACTGGTCCAGTTCGTCGAATGCGAGCTGCACACCGCGTGCGTGCCCCGACATCACAGTCGCCCCATCAGTCACGTGCGTCACCGTAGGTGGTCCCACCGACAGGAACCCGGGCCGTCCACGACGAGCGCGCCGTGTCGGTGCACGTCGTTAGCGTCCGTTTCCGAGGCGTGATCGAGCGTCGGATCGGGTGTGATCCGGGCTGAACATCACGGCGAGAGACCGTGAACCACAATGAGACGGAGATCACATGATTGTCGATTGCGGCGAATGCACCGTGCGCGGGGACGCCTGTTCGGACTGTGTCGTCTCGGTGTTGCTGGGGGTGCCGGGCATGCCCGCGGCGTCGGCCGGCGGCCCGCGAGACACCCCCTTCGCCACGCGCAGAATGCGTCTCGAGCAGGACGAACAGGAGGCTATGGCCGTTCTGGCGGAGAGCGGGTTGGTGCCCCGGTTGCGGTTGGTCGGCAGAGAAATTCCGACACCGCAGGAGACCGGCCACGACCGACCCGCCGCGGGGCCGGAGCACGCCGCGGGGTGAGTCGGACCGTGATCGTTTCGCGACACGAGTGGGCTGGGCTCGACATCGGGGATGCCGTTTCGTAATCTTTCCGAGACATTGCGGAGTCGAGCAGAGCCACCAGGGACTGCGCCGCAGAGTCACCGCCTAATCGGCCACCTCTTCCGGGTGGTCGTACCGGGAACCCACCGTTACACCGGGGTGAATCCCGTCGTAGTCGCACCAGCGACTCGTCGGGTAGGGCTGATCTTCCCAGCCCGAACCCGTCAGCTAACTCGGTCGGCGGATATCAGGAAGAAACGGAGCACATCTTTTCGTGGCGAAACACCGTAAACCCAGCACTGCCTCGCGGCCGGTCCGCAACGTTCTTGTCGCCGGCGCGCTCACCGCAGGCGCTGTCGCCATCCCCGCCGCCCCCGCGTTCGCGGCACCGGTGGAGATCCCCGGTATCGGTACCTTCGAGGTCCCGGACCAGATTCTGAGCCAGCTTCCCCCCATGCCGCAGGTCCCCGCGCTTCCCGGCCCGGCCGCACCGCAGTCCAGCGCCGCGCAGGTCGCCGTGCAGGCAGCCGAGAGCAAGGTCGGCGCGCCGTACGTCTACGGAGCCGCAGGCCCCAGTGCGTTCGACTGCTCCGGCCTCATGAAGTGGGCGTACCAGCAGGCCGGTATCGAGCTTCCCCGCACGAGCTACGACCAGGCCGCGGCCGGCGTACCCGTCTCGCAGGCGGACCTGAAGCCCGGCGACGTAGTGTCCTTCTACGGCGGCTCGCATTCCGGCATGTACGTGGGCAACGGCAACGTCGTCCACGCGTCGACCGAGAGCCAGCCCGTCAAGATCGCTCCGTTGTCGTCGATGCCCTTCGACGGCGCGCGTCGCTACGCCTGACGCAGCGACACCCACGCCAGACACCCTGACGCCGCACGAAACCGATCACCCGGTCGGTTCCGTGCGGCGTCAGTCGGTGAACCCGCTGTTTTCGACGGGTTCTCGGGCTTCGTGGACAGAATCATCGTTCGCGTCGTAATCTTTCCGTGACGTCCTCGGCCAGCATCGCGCCGCCGAGCGACCCGGACTCGTCCAGATCGGAGAACCGTTCATCGTGCCGTCATCGGTCCACCCCCGCGTTCGTCCCACTTCTCGTACGAGACTGCGTGGACTGGTGATCGCGAGTGCGATGACAGCGGCGATCGCCGTGCTCCCCGCCGGTCCCGCCGGCGCCGACCCGGTTCCCGGCGCGTCCGCCTCCGAGGCGGTCACGAAGCTCACCGATCTCTCCCGCGAGTCCGAGCAGACCACCGAGGCGATGCACAACGCCCAGATCGAGCTCGACGCGAAGCTCGCCGCCCAGCAGGAGGCGGACGCTCGGCACGACGCCGACCGTGCCGCCCTCGACGCGGCCACGGCGCAGATCGACACGGTGCGGCCCGCCGTCGACAAGATCGCCCGAGCCAACTACCAGGGCGCTCGCACGAACCGGCTCTTCGCGGTCATGGTCAGCGATTCCCCGCAGCAATTGCTCGATCAGATGTCCGCTCTCGACATCATCTCCACGGACGCGGCCGCCACCGTCGGCACCTTCCGGGAGGCCGGCGACGCCGCAGCGGCAGCCGAGGCGGCGTCACAGCAGTCCGCCGACGCGGCCCGGGTGGCCACGGAGCAGGCCAAAGCGGTCAGCGACGACCTGCAGGGCAAGCAGAGCCGCCTGCAGAGCGAGATCGCCGATGTCGTCGCCGCGTTCGGTTCGCTGTCCGACACGGAGAAGCAGGGGTTGGCCGGCGCCGCGTTCCCGCCGGGCTTCGATCCCGCCGCCATCCTCGGCGCGCTTCCGCCGGGCTCGCAGGCCGGAGCGCTGTCGGCCGCCTTCACGCAGATCGGCAAGCCGTACGTGTGGGGTGCGACCGGCCCGGACGGGTACGACTGCTCGGGGCTCGTGGTGTGGGCCTACAAGCAGATCGGCAAGACTCTCCCGCGGTCGAGCCAGGCGCAGGCCGCCGGCGGCACCCCCGTCGACAAGGCGAACCTCCAGCCCGGCGACGTGGTCCTGTTCTATCCCGACGCATCGCACGTGGGTCTCTACGCCGGTAACGGCAACGTGGTCCACGCATCGACCTTCGGTGTCCCCGTTCGTGTCGAGTCGATGGCTTCGTGGCCCTTCTACGGCGCTCGCCGCTACTGACGGTCCGCGCCCTGGCGGCGCTGGCCCTGGTGCTCTCCGTGCTGGTGGCGTGTTCGCCGTCCACACCGGACGACGGCGTGTCGGGAGTGCCCACGACGACCGTGGGCCCGGACGCCCGCACTGTCGGTGTCACGGCACTGCTCGACTCCTGGACGGCTGCACTCCGCTCCGACGACGAGGCCGCGCTGCGCGAGTTGATCGACTCCGGCGCGGACCCGGGATTCGCCGACCGTGAGATCGCCCGCGCGCAGGCGCTGCGCGGTCTGCCGCTGTCCGACTTCGGCTACGAGATCACTCCGGGTCCGGAGACGCCGGTGCCGGTCGATCGGGCTGACGCACTCGCGGCCACCGAGGTGTGGGCGCCGAACGTCGCACTGCGCTATGCCTGGGCCGACGCCGACATCGGTTCCACGAGTCGCGACATCGCGCTCGTCGTCGCCCGTCGCGGCGACACGTGGCGTCTGGTCTCCGATGCAGACCTGCCGCAGTACGGGCGCACCACGTGGCGTGGCCCGTGGGACTTCGGGCCGGTGGTCACGGAGCGAGTCGCCACCGGGTCGACCACGTCACTCGTCGTGGGTCACGAGGCGCAGCGCGCCTTCATCGACGACCTCGCCGCGGAGTTGCCCTCCGCGGTGGCGGCCGTGACCGAGTTCGCCGGGCTCGGATGGTCGCGCCGTGCCGTCCTGACGGTCACCGGTTCCGATGCCGAGTTCATCAGTGCAGCAAACGGTTTCACGTCCACCGACGTCGCGGCCTCGACCATCGCGGATCCGGTTCGCGGGGGCCTGGTCACCGGCCAGCGCATCGTCTTCGGCCCGACTGCACCGGACCGGCTCACCGACTCGACCCGCCGCACCGTGCTGCGCCACGAGTTGACCCACGTGGCCATGCGAGCGGTCACCGGCGAGGACGCGCCCCTGTGGATGCTCGAGGGTTTCGCCGACTACTCGGGCTATCGAGGCTCGGGACTGTCCTTCGAGGAGATCGCGCCCACCCTCGCGGCCGTGGTCCGCGCGGCGGGACCGCCCAGGGTCCTTCCGGAGGACTCGGACTTCGCCGCGGGTGGCAGTCGCGGATCGATCGCCTACGAGTCCGCCTGGTCGGTGGCCTCGTTCGTCGCCGACCGGTTCGGGGAGCCGGTGCTCCGGCAGCTGTACGACCGTTTCGCGGCGGGACCGACCGATCCCACCGTCACCGACTCGGTCTTCTCGGCCACGCTGGGCTTCGGCACCGTCGACTTCCTCGCGCAGTGGGGGCAGTGGGTGGCGGAACAGGCCGCCGGGCAGAGCTGACAGCGGCATCCGTCTACGGTGGTCCCATGCGTCGAACGCTGCTGGTGACCAATGACTTTCCTCCGCGGCGCGGCGGCATCCAGTCGTATCTGCACACCTTCGCCCAGCTGTTGCCCGCCGACGAGCTGGTGGTCTACGCACCGCGGTGGCGTGGCGACTCCCACGTGCGGTTCGACGCGGAGCAACCCTTCGAGGTGGTGCGGCACCCCACGACGTTGATGCTTCCGACGCCCGCCGTCGCCCGGCGGGCGGCCGGGCTGGTGTCCGACCGACAGTGCGACACGGTGTGGTTCGGGGCCGCTGCTCCGCTCGCCGTGCTCGGGCCTCACCTGCGCCGTGCCGGAGCCGAGCACGTCGTGGCCTCCACCCACGGTCACGAGGTGGGCTGGTCGATGTTGCCGGCAGCGCGGCAGGTGCTCGGTCGCATCGGCTCGACGACGGACGTCGTCACGTTCGTCAGCCGCTACACGCGTGGCCGATTCGCCGCTGCCTTCGGGGCGGACGCGGCCCTCGAACACGTACCGCCGGGGGTCGACTCGACCGTGTTCGCGCCCGACGCGTCGGCACGGGAGACGCTGCGCGCGCGCTACGGCCTGGGGGATCGGCCGACCGTCCTGTGTCTGTCACGGTTGGTGCCGCGCAAGGGACAGGACATGCTGATCAGGGCGCTACCGGGAATTCGTGCGGAGATCGACGGAGCCGTGTTGGTCGTCGTCGGCGGTGGTCCGTACGGCGACACCCTGCGGGCTCTGGCGCAGTCGTGCGGAGTGGCGGATCACGTCGTCTTCACGGGGTCGGTGCCGGCCGAGGAACTGGCGGCACACCACACCCTCGCCGACGTGTTCGCCATGCCGTGTCGCACCCGCGGTGCGGGTCTGGACGTCGAGGGCCTCGGCATCGTGTTCCTCGAGGCGTCCGCGTCCGGCGTGCCGGTGGTCGCGGGCCGGTCGGGTGGAGCGCCGGAGACCGTCGTCGAGGGCGTCACGGGCACCACCGTCGACGGCACCTCGGTCGACGACGTCCGGCGCGCCGTCGTGGACGTACTGTCCGATCGTGACCGCGCCGCGGCGATGGGGGCCGCGGGACGCGAGTTCGTCTCCACCGAGTGGCGGTGGGACGACCTCGCCGCCCGACTGGCTCACTTGCTGTAGATGGCCTCGATGTCGCTCGCGTAGGACCTCTGGACCACGGCGCGCTTGAGCTTCATCGTCGGGGTCAGCTCGCCGCCCTCCTCGGTGAAGTCCGCCGGCAGGATCCGGTACTTCTTGATGGACTCCGCGTGCGAGACGGTCTTGTTGGCCTCGGCCACGGCGGCGTCGATCTCCGCGACGAGGTCGGGATCCTTCGTCAGATCGGCGACGCTGGCGCCCTCGTCCTTGCCGTTGCGCTGCTTCCAACCCGGAAAGGCGTCCGGGTCGATGGTGATGAGCGCGCCGATGTACGGCTTCTGGTCACCCACGACCATGGCCTGACCGATGAGCGCGCTGGCCCGCAGCGAGTCCTCGAGACCGGCGGGGGAGACGTTCTTGCCGCCCGCGGTCACGATGATCTCCTTCTTGCGGCCGGTGATGGCGATGAAGCCGTCCTCGTCCACGGCGCCGAGATCGCCGGTGTGGAACCACCCGTCGGTCAGCGCCTCGGCGGTGGCGTCGTCGTTCTTCCAGTAGCCCTCGAAGACCACGCCGCCCTTCAGCAGGATCTCACCGTCGTCGGCGATGCGGACGGCGTTGCCCGGCAACGGCTTTCCGACGGTGCCGATGCGCTGTTCGTCGGGCGTGTTCACCGCTGCCGCGGCCGTGGTCTCGGTCAGGCCGTAGCCCTCGTAGATCGTCACACCGATGCCGCGGTAGAAGTGCGCGAGGCGCTCACCCAGCGGGGCGCCGCCCGAGATGGCGAGTTCGCACTGCCCACCGAGCGCAGCGCGAAGCTTGCCGTAGACGAGACGGTCGAACAGAGCGTGCTTGGCGCGCAGCACGATCGACGGACCACCGGTGTCCCGCGCCTTGCTGTAGGAGACCGCGGTGTCGGCGGCCGCGTCGAAGATCTTGCCCTTGCCGTCGCCGTGAGCCTTCTGACGCGCGCTGTTGTAGACCTTCTCGAACACACGCGGGACGCTGAGGATGAAGTGCGGTCGGAACGAGCCGAAGTTGTCGACGAGGTGCGGGATGTCGTGCGTGTGCCCGAGTGTCGCGCCCTGGTCGAAGGCTGCGATGGACACCGCACGTGCCAGCACGTGAGCCATCGGCAGGAACATGAGGGTGGTGCGTCCCTCGGTGAGCATGCGGCCGATGGAACTGGCGGCGATACCGCGGGACTCGGCGATCAGGTTGGAGTGCGTGAGCACGCAGCCCTTCGGCCGTCCCGTGGTGCCGGAGGTGAAGACGAGTGTCGCCGGGTCCGAGGAGCGCAGCGCCGCGACGCGGTCGGCCACCGTGGCGTCGGTGATCTGGGCGCCGGCGTCGGTGAGGACGTCGATGGCGCCGGGTCGCCCGGCCGAGGCGTCGATCTGCAGGACCGTCGCGACACCCGGCAGCACGGGAAGGATGTCGGTGAGGATGTTCGTGTGGGCCACCGTCTCGGCGATCATCGCGGCGGCACCCGAGTTCTCGAGGATCCACCGCACCTGGTCCGACGACGACGTCTCGTACACCGGAACCGTGACGGCGCCGGCGGACCAGATCGCGTAGTCGAGCAGGGGCCACTCGTAGCGGGTCGACGACATGAGGGCGACCCGGTCGCCCTGCTTCACACCGGAGGCGATGAGCCCCTTGGCCACTGCGCGAACCTGAGCCGCGAAGTCCGCTGCGCGGACGTCCGACCACCCGTCGCGGGTGGCGCGGCGGTACACCACGACGTCGGGCCGGGTCTTCTCGTGCGCGAACACGGCGTCGACCACCGACGCGTCGTCCTCGATGGTGAATGGTGCCGGGACGGTGAACTCGCGCACGGATTCCTCCGATGTCGTAGCGGTTTCGGACGAGGCTTCACAGTAATCCTGTCCATTCCCCGGATGTCACCGGCACGTGCTCGTCGACCGAGGTCGTCGACGCCGTCGGCGAGGGCACGTGGGATTCTGGTCCGCATGAGCAGTGTGCAGGTCGCCGACCAGACGTTCGTCGCAGCGCGGGCCGAGGACGTCGCGGCGCTCGTGTCGGACACCCGTCGATGGCGGGCCTGGTTCCCCGGTCTCACCGTCACGGTCCAGGAGGACCGGGCCGAGAAGGGTGTCCGCTGGGTCGTCGCAGGACAGCTCCGCGGCACCATGGAGGTGTGGCTCGAGCCGATGCTGGACGGCGTCGTGCTCCACTACTTCCTGCACGCGGAGCCGGCCGACGGAGCACAGGTCCCGTCCACCCACCGCCGACGGGTGCTGGCCAAGCAGATGTCGTTCGAGATCAAGGCCCTTCTCGAGGCCGGGCGGGCGGCGGGAGAACCGCCGGTCCCGGGGCTCGGGTCCTGACCCACGGGTACTCGCGGCGACAGGAACCGACCCCGCCGTTCGGGCGGTGCCACCGGACGGTCGATCATGTGGGTACACGGACGCCGATCAGGTGACGGCACGCGGCGCGGAGGGAACGAGTTCCATGGCAGACAAGACCACGAAATCGATCGTCGTCGGAGCGGCGCCGGACGAGGTGATGGCGGTCATCGCCGATTTCCCCAGGTATCCGGAATGGGTCACCGCGGCCAAGTCGGTCGAGGTCCTCGAGGAGGGGGAGTCGGGCCGGGCTCGTCGGGTCCGGTTCGTGCTCGACGCGGGCATGGTCAAGGACACCTACGAGCTCGAGTACGACTGGCGGCCCGACGGCACCGCGGTCTCGTGGACGCTTGTCGCGGGGGAGATGCAGAAGTCCCAGGTCGGTTCCTACGTGCTCACCGAGAAAGGTGCCGGAAGCACCGAGGTGACCTATGAACTGACGGTCGATCTCGCCATTCCCATGATCGGCCTGTTCAAGCGCAAGGCGGAGAAGGTCATCACCGACACCGCGTTGAAGGAATTGAAGAAGCGAGTCGAAGGCTGAGCGATCGCGTTTCCGAGACCGCCGCGCGGATCACATTCGTCGTCGGAGCCGGCGGTGCGGGCAAGTCCACCGTCGCCGCTGCCCTGGCCGTCGATGCGCACCGCGCCGGTAGGCGTGTGCTCCTCGCGTCCATCGACGGCGCGGATCCGTCGGACCTGGTGTCGGACGTCGCACTCGACGTGCGGCGTATCGACCCGTTGGCCGTTCTCGAATCGCAGTACCGCCTGCTGACCACGGCTCTGGCCATGGCCGGACGTCATGATCACGGCGCCGGTCCGACGCTGCCGGACCCCGAGGAGCTGACGTCGCTGCCGGGCGCCGAGCCGCTCACCGCGCTGCTCGAGGTGGTGCGCTGCGCCGACAGCGGCGAGTGGGACGACGTGATCGTCGACTGCCCCGGACCGACGTCCTGGCGGGAGATCGTCGCGACCCCCGGAGCTGTCGCGGGATACGTCGAACGCATCTGGCCACGTCATGCCCGCGTCGTGGCCTCGACGGGTCAGGACGTCCGTGCCGCCGTCCTGGTGGAGCTCGTCGATCGTGTCGTGGCGGCGGCGACGTCGGTCACGGCCGTGCTCGGGGACGAGGGCAGGACGTCGGCCGTCGTCGTCTCGCGTCCGACCGCGCGGTCCTTCGCGACGGCGCGAGAGCTGTTGGCCGTCACCAGTTTCCACGGCGTCCGCGTCGAACGTGTGGTGGCCGCGGGGGTGATCCCGGACCTCGGGGCCGGAGCGCCGTCGTCCGTGCTGGGCACGCATCCCGGCGTGTTCTGGATGGACCGGGCGCATGCGGAGCACCGCGCGGCGCTGGAGGAGTTCCGCGGCGCGGTGGGCGACCTCCGCATCGACGTCGTGTCGGCCCAGCCCACCGAGCCGGTAGGGTCGACTGCTCTGGGGGCCGTCGCGGCCGACCTGAACGGGCAGGTGGCGGCCGGACACGGCGGCGCGCTGCCCGCGCTGTCGCCGCGGGTGCGGCACGAGTCCGGGCAGGGCCTGGACTCGGTGTACGTGATGGACGTCCCGCTGCCGTTCGTCGACACGGACTCGGTGGCGGTGGGTCGGGTGGAGGACGACGTGATCGTGAGTGCGCAGGGCAGTCGGCGACGACTGCGGTTGGCGTCGGTGCTGCGTCGGTGCGTGGTCACCGGCGCCGGCGTCGACGACGGCGTGCTGTCCGTGACTTTCGCCCCCGACCCGGCGCTGTGGCCGGAGAACCTGCAGAAGGCGGACGCACCGGGGGAGTCCGGCGATGGATGAGGGCCGGCGGGACCTGGCGGCCGAGCTCCGGGTGCTGGCCGAGTTGCTCATCGACCGGGTCGAGCCGGTGCTGCGCCGTCTCGACACCGAGGACGCGCCCGAGTGGCAGGGCTGCTCCTGGTGCCCGTTCTGCGCTCTGGCCGCCGCCCTGCGCGGGGAACGTCACGATCTGCTGACGCTGGTCACCGGCGAGATGGACGGTCTGATCGAGGTGCTCCGGGACTTCCTGCAGACCCACGGTTCGGGGCGACACACGCCCGGCGCCGCGGAACGAGCCGACGCGCCGGAGGGCGCTGCGCCACCCGTCGTTCGCCCCGCGAGCTACCAGCCGATTACGGTGACCAGGACGCGTGAACCCGACCCGGCACGCAGACCCGATCGCGACCGGTGACACCGGTCGCCCGCCACCACGTGAGGATGCCGCAGACGTGAGCGCCCAGTCCCGGTCCAGCCGGCCTCTGACCATCGGCATCGACGTGGGCGGCACCAGCATCCGCGCGTCGGTGGTCGACGTCGACGGACAGGTGCTCGACTCCACCCAGGCGCCCACGCCGCAGTCCTCCCGCGCACTCGAGAACGGCATCGACCGGGCCGTGCGCGAACTCGCGAGCCGCCACGACATCGCGGCCGTCGGTCTCGCGGTCGCCGGGTTCATCAACTCCGACCGCACCGTCGTGCGCTTCGCCCCGCACCTGCCGTGGGTCAACCGCCCGGTCGCACGAGAGATGACGGAACGCCTCGGCATCCCGGTCATCCTCGAGCACGACGCCAACGCCGCCGCCTGGGCGGAACACCGCTTCGGTGCGGCCGCGGGCGGCGGGAACGTGGTCATGATCGCGATCGGCACCGGCATCGGCGCCGCGCTGCTCATCGACGGCAAGCTCTACCGCGGCAGCTACGGCATCGCGCCGGAACTCGGCCATCTCCAGGTGGTTCCGGACGGACGTCAGTGCGCGTGCGGCAAGCGCGGCTGCTGGGAGCGCTACTGCAGCGGTACCGCGTTGGTGGACACGGCGATCGAACTCCTCGCCGCCAACCCTCGGGGATCGACGGTGCTCGCGCGCGAGGCCTTCCTCGACCCCGGATCCCTCACCGGTCGACGCATCGCCAACGCCGCGCAGGACGGTGACCTGGTGGCCATCGAGACGATGTCCGAGTTCGCACGGTGGCTCGGCATCGGACTGGCGCTGGTGTCCGACGTCTACGACCCCGACCGCATGGTCATCGCCGGCGGCGTCGCCACGTCGTCCGCGCTGTTCCTCGACACCGCCCGCGAGCACTACGCCGCGCAGATCACGGGCGCCGGCCACCGGCCCCTCGCCCGGATACGCGGAACCCAGTTGGGGGAGGCCGCGGGCATGATCGGCGCGGCCGAACTCGCGCGCGTCGAGGTGGGCGCGGCACGCGCCTGACCGGCTCGGCGGACGGGTTCGTGTCCGGATGATGGCCGGGTGATGACGGCGGTGTGAGATGTGTCCGAGCTGATGCTCGAACTGTGGCTGGTGTCATAAAGCCCCGGTACAGTTACGCCCACGAGATGTCCGAGCGGGCCGCGGGCATCGCGGTGCGGGTCGCGGGTACTTCGAGAAAGGCATGTCGGGCATGTGGTACTGGATATTCAAGTACGTCCTTCTCGGGCCGGTGTTGCAGGTGATGGGCCGTCCTCGCGTGGAGGGTCTGGAGAACATCCCCGACGACGGGCCGGTGATTCTCGCGAGCAACCACCAGGCGGTGTTCGACTCGTTCTACGCGTGCCTGGTCGTACCGCGTCGCATCACGTTCCTCGCGAAGAGTGAGTACTTCACCGGCAAGGGCCTCAAGGGCCGCTTCCAGAAGTGGTTCTTCTCGTCGGCGGGACAGGTCCCGATCGATCGCACCGGTGCTTCCGCCGCGCAGGACGCGCTCGACGCGGGCCTGCGCGTGCTGGCGAAGAACAAGGTGCTGGGTATCTACCCGGAGGGCACGCGCTCGCCGGACGATCGGCTCTACAAGGGCAAGACGGGCATGGCGCGTCTGGCTCTCGAGAGCGGCGTACCGGTGATTCCGGTCGCGATGATCGGCACCGCGAAGATGAACCCCATCGGCTCACGGATTCCGCGCCCCACCAAGCTCGGCGTGAAATTCGGTAAGCCACTGGACTTCTCGCGGTACGAGGGCATGGCCGGAAACCGGTTCGTCGAGCGCGCCGTCACCGACGAGGTGATGTACGAGCTGATGAAGCTCAGTGGTCAGCAGTACGTCGACGTGTACGCGGCGAGTATGAAGAAGACGCCCACCCCCGTGGTGGATCCGGCTCCGTCCACCGAGGCCGCGCGCATCCCCGACACCCGCGCGGGCTGAGTCAGACCGCCTCGGCGGTGATTCCAGGACTGCGTCGATCGCGGAGCGGCACCGCCGCCACCGCGATCACGAACACCAGTCCCCACCACACGTAGGACGAGGCCTGGATCTGGTCCCACAGGGGCCAGCCCAGCCCGTTCCAGCGTCCGGGCGCGAGCCGCCAGTGCGACGGATAGTGCAGCAGCACCGCGCCGACCACGGCGAGGGCCACCAGTGCGGGGGCGCGCCGCGTCACGCCGACGTGCACCAGGACCATCAGCATCGGCACCGTCCACACCCAGTGATGCGACCACGACACCGGCGAGACCAGCAGCCCCAGAGCGGCGTTGACGCACAGTGCCAGCAGGTACTCGTGTACCGCCAGAGCGCGCCGCATCGCGACGAGGGCCACCAGGCCCACGACGGCGCTGCACAGGATCCAGACGATGGTCCGCGGGCCGTCCGCGAGACCCAACCGTGCGAGCATCCCGGTGAGGGACTGGTTCGAGATGTACCCCGGCCCGCCGATGCGGTCGGAGTCGAGCAGCACCTCGGTCCAGTACTGCACCGAGTCGCGGAACGTCGCGACGAATCCGAGTGCCGTGAACCCGAGGAACGACAGTCCGGTGACCACTGCCGCGCGGTACTGCTTGCGCAGCAGGAAGTAGAGGACGAACACCGCCGGCGTGAGCTTGATGGCGGTGACGAAGCCGATCAGCAGACCGCGCGGCCACGGGGTGCGCTTCAGCAGGACGTCGAGGACGACGAGGCACATCAACACGACGTTGATCTGCCCGTAGTCGAGCGTGGACCACACCGGTTCGAGGGCGAACGCGATCGCGGTGATGCCGCCCGTGACCCACGCCGTCGTCCGGGCCGACAGGTGCACCAGAGAGCGCAGGCACACCGCCACCGTGACGGCGAGCAGGATCATCGTCATCGCCGTCATGATCAGCGAGGCCGCCGGCAGCGGGAGGACCGCCATCGGCGCGAAGGACACCGCGGCCATCGGCGGATAGGTGAACGGCAGTGGGATGTTCACCGAGGTGCGCGGCAGGACTCCGTAGAGGTTCACGCCGTCGAGCAGAGCCCGGCCACCGATGCGGTACACGTCGAGGTCGAGCCGGTAGATCGCGCCCCACTCCCGCAGCGGGGGCAGACCGACCACGTTGAACGCGATGCCCGCCACGAGCCCGACGCACACCGCGACCTTCGCGATCACGGCGACCGGTCGGGGCAGCGACGCCCCCGGCCCGGTGTAGGGGTGGGCGGACGGCAGAGTCCACGTCATGGTCGGGGTGGATCCTTTCGGTGACCTAGGCTCGCAGGCGTGCGTTACTTCTACGACTGCGAGTTCATCGAGGACGGCCGCACGATCGATCTGGTGTCCATCGGGATCGTGGCGGAGGACGGGCGTGAATATTACGCCGTGTCCACGGAGTTCGATCCCGAGCGCGCGGGCACCTGGGTTCGCCGCAACGTCCTGCCGAAGCTCCCGCCGTTCTCGTCGCCGCTGTGGCGCTCACGCAGCCGCATCCGCGACGACATCCTCGAGTTCGTGTCGACGCCGCACGGCACCGTCGGACCGACCGTCGAGATGTGGGCCTGGGTGGCGGCGTACGACCACGTCGCGCTGTGCCAGCTGTGGGGCTCGATGACGGCGCTTCCGCGGATCATGCCGCGGTACACGCGGGAGTTGAAGCAGTACTGGGAGGAGCACGGGTCGCCCGCGCTGCCGCCGGTGCCGGACGACTCGCACGACGCGCTCGCCGACGCCCGGCACAACCTGGCGAAGTTCCGGGCCGTCGAGGCCGCGAGAGCGTGGTCCGGTCGGGAGTGACACACCGCTGGTCCCGGCCGTCGGAGCGGGCGACTACTCTGTACGCGTGAACTGGACTGTCGACGTTCCGATCGAACGCTTGCCCGAGCTTCCCCCGCTGCCCGAGTCGATGCGCGAGCAACTCGACGTGGCGCTGGCCAAGCCGGCGGCGCAGCAGCCCAGCTGGCCCGCCGATCAGGCGGAGGCCATGCGCAAGGTCCTCGAGAGCGTGCCGCCCATCACGGTCGCCAGCGAGGTCGAGGCGCTGTCGGAGAAGCTCGCCTCCGTCGCCCGCGGCGAGGCGTTCCTGCTGCAGGGCGGCGACTGCGCCGAGACCTTCGTCGACAACACCGAGCCTCACATCAAGGGCAACATCCGCACGCTGCTGCAGATGGCTGTCGTGCTCACCTACGGCGCGTCGATGCCCGTGGTGAAGGTCGCGCGCATCGCCGGCCAGTACGCCAAGCCGCGCTCCGCCGACGTGGACGCCCTTGGCCTCAAGTCCTACCGCGGCGACATGGTCAACTCCCTCGTGGCCGACGACGCCGTCCGCCAGCACGACCCGTCGCGCCTGGTCCGCGCCTACGCCAACGCCAGCGCCGCGATGAACCTGGTGCGCGCACTCACCGGCGCCGGCATGGCCGACCTGCACAAGGTGCACGACTGGAACCGCGAGTTCGTGCAGAACTCGCCGGCCGGTGCCCGGTACGAGCAGCTCGCCTCCGAGATCGACAACGGTCTCAAGTTCATGGACGCGTGCGGCGTCACGGATCCGAACCTGCACCAGGCCACCATCTACGCCTCTCACGAGGCGCTCGTGCTCGATTACGAGCGCGCGATGCTGCGTCTGGACAACGACGACGAGCACGCCAAGCTCTACGACCTGTCGGCACACTTCCTGTGGATCGGTGACCGCACGCGGCAGCTGGACGGCGCGCACATCGCGTTCGCCGAGCTGGTCTCCAACCCCATCGGACTGAAGATCGGTCCCAGCACGACGCCCGAGATGGCCGTCGAGTACGTCGAGCGGCTCGACCCGACCAACAAGCCCGGCCGGCTGACGCTGATCTCGCGCATGGGCAACGGCAAGGTCCGGGACCTGCTGCCGCCCATCATCGAGAAGGTCCAGGCCACGGGTCACCAGGTCATCTGGCAGTGCGACCCCATGCACGGCAACACGCACGAGGCGTCCACCGGCTACAAGACGCGCCACTTCGACCGCATCGTCGACGAGGTCCAGGGCTTCTTCGAGGTGCACAACGAGCTCGGGACCCATCCGGGTGGCATCCATGTCGAGCTCACCGGTGAGAACGTCACCGAGTGCCTCGGCGGCGCCCAGGACATCTCGGATCTCGATCTGTCCGGACGGTACGAGACGGCCTGCGACCCGCGACTGAACACGCAGCAGTCCCTCGAGCTGGCCTTCCTCGTCGCAGAGATGTTGCGCGGCTGACAACCGCCACAGTGGGCGAGTACGTCCGTATCGTCGTGCGACACGCCAACGGCACGACGATATGGACGTACTCGCGGGGATTGGAACTCAGGGCAGCGCGGTCAGAGTGACCGTGCTGCCCTTCTGCACTCGGTCGCCCTGACCGGGCGACTGGGCTATGACGAGCGAGCGATCCGTCTGCGCGACCTGGCGCACCACCACGGTGAGCCCCAGCCGTTCGAGTTCCGACCGTGCCGAGCCGACGGTGCGTCCGAGCATCGAGGGCACCTCCACGGCCGTCGACACCCGCAGCGTGACGGTCGATCCCGCGGTCACGGACGTGCCGCTCGCCGGGTCGGTCCCGATGACGCGGCCACCGTCGACGTCCTCGTCGAAGACGGAGTCCACCGTCGCCACGGTGATGCCGACCCGATCGAGTTCTGCGCGCGCCTGCTGCTCGGTCTCGCCCCGGACGTCGGGAACGTCGACGGGGGGAGCGCCCTTGCTGGTCACCACCCGGACCTCGCTGCCCACCGGCAGAACGGTCCCGGGCGCGGGGTCGAGTGCGGCGACCGCACCGATGGGCGCGGCGCTGCTGAAGGCGTCACCGCCGTCCACGGGGACGAACGTGCGCTCCCGCAGTGCCGCCTCCACCGTGGTCGAGTCGGCGTTCCCGAGAGCCGGAACGGTGGGCCTGCCCTGAGAAACGAGAAGGGTCACGGTCTCGCCTCGGGCGATCCGTGACCCCGCGGGAGGATCGGTTCCGAGTAATCGGTCCACAGGATCGCTGTCGGTGTAGCGGCCTTCGACGGTCGCCGAGAGATCGGCCGCCTCGATGGCGGAGACGGCGGTGGATCGGTCGAGCCCGTCGATGGCCGGCACCGCGGTGAAGCGGCCGGACCCGGCCCACCAGCCGACGGTGCCGAGCAGGACCGCCACGATCACGACGATCGCGAGCCACGTGAGGGCGACCCGACGCGACCTGCGCTTGTCCGCGTCGAAGTCCGGGAACGCGAAGGCTTTCCGGTCCACCGGCTCGGCGGCGGTGGACCGCGGTTCGTCGGCGCCGCGGGGGGTCGCGGTGGTCACCATTCGCGTGTGCTGGACACCGCCGGTGGACGGCTGCCCGCGGTCGGCCGCGGCGGAGAAGTCGTCCGCGGGGACCGACACGATCTCCGTCTCCGGAGTACGCGGAGCCTGCGGAGCGTAAGGGCGCGGAGCGTTCAGCGTCTCGGCACTCAGATGCTCGGCCGACCGTGACGGGGACGGCACCCGGTAGTGGGGCAGAGCGAGGGTCCTGGTGACCGAGCGCACCGCGTCACCCATGGTGCCGGCGTCGCGGAACCGCTCCTCGGGACGCCGCGCCGTCGCGTCGCGCACCAGTGCGTCGAAGTGGGGCGGCACCCCTGCGATCACCGAGCTCGGCGGCGGAACGTCGTTCTCGATGCGCTGGTAGGCGATCGAGAGGGAGGTGTCTCCCTGGAACGGCGTGCGTCCGGTCAGCAGTTCGAAGAGCAGGATGCCCGCCGAGTACACGTCGCTGCGCGCGTCGGCCGATCCGGTGGTCACCTGCTCGGGGGAGAGGTAGGCGGCAGTGCCGAGGATGACGCTGTTGGACGTCGTCGTCGACGCGGCCACGGCGCGCACCAGACCGAAGTCGGCGATCTTGACCTCGCCCGCGTCGGAGATCAGCACGTTCTCCGGTTTGACGTCGCGGTGCACGAGGCCACCGCGGTGCGCGACCGCGAGTCCGTCGAGCACGGGTTGGAGAACGGCGGCGACGGCGTGCGGGGGCATGGGGCCACGTTCGCGGAGCAGCTCGCGCAGCGTGCCGCCCTCGACCAGTTCCATGACCAGGAAGGCGTGCTGACCGTCGCGACCGTGATCGTGGACGGCGACCAGACCCGGATGGCTGAGCCTGGCGACCGCGCGCGCCTCGAACTCGAAGCGCCGCACGAACTCGGGGTCGGCGGCGAACTGGGGATCCATGATCTTGATGGCCACGGGCCGGTCCAGGCGCAGGTCCAGACCCCGGTAGACCGTGGACATACCGCCGCGGGCGATCGGCGCGTCGACGCGGTAACGACGGTCCAGCAGCGCGCCGAGCAGCGACGGACCTGACGTTGTCACCTGCGTCCACTCTCCTGTCGTGTTCTCGCATCGAACGATGCCGATCATCCGATGGTAGCCAGTGTGACGGATGAGGTAGCAGTCACGTGTGCGGGAACACGGCGCGGGAGGTGTGCGCCGGCGAATTGTCCTGGCGGCGGGCCGTGACTACCTTTGACCGCGTGAGTGCCATTCCCTACTGCGACGACGTCCTGCCTGCCGACGAGGCCGTGATCGCGATTCCCGACGCCGCCGAGATCATGGGCGTCCCCGTGACCAAGCTCTACCAGATGGTGCGTGAGCACAAGCTGATCGCGGTGCGCCGCGATCGAGTGGTCTCGATCCCCGCGAAGTTCGTCGGCGAGGACGGCGAGCCGATCAAGTACCTCGCCGGTGCGATCGCGGTTCTGCTCGACGGCGGTTACAACCACCCGTCCATTCTGCGGTGGCTCTTCACCCCGGACGACAGTCTGCCGGGCATGCCGGCCGACGTGCTGCGCGGCGACCACGCCCGCGAGATCATCCGCCGCGCCCAGGCCATGGCCTTCTAGCGCTCGATCGGATCAGGCGGCGCGTGACCCTGGCCGCGGGAGCCGTTCCCCTGCTCGGACGAGAAGACCTCGACCGGCTGCCGTCGCGGCGACGCGAGCGCGCCGAGGAGTGCCGACGCGAGAGCGCACGGACAACGACCGGTACCCGTCGTTCTCCACGGCCTCGAGGATGTCCTGGTACAGCGCGAACGCTACCCGGATACCCTCGCGTGCCCGCGGTTCCAGCAGAGCGATGCCGGGCTCGGCGGTGCGGTAGAGCGCGCGGGTGGTGGCGATGATGTCGGCCAGAGCGCGGCGGACCCGCGGATCGACGGAGTCCGTACGGCGGCACCACCACAGCAGGTCCTCGTCGACACCGTAGGCGCTGAGCACGTCGCCGGGCAGATAGATGCGGTCGCGCGCGAGATCCTCGCCCGCGTCGCGAACGAAGTTCGTGACCTGGAAGGCCTCGCCGAGAGCGGATGCCGTCGGGCGGGCCTCCTCGACCGGACACACGGTCCCAAGAATGGGGAGCATCTGCAGACCGATCACGGCGGCGGAGCCGTACATGTACGTCGACAACTCGTCCATGGTGGCGTAGCGATCCTTGTAGATCGCCGAGTGCGGCACGTCCATGAGCATCGACGTCATGAAGGCCGTGAAGTACTCGGACGGGATGTCGTAGCGACGTGCGGTGTCGAACAGGGCCGCCAGGATCAGCTCGTTGCGCCGGTCGGACCCGGGCGGAACCGACGTCGGCGGGGCGGTGGTCGAGGCGAGACCCTCGTTCAGTCGCTCCTCGATGCGGGTGAGCAGCGCCAGGTCGAGTGCGACCGCCGTGTCGTCGCCGCGCTCGGCGATCATGTCGACGTCGATGATGTCGTCGACCATGCGCGCGAACGCGTACAGCGCGTGCACCGCGGGCCGACGGTCGGTCGGCAGCAGGCGGGTGGCGAGGAAGTACGTCTTGCCGTGTTCGGCCGCCACGTCCCGGCACAGCGCGTAGGCCTCGGGAAGATCGGTCACTCGGTCAACTCCTGGCCGGCCTGGTCGGGGCGGGTGGTCTCGGTGCGGGCGCGCGGCGCCGGGACGAATGTGTTCTCGTGCTCCGGGTGTGTGACGGCCCGCAGACGGAGGGGATCGACCGTCCGGAGCGACAGTGCGGCGACCACTGCGGCGAACGTCGCCAGCACGACGTGCGGGAACGTGTAGAGGCCGATGGACCCGTCCGGCTGGAACACCAGCATCAGCCAGGCGGAGAGACCCACCAGCACGGTCAGAGTGGTCGCCGACATGGTGAGGCCCGCGGCGACGGCGAGAGGCCACGAGTAGTACCAGGGGAGAGCGGCCGGGGACAGGATCACGATGGCCACCAGCGACACGAGGATGCCCAGCAAGGCGCCGCGCTCCGAGTGGCGCGATCGCCACCACGCCGTGGCCAGGATCGCGGCCAGAGCCACCGCGCACAGCATCCTGGTCACCTCGAGCACGGGGCCGAGCCGAGCGCCGGTGAACCACCCGGTGAAGACCGTGACCAGGTGAGCGAGGATGGTCGGCAGCGAGAGCCAGTTGATGATCTTCGCCGAGCCGGACAACGCCGTCAGCCAACCGATGCCGACGCCGGCAACCAGGGACGAGACGACGAACACCGCGACGAACACGGCGAAACCGATACCTGCGGTCTTCGCGAACACCAGCAGGACGTGCTGACGTCGCGGCGGGTCCCCACGCTCGGCCCGCGCCTCGTTCTCGGTGCGGAGACGGTCGCGCTCGTGGAGCATCCAGATCCACACCAGGAAGGGCAGCGCGATGCCTGCGGTGGCCTTGATCGCCACGGCGACAGCGACGAGCCCCATCCCGGCGACGTGGTGCCGGTCGAGGACGGCAGCGATACCGGCCGTCATGAGACCGACCATGAGCATCTCGTTGTGGACGCCGCCGATCAGGTGGATCAGGACCAGGGGATTGAGCACGGCGAGCCACAGAGCCACGGCCGGATCCGCGCCGAAGTGTCGGGCGATGCGGGGGACCGCCCACATGGTGAGCGCGAGCCCCGGCAGCATGGTCAGGCGCAGCAGCATCGTCCCGGCGATCACGTTGTCGCCCGTGAGCGAGGTGATGCCTTCGCCCAGCAGGAGGAACAGCGGGCCGTAGGGCGCGGTGGTGGTGGTCCAGACGTTGCTCACGTTGTCCAGCAGCACACCGGGATTGGCGACGGGACCGACGGCGTACGGGTCGAACCCGTCTCGGAGGAGGGCGCCCTGCGCGAGATAGGAGTATGCGTCCCGGCTGAACATCGGGACCGCGAGCAGGAGTGGCGCGATCCAGAGCGGCACCACCCAGCGCAGCTGCCGCACCGTGGTCCGGTGACCGAGAGTGGCGCGTCCGAGTCGAACCCACGCGGCGATCATGAGCAGCACGCCGATCCAGACCATGACGGTGGACAGCACGAGTCCGTGCCCGAAGCGGAGCCAGGACAGGTGCATCGCCTCGAGCAGCGGGTCACGACGGCGTACGGCACCCGAGCCGAAGCCGCCGAAGGTGATGAGCGCGGACCCGGCCAGACCCACCAGTGTGGCGCGGCCGGCGCGTCCCCCGAAGAACCGTCGTGTCGATCGCCACGCCGACTCGTCGGTGCCGTCCGCGGCCCGGAGTGGGGAGGACGTCGTCATGTTCCTCCCCGGAAGACGCGACATGCCGGCGACCGTGCGGAAGCCGGGCTGAACTCACGTGAGTTTAGAGGCTCCGGACCGGAAGACGAACCGGCCCGCCGTCAGACGGCCACACGGGCCGAGCGACGCACGGACGGATCGATGCGTTCGGCGGCCAGTCGACCCGAGATCAACACCGTCGGCACACCCACTCCGGGGGTGGTCCCACACCCGGCGAGGACGACGTTGTCGATGCCCTTGACCAGGTTGCGGCGCCGGAACGGGCCGGTCTGGCGGAAGATGTGCGACGCCGAGAACGGGGTTCCCGCGACCATCCCCTGCGCGAGCCAGGTCGCCGGCGTGTCGATGTGGTCGATCTCGAGGTGCTCGGACACGCCCGTGTAGCCGCGGCGATCCATCTCGAGCAGAATCTCCCGAACGTAGGGGCCGGTGATGGCCGACCAGTCCAACGGAGCGCTGTCGAGGTTGGGGCAGGGCGCGAGGATGGAGATGGGCTCCTGCTCGGTGCCGTCGTGCGTGACGCGCAGGGCCGGATCGGTCAGCGAGGTCCGGGTGATGAGCAACGACGGGTCCGACATGAGTGTGCCGCGCCCGCGTGAGGCAGTGAGCTCCTCGAACGTCTCGTTCCAGTTGTGCCCGAAGTCGATGACGTGGTGCGAGCGGGACGACCACTGTGCGGTGACGTCCACCGGGACACGGCCGTGCACGACGACACAGGACGGTGACGCCCGGATCGTGCGGCGCACGGTGATGCCGGCGGTGGCGAGAAGGCGATCCGTCACCAAGAGATCCGGCGTCAGGATCAGGGAGTCGCATGTGTGCCGCTCGCCGTTCTCGGTCACCACCGCGCGAGCGCGCGATCCGCCCTTCTCGATGGCGGACACGCCGGTGGAGAGCAGCAGCGTGCCGCCCGCACTCACGAACGCGTCGGCCATCGCGTTCGCGATCGACTGCATTCCGCCGTCCGGGAACGACACCCCCAACGAGGTGTCCATGTGCGAGATCGCGGAGTAGACACCGAGAGCCTTGGCGGGTGCGACCCCGGCGTAGAGAGCCTGGAAGGTGAAGATGCGGCGCAGTCGGGGGTCGTCGATGAGCTTGTCGATGCGCTTGCCGAGTTTTCCGAATCCGCCGAGACGCAGGAGGGTCAGCGTGTTCGCTCGCGCCGTCCGCTCACCGACGAGGTCGAGCGGTGAATCGAAGTTGTCGTCGATGTAGCGGTCGAACTCCGCGTCGAACATCGATCCGATCCACGCGCGCAGCGTGCGGTAGCGCCGAGCCTCGTCCGGCCCGCACTTCTCGCCGACCTCCGCGATCATCCGCTCGGGATCGGAGTGGACGTCGATGGTGGTGCCGTCGGCGAAACGGGTGTGGTAGGCCGGGTGCAGCGGAGTGAGACGTAGGGGAGGCGTGGTGGACTCGCGGGTCGCGCCCACCGCGGCGAGTGCCTGATCGATCAGATCGGGCATCGTGAGAACGCTTGCGCCCGTGTCGATGCGGTAGCCCGGTGCTGGCACGGACCCCACCCGGCCGCCGACGGTGTCGGACCGCTCGATCACGGTGACCTCGCGACCGGTGCCGCGGAGGTGGAGCGCCGCGGCGAGGCCGGACAGACCGGCGCCCACGACGATCACGTGATCGGTGGGTCCGGACACGGTGGCATGCGTCATGAGGTTCTCCTGGTGGCGGTGTAGGCCATGGCCGTGAGCCGCCTCTTGGCGTCCTCGGTGACATCGGACGCGTTCAGCGCCGCCAGGGCGCTGTCGGTCAGTGTGGTGATGCGGCGCTCGACGTCGTCGACGGCACCGAGATCGATCATCTGCGCACGCAGGTCGTCGACGGCCGCCTCGGAGAGGTCGGTGCCGATTCCCGCGCGCAGAGCTGCCGCGGTGGCGGGATCGCGTTCGTCCGCCGCGTCCAGGGCGGCGGCGAGGAGCACCGTCCGCTTGCCCTCACGCAGATCGTCGCCGGACGGCTTGCCGGTCACGGACGGGTCCCCGAACACTCCCAGCAGGTCGTCCCGCAGCTGGAAGGCGATGCCGATGTCCGCACCGAAGGTGCTGTAGACCTCCAGTAGCTCGGGGCCGGCGCCGGCGAGCGTGCCGCCGATGAGGAGAGGGCGTTCCACCGTGTAGGCCGCCGTCTTGTAGCGGTCGATCTGGAGCGCGGCTTCGACGGAGTCGTCGCCGCTGGCCTCCACGGCGATGTCGAGCAACTGCCCGCCGAGCACCTCGGTGCGCATCGCGGACCACACCGGAGCGAGGCGAGCCGACGTGGCGGAGTCCAGTGCCGCCGCGCGGACGAGATCGTCGGCCCAGCAGAGCGCGATGTCGCCCAGCAGGATCGCCACCGACTCGCCGAACTTGTCCGAGTTCCCGCGCCACCCGGCAGTGCGGTGCCGCTCGGCGAAGGTGACGTGGACGGTGGGGAATCCGCGACGGGTCGAGGACGCGTCGATGATGTCGTCGTGCACGAGCGCGCACGCCTGGACGAATTCGAGGGCGGAGCACACGTCGAGGACGGCGTCGGCCCCGGCGGCGTGCGGATCGCCGCCCGCACCCAGGAAGCCCGTCCACGCGAAGGCGGGGCGGATCCGCTTGCCGCCGCGGAAGACGAAGGAGGTGAGCTCGGCCACGGCGTCGGTGTAGACGGGACCGACCGAGTCGACCGTGGCCTGCTGCGTCGCGACGAAGTCGCGCAGGGACGTCTCGACCGCATCGACGAACGTCCCCAGGGGCCACTGATCACGGTCGTCCACGGCGGACTGCACGTCGAGCGGTCGGTGGGCAGCGGGGCTGTGCGGTGCGGCGGACAGAGTTTCCTCCGGTGTTCGGTGCGGCGGACGGTGTCCGCGGGCAGTCGGTTTGGATGCGGTCGGGCCTCGGGCGCAGCGTCCTGGCACCCCCGACTCTATCCGGGTATTCGGACACGGCGCCGGTGCGGACGACCTGGGGGCCCGAGCAGGTCGACGCGGGAATCTATGCTGTGAGGCGTGACAGACGAATCCTCCCGCGCGCGGGTCAGCCGCACTCCGTCGGTGATCGACCGGTTGAATTCCGCGGCGCACGGGAGTGTTCCGTTCTCCGTCGAGTTCTCGCCCCCTCGCGACGAGGCCGCCGAGGACCGCCTGTGGCGCGCCGTGCGCACCTTCGAGCAGATGCATCCCGCCTTCGTGTCCATGACGTACGGGGCGGGCGGATCCACGCGTGATCGCACGGTGCGGGTCACCGGCGAGCTGGCCGAGGTGACCAACCTGCTGCCCGTGGCCCACCTCACTGCCGTGGGGCACAGCCGCACCGAGCTGCGCGCGATGGTCGGGGCCTACGCGGACCGCGGCATCTCCAACATCCTCGTGTTGCGCGGCGACCCTCCCGGCGATCCGCTGGGTCCGTGGGAGAAGCATCCGGACGGCGTCGAGTACGCGGAGGAACTGGTGCGGTTGGTGTGCGAGCTGGGCGACTTCCACGTCGGTGTCGCGTCGTTCCCCGAGGGGCATCACCGCGCGCCCGATCTCGACCACGACACCCGCCATCTCGTCGCGAAGCTCCGTGCGGGCGCCGAGTACTCGATCACCCAGATGTTCTTCGACGTCGAGGACTATCTCCGCCTGCGTGACCGTGTCGCCGCGTTCGATCCGGAGCAGGGCGCCAAGCCGATCATCCCCGAGATAATGCCCATCACGTCGCTGCGCAGCGTCAAGCGTGCGATGGAGCTGTCGGGGTCTGCGCTGCCCGCATCGGTCGAGAAGCGCCTGTCCGCCGCGGCCGGGTCCGACCCGGACGAGAACCGGGCCGCTGTGCGCGCGGTGGGCATCGAGATCGCCACCGAGATGGGGGAGCGGTTGATCGCCGAGGGCGCTCCCGGTCTGCACTTCATCACGCTGAACTTCGCGAAGGCCACCAGTGAGGTCGTCGACAATCTCGGGCTCGCCCGCCCGGTTCCGGAGGGCACTGGCGGTATCGGTACCGGATCAGCGCCGGGTGGCCAGAACACGCGACTTCCACACGAGAGTGCCCTGGCGGCGTCCCCGGTCCGATGAGGCCAGCAGCGCCGAGCCCGCTGCGATGGACAGTGGGTGCAGCGCCGACGTGACGACGTCGCGTGCCAGCGAGTCGTCGCTGCCCTCCGCGCGGCGCGCGGCGATGCGCGAGACCCACCCGGCCAGGTACCCGGCGACTCCCCACCGGCGGGTCGATCCGCGCGCCGCCATCGCGATCGGTGGCAGGACCCAGACGGCCGTGGCGATCGCCGAGACGGCGAGAGTTCCTGCAGCGCCACCGAATTGGGACCAGAGCCACTTCGCGTGGCCGGCACGCACCTGCGCGGCGTCGGTGTACATGCGGCACGTCGCGACGCGCCCGCCGTACGCCACTGCCGTCGGGAGACCGCGGGAGCGGACGTGCCGCACCAGCGTCAGATCGTCGGCCACCGCGAAGCGTGTGCACTCGTGTCCGCCGACCACGCGGTAGGACTCGGCGTCGAGCACGAGGAACTGTCCGTTGGCCACGCCCATCGACGGCCGACGGCCTCGATTGGCGGCGCGGACGATGAGGGTCACCGACCACGACCAGGACAACAGGGGCTGGACGACCCGCTCGATCGTCGTCACGGCCGTCTCCGCGGGCCACGGGCAGAGCATGGCCACGTCGTGCTCGCGGAGAACGGACGTGGCGGCGTCCAGCGCATCGGGATGCAGCCGCACGTCCGCGTCGAGGAAGACGACGACGGTCGGATCGGTGGTCGCGAGCGCGCGGCGGCCGAGGTCGAGGCAGGCGAGGGACTTGCCCATTCCCGGCGCGTCGGGCGGTTCGGTCGTGCGGCCCGCCAGGATCCGGAAACGCGGATCGTCACCCACGACGGCCCGGGCGACGTCCGCGGTCCCGTCGGACGAGTCGTCGTCCAGCACGAGCACGGTCATCGCGGACCGGGAGCGCTGAGCCAGCAGATCCCGCAGCAGGTCGGGGAGACGCTCGGCCTCGTCGCGGGCAGGAATGCAGACCGTGATGCGCTCACCGGCCCGCACCGTCGCCGCGGACGAGGGCAGCACGCGGGGTGCGGTCGCGGCATTGATCAGGGCGATGCCCGCGGTGGCGATCGAGGCGAGCGAGCCGGCCCGGACCGCGTTCCGGGCTCGGCGCCGGGCGGTCACCGGCGGCCGGCCGACTCCGCATCGCGTCGGCGTCCGCGGGAAGCGTCGCGAGCGACGTAGGCCATGCCGCCGACGATGGCCGCGATACCCACGGTGACACCGAAGACGATGCCGGCCCACCCGGCGAAGCTGCGCGTGTTCGGATCCGAGTAGCGAACCTCGGCGCGCAGGGTGCTGCGCTCGCCGGCGGGGAGCTTCCAGGACACCACGTTGTCGCCCTCGCGGGCGCCGTTGGTGGTGGTGACACGGGCGGGGAAGGCGATGGTGAACTGCACGTCGCTGCCCTCGGCGGGCACGGAGCTCAGATCGACCTGGCCGGCGAGAGTGACGAGGTCACCCGCGCGGACCAGGGACAGTTGGTAGAGGCCGACCGACTGGTCGGACAGTGCCGCGAGCTGCTGCACGTCACCGAACGTGAGGTCGCTGAAGAGCGCCTCGCTGCCGACGTACCCGTCCGAGTCGTACGGCTGCACCCGGATCTTGCTGCCCAGGCTGTCGGGGACCTCCATGCCCGGTCCGGTGTCACCCTCGGCCGTCGGCACCGTCGCGGCGACGATGCGGCCGGACACCCGGTCGTTCGAGGACACGCCCATGGACACCTGTGCCCGGAGGCACCCGGCCAGCAGCGGAACCGTCAGCAGGGCGAGCACGAGGACGGAGACCACGCGGCGCGGCACGGAGGTGCGCGGCGACGTGCGAGGAGCAGCGGGGTGGGGCACAGCGGTCATCGTGCCAGGCCGCCGCGACACCGTCAGTGAACGGGTCGGTCGGCGCGGCGTGGCGCGTCGCGAGCGATGTCCGACCGGGGTCGGGACAGGGCGACGAGGAAGGGGACACCGACGACGCCCATGGCGACGAGGCCGTACAGAGCGGACCAGCCGAGGTCCGGCAGGAAGACTGCGTGGGCGAGAGCGGAGCCGAGCCACGTCCACACGAACAGCCCCCACGGCACCAGCGGGCTCACCGTGGGCGTCCGCATCGGTGCCCGCCCCAGGACCTCCATGGCGACGGCCATGAGCGCCGCGACGAGCAGCCATCCCACGTAGTTGGTCCACGGGATGCCGTCGAGCCCGGGCAGGGGAGCGAAGGAACTGCACCAGGTCCACTGACCGTCGGCCACCATCTGCGGGTCGAGATACAGATCCCATCCCACGACGCCGACGGTGGTGAGTCCCACGCGGGTGAGCACCGGTCGGCGCATCCGCTGCGCGACGACGGTCGCGGCGCACCACACCGGGTAGAGGCCGGCCGTCCAGGCGAACGGAACGACCACCGGTACGTGGGCCAGGGAGGGGCCGATGCGGTCCTGCGCGTACTCGTAGCACCCGAAGGGCATGCCGGTTCGCGTGCCGATGACCTCGGCCGTCAGACCGATCCCGGCGGTGAGCACCACCATGAGCGTGGCCCACCCGGCCCCGCGGGCGCTGGCCGCGTGCGTGACACAGGCGGCCGCGAGCAGAGCGACGACACAGAACGTCACGGCGTCCTTGACGCCGCCCGAGACGAGCGGGTAGCTGATCTGCGCGAGGACGGCCGCGGCGGCGAAGCCCACCGCGACGGGCGTGGCTCGCCCCGACGCCCGGAGAGTGTCTCCGGACCTCATCGGCGGCCCGGGAGAGCGGCGCTCAGACGCGACGCCACGCGCTTCAGAGGACTGCCCGCGCGTTCGGCGATCGCGAGCCGGGCGGCACTGCGACCGCTGGATCCGGAGACGCCGCCGCCGGGGTGCATCGAGGCACCGGTCAGGAAGAACGACGGGGCTCCGGGCACGGTCATGTCCGCGAGCGCGGGCATGGGGCGCCACATCATCATCTGGTGCAGTGACATCTCGACGTGCATCACATTGCCGCCGATGAGCCCGAGTTCCTGTTCGAGGTCCCACGGGGACTGGGTGTGTCGCTGCAGGATGCTGTCGGCGAAGCCGGGGGCGTACTTGTCCACCTCGGCGATGATCCGATCTCCCTCGAGTTCCGCCACCTCGGGGCTGCCGCCGCGCCAGCTCCGGCCGTCGGCCAGTCGGTACGGGTGCCACTGCGACCACAGCGAGACCTGGTGTTCGCCGGGCTTCGCGATCGACGGGTCGACCGCGCTGAAGCTCATGGCCAGCACCACCGGCGCCGGCGGGAGATCGCCTGCCGATGCCGCTCCGTGCGCTCGACGGAGCTGGGCCCGGTCGTGTACCAGCAGTTGCAGTCCTCGGGTGGACGCCTCGACGCTGGGAGCGCCGGGGTACTGCGGCAGCGACGACGTCGAGGCGCGGACCACCATGCCGATGCCCGGACCCACGTCGATCTGCCGCCGCCAGGACTCCGTCGTCGCCGTGTCGAAACCGCCGGCGTCGAGGAGGTCGAGCGTGGTCAGGATGTGGCATCCGGCGATGACCGTGCGTGCGCGCACCTCCTCGCCACTCGCGGTGCGTACCGACCATCCGTCTCCGACGCGCGTGACCGACACGACGGCGTCGCCGAGGGAGACGGTGCCTCCGTCGGCCTCGATCTTCGTCCGCAGCGCGACGCTGAGCGCGCCGCTGCCACCGACGGCGCGGCCGGGCGGGGTCGTGTGCATCAAGGCGTTGAAGGCCACCATCGGTGCCGTGCCGGGCTCGGACATCGGCGGACCGGACTGGGCGCCGAACCACGCGAGAGCCGCCTTCAGTCGCTCGCTGTCGAACCACTGGTTCAGCAGCGAGTCGCCCGACGCGAGGAACTCGCGGGACAGGGCCGCGGCACCGTCGCTCGCGTCCATGCCCCAGAAGGAGGACAGCAGAGCCCTGCCGGTGGGCGGGCTCCCGAACGACTTCATGACGCGTGCGCTGCGGGGCCCCCACAGTGCGACGAACGCGCGGTACGCGTCCGCGTCCTTGCGTCCGCACGCCGCCTCGATCGAGGCGCAGGTGGCGTCGAGATCGACCGAGAACACGATGCCCGGCTCGTCGGTGCCGGGCGGCGGCGGCGCGAACGCCCACGGATCGCAGTCGAGATAGCGCAGGCCGTGATCGGCGAGGCGCAACTCCTCGATGATGCCGGTCTGCCGGATCATGATGTGCGCGGACGAGCCCCGATCCACCTTGTGGCCGGGGAAACGCTCGACCGTGGAGGCCGCGCCTCCGACGACGGTGTCTCGCTCGAGGACGCGGACGGACCATCCGGCATCGGTCAGGTAGGCGGCGGAGACGAGTGCGTTGTGACCCGATCCGACGACGGCGGCATCGATCACGTGGTCGGCCCCTCTTCTGTGGTGGTGTCGAGACCGAGTCCGGTCCCGGGTGTCAGGGGTAATTCGCGGCCGAGCACCGCGAAGGGTCGGGCGTCGCCGGCGAAGTGAAATCTGCGGACGACGTCCTGGAACCCCGTACGCCGGTAGAGACGCCACGCTCGATTGTCCTCGCCGGTGACCTCGGGAGTGGAGAGCAGCACGGAACCCTCCCGACGGCCCGCCATGAGGGCGAGCAGGAGCCGTTCGCCGAGACGGTGCCCCTGAGCCTCGGGGGAGACGTGCAGCTCGGTCAACTCGACGTAGTCCGAGAGGACCCGCTCGGCGTTCTCGGCGGACCACCCCGCTCGTCGCATCCCGTCGCGGACCTGCTGATGCCACCACTGATGGGGCGCTCCGCGATAGCAGTAGGCGATCGCCACCAGGTGGTCGTCGCGTGAGACTCCTCCCACCGCGCCCCACCCCGGCCGCAGGATGTGCTCCGCCCACATCGGCGCCCGATGCAACTCGGTACCGCGCGGGTAGCCCATCGCGGCGACGTAGACGGACAGGGCCTCGGTCAACCGTCGGCGCATGTCCTGCGGGGTGAGTTCGATCAGACGAATGTCCTCGTCGGAGGGGCCACCTCGGGCGTCGTGAACGGTACTCACCTCGATCCCTCGCATCGTGTCGGACGTCCGCGCTACAGTGAAGTCATCGAACACGCGTTCGAACGAATCGACCTCGGGTCGATCGGCCCGGAATCGGGTCGATCCCTCGAGACGGTCCGGAGAACATGTCCGACCTCCATGCTTACATCGCGCTCGATCGGCCCGCTCAGGGGAGTAACCGACAGGCCGGCGGTGTTGAGAAGGACGTGGGACGCCGATCGGTTCACGTGTCGGAGAGGGAGGTAGCGCAATGGCTCGGAGCACGGGTGGTCACACTGCGGCACGCCGCAGCTCTGCAGACCGCACGGAGGGTGGTGACGCGGTGACGAACGGCACGGTGGTCTCGTTCGACGCCTCCGCGGCGCCCTCGCGCACGCATGCCCGCGCCCGCATGTTGCTGCGTCGCGCGGACGCCATTCTCGGTGACGCGGCCGGCGCACCGTCGGCGGCCGACATGTTCCTCGAGTCCTACGTCGCAGCGTTGCGCGGTGCCGGCGCGCTGCTCGACGCGGTCGATCCGGTGCCCAAGCGCGGGGCGTCCCGCAGCGCCTGGGTGCGCATGCGGACGGCTGCGCCCGAGTTCACGGAGTGGGCGTCGTACTTCGCGGCGTATTCCACGCTGCGTGCGTCCATCGAGGCGGGCTCGGCCGATCGGCTCGACGCGGCCGAGGCGGACGAGTTCTTCTCGCAGGTGGGACGCTTTCTGCACCGCGTCGAGGACCGTGTCACCTCGCGGTCCGACGCGGTCGCGGTGCCCGCATAGACCTGGTCGCCACCACGGAGCGACTTTTTCTCGCATACTGGTGGTGCAGGTAGGTGGCTCGCCGCCGATTCTGCTCGTATCATCGACAACAGGTAGCCGGACCGATCGGCTACCTCTCACTTCTGGCCAAGAAGTGAGAGCCACCATCCAGTGCCGGGGGAGGTACCGTGCCACTCTCCGAGCACGAGCAGCGCATGCTCGACCAGATCGAGAGCGCTCTCTATGCCGAGGACCCCAAGTTCGCGTCGACCGTGCGCGGCGGACGGATTCGAGCCGCATCCACGCGGCGTCGTTTCCAGGCCGTCGCTCTGTTCGTGATCGGCCTCATTCTGCTCATCGCAGGCGTGGCCCTCCCGATCAAGCCCGGTGGATTCCCGATCATCAGTCTCGTCGGCTTCGTGTTCATGTTCGGCTCCGGCGTGTTGCTCTTGCTGCGCAAGCCCACCGCGCCCCAGTCCGAGCAGTCCGAGGCCGACAACGCGCCGGCACCGGGAAGCGGCCCCCGCCGTTCCGGTTCCGCACCGCGCCGAGGTCCGCGCAAGGGATTCTCCTCGCGGATGGAGGATCGTTTCAAACGACGGTTCGACCAGGAATGAGAGACCGGAGCGATCACACCGATCGCTCCGATTCTCGTGTGAGGGGCAGCACGCCTCTCACCCCGATGCTGTGACACATCAGCGCGGCACCCACCACGGGTGCCGCGCTGATGTCGTTCAGGGCCGCGTGGGTGTCGATCCCCCCCACCGCGCCCCACCGGGGGTGGTCTCGGCCCCCAGATCCCCACCACGCCCCACTCCGCCACCCCCGGTGACTCTGCCGCGCGCTGTTGCGCGGGTCCGCGATGCGTGAAGATACCCGCTGACCTGGATTGATCCGGTTTGCCGGCGCTGCGGCCCGGTGGGGGCCGCCTCCACCACGCACACGCGGGTCCCCTGGCTACCGGACCGACTTCGCCGCCCTTCAGGCGCCCGACCAGGCTTTTTAGTGACGAGTCACTGAAATGTTCCGCCGTGTCGATTGAATGTGGGGGAAAGTGGGGTAATGTGGCGGACAGCGGGGATCGATGGAGTCCCGCGAACTGCACGACACGGGGTCGAGGAGGTGCCGAGTGTTTCTCGGTACCTACACGCCCAAGCTCGATGACAAGTTTCGACTGACGTTGCCGGCGAAGTTTCGCGAGGACCTGGCGGGAGGAGTGATGGTGAGCAAAGGGCAGGACCACAGCTTGGCCATCTACCCCCGCGACGTGTTCGCGGAGCGGGTGGCGAAGTTGTCGAAGGCCTCGCGGTCGAACCCGCAAGCGCGCGCGTACATCCGCAACCTCGCGGCCGGTACGGACGAGCAGCGGCCGGATTCGCAGGGTCGCATCACCATCGGGTCCTCGCACCGCGAGTACGCGGCGCTGTCGAAGGACTGCGTCGTCATCGGCTCGATGGACCACCTCGAGCTGTGGGACGCCGCGTCGTGGGAGCGGTACTCGCAGGAGCACGAAGAAGATTTCTCGCAGGCAGTGGACGAATCGCTCATGGACATGTTGTAGCCACACCCGGCCGGCGGCGAGTGCCGCGTGGCCTCTGCCCGAACCGGGCCTTGACGTACTTCCCCAACGCCAAGTACCGGTCGGACCCTGACGTACTTCCCCAACGCCAGGTTCCACTGTCGGACAGAGACCTCGACGCACTCACCGCCCCACCTGGCACGACACACAGCTCGAATGCGAATCAGGCGGGAGATCACCACCATGGCGGAGGACGAGCAGGCATCCGCCTCGGCTTTCTCGCACGTTCCGGTCCGTCTTCCTCGGGCCGACGAACTCCTCGGACCGGCGTTCGTCGCCGCTGCTGCGGACGACCGCGATCCTGTCTACATCGACGCCACTCTCGGCCTCGGTGGTCATGCCGAACATTTCCTCACAGCGTATCCGCGGTTGCGGCTCGTCGGTCTCGATCGCGACCCCGACGCGTTGGCCATGGCCGGAGAACGGCTGGCTCCCTTCGGTGACCGCGTCTCGCTGGTCGCGACCACGTACGACGGTATCGAGGAGGCGCTGGCGTCGGTCGGCCTCGGCGCGACGGACAGCGTCGACGGGATCCTCTTCGATCTCGGCGTCTCGTCGATGCAGCTCGACTCCACCGATCGTGGCTTCGCGTACTCCGTGGACGCACCGCTCGACATGCGGATGGATCCCACGACGGGTCGGACCGCCGCGGACATCCTCAACACCGCGTCGCACGGTGAGATCGCCCGCATCCTCAGCACCTACGGCGAGGAACGCTTCGCCGGCCGCATTGCCTCGGCGATCCTGCGCCGCCGGGAGACGGAACCGTTCGTCACCAGCGGGCCCCTCGTCGAACTGCTCTATGCGAGCATCCCGGCGGCGACGCGTCGCACCGGTGGTCACCCGGCCAAGCGGACGTTCCAAGCACTGCGGGTCGCGGTGAACGAGGAACTCGACTCGTTGCGCGACGCCATCGCACCGGCGCTCGACTCGCTGGTCGTCGGGGGACGCATCGTCTTCATGTCGTACCAGTCTCTGGAGGACCGCGTGGTCAAGCAGGAGCTGACACCGCGCACTCGGTCCACCACTCCGGAGGGGCTTCCGATGGAGCTGCCGGGAAGCGGACCCGAGTTCCGGCTGCTCACTCGCGGCGCCGAGAAGGCGTCGCAGGACGAGATCGACGACAACCCGCGCGCGGCTCCGGTCAGACTGCGCGGCGCAGAACGCATTTCCAGGAGGTCGTCATGAGTGTTCCGGTGGACGTGACCGGATCGGACGGCAGCCGCCGCGCCGGGTCTTCGCTCGAGACGGTGCGCGCACCACGGCCTCCCGCTCGCACGGGCGCGGCGAAGCGCGCGTACGACAAGCGGCGCCAGCGTGCGATGTCCCACGAGTCCGACCCGCGCGCGCACCGCCCCACCCGGTCCGTCGCAGCTCGGATCCCTTTCGTGGCCAGCATCATCGGGCTCCTCGCCATCGGACTCGCCTCGACACTGCTGTTGAGCACACGCGCTGCGGAGGACTCGTACCTGCTCAGTGCGGGGCGTGCCGCCAACCAGGAGTTGACGGAGCGGGCTGCCGCACTGCAACGTGACGTGGAGACTGCGAACTCGGCTCCCGAGCTGGCCCGTCGCGCGACCGCCCAGGGAATGATCCCGACGAAGGACGTTCCGCGACTGGTGGTTCTGCCGGACGGCGTCGTCCAGGTGATCGGTACGCCGGCACCGGCCGCCGGTCCACCGGCCCCCGACTTCGCGGCCGCCACCCCGTCGGGCGGTGCAGCGACTCCGAGTGCGCGCCCCGGCACACCCGCGTCCGGCGGGGAGGCGCTCACTCCCGTCGGTCGCCCCGGTGCGTCGTCGAGTGCGTCCCCGACCCCGACCACGTCGGCACCGGCAGCATCCACCACGCCGGCCCCCACGACGTCCGCGCCCGCGGCACCGACGACCACGCCGGTGCCGGCGAATGCTGCGCCGCAGCCTCTTCCGGCTCCCGCCGCCGCGGTGGGCGAGCAGCAGGTACCCATCGCAGGAGGCGCTCGGTGACCACTCGACAGCCGTACCGGAGCACCGGCCGCGACCACGGCGATCCACGCGCCCGGCAGGCCACCGGTTCCGGCCCTCGCGGTCCTCGTCCGCCGCGTCGGAAAGGTCCGCGCAAGTCCGAGACGTTCGACTTCCGCTTCCGCTACGGCCGTTTCGCGATGTTCGCCATCCTGGGTGTCGCGACGTTGCAGTTGCTGTGGATCCAGGGCATCGACGCTCCGTCGCTGTCGGCGCAGTCGGCCAGTCAGCGCACGACCACGATCGTCGATCCGGCGACGCGAGGGTCCATCACGGACCGCGACGGCAATCCCATCGCGTTCACGATGGAGGCGAAGGCGCTGACCTTCCAGCCGCAGCGAGTGCGTGTGGAGCTCGAGGAGGCGAAGGCGAAGGACGAGACGAAGCCGGATCCGGACGATCGCATCCGCGAGGTCGCTGCCGGTGTCCACGGCATCCTGGGCGACCTGGTGTCGGAGAAGGACCTTCTCGACAAGATGACCGGATCCTCGTCGTTCGAGTACCTCGTGCGCAGCATCGATCCCGCCGTCGCGGCGACCATCGCCGAGCAGTACCCCGAGGTCGGCCTCGAGCGCCAGGACATCCGCGAGTACCCGGGTGGGGCGCTCGCCGCCAACATCGTCGGGGCGACCGGCTGGGACGGCCACGGCCTGTTGGGCCTGGAGGACTCCCTCGACCCGGTGTTGGCCGGTACCGACGGCTCCCGCACCTACGACCGCGGCAGCGACGGCGCGGTGATTCCCGGCAGTTGGCGCGACCAGCAACCCGCCATCGACGGCTCGAATGTGGAGCTGACGCTCGACAGCGACATCCAATACTACGTGCAGCAGCAGGTCCAGCAGGCCAAGGATCTGTCGGGCGCCAAGAACGCGTCGGCCGTCGTCCTGGACTCGCACACCGGCCAGGTGCTGGCCATGTCGAACGACGGCACCTTCGACCCGGCCATCGGCGTGGGCAACAACTCGCCGACGGCGCAGATGGGCAACCTCGCGGTGTCCAGCCCGTTCGAGCCGGGATCGGTGAACAAGATCGTCACGGCGGCGGCCGCCGTCGAGGACGGTCTGACGAACCCCGACGAGGTGCTGCAGGTTCCCGGCAGCATCACGATGTCCGGTGCGACGGTCAAGGACGCCTGGGATCACGGCGTCGCGCCGTACACGACCACCGGTGTGTTCGGTAAGTCCTCCAACGTGGGCACGCTGATGCTCGCGCAGCGGGTCGGCGAGGATCGCTACGCGGACATGCTGGACAAGTTCGGGCTGGGACAGCGCACCGACGTGGGCCTGCCCGGCGAGAGTGCCGGCAGTGTTCCGGCCCGCGACCAATGGTCCGGCGGCACGTTCGCGAACCTTCCGATCGGGCAGGGCCTGTCCATGACCCTGCTGCAGATGACCGGGATGTACCAGGCGATCGCCAACGACGGCGTGCGCATCCCGCCGCGCATCGTCTCGGCGACCGTCGGCAAGGACGGTCAGCGCACCGAGGAGCCGCAGCCCGAGGGCGTGCCGGTGGTCAGCGCCGACACCGCGCGCACCGTGCGCGACATGTTCCGGGCCGTCACGCAGAACGACACCGGCAACCAGCGCGGCACCGGGGTCGCTGCCGGTATCGAGGGATACCAGGTCAGTGGCAAGACCGGCACCGCCCAGCAGGTCGATCCGGAGTGCAAGTGCTACTCCAACTCGAACTACTGGATCACCTTCGCCGGTATCGCGCCGGCGGACGATCCGCGCTACGTGATCGGCATCATGCTCGACGCCCCGACCCGCAGCTCCGACGGATCGGGCGGGCAGTCCGCCGCTCCGCTGTTCCACTCGATCGCGTCCTGGATGCTCCAGCGTGACGCGGTGCCGCTCTCGCAGGAAGGTCGTCGGCTCCTCCTGCAGGCGGACTGATCCGTCGACGGTGCAGGGCGTTCACCTGCACCGGGTCGGACTTCGCCATGGCACGTCTCGTGGCGTGCCGACTCGCCGGTAATCTGATGCGTCGGCCGCCGACCACCGGTCGGCGGCACTCGCATGTTCGGCGTCGAGGCAGTCACCGCACCGGCCCGAACACCCACCGTCCGCCCGTCACCACAGCAGAGGAGCGTCTCGAAGTGCCCAGCTCGACTCTCCGCCCGCAGCGGCCCACGGTCACGTCGGCGACCGAGCTGGCCCGAGAGATCGGTCTGCGCCACGGAGTGCTCGTCGACGGTGCGCTGGTCGACGCGACGGACGACGTCGGCGTCACGGGCATCGAACTGCGCGCCCAGAACATCCTCGAGGGCGATCTTTTCGCAGCCCTGCCGGGCGCCCGGTCGCACGGCGCCGCCTTCGCGGGCGAGGCGCTCGAGCGTGGAGCGGTCGCCGTGGTCACCGACGACGAGGGTCTGGCCCTCATGATCGGCTCCGGCGTGCCCGACGGGACGGCCGTCCTGGTGCATCCGCAGCCCCGCTCGATTCTCGGCACACTGTCCGCGGCGGTGCACGATCGGCCGTCCGCCAAGATGACGGTCATCGGCATCACCGGCACCTCGGGGAAGACCACCACGTCCTATCTGGTGGAGGCGGCGCTGCGCGCTGCCGGGCGCACTCCCGGGCTCATCGGCACCATCGAGACCCGTATCGGCACCGAACCGGTGCCGTCCGCGCTGACCACGCCCGAGGCTCCGAATCTGCACGCGATGTTCGCGGCGATGTACGAGCAGGGGGTGGACACGGTCGTCATGGAGGTGTCCTCCCACGCACTGTCCCTCGGCCGGGTCGACGGCACCACCTTCGCGGTGGGCGCGTTCACGAACCTCTCGCAGGACCACCTCGATTTCCATCTCACCTTCGAGGACTACTTCGCGGCCAAGGCCCGGTTGTTCGCCGAGGACTCGGCGGTCCGCGCGGATCGCGCCGTCGTCTGCGTCGACGACCGGTGGGGCCGGCGCATGGCGGGGATCGCGGCGGCCGGCGGCCGACCCGCCCCGCTCACCGTGGCGACCACGACCGAGGGGACGGCCTCCTGGTCGGTGACGTCCTGGTCGTCCGGGCCGGACGGCACCCAGCAGTTCGAGGTCACCGCACGGGAGACCGTCCTGTCGGCGTCACTCCGCATGCCGGGGCGCTACAACGTCGCCAACGCCGTGGTCGCCGCCGCCGTGTGCGCGGAGGTCGGGGTGGATCCGGCGGTCGCCCTCGCCGCGATGGCCGAGGTCGACGTGCCCGGCCGCATGCAGCGCGTCGAGCGTGGACAGAACTTCCTGGCCGTCGTCGACTACGCCCACAAACCCGCCGCACTCGAGGCGGTGCTGGCCACTCTGCGCGCTCAGACCGACGGCCGCATCGCCGTCGTCGTCGGCGCCGGGGGAGACCGCGACGCCGAGAAGCGGCCACTGATGGGCGAAGCCGCGGCGCGCGCCGCAGACCTGGTCGTCATCACCGACGACAACCCGAGATCCGAGGATCCGGCCGCCATCCGCGCGGCCGTCCGGCGAGGCGCCGATGCCGTCGGCGGTCGTGCCGAGGTGCGCGAGATCTCACCGCGCGACGAGGCGATCCACGCCGTGGTGCAGTGGGCGAAGGACGGCGACGTCGTCCTGATCGCCGGCAAGGGCCACGAGGTGGGGCAGGACGTCGGCGGCATCAAGCATCCCTTCGACGACCGCCGCGTGCTCGCCGACGCCCTCGACCGACAGAAAGGCTCGATGTGATCCGACTGTCCCTGTCCGCCGTCGCGGACATCGTGGAGGGCACACTGCACGACGTCCCCGATCCCTCCGTGGAGGTCACCGCCGGCGTCGAGTTCGACTCCCGGAAGATCACCGAGGGCGGACTGTTCCTCGCTCTTCCCGGTGAGCGCGTCGACGGCCACGATCATGCGGCCGGTGCCGTCGCCGCCGGTGCCGTCGCGGTGCTCGCAGCGCGCCCGGTGGGCGTTCCCGCCATCGTCGTCGAGCACCAGGACGGACCCGGCGCGGCCGTCCTGGAAGCACTCGGGAAGCTGGCCGCGGCGTCGGTCGCCGAACTGGCGGCGGGCGACCTCACCGTCGTCGGCGTCACCGGAAGCTCGGGCAAGACGTCGACCAAGGATCTGATCCGCGCGGTGCTCGAGCGTGCGGGCACAGTGGTCGCGCCGCCCGGCTCCTTCAACAACGAGCTCGGTCATCCCTGGACCGTGCTGCGCGCGGACGCCTCGACACGGTTCCTCGTCCTCGAGCTGTCGGCGCGGGGTCGCGGCCACATCGCCGCGCTGGCCGCGATCGCACCGCCGCGGATCGGTGTGGAACTCAACGTCGGCACCGCGCACCTCGGCGAGTTCGGTTCGCGCGAGAACATCGCCGAGACCAAGTCCGAACTGGTGCAAGCGCTTCCGGCCGCGGAGGCCGGTGGTCTGGCGATCCTCAACGCCGACGATCCGCTGGTGGCAGCGATGGCGTCGAAGACCACCGCCCGCGTCGTCACCTACGGGTCGGACACGAGCGCCGACATCCACGCGCTGGACGTCCGCCTCGACGAGACCGCACGCGCGTCGTTCACCATGGTCACGCCGTCGGGGAGCGCACCGGTGTCGCTCCTGGTCCACGGTGAGCACCAGGTGGGCAACGCGTTGGCGGCGGCTGCCGTCGGCCTGGACTGCGGCATGGACGTCGAGACCGTCGCCGCCGCGCTGTCGGGTGCGGAGGCCGCCTCGGCCCGGCGCATGGACGTACGCACGCGCGCCGACGGCGTCACCGTCGTCAACGACTCCTACAACGCCAACCCGGATTCGGTACGCGCTGCGCTGAAGGCGCTGGTCACGATGGCGCGCAGTGGCCGCGACAGCGGTCGGCGGTCCTGGGCCGTGCTGGGTGAGATGGCCGAACTCGGCGAGGAGTCGGTGATCGAGCACGATCGGATCGGCCGGCTCGCGGTGCGTCTGGCCGTCAGCAAGATCATCGTCGTGGGAACGGGTCGCCCGTCGCACGGCATGTATCAGGGTGCCGTCATGGAAGGGTCCTGGGGCGAGGAGGCCTATCTGGTTCCCGATGCCGACGCCGCGATCACGCTGCTGCGCGACGAGGTGGAGCCGGGTGACCTGGTGTTGGTGAAGGCATCCCAGTCGGTGGGGCTGTGGACCGTCGCGGAGGCATTGCTGAGCGAGCAGGGGGAGACTCGGTGAGACAGATTCTGTTCGCGGGCGGTATCGCACTGGCGGTGGCGATCCTGCTGACGCCCGTGTTGATCAAGGCGTTCTCGAAGCAGGGGTTCGGCCAGGAGATCCGGGTCGAGGGTCCTGCGAGCCATCAGTCCAAGCGCGGCACGCCCACCATGGGCGGCGTCGCGATCCTCGCCGGTCTCTGGGCCGGCTACTGGGGCTCGCACCTCATCGGCATCGGCTACGACGCGGACGGGCCGTCGGTGTCGGCGCTCCTGGTGCTGGGTCTGACGACGGTGCTGGGCTTGGTGGGCTTCCTCGACGACTTCATCAAGATCCGCAAGCAGCGCAACCTCGGACTGAACAAGACGGCCAAGCTGGTGGGTCAGCTGTTCGCCGCGGTGATCTTCGGTGTCCTCGCACTGCAGTTCAACGGTGCCGGCGGACTGACGCCGGGCAGCGTCCAGCTGAGTTACGTGCGCGACATCGCGACCGTCTCCATGGGCGGCATCGTCTTCATTCTGTTCTGCTACCTCCTCGTCAGTGCCTGGTCCAATGCGGTCAACCTGACCGACGGCCTCGACGGACTCGCGGCCGGGTCGATGACCCTGGTGCTGGGTGCGTACACCGTCATCACCTTCTGGCAGTACCGGCAGGCGTGCACCACGAGTCCCGGACCCGGCTGCTACGACGTCCGTGATCCGCTCGACCTGGCCCTGATCTGCGCCGCCGCTGCGGGTGCGTGCATCGGCTTCCTGTGGTGGAACGCGGCGCCGGCCAAGATCTTCATGGGCGACACGGGCTCGCTCGCGCTCGGTGGCCTGCTCGCCGGCCTGTCCATCGTCACTCGGACCGAGCTGCTGATGGTCGTCATCGGTGCACTCTTCGTGGCCGAGGCCGCGTCCGTCGTGATCCAGGTGGCGGTCTTCCGGTCGAGCCGCCGACGGGTGTTCCGGATGGCCCCGTTCCATCACCACTTCGAGCTCGGAGGATGGGCCGAGACGACGGTGATCATCCGTTTCTGGTTGTTGGCCGCCATCTCGTCGGCCGTCGGACTGGCTCTGTTCTACAGCGAGTACCTCTCGGCGATCGGCGACTGACGTGGTGTTGCACGATCCCCGCGAGCCCCTCACGTCACCGCTCGACCTCCGGGGTCGACGGGTTCTCGTCGCCGGTGGCAGGGTGTCCGGCCGCGCCGTGATACCCGCGCTGCTCGAGGTGGGAGCCTCGGTGACGGTGGCCGACTCGGACGCGTCGTCGCTCGAGGCCTGCGCCGATCTCGGGGTGGACACGGTCTCGATGGACGCGATCGCCACAGACCGCGACGCGGTCGCCGAGAGCGCCCTCGTCGTCACCAGCCCGGGATTCCGCCCCGATTCGCCGTTGCTCACCACCGCGCTCACGGTCGGCGTTCCGGTGTGGGGCGACATCGAGTTCTCCTGGCGGATCGATCAGGCCGAGGTCTACGGGCCGCCGCGCACCTGGTTGGTCGTCACCGGCACCAACGGCAAGACCACGACGACGTCGATGCTCGCGTCCGTCCTCGACGCGGCGGGCGTGGCGTCCGCGGCGTGCGGCAACATCGGCGTACCGGTCATGGACGCGCTGCGACGCGACCCGCGGGCGGACGTGCTCGCCGTGGAACTGTCGTCCTTCCAACTCTTCTGGGCGCCGTCGGTGCGACCCGCGGCCGGAGTGGTGCTCAACATCGCCGAGGACCATCTCGACTGGCACGGCGGCATGGAGGCCTACGTCCAGGCGAAGCTCCAGGCACTGCACGGCGACGTCGCCGTGGTGGGGCTGGACGACGCGATCGCGTCCACGCTGCGAGCGCGCGCCGCTGCTCCGATCACGGTCGGGTTCACTGCGGCCGACCCCGCTGCCGGCGATGTCGGTGTCGTGGACGGCACGATCGTGGACCGCGCGTTCGGAGACGCGGAGTCGCTGCTGGAGACGGACGCCATCGAACCCGCAGGGCCCGCGGGACTGCAGGACGCGCTCGCCGCGGCGTCGCTCGCGCGCGCGGCGGGGATCTCGGCCGGGCACATCGCGGCCGGACTTCGGTCGTTCCGCGTCGGACCGCACCGCGCCGCCGTGGTGCGCGAGCTCGGTGGGGTGCAGTTCGTCGACGACTCGAAGGCCACCAACCCGCACGCCGCGAGGTCGTCGATCCTCGCGCACGAGCGCGTGGTGTGGCTCGCTGGCGGTCTGCTCAAGGGCGCGGAGGTCGACGATCTCGTCGCCGAGGTCGCCCCGCGGCTCGTCGGTGCCGTGGTGTTCGGCCAGGACGGGGACGTGATCGCGGCAGCACTCGGGCGACACGCGCCGGATGTGCCCGTGGATCGGGTGCCGTCGGGAGACGATGCTGGAGTGGCCGATGCGACTGATGTGACTGACGGTGACGAAGTGATGGCGCAGGCGGTGCGGGCAGCCGCACGCCGCGCCGAGCCGGGAACCACCGTGCTCCTGGCACCCTCGACCGCCTCGTTCGATCAGTTCCGGGACTACGGGCACCGCGGCGACAGCTTCGCTGCCGCCGCCGCGAGCCTCGGCCCGCACGATCTCGCTCCCACCGCCGACCACGGCACGCCGGCATGAGCCCGGCCCGCGGCGCCACGACACCCCCGTCGCGCGCAGGCGGACCCGTGACCGAGCCGGTCACCGCCGCCCGCCCCGGTCGTGCGGCTCCGCGTCGGCGGCCCGTCCGCGCGAAGTTCGAGACGTGGGTCGACCGGCCCCTCGCGTCCTTCCACCTCATCGTCACCGTGGCGGCGCTGCTCACCATCCTCGGACTCGTCATGGTGCTGTCCGCGTCCTCGGTCGAGGCCTACGCCGAGGACGGTTCCGCGTACACGATGTTCACCCGGCAGGCCATCTTCACCGTGGTCGGCCTGGTGCTGTTCGTCGTGGCGCTGCGCCTCCCCATCCGGATCCTGCGCAAGATGTCCTTTCCGTTGTTCGTGGTGTCGGTGATCCTGCTGGTGCTCGTGCTCATCCCCGGCATCGGTACGGTCGCGCAGGGCACCCGCGGATGGTTCACCATCGGCGGAGTCGGCCTCCAGCCGTCGGAGATCTCGAAGGTGACCTTCGCCGTGTGGGGTGCGCACCTGCTCGCGTCGCGCCGGGCGGAGCGTGCCGACCTCAAGGGTCTGCTGATTCCTCTGGTGCCCGCCGCGATGGTGATCTTCTTCCTCATCGTGATGCAGCCCGACCTCGGTACCACGGTGGCCCTGGGCATCATTCTCATGGCTCTGCTGTGGTTCGCGGGCCTGCCGGTCAAGGTGTTCGGATCGGTCGTCGGCGGCCTGTTCCTGGCGGCGGTGGTGCTCGCCCTGACGGCCGGGTACCGCTCCGCGCGTATCCAGCAGTGGCTGAACCCCGGTAGCGACCCGCAGGGCACCGGGTACCAGTCCCGGCAGGCGCTGTACTCCCTGGCCGACGGTGGGTTGTTCGGTCTCGGCCTGGGTCAGAGCCGAGCCAAGTGGAGCTATCTTCCCAACGCGCACAACGACTTCATCTTCGCGATCATCGGCGAGGAACTCGGCCTGGTCGGGTGCATCGCGGTCATCGGACTGTTCGGGCTGCTGGTCTTCACGGGCCTGCGCATCGCGGCGCGGGTGCCCGATCCGTTCATGAAGATCCTGGTGGCGACGTTCACCGTCTGGATCCTCGCGCAGGCCGCCATCAACATCGGCTACGTCATCGGGCTCCTGCCTGTGACGGGACTGCAGTTGCCCCTGGTGTCCGCGGGCGGAACGTCCACCGCCATCACACTTCTGGTGCTCGGGCTGCTCGCCAACATCTCGCGACACGAGCCCGAGGCGGTGGCCGCGCTCGCGTCGGGTCACGACGGGAAGTTCGGCAGACTGCTCAGACTGCCGGTGCCCGAGCCCTATTCGCCGGTCAAGGCGTCACAGGCGCGAGGCGGACCGCGTGGTCCGGGCCGGCAGGGCGTGGCGGGACCCGCTGCGCGGCAGGCGTTGGCGCCACAGGCGCGACGACGCGAGTCCGAGCCCCGCGCGGCACGCCCCGCTCCCGATCGACACACGTCCGGACGCCCGTCCGCGCGGGATCCCCGACGGGGCGCCGCCGCGGACATGGCACGCAGCGCCGCTGCTCGCGACGCACGATCACGAGAACGGAGACATCACCGGTGACAGGCTCTTCCGGCGTGTCCGTCGTCGTCGCCGGCGGCGGCACGGCGGGACACATCGAACCAGCTCTCGCAGTGGCCGACGCCCTGCGGGAGCTGGACCCGTCGATACGGGTGACGGCACTCGGAACCGAACGGGGGCTCGAGACGACGCTGGTGCCGGCCCGCGGATACGAGTTGGCGCTCGTTCCGCCGGTGCCGTTGCCGCGCAAGCTCACCCGGTCGCTGTTCGCGCTGCCGGCCAAGGTGGTGCGATCGGTCCGCGCCACGCGTGCGGTCCTGCGCGACGTCGACGCGGACGTGGTGATCGGCTTCGGCGGGTACGTCGCGCTGCCGGCCTACCTCGCCGCACGCGGCACGGTGCCCGTGATCGTGCACGAGGCGAACGCGCGCGCCGGTATCGCGAACAAGGTGGGCGCCCGTGTGGCGACGAGAGTCCTCGCCGCCGTCGCCGGCTCCGGGATCCACGGCCGCGGGTCGTCGGAGGCCGAGATCGTGGGCATCCCTGTCCGGCCGACGATCACCGAGCTCGACCGGGCCGGACTGCGTGCCGAGGCGCGTGCACACTTCGGACTGCCGCAGCACGGTCCCGTGCTGCTCGTGTTCGGAGGGTCGCAGGGCGCCCGCTCGCTCAACCTCGCCGTGTCCGGCGCGTCGGCCGCGCTCGCGGCCGCCGGCGTGTCGGTGCTCCACGCGCACGGCCCGAAGAACACCCTCGACGTCGCGACGGCCGATCCGGACGCCCCGTACGTGGCAGTGCCGTACCTGACCCGCATGGACCTCGCCTACGCCGCCGCCGATGCCGTCGTCTGCCGGTCCGGTGCGATGACCGTCGCGGAGGTCTCGGCCGTCGGTCTGCCCGCCTTCTACGTACCCTTGCCCCATGGCAACGGGGAACAAGAGCTCAACGCGGGCCCGATCGTCGCGGCCGGCGGTGGTGTCGTGATCGCCGACGCCGACCTCACGCCGGAGTTCGTGGCCACCGACGTGGTGTCGCTGCTGACCGATCCCGATCGCGTGTCGGCCATGAGTGCGGCCGCCGCGGGCGCGGGTCATCGAGGCGCCGCCGCGGAGGTCGCCCGCATCGTTCTCGAGGTCGCCGGACGAGGTGGTCGAGCATGACCGGACACACCGTCGACGCGACCCTGCCGCCCGAACTGCAGCGCGTGCACATGGTCGGCATCGGGGGAGCGGGCATGTCGGGGATCGCCCGGATCCTGCTCTCACGCGGTGGCCAGGTGTCGGGCTCCGACGCCAAGGAGAGTCGCGGCGTGAAGGCGCTGCGCGCCCGCGGCGCCCAGATCCGGATCGGGCACGACGCGTCGGCGCTCGACATGCTCGAGGGCGGCCCGACGGCGCTGGTCACGACGCACGCGGCCATCCCGAAGACGAACCCGGAGCTGGTGGCGGCCGCCGAGCGCGGTGTGCCCGTCCTCCTGCGTCCGGCCGTGCTCGCCTCGCTGATGAAGGGCTTCCGCACCGTCCTGGTGTCGGGGACACACGGCAAGACCTCGACCACGTCGATGCTCGTCGTCGCGCTGCAGCACTGCGGTGCAGATCCGTCCTTCGCCGTGGGCGGTGAGCTCAACGAGGCGGGTACCAACTCTCATCACGGCACCGGCGAGGTCTTCGTCGCGGAGGCGGACGAGAGCGACGGGTCGCTGCTGCAGTACGACCCCGACGTCATCGTCGTCACCAACGTGGAGGCGGATCACCTCGACTACTTCGGCAGCGAGGACGCCTACGTCCAGGTGTTCGACGACTTCGCCGCTCGGCTGTCCTCCGGCGGTGCCCTGGTGGTGTGCTCGGACGATCCCGGGTCGCGAGAGCTGGCTCGTCGGGTCGCCGCGAAGGCGACCGACGGTGTGCGGGTGCTGACGTACGGCTCCGAGGACGCGCACGTCGACGGCGCCGAGGTGTCCGCGACTCTGCTCGGGTGGGAGCCCGAGGACACCGGCGGCGTGGTGCAGTTCCGGCTGGCCGGCGAGGACCGTGCCCGCACCGTGCGTCTGGGTGTGCCCGGACGGCACATGGCGCTGAACGCGTTGGCCGCGATCGTCGCCGCGCGCGAGACCGGGGCCGGAGTCGACGAGATCATCGAGGGGCTGGCCGGTTTCGCCGGTGTGCACCGACGGTTCCAGTTGCAGGGCCGTGAGCGCGGCGTGCGCGTGTTCGACGACTACGCCCACCATCCCACCGAGGTCCGTGCGGTGCTCGGCGCCGCGGCGGACCTGGTGCGCACTGCGGACACCGCGACCCCCGGTCGCGTGATCGTCGTGTTCCAGCCCCACCTGTACTCGCGCACGGTGACCTTCGCGGACCAGTTCGCGGCCGCATTGGATCTGGCCGACGAGGTGGTGGTGCTCGACGTCTACGGCGCGCGTGAGGAACCGGTTCCCGGCGTCAGCGGCGCGACGGTGGCCCGGTCGGTGACCAAGCCGGTGCACTACCAGCCCGATCTGTCCGCGGTACCGCGTCAGGTGGCGCACCTGTGTGTCGCCGGCGACATCGTGGTGACGATGGGCGCGGGCGACGTGACCATGCTGGGAAGCCAGATCCTCGATGCTCTCCGCTCCACCCCGGCGCGGCGCTGAGCTCGGGACGTGACATGGCAGGACGACAGACCGTGAACGCGCGCGGTACCGGCCGCACCCGACCCGCGGCCACACCGCGTCGCGTCGGTGCAGAGCGGTCGACGCGGTCGCGCACGTCGACGCGGGCGCCGGCGCGCGAACCGCGTGTCGGTCGCCGCGGCAAGCTGCTGATCCTTCTCGCGCTCGTCGCCTCGGTCGCCTTCGTGGCGGTGTCGTACTTCGGTCCGCTGTGGGCGGTCTCCTCCGTGCAGGTGAACGGCAACGCCGCGGTCTCGCGTGAGCAGGTCGTCCAGACGCTGCAGGTCGCCGAGGGGACACCCCTGCCGAGAGTGGACACGGATGCTGCCGCGGCGCGGGTCGCCGCCATCCCGAAGGTCGCGTCGGTCCGGGTCCAGCGCGTGTACCCGTCCACGGTGCGGGTCACGGTCGAGGAGCGGGTTCCGGTCGTCTTCTTCGACGCGGCGGACGGTACCCACCTGATGGACGCCGAGGCCGTCGACTTCGCGGTGGAACCGCCCCCGCCCGGGGTGGTGCGCATGGTGGTGGCCAGCCCGTCCTTCGGCAACCTCGAGACCCGTGCGGCCCTGTCGGTCCTCACGGCGCTGCCCGGTCCGCTGCGATCGCAGGTGGCGCAGATCGACGCGCCGACCATCTCCGCGGTGTCGTTGACGTTGTACGACGGCCGGGTCGTGGTGTGGGGGAGCAGCGAGGACACGGAGTACAAGGCATCCATCGCCTTGCCACTGCTCACTCAGCCGGGTCAGACCTACGACGTGTCGAGTCCGGATCTGCCGACCATCCGGTGACGATGACGTCCCACATATTTTTCCTGCGCGTGTCGGCGCGCCTAATGGAACCCGCCGAGCGGTGTCTCTAGCGTTTCACCCAGTCGATCACTTGACATAACTATGAACCTATGGTTCAGGTTGAGGGTTTGCCTCGACTGCATCATGCACACCAACCACGGAAGGCGAGAGCCCATGACGCCCCCGCACAACTACCTCGCCGTAATCAAGGTCGTCGGCATCGGCGGCGGCGGCGTCAACGCGGTCAACCGCATGATCGAGCAGGGACTCAAGGGAGTCGAGTTCATCGCGGTCAACACGGACGCGCAGGCGCTGCTCATGTCGGACGCCGACGTCAAGCTCGACGTCGGTCGCGAGCTCACCCGCGGCCTCGGCGCCGGTGCCGATCCCGAGGTGGGCCGCAAGGCCGCCGAGGACCACAAGGACGAGATCGAAGAGGTGCTCAAGGGCGCCGACATGGTGTTCGTCACCGCGGGCGAGGGTGGCGGCACCGGCACCGGTGGAGCCCCCGTCGTCGCGAGCATCGCGCGCAAGCTCGGCGCCCTCACCGTCGGTGTGGTGACGCGGCCCTTCTCCTTCGAGGGCAAGCGGCGCGGCGGTCAGGCCGACGTCGGCATCCAGGGTCTGCGCGAGTCGTGCGACACCCTCATCGTCATCCCGAACGACCGGCTGCTGCAGCTCGGCGACGCCGCCGTCAGCCTGATGGACGCGTTCCGCTCCGCGGACGAGGTGCTGCTCAACGGTGTCCAGGGCATCACCGACCTCATCACCACTCCCGGCCTCATCAACGTGGACTTCGCGGACGTCAAGGGCGTCATGTCCGGTGCGGGCAGCGCGCTCATGGGTATCGGGTCCTCGCGCGGCGAGGGGCGCGCCATCAAGGCGGCCGAGTCGGCCATCAACTCGCCGTTGCTCGAGGCGTCCATGGAGGGTGCACGTGGCGTGCTCCTCTCCATCGCCGGCGGATCCGATCTCGGTCTGTTCGAGATCAACGAGGCGGCATCGCTGGTGCAGGAGGCCGCACACATCGACGCCAACATCATCTTCGGCACCGTGATCGACGATTCGCTGGGCGACGAGGTGCGGGTCACCGTCATCGCCGCCGGTTTCGACGGCAGCGGTCCGGCCCGTCGCCCCATCGAGGCACCGCAGAGCCAGTCGCGCGGCGCCACCGTGGGAACGGCCCGCGCGGGCGAGACGCGTACCGAGGACGACGGTCCCGCCGTCTTCCGCGACGCGCCGTCCTCGTCTCTTCCCCCCATCGGCGAGCGCGCCGCGCGTGCCACCGGACATCCCGTCCGGGTGGAGGACGAGGGCGACGACGACGTGGACGTGCCCTCCTTCATGCGTCGGTGAGCATCTCCGACCGCGGCTACCGTGTCCGGCGCGTGACGACGTCACGCGCCGGAGGCGTGTCCGAACCGCCCTACGATTCCTTCAATCTCGGTGATCACGTCGGTGACGACCCGGCGCACGTGGAGGCCAACAGGCGTCGTCTCGCCGAGAAGATCGGTCTGTCTCCCGAGCGGCTCGTGTGGATGGACCAGATCCACGGTCGATCCGTCGCGACGGTGGACGGACCGGTCTCCGGGCCGGTCGAGGCCACCGACGCCCTCGTCACCACGCAGCGCGACCTCGCGCTCGTCGTCCTGGCGGCCGACTGCGTGCCGCTCCTGTTGTCGGACGATGCCGCGGGCGTCGTCGCCGCCGTTCACGCCGGCCGCGTCGGTGCTCGGATCGGCATCGTCCCGCGCGTTCTCGACGCCATGGTGGCCGCGGGTGCCTCCGTCTCCCGTGTCGAGGCGTTCCTCGGCCCGGCGGCCGGGGGAGACGACTACGAGGTGCCCCGCACCATGCAGATCGACGTCGAGACGCATCTGCCGGGCAGTGCGACGCGGACCCGCAGGGGCACACCGGGTCTCGACATCCGTGCGGGCCTGCGTCGCCAGTTGCTCGAGGCCGGCGTCGCCGGAGTGGCCGCCGATCCGCGCGAGACCATCACGGACCGTTCGCTGTTCAGCCACCGCCGGGGGTCGCCCACGGGGCGGCATGCCGGTGTCGTGTGGATGGACACGACCTCGTGACCGCGCCGGACGATCGGCGGACGTATCTCGCGGAGCATCTCACCGAGGTTCGTGATCGGCTGTCGCGCGCCTGTGCGGCCGCGGATCGCGCACCCGATTCCGTGACCCTGCTTCCCGTCACCAAGTTCTTCCCGGCCTCCGACGTCGCACTGCTGCGCGAGCTCGGGTGCACCGAGTTCGGCGAGTCGCGCGAGCAGGACGCGTCCCCCAAGGTCGTTGAGATCGGCACCGACGGTGTGCGCTGGCACATGATCGGTCGCCTGCAGCGCAACAAGGCGAAAGCTGTTGCCGCATGGGCACATGCGATCCACTCGGTGGACACCGACCGTCTGGTCACCGCACTGGGCAAGGCGGTCGCCGGCGCGGTGGACAACGGTGACAGGACCACGGATCTGGACGTCTACGTGCAGGTGAGTCTGGACGGCGACACGCATCGCGGAGGCGTTGACCGTGTGGACCTGGAGGCACTCACCGCGCAGGTGTCCGAGACCGCGGGTCTGCGGCTCGCCGGTCTCATGGCGGTGCCCCCGTTGGGCGCGGACGCCGACGCGTCGTTCGAGGATCTGCAGCGTCTTCACGCGCAGGTCCTCGCCTCGCATCCGGACGCGACCGGACTGTCGGCCGGGATGACGGGCGACCTGGAAGAGGCTGTCCGACACGGGTCCACGTGTGTGCGTGTCGGAACCGCAATCCTCGGTCCACGGCCGATAACCTCGCCTTGACGACATGAACACCATCGTCACCACGGACTTACTCCAGTCACACGAGTACCAGCCACACCGCCACGCCAGGAAGGTCGACCGATGAGCACGTTGCACAAGTTCAAGGCTTACTTCGGCATGGTCCCACTCGACGATTTCGAGGACGACTACCTCGACGACACGGATGCGCCTGTCGCATCCCGGTCGTCGCGTGGCGGATACGGAAAATCGATGGACGACCATGACTACGCCGATCGCGACTACGCCGAGCCGGCGTTCGTCGGTGGTCGCCGCGACGAGGACGACGACTACGAGCGTCCCGAGCCCCGGCACAGTGCCCGGGTGGCGCCGCTGTCGTCGCGTTCCGGTGGCGGATCCCGCTCCGGCGGCGCGATGCGCACCTCCACCCGCGGCGCCCTCGCGATGGACACCCGCATGGATCCCCACTCGGAGCTGCGTCGCAGCGAGCCCCGTCACGCCGAACCGCGCGTGTCCGACCGCCGCCAGGCCGCACTCGACGACGGGGGCCCCATGTCGACCATCACCACGCTGCGTCCGCGCGACTACAGCGAGGCGCGCACGATCGGTGAGCGCTTCCGTGACGGCACGCCCGTCATCATGGATCTGGTCGAGATGAGCAACGCCGACGCCAAGCGCCTCGTCGACTTCGCTGCAGGCCTCGCGTTCGCCTTGCGTGGTTCGTTCGACAAGGTCGCCACGAAGGTGTTCCTGCTCTCACCGGCCGACGTCGACGTCTCTGCCGAAGAGCGTCGCCGGATCGCCGAGACGGGCTTCTACAACCAGCAGTGACGTCTCACACGGCGCGGTGGGCCGGTCTCGCGGTGCGAGATGAGCTCCCCTCGTCGCGGGATGGCATTGTGGTGTCGTGCGTGATCAGAAAGTTGTGTCGGTGTCGGTCTCTCCTGCGTCTCGCGGGACGGTGAGCTGAGTGTTCGCAGTCCTGTACTTCATCCTCTTCGTCTTCTGGCTGTTGCTCATCGGCCGGATCATCGTCGAGTTCATTCGTTCGTTCGCACGTGACTGGCGTCCGACGGGTGTGGTCGTGGTCATACTCGAAGCGATCTTCACGGTCACCGATCCGCCGGTCAAGCTGCTGCGGCGCATCATCCCGCCACTGAATCTGGGCGGTGTGCGGCTCGACCTGTCGATCATGGTGCTGCTCTTCATCGTCTTCATCCTGATGCGCGTGGTGCAGGGCGTCGGCTGACGGCGAGTTCCGTCGACGGCGACAGTGTCCCGTGTGACAGAATGTTGCTCGAAGGTGCACGATGAGTGACCATCGCTCTTTGTGCGATATAACTGAATGTCCTGGTTGCCCCCACTACGGCAGCCGGGTGCCACTGCCATTGTTGATCGAACGAATGCTCGCGTACATCGCTTGTCGATGCTCCACCGCTCTCGAGACGCGTGAAGGGACCCTTCCATGCCGCTGACTCCCGCCGATGTGCACAACGTCGCGTTCAGCAAGCCGCCCATCGGTAAGCGCGGATACAACGAGGACGAGGTCGATGCGTTTCTCGATCTCGTCGAACAGGAGCTCTCGCGCCTGATCGAGGAGAACGCCGACCTGCGTCAGCGGGTCGGAGAACTCGATCAGGATCTCGCCGAGGCCAAGAGCTCGGCAGCGTCGCGTCCGAGCACCCCTGCACCCGCGCCTGCTCCCACCCCCGCACCGGCACCGCGTCCGGAGCCCGCCAAGCCGGCACCGGTCGTCCAGGCCGCTCCGGCACCGGCTCCTGCCCCCGCCGCGGCGTCCTCCGCCGGCGACTCGAACATGCAGGCTGCCAAGATTCTGGGTCTCGCCCAGGAGATGGCCGACCGTCTGACCGGTGACGCGAAGACCGAGTCCGAGCAGCTGCTCGGGAGTGCTCGCGCCAACTCGGACCGTCTGGTCAGCGAGGCACAGAGCCGCGCCGAGTCCCTCGTCTCCGAGGCTCGCCAGAAGGCCGACGCACTGCTGTCCGACGCGCAGACGCGTTCGGAGACCCAGTTGCGCCAGGCCAAGGAGAAGGCCGACGCGCTCGAGAGCGATGCCGAGCGCAAGCACACCGAGATCATGGCGACCATCAACCAGCAGCGTTCGGTCCTCGAGGAGCGCATCGAGCGCCTCAAGACGTTCGAGCGCGAGTACCGGGTCCGCCTGAAGTCCTACCTCGAGTCCCAGCTGCAGGAACTCGACCAGCGTTCGTCCGCACTGCCGGTCGACAGTGGTCAGGATCCGTTCAGCAAGGACAACGGCCAGTCGTCGAACTTCGGACAGTCGTACGCCAAGGGCAACAACTGATCCGTCCTCGTCGAGGCTGTTCCGGGGGGAACCAGCGGGGGGATCGAGGGTGAACGGATGAGTGCGTGCTTGTTCTGACGCTGGTTCTGGCGGGCGTCGGGTTCGCGTTACTCGTCGTCTCGCTCGTCACGGGATCTGTGGTGTGGGCCTGGGCCTGCATCGCGGTGTGTCTCGTGGGTGCGGTCCTTCTGCTCGCCGGTGCCCTCGCGGGCCGGCGGCGGTAGACTGCCTCACGTCGAAGTACAGGTAGTTCCAGCGACGATCCGGCCATCACCGGGGAGCTGTCCGGAAGAACGGTCTCGGCCCGTACGGGTCGGTGCTCAGTAGAACCGGACGGGTCGAGCCCGTCACAGCTCGATCGGAGAGTGGGTCGCCTCGGCGGCCAAGCGGGGTGGTACCGCGGCTCCCGGCGCACAGTGCCGGTCGTCGTCCCCGTGCCGCATCGAACGGGCACAGGAGCACCGCAGCCATGACCACCACCGACGACACCACGACACCCGACGCCGGCTACCCCCGCGTCTGGTACGCCTCGGAGTCCGGCAGTCCCGATTTCCCGGCTCTCGAGCAGCAGGTTCTCGCGCACTGGGATGCGGACGGCACGTTCCGAGCCAGCGTCGACGCGCGTGCCGACGCCGACGAGTTCGTCTTCTACGACGGGCCGCCCTTCGCCAACGGCCTGCCGCACTACGGCCATCTTCTCACCGGCTACGTGAAGGACCTGATCCCGCGTTTCCAGACCATGCGCGGGCGCAAGGTGGAGCGACGGTTCGGCTGGGACTGCCATGGTCTCCCCGCTGAGCTCGAGGCGGAGAAGCAGCTCGGCATCACCGACAAGAGCCAGATCGACACGATGGGTCTGGCGGAGTTCAACGCGTACTGCAAGCAGTCCGTTCTGCGGTACACCGGCGAGTGGCGCGACTACGTCACGCGCCAGGCGCGATGGGTGGACTTCGACAACGACTACAAGACCCTCGACCTGGACTTCATGGAGTCGGTCATGTGGGCGTTCAAGGAACTGCACGACAAGGGTCTGGTGTACCAGGGCTTCCGTGTGCTGCCCTACAGCTGGTACGAGCAGACGCCGCTGTCGAACCAGGAGACCCGGCTCGACGACGCCTACAAGATGCGTCAGGACCCGGCCGTCACGGTACGGATGACGTTGACCGCGCCCGGCTCCCCGCTCGACGGTGCGGACGCACTGATCTGGACCACCACCCCGTGGACCGTGCCGTCCAACCTGGCGATGGCCGTGCGCCCCGACATCGACTACGTGCAGATCGAGGACGGCGCGGGCGGCCGTGTCGTGCTCGCCCGAGACCGGGTGTCGCACTACGCCCGTGAGTTCGGTGACGAGCCCGTGGTGGTGTCCGAGCACACCGGTGCGGAGCTGATCGGTCTCGCCTACGCGCCGCCGTTCGATTTCTTCCTCGGTCACGAGAACAGTCACCGGGTGCTGTCGGCCGACTACGTGACCACCGACTCCGGTACCGGAATCGTCCACCTCGCACCGGCTTTCGGTGAGGAGGACATGGACGTCGCGACGGCCAACGGTATCGAGGTGGTGCAGCCGCTCGATGCGGGCGGCAAGTTCACCGCGATGGTGCCGCCGTACGAGGGTCTGATGATCTTCGACGCCAACCCGGTGATCATCAAGGACCTCAAGGCGTCGGGAAAGCTGGTACGGCACGAGACGATCGAGCACTCGTACCCACACAGCTGGCGTTCGGGTCAGCCGCTGATCTACATGGCGGTGCCGTCGTGGTTCGTCTCCGTCACCAGTTTCCGCGACCGTATGGTCGAGCTGAACCAGGACATCACGTGGGTGCCCGAGCACATCCGCGACGGCCAGTTCGGCAAGTGGCTCGAAGGCGCACGCGACTGGAACATCAGCCGGAACCGGTACTGGGGCAGCCCCATCCCGGTGTGGGTGTCGGACGATCCCGCGTACCCACGTACCGATGTCTACGGCAGTCTCGATCAGATCGAGGCGGACTTCGGCGTGCGGCCGACCGACCTGCACCGGCCGTTCATCGACGAGCTGACCCGTCCCAACCCGGACGACCCCACGGGCAAGTCCGTCATGCGTCGAGTCCCCGAGGTACTGGACTGCTGGTTCGAATCGGGCTCGATGCCGTTCGCTCAGGTGCACTACCCGTTCGAGAACGCGGAATGGTTCTCCACGCACAACCCGGGCGATTTCATCGTGGAGTACAACGGGCAGACGCGCGGGTGGTTCTACACCCTCCACGTGCTGGCGACGGCGCTGTTCGACCGGCCCGCCTTCCGGACGGTCGCCGCACACGGCATCGTGCTGGGCGAGGACGGGCTGAAGATGAGCAAGTCCAAGGGCAACTACCCGGACGTGAACGAAGTGTTCGACCGCGACGGCTCCGATGCCATGCGGTGGTTTCTCATGTCGTCCCCGATCCTGCGGGGCGGCAACCTGATCGTCACCGAGCAGGGCATCCGCGAGGGTGTGCGGCAGGCACTACTGCCCATGTGGAACGCGTGGAGTTTCCTGCAGCTGTACGCGTCGAAGCCGGGGACGTGGCGGACCGATTCCACCAACGTGCTCGATCGCTACATCCTTGCCAAGTTGGCCGAGACCACGCGCGTCATCACCGAGGCGTTGGAGGCGGTCGACATCGCGGGGGCGTGTGACGAGTTGCGTCAGTTCTGCGACGCGCTGACCAACTGGTACGTGCGGCGCTCGCGTCAGCGCTTCTGGAACGAGGACGCCGACGCGATCGACACCCTCCACACGGTGCTCGAGGTGCTCACCCGCGTTGCGGCCCCGATGCTCCCGCTCGTCAGCGAGGTCGTCTGGCGGGGACTCACGGGTGGACGCTCCGTGCATCTCGCGGACTGGCCGGTGGTCGGTACCGAGTTGCCGGCCGACCCCGAGCTGGTCGCGGCGATGGACGAGGTGCGCACCGTCTGCGGCGCGGCACTGTCGCTGCGCAAGGCGAAGAATCTGCGCGTCCGTCTGCCGCTGCAGGAGCTCACCGTCGCCGCGGACAACGCCGAGCGGCTGCGCCCGTTCGCGGACCTCATCGCCGACGAGGTGAACGTCAAACGCGTCGATCTCACCGAGAACGTCGACGTGCACGGCCGTTTCGAGCTCGTCGTGAACGCCCGTGTGGCCGGTCCGCGTCTGGGCAAGCAGGTGCAGGCGGTCATCAAGGCGGTCAAGGCAGGGGAGTGGAGCGAGACCGACGGCGTCGTCACGGCGGCAGGTCTCGAGCTGCTGCCCGAAGAGTTCACCCGGCGCCTGGTCGCGGCGGAACCGGAGTCGACGGCGGCGCTCCCGGGCAACGCCGGGTTGGTCGTGCTCGACTCGGAGGTCACCGAGGAGCTCGAAGCCGAGGGGTGGGCCAAGGATCGCATCCGCGAGTTCCAGGATGCCCGACGCTCCGCGGGTCTGGACGTGTCCGACCGCATCGCGGTGACGGTCGACGTTCCCGCCGAGCGCCGGTCCTGGTTCGACACGCACCGCGACCTCATCGCCGGCGAGATCCTGGCCACCGATCTGCAGGTCGGCGATCCGGGTTCGGCCGCAGTCGATCTCGGCGACGGAGTGCGGGCATCGTTGGTGAAGGCCTGACGGTGTGAACGGCGGGTCGGCCGAACGCAGCAGACGCTGGGTGCTCCATCTCGACATGGATGCGTTCTTCGCGTCGGTCGAGCAGCTCACCCGGCCGACGCTGCGCGGCCGACCGGTGCTCGTCGGCGGCGGCGGTGGTCGAGGCGTCGTGGCGGGATGCAGCTACGAGGCACGCGTGTTCGGTGCCCGGTCGGCGATGCCGATGCACCAGGCTCGGCGACTCGTCGGCTCCGGTGCGGTGGTGGTGCCGCCCCGCGGCAAGGTCTACTCGGCGCTCAGCACCGTCGTCTTCGACACCGTGCGGCGCGTCGTGCCGGTGATCGAACAGCTCTCTCTCGACGAGGCGTTCGGTGAGCCGGCGGAGTTGGCGGGAGCGACTGCCGGCGAGGTCGAGGAGTTCTGCGCGGCGCTCCGCGCTGCGGTGCTGGACGCGTCCGGTCTCGTGGCCTCCATCGGAGCGGGAGCGGGCAAGCAGATCGCGAAGATCGGGTCGGGCCTCGCGAAGCCGGACGGGATCCGGGTGGTCTCTCCGGCGGACCAGGCGGCCCTGCTCGAAACTCTGCCGGTGCGGAAGTTGTGGGGCATCGGGCCGGTGGCGGAGGACAAGCTCCGCCGGCTGGGAGTGCACACGGTCGGTGCGTTCGCCGCGATGCCGGAGGCGGAGGCCGCGTCCGTGCTCGGTTCCGCCGTCGGACCCAGCCTGCACCGTCTCGCACGTGGTCTCGACGATCGGCCCGTGGCGGAACGCGCCGAGTCCAAACAGGTCAGCGCCGAGACCACCTTCGCCACCGACATCGTCGACATGGCCGGGTTGCGATCCGCCATCGTCGCGAGCGCGGAGGCCGCTCACACCCGGTTGACGAAGGACGGGCGGGCGGCCCGCACCGTCGTCCTCAAGCTCCGCAAGTCCGACATGAGCATCGTGACCCGTTCGGCCACACTGCCGTACGCGACGGTCGATCTGGCGACGATCGTGGCCACCGCGCAACGGCAGGCTCTCGATCCGCGCGAGCTCGGCAGCATCCGTCTCGTGGGGGTGGGCCTCGCCGGCCTGTCGACCGTTCGGCAGGAATCATTGTTCCCCGAACTCGACCAGGAGAGCCTCGACGTCGACTCCTCGGTCACCGCGGCCGAGCCCGCGCCGGTCGTCACGAGCGACGTCCTGCTCTGGCGGCCAGGGCTCGACGTCCGACACGACGAGTACGGCCACGGGTGGGTGCAGGGCGCAGGGCACGACGTGGTGACCGTGCGGTTCGAGACGCGGAGCACAGGCCCCGGGGTGGCGCGGACTTTCTCCGGAGACGACGAGCACCTCGCGGTGGCGGATCCGATGGAGAGTCTGGCCTGAGGGCGCGTGCTCTGAGCGGTGTGAACGTGCGTTCGTGCATGTGTGATGTGAGCGAACAAGTACTGCCACCCGGCATCTCCGTTCGTTACTGTGACCGAGTCCAGTCACTTCGGGGAAAGGGCTCGTCATGAATGTCCGACTTCTCGCTCGGGTGTGTGCAGCGGCGTCTGTCGTCGCTGCGGCCCTGGTCGTTCCCAGCGCTGTGGCCACCGCGGCGCCGTGTACGGACGTCGACGTCTCATTCGCACGCGGGACCGGTGAACTGCCCGGACTCGGCATCACCGGTGGACCTTTCGCCAGCAGTGTCACCTCCACGCTCGCCGGGCGGTCCGTCAGCACCTACGCCGTGAACTACGCTGCCGACTTCTCGCAAGCCAGCGCCGGGCCCGGCTCGCGTGACCTGGTCGCGCACATCACCTCCGTCGCAGCAGCATGTCCTGCAACACAATTCATCATCGGCGGGTATTCGCAGGGTGCCACTGTGGTCACCAATGCCGTGGGTCTGCGCACCCCGAGCAGTGTCACAGGTTCCGTGCTGCCCGCGGGCGTCGCCGACAGGGTCAAGGCCGTCGTCGTGTTCGGCAATCCGTTCGGTCTGACCGGGAGGACCATCGAGTCCGCGAGCGGCACCTACGGCCCGCGCACCCGCAGTTTCTGCAACTTCGGAGACCCGGTGTGCCAGATCGGCGGATTCAATTCCTTCGCGCATCTCACCTACGCGAGCAATGGCAGCGCGGGTCAGGGTGCGACATTCGCGGCTTCCCGAATCAGCTGAATTGTTCATTGTTCGACTGATCGGAGCTCGGTGGACCGAATGTGCGCGGTGCATGCGGGGTCGCCCGCCGCCGCCCATCCTGTGACCCCTCTCGAGGGCACGACGAGCTTTACCGTTTCCTCAGAACTGGTCGGTAAGGTCTGGCCCGACGCTCGATACCGAGTCAACTCACGAGATGTAAGGACGTACACGTGAAGCTTCCCCGTACCGGACGCGCACTGGTGGCAGGCATGGCAGTCGCCGCCGCTCTGACGATGACGGCGTGCAGCAGCGGCGAGGACGGCGGCACCACCGACGCCACCACGTCGGCCGCCACCACCTCCAGCGCAGTCGCCGAGGCACCGTCCGATCTCCCCCCGGTTCCCACCGCCGAGGAGCTGAACACGCGCCTGCAGGAGAGCCTCGATCCCAACGTGCCGCTCGAGCAGAAGGTCCAGTACGTGCAGGGCGCGGAAGCCGATCCGGAGCTCATCAACAAGGTCGCCGAGGCCGCTCGCGTGAACAACGCGAAGATCCAGGTCCTCGATGTGACCGATCTGGGCGACGGCACGCTGAGCTCGAACGCCACCATCGATCTCGGTGGCCAGGTCAACCCGCTCCAGGTCGCCTACATTGCCGAGGACGGGGAGTGGAAGCTGTCGAAGGACAACGCCTGCGCGATCGTGTCGCTGGCGCAGCTGACCTCGCCTGCCTGCACCGCCTGACACCGCAGTACCGACCACACGACGCCGGCATCACTTCAGGGTGGTGCCGGCGTCGTCGTGTCTCAGCGCAGTCGGTCGGCGGCGGTGCGCGCGAGCGTCCGCACCAGGTCGGGGTCGACGGGCTCGGTCCCGGTGGCCACCAGTTGGGTCAGGGTGGATCCGGAGACGGTGAGGATCGCGTCCGTCGTCAGGGACACGCCGTCGCTGCTCACGGCGAGTCGCACCGCGACGGACGCGTCGCCGATCGGGGGAACGTCGGTGAGCAGGGTCGAGGAGCCGACGCGGTAGTCCACCCGCACACCGTCGGCGTCCGTGCCGCTGAAGGTCGCGCATCGTGCGAGTGAGTCCTGCACGGCCGCGAACGCGGTGAGGGCGCCGGGACCGTCGTAGCTCGCGGCGTCCTGGTCGATCGAGGAGAAGTCGGGTCCGCCGTAGGAGACGGACGCGGCGCTGATGACGCCGGGCACCTGGGTGGCGATCGGTGCCAGCACCGCCGCGCACTCGGCGGGGTCCGTGCTGGACCGGTCCTCGGCCGTCGCGCCCGGAGCGCTGGGGTCGAGCGGAGGCAGGTCGTAGCCCGTGTAGCCGGGTGGGAGATCGGCGATGCTCAGGAGCCGACCGGCGAGCAGAGCGTTGTCGGTGATCGGGCCGGTGCCGGTGGTGGCCGACGGCGGGGGGACCGACGTGAAGGCGGGGAGCCCGACGGTGGGCGCCTCGGGCGTGGCATCGCTCGGTGCATCGCCGGCGTCCCTGTCGGTGCCGCATCCGACGAGCACGACCGCGAGCGCTGCCGTGACCGCGCCCAGTCGTCTCAACTCCATGTCACCGTGTTGCTGGTGGTCTGCTTCAGCGTCGTCTGGCTGTTGGCGTCCCGGTAGACCTGATCGCCGCCGACGGCGACCGTGCCGCCCAGAGGGAGCGGCTTCGACGGATCGATCCGCAACTGCCCCTGGCCGGTCATCACGAACGACTCGATGTTCAGAGTGCCCTGCTCGTCGGGGAGCTGCCAGATCGGTTCCTCCGGCGCCTGGGTCACGGCGACGTCGACCGTCGCGACGCCGTCCTCGAACGACGTGAGTGTCGCCGTCGTCGTCTGCAGCAGCGAGATCCCGCTGACGACCTCCTGGGTGACGGTCCATCGCGCGCCGACGCCGATGGGTTCCGCCGGGAACGGGACGGCGCGGTACACCGCCTGGGACAGCGCCTGCTCGACGGCTGATCGAGCGATGTCCTGAGCCTCCGGCGACGGATCGATGGTGAGTGCGGTGACGGCACCCGACGCGGTGGTCGCGAAGCCTGCGGAGGATCCCTCGGTGGGCCCGAGGCTCGCCTGCAGGGTGGCGTCCGACGTGGTGGCCGCACCCAGTGTCATGTCGACCTGGAGTCCGTCGGACCCGGCCGCCGAGCGTGAGGTCGCCGTCATCGGCAGCGTCAGCGGCGGTGTCGAGAAGTCCTGCGCCTCGGCCGCGTCGATCTGCTGGCTGATGGTCGACTCGGCGACGAGGGTCGCGGTCTGCTCGGCGTCCGACGGGGCCGCGGTGACGACGGTCCTCGGCTCGGCTCCGGCATCGACCAGCGTGGTGGTGACGGCGGAGACCGGGAGGGTGACCGCGGACGTGCTGGGCGTCAGCTCCTCGGTCGCGGGTACGTCGGTGTCGGTCCCGCACGCCCCGAGCGCCAGGACGACGGTGACCGCTGCCGCGGCGACGAGGGTGGTGGAGCGTCGGCGGGGTCGTGTCGAGAGCGATGTCACGCGCCCGAGGTTAGCGTCGGATCCTGAGCGGCCGGTGAGCGGTGAGTGTAGGTAGTGGACAATGGTGGGGTGACCGACGTGGAGAATCCGGACCGACCCCTGGCCCGACGCACCCGACGGCTGTTCGCCGTCGCGGCGGTCGTGCTCGCCCTGGACCTGCTCACGAAGATCGTCGCGGTCGCCGTCATCGAGCCCGGTCGACCGATCGAGATCATCGGCGACACCGTCACCCTGCGCATGGTGCGCAACGCCGGCGCGGCGTTCTCGATGGCCACGGGCATGACCTGGCTGTTGACACTGGTGGCCGTCGCCGTCGTGGTGGGTGTCATCCGCATCGGACGCACTCTTCGCTCCGGCTGGTGGGCCGTGGGCCTCGGGTTGGTGCTCGGCGGTGCGCTCGGCAATCTCATCGACCGGTTCTTCCGCTCGCCCGGCCCGCTGCAGGGTCACGTCGTGGACTTCGTGTCCATCGGCTGGTGGCCGGTGTTCAACGTCGCCGATTCCTCCATCGTCTGCGGTGCCGTCCTGCTGGTGATCATCACGCTGTTCGGCATCGAGCCGGACGGAACTCGCCGTGCCGACGACAAGAGTGACGCCCCTGCGGCCACCGAGAGCGCCGCGGCGACCGAATCGGAGAAGAAGGCGTGAGGGAGACACGGTCGATGCCCGTTCCGGACGGGCTCGACGGCATGCGCGTGGATGCGGGACTGGCTCGGCTGCTGGGGTTGTCGCGGACCGTCGTCGCGACCCTCGCCGAGGAGGGCGCCGTTCAGGTCGACGGTTCCATTGTGGCGAAGTCCGACCGTCTCGGCGGCGGCACGTGGCTCGAGGTGGAGCTGCCCGAGCCCGCGCGTCCGTTGACCATCGAGGCACAGCCGGTGCCGGGCATGGAGATCCTCTACTCGGACGACCACATCGTCGTCGTGGACAAGCCGGTCGGAGTGGCCGCGCACGCGAGTGTGGGCTGGACGGGACCGACGGTGATCGGTGGTCTCGCGGCCGCAGGGTTCCGCATCTCGACGTCGGGGGTCCACGAGCGCCAGGGCATCGTGCACCGTCTCGACGTCGGGACGTCCGGCGTGATGGTGGTGGCGACGTCGGAGCATGCCTACACCGTGCTCAAGCGCGCGTTCAAGGAGCGCACCATCGATAAGCGCTACCACGCTCTGGTGCAGGGACATCCGGACCCGAGCAGCGGAACCGTCGATGCGCCCATCGGGCGACACCGCAGCAACGACTGGAAGTTCGCCGTCACGGCCGACGGCAAGCCCAGCATCACCCACTACGACACGGTCGAGGCGTTCCAGGCCGCGAGCCTGCTGGACGTGCACCTCGAGACCGGGCGCACTCACCAGATCCGGGTGCACTTCTCGGCGTTGCGGCATCCGTGCTGCGGCGATCTGACCTATGGTGCCGATCCGCGCCTGGCCGAACGGCTCGGCCTCGAACGCCAGTGGCTGCACGCCCGCGCACTCGGGTTCACCCATCCCGGTGACGGCCGCTACGTGGAGTTCTCGAGCCCGTACCCGGCGGATCTGCAGCACGCACTGGACGTGTTGAGAGCGGGCTGAGACGCGTGCGCGCCGTGTCCGCGGCGTCGGTCGTCGCGTTGATCGTCGCGGTGCTCGTGCTCGGTGTCCTCAATCCGGTCCGTGGTTCGTCGGTCCGCACCGATGCCCTCGGTCCCGACAACGACGAGACCGCCGCGCAGTACGTGGCTCGGGTGGACCCGCCCACCGGCGACGGCGATCGGTGGGCGCTGGTGTCCTTCACGCGGTCGATGCGTGCCGACGAGATCGCGCCCACCGTCGACGGAATCAGGGTCTCGGTCGTCTACGCGCACGTGCCGATCGACCGCGTGCAGACCCCGCTCGTGGTGGTCCCCGTGCCGGACACCGACTCCGTGCTCGCGTCGTCCGTCCGCCTTGCCGCCGGCCTCGTTCCACCCGGTCGCGACGAGCGCGGGAACGCGATCGCGGCGGTGGTGCGCTCGCGCCTGCAGGCCGACTGCGCCTGCGCCGCAGGCGTTCTGATCCGAGCGAGTGTTCCGGAGCTCGCCGCGCTCGCGGGCCGGGACGGTATCCGCGCGGTCGAGGCGCTGCCGGGGGACGCGATCTACGGCCGGTTCGCGGTGGCACCGCTGTATCCCGAACGCGACGGCGACGCGGTGCAGCCCGACGACGGCCCGGTTCCCGCCTCCTGACCTCAGGACCCGAGCAGGCCGAACCCGAGCACGGCCGAGTCGTCCGCCCAGTCCAGATCGTGGATGCGGATCCCGCCCATCTCGTTGCCGCCGACGGTCGTGACCGTGTCCCCGTCCACCGCGACCACGATGTTCGTGTGCTGGCCGACGAGCAGATCTCCGACGGGCCCACCCGACTCGTACAGGACGACGTCGCCGACCGCGGGGGTGTGGTCGCCGACCGGCGCGAAACGCCCCTGCTCCTGGTAGTACTCCGTCAACGTGTAGACACCGGGAATACGCCACCCGCCCGAGTGCGGATTGGTGAACGACGCTCCGGCCTCGCGCATCACGTGGCTGACGAAGTCGGCGCACCAGGCCTCGTCGACGCCCTCGGAGTAGAACGTGGCGGGGCGGGGATCGCGGTACTCACGCTCCACCACCTCGAACACGCGTTGCTGCGCGGGGGACAGGGACGCGTCGGCCGCGGGGAACTCGGCGGTGTCCCACGGGTACCACCGCTCGGGCGCGGTCCACAGCACCGCCGCGACGGCGACCACCGCGAGGGTGACGATGCCGGCGACGGTACGGCGTACGCGGGTGGTGGTGGGCATGCTCCGACGCTACCGAGCCGGGCCTCCGTGGTCAGGATCGCGGCGCCGATCTTCACGGAACCCTCACATGATGGACTGGGAGCATGAGACGTGTGGGGCGCCGACATCTGATCCGTGCCGTCGGCGGGTCCGCCGCCGCGGTGCTCGTCGTCGTGCTCGGATCGGCGGCGTGGGTCGCCGCCTCGTCACACGGTCGGCTGTACACGGCGGACACCGCGCCGAGCGCTCCCGTCGCCATCGTGCTGGGCGCTCGGGTCCAGGACGGCGAACCGTCGTCGTTTCTCGCCGGTCGTCTCGACGCGGCACTCGACCTGGTGCGGCGCGGTACCGTGCGCGCACTTCTGTTGTCGGGCAACGCCGCCGGCACGTCGGGTGACGAGCTGGAGGTGATGATCCGCTATCTGGTGAGCCGCGGCGTCGACCCCGACCGCATCGTTGCCGACCCGTACGGGCTGACGACCCACGACACGTGTCGACGCGCCGTGGCGACGTACGGAGTGACGACGGCCCTGATCGTCAGTCAGGACACCCACGCCGCACGTGCGGTGGCCCTGTGCCGAGCGGCGGGAATCGAAGCCGGCGGCGTCGTCGCTCCCTGCGACTGTTCCCGGCGCTCGTTGCTGCGGCAGTTCGTACGCGAGATGCTCGCGCGTCCCAAGGCCGTGCTGGACGTGCTCCGCGGCTCCGCGCCCGCGGTGCAGTCGCCACCGACCGGCGCGGTGCGCCGCGCCGTCGAGATCGGCTGACGCGGGTCACTCGAGCGGCGTCGTGGTCGACGTGACCGGCGGTGCGCTGCGCGAGGTGCAGCCGACCTGACGGAGCGTGTCGGTCAGCCCGCGCTGCCGCGGCGGGCCTTCTCCAGCGCGGCCAGTGTCGACATGACGGTGGCGCGCTGGCGCTGCAGGTCGCTGAGCCGGGCGCGCGCGGGCAGACCCGACGACGCCTCGGCGTCGGCGATGCCGGCCTCGATGGCGGTGAGCTGCTCGAGCAGACCGGTCACTCGATCGGCGAGCACGGCGACGTCCACGGTGCTGACGGCACCCGACGGAGCGGAGGACGCCGCGCGGGACGGGGTGGTGCGGACGGCAGCGGACGCACCGGCGCGGGCCGACGCCTTCCGGACGTCGGCGGCCGCGGGACGCTTCGGCAGGCGGACCCGGTCGAGCGCGGCACGCGCACTGCGAGCCGCGGTGCGGTGTTCGAGTTCCTCGTCGTCGTCGGACGTCACCGCGCCGCCCAGGGGACGCAGGCCGTACATGCCGATGAAGCGACGCGCCGCGTCGATCGTGTTCTCGTGTTCGCGGCACTCACCGCACCGGGGCTCGTCCCGGTAGATCTCGATGTCGGTCCGGCTGCCGCACCACACGCAGCCGCCGGGGCTCCACCGCCGGGTGACGGGGGTGTCGTCCGCAGCGGTGTCGTGGGGTGAGGTGGTGGTCATCGTGGAGGAGGCGCCGGAGCCGAGATTTCGATCGTCGATCACGTCGAACCACCGTAGTGCACGACGCGAGGGCCGAGGAGCGGGAGCGGCTGTCGCCTCGTGCTTTTCGCGTCGCCGGTGACCAACGTCATGACACACCAGGCTCCGCTCGGTCGTGGCATCGGCGTGTCGCGTGAGCAGACCCGTCGGTCTTCCCCCGGGGCTCCGGACCGTCCATACTCGGCAGTCGTGAGCACACTCGAAGTCACGACCGTCGCCGACGGCGTGCACGTCGCGTTCGGGCCGGACGTCAACTGGACACTGTTGGTCGACGGCGAGGACGTGACGCTGGTCGACTCGGGATATCCGCGGTACGTCGGTGCGGTCGTCGAATCGCTCCGTCGTGTCGGTCGGCGTCCGGAGGATGTGCGAGCGATCCTGCTGACGCACGCGCACATCGACCACATCGGCGGTGCCGGCCACTTCGCCTCGACGTATGGCACGCCGGTGCTCACCTCGGACGCCGAGGCGCGGCATGCCCGACGTGAGTATCTCGAACAGGCATCGCCGCTCGACGTGGCGCGCAACGTCTGGCGGCGCGGCGCGCTCGCGTGGACGGTGCGCATCGCCCGCGCGGGCGGAACCGAATCGGGTGCCGTCGCCGATGCCGAGGGTTTCGACTCCGTCGTCGGATCCGTGCCGGGCGGCCCGCTGGATCTGCCGGGCGGACCGGTGCCGCTCGACACCTCGGGTCACACGTCCGGCCACACCGGGTATCACGTGCCGGGTGCGGGGGCCGTTCTGAGCGGTGACGCTCTGGTCACCGGACACGCTCTGAGCGTTCGGACCGGACCGCAGATGCTGCCGCCCCTGTTCGCGCACGACCGGCCGCGGGAGTTCGACGCGCTCGACGCCTTCGTCGGCCTGGACGCCGACGTCCTGATTCCCGGACACGGGGGAGTGCACCGCGGGTCCGTCGACGACGCGGTGCGGCGGGTACGGTCCGCACGCGCCTGAGCCGACTCCGGGTCAGCGGGGTCGCCGAATGCGGATGGGGCCCTTCGCCGTCGACGGGTCGACCACGTTCCCGCCCTGCGTGATCTGCGCCTCGCCCGCGGCGACGAGACGGCGGGCGGCGCGGCGGACGGGTTCCATCAGGGGGCGCCAGTCGTCCGGCGCCACGGCGCGAGCCACGTCGGAGGGACAGATCGACGACTCGCGAGCGCGACTGTCGAGCAGCCGCCGGATCGCGTCCTCGAGACCGTCGTCGGCTCCCGCGGAGCCGGTGCGTCGGCACGCGTCGCTGCAGTACTTCACCGACTCCCAGTCGCGTTCCCACTTCTTGCGCCACTCGATCCGTCGACCGCAGACGACGCAGGTCTTGTCCGCCCGAGCCTCGGCCTCGCCGCTCGGCGCCTTCTTCCTGTGTGCCACCTCGTCGATTGTGCACCGGTCGGGGATAGCGTGAGCGCGTGCGCAGTCTCACGTCCTCTCTCGGCTCCCGGCGCGGTGGAGCTCCCCGGTCGTCCTCCAGCGTCGGCATGGCCAGCGGTGTCGGTGCGTACGGTCTGTGGGGACTGTTCCCGGCCTTCTTCGGCGTGCTGTCCTTCGCCGGGCCCGTCGAGGTCCTCGCGCACCGCATCGTCTGGACGCTGGTGCTCATGCTCGTCGTCCTGGCGGTGTTGGGACGACTGTCCACGCTGCGCGGTCTCCCGGCTCGCACGTGGGGTGTGGTGGCGCTGTCGTCGGCCTTCATCTCGATCAACTGGGGCGTGTACATCTACGCGGTCTCCCAGGACCGTGTGGTCGAGGCGGCCCTGGGATACTTCATCAACCCGCTCGTCAGCGTCCTGCTCGGTGTCGTGGTGTTCCGGGAGCGGTTGGGGCGCGCGCAGATCGCGGCCCTGGCGCTGGCGTTCGTCGCGGTGGTCGTGCTCACCGTCGACTACGGACGGCCTCCCGTCATCGCCCTCACCCTGGCCTTCTCGTTCGCGCTGTACGGCGTCATGAAGAAGGTGGTCCGACTCGAACCCACCACGTCGCTGACCGCGGAGGGCCTCGTGGGGGCGCCGATCGCGATCGGCTACCTGGTGGTGCTGGGCGTCACCGGGGGAGCGAGCGCCCTCTCGCTCGGCGTGCCGCACGCCCTGCTGCTGGTGCTCGCCGGGCCCGTCACCGCACTGCCGTTGCTGCTGTTCGGGGTCGCCGCGCAGAAGCTGCCGTTGGTCACCCTCGGGCTGCTGCAGTACCTGACACCGGGCCTGCAGCTCGCGTGGGGAGTGCTGGTGCTGAACGAGGACATGCCCGCGTCGCGGTGGATCGGTTTCGCACTCATCTGGTGTGCACTGGCGATCTTCACGGTCGACTCGGTGCGGCGTCTGCGGGCGCATCGCGTGGCGTCGGTGCCGGTCGAGGCGGCGTCCGCGGACACCCCGCGTTAGTCCTCATCCGTCACAGTCGTCACATGCCGCGTGTGCGGAGAATGTTGTCGGCCCGACGACCTAGAGTGGCTCCCGTGTCGGACTTCGTTCATCTCCACAATCACACCGAGTACTCCATGCTGGACGGGGCGGCGAAGATCGCGCCCATGTTCGCGGAGGCCCAGCGCCTGGGGATGAGCGCGGTCGGGATGACCGACCACGGCAACATGTACGGGGCGAGTGAGTTCTACAACGAGGCCAAGAAGGCCGGGGTCAAGCCCATCATCGGGATCGAGGCCTACATCGCCCCGGAGTCCCGTTTCAACAAGAAGCGGGTGCTGTGGGGAGACCGCAGCCAGAAGTCGGACGACGTCTCGGGCAGCGGCGCGTACACGCACATGACGATGGTCGCGGAGAACGCGACGGGTCTGCGCAACCTGTTCAAGCTGTCGTCCCTCGCATCCACCGAGGGTCAGCTGGGCAAGTGGGCGCGCATGGACGAGGAGATCATCGCCAACCACGCCGAGGGCATCATCGCCACCACCGGCTGCCCGTCCGGCGAGATCCAGACCCGGCTTCGTCTGGGCCACGAGCGTGAGGCGCTCGAGGCGGCGGCCAAGTGGCAGGAGATCTGGGGCCCCGACAACTTCTTCCTCGAACTGATGGACCACGGTCTGTCGATCGAGAGGAGGGTGCGAGAAGGACTGCTGAGCATCGGGGAGCAGCTCGGCATCCCCCCGCTCGCGACCAACGACTGCCATTACGTCACCAAGGACGCGTCGGTCAATCACGAAGCGCTGCTGTGTATCCAGACCGGCAAGACGCTGAGCGATCCCACCCGGTTCAAGTTCGACGGCGACGGCTACTACCTCAAGTCCGCGGAGGAGATGCGCGCCCTGTGGGACGACGAGGTGCCCGGCGCGTGCGACTCCACGTTGCTCATCGCCGAACGCGTCCAGTCCTACGACGAGGTGTGGGAGCACCGCGACCGGATGCCGGTGTTCCCGGTGCCGGAGGGCTACACGCAGGGCACCTGGCTCCGCAAGGAGGTCATGGACGGCCTGCACCGCCGCTTCCCCGACGGTCCGACGGAGGAGTACCTCTCCCGTGCGGACTACGAGATCAGCGTCATCCTCGAGATGGGCTTCCCCGCCTACTTCCTCGTCGTCGGTGACCTCATCAACCACGCCAAGGAGGTCGGCATCCGCGTCGGACCCGGTCGTGGTTCGGCGGCCGGGTCGCTCGTCGCCTACGCGATGGGCATCACCAACATCGACCCGCTGCCGCACGGTCTGCTGTTCGAGCGATTCCTCAATCCCGAGCGCGTCTCCATGCCCGACATCGACATCGACTTCGACGATCGCCGCCGCGGCGAGATGGTGCGCTACGCCACCGAGAAGTGGGGCAGTGACCGCGTCGCGCAGGTGATCACGTTCGGCACCATCAAGACGAAGGCCGCCATCAAGGACTCGGCCCGCGTGCAGTTCGGGCAGCCGGGCTTCGCCATCGCCGACCAGATCACCAAGGCGCTGCCCCCGCCCGTGATGGCGAAGGACATCTCGGTCGCGGGCATCACCGATCCGACGCACGAGCGGTACAAGGAGGCCACCGAGGTCCGCTCGCTGATCGACTCGAACCCCGACGTCGCGAAGATCTACCAGACGGCCAAGGGTCTCGAGGGGCTGATCCGCAACGCCGGCGTCCACGCCTGCGCGGTCATCATGTCCTCGGAGCCGCTGACCGACGCCATCCCGGTGTGGAAGCGTCCGCAGGACGGCGCCATCATCACCGGCTGGGACTACCCGTCCTGCGAGGCCATCGGCCTGCTGAAGATGGACTTCCTGGGGCTGCGCAACCTCACGGTCATCGGTGACGCCATCGACAACATCAAGGCCAACCGCGGCATCGACATCGATCTCGACGCCCTGCCGCTCGATGATCCGGCGACGTTCGAACTGCTCTCGCGCGGAGACACTCTCGGCGTGTTCCAGCTCGACGGCAGCGCGATGCGGGACCTGCTGCGCAAGATGCAGCCCACCGGATTCGAGGACATCGTCGCCGTCCTGGCGCTCTACCGGCCCGGCCCGATGGGCATGAACTCGCACAACGACTACGCCGATCGCAAGAACGGCCGTCAAGAGGTCAAGCCGATTCACGCCGAACTCGAGGAACCACTGAAGGTCATCCTCGGCGAGACGTACGGCCTGGTGGTCTACCAGGAGCAGATCATGCAGCTGGCGCAGAAGGTCGCCGGCTACTCGCTCGGCCAGGCCGACCTGTTGCGGCGCGCCATGGGAAAGAAGAAGCTGTCCGAGCTGGAGAAGGCGTACGCCGGATTCCGCCAGGGCATGCTCGACAACGATTTCTCCGAGGCCGCCATCAAGGCGCTCTGGGACACCGTGCTCCCGTTCGCCGGCTACGCGTTCAACAAATCGCACTCGGCGGGGTACGGGCTGGTGTCCTACTGGACGGCGTATCTCAAGGCCAACTACCCGGCCGAGTACATGGCCGGACTGCTCACCAGTGTCGGCGACGACAAGGACAAGGCGGCGATCTATCTCGCCGATTGTCGTCGGCTCGGCATCACCGTGCTCCCGCCGGACGTCAACGAGTCCGAACTCAACTTCGCTTCTGTGGGCGAGGACATCCGCTTCGGCATGGGCGCGGTGCGCAACGTGGGCGCCAACGTCGTGGCGTCCATCATCTCGGCGCGCAAGGAGAAGGGGAAATTCACCGACTTCTCGGACTACCTGGCCAAGATCGACGCCACCGCCTGCAACAAGAAGGTCACCGAGTCTCTCGTCAAGGCCGGTGGTTTCGACTCGCTGGACCACCCACGCAAGGGTCTGATGCTGATCCACGCCGACGCGATCGACTCGGTTCTGGGCACCAAGAAGGCGGAGGCCATCGGCCAGTTCGACCTGTTCGGCGGCGTCGATGCGGACGAGTCCATCACGTCCGTCTTCAACGTCAAGATCCCGGCCGAGGAGTGGGACAGCAAACACCGACTCGCGCTGGAGCGGGAGATGTTGGGGCTGTACGTGTCCGGGCATCCGCTGAACGGAGTCGAGCACGTGCTCGCGGCACAGTCGGACACCGCCATCCCCACGATCCTCGAGGGCGGGCTGAAAGACGGGACCCAGGTGACCGTCGGCGGCATCCTCACGTCGGTCAACCGACGGGTGAACAAGAACGGTCTGACCTGGGCGTCCGCCCAGCTCGAGGATCTCACCGGTGGTATCGAGGTGCTGTTCTTCCCGCAGGCGTACTCCGTGTTCGGCGCAGACGTCGCCGAGGACGCCGTGGTGCTGGTGAAGGCCAGGGTGTCGGCTCGCGACGATCGGATCTCGCTCATCGCCAACGACATCGCGGTCCCCGATCTGTCGTCCGTCGGTGTCGCCAAGCCCGTCGCCGTGAGTCTGCCGACGCGTCAGTGCACCGCGGACAAGGTCGGGGCGCTCAAGCGGGTGCTGGCCAGCCATCCCGGCACCACCGACGTGCACCTGCGCCTCATCAGTGGCGACCGGGTCACCATGCTCAAGGTGGACGAGAAGCTGCGCGTCACGCCGTCGTCCGCGCTGATGGGCGATCTCAAGGCGTTGCTCGGACCCGGCTGCCTCACCGTCTGACGCTGCCTCACCGTCTGACGCTGCCTCACCGTCTGACGCTGCCTCGACGCCTGATGCTGCCTCACCGCCTGACGAACGCCGACCGCTCGACGGCCGCCGCGAGGTAGGCATCGGGATCGACGCCGAACGGGTTGTCCCGCAAGCCCTCCGCGATGACGTCGCGGTAGCCGTCGGCCGGCACTCCGGGTTCTCGAACGTGGCTCGACGTCAGAGTCAGGGCCGGGACGCCGTCGATGTCGTTCAGGCGCAGCGCCGCGTCGTACTTGCCGCGGTGCGGCTCGGAGGACACCTCGACGGGGAGCAGCGACCACGCTCCCGGTCGTGTCGGCACGGAGGCGCGGACATCGAGTGTCTGCTCCGTCTGCGCGTTCTCCACGGTCGCGATGTGGTCGAGGGCGGACCACTCCAGGAGGTAGGCGCGGGCGATGGAGTCGGGGGAGAGCGCGAGCGAGAGGAATGCGGACGCTCCGGTCCACCGAGCCGAGACGCCGGCGAAGTACACCGCGTGCGGCACGGTGATCCATCGGTGCTCGCGCGGAGGTGAGAGTGTCCGAGGGGCGGCGTGTGCCCCGAATCTGCTGTCGGCCGCGGAGCCGCCCAGATAGGCGTCGAGGCGTGCGGGCAGAGTGTTCGAGCCGTAGCCGACGTACCAGACGAGATCGTGACGGTTCACAGGAACGGACGGTACCGTCGGGTCGTCAACCGAACTCGACCGAGAGGGACGACCCCATGATCACCAACTTCATCAACGCCGTGCTCGACTTCGTCGGAGGCGTCGCCGCTGGGAGCAGCGGGCTCTACCTGGCCCCCGGTGTCCTGCCGTTCGGTTCCTGATCCGCGTCCGGACCACGCGAACGCCGACGGGGCGCCCACATCGAGTGGGCGCCCCGTCGGCGTCTGTACGTGATCAGTGTCGGGTGCGGAACCGCTCGGTCGCGCCGAGGGCCCACCACACCGTCACGCCGACGGCGGCGGAGGTGAGGACGGCGGTCTGCATGCTCACGGTCAGTGCGAGAGCGGCGAAGAGGATGACGGCGACCATGATGCTCTCGAGCTTGTAGAGCGGCCAGTCGGTGCCGGCCACATCCACGGTACGAACGCTCGTCGAGTGCCGCGGGCGTGTGAACTGCAGGTCGACCGGGGTCATACTCGCCTCCCGAACCATTCGTGTTCCGTGTGCCGTGCGTTGGTCCCCAGGCTACACGTACATCGAAGTTCGGGCGACCGAAACCTGCTGATCATCGTGTGGATGGTTGCCCGAGACCGCCGAGGTGTGTGTACTGGGATCATGCCGCTGCACGGAGAGTACGAGCCGAGTCCGTCCACCTGGGCCGCCGATCAGGCCGATCTGTACGAGAGCTCGGGTGGGACCGAGGGCACCGAGATGCGGGGGATGCCCGTCATCCTCCTCACGACCATCGGGAACAAGACGGGCAAGCTCCGTCGGACCCCTCTGATGCGCGTCGAGCACGACGGTGCGTATGCCGCCGTCGCCTCGCTCGGCGGGGCGCCCAAGCACCCCGTCTGGTACTTCAACGTGCTCGCGAACCCCAACGTGGAACTGCGGGACAAGACCGAGAAGTGGGACATGGTCGCGCGCGAGGTGCACGGCGAGGAGAAGGCGCAGTGGTGGGAGCGTGCGGTCGCGGCTTACCCCGACTACGCGGACTACCAGAAGAAGACCGACCGCGAGATCCCGGTCTTCGTGCTCGAGCGGGCCTGAGCGCCGATTCGTCACCCCCGCCGGCGGCCGCTCCGCAGGTGAGGGTGGGTCGGTGGTCGTCGCACCACCGTGGCAGCATGTCCGTGTGACCGAGACGACGAGCCGTACCGACGCCGCTGCGCCGACCGCAGACGACATCGATGCCGCGGCCGTCCGGCTGCGGGACGTGGCCACCCGGACCCCGCTCGAGTACTGCGAGCGGTTGTCCGAGCAGACGGGTGCGCGGATCCACCTCAAGCGCGAGGATCTCCAGCGCGTGCGCTCGTACAAGTTGCGCGGCGCGTACAACCTGATGCTGCAACTCGACGACGACGAGCGCGCGGTCGGTGTCGTGGCGGCGAGCGCCGGCAATCACGCGCAGGGTGTCGCGTTCGCGTGCCGGGCACTCGGTATCCGCGGTCGCATCTACGTACCGACGAACACCCCGAAGCAGAAGCGCGATCGCATCGCCTTCCACGGCGGCGACATGGTGCAGGTCATCAGCGTCGGCTCCACCTTCGATGCGGCCGCGGCGGCCGCCCTCGCCGACGTCCGCACCACCGGTGCCACCATCGTGCCGCCGTTCGACGACCCGAGAACCGTGGCGGGACAGGGCACCATCGCCGCAGAGATCCTGGAGCAGCTCGGTGCCGCTCCGGACGTCGTCGTGGTCGCGGTGGGCGGCGGTGGGTGCATGACGGGCATGTCGGCGTACCTCGCCGAGCGGTCGCCGAACACCTCCGTCGTCGGTGCGGAGCCCACCGGCGCCGCATCCATGGCGGCGGCGCTCATGGCCGGTGGCCCCGTCACACTCGACGAGATCGACCCGTTCGTCGACGGCGCCGCCGTGCGCCGGATCGGCGATCTCCCGTACCGGGTGGTGTCGTCGCTCGGCGCGACCGTCGCCTCGCACGCCTCGGTGACGGTCGGCGCCGGCCACGACGGACGCGGGTCGGTGGTGGTCACGCAGGTGGACGAGGGTGCCATCTGCACCGCGATGCTGGATCTGTACCAGAGCGAGGGCATCATCGCCGAACCTGCCGGAGCACTGTCGGTGGCCGCGCTGTCGCAGATCGACATCCCGGCCGGATCCTCCGTCGTGTGCTTGATCTCGGGCGGTAACAACGACGTCTCGCGCTACGGGGAGATCCTCGAACGTTCGCTCGTGCACAAGGGGCTCAAGCATTACTTCCTCGTCGACTTCCCGCAGGAGCCGGGCGCACTGCGCACGTTCCTCGACGTCGTTCTCGGTCCGGACGACGACGTGACGCTGTTCGAGTACGTCAAGCGCAACAACCGCGAGACGGGTGCCGCGCTGGTCGGTATCGAGCTCGGCTCGGCCGGGGGCCTGTCGTCCCTCCTCGAGCGGATGGAGACCTCGCCGATGCACGTCGAGCATCTCGAGCCCGGGTCGCCCGCGTACCGCTACCTGACCTGAGTCATCCCGCCGACCCCCGACCGCTCGGGTCGACAGTGCTCGAACCGCCACAGAGGAGCCGTGCGACCACGTCGCGGTGCAGGTCGGGTGGCGTGTGGGGGAGGCCGAGCAGCGCGGCGAGGTAGATGCCGTCGCCCACCAGCCGCACGATCTCGGCCTGCACCGGATCGGTCACCTCGCGCTGCAGCGCGCGGTCCCACATGCCCATGACGTCGATGACGGCCTGCTGCACCTCGCCGGGTCTGCCGTCGATGCTGCGCAGCGCGGCGAGAGTGGAGCGGTAGAGCGCCACCTCCTCGGCGGACGAGGCGTCCGGTGGTTGGAGATACCACTGGGCCAGCGAGGTGCCGGCGGCCTCCGCCTCGACGCGTTGGACGTCGGATCGTTCACCGAGGCGACGCACCAGCGCGGCCATCATCGCGTCCTTGCTGGGAAAGTGGTACAGCAGACCACCTTTCGAGACGCCCGCCCGAGAGGCCACCGCCTCGAGGGTGGCCTTGTCCGCGCCGTCGTCGAGGAGCAGCGTCTCGAGGGCGTCCAGGATGCGGTCGCGTGTGTCGGCTGCCATGACACGCACTGTACCGGCCGGACGGTTGTTGCTACGCTGTCGGTGTCCGTTGACTGTACCGTCCGGACGGTAAACGAAAGAGGTGTCTCGTGTCCGTGTCTCCGGCGGCGTCCGTGCAGCCGAATCCCGACGATCTCGTACCGGCCGGCGCCACCCGCCGTGACTGGCTCGGTCTGGTGGTGCTGGCCGGTGCCGTGATGCTCATCGCCGTCGACGGCACCGTCCTCGACATCGCGCTGCCGTTCCTCAGTGCGGATCTCCGCCCGAGCAGCACCGAGCTGCTGTGGATCATCGACGTCTACTCGTTCGTCCTCGCCGGCCTGCTGGTCACCATGGGCACGGTCGGCGACCGCATCGGACGACGGCGGTTGCTCCTGATCGGTGCGGTCGGCTTCGGTCTGTCCTCGGTACTCGCCGCTTTCGCTGTCGACCCCGCGATGATGATCGCGGCTCGTGTGCTGCAGGGCATCTCGGGTGCCACGTTGATGCCCGCCACCCTGGGCCTGATTCGCACGATGTTCCAGGTGCGGCGTGAACGCACGCTCGCGATCGGTGTCTGGGGTGCCATGGCCGGCGGCGGCGCGGCGGCGGGTCCTCTGGTGGGCGGATGGCTTCTCGAGCACTTCTGGTGGGGCTCGGTCTTTCTGATCAACGTGCCGATCATGATCGCGCTGGTCGTCGTGGGTCCGTTCACCATCCCCGAGTCCAAGGACCCGGAACCCGGCCGATTCGACGTACCCAGTGCCGCGCTGTCGATCCTGGCGATCGTTCCCGTCGTCTACGCGATCAAGGAGACCGCAGCCCACGGGCCGCACCCGTCGATGATTCCGGTCGCGCTGGTCGGTCTGGCCGCGGGCACCGTCTTCGTCCGCCGGCAGGGCCGACTCGCCGCCCCGATGATCGACCTGACGCTGTTCGCGCAGCGTCGCTTCTCGACGGCTGTCGCGACGAACCTGCTGTCCGTCTTCGCGCTGGCGGGAGTGCTGTTCTTCGGCTCGCAGTACCTGCAGTCGGTTCTCGGCACCTCCCCGCTGGAGGCCGGTCTGATCATGCTGCCAGGAACGGCGACGAGCATCGTCGCGTCGCTCGCCGCCGCACATCTCGTACGCCGCTGGGAGTCGGGCACCGTTCTCGCCGTGGGACTCGCGGTCTCCGCGGCGGGGGCACTGTTGCTGACGCGTCTCGGTCAGACCGACGGCATCGCCGTGTTCATGGCGTCGTTCGTCCTGGTCGGTGTCGGCGCGGGACTCGCGCTGACGCTGACGTCGGATCTGGTGGTCGCCTCGGTTCCCGCGCCGCGCGCCGGCGCAGCGTCCGCGATCTCCGAGACGGCGTACGAACTCGGGATCGCCCTCGGCGTCGCGTTGCTCGGTTCGGTGGTGATGGCCGTGTTCCGCGGCGGTATCGACACGTCGGCGCTCGACCCGGACACCGCGTCGGGTGCCCGCGAGACCATCGGCGAGGCGGTCTCGCTCGCGCGGACGCTACCGGCTGATCTCGGTGACGCTCTGACCAGTTCGGCCGGCGCCGCGTTCGTCGACGGGATGCACGTCGCGGCGGTGGCCACCGCGATCGTGCTCGCCGCCAACGCTCTCCTCGTGGCTCTGGCTCTACGTGGCTCGGACGCCGGCGACGCGCGAGCCGAGCCGGAAAGTCACTCCAGCGGAACTCACTCCAGCACGACGAAGGAGTGACCAGGGACGGTCGTCGCCGACGCGGTCGCGTTCGGCGTCGGCTCGTCCCACCACAGCAGCGGCGTGCCGCCCACCGGCACGGTCACCGGCGAGTCGCTGAGGTTGCACGCGATGCTCAGGCCCCGGCCCGCGGTGGGGTGCGCCCGATGGATCACGATCCATCGGGCGTCCTCGTCGTAGTCGACGTGCACGCCGGTCGACCACGGGTTCGTGATCTCGGTGCGCTGGGCACGCAACGCCAGAAGCGCTCGGTAGCAGTCGAGTACGCGGGCGTGATCACCCTCGGTGACCTCGTCCCAGTTCAGCTTCGAGTTCTCGAACGTCGCGGGATCCTGCGGATCGGGGATGTCCTCGCTGTCCCACCCGTGGGACGCGAACTCGGCCTTGCGTCCCTTCGCGGTGGCCTCACCCAGCTCGGGTTCGGGATGGGAGGTGAAGAACTGGAACGGGGTGGACGCGTCGAACTCCTCACCCATGAACAGCATCGGGGTGAAGGGGGACAACAGGATCAGCGCCGCCTTGACCGCCAGCTGCCCCGGCGTGAGTGAGAAGCCGGGACGATCGCCGATGGCGCGGTTGCCCACCTGATCGTGCGTCGTGGTGTACGCGACGAGCGAGCTCGCCGGGAGCACCCGTCGGTCCAGGGGCCGACCGTGCACGCGGCCACGGAAGGTCGAGTACGTCCCGGCGTGGAAGAAGCCCTGCGTGATGGTGGTCGCGAGGCACTGCATCGAGCCGAAGTCACCGAAGTAGCCCTGGCGTTCGCCGGACACCGCTGCGTGCACGGCGTGGTGGACGTCGTCGTCCCACTGGGCAGTGAGACCGTAGCCGCCGCCCGCTCGGGGGGTGATGAGCGTCGGGTCGTTGAGGTCACTCTCCGCGATCAGGCTCAGGGGTCGACCGACGTGCGCCGCCAGAGCCTCGGTCTCCACGGCGAGCTGCTCGAGGATGTGGGTGGCCGTGGTGTCGGCCAAAGCGTGCACCGCATCGAGACGGAGCGCGTCCACGTGGAACTGCTCGAACCATCGCAGTGCGTTGTCGATGATGTAGCGCCGCACCGTGTCCGACTCCGCGCCGGCCACGTTGACCGTCTGTCCCCAGGAGTTCGCACCCTCCGACATGTACGGACCGAACTTCTCGAGGTAGTTGCCCGACGGACCCAGGTGGTTGTAGACCACGTCGAGTGTGACGGCCAGCCCACGGGCGTGGCAGGCGTCGACGAACCGCTGGAAACCTTCCGGGCCGCCGTAGCCCTCGTGGACGGTGTACCAGAGGACGCCGTCGTACCCCCAGTTGTGTGTCCCGTTGAAGCCGTTGACGGGCATGACCTCCACGAAGGTCACGCCGAGGTCGACGAGGTGATCGAGTCGCTCGATCGCCGCGTCGAACGTCCCCTCCGCGGTGAAGGTACCGATGTGCAGCTCGTACAGCACGCCGCCCGCCAGCGGGCGACCCGTCCACGCGTCGTCGGTCCACGCGAAGGTGTCCGCGGAGTACAGCGCCGACGCCTCGTGCACGCCGTCCGGCTGCCGCGGTGAGCGCGGATCCGGGATCACCGCATCGTCGTCGTCCAGGACGAAGCCGTACCGGGCACCGTCGGCGGCGGGCACCTCGGTCGTCCACCACCCGTCCTTCTCGGTCATCGGGTGCAGGTCACCGTCGAGGTGCAGTCGGACCCGCTCGGGTGTGGGTGCCCAGACCGCGAACGTCCGGGGTCCAGTGGTGCGGGAAGCGGCGCGAACCGGAGTGCTCATGGACGCATCCTTACCCAGTAGCCGGGCCACCGACACCGGACGGGCGGGGGAGTTGCACCACACTCGTGTCGTCGGGTTCTGCCGCGGTGGTCGCGGTGAGTGCATGCTGGTGGTGTGGACGACGACATGCACGCCCGGTCCGACGACATCTACGAGCTCCCGATGTTCCCGCTCGGTTCGGTGGTACTGCCGGGGGACGACGTGCCGTTGCACGTGTTCGAGCCCCGGTACCGCGCGATGGTGCAGCACTGCCTGGACACCGAGTCGCACTTCGGGGTGGCGCTCATCGAGCGGGGCCACGAGGTCGGCGGCGGGGACGTGCGCGGCGTGGCCGCAGTGTCGACCCGGATCGACCGCGCCCTCCCCACACCGGACGGACGCTTCGTGCTCGAGTGCCGCGGAGTCGATCGGATCCGCGTGCTGGAGTGGCTGCCGGACGATCCGTACCCGCGGGCGCGCGTCACCGCCTGGCCCGATCTCCCGGCGGGCGACGAGTCGCTGGACGAGGTGTACGACCTCGTGCAGGAGCGCACCGACCGGCTGTTCGAGATCCTGACCGGCATCGCACGCTCGCGGGATCTGCCGACACCCGAGGCGCCGCGTGTCGACGCGGACGGAACGCGCTCCGTCGCCGAGGTCTGGGAGTTCGCGTCGTCCCTGCCGCTCGGCTCGTCCGATCGCGCCAAGGTGCTCGCGGCGGAGACGGTCGGACGCCGACTGCGCGTTCTCGCGAACGCCCTCGAGGACGTCATCGCGATCGCCGAGTTCTCGGCGCTGCCTGATCTCTGAACGTCCGCCGATCTCTGAACGTCCGCCGATCTCTGAACGTCCGTGGGCGCGGTCGGGGTCCCGATCCGACAGTCGTGGTCCGCGGTCGTTGCTCGCCCACTAGGCTTCTCGGGGCGGGGGTACACAATCGACACAGGAGGACCCGAGTGGCTCACGAGCGAGCGGGACAACGGGCACAGGCATCGGATCTGGTCGATCTGTCGCACCTGGTGACGGCCTACTACAGCGTGAAGCCGGACGTCGAGAATCCCGATCAGCAGGTGGTCTTCGGTACCTCCGGACATCGTGGATCGTCCCTGGACGGCGCCTTCAACGAGGACCACATCGTGGCCACGACACAGGCCATCGTGGAGTACCGGGCCGCGCAGGGCACCACGGGGCCGCTGTTCCTCGGTCGAGACACCCACGCGCTCTCCGAGCCCGCATGGGTCACCGCCGTGGAAGTCCTCGCCGCCAACGGCGTTGCGGTGCTTGTAGATTCGGCAGACCGCTACACGCCGACCCCGGCGGTGAGCCACGCGATCCTGCGTCACAACGCCTCGGGTCCGTCGGCGCTCGCAGACGGCATCGTCGTCACGCCGTCCCACAACCCGCCGCGCGACGGCGGTTTCAAGTACAACCCGCCGAACGGTGGACCCGCCGACAGCGACGCCACCTCCGTGATCGCGGCGCGCGCCAACGAGATCCTGCGCTCCGGTGTGTCGTCCGTGAAGCGCGTGTCACTCGCGTCTGCGCTGGCCGGCTCCGTGCAGAAGTACGACTTCCTCACCACCTACGTGGACGATCTTCCGTCGGTCGTCGACATCGACGCCATCCGGTCCGCGGGTGTGCGCATCGGCGCCGATCCGCTGGGCGGCGCGAGCGTCGACTACTGGGCGGCCATCGCCGAGCGGCACCGGCTCGATCTGACCGTCGTCAACCCGCTCGTCGACGCGACGTGGCGGTTCATGACCCTGGACACCGACGGCAAGATCCGGATGGACTGCTCGTCGCCCAACGCGATGGCGTCGTTGATCGGGGCCCGCCACGACTACGACGTGTCGACGGGCAACGACGCCGATGCGGACCGGCACGGCATCGTCACCCCCGACGGCGGACTGATGAACCCGAACCACTACCTCGCGGTGGCGATCGACTATCTATTCTCGCACCGGCCGGGATGGCCCGCCGAGGCGGCGGTCGGCAAGACCCTCGTCAGTTCCTCGATGATCGACCGCGTCGTGGCCTCGCTCGGCCGCACCCTGCTCGAGGTGCCCGTGGGGTTCAAGTGGTTCGTGCCGGGTCTCGTCTCCGGTGAGATCGGGTTCGGCGGCGAGGAGAGCGCCGGAGCCTCGTTCCTGCGGACGGACGGATCTGTCTGGACCACCGACAAGGACGGCATCATCCTGGCCCTGCTCGCCTCCGAGATCACCGCGGTGACCGGAAAGACACCGTCCATGCGCTACCGGGAGCTCACCGAGCAGTTCGGTGATCCTTCCTACGCACGCACCGACGCGCCCGCGACGCGCGAGCAGAAGGCCGTGTTGGCGAAGCTGTCGGCGGAGCAGGTCACCGCGACCACCCTGGCGGGGGAGGACATCACCGCCACGCTCACCTCGGCTCCCGGCAACGGGGCGGCTCTGGGCGGACTCAAGGTCACCACGGACAGCGCCTGGTTCGCCGCTCGGCCGTCGGGTACGGAGGACGTCTACAAGATCTACGCCGAGTCCTTCCGCGGCACGGAGCACCTCGCCGAGGTGCAGAGCGCCGCACGCGATCTCGTGTCGTCCGTCCTGACCGGGGAGTGAGCGCCGCAGCAGGGGCCGGTGCCGGGACGCGGGGGACCGCGCCCGATCCCACCCGCGACATCTGGATTCTCGTCTCGGCCGCGTTCGTCATCGCACTCGGCTTCGGCATCGTCGCGCCCGCGCTGCCGGGGTTCGCGCTCGCCTTCGGGGTGGACGAGTTCGCGGTCACCGTCATCATCAGTGCCTTCGCGGCGACACGTCTGATCTTCGCGCCCGCCAGCGGATCGCTGGTGCAGCGCATCGGCGAGCGGCGGGTCTACCTCACCGGTCTCGTGGTCGTCGCAGTGTCGACCGGGTTGTGTGCTCTGGCCCAGACGTACTGGCAACTCCTGCTCTTCCGGTCGCTCGGCGGCATCGGGTCGACGATGTTCACCGTGTCCGCGCTGGGGCTGCTCATCCGGATCGCCCCGCCCGATCGCCGCGGGCGCGTCTCCGGCATGTACGCGTCGAGCTTTCTGGCCGGCACCGTCCTGGGCCCGTTCGTGGGCGGCATCGTGCTCGGTGTCGGAGGTCTACGGGCGCCGTTCGTCTTCTACGCCGTGACGCTGGTCGCGGCCGCCGCCGTCGTCGCGGTGGGCCTGCGAACGCCCGCCGCGACCACCGACGCCGACCGGGACGCGGCGGTCGTGCTGCGGTTCGCCGACGCCGTGCGCTCGCCCACCTACCGGTCGGCACTGCTGTCCAACTTCGCCAACGGGTGGGCGGTGTTCGGCGTGCGCACGGCGATCGTGCCGCTGTTCGTCGTCGCCGCGCTCGGACGCAGCGATTCGATGGCCGCCGTGGCCCTCGCGGTGTTCGCGGTGGGCAATGCGGTGGTGTTGGTGCCGGCGGGGCGATGGTCCGATCGGTACGGGCGCAAGCCGTTCCTCGTCGCCGGGCTGCTGCTGTGCGGCGCGTCAACCGCGACCATGGGCATCTCGGGATCGACGGAGGTGTTCCTCGTGATCACCTTCGTCGCCGGGCTCGGGTCCGGGCTGATCACGCCGACCCAGCAGGCGGCGGTGGCCGACATGATCGGCTCCCGGGCCCGCGGAGGTCCCGTCCTCGCCGCGTTCCAGATGGCCATGGACGTGGGCTCGGTCATCGGGCCGTTGGTCGCCGGTGTACTCGTGACGGAACTGTCCTACGCGGCCGCGTTCGGGACCTCGGGTGCCATCCTGCTGATCGCCGCCGTGGGCTGGATGGTGGTACCCGACACGCGGTCCGGGCGGGTGTCGCTGACCGCGAGGCCCACCGCGGTGACGATCGATCCGGGCGGCGACTCAGGCGGTGCCGACACCGATGAGGGATCCGACGGCATAGGTCGCCGCGACGGCGAGTGAACCGAACAGCAGTTGGCGGAGCGCTCCGACGACGGTCGACCGCGAGGTGAAGTGCGCGGCGAGCGCGCCCGCGATCATGAGACCCACGGCGCCGAACGCGAGCCCGAGGGCGAGGACATCCGATCCCAGCAGGAACGGGACGAGCGGAATGATCGCGCCGATCGAGAACAGGACGAAGGACGATCCGGCCGCGACCCACGGTGACGGCTTCTCGGTGGGGTCGACACCCAACTCCCGCGAGATGTGCAGATCCACCGCACGATCGGCGTCCGTGTGGATCTCGCGCGCGGCGACCGTGGCCGTCTCGGTCGACATTCCCATGTCGGTGAGCATGCCCACCAACTCCGCCTGTTCGGCCTCCGGGTACTTCGTGAACGCGGCGCGCTCGGTGGTCACCTCGGCATCGATCTGCTCGTTCTGCGTGGACACGGACGTGAACTCGCCGAGTGCCATCGAGAACGCTCCCGCGACGAGGCCGGCGATGCCGCTGAGGACCAGCGTGTGCGTCGAGACGCCCGCACCGCCGACACCTGCGATGAGCGAGGTGTTGGTCACCAGTCCGTCCATGGCCCCGAACGTGGCGGCCCGGAGCCAGCCTCCGGAGACGTCGGCGTGTGTGTGATCGATGTCGTGGGGCAGGCCGGGTGCCCCCTCGGCGGGCACGGCGGACGCCTGTGGATCACGGGGCTCGATGTGGGTCACGGGGCGAATGTACGCGCGCCGGAACGTCTCTACCAGCAAGCATTGGCATACCTGACATCACGTTCTCAGCACACTGTCAGTCGCGCGTGACACAGTATTCGCGTGAATGCCTCGAAATCGTCGTCATCGAAATCGTCGAGCAAGTACACGCCGCAGAAGTCGTCGAGCACGTCGACCTATGTTCTGGGCGGTCTGGCTCTCCTGGTCATCGCGGCCGTCGTCATCGGCGGCGTGTTGTGGCAGAATTCCCGCAGCCAGCCGCGCGCCGACGGATACGGGTCCGTGCAGAATGCGGCGGTCACCTCCTCGGTCGACGACGACGGCGTGGTGCGGCTGGGTCTCCCGGAGGCGACACGCACGGTCGACATCTACGAGGACGCGATGTGCCCGTACTGCGCCGAGTTGGAGAACACCTACGGCCAGGAACTCGCGCAGAAGATCGACGACGGCACCATCGCGGTGCGCTATCACATGCTCGACTTCCTGAATCAGTTGTCGCCCAGCGGTGACTACAGCACCCGTGCGGCCGCCGCATCGCAGTGCGTCGCCGCCACGGGCGACGGGCCCGCCTACTCCGCATTCCACTCGGCCCTGTTCTCGCCGGACTTCCAGCCGGAGGAGAAGGGCAGCGCGGACCACACCGCCGACGAGCTCGCCGCTCGCGCCACGGAGGCGGGAGCGCCTGCCGAGGCGGCGCAGTGCATCACCGACGGAACCCGAGTGGCGGACGCCGCCACCGACGCTGCGACGGGCAGCGCGGCGCTCGCAGCCGCCGGCGCGCGAGGCACTCCCACCGTCATCGTGGACGGCGCGATCGTCGACACCACCACCAACTCCGCCTGGGTGTCCGATCTCGGCTGACGCTGATTTGGACCTCGTCGAACCGATGGTGTAACTTCGGTCGAGCGTTCTTCGAGCGGTGCGGAACACTGTTTCTCACGGTCAGAAGAGCACGGGGCTATGGCGCAGCTGGTAGCGCACCACACTGGCAGTGTGGGGGTCAGGGGTTCGAGTCCCCTTAGCTCCACCGAATAACAGCTCCACCGAGTGACAGCTCCACCGAGTGACAGCTCCACCGAAGTAGGCAGACACGTGAAAGGCCCCGTACCGGTCAGGTACGGGGCCTTTCACGTGTGATGTGGTGTCAGTGCGCTGCGTCGTACGCGCTCTGCACCTCGGAGGGAATGCGCCCGCGGCTCGACACCGTGAATCCCGCGTCCACAGCCCATTCGCGCACGGCCCTGGTCTGTTCGGGACTGCGTCGTCCCATCGGCTTCGTGCTGCGTCGTCCGCTGTGCGTCGCGGCCGACACCTTCGCCGCGTGCTCGATGTAATAGCCCAGAACACGTCGGAACTCGGCGGCATTCTCGGGCCCGAGATCGATCTCGTAGTGCGTGCCGTCGACGGCGAACGTGATGTGTTCGCCGTCCTCCTCGAGAGGAGTTCTGTCGATGTCGTCGACCAGCTGAACAACGACCTTCTTCGCCATGTCTTCTGCTTTCGTCGCTGAGCTCGGTTAATCACGTTTTGCCGAGACCATACCGTGTGAACCGCCCTTCCAATTCGGTCGGGGGCGCGCGATAACACGTCATTTTCTCGGGATGCGGAGCCATTGTGCACGGATATCGCGATTCACGCCGTCCGAACTCGCGAACGGTCACGACGGGGTCACGGACGGCTACCGATCATCACACGTTCAACCAATTCGCGGTGCCATTCTTGGCGATCGCGAGAAAATCGTGTCGGCGCGCGTGCGCCGAGGTGGAAAGTGGGGCGTATGCGATCGTCGGTTGCGCGAGACTGTGGTGTCTCGATCCTCGCGGTCGCACTGGTCTCCGTGGCGGTTCCGCCCGGGGCTGCGGCGGTCCCGGTCACACCGGACGCACCGCTCGCGGGCACCGTGGTCTTCCTCGATCCCGGACACCAGGGAACGCGTCACGGGGAGAACCTCGCAGCGCAGGTGGACGACGGACGGGGCGGTACGAAGGACTGCCAGACGAGCGGGATGACGGCGCTCGGCGGAACGCCGGAACACACCATCGTCTGGGAGGTCTCGCAACTGGTGGCTTCGCGCCTCGAGAGTCTGGGTGCCGAGATCGTGCTGAGCCGGCCGGACGACACGGGATGGGGTGGGTGCATCACCGACCGTGCGCGGGCGGCGAGTGCATCGGGCGCCGCGGTGGCGGTGAGTGTTCACGCCGACTCCACCTCACTCCGCGCCGACGACGCGCATCACGGATTCCACGTCATCGTGCCGGCGCTGCCGGTGCCGTCCGCCGACGTCGACGAGGTGCAGGCCGGTGAGGGACGGCGTGCGTCCACCGCCATGCGAGACGCGTACGAGCGAGCCGGCTACACACCGGCGAACTATGCGGGGGTGGACGGGCTGCAGGTGCGATCCGACGTGGCCGCCCCCGCTCTCACGACCGTCCCCGTCGTCTTCCTCGAGATGGGCAACGGGTCGAACCCCTCGGATGCCGCCGAGCTCGAGAGTCCCGAGGGTCGTGCGTCGCACGCGGCGGCGATCGCGACCGGGATCGTCGATTTCGTGGCGGGAAGGCCGGAGGCCGGTCGGTAGGGCGGGAAGGCCGGAGGCCGGTCGGTAGGGCGGGAAGGCCGGAGGCCGGTCGGTAGGGCGGGAAGGCCGGAGGCCGGCTGACGTACCCTGACGCGGTGTCTCGCAGCGCTGTTCCGGTCGTCCTCGTCGCCGGGTACCTCGGATCCGGCAAGACGACGTTGCTCAATCATCTCCTTCGCCGCAATCATGGCATTCGAATCGGTGTGGTGGTCAACGACTTCGGCGCCGTGGACATCGACTCGATGCTGGTCGCCGGGCAGGTCGACTCGATGATCACCCTGGGCAACGGGTGTCTGTGCTGCGCCGTCGACACCGAGGATCTCGACGAGATGTTCGGGGCCCTCACTGCGACCAGTGCCGCCGTCGACGCGATCGTCGTCGAGGCCAGTGGTGTGGCGGAGCCACGTGCTCTCATCAGGATGGTCGTCGCGAGCACCGACTCCCGGATCCGGTACGGCGGCATGGTGATGGTCGCGGATGCCCTGCACGTGCTCGAGTCGACGGCTCGGCACCAGCACCTCGCACAGCATCTCGGTCTCGCCGACCTGGTGGTGGTGAACAAAGCGGATGCGGTGGAACCCGGACGCATCGACGAGGTGCTCACGCTGGTGCGCGACGCGGCTCCCGCTGCCCCGACGGTGGTGACGTCGCGCGGAGCCGTGGACGTGTCGCTCCTTCTCGATCCGCCGGAGCGCCCCGACGACGGGCCCCGGCAACTCGCCCTCGACGATCTGTTGCGGGAGCAGGACGACCCCCACGACCACCTGCACACGAGCTACGAGACGTTCAGCGTCGAGACCGGCGACTGCCTCGATCCGCGGGCATTCTTCGAGTTCCTCGAGAACCCGCCGCCGGGGCTGTACCGATCCAAGGGGTTCGTCCGATTCGGCCGTGGCGCGGCGCGATTCGTGGTCCAGACGGTCGGCGTCCACATCGACGTCGAGACCGCCTCGTCTCGCGGAGACACCGCACTGGTCTTCATCGGCTCGGGACTCGACGTCGCGGCGGCGCGTGCCCGGATCGAAGCGATGATCCGCACCGAGAGTGCGACCGACGCAGAGTCACTCGTGGTGCACAGGTTCCTGCGCACCGGCGACCGTTAGAGACCCACCCACTCGCTGGTGCCGCCGGGGAACTGCTGGCGCTTCCAGATCGGCACCTCGGTCTTGATGCGATCGACCAACGCCTGCAGCGCTGCGAACGCCTCGGCGCGGTGGGGAGACGCGACCGCCGCGACGAGAGCGGTGTCACCGATGGTCAGGTCGCCGACGCGATGCACGGCCGCCGTCGGCAGGCCGGATGACGCGGCCGCGTCCTCGCAGCAGCGACGCAGGAACTTCTCCGCGTCCGGGTGGGCTCGGTACTCGAGCGCCGACACCGACTCGCCGTGATCGTGGTCGCGGACGACTCCCCAGAACACCAGCACGGCACCGTGTTCGGGACCCGAGACGGCGTCGGAGACCTCCGCAGGATCGATCGGATCGCTCGAGATCCGGGCGAGAACCGTTGTCATTCGTGAGCACCGCCTCCGCGTACCTGGGCAACGAGATGGTCCACGATCGGATCCAGCACCGTCAGTCCGTCCTTCACTCCGCCGGGTGATCCGGGCAGGTTCACTATCACCGTCCTCCCGGCGACGCCCACCAGCCCGCGGCTGATCGAGGCGTGCACGGTGGCGGCCAGTCCCGTACGCCGGATCTCCTCCGCGACGCCGGGTAGTTCGCGGTCGAGCAGTGGCCGGGTGGCGTCGGGTGTGGCGTCGGTGGGGGAGACGCCCGTGCCTCCGGTGCTGATGATCAGGGCGGGTCCGCCGGTGAGGGCGTCCCGTAAGCCCGCGGCCACGTCGGCGTCTGCCACGACGAGAGGCCCCCGGACCTCGAAACCGCGGTCACCGAGCCAGGACACGATGCGCGGTCCCGTGGTGTCCTCGCGCGTCCCGGCTGCGCCGCCGGTGGACGCGACGACGACGACCGCCGTGCGATCGCCGAGAGGCGTTGCTGCGGAGGGGGTGTCGGGGTGGTGGTCGTCTCGCGTCCACACGCCGCGCTTGCCACCCTCCTTGCGGATCAGGCGCACCGACTCGATCGACGCTGCCGGATCCACGGCCTTGACCATGTCGTGCAGCGTGAGCCCGGCGATCGACACCGCCGTCAGTGCTTCCATCTCGACGCCCGTCCGCCCGGTCGTGACGGCGGTGGCCTCGATCGTGATCGTGTCGTCGGTGAAGCCGAAGGACACCGCGACCGAGGACAGCGGCAGCGGATGGCACAGCGGAATGAGGTCGGACGTCCGCTTCGCGCCGGCGATGCCGGCGATGCGCGCGGTCGACAGGACGTCGGCCTTCGGCATGCCGTCGGCACGCACCAGGGCGATCACGTCCGGAGTCGTCCGCAAGGACCCGGCGGCGACCGCGGTGCGCGTGGTCTCGCTCTTCCCGCTGACGTCGACCATGCGGGCCCGGCCGTCGGAGTCCAGGTGCGAGAGCCCTGCTGAGGGACTCTCGGACGAGTGCGCAGCGGATGAATCGTTCACAGCGGCCACACTCGCACACTGTTGCCGGCGGGTACCTCGACGGTGTCCGCGGGGACGTCGACCAGGACATCGGCGGCGGCCATCGACACCACCAGGTGCGACCCCGGTCCGGACGACACCACGACGCCGGTCTCCGTGAGTCGGCCCCGCAGGAACTGGCGACGTCCGGGGAGGGATCGAACGGTCTCGTCGGCGATGCGCTCGGTGGTCCCCGCGTCGGGAAGGCCCGAGAGCCTCCGGATCGCCGGACGGGCGAAGACGAGGTAGGACACCAGGGTGCTCACGGGATTTCCGGGGAAGCTGATCACCGGGGTGCCGTCGAGGTCGGTCCACCCCTGCGGCCCACCGGGCTGCATCGCGACGTGCGTGAAGGTCCCCCCGCGGGGCCCGAGAACGTCCCGGACCACCTCGAAGTCGCCCATCGACACACCCCCCGACGTGATGATCACGTCAGCGTTCTCGGCGGCCTCGGACAGCATCGCGGAGAACTCGTCGGCGGTATCGGTGCTGCGGCCGCGGAACGTCACCACGGCGCCGTCCGCGACCACCGAGGACGCGAGCGTGAGACCGTTCGAGTCGTACAGCTGACCGGGTCCCAGTGCGCTGCCCGCCTCGACGAGTTCGGCACCGGTCGCGATGACCGCGACCCGCAGTCGGGGGCGGACGGTGACGTCGGACCGGCCGACGGCCGTGAGAGCGCCGAGATGACGAGGGCCGAGCGTCGTGCCGGCCGGGACGACGACCGACCCCGCCGCGATGTCGCTGCCCTGCTCCCGCACGTACTCACCCGAGCGTCGTGAGCCGAGGATTCGGACACCGTCCCCGTCCACCTCGGTGTCCTCGACGGGGATCACCGCGTCGGCGCCCTCGGGTACCGGAGCGCCGGTCATGATCTTGCGTGCCGTGCCCGACCGATGCCGCTCGTCCCCGGCGTCGCCGGCGGCGAGAACACCGGTGACCGGCAGTGTGACGGGCACGTCCGCAACCGATTCGGCGTCGACCGCGTATCCGTCCATCTGAGAGTTCCGGAAGTTCGGAACGTCGATGAGGGCCTCGATGTCCGCGTGCGTCACGCGGCCGAGCGCATCGGTGAGCGGAACCGTCTCCGGGGGGCGAGCGGACCACACGCGGGTGATCATCTCGTCGATCCGAACGGCGTGATCCTCGACCGAGCGTGCCGACGTCGTGTGCGCATGGCCCATGCGGTCATCCTAGAGCGGGAATGAGGACGGTCGGGTTCCCGTTGCCCCGAACGGGCATACTGACGTGAACGGCGAATGGAGGTGATCGGATGACGACGGTGAGCATGGGAATTCCCAGCCTGCCCGGTGTCGTCCGCGCACCGTCCATGGTCGGCCGTCCGGACGTTCCGCACCTGCTGGACAGTTTCGGCCGCATCGCGCGGGACTTGCGCATCTCGGTCACCGAGAAGTGCTCGCTGCGATGCACGTACTGCATGCCGGCCGAGGGGTTGCCGAACCTGGAGTTCGAACAACTGCTCACCGCGGAGGAGATCGCTCGCCTCGTCGGCGTCGCCGATCGTCTGCTGGGCGTGCGCGAGGTGCGATTCACCGGTGGTGAGCCGTTGGTCCGCAAGGACATCGTGGACATCATCGCCCTGACCGCCCGGCACGCACCCGGTGTCGAACTGTCGATGACCACCAACGGAATCGGCCTCGAACGCCGAGCGGAGCGTCTGCGCGAGGCGGGTCTGACCCGAGTCAACGTCTCGCTCGACACGATCGACCGCAAGCACTTCGCCTCGTTGACGCGGCGGGACCGTCTGCCCGCCGTGCTCGGCGGAATCGACGGGGCCCTGGCGGCAGGTCTGACGCCGGTCAAGATCAACGCCGTTCTCATGCGCGAGACTCTGCACGGCGCTCAGGACCTGGTGCAGTGGTGCCTCGACCGGGGTGTCGATCTGCGGTTCATCGAGCAGATGCCGCTCGACGCCGATCGGGAGTGGGCGCGCTCGACCATGGTCTCGGCGGCCGAGCTGCTCGATCTGCTCGGGAAGCGGTTCACGCTCACCGAGATCGGCCGCACCGATCCGTCCGCGCCCGCCGAGGAGTGGACCGTGAACGGTGGCCCCGCCACGGTGGGCATCATCGCCTCGGTCACCCGCTCGTTCTGTGCCGACTGCGATCGGACCCGGTTGACGGCTGAGGGGACCGTGCGGTCCTGCCTGTTCAGCGATTCCGAGACCGATCTGCGGGTGGCGTTGCGCGGGGGCGCGACCGACGAGGAGATCGCGGACCTCTGGCGCGGAGCGATGTGGAACAAGTGGGCCGGCCACGGGATGGAACGCGAGGACTTCGTGCCGCCGGAACGCTCGATGGGTGCCATCGGTGGCTGAGTCCGTGACCGTGGACGTGCGGTACTTCGCGGGGGCCGCGGACGCCGCGGGCACCACGGAGGAGTCGTACGCCCTGAGGGTCGGCGCGACCGTGGCGGACGTGAAGTCGGCGCTGCGTTCTCGCCACGGGGAGAAGTTGGATCGTGTGCTGGACGTGGCGGTGTTCCTCATCGGTGACGAGATGGTCCGCGACGACGCCTACCCCGTCGGTACCCGGATCGATGTCCTCCCGCCCTTCGCCGGCGGCTGACGATGGTGTTCGTCAAACGGCGTGAGGACGCGCATCCCGACTTCTTCGCCGCCGAGACCGCGGGTCTGCGGTGGCTCGCGGACGGGGGAGCGCCGACGGTCGACGTCCTCGAGGTGGCGGCCGACCACATCGTTCTCGAACGCCTCGACTCCGTCCGGCCGACAGCGGACGCTGCTCGCCGATTCGGCGCGCTGCTCGCCCGCACCCACGACAGCGGTGCCCCCCGGTTCGGCTCGCCGCCCGCGGGTTTCGACGGAACGCTGTTCATCGGATCGCGCACCATGTCGTCGGTGGAGCACGACCGCTGGGGTGAGTTCTACGCGCAGGAACGCGTGCTGCCGTATCTCCGTGTCGCGGTCGACGCCGGCACGGTCACGCGGGACGAGGCCGATCTCGTGGAGCGTGCCTGCTCCGTCGTCGCGGACGGGTCGTTCGACTCGACCGACCCTCCGGCGCGTCTGCACGGCGACCTGTGGACCGGCAACGTGCTCTGGACGCCCGGCGGCGTGACGCTCATCGACCCCGCGGCGCACGGCGGGCACCGCGAGACGGATCTCGCGATGCTGTCTCTCTTCGGCTGTCCGCACCTCGAGCATCTTCTCGACGGCTATCAGGAGCAGCACGAGCTCGCTCCGGGCGCCGAGGAACGGGTGCCCCTGCATCAGCTGCATCCTCTCGCCGTGCACGCGGCCGGTCACGGCCGCAGCTACGGCGTGGCACTGGCCGACGCCGCGGTGCGGACCCTCGCGCTGGTTTGAGGTCAGGCGGAAGCGATGCGGCGGGCGAGGTCTTCCCAGCCGTCGGCGAGGCGCTCGGTGGTCATTCCGGCGTCGCGTTGCAGATGCAGCACCAGAGTGGCCTCGAGCGGGGCGAGCAGCGCGTAGGCCAGCAACGTGACGTCGCCCGACACGCCGATCTGCCGCAGCAGTGTGCTCACGTGGGTCAGGCCGACCGCGTGGGCGGGCGCGGAGAAGCGCGAGACGGGCGAGTTCTCGGCTGCCCGCAGCACCTCGCCCTGCACGGCGACCAGGTCGAGGCGGGCGCGGCCGAACGCGACGAGTCGATCGAGCGGTGGCGCACCGGGGCCCAGAGGGGGAGGACCGAAGAGGAAGGCCTGTTGGAGTTCGGTCTCGGTGTGGTCCAGAAGCGCGAACATCAGACCCGCACGATTGCCGAACCGACGGAACACCGTGCCCTTCCCCACGCCTGCGCGGGCCGCCACGGCGTCCATGGTGACGGAGTCCGCTCCGCGCTCGTCGACCAGCCCGATCGCGGCGTCGAGGAGCAGACGGCGGTTGCGTGCGGCGTCGCAGCGCTCGCTGTCGTCGGCCGCCATCGGCAGAGGGGCATGTGTCACACCGTCAGGATAGCGCGTCACGGAAGAAAGTGGACTACGGTCCGGTTGTAGATCACGGACACACTTCGTCGAAAGGACCCACCCCCATGAGCCGCGTCATCGCACTCGTCGCGGCAGCCTCCGCGCCGCCTCCATCACCCGTCGTCTCGCCGAGACCGCCACGTCCGTCGCACCCGAGGGTGTCGAGGTCGTCATCCACGAGGGCCTGGGAGACCTCCCGTTCTACAACGAGGACATCGACACCCCCGAGTCGGTCGCCTCGCTCGACACCGTGACCGCTCTGCGCGCGGCCGTCCAGGACGCGGACGCCGTGTTGCTGCTCACGCCCGAGTACAACGGCACCATCCCGGCAGTCCTCAAGAACGCCATCGACTGGCTCTCCCGCCCCTACGGCAGCGGCGCCATCTCCACCAAGCCGACCGCCGTCATCAGTTCCTCGCCGAGCTCGAACGGTGCCCGGTGGGCCAAGGAGGACACGGAGAAGGCGGCGCGCATCGCGGGTGCGAGCGTGCTCGACGACGTCGACCTCGCCATCGGTGGCGTGGTCGCCGCGATCGACGGGGGTCATCCCCGTGACAACTCACAGATCGCCGCGGACATCGCCGAGGTCGTCACGGCGCTCACCCGCGCGAAGCTCGTCGACGCCTGAGGCTCGGGGGCCCGTCCGCAGCGTGGTCTCGCGACGCGCCCGAGGGGCCGCGACACGCCGGAGTTTTCCGCGTCCGACCAGGTAATTCCACCAGTGTCATTACAAAGTGTGGTGTTGCCTTGCACTGTCGGACACTAGGTGTAGTGTCTTGAACACCGAGAGGCCACAACGGCCCGAGGCCCGCATCACTCCCTTTTCGGAGGGGTGGATGCGGGTCCGGCCCGGTCTCTCGAACAGGTTGTCAGTGGTGTGCACGGCAGAGTCGGCGGGTCTCGCTTTCTCCAGTGCGATCCCACAGCAGCAGTGCAGGACAGCTCTCGGGCGAACAGCGAGCGCATCCGGACACAGGATGCGGAGAAGAGGATTCATGAGCGCCACCACCGTCACCGTCTACACCAAGCCCGCCTGCGTGCAGTGCAAGGCCACGTACCGCGCTCTCGACAAAGAGGGCATCGAGTACGACGTCATCGACATCTCGCAGGATCCCGAGGCACGTGACTACGTCATGGCGCTCGGTTACCTGCAGGCACCCGTCGTGGTCGCAGGCGAGGACCACTGGTCCGGCTTCCGCCCCGACCGCATCAAGACCCTCGTCACCGCCGCTGCCTGAAGCGCGTCCGCCGCGCCTTCCGTCGAGGAGGCCGGCTCGGGTGAGTTCCCGACTCACCGCTGACGGCCGACCCACCCGGTCCGCACCGTCGCAGCAGTCGAAGAAGTGCGCAGAATCGGCGGAGGATGGAGCATCGTGTCCGAATCGCTGGTCTACTTCTCGAGCGTCTCGGAGAACACTCACCGGTTCGTGGAGAAGCTCGAGATCCCCGCGACGCGCATCCCCGTCCGCTATCCCCGTGACGACGTGGAGATCGACCGTCCGTACGTCCTGATCCTCCCGACCTACGGCGGCGGCACCACCGCGCTGGGGCGCGACACGAGTTACGTCCCCAAGCCCGTCATCCGGTTCCTCAACGACGAGCACAACCGGTCCCTCATCCGCGCCGTCATCGCCGCGGGCAACACCAACTTCGGCGATTCGTACTGTTTCGCCGGGGACGTGGTCTCGACGAAATGTCAGGTCCCGTTCCTCTATCGCTTCGAAGTCATGGGTACCCCGGAGGACGTGGAGCGGGTCCGCACCGGACTCGCCGAATTCTGGGACCGGCTCGACGCGACCTGCACCATCTGATCGTCCGCACCAGCACCGCCCATCATCGATCTCAGGAGTACGCACATGGCACCGACCATCACCGACTCGTCTCCCGCCGTGTCGCGCCGTGACGACTCGGAGCTCGACTATCACGCTCTGAACGCGATGCTCAACCTGTACGGGCCGAACGGCGAGATCCAGTTCGAGAAGGACCGGGACGCCGCGCGGGCGTACTTCCTGCAGCACGTCAACCAGAACACGGTCTTCTTCCACAACCTCGACGAGAAGCTCGACTACCTCGTGGAGGAGAACTACTACGAGGCAGAGGTTCTTGACCAGTACTCGCGATCCTTCGTCAAGGGTCTGATCGAGCACGCCTACTCGAAGAAGTTCCGGTTCCCCACCTTCCTGGGTGCGTTCAAGTACTACACGTCCTACACACTCAAGACGTTCGACGGGAAGCGCTACCTGGAGCGCTTCGAGGACCGGGTGTGCATGGTCGCGCTGACGCTGGCCGCCGGCAACGAGACTCTCGCGACCGACCTGGTCGACGAGATCATCGCCGGCCGCTTCCAGCCGGCCACCCCCACGTTCCTCAACTCGGGCAAGAAGCAGCGCGGCGAGCCCGTCTCCTGCTTCCTCCTGCGTATCGAGGACAACATGGAGTCCATCGGTCGCTCCATCAACTCGGCGCTGCAGCTGTCCAAGCGCGGTGGCGGAGTCGCGTTGCTGCTCAGCAACATTCGTGAATCCGGTGCGCCGATCAAGCGCATCGAGAACCAGTCGTCGGGCGTCATCCCCATCATGAAGCTGCTCGAGGACTCGTTCTCGTACGCGAACCAGCTCGGAGCGCGGCAGGGTGCCGGCGCGGTGTACCTGCACGCGCACCACCCGGACATCTACAAGTTCCTCGACACCAAGCGCGAGAACGCCGACGAGAAGATCCGCATCAAGACGCTGTCTCTCGGCATCGTCATCCCGGACATCACGTTCGAGCTGGCGAAGAAGAACGAGGACATGTACCTCTTCTCGCCGTACGACGTCGAGCGCATCTACGGCAAGCCCTTCGCCGACGTGAACGTGAGCGAGACGTACCACGAGATGGTCGACGACGCGCGCATCCGCAAGACGAAGATCAAGGCGCGCGAGTTCTTCCAGACCCTCGCCGAGCTGCAGTTCGAGTCGGGCTACCCGTACATCATGTTCGAGGACACGGTGAACCGGGCCAATCCCATCGAGGGCAAGATCACGCACTCGAACCTGTGCTCGGAGATCCTGCAGGTCTCCACGCCGTCCACGTTCAACGAGGATCTCTCGTACAGCCATGTGGGCAAGGACATCTCGTGCAACCTGGGTTCGCTGAACATCGCGAAGACCATGGACTCGCCCGACTTCGCGCAGACCATCGAGGTCGCCATCCGAGGCTTGACGGCCGTGTCGGACCAGACCCACATCTACTCGGTGCCGTCCATCGAGCAGGGCAACAACACCTCGCACGCCATCGGCCTGGGCCAGATGAACCTGCACGGCTACCTCGCTCGTGAGCGCATCCACTACGGCAGTGAGGAGGGTGTCGACTTCACCGACATCTACTTCTACACCGTGCTGTTCCACGCTCTGCGGGCCTCGAACCGGCTGGCGAAGGAGCGCGGCAGCTACTTCGGCGGCTTCCCGCAGTCGAAGTACGCGTCGGGCGAGTTCTTCGACAAGTACACCGAGCGCGCCTGGGAGCCCAAGACCGCGCGTGTCCGAGAGTTGTTCTCCCAGTCGGGAATCAGCATCCCGACTCAGGACGACTGGGTCGAGTTGAAGGCGTCGGTGCAGCAGCACGGCATCTACAACCAGAACCTGCAGGCCGTCCCGCCGACCGGCTCCATCTCGTACATCAACTACTCCACCAGCTCCATCCACCCGGTGGCGTCGAAGATCGAGATCCGCAAGGAAGGCAAGATCGGCCGCGTCTACTACCCGGCGCCGTATCTGACCAACGACAACCTGGAGTACTACCAGGACGCGTACGAGATCGGCTACGAGAAGATCATCGACACGTACGCGGCGGCGACGCAGCACGTCGACCAGGGCCTGTCCCTCACGCTGTTCTTCAAGGACACGGCGAGCACGCGCGACATCAACAAGGCGCAGATCTACGCGTGGCGCAAGGGAATCAAGACGCTGTACTACATCCGGCTGCGCCAGATGGCCCTCGAGGGGACCGAGGTGGAGGGTTGCGTCAGCTGCATGCTCTAGTGGGCTTCGCCCCCGTGCGCCTTTTGCGCATCTGACGATGCGCAAAAGGCGCACGGACGGGTGTCGTACCGGTCGTGCACCATCCCCGCATGCGCATCCGGGGGGACGAACATGAATTGCATCGACTATTGGACGACCAGTCAGGCCTGTTCACTCAATCGCAAGTGACGGGCCTCGGATACAGCCGAGACAGAGTTCGGCGCCACGTCGAGTCGGGTCGGTGGGCGATCGTTCTTCGGGGCGTCTACGCCATCGCAGCAGGTCCGCTCGATCGGGAACAGACTCTGCGCGCCGCCCTGCTCTACGGCGGCCCGGACTCCTTGCTCAGTCACCGGAGCGCAGCGGAGGAGTGGGGTCTGCGGCGAGTCTCATCGGGTGCACGCGCCCATGTCACGGTTCCCTACGGCCGTTCGGCGCGGTGCCAGAGTCCCACCAGGGTTCGCTCCCGAGTGACGGCGACGGGACCGGTGGCCCGCGTCGGGTCCGTTCTGCATCCCGGGGTCGTGGTTCATCGGTCCCGCGCTCATGCACACATCGTGCACGACGGGCCGCTGCCGAGAACCGGTGCGGCCGACACGGCGATCGACCTCGCGACATCCGAATCGACTGCGCGCGAAGCGATGACGAGTCTGGTGTCCTCTGTGAGCAGTCGGATCGTGCGACTCGACGACATCCGTGAGCGACTCGAGAAGCGTCGCCCCTACCGTTACCGTGTGGCTCTCGAACAGGCTGTGCGGTACATGTCCAACGGGGTGCAGTCCGTTCTCGAACTCGCGTACGCACTCGAGGTCGAGCAGGCGCACGGACTTCCCGTCGGTGCACGCCAGAGCCCTGTTCGCGTCGACGGTCGGACATTGTTCGAGGATGTCGATTATTCGAACGTCGGCGTCGACCTGATCGTTCGCCTGGACGGCCGTCGGTTCCACGCGATGCCCGGCGTGGCCTTCCGCGACCGCCGACGCGACAATGCCGCGGAACTTGCCGGCCGCCCGCGTCTGGTCTTCGGGTACGACGAGGTGGTCGACGATCCCTGCGGTGTCGCACGTGAGGTGACGACCGTGCTCCGTCGTGAAGGGTGGGTAGGCGAGTGGTCGGGCTGCGCCCGTTGTGAGCCTCTTGCGCATCTCTGAATGCGCATGAGGCGCACGGGTCGAAGACACACGGTGTTGTGTTGGCCCCCGGGGCATGCCACAACGGGTAGTGTTGCTGTCAGTGACAATTCGCGGCCACGGCCGCATTTCTCGCAGTCCCCGGCGCACCGCAGGTGCAGCCGTGAAGCAGAGTCATCGATCAGCAGGTAGGTACCCATGGTGAAGCTCATCGATCGCGTCTCCGCGATCAACTGGAACCGCGTCGTCGACGACAAGGATTCCGAGGTCTGGGATCGGCTCACCAGCAACTTCTGGCTGCCCGAGAAGGTGCCGATTTCCAACGACATCCCGTCCTGGGGCACGCTGACGGACCACGAGAAGCAGCTCACCATGCGCGTCTTCACGGGTCTGACGCTGCTCGACACGATCCAGGGCACCGTCGGCGCCGTGTCGCTGATCCCGGACGCCATCACTCCCCACGAGGAGGCGGTGTACACCAACATCTCGTTCATGGAGTCGGTGCACGCCAAGTCCTACTCGTCGATCTTCTCGACGCTGTGCTCCACGCGCGACATCGACGACGCGTTCCGCTGGTCGGAGGAGAACCCGAACCTGCAGCGCAAGGCGTCCATCGTCATGGACTACTACAAGGGCGACGACCCGCTCAAGCGCAAGGTGGCCTCCACTCTGCTCGAGTCGTTCCTCTTCTACTCGGGCTTCTACCTGCCGATGTACTGGTCCTCGCGGGCCAAGCTCACCAACACGGCCGATCTCGTTCGCCTGATCATCCGCGACGAGGCAGTGCACGGGTACTACATCGGCTACAAGTACCAGCGCGGACTCGAGACCCGCTCGCCCGCCGAGCGCGAGGAGCTGAAGAACTACACGTTCGATCTGCTCTTCGAGCTGTACGAGAACGAGACCGAGTACACGCAGGACCTCTACGACGAGGTCGGCCTCACCGAGGACGTCAAGAAGTTCCTGCGCTACAACGCGAACAAGGCGCTCATGAACCTCGGCTACGAGGGCCTGTTCCCGAAGGACGAGTGCGACGTCAACCCGGCCATCCTGTCGGCGCTCTCACCCAACGCCGACGAGAACCACGACTTCTTCTCGGGTTCGGGCAGCTCGTACGTCATCGGCAAGGCAGTCAACACCGAGGACGACGACTGGGACTTCTGACCCACCTCACCTCAGGGCACCGTCCGCATTGCGGGTGGTGCCCTGAGTCATGTCTGGTGAGGGCGGGTGCAAGCGCGATGCCGTAGCGGAAGTCCCGGTGGCCGCACTTCTCCGCGGCACACGCAGGTTCGAGTGCTACTCACACCGCTTCCCGCAACCCTCAGTGGTTGTAACCGGTGAAGGTGGCCGAAACCGGTGAGGGTGTGCGGCCCCCGCGGCCCCCGCGGCCCCCGGCCCCCGGCCCCCGGCGCCGTGCAGACGTGCACACAGAACGCGTCGGCAGGGAAGGACGGCACGGGTCGGCGCCACCTACCGCCGGAACCAGGCCTCCGGGCCGTGGTCCAGCGCCTTCGCGATGCGGAGCACAGAGGTGTCGGTGATGTCCGAGGGCAGCGCATCGCGCGCGAACCACTGCACGTCGAGGTTCTCGTCGTCCGCGACCCGCGCCTCGCCGGCGACGTACCGGGCGAGGAAGCAGACGTCGAGGTACTGGGTGCGGTCGCCGTTCGGGTAGACGATGGGCTCGGTGACGTCGACACTCGTCAACCGCACGAGCTCGGCCGTCACGCCCGTCTCCTCCAGGATCTCCCGGAGGGCGGCCGGTCCGGGTTCCTCGCCGGGCTCGAGAACGCCGGACACCACGGCCCAGAGTTCGTTGTCCTTGCGACGCGTCAGCAGCAGCCGATCGTCGGCGTCGAGCACGACGGCACTGACACCGGAGAGCCAGAGCGGGTCGTGACCGATCTTGGCGCGCAGGGTGGTGATGAACTCGGGTATCGGCACTCCCGGAACGCTACCGCCGACGCGTCAGACGTAGCCGTTCAACGTGTTCGACACGTCGGTGAGGATCGCGCCCGCGGCGACGAGGCCCTCGCCCGACCACACCGTGTCGTCGACACTGAACACGCGACTGTCCGTCGCGGCGCCGAGGTCCTTCCAGGCGTCCGAGTCCATGACCTCGGTGCCGCGTTCCAGACCCGCCTGGCCGTCGAACATGACGTAGATCAGGTCGCCCTCCGCGTCGGACAGATCGTCCTGCGGGAGCGCGCGGGTCTCGCCGAGCTGAGGTCCCGGCCGTCGGACACCCGCTTGCGCGAGTACCTGCCCCGCGAAGCTGTCGTCGCCGAGCAACTGTGCGCCGTCGGCGCCGAAGCGCACGAGGGACGCCTCGGTGATGCGGGAGTTCTGCTCGCGGCCGACGGTCTCGGCGCGTGCGCGGTACTGCTCCGTCGCGCGGGTGGCGGCGTCGCGTCGTCCCATCGCCGCGGCCGCGAGCGTGGACCGCTCGAGCCACGACGACGACGCGCGCGTGAGAACGGTCGGGGCGATGCCGTCGAGTTGCGCGGTGACGGCGGGGGCGAGGGCGTCGCCACCGATGATGACGTCCGGAGCCAGTGCCCGGATCGCGTCGACGTCGGGGGAGCCCTCGGGTCCGACGCCGGCGATCTCGGCGATGCCGGTGCCGAGGTAGTCCGGCCGCAGCAGGCCGGACGGGGGAGCGGTGGGAGCGAGCGGCGCGGTGGGTGCGCCGACGACGCGCTCCCAGGTACCGACGGCACACGACGCGTCGAGTGCCGTCATGGTGAGAACCACGACACGTTGCGGATCGGCGGGCACCGTGGTCGCCCGGCCGCTGCCGACGACGAGCCTGGTGTCACCCTGCTGACCGACGGAGTCGACCGGCTGCGGGAGTGCGCACAGACCGGCGGTGTCGCGTTCGATGCCGACCACGCCGGCTCCGGCCACGTTGGTGGTGGTCCGGACGATGGTGGAGGCGTCGTCACTCGAGGTGTCGCCGCAGGCAGAGAGGGCGAACATCGCGGGAATGGTCGCGAGGGCGACGACCGATCGAGCGTGACGACGAGAGCGATCCGACATGGCCGAGACATTACGGGGAGGCCGGAGGCCGGTCGTTCAGTGCGTGGCGGGGAGGCCGGAGGCGGGTCGGGGTGCCCCGTCGGAGGGGGCCTCCCGCGGACCGGAAAATGCGACTCCCGGGCGGAAGTACGACACTGAGTAGGACCCGTGCCGCAGTTCGTGTGTCATGGGGTTACGATCCATGGAGCGCACGAATTTCATGCGTCCACCTCGGGCACGGGGAGACGCGCTTTCAGGAGGATCAGTGACTGCCCTAGCGCCCCAGCCAGTCCCCGAGCTGACGGCTTCACGGCCGTACCCGCCCCGTATGGGGCCCAAGGGATCGTTCATCCACAAGATGGTGACGACCACCGATCCGAAGACGCTCGGGATCATGTACATGGTCACGTCGTTCGGCTTCTTCTTGTTCGGTGGCGTCCTCGCACTGCTCATGCGTGCGGAGCTCGCCCTCCCGGGCATGCAGTTCCTGTCGAACGAGCAGTACAACCAGCTCTTCACCATGCACGGCACGATCATGTTGCTGCTGTACGCGACGCCCATCGTGTTCGCGTTCGCCAACTACATCCTTCCCCTGCAGATCGGTGCGCCCGACGTGGCGTTCCCGCGTCTGAACGCGTTCAGCTACTGGCTGTACCTGTTCGGCGCACTCATCGCCTCGGCGGGCTTCATCACCCCCGGTGGCGCTGCAGACTTCGGCTGGACGGCCTACACGCCGCTCACCGACGCCGTGCACTCGCCGGGCGTGGGCGCGGACTTCTGGATCATGGGCCTCGCGCTCTCGGGCCTCGGCACCATCCTCGGTGGCGTGAACATGATCACGACGGTCATCTGCCTGCGTGCCCCGGGCATGACCATGTTCCGGATGCCGATCTTCACCTGGAACATCTTCGTGACGATGATCCTCGTGCTGCTCGCCTTCCCGCTGCTCACCGCGGCACTGCTGGGACTGGCGGCCGACCGACACCTGGGTGCGCACCTGTTCGATCCGGCCACGGGCGGTGTGTTGCTGTGGCAGCACCTGTTCTGGTTCTTCGGTCACCCCGAGGTGTACATCATCGCGTTGCCGTTCTTCGGCATCGTGTCGGAGATCTTCCCGGTCTTCTCCCGTAAGCCGCTGTTCGGTTACACGGGTCTGATCTACGCCACCATCGCCATCGCGGCGCTGTCCATCGCCGTGTGGGCTCACCACATGTACGCGACCGGTGCGGTGCTGCTGCCGTTCTTCTCCTTCATGACGTTCCTCATCGCGGTCCCGACCGGTGTGAAGTTCTTCAACTGGATCGGCACGATGTGGAAGGGCCAGCTCACCTTCGAGACCCCGATGCTGTTCTCGGTCGGCTTCCTGGTGACGTTCCTCTTCGGTGGTCTGTCCGGTGTGCTGCTCGCCAGCCCGCCCATCGACTTCCACGTCACCGACTCGTACTTCGTGGTGGCGCACTTCCACTACGTGCTGTTCGGCACGATCGTGTTCGCGACCTACGCCGGCATCTACTTCTGGTTCCCGAAGATGACGGGCCGGATGATGGACGAGGCTCTGGGCAAGTGGCACTTCTGGGCCACCTTCGTCGGCTTCCACGCCACGTTCCTGGTGCAGCACTGGCTCGGCGCCGAGGGATTCCCGCGTCGCTACGCGGACTACCTCCCGTCCGACGGCTTCACGGTGCTCAACTCGATCTCGACGGTCGGTGCGTTCGTCCTCGGTGCCTCGACGCTGCCGTTCCTCTGGAACGTCTTCAAGAGCTACCGCTACGGCGAGGTCGTCACGGTCGACGATCCGTGGGGCTACGGCAACTCGCTGGAGTGGGCCACCAGCTGCCCGCCGCCGCGCCACAACTTCGTGGAGCTCCCGCGCATCCGCTCCGAGCGCCCCGCGTTCGAGCTGCACTACCCGCACATGGTCGAACGCATGCGAGACGAAGCGCATGTGGGACCGGGCCACGGTGGAGGCAAGACCACCGAGGTGCTCGAGCAGGCACGCCGCGCGCCGATCGCGACCAGCGATCACGAAGGTTCGGGCGACCGCGACAAGTAGTCCTCTCGTTCCCACGACCGTTCCAGCGACGAGCCCCTCTCCTCACGGTGAGGGGCTTTTCGTGTGACAAGGAGATACCTCGATGGTGGAGACACCACCCCCGCCGACGTCCGTGCTCGTGACGGTCACCGGCGGTGACAAGCCCGGTGTCACATCCGTGCTCTTCGCCTCGCTGGCGCGACACGACGTCAGCGTCGTGGACGTGGAGCAGGTGGTCATCCGCGGCCGCCTGACGCTCGGTGTCCTGGGCAGTTGCCCCGGTGACGTCGAGAGCTTGCAGGAGCACCTCGAGGAGGCCATGGGCACGGTGGGTGTGCACGTCGACGTCGAGGTCGGGGGAGCGCACGGTCGTTCGCCCCTCTCCACCCACGTCGTCGTCGTGCTGGGACGGCCCGTCACGGCGCGGGCCATCAGCGTGCTGTCGAGCGAACTCGCGCGCCAGGGCGCCAACATCGACTCGATCCGCGGCATCGCCGACTACCCGGTGACGGGACTCGAGCTGTTGGTCTCGGCACGTCCGCAGGAGGAGGGCGGGCTGTCGAGCGACGAGGCCGACGAGGCGTTGCGGTCGGCGCTCGCGACCGTGGCTGCCGGAGTCGGTATCGACGTCGCGGTCGAACGGTCCGGACTGGCTCGTCGAGCGAAGCGCCTCATCGTGTTCGACGTCGACTCGACGCTGGTGCAGGGCGAGGTCATCGAGATGCTCGCGGCACGGGCCGGAGTCGAGGACGAGGTCCGAGCCGTCACCGAGGCGGCCATGCGAGGCGAGATCGACTTCGCGGAGTCACTGCACCGTCGAGTCGCGACCCTCGCCGGGTTGGACGCATCGGTCATCGACGACGTCGCCGAGGATCTCGAGCTCACGCCGGGCGCGCGCACCACCATTCGGACGTTGCGACGACTCGGCTATCACTGCGGCGTGGTGTCGGGCGGTTTCCGACAGGTGATCGAGGGTCTCGCCCACGAGCTCGAACTCGACTTCGTCAAGGCGAACACCCTCGAGATCGTCGACGGCAAGCTCACCGGCCGCGTGATCGGCGATGTCGTCGATCGCGCGGCGAAGGCGGTGGCGCTGCGCCAGTTCGCCTCAGAGGTCGGCGTGCCGATGGAGCAGACGGTGGCCGTCGGCGACGGTGCCAACGACATCGACATGCTCACCGCGGCGGGTCTCGGCATCGCCTTCAACGCGAAGCCGGCGCTGCGCGAGGTCGCGGACGCGGCGCTGTCCTATCCGTTCCTCGACGCACTGCTCTTCGTCCTCGGTGTCACTCGCAGTGAGATCGAGGCCGCCGACTCCCTCGACGGCGGTGTTCGCCGCATCCCCATCCCGTGATCGACGAGAGTCCCGCGGAGGACGTCCGGCCGTCCACCCTCGAGGAGCGCCACGCGGTGCTCGTGGCCGGGACGAGTGCGGCCGGTTCCTACGGCTCGCGAGTCGATCCGCCCGATCCTGCCGACGTGCGCGCGATGCCGCTGGTGCTCCACGTCCCCAAGGTCGATCCGCCGGCCCGGTCCGACCTGCTGGCCGCGGCGGCGTCCGCGACGCTGCAGGTGTGTCTGGACGAGCGCATCGCCCCGGGCGGTCCCTGGCACGAGGAGTACACGGCGTGGCTGGGTGCGCGGATCCGCAAGGTGTCCCGTCGGGCGCGGGGAGCGCAGTGGACGGCGGCGCAGGACGTGGACGGCGTGACCGTCGACGTGGGCGGCGCGTCGGCTCGGGCCTACGTGCCGTGCCGTGTGGGTGATCTGGACCCGAGGCTGCGCAAGCTCCAGGTGGGAGGCACCGACCTACCGGCCGACGACCCGGGCCCACACACCGAGGGTGCCGTGCGGCTCTGGGTGGACGCGGAGCTCGAGATGACCGTCGGCAAGACCGCCGCCCAGGTGGGGCACGCCGTGATGCTCGCCGCCGGTGCCATGACGGTCGAGGACGTCCGGGCGTGGCAGGACGCGCACTGGGCCGTCAGCGTCCGCGACGCCGATGCCGCGACGTGGTCTCGCCTCGTGGCCGAGTGCGAGCGCGGCACCGCCATCGCTGTGCGCGACGCGGGGTACACGGAGGTCGCTCCGGGGTCGATGACCGTGATCGCCGAACTGGACGTTCCGCGCACCGCCTGAGTCAGGACGGGATCGTCGAGATGTAGACGAGCACGATCGGACCGGTCACTCGGACGGTGCTTCCCGCGGTGACCGGGGACGCGTCCACCGGTCGACCGTCGCGTGTCGCGGAGTCGAAGACGGGAACGTAACCAGGTGCCTCGTCCGGCCCGTGACGACGGTGATCGGGGAGGACGATGTCCGCATCGCCGCCCGAGTGCACCACCAGCAGAGCTGAATCGAAGGTCTCCGTCTCGACCCCGGCGTGACGGAGTGCAGGGATGCGCACGTCGGATCCGTCGACCCAGGCCTGCAGGGTCCGGGCGTGATCGTCGTTCCACCGGTCGCCCACGATCTCGGCCCCGTCGTGGTCGAACCACATGAGATCCGGTTCGCCGCTGGGTGTGTCACGACCGGCGAAGAACTCCTGTTGGCGCAGAACGGGTGCCGAACGACGCAGCCGCAGTGCTCGTCCCAGAGTCGCCGTCAGGGCGTCGTCCCGTCTCGACCAGTCGATCGCGTGCGCATCCGCTGCCGACGTGCCCTGTGGCACGCAGTAGGCATTGTTGTTGCCGTGCTGCGTGTGTCCCAGTTCGTCGCCGGCCAGGAACATCGGTGTCCCGGTGGACAGGGCCAGGGTCGACAGCAGAGCACGCACGTGTCGATCGCGCGCCGCGAGCACGGCGGGGTCCTCGGTCTCGCCCTCGACGCCGTGATTCACCGAGAGGTTGTTGTCGGTGCCGTCGCGGTTGGACTCGCCGTTGGCCTCGTTGTGCTTGGCCCTGTAGGACACCAGGTCTCGCGCGGTGAAGCCGTCGTGGGCGGTGACGAAGTTGACGGACGCCCACGGCCTGCGTCCGGTCGGCGCGAACAGATCCTCGGATCCCGCGAGGCGTGACGCCAGTTCGCGCACACCGCCGTGCCCGGCGAAGAAGCGGCGCAGCGTGTCTCGGTAGCGGTCGTTCCACTCGCTCCACACGCCGCCGAAGCCGCCGACCTGGTACCCGGGCCCGGTCGCATCCCATGGCTCGGCGATCAGCTTGGCGCGGCACAGGATCGGGTCGGCGGCGATGGCGCTCAACATCGGGGCGTGCGGATCGAAGCTCCATCCGCCCGGCCTGCCCAGAGTGCTGGCGAGATCGAAGCGGAAGCCGTCGACGCCCAGTTCGGTGACCCAGTACCGCAACGAGTCGCAGACCATCCGGACGACGGCCGGGGACGCGGCATCGACGGTGTTGCCGCACCCCGTCAGATCGATGTCGTGACCGCGGGCGTCCAGCAGGTAGTACCCGCGCGCGTCCAGGCCGCGCCACGAGAGGGAGGGGCCGTCGACACCGCCCTCGCAGGTGTGGTTGTAGACGACGTCGAGGATCACCTCGATACCCGCCTCGTGCAGCGTGTCCACCATCGTGCGGAACTCGGTGACCTCAGCGCCGGGGACCGAGGCGTACGACGGTTCGACGGCGAAGTACGAGCCGGTGCTGTAACCCCAGTGGTTGCGCATCCCGCGGGCCCGCACACCGGGTTCGGTGAGGCACGCGTGCACCGGAAGTAGTTCCACCGCCGTCACACCCAGCGTGCGAAGGTGCTCGAGCACTGCCGGGTGGACGAGTCCGAGGTAGGTGCCCCGCAGGTTCTCGGGTACGTCCGGATGAGCACCGGTGAACGACCCGACGTGCACCTCGTACACGACGGTGCGGTCCCAGTCGGTCTCGAGTCGTGGTGCGTCCGAGGCCGGCAGGGGAGCGGTGACCACCGCGAGGGGCGCGTGTCCCAGCGAGTCGACCGTCGACTGCGGTCCGAACGGATCGTCGCGATACGGCAGGAGGGCTCGCGCGTCGCCGAGAGTGCCGACGATGCGACGTGCGTAGGGGTCGAGAAGGATCTTGTGTGGATCGAACCGGTGACCGGCCTCCGGATTCCACGGTCCGGAGACGCGGTAGCCGTAGACGGATCCGACGTCGGCCTCGGCGACCACACCGTGCCAGATGCCGTACGTGCGCTGTGTGAGGAGGTGGCGCGATTCCCGTGAGTCGGGGCCCGACCCGTCCACCAGACACACCTCGACAGCGTGCGCGTCGGGTGCGTGCACGGCGAAGCAGACGCCGCCCTCCACGGGGTGGGCGCCCAGCGGGAAGGGCGTGCCCGACGCGGCGGCGGACTTCGGTGAGTTCTGTTCGTGCGACACGCGTGCTGATCCTGCCGTGGATGCACCCCGCGCGTGCGGGAAGATGGAAGGCGTGTCCTCTCCTGACCCAGACCTGCTCGTCGAACTCGCCGATGTCTCCGTCGTCCGCGGAGGGACGACCCTCGTCGGCCCCGTCTCCTGGAACGTGGAGTTGGACGAGCGGTGGGTGGTCCTCGGACCGAACGGTGCGGGCAAGACCACGCTGCTGCGCGTCGCCGCGGCGGAGATCTATCCCACTTCCGGTACCGCGCACGTGCTCGGCGAGACGCTCGGGCACGTCGACATCTCGGAACTCAAGCCCCGCATCGGCCTGTCGTCCTCCGCTCTCGCCGGACGCATTCCGTCCGACGAGGTGGTGGCCGATCTGGTCGTGTCGGCGGGGTACGCGGTGCTCGGTCGCTGGCGTGAGAAGTACGACGAGATGGACGACGAGCGTGCGGTCGACATGCTCGAGACGGCCGGTATCGAGCATCTCGCTCGCCGGACCTTCGGGACGCTGTCGGAGGGCGAACGCAAGCGTGTCCTGATCGCCCGTGCCCTGATGACGGACCCCGAACTGCTGTTGCTCGACGAGCCGGCCGCGGGTCTCGACCTCGGAGGCCGCGAGGACCTCGTCGCCATCCTCACCGACCTCGCACTCGACCCCGATGCCCCGGCGACGGTGCTGATCACGCATCACGTGGAGGAGATCCCGCCGGGCTTCACCCACGCCATGCTGCTCAAGGAGGGCGGGGTCGTCGCGCAGGGTCTCATCGACGACGTCATCACGGAGGAGAACCTGTCCACCGCGTTCAGTCAGGCCATCGCCCTGGAGCGCACCGACGGGCGCTTCTTCGCGCGGCGCAAGCGGTCGCGGTCGTCCCATCGGCGAGCGCGGTGACCGAACCGGTCGCGCTGCGGGACGCCTCCACCGTCATCCTGCTGCGCGATGCGCCGGCCGGGCTCGAGGTCTTCCTGCAGCGGCGAGTCGGACGGATGGCGTTCGCCGCCGGCATGACGGTCTTCCCTGGTGGCGGTGTGGATCCGTCCGATCGCACTCCCGCGGATGGGGAGGACCGGTGGGCCGGCCCGTCACCCGCGTGGTGGGCCGCACGGTTCGGCACCGGCGACGACGCCGCGGCGCGGGCCCTGGTGCTCGCCGCGGTGCGCGAGACCTTCGAGGAGTGCGGTGTCCTGTTCGCCGGGCCCGACGCGCACACCGTCGTCGCCGACACGTCCGATCACGCCGATCGGCGGCGCGCCGTCGAGAAGCACGAGATCTCGTTCGGTGAGTTCCTGGCCGAGACTCGCCTGGTGGTGCGGTCCGACCTGCTGCGCCCGCACGCCCGCTGGATCACGCCCGAGGGTGAGACGACCCGTCGGTACGACACCCGCTTCTTCGTCGCTGCGCTCCCGTCCGGGCAACGCCCCGACGGCGAGACGTCCGAGGCCGTCGATGCCGCGTGGGTGCGGCCCACCGACGCCCTGGACGAGTTCCGTCGCGGCGACCGCATGCTGATGCCGCCCACGTGGGCGTGCCTGCGGCATCTCGCCGGTCACGGATCGGTGGCCGAGGCCATGGCCGCAGAGGCAGATCTGGCACCTGTACAGCCCGTCATCAGCGGAACGGGTGGATCCGTTCGGGTAAACTTCGACGGCGCCGACGAGTACCGCGCCGACCTCCCCCCACGCACCGAGCGGACGTCGAACAGCTAGCGTGCTGGCCATGGCTGAATTCGTGACTCTCGACGTGACCGACGGCATCGGCACCATCCGGCTCTCCCGGCCACCGATGAACGCCCTGAACCGCCAGGTGCAGGGTGAGTTGCTCGAGGTCTCGCGGGCCGCCGCCGAGGATCCGGACGTCAAGGCGGTCATCGTGTACGGCGGCGAGAAGGTGTTCGCCGCCGGCGCGGACATCAAGGAGATGGCGGAGATGTCCGCCGGCCAGATGACCGACGCGATCGGCGCTCTGCAGGCCGGCCTCGGAGCGATCGCGTCCATCCCGAAGCCCACCGTCGCCGCCATCACCGGACACGCCCTCGGCGGCGGTCTGGAGGTCGCCCTCGGTGCCGATCGCCGCATCGCGGGCGACAACGCGAAGCTCGGCGTGCCCGAGGTGCTGCTCGGCGTCATTCCCGGCGGTGGCGGCACCCAGCGACTCGCCCGGCTGATCGGCCCGAGCCGCGCGAAGGACATGGTGTTCACCGGCCGTTTCGTCGGGGCCGAGGAGGCGCTCGCTTTCGGTCTCGTGGACGAGGTGGTGGCGCCCGACGCCGTGTACGAGGCGGCGCGCACGTGGGCGAGTCAGTTCGTCCGCGGTGCCTCGCGCGCCCTCGCGGCAGCCAAGGCGGCGATCGACGAGGGTCTGGACACCGACCTCGCGACGGGTCTGAAGATCGAGGCGCACGTCTTCGCCTCGCTGTTCGGAACCGAAGACCGCGCGATCGGTATGGCGTCGTTCCTCGAGAACGGCCCGGGCAAGGCCGACTTCACCGGCAACTAGCCTCCTGCACTCGTTCAGATAGGGTTCCCTTCCATGACCGCTCGTGAACCGCACACCGACACCGCCGCCTCGACCGCACCGTCGGACCCGGCGCCGCGCCCGCACGCGAGTGCCGAGGAAGTGCAGGCCGCGCGGTCGGACACCAAGCTGGCCCAGGTGCTCTACCACGACTGGGAAGCGGAGACCTACGACGACAAGTGGTCGATCTCCTACGACCAGCGTTGCATCGACTACGCACGCGGCCGTTTCGACGCGGTCGCCGGATCCGAGGCCCTGCCGTACGGTCGCGCGCTGGAACTGGGCTGCGGTACCGGCTTCTTCCTGCTCAACCTCATGCAGAGCGGCGTCGCCGCGACCGGGTCGGTGACGGACCTGTCGCCGGGCATGGTCAAGGTCGCGCTGCGCAACGCCGAGAACCTGGGCCTCGACGTGGACGGCCGCGTCGCCGACGCCGAGACCATCCCGTACGAGGACGACACGTTCGATCTCGTCGTGGGTCACGCGGTGTTGCACCACATCCCGGACGTGGAGCAGTCGCTGCGCGAGGTGTTGCGCGTGCTCAAGCCCGGCGGTCGGTTCGTCTTCGCGGGCGAACCGACGACGGTGGGCAACTTCTACGCGCGGTGGCTGGGGCGTCTCACGTGGGAGGCCACCACCCGCACCACCCGGCTGCCGTTCCTCGCGGACTGGCGTCGCCCGCAGCAGGAGCTGGACGAGTCGTCCCGCGCCGCGGCACTCGAGGCCGTCGTCGATCTGCACACCTTCGACCCGACGGAGCTCGAGAACATCGCCGTCGCCGCGGGTGCGGACGACGTACAGGCCAAGACCGAGGAGTTCGCCGCAGCGCTGCTGGGCTGGCCGGTCCGCACCTTCGAGGCGGCGGTGCCGGCGGAGAAGTTGGGCTGGGGCTGGGCGAGGTTCGCGTTCAACGGCTGGAAGTCGCTGTCCTGGCTGGACGAGAACGTGCTGCATCACGTCGTGCCCCGTGGCTACTTCTACAACGTGATGATCACGGGCACGAAGCCGGACACCGGCGCGCTCTGACGCGTCGGTGGGATACTCGTTCGAACTCGACGACGTCGAGTACCTGGCCGGGGCGTCCGACGCGCTGGCCGCGGTCGGTGACCGTCCTCTGACGCCCGCCACTCTGGTCTCGGACATCGGCCGGATCCGCAGCGCCTTCGGTGACCGCGCCGCCGCGCTGATCGAGACGGTCACCCTGCGTCGCAAGGCCGCGACCAAGCTGCCGTTCGCCGGAACGTGGTTGGTCACCGACGACGCGGTGCAGCAGGCCACCACGGAGCAGGTGTCCCGGCACCGGGCCGAGCGGCTGCGCGGACGCCGGATCCACGACGTCACCTGCTCCATCGGCACCGAACTGCACACCTTGCGGTCGGCCGCGGACATCGTGGTGGGCAGCGATCTCGATCCGGTGCGGCTGGCGATGGCGCGACACAACGTTCCGGACGTGGCTGTGCTGCGTGCCGACGCGGTGGTCTCCACCACGCGCGGCACCGTCGTCGTCGCCGACCCCGGACGCCGCGCCGGCGGCCGCCGCCGCCACGACCCCGCAGCCCTCGAACCCCCGCTTCCGGACCTCCTCGACGCCTATGCCGGCCGCGACCTGGTGGTCAAGTGCGCGCCGGGTCTCGACGTCGACCGCCTCGACCTCGCGAGCCGACACACGCGGGCCGAGGTCGAACTCGTCTCCCTGGACGGCGCCGTCCGCGAGGCGTGCATCTGGCTCGGGGAGGTGGCGGACCCCGCTGTGCGTCGCCGCGCGACGGTGCTCCGGTCGGACGGTTCCTCGTGGGAGGTGACGGACGCCGACTCGGACGACATCGACGACGATCGCGCACCGGGCAGGTACATCGTCGATCCCGACGGCGCCGTCGTGCGTGCCGGTCTCGTGCGCCACTACGCCGCGAGACACGGACTGTGGCAACTGGATCCACGCATCGCACACCTCACGGGAGACGCGATACCGGAGGGGACGGCGGGCTTCGAGATCCTCGACAGGCTGCCCTTCACCGAGAAGGTGTTGCGCAGGCGGCTCGCCGAGCTGGGATGCGGGTCACTGGAGATTCTCGTCCGCGGCATCGACGTCGATCCCGCGCTGCTGCGCCCCCGGCTCGATCTCCGGGGCGCCGTGCCGCTGGGGCTCGTGATCACCCGGATCGGGCGCTCGGGGGTGGCCTTCGTGTGCGGGCCGCGCACCGGACCTCAGCGGAACGAGTAGAGCGATCCCAGCGCGGTCGGGACGACCACCTCGCCGTCCGAGCCGACGACGACTCCGGGGCTGTAGCCCTCGGCGCCGGGGAGCGGGTCGGTGTCCACCGTCTCGCCGGTGGCCGTGTCGAACGTGACGAGTGCGAGCCCGTCGCCATCGCCGACCACCGTGTAGCCCGTGGTGCCACCCGCCTGTGCGGAGGAACCCTGTGTCACGAGATCTGGCCGCTCCCAGAGCATTTCGGGTCGGTCGCCCGCATCGCGGATCGCGCGCAGATGCGAGCCCGCGCCGCCCGCGGGGACGATGGTGCCGTCCGCGGCGACGGACACACTTCCTGCCGCGCGGTCACCGACGAAGTAGGACCAGATCTCGGAGCCGTCCTCGGTGGAGTACGCCCGCACGGTGCCCTCGACGTCCGTGAGGTACACGCGACCACCGTCGGGTGACACCACGGGGCTCGACGTCACGGCGGAGGGCAAGAGGGGTGACGACCACGCCTCGGTGAGGCCGGGAGAGTCCCCGCCGGTGTAGGACAGCGCCACGAGCTGGGGAGCGATGGCGCCGGCGCGCCACAGGACGAGGTAGACGGTCGAGGACGCCAGGTCGACGGCCGGCGCCGCCGCGACGGCGCAGTCCGGCCCGCCGCCCAGGCAGGCCATCAGACCGTCGTTCGCGGGCCGCAGAGTGGTGTTCGGTGCGTCCAGCGGGGTGGGGTTGGGGATCAGGTCGAGCACGGGTGCGACGGCGGTGCCGGTCTGGTTGCTCAGCACGTTGATCTGACCGAACTGGGTGACCACCAGGACGTTGCCGTCGGGCAGGAACTGCGGGGTGCGCGGTACCCCGTAGACCGGTGTGCGCCAGCGCAGTTGGCCGTTCTGGTTGATCGAGCTCATGCTGCCGTCGTCACCCGCGTAGAGGTTGGACGCCGAGTCGGCGACCGCGGTCGACGAGACGCCGGAAGGTCCGAGCGAGTTGCAGAACCGCTTGCGTCCGGTCTCGCCCTGGAACGATCCGAGCGCGCAACCGGCATCTCCGGTCATCGTCACCGTGATCTGACCGTTGGGCGCGATGGAGGGACGTGTGGACGTCGGAGCGCCGAGAGGTCGGGTCCAGTCGAGAGCGAGGGAGCGGCTGCCCTCGGTGACCACGGAGGCGGAATTGCGGGCGTCGGCGAGACCGCCGCGCCAGCCCTCGTCGCCCAGGATGTCGATGGGCCCGGAATCGCTGCCACAGGCCCCGAGGGTGAGGGCACCGACCGCGAGGAGAGCGGCACCGGCTCGACGAGTGCGCACCGAGGTACGCGGGTTCTCGTCGTGCATGCACTCTCCTGATGTCGGGTGATCGGCTCGCACGAGACTAACGGCTGAAACGATGCGCCACGGTTCCGACCCCCGGTGGTCGGCCCAGGGGTTCCGGGCGGCGGCGCCGTCAGTAATGTGCCGCCCATGACCAGCATGTGGAACGCGCCGTTGCGCACCCGGTGGCGAGGATCGCGGCGACGTGACCCCGACCAGGCCCGCTTCCTCACGCTCGCGTCGTTGCGCTGGGTGATCGGCCACAAGGCGTACACACCCTGGTACCTGGTGCGGTACTACCGCCTCGCGCGTTTCAAGGCTGCCAACCCGCACGTGGTGCTGCGCGGAATGGTGTTCCTCGGCAAGAACGTCGAGATCCACGCGACGCCCGAGCTGGCGCGACTCGAGATCGGTCGTTGGGTACACATCGGTGACGGCAACGCGATCCGCTGCCACGAGGGGTCGCTGCGCATCGGTGACAAGGTGGTGTTCGGCAAGGACAACGTCGTCAACACCTATCTCGACATCGAGATCGGTGCGTCCACCCTCGTCGCCGACTGGTGCTACATCTGCGATTTCGATCATCGGACCGAGGACATCACGGTGCCGATCAAGGATCAGGGCATCGTCAAGTCGCCCGTGCGGATCGGACCGGACACGTGGATCGCCGCGAAGGTGACCGTGCTGCGGGAGACGGTCGTCGGTCGCGGTTGCGTCCTGGGCGCACACGCCGTGGTCAAGGGACACGTGCCCGACTACGGGATCGCGGTCGGCGCACCCGCACGGGTGGTCCGCAACCGCCGCGCCGACTGGGAGGCCGGCGCCGAGGACCGCGCGAAGTACGTCGCTGCCCTGGAGGACATCGCCCGCAAGAAATCGCTCGGGAGCGAGTGACTCAGTCCCGTTCGGGCAGTGGACGTTCGCTGATCGTCGGCCTGCCCAGTGGGAAGCGCACCCGGCGCTTGGCAGTGGAGTAGACCGTGGCGGTCTCGCGGGCCACGGAGTGCCAGTCGAAGTCGGACGTGAGTCGCGCGCGTGCCGCGTCGCTCCGGGTGCGTGCCGCAGCGGGGTCGTCGAGGGTGCGCCGCACCGCCGTCGCCAAGGAGCCGACATCGCCGGGAACGAAGGACATCCCGGTGACGCCGTCGACGACGGCTTCGCCCAGACCGCCCGCAGTGGAGGCGACGAGAGGCGCGCCCGCCGCGGCGCCTTCGAGGGCGATGATGCCGAAGGGCTCGTATCGACTCGGCAGCACCAGCGCGTCCGCCCGGTGCAGATGTCCGAGAACGCCGTCGTGGCCGAGGGATCCGACGAACGTCACCGCGCGGCGCACTCGGTGCACACGCGCCAGATCGACGAGGTGGTCGAGCTGGGTCCCGTCGCCGACGACGGTGAGCGTGGTGCCGGGGTGCGTCCGTCGGACACGGGGGAGTGCCGCTATCAGATCCTGCACGCCCTTCTCGTACTCCAACCGACCCACGAAGAGCAGGGACGGGGCGCCGATGCGTGCCGTGCGGGGACGGTACGTCCAGGTTCGGGTGTCGATGCCGTTGCGGATCACGTGGACCGGGGACGGGAGCGGACCGAACAGCCGGACCACCTCGTCCTCCATTCCTGCGGAACACGTGATGACGGAATCGGATTCGTGCGCCAGCCACCACTCCACGGAGTGCACCTGGCGATTCACGCGGCCGGAGACCCATCCGCTGTGGCGACCGGCTTCCGTCGCGTGGATCGTCGAGACCAGCGGGACGTCGTAGTACTCGGCGAGCGCGATCGCCGGGTGCGCCACCAGCCAGTCGTGGGCGTGGACGACGTCGGGAACCCACCCCTCGCCGATGCCGGGCTTGGAGAGCGCCAGGCCGGCGCGCACCATCGCGTGACCCATCGCGAGCGTCCACTCCAGCATGTCCACTCCGAAGGTGAAGTGCGCCGGATCCTCGGCCACGGCAACGACGAGCACGCCCTCGGCGACCGAGTTCACGGTGGGGTGGGTCGCCGCGTCGGAACCCGTGGGGCGGCGAGAGAGGACCACCACCTCGTGTCCGGACGCGGCGAGTTCCACCGCGAGATGGTGGACGTGGCGACCGAGGCCGCCGACCACCACGGGCGGGTACTCCCACGAGATCATGAGGATCTTCACGCCCGCACCTCCCGACCCGTCGGTTGCAGACGCCGTGCATCGAGGTCCGGGAACAGATCGTCCGCCTGGTTCCACCCGGATGCAAGGTCGGCGGCCCGCGCGTGGTGGCCGTGCACGCGGGCGTCAGCGATCTCGCGCACCGCGTGAGCGTGTTTGTGGGCGCGGTCGCGGGCGTACTGCGCGGCCGAGTCCTTGCTCACCATGAACGCCCAGTCGCTCGAGACGGTGAGCATCGTCTCGCGCAGAATCTGGTCCGCGACACGGTCTCGCAGACCGTCGGTGGGTGCCGCGTCGACGGCGCCGAGCGCGGTGGCGGTGACCTCGGCGTTGAGATCGACCAGGTCGCGTACGGGATCGCCCGCCCACACCCGCCAGTCCTTTCCGCTGCCCCACGAGGTGTCCGGGAGGTCGACGGGGTCACCGACATAGCCGTCCCGCTTCGCGCCCGCGAGTGTCCCGACGCGGATGCCGGCCTCGGGGAGCGCGCGCAGGATTCCGCCCAACCATGCCGGACCCTCGTGCCACCAGTGCCCGAAGAGTTCGGTGTCGAAGGCGGCGACCACCAATGCCGGAGACCCGGTGCGTGCGTGTTCGGAGCGCAGGCGACGGCGAACCACGTCCACGAAGTCCGCGACGTGCGTGCGGACGGCGGCTGCGGCGCGCTCCGGGTCGTACGGCGCCTTGTCCGGGCCCGCGACGCTTCTCCCGGTGACTCGGGACGGCTTGAGCCCGGTGTCGTGGTCGTAGGTGTGGAAGTCGCGGTACGCGGAGTGGCCGGGGTAACCGGACTTCGGTGACCACACGCGGTAGCTCACCGGGAGATCACGGCCGAAGGCGACGACGTCGCTGTCGCCCACGGGACGCCCGCGCGTCGTGTCGCCGTGCAACGCGGGGCCGTCCACCATGAAGTGTCCGATGCCGGCCGCGGCGTAGTCGCGCTCCATGCCGGCGGTGAAGGCGCACTCGGGTGCCCAGATGCCCTCGGTGCCGCGACCCCACCGGCGTACGGCGTCGGCGCGTCCCTCGCGCAGCGCGAATGTCCGCAGTCGTGGGTCGAGCAGGGGCTGGAACGGGTGCATCGACGGCCCACCGAGCAGTTCGACGGCGCCGGAGTCGGCCAGTTCGCGCAAGCGGGGGGCGCCGCCGTGGCGCCAGCGGGTCTCGAACTCGTGCAGTGAAGCGGCCGAGCGACGATGTTCGCGCTGTCCGAGTGCGCGGCGGTCCGGGTCACGGGAGCCGGCGGCCTCGGCGGCGCGGAGCTGCCAGTTGCCGAGCCAGTGATGCATCCCGTCGAGGCTGTACGGATCGTCCAGTTGGGCGGCGAGTACCGGCGTCACGCCGAGGGTCACAAGATCGGTGCGGCCCTCGTCGGCAAGGGTCCGCAGTTCGCGGACCACGGGCAGGTACGAATCTGCCCACGACTGGTAGAGCCACTCCTCCCCGACGGGCCACCGGCCCTGGTGGGCGAGCCACGGGAGATGGGAGTGCAGGACGAGCGCGAACATGCCCGGTTCGTCGGCCGAGGGCGCGCCCGTCACGTGCTGGACGGTTTCCGGGCCACCGCGACGAGATCCAGGCTCTCGTCGATCGCCTCGGCGTGGATGTCGAAGTCGTCGACCGTGATGCCGGCGACGTCGGCGACGAGGGCCTCCGGCCACGGCTCACCGGCGAGGGCGCGGTCGATCTGCGCGTCGATGAACGATCCGCCGTGGGCCGCGTCGAGTTCGCGCAGTCGCTCGCCGTGATGCACGCCGATCATCGACTCGATCTCGAATCCGTTGTCGGACAGTAGTTCCTGCAGTTCCGCGGCTGCGAGCTCGCGGGTGTGGAAGGGGTTGAGTGGGGTGTCCCGGCCGGGCGAGAACGTGATGCGGTTGGGGGTGCTGACCAGGAGGACGCCGCCGGGAACCAGAACACGGAGGCATTCCCGCAGGAACTCGGCCTGATCCCACAGATGTTCGATCACCTGGAAGTTGACGACGACGTCGACGCTCTCCGTGCGCAGCGGCAGCATTGCGAGATTGCCTCGGGTCATGGCGACCGACGGGTACCGGCGATCGACGTGTTCGGCGGCGCTGCGGTCGTAGTCGAGACCGATCACCCGTGTCGCCGTCCGCGCGATCATGTCCGCGCCGTAGCCCTCGCCGGAGCCCGCCTCGAGCACCACTCGGTCGGCGCAGGCCGGTGCGAGACGGCGGTACACGACCTCGTGCCGACGGAACCAGTAGTTCTCCTCGGCGATGCCGGGCACGGTGCGCTCGCCGGTGAGCGGGAGGGGTGTCTCGGTCGACACGGTCGTGTCGGTCGCGGCGTCGTTCATCCGGGCGACAGTAGTTCCCACCTGCCCGGTCGGGCGACGCCGGTCGGCGGTCGGATGGGGCACGGGGGGTGACTTCTCGGCTCGACAGGAGTAAGTTACCCACCAGTAACCACGAATGGGGTAACGTCCGTGACACGTCGGTTCCGGGGCTTCGGCCCACCGCGCGCAGCGTGAACTCCGAATACGTTTCGGGCCCCGCGCTACGAGATCAAGACCTGATTCACCGAGACAGGACACAGGAGGTCGACGAAGACCCATGACGAACATCGTCGTACTGATCAAGCAGGTTCCCGACACGTGGTCCGAGCGCAAGCTCTCGGACGGCGACTACACGCTCGACCGCGACGCGGCCGACGCCGTGCTCGACGAGATCAACGAGCGCGCCGTGGAGGAGGCACTCCTGATCAAGGAGCGCGACGGCGGCGAGGTGAAGGTTCTCTCGGCAGGACCCGACCGCGCGACCGAGGCCATCCGCAAGGCCCTCTCCATGGGCGCGGACAGCGCTGTGCACGTCAACGATCCGGCCATGCACGGTTCCGACGCCATCCAGACCGCGTGGGCTCTCGCTGCCGCACTCGGCCAGGTGGAGTTCGAGAACGGTGAGGCCGCGGATCTGGTCATCGCCGGCAACGAGGCGACCGACGGCCGCATCGGCGCCGTCCCCGCCATCATCGCCGAGTACCTCGGCATCCCGCAGCTGACCCAGATGCGCAAGCTGGTCGTCGCCGACGGCAAGGTCAGCGGCGAGCGCGAGACCGACGAGGGCATCTTCGGCCTCGAGGCGGAGCTCCCCGCGATCGTCAGCGTCACCGAGAAGATCAACGAGCCGCGCTTCCCGTCCTTCAAGGGCATCATGGCCGCCAAGAAGAAGACGGTGCAGGTCCTCACCCTCGCCGACATCGGCGTCGATCCGGAGACCGTGGGCGTCGCGAACGCGGGCACCACCGTCACCACGGTGACCCCGAAGCCGCCGAAGACCGCTGGTGAGCGCGTGAACGACGAGGGCGACGGTGGCACCAAGGTCGCCGAGTACCTCGTCGCGCAGAAGATCATCTAGATCCCCGGCGCCAACCACACATTCGTCTCACTGCAGCACAGGAGAAACACCATGGCAGAGGTACTCGTACTCGTCGAGCACGCAGACGGGGCACTGAAGAAGGTCACCAGCGAGCTCATCACGGCCGCCCGCGTCCTGGGTGAGCCGTCCGCGGTGGTCACGGGAGCGCCGGGCACCACCGACGCGATCGCCGCCGCACTCACCGAGGCCGGCGCCGCGAAGATCTACGTCGCGGAGTCCGCCGACGTCGACGGCTTCCTCGTCACCCCCAAGGTCGACGTGCTGTCGTCCCTGGCCGAGTCGGTCTCGCCCGCCGCGATCCTCACGTCCGGTGGCATCGAGGGCAAGGAGGTGGCGGGTCGTCTCGCCGCTCGCCTCGGTGCCGGACTGCACCAGGACGTCGTGGCGATCAACGCCGACAAGTCCGCCACGTACTCCATCTTCGGTGGCGCGTTCACCGTCGAGGCGAAGACCAACGGCGACGTCCCGGTCATCTCGCTCCGCCCGGGTGCCATCGACGCCGAACCGCAGGCCGGTGCCGGTGAGCGTGTCGACGTCGAGGTTCCCGCGCAGGAGGAGGCCGTCGTCAAGGTCACCTCGCGTGAGCCCGTCGCCGGCGGCGACCGCCCCGAGCTCACCGAGGCGTCGGTCGTCGTCTCCGGCGGTCGCGGTGTCGGCAGCGCGGACAAGTTCTCCGTCGTCGAGGACCTGGCCGACTCGCTCGGCGCGGCCGTCGGCGCGTCGCGCGCAGCCGTCGACTCGGGTTACTACCCGGGCCAGTTCCAGGTGGGTCAGACGGGCAAGACCGTCTCGCCCCAGCTCTACGTCGCGCTCGGCATCTCCGGTGCGATTCAGCACCGCGCCGGCATGCAGACGTCCAAGACGATCGTCGCCGTCAACAAGGACGAGGAAGCTCCGATCTTCGAGATCGCGGACTTCGGCGTCGTGGGCGACCTCTTCGACGTCACGCCTCAGCTCGCCGAGGCAGTGAAGAAGCGCAAGGGCTGATCCCCCCAGCAGTACCCGAGGGCCCCGCTACCGTTCGTCGGTAGCGGGGCTTTCGTCGTTCGTGCACCTTCCGGTCACGTCGTGTTGTGGGTGCCGTCGAGTGGGCTCGATAGATCTATGTGCCATGACATCAGATGTGTGCGACTCGGCACCGACCGTCATCACCCCGTCCTCGGCCGACGAGCACGTGCTCGTCTCCGACAAGCACCACTCCCTCGTTCTCGGATCCACCCCGGAGCACGTACGCGCGGCGCAGCGGTTGCGCGCCACCGTGTTCGGCTCCGAAGCGGGGTACGAGTCGACCGCCTTCGACGGCGGCCTCGACGCGGACCGCTTCGACGACCACTGCGATCACCTGCTCGTCGTCGACAACCGCACCGGCGATCGCGTCGGTTGCTACCGCATGCTCACCCCGGACGGTGCGGAGCGCGCCGGCGGGTACTACACGGCGACGGAGTTCGACATCAGCGAACTCCGTGCACACGAGTTGCGGACGGTCGAGATGGGTCGTGCGTGCGTCCTGGAGGGCCATCGATCGGGCTCGGTGCTGGCGCTGATGTGGTCCGGGATCCTCCGGTACATCGACCTCGGTGGCTACGACCGGGTGATGGGCTGTGTGTCGGTCCCCATGGCACTCGGAGACGGCGAGCCGGACGGTGCGCACGTCAAGGGCGTGTACGACCTCGTCGAGAAGCGGCACCGTTCCGACGTCCGCGCGTACCCCCGCACCCCCGTGCGCGTCGACGGTGTGGCCCTCGCCGACATGACGGCACCCGCACGCACCTCGGTGCCGGCACTGATGCGCGGCTACCTGCGCATGGGCGCCTCGATCTGCGGGGAGCCGGCCCACGATCCCGATTTCGGCGTCGCGGACTTCGTCACTCTCCTGCACATGAAGGACGCCAACGTCCGCTATCTCGACCGGCTCCGCTCGGCTGCGGCGACCGCGGAGTCGCACGCGTGACGACACACGCCTGGATGCCCGCCAGCCCGTGCGGGACGGGGTGCCATCCGGCGGTCTCGGCGACCGTGGGCACCGCACGCGTGGTGGTGCGCTGCGTCCTGGTGGCGGTGCTGCTCGCCGTGGTCCCTCTCCTGCTGGCGGGCCGGGTGTTGCCGGCGGGCGGTCGACGCGCCGCCGCGCGTGCCGGAGCCAGGGGACTCCTCGGCGCCCTCGGTGTCCGCGTGACCCTGGACGGCGACCGCACGGCCGAGCCCACCGGCGTCGGAACGCTCGTCGTCGCCAATCACGTGTCCTGGACGGACGTCCTGGTGCTGGCAGCCTGTTTCCCGTGCCGCTTCGTCGCCCGCGCGGACCTCGTGGACTGGCCCGTCCTGGGGTTGCTCGCACGCATCGTGCGGGTCGTTCCCATTGCCCGTGAGCGACTCCGCTCCCTGCCCGGCACCGTCGACGAGGTGACCGAGGCCTTGCGATCGGGAGCCACGGTGGTCGTGTTCCCCGAAGGCACCACCTGGTGCGGAACCGCCTACGGGTCGTTCCGTCCCGCTCTGTTCCAGGCGGCCATCGACGCCGGTGCGGTGGTGCGGCCGATCGCGGTCACCTACCGCGACGTCGACCACCGTCCGACGACGGCCACCGCCTTCGTGGGCGACGAGACCATCGGCGAGTCGATGTCGAGGATCCTGCGGCTGAAGGGCGTACGCGCCGCCGTGCGGGTGTGCGAGGACATCGCGCCGATCGACGATCGGCGACTGCTGGCACGCAGCGCAGAGTTGGCCGTGCGCCGACACCAGGACGAGACGGCCGTTCCGCCTCTGCGCGTCACCCGGACTCGGCTGCCGCGTCGGGATCGGCTCGCCCAGCCGGTCCGCGCCGGCGAGTACGCCGGAACCGTCGTGCGAGCGAGCTGACGCACGGCAGTTCGGGCGTGCTCGCGCGGGGGGAGAGGCGGGGTCCGCGACCGGTTATCCTGGACGACGTCATGCCACAGCCCCCACGTGTGCCCGGAACTCCGGTGTACCTCGATCATGCCGCGACCACTCCGATGGTCCCCGCGGCGATCGAGGCGATGACGGAGATCCATCGGACCGTGGGAAACGCGTCCTCCCTGCACGGATCGGGGCGCACGGCCCGCCGCCGCATCGAGGAGTCGCGGGAGTCGATCGCCGCGGCGCTGGGTGCTCGCCCGTCCGAGGTCATCTTCACCTCCGGCGGCACCGAGAGCGACAATCTGGCGGTCAAGGGCATCTTCTGGGCGCGCCGCGCGCGTGATCCTCGTCGCGTCCGCGTGATCACCAGCTCGGTCGAACACCACGCCGTACTCGACGCCGTGGAGTGGCTCGAACGTCACGAGGGTGCCGCGGTGTCCTGGTTGCCGGTCGAGGCCGACGGCCGTGTCCTCCCGTCGACGCTGCGCCGGGAACTCGAGCTGCACGCCGACGAGGTCGCCGTCGTGTCGATCATGTGGGCGAACAACGAGGTGGGCACCATCATGGCGATCCGCGAACTCGCTGCCATCGCGGCCGAGTTCGACGTGCCCATGCACAGCGACGCGGTCCAGGTGGCCGGTGTCCGTGAGCTCGACTTCGCGTCCAGTGGTCTCTCCGCGCTGTCCATCGCGGCACACAAGTTCGGCGGACCCCAGGGTGTCGGCGCGATGCTGCTCGGACGCTCGGTGCCCTGCGAGTCGCTGCTGCACGGAGGCGGTCAGGAACGCGACATCCGGTCCGGGACGCCCGACACGGCGGGTGCCGTGGGCATGGCGGCCGCTCTCGACGTCGCCGTCGCCGGACGCGCCGACACGGAGGCGCGGCTCGTGGCGTTGCGCGAGCGCGTCATCGAGGGTGTCCTCGACGCGGTGCCCGGCGCGTCGGTCAACGGTGCCCGCGGCGCGGACAGACTCCCCGGCAACGTGCACGTCACGTTCCCCGGATGCGAGGGCGATTCGCTGTTGATGTTGCTCGACGCCTCCGGTATCGAGTGCTCGACGGGATCCGCGTGCACGGCGGGTGTCGCGCGGGCGAGTCATGTGCTGCTGGCGATGGGCGTCGATGCGGCCGATGCCCGCGGATCACTGCGGTTCTCCCTGGGTCACACCAGCACCGACGCCGATGTCGACGCGCTGCTGGAGGTTCTGCCGCGCGTCGTCGAGCGTGCGCGGGCCGCCGGCATGGCGTCCAGTTCGAGATGACGAGAACGTCGAGACGAGAAGAGTGGTGACATGAGAGTTCTGGCAGCGATGAGCGGCGGCGTCGATTCCGCGGTGGCGGCGGCGCGTGCCGTCGACGCCGGCCACGAGGTGGTCGGAGTGCACCTGGCGCTGTCCACCGCTCCCGGCGCTCTGCGCACGGGGTCGCGCGGGTGCTGCTCCAAGGAGGACGCCGGGGACGCGCGCCGCGCCGCGGACGTGCTCGGGATCCCGTTCTACGTCTGGGATTTCGCGGATCGGTTCAAGGAGGACGTGATCGACGACTTCGTCGCGTCCTACGCCGCGGGCGAGACCCCGAACCCGTGCCTGCGCTGCAACGAGAAGATCAAGTTCGCGGCGCTCGCCGATCGCGCCGAGGCGCTCGGTTTCGACGCGGTCGCCACCGGCCACTACGCCCGGCTCGAGGACGGCGTGCTTCGCCGTGCGGTCGATGCCGACAAGGACCAGTCGTACGTGCTGGGCGTCCTCACCGCGCGTCAGCTGTCCCGTGCACTCTTCCCGATCGGCGACACCCCGAAGGCGGAGGTGCGTGACGAGGCCGCCCGCCGCGGTCTCGCCGTCGCGGACAAGCCCGACAGCCACGACATCTGCTTCATCCCGTCCGGCGACACCCGGGCGTTCCTCGGTGCTCGTATCGGAGTGCGCCCCGGATCGGTGGTCGACGCGGACTCCGGCGCGGTGCTGGCCGAGCACGACGGTGTCCACGGGTTCACCGTCGGCCAGCGCAAGGGCCTGGGTGTCGAGGGGCCGGCCGCCGACGGCAAGCCCCGGTACGTCACCTCCATCGAGCCCGAGACCGGGACGGTGCGCGTCGGCTCGGCGAGCCGCCTCGACGTGTACGGCATCGATGCGAGCGCACCTGTCTGGACGTCCGGCGCGGCACCCGAGGGTGACGTGGACTGCGTCGTCCAGGTCCGGGCACACGGCGGACTCGCGGACGCCGTCGCTCGTGTCGACGGGGACACCCTGCACATCGGTCTGCGGTCCCCGCTCACGGGAGTCGCACGTGGTCAGGCGGCCGTGCTGTACCGCCCCGACCCGGCAGGCGACATCGTGGTCGGCAGCGGCACCATCGCGGGAACCTCCGCCGAGTCGCCACTCACCGCGTCCGCTCGCCCGTGACGGATCCCGCTGCCGCTCTGGCAGGTGTGGCGACAGGCATCGGCTCGTGGCCGGGAACCGACATCGCGAACGCTGTCACGACGGTGATCGGCGAGTTCCCCGACCTGCCGCACGTCGTGGAACTCCCGGCCCGAGGTCTCGGCGCCGACATGATCGGACGCACCGGAGTGCTGCTGGTCGACATCGAGATCGATGCGGCCACCAGCGGGTACCGCGTGAGCCGACGGCCGAGTACGACGAGCCGCCGGGCCCGCGACTTCCTGACGGAGGACCTCGACGTTCTCGAGGAGCAGTGGGAACTGGCCGGGCTGCGCGGATCCGGCCGCACCGTCAAGGTGCAAGCCGCCGGCCCGCTGACGATGGCCGCGGACATCGAGCTGGCCTTCGGGCACCGCGCGTTGACCGACCGCGGCGCGGTGCGCGACATCGCCGGCTCGTTGGCCGAGGGAGTGGCCGCGCACGCGGACGAGGTCGCGAGGCGGCTCGGTGCCGAGGTGGTCGTCCAGTTCGACGAACCTCGCATCGCGGCCGTGCTGGCCGGTCGCCTGCAGGGCGTGACGAGCCTCGAGCAGATCGCCGCGGTGCCGGCGCCGGAGGTAGCCGACCTGCTGGGCTCGGTGGTGCGCCGGGTGAACCGACCGGTCATCGTGCACGCGTGCTCCGCCGACGTCCCGTTCGAGGTCTTCGGACGCAGCGGGGTGCACGGCGTCTCGTTCGATCTGTCCCTGCTGTCCACGTCGCGGTACGACGCTGTCGGCGACTACCTGGAGAGCGGTGGTGTCGCCGTCCTGGGGGTGGTGCCGGGAACCGATCCGGAGAAGTACCCGGCGTGGCGCGAGAGTGCGGCGCCCGCAGTGGAACTGATGGACCGGTTGGGCTTCCCGAGGCGGTACCTCGCCGAGCGCGTGGCCGTCTCACCCACATGTGGGTTGTCCGGCGCGAGCCTGCCGTGGGCCCGGCACGCTCTGACGGTGCTTCGCGACGTCCGCGCTGCCTTCACCGAGGACCCCGACGCGCTGTGACACCGGCGTTCGTCACCGGGGAACGGTGTCGGAGCGCTCCGATAGTCTGCGATCGTGGACGAGATCGAGACACCGCCGGACCTGGTCCCTGCCTCACCCGAGCAGAAGCAGGAGTGGGACGCGCTGGCCGAGGAGGTCCGCGGCCACCAGTTCCGGTACTACGTACGGGATGCGCCGATCATCTCGGACGGGCAGTTCGACGAGTTGCTGAAGCGCCTGCAGGCCATGGAGGAGGCGCATCCGGATCTCCGGACGCCCGACTCGCCGACGCAGCTCGTCGGTGGCGGCTTCGAGACGGAGTTCACGGCGGTCGACCACCTCGAGCGAATGCTGTCCCTGGACAACGTGTTCGACGCGGACGAACTGCGTGCCTGGGCGCGCAGGGTCGAGGTGGAGGCGGGGGAGAACCTGCACTACCTCTGCGAGGTCAAGATCGACGGTGTCGCGCTCAACCTCGTGTACGAGAACGGCCGATTGGTGCGCGCTGCCACCCGCGGTGACGGACGCACCGGGGAGGACGTGACGCTCAACGCGCGCACCATCGACGACATCCCCGAGCTGCTCACCCCGTCGGACGAGTTCCCGGTCCCGACGCTGCTCGAGGTGCGGGGCGAGGTGTTCTTCCGGCTCGAGGACTTCCAGGCACTCAACGCCTCTCTCGTCGAGCAGGGCAAGCCGCCGTTCGCCAACCCGCGCAACTCCGCTGCGGGGTCGCTGCGGCAGAAGAACCCCGCGGTCACCTCGCGGCGGCGGCTCGGCATGATCTGTCACGGGTTCGGCCGGATGGAGGGCTTCGCCCCCGCCGCCCAGTCCGTCGCGTACGACGCGCTCGCCGCCTGGGGTCTCCCGGTATCGAGTCACACCGCACTGGTGCAGGGCGTCGACGCGGTGGTCGAACGCATGGAGTACTGGGGCGAGAACCGGCACTCCGTCGAACACGAGATCGACGGCCTCGTCGTCAAGGTCGACGAGATGGCGTTGCACCGACGGCTCGGATCCACGTCTCGCGCACCCCGCTGGGCCATCGCCTTCAAGTATCCGCCCGAGGAGGCCACCACGACGTTGCTCGACATCCGTGTCAACGTCGGTCGCACCGGGCGAGTGACGCCGTTCGCGTTCATGGAGCCGGTGCTCGTGGCGGGGTCGACGGTGTCCCTCGCGACGCTGCACAACGCGTCCGAGGTCGTGCGCAAGGGCGTGCTGATCGGAGACACCGTGGTCATCCGCAAGGCGGGCGAGGTGATCCCGGAGGTGCTCGGGCCGGTGGTCGACGCGCGCACCGGGGACGAGCGGGAGTTCGTCATGCCGACGCACTGCCCCGAGTGCGGAACCGAGCTAGCACCGGCCAAGGAGGGCGACGCCGACATCCGCTGCCCCAACTCGCGCTCGTGCCCGGCACAGTTGCGGGAGCGGGTCTTTCACGTCGCGGGCCGTGGTGCGTTCGACATCGAGGTGTTGGGGTACGAAGCCGCGACGGCGCTGCTGTCCGCACACGTGATCGAGGACGAGGGCGATCTGTTCGATCTCACCGAGGACCAGCTCACCCGGACGGATCTCTTCCGAACCAAGGCGGGAGCGTTGTCCGCGAACGGTCGGCGATTGCTCGACAACCTGGGGCGAGCCAAGGATCAGCCCCTGTGGCGGGTGCTCGTCGGATTGTCGATCCGCCATGTGGGACCGACCGCGGCCCGCGCCCTCGCCGCCCGCTTCGGGTCGCTCGAGGCCATCCGGGCGGCGACGGAGGAGGAACTGGCCGCGGCCGACGGGGTCGGCCCCACCATCGCCCGCGCGGTGGTGGAGTGGTTCGACGTCGACTGGCACCGCGCCATCGTGGAGAAGTGGTCGGCGGCCGGAGTGCGTATGGAGGACGAACGCGACGAGAGCATCGAGCGCACGCTCGACGGTCTGTCGATCGTCGTCACCGGATCGCTCGCCACGTTCACGCGCGACGACGCCAAGGAGGCGATCCTGGCCCGTGGCGGCAAGGCGGCCTCGTCGGTGTCGAAGAAGACGGCGTTCGTGGTCGTCGGCGACGCACCCGGATCCAAGCACGACAAGGCGCTCGAACTCGGTGTTCCCGTGCTCGACGAGGACGGGTTCCGCACGCTGCTCGGCGAGGGGCCCGACGCGGCCCACGCGCTGGTCGCCGGGGCGGACTCAGCCGAGGACGGTGGCGACGATGCCGGCCAGGTAGCCGAGCCGGGCGATCTCTGACAGTCGGAAGTCCGGTCCGCCGGGTCGTCCGAGCACCAGCACGGTGCCCGACGATCCGAGCGGCGCCGCGGCGAGTGTGGTGTCCATGTCCTTCCACGACTGCGGAACCCATGCTCCGGTCGGGTCGAGGACGGCCGGCTTCTCGAGGGGCATCCACGGCATGTCGTCGGCCCGCGACTCGGGCGCTCCGGAGCTGCCGACGATGACGGCCGGACCGTGATCCGACATGCCCACCACGGTGCTCCATCCGACGCGCAGCACCCGCGGCGCACCGTCCACGAGCACCTGCAGACGGTCGTCGTGCGCCGTGGCCACCTGATCGATGAGCTCGAGCTCGCGGTGAGTGTCCAGGATGCCGGCGTAGGGACGGATGGAGTCCACGCGGACGTCGGTGAGCTTCTCGGCCGCGGTGATGAGTGTGTCGGGGAGGGCGCCCGGCGCGACGTCCACCACCAGATCGTCCACCGCGAATCCGGCTCCGCGTTCGATGACGTCGAGCGACAGGATGTCGGCCCCCACCGAACCCAGGGCGACGGCGAGAGACCCGAGACTGCCCGGACGGTCGGGCAACTGGACCCGCAGGAGATACGACACGCCGACATCCTCGCACTCGACGCCGCCTCCATCGAGTCGCACGCCGCCCACGGGAAGGCGGAGTACGGCCGCGCTCGTCCTCCTTCGCCACGACGCGAGGCCGTGACGGTGGGGTGGTCGCCACGAACTAGGCTGCTCGGCATGCGTTACGAATCGAAGGGGGCCTGACGGACGTGTCTGCCATATCCCGCGACGAGGTCGCCCACCTCGCACGACTGTCCCGGCTCGCGCTCGAGGAGCACGAACTCGATGCCTTCGCCGGTCAGCTCGACGCCATTCTGGGCCACGTGAAGGCGGTGTCGGAGGTCGACGTCTCGGACGTCGACGCCACCGCGAGTCCGCTCGCTGTGACCAACGTCACCCGGCCTGACGTCATCGTCCCGGGTCTAGGCCCGGACAGTGCCCTCGCCGAGGCGCCCGCGTCCGAACAGAGCCGCTTCGCGGTGCCGCGCATCCTGGGAGAAGAGTGATGACCGCCGCCGAGCAGACCGATCTGATCCGGTCCACCGCGTCCGACCTGGCCGCGAAGATCCGTACCCGCGAGGTCTCCGCCGTGGAGGTCACCCGCGCCCACCTCGATCGCATCGCCGAGGTCGACGGAACGCTGCACGCCTTCCTGCACGTCGCGGGGGACGAGGCGATCGCCGCCGCCCAGCGCGTCGACGACGCGTTGGACGCGGGTGAGTCGCCCGCGTCGGAGTTGGCCGGTGTCCCGTTGGCGCTGAAGGACGTGTTCACCACCACGGACATGCCCACCACCGCCGGTTCGAAGATCCTCGAGGGATGGGTGTCGCCGTACGACGCCACGGTCACCGCGCGGCTGCGTGCCGCGGGAATCCCGTTGCTGGGCAAGACCAACATGGACGAGTTCGCGATGGGATCGTCCACCGAGAACAGTGCGTACGGACCCACGCTCAACCCGTGGGACACCACCCGCGTGCCGGGCGGATCGGGCGGCGGTTCGGCCGCGGCGCTCGCGTCGTTCCAGGCTCCTCTGGCCATCGGTACCGACACCGGCGGCTCGATCCGGCAGCCGGCCGCCGTCACCGGCACCGTCGGGTGCAAGCCGACGTACGGCGGCGTGTCCCGGTACGGGCTCATCGCCTGCGCCTCCTCCCTGGATCAGGGCGGTCCCTGCGGGCGGACGGTGCTCGACACCGCCCTGCTGCATCAGGTCATCGCCGGACACGATCCCCGCGACTCGACGTCGGTCGACGCGGCGGTACCGGACGTCGTCGCGGCGGCGCGCCGCGGGGCGGGTGGAGATCTGACGGGCGTGCGCGTCGGCGTCGTGAAGGAATTGCACTCGGACGCCTATCAGCCGGGGGTCATCTACTCCTTCGACGCCGCCGTCGAGGTGCTCACCTCGCTGGGCGCCGAGGTGGTGGAGGTGTCGTGCCCCAACTTCGATCACGCCCTCGCCGCGTACTACCTCATCCTTCCGTCGGAGGTGTCGTCCAACCTCGCCCGCTTCGATGCGATGCGCTACGGACTGCGGGTCGGAGACGACGGAACGCACAGTGCCGATCAGGTCATGGCGATGTCGCGTGCCGCCGGATTCGGCCCGGAAGTCAAGCGCCGCATCATGATCGGGACGTACGCGCTGTCCGCGGGCTACTACGACGCGTACTACGGCCAGGCTCTCAAGATCCGGACGCTCATCGCCCGGGACTTCGACCGTGCCTACGAAAAGGTGGACGTCCTGGTGTCGCCCACCACTCCGTCGACGGCGTTCGCGCTGGGCGAGAAGGTCGACGATCCCATCGCCATGTACCTGTACGACCTCTGCACTCTGCCGACCAACCTGGCCGGACACCCGGCCATGTCGGTGCCGTCGGGTCTCGCGGACGGTCTTCCGGTCGGACTGCAGATCATGGCTCCCGCGATGGCGGACGACCGTCTCTACCGGGTCGGTGCGGCGTACGAGGCCGCACGGGGAGAGTTTCCCCAGCCGTCCGCGATCTGATCCGACCGTGCCTCCGCGCGCCGGAGGTAGCAAGATGGTGACGAGCATCGTGCGCGGCGACCCCGCGTCGACACCCGCGAACGAGAGGCACCGACCCATGCGTATCGGAGTACTGACCGGCGGCGGCGACTGCCCGGGACTCAACGCGGTCATCAGGGCCGTCGTACGCACGGCGGATGCCCGCTACGGCTCGTCGGTGGTCGGATTCCTCGACGGCTGGCGCGGCCTGCTCGAGGATCGCCGCATCCAGCTGCGCAACGACGATCGCAACGATCGACTGCTCACCAAGGGCGGCACGATCCTGGGGACCGCGCGCGTCAATCCCGAGAAGTTGCGGGCGGGTCTCGACCAGATCAAGCAGACGATGGACGACAACGGCATCGACGTGCTCATCCCCATCGGGGGCGAGGGCACGTTGACCGCCGGGCACTGGCTGTCCCAGGAGGGCGTGCCCGTCATCGGGGTTCCCAAGACCATCGACAACGACATCGACTGCACCGACGTCACGTTCGGGTTCGACACCGCCCTCACCATCGCCACCGACGCGATCGACCGGCTGCACAGCACCGCCGAGTCGCACCAGCGCGTCATGCTCGTCGAGGTGATGGGGCGGCACGCCGGCTGGATCGCGCTGCACTCCGGCCTCGCGTCCGGTGCGCACATGACGCTCATCCCCGAGCAGCCCTTCGACGTCCAGGAGGTGTGCGATCTGGTGAAGAAGCGGTTCCAGCGCGGGGACTCCCACTTCATCTGCGTCGTCGCCGAGGGAGCGACGCCCAAGGAGGGGTCGATGGAGATCCGCGACGGGGGGATCGACGAGTTCGGCCACGTCCGGTTCACCGGTGTCGCACAGCAATTGGGCGTCGAGATCGAGCGCCGCATCAACAAGGAGGTCCGCACCACGGTGCTGGGCCACGTGCAGCGCGGCGGCAAGCCCACGCCGTACGACCGCGTCCTCGCCACCCGTTTCGGCGTCAACGCCGTCGATGCCGTGCACGCGGGGGAGAAGGGCAAGATGGTCTCCCTCCAGGGCGCCGAGATCGGCCTGGTGGACCTCGAGGAGGCCGTCCGTCAGCTCAAGAGGGTTCCGGAGAGCCGCTACCTGGACGCGGCCGCTTTCTTCGGCTGACACCGAGCGGGTTCGGCCCACCGGTCCGCAGTAAACTCGGCACCATGACTGCTGCCACCTCATCGCACTCGACGAGCCTGATGGACTACGACGAGGTGATCTCCCGGTACGACCCCGTGCTGGGCATGGAGGTGCACGTCGAGCTCGGTACCGCCACCAAGATGTTCTGCGGGTGCCCCACCGAGTTCGGTGCCGAGCCCAACACCCAGGTGTGCCCGGTGTGTCTCGGCCTGCCGGGTGCGCTGCCGGTGGTCAACGCGGCTGCCGTCGAGTCCGCCATCCGGATCGGCCTCGCGCTGAACTGCTCCATCACGCCGTGGGGTCGGTTCGCGCGGAAGAACTACTTCTACCCGGATCAGCCGAAGAACTACCAGATCTCGCAGTACGACGAGCCGATCGCCACCGAGGGTTACCTCGACGTGGTGCTCGACGACGGGTCCACGTGGCGGGTCGACATCGAGCGCGCCCACATGGAGGAGGACACCGGCAAGTCGTTGCACGTCGGTGGTGCCACCGGTCGCATCGACGGCGCGAGTCACTCACTGCTGGACTACAACCGGGCCGGTGTGCCCCTCGTCGAGATCGTCACCAAGACCATCGAGGGCGCCGGCGAGCGCGCGCCCGAGGTGGCCCGCGCCTACGTCACCGCGCTGCGGGAACTGATCCGCGAGCTCGGCGTGTCCGACGTGCGGATGGACCAGGGCTCGCTCCGGTGTGATGCCAACGTCTCCCTCATGGCGAAGGACGCCACCGAGTTCGGCACGCGGACCGAGACCAAGAACGTCAACTCCCTCAAGAGCGTCGAGGTAGCCGTCCGCTACGAGATGCGCCGTCAGGCAGCAGTTCTCGCCGACGGCGGCGAGATCGTGCAGGAGACGCGGCACTTCCAGGAGGCCGACGGCAGCACGGCACCCGGTCGTAAGAAGGAGACCGCGGAGGACTACCGCTACTTCCCGGAGCCCGATCTCGAGCCGGTCGCCCCGGACGCCGCCTGGATCGAGGAACTGCGCGCCACCATTCCCGAGGCGCCGTGGATCACCCGCGCGCGCATCCAGAAGGAGTGGGGCTGGTCCGATCTCGTCATGCGCGACGTCGTCAACGCCGATGCGCTCGGACTCATCACCGCGACGGTCGACGCCGGTGCGACACCCGACGCTGCCCGCAGCTGGTGGGTGGCGTACCTGTCGCAGCAGGCCAACACCCGCGGCGTCGACCTCTCGGACCTGGCGATCACCCCGGTGCAGGTGGCCCGTGTCGCCGCGCTGGTCGCCGACCGCACACTCACCAACGCCAACGCACGCAAGGTGGTCGACGGCGTCCTCGACGGTGAGGGCGACCCCGATGCCGTCGTCGAGGCACGCGGACTCGCTGTCGTGCAGGACGATTCGGCACTGGAGACAGCAGTGTCCGAGGCGCTCGCGGCCAACCCCTCCGTCGCGGAGAAGATCCGCGGCGGCAAGGTGCAGGCCGTCGGCGCCATCGTCGGTGCCGTCATGAAGGCGACCAAGGGTCAGGCCGACCCCGCGCGAGTCAAGGAACTCGTCATCGCCGCCTGCAGCTAGAACCCCGACCGGCCTGCGGCCTTCCCGTCGATCGACCGACCGGCCTCCGGCCTTCCCGCTAGTCGCTCCCGCCGCCGCCGGCCGGCACCGGCACGATGACCACCCGGTCGTCCGTCGGCACCGGCTGGCCGCCGTCCTTGTTCACGGTGGTCACCCACACCTGGCCCTGAGCGCCGAGCGACGCACCGCGCAGGCGGCCGTACCGGTCCTGCGCGGTGAGGGTCGGCGGCGTCGTCACGGCATTGGTGTCCGGGTCCACGGGAACCAGTGCCAGCGCACGGGCTCCGGTCATCGACACCGCCACCGAGCCGGGTGCGGCCGCGCATCCGCCGACGCCCGGCTTGTCCGGCCACGTCCACACGGGACTGACGACGGCGCCCTCTGGCGTGATGCGGGAGAGTCGGTCCTCGGTGGCCGTCGCATCGGTCACCCAGGTGCTGCCCGTGGCGTCGATGCAGACGTCGCCGGCGCGGCCGATGCCGCTCATGACGACGCGGGGAGCAGAGGTGGAGTCGACGCGTGGGTCGGTGACGGCGAGGACCTTGCCGGCGAGCGATGCCGGATTCGCCGCAGCCGCGGGATCGCCCCCGTCGCCGGTGATCACTCTAAGTTCGTCGGGTGAGGAGAAATCGAGGGCGCCCGAGCTGCTGGTCCCGCGGGGGATACCGGCGAGCACAGTCTTCGGAACGTCCCCCGCCGCGATGCGCACCACGCGGTTGTCGGTCGCCGTCGTGATGTACGCGTAGAGGAGGCGGTCCTCGTCGTAGGTGGGGGACAGCGTGATGTCGAGCAGTCCGCCGTCGCCGTCACCGTCGACCGGGACAGTCACGACGGGTCGGGGTGCCTGGCCCGGAGCCACCTGGAAGATGGTGCCGGTACGACGCTCGCCGACCAGGGCCGATGCCCCGCCGGGGAGGACGACGAGGCCGGACAGGGTGTCGAGGCAGGTCGCGACGACATTGGGGTCCGGATCCACGCACGGGCCGGCGGCCGGCGACGGTGCGGGCGGCGTGCTGGACCCCGGCGCTCCCGGCTCCACCGGTTCGATGTCGGCCGCGCCGAACGTGGGTTCGGGGGAGAATTCCGTCGAGGCGGAGTCGTCGAACCGTGCGCATCCCGCGGAGGCCGTGACGATCGCCATCACCGCCGCTCCGAGCACGAACGATCGTCGGGCCGCGCGCCGAGTCCCACCCACTGTCATGAGATCCCACGGTACGGGTCGCGCCTGCGCCGGGAACGGGCCCGCCGCATCTACGCTGAGGCACGTGAGTGAGAAGTCCGAAGACACAGGCCGTTCCCCGTCCGGTTACGAGCCGGCGGCGAGTCCCTACGACCAGCCGACCGAGCGGATAGGCGGGGGCAGCGGATCACAGCTCCCGCGCACCGACGACGAGCTCGACGCCGACCGGTCGCGCACCGCGCATCCCACCGAGAAGCTCCCCACCTACGCCGGTGACACCGCGGCGACGGCGGGGCGCACCGAACCCGCGTACGACGACAGCGCGACGCGTGCGATCCCGGTGGCCGGCACCGATCGCACCGCGACCCCCGCGGAGGTGCGGCCCGAGGTGGTTCCGGAGCGTCGCGGCACGCTCGATCTCGGACTGCTGATCCTGCGCGTGAGCGTCGGCGCGATCGTGCTGGTCCACGGCCTGCAGAAGCTCACGGGGTGGTTCGACGGTCCCGGGCTCTCGGGCTTCCAGGAGATCGTCGCCGGGTCGGGGTACGACCAGGCACGTCTGCTGTCCATTCTCGGCGCGGTCGGTGAGGTCGCCGGCGGTGCGCTGCTGATTCTCGGCCTGGCCACGCCGCTCGCGGGGGCCGCCGTCCTGGCCGTCATGATCAACGCCTGGCTCGTGCGTCAGGTGGGCGAGCCCGGGTTGCAGTTCTTCGCCCCCGCGGGTGTCGAGTACGAGACGTTGCTGGTGCTGGCATCGGCGTCGATCATTCTCACGGGGCCCGGACGGATCGCCGTGGACGGCGGACGTGGCTGGGCGCGCCGACCCTTCATCGGGTCGTTCCTTGCATTGGCCATCGGCATCGGCGGCGCTGCGGCGCTGTGGATCTTCCTGAACGGCGCCGACCCCTTCGCCTGATCGAACCGTGCCCCACTGCCCGCAACTCGGTCGAATCGACGGAAATCCGTCGGATCGGCCGAGTTGTGGTCGTTCAGGCCCGCGGTTCGGCTTCGTCCTGCTCGACGTCAGCGGCGGACTCGGCCTCGACCGGTTCGTCGCGAACAGGCTCCTCGACGGGCGACGGATCCGGCACCGCGCCGCCGCTCGCCGCGGAGAGCAGCGGGAGCTTGTCCACGGTCACGCCGGGCATCCGAACGGTCGAGCCGTCCTCGAGGGTCGCCTTGCCCCACCCGAGCTTCGGGAACAGCAGTCCCGTGACGGACGACCACGGCACCGTCGTGGAACGGAACGCCCGGCGCGAGACGAACTGCTCCGGAGTGACGGTGGTGCGGACGCGGATGATCCAGTACCCCAGCAGGACCGGGAGCGCGAGCATCCACCCGAAGAGTTCCGGCGCCCCGACCACGGGGAACGTGACCCCGAACAGGAACAGCGCCACTCCGGACAGCGCCAGGGCCGGGATGCGGAACACCGTGGGGGCCGCGGGGGAGGCGTCGGAAGTGGGGCTCTCGGTATGGGAGACTGTCACCGGTGGTTCGGACTGCTGCGAAGACGACACCCCTCCATCTTCGCACTGCATAACGCCATCCCACATAATGGGACAACGAGTTCGGTAAGTTTGACTGGCACCGCATCACGCGCCTAACGTCACACGCGTGAAGCGTGAAGAGTTCCTCGTAATCGGCAGGCGCGTCGTCGCCTGAGCCGAAACGTCTTCACGCTCAGCCACGACGCGCCACCCTCGTACAGCATCTGCTGGCGAGGGTTTTTTCTTGCCCGGATGAAGTTCTAAGGAAGCACCAGTGAGCGCACCCACCGCCCGGCCCGGCCCGGCACCACGCAAGGCTCCGCCCGCCGCCGATCGTCCCACTCCGTCCGCGACGCCGCAGCGTCGTCCCCTCCCGCCCGAGCGCGTGACCGGAGCGAAGTCCGTCGTCCGCGCACTCGAGGAGCTCGAGGTCGACGTCGTCTTCGGCATTCCCGGTGGTGCCGTACTTCCCGTCTACGATCCGCTGCTCGACTCGGCGAAGGTCCGGCACGTGCTGGTGCGCCACGAGCAGGGTGCCGGCCACGCCGCCACCGGCTACGCGCAGGCCACCGGCCGCGTCGGCGTCTGCATCGCGACGTCCGGTCCCGGCGCCACCAACCTGGTGACGCCGCTGGCCGACGCGCAGATGGACTCCGTCCCGGTCGTCGCCATCACCGGACAGGTCGGTCGCGCTCTGATCGGTACCGACGCCTTCCAGGAAGCCGACATCTCGGGCATCACCATGCCCGTCACCAAGCACAACTTCCTCATCACCGACCCGCTCGACATCCCGCGCATGATCGCCGAGGCCTTCTACCTGGCGTCCTCCGGACGACCGGGCGCGGTGCTCGTCGACATCCCGAAGGACGTCCTGCAGGCGCAGACCACCTTCTCGTGGCCGCCGGAGATGAAGCTGCCGGGCTACCGCCCGGTGACGAAGCCGCACGGCAAGCAGGTGCGTGAGGCCGCGCGGCTCATCGCGGCAGCGAAGAAGCCGGTGCTGTACTGCGGCGGCGGCATCATCAAGTCGAACTCGTCGCCCGAGCTGCTCGAGCTGGCGGAGCTCACCGGCATCCCCGTCGTGACGACGCTGATGGCGCGGGGCGTCTTCCCGGACAGTCACGACCTGAACCTCGGCATGCCCGGCATGCACGGAACGGTCGCCGCGGTCGCCGCACTGCAGAAGAGTGATCTGCTCATCACGCTCGGCGCTCGCTTCGACGACCGCGTGACCGGACAGCTCGACTCGTTCGCCCCCGAGGCGAAGGTGGTCCACGCGGACATCGATCCCGCCGAGATCGGCAAGAACCGGTTCGCCGACGTGCCGATCGTGGGTGACTGCCGCGAGGTCATCGTCGAGCTGATCGAGGCGATCCGCGCGGACCAGGCCACCGGCACCGCGCTGGATCTCACCGACTGGTGGGCTTACCTCGACAACGTCCGGCGCACCTACCCGCTGAGCTACGACCGTCCGTCGGACGGCGCGATGTCGCCCGAGTTCGTGATCCAGTCGATCGGCAAGTTCGCCGGACCCGACGCGATCTACTGCGCCGGCGTCGGACAGCACCAGATGTGGGCCGCCCAGTTCATCAGTTACGAGAAGCCGCGGACGTGGCTCAACTCGGGTGGACTCGGCACGATGGGCTACGCGGTCCCGGCCGCGATGGGCGCCAAGATGGGTCTGCCCGACACCGAGGTCTGGGCCATCGACGGGGACGGCTGCTTCCAGATGACCAACCAGGAGCTCGCGACCTGCGCGGTCGAGGGCATCCCGATCAAGGTGGCCGTCATCAACAACGGCAACCTCGGCATGGTGCGGCAGTGGCAGACGCTCTTCTACGAGGAGCGCTACTCCAACACCGAGCTGGGCACGCACGGCGCCGTCCGCATCCCCGACTTCCTCAAGCTCGCCGAGGCGCTGGGATGCGTCGGACTGCGGTGCGAGCGCGAGGAGGACGTCGATGCGGTGATCGCGCAGGCGCGTGCGATCAACGATCGCCCCGTCGTCATCGACTTCATCGTCGGCAAGGACGCCCAGGTGTGGCCCATGGTCGCTGCGGGCACCGGCAACTCCGAGATCATGGCCGCCCGCGGCATCCGTCCGCTGTTCGACAACGACGAGGAAGCGGCGCAGGAGCCCGGCTCGGTCGGCGACGTCACCGAGGCGGCCCAGGGCGCCAATTCGAAAGGCATCGACCTGTGAGCACCAGTCACACCCTGAGCGTTCTCGTCGAGGACAAGCCGGGCGTGCTCGCACGCGTGGCGTCGCTGTTCTCGCGCCGCGGGTTCAACATCGCCTCCCTCGCGGTGGGCGGCACCGAGGTTCCCGAGATCTCGCGCATGACCATCGTCGTGACGGTCGACGAGTTCCCGCTCGAGCAGGTGACGAAGCAGCTGAACAAGCTCGTCAACGTCATCAAGATCGTCGAGCAGGAAGCCGACTCGTCGGTCGCCCGTGAGCTCGTGCTCATCAAGGTCCGTGCCGACGCGAGCGTGCGGAGCGAGGTCATCGAGACGGTGAACTTGTTCCGCGCCAAGGTCATCGACGTCTCGCCGGAGGCAGTCACCGTCGAGGCGACCGGTACCCGCTCGAAGCTCGAGGCGTTGCTCCGGATGCTCGACCCGTACGGTGTTCGCGAGATCGTCCAGTCCGGCGTCGTCGCGGTGGGTCGTGGACCGAAGTCCATCACCGCGTCCCGCTAGTCACCCAACCCAGTAGTTTCGATTACCCGGTCACATGCGACCGGGACAGATGTAGGAGGAAACCACAGTGGCAGTCGAGATGTTCTACGACGACGATGCCGATCTCTCGATCATCCAGGGCCGCAAGGTCGCTGTGATCGGATACGGAAGCCAGGGCCATGCGCACTCGCTCAGCCTGCGCGACTCGGGCGTCGACGTCCGTATCGGTCTGAAGGAAGGCTCCAAGTCGCGTGACAAGGCTGCCGAGCAGGGCCTCGGCGTGGGCACGCCGGCGGAAGTCTCCGAGTGGGCCGACGTCATCATGCTGCTCGCCCCGGACACCGCCCAGGCACAGATCTTCAAGGACGACATCGAGCCCAACCTCAAGGACGGCGACGCGCTGTTCTTCGGTCACGGCCTGAACATCCACTTCAAGCTGATCGAGGCCCCGGCCAACATCACCGTCGGCATGGTCGCCCCCAAGGGACCCGGTCACCTCGTGCGTCGTCAGTTCGTCGACGGCAAGGGCGTTCCCGCCCTCATCGCCGTCGACCAGGATCCGAAGGGTGAGGGCCAGGCTCTCGCGCTGTCCTACGCCCGCGGCATCGGCGGCACGCGTGCCGGCGTCATCAAGACCACGTTCAAGGAAGAGACCGAGACCGACCTCTTCGGCGAGCAGGCCGTGCTGTGCGGCGGTACCGAGGAGCTGGTGAAGACCGGCTTCGAGGTCATGGTCGAGGCCGGCTACGCGCCCGAGATGGCGTACTTCGAGGTCCTGCACGAGCTCAAGCTCATCGTCGACCTCATGTACGAGGGCGGCATCGCGCGCATGAACTACTCGGTGTCCGACACCGCGGAGTTCGGCGGCTACCTCTCCGGGCCGCGCGTCATCGACGCCGGCACCAAGGAGCGCATGAAGGCGATCCTGGCCGACATCCAGTCGGGCGAGTTCACCAAGCGCCTCGTCGCCAACGTCGAGAACGGCAACACCGAGCTCGAGGGCCTGCGCAAGCAGAACGCCGAGCACCCCATCGAGGTCACCGGCAAGAAGCTGCGCGACCTCATGAGCTGGGTCGACCGTCCCATCACCGAGACGGCCTGACTCTCGCATTCCTGACACGGGGCACCCGCGGTCGAGTTCCTCGACTTCGGGTGCCCTGCGTCGGGTCGCGGCTCGGCCATTAGGCTGACGCCCGCACGAATTCGGAACCACACCTCTTCTCCGTCACCTGATCAGGGAGTTCTCCACGTGAGCCAGCCAGGCCGCCCCGTCGTACTCATCGCCGACAAACTTGCGCAGTCCACCGTCGAGGCTCTCGGCGACGGTGTCGAGGTCCGGTGGGTGGACGGTCCGGATCGCCCGGCCCTCCTGGCCGCGGTTCCCGACGCGGACGCCATCCTGGTCCGCTCCGCGACCACGGTCGACGCCGAGGTGCTCGCTGCCGGTAGCAAGCTCAAGATCGTCGCCCGCGCCGGCGTCGGCCTGGACAACGTCGACGTCCCCGCAGCCACCGAGCGCGGCGTGCTCGTCGTCAACGCCCCCACGTCCAACATCCACACCGCCGCCGAGCACGCGGTGACGCTGCTGCTCTCGGCTGCCCGCCAGATTCCCGCCGCCGATGCCACGCTGCGTCGGCACGAGTGGAAGCGCAGCACGTTCAACGGCGTCGAGATCTTCGGCAAGACCGTCGGTGTGGTCGGGCTCGGCCGCATCGGTCAGCTCTTCGCGCAGCGTCTCGCCGCGTTCGAGACGCACATCATCGCGTACGACCCCTACGTCTCCCCGGCTCGTGCGGCCCAGCTCGGCATCGAGCTGGTCAGCCTCGACGAGCTTCTCGAGCGCGCCGACATGTTCTCCGTGCACCTGCCGAAGACCCCCGAGACCAAGGGTCTGATCGGCAAGGAGGCGCTCGCCCGGACCAAGAAGGGCGTCATCGTCGTCAACGCCGCCCGCGGTGGACTGGTCGACGAGCAGGCTCTCGCCGACGCGATCACCAGCGGCCACGTCTTCGCCGCGGGTATCGACGTCTACGCGAGCGAGCCGTGCACCGACAGCCCGCTGTTCGAGCTCCCGCAGGTCGTCGTCACCCCGCATCTCGGTGCGTCGACCACCGAGGCCCAGGACCGTGCCGGCACCGACGTCGCCAAGTCCGTCCTGCTCGCCCTCGCCGGCGAGTTCGTGCCCGACGCCGTGAACGTCTCCGGCGGCGCCGTGGGCGAGGAGGTCGCGCCGTGGCTCGACATCGTGCGCAAGCAGGGCGTCCTGCTGGGTGCCCTGTCGGACGAGCTCCCGACGTCGCTGTCCGTCGACGTGCGTGGTGAGCTGGCGTCCGAGGACGTCGACATCCTCAAGCTGTCGGCGCTGCGGGGACTGTTCTCCGCCGTCATCGAGGACGCGGTCACCTTCGTCAACGCGCCGTCGCTCGCCGAGGAGCGTGGCGTCACGGCCGACGTGACCAAGGCCAGCGAGAGCCCCAACCACCGGAGCGTCGTCGACGTCCGTGCGGTCTACGGCGACGGGACCGTCGTCAACGTCGCGGGCACCCTCACCGGTCCGCAGCACGTGGAGAAGATCGTCAACATCAACGGCCGCAACTTCGATCTGCGCGCCGAGGGCAAGAACCTCATCGTGACGTACGACGACCGTCCCGGCTCGCTCGGACGCATCGGCACCGCCCTGGGCGACGCCGGTGTCGACATCGCCGCCGCGGCACTCAGCCAGGATGCGGAGGGTGGCGGTGCCACCATCCTGCTGCGCGTCGATCGTGATGTGGCGCAGGACGTTCGGGACGCCATCGCCGCCTCCGTGGGCGCGACGACCATCGAGCTGGTCGACCTGTCCTGATGTCGACGCCGAACGAGGGGACTTCGATGAAGCTGGGTGTCGTGGCCGGAGACGGCATCGGACCGGAGGTGGTGGCCGAGGCACTCAAGGTGCTCGAGGTGGTCGCGCCCGGTGCGGAGACGACGGAGTACGACCTGGGTGCACGGCGCTATCACGCGACGGGGGAGATCCTGCCGCCGTCGGTGCTCGAGGAACTCCGCGGCCACGACGCCATCCTGCTCGGCGCCATCGGTGATCCGTCGGTGCCCAGCGGTGTGCTCGAGCGCGGGCTGTTGCTGACCGCGCGATTCGCGCTGGATCACCACATCAACCTGCGGCCGTCCAAGCTGTACCCGGGTGTCGTCGGTCCGTTGGCGGGCAACAAGCCGGTCGACATCGTCGTCGTACGGGAGGGCACCGAGGGCCCGTACACGGGCAACGGCGGCGCCATCCGCGTCGGCACTCCGCACGAGGTCGCCACCGAGGTCAGCCTCAACACGCGATTCGGTGTGGAGCGCGTGGTCCGGGACGGCTTCGCCCGAGCGATGGGTCGTCGCAAGCACGTGACGCTGCTGCACAAGACGAACGTGCTGGGGTTCGCAGGATCGCTGTGGAAGCGGACGGTCGACGAGGTGGCGGCCGAGTTCCCCGACGTCGAGGTGGCGTACCAGCACATCGACGCGGCGACGATCCACCTGGTGACCGACCCGGGCCGCTTCGACGTGATCGTCACCGACAATCTCTTCGGCGACATCATCACCGATCTCGCGGCCGCGGTCGCCGGTGGTATCGGTCTGGCCGCGAGCGCGAACATCGATGCGACGCGGACGAATCCGAGCATGTTCGAGCCCGTGCACGGCAGTGCGCCGGACATCGCCGGCAAAGGAATCGCCGATCCGACGGCCGCCATCCTGTCGGTGTCGCTCCTCCTCGCACATCTCGGCGAGACCGAGGCGGCGGAGCGCGTCGAGTCCGCCGTCGCGCAGGACCTCGCGACGCGCACCGCCGGGGATCCGGGTACGACCGCGACGATCGGCGATCGGATCGCCTCACTGGTGTAGTCGGTCTCGCGCTTCTCGCGGAATGGTCGGTACCGCGAGAAGCGCGATAGCCGCGGACGCCCCGAACGCCACCGCGTACGACGTGTGCGTGATCAGGGCGCCGAATGCCGGGGGAACCGCCGACGCGGCGATGAACTGACTGGTGTTCTGCGCGCCGAGTGCCCGCCCGCTCCAGAACGGACCCGCCCGCTCGGCCACGGCGGTGAACGCGAGCCCGTTGGGTGACACCGTCGCCACCGACGCGACCACGAGTATCACCACCGATGCCGCGAGGCCCAGGGCGTCCGCGATCGCCAGCGCGGCCATCACGACGACGACGCCGACGGCGACCCACCGCATCGGTCCGAGCCTGCTGCCCACCCGGTCCGAGACGGCGCCGGCGGCGATGCGCCCGCCTGCTCCGAGTATCTGCGAGACGGTGATGAGGACACCGGCGGCCTCGGGGGACCACGTCCGTTGGTCCACGAGCCAGACGAGGGCGAACGTCCACACCACGTACTGCGGCACCACCAGCGCGACCGAGGCGCCGTGTATGCGCCAGAGATCGCGACGCCCGCGGTAGGGGTTGGCAAGGAGGTCGGCACTCGAGGCGGCGGATCGGGAGGGCCGCGGCGGATCGAACACGCCGACGACGCAGGCGAGAGCGGAGAGGGCGGACGCGACCGCGGGAAGGAGCATCGCGGTTCCCACCCCGTGATCGCGGGCAATACCGGGAATCAGCAACGCGGACAGTGCGACTCCGAGAGGGAGAGACATCTGCCGGATGCCCATGGCCAGGCCGCGGCGGTGGGGAGGGAACCACCCCACCACCACGCGTCCGGTGGCGGAGTTCACGCTGGCGGCAGCCATGCCGCCGAGCAGCAGGAAGACGGCCAGCGCGACCGTGGACTCCGTCGCGGCGGCGCAGAAGGCGGCCACCGACGTCAGCACGGAACCGGCGATGAGGGACCGCCGTTCGCCCACGCGGTCGACGACGGCACCCCACGCGAACAGCGTCAGGACGATGCCGGCCGTCGGCATCGCCACGACCAGACCCGCCGACGCGAGCGAGAGTCCGCGCTGATCCCGCAGTGCGGGGATGAGGAAGGCGGCGCCGTTCAGGAGAAGTGCCGTGGAGGCCGTCGCGAGCATGCCGATCACGAGCATCGCCCACCGACCCGCCGTGGACGTGGTGTAGCGCTGGACGCGACTCATGCCGGCTCCGTTCTCATCATGTGGGACAGCATTCTCGTATGTTGAACTCCCGGTCGCCGATGCTACCCCGCGCGCGTCGTCGTTCGTCGCCCGCCGGTGTCCGCTCGATGCCGCTCGATAGACTTCCGCCATGCGTCTTGGTCGAGTAGCGAGTCCCGACGGTGTTGCATTCGTCGCCATCGAAGGCGACGGGGACGAGAGGACGGCGCGAGAGATCGCGGAACATCCCTTCGGCACACCCACCTTCACCGGCCGGAGCTGGTCCCTGGCCGACGTCCGCCTGCTGGCGCCCATTCTCGCCAGCAAGGTGATCTGCATCGGCAAGAACTACGCGGCGCACGCCGCGGAGATGGGCTCGGACGCACCCGAGGACCCGGTGATCTTCATCAAGCCCAACACGTCCATCGTCGGACCCGGTGCGAACATCGTGCGTCCGCCGACGTCGTCCGAGGTTCACTTCGAAGGTGAGCTCGCGGTGGTCATCGGCCGTCCGTGCAAGGACGTTCCGGCAGCACGCGCTCTCGATGTGGTGCTCGGCTACACCGTCGCGAACGACGTCACGGCCCGCGACAACCAGCGCCACGACGGTCAGTGGACCCGCGCCAAGGGTTACGACACCTTCTGCCCACTCGGCCCCTGGATCGAGACCGCGCTCGACGCCTCGGATCTCGCTCTGACCACCACGGTGGACGGTGCGGTGAAGCAGAACAGTCGCACCTCGCTCCTGCTGCACGACGTGCCGAAGATCATCGAGTGGATCTCGTCGGTGATGACTCTGCTTCCCGGCGACGTCATCCTGACCGGCACCCCGGAAGGCGTGGGGCCGATCGTGGCGGGCGAGAGCGTGTCCGTCGAGATCGAGGGCATCGGCACGCTGACCAATCCGGTGGTGGACAAGTGACCGCCGCGAGCGTTCCCGCATCCGACGTCCGCGTCCGGTTCTGCCCGTCGCCCACCGGAACCCCGCACGTCGGGCTGGTGCGCACGGCACTGTTCAACTGGGCGTTCGCCCGCCATCACGGCGGCGCGTTCGTGTTCCGCATCGAGGACACCGACGCCGCACGTGATTCCGAGGAGTCTTACCAGGCGCTGCTCGACGCGCTGCGGTGGCTCGGACTCGACTGGGACGAGGGTCCCGAGGTCGGTGGGCCGTACGAGCCGTACCGGCAGTCGTTGCGCCGTGATCAGCACCTCGCCGTGGTGCAGCAACTCGTCGACGCGGGGGAGGCGTACGAGAGCTTCTCCACACCGGAGGAGGTGGAGGCGAGGCATCTCGCGGCCGGCCGAGATCCGAAGTTGGGCTTCGACAATCACGACCGCACGTTGACCGATGAGCAGCGGGAGGCCTTCCGCGCCGAGGGACGCAAGCCCGTCATCAGGTTGCGTATGCCCGATCACGATCTGTCGTGGAACGACCTCGTGCGCGGCGAGACGACGTTCCGCGCCGGCACCGTTCCGGACTTCGCGCTCACCCGCGGCAACGGTGTCCCGCTGTACACGTTGGTGAACCCCGTGGACGACGCGCTGATGAAGATCACGCACGTCCTGCGCGGTGAGGACCTGCTGTCCTCGACTCCGCGTCAGATCGCGCTGTACGACGCCCTCGTGCGCATCGGTGTGGCGGAACGTGTCCCGGAGTTCGGGCACCTGCCGTTCGTGATGGGGCAGGGCAACAAGAAGCTGTCGAAGCGCGACCCCGAGGCGGATCTCTTCCTGCACCGGGAGCGCGGGTTCGTCCCCGAAGGTCTGCTGAACTACCTGGCCCTCCTCGGGTGGGGTTTCTCCGAGGACCGCGATGTCTTCTCGCTCGACGAGATGGTGGGTGCCTTCGACATCTCGACGGTCAACTCGAACCCGGCCCGCTTCGATCAGAAGAAGGCCGACGCCATCAATGCCGAACACATCCGGCTGCTCGAGCCGGCCGACTTCGCTGCGCGCCTGCGGGCGTACCTCGAGACGCACGGCCATCCGATCGGGGTGTCGGACGCGGCGTTCGCCGAGGCAGCGGAACTGGTGCAGACGCGCATCGTCGTGCTGTCCGACGCCTGGGGACTGCTGAAGTTCCTGCTGGCCCCCGCCGCGGAGTTCACGGTCGATCCGGCGTCGGCAGCCAAGAATCTGGGCGCCGACGCGGCACCCGTCCTGGACGCCACGGTGCGCGCCGTGGAGGGCGCAGCGGAGTGGACCGCGGAGGCCTTGGAGTCGGCTCTCAAGGTCGCGCTCATCGACGAGATGGAGCTCAAGCCGCGCAAGGCGTTCGCGCCGGTGCGCGTGGCGGTGACCGGTTCCCACATCAGCCCACCGCTGTACGAGTCGATGGTGCTGCTGGGCCGGGAGCTGACGCTGGCCCGGTTGCGGTCGGCCCGTGCGTCGATCGTCTGAGGTGACTCGGATCCGTTCGGGCGAAAGGGTGTGGTGATGAGCTTCACCGATCGGATCGACAAGTTTCAGCAGCGGCACCCCGCCATGGGATTTCCGTTGGCCGTGTTCTACAAGTTCTTCGACGACCAGGGCGGCTACCTGGCGGCACTCATCGCCTACTTCGGTTTCATCTCGCTGTTCCCGTTGCTGCTGCTGTTCTCGACCGTCCTGGGCATCGTCCTGGCCGGCGATCCCGAACTGCAGCAACGGATCATCGATTCGGCCATGAGCCAGATCCCGTTGATCGGCGAACAACTCGGCCAACCGGAAGGGCTGAGCGGGGGGACCGGGGCCATCGTCATCGGTGTCCTGGGATCGCTCTACGGCGGCCTGGGTGTGGCGGTGGCCGCGCAGAACGCGATGAACGTCGCCTGGTCCGTCCCGAAGAACGATCGCCCCGATCCTGTCCGCGCGCGCGTGCGCGGCTTCGGCCTGCTGCTGACCGTCGGGACGGCCGTCATCGGCGTCACGGTCCTGAACGGTTTCAACGCGGCGGGCTTCTTCGGCACGATCGCGCAGGTGCTCGTCACGATCGCGGCGATCGTGCTCAACACCGCCACGTTCGTCGTGGCGTTCCGGCTCGGGACCACGCGTGCGGTGAGCGTGCGCGACGTGCTTCCCGGCGCCGTCATCGGCGCGCTGCTGTGGCAGGCCCTGCAGTCCTTCGGTGGGCTGTACGTTCAACGCGTCGTCGGCGGTGCGGACACGACCAACGGTGTGTTCGCGATCGTCCTCGGGCTGCTCGCGTTCCTCTACATCTCCTCGCTGGTGCTGGTCCTGTGCATCGAGGTGAACGTCGTGCGGACCGACAGGTTGCACCCGCGCGCTCTGCTCACCCCGTTCACGGACAACGTCGAACTGACCGACGGTGACAGGGACGCGTACACGGCGCAGGCCGAGGCGCAGCGAAGCAAGGGTTTCGAGGAGATCGAGGTCACCTTCGGTGGGCCCGACGGGTCGCAGTCGACCGACCCAGCCCGCTGACCAGCCGATTTGGTGAATGCGGGATGGTGTTTGGTAGTGTTCTCCACGGCTCGAAACGGCCCGGAGAACGCGTCCGGACCAGGCCATTGGGGTATGGTGTAATTGGCAACACAGCGGTTTCTGGTACCGCCATTCTAGGTTCGAGTCCTGGTACCCCAGCAGAGAAACACCCGATTTCGTCGGATGCTCTCGGCCGGTTATGCTCTTCCGGTTGCTCCACCTGATTCACAGATGAAGATCCTGGCCCCGTCGTCTAGCGGCCTAGGACGCCGCCCTCTCAAGGCGGTAGCGCGGGTTCGAATCCCGTCGGGGCTACAACATTCGAGGACCACCGCGATGCGGTGGTCCTCGAGTCGTTTCCGGGGGAGCCGCACCCTCCCGCTCCGGTGGTGGGGCCGTGTCGGTGTGTCGTAGGTTCACTGGGTGTCCTCACTACTCATCGCTGTTCCCGTCTACGGCCAGATCGACTACACCCACGCTGTGGTCCAGGATCTGCGACGCGAGAACGCCACCTTCGTGATCATCGACAATCGCGGTGACTACACCCCGCTCGCCGACGAGCGCGTCGTCACGCCCGGCCGCAACCTCGGCTGGGCCGGCGGATCGAACCTCGGGTTCCGCATCGCCTTCAGCGACGGCCACACCCATGCGATGACGCTGAACAACGACACGCGGTTGTCCCGCGGGTTCCTCGACGCGGTGACCGACCCGCAACTGCCGTCGGATGCGGGCATCGTCGTGCCCGTCTACGACGACGCCTACGGCCACCGGGACATGAAGACGACGTACTCCGGGCCGGCGGAGGACTACGTACCGGTCGACAGGTACCGCAAGTGCTACGCCGTGGACGGAACCGCCATGACCATCACGAAGGACACCTGGCTGGCGCTCGGCGGGTACGACGAACGCAACTTCGGGTCCACGGGGTGGGGTGCGGACGTCGACTTCTGCATCCGCGCTGCAGCAGAGGGATTCGGCAGTTATGTCACCGAGCGCGCGTTCATCAACCACTTCGGCCGAGCCACCGCCATCGAGATGATGGGCAACCGCAAGTACCTCGCCAAGTCCGCGGTGGGCATGGTGGGCGGTGTGCTGCGCCTGCACCGGGGCAACGTGAGGAACTGGCTGTCCACGCCGCGACCGACGGTGCACGAGTTTCGGTGACCCGGCCGGCGCCTCGCCTCAGAGGCGTTTCTGCACGGCCTCCGCGGCCGCGAGAAGATCGGCGGCCCAGCGTGCTCCGGGACGGCGTCCCATGCGGTCGATAGGGCCGGACACGGAGATCGCGGCGACCACACGGTCGTCGCGTCCGCGAATCGGTGCGGCGACGCTGGCGACGCCGGGTTCGCGCTCGGCGGCGCTCTGTGCCCAGCCGCGCTTACGCACCTCGGCGAGCACCCGCTCACCGAAGGCGGCGTCGGGGAGGACGGTGCGCTGCAGTGCCGGGTCGGCCCACGCCAGCAGCACCTTGGCGCCGGAGCCGGCGGTGAGGGGGAGGCGGGCGCCGACGAGCACGGTGTCCCGCAGCCCGGTGGGAGGTTCCATGGCTGCCACGCACACGCGCACCGTGCCGTCGATGCGGTAGACCTGCACGCTCTCCCCGGTGATCTCGCGCAGCCGTGGCAGTACCGTGGCCGCGGCGTCGAGAAGGGGATCCTCGGCGGTGTGCGCCAGTTCGGCGAGCGCCGGCCCCGGCCGCCACAGTCCGTCGGCGTCGCGGCTGAGCATGCGATGCGTCTCGAGTCCGATGGCGAGCCGATGCGCGGTGGCGCGGGGGAGCCCGGTGGCGGAACACAGGTCGGCGAGGCTGCACGGTTCGAGTGACGCAGCCTGCAGAACGCTCATTGCTTTGTCCAGAACGCCGATGCCGCTATGCTGTCCCATGTAGCGATACTAGCGTCTCACAACGTGAGATGGTGATCGTCGTCGGTCGAAAGGTGGAGTCATGGCAGCGAAGACCCTGGCGGAGAAGGTCTGGGATCAGCACGTCGTCGTTCGCGGCGGTGGTGAGGGTGACGCGACCAAGCCGGATCTCGTCTACATCGATCTCCACCTCGTTCACGAGGTCACCAGCCCGCAGGCGTTCGACGGACTGCGTCTGGCCGGTCGGCCAGTGCGACGGCCCGATCTGACGATCGCGACGGAGGACCACAACGTCCCGACGGTCGACATCGACCAGCCGATCGCGGATCTCGTCTCCCGTACGCAGGTGGACACCCTGCGGCGCAACTGCGAGGAGTTCGGCATCCGCCTGCACTCGATGGGCGACATCGAGCAGGGCATCGTGCACATCATCGGGCCCCAGCTCGGCCTGACCCAGCCGGGAACCACCGTCGTGTGCGGGGACAGCCACACCTCGACGCACGGTGCGTTCGGCGCTCTCGCGATGGGTATCGGCACCAGCGAGGTCGAGCACGTGCTCGCGACCCAGACATTGTCGTTGCGCCCCTTCAAGACCATGTCGGTCACGGTGGACGGCGAACTCGGTGACGACGTCGGCAGCAAGGATCTGATCCTGGCGGTCATCGCGCAGATCGGTACGGGTGGTGGGCAGGGCTACGTCATCGAGTACCGCGGTGAAGCCATCCGGAAGATGTCGATGGAAGCGCGGATGACCATCTGCAACATGTCCATCGAGGCGGGCGCGCGTGCGGGCATGATCGCCCCCGACGAGATCACGTTCGAGTACATCAAGGGTCGGCCACACGCTCCCTCCGGTGAGCTGTGGGAGCAGGCCGTCGCCGACTGGTCGACGCTCGTCACGGACGACGGTGCCGTCTTCGACAAGGAAGTGCGGATCGACGGGTCGGCGCTGACTCCGTTCGTCACGTGGGGCACCAACCCCGGTCAGGGCGCACCCCTCAGTGCGTCGGTACCCGATCCGGCCGAGATCCTCGACGAGGGCGAGAGTCAGTCCGCCGAGAAGGCGCTCACCTACATGGGTCTCGAGCCGGGCACGCCGTTGCGCGACATTGCGGTCGACACCGTCTTCCTCGGGTCCTGCACCAACGGTCGGATCGAGGATCTCCGTGTGGCAGCGAAGATCTTGGACGGCCGTACCGTTGCCGACGGTGTGCGGATGCTCGTCGTCCCCGGCTCGATGCGTGTGCGCGCACAGGCCGAGGACGAGGGACTGGGCGCGATCTTCACTGCCGCAGGGGCGGAATGGCGCCAGGCGGGGTGCTCGATGTGTCTCGGAATGAATCCCGATCAGCTCGCTCCGGGTGAGCGTTCGGCCTCGACGTCGAACCGCAACTTCGAAGGGCGCCAGGGCAAGGGCGGCCGTACGCACCTCGTCTCGCCGGCGGTCGCCGCCGCCACCGCGGTGCGTGGACGGTTGTCGGCTCCCGCCGATCTCGGCTGAGTCGACCGACAGTCCTTCCGCCCCGTCCCCCGTACACCCCGTCAGGAGCTCGTCATGGAATCGTTCACCACGCACACCGGAATCGGTGTCCCGCTGCGCCGCAGCAACGTCGACACCGACCAGATCATCCCCGCCGTGTACCTCAAGCGCGTGACCCGAACGGGTTTCGAGGACGGGCTGTTCGCGGGGTGGCGCACCGATCCCGGTTTCGTCCTCAACACTCCGCCGTTCGACAAGGGTTCGGTCCTCGTCGCCGGACCTGATTTCGGTACCGGGTCCTCTCGGGAGCACGCCGTGTGGGCACTCTCGGACTACGGATTCCGGGCCGTGATCGCGTCCAGATTCGCCGACATCTTTCGCGGAAACGCCGGAAAGGCGGGTCTGCTGGCCGCCGTTGTCGAGCAATCGGATGTGGAACTGCTGTGGAAATTGCTGGACGAGCGCCCCGGGACGGAACTCACCGTCGACCTCGAGACGAAGACGATCAGCGCCGGAACACTGGTGGTGCGCTTCGATATTGACGACTACACGAGGTGGCGTCTGCTGGAGGGTCTGGACGACGTCGCGCTGACGTTACGCCAGGTAGAGGCCATTTCCGAGTTCGAGAAGTCCCGCCCGGAATGGAAGCCGAAGACACTTCCGGCGCCCGATCAGGCTCGGTGATTCCGGGCCGAAAAGGCCCTACCCGCGACACTCATTGTGGCTGCGATGATTACAGCCGAACAGACTGTTTTGGCGTGGCTCGTGGACTCGTGCGCATTTCCGGTTTACCGTGGTACTCAGTCGGTCCGACGACGGGCCAATCAGTATGCGGAGGAATCACCGATGAACAAGGCAGAACTGATCGACGCCCTGACCGAGAAGACAGGCGCGGATCGCCGGAGCGCCACGGACGCTGTCGAGAACATCGTCGACATCATCGTGCGCGCCGTGCACCGCGGCGAGTCGGTCACCATCACCGGCTTCGGTGTCTTCGAGCAGCGTCGCCGTGCAGCCCGCGTCGCTCGTAACCCGCGCACCGGCGAGACCGTCAAGGTCAAGCCGACGTCCGTTCCCGCGTTCCGTCCCGGTGCTCAGTTCAAGGCCGTCATCGCCGGTGGCCAGAAGTTGTCCGCCACGGGTCCCGCCGTGAAGCGTGGCGCCTCCGCAGCCCCCGCGAAGAAGACTGCGGCAGCGAAGAAGACGGCAGCGGCGAAGAAGACCGCGGCCAAGGCTCCGGCGAAGGCGGCGACCAAGGCTCCCGCCAAGACGGCGGCGAAGAAGACCACCGCCACCAAGGCACCGGCCAAGACCGCAGCGAAGAAGACCACCGCCACCAAGGCACCGGCCAAGACCGCAGCCAAGAAGACCACCGCCACCAAGGCACCGGCCAAGACCGCAGCCAAGAAGACCACCCCGGCCGCCGCGAAGAAGACCACGGCGACGAAGGCACCGGCCAAGACCGCAGCCAAGAAGACCACCCCTGCCAAGAAGGCCGCGCCCGCGAAGAAGGCGCCCGCCAAGAAGGCTCCGGCGAAACGTACTGCACGCAAGTAACGTTCCCGTTCGACACGAAGGAGCCCCGGACCGATGGTCCGGGGCTCCTTCGTGTTCGGGTCGGTCGTACCGGCTGTTCAGTCGTGCCGGCTACGCGGGAGTGGCGAATCGGTGTAGTCCGCTGCCACCAGGACACCACCGACGAAGCTGAGCACCCAGACGCTCGCCTTGCGCGATCGAGTGCGGGAGAGTTCGACGCCGTCGCTCTCGGCCCACCACTCCATCAGGTTGGGAATCACCTTGCCCTGACTGCAGATCACCGGGACGCCGGACGTCGAGGCGATGATCTCGCGTGCGCGCTGACGTCCCTTGTCGGGTAACTGCGCGTACCCCTCCTCGGTCAGCGTGGGCTCCAGGGCCAGATCGACTCCGACGGACTCGGCCCACGGCGCGATGGTCTGGACGCACCGAGCACGCTCGGCGGTGAATCCGTCGGTGCCGCCGTAGGCCTGGATCAGAGGAACCAGTGCTGCTGCCTGGCGGACACCGACGCTGTCCAGAGGCCGTTCGGCGTCATCTCCCTTGTAGCGCGCCTTGCTCCCGGCCCGCGCATGGCGCACCAGCACAGCCGTACTCGTCGGCACCGGGTGCTGCGCGAAACGACCGACGACGTCCCGGTCTACCTCGTAGGTCGCGAGATCGCGGGCCTCTGCGGGTGTGAGCCACCGCAGATCGTCGACCTCGTCGTTGACGACGAACTCGCCGTCCACGACTCGAGCGGCCCAGTAGTCGACCTGCTTGATCTTCTTCGAGCGCGGGAGCGGATAGGTGGTGGTTCCGAGACCGTGTCCGAGAACGCACCGGAAACCGGTCTCCTCCCACACTTCTCGAACGGCAGCGACCGCGGGTACCTCGTCGGCCTCGACCTTGCCCTTGGGAAGGGACCAGTCGTCGTAGCGCGGTCGATGCACCAACGCCACCACCGGCTCGTCGCCCTCGGGCCCCGGCCTCCACAGAACCGCACCCGCGGCGAGGACCGGATCAGGAGTCTTCGATGCGCGTGAGCTGCTCACCGACCCACCTCACGATCCGGTGTAGCGACGCTGGCGCATGAGGGACACCTGGTGATCCCGCACCGTCTCGCCGCTCGCGGGGGACGCCGTCCAGGCGCCGTCGGACTGCAGGACCCAGCAGCGGGTCGTGACGTCCATGGCCGAGTCGAGCATCGAGTTCAGCTGACCGGACAGCTTCGGGTCCTTCACCTGAGCCATGACCTCCACGCGTCGATCGAGGTTGCGGTGCATCATGTCCGCGCTGCCGATCCAGAACTCGTCGATCGCCTCGAAGTGCAACACACGCGAGTGTTCGAGGAACCGACCGAGGATCGACCGCACCTGAATGTTCTCGCTAAGACCGGGTACGCCCGGTTTGAGAGCACAGATACCGCGCACGACCACCTCGACCTGGACGCCCTCGGTGGACGCCCAGTACAGCGCGTCGATCACCTGCTCGTCGACGAGTGCGTTGGCCTTCAGGCGGATTCGGGCGTTCGCGCCGTCCTTGTGCGCCTGCACCTCGGCCTCGATGCGCTCGACGATTCCCGCCCGCACACCGAACGGCGCGACGAGGAGGTTCCGGTACTGCTCCTTGCGCGAGTAACCGGTGAGCGAGTTGAACAGGTCGGTGAGATCGGCGCCGATCTCGTCGGCGGCCGTGATGAGACCCACGTCCTCGTAGAGCCGGGCGGTCTTGGGGTTGTAGTTGCCGGTGCCGATGTGGCAGTACCGGCGAATGGTGTCGCCTTCGCGGCGGACGACGAGGCACGTCTTGCAGTGGGTCTTCAGTCCGACCAACCCGTAGACCACGTGCACGCCGGCCTGCTCCAGTTTGCGTGCCCAGGCGATGTTGGCCTGTTCGTCGAAGCGCGCCTTGATCTCCACGAGGGTCACGACCTGCTTGCCGGCCTCCGCCGCGGCGATCAGCGCGTTGACGATGGGGGAGTCGCCCGACGTCCGATAGAGGGTCTGCTTGATGGCGAGCACGTGCGGATCGGCTGCCGCCTGCTCGATGAAGCGCTGCACGCTGGTGGAGAACGAGTCGTACGGGTGATGCAGCAGCACGTCCCCGTCCCGCAGCGTGGAGAAGATCGACTTGGGCGTCTCGCGCTCACCGAAGGCGGGGTGCGTCGCCGGCACGAACGGTGCGTCCTTCAGGACAGGCTTGTCGACTCCGTAGAGCTGCATGAGGCACGACAGGTCGAGCAGTCCCGGTACCTGGATGACATCGCCCGGATCGACGTCCAACTCGCGCAGCAACAGGCTGAGCATGTGATCGGTCATGTCGTCCGCGACCTCGAGGCGAACGGGCGATCCGAATCGGCGGCGCGCGAGTTCGCGCTCGAGGGCCTGCAGGAGGTCCTCGTCCCGATCCTCCTCCACCTCGAAATCGGCGTTGCGCGTGATGCGGAAGGCGTGGTGCTCGACGATCTGCAGTCCCGGGAACAGGACGTCGAGATGCGCCGCGATGAGCTCCTCCATGGGAAGGAAAGCCGGCACGGTGCCGACGTCGCCCCGGTGCAACTGCACGAACCGATCGACGTTGTCCGGTACCTTCACCCTGGCGAAGTGCTCGCCGCCCGTCGTCGAGTCCTTCACCGTCACAGCGAGATTGAGACTCAAGCCGGAGATGTACGGGAACGGGTGGGCGGGATCCACGGCCAGCGGGGTGAGGACGGGGAACACCTGCTCGGTGAAATACCGTGTCAGACGGGTCCGCTCGTCGGAGGTGACCTCCGACCACCGGATGACCGAGATTCCCTCGTTCGCCAGCTCCGGCAGGATGCGGTCGATGAAGGTGCGGGCGTGACGGTCGGCGATCTCCTGGGTGCGCCGGGCGATCAACGCCAGCTGCTCACGGGGGGAGAGTCCGTCGGCGGAGCGGACGGACAGTCCGGTCTCGTCACGGCGCTTGAGGCCGGCCACCCGCACCATGTAGAACTCGTCGAGATTGCTGGCGAAGATGGCGAGGAACTTGGCCCGCTCGAGCAGCGGAAGCGACGAGTCCTCCGCGAGTGCCAGCACCCGTGAGTTGAAGTCGAGCCAACTCAACTCGCGGTTGAGATAGCGGTCTTCCGGGAGCAGGTCCGCCGGCACCGCGGTGTCCGATGTCGCGGCCGGCGGTGCCGTGGGTGCGGAGGGTGCCCGGCTGGCCAAGGGCGCGCTCCACTCACCGTCGACGGCGTCACCGGGTGCTGCGGAACTCGTGGGGGCCCCGGAACGGGAAGGGGCGTCGGTCGGATTCTCGGTCGCCTCGTTGGTCACGCGTCGATCATCCCCCACGCGGGGCGGGCGCGAGTAGTCGACCGCGTGCGAATTCGCGACGGGCCTCGCCCGGGCGCGGTCAGCGCGCGGCGGTCCAGCCCAGCTCGGCGAGCATCGCGGCTGTGTGCGGCCCGACCCCCAGGTCGAGGGCGGCGCGGACGTCGTCCGCCGTGTCCACGTCCAGACGCAGACCCGGCCAGGTGCCGAGGAGAGGGAACGCTCCGGAATCGACGTGGCGCGAGGCCGAATCGGGACCGAACCGTGGTTCGAGACGCCGGGGGCGACCCCGCACGATCAGGGCCGACGTTCCCGTGCCGGTGTGATCGATCACCACCGAGCGGGTGTCCGGGGGAGCGGCGGCGTAGGCCGCGACCAGTTCCGCGGTGCGCAGGGCAGGGAGGTCGGCCTGCAGGGCTATCACGTCGCCGCCGTGGGCGTCACTGATCGCGTCGTCCGCTGCGGACAGGGCGCGGTTGAGTCGCTCCACGGTGGTGGCGGCACCCGACTCGGGTTCGGACACCGTGTGTCCGCCGAGGGCGACCGCGACGCTCGCGACGCGAGCGTCCGGCGTGACGACCGACCATCCGGTGACGACGTCCGCGGCTGCGGCGGCCGACGCGGTGTCGCGCAACATCGCCAGCACGAGTTCGGCTCGTTCGTCGCCGGGGAAGGTCGTGGACAGTCGGCTCTTCGCGTCGACGAGGTTCTTCACCGCGAGCACGAGATGGACACCGCGCCGCGGGGCGGTGTCGGTCGGAGGTCGACTGGGCGTGCTCATGACCGTCGATCCTGCCAGCAGTCATTACCGCCGACTTCGTTCGGCAGGCCTCCGACATCGCTACTGTGAGCCGCCAGGGCTGCCGAGCGGGCGACGGCCTCGTGTCGATCGAGGAAAGGCTGGGTCATGGTCAAGGCAGCGGTGCTCGGTTCCGGTTCGTGGGGAACCGCGTTCGCGAAGGTGCTCGCCGACGCGGGCACCGACGTGACCATGTGGGCACGTCGAGAGGAACTCGCGACGTCCATCCAGGAGAACCACCGGAACGACGACTACCTTCCGGGAGTCGCACTGCCGTCTGCCATTCGAGCGACTCACGACGCCGCGGAGGCGTTGGACGGGGCCTGCACCGTCGTCCTCGCGGTGCCCTCGCAGGCCCTGCGTGCCAACCTGGCGGAGTGGGCTCCGCTGATGGGGTCGGACGTCACCCTGCTCTCGCTCGCCAAGGGCATCGAGACCGGGACCCTCATGCGCATGTCGCAGGTGATCTGTCAGGTCACCGGTGCGGACCCGAGTCGCGTCGGCACGTTGTCGGGACCGAATCTCGCCAAGGAGATCGCCACCGAGCAACCCACCGCGACGGTCATCGCCTGCCCGGACTCCAATCGCGCGATCGCGCTCCAGTCGGCGTGTGCCACCAGCTACTTCCGCCCGTACACGAACTCCGACGTCATCGGGTGCGAGATCGGCGGTGCGTGCAAGAACGTCATCGCCCTCGCGTGCGGCATGGCGGCGGGTATCGGTTTCGGGGAGAACTCGGTCGCCAGCATCATCACCCGCGGTCTCGCCGAGGTGACCCGTCTCGGTGTCGCGCTCGGCGCCAATCCGTCGACGCTCGCGGGTCTCGCCGGGGTGGGTGACCTCGTCGCCACGTGCTCGTCTCCGCTCTCGCGTAATCGCACGTTCGGCGAGCGGTTGGGTTCGGGTGGCTCGCTGGAGAGTGCGCAGGAAGCGGCGCACGGTCAGGTGGCCGAGGGTGTGAAGTCGTGCACATCCATCCGAGCTCTCGCGGAGGCCTACGACGTGGAGATGCCCCTCACAGACGCGGTCCACCGGGTCTGTCACGAGGGCCTCTCCGTTCCGGACGCCGTCCACAGCCTCCTGGGGCGTCGTCACAAGCCGGAGTGAACCGGGGCGGTGCGCGTCACGCCTCGTCCGGGGTTCGCCGGTACGGTGCTCACGTGACCGATCCCATCAAGGTCGCCGTGATCTACGGCGGTCGAAGCAACGAACACTCCGTCTCCTGCGTCTCGGCGGGAAGCGTCATGCGTCACCTCGATTCCGACCGCTTCGACGTGATCCCCATCGGGATCACGCGCGCCGGAACGTGGGTCGAGGGCACCGCAGACCCGACGGAGTTGCAGATCCGCGATCGCGTTCTCCCGTCGGTCGCCGGTGAGGGTGTTCCGCTCGCTCTCGGTGTCGATCCGGAGAACCCCGGCCGTCTCACGCGCTCCGTCGACGGGACGGCCGAGGACATCGGTGCGGTCGACGTCGTCTTCCCGGTGCTGCACGGTGCCTACGGCGAGGACGGCACGGTCCAGGGGCTGTTCGAGGTCGCCGGGATCCCATATGTGGGACCGGGAGTCCTCGCGAGCGCCGCGGCGATGGACAAGGAGTTCACCAAGAAGCTGCTCGCGGCCGAAGGCCTTCCCGTCGGCCGCCAGGTCGTCCTGCGCCGCGATCGCAAGACTCTGACCGCGGACGAGCGCGACGTCATCGGTCTCCCCGCGTTCGTGAAGCCGGCCCGCGGCGGGTCGTCGATCGGCATCACGCGCATCGTCGACTGGGACGAGCTGGAACACGCGGTGGCCGTTGCGCGAGAACATGATCCGAAGGTCGTGATCGAGGCCGGCATCGTCGGCCGCGAGGTGGAGTGCGGTGTCCTGGAGATGCCGGACGGCTCCGTCCGCGCCAGCGTCGTCGCCGAGATCCGCATGGACGAGGCCCCGGCGTCGGCCGGTGGTGCGACGTTCTACGACTTCGACAGCAAGTATCTCGACGACGTGGTCGAGTTCGACATCCCCGCTCTGCTGGACGACGACGTCTCGACGGTGCTGCGGGAGATCGCGGTCCGTGCCTTTGCTGCGCTGGATCTGCAAGGCCTCGCGCGCGTCGACTTCTTCGTGACCGACGACGGTCCGGTGATCAACGAGATCAACACGATGCCCGGCTTCACGGCCATCTCGATGTACCCGCGGATGTGGGAGGCGACGGGCGTCGGCTACTCGGAGCTCGTCGGCACCCTCGTCGACACCGCCCTGGCACGGGGGACCGGACTGCGGTGAGAGGTCGGCCCCACCGGGTCAATTGATCGGAGCGGGGTCCAGCGGCGTCTGCGGGAGAGCGCCCGACACCGCGGCCGACAGGGCCTGGATCGGGGTGGGGCCCGTGCCGTCGGGGATGGTGGCCGCGGCGTACACGCCCCGGTCGACGACGAACCAGGTGCTCGCGGCGAGGCCCTGATCCGCACCCGACACCCGGAACCACTGCACGCCGTCGACGACGTCGAGAGCGGCGGCCTGATCGAACTCCGCCGGACGCTCGAGCCCGCACCGCAGCACGATGGGGTCGGTGACGTCCTCGGACTGCCAGGCGGCCGCACCCACGGGCGCGGGATCGGCCAGCTCGGCGCGGGTGAACGAGTCGAACGTCTCCGGAAGTGCGCCGAGCAGCGTCGCGCACTCGGTGCTCTCGGCGAGCGGTGAGGGAACCGCGCCGAGGGCGACGGGCTCGCGGACGGGAGTTCTGTTCGCCATGACCGCCGCGACGATGATGCCGACGACGAGTGCGACGGGGAGGGCGATCGCGGTGGCGATCAGAGCGGGATGCAGACCCGTCGCCGACTCGTCCGTCGCGGTCGGTTCGTCCTGCGTCATCGTGCTCCCTCGTGTCGAACGGTCTCGGCGGAAACGTTACCCGCGCCCCGGCGGGGGCCCGGATGCGTGACGACGACGAGGACCCGTGGGATGCTGCACGACGGTGATCCACGACGGTGATGGAGGAGTTCTGTGTCACAGGCCGACGATCCCGCGACCGGGACGGTGGGGGACCTCGGTGAGTTCGCACTCATCGGCCGCGCGACGGCCGGCCGTATCCACCCTCCGTCGGTCGCGATCGGTCCGGGGGACGACGCGGCGGTGATCGCCGCCCCCGATTCCCGCGTCGTCGTCACGACCGACATGTTGGTGGAGGGCCGACACTTCCGACTCGACTGGTCGAGTCATCACGACGTCGGCCGAAAGGCCATCGCGCAGAACGCCGCGGACATCGCCGCGATGGGCGCGCGGTGCACGGGGTTCCTCGTCTCGATGTCGTGCCCGTCGACCACCGCGGTGTCGGACGTGGACGCGCTCACCGCGGGCCTGTGGGCGGAGGCGACGCGTGTCGGCGCGTCGATAGTCGGCGGAGACGTCACGGGTGGCGACCGGCTGGTGTTGTCGATCACCGCGCTGGGTGACCTCGAGGGTCGTCCCCCGGTGCTGCGGTCCGGTGCGCGGCCGGGCGACGTCCTCGCACTGTCCGGACCCACCGGCCGGTCCGCTGCCGGGTGGGCACTGTACGAGGCGGGCTCGGCCACCTACCCGGATCTGCTGGCCGCACACCGCGTCCCGACGCCCGATCCCGCCGACGGTCCGGCCGCGGCGCGCGCGGGAGCGTCGTCGATGTGCGACGTGTCCGACGGCGTGATCGGCGACGCGGGACATCTGTCGGCGATGTCCGCTGTGCGGCTCGACATCTCGGCGGCCGACATGGAGATCCCCGAGGACGTGGTGCAGGCCGGCATCGAACTCGGCGTCGACCCGCTGCACTGGGCGCTCGGCGGCGGTGAGGACCACGTGCTGCTCGCGACCTTCGCCTCCGACGACGTGCCGACCGGCTGGCGCCGGATCGGATCCGTGAGTGCGGGAACAGGAGTCACGGTGGACGGTGTGCGATGGGAAGGACCTGCGGCATGGACGAGCTTCTGACGATCACGACCACTCGGCTCGACGACCCGGACGTGGTCGCGATGATCGACGAGGTCCAGCAGGAGTACGTGCGACGCTACGGCGGCCCCGACGAGACGCCGCTCGACGTCCGAGAATTCCTGACGCCGCACGGCGTGATGCTGCAGGCCGTCCTGGACGGCGCCGTCGTCGGTATGGGTGGGTGGCGGACCCACGAGCACGGAGGACCCGAGGCGGAGGGACTGCGCGCCGGCGATGCGGAGATCAAGCGCATGTACGTCCGCACCGAGGCGCGAGGCGCGGGCGTCGCGCGCGCCCTGCTGCGGACGATCGAGGACACCGCCCGCGACGCGGGCCGGCTACGACTGGTCCTCGAGACCGGACTGCGTCAACCCGAGGCGATCGGCCTGTACACCTCGAGCGGGTATCGCCCGCTCGTACCGAAGTTCGGTCTCTACCGGCACGAGGAGCAGTCGGTGTGCATGGTGAAGGATCTGACCGGATGACATGCTGGAGCCATGACCGTCTACGCACTCGGTGACCGCGAACCCGATATTCATCCCACCGCCTACGTGCACCCCGATGCCGTCGTCATCGGTGCGGTGACACTCGGTGCGGGAGTGTCGGTGTGGCCCGGTGCGGTGTTGCGCGGCGACTACGGGACCATCACCGTGGGGCAGGACACGAACATTCAGGACGGCACCGTCGTGCACTGCACGCCGATCCATCCGACCGTGATCGGTGCCGGGTGCGTCGTCGGGCACAACGCGCACGTCGAGGGGGCGATCATCGGGGACGCGTGCCTCATTGCGTCGGGCTCCGTCGTCCTCAACGGCGCGTCCATCGGGTCCGGTGCGATCGTCGGTGCCGGCGCCGTGGTCCCCTTCGACGCCGTCGTGCCCGAACGCCGGATGGCACTGGGTGTCCCGGCCAAGGTCCGCGAGGGCCACGAGGTGGAGGAGGGGCACGTGGACGTCAACGTCGCGATGTACAGGGCCAATGCGGAGTACTACCGCGGCGCGCTGCGCGTGCTCTCGTGACGGCGCCCGTCGCGGATCCCGGGTGGGCGTCCGCGCTCGGTCCGGTGGCCGCCGACATCGCCCGCATGGGCGACTTCCTGCGCGCCGAGAACGCGGCCGGGCGAGGCTACCTGCCCGCCGGGGAGGACGTGCTGCGCGCCTTCAGTCGCCCGTTCGAGGAGGTGCGTGTGCTGGTGCTGGGACAAGATCCCTACCCGACGCCGGGACACGCTGTGGGACTGAGCTTCTCGGTCGCACCCGACGTGCGTCCGGTCCCGCGCAGCCTTGCGAACATCTTCACCGAGTACAGCGCTGATCTCGGCCTGCCGACACCCACCACCGGTGATCTGTCGCCGTGGGCCGATCGCGGTGTGCTCCTGCTGAACCGTGTTCTCACGGTGGAACCGGGCAAGGCGGCGTCTCACCGGCGCAAGGGCTGGGAAGCGGTGACGGCGCAGGCCATCACCGCTCTGGTGAACCGCCCCGGCCGCTCCCTGGTCGCGGTCCTCTGGGGACGCGACGCCGCGACGGCCACACCGCTGCTCGGTTCCACGCCCACGGTCGAGTCCGTCCATCCCTCACCGCTGTCCGCGTCGCGAGGGTTCTTCGGGTCACGGCCCTTCAGCACCGTCAACGACCACCTGGCGACGCTGGGCGAGGAACCCGTCGACTGGCGTCTGGACTGAGGCGGCCGTCAGTGGCCGAAGGACGGCCGGCGCTTCTCCACGAAGGCGTCGACACCCTCGATGCCGTCCGCGGTGGACGCCTGGTGAGCAATCGAGTCGGTCTCGGCGTCGAGCTGATCGGACAGCGTCGCGGAGTCCGAGGCGAGCAGTAACCGCTTGGTCGCACGGGACACCTCGGTGGGCCCGGCGGCGAGAGAGCGGGCCACCCGCTCGGCCTCCGACGCGATGACGTCGTCGCCGACCAACCGTGTGAGCAGACCCAGGCGGTATGCCTCGTCCGAGCCGAGAACGCCGTCGGCGAGCAGGATGTCGCGTGCGCGGCGGGTGCCGACGATGCGGGGGAGCGCCCATGTCAGACCGCCGTCCGGAGTGAAGCCGAGCGCTGGATACGCGGGACGGAGACGGGTGGATCGACCGCCGATCACGATGTCGGCGTGACACACGAGCGACATGCCCGCGCCCGCTGCCCAGCCCGGTACACCCGCCACGACGGGGACCGGCACCGAGGTGAGCGCGCGGACGAAGCCGTGGAAGGTGTCGGCGAGTTGCCGGACGAACGCACTTCTGTCGGGCGCCCCGTGGAAGGCGCGCACGTCGCCGCCGGCACAGAAGTTGGACTCGGCGCCGACTAGCAGGACGGCGCCCACGGACTCGTCGAGATCGGACAGCGCCGCAGCGCCTGCGGCCATCGCCTCGCCGTTCAGCACGTTGCCGCCGCGGGGCGTCGCCACCCGTACGTACAGGACACCGTCCTCCACGGTGACGGGGGACGTGGCCGGGGAGTCGACTGATTCGGTCATCGTTCGAACTTAGACCAGGACTGCTCGGCTCCGGAAACGGCAGAGCCCCCGGAGACGACAGAGGCCCCGATACCGAGGTATCGGGGCCCTGCCGTGGAAATTTCGTGCGGGAACGTCAGCCCCGGACCACCTTGCCGGCCTTGAGGCACGAGGTGCACACATTGAGCCGACGAGAGTTACCCGGCGCGACCTGCGCGCGGACGGTCTGGATGTTGGGGTTCCAGCGACGGTTGGTACGGCGGTGCGAGTGCGAAACCGACTTACCGAAGCCGGGTCCCTTGGCGCATACGTCGCAGACGGCAGCCATAGTCGCGAACTCCTTGGTATTCGAGGTGAGACCGGGACACGATTCGAACCGTGACCGGTGTGGGGCAAGATCTTCGTACGACTGCGCCCGGCACCTCCGGGCATGCCGGACGCGTCAGACGCAACCCTGCAAGACTAGCCGCTCGGGTGCCCCGAGTCCAAACCGGCCCGCACGCGCCGATGTCGCAGGTGCCTGGTGGAATGGTCGCACAGGTGGCAGCAGCATCAGGACGGGAGCAGTGCGGTGGTTCAGCTCGGTGACCGGCTCGACCACGTACTGGGTCGCAGGGCCGCCGATCCGCTCGAGACGGCGTTCGGTCTCGTCACGGTGGAGGACCTGCTGCGCCACTACCCCTTCCGGTATGTGACACAGGGCCAGGAGCTGGCCCGCAAGGACCCGGACGACGGTGAACGCATCACCGTCGTGGGGACGGTGTCCAAGGCGGACCTCGTGCCCATGAAGGCGCGCAAGGGCCACATGCTCAAGGTCGTGCTCACGTGCGACGGTCAGAACGTCTCCGCCACCTTCTTCAACGGGCACAAGGTGCGTCACAACATCACCGTGGGGTCGCGCGCGATGTTCTCGGGCACGGTCAAGTGGTTCCGGACGTCGTGGTCGCTGAACCACCCCGGCTACCTGATGCTCGAGGGCGACGAGGACGACCTGGTGGGGCGCCCGCACGGCGGCGGCGAGCTCGCCGGCATGGCTCGCGGCGCCACGGACAGTTCCGGTGCGGTGAACATGTCCATGCTGTCGCTTCCGTTCCTTCCCATGTACGCGGCGACGCGGGAGGTCGAGAGCTGGACCTTCCTGCGCTGCGTGCGTCAGGTCCTGGACCAGCTCGATCCCGTCGAGGATCCGCTGCCCGAGACGGTGCGCGCCGAGCACGCACTGATGAGCCTCGACGACGCACTGCGGGTCGTGCACTTCCCGGAGTCCGAGGACGACATCGAGAACGCTCGCTACCGTCTGCGCTTCGACGAGGCGACGGCGCTGCAGTTGGTGCTCGCCGAACGGCGCCACTCGGTGGCCGTGCGCACGGCGCCGGCCTGCCCGCGTGCGACCGACGGTGTCGCCGCCGCCTTCGACGAGGTGCTGCCGTTCGAATTGACCGACGGGCAGAAAGAGGTCGCCGAGGAGATCGAGAGCGACCTCTCCCGCACTCGGCCGATGAGCCGACTCCTGCAGGGTGAGGTGGGATCGGGCAAGACGATCGTCGCTCTGCGCGCCATGTTGCAGGTGGTGGACGCGGGACTGCAGTGCGCGTTGCTGGCACCCACCGAGGTGCTCGCCACGCAGCATCACCGGTCGATCACGCGGCAACTCGGTGCGCTCGCGACGGCCGGGGAACTGGGTGCGCCCGACCGCGCCACCCGAGTGGTGCTGTTGACCGGATCGATGTCGACGGCCGCGAAACGAGCCGCGCTGTTGTCGATCGTGACCGGAGACGCAGGCATCGTCATCGGCACTCACGCGCTCATCCAGAGCACGGTGTCGTTCTTCGACCTCGGGATGGTGGTGGTCGACGAGCAGCACCGCTTCGGAGTCGAGCAGCGAGACGCGTTGCGCGCGAAGGCGAGAGAGGGTGTCAGCCCGCACCTGCTGGTCATGACGGCCACACCCATTCCGCGGACGATCGCCATGACCACGCTGGGCGATCTCGAGACGTCCACGCTGCGTGAGCTTCCCCGCGGACGCGCGCCCATCCGCACCTCGGTCGTTCCCGCCCAGCACCGGCCCGCCTGGGTCGAGCGAGCGTGGAGCCGGATCTCCGAGGAGGTGGCCGCCGGCCGCCAGGCGTACGTGGTGTGTTCGCGGATCGGCGACGAGAAGCCCGAGGATCTGGGCAAGGACACTCCGGACACCGCGTCGGCGGTCGACGTGTACGAGTCCTTGAGCGCCGGCGCTCTGGCGAACCTGCGCGTGGGGTTGCTGCACGGGCGGCTGCCCACGGAGGAGAAGGACGAGGTGATGTCCGCGTTCAACGACGGCGACATCGACGTCCTCGTCTGCACCACCGTGGTGGAGGTCGGTGTGGACGTCCCCAACGCCACGGTCATGGTCATCGTGGACGCCGATCGCTTCGGTGTGAGTCAGTTGCACCAGCTGCGTGGCCGCATCGGTCGTGGCGGCCACCAGGGTCTGTGCATCCTGCTGACCGAACTCGCGCCGGGCACACCCACCTACGCGAGGCTCGACGCCGTCGCGGCGACCACCGACGGGTTCGAGCTCGCCGTTCTCGATCTACGGCAACGACGGGAGGGCGACGTGTTGGGCGCAGCGCAGTCGGGCACCACGACGACCCTGCGACTGCTGTCGCTCCTCGATCACCTCGACATCATCACCGCGGCCCAGACCTTCGCCCGCGACGTCGTCGATCGAGACCCGGGGCTCGTGGAGCACCCCGGGCTCGCGGCGATGATGCGGTCCGCGGTCGATGTCACCCGTGTCTCATATCTGGACAAGTCATAGCTCCGTCTCGCCCGTACTGAAGGTAGGTTGACCGGAATGTTCTCCAAGGTGCTGGTGGCCAATCGCGGCGAGATCGCGATCCGTGCGTTCCGCGCGGCGTACGAACTCGAGGCGCAGACGGTGGCGGTGTTCCCGTTCGAGGACCGCAATTCTGTGCATCGGACGAAGGCCGACGAGGCGTACGAGATCGGTGAGCCGGGGCATCCGGTGCGCAACTACCTGTCGGTGGATCTGATCGTCGATGCGGCGGTGCGTGCGGGTGCGGACGCGATCTATCCGGGGTACGGGTTCCTGTCGGAGAATCCGGAGTTGGCGGCGGCGTGTGCGGCGGCGGGGATCACGTTCGTGGGTCCGTCGGCGGAGGTGCTCGAGCTGACGGGCAACAAGGCGCGGGCGATCGCGGCGGCGAAGGATGCCGGGTTACCGGTGTTGGCGTCGTCGGAGCCGTCGACGGACGTCGATGCGTTGGTGGCGGCGTCGGAGTCGATGACGTTCCCGGTGTTCGTCAAAGCGGTCGCGGGCGGCGGTGGCCGCGGCATGCGGCGGGTGGCGGAGCCGTCGGGGTTGCGCGCGGCGATCGAGGCGGCGGCGCGGGAGGCGGAGTCGGCGTTCGGTGATGCGACGGTGTTCCTGGAGCAGGCGGTGGTCGAGCCGCGCCACATCGAGGTGCAGATTCTCGCGGACACCCACGGCGATGTGATCCATCTCTTCGAGCGGGACTGCTCGGTGCAGCGGCGTCACCAGAAGGTGGTGGAGCTCGCACCGGCGCCGAACATCTCGGACGAGCTGCGGGCCCGGTTGTGCAGTGACGCTGTGGCGTTCGCGCGGAAGATCGGGTACTCGTGTGCAGGCACGGTGGAGTTCCTGGTGGACCGGGACGGCAATCACGTGTTCATCGAGATGAACCCGCGGATCCAGGTCGAGCACACGGTGACCGAGGAGATCACCGATGTGGATCTGGTGCAGTCGCAGTTGCGGATCGCCTCGGGGGAGTCGCTGGCGGATCTGGGGTTGCGGCAGGAGGACATCCGGATCAGGGGTGCGGCGATGCAGTGCCGCATCACGACGGAGGATCCGGCGAACGGGTTCCGCCCGGACACGGGCCGTATCACCGCGTACCGCACCCCGGGTGGTGCGGGTATCCGTCTCGACGGTGGGACGACGTTGGGTGCGGAGGTGTCGGCGTACTTCGATTCGATGCTGGTGAAGCTGACCTGTCGTGGACGCACGTTCGAGGACGCGGTGGCGCGGTCGCGACGGGCGTTGGCGGAGTTCCGCATCCGCGGTGTGTCCACCAACATCGGTTTCCTGCAGGGGCTTCTGCAGGACGAGGACTTCCGTGCGGGCAACGTCACGACGTCGTTCATCGAGGAGCGACCCGAGCTGTTGACGGCGCGGTCGTCCGGCGATCGCGGTACCAAGATCCTGACCTACCTCGCGGACGTGACGGTGAACAAGCCTCATGGCGAGCGTCCGAGCACGGTGTACCCACAGGACAAGCTGCCCGACATCGATCTGTCCGTCGCGCCGCGCGACGGGTCTCGGCAGCGGCTGCTCGAACTCGGTCCCGAGGGCTTCGCCCGCGACTTGCGTCAGCGAAAGGCGTTGGGCGTCACCGACACCACGTTCCGCGACGCCCACCAGTCGTTGTTGGCCACGCGCGTGCGGACCTCGGGACTGCTGATGGTCGCCCCCTACGTCGCGCGGACCACACCCGAACTGTTGTCCATCGAGTGCTGGGGCGGTGCGACGTACGACGTGGCGTTGCGGTTCCTGCACGAGGATCCGTGGGAGCGGTTGGCGGCGCTGCGGGAGGCGGTGCCGAACATCGCCCTGCAGATGTTGCTGCGCGGTCGCAACACCGTCGGCTACACCCCGTACCCGGAGCGGGTGACGACAGCGTTCGTTCAGGAGGCGGCGGCGACGGGTGTGGACATCTTCCGCATCTTCGACGCGCTGAACAATGTCGATCAGATGCGCCCGGCGATCGACGCTGTCCGTGAGACCGGCACGACGATCGCCGAGGTGGCGATGTCGTACACCGGTGATCTGTCGAATCCCGACGAGAAGCTCTACACGCTGGACTACTACCTGCGGTTGGCGGAGCAGATCGTCGACGCCGGAGCGCACGTGTTGGCGATCAAGGACATGGCGGGGCTTCTGCGGGCGCCGGCGGCGACGACGTTGGTGACGGCGCTGCGGAAGAATTTCGACCTGCCGGTGCACGTGCACACCCACGACACCCCGGGTGGTCAGTTGGCGACGTATCTGGCGGCGTGGCAGGCCGGTGCGGATGCCGTGGACGGGGCGTCGGCGTCGATGGCGGGCACGACCAGTCAGCCGGCGTTGTCGGCGATCGTGGCGGCGGCGGCGCACACCGAGCGGGACACCGGGTTGGATCTGGCGGCGGTGTGCGATCTGGAGCCGTACTGGGAGGCGATCCGAAAGGTGTACGCCCCGTTCGAGTCCGGGCTCCCGGCCCCGACCGGCCGGGTCTACACGCACGAGATTCCGGGGGGGCAGCTGTCGAATCTGCGTCAGCAGGCCATCGCGTTGGGTCTGGGGGATCGGTTCGAGGACGTGGAGAAGGCGTACGCGGATGCGGACCGGTTGTTGGGCCGGTTGATCAAGGTGACGCCGTCGTCGAAGGTGGTGGGCGATCTGGCGTTGCACCTGGTGGGGGCGGGGGTGTCGATGGAGGACTTCGCGGCGGATCCGGGGAAGTTCGACATTCCCGATTCGGTGATCGGGTTCCTGCGCGGCGATCTGGGCACCCCGGCCGGTGGGTGGCCGGAGCCGTTCCGCACGACCGCGTTGGCGGGGCGCGGCGCCGGGCGTGGGGAGGCGACGTTGACGACGCAGGACGAGGTGCTGCTCTCGGGCACGTCGGCGGAGCGGCGTGATCGTCTCAATCATCTGTTGTTCCCGGGGCCGGCGAAGGAGTTGGCGGAGCATCGGGAGAAGTACGGGGACACCTCGGGGTTGTCGGCGAATCAGTTCTTCTACGGGTTGCGTCAGGGCGATGAGCATCGGGTGCGGCTGGAGAAGGGTGTGGATCTGCTGATCGGGTTGGAGGCGATCTCGGAGCCGGACGAGGCGGGGATGCGGACGGTGATGTGCATCCTGAACGGTCAGTTGCGGCCGGTGTCGGTGCGGGATCGGTCGATCTCGGCGGATGCGCCGACGACGGAGAAGGCGGATCGGGACGATCCGTCACATCTGGCGGCGCCGTTCGCGGGTGTGGTGACGTTGACCGCAGAGGTGGGGCAGTCGGTGTCGGCGGGGGAGACCGTCGCGACGATCGAGGCGATGAAGATGGAGGCGGCGGTCACCGCACCGCGGGCGGGCACTGTCACCCGTCTGGCTCTGTCCGGTGTCGCGCAGGTCGAGGGCGGAGATCTGATCTGCGTCATCGCCGTCGGCGACACCACCGACCGCTCCTGACAGGGTTCACGCAGTGACCAGGATCGTGGCCGGGACGGCCGGCGGGCGTTCGCTCGTCGTGCCGTCCCACGGCACCAGACCCACCGCCGACCGGGTCCGGGAGGCGCTCTTCAGTGCGCTCGAGAGCCGGATGTACCTCGACGGTGCGTCGGTGCTGGACCTCTACGCGGGGTCGGGCGCCCTCGGCCTCGAAGCGCTCTCGCGCGGAGCCGAACACGTCCTCCTCGTCGAGAACGACGCGCGCGCGGCGGCCGTGGTCGCCCGGAACATCGAGTCCGTGGGACTACCGGGAGCGCAGGTGCGGACCGCGCCCGTCGCGGCCGTCGTCGGCGGGACGCCCGAGCGCCGCTACGACCTCGTGCTCGCCGATCCTCCCTACTCCGTGTCGGACAGTGCCGTGTCCTCGGTGTTGGACCGACTCGTCGACGGCGAGTGGCTGGCCGAGGACGCCCTCGTGGTCGTCGAGCGGTCCTCGCGCTCGCCCGCGACGGTGTGGCCCGCCGGGCTCGTCGAGCTGAAGGCCAAGCGCTACGGCGAGGCTCGCATCGACATGGCCCGGTTCGAGGTCGCGTAGATCGAGCACCCCGCACAGGGAAGCTGATACGTTCACCCACCATGAGCCGCGCCCTGGTCCCGGGATCCTTCGATCCGATCCACAACGGTCATCTCGACGTGATCTCGCGCGTCGCAACGCAATTCGACGAGGTCATCGTCACGGTGGTGGTGAACCCCAACAAGAGCGGTCTCTTCACCGTCGACGAACGGGTCGAGATGCTGGCGCAGGCCACCACCCATCTGCAGGGTGTGCGTGTCGCGACGTGGCAGGGGTTGCTCGTCGACTTCGCGTCGGAGTCCGGGGCCACCGCCATCGTCAAGGGTCTGCGCAACGCCGCCGACTTCGACTACGAGGTGCAGATGGCGCAGATGAACCGGCGACTCACCGGCGTGGACACGGTGTTCCTCGGAACCGACCCGGTGCACAGCAGCCTGTCGAGTTCGCTCATCAAAGAGATCGCGCGACTGGGTGGAGACGTCACGACGATGGTCCCGGCCGCTGTACACGACCGGCTGCTGGCCCGGCTCGCCGAGCTCTCCTGACCGGGCCGGACGGCGACACACCGAGGGACAATCGTGCAGACCGGTGCGCGTACCGGGCACACTGACACCGGAAGATCACGCCCGACGGGTGTGGTCGCCGAAGTCAGAGACTGTCGATCGAAGTGAGGGCCGAGCACGGTGTACCGGGTATTCGAGGCGCTCGACGAGCTCGTCGCGATCGTCGAGGAGGCGCGCGGCGTCCCGATGACCGCGGGATGCGTCGTCCCGCGTGGTGATGTGCTGGAACTGCTGGACGACGTCCGAGACGCCATTCCGGGTGAGCTCGACGACGCGCAGGACGTGCTGGACCACCGCGACAAGCTGGTGTCGGACGCACGGACCGGTGCCGAGAAGACGATCTCGTCCGCCAACGCGGAAGCCACCAGCACGGTGGAGAACGCGCGGGAGGAGGCCGATCGACTCCTGGCCGACGCGAAGGCCCACGCCGACCGGATGGTCGCCGAGGCCACCGCGCACGCCGAGAGCCTCGTCGCCGATGCCACCGCGCGCGCCGACGCCACCATCGCGGACGCGGAGCACGAGTACGAGACGCTGACCGAGCGCGGCCGCGTCGAGTCCGCTCGCTCGATCGACGCCGGCAAGGCGGCCTACGAGCGTTCCGTCGCCGAGGGCCTCGCCGAGCAGGAGCGCCTGGTCTCGCAGACCGAGGTGGTGCAGTCCGCGCACGCGGAGTCCGCTCGAGTCATCGATGCGGCGCACGCCGAGTCGGATCGTCTGCGTACCGAGTGCGACCTGTACGTCGACACGAAGTTCGCGGAGTTCGAGGAGATACTCTCCGGCACGTTGCGGTCCGTCGGCCGCGGACGCCAGCAGCTCCGCACCGGCAGTGGCGTTCCGAGTTACGACACCGATTTCGCCGACTCGCGTGGTGAGGGTCGCTCGCGCTACTGATTCCCACGCTGTTCTCTCCTCGCGAGTACGCCCGAACTGCCGTTGTCGGCGCGGTTTCAGCGACGATTCGGACGTGCTCGCGGGAGCGGGTGGTGTGATTTGGCGCTGACCAGACGCTCCCGTATCGTGGAGTGGTTGCCCGCACCGCCCGTGAAAGGATCGTTCGTTGTCTCCCGCTGCTCGTCGCCACTCCGCCGAACCCGTCTCGGGGCTGGTGGTGGACACCCGTCGTCTGGGTCGCCGCGCAGGGTCGATGATGCCGGTCGCTCGCACCGTTCCCTCCCCGTCGCGCATCGGTCTGGACCTGATCGCGATCCAGGAGGGGGCCGACATCGACCTCGATCTTCGATTCGAGTCCGTGTCCGAGGGTGTGCTCGTCAGCGGCACCGTCGACGCCGACACGGTCGGTGAGTGCTCGCGGTGCCTCGAGCCGTTCACCTCGCACGTCCAGCTCCACCTCACGGAGCTGTACGCGTACCCGAACAGCGTCACCGAGGCCACCACGGACGAGGACGATCTCTACCGGGTCGAGGACGACGCGATCGATCTCGAACCACTGATCGTGGACGTGGCGGGGCTCACCCTGCCGCTGCGGCCCCTGTGCACCGAGGACTGCCAGGGACTGTGCCCGGAGTGCGGTATCCGCCTGTCGATTGCGGAACCGGGTCATGCGCATGAGACAATTGATCCTCGCTGGGCCGGTCTCGCGGCGAAGCTGCAGACCGACACCGACCAGACCTAGTCGGCCGGCGCATCCTGCGCCTGCACGACCCGTGCTTCACCAGCACGACATTGCACCGAACGAGTACGAGGAGAAGTAGAAGTGGCTGTTCCGAAGCGCAAGATGTCGCGGTCCAACACCCGATCGCGACGCAGCCAGTGGAAGACCACTGCACCCACCCTCATCACCTGCCCCAACCGTGGGTGCGGCGAGAAGACCCTGCCCCACACGGTGTGCCCCAATTGCGGCACCTACAAGGGTCGCCAGGTCACCGCGGCAGTCTGACGGTGACCTCACAGTCGCCAGCGACAGACCGGAGCGGCGAGGACGATCACGCATCGCTTCTCGCCGCTCTTGGCGTGTCTCTGGACCACGACCTGCTCGTCCACGCTCTCACCCACCGCTCGTACGCGTACGAGAACGGTGGGCTGCCCACGAACGAACGCCTCGAGTTCCTCGGAGACTCCGTTCTGGGTCTGAGCATCACCGAGCGGCTGTACAGCGCCCACCCCGACAAGTCGGAGGGCGAGCTGGCCAAGATTCGCGCGAGCGTGGTCAACATGCATGCGCTCGCCGAGGTGGCTCGCCAGCTGGGCGACGGCGGGCTCGGCGCGCACCTGCTGCTCGGCAAGGGCGAGGAGATGACCGGTGGACGCGACAAGCCGTCGATCCTCGCGGACGGCATGGAATCGCTTCTCGGCGCCATCCACGTCGAGCACGGCATCGATGTCGCACGCGAGGTGGTGCTGCGTCTGTTCGACGCGTTGCTCGAGCGCGGACCGCGTCTCGGCGCCGGCCTCGACTGGAAGACCAGCCTGCAGGAGCTCACGGCCGAGAAGGGTCTGGGTGTTCCCGCGTACGAGATCACCGCGACGGGACCGGACCACGACAAGGAGTTCACGGCCACCGTGCTCGTCGGCGGATCGCCGCACGGGCAGGGCGTGGGTCGCTCGAAGAAGGAAGCCGAGCAACGCGCGGCCAGTGCAGCCTGGAACGCTCTCAACGAATCGGCCTCCGCTGCGCTGATCGCCGGCCCCACCCCGGAGATGTCGTCCGACCGGAATGCCTGAACTTCCCGAGGTCGAGGTGGTGCGACGCGGACTCGCGTCGCACGTCGTGGGGGAGACCCTGGTCGACATCGAGGTCCTGCATCCTCGTGCCGCGCGACGGCACTTCGAGGGGAGTCTCGATCTCCAGTCGCGACTGGCCGGCACCACCGTCGTGTCCGCCGAGCGCCGTGGCAAGTACCTCTGGCTCGTGGTCGCCGCGAACGACGACGCGTCCGGGCCGCTCGAGTCGATCGTGGTGCACCTGGGCATGAGTGGGCAGATGCTCGTCCAGCCCGCGGACGCACCCGACGAGAAGCATCTCCGTATCCGGGCCCGACTGGGCAGCGGCACGGATCTGCGGTTCGTCGATCAGCGGACGTTCGGCGGGTGGGCGGTCGCCGACCTGGTCGAGGTCGACGGCTCCCGGGTCCCGATCCCCGTGGCGCACATCGCCCGCGATCCGCTCGACCCCCAGTTCGACGCGGAGTCCGTGGTGACGGCGATGCGAGGCAAGCACACCGAGATCAAGCGGGCACTCCTCGATCAGACCGTCGTGTCGGGCGTGGGCAACATCTATGCCGACGAGTCGTTGTGGCGCAGCAAGATCCACGGGAATCGACTCACCGATTCGTTGACCCGCCCTGCTCTGCGCAGGTTGCTGAACAACGCGCACGCGGTCATGGGGGAGGCGCTGGCGCAGGGCGGCACCTCCTTCGACGCGCTGTACGTCAACGTGAACGGTCAGTCGGGATACTTCGACCGGTCGCTGGCCGCGTACGGGCAGGAGGGGCTCCCGTGCCCCCGCTGCGGCGCCCCCATCCGCCGCGAGAAGTTCATGAACCGGTCGTCCTTCAGCTGCCCGAAGTGCCAGCCGGCACCGCGGGTTCGGCGGGGATGATTGCGGTACGCGGCGTAAAAATCGCATCAAGACGCCTGCTCGCAGCGTCAACAGAGCGTCAGTGAGGTCGAGATGGGCGCGTAGGGGGTGGACGCTGGCGTAGCTGCCGAGCATCCGCCGGCAGTTCGTCGCCGTTTCCCGAGGATTGCATCCATGGCTGACCTGGCCTATCTACTCACCACCGCGGCAGGTTTCGCTGCGCTGGTGTTCACCGTTCTTCGACTCGGGCGATCCGAATGACCGCCGCCGGAATCGAGAGCGTGATCTTGATCGTGGTGTCCGCGGCTCTTGCGGTATACCTGCTGATCGCGTTGCTCGACCCCGAAAGGTTCTGAGCCGTGACCCCCGCACTTGCGGCCGGCGTGCAGATCGCGGCCGTCGTGATCGTGCTCGCTGCCGCCTACGTACCCCTCGGCGACTACATGGCGCGCGTGTTCACCACTCCGAGAGATGCACGTGTTCGTGAAGAATTGGTCAGCTCTGCCGCACGACAGGCAGGGGGATCGACGATCACCACCACCGCTACTGCCGACCCGCCGAAGCCGACGAGCAGGTCGGTCTCGGCAACAGCGGACTGGCGGGTGGAATCCCTGCTGTATCGGGTGTGCCGGATCGACCCCCGCTCGGAACAGACGTGGGTCGGCTACACCTTGTCGCTGCTGGGCTTCTCTGCGGCCGGCGTCTTCTTCCTCTATGCCCTACAACGTGTTCAAGGTGTCCTGCCGCTGAACAACTCGCTGCCCGGCGTCAGCCCGTCGGTTGCGTTCAACACCGCCATCTCCTTCGTGACCAACACCAACTGGCAGTCGTATTCACCCGAGACGACCATGAGCAACCTCACGCAACCGCTCGGCCTCGCAGTGCAGAACTTCCTCTCTGCCGCAGTGGGACTAGCCGTCGCGGTCGCGGTGATCCGCGGGTTCGTCCGGGTGCGCAGCGGTGGGGAACTCGGAAATTTCTGGGTCGATCTCACGCGCGGCGTACTGCGGATCCTGTTGCCGTTGTCGTTCGTCGTGGCGCTGATCCTGCTGACGCAAGGCGTCGTCATGTCGTTCCACAGCAGTTTCGCGTCGACGGGTCTGGACGGTAGCTCGATCACGAATGCTCTCGCTCCCGTCGCCTCTCAGGAAGCGATCAAAGAGCTCGGCACCAACGGCGGCGGGATCCTGGCGGCCAACTCCGCGCACCCGTTCGAGAACCCGACGCCGCTGTCCAACATCGTCGAGATCATCGCCCTGTTGTCGATCCCGGTCGCGTTGACGCGAACCTTCGGAACCCTGGTCGGAGAACGTAAGCAGGGTCTGTCGATCCTTGCCGTCATGGCGCTGCTGTGGGGCGCGGTTCTCGCCGTGACCCTTGCTGCGGAATCCGGTACTCGCGGTGTCGCCGCGCAGGCCGCGGGCGCCATGATGGAGGGTAAGGAACAGCGTTTCGGCATCCCCGCGTCTGCCCTCTGGGCAGTCAGCACCACGGGAACCTCGACCGGCGCAGTGAATTCGGCGCACGACTCGATGTCGCCCCTGGGCGGTGGAGCCGTCATCCTGAACATGCTCTTCGGCGAGGTCGCTCCCGGCGGAGTCGGGACCGGCCTCTACGGAATGTTGGTCCTGGCCATCATCGCCGTGTTCGTCGGTGGGCTCTTGGTCGGACGCACGCCCGAATACCTCGGGAAGAAGCTCGGCAAGCGCGAGATCACGATGGCAGCGCTGTCGGTACTCGTCATGCCGGCGCTCGTTCTGATCGGCACCGGCATCACGGTGATCCTGGGTTCCACCAGCGGGGCGCTCGGCAACAGCGGGGACCCCGGAACTCCGGGTTCGATCCACGGATTCAGCGAGGTGCTCTACGCCTACGCGTCCGCGGCGAACAACAACGGAAGTGCGTTCGGCGGACTGACAGTGACCGACGACTGGTTCCAGACTTCCCTCGGCATCGCGATGCTGCTGGGACGGTTCCTTCCGATCGTGTTCGTTCTGGCCCTGGCCGGCTCACTGGTCACCAAGCGTCGAAGTCCGGCCGGACCCGGCACCCTACCCACCACTGGACTGCTGTTCACCGGCCTTCTCACCGGCACGATCGTCATCGTCGCTGCGCTCACATTCTTCCCGGCACTCGCGCTGGGCCCCTTCGCGGAGGCATTGCAATGACCCTCGTCAACGACCACCCCACCCTGCCTGAGGCGACACCCGACGACGGCGCGCCGGGTTCCGTCACGTCCGGCTACTTCAGCCCCACGCAGCTGTGGACCTCGTTACCCACCGCATTCCGCAAGCTGGATCCGCGTCACCAGGCCCGCAACCCGGTCATGTTCGTCGTTCTGGTCGGCTCGGTCATCACCACCGTCATGGCGATCGCCGACCCGTCGGTTTTCTCCTGGCTCGTCACCGGGTGGCTCTGGTTCACGGTGTTGTTCGCGAACCTCGCCGAGTCCGTTGCCGAGGGTCGCGGCAAGGCCCAGGCGGCCAGTCTGCGCAACGTCAAACGGGACACGCTCGCGAATCGTCGGCTGCCCGACGGGTCCGTCGAGAGCGTGCCCGGCACCGAACTGAAGGTCGGTGACGAGGTGGTCGTCACGGCAGGGGAAGTCATTCCCGGTGACGGTGACGTGGTCGACGGCATCGCCTCGGTGGACGAATCCGCCATCACGGGTGAATCTGCACCGGTGGTGCGTGAATCGGGCGGTGACCGAAGCGCCGTCACCGGCGGCACGACCGTGCTGTCGGACCGGATCGTCGTCAAGATCACCGCCGCACAGGGTGAGACGTTCGTCGACCGGATGATCGCGCTCGTCGAGGGTGCGTCGCGACAGAAGACTCCGAACGAGATCGCTCTCAATATTCTGCTCGCATCCCTGACCATCGTGTTCCTGCTTGCCGTCGTGGCCATCGGTCCCATGAGCATCTACGCGGGGTCGGCGCAGGATCCGGTCAAGCTCATCGCACTTCTCGTCTGCCTGATCCCGACGACCATCGGCGCACTCCTGTCCGCCATCGGCATCGCCGGCATGGACCGACTGGTGCAGCGCAACGTACTGGCCATGTCGGGCCGCGCGGTCGAGGCCGCCGGTGACATCGACACCCTGCTGATGGACAAGACCGGCACGATCACCTTCGGAAATCGCCGAGCCACGGCATTGCATCCGGCACCCGGGGTCGAGGTTCGGGAGCTCGCCGATGCGGCTCGCCTGTCTTCACTCGCTGACGGCACACCCGAAGGACGCAGCATCGTCGAACTCGTCGCACGCGACGTCGGCGGGGAAGTGGATCCCGCAGCAGGGGGTGAGTTCGTTCCGTTCACCGCTCAGACCCGCATGAGTGGGCTGGACGTCGACGGTCGACAGATCCGAAAGGGCGCCTCCGACAGCGTCTTCGCCTGGGTCCGCGAACAGGGTGGCGACGCCGCCGACACTGCGGTACGTGATTCGGTCGAGTCGGTGTCCGACGCAGGCGGCACACCGCTCGTCGTCGCGGTCGCCGAGTCCGGTTCGAGCGCCCGAGTTCTCGGAGTCGTCGAGTTGTCCGATGTGGTCAAGCCTCACATCGCCGAACGATTCGAACGATTGCGCGCCATGGGTATTCGTACCGTGATGGTGACCGGTGACAACCCCCTCACCGCTCGGGCCATCGCTGCGGAAGCCGGGGTCGACGATTTCCTCGCCGAAGCGACACCGGAAGACAAACTGGCATTGATCCGCCGTGAACAGAACGGTGGTCGGCTGGTCGCGATGACGGGGGATGGCACCAACGACGCTCCTGCGCTGGCTCAGGCCGACGTCGGCGTGGCGATGAACACCGGAACGTCCGCAGCGAAAGAGGCGGGCAACATGGTGGATCTCGATTCCGATCCCACCAAGTTGATAGAAGTGGTCGAGGTCGGAAAGCAACTCCTCATCACCCGCGGAGCGCTCACCACGTTCTCGTTGGCGAACGACCTCGCCAAGTACTTCGCGATCCTGCCGGCAATGTTCTCCACGGTGTATCCCCAGCTCGACACGCTGAACATCATGAGGCTGGCAACTCCACAATCAGCGATCGTCTCGGCCGTGGTGTTCAACGCCTTGGTCATCGTGGCGCTGATTCCTCTTGCGCTGAAGGGTGTTCGGTACACGCCGTCCACCGCGTCGAAGCTTCTCGGCCGCAATCTGGCCGTGTACGGAGTGGGCGGCGTCATCTCGCCGTTCGTCGGTATCTGGCTGATCGACCTCGTGGTCCGACTTATTCCTGGAATGGGCTAGCAATGCGTATCACTTCGGTGTTCTTCAAGCAGGTCGTCGCCGGCTTCATGGTCCTGTCGGCGTTCACGGTACTTCTCGGCATCGGGTACCCCGCTGCGGTGTGGGCGGTCAGCCGGATCGGGTCCGACTCGGCGGAGGGTTCACCCATCCGCGATGCCTCGGGATGCGTTGTCGGCAGCTCGCTCATCGGCGTCGACACCATGGTCGCAGACGGACGACCCGATCCGTATTTCCACACGCGCGTCACGGGGTCGGTCGCCGACGACGACGCCTTTGCCGCGGGCGACCCCTCCGCCGCTCTCCCTCTGAACCAGGGTCCGAGCAGTGACACTCTCGCGTCGTTCATCGAACAACGGCGTGCGGCGATAGCCGAGCGTGAGAACGTCGATCCGGCGGCGGTGCCCGTCGACGCGGTGACGGGGTCGGGTTCAGGTATCGATCCGGACATCAGCCCGGCGTATGCGGAGATTCAGGTACCCCGGGTGGCGGCAGCGACCGGCAACTCCCTGGAGGAGGTCCGCGCGCTGGTGGCCGCGAACACCGATGGTCGTCAGTTCGGATTCTTGGGACAAGCGACGGTGAACGTCACCACGCTGAACGTCGACCTGGGACTGACTGCACCCGACTGCTCGACCACGGGTGGATGATGAGCAGGTGAGCATGCACGCCGACGCCGCAGCCGAACGCACGACTCCGGGGGGCAGGGGAGAACTGCGAATCTATCTCGGCGCGGCGCCGGGCGTGGGAAAAACGTTCGCGATGCTGGGTGAAGCGCACCGCCGCCAGTCCCGCGGGTGCGACGTCGTGGCCGGCGTGGTCGAGACTCACGGGCGAATTCGGACCGCAGAGATGCTCGACGGCATCGCGATCCTGCCGCCGAGGACGGTCGACTATCGCGGAGCCTCGGTTCCGGAACTCGACGTCGACGGCGTCCTTGCCAGAATGCCGGAAGTGGTCCTCGTCGACGAACTGGCCCACACGAACACTCCGGGCAGTCGTAACGCCAAGCGCTGGCAGGACGTCGAGGAGTTTCTCGCCGCCGGGATCGACGTGGTGTCGACTCTGAACGTGCAGCACCTCGAGAGTCTCAACGACGTGGTCCAGCGCATCACCGGTGTGGTGCAGCGGGAGACGGTTCCCGACGCCATCGTGCGGGCCGCGGCCCAGGTCGAGCTGGTCGACATCACCCCGGAAGCGCTGCGACGCAGACTGTCACACGGGAACGTCTACGCCCCCGAGAAGATCGACGCGGCACTGAGCAACTTCTTCAGGCGCGGAAACCTCACCGCCCTGCGGGAGTTGGCGCTGCTGTGGTTGGCGGACCAGGTCGACGCGGCACTGGCCCGCTACCGCGCCGACAACGCCATCAAGGACACCTGGGAGGCACGCGAACGTCTCGTGGTCGCAGTCACCGGAGGTCCGGAATCGGAGACCTTGCTTCGCCGGGCGAGCCGGATCGCCGCCAAGTCCAGCGCGGAACTGATGGTGCTGCACGTGGTCCGCGGCGACGGACTCTCCGGTGTCTCCGCCTCGCACATGGGTAAGGTCCGCACCCTGGCCACCGCGCTCGGTGCCTCCGTGCACAGCGTCGTCGGCGACGACGTGCCCGTGACGTTGCTCGAGTTCGCCCGCGGGGTGAACGCGACGCAGCTCGTGATCGGAACGTCGCGCCGCTCACGGTGGGCACGGGCCGTGGACGAGGGCATCGGATCGACCGTGGTGCAGAACTCCGGCGCGATCGACGTCCACATGGTCACGCACGACCACGCCTCCACCGGAGTCCGGCGACTGTCGTCGCCGACCGTCCGGCGCCCGGTCGCCTGGATCGCGGCGCTCGCCGTACCGGCAGTGGCGGCGGGGTTGATCTCGCTCGTGGACGACCTTCTCGATCTCGGCGGCGAGAGTGCACTGTTCTTCATCGTCGTGCTGGCGGTGTCCCTGCTCGGCGGTGTGGCTCCCGCGATCCTGTCGGCGCTGTTCTCCGCCCTGCTGCTGAACTTCCTCTTCACCGAACCTCGCTACAGCCTCACCATCGCCGAGCCGGACAACTTCGTGACGACGGTGGTGCTGCTCGTCGTCGCCGTGGCGGTGGCCGTGCTCGTCGACGCGGCTGCCCGGCGGGCGCGGGACGCCCGCAGCGCGTCGCAACAGGCGGAACTGCTGGCGCTGTTCGCCGGATCGGTGCTGCGTGGAGCCGACCTGCCGGGTCTGCTCGAGCGAGTGCGCGAGACGTACGGGCAGCGCGCCGTGGCAGTGCTGCGCTCGGGTCACGGTGTCGTCAGCGCAGTGGGGGAGAACCCACCCACGAGCGTGGACGACGCCGACACGGCGGTGGAGGTCGGCGACGAGGAGTACGCCCTCGTCCTCGCGGGTCAGCGCACCCGCGCGACCGACCGGCGGGTCCTCACAGCGGTCGCCAATCAGGCGGTCGGCCTGATCCGCCAGAGCGAACTCGCTGCGGAGGCGAGCACCGCCGCGGCCGCCGTCGAGTCGGACACACTGCGGCGGGCGTTGCTGTCCGCTGTGGGACACGACCTGAGAACGCCGCTGGCCGCGGTCAAGGCCGCCGCCTCGAGTCTGCGCAGTGAGGACGTCACCTTCTCGCCCGAGGACACCGCGGAGTTGCTGGCGACGATCGAGGAGTCGGCGGATCAGCTCACCGCGCTGGTGGAGAACCTGCTCGACTCGTCGCGGCTGGCCGCCGGCGTGGTGCGGCCGGTGTCGGCGCGTGTCTTCCTCGACGAGGTGGTGCACCGCGCCTCGGCCTCCGTCGGTCCGGCGCGGTCCCGTCTGCAGGTGGAGGTGGGAGATCTGTCGGTGCTCGCGGACGAGGGTCTGCTCGAACGGGTGGTGGCGAATCTGATCGACAACGCGGTGCGGTACGCACCCCACGGCGAGATCCGCGTGTCCGCTCGTGTCGACGACGACCGCGTCCGGCTGGCCGTGGCCGACCACGGGCCCGGTATCGCGGACGGTTCGGAGGAGACCGTCTTCGACGCGTTCCAGCGGCTCGGGGATCGCGACACCACCACCGGCGTCGGCCTCGGACTGTCCGTGGTGCGCGGCTTCGTCGAGGCCATGCACGGGACGGTGTCCACGCAGCGCACCGTTGGCGGCGGGCTGACCGTCACCGTGGACCTGCCGGCGGCGTCGTGATCGAGAACGAGGGAACGACGGAGACGCCGCGGCCGGGTCCGCCGCCCACCCGCGTCCTCGTCGTCGACGACGAACCGCAGTTGCTGCGGGCGCTGCGCATCAATCTCGGGGTGCGGGGCTACGACGTGTCGACGGCGTCGACCGGAGCGGGAGCACTGCGCGCCGCCGCCGAGGTGCATCCCGACGTGATCGTCCTCGATCTGGGCCTGCCGGATCTCGACGGACTGGAAGTGCTGGCCGGGCTACGCGGGTGGACCACCGTGCCCGTCATCGTGCTGTCCGCCCGTTCGGATTCCGCCGACAAGGTCGACGCGCTGGACGCGGGCGCCGACGATTACGTGACCAAGCCGTTCGGTATGGACGAGTTCCTCGCCCGGCTGCGCGTCGCCGTTCGGCGCGCCGCGCGCCCGCCGGACGGAGACGGCGAGGCGGTCGTCGTGACCGACTCGTTCACCGTGGACCTGGCCGCGAGGTCGGTGACGCGCGACGGGCAGCCGGTCCACCTCACCCCCACCGAGTGGGGCATGCTCGAGATGCTGGTGCGGCACCGCGGCAAGCTGGTCGGACAACGAGAACTGCTGCGCGAGGTGTGGGGTCCGGCGTACGAGACCGAGACCCACTATCTCCGGGTGTATCTCGGTCAGCTGCGCCGCAAACTCGAGCCCGATCCGGCGCATCCACGCCATCTGTTGACCGAGGCCGGGATGGGGTACCGGTTCCGGACCTGATGCGCCTCACCGCCGACGGCGCGCCGCTCGGATAGGTTGGCCGGTGTGCTGGTCGACGGAAGAGACATCCCGGTCACCGGGAGCGTCCTGCAACCGTTGACCCGGCGAACGAGCGACATCCTGCGGGTCGTGACCGCGACGATCGTCCTGGGAGCGATCGTCGTCGGTTCTCTGGTGACCCGCAACGAGTGGACAGCGCTGGAGCGGTCGATCTCCGACATCGTCGGCGTGCTCACCCCGAGCCAGTCCGACGCCGTGTATCTCGTGTACGGCGTCGCCATCCTGGCACTGCCGTTCACCGTGCTCGCCGGACTGGTGGCGGCACGCCGCTGGCGACTGCTCGCGGGCTACGCCGCCGCGGCCGTGGTGGCAGCCCTGGCGCTGTCGGTCAGTGGCAGCGGCATCTCCGCGCCGAAGTGGCACGTCGACGAATCGACCCGTCTCGACACTCTGCTCTCGCAGATCCTCGACGATCCGCGTTGGATCGCCATCGTCGCGGCCGTGATCACCGTCTCCGGCCCGGCACTGCCGATCCGCTGGAAGCGGACGTGGTGGGTACTGCTCCTCGCCTTCGTCCCGATCCATCTGCTCATCAGCACCGTCGTCCCTGCGCGCTCGCTGCTCGGTCTCGCCGTGGGGTGGCTCGCCGGATCGCTCGTGATCTGGGTGGTGGGCACCCCGGGACTCGAGGTGCCGCTCGCCGAGGCCGTCCGTGCCCTGAAGCGCCGGGGTGTCGACATCGCCGGCTTCGTCGTCCTACGCCCGGCAGGTTCGGGTCCCCTGGTGCTCTCGGGGCGGATCGGGCCGGTGGGCCACGACGTCGTCGTCGAGTTGTTCGGTCCCAATCAGCGCAGCCGCGGCGCCCTGCGTCTGCTGCGCCGACTGGTGACTCTGCGGTCGTCGGAGAGTCCGCCCCTGCACGCGTCGCAGCGTCGCGCGGTGGAGCATCGCGCGTTGATGGGCATCGCGCTGAACGACCTGGGCGTGGCGGCCTGCGTCCCGACGGCGGTGTCGGCACTCGAGCGTGGCTGGGTCCTGTACGCCCACAGCGTTCCCCGCGGCCGGCGCGTGGACCCCGAGCGACCGGAGGATGCGCACGCCCTGTGGCGGACTCTGGGGGTGCTGCGCTCCCGGCAGATCTCGCACGGGGACCTCCGGGTCGACGACATCCGGATCGACGAGGACGGCTCCGCGTTGCTCGGTGGCTTCGACACCGCGGAGCTCGGCGCGTCGCAGGCCCAGTTGCACTCGGACGCCGCGCAGCTGATGCTGACCACCGCATCGCTGTACGGGCCCGACGTCGCCGTCGACGCGGCGATCGAGAGACTCGGCCCCGCGGACGTTCTCACCGCCTCACGCCGGCTGACACCGTCCGCCATCCCGACCCGCGTGCGCCGGGCGGTGCGCGACGCCAAGGGGGTGCTCACGGCGACGCGAGACACGGTGCTGGCCAGGACCGGAACCTCGGCGATCGCCACCGAGCAGGTGACGCGGTTCTCGCGCAACCAGATCGTGCAATTGGTCCTGCTCATCGCCCTGGTCTACGTCGCCTATCCGTTCATCAGTCAGGTCCCGACGTTCGCCTCCGAGCTCGCCTCGATCGACTGGTGGTGGGCACTGCTCGGTCTCGTGATCTCCGCCGCGACCTATTTCGGAGCGGCCGCGGCGCTGTGGGCGTGCGCCTCGGGCGCCGTGGGCTTCCTGAACACGACGATCATGCAGGTGGCCAACACTTTCGCGGCGACGACGACTCCGGCGGGCGTCGGCGGATTGGCACTGAGCGTCCGCTTCCTGCAGAAGGGCGGGTTGACGCTCACGCGCTCGACCGCCGCGGTGGCCCTGCAACAACTGGTGCAGGTCATCTCGCACGTGACGCTGCTCGTGGTGTTCAGCGTCGCGGCGGGCCAGTCCGCCGATCTGTCCCGCTTCGTCCCGAGCGCCACGATCCTGTACCTCATCGCCGGTGTCGCGTTCGGCGCCCTCGGCGCCTTTCTCTTCGTGCCCACCCTGCGGCGCTTCCTGCGCACCGCGGTGCGGCCCCAGCTCGCGGAGGTCTATTCCGACCTCTCGGAGCTCGTGCGCCGTCCGGCACGTTTCACCGTCATCGTGCTGGGCTGCGCTGCAACCACTCTCGGCGCCGCCTTCGCGCTGTGGGTGAGCATCGAGGCGTTCGGCGGGGGCACCACCTTCATCACGGTCACCATCGTCACGATGATCGGCGGGACGCTCGCCTCCGCAGCCCCGACGCCGGGTGGAATCGGCGCCGTGGAAGCCGCCCTCATCGGCGGTCTGGCGGCGTTCGGACTGCCCGCCACCATCGCGGTGCCGTCCGTTCTGCTCTATCGCGTGCTCACGTGCTGGATCCCGGTGTTCCTCGGCTGGCCGATCATGCGGTGGCTGGCGCGCAAGGACATGATCTGATCCCGTCCCTCAGGACATCCGCAGGGCCAGATAGAAGTTCACGCGGTCCTCGAGTCCGGAGAGATCGCGACCGGTGAGTTCCTCGATGCGCTGGATGCGGTAGCGCACCGAGTTGACGTGCAGGTGCAGCCGGGTCGAGCACGCCGTCCACGATCCGTTGCAGTCGAGGAAGGCTCGCAGAGTAGGAACGAGGTCGCTCTGATGGCGGTCGTCGTACTCCACGACCGGATCCAGCAGACGCGAGCGGAACAGTCGTCTCATCTCGTCCGGCACGCTCGCCAGGAGAAGCACCAGATCCGCCAGTTCGTCGTGCCCCACGATGCGGACCCCGTCGCTGCGGCCGGCCGCGAGCCGGCGGGCGTACCGGGCCTCCTCGACGGCGCCGCGGAGTTCGCTCGCCGTCACCACGCCGCTGACGCCGAGCGAGACGTCGCTGCCGGCGAGTCCGGGACCGAGACGGTCCACCCCCGACCGCACTCGGGGCATCAGATCGTCGTCGGTGGGAACGATGGCGACCACCTCACCGTCCGTCACGCCGATCGCGCCGCCGCTCGGGAGCAACTCGCGCAGGACCACCCGCAGTTCGCCGGGGCGAAGGGGGCCGCTCGCGACGGCCGCGGCGACCACCGCGTACCGAGCGTCGGTGTCGAGGCCGACCACTGTCATCTGGACGAGGGTGTCCGCCACCGATCCGCCCGCGGTGACCACGCGGATCAGCTGGTGCGCCGAGCGTCCCGACGACCCGAGACGGTCGTCGGTGCGCTCACGTTCGAGCGCGACGATCGACGCCACGTCCTCGGCGAGTGCGAGCCGTTCGGGTGTCCAACTGCGCCAGTCGCTGCGGAAGGCCACCATCGCGTCGGCGACGCGCGACGTGCGGTCGCCGTCGACGGCGAGCAGGGACAGGCCGTGCGACACCGCGGGAAGTGTTCGCGCCGTGAGGAAGTCGTGCGCCAGATCGTCGGGACGGATCTCGTCGGGAAGCGGATGGGACGAGGCCACGACGCGTCCGCCGGGGGTGAGCACCCAGCACTCCAGTCCGAGGTCCTCGGACACCAGGTCGAGAAGCGGCCCGATGCCGTCCCCGGCGCCGGCGCCCGAGACCAGGCGGCGGTGCCGGTCGAGGACCGACCGGAGATCGGTGGCGCGCTCGCGCGAGAGCGAGCGCACCACGCTCTCTGTGATCGTCGCGAAGGCCACGGCGGCGGACACGCGGAACAGGGGCAGCCCGTGACGGCGGCACGACTCGATCAGATCGGCGGGCACCACCCCGTCGTACGAGGCCGCCAGTGCGGCGACTCCGGCGCCGGTGATCGCACGGACGAAGACATCCGAGTCCTCGGGTCTCGTGTGCCACATCAGTCCGGTGAGGACCAGTTCTCCGCCCTCGAGGTAGCGACCGGGATCGAGCATGTCGGTCGTCACGACCCATCGAATGACCGCGTCTCGGCCGTCGTCGGACACGAGGGGGTCGAGTCCGAGATGGGGCATGTCGAGCAGGTCGTGCACCTTCATTCGGAGGAACCTACAGTGATTTGCGTGTGATGCGGGTCATACTCTGTCGTTCCTGCGTCTCGTCCGACCGTCGGCGGGCGGGTGTACTTCCCTCATGGACTTTCTTCGGCCACAGACCTGGGCGGACGCACTCGCCGCCGCAGCCGATCGACCCGACGTCGTCCCCGTGCAGGGGGGCACCGACGTCATGGTCGAGATGAACTTCGACCTGCACAGACCGACGGCGCTGCTCGACCTGAACCCGATCACGGAGCTGACCACCTGGGAGGAAAATCCAGACGGGTCGCTCCGCGTCGGTGCCGGCATGCCGTACGTGCGGATCATCGCCGAACTGGGCGATCGGCTGCCGGGGATCGCGCAGGCCGCGCGTACGGTCGGATCGCCCCAGATCCGCAACAGGGGCACGGTCGGCGGCAATCTCGGGGGCGCATCGCCCGCCGGCGATCTGCACGCGCCGTTGCTCGCCTGCGGCGCGATCGTCGAGGCCGAGTCGGCCGCTCGGGGCACCCGGATGGTCCCGGCGGAGGAGTTCTACGTCGGCGTCAAGCGTCACTGCCTCGAACCGGACGAGTTGATCCGCGCGTTCCACGTGCCGTCGGCCACTGGACCGCAGTACTTCTCGAAGGTCGGCACGCGCAACGCCATGGTGATCGCGGTGTGTTCGTTCTCCCTCGCACTGTTCCCGGCCGAGCGACGTGTCGGGACGGGTATCGGTTCGGCCGCCCCGACTCCTCGGCGCGCCACCGCCGCAGAGGAGTTCCTCGCTGCCGAGCTCGACTGGGACGGCCCACTCGATGACGCCGTCGCCCGTCGGTTCGGCGACCTGGTCCGCGAGGCGGCGAGCCCGATCGACGACGTACGCGGTACCGCCGACTATCGGCGACATGCGCTGGCGGTCATGGCGAGACGCACTCTCGCCTGGTCGTGGCGCGACCACAGGAACAACGGAGAGGCAGCGTGAGCATGAGAGTGAACTGCACCGTGAACGGCACCGACCAGAGCGCAGACGACGTGTGGGAGGGCGAGAGTCTTCTCTACGTGTTGCGCGAGCGCATGGGCCTGCCCGGATCGAAGAACGCGTGCGAGCAGGGGGAGTGCGGTTCCTGCACCGTCTATCTCGACGACGTACCGGTGTGCTCGTGCCTGGTGGCGGCCGGTCAGGTCGAAGGCCGACGCGTGCGCACCGTGGAGGGACTCTCCGACGGTGAGGCGCTGGGGCCGATCCAGAAGGCGTTCGTGGAGTGCGGTGCCGTCCAGTGCGGTTTCTGTACACCCGGGCTGGTGGTCCAGGCTCACGACCTCGTCGAGCGCGTACCCGACCCGTCCGATGCGGAGATCCGCGAGGCTCTTGCCGGAAACCTCTGCCGCTGTACCGGTTACGAGAAAATTCTCGACGCCGTCCGACTCGCCGCCGCACGAAGGGCCGACTCCCGATGAGTATTCGCATCGTCACCAACGCCTACATCGCACCCGTGGTCGGTGCCGAGATCCCGCACGGGTACATCGTCGTCGACGGGCCGCTCGTGACCGCGATCGGAGCGGGCCCCGCGCCGATCGTTCCCGGCGCCGAGATCATCGACGCGCGTGGGGGACTGGTCACGCCCGGCCTGGTCAACGCGCATCATCACCTGTACCAGTGGGCGTCACAGGGATTGGCGAAGGACAGCACCCTCTTCGAATGGCTCGTGACCCTCTACCGGCCCTGGGCGAAGATGGACGCCGAGGTGGTCGGCGGGGCCGCACTGGCCGGGCTCGGTTGGCTCGCGAAGTCCGGGTGCACCACCAGCACCGATCACCACTACATCTTTCCGAAGGGACGCGGCGATCTGTTCGCCGCCGAGATCGACGCGGCGGCGCGGATCGGAGTGCGTTTCCACCCCTGCCGCGGGTCGATGGACCGGGGCGTGTCGGACGGCGGGCTCCCGCCCGACGAGGTCGTGGAGAAGCTCGACGACATCCTGACCGCCACTGCGGACGCGATCGACACGCACCACGACGCGTCGTTCGGGTCGATGCTGCGCATTGCCGTGGCGCCGTGCTCCCCGTTCTCGATCAGCAAGGACCTGCTCGTGGAATCGGCAAGCCTCGCCCGAGCGAAGGGTGTTCGGCTGCACACACATCTGTCCGAGACGGTGGACGAGGAGGAGCACTGCCTCGCCCAGATGGGCTGCACGCCCGTGCAGTACATGGAGCAGGTGGGGTGGCTCGGTGACGACGTGTGGTTCGCCCATGCCGTCCATCTGCACGACTCCGACATCACCTCGCTCGCGGCAACGGGTACCGGCGTCGCGCACTGCCCCAGTTCGAACGCCCGACTCGGCGCGGGAATCGCCCGTGTCGCCGATCTGCTGCGCGCCGGCGCGCCGGTCGGTCTCGGCGTGGACGGATCGGCGTCCGCCGAGATGGTCTCGCTCGCCGGCGAGATCCGTCAGGCCGTGTACATGCAGCGCGCACGCTATGGGCCGACCGCGCTGAGCGCCCGCCAGGCTCTCGAAGCCGCGACACTCGGTGGCGCCACGGTCCTCGGCCGACAGGACGAGATCGGGTCACTCGAGGTGGGCAAGCTCGCCGATCTCGCGATCTGGCGTACCGACGGCTTCTACGCCGCGATCGACGATCCCGTCGTCGCGCTCGCGTACGGTCAGACGCCGCCCCTGGGCCACCTCATGGTCGGCGGCCGCACGATCGTGGAGGACGACACGCTGGTCAGCGTGCCGCAGGACGAGGCGGCGGCCGCCGGAGCGAGCGCTCATCGTCGTCTCATGGCACTCGCGCAGGACGTCCTGTGAGCGCCCCCGCGCGGACGCGCCCCGGCGCCTTCCCCACCGCCGTCGACGCACCGGGCCATGGACGGGTCGGAGAGAGTCCGCTACGACCCGACGGGACCCTGAAGGTCAAGGGGGAGTTCGCGTACTCGTCCGATCTGTTCATCGACGGCATGCTGCACGGCGCCACCCTGCGGAGTCCGCATCCCCGCGCGCGCATCGTGTCCGTGGACATCTCGGCGGCGCTCGCCCTCCCTGGCGTGGAGGCCGTGCTCACCCATGAGGACGTGCCGGGACGCCCGTGTTTCGGCCTCGACGGCACATGGGACCAGCCCGTTCTCGCGTTCGGCGAGGTGCGTCACGAAGGCGAGCCGATCGTCCTCGTCGCGGCGGATCACCCCGAGACCGCGCGCCGGGCGATGGAACGGATCGAGGTGGTCTACGAGGTACTCGAGCCACTGTGCGACGCCCGCCGTGCCGCACTGGATCCGACCTACCCGAAGGTGCAGGAGCGCGGCGGAATCGCACGACACCAACCGGTGCGCGTCGGCGACGTGGCCGCTGCGCGTGCGCGGGCCGACGTCATCGTCAGCAGCGACTTCTCGGTCGGCATCCAGGACCAGGCCTTCCTCGGACCCGAATCGGGTCTCGCGGTTCCCGGCGACGACGGCGGGGTGGACCTGTACGTCGCGACGCAGTGGATGCACAACGACCTCGAACAGATCGGACCGTGCCTCGGACTGCCCAAGGAGAAGATCAGGATGACGCTCTCCGGCGTCGGGGGAGCGTTCGGCGGGCGCGAGGACCTCTCCATGCAGATCCACGCGGCCATGCTCGCGATGTACACGGGCAAGCCGGTGCGGATGGTCTACAACCGGTACGAGTCGTTCTTCGGCCACGTGCACCGGCACCCGGCGCAGATGCACTACGAGTACGGCGCCACGAGCGACGGCCGGCTGCTGTTCGCGGACGTCGAGATCATTCTGGACGGCGGCGCGTACACGTCGGCCACGCTGAACGTCGTCGGCAACGCTGCGTCGCTGGGCGTGGGACCGTACGTGATCCCGAACATCGAGATCGACGCGTACGGCGTCTACACGAACAACCCGCCGTGCGGTGCGATGCGCGGGTTCGGCGCCGTGCAAGCATGTTTCGCCTACGAGTCGATGATGGACCAGCTCGCCGAGGCGTGCGGTCTGAGCCCGGTCGAGGTACGCCGCGTCAACGCCGTCGCTCAGGGGTCGCTCCTCGCCACCGGGCAGGTGATCGAGGCTCCCGCGCCCCTCGCCGAGATGCTCCTTCGGGCCGAGGCGATGCCCATGCCCGCGCCGCTGGACACCTCCGACATCCGCAACCTGCCCGGAGGCGCGTCGCAGACCACGCACGGTGAGGGCGTCGTGCGGGGGGTCGGCTACGGAGTGGGACTCAAGAACATCTGCTTCTCCGAGAACTACGACGACTACTCGACGGCGCGGGTCCGACTCGAGGTCATCGGCGGCGAGGTCACCGCCCTCGTGCACACGGCCGCCGCCGAGGTGGGCCAGGGCCTGGTGACGCTCGAGGCGCAGATCGCCCGGACCGAGCTGGGGGTGTCGCGCGTGACCATCCACCCGGCCGACACCACCGTCGGGAACTCCGGGTCGTCGTCCGCGTCCCGCCAGTCCTACATGACCGGCGGTGCGGTCAAGGCCGCGTGCGAGGCGGTCCGGGAAGCCGTGTTCGTCCTCGCCGGACTGCATCTCGGTCGCGCCGCGACGGACCTGACTCTGGAGGGTGGCAAGGTGGTCTCCTCGGTCGACGGAGTCGTGGCCACTATCGAGGACGTCCTCGGTGACCGCGTGGTCGAGCAGACTCGCGAATTTCACCATCGCCCCACCACCGGCATGCATCCGGTGACCGGGCAGGGCGCCAGCCACACCCAGCTCGCGCTGTGCGTGCACCGGGCGGTGGTCGACGTCGACGTCGAACTGGGTCTGGTGAAGGTCGTCGAGATGGCCGCCGTCCAGGACGTCGGGAAGATCCTCAACCGGCTGTCGCTCGAGGGGCAGATCCACGGCGGATCGGCCCAGGGACTGGGCCTGGCGCTGATGGAGGAGATCGTCGTCGTGGACGGGCTGGTGAAGAACCCGTCGTTCACCGACTACCTCATCCCCACCATCCTCGACATGCCGCCGATGAAACTCGACATCCTGGAGAACCCGGATCCGTTGGCGCCGTACGGCCTTCGCGGGGCCGGTGAGCCTCCGACCCTGTCCTCCACCCCCGCAGTCGTCGCTGCCGTTCGCGACGCCACCGGTCTCGCGCTCACGCGAGTACCGATACGACCCGAACACATCACGGACCCGGGAAGGCCCTGACCTCATGACGAAACTCGATCCCGCGACGACGGTGGGCAGCGGCGGGCGCCGCTCCCGACTCGACACCTTCTTCTCCATCACGATGCGCGGCTCCACGATCACCCGTGAGATCCGTGGCGGCATCACGACGTTCGTCGCGATGGCCTACCTGATCGTGCTGATCCCGCTCATCATCGGGGACGCGCAGGACGTCACCGGTGCGACCCTCGACCCGGCACAGTTGAGCACCATGGTCGCGCTGTCGGCGGGGCTGACGACCGTGCTGATGGGCGTGGTGGGCAACGCGCCGCTCGCCATGGCGGCAGGGCTGGGAGTGACGCCGATCGTGGTGTTCCAGGCCGCACCGTTCATGACCTGGCCCCAGGCGATGGGTCTCGTCGTCCTCGAGGGTGTCATCATCGTCGTCCTCGCGCTGACCGGTGTCCGCCAACTCATCATGGACGCGATCCCGCGTGTGCTCAAACAGGCCATCGGGGTGGGCATCGGAGCGTTCATCGCTCTCATCGGTCTCGTCGACGCCGGGTTCGTCGGATACGGCGACAACGCCTCCACCGCAGTCACGCTCGGCATTTTCGGGAAGTTGGCAGGCTGGCCGGTCCTCGTGTTCTGCGTCGGGCTCGTCGTCATGATGGTGCTGTTCGTCCGGCGCGTTCCCGGTGCGATGCTCATCGGCATCTTCGTCGCCACCAACCTCGCCATCGTGCTGAACACCGTGGTCGACATCGATCCGCGCGCATGGGGTCCCGTGGTGCCCTCGGTACCCGATTCCATCGTGGCCACACCGCGATTCGATCTGCTGTTCGAAGTGGACGTGTTCGGCGGCTTCGCCCGCGCCGGCGTCGTCACCGCGTCGGTCGTGCTGTTCACGCTGGTGCTCTCGGGCTTCTTCGACGCCATGGGAACCATTCTCGGAGTAGGGGAAGAGGCCGGGCTCGTCGACAAGCAGGGCCGGCTGCCCGGACTGAGCCGCATCCTCACCGTCGACGGCATCGGTGCCATCCTCGGCGGTGCGATCAACGGTTCCGCGAACACCGCGGTGGTCGAATCGGCCGCCGGAGTCGCGGAGGGTGCTCGCACGGGACTGGCCAGCGTGGTCACCGGTGGACTGCTCACCAGCCTCATCTTCTTCACGCCACTCGCCGGCGTCGTCCCGGTCGGCGCGGCCGCTCCCGCGCTGGTCCTCGTCGGCGCGTTGATGATGACCCATGTCCGCAAGATCGACTGGGAGGACACCGAGATCGCGATCCCTGCCTTCCTGACCATCGTGCTCATGCCCTTCACGTACTCGATCACCGTCGGTGTCGCGGCAGGCGTCCTGTCCTACACGATCATCCGCCTCGCCAAGGGCAAGCTGCGGCAGACCCATTGGCTGCTGTACGTCATGAGCGCGGTGTTCGTCGTGTACTTCGCACTGCACCCCATCGAGGAAGCGCTGGGCATCTCCTGATGCGGGACATCGCGGACCGGCTGATCGCCTGGCACGACGTCGGACTGGCGTACGCCGTCGCGACCGTCGTCGCCGTCTCGGGCAGCGCACCCCGGTCACCCGGTGCCGCGATGGCCGTCGCCTCCGACGGACAGGTGGTGGGGAGCGTGTCGGGCGGGTGCGTCGAAGGCGCCGTCTACGCGCTCTGCGAGGAGGTCCTGGAGACCGGCGTCGCGGTCCGCCGGAATTTCGGCTACAGCGACGACGACGCGTTCGCCGTCGGGCTCACGTGTGGGGGAGAGATCGAGGTGTTCGTCTCGCCGGCACCCGGGCCCGCGGTCCTGCGGTCGTTCGACGGCGCCGTCGCCATCGTTCAGCTCCTCGACCCCGTCGGCACGGTCCTGACCGTGCGGCCCGACCGGCACCTCGGGTCGACTGGCTTCGCCGACATCGACCGGATCGCTGTCGACGAGGCTCGCGCGATGCTGGACGCCGGCAGCACCGGGATTCGTTCCGTCCGTTGCCGACCGGGTGTGGAGATGTTCGTCGTGTCGTACGCCCCACCGCCGCGGCTGCTCGTGTTCGGGGCGATCGACCATGCCGGCGCCCTCGCCCGCCTCGGCAGCTTCCTCGGCTACCGCGTGACGGTGTGCGACGCCCGCCCGGTGTTCGCCACACGGGCGCGGTTCCCGGACGCCGACGAGGTGATCGCCGAATGGCCGCACTCCTATCTCGCGCGCACCGACGTCGACGCGCGCACGGTGGTGTGCGTCCTCACGCACGACGCGAAGTTCGACGTGCCGTTGCTCGAGGTCGCGCTGCGGCTGCCGGTCGCGTTCGTCGGGGCGATGGGGTCCAGACGAACCCATCGTGACCGGCTGGCACGGCTGCGCGAGGTGGGGATGACCGAGACCGAGCTGTCTCGACTGCGCTCGCCCGTCGGCCTCGATTTGGGTGCGACCACGCCTGAGGAGACCGCGGTGGCCATCGCGGCGGAGTTCGTGGCAGCGCGGCGCGGCGGAAGCGGTATGCCCCTGACACTCGGGGACGGCCCGATCCACCACGCGACCGTTCCCGACCGTCGTCAGGCGTAGGAGAGTTGTGTGCAGTGATCCGCGGTGAGCGCGGATCACTGCACACAGGTGGATCGGGAACGACGATGCCGCTGACCGCGTCGAACCATTCGTGATCGACAGACTGCTCGCGGCGCAGGACGGCGTGGTCACGTCCGCGCATGCCCGAGGTGCCGGCCTCAGCTCGGACGCCCTGGAACGACGGGTCCGCTCGGGGCGGTGGCGACGGGTGAGTCCCGGCGTGTACGTCGCCCTGGACCGACCATTCACCGACGCTGCGCGGGTGCGGTGCGCAGTGTGGTCGACCACGAGCGGAGTGCTCACCGGCACGAGCGCCGCGTTCTGGTTGGGCCTGACGACGCATCTCCCCCCGCTGGTCGAGGTCACCGTTCCGCTCACCGCGTCGGGTCGCCCCGCACCGGGGGTTCGGTTGCGCCGCCGCACTCTCGATACGGCAGACATCGTCGAGGTCCGCCGTGTCCGTGTCTCCGGTCTCGCGCTGACGGTGCTCGAGGCATCGGTCGTTCTCGGCCAGGAGGTGATGGACCGCCAACTGCAACGGCACGCCACGCTTCTCGGCCTCCGACGAGCGCAGGACCGCAATCGCGGGCGCCACGGCAGCCGGGAAGCGGAGCGCTTGCTGTGGTCGGCCGAGTCCGGCGCTCGATCGGAGGCGGAGCGGCTCGTTGTTCGCCTCCTCACCGCATCCGGGCTCCGCGGGTGGGTGGTGAATCATCCGTTCGGCGGGTACGTGCTCGACATCGCGTTCCCGGTGCAGCGCTTGGCCATCGAGATCGACGGGTGGGCGTTCCACTCCGACAGCGCGGCCTTCCACCGTGACCGTGTCCGGCAGAACGCGCTGAGCGCGTCGTGGACGGTGCTGCGCTACACCTGGCGCGACCTGACCGAGCGTCCCGGTGACGTGATCGCAGAGATCCGCGCGTTCGTCGATCGTGTGCAGTGATCCGCGCCCACCGCGGATCACTGCACACGAGTCGGGACTACTCGGTGGGGCGGGAGGACGACCAGCGTTCGCGTGCCGCGGTGGCCGAGTCGTCGTCGAGCTCACCGAACATTCGCAGCCGTGACAGTCCGCCGTCCGGGTAGACGTCCAGACGCAGGTGCGTCGCGGCAGGCGAGGCATCCAGGGCGAACCGATGCCGCGTGTCCGGAGCGACGGCCGTTCGCGGCAGCAGTTCGTGCCACGTGCGCTCGTCGCGGCTATCGGCGGTGCGCGCGTCCACGGTGGTGACGCGGACCCACCCGGGCGCGTTTCCGACGTAGTAGCTCGTGTCCACTTCGAGGTACCGCGGAACACCCGCGGCCGCCAGTGCGAACACCGCGAAGTCGTTGCCGCCGTGTCGTCGTCGCGCGTTCTCCCAGCCCTCGCCCATGTTGCGGGCGCGGCCCGGCATGATGATGTTGGCGGGCGAGGAGTAGAACGCGTCGGAGCACTCCGTCAGGACGGCGCCGTTCTCCGCGGCGAGCAGATCGACCGTCCCCGTCAGGAACCTCGGGTCGGGGACCACCTCGCCGTGCACCCGGAGCCGGGCCACACCACCGTCGGGAAAGATGTTGAGGCGCACATGTGTCCACCGGTGGTGATCGTCGACGGCGTAGGCGTTCGCGGTGCCGCCGAGTGCCGGCGACCTCTCGACGACGGTGTGCCAGTCGGCCTTCTCCAGTTCCTCGGTCGACGGGTGGCCCTCGACGCAGGCCCCGTCGACGGACACGAACGGCGGGTAGTTGCCGAGGAAGTGCGCCGTGTCGACGACGACGCCGTGCACGATGCCGGCGGCACCGAGTCGGACGATCGCCCAGTCGTGTCCGTCGTCGCGGCGGCGGCGCGTCTCCCACCCGTCGTAGACCTTGCCCTTGTGCCCGAAGTCGTGGGGGTCGAACACCGGGGGTTCGGGCCGGATCAGGTTCTCCCGCTGGGCGAACAGTTCGTCGTTCGCCGCGCTGACGCTTCCTCCCAGGGCGCGGGAGGCGAGGTCGACATGGGCGGTGAACGTAGCGGTGGTCATGAGACTCCTTCGGGAACGAGAGAGGTGGCAATCGTCGCGCCGACTCGGCGGAGCAGCGTCGTGGCGTGTCGGATCGAAGTGCCGAGGTCGGGTTCGAGGTCGGCGAGCGAGTAGGACCGGTAGATGCCGTGCTCGCGGAGTTGTCCGGCGGAGAGCACTGTTCGGCCGGCGACAGCGATCACCGGGACGCCGGCGTTGCGCGCGGCGAGGGCTACTCCGACGGGCGCCTTGCCGTGCAGGCTCTGCTCGTCCAGCGATCCCTCACCGGTGACCACGAGGTCCGCCGACACCAGACGGCGGCGGAACTCGAGGAGCTCGAGTACGGTGTCGATCCCGGACCGTACCGTCGCCCCCAGCACTGCCATCGCGCCGAACGCAGTTCCGCCGGCTGCGCCCGCGCCGGGCCGATCGGCGTGGGCAGCGCCCGCGACCTCCGCCCATCGCGTCATCGCCTGCTCGAGGACGCGCAGCTCGTCCGGATCGGCACCCTTCTGCGGTGCGTACACGGCGGTGGCGCCCGACGGGCCGAGCAGTGGATTGTCGACGTCGCACGCGAGCTGGAAGGAGACGCCGGTCACCGCGGTCGTCATCGCGTCGAGGTCCAGGGTGGCCGCCTCGCGTAAGGAGGCGCCGCCGCCGGTGATCTCGCGGCCGCGGGCGTCGAGGATGCGCACACCCAGTCCGCGGAGCATGCCGGCGCCGCCGTCGGTGGAGGCGCTGCCGCCCAGTCCGATCACGACGGTCTGGGCTCCGTCGCCGAGAGCGTGTCGGATGACCGTCCCGAGTCCGAACGTGCCGGCCCCCAGCGCGTTCGGGGCGCCGCCGGGCAGCTGCGACAGTCCCACCGTCGACGCGAGTTCGACGACGGCGGTGGATCCCCGCCGCGCGTACGAGGACGCGACCGGGACACCCGTCGGACCGGTCGTGGACACGAGCACGCGGTCCCACCCGGCGGCAACGGCGGCGTCGACCGTGCCGTCGCCGCCGTCCGCCACCGGGAGTCGCACGACGTCCCACGACGGTGCGGTGGTCGCGATTCCCTCGGCCAGGGCATCGGCGACCTCGATCGCGGTCGCCGATCCCTTGAACTTGTCGGGCGAGAGGAGAACGCGCGGCATCCTCAGTCCAACATCAGCAGTGCCGTGGGTGCATCGGCCGATGATCGCGCGAGATCCTCGAACTCGCCGACGTTGTCGAGCTCGGTGCCCATCGCGATGTTGGTGACGCGCTCGAGCACGATCTCGACGACGACGGGAACCTTGTGCTCGGCCGCCAGGGTGCGGGCCGAGGCGAGTGCGTCCGCGATCGCATCCGGATCGGTGACGCGCAACGCCTTGCAGCCCAGACCCTCCGCGACGGCCACGTGATCGACGCCGTAGCCCTTGGGGATGCCCGGTTCACCGTCGACAGGATCGCGGTGGTTGATGTTGTCGAACCCGAGCTGCACACAGAAGTCCATGTCGAACGCGCGCTGGGCCTGCCGGATCAGACCGAGGTACGAATTGTTCACCAGCACGTGCACGTAGGGCAGGTTGAACTGCGCGCCGACGGCCAACTCCTCGATCATGAACTGGAAGTCGTAGTCGCCGGAGAGACCCACGACGGGCGCGCCCGGATCCGCCGCGACCACACCGAGTGCGGCGGGGATCGTCCATCCCAGCGGCCCGGCCTGGCCGCAGTTGATCCAGTTGCGCGGCTCGTACACGTGCAGGAACTGCCCGCCGGCGATCTGCGACAACCCGATCGTGGTGACATAGCGCGTGTCCCGGCCGAACACCCGGTTCATCTCCTCGTACACGCGTTGCGGCTTGATCGGCACGTCGTCGAAGTGAGTGCGGCGCTGCATGGTTCGCTTGCGCGCTGCACACTCGTCCACCCAACCCGTGAGGTCGCGGAGCGAACCGGCCGCGCGTCGGTCCCGTGCGACGGCGACGAACTGTTCCAGGGCTGCCGCCGCGTCCGAGATGATGCCGTAGTCGGGGGCGAACACCCGTCCGATCTGAGTTGGTTCGATGTCGACGTGCACGAACGTCCGCGTCCCGCGGTAGGTGTCCAGGCCGCCAGTGTGTCGGTTGGCCCACCGGTTCCCGATGCCGATGACGAAGTCCGAGGCGAGCAGTGTCGCGTTTCCGTAGCGGTGTGAGGTCTGCAGCCCGACCATCCCCGCGGCGAGCGGATGATCGTCGGGGATGGTGCCCCAGCCCATCAGGGTCGGGATGACGGGAACGTTCAGAATCTCGGCCAACTCGACCAGCAGGTCCGATGCGTCGGCGTTGACGATTCCGCCGCCGGCGACGATCAACGGTCGCTCGGCGGCGAGCAGCATGTCGATCGCCTTCTCGGCCTGTGCCCGCGAAGCACGCGGCTTGTGCACCGGCAGTGACTGATACGTGTCGGGGTCGAACTCGATCTCGGCCATCTGCACGTCGATGGGCAGGTCGATCAGGACGGGCCCCGGGCGCCCGGACCGCATCAGGTGGAACGCCTGCGCGAAGGCGCCGGGCACCTGTGCGGGTTCGAGCACCGTCATGGCCATCTTGGTCACGGGCGCGGCGATCGACGCGATGTCGACGGCCTGGAAATCTTCCTTGTGCAGTCGGGCCACCGGTGCCTGGCCCGTGATGGCCAGTACGGGAACGGAATCCGCCATCGCGGAGTAGAGACCGGTGATCATGTCGGTGCCGGCCGGCCCGGAGGTGCCGATACAGATGCCGATGTTGCCGGCCTTCGCTCGGGTGAATCCCTCCGCCATGTGTGACGCGCCCTCGACGTGGCGGGCCAGGACGTGCCGGATGCCGCCGTGTGCCCGCATGGCCGAGTAGAAGGGGTTGATCGCAGCGCCGGGGAGACCGAATGCGGTGGTCGCGCCTTCGAGTTCGAGAATCTTCACCGCGGCGTCGGCTGCGCGCATGCGGGTCATCGGCTCGCCTTCCCGGACAGCTGCTCGACGCCGCGGAACAGGGCTGAGTGGTCGAGGCCGCCGTCACCGTTCGCACGTGCCGACGCCATCAGCTGGGCGAGCAGGGCACCCATCGGTGTGACGACACCCGCTTCGCGTGCCGCGGAGCCGACGATGCCGAGGTCCTTGTGGTGCAGGTCGATCCGGAACCCCGGCTCGAACGATCGGTCGAGCATCTTCTGTGCCTTCTGCTTCAGGACTGCCGATCCGGCGAGCCCGCCGCCGAGAACCTCGACGGCGGCGCGCATGTCGACGCCGTAGGCCTCGAGGAAGACGATCGCCTCTGCGAGCACCTGGATGTTGCCGGCCACGATCAGTTGGTTGGCGGCCTTGACGGTCTGCCCGGAGCCGTTGGGTCCGACGTGGACGACGGTCGAGCCGACCACGTCGAGAATGGGCCTGGCCGATTCGACGTCCTCGGCGCTGCCGCCCACCATGATCGACAGCGCCCGGTTCTCGGCGCCGGCCTGACCACCGGACACCGGCGCGTCGATGATGCGGAACCCTCGTGACCGGGCCTCCTGCGCCAGCGCGCTGGTGACATCCGGTCGGATGCTGGAGAAGTCGATGATCAGGGCGTCTGCAGGTGCGTTGTCGAAAACCCCGCCCTCGCCGGTGAGGACGTCCTGGACGTCGGGGGAGTCGGGCACCATGACCGCGATAACGTCCGCGCCGGTCACCGCCTTGGCGATGGACTCCGCCGCGGTGCCGCCGGCCTCGACCAGTGGTGCGGTGCGGTCGGGTGTGAGGTTGTATCCGACCACCTGATGGCCGGCATGTGCGAGGTGGACGGCCATGGGGCTGCCCATGATGCCGAGTCCGATGAATGCGATGGTGCTCATGGCGGATCCTTACGTGGAGTGCGAGTGGGTGAGCCAGTCGAAGGCGGTGTCCCGAGCGGCCTTGTATTCGAGTCCGATGACACCGCGGTAGCCGTTCTCGGCGAGACGCGCGAGGTGCGCGTCGAGGTCGAGGGCCCCGCTGCCGGGTGCGCCGCGACCGGGGGAGTCGGCGATCTGGACGTGTCCGATCAGTGCGGCCCGAGTGTCGATGACCGCGGCGACGTCGTCACCGTTGACGTCGAGGTGGTAGAGGTCGGCGAGCAGTCGGAGCGAGTCGACGCCGCGGGCGGCGACCCGGTCGATCACGGCGATCGCATCCGCGGCCGTCGTCAGCGGGTAGGCGGGAGCTCCGCTCACCGGCTCGATCAGGACGACTCCGCCGAGTCGGGCGACGGCGGCGCCGGCGGCGACCAGGTTGTCGGTGGCGACGCGGTCCTGTTCGACGGGATCGACCCCCTCGAGCCGATTGCCGTAGAGCGCGTTGAACGCTCGCGTACCGACTCGCTCACCGATTCCGACCGTGACGTCGATGTTGTCGCGGAACGCCGCGATCTGTGCGGGGTCGGACAGGATGCCCCGATCACCGGCCGGCATGTCACCCGCGGCGAAGTTCAGCCCGGTCAGTCGAACCCCGGCATCCTCGATGGCGGTGACGAAGGCCTCCACCTCGCGGTCGGCGGGCACGGGAGAGGCGAAGGGCCACCAGAACTCGACGGCCTCGAAGCCCAGATCACGAGCGAGTCGGGGGCGCTCGAGGAGGGGCACCTCGGTCAACAGGATCGAGCAGTTGACCGCGTACATCCACGTCTCGCCGCCGCTCACGACACGTCGCCGGACGACGGGGCGGTGAGCCCGCGGTACCGCCGCCAGCTGCCGGCGGCGGTGATGTCGGTCAGGCCTGTGCTGTCGTCGAGCACTATGCCGGGTCGAAGACCCACGGCGAGAACGGAATCCCCGTTCTCGAGCTGCACGACCGTCAGTTCGAGCTCGGGTGGTTCGTCGGGCAGGAACCGAGCCCGGATGTCGTCCATCGGGACGTCGTACAGCTCACCCTCGATGGCGGCGCCGCCATCAGGGGCGAGAACCAGAGCCGGGAACTCGTCGCGCACCGAGTAGAAGCGGTAGTCGGGTGTGGTGCGCACGGTACCGAGGAAGGTGTGTGCGGCGACGTTGTGGTGGAGAACGCCACCACGCATCGCGTCGCCGTTGCAGAAGAGTCGAGCCATCGAATAGACCTCCAGAATCCGTATTGTGGAATAAGTATTCCGCGGATGCGTCGAGTGTCACGGGTCACACTGGGGATGTCAACCCCTCGAGCGTGCTGCGCGAGGTGCTGCCGATCGAGGGTTGACAGCGCGTGTGACCGCTGTCACTCTTCGATCTATGGAATTGCTGTTTCGCGATACGGAATCCAAGACCCTCGCGGGCGACGGCGGAGAAGAGCACCTCCGTCATTGCCTCGACATCCCACGGTGGGGCCGGGCGCTGCTCGCGCTGAGGCCCTTCGCCGACGAGAATTCGCTGCACACCGCCGTGATGTCGGTGGCCGCCCCGTTCACGCCCGCCGAGATCGACGGTGCGCTCCGGCACCATCCGCGCATCGGGGACCGGCCTGTCGGTGACGACGCCGGCGCCGCGTTCGCACGCTCGGAGCAGTCCGGCGTGGACAGCTCCGATGCGAGGGTCGGCGCTCGGCTCGCCGCCGGCAACGAGGAGTACGAATCGCGATTCGGTCGGGTGTTCCTCGTCAGAGCGGCGGGCCGGAGTGCTGCCGACGTGCTCGCCGAGCTCGATCGGCGGCTGGGTCACGACGAGTCGACCGAACTCCGCGAGATCGAGGAGGCTCTGCGTCAGATCGCCGCTGTGCGGCTCCTGGGACCGGGTGTCCTGTGACCGAGCCCGCTCACGTCACGACGCACGTACTCGATGCAGCCGATGGTGTACCCGCACAGGGCGTGTCGGTCGTACTGGTGCGTGAACGCGACGGCGTGACCCTGGCCTCGCGCGTGACGGACGCGCAGGGGCGCATCACCGATCTCGGTCCCGCCCGCCTCGAACCGGGCGTCTACCGGCTGACCTTCGACACCGCGTCCTACTTCGCGCGCGGGGGCCGTCCGACCTTCTATCCGCGGATCGACATCGCTGTCGACGTCCGTTCCGCCGACGAGCACTACCACGTTCCCATCCTTCTCAGCCCGTTCGCGTACACGACCTATCGAGGGAGCTAGACATGAGCACGATCGTTCTCGGAGCAAACCAGTACGGCAAGGCCGAATGCCGCCTCGTGCGCATCGACAGGGAGACCCCGCGTCACCGCATCACCGACATCTCGGTCACGTCGCAGTTGCGGGGAGATCTGTCCGCGGCGCACACCGACGGCGACAACGGTCATGTCGTCGCGACCGACACACAGAAGAACACCGTCTACGCGTTCGCGCGCCACGGCATCGGAGCCATCGAGGAGTTCGCGCTACGTCTCGGGCGGCACTTCACCACCGATTTCGACTGGATTACCGGCGGCCGCTGGGAGATAGAGCAGTACTCGTGGGACCGCATCCCGACGGGACCGGAGGGGCACGATCACTCCTTCGTGCGTGCCGGCGACGAGAAGCGCACCACCATCGTGACCGTGGACGGCGACGACACCTGGATCGTCTCGGGCCTCAGCGATCTGGTGGTGCTCAAGTCGACGGGCTCGGAGTTCTGGGGCTTCCCCACCGACAGGTACACCACCCTGCAGGAGACGACGGACCGCATCCTCGCCACCTCGGTGAGTGCACGGTGGCGGTACCTCACCACCGAGCTCGATTTCGACAAGACGTTCACCGACGTCCGCTCCATCATGCTCGAGACCTTCGCGACGGTGCATTCACTGGGGTTGCAGCAGAGCCTCTTCCAGATGGGGACGAAAGTTCTGGAGGCGCATCCCGAGATCGGCGAGATCAGGTTCTCGATGCCCAACAAGCACCACTTCCTCGTCGACCTGGAACCGTTCGGGCTCGACAACCCCGGCGAGGTGTTCTACGCCGCGGACCGGCCCTACGGGCTCATCGAGGCCACCGTCGAACGTGACGACGCCCCCGACGCCGGCCGGGCGTGGGACACCGTCCCCGGATTCTGCTAGGAGACGGCGATGACACGCGCAGCGCATGATCCCGCCCGCCCGGAGGACGAGCGGCTGAGTCTCGGCAAGACGTACGTCTACGGCCTGCAGCACATCCTGACGATGTACGGCGGGGTCATCGCGCCTCCGCTCATCGTCGGCGGCGCCGCCGGTCTGTCCGGTACCGACATCGCGATCCTGGTGTCGGCGGCCCTGTTCGTCAGCGGCGCGGCAACACTGCTGCAGACACTCGGGTTACCGTTCGTGGGCGCCAAGCTTCCTCTGGTGCAGGGCATCTCGTTCGCCTCCGTGTCCACTATGGTGGCCGTCGCGAGTGGGCCCGGTGGGCTGAACGCGGTGTTCGGCGCCATCATCGCCGCCGGTGCCATCGGCATCCTCGTCACACCGTTCTTCAGCAGGATCGTCCGCTTCTTCCCACCGGTGGTCACCGGCACCATCATCACGGTCATCGGAATCTCGTTGCTGCCCGTGGCCTGTCGGTGGGCCATGGGTGGGACGGAGTCCGCGCCGGACTGGGGGTCGACCTCGAACATCGGGTTGGCCGGCGTCAGTCTCCTCGTCGTCCTCGTCGTCAGCCGGTTCGCGCAGGGCACACTGTCGCGCCTGTCCATCCTCATCGGCATCGTCGTCGGCACGATCTTCGCGTCGCTCGTCGGCAAGGCCGACTTCGGTGACGTGGGCACGGGCGCGATCTTCAGTCTCCCGGAACCGTTCGCCTTCGGGACGCCCGTCTTTCAGATCGGCGCGATCATCTCGATGGTCGTGGTCATCCTCGTCATCATGACCGAGACCACGGCCGACATCCTCGCGGTGGGCGAGATCGTCGGCACCGACGTCGATTCCCGCCGCGTCGGGGACGGTCTCCGGGCCGACATGCTCGCCACCACCGTCGCCCCGATCTTCGGAACGTTTCCCGCGAGTGCCTTCGCGCAGAATGTCGGCCTGGTGGCGGTGACGGGTATCAAGAGCAGGTTCGTGGTCGCCGCCGGTGGATCGGTCCTGTTGGTGCTCGGGCTTTTTCCCGTCCTCGGACGCCTCGTCGCCGCGGTGCCACTGCCCGTGCTCGGCGGCGCCGGCATCGTGTTGTTCGGTTCGGTGGCGGCGAGCGGCATCCGCACCCTGTCGAAGGTCGACTTCGACGGCAACCTGAATCTCGTGATCGTGGCCGTGGCCATCGGATTCGGTGTGCTCCCCATCGCCGTGCCCGGATTCTGGTCGGCGTTCCCGGAGTGGGTGCACGTGGTGTTCGACTCCGGAATCAGCGCGGCGAGCATCGTCGCGGTGATCCTGAACATCTTCTTCAACGAGATCACCGCCGGCCGACGGCCGTCGCCGTCGGTGGTCGCAGCGGCACCCCCCATCGTGGTCGAGCGAAGGGAATGAGCCGTTTCTTCCGCCTGGTGGAATAGGCTGAGCGGCATGGAGTCCAGTGGCGGCGTGCAGTCGGTCGAGCGCGCGTTCGACCTTCTCGAGATCATGGCCGGTGCGGGCGGGTCGGTCGGTGTCAGCGAGCTGGCCGAGGCGGCCGAGCTGCCGATGCCCACCATCCACCGTCTGCTCAAGACCCTGGTGGCGCTGGGCTACGCACGCAGACTGCCGTCGCGTCGGTACGCCCTCGGGACACGGCTCATCGCCCTCGGTGAGCGATCCGCCAAGCTCATCGGCTCGTGGGCGCGTCCCTATCTGGCGGAGCTCGTGTCGATCACGCACGAGACGTCCAACATGGCGTTCCTCGAGGACGACATGGCCGTGTACGTCGCGCAGGTGCCGTCCGAGCACGCGATGCGCATGTTCAACGAGGTGGGTCAGCGCGTGTTCCCGCACAGCACCGGGGTGGGCAAGGCGCTGCTGGCGCAGCTGCCCGACGAGGAGGTGCGCGCACTGCTCGCCCGGACGGGGATGGCGCCGAAGACGGTGAACACCCACACCACACCGGCGACGCTGCTCGCAGATCTCGCCGTGATCCGCGAGCGTGGGTACTCCGTGGACGAGGGGGAGCAGGAGGTGGGAGTGCGGTGCTTCGCGGTCCCGGTGATCGGCGCCCCGACCCTCACCGCGATCTCGATCGCGGGCCCGTCCGCCCGCGTCACCCCCGACACCGCGAACGACTATGTGCCACTGCTCGTCTCGGCTGCCGAACGACTGGCGAAGGACCTGGCCGCGGACGGTCTCGGTCGCCGCTGACTAGACTCGATCCATGGCTGAACTGTGGGTCGATCGCACCGGGACACGTCGTTACACCGGCAAGAGTTCGCGCGGTGCAGAAGTGCTCATCGGGTCCGAGGACGTGGAGGGTGTCTTCACTCCCGGTGAGCTGCTCAAGATCGCTCTCGCGGCGTGCACGGGCATGAGCTCCGACCGTCCCCTCGCCCGCCGGCTCGGTGACGACTACGACGCGACCGTCCGGGTGTCGGGCGTCGCCGATCGTGACGAGGAGCGCTACCCGCGGCTCGAGGAGGTGCTGACGGTCGACCTCAGCGCCCTCGATCCGGAGGCCAGGGAACGGTTGCTCACCGTCGTCACCAAGGCCGTCGACAAGGTGTGCACGGTGGGGCGCACGTTGAAGGCGGGCACCGAGGTGGACCTCCGTATCGAGGTCGAGGAGTGACGGCGGCCGACCTCGAACGGCTGAGCGCGTGGGTCCACGGCAGCGTCCAGGGCGTCGGTTTCCGCTGGTGGACGCGGTCGCGCGCGCTGGAACTCGGGCTCGTCGGATCAGCGACCAACACGTCCGACGGCCGGGTGCACGTGGTCGCCGAGGGAGATCGAGCGGATCTCGAGGCGTTGCTCGCCGCACTGCGATCGGGCGACACTCCGGGCTCGGTGACCACCGTGGTGGACAACTGGGAATCCGCGCGCGGCGGACTCGACGGGTTCGTCGAACGCTGAGAGAGCAGGGCTGGGTAGTCTGAACCGCCATGCACCTCAAGAGTCTGACGCTGAAGGGCTTCAAGTCCTTCGCCTCGGCGACGACTCTGCGTTTCGAGCCCGGCATCACCTGCGTCGTGGGGCCCAACGGATCGGGCAAGTCGAATGTCGTCGATGCCCTGACCTGGGTCATGGGGGAGCAGGGCGCGAAGGCGCTGCGCGGCGGCAAGATGGAGGACGTCATCTTCGCCGGCACGTCCGGCCGCGCTCCGCTGGGCCGGGCCGAGGTGACGCTGACCATCGACAACAGCGACGGTGCACTGCCGATCGACTACTCCGAGGTCTCGATCACCCGTCGCATGTTCCGCGACGGCGCCGGCGAGTACGAGATCAACGGCAGCTCGTGCCGACTGATGGACGTCCAGGAACTGCTCAGCGACTCGGGTATCGGCCGCGAGATGCACGTCATCGTCGGTCAGGGTCGACTCGCCGCCATTCTCGAGTCGCGGCCGGAGGATCGTCGCGCCTTCATCGAGGAGGCCGCCGGTGTCCTCAAGCACCGCAAGCGCAAAGAGAAGGCCGTCCGCAAGCTCGACTCCATGCAGGCCAACCTCGCGCGTCTGACGGACCTCACCACTGAACTGCGTCGGCAGCTCAAGCCTCTGGGTCGGCAGGCCGAGGTGGCTCGGCGCGCGCAGACGGTGCAGGCGGACCTCCGGGACGCGCGCCTGCGCATCGCCGCCGACGATCTGGTGGCACGCCGAACCGAACTGGCGGAACAGTCGCACGACGAGACGAAGGCCCGCGAGGAGTACGCCGCGGTCCAGGACGCGTTGGCCGAGGGCGAGGCGGTACTGGCCGAGGGCGAGCAGGATCTCGCGCGACTCACCCCGAGTGCGGAGGCGGCGGCGCAGACGTGGTTCCAGCTGTCCGCTCTCGCCGAGCGTGTCGGCGCCACCGTGCGCATCGCGACCGAGCGGGCACGTCACCTCGGTGACGAGCCGGAGGACCGCCGCGGTCCCGACCCGGACGAGCTCGAGCAGCGTGCGGACCGGGTCGCCGAGGAGGAGCTGCAGCTGACCGAGGCGGTGGAGTTCGCGCGCGCCACCCTCGATGCCGCGAGGGAGCAGCTCGCGGAACGGGAAGCGGCCGCGGCGGACGCGGAGCGCGCCCACGCCGCTGCCGTGCGCGCCGTCGCCGACCGCAGGGAGGGCCTCGCGCGGCTCTCCGGTCAGGTGGACGGGCTGCGCGCTCGGGCCGAGTCGTACGACACGGAGGTGGCCCGTCTCGCGACCGCGATCGAGGACGCGAGGCACCGCGGCGACGCCGCGCAGGCCGAGTTCGACATCGTCCAGGAGAAGGTCGGCGAACTAGACGCCGGTGAGGCGGGACTGGACTCGCAGCACGAGAACGCTGTCGAGGCACTGGCCATCGCCGACGCCCGCGTCGCGGAACTGCAGACGGGAGAACGGGAGTCGAGCCAGCGAGTGGCATCGCTGCGTGCCCGGATCGACGCACTCACCATGAACCTGGAACGCGGTGACGGCGGTGCGTGGCTCGGTGAGAAGCAGCAGCACGGTGTCGTCGGCAGACTGGGCGATCACCTCACCGTGCGGCCGGGCTACGAGGTGGCGGTGGCCGTGGCGCTGGGAGCCGCGGCCGACGCCGTGGTGGTCTCGTCGGCCCGGAACGCCCGCGAGGCGGTGTCGGCCCTCAAGAGCGAGGACGCCGGCCGCGCGGCGATCGTCTACCCCACGGGTACGGCGTCGGACGAGCGAGCGGTCGGCTCCGGCACCTCGATCCTGTCGGTGATCGAGGCGTCCGAGTCTGCGCGCGGCGCGCTCGCCTCGTTGTTGGCGGGCACCAGCGTCGTCGACACGCTGGAGGAGGCCACCGCCCTGGTCGAGGACGGCGCCGACGTGCGCGTCGTGACGCGCGGCGGCGACCTGGTGGGGCGTGGGTGGATCACCGGTGGGTCGGACCGCCGACCCAGCACGCTCGAGGTGCAGGCGGCCATCGACGAGTCGGTGACCGAACTGGCGGCGACCGAGCGTCGGACCGAAGAACTGGCCGCAGCGCTGTCCGGGGCGCTCGCCGAACAGGCGGACCGCAGGGAGGCCGCCGATCAGGCGTTGGCCGCGCTCACCGAGTCCGACGCCGCGATGTCCGCGGTGTACGAACAACTCGGCCGACTGGGCCAGGTCGCGCGTGTGGCCCACGCCGAGTCGACTCGACTGCAGTCCCAGCGCGAACGGGCCGAGCATCAGCGGGACGAGGCGGTGACCGCGCTCGCCGAACTCGAGGAGCGCGTGCGCCGGGCCGAGGACGACCAGGGCGGCGACGCCGACGGGGACGGTGAGGCGGAGGAGTGGGCGCGAGCCCGCGAGGACGCCGCCGCGGCGGTCACCGAGGTGCGGTCCGTCGAGGTCGAGGCCAGATTGTCCCTGCGCACCGCCGAGGAGCGCGCCGACTCGGTCCGCGGCAAGGCCGACCAGCTCCGTCGACAGGCGCGGATGGAGCGAGAAGGGCGGGCGCGGGCCGAGCGGGCACGAGCACGCCGTGTGCAGTCCGCTGCGGTGGCCGCCGCGGTCGCCGAGGCCGGGACTCGCGTCGCCGGCCGGCTGGAGCGCGTCGTGGCGGACGCTGCCGTGCGCCGCGACGAACTCGCTCGCCGTCGCTCCGACCGAGCGGCCGAGCTGGACCGGACGCGGGAACAGGTGCGCGCCCTCGCCGCGCGCGCCACGCAGTTGACCGACGCGGTGCACCGCGACGAGGTGGCCAAGGCGCAGGCGGTGCTCCGCATCGAGCAGCTCGAACAGAACGTGGTGGAGCAGTTCTCCATCGCGCCCGACGACCTGATCGCCGAGTACGGACCCGATGTCACGCTGCCGCCGACCGATCTCGAGATGGCGGAGTACGAGCAGGCGAAGGAACGCGGCGAGCAGGTGGTGGCCCCGGCCCCGATGCCGTTCGACCGCGCGGAGCAGGAGCGCCGGGTCAAGCGTGCGGAGAAGGACCTCGCGACGCTGGGCAAGGTCAACCCGCTGGCTCTCGAGGAGTTCGCCGCCCTGGAGGAGCGCTACAACTTCCTGTCCACCCAGCTCGAGGACGTGAAGTCGGCACGCAAGGATCTTCTGGGCGTGGTCGCGGACGTCGACGCCCGCATCCTGCAGGTGTTCACCGAGGCCTACGCCGACGTCGAGCGCGAGTTCGTCGGCGTCTTCGCCAAGCTCTTCCCCGGCGGTGAAGGCCGACTGGTGCTGACCGACCCCTCGGACATGCTCACCACCGGCATCGAGGTGGAGGCCCGTCCGCCGGGCAAGAAGGTCAAGAGGTTGTCGCTGCTGTCCGGCGGCGAGAAGTCGCTGACCGCGGTCGCGATGCTCGTGGCCATCTTCCGGGCCCGGCCGTCCCCGTTCTACGTCATGGACGAGGTCGAGGCAGCGCTGGACGACACGAACCTCCGGCGCCTCATCGGCCTGTTCGAGCAGCTGCGGGAGAAGTCGCAGCTCATCGTCATCACGCACCAGAAACCCACCATGGAGGTGGCCGACGCGCTCTACGGCGTGAGCATGCGCGGCGACGGCATCACGACGGTGATCTCGCAGCGGCTGCCCAAGCGTGCCGTCCTCGAGCCCGCGGGGGAGGTGGCGACTCCCGAGCCACCGTCCTGACAGGATGGTCGACGTGACTACCGAACTGTGGATCGTCGTGGCGGCCGTCCTCGCACTGCTCGTCGTCGTGCTCGTCGTCGGGTTGGTGCTGCAGCGTCGTCGCCGCATCTCCCTGGCCCGTCCGGACGCCACCGAGCAGGTCCGCGAGGTCGACCGGTCGGGTGGCTACCAGGCCGGCACCGGATTCGACTTCTCGCAGGGCACGGCGGCTCCGCCCGCGCCGGCGCCCCGGAAGCCGACCCCCGAACCCACCCTCGAGCGCACCGACACCGACGATCAGCCGCGGGTCGGTGACGACGCGTCGGTTCCTCGCGACGCACCCAAGCGCGGCATCACCGACATCTCGCTACCCGACCCGGTGCTCGACGAGCCCGCTCCGGCCACGGAGGCACCGCCTGTCGAGACCCCGCCCGTGGTCGTTCCTCCGGTGGAGGAGGAGGCGCCCGCCGAACCGGCGAGCTCCGCTCCGGTGCTCGACGAGATCGAGCCCACGTCGGGCCGGCTGACCAAGCTGCGCGGTCGACTGTCACGATCGCAGAACGCCGTGGGCCGGTCGTTGCTCGGACTGCTCGGTGGCGGCGACCTCGACGAGGACTCGTGGGAGGAGGTCGAGGACACCCTCCTCGTCGCCGACCTGGGGAGCGCGGCGACCGCCGAGATCGTCGCGACGCTGCGTGAGCAGATGGCCGTGCGCAACGTGCGGACGGAGCCCGAGGCCCGCGCCCTGCTGCGCGAGGTGCTGATCGAGCAGCTCACCCCGTCGTTCGACCGCTCGATCCGTGCGCTGCCGCACGGTGACCGACCGTCCGTCCTGCTCGTCGTCGGCGTCAACGGCACCGGCAAGACCACGACGACCGGCAAGCTCGCCCGCGTCCTGGTGGCGGACGGTCGTCGGGTCGTGCTGGGCGCGGCCGACACGTTCCGCGCCGCGGCGGCCGACCAGCTGCAGACCTGGGCCGAGCGCGTGGGCGCCGAGGTGGTGCGCGGCAAGGAGGGCGCCGATCCGGCCGCCGTCGCGTTCGACGCCGTGACGCGCGGCATCGCCGACGGGGTCGACGCCGTGCTCATCGACACTGCGGGCCGACTACACACCAAGACCGGACTGATGGACGAGCTGGGCAAGGTCAAGCGCGTCATCGAGAAGAAGGCGCCCGTCGACGACGTCCTGCTCGTGCTCGACGCGACCATCGGTCAGAACGGTCTCGCGCAGGCCCGCGTCTTCGCTCAGGTCGTCGACATCACCGGCGTCGTGCTGACCAAGCTGGACGGCACCGCGAAGGGCGGCATCGTGTTCCAGGTGCAGCGCGAACTCGGTGTCCCGGTGAAGCTCGTGGGCCTCGGCGAGGGCGCCGACGACCTCGCTCCGTTCGAGCCCGGCGCGTTCGTCGACGCTCTTCTGGGCTGACCGCGAGCCCCGCTCGGGCCGCCGAGAATGCGACTCTCGTCGAGTCCTCGGCGGCCGAATCGGGTGAAAAGACCGAGACGCAACACGGTCGCAACATGATTCGGCTGTGCGTTCACACCGACGAAACACCGCAGTGTCGTCGCCGAAACGTCGAGTGAGCACCCTTCTCCTCAGGTCGTCAGCCGCCATCGGCTGGGGCGAGGAAGAAGGAGGAGGCTCAAGGTGGATTTTCCCACTATCGGTGCGCCCGACACCGGTGACACCGCATGGATGCTGACAAGCGCGGCATTCGTGTTGCTCATGGTTCCGGGTCTTGCATTCTTCTACGGCGGCATGGTCCGCGCGAAGAGCGTGCTGAACATGATCATGATGAGCATCAGCGCGATGGGCGTCGTCGGCGTTCTCTGGGTGCTGTACGGCTACTCGGTCACGTTCGGCGAGGACAAGGGCAACCTGATCGGTGACCCGTTCCAGTACTTCGGCCTGAAGGGTCTGATCGGCGGAACGTACCTCGCCTCCGAGGACGAGGCCGGTGTCCTCACCGATGCCGCGATCCCGCTCGTCGGCACCATCCCCGCGACCGTGTTCGTCTCCTTCCAGGCCATGTTCGCGATCCTGACGGTCGCGCTCATCTCCGGCGCGGTCGCCGACCGCATGCGCTTCGGACCGTGGCTGCTGTTCGCCGGACTGTGGGCGACCCTCGTCTACTTCCCGGTCGCGCACTGGGTCTTCTCCTTCGACGAGGTCACCACCACGACCGGCGGCTGGATCGCCAACAAGCTCGCCGCAGTCGACTTCGCCGGCGGTACCGCCGTCCACATCAACGCGGGTGCCGCGGGTCTGGTTCTCGCGATCATCCTGGGCAAGCGCAAGGGATGGCCGGGCACTCCGTTCCGCCCCCACAACCTGCCGTTCGTCATGCTGGGTGCCGGTCTCCTGTGGTTCGGCTGGTTCGGTTTCAACGCCGGTTCCGCCGTCGGCTCCAACGGCATCGCCGGTGCCACCTTCGTCACCACCATCGCGGCCACGGCCGCAGCCATGCTGGCGTGGCTCCTCACGGAGCGCATCCGTGACGGGCACGCGACGAGTCTCGGTGGTGCGTCGGGCATCGTCGCCGGACTCGTTGCCATCACCCCGGCCTGCTCCTCGGTCAACATCCTCGGTGCGCTCGTCATCGGCGTCGTCGCCGGTGTGCTCTGCGCACTGGCCGTCGGCCTGAAGTTCAAGTTCGGTTTCGACGACTCGCTCGACGTCGTCGGCGTCCACCTCGTCGGCGGTCTGGTGGGCACGCTGCTCGTCGGACTGGTCGCCACCTCCGAGGCACCGGCCGGTGTCGAGGGACTGTTCTACGGCGGCGGGTTCGACCAGCTGTGGCGTCAGGCAGTCGGTGCCGGTGCGGTGCTGCTCTACTCTCTGGTGGGTACGACCATCGTCGCGCTCATCGTCAAGTACACCGTGGGCCTCCGGATCGACGACGATGGTGAATCCATGGGAGCCGACGAATCGGAACATGCCGAGACCGCCTACGACTTTGCGGCACTCGGTGGGTCAACACTGGGACGCGTTCCCAGCAAGGAGGCGTGAGACATGAAGTTGATCACTGCAATCGTCAAGCCGTTCACTCTCGAGGACGTCAAGACGGCTCTCGAGCAGGCAGGCGTTCTCGGTATGACCGTGAGCGAGGTGCAGGGGTACGGCCGACAGAAGGGCCACACCGAGGTCTACCGCGGTGCCGAGTACTCCGTGGACTTCGTTCCCAAGGTGCGCGTCGAGGTCGTCGTGGACGATGCGGCCGTGGACAAGGTCGTCGAGGTGATCGTCGAGGCAGCCCGCACCGGCAAGATCGGTGACGGCAAGGTCTGGGTCTCGCCCGTGGAGGCCGTCGTGCGCGTGCGCACCGGCGAGCGTGGCTCCGACGCTCTGTAGTTCCCGTCGGTCCGGCCGCGGATCCGCCTCGTTCGACGGGGGGATCCGCGGCCGATCTGTTTCTCGGCGACACGACACCAGAAGGAGTGAGCCCCGTGGGAGGTTCCGAAGCAGCGGCGGATCTCGTCCGAGCGCGCGAGCAACTGCTCGCCGGCCAGGGCCGGAACCGACGACTGGACGCGACGGCGTTGCGCCAGGCGCTCGTCGATCTGCACGAGTTCTGGCTGACCACCAAGGGTTCCGAGGTGGGCATCAAGCCGGACAGCGGATTCGCCATCGTCGCCGTCGGCGGGCTGGGTCGCCGCGAGATGCTGCCGTACTCGGACCTGGACCTGGTGCTGTTGCACGACGATCTCGATCCGGCGCTCGTCAGCGGTGTGGCCGACCAACTCTGGTACCCGCTGTGGGACGCGCACATCAAGCTCGATCACAGTGTCCGCACGGTTCCGCAGGCTCTGGACGTGGCCGCCCACGACATGACCGCGGCCCTCGGTCTGCTCGACGCCCGACACATCGTGGGCGACGCCGAACTCAGTTCGATGTTGATCGACGGGATCCGGCGTCAGTGGCGCATCGGGATCCGCGATCGGTTCGATGAATTGCACGCGCTGACCCGCACTCGCTGGGGGCGTAGCGGCGAGATCGCCCACCGGGCCGAGCCCGATCTCAAGAGTGGACGCGGCGGACTGCGCGACGTGCAGCTGCTCGACGCGCTCTCCATCGCGCAGCTCACCGACGCGATGCCGGGTCTCGGGCCCGAATCACCGGGCGGTGGACTGGATGTCGCTCACCGGCGGATCCTCGACGTCCGTACCGAGCTGCACCGGGTGGCGGGCCGTGCCCGTGATCAGCTGCGAGCGCAGGACGCGGACGAGATCGCCGCCGCGCTCCGCATCGGTGATCGCTTCGATCTTGCACGCGTACTGAGTGATTCGGCGCGCACCATCGTCTACTCGACGGACGTGGGCCTGCGTACCGCCGCGAATGCCATACCGCGACGCGGACTCTCGCGGCTCCGCCGGGTACCTGTGCGTCGGCCCCTGGACGAGGGGGTCGTCGAGCACGCCGGCGAGGTGGTGTTGGCGCGGGACGCCCGCCCCAACAAGGATCCGGGACTGATCATGCGTGTCGCGGCGGCCTCCGCGGTGACCGGGATGCCGATGTCCGCGTCGACCCTGGGCCGGCTGTCCGACAGTGCTCCGGAACTGCGCGAGCCGTGGCCGAAGGAGGCACTCAACGACCTGCTGGTGGTCCTCGGCTCCGGTCGCCGCGCCATCGACGCGATCGAGGCTCTGGACCGGACGGGCCTGTGGGGGCGTCTGCTTCCCGAGTGGGGGGCGGTGCGCGACCTCCCGCCGCGCGACGCCGTGCACACCTGGACGGTGGATCGCCATCTCGTCGAGACCGCCGCGCACGCGAGTGGTTTCACCACCCGGGTCGCGAGGCCCGACCTGCTGGTCCTCGGGGCGTTGCTGCACGACATCGGCAAGGGCCGCGGGGGAGACCACAGCATCGTCGGCGCGGACCTGGCCACGCAGGTGGGCAAGCGGCTCGGTCTGTGGCCGTCGGACGTCCGGCTGCTCGAGGCGATGGTGCGCCACCATCTGCTCCTGCCGGACACCGCGACCCGACGCGACCTGGACGATCCCGCGACGGTGCAGCGGGTGGTCGACGCGCTGGACGGCGATCCGATCCTGCTCGAACTCCTGCACGCGCTGGCCGAGGCGGACTCGCTCGCGACAGGACCCGGTGTCTGGGGAGACTGGAAGTCCTCGCTCATCGGTGAGCTCGTGCGACGGTGCCGCATGATCATGGCCGGTGAATCGCTGCCGACGCCCGATCCGATCGACGCGGCGCTCGCGGCCCGGGCCTCCGAGGGCGGAGTCGACGTCGATCTGCAGCCGTCGGACAGTCCGCACACGTTCGAGGTGACGGTGACCGCCCCGGACAGGCTCGGCCTGCTGTCCAACGCGTCCGGCGTGCTCGCCCTGGCCGCGTTGCGAGTGCTGTCCGCGTCCGTGGTCAGCGCGAACGGATTCGCGGTCAACCGCTTCGTCGTCACACCCACCTTCGGAGCGCCGCCCCAGCCCGGCCTGCTGCGTCAGGAGCTCATCCGTGCACTCGACGGGGACCTCGACCTGCTCGCGCAACTCGACCTCAAGGAGGCCGGGGCGCGGATCGCCGCGTCGGACGACGATCTCGGAGCGCTCGACTCGGCGGAGGTGTTGCTGTACGCGCAGGCGCCGCCGCGGGTGCTGTGGTTCGACGGTCCGGACGGTGACTCCGTGATCGTCGAGGTCCGCGCCGAGGATCGGCTCGGGCTGCTGTGCCGGCTCTCGTCCGTCTTCGAGAAACACGGTGCCGACGTGCGCTGGGCCAAGGTCACCACCCGCGGATCCTCGGTGGTGGACGCGTTCTGCGTCGACACCAGCGGGGCGTCCGAGGGCGGCGCGAGTTCACGGGCTCAGCGCGAGGAGCTCGAGCGCGCGCTGCTGGCCGTCGTCCCCGCCCTGCGTCCGAAGGAGCCCGAGTCGGACGACTGAGGTACGCCGGGGGGACCCACGTGCCCCTCGGGCCGGGCCACCGCCGGGTCCGTCGACCGTTAGGCTGGTCGACGGAGTCTTCACTTCTCTCGCGATGTTCAGGAGTATCGGTGTTCGAATCACTGTCCGACAGATTGACCGGAAGCCTCAAGGATCTGAGAGGCAAGGGTCGGCTCTCGGGCGCCGACATCGATGCGGTGTGCCGCGAGATCCGCCTGGCACTGCTCGACGCCGACGTCGCACTGCCGGTCGTGCGCGCCTTCATCACCCGGATCAAGGAGCGCGCGAAGGGCGCCGAGGTCTCTGCTGCTCTCAATCCCGCGCAGCAGGTCGTCAAGATCGTCAACGACGAGCTCGTCGGCATCCTCGGCGGCGAGACCCGGCGTGTGGAGTTCGCGAAGAACCCGCCGACCGTCATCATGCTGGCCGGTCTGCAGGGCTCCGGTAAGACGACACTTGCGGGCAAGCTCGCCAAGTGGCTCAAGGACCAGAACCACACCCCGCTCCTCGTGGCCTGCGACCTCCAGCGCCCCGGTGCGGTGAGCCAGCTCCAGATCGTCGGCGAGCGTGCCGGCGCCGCGGTCTTCGCGCCGCATCCGGGGACGTCGATCGGCGGCGGCGAGAACGCCCTCGGTGTGACGGCGGCGGATCCGGTGGAGGTCGCTCGCGCCGGTGTCGCGGAGGCCAGGGCGAAGCAGTACGACGTCGTCATCGTCGACACCGCCGGTCGCCTGGGTATCGACAGCGAGCTCATGGCGCAGGCCGCGGGCATTCGCGACGCCACGTCGCCCGACGAGATCCTCTTCGTGCTCGACGCGATGATCGGCCAGGACGCCGTCAGCACGGCGCAGGCCTTCCAGGACGGTGTCGGCTTCACCGGCGTCGTGCTCACCAAGCTCGACGGTGACGCCCGCGGTGGTGCCGCTCTGAGCGTCCGCGAGGTCACCGGTCGACCGATCATGTTCGCGTCGACGGGCGAGAAGCTCGAGGACTTCGAGATCTTCCACCCGGATCGCATGGCGAGCCGCATCCTCGGCATGGGCGATTTGCTCAGCCTCATCGAGCAGGCCGAGACCGTCTTCGACGCGAAGCAGGCGGAGGACACCGCCGCGAAGATCGGGTCCGGCCAGCTGACGCTCGAGGACTTCCTCGAACAGATGATGGCGATCCGCAAGATGGGACCGATCGGCAACCTGCTCGGCATGCTGCCAGGTGCCGGTCAGATGAAGGACGCCCTCGCGTCGGTGGACGACAAGCAGCTCGACCGCGTGCAGGCCATCATCCGCGGTATGACACCCGCCGAGCGGGCCGATCCGAAGATGATCAACGCCTCCCGTCGTCTGCGCATCGCCAACGGTTCCGGTGTCAAGGTCTCCGACGTCAATCAGCTGGTCGACCGCTTCTTCGAGGCCCGCAAGATGATGGCGTCGATGGCCGGCCGCATGGGCATGCCCGGTGCGCGCAAGCAGGTGCAGCGCAGCAACAAGAAGGGCAAGAAGGGGAAGAAGGGCGGACGCGGACCCACACCGCCCAAGGGCGTGCGGGGAGGCTTCCCCGGTATGCCGGGCGGGATGCCCGCGGGGATGCCCGATCTGTCCTCGATGCCGAAGGGGCTCGACCAGCTTCCGCCGGGCCTCGAGGGCATCGACCTGTCGCAGCTGAAGCTCCCCAAGAAGTAGGGCGGAGCACGCGGTGCGCATCTCGCCGAGTCTGCATCTGCGCGGCGTCGTGCTGCCCGGCCAGGACGAGGTGGACGTCTGGGTGCGAGACGGTCTCGTCTCGCTGGATCCGGTTCCCGGTGCCACGACGGTGGGGCGGGGCGGCTGGATCGTTCCGGGCCTTGTCGACGCGCACTGTCACGTCGGTATCACGTACGGCGGCGGGCACGAGGATCACGACGGCACCGTCGCGCAGGCCACCACCGAGCGCGAGGTGGGTGCGCTGCTGCTGCGTGACGCGGGATCGCCCGTCGACACCCGCGCACTCGACGACCACGAGGATCTGCCGCGCATCATCCGCGCGGGTCGGCACATCGCGATGCCCAAGCGCTACATCCCCGGCCTCGCCGTCGATCTCGAGGACGAGTCGCAACTGCCCGAGGCCGTGGCTCAGCAGGCGCGCCTCGGCGACGGGTGGGTCAAGCTGGTCGGCGACTGGATCGACCGCGAGGTCGGCGATCTCGCACCGTTGTGGGACGACGCGGTCCTGCGCCGGGCCATCGACGCCGCCCACGCCGAGGGCGCTCGCGTGACGGCACACGTCTTCGGCGAGGACGCGCTTCCCGGGCTGATCGGTGCCGGCATCGACTGCATCGAACACGGCACCGGCCTGACCGACGAGACCATCGAGATGATGGTCGAGCACGGAACCGCGCTGGTGCCCACGCTCATCAACATCGAGACGTTCCCGTCGATCGCCGACTCGGCCACCCGCTATCCGCGCTACGCCGATCACATGCGCGACCTGCACGCCCGAGTGGCGGACACGGTGGGGCGCGCGCACGACGCCGGAGTCCCGATCTACGCGGGCACCGACGCGGGCGGCAGCATCGAGCACGGGCGGGTGGCCGACGAGGTGGCGGCGCTGGTGGGCGTGGGCCTGTCGCCGACCGACGCCCTGGGTGCGGCCAGTTGGACGGCGCGGCGGTGGCTCGGGCGTGCGGGCATCGAGCACGGCGCACCCGCGGATCTGGTGTTCTACTCCAGCGACCCACGAACCGGGCCGGACGTCCTGTCGGCGCCGGACGTGGTGGTGTTGCGCGGCCGGATCTGGTGACCGGGCTGGGATTATGACGCTCGCGCGGCGTCTGGCAGAATAAGGCGCTGTTCGCCCGTCTTCGGTTCCGTACCGAGCGGCGGTCACAACACCCATCCACCGCAAAACCGGGTGCGCATGCCGTGCGCATCGCTGAATTGCGCCGTGACCAGCGGTCGCGTCCTGCGACCACACCGAAAGAGGCTTCGTTTCACATGGCAGTCAAGATCAAGCTCACCCGTCTCGGCAAGATCCGCAACCCCCAGTACCGCGTCGTCATCGCCGACGCGCGCACCCGTCGCGGTGGCCGCGCCATCGAGACCGTCGGCAAGTACCACCCGAAGGAAGAGCCGTCGCTGATCGAGATCGATTCCGATCGCGTGCAGCACTGGCTGAGCGTGGGCGCACAGCCCACCGAGCCCGTCGAGGCACTCCTCAAGATCACCGGTGACTGGCAGAAGTTCAAGGGCCTCCCGGGCGCCGAGGGCACGCTCCGCGTCAAGGAGCCGAAGGCGTCCAAGCTGGACCTGTTCAACGCTGCGCTCGCCGCCGCCGACAACGAGCCCGTCGCCGAGGCCACCACGCCGAAGAAGAAGAAGGCCGCCAAGGCCGACGACGCCGAGAGCGCACCGGCAGACGAGACCGCCGACGCCACCGCCGAGTCCACCGAGAAGTAGGACCCACCTGTGAGCACCATGGTCGCCGACGCCGTCGAGCATCTGGTTCGCGGCATCGTGTCCAACCCGGACGACGTTCGTGTCGAGATGATCACCGGTCGCCGTGGCCGGACCGTCGAGGTGCACGTGCACCCCGACGATCTGGGCAAGGTCATCGGCCGTGGCGGTCGTACCGCCACCGCGCTCCGTACCCTCGTCTCGGGTATCGGCGGCCGTGGGATCCGTGTCGACGTCGTCGACACCGATCGCTGATCACCGACGTGGAGCTCGTCGTGGGCCGCGTGGCCAAGTCGCACGGCATCAAGGGCGAGGTCGTCGTGGAGGTCCGCACGGACGATCCCGACGAGCGGTTCGCTCCCGGATCCGTCCTGCACGGCCGCGCGCGGCGCGACAACAGCACGACCGACTACACGGTGGAAGCCGCCCGGGAGCACTCCGGGCGGCTTCTGCTGCGTCTGAAGGGAATCGACGATCGTGGTACCGCCGACGCGATGCGCGGCACCCTGTTCGTCGTCGATACCGCGGACCTGCCCCCGTCCGACGATCCGGACGAGTTCTACGACCACGAGCTCGAGGGGATGACGGTGCAGTTCGCTCCGGGTCACGAGTCGGTGGGCACGGTGATCGGCACGGTCAGCGAGGTGCTGCACTCCGCTGCGGGGGAGTTGCTGTCGATCACACCGGCCGACGAGACCGTCGGCCGCGAACTGCTCGTCCCGTTCGTGTCCGCGATCGTGGTGTCGGTCTCCCGCGAGACGCGGATCGTCGATATCGACCCGCCCGAAGGGCTTCTGGACGGCGAGTGACCATGCGTATCGACGTGGTGACGATCTTCCCCGAGTACCTCGAGCCCATGCGTACCGCGCTGCTGGGCAAGGCCGTGCAGAACGGTCTGGTGACCCTCGGGGTCCACGACCTCCGGAACTGGACCCACGACGTGCACAAGGCGGTCGACGACTCGCCCTACGGCGGCGGCCCCGGCATGGTCATGAAGCCGACGGTGTGGGGAGACGCGTTGGACGACGTCATGCGCGACGCCGATCCGATCCTGGTGGTGCCCACGCCCGCCGGAGTGCCCTTCACCCAGCGCACCGCCGAGAGATGGTCACGCGAGGATCATCTGGTGTTCGCGTGCGGTCGCTACGAAGGCATCGATCAGCGGGTCTTCGACGACGCGGCGACGCGGGTGCGCGTCGAGGAGGTCAGCATCGGGGACTACGTGCTCATCGGCGGCGAGGCCGCGGTGCTGGTGATGACCGAGGCCGTGACGCGGCTGCTGCCCGGCGTCCTGGGCAATCAGCTCTCGCACCAACAGGACTCGTTCTCCGACGGTCTCCTCGAGGGGCCGGGCTACACCAGGCCGGCCACGTGGCGTGGCCTGGACGTGCCGCCGGTCCTGTTGTCCGGCAACCATTCCCGCATCGAACAATGGCGGCGCGAACAGTCGCTCGAGCGTACCGCTCAGCGCCGGCCCGACCTCCTGCCCTGACGCGGCCTCTCAGGCGACGACCCCGGTGGGGAACAAGATCTTCAGCGCGCCGGTGACGGTGACGCGCGCATGCTTGGCGCCGTCGTCGTCGGTCACCGCGGTGTCGGCCGTCGTCTCCGCGCTGCCGCCGTCCGCGCCGTACCAGGGATCCTCCCGCGAGAGCACCGCCACCACGTAGCGCTCACCTTCTCCGACGAACCCCGTGCTCAGATGGATCCATCGTCCGTCGACACAGCACATCCAGCCCTGCTTGACCCCGCGCACCGTCTCGCCGGGGAGTGCCCGGGGGATTCCGAAGGTCTGGGGATAGCCGTCCGCCCCCTCGGGGGTGAAGGCCTCGAGGTCTCCGACGACGGTCGCGCGGTCCGCCGGGTTCAGTCCGCCGGTGCCGTCGAGGACGGCGTCGTAGTACCGCACCAGGTCCGCTGCGGTGGTGCGGGTGTTCCACCAGATCCCGTCCGCCGACGCGACGGTGGCGGGCAGGCCGTAGCGGCCGGCGACGCGTCCCACGACGTCGGATCCACCGGCGGCGTCCCACAGGACCTGTGCCGCACTGTCGTCCGACGACGAGAGCATCGGCGCGATGAGGGCGCGGGACTCGTCGTCGAGGGCGAACTCGCCGCGCGACGAGCGGTAGAGCAGATCGTCGGCGATGAACAACTTGACCACCGACGCCGTCTCGATCGGGTCGTTGTCACCGGAACCCATGTACGTCCCGGTCTCCCGGTCGAGGAAGCCGATGGAGAGCGTGGCGCCGCGCGCGGCCGCGCCGTCGAGCGCCTGCTGCAGGCGGCCGGTGAGGTCCGGTGCCATCGGCATCTCGGGTTCGGGGAACTCCGGTGCGACCGGGACCGTCGTCGCGGCCGGTTCGACCGGCTGCGCGCAGGCCGCCGCCATCGTGGTGGCGAGCGCCACCGCCGCCATCATGGTGGAGGCTCGCCGCAGTCGCGCCGAGAGAGTTGTCACGTGACTACCGTTCTGTCATCGGGTGCCCCCGCATTCGAGAGTGGACGTACCGGGCGCGTCGGCGCTCGGAACCCGGAGCGGCACCGTCACTCCACGGTACCGGCGCGGTAGGGTCCATCGCCGTGACGACCGCTGTGAAATCTGTCAATCGCCGGATCGCTGAGGAACTGGACGTCGCGGAGGAGCGCGTACGCGCCGCCGTGGACCTGCTCGACGGGGGCGCGACGGTGCCGTTCATCGCGCGCTACCGCAAGGAGGTCACGGGCACGCTCGACGACACCCAGCTGCGCACGATCGACGAGCGGCTGCGATACCTGCGCGAGCTCGACGAGCGCCGCGCCGCGATTCTCGAGTCCATCCGCTCGCAGGGCAAGCTCGACGACGCGCTCGAGGACTCGATCATGCTTGCGGACACCAAGGCGCGTCTCGAGGACATCTACCTCCCGTTCAAACCGAAGCGCCGCACCAAGGCGCAGATCGCGCGCGAGGCCGGCCACCAGCCCGTGGCGGACGCCCTGCTGTCCGATCCGACCACCGATCCGACGTCCTTCGACGACGAGCAGCTCGCCGGTGCGCGCGCGATCCTCGTCGAGCACTTCGCCGAGGACGCCGACCTCGTCGGGTCGCTGCGCGAGCTGATGTGGACCCGCGGCCGATTGACCTCCGCCGTGCGACCGGGCAAGGAGACGGACGGTGCGAAGTTCTCCGACTACTTCGCGTTCTCCGAGTCCTTCACCTCCGTTCCGTCCCACCGCGTGCTGGCAGTGCTGCGCGGCGAGAAGGAGGAAGTGCTCTCCCTGACGATGGATCCGGAGCCGAACTCCGACGAACCCGCACCCGGTAACGCGTCGGTGTACGAGACCCGGATCGCGGCGCGCTTCGGTATCGGCGACCACGGCCGTGCGGCCGACCGGTGGCTGCTCGACACGGTGCGGTGGGCATGGCGGACCAAGCTGCTGGTCAGCCTGGGCATCGACACCCGCATGCGCCTGCGACAGTCCGCGGAGGAGCGCGCGGTCGACGTCTTCGCCTCCAATCTCAAGGATCTGCTGTTGGCGGCTCCCGCCGGCAGTCGCACCACCATGGGCCTCGACCCCGGGTTCCGCACAGGCACCAAGGTCGCGATCGTGGACCCGACCGGCAAGGTGCTCGCGTACGACACCATCTATCCGCACAAGCCGCAGGGCAAGTGGAACGAGGCGCTCGCCACGTTGGCCGCACTGGCGGCGAAGCACCGTGTCGATCTGGTGGCCATCGGCAACGGCACCGCGTCGCGCGAGACCGACGCGCTGGCGGCGGAGCTCATCGCGAAGTATCCGGACGCGAAGCTCACCAAGGCGATGGTCTCCGAGGCCGGCGCCTCCGTGTATTCCGCGTCCGCCTACGGGTCGCGCGAACTGCCCGATCTCGACGTCTCGATCCGCGGCGCGGTCTCCATCGCCCGTCGGTTGCAGGATCCCCTCGCGGAACTGGTGAAGATCGACCCGAAGTCGATCGGCGTGGGGCAGTACCAGCACGACGTCTCGGAATCGATGCTGGCGCGGTCCCTGGGCGCCGTCGTCGAGGACGCGGTGAACGCGGTCGGTGTCGACGTCAACACCGCGAGTGTGCCGCTGCTCGCGCGCGTCTCCGGCGTGGCCACCACGCTCGCCGAGTCGATCGTCGCGCACCGCGACGAGAACGGCCCCTTCCGGTCCCGATCCGCGCTGCAGAAGGTTCCGCGGCTCGGGCCCAAGGCCTTCGAGCAGTGCGCAGGGTTCCTCCGCATCACCGACGGCGACGACCCCCTCGACCGGTCGAGCGTGCACCCCGAGGCGTATCCCGTCGTGCGCCGCATCGTCGACAGGGCGGGCGTGGGGGTCCGTGAGGTGATCGGCAACGAGCGGGTGCTGCGGTCTCTGCGTCCGCAGGAGTTCGTCGACGACCGATTCGGACTCCCGACCGTCACCGACATCCTGTCCGAGCTCGAGAAGCCCGGCCGCGATCCGCGTCCGGAGTTCGCCACCGCCACCTTCGCGGCCGGTGTCGAGAAGGTCGCCGACCTCGAACCGGGCATGGTGCTCGAGGGAGTGGTGACCAACGTGGCGGCCTTCGGAGCCTTCGTCGACGTGGGTGTGCACCAGGACGGACTCGTCCACGTCTCGGCGATGTCCGACCGCTTCGTCTCGGACCCGCACGACGTCGTCAAGTCCGGACAGGTCGTTCGCGTGAAGGTCATGGAGGTCGACCTGCCGCGCCAGCGCATCGGCCTGTCCCTGCGACTGAACGACGAGATCGGCGGCACTGCAGCGGCATCGGCCTCACGCGGCGGGGACGGTCGGCCGCAGGGCGGGCAGCGCAGCGGGTCGGGAGGCCAGGGCGCCCGGAACCGGCAGAAGACCGGAGCCGGACCGCGCAAGGGAGCGCAGTCCTCGGCACCGGCCGCGGCAACGGGATCGATGGCCGATGCCCTGCGGAAGGCGGGCTTCGGAAAGTAGAGGGTGTCGCGGCGGCGCGGATAGACTTCCTCGTCACAGGACAGGCACGGCAGGAAGGCGCTGTGATGGAGCGGTGGATGCACCACGTCTCCGACGAGGGGCGCATTCCGCTGCTGTTCTTTCTCGTCGGGTTCATCGCCGGGTTCGTCTTCATCCGGTTCAGCGTCCGCATGATCCGCGCGCAGGTGTCCTGGTGGCCGGGCAACGTCACGCCGGGCGGGCACCACGTGCATCACGTCGTGTTCGGTGTGGTCGCCATGCTGGTCTCGGGCATCGCGATGATCACCGTGTACGTCGACGGCACCCAGACCACGGGCGCGGCGCTCGCGGCGTTCTTCGGTGTCGGTGCGGCACTGGTGCTCGACGAGTTCGCGCTCATCTTCTATCTGGAGGACGTGTACTGGGCCGAGCAGGGCCGCACCTCCGTCGACGCGGTCTTCGTCGCCGTGGCGGCCACCGTCATGCTGCTGTTCGGTCTCAAACCGCTGGAGTTCTTCGACGTTGCCGGCTTCCGTGACGATCCCAGCGTCGCGGTGCGGAGCATCATCGTCGTCCTGGCTGCGCTCAACCTCCTTCTCGCCGCGATCGTCCTCGCGAAGGGCAAGATCTGGACCGGGCTCGCCGGGCTCTTCTTCCTGCCGCTGCTCGTGATCGGTGCCATCCGGATCGGCCGGCCGGGGTCACCCTGGGCGCGCTGGCGCTACACCAGACGCCCGCGGCGGATGGAGAAAGCCCTGCGGCGCGAGCGCAACCTGCGCCGTCCCGTCGTCCGAGCGAAGATCTGGATGCAGGACGCCATCGCGGGCACGCCCGACGTCGCGCACGTGCGCGCCGCGGCCGAGGACGAACTCGATCGCATCGTCGTTCCGGCGCCGGCGCCGGGGGAGTCGCGCCCTGATCGCGAGCCGGTCGGTGCGGGCTGATCCGGCCGATTTCGTCGGCCACCGGTTCTCTGGCACAATCGTGGGGTTGCCTGACACCGGGCGTGCTACCTGCATGCCCGGCAACCGGTGGACACCTATTCGGAGTACGAACCAGTCGAGCGTCGACGGCATCCGCCGACGGCAGCCGCTCGGGTCCTCTGCTCGAGATCTCGTCACAGCAAGGATGAACCATGAACACCCTGGATTTCCTGGACAAGCAGTCGCTGCGTAGCGACATTCCCGAGTTCCGACCGGGCGACACACTGAACGTGCACGTGAAGGTCATCGAGGGCTCCAAGGAGCGCGTGCAGATCTTCAAGGGCGTCGTCATTCGGCGTCAGGGTGGCGGCATCCGCGAGACCTTCACGGTCCGCAAGGTGTCCTTCGGCGTCGGCGTGGAGCGCACCTTCCCCGTCCACACCCCGAACATCGCCCAGATCGACGTGCTGACCCGCGGTGACGTGCGTCGCGCGAAGCTGTACTACCTGCGCGAGCTGCGCGGCAAGAAGGCCAAGATCAAGGAGAAGCGCTGATCTTCGGCGTTCCACTCGCTGGACGGCCGGACACAGGGGATTCGTTCCCCGGTGTCCGGCCGTTCTGCGTCCCGGCCGTTCTGCACCGCGGCGCTGCCGCTAATCTTGACCCGTGACGGACGAGCGCGCGGGCGACGACAACGACGAGGCGCAGCGAACCAAGAAGCCACGGTCCTTCTGGCGTGAGCTCCCGATTCTCATCCTGGTCGCTCTGGTGCTCAGCTTCCTGTTGCAGACCTTCGTCGCGAGGGTGTATCTGATCCCCTCGGAATCGATGGAGCCGACCCTGCACGGCTGCAACGGTTGCACCGGTGACCGCATCGTCGTGGAGAAGATCGGGTACCGCTTCGGCGATCCGACAGCCGGTGACGTCATCGTCTTCCGCGGACCGCCGTCCTGGGACGGCGACTACGTCTCCACGCGGTCGTCCAACGTCGTCGTCCGCGGCGCTCAGGAACTCGGATCCCTCGTCGGCCTGGTCGCGCCGGACGAGAACGATCTGGTCAAGCGTGTCATCGCCACCGGCGGTCAGACCGTCGAGTGCTGCGACGAGCAGGGGCGCGTTCTCGTCGACGGCACGCCGCTCGACGAGCCGTACATCACCATGGACTTCGACTTCGTCCCCGGCACGCTCACGTGCGACACGCCTATTCGTTCCGGGCGGTGTTTCGGGCCGGTCACCGTGCCCGAGGGCAACGTGTGGGTCATGGGTGACAACCGCAGCAACTCCGCCGACTCGCGCTTCCACGTCGCCGACGAACTGCAGGGAACCATCCCGCTGGACAACGTGATCGGCAAGGCGCAGGCCATCGTGCTGCCCCCCGGTCGCTGGGGTCTCATCGACGATCCGGACATCCAGGGGCAGTGAGTTCGGGGCCAATGAAGTCGACCACCCCGAGATCGACGACCACACGGCTCTCCCGGACGTCGTGGCCGCCGCGCACCGTCATCCGGCGTGCGGGTGGCATGCGCACCATGGAGTCGGCCCTTCTCCGGTCGGGTCTCGGGCCCGTGGCGGGCGTGGACGAAGCGGGTCGTGGCGCCTGTGCAGGCCCGCTGGTCATCGCCGCGTGCATTCTGGGCGATCGCGCCCGCGCCGCGCTGGACCTTCTGGACGACTCGAAGAAGTTGAGTGAGAAGATGCGGGAGTCGTTGTTCCCGAAGGTGATTCGCTGGGCGACGGCTTACTCGATCGTCACCGTCCCCGCCGCCGAGATCGATCGCATCGGCATCCACGTCGCGAACATCGAGGGCATGCGCCGCGCCGTGGCCGGACTGTCGGTCGACCCCGGGTACGTCCTGACCGACGGTTTTCGGGTGCCCGGGCTCCCGGCGCCGTCACTTCCCGTGATCGGTGGCGACGCCACCGCGGCCTGCATCGCTGCCGCGAGCGTGCTCGCCAAGGTGCACCGCGACCGCATCATGCGCTCACTCGACAGAGACATTCCCGGCTACGACTTCTCCGTGCACAAGGGCTACAACACGACGCTGCACACGGACGCCCTCGCCCGTCTCGGGGCGAGCCGGGAGCACCGTCGCTCGTGGTCGAACGTCGCCTGCCTCGAGGACGCCGGCGCCGCACCGACGGCGTCGCCGCAGGAGCGGGGTCGATGGGAACGCGAGGGCGCCGATGCGCGATGATGGCGGCATGAGTGCCGAGGATCTCGAGAAGTACGAAACCGAGATGGAACTGTCGCTGTACCGGGAGTACCGCGACATCGTCGGCCAGTTCACCTACGTGGTGGAGACCGAGCGACGCTTCTATCTAGCGAACTCGGTGGAGATGATCCCGCGGAACGCGGACGGCGAGATCTACTTCGAGGTGCGGATGTCCGATGCATGGGTGTGGGACATGTACCGACCCGCGCGCTTCGTCAAGCACGTCCGGGTGATCACGTTCAAGGACGTCAACATCGAGGAACTCGACAAGCCGGATCTCAGACTGCCGGAGTGAGTCAGCGCTGATCCGTTCCCAGGATGCGCGCGTTGAGGTGCCACCCCTCGTAGCCGTCGTCCACACCGCCGCGCTGGTCGTGCTCGATCGACGCGCGGGGAATGGACAGGATGCGCGCCGTCCGTAGCGCCCACGAGTAGTCGCCGCACCCCACCTCCCTGGTCGATTCCCGCCCCAGCGCATCGTTCGACGTCCAGAGCAGCGCATAGGGGTGAGCGGGCCGCCGATCGTCCGGCACCCGGCGGAGAAGGAACTCACTGCCGGACGGCGTCCCGCTCGCCGACGAGTCGCGTGCAGTGTTCATGACCCGATCATCGCAAACCCCGCGGCCGAGCGCCGCGCAACAGGGAGTTTCGGTGGCCCTCATCCCCGGGTCGATCGTCATCCCCGGGATTTCTGCGGCCGCAGGTCGGCGGCCCGGCACGGTCGCCGCGTGCCTGCACAGTCGTGCTTCGACACCGGATGTGCCCACCACCGGGCACCGGGTCGGCGAGGGGAGCCATGGCGACGAACGCGGAAATGGGCAGAGCGGGCGAGGAGGCTGCCGCGTCGTATCTGACGACGGTGGGTCTGTGCATTCTCGACCGGAACTGGCGGTGCCGGCACGGCGAGGTCGACATCATCGGCGTGGACGGTGACACCATCGTGTTCGTCGAGGTGAAGACCCGCTCCGGCGACGGGTACGGCACACCGGCCGAGGCGGTCACGCCGGCGAAGGCGCAGCGCATCCACCGGCTGGCCGGGCTGTGGCTCGCCGAACGGTCCGGTCCGTGGGTGCCGGTGCGGTTCGACGTCGTGGAGGTCGTGATCGCCGACGGCCGGGGGCCTCTGCTCTCGCATCTGAGGGCGGCGTTCTGATGGCGCTGGGACGGACGTTCTCGGTCGCCGTCACGGGCATCGACGGCATCCTGGTGGAGATCGAGGCCGACGTGGGGCGGGGCCTGCCGGGCGTGCACGTCGTCGGACTCCCCGATGCGGCGCTGCAGGAGTCACGGGACCGAGTGCGGGCCGCGGTGAACAACTCCGGCCAGAGCTGGCCCGCGTCCAAGGTGGTGCTCGCGCTGTCGCCGGCGACGCTCCCGAAGGTGGGATCCGTGTACGACCTGGCGCTGGCGTGCGCGGTGCTCGGCGCCGCCAAGGTGGTGCCGCCGGGTCTGTTGGCCTCGACGGTGCTGGTGGGCGAGCTGGCACTCGACGGCCGGGTGCGCAGCGTGCGCGGGGTCCTTCCCGCCGTGCTCGCCGCACGCGGAGCGGGATGGACCCGAGTGGTGGTGCCGCAGGACAGCCTCGCCGAGGCGGGCCTGGTGGGCGGGATCGAGGTCCTCGGAGCCGCACACCTGCGACAGGTGATCGAGTGGCTCTCGCACCGGTGCACTCTGCCGGAACCGATGCCGATCCGGCCGGGTCCGGAGCCCCGGTACGGCGATCTCGCCGACGTGGTCGGACAGTCCGAGGCGCGCTGGGCTCTCGAGGTCGCGGCCGCCGGCGCACACCATCTGATGTTCACGGGCCCGCCCGGCATCGGCAAGACGATGCTGGCGGGTCGGCTGCCCGGCCTGTTGCCGCCGCTGACGGAGGGTCAGGCACTGGAGGTGACGGCGGTGCACTCCGTCGCCGGGACGCTCACGGCGGAGTGCCCGTTGATCACCACCGCCCCGTTCATCGCGCCGCATCACACCACCTCGGTGGCGGCCCTGGTGGGCGGCGGGAGCGGCATGGCGCGGCCGGGTGCGGTGAGTCGGGCACACCACGGCGTGCTCTTCCTGGACGAGTGCGCCGAGATGTCGGTGCGCGTGCTCGAGGCACTGCGCACCCCGCTCGAGGACGGTGAGGTGCGCATCGCGCGGCGCGACGGGGTCGCCCGTTATCCCGCTCGCTTCCAGCTGGTGCTGGCGGCCAATCCGTGTCCGTGCGCCTCGCCGCGGACCGCCGACTGCGTGTGTGCGCCGAACGCCCGTCGGCGCTACCTCGGCAAGCTGTCCGGACCACTGCTCGACCGGGTGGACCTGCGGCTGTCGATGCAGCCCGCGGCGACGGGGATGTTGACCGACGATGTGGGGGAGACCACCGAGGTGGTGCGGGGCAGAGTGACGGCAGCGCGGCAGGCGGCGGCGGAACGGTGGTCCGAGTTCGGCTGGCAGACCAATGCCGAGGTGCCCGGATCGGCACTGCGACAGCGATTCCGGCTGGAACGAGAAGCGTTGATCCCGATCGAACGGGCGCTGCGCCGCGGCGGTATCACGGCCCGGGGTGCAGACCGCATCCTGCGGTTGGCATGGACGCTCGGCGACCTCGAGGGGCGGATGTCTCCGGGACCCGAGTGCGTGGCGTCGGCGATGAGTTTTCGCGAGCAGGGGAGTGGTGTGTGAGCACAGCGAGAAATCCGGAGACCCTGGCGTGGGCGTACGTCTCGACGGTGGTGCAGGGGCCGTCGCGCGCCGTCGAACAGCTCATCGCCTCGCGCGGAGTGGTGGACGCCGCGGCGACGATGCGCACCGGGGACGTGCCGAAGGCCGTGTGGGACCGCGTGTCGGCGCGGGCGCATCTCGACACCGCCGCGGCCGGCCTCGACCTGATGGCCGCGATGGACGGCCGGCTGGTGGTGCCGTCGGACGAGGAGTGGCCGGCGTGGCGATTCCTCGGATTCGAGCGGCCGGACGGGGCGCTGCCCACTCGCGACGGCGGTGCGCCACTGGCGTTGTGGGTGGTGGGTCCGGCGCCGGTGGCGCCGTCCACGGAGCGGGCGGTGGCCGTGGTGGGAACGCGCGCGGCGACGAGCTACGGAGAGCACGTGACGGGTGAGATCGCGGGAGACCTTGCCGTGGACGGGTGGACGGTGGTGTCCGGCGGCGCGTACGGCATCGACGGCGCGGCGCATCGCGCCGCGCTGGGCGTGGGCGGCTGCACGGTGGCGGTGCTGGCGTGCGGCGTCGACCGGGCGTACCCGGCGGGGCACGAGCGTCTGCTGCGGAGAGTGTCGGAGACGGGTGCGGTGGTGTCGGAGTATCCGCCGGGCACACCACCCGCCCGGTACCGCTTCCTCTCCCGCAACAGGCTTGTGGCCGCACTGTGCGACGGCGTGGTCGTGGTCGAGGCGGGGTGGCGCAGCGGGGCGCGCAACACGGCGTCGTGGGCACGGGCACTGGGGCGACCGGTCATGGCGGTACCGGGGCCGGTGACGTCCGCGTCGTCGACGGGGTGCCATCGGATGATCCGCGAGGGCGAAGCGCGTCTGGTGACGGGCGCGCGGGACGTGGTCGCCGAGGCGGGTGCGGTGGGTGCGGGAGTCGAGGACGACGACGACCGGGACGCTCTGTTCGGCCGCGATCTCGATCGCCTGCCGCAGACTCCCGCCCGCGTGCTCGACGCGTTCCCGGCCTCGGGAGCTCGCACGGTGCAGCAATTGTCCGTGGACTCCGGCGTGCCCGTGTCGGCGGTGCGGTCAGCGCTGGTGGTCCTCGAGATCGAGGGACACGCCGGCCGCGACGAGACGGGATGGGTGCGCGTCGATAAAGTCCGATGAGGGCTGTGTCGGAACCAGATCCGCCGAGCGCAGGTCCTCGGGTCGCAGGGAGGTGCCGGGCAGGATCGCGTCGCGCAGGTCCGGCCTGACCCCGCTGATGATCCAGGTGCACAGCGCGGCGAGCTGAGCGGACACGAGCGGCGGTACCGCGTCCCCGATGTGGCGGTACATGTTCGACAGCGATCGCGCCCGGAACACGTAGTCGTCCGGAAAACCGTTCAGCAGGGCCAATTCTCGCACCGTGCACAGCCGGTCCTGCTCGGGATGGGTGTAGCGGCCGTTGCCGAAGTGGGCGCACTCCCGTTTGACGGTGGGCGCGGGACGGTCCCACCACAGTCGGCCGTAGACGTCGGGGTGCGACCCCAGGCGCCCGGCGGCGACGAGGCGCTGCATCGCGGGCGTCAGATGGTCGTCGCCGCCGGGGGTGGACCTGAGGTCGAGCCAGGATCCGCCGTCGTGGGGAAGGGCGTGGAGGCGGCGGCGGGTCGACTCACGACCGATGCTGGGCGACAGGTGCATCGGATCATCGGGCGCGGTCTCGCCCGCCTCGACGTGGGGCAGGTGGCCGATCGCGCGGCGCACCGTGATCGCCTCCGGCGCGATGGTCGTGCCTTCCCACAATTCGGCGAGAGTGTGCATTTCGTGATCGCGCCGCACTGCGACGACCAGGGATCTCTCGCGTCGTTGCGGCAGGCCGACCGAGCTGAGCATGTGCACCGAGGCGTCGACGTCGTAGCCGAGACGATCCAACCGCAGAGCCAACGCGTCGAGATGACCACGGAAATTACCGCCGACCAATTCTCGTGCGTTTTCCATGACGAGCACGATCGGGCGCAGAGCTTCGACGGCGTCGGCGACGCGGGCCACCAACGAATTGCGTGGATCGTCGGTGAGATGATTTCGAGGATTTGCACGGGAGAAGCCGGTGCACGGCGGGCACGCGCTGAGTACGTCGAGTGGTCGTCCGTTCAGACGCGGTGCAAAGAGTTGCGCCAACTCGGCCCCGGTGACAGCGGAAAGATCCACTGCGTGCGGCACCGTTCCGATATTCGCTTCGTAGGACCCATTGCATTCGAGAGATCCGCGCGCACTGCTCGGTTTACCCAGTTGTGCGTCCGCAGCGCCGACGACCTCGAACGCGCCGTGTCGTACGAAGCCGCAACTCATTCCGCCCGCACCACTGAAGAGATCGACGAAGGTCAGCGAACCGTACGGTCTCGTCGTCGACGACGCGGCACGCGTTTCCGAGAAACCCTGTGCGGTCATCCGTGAACCCTTCGTGGCCGACGTCGACGGGAGTGGCCGCGTCGCGTGTGTTCGTCACAGTACCGGCGCCCGCGCCAGGGCCGTTCGTGCCGTGCCGGTCGCGGATGACAGGTCGTCGAATTCGCGACCCGGCTGTCGTGATTCGGCTGCCTTTCGGGTCGGTGTCACGGTGCTGACCAACTCGGCTGTTATCTTGGAGGAAATTCTTTTCCGCCCGGTATCGAGGAGCGCAGAACAATGGCACGACGCACCACCGTCCAAATGATCGACGATGTCGACGGTTCTCTGATCAAGGACGGTCAGGGTGAGACGGTCGAGTTCGCGGTCGGGGGCGTGTCCTATTCGATCGATCTCAACAGCAAGCACGCCAACGAGTTGTACGACCAATTCGCATTCTGGATCGAGCACGCGGAGAAGGTGGGCGGCAAGAAGACTCGCCGGACCGGATCCGCCGCGGCGCCGAAGAAGGGCCGCCAGAATCTGCAGGACGTGCGGGCCTGGGCCAAGGAGAACGGCTTCGAGGTCAGCACACGCGGACGCATCAGCCAGGAGATCCAGGACGCGTACGACGCCGCGCACTGACCTGTCGCGGGGCCGGTCGTCGAATTAGGGTAGGCTAACTACGTCTTGCGCCCGACCGGCGGCGAGGCCCGACGCGATGCGTCGAGATCCGTACCCGATGGAGGTGCCCTGTGGCGCGACGACTGACCACCCTGACCGTTCTCCGCACCGAGCGGCTCACCCCGCACATGGTGCGCGTGGTGCTCGGCGGCGCGAACTTCGACGAGTTCGCGCCGTCCGAGTTCACCGACAGCTACGTCAAACTGCACTTCGGTGACGCCGACGAGCCGACGTTGCGCACCTACACGGTGCGATCGGTCGACACGGAGGCTCGCGAAGTCGCCATCGACTTCGTCGTCCACGGCGACGAGGGTGTCGCGGGCCCCTGGGCGCTGAGCGCCGCCGCGGGGGACCAGCTCTCGTTCTTCGGTCCCGCGGGCGCGTACTCGCCCCGCGCAGACGCCGACTGGCACCTCCTCGCCGGTGACGAGACAGGCGTGCCCGCCATCTCCGCAGCACTGGCGGCGCTTCCCGCGGGAGCCGTCGCGCGAGTAGTGCTCGAAGCAGCGAGTCCCGAGGACCGCCTCGAGATCGCCGCGCCGGCCTCTGTCGACATCCGCTGGGTGTACCGCGACCAGGATTCGGGCAGCTCACCGCTGGCCGCCGCCGTCCGTGCGGTGGAGTGGCTACCCGGTCAGCCCCATGTCTTCGTGCACGGTGAGGCGCAGTCGGTGATGCACCAGATCCGGCCCTACATCCGCAAGGAGCGTGGCGTGACGGCGGAATGGGCCTCGATATCGGGATACTGGCGTCGTGGCCGCACCGAGGAAGGGTTCCGTACCTGGAAGCGAGAACTCGCTGCCAGCGAATCCTGACGACCTCGCGCTCCTCGCGAGATTCACCGAGCACCTCGCGCTGCAGCGCAACCGCTCCGGTCACACCGTGCGCGCGTACGTCGGTGACGCCCGTGCTCTGATCGGCTTCTGTCGAGACGCGCACGGAGATCCGTCCGCGGCACTCGACGACGTGATCACTCTCCGTCTTCTGCGCTCGTGGCTCGCCTCCATGTCGATCGCGGGAGTGTCCCGCTCGACTCTCGCGCGTCGAGCGAGTTCGGCGCGCACCTTCACCGCGTGGTCGTGCACCGTCGGAGCGCTCACCGCGGATCCGGCGGTGCGACTGTCGGCACCGCCGTCGCGTCGGACGCTTCCGGGTGTGCTGCGTGAGCGCGACGCTCGGGACGCGATGACGGCCGCGACATCCGGTGCCCAGCAACAGGATCCGGTGGCCCTGCGCGACCGGGTCGTCGTCGAGCTCCTGTACGCCACCGGGATCCGGGTCGGCGAACTGTGCGGTCTCGACGTGGACGACGTGGATCTCGACAGACGGGTGCTCCGCGTCCTCGGCAAGGGCGACAAGGAACGCGTCGTACCGTTCGGCGCGCCCGCGGAGGACGCGGTGGTGCAGTGGTCGACCGTGGGCCGCCCCGCCCTGGCCACACCGAACTCCGGCGCGGCCCTGCTCCTTGGGCGTCGCGGCGGACGCCTGAATCAGCGGCAGGCGCGCTCGGTGGTGCACGAGGTGTTGTCCGCCGTGCCCGGTGCCCCGAACCTGGGTCCGCACGGCCTCCGGCACTCCGCCGCGACCCATCTGCTCGAAGGCGGCGCCGATCTGCGCGTGGTGCAGGAACTGCTCGGTCACGCGTCGCTCGCCACGACGCAGATCTACACCCATGTGTCCGTGGAGCGGCTGCGCGCAGTCCACGATCAGGCACATCCGCGAGCCTGACGTCGGGTCCTGTCGACAACCCCGCACGCTCGTGCACGTTTGGTACCGTCTGCACGGGGGATGTGACTGTGACAGCGCTCGGAACCACACCGTTCGTCCCCGATCGGCAATCGGAGCAGACCGTCGACAGGAGGGTGGGGACCGTGGACCGTCGAGACGACAGCGCGCACTCCTCCGGTCCCGGCAGCCGGGCGGGTTCGAACGGACCCTGGTCTCCGCCCGAACCGGAACGATTCGCTCGACCGTCTGTTCCGTCCTCCCACATTTCCGCACCGCACCAACCGGGCCTCGCGGATCCGCGACGCGACTCGGCCGCCTTCGGTGCGGAAAGTCCGGTGCGCCGACCCGGATCGCCCTTCGTCTCACCGGCCCCGTCCTCCACTCGGCCGGGGTGGCGCCGAGCCCTCGACCGCGTCATGGGCAGTGGGCGACCGCGCGACCGCGCGGTGGCCTCCGAGGCGGAGCGCCGCCAGCAGGTCGACCGCATCCGACAGCCGCTGCGCAGCGATTACCGGATCGCCTTCCTGTCGCTCAAGGGCGGGGTGGGCAAGACGACCGTCACGGTCGGGCTGGGGTCGGTGTTCGCCTCCCTGCGTCGCGACGACGTCATCGCCGTCGACGCGAACCCCGACTTCGGAACGCTGGGAGAACGCGTCCCGCGGCAGACGATGTCCACGGTGCGCGATCTCCTCGCTGCCCGGCCGACCATCCGGAGCTACGCCGACATCAGGGAGCACACCTCCCAGTCGTCGAGTCGTCTCGAGGTCGTCGCGGGGGAACGAGACCCGGCCGCATCGGAGGCGTTCACCGAACAGGACTACCGCGCGGTCATCGACACCCTTCGCGCGCACTACAACCTGATCCTCACCGACTGCGGCACGGGCATCATGCACTCGGCCATGGAAGGGGTGCTGTCGCTGGCGCACGCGCTGGTGCTCGTCAGCTCGCCGGCGGTCGACGGTGCCAAGAGCGCCGCCGCGACCCTCGACTGGCTCGGTCTGCACGGGTACGCGCACCTCGTCGAGCGGACTGTCGTCGTCATCAGCGCCCACCGACCGGGCGCCGCGAGCATCGACATGGACGAACTCACGCGGCACTTCCTCGCGCGCTGCCGCGCCGTCGTCGTGATTCCCTTCGACGATCATCTGGCGGAGGGTTCCGTCGTCGATCTCGATCGACTGCGCCCCCGCACGCGCGCCGCCTTCATGGACCTGGCGGCGATGATGGCGGACGACTTTCCCGACGCGGAGGGCCGGCACGCGTCCGCGCCGCAGTCGACGCCGCAGCGTCACCGCGCGTACTGACGGCGGTCACCCGAGATCGATCAGGGGTTTCAGCACCACCACATCGCGGTCGACGAGAGCTGTGGGATCGAGGTAGTCGCGGCCGCGGCGCGCTCCCCAGTGCAGACACCACGCGGCGACGCATCCCTCGTGACCTGCCTCGAGGACACCGATCGGCTGACCCCGTCGCAGCCGGGTACCGACCGAGACGGTGGCGTCGACAGGCTCGTAGGTCGTCCGGAGGCCGCCGGCATGATCGATCGAGACGACCGGCCGGCCGGCGACCGCCCCTGCGAACACGACGACGCCGTCCCCGGCCGCGACGACGGTGTGACTCGGATCGGAGCTCGCGTCGAGGTCGACGCCGCGATGGCCGGGCAGCCACCGCTCGGGTGGCGGGTCGTACGGGGTCACCACGGCGGGACGCGGCTGCAGCGGCCAGTCGAACGGGCGTCCGTCCGTGTGCGCGGAGGCCGCGGAGCCGGGCGTCAGCGCGGCGGCCGTCAGCGCCGCGCACACGAGCGCCGAACGCGACGACAGACGCTGGGCGGAGCGGAGACAGGTCATCTCCGCACTCTCGCGGACGCGACGACAGTGGTCCCGCGTCGAGCCACCGCCCCCGGGGACGGACCGCCCGCCGTGCACAGGCGGTCGACCCGGTTATGACCTGCGGCGTCGCGGACGTACACTGACTTCTGCGGCCTGTCCACACGGGTCGACTTCGCGCGCTCGTCGCGCTCGGGTACGGATCGGCACCTGTCGATCCTCCACCGGAGCACGGGTTCGTCGGCTGGTCCTGCACTGCAGGTCCGACGGACGACGAGCGCCAGGGCACGACACACCGGCGGTACGGCGGACCCACGGGTTCGGCGATCGACGGTGCTCGCGCGTCAACCGGCACACGAAAGAGAGATCCACAGCTATGGCTGTCGTTACCATGAAGCAGCTGCTCGACAGCGGCACGCACTTCGGGCATCAGACCCGCCGTTGGAATCCGAAGATGAAGCGATTCATCTTCACCGATCGCAACGGCATCTACATCATCGACCTGCAGCAGACGCTGACGTACATCGATCAGGCGTACGAATTCGTCAAGGAGACCGTCGCCCACGGTGGCACCGTTCTCTTCGTCGGGACCAAGAAGCAGGCACAGGAGTCCATTGCGGCCGAGGCGACTCGGGTCGGAATGCCCTACGTGAACCAGCGCTGGCTCGGCGGCATGCTCACCAACTTCACCACCGTCCACAAGCGTCTGATCCGGCTCAAGGAACTCGAGTCGATGGAGCAGACCGGTGGCTTCGAGGGTCGCACGAAGAAGGAAATCCTCATGCTCACGCGTGAGATGACCAAGCTCGATCGCACCCTCGGTGGTATCCGGGACATGTCCAAGGTCCCGTCGGCGATCTGGATCGTCGACACCAACAAGGAGCACCTCGCGGTCGCCGAGGCTCGCAAGCTGAACATCCCGGTCATCGCGATCCTGGACACCAACTGCGACCCCGACGTCGTCGACTACCCGATTCCGGGCAACGACGACGCGATCCGGTCTGCAGCACTCCTCACCAAGGTCGTGGCGTCCGCCGTGGCCGAGGGTGTGCAGGCGCGTGCCGGCCGCAACGCCGGTACGGACGAGAAGCCCGAGGTCGGTGCCGGCGAGCCCCTGGCCGAGTGGGAGCTCGAGCAGCTCTCGCAGGCTTCCCCGGCCGCCGAGGCGACGCAGCAGGCCGCTGCCGAGACCCCGGCAGCCACCGAGGCACCCGTCACGGAGGCTCCGGCCGCCGAGGGCGCGAACGGTGCGGCGGCTCCCGCCGAGACCGAGGCACCCGTCGCGGACGTTCCCACCGCGCAGAACTGATCACGGTCGAGACCCGGTGTGCCCGTTTCGTGGCGCACCGGGTCTCGTTCTGATTCACCCCCTCTCTCGTCACACACGAGACGCATCACCCGTGCGTCTCCACGAGCAATGCAAGGAGGCTCGCCCACGATGGCGAACTACACTGCCGCCGACGTCAAGCGGCTCCGTGAGCTGACCGGCTCCGGCATGTTGGACTGCAAGAACGCGCTCGCCGACAACGACGGCGACTTCGACAAGGCCGTCGAGCAGCTCCGTATCAAGGGTGCGAAGGACGTCGGCAAGCGCGCCGAGCGTTCCACCGCCGAGGGTCTCGTCGTCGCGAAGAACGGCGTCCTCCTCGAGATCAACTCGGAGACCGACTTCGTCGCCAAGAACGAGGAGTTCCAGAACTTCGCGCAGTCCATCGCGGACGTGGCGGCCGAGGGCAAGCCGGCCGACGTCGACGCCCTGAAGGCGCTGCAGCTCGACGGCAAGACCGTCGACGCCGCACTGCAGGAGCTCTCGGCCAAGATCGGCGAGAAGCTCGAGATCCGTCGCGTCGTCTCCTTCGACGGCCCGGTCGCGACCTACCTGCACAAGCGCAGCTCGGACCTCCCGCCCGCCGTCGGTGTCCTCGTCGAGTACACCGGTGAGGGCGAGGCCGCAGCCGAGGCCGCTCGCGGCGCGGCGATGCAGGTCGCCGCGCTCAAGGCCAAGTACGTCACCCGCGACGAGGTCCCCGCCGACATCGTCGAGGGCGAGCGCCGCATCGCGGAGCAGACCGCTCGTGAGGAGGGCAAGCCCGAGCAGGCGCTGCCCAAGATCATCGAGGGTCGCGTCAACGGCTACTACAAGGATGTCGTGCTGACCGAGCAGTCCTCGGTCCAGGACAGCAAGAAGACCGTCAAGGCTCTTCTCGCCGACGCCGGAGTCACCATCACGCGCTTCGTGCGTTTCGAGGTCGGCTCCAACTGAGCCTCGTGACACCCGAGTGACGTCATGACTGTGCCGTCCACCCCGAGGGGTGGACGGCACAGTCATGTGCGCCCCGTGCCGACGCATGGGGCAAGATCAGGCGCAACAGTGTCGTGCGGACACCGACCCGCACACGCCCCATGGACAGGAGCCTTCATGACCGAGTCGTCGCCCGCCCGCACCGGATTCTCCCGAGTGCTGCTCAAACTGGGCGGTGAGATGTTCGGTGGCGGTCAGGTCGGACTCGATCCCGACGTGGTGCAGAAGGTGGCGGAGGAGATCGCGGACGTCGTCCGTTCGGGTGTCCAGGTCGCCGTCGTCATCGGCGGCGGGAACTTCTTCCGCGGAGCCGAGCTCCAGGTGCGCGGTATGGACCGGTCCCGCTCCGACTACATGGGCATGCTGGGCACCGTCATGAACTGCCTCGCCCTGCAGGACTTCCTGGAGAAGCAGGGCATCACCACGCGCGTGCAGACGGCCATCACCATGGGGCAGGTCGCCGAGCCGTACATCCCGCTGCGCGCCGAACGCCACCTCGAGAAGGGGCGCGTGGTCATCTTCGGTGCCGGCATGGGCATGCCCTACTTCTCCACGGACACCACGGCGGCGCAGCGTGCGCTCGAGATCGGCGCGGAAGTGGTGCTCATGGCCAAGGGTGTCGACGGGGTCTACTCCGCGGACCCGCGGGAGGATCCGACCGCCACGATGTACACCGAGATCTCGCACCGCGAGGTCATCGAGAAGGGGCTGAAGGTGGCCGATGCCACAGCGTTCAGCCTCTGCATGGACAATGGGATGCCGATCATGGTCTTCAATCTGCTCACCGAGGGAAACATCGCGCGAGCGGTGTCGGGTGAGAAGATCGGAACACTGGTCAAGTGAGTCACCACGTGCAGTCGCTGCACACTCGAAGTTTTCGGAAGGAACGGTCGTGATCGACGAAGCGCTCTTCGACGCCGAAGAGAGAATGGAAAAGGCCGTCACGGTCGCGCAGAACGATCTGTCGTCCATTCGGACGGGTCGCGCGAACCCGGGGATGTTCTCGAAGATCGTGGTCGAGTACTACGGCTCGCTGACCCCCATCACCCAGCTCGCGGGCATCAACGTGCCCGAGGCGCGCATGGTGATCGTCAAGCCGTACGAGCAGGCCCAGCTGGGCCCCATCGAGACCGCGATCCGTAACTCGGACCTGGGGTTCAACCCGTCCAACGACGGACACATCATCCGCATCTCCATCCCGCAGCTCACCGAGGAGCGGCGCCGCGAGTACGTCAAGCAGGCCAAGAGCAAGGGTGAGGACGCGAAGGTGTCCATCCGCAACGTCCGCCGCAAGGTGATGGACGAGCTCAAGCGCATCCAGAAGGACGGCGAGGCAGGCGAGGACGAGGTCACGCGCGCGGAGGCCGAGCTCGACAAGACCACCGCGAAGTACGTGGCGCAGGTGGACGAGATCGTGAAGAACAAGGAAGCGGAACTGATGGAGGTGTGACCTCCGCACGTCCCGGTGGCCCAGATGAAGTGAAACGAGAAGCAGTGTCCGTATCGGCCGACAACGGTTCGACCGCCGATCCCGCCCCGAAGACCTCGCGGGCGGGCCGCGACCTCCCCGCGGCGATCGCGGTCGGAGGCGCACTGGGCGTGTCGCTCATCGTCGTCCTGGTCCTGGTTCCGCTCGTGTTCATCGGGATCGCCGCGGCCGCGGTCGCCGTCGCCTCGTGGGAGGTGACGAAGCGGCTGCGGGAGTCCGACATCTCGGTGCCCCGGATCCCGCTGATCCTCGGTGGTCAGGCGATGATCTGGCTCGCGTGGCCGTTCGGCGCACTGGGCGCGCTCAGTGCGTTCGCCGCGACGGTGCTGGTCACGATGGTCTGGCGCCTGTTGTCCGGTGGTCTGGACGTGGCACCGAAGAACTACCTGCGCGACTGCGCGATCTCGATCTTCGTCCTGTCCTGGCTGCCACTGTTCGGTGCGTTCGCGGCGTTGCTGACCCTCGAGGACGACGGCGGCTCGCGCGTCCTCGTGCTCATGATCGCGGTGGTGTGTTCGGACGTCGGCGGCTATGCGGCCGGAGTCCTGTTCGGACGGCACGCGATGGCGCCGGCCATCAGCCCGAAGAAGTCCTGGGAGGGACTCGGCGGATCGTTGCTCTTCAGCGTCGTCGGGTGTGCCCTCACCGTCACGTTCCTGCTGGACGGGAACCCGTTCGTGGGGGCCCTGCTGGGCGTGCTCATCGTCTTCTCCGCGACTCTCGGCGACCTGGTCGAGTCGCAGGTCAAGCGGGAGCTCGGGATCAAGGACATGGGGACGATGCTTCCCGGTCACGGCGGACTGATGGACCGCCTCGACTCCGTTCTGCCCAGCATCCTCGTGACGTGGATCGTTCTGACGATCTTCGTCTGATCCCGTGCCCGGCCGCGACGGCGTGATCGCCAGTCCGAACATCTGGAACTGGCCCGACGTGTACGAGGCGGAGAACCGCGCCCAGGACGTCACCGGCGAGATCGAGGCGGTGCTGCGGGATCTCACGCCGTGGGCGGGACGCGACGTCGTCGACGTCGGATGCGGAACCGGATTCCATCTGCCCCTGTTCGCCCGCGAGGCACGGTCCGTTGTCGGCGTCGAACCGCACCCACCACTGATCGAGCGTGCTCGGATCCGGGTCACGGGCTCCGCTGTGCGGGTGGTCCGGGGTACTGCGGACCGGCTGCCGCTGGAGGACTGCTCGGTGGACGTCGTGCACGCGAGGACGGCGTACTTCTTCGGCCCGGGATGCGGGCCGGGCATCACCGAGGCCATGCGGGTCCTGCGTCCCGGGGGAGTGTTGGTGGTGGTGGATCTCGACGCCACGGTCGATCCGTACGGAGCATGGATGCGCCGCGACCTGCCGCACTACGACCCCCTCACAGTCGAACGATTCTTCGCCGCCCAGGGTTTCGACCTGCGCCGGGTCCTGACGCGGTGGTCGTTCGCGGACCGCGAGGAGGCCGCTGCGGTGCTGGGAATCGAGTTCTCGCCGCGCGTGGCCGCTCGCGCGCTACGGCAGCTCACCGGCACCTCCGTCGAGGTCGGATACCGGGTGCACACTCGTCGCAGACCGCACGGACTCGAGACGGCCTGAGCCGCCGCGTCGGCGATCAGGAATCGAGGAGCAGCGCCGATGCGCACCGGCTACCGTGTCCGCTGACCCGTTCGCTGCACCACGAAGGACATCGCCATGGCCACGAAGTCGAGTTCCGCACGGCACGTAGCCGACACCCACGATGTCATCCGGGTGCAGGGGGCGAGAGTCAACACTCTGCAGAACGTGAGCGTCGACCTCCCGAAGCGCCGTCTGACGGTCTTCACCGGCGTGTCCGGTTCGGGCAAGAGTTCGTTGGTGTTCGGCACGATCGCCGCCGAGTCCCAGCGCATGATCAACGAGACGTACAGCGCGTTCGTGCAGGGGTTCATGCCCACTCTCGCGCGGCCCGACGTGGATCTGCTCGACGGTCTGACGACGGCCATCATCGTGGACCAGCAGCGGCTCGGCGCCGATCCGAGGTCCACCGTCGGTACCGCCACCGACGCCAACGCGATGCTACGCATCCTCTTCAGCCGTCTCGGGCAGCCGTACGTCGGCTCGCCGCAGGCGTTTTCGTTCAACGTGGCGTCCATCTCCGGTGCCGGAGCGGTGACGGTGGAGAAGGGCGGGCGGCAGACGAAGGAGAAGCGCACCTTCAGCATCACCGGCGGGATGTGTCCGCGGTGCGAGGGGCGCGGCTCCGTCTCCGACATCGACCTCACGGCGCTCTTCGACGACAGCAAGTCGCTCAACGAGGGTGCGATCACGATCCCCGGGTACAGCATGGAGGGGTGGTACGGGAGGATCTTCCGCGGCTCCGGCTACTTCGATCCGGACAAGCCCATCGCGAAGTTCACCAAGCGTCAGCGCGAGGACCTGCTGTACCGGGAGCCGACCAAGATCCAGGTGGACGGCATCAATCTCACGTACTCGGGACTGATTCCCCAGATCCAGAAGTCGTTCCTGTCCAAGGACGTCGACGCGATGCAGCCGCACATTCGTGCCTTCGTCGAGCGTGCCGTGACGTTCGCCGTGTGCCCGGAGTGCGACGGCACGCGGCTCAACGAGGGTGCACGCTCCTCGACGATCGACGGCGTGTCGATCGCCGACGCGTGCGCCATGCAGATCAGCGATCTCGCGGCGTGGATGCGCGGAGTGTCGGCACCGTCCGTGGCCCCGCTGCTCACCGCGCTGGGAGACACCCTCGACTCGTTCCGGGAGATCGGACTGGGGTATCTGAGTCTCGACCGTCCGGCCGGCACGCTCTCCGGTGGTGAAGCGCAGCGCACCAAAATGATCCGGCACCTCGGATCGTCGCTCACCGATGTCACCTACGTCTTCGACGAACCCTCCACCGGACTCCATCCCCACGACATCGCGAACATGAACGATCTGTTGATCCGGTTGCGCGACAAGGGAAACACGGTGCTCGTCGTCGAGCACAAGCCCGAGACCATCGTCATCGCCGACCACGTCGTCGATCTCGGACCGGGCGCCGGAACGGCCGGTGGCACGGTGTGCTTCGAGGGCACCGTCGAGGGCTTGCGGACGAGCGACACGATCACGGGCCGGCACTTCGACGACCGCGCCGCGGTGAAGGACGCGGTGCGTTCGTCGACCGGAGCGGTGGAGATCCGCGGCGCCGACTCGCACAACTTGAAGTCGGTGGACGTCGACGTGCCCCTCGGCGTCCTGGTGGTCGTCACCGGGGTCGCCGGGTCGGGCAAGAGTTCGTTGATCCACGGCTCGCTCTCTGGTCGCGAGGACGTCGTGGCCGTCGATCAGGGCGCGATCCGCGGCTCGCGGCGCAGCAACCCCGCGACCTACACGGGCCTCCTCGAGCCGATCCGCAAGGCCTTCGCCAAGGCCAACGGGGTGAAGCCGGCTCTCTTCAGCGCGAATTCGGCGGGAGCGTGCCCGACGTGCAACGGCAACGGGGTGATCTACAGCGACCTCGCGATGATGGCCGGAGTCGCCACCGTGTGCGAGTTGTGCGAGGGTCGGCGGTTCCAGAACTCGGTCCTCGAGTACCACCTCGGCGGCCGCGACATCAGCGAGGTGCTCACGATGTCGGTGGCGCAGGCACAGGAGTTCTTCTCCGGCGGTGATGCGGCTCTCCCGGCGGCGCATCGCATCCTGACCCGACTGAACGACGTGGGCCTGGGCTACCTGAAGATCGGGCAGCCGCTGACCACCCTGTCCGGCGGTGAGCGTCAGCGGCTGAAGCTGGCGACGCACATGGGGGACAAGGGCGGCATCCTCGTCCTGGACGAGCCCACGACGGGACTGCATCTCGCCGACGTCGAGCAGTTGCTCGCCCTGCTCGACAGGCTGGTGGACGCCGGGAAGTCGGTGATCGTCATCGAGCATCACCAGGCCGTGATGGCCCACGCGGACTGGATCATCGACCTCGGACCGGGCGCCGGGCACGACGGTGGCACGGTGGTCTACGAGGGAACACCCGCGGACCTGGTCGCGGCACGGTCCACCCTCACGGGTGAACACCTCGCCGCGTACGTCGAGCGGTGACCGTCAGCCGATCGAGAAAACCGCGGCCTGAGCGGTGATCTTCTTCGCCTTGGCCAGGCGGGGGAGGTCGCTGCCGTCGCGCACGCCGGAGCCGTCCTCGCCGAGCTGGGCGATGACCTCACGGGCCCACGCCACGTCGGCGGCGCTGGGTGCGAGTTCGCGGTTGACGATGGGGCCCTGATCGGAGTGCATGCACAGCTTGCCGGTCATGCCCATGGAGACGGTGAGCTGGCTGTCGCGGCTGAGCATGCTGTCGTTGACGGCGAGGGTGGGGCCGTCGATGGGGCCGGGAAGACGGGCGGCGCGGCTCGAGACGACGAGCCGGGCACGCGGGTAGGCCATCGCCATCGGGTCGTCGCTCATGCCGGTGTCGCGACGGAAGTCACCGCTGCCGAACGCGAGGCGGAAGGTGGCTTCGGCGCGCGCGATCTCGGGGGCAGCCTCGAGGCCCATGGCCGATTCCACCAACGCCACGATCCGGCAACCGTCCTGCCCGTCCCGACCGGCGTCCGGCCTTCCCGCCAGCCGGTCGGCGGTGGCCTCGACCTGGCTTCCGCTCTCGGTCTTGGCGAGCATGACGCCCTCGAGGGTGTCGATGCCGCGCAGCGCGTCGAGATCGTCGGCCCAGTACGGCGTGGTGGCGTCGTTGATGCGGACCCAGGCGCGACCGCCGGCACGGAGCCACGCCACGACGGCCTCGCGCGCGGCGGGCTTCGCAGCCGGTGCCACGGCGTCCTCGATGTCGAGGATCACGGCGTCCACGGCGGACTCCGCGGCCGGGGTGAAGAGTTCCGGCTTGCTCGCGGGAACGAGAAGCCACGAGCGCGCCTTGTCGGCGGCCACTCCAGATAGCACGGGGTTCTCCAGGAAGGTCGTCACGTGTGCAGTCCTCGCTCGGTGTGTCGCTCGTGGGTCGCGTCGAGCTGCGACTCGTACCGTTCGATCACCACTGTGCACGGCAGACCACCACACGTGAAGGTTGTGTCAATAGTGTTCACGTGCGCGACGGAACACCGACGGCCGCGCAGTGAGATCGCTCACGACCCGCGGCCAGGGGGCCTACTTGCGCTTGGCGGCCCGGCGGACCTGCAGGATGCGCACTCCGCCCGCGGCGGCCATGACGAGCGCACCGGCGACCGCGGCGAGGAGCATGCCGATGCCGATGGGCAGGTCGAAGGTCCAGCCGAACAGGTGGATCGGGACGCTGTCGAGGTTCTGGATGATGAACACCATCAGGACGACCAGGATGATCGCGCCCACCACGAGACCGGTGTAGAGCGCCGCCGCACGGGTGTGTTTGACACCGTCGGGCGTCTTTCCCTGCGCCAGGCGGGTGTCCGTGGGCCCGGTCTGCTCGACGGGGAGACCCGCGGCGGTGGAGGAGGTGTCCAGAGGAGCGTCCGTGCCGGTCAGGGCGTTCGGATCGGATGCGTCGTGCGATGAGCGGGCCATGTACAGATCATGCTGTACAGAGGTGGCGAATGCACGTCTGCCCCGACCGTGCCCGACAGTGTCGCCGAACAGTGCGAGAATGGTGCTCACTATGGCACCCATCGCTCTCCCTCTCGTGTTCGACGCTCCCCGTCGCGGCATGCCCGCGAAGCACCTCGCCGACCTCGACGCGGATCAGCGTCGAGCGGCCGTCGCCGAGCTGGGGCTGCCGGCATTCCGCGCCGACCAGCTGGCGCGGCAGTACTACTCCCGGCTGGAGGCCGACCCGGCGAAGATGACCGATCTTCCGGCGTCGGTCCGCGAGAAGGTCGGGGATGCGCTGTTCCCGACGTTGCTCACGCCCGTCAAGCACATCGCCTGCGACGGCGGAGACACGCGTAAGACGCTGTGGAAGGCCGCCGACGGCACGCTCCTCGAGTCGGTTCTCATGCGGTACCCGGATCGCGCGACGCTGTGCATCTCGAGCCAGGCCGGGTGCGGCATGGCCTGCCCGTTCTGCGCCACCGGTCAGGCAGGCCTGCAGCGCAACCTCTCCACGGCCGAGATCGTCGACCAGGTGCGGAGCGCTGCGGCGGATCTTCGCGACGGTGCGGTCGAGGGCGGCGAGGGGCGCCTCTCCAACGTCGTCTTCATGGGTATGGGGGAGCCGCTCGCGAACTACAAGCGCGTCGTCGCGGCGGTCAAGCGGATCGTCTCGCCCGCTCCCGAGGGTCTCGGACTGTCGCAGCGTTCGGTGACGGTGTCCACCGTCGGGCTCGCTCCCGCGATCCGCAAGCTGGCCGACGAGGGGCTGACGGTGACGCTGGCAGTGTCGCTGCACTGCCCGGACGACGAACTGCGCGACACGCTCGTCCCCGTCAACAACCGCTGGCCCATCGCCGAGGTTCTCGACGCGGCGCGCTACTACGCCGACACCACGGGGCGACGGGTCTCCATCGAGTACGCGCTGATCCGCGACATCAACGATCAGCCGTGGCGAGCGGACATGCTGGCCAAGAAGCTCAAGCGCGCCCTGGGGGCGCTGGTCCACGTGAACCTCATCCCGCTCAATCCGACACCCGGCAGCGAGTGGGACGCCAGCCCCAAGCCGGTGGAGCAGGAATTCGTGCGACGCGTCCGTGCACACGGCGTCTCGTGCACCGTGCGTGACACGCGGGGTCAGGAGATCGCGGCGGCCTGCGGGCAGCTGGCCGCCGAGAACTGAGCCCGGCGGCCCGCGCGTCGTTGCGTCAGGAGCGGCGCGGCTTGCGGCGGAGCAAGATGTCGCGGACCAGCAGGCCCGCGATGGCCACGGCGAAGCCGACGAGCCAGATGTCCTCGACCCGGCCCGTGTGGTTACCGATGATCATGACCAGCAGGATCGCGACGGTCACCCAGCCCGCGATGCGCGAGGTGCGGGGGCCTTCGCCGCTCCACCCCCACTCCGCGGACGGAACCTCGGCAGTGCTGACCTTGGTCGTGGGAACGCGCTCGACGTCCGAAGCCTGGTTGCGGCTGATGTCGGTCACGGCCGATCCTCCTGAAAGTCTGTGATGCAGGTGGTCCCTGGTGGGCTGAATCCTAGCGCGCTGTACGACCGCCCGTCGTAGGGGCAGTCGCCACGACGTGTCAGGCGGTGAGGGCCGCGATGTAGCGACCGGTCGCGATGCGCTGGGTCGCCCTGTTGAGGGGCCCGCCCAGGGCGACGACCCTGTTGCCGGGCCGCGAGAAGGCTCGAATGTGGGCGGTCACGGCATCGGTGACCGGATCGTGTCGGACGGTGAAGCGTTCCTCACCCGACTCGGGGTGCCCCGGCAGCGTTCCGTACGCGAAGCCCCGGTGGTGCGACTCCTCGATCACCTCGACGACCCGGCACGGGATGCGGACCGGACCGAGCAGCAGGACCACCACGGCGTCGACGGTCGCCGACGCCGCACTCGACCGCACCCGCAGCCCGGCGCCGCGGTGCATGTCCCACTCGACGATGCGGCGTCCGGCCAGCTCGAAGAATTCGAGGCCCGTCCCGATGTGCTTCTCGACGTCGACGTGGTGATATCCCGCCGGCATCGACTCGTGCGCGGTCCCTCCGATCTCGTCGTAGGTGAGGGGCGTCGAGACGTACGAGTCCGGGTCGGCGGACGGGAGCAGGGGCACGCTGCTCATCCTCACACGGTGAGCCGCAGTTCCCCGCTCACCCTGCTCTCAGTGAGGTCGTCCACACTGTCCAGGTGACGGAACAGAAGGCACGGGGGACCGACGGACCCGTGCGGGTGCTGGTGCTCGGCAGTACGGGGTCCATCGGCACCCAGGCGCTCGAGGTGATGGCGGCTCGACCGGACCGTTTCACCGTGGTCGGGTTGGCCGCCGGCGGCGGCAACGTCGACCTGCTGCGACGACAGATCGCCGAGACCGGCGTCCGCGACGTGGCGGTGGCCGACGTCGACGCCGCGCGCACCCTGGACATGCCGGGTGTGCGTTCGGGGGCCGACGCGGCGACGTCGTTGGTCCGCGAGGTGCAGGCCGACGTGGTCCTCAACGCGCTCGTCGGATCTCTCGGTCTGCCGCCGACGCTCGCTGCGCTGGAATCGGGAGCTCGGTTGGCGTTGGCGAACAAGGAGTCTCTCGTGGCGGGCGGCTCGCTGGTCACGTCCGCGGCGACTCCGGGCCAGATCGTTCCCGTCGACTCCGAGCACTCGGCTCTCGCCCAGTGCCTGCGCGGCGGTCGCGCCGACGAGGTGGCCCGACTGGTGGTCACGGCGTCCGGTGGACCGTTCCGCGGCTGGGACCGGGAGGGCCTCGAGTCCGTGACGCCGGAGCAGGCCGGCAAGCACCCCACCTGGTCGATGGGGCCGATGAACACGTTGAACTCGGCCACCCTGGTGAACAAGGGCCTCGAGGTGATCGAGGCGCATCTGCTGTTCGGCATCCCGTACGACCGCATCGACGTCACCGTCCACCCCCAGTCCATCGTCCACTCGATGGTGACGTTCACCGACGGATCGACGCTCGCTCAGGCCAGCCCGCCGGACATGAAGCTGCCGATCGCGTTGGCACTCGGATGGCCCGATCGCATCGCCGGCGCCGCGACGGCCCTGGACTTCACCCGAGCGCACACGTGGGACTTCGCACCACTCGACGACGAGGTGTTCCCCGCGGTCGAGCTCGCGCGCACCGCCGGCGCGCTGGGTGGCTGCATGACGGCGATCTACAACGCGGCCAACGAGATCGCCGCCGAGGCATTCCTCGACGGACGCCTGTCGTTCCCGCAGATCGTCGACGTGGTGTCCGACGTGGTCGACGCCGGACGCGACGACTGGTCCGCGGAACCGTCTACGGTGGACGACGTTCTCGCAGCGGACACGTGGGCTCGGGACACCGCCCGCACACTCGCCGCCGCACGATCGAAAGGCTGAACGAGAAGATGGTGTTCGTTCTCGGTGTGATCGCCTTCGCGATCTGCATCGGTATCTCGATCGCGCTCCACGAGTGCGGTCACATGTGGGTGGCCAAGGCCACCGGCATGAAGGTGCGCCGCTACTACATCGGATTCGGGCCCAAGATCTTCTCCTGGCGTCGCGGCGAGACCGAGTACGGACTCAAGGCGATCCCGGCCGGTGGCTTCTGCGACATCGCGGGCATGACGGCGGTGGACGAGCTCGCTCCCGACGAGGTCGAGCGCGCGATGTACAAGCAGAAGACGTGGAAGCGCCTCGCCGTGATGTTCGGCGGGATCGCGATGAACTTCGTGCTGGCGTTCGTGCTGGTGTACACCCTCGCCCTCGGCTGGGGACTGCCCAATCGCGACACGACGGCCGTGAACTCTTCCACGGTCGCGGGAACTCAATGCGTCGCCCCGCAAGACGCCGACGGAAACTTCAGGCCGTGCGACGGACTCGGGCCCGCGGGCGCCGCCGGGCTGAGGAACGGTGACGTGATCACGGCGGTGAACGGTGAGCCGACCGACACGTTCGCCGAGGTGGTGGCAGCGATTCAGGACGAACGTGGCACTGTCACCGTGACCGTGGACCGGGCAGGCGAGTCTCTCACCCTTCCCGTCGAGGTGCAGGAGACCCAGCGACTGTTCCCGGTGGAGAACGGGGCACCGGTCGAGACCGAGCTGCGCACCACCGGCGCCATCGGTGTCGCCCGCACCGCGAGCACCCTCGACTACGACCCGGTGTCCGCCATCGGCGGATCAGCCTCCTACACGGTCTTCATCGCGGGACAGACGGTGCAGGCCATCGTCGATCTTCCCAGCAAGGTGGGGGCACTGTGGACGTCGATCACCGGTGGTGAGCGGGATCCGAACACTCCCATCAGCGTGGTCGGTGCCAGCGTCATCGGCGGTCAGGCGGCGGAACGAGGCTTGTGGGAGGTCTTCGTCACGCTGCTCGCGACCCTCAACTTCTTCCTCGGTGCCTTCAACCTGCTCCCGTTGCTTCCGCTCGACGGCGGGCACATCGCGGTGACGATCTACGAGGGCATCCGGAACAAGATCCGCTCGCTGCGGGGGCTCGGCAAGGGTGCGCCCGTGAACTACCTCAAGCTGATGCCGGTGACGTACGTCGTCATTCTCATCGGCGGCGCGTTCATGCTCCTGACCCTCACCGCCGACATCGTGAACCCCATTCAGATCTTCCGCTAGAAGCGCAGGTCCGGCGTGACGGCGCGAACACACGGCGGTCCTCCCGGCGCGACTACAGTGGTGAGAGTCAGTCGGCACCAGATGCCGTCAGAAGCTCGAAAGGATCGAAGTGACCGTTGGACTGGGCATGCCGGCCGGACCCGTACCGGTGCTCACACCGCGACGGAAGACTCGTCAGCTTCAGGTGGGCAGCGTCGGTGTCGGCAGCGACTCGCCGATCTCGGTGCAGTCGATGTGCACCACCAAGACTCACGACATCAACTCCACGCTGCAGCAGATCGCCGAACTCACCGCCGCGGGATGCGACATCGTCCGCGTCGCGTGCCCGCGTCAGGAGGACGCGGACGCCCTGGCGACCATCGCGCGCAAGTCGCAGATCCCCGTCATCGCGGACATCCACTTCCAGCCGCGGTACATCTTCGCGGCCATCGACGCCGGGTGCGCCGCGGTGCGCGTGAATCCCGGCAACATCAAGGAGTTCGACGGCCGCGTCAAGGAGGTCGCGAAGGCGGCCGGTGACGCGGGCATCCCCATCCGTATCGGAGTCAACGCAGGGTCCCTCGATCCGCGCCTGATGCAGAAGTACGGCAAGGCCACGCCCGAGGCGCTGGTGGAGTCGGCTCTGTGGGAGGCCGGTCTCTTCGAGGAGCACGGTTTCGGCGACATCAAGATCTCGGTCAAGCACAACGATCCGGTCGTCATGGTCGAGGCCTACCGTCAGCTCGCCGCCAAGTGCGACTACCCGCTGCACCTCGGTGTGACGGAGGCCGGGCCGGCGTTCCAGGGCACCATCAAGTCCGCCGTCGCCTTCGGGTCGTTGCTGGCCGACGGCATCGGCGACACGATCCGTGTCTCGCTGTCCGCGCCGCCCAACGAGGAGATCAAGGTGGGGACGCAGATCCTGCAGTCCCTCAACCTCCGTCCCCGCAAGCTCGAGATCGTCTCCTGCCCGTCCTGCGGACGCGCACAGGTCGACGTCTACACCCTCGCCGATCAGGTGACGGCCGGACTCGAGGGCATGGAGATCCCGCTCCGCGTCGCCGTCATGGGTTGCGTGGTCAACGGTCCCGGTGAGGCGCGCGACGCCGATCTCGGTGTGGCTTCCGGAAACGGCAAGGGACAGATCTTCGTCAAGGGCGAGGTCATCAAGACCGTGCCCGAGGCGATGATCGTGGAGACCCTGATCGAGGAGGCGATGCGTATCGCCGAGTCGTACGAGTCAGACCAGGAAGCAGCCGGCGGATCGCCCGTCGTGTCGGTCAGCTGATTCTCCTCGTCTGCGACGACATTTCCTGGCAGTGTCACCATGACAACGGGTGTGCTCGGTGTGGATCGGTGGTCACGGAGGTGGCGGGATGCTCAAGCTGCTCGGCGCTAAGGCGCTGACGAGCCGCGACACGAACGAGGTCGTCCGTGTGCTGCGTAGTGATCCCGTCGCGTCGTGCATGGTGCTGGCACGTGTCGAGGAATCGGGCGTGGAGCCCCGCGACAACCACGGCGAACTGTGGTCACGCGGAGGTCCGGCATCGTCCCTGTGTTTCTCGGGAGCCAATCTCGTGCCGTTGTTCGGTACGTACGACGATCTCCGGAGTTTCGCCGAGCGCGCGTTGCGCTCTCCCCGCGTCTGCTCGTCGCTGGTGGGGCGCGCCGAACTGACGCTGCCGCTGTGGGACATGCTCGCCGCCGACTGGGGGACCCCGCGTGAGGTGCGTGCGGAGCAGCCATTGCTGGCGTTGACGAGTGCGCCCACCGCCGTGGACCCCTACGTCCGACGCGTCACCGTCGACGAGCTGGACGTGTATCTCACGGCGGCCGTGGCGATGTTCATCGAGGAGGTGGGCGTCGATCCGCGCGCGGGCGACGGCGGCCGCGGCTATCGGCGGCGCATCGCCTCGTTGATCGCAGCGGGTCGCGCCTGGGCGAGGTTCGAGGAGGGCCGCGTCGTCTTCAAGGCCGAGGTCGGATCGCTGTCCACCTCGGTCGGTCAGATCCAGGGCGTGTGGGTGCACCCGCTCTACCGCGGGCGCGGGCTCGGTACCGCGGGAACCGCATCCGTGGCGGCCGCGGTGGTCGACAGCGGCCGCACGGCCAGCCTGTACGTCAACAGCTTCAACGTGCCCGCCCGCCGTGCCTACGAGCGTGTCGGGTTCGAGCGCGTCGCCACCTTCTCCACCGTTCTGCTCGACTGACACGCTGCCAGGGTGAGGGCCGCGGGCGTCCCGTCGCCCTACGATGAGGATCGATGATCTCTCGTGAACACGGCCGTGCCACCCGCGTCCTGATCGTGCTCGTCGCGGCGATCACCGCGGTGGCGGCCTCGGCGTGCACCCCGAAGCCGCAGGGCCCCGAGTCCGCGGCCGATTCGTTCGTCTCCGCACTGGCCGAGCGGGACAGTGCCGCCGCGGCGCAGGCCACGGATCGGCCGGACCTCGCGACCGCCGCCGTCGATCAGGCGTGGGACGGCCTGCAGGCCGAGTCGCTCGACGCGGCGACCGGTGCGGTAAGCGTGAACGGCGACACCGCGACCGTCGACTACACCTACACGTGGCACCTCCCGAAGGACCGCACCTGGACCTATGACGGGGCTCTGCAGATGGGCCGACGCGACGGGGCCTGGGTGGTCCGGTGGAACTCGACCGATCTGCACCCCAAGCTCGGGGACACCCAGTCGATGGTGCTGCGGTCGACGTCGGCGCCGCGGGCGCGGGTCAACGAGCACGCAGGGTCCGACGTCCTGGTTCCGGGGGTGGTCCAGGGGGTGTCCTTCGACGCCGCGGAGTCCACCGACGTGGTGGGCACGGCGCGCACGCTCGAGCGCATCCTGAAGCCCTTCGACGCGTCGATCACGGCGCAGTCCATCGTGGAGTCGGCGACCGCCACACAGGGCCCGTACCGCCTGGTGACCCTCCGGGACGAGGACTACGACGCCGTCGCCCCCGGACTGCTCGCGTTGTCCGGGGTGTCGGTCACGGAGCAGTCCGACCTGGTCTCCACCGATCGCACGTTCGCCCCCGACCTGGTGAGCCAGGTCAAGAAGACCGTGATGGACCGCGTCGACGGTGCCGCGGGATGGAGTGTCGTGGCGGTCAACACCAACGGCGCGGACACCGGTGTGTTGACCGAGACGGCGCCGCAGCCGGTTCCGTCGATCAGTATCAGCCTCGACCGTCCGGTGCAGGTGGCGGCACAGAACGCCGTCAACGTGTCGCGGGACCAGGCGATGATGGTGGTGATCCAGCCGTCGACCGGCGACATCCTCGCGGTGGCGCAGAACCCGGCCGCGGATCGGGACGGTCCCGTGGCCTCGACCGGCCTCTACCCACCGGGCTCCACCTTCAAGATCATCACGGCGGGAGCGGCGATCGAGGAGGGACTCGCGACGCCCGAGACCACCGTGCCGTGCCCGGGCCGCATCGTCATCGGCGAGCGCAGCGTGCCCAACTACAACGAGTTCTCCCTCGGTGACGTCTCGATGAACACGGCTTTCACCCGCTCGTGCAACACCTCCTTCGCCAAGCTCGCCAGTGAGATGTCGGCGAGTGCTCTCACCGACGCGGCGGCCATGTTCGGCGTCGGGCCCGACTACGGCGTGGTGGGTCTGCCCACCGAGTCGGGATCCGTCCCGCCCGCCGAGGAACTGGTGCAGCGCACCGAGGACGGGTTCGGACAGGGAAAGGTGCTGGTGTCGACGTTCGGCATGGCTCTCGCCGCCGCGACCGTCGCACACGGATCGACGCCCGTTCCCCGGCTGATTCAGGGGGAGGAGACCACGATCGACGGAGACCACCCGCAGATCGAGCCGGCCATGGTCGACGGGCTCCGCGGGATGATGCGCTCGGTGGTCACGAGCGGCACCGCGGACCGGATCGCCGATCAGGGCGAGGTGTACGGCAAGACGGGTGAGGCCGAGGTCGAGGGCGGATCCCATGCCTGGTTCGTCGGATACCGCGGTGATCTCGCGTTCGCGACACTGGTCGTGCGCGGCGGCAGCTCGGACAACGCCGTCGCCGTGACGCGGGACATGATCACCGCGTTGCCCGCGGGATACTGACCGCGACCGGCGGCGACTACGCTGGTGCCATGTCCGTCCGCACCGTTCTCGAACCCGGCACCGTCTCACCCGTTCTCGATGTTCCCAAGTCCGTCGAACGCCCCGAGTACGCGTGGAAGAAGACCGCGCGCGAAGGCCACGAGCCGTGGGTGCAGACCCCGGAGACCATCGAGAAGATGCGTCTGGCGAGCCGCATCGCCGCGCGGGCACTGCAGGAGGCCGGAAAGGCCGTCGAGCCGGGCGTCACGACGGACCGACTCGACCGGATCGCCCACGAGTACATGGTCGACCACGGTGCGTACCCGTCGACGTTGGGCTACAAGGGGTTTCCGAAGTCCTGCTGCACCTCGCTCAACGAGGTCATCTGCCACGGCATCCCCGATTCGACGGTCGTGCAGGACGGCGACATCGTCAACATCGACGTCACGGCGTACATCGACGGGGTGCACGGCGACACGAACGCCACGTTCCTCGCCGGGGACGTCTCCGAGGAGGCGCGCCTGCTCGTGGAACGCACCCACGAGGCCACCATGCGAGCGATCAAAGCGGTCAAGCCGGGTCGCGCGCTGAACGTCGTGGGACGGGTCATCGAGGCCTACGCCGATCGTTTCGGATACGGCGTCGTCCGGGACTTCACCGGTCACGGCATCGGTACCACCTTCCACAACGGCCTGGTGGTGCTGCACTACGACGAGCCCACCGTCGAGACGGTGCTGGAGCCGGGGATGGTGTTCACCATCGAGCCGATGATCACCCTCGGCGGCATCGACTGGGACCAGTGGAACGACGGCTGGACCGTCGTCACGCGGGACCGATCCTGGACCGCGCAGTTCGAGCACACTCTCGTCGTCACGGAGACGGGCGCCGAGATCCTCACCCTCCCTTGACTGTTCGCGGCGCCATTCTGGTCGCGGGAACCACCTCGGATGCGGGCAAGAGTGTCGTCGTGGCGGGGCTGTGCCGCCTCCTCGCCCGACGCGGTGTGCGGGTGGCACCGTTCAAGGCGCAGAACATGTCCAACAACTCCGTCGTCACGTTGGACGGCGGGGAGATCGGCCGTGCGCAGGCACTGCAGGCCCGGGCATGCGGTCTCGAGCCCAGCGTGCGGTTCAATCCGATCCTGCTCAAGCCGGGCGGGGACAGGACGTCGCAACTGGTGGTCCGCGGCCGAGCCACGGGCACGGTGGGCGCCGCCGACTACATGACGCACCGACAGCATCTGCGCTCGGTCGTGGCGGAGGAACTCGATTCGCTGCGGGGAGACTTCGACGTGGTGATCTGTGAGGGCGCCGGCTCACCCGCCGAGATCAACCTGCGCGCCACCGATCTCGCGAACATGGGACTGGCGCGCGCTGCGAGCCTTCCCGTGATCGTCGTGGGCGACATCGATCGCGGGGGAGTGCTTGCCCACTTCTTCGGCACCCTGGCCGTGCTCGACGCGGCGGACCAGGCCCTCGTCGCGGGGTTCGTCGTGAACAAGTTCCGCGGCGATCCCGCGCTGCTGCAACCGGGACTCGACACCCTCCAGAGGCTCACGGGCCGAACGACGTTGGGAATCGTTCCGTTCAGCGACGAGTTGTGGCTCGACGCCGAGGACTCCCTCGGGACCGTGGCCGACGCACCGCTGGGCCGTCCCGCTCCTCCGATCGGATCGCAGTGGCTCCGTGTGGCCGCCGTGCGGTTGCCGCGCATCTCGAACTCCACGGACGTCGAGGCCCTGGCGTGCGAACCGGGGGTGACGGTGCACTGGGCGACCGAGGCCTCCCGGCTGGCGGACGCCGATCTGGTGGTGCTCCCCGGCTCCAAGGCCACGGTCCAGGACCTGGACTGGTTGCGGCGCACCGGTATCGCAGACGAACTGGCGCGGCGCGTGGCCCGCGGTGCTCCGGTCCTCGGGATCTGCGGCGGCTACCAGATGCTGGGGAGAACGATCACCGACGCCGTCGAGTCGGGTGCCGGGCAGGTTCAAGGGCTCGGCCTCCTGGACCTCGACATCGAATTCGCGGCGGACAAGGTGCTCTCCCGGGTCACCGGACATGCCGGCGCGGTCCCCGTGACCGGCTACGAGATCCACCACGGCCGGGTGATCCGGAGCGGCGACGAGCCCTGGTTCACGGGAACCGATGACGCACCCGAGGGCAGCGTTCGTGGACGGGTGCGCGGCACTCACTGGCACGGCCTGCTGGAGAACGACGACTTCCGTCGTGCCTTCCTCGCGGAGGTGGCGGAGCAGGCCGGCCGCACGGGTTTCATGGTCGCCCCGGACACCGATGTCGACGCGATGCGCACTGCCCAGGTAGATCTTCTGGCCGACCTCATGGAGAGCTCCCTCGACATCGACGCGCTTCTCACGCTCGTCGCCGAGGGAGCTCCCGCCCTGCCCGTACTGCGCGTCACGCACTCGTCCGCTGGAGAATGATGCGTGTTCCCAGACCGGCCGCGGAGGCGACGAGAAGTGGCAGCAGCACCGTGGTCAGCAGTCGCGGTGCGTCGGCGACGGCCTCTGTGACCGGGCCCCACCACCCCTGCCAGGTGACCACGAAGATCACGGCGCCGACGACGACGGACTCGACCAGCACGGTCGTCCAGATACCGGTCACCCCCCAGCGCAGGTAGACGGCGCCGGCCAGCATGCCGATCAGGTTGCACATCGCGAACAGGGCGACGAGCAGAAGAAGCTCGGTGACGGCGTTACCCGCCAGAGGCGTCGCGAGCGCGAACATCTGCATTCCGACCCCGAAGCCGTCCGTGGCCGTCTCCACGACGGACAGCACGAACATGCCGACTCCGAACACGAGAGCATGTGCCGCTGCCACGCAGACGGTTGCGCGGAAGAACTCGCGCCGTGTGACTCCGAGCCCCAGAACGAACGGAAACGCCTGTGTCACCATCTGCGCGAACAGCACCAGGCCGAAGAAGAAGACGAACAGCGACCCGCCCGTCTTGATCTCGGTACTGCCGTCGGGCGCAAGGGACAACACGGCCCACGTGACCGCGACGATGACGGCCAGGATGCCGAGTGGCCATGCGAAGGCGAGCGTGCGGTAGTGGGTGTGAACGCGCATCACGGAGATGATGCGGTCACGATCGGGTGCGCTGCGGGTGTCGAGTGCGGTGGTCATGACGGGATGTCCTCTCGGGTACCGGACACAGCGGGCAGAGCGGTTCGCCCGCGTGATGTGCAGTGGACGACGAACTGTTGCAGCGACACGGGTTCGATGCTCAGTCCGTCGGTAGCGGCCCGGGCGAGGTCTGCATCGGTGAGCGGACCCACGACGGTGGTGCGGGCCATCGATCCGAACGACTCACGATGCAGCACTGCGCGATCGGCCACCAGCCGCTCGACGGCGGCAGTGGACCCGCCGATGGTCACGGCGCGTCCGCGAAGGTTCTCCGCGTCGTCGTCGACCACGACGGTGCCGTCGCTGATGACGACGACGCGGTCGATGAGCTCGCTGACCTCGTCGATGAGATGGGTGGACAGCACGACGGTGCGCGGGTGTTCCGCGAAATCCGCGAGCAGCTGGTCGTAGAACATCTGCCGGGCCACCGCGTCGAGACCGAGATACGGCTCGTCGAACAGGGTCAACGGTGCTCGGGACGCCAGTCCCACCACGACGCCGAGTGCCGAGGTCATCCCCCGCGAGAGCTTCTTCACCTTGCGCTTGCGAGGTAGGTCGAAGTCGTCTGCCAGTCGGCGGGCGAAATCTTCGTCCCAGTCACGCATCAGCGACGCAGCGGACGAGAGGACCTGGCCGACCGTGAAGTCCTCGGGGTACTTCTGGCTCTCCTTGACGAAGCAGACGTCGCGTAGGACGGTCGCGTTCTCGAACGGCCGGGCGCCGAACACTTCCACGTCGCCGACGTCCTGCCACGTCTGACCGGTGAGGATCTGCATCATCGTCGTCTTGCCGGCGCCGTTGCGCCCCAGCAGTCCGTGAATGCGATGCTCCTGCACTTCGAAGGTCACGTTCTCCAGTGCGGCGACGTCGCCGAAGGACTTGGCGACACCGCGGACGGTCGCCACTGTCGCGGTCATCGCCGTGCCTCCGTGGTCACGGAATCGACAGTCGACGCCCGCGACTGGGCGTCGATCATGTCTTGGAGTTCGGCGGGACCGAGGCCGAGTTTGCGTGCCTCGGCCACGAGCGGCCGGACGTACTGCTCGGCGAAGCCCTCTCGCCGACGGAAGCGGAGCGCATCTCGCGCTCCCGAGGTGACGAACATTCCGATTCCTCGCTTCTTGTAGAGAGTCCCGGCCGTCACCAGATGGTTCAGGCCCTTGCCCGCGGTGGCGGGGTTGATGCGGTGGAAGGCTGCCAACTCGTTCGTCGAGGGAACCTGGCTCTCCTCGGCGAGCGAACCGTCGATGATCGAGTTCTCGATCATCTCGGCGATCTGCAGGAAGATCGGTCGGTCGTCGTCCATCACCGCGACCACCGCGCCCGGAGGCGTATCTGCCTCATTGGTTCATTACTCATGTAATGAACCATACAACCTCAGCTGAGTCGTGGCAAGGGCTCCGAACGGGCCCGGTCGGGTAGCGTCGGGTCCCATGCAGCAGCAGACCGTCCCCCTGCCCTCCGGCGATCTGACCGTGCGAGTCGACGGGCCGGACAGTGGCCACGCGGTGCTGTTGCTCCCGGCCGACGGCGACGGCGCAGACGTCTTCGACGACACCGCGGCGCGGCTGACGACATCGGATCTGCGCACCGTCACGCTCGAGCCCGGTGCGAGTCCGAACGACACCGATCTCGTGGCGCTGCTCGATGCGCTCGGGTTGCCGTGGGTCAATCTGGTCGGCAGGGGAGAGGGCGCCGACCGCGCCTGGTCGCTCGCCGCCCGCACGTTCGGGCGAGTGTCGAGCCTGGTCGTCATCGACCGGGGCCACCCGGCCGTGCGTGACGACTCCGCTTGCCCGGCAGTCGAATTGCGTACGACGATGGTGGTCGTGGACCCCACCTTCGCTGAGGAGGCGTCCGCGACGAGCCGCTACGTCTACGGCGACTACCGCGTCGTCACGCTCGACTCGTCGACCCCGGACGCCGCGGCCGCAGCACTGGCCACCGAGATCGTGATGCGCACCAGCGCCTGGTGATCACTCGCCGGGTGCGGTGAGGTAGTCGTTCCCCTGCGAGTCGCGGATGTGGACGATGCCGTCGCGAAGCATGCGATAGTGCCACTGCCGGCGGGTTTTTCAGGCCGTGGTGCCGACGGCACAGCGGCGTGAGGTTGCCGGTCACGGTCCAGCCGCCTCTTTCCGGGTCGGTGTGGTCGAACGGGACGACGTGGTCGAGGTCGCAGTCCTCGCTGGGCACAGCGCACCCCGGATGGACGCACGTCGGATAGAGCGCTGTCACCAGCGCTGCAACCGCCTGCGATGGCCGGTAAGCCAATGCCCCGGCCGGGGGCACGGCGAATCCGCCGTGGCCGTCGGGGTTCTCAGCGGCACGGTCCAACGCTGATGGTGGGAGCGTGCGGAGGTACTCGACCTGCTCCCTCACCTTTCTGGCGTGTGCGGTGCGGACGTTCCCGGAGGTAGGCGTCCAGCCCGGCGGCATGCGGCGGGTGCGGCGAACTTCTCGCCCGGTGACCGGCACCAGCGGATCCGATGGTTCGGAGTCGGTAGGTGGGTCGTGCTGCGGGCACCGGCAACTGCACCCCGCCCGCGGTGCAGGAACTCTCGCTGCGGTGATGAGTGCTTGCCAGGTCGCATCTCCGGCGATCGTGCGGGCCACATCGGCCGGGACAGGTCCCCAGCCGACGAGATGGCCGGGTTCCCCCGCCAACCCGGCTGCCGTGGCCGCATCGAGGACGATCACGGCAGTGGTGTCCGGACGTGTGACCGGCCCCCGCCGCTCGCAGTCCTGATCAGCACACTCACACCCGACAGCGCCACCGGTGAACACCGCGTGCGCTGCGTCGAACAAGCGGGCCGGGAGCGGCCGCGGATCCGTGGCGCACACCCCCCGGGCCGCCTCGACGATGGCCCGCTTCATCCCGGCGATCTGCTCTGCAGGGCCACGAATTTTGAGCTCCGCCTGTCCTCTCGGCAGCTTCCTGACCGAGACGTGCCGTTCCGTCGTCGCCCGTTCCCGAGCGATGCGGTGCCAGTCGACGTCGAACTCGGCGAGAATGCGGTCGATCGCCGCCGCCACCGCACCGGGGGTGCATCGCTCCGCCGCGCCGAGCACACGACGGAGGAGATCCTCGGTCGCATCGGGGACGTCGGACAGGGACCGGCAGACGGTGCGGAACGCCGCGTACGCCAACCGGCCCGCATCGAAAGCCTCCGCCACCGCAGGATGCGCGTTGCGGGTCAGGAACAGCCACTCGGTCACCGTGCGCGTCGACACCGACAACGCCGCCGCGACCTCCGCCACCGCACAGGTCTCAGCGGCCTCGGCGTCGAACACCCCACCCGGACCGAGCACCGCGGGACGACGGGACTCCTCGTGAACGTAGGAGCACGACGCGGCGACAGTGCGGGCGAACGACGCCTGCGCATCGACCTTCGCCGACACCAACACATCCGTTGAAACCGCTGCGTCGTACACGAATTCACCCCCCGGCGATGCCCCGATCAGGCCGCCCCCCGACGACCTGAACAGACAGTAACCGACCCCACCGACACGAAATCAGCGTGGCGCGAGGGCGTCCGATCAGTCCAGATCGAGCCCGAGGAGCGCGTTCTCGACCACCTCGGGCAGTGCCGGGTGGATCCAGTACTGGCCCCGTGCGACGTCGCGGACGGACTGTCCGAACGTGAGGGCCTGGATCAGCGGTTGGATCACGGTCGGAGCCTGCTCACCGATGATGTGCGCGCCCAGCAGTCGGCCGGTCGCGCGGTCGGCGATCACCTTGCACAGACCTTCGTCGTCCTCCATCGCCCAGCCGTACGCGACGTCGGCGTACTTCTGGACCTTGACCGCGATGTCGTATCCCTGGTCGCGGGCCTCCTGCTCGGTGAGGCCCACCTCGGCGATCATCGGATCGGTGAACACCGCGGAGGGGACGTAGCGGTGATCGAAGCGCTTCCACCCCGTCGTGTCGTCCCACGACGGCTGCAGGACGTTCTCCTGCACCACGCGCGCCTCGGCATTGGCGACGTGCTTGAGCTGGTACGGGGACGAGACGTCGCCGAGGGCGAAGACGCCCTCGGCCGATGTGCGGCCGAACTCGTCGACCGCGATGCGGCCGTCGTCGTGCAGGTCGATGCCGGCCTCGTCGGCGCCGAGCCGATCGGCGTTGGGAGCGCGGCCGATCGCCACCAGCAGTGCATCCCCACGCACCTCGGTGCCGTCCGACAGGGACATCACGACGTCGTCGCCGTCCTGACGGACACCGGTGGCATCGACCGAGAGCCGGACGTCCCACTTGTCCTGCGCGAGCCTGGTGAACTGTTGCGAGATCTCGAGGTCCGACTTGCGGAGGAGGCGCTCCTTGCGTGCCAGGACCGTCACGTGCGAGCCGAGTGCCGAGAACACGTGCGCGAACTCGGCGGCGATGTAGCCCGACCCGAGCACGATCAGCCGCTCCGGAAGGGACGGCAGTCGCATGATGTCGTTGTTGGTGTGGAACGTGACGCCGCTGTCGCGGACGAAATCCGGGACGGTGGCGCGCGAACCGCTCGCGACGACGACCCTGTCCGCGGTGACGACACGGCCGTCGCCGGTGTCGATACGGCGCGGTCCGACGAAGCGCGCATGGCTGCTGAACAACGTCACGTTGGGCGAACCCTCGCGGCGATACTTCTCCCCGCCGTCCGCGATGGGGTCGATCCGGCCGAAGACGCGGTCCACGATGTCGGTCCACCGCACCGTGTCGATGTGGGCGTCGATGCCGTACTTCGACGCCGTGGTGACAGCGCGGGCGACCTCCGCCGCGTAGACGAACATCTTCGTCGGGATGCATCCCACGTTGATGCAGGTGCCGCCGAAGATGGACTCTTCGAACATCGCGACGCTCAACCCGTCGAAGCGCTCGTCGAGTATCGAGTTACCGGAACCTGTTCCGATGATCGCGAGGTCGAAGTGCTGGACGTCGGACCCGGTGTCCTGCGTGGCGCTCACGATCCGGTCGCCAGTTCTGCGTGGTCGCCGCCCGAGGGCGCGTCGGACAACCCGCTGCCGCGGTGCCGCAGCCAGTCGTCCATCTCGGCGAAGGCGCGTTCCAGTGGTTCGGGGGTGGAGAGGAAGACGTCGTGGCGGGCGCCCTCGATCGGGACGATCGTCGTGCGGTTGCCCAGGCATCCCGCCCACCGCGCGATCTGACGGACGTCGAGAACGGCGTCCGCGGCGTCGACGTCCGGCACGTACGTCTTGGAGAAGCGGGTGACCTTGGACCGGAGAATCAGGGACGGCACACCGATGTCGAGTCCCCGGTGCAGTTCCGCGTGGCCACGGCGGACCGCGCGGATCCAGCCGAGCTTGATCGGGAAGCCGGCCAACGGTTTCCACGACAGGTCGTAGTCCCACTCGCCGTTGCCACCCGAGCTTATGGAGAGGCCGTAGGTGTCGAGACCCTGGCCCGGCAGCGCGCGCAGGGGAGCGACGCGGCCCAGGACGCCGATCGCGACGGTTCCGACGCTGCGCACCAGAGGCGGACCCTGGAGGTCGAACCACGGGCTGTTCAGCACCAGGCCGGAGATGCCGGCGGCAGCGGCGCCGCCTCGGGTGCGTTCGAGGCGATCGAGCCACAGCGGGACGATGAGGCCGCCCGTCGAGTGCGCCGCCATCAGGACCTCGGCGCCCGTCTCCTCGCGCACGATCGCCAGCGCCCGGTCGAGTTCCTCGTCGTACAGCGCCAGGTCGGACACGAAGTGCGGCGACTGCCCCTCGCCGATGGAGCGTCCGCACTTGCGCAGATCGAGTGCGTAGAACGCGTGTCCCAGATCGGCGAAGTGCTCGGCCAGATGGCGTTGGAAGAAGTAGTCGGTGAAACCGTGCACGTAGAGGACTGCGCCCTTCGGCGTCGCGGAACCCGTCACGGACCGGGTCAGGCGCACGAGAGTTGCCCGCACCTCGCCCTCGCCGTCCGGGTCGGAGCCGAGCGGTATGGTCAGTTGCTCGTAATCGTCACCGAGTACATCGGGCGCCCATGTAGTCACACTCACACAGTAATGGCCGCTTCGCAGGGGTGGCGAGGGGCACAATCGGGTACAGAGACGGTGACTGTCGCGGTGACGCGGCACGGCGCCGCGGACAGCAGCATCCGCACCGCACTCCTTGTCGGGAGTGCCGATGGACGAAGGAAGTCGATCCAGCAGTGGGCGAACACGATCAGAACAGTCAGTCCGGCACCAAGTCGGGATCCAGGGTGGAGAGGACCGACGTCGTCCTGATCGGCGCGGGCATCATGAGCGCCACGCTGGGCACGCTCCTCCGTCAGGTCGAGCCCACCTGGTCCATCTCCGTCTTCGAGCGCCTCGACGCCGCGGCCGCGGAGAGCAGCGACCCGTGGAACAACGCCGGTACAGGCCACTCCGCCCTCTGCGAGCTCAACTACACCCCGCAGAACAAGGACGGCTCCGTCGACATCAGCAAGGCGCTGAACGTCAACGAGCAGTTCCAGGTCTCGCGGCAGTGGTGGTCGCACGCGCTGGAGGCCGGCGTGCTCGCCGACCCCAAGAACTTCATCAACCCCATCCCGCACGTCAGCTTCGTGCACGGCGAGGACAACGTGAAGTACCTGCGTGCGCGGTACGACGCGCTCTCGGGCAACCCGTTGTTCCCCGGTATGGAGTACATCGACGACGAGACCGAGTTCGCCCGTCGCCTCCCACTGATGGCGAAGGGGCGTGACTTCAGTGATCCGATCGCGCTCAACTGGTCCGACGGCGGCACGGACGTCGACTTCGGCGCACTGACCAAGCAGCTCCTCAACCACCTCGCGGTGGAGGGTGCATCCGTCAACTTCGGGCACGAGGTCCGCGACCTGTCCAAGAACTCCGACGGCACGTGGACCGTCAAGGTCTACAACGGACGTACCGGCGTCACGCGCAAGATCGTCACCAAGTTCGTCTTCGTCGGCGCGGGCGGCGGCGCCCTGCACCTCCTGCAGAAGTCGGGCATCGCGGAGGCCAAGGGCTTCGGCGGTTTCCCCGTCAGCGGTGAGTGGCTGCGGTGCACCACCCCCGAGCTCGTCGAGCAGCACTCCGCGAAGGTGTACGGCAAGGCCTCGGTCGGTGCGCCCCCGATGTCGGTGCCGCACCTCGACACCCGTGTCATCGGTGGCAAGCCCGGGCTGCTGTTCGGGCCCTACGCCGGCTGGTCGCCCAAGTTCCTCAAGCAGGGCAAGATGACCGATCTCGTGAACTCGGTCAAGCCGAACAACCTGTTCTCGATGCTGGGTGTCGGTGTCACCGAGATGGCCCTCACCAAGTACCTCGTCACCGAGCTGCTGCAGTCCGAGACCGACCGCGTGGAGACGCTCCGGGAGTTCATGCCGTCCGCTCAGGGCAAGGACTTCGAGCTGGTCACCGCCGGACAGCGAGTCCAGGTGATCCGTCGTAAGGGTCGCGGCGGCGTGCTCGAGTTCGGCACCGCCGTGATCAACGCAGGCGACGGCACCATCGCGGGCCTGCTCGGGGCGTCGCCCGGCGCGTCCACCGCCGTGCCGGCGATGCTGGACGTGCTGAAGCGTTGCTTCTCCGACCGGTACAGCTCGTGGGAGCCGACCCTCAAGGACATGGTTCCGTCCCTGGGTACCAAGCTCGCCGAGAACCCGCGTCTGTTCGACGAGATCTGGTCGCACACCACGCGAGTGCTGCAGCTCGACACGACCTCGGCCACCGGCCGGCAGGTCGCGCACTCCGGAACTGTGTGATACCACCATCACATGACGACGGCGACTGCAACACTCAAGCGATCCTGGGCACTCGACCTGTCGAACGAGACCCTCTACGAGCTTCTCAAGCTGCGCGTGGAGGTGTTCGTGGTGGAGCAGGCCTGCGCCTACCCCGAGCTCGACGGTAAGGACCTGCTCTCCGACACCCGCCACTTCTGGCTCGAGCGCGACGGCAGCGTGGTCTGCACACTGCGTCTCCTCGAGGAGCACGACGACGGCGAGAAGTCGTTCCGCATCGGGCGCCTGTGCACCCACCGCTCCTCGCGCGGGCAGGGTCACACCACGCGTCTGCTGCGGGCGGCTCTGGCGGAGGTCGGGTCGTCCCCGTGCCGCATCAACGCTCAGAGCTACCTGGTGGAGATGTACGCCAAGCACGGGTTCTACCCGGACGGTCAGGAAGTTCTCGAGGACGGCATCCCGCACACGCCCATGCGGCGCGGCGGCGGCAGTCCCTGGAGCGAAGGCGACAAGAACTGACACGCCTGCACCGACACTGAACAACCGACGAACGTCTCGGAGAAGCCCGTGAGACTCGGGCGCGGTCCCGCCACTGTGACGTGGCCCGGCCTCCTTCCGGAGGTCGGACCACGGAGCCAGATCGCTGAGTGTTCGTGTCACTGCTGCGTGAGAAGACCACGCGCAGCATCGTCTCGACTCCTCGGCGCGGTCACCGAGGTCGAACAGGACCACACGCGTGAATCCCGGATATCCGTTCTCCGCCATCGTCGGTCAGGACCGACTGCTGTTGGCGCTCTCACTCTGTGCCGTTCACCCCGGTATCGGCGGTGTGCTCGTACGCGGCGAGAAGGGCACGGCGAAATCGACCGCCGTGCGCGCGCTGACGGCGCTGATGCCCCCCGTCACGGACTCGGCGGGCACCCGGCCCGCTCGGCTCGTCGAACTGCCCGTCGGTGCGACCGAGGATCGAGTCGTCGGATCCATCGACTTCGAACGCATCGTCCGTGACGGCGAACGCGCCTTCACCCCCGGTCTGCTCGCGGCCGCAGACCGTGGCCTGCTGTACGTCGACGAGGTCAACCTCCTGCACGACCATCTCGTCGATCTGTTGCTCGATGCGGCGGCCATGGGCCGGGTTCACGTCGAGCGGGACGGCATCTCGCACTCCTACCCGTCGACCTTCGTGCTCGTCGGCACCATGAATCCCGAGGAGGGGGAGCTACGACCGCAGCTGCTCGATCGCTTCGGCCTCGCCGTGGACGTCTCCGCCTCCCGCGATGTCGACACGCGGATGACGGTCGTCCGCCGTCGACTCGACTACGAACGCGACGCCGAGGCGTTCGCCGAGGCGCATGCCGACGCCGACGCAGAGATCGCGGCCCGCATCGCCCTCGCGCGGGACCGTGTCGCCGACGTCGAGCTCCCCGACTCGGAACTGCGCCGTATCGCGGCCGTGTGTGCGGCCTTCGACGTCGACGGGATGCGCGGTGACCTCGTCGTCGCGCGCACCGCGACCGCTCACGCCGCGTGGCGGGGTGGGGCCACAGTGACCGAGGACGACGTGCGCGTCGCTGTCGAACTGGCGTTGCCGCATCGACGTCGGCGCGATCCGTTCGATGCGCCGGGGCTCGCGGACGGCGAGCTGGACGACGCGATGTCTCGAGCGGACGAGGACGTGCGGAACTCGGACCCCGACCCCGACCCCGAGCCCGATCCGGACCCGGACGGCGGTGGCGCACCCGATCCCGCTACCGAGGACGGTGCTCCTGAACACTCGAGCTCCGACGATGCACCGCCGGCCGACGAACCGCCCCCGCGGCCGTCGACCGGTGGCAGCTCCGGAACCGCCGCGTCCGGGGACGGCTTCGATGCTCGACTCCTGCAGATCGACGGTGTCGGCGACGGCGCACCCGGCCGTCGCTCGCGCGCGCGGGTGTCCTCGGGTCGTGTCGTGCGTTCGACCGACTTCACCGGCGGCTCACTCCATCTCGTCGGCACTCTGATGCGTGCCGCCGAGCGCAGGGGAGCGGCCGAGTCCGGCCGGTTGTCCATCGCGGGCGGTGATCTGCGCGGCGTCGATCGCGAAGGGCGCGAAGGCAATCTGATCGTCTTCGTCGTCGACGCGTCCGGTTCGATGGCGGCGCGTGATCGACTGTCCGCGGTCACCGGTGCCGTCGTGTCGTTGTTACGCGACGCCTACCGACGCCGCGACCGCGTCGCTGTCGTCTCGGTGCGTGGCACCGACGCGGAGGTGATCCTTCCGCCGACCCGGTCGGTGGACGTCGCCGTCACCCGTCTCCGCGACGTACGCACCGGCGGCCGAACGCCGCTCGCCTCGGGCTTCCTGACGACACGCGATGTCGTCGCACGCGAACGGGTCCGGGAGCCGGGACGTCGTGCCCTCGTCGTCACCCTGACCGACGGTCGAGCCACCGGTGGACCCGATCCGGTGGGGAGGGCCCGTCACGCCGCCGCACTGCTGGCCGCGGACAAGGTGGCTTCCGTGGTCGTCGACTGCGAATCCGGGATGGTTCGCCTCGGACTAGCCCGCGACCTCGCGACCGCCCTGCGCGGCACCTACATCTCACTGCCCGAACTGTCGTCGGCGAGCGTGGCCGGCGTCGTCCGGGCCGCAGCCTGAGGAGATCGTCCATGCCACAGGGAGTTCCGGCACCCGGCACCGTTCCCGACGACGGCCTGACCACCAGGCAGCGTCGCAACCTTCCCATCCTCGCCGTCCACACGGGCCCCGGGAAGGGGAAGTCCACCGCTGCGTTCGGCATGGCGATGCGCGCGTGGAACCAAGGCTTCGACGTCGCGGTCTTCCAGTTCGTCAAGAGCGCCAAGTGGAAGGTCGGCGAGGAGTCGGTGTTCCGCACCCTCGGCGATCTGCACGACGAGTCCGGCGTCGGCGGCGCCGTGGAGTGGCACAAGATGGGCTCGGGATGGTCCTGGTCGCGCAAGCGCGGCGACGAGGTCGACCATGCCGAGGACGCCCGTGAAGGGTGGGCGGAGATCGCGGCGCGCATCCGCGACGAACGGCACCGCTTCTACGTCCTCGACGAGTTCACCTATCCGCTGCACTGGGGATGGATCGACGTCGACGACGTGGTGCGCACCCTCACCGACCGGCCCGGCAACCAGCACGTCGTCATCACCGGCCGCAACGCACCCACCGCGCTGCTCGATGCCGCGGATCTGGTCACCGAGATGTCGAAGGTCAAGCACCCCATGGACGCGGGTCGCAAGGGTCAGCGCGGCATCGAATGGTGAACGACCTGCCCGCCGTCGTCATCGCTGCCCCCTCGTCCGGCAGCGGCAAGACCACCATCGCCACCGGCATCATGGGCGCACTGCGCGCCGCCGGACAGCGGGTCGCCCCGTTCAAGGTCGGCCCGGACTACATCGATCCCGGGTATCACGCCGTGGCTGCGGGCCGGCCCGGTCGCAACCTCGACGCCGTCATGATGGGCCGCGACGCGATGGTGCCTGCGCTGCGCTGGGGTGCGAGCGGTTGCGACATCGCGGTCGTCGAGGGCGTCATGGGTCTCTTCGACGGTCGCATCGACCCCCACGCAGCGGAAGCAGCTGCGGAAGGGTCCACGGCCGCGGTCGCGGCCGCGATCGGTGCGCCGGTGATCCTCGTGGTGGATTCGCGAGGGCACAGCCAGAGCATCGGCGCGCTGGTCCACGGGTTCTCGACGTACGACCCCTCGGTCCGCATCGCCGGGGTGATCCTCAACCGGGTCGGCAGCGAGCGACACGAGGCGGTGCTGCGACAGGCCTGCGACCGGGTCGGCATTCCCGTGATCGGGTCGGTGCCTCGCGCCGGCGCGCTGGAGGTGCCGTCGCGTCACCTCGGCCTGGTGACCGCCGCCGAGCACGGCTCCGCCGCGGTGGACGCCGTCGCGGCGATGACCGAGCTGGTGTCTCGCCATGTCGACGTCGACGCGCTCGCTCGCATCGCGGCGACGGCGCAGGTTCCGACCGCGGAGCCGTGGAGTCCGGACGCCGCGGTGGGGGAGCGGATGGAGGGTCCGCGTCCGGTGGTCGCCGTCGCCGGCGGCCCGGCGTTCACGTTCGGCTACGCCGAGCAACCGGAGGTGCTGCGTGCCGCGGGAGCGGACGTGGCGGTGTTCGATCCGCGCCACGACCGGTTGCCCGAGGGCGCCACCGGCCTGGTCGTTCCCGGCGGTTTCCCCGAGCTCCATGCCGCCGAGCTGGCATCCAACGAGTCACTGCTGGACGACATCCGCGCTCTCACCGACGCCGGGTGGCCGGTGCACGGTGAGTGCGCCGGCCTGCTGTACCTGGCCACCTCGCTGGACGGGCACCGCATGGCGGGAGTGCTCGACCTCGACGTCGAGTTCGGGTCGCGGCTCACCCTCGGCTATCGGGAGGCGGTGGCGCTGACGGAGTCGGTGATGTTCGACGTCGGCCAGCGCATCACCGGCCACGAGTTCCACCGCACCCACGTCGTCCGGGCGGGGGCGTTCGATCCCGCGTGGGCCTGGCGGCGCGACGGCAGCACGGTGCAGGAGGGATCCGTCGGAGTGGGCGGACGGGTGCACGCGTCGTATCTGCACACCCATCCGGTGGCGACGGCCCGCGGATTCGCTCGGTTCGTGGCGGCCTGTCGGCCGTCCGCCGATCACGCCGCGAGCAGTCCCTCCAGATAGTCCAGGAGCCGGGACACCTCGCGGGGGGCGCCGAGGACGACGACCTTGAGCCGGTCGCGTTGCGCGTCGTAGGCGGTGTTGACGCGCAACGGTTCGCTGTCGGGTCGCGCCTCCCCGGTGGCCCTGGCGAGCAGTGCCGTCAGCCGATCTGCGGTCTCGCGGTCGACGGTGTCGATGTCGACGATCGAGGTGACCTCGACGCGATGCTCGGTGCGCAACGTGGAGGCGGACTGCCCGGTGAACGTCTCGAGGTCCTCGCCGGAGATGCGGTACTGCTTGCCGATGCGGACGGCCGGGAGGCGCCCGGACCGCACGTAGCCGCGGACGGTGCGCACGTGCAGCCCCAGCATGTCGGCGACATCGTCGACCGAATACATCCGCACAGTCATCCAAACAACGTAAACATCCCCTGTCGCACACGTCAATTGGGACATCTACGTGCCCCGCGGCGGCTTTTCCCGGACATCTCGTCGGGAGACTTTTCCGACAGGTTGCCGGTGAACGGCGCGGAAATCGGGCAATGGTGGCAATCTGGATCGAATGACCGACATCGACCAGAGACTGATCCTGGGGCCGTTCGTCCGCTACGTCAGTACCGATCGCGCGACCTTCTGGGTGGAGACGTCGCACTCCTGCACCGTCACGGTCACCACGTCCTCGGGCGCCTCGGTGGACGAGCGCACGTGGGGTCTCCACGGGCACCACTACGCCCTCGTCGCCGTCGAGGATCTGCCCCAGAACTCCCTCGTCGACTACACCGTCGCGATCGACGGCGAGCAGGTGTGGCCCACTCCCGATCGCCGGGCCGCCGTGCACACGATGTGCGACGACGAGCCCGTCACCGTCGCCTTCGGATCCTGCAGGCGGGGTGACACCTACAGCGACGAGGCGTTGACGCGCATCGGCGCCGACGCGCTGGTCGGGCTCGCCGACCGCGTCGCGAGCGAGGAGCCCGACACCTGGCCGGATCTCCTGGTCTTCCTCGGCGATCAGGTCTACGCGGACGATCCGTCGCCCGAGATCGTCGAGCGCCTGCACGCCCGGCGCGAGGCCGGCGAGCGTGCTGCCGGTGCCCGCTCGGAGGAGGTCGAGGACGAGATCTGCGACTTCGAGGAGTACACCTGGCTCTACCAGGAGTCGTGGGGCGACGACCGCGTCCGCCACCTGATGGCCACGGTCCCGACGTGCATGATCCTCGACGACCACGATCTGCGGGACGACTGGAACTCCTCCGCGGACTGGCGCGCGGAGGTGACACAGGCGTCCTGGTGGGAGGACCGCGTGATCGGCGCCTTCTCGTCGTACTGGGTCTACCAGCACCTGGGCAACCTGTCCCCGCGCGAACTCGAGGACGACGCGATGTACGCGGCCGTGCGATCCGCCGCGAGCGACTGCGAGCGTGAGACGCTGCTCGCCGAGTTCGCCCTGAAGGCGGACGCGGAACCGTCCTCGGCGCGCTGGAGCTATCACCGTGACATCGGCAACACGCGTCTGGTGATGATCGACAGCCGGTGTTCGCGTGACCTGTCGCCCGAGCGCAGGGCCATGGTCGACGACGTCGAGTGGGCGTGGGTGCGCGAGCACACGCTGAACTCGGGCAAGGAGCACGTGCTCCTGGGGTCGTCGCTGCCCTTCCTCATGCTTCCGGGGCTGCACGCGGTGGAGCAGTGGAACGAGGCGGTGGCGCAGGGCGCGTGGGGGAAGCGGTTCGGTCGGATCGGGGAGAAGCTGCGTATCGCGCTCGATCTCGAGCACTGGGCCGCGTTCGGAAAGTCCTTCGGCGACATGGTGGATCTGGTCGACGAGGTGGTCGTGGGACCGGACGCGCCGAAGTCGGTGGTGTGGTTGTCGGGTGATGTGCACTGCTCCTACGTCGCGAAGGCGGAGACCCGTGTGTCGACGTCGACGTCTCTGTACCAGCTGACGATGTCGCCGTTCCGCAATCCCTTGAACCTGCCGATCCGGGCGGTCAATCGCCTGGCGATCCGTCGCCCGGTGGCGAGGATGCTCGCGCGCCTGGCGCGCGGAGCGAAGGCAGAACCGGTGCACGCGGAGTGGAGCACGGAGGCGGGTCCCTGGTTCGACAACGGGGTGATGTCGTTGACCACGGACTCGCAGGCGCTGCGGCTCGAGGTGAACCACGCCGCGGTGGTGGACGGGCGTCAGACCCTCAGCACCACGGCGCGCTACGACCTCACGCCGTCCGGGGTGCGGCAGCGCTGATCGTGCCCGTGCAGCGCGAGAAGTTGCGCTCGTGCCACGACAGGTAGGGTCTTCCGACGTGGACGCGACCGATTCTCCCTACCTCTCAGGGCTCGATCTGGCCGGTCGTCGCGTGGTCGTCGTCGGCGGGGGCAGTGTCGCGCAGCGGCGGCTCCCGCTGCTGGTGTCGTGCGGCGCGAAGGTCGTCGTCATCACCCGCGAGGCCACCCCGGCGGTCGAGGGCATGGCGAGCTTCGGTCAGATCGAGCTGGAGCTGCGCGACTACCGCGACGGCGATCTGCACGAGGCCTGGTACGCCATCGCCTGCACCGACGACGCCGAGACAAACGCGGCCGTCGTCGCGGAAGCGGCGCGCTCCCGAATCTTCTGCGTGCGCGCGGACGTGGCGAGAGACGGCACGGCGGTCACGCCTGCCAGCGCGGAGTACGACGGTCTGACCGTCGGCGTGCTCGCCAGCGGAGAACATCGCCGGTCCGCCGCCGTGCGCAACGCCGTGCTGGACGGGCTGCAGTCCGGGGCCATCGCGGACGCGCCGGAGACGTCGATCGCGGGGGTCGCACTCGTGGGCGGAGGACCGGGAGACCCGGACCTCATCACCGTGCGGGGACGCCGTCTGCTGGCGCGTGCCGACGTGGTCGTCGCCGACCGTCTCGCGCCACCCGAGCTGTTGGCCGAACTGGGACCGCACGTCGAGGTGATCGACGCATCGAAGATCCCGTACGGCCGGTTCATGGCGCAGGAGGCCATCAACGACGCGTTGATCACGCATGCCCGCGCCGGCCGGTTCGTGGTCCGCCTCAAGGGCGGCGATCCCTACGTCTTCGGTCGCGGGTACGAGGAACTCGAAGCGTGCACCGCAGCGGGCATTCCCGTCACCGTCGTTCCCGGCATCACCAGCGCCATCTCGGTGCCGTCCGCCGCAGGCATCCCGGTCACCCACCGTGGAGTCACGCACGAGTTCGTCGTCGTCAGCGGTCATCTGCGCCCGGATCACCCGGACTCACTCATCGACTGGCCGTCCCTGGGTCGGCTGCGCGGCACGATCGTGCTGCTCATGGCGGTCGAGCGCATCGGAGCCTTCGCGGACGTGCTCGTGGAGAACGGGCGCGCCGCGGACACGCCGGTGGTGGTGGTCCAGGAGGGCACGACGCGGTCGCAGCGGGTGGTCCGGGCAGATCTGGCCACCGTCGCCGAGCGGGTGCGCTCGGAGAACGTGCGCCCACCGGCCATCATCGTCATCGGACCGGTGGCGGGATTCGACGCCGCGGCCGAGATCGGCGCGGCCTCGTGACCCGGCCGATGACCTATCCCGTGACCGAGCGGGCCTTCGGGCTCGCGATCATCGCGCTCAGCGGCATGCAGTTGATGGCCGTGCTCGACGGCACCGTGGTGAACCTCGCGCTCGCCCCGCTGCAGGCCGAACTCGGCCTCAGCGATGCCGGTCGCAACTGGGTCGTCTCGTCGTACGTGCTGGCCTTCGGCGGTCTGATGCTCCTCGGCGGGCGCCTGGGCGACGCCTTCGGGCGCAAGCGCATGTTCCTCGTGGGAGTCGCGCTGTTCACGGTGGCGTCCGCGGCCTGCGGACTCGCGCAGAACGAGGCGATGCTGGTGCTGGCCCGGGTGATCCAGGGCGCCGGCGCCGCCGTCGCGTCGCCCACGGCGTTCGCACTGGTGGCCACCACGTTCGCGCCCGGGCCCGTCCGCAATCAGGCCATCGCCATCTACGCGGCCATGACCGGTGTCGGCTCCTTCTCCGGTCTCATCATCGGCGGCGCGCTCACCGAGGTCTCGTGGCGGTGGATCTTCCTCATCAACGTGCCGATCGGACTCGCCATCCTGGCCCTGGGGTGGCGCGCGCTCACCGAGACGGCCGGCGAACGGGCGCCCCTCGACGTGCCGGGGGCGATCCTCGCGACGCTCGGATCCACCGGTGTCGTGTTCGGCATCGTCGAGGGTCCGGAGCGAGGCTGGACGGACGTCGTCACTCTCACCGCGATCGTCGTCGGTCTGGTCCTGCTGCTCGCGTTCCTCACCGTCGAGCGGCGCGCCCGGAACCCACTGCTCCCCTTCGAGCTCTTCCACGACCGGGACCGCGTCGCCACCTTCGTCGCCATCTTCTTCTCCGGCGGCGCCCTGTTCGCGATGACCGTGATCGTCGCGGTGTTCGTCCAGGACGTGTTGGACTACAGCCCGCTGCGCGCCGGCATCTCCTTCATCCCGTTCGGAGGCGGCATGGCGCTCGCCGCCGTCGCGTCGTCGTGGCTGGCGCCGCGGGTCGCACCGCGCTGGATCATTGCGACCGGTGCGGTCCTCACCGTCGGGTACCTGATCTTCGCGTCGACCATCACAGTGGAGTCGACGTACTGGAAGAACCTGTTCCTGCCCATCGGCGGCATCGGTTTCGGTGTCGGACTCGCCGTCATCGCCCTTCCGCTGTGCGCGATCGCCAACGTCGACCAGAAGAACATCGGGCCCCTCACCGCCATCTCGCTCGTCGCGCAGAACCTGGGTGGCCCGCTCGGCCTCGCGGTGGTCAGCGCGATGGCGGCGTCGAAGACGCTCTCACTGGGCGGTCGGACGGGCTCGGCCGTCGACATGACGCGACCGGAGATCGTCGCGCTGGGAGAGGGCTACACGTTCGCTCTTCTCGGTTGCGCCGTACTCGCCGCCGTCGCCGCGGTCTCGGCGCTGTTCATCCGCTACAGCGCGGCCGACGTCGCCCAGGCCAAGGCAGCCCAGGACGCCGTTCACCGCTGACGGTCGGCGGGCAGCTCCGCCTCGTTCGCCGCCGCCCGGCCGGACTCCGATCCCGCGAGGTCCAGCCGGGGTCCACGGACCGACCGGGTGGCCGGGAACAGCCGCTCGACCTCGGCCTCGACGGCCACGGTCTGCATCGCCAACATCGGCAGCAGATCGCCGGAGCGTCGAGTCGCCTCCTCGAGGGCCAGTGCGTCCGACTCGGCGAGGCGTTCACCCAGCCGCACGGCGTAGGCCCACAGGAACGCGGTGTCGAACCCGGATGCCGCCTTCTTCCGCCGAGCCGGTCGGGGAGCGCGAGCCAGGGCGCGCGCCGCCTGCACCGAGAGCGAGGTGAAGAGCATCTCGGTCTGCTCCACGTCGACGGGCGCACCCACCACCGTCGCGATGGCGTGATCGGTGTCCCACACCACTCGCGTGCGGTTGACCGTCGCCACCACGTGCAGCAACTGCGCACGCGCATCCGCATGCGGATTGTCGACATGCACCCGCCTGCTCACGACGTCGGTCCGGCCCTCGGCGAGCACCAGGGTGTCGACGGAGTACTTCGTCATCAGTTCCTGCGCCTTCGCGGTGAACGCATCGGCCTCCTCCTCGAACTCGGTCGAGTCCGCCTTGGCGAGAAGCCCCCTGATGCGCCCGAGCATGCCGGACCCGACGACGGTGTCGGGCGGCAGCAGGCGTGCGGTCCGGGCCGACGGCCACTGCGAGGGCAGCGCACCGATCCGGGTGAGTCGGGGCAGGCTCTGCCACCGCCCGAGCAGCGTGAGCACAGCGATCCACTGGTCACTGACGGCAATGTAGTCGGACGCACCGCCGAGGCGTAGACGCGCGGCGAGCAGGCTCGGAGTCGCATCGACCGGTGACTCGACGTCCGGGCGCAGTGCCCGGATCTCCTTCACCTGGCGCACCCAGCTCGCGGGCGCGCGCGAGGTGGCGTCGGACAGCTCGGCCTCGTGCAGGAGAGCCGCCGCGGCGAGCCCGGTGACCTCGGCGGTGCAGTGGCGGCGGACCACGTGCAGCAGGTCGAGCGGTTGCCACCCCTCCTCGTACAGCGCGGTGATCGTGGACAGGAGCGTGACGGACCCCTGAGCGAGGGGATCCGCGTCGGTGCAGGCGACCAGCTGGTCCGCGACGTCGTCCACCACGCGTTGCGAAGCGGTGCGACCGACGGCGGCATCGGCGCCGCGCTGCAGCAGTTCCGGGACCGGGTTCATTCGGTCAGCACGATCACCTCGGTCGGCGATGCGACCTCGGCTCGGAGTCCCGCGCGGACGGCGACCGCGGCGACGGCCCGTGCGCTCGTGGGTTCGGCGCGGGTGACGGTCAGCGCCCGTGCCAGCAGTCCCTTGTGATGCTTGTTGAAGTGGCTGACGACGGTGCGGGATCCGTCGGGTTGCTCAGTGAGGACGGTGGCGGTGACGGCGCCGGGTATCAGGCCCAGGTTGCGGTAGATTCCCGAGCGCAGATCGACGACGAGACCGTCGGCGGCCGCGGTGACCGCCGCGGGCAGCACCGGCTTCCACAGGGCGCGGAGCGTGGGGAGCCCGGGCAGTGCGGACCCGCCCGAGAGCCGGTACGCCGGAACCGGATCGTCTGCTCGCACCGCACCGAAGAGGGCGGACCCGATCGCGAGGCGCTGCCGAGCCCTGGCCTTCTGCGCGCGGGTGAAGGATGCCGCGTCCAACGCGTCGAACAACACTCCGGTGTAGCGCTCGAGGGCCGGTCTCGTCGCCGAGACCGTCAGGGCAGCGTTGCGCTCGATCTCGTCGTCCTGCTTCGGCGAGAGACCCAGGGCCGTGCGGGAGGCCACGGGATCGTCGGCGAGGGACACCAGAGCGTCCACCAGCGTCGATCGCACGTCGGTGAGCTCCGGGAGCCACAGCTGGTCGAGATCGAGCGGATCACCGCGGCCCCCCGCGGACTTGGTTTCGGACGGTGGCAGAAGAACGAGCACGGCAGGAACGGTACCGACACACCCACGGACTAGGCTGTGCGCCTGTGATCACCCGTCTGTCCCACCTGTTCCTGCGCACGCTCCGCGACGATCCCGCCGATGCCGAGGTACCGAGCCACAAGCTCCTGGTGCGCGCCGGCTACGTCCGTCGCATCGCTCCCGGGGTGTACTCGTGGTTGCCGCTCGGACTCCGGGTGCTGCGCCGCGTCGAGCAGGTGGTGCGCGAGGAGATGAACGCGATCGGTGGCCAGGAGATCTCGCTGCCGGCGTTGCTGCCGCGTGAACCCTACGAGGTGACCAATCGCTGGACCGAGTACGGCGACGGGCTGTTCCGGCTGAAGGATCGCAAGGGCGTCGACATGCTGCTCGGGCCGACGCACGAGGAACTCTTCGCGCTGACGGTCAAGGGGGAGTACAGCTCCTACAAGGACCTGCCGGTCACGCTGTACCAGATCCAGACCAAGTACCGCGACGAGGAGCGTCCGCGTGCCGGCATCCTGCGCGGCCGTGAGTTCGTCATGAAGGACTCGTACTCGTTCGATCTGGACGAGGCGGGTCTGAAGACCTCCTACGAGGCCCATCGGGAGGCGTACCAGCGGATCTTCGAGCGCCTCGGTGTCAGCTACGTCATCGTCGCGGCCACGTCCGGTGCGATGGGCGGGAGCGCGTCCGAGGAGTTCCTCGCGGAATCGGTGGTCGGCGAGGACACCTACGTGCGGTGTGTCGAGTCCGGGTACGCCGCGAACGTCGAGGCCGTCACGACGACGGCTCCGCCGTCGATCCCCCTCGAGGGTCTGCCGCAGCCGACGGTGCACGAGACCGGCGACACCCCGACCATCGCGACGCTCGTCGACTGGGCGAACGGTGCCGATCTCGGCCGCACGGTCACCGCGGCGGACACGCTGAAGAACGTGCTGCTCAAGACGCGCATCCCCGGCGGTGAATGGGAACTGCTCGCCATCGGCGTTCCCGGTGACCGCGACGTGGACGAGAAGCGCCTCGAGGCCTCCCTCGCCCCTGCCGAGTTCGTCATGCTGGGCGACGCAGACTTCGCCGCCAACCCGTTCCTCGTCAAGGGTTACATCGGACCGAAGGCGTTGCAGGACAACGGCGTGCGTTACCTCGTCGACCCTCGCATCGTCGACGGCACGGCGTGGATCACAGGCGCGAACGAGAAGGGCAAGCACGTCGTCGATCTGGTCGCGGGCCGTGATTTCGTCGCGGACGGCACCATCGAGGCCGCCGAGGTGCGCGACGGTGATCCCTCGCCGGACGGCCGCGGTGCACTGGTGTCCGCTCGCGGCATCGAGATCGGCCACATCTTCCAGCTCGGTACCAAGTACACCGACGCCTTCGCGGTCGACGTCCTCGGCGAGAACGGCAAGCCCACTCGCCTCCTCCAGGGCTCGTACGGCGTCGGCGTCTCCCGCCTGGTGGCTGTCATCGCCGAGCAGATGCACGACGACAAGGGTCTGCGGTGGCCCGCGTCCGTCGCACCCGCCGACGTGCACATCGTCATCGCCAACAAGGACGTGGGCGCGCGCGAGGGTGCCGAGGCGCTCGCCGTCGAACTCGACGCGCACGGACTCGAGGTCATTCTGGACGACCGTCCCAAGGTGTCTCCCGGCGTGAAGTTCAAGGATTCCGAACTGATCGGTGTGCCGCTCGTCGTCGTCCTCGGTCGCGGCTGGGCGGACGGCACCGTCGAGCTGAAGGATCGATTCACCGGTGAGGCTCGCGACGTTCCGGCCGAGTCGGCGGGCCGGGAGGTCCTGCGCGCGGTCGGGCGACCCGTGTGAGCACCTCTTCGTCGAGCGAGTCTCTTCCTGCCGTCCTGGCCCGACTCGTCGATGCCCGACGAGTCCTGTTGATCGCGCCGACGCACGGCCGCTCGGCCGCTCTCGCGGCCGCCGCGGTCGGTGAGCACGGATCCGTCGTGGTGCTCGCCGCGGACGGGAGTGTCGCGTCCGTCCGGGCCGACACGGAGTCGGCTCGAGCCAGGGTGGTGATCGTCGCCGGCGAACCCGCCGGATCGTTGCCGCAGCTCCGCACGGACGACGACACGACCTTCGGTGTGGTGTCCGCCGACGTCTCACGGGCCGGTGCGGCCGAGGCCGTGCAGTACCTCGAGTGGGCGCTGGTGCTCGGTCGACCCGGGACCGCCGTGGTGGTCACCGGCGACGCCGACGGGGCGACGTGGACGGCGGTGCAGGACATGGTCGACAGTCACCCACGGCTCGCCGCAGCGTCGTGGACGGCGGGCGCCGCGGTGATCGTCGCCGCCGTGACGGATCAGCCCTGAGCCGAGTTCCCGACCGGCGGAAGGATCAGGTCGCCGGAGTGCCGGGGAAGGCCACCGTCGACGGGAAGATGCCGAGGATCGCCTTCCACGCCGAGGCGCGCCGAGCGGAGTCCGTGAGGGCGACGATGCCGATGTCGCGGGTGTGGCCGGACTGGGCCCGTTCGACGACCGACCGCCAGGCGACCGCGGCGTCGTCCTCGACCTGCGCCGCGAGTCGTGCCGCCGCCACCGCGTCGGTCACCGGGAACGGCACCGTGTACCCGGCTGCGGGTTCGGGTGCGGTGACGCTGGCCGCGGTCAGGGCGTCGATCGTGCCGTCGCGCCGCGCTCGGTGATCGGCGGCGTACTGCGCGACCATCGGATCGCGGGTGGGGTTCGAGAACGCGGCGATGACGCCGTAGGCGAAGACGGCGGCGAACTCCACGTTCAGCGCGTCCACGAGGGCCTGCTGCTCCGGGCCGAGGTCACTCATCCGGCCACCGCCGCGGACGCCAGCGTGCACGCGGCACTGATCGACCCGAGCAGGCCCGCTCGGTAGCCGGACAGCGCACGCGCGTCGTCGGCTGCGCTGCGGCCCGCGTCCGACAGGGCCGTGGACAGCTCGGTGAGTGCCGGGGCCGGAACCGGCTCGGCAGTGCCGGTCTCCGCAGCGGCGGTTCCGGACACCGTGGGCGGGGGAGTGAGGCGCGCGATCTCGGCGTCGAGCGCGTCGGCGTGGGCGGTCCGCTGATCGGCGATCACGGTGAGAGTGTCGACCGCCGCCGGGTTCTGCGCGATCGCCGCCGTCGCGGCGGCAGCGTCGCTGCGGGCCCGTGCGGCATGCGCTGCGAGCGGATCGGGCTGCGGCGCCTCGTCGTCCTGCGCACCGTCCGAGCACGCGACCGTCGAGGCGAGGATCGTCGTGCCCGCGACCACTGCTCCCGCACCGCGCAACATCGTGCGCCGCGAGAGCATCGAGAGACTGCGGCCGTGCAGGAAGACCGGTCGGTGCGGAACTGTCGGTGGCACCCGGTCATCGTGCCAGACACGGACACCGTCCCCGCGCCGGACACGAGCACTCCCGCCGCGACGACGCAGCGTGTCGGGAGACGCGCCCCGGTCGCGGTATCGTGGTCCCTTCCCAGTTCGCCGGTGGCGAGCTGTACAACTTCAGCGAGGAGTGGTCGAGCGATGCCGGTTCCATCCAGGGAGAGGGTCGTCGCACTCCTCTCCGCACACGTGGCGGGCCCGGGGTTCACCGACGGCGATCTCGATCTCGAGGACGTCACCGTCTCGAAGGCCGGTGCCCACAGCGTCGTCAAGGTGATCGTCGACCGGGATTCCGGATTCGAGCTCGACGCGCTCGCTCGACTGAGTCACGAGATCTCCGACATCCTGGACGCGGCAACCGAATTCGGGGACACCGCGTACAACCTCGAGGTGACCACGCCCGGTGTCGATCGACCCCTGACCGAGCCTCGCCACTGGCGTCGTGCTCGCGGCCGGATGGTCACCGTCGTGCTCGGGGACGAGACGATCGACGCCCGCGTCGGCGAGCTCAGGACCTCGGAGGGCGGAACGGCCGAACTGGATCTCGTACTCCGCTCGCGCACCGGTCCGACGCTGCGCACCGTGCCGCTCGACGCGGTCACGTCGGCCACCGTGCAGGTGGAGTTCAAGAAGCCCAACCCTGCGGAGCTCGAGATGGCGGGCGGCGTGACGCCCGGACGCTTCGATCCGCTGAATCCGCCGGAGGAGCCCGTCTCCGGTGACGAAGACGACGACTCAGACGACGAAAGCCGATAACGACGTGAACATCGACATGACTGCCCTCCGCGCGATCGAGGCGGAGAAAGGCATCACCATCGACGCGGTGATCGAGACGCTGCAGAGCGCGCTGCTCACCGCGTACAAGCACACGGCCGGTCACCGGTCCGACGCCTACATCGATGTGAATCGCAAGAGTGGCGAGGTCCGCGTGATGGCGCGCGAGACCGACGAGAACGGGAACTTCGTCTCCGAGTGGGACGACACCCCCGAGGGTTTCGGCCGCATCGCCGCGACCACCGCGCGTCAGGTCATCCTGCAGCGACTCCGGGACGCCGAGAACGAGAAGTCGTTCGGCGAGTACTCGACGCACGAGGGCGAGATCGTCGGCGGTGTCATCCAGGCCGACGCGCGGTTGAATTCCCGCGGCACGGTCGTGGTGCGGATCGGCAGCGACTCCGAGGGCGTGGACGCCACGATCCCGCCGGCGGAGCAGGTGCCCGGTGAGACGTACGAGCACGGCGATCGCATCAAGTGCTACGTCGTGGGCGTCACCCGCGGAAATCGCGGCCCGCAGGTCACCCTGTCCCGGACGCACCCCAACCTGGTCCGCAAGGTGTTCGCGCTCGAGGTGCCGGAGATCGCGGACGAGTCCGTCGAGATCGTGTCGGTGGCCCGCGAGGCGGGACACCGGTCGAAGATCGCCGTGCGGACGTCGGTGTCCGGCCTGAACGCCAAGGGCGCGTGCATCGGTCCGATGGGCCAGCGTGTCCGCAATGTCATGAGCGAGCTGGCCGGCGAGAAGATCGACATCATCGACTACGACGACGATCCCGCCGTGTTCGTCGGGAATGCGTTGTCACCGTCGAAGGTTGTCTCTGTCACGGTCGTCGACGCGGCCGCCCGCGCTGCGCGTGTGGTGGTGCCCGACTACCAGTTGTCGCTCGCGATCGGCAAGGAAGGTCAGAACGCACGGCTCGCCGCGCGCCTGACCGGGTGGCGTATCGACATCCGGAGCGACGCCGCGCCGACCGAGGACGATCACTGAGTCGGCGCGCGCGAGCGGGCGACGTTCCGAACCGGACCGAATCCGCGTTAGACTGTGACACGGCTCGACACGCGTTGTCCGACGACACCGCGTCCGCACCTGCTGGACCGGTGCGTACGTGCGTAGGATGCAGACAGCGTGAGTCGCCTTCCGCCTTGGTGCGGATCGTCGCCGGCGTCTCCGACACCGGCACGGTCAGCGCCGTGGTCGATCATCGCCGCAGACTGCCCGGCCGGGGTGCATGGTTGCATCCCGACGCGACTTGTCTGCAGCAGGCGGAGCGACGTCGAGCCTTCGGGCGTGCCTTGCGCGTGACCGGTCCGCTGGACCTGTCGGCGCTTGCCCGGGAGTTCGCACCGTGAGGGTGTGAACCACACTCGATCGACCGGCCGAACGGTCGCGGCACCTCGCCGCGCCACGAGGAGAACAGGTACACGAATTCATGAGCACACCGTGAAGCACCGACGATGAACATCGTTTCGAGATAACCCGAGGTCGTGCGGGCGCCTGCCATAGGAGCCGCGCTCGACCTCTCAGTGAGGAGAGCAGTGGCAGGCAAGGCCCGCGTGCACGAGTTGGCTAAAGAACTCGGTGTCACCAGCAAGGATCTACTCGCTCGGCTGAAAGAGCAGGGCGAGTTCGTGAAGTCGGCGTCGTCGACCGTGGAAGCACCGGTCGCGCGACGTCTCCGTGAGTCGTACCCGTCCGCGTCCGGCGACGCGGCACCGTCGACCGGCACCCGTCCGTCCGGAAACGGCGCAGGCCCGAAGCCGGGCGGCCCCCGGCCCGGTCCGAAGCCGGCTCCGGCCGCCCCCGAGGCACCGGCCGCAGCAGCACCCGAGGCGCCCGCCGCGCAGGCTCCGGCACCGTCGGCTCCCGCCGCTCCGACACCCGCAGCACCGGCCGCTCCCGCAGCACCGGCCGCTCCCGCGGCCCCGGCTGCTCCGGCGGCACCCGCCCCCGAGGCACCGGCAGCGTCGGCGCCCGCCGCGTCGGCTCCGAGCCGTCCCGCTGCTCCCGGCCCCAAGCCGGGACCGAAGGCACCGCGCGTCGGCAACAATCCCTACTCGTCCGCACCTGTCGAGCGCCCCGCGCCGCGTCCCGCTCCGGGACAGGCCGGTCCTCGACCCGGCGCACCGCGTCCGGCTCCGGGCCAGGGTGGACCTCGTCCGGCCGGCGGCGCACCCGCTCAGGGCGGAGCAGGTCGTCCCCCCGCAGGTCAGGGTGGACCGCGTCCCGGTGGGCCGCGACCCAATCCCGGCTCCATGCCTCCTCGCCCGAACCCCGGTGCCATGCCGAGTCGTTCGGCTCGTCCCGCTCCCGCAGCGGGTGGCCGTCCGGGTCGTCCCGGCGGCGCACCGGGCGGTCGTCCCGGCGGTGCCGGTGGCGGCGGCTACCGCGGTGGCGGCGGCGGAGCTCCCGGAGCTCCCGGTGCCGGCGCACCTGCCGGTGGCGGCTTCCGTGGTCGTCCCGGTGGCGGTGGCCGTCCCGGCCAGCGCGGTGCCGCGGCAGGCGCGTTCGGTCGTCCCGGCGGCGCGGTCCGTCGTGGCCGCAAGTCGAAGCGGGCGAAGCGCGCCGAGTACGAGTCGATGCAGGCCCCCGCAGTCGGTGGCGTGCGGTTGCCCCGTGGCAACGGTGAGACCATCCGTCTCGCCCGCGGCGCGTCGCTCTCGGACTTCGCGGACAAGATCGATGCCAATCCCGCTGCTCTGGTCCAGGCGTTGTTCAACCTCGGCGAGATGGTGACGGCGACTCAGTCGGTCAACGACGAGACGCTCGAACTGCTCGGCGGCGAGATGAACTACGTCGTCCAGGTCGTGAGCCCGGAGGACGAGGACCGCGAACTGCTGAACTCGTTCGACCTCACCTACGGCGAGGACGAGGGCGGTGAGGACGAGCTCGAGCAGCGTCCCCCCGTGGTCACCGTCATGGGTCACGTCGACCACGGCAAGACGCGACTGCTGGACTCGATCCGTAACGCCACCGTGCGTGAGGGCGAGGCCGGTGGCATCACGCAGCACATCGGTGCCTACCAGGTCCTCACGGAGCTCGAGGGCAACGAGCGTCTGGTCACCTTCATCGACACCCCCGGTCACGAGGCCTTCACGGCCATGCGTGCCCGTGGTGCGAAGGCCACCGACCTCGCGATCCTCGTGGTCGCGGCCGACGACGGCGTCATGCCGCAGACGGTCGAGGCGATCAACCACGCCCAGGCAGCAGACGTGCCGATCGTGGTCGCGGTCAACAAGATCGACAAGGAAGGCGCGAACCCGGACAAGATCCGGCAGCAGCTGACCGAGTACGGCCTCATCGCCGAGGAGTACGGCGGCGACACGATGTTCGTCGACATCTCGGCCAAGCAGGGCACCAACATCGATGCCCTTCTCGAGGCAGTGCTGTTGACAGCCGACGCGGCGCTCGATCTGCGCGCCAACCCGGACATGGACGCACAGGGTGTCGCCATCGAGGCGCATCTCGACCGTGGTCGCGGACCGGTGGCCACCGTGCTCATCGCTCGCGGAACCCTGCGTGTCGGTGACTCGATCGTCGCCGGCGATGCTTACGGCCGCGTCCGTCGCATGGTCGACGAGCACGGCGAGGACGTCATCGAGGCGCTCCCGTCGCGTCCCGTCCAGGTCATCGGCTTCACGTCGGTGCCGGGTGCCGGTGACAACCTGCTCGTCGTCGACGAGGACCGCATCGCCCGTCAGATCGCGGACCGCCGCAACGCTCGCAAGCGCAACGCGCTGGCAGCGAAGTCGCGCAAGCGGATCAGCCTCGACGATCTGGATGCCGCACTGAAGGAGACGTCGCAGCTCAACTTGATCCTGAAGGGCGACAACTCCGGCACCGTGGAGGCCTTGGAAGAGGCACTCGTCGGTATCCAGATCGACGACGAGGTCGAACTCCGCGTCATCGACCGTGGTGTCGGTGGTGTCACCGAGACCAACGTCAACCTGGCATCGGCGTCCAACGCGATCATCATCGGCTTCAACGTCCGTGCCGAGGGCAAGGCGACGGAGCTGGCGAACCGCGAGGGCGTGGACATCCGGTACTACTCGGTGATCTACCAGGCGATCGACGAGATCGAGAAGGCCCTCAAGGGTCTGCTCAAGCCGGTCTACGAAGAGGTCACGCTGGGCCAGGCCGAGATCCGCGCGCTGTTCCGTTCCTCGAAGGTCGGAAACATCGCCGGTTGCCTCGTCACCTCGGGTCTGGTGCGCCGCAACGCGAAGGCTCGACTGCTGCGTGACAACAACGTGGTCGCCGAGCTCGTCACCATCTCGTCGCTCCGGCGCGAGAAGGAGGACGCCACCGAGGTCCGCGAGGGCTACGAGTGTGGTCTGACGGTGACGTATTCCGACATCAAGGTCGGAGACGTGGTGGAGGCGTACGAGCTTCGGGAGAAGCCGCGCGACTGATCGACGAGAACGTACGAGTGTGGCCCGCGGTATGTCCGCGGGCCACACCCGTTCGTCGAAGACGGTGTCCGACCCTGCTATCGATGAGGTGCTCGTGTTTCTCGGTGCTCTCGAACTCGACATCCTGCTCGGCGACGTACATTCGCTGAAGGAGAAACGTTCGGTGATCAAGCCCGTCGTCGCTGCCCTGCAGCGCTTCGGTGTGTCGGCCGCCGAGACCGGGGAACAGGAGCGTTACCGTCGTTCGATGGTGGGTGTCGCCATCGCCACCGGGGACGTCGCCCACCTGCACGAGGTACTCGACTCGTGCGAGCGACACGTGGCCGAGAGGCCGGAACTACAACTACTCGCAGTTCGGCGCCGAGTGTTCGGGCCCGAGGACTGATGGACGAAGGAGACGCATCGTGGTGGACCAAGCCCGCGCTCGTAAACTGGCCAAGCGCATCGGTGCGATCGTCGCGACGGCCATCGATCACGAGATCAAGGACCCCCGGCTGTCGTTCGTGACGGTCACCGACACCAAGGTGACCCCGGACCTGCACGACGCCACCGTCTACTACACCGTGCGCGGCGAGACGCTCGACGCCGAGCCCGATTTCCAGGCTGCCGCGCTGGGTCTGGAGAAGGCCAAGGGCGCTCTGCGCACCAAGGTCGGTGCCGGTACCGGCGTGCGCTTCACCCCGACGCTGACCTTCCGTGCGGACACGGTGCCCGACACCGCGCGCCACATGGAGGAACTGCTCGAGCGTGCCCGCCAGATCGACGACAAGGTGGCTCAGGCCGCTGCGGGAGCGCAGCCCGCCGGTGATCCGGATCCGTACAAGGTGCCTCGAAGCGACACCGACGAGCTCTGAGACCCCGGTGACCGACACGCTGCGCGCAGACCTGCAGAAGGCCGTCCGTCTTCTCGAGGACGCCCGGACAGTGACTCTGCTGTGCCACGTGCAACCCGATGCCGACACCATCGGCAGCGCGCTCGCCCTGGCCATCGCGCTCTCGCGTCGCGGCGCGCGGCCGACGGTGTCGTTCGCGGCGCCCGCCTCGTTGCCCGAGTCGATGATCGGTCTGCCGGGAGCAGAGTTCCTGGTGCCGCCCGCCGAGGTCCCGGCGGACGCGGATCTGGTGGTCACCGTGGACGCGGGCAGCCGAGGCAGGCTCGGCTCACTGGGTGACCGGTTGGACGGCGCCGTGTCCCTGGTCGTCGACCATCACCGGTCCAACACCTTCTACGGCACACATCACGTGATCGACGCGAGTGCGGAGTCCACCACCGCGGTGGTCGCCGTGCTGTTCGACGAGTGGGGCGTCGAGATCGATCGGGACCTCGCGCACTGTCTGTTCGCCGGCCTCGTGACCGACACCGGGTCGTTCCGGTGGGTGCGGCCGGGCTCCCACGTGCTGGCCGAGCGACTTCTCGCGACCGGGATCGACGGCGCGGCCATCTCGCGTCGCCTGCTCGACACCCACCCCTTCGCCTGGCTGCCGATGCTGGGCGCCGTCCTGGGCTCGGCGCGCCTGGTGCCGGACGCGGCCGGATCCCGTGGGCTCGTCTACGCGATCGTGCGACTCGAGGACTCTCGCGGACTGCGTCCCGAGGAGATCGAGAGCGTCGTGGACATCGTGCGCACCACCGCAGAGGCCGAGGTGGCCGCGGTCTTCAAGCAGAACGAGGCGGGCTGGGCCGTGTCGTTGCGCGCGAAGAGCAGCGTCGACGTCTCCGTCGTGGCGTCCGCACTGGGTGGTGGCGGCCACAAGTTCTCCGCCGGCTACACCGCGACGGGCCCGATCGAGGACGACGTCGACGCCCTGGTCGCCGCGCTCGGGTGACCGATCGCTCCGCCGTGGACGGGCGGGTGTCCGCGCGCACCCTGTTCGGCCTCGCGTTCCCCGCACTCGGCGTCCTCGTTGCCGAGCCGCTCTACCTGCTCTTCGATTCCGCCGTGGTGGGTCGACTCGGCGCCCTCCCGCTCGCGGGTCTGGCCGTCGGTGGCCTCGTTCTCGCCCAGGTCGGTACGCAGCTGACGTTCCTCTCGTACGGGACGACCGCGCGCGCGGCCAGGCTGCACGGTGCGGGCCGGGACGACGACGCCCGCAACGAGGGCGTCCAGGCCACGTGGCTCGCAGTGGTGCTCGGCCTCCTGCTGATCCTGGTGGTCCAGCTCTTCGCGAACCCGATCCTGTCGGTGCTGGGCGGCGGGGGAGACATCACCGCCGAGGCCACCACGTGGCTCCGGGTCGGTGTGCTCGGAACCCCGTTGATCCTCGTCACGCTCGCCGGGAACGGGTGGATGCGCGGTGTGCAGGACACCGTGCGGCCGTTGCGGTACGTGGTGGCGGGGCTCGCGCTGTCGGCCGTGCTGTGTCCCGTACTCGTGCACGGTCTGATCGGCGTTCCGGCCCTCGGCCTCGTCGGATCCGCCGTGGCCAATGTCATCGGCCAGGCCGTCGCAGCGGCGCTGTTCGTCTCCGCCCTGATGCGCGGGCCGCGGACCCGCTCGCTCCGGCCGGATCTCGCGATCATCCGCCGCCAGCTCGTCCTCGGCCGGGACCTCGTGCTCCGCTCGTTCGCCTTCCAGGCCTGTTTCCTGTCCGCGGTGACCGTGGCGTCCCGCTTCGGTGCCGGTGCGGTCGGTGCCCATCAGGTGGTTCTGCAGTTGTGGAATCTCGTCGCGTTGATGCTGGACTCGTTGGCCATCGCCGCGCAGTCCCTGGTCGGCGCCGCGTTGGGAGCGGGGCGTGGCCGCGCCGCGTCGATGCTCGCCTCGCGGGTGACCGCGTGGTCCGTCGGTTTCGCCGTGGTACTCGCAGGACTGTTCGCCGCGACCCACGGCGTGATTCCGCCGCTCTTCACGTCCGACTCGTCGACCCTGACGAGCATCGACAGCATCTGGTGGTTGTTCGTCACGCTGATCCCCGTCGCCGGCATCGTGTTCGCCCTCGACGGTGTGCTGCTCGGGGCCGGTGACGCCGCCTTCCTGCGGAACGCGACTCTCGCGAGCGCCGTCGTCGGATTTCTGCCGCTGATCTGGCTCGCGGCGATTCTCGACTGGGGGTTGCCGGGAATCTGGGTGGGCCTGATGGTGTTCGTCAGCCTGAGAGCGGTCTCCGTGGTCTGGCGGACCGCGTCGGGCGCCTGGATCAGAACGGGGACCGATACCGTCGGGAGCCGAACATCAACCGCAGAAGGGTCGTGAGTGTGCCAGCCAAGTTGTGGGCCGTCAGCGACATCCACGTCGGTCACAAGGGCAACCGGCCCGTCACCGAGGCCATCGAACCGGAGAGCCCCGAGGACTGGCTGATCGTCGCCGGAGACGTGTCGGAGAAGACGGACGACATCCGCTGGGCGCTCGCCGAGCTGAAGTCCAAGTTCGACACCGTGATCTGGGTGCCGGGAAACCACGAGCTGTGGACCACGGTCAAGGACCCGGTGCAGATGCACGGTGAGGCCCGCTACGACTACCTGGTCACGATGTGCCGGGAACTGGGTGTGCTGACGCCCGAGGACCCGTTCCCGGTGTGGGAGGGGGAGGTCGGGCAGGCCGGGGGCGGGTCGGGACATGTGGGCCCTGTCACGCTGGTGCCGATGTTCGTGTTGTACGACTACTCGTTCCTGCCCGCAGGCACCACGAACAAGCTCGACGGTCTGGCGCTGGCGCGCAGCCGCAACGTGGTGGCCACCGACGAGTTCCTCATCACCCCGACGCCGTACGCCTCCCTGGACGCGTGGTGCGCGGCGCGGTTGGCGATCACCGAGAAGCGGTTGGCCGAGGTGGACACGTCCATCCCGACGGTGCTCATCAATCACTGGCCGCTGGTGCGGCAGCCCACCGAGGTGCTGTTCTATCCCGAGTTCGCCCTCTGGTGCGGAACCACGGCGACGAAGGACTGGCACACCCGCTACAACGCCCTGTGTGCGGTCTACGGCCACCTGCACATCCCCCGCACGACGTACTACGACGGCGTCCGGTTCGAGGAGGTGTCGGTGGGCTACCCGCGCGAGTGGAAGCGCCGCGGACTCCCGGATCAGGTGCTGCGACAAATTCTTCCGGTCCCCGAGTACCCGCCGGGATCGTTGAACAAGTTCGGCGGCCACTTCACGGTCACGCCGGAGATGGAAGCGGAAGTGGAGAAGATGCGAGCGGAGAAGCGACTGTGACGACGGCACGAGAGACCTCCCTGCTCGGCGGGCTGCTCGCGCGCGGCGTCGTCGCCGAGGAGCTGTTCGAGGATCCGCCCGGTCTCACCCCGCACCCGCGCGAGGCCCACCTCGTGGAGAAAGCCGTCGACAAGCGCAAGCGCGAGTTCACATCGGCGCGGCACTGCGCCCGGCTCGCGATGGGCCGGCTCGGACTCGAGCCCGGTCCGATCCTGCGCGGCGAGATGGGATCGCCGGTGTGGCCGGGCGGCGTGGTCGGCTCGCTCACACACTGCGACGGCTATCGCGCCGCCGCCGTGGGTTACGCGTTGCAGGTCCGCTCGGTGGGCATCGACGCGGAACCGCACGAACCGCTGCCGGACGGCGTGCTGAAGGCCGTGAGCATCGACGCCGAGCGCGAGGTCCTGGCCACCCGCACCGACGACGAGGTGCAGTGGGACAAGCTGCTGTTCTGCGCGAAGGAGGCGACGTACAAGGCCTGGTACCCGCTGACCGGGCGGTGGCTCGGATTCGAGGACGCGCACATCACCTTCGAGCGCGATGCCGACTCGGCGGGACGCTCGACCGTCACCGGTACCTTCCGCTCCCGGCTGCTGGTTCCCGGCGACACCACCAGCGGCGCACCGCTCACCTCCTTCGACGGACGCTGGGCGGTCTCCGACGGCCTCGTCGTCACTGCGATCACCGTCTTCTGACGGCCGGCCTCCGGCCTTCCCGCGATCTTCTGACAGACTTCTCCCTCGTGCCAGCTCACCCCAAACCCCCCACAGGACTCGACGGCGCCGGCCTTCTGGTGGTGGACAAGAGTGGCGGAGTCACCAGCCACGACGTCGTCTCCGCGTGTCGCAAGGCCTTGAAGACCCGCCGCATCGGACACGCCGGCACGCTCGATCCCATGGCGACGGGAGTGCTGGTGCTCGGTGTCGAGCGGGCGACCAAGATGCTGGGTCTGCTGTCGCTGACCACCAAGGAGTACACCGCGACCGTCCGCCTCGGAGCCGCCACCACCACCGACGACGCCGAGGGCGACACGGTGTCGACGGCGGACGCGAGTGCGGTGACGGACTCCGGGATCGACGAGGCCGTCGCCGCGCTGACCGGGAAGATCAGTCAGGTCCCGTCGAGTGTCAGCGCCATCAAGGTGGACGGCAAGCGAGCCCACGCTCTCGTTCGGGAGGGCGAGGACGTCGTGCTCGAACCGCGGACGGTCACCGTCTCCCGCTTCGACGTCCTGCAGCGTCGCCGGGGGAGCGACGTGATCGATCTGGACGTCCACGTCGAGTGCACGTCGGGGACCTACGTGCGGGCGCTCGCGCGCGACCTGGGTGCGGCCCTGGGCGTCGGCGGCCACCTGACAGCGTTGCGGCGCACCCGGGTCGGACCGTTCACGTTGGAGCACGCCCGCACTCTCGACGAGGTGCGGGACGACCCGCACGTGAGCCTCGACATCGACGCCGCCGCCCGCACGGCGTTCCCGCACCGGACGGTCACGTCGGACGAGGCCGAATCGCTGAGCCAGGGACGCTGGCTCGACCCGATCGGGATGTCCGGCATCTACGCGGCACTGGACGAGGACGGCCACACCATCGCCCTGGTGCAGGAACGCGGCAAGCGGGCGAGCACCGTGATGGTCGTGCGGCCGGCCACGCTGCGCCCCTGAGCTCGTCGGAGTGGTTCGGCGTCAGTCCGTCGTCATCCAGATCGCCTCGGCCGCAACATGGCCCAGGTCGAGGACCGTGTCGGCCACCTGCACGGCCACGGTCCCGGCGAAGTCGCGGCGCTCGACCATCGTGATCGACAGGTCGAGGGTGATGCCGATGGAATCGAAGTACCGCAACATGTCCGGATCCGAGTCGGAGATGCGGGTGACGTGGCCCTTCTGGCCCGCGACGAAATCGCTGAGCGGTACCGCCGGCGGCGCGGGAATGGTGCCGTCGATGGTGGGGATGGGATCACCGTGCGGGTCGCGGGACGGCCGACCGAGCTTGGCGTCGATGCGCTCGACGAGCAGGTCCGACACCGCGTGTTCGAGCACCTCGGCCTCGTCGTGCACCTCGTCCCAGCCGTAGCCCATCTCCTCGACCAGCCAGGTCTCGATGAGCCGATGCCTGCGGACCATGCCGATGGCGGCGCGTCGCCCGGCCTCGGTGAGCGTGATGGACCCGTACCGCGCGTGGTCGACGAGGCCCTGATCAGCGAGTTTGCGTACCGCCTCGGAGACCGTGGACGGCGAGACGCACATCCGGGACGCGAGCATCTTGGTGCTCACCGGCTCGTCGGAGTACTCGCTCGCGGTCCAGATGACCTTGAGGTAGTCCTGCGCGACGGTGGAGAGGGCAGGGGCTGGCACGCCGACAGCTTAGCCGTCGGTGCGCCGGACGTGACCGGTCGATCGCCGGGCCGTAGGCTCCTGGTCGTGGAGAGATGGCGAGGTCTCGACGATGTCCCGGCCGACTGGGGCAGATGTGTTCTGACGATCGGCGTGTTCGACGGCGTTCACCGCGGCCACGCCCAATTGATCGACCGCGCTGTCACATCGGCGGCGGCGCGCGGAGTGCCCAGCGTGCTCATGACCTTCGATCCGCACCCGATGGAAGTGGTCCGTCCGGGTAGTCATCCGGCCCAGTTGACCACCCTCACCCGGCGTGCCGAACTGGCCGAGGAGCTCGGCATCGACGTCTTCTGTGTGATGCCGTTCACGCACGAGTTCATGAAGCTCACCCCGGATCGCTACATCCACGACATCCTCGTCGAGCGTCTGCACGCTGCCGAGGTGGTGGTGGGGGAGAACTTCACGTTCGGCAAGAAGGCTGCGGGCAACGTCGACCTGCTCCGCTCGGCCGGTACGCGGTTCGGCTTCGCGGTCGATGGTGTCACCCTGCTCGCGGAGGAGTCGGTCACGTTCTCCTCCACCTACATTCGCGCGTGCGTGGACGCAGGTGACGTCGCGGCTGCCGCCGACGCACTCGGTCGGCCCCACCGAGTCGAGGGCGTGGTGGTGCACGGCGACGGCCGTGGCCGCACCATCGGCTACCCCACGGCCAACGTCAAGCCGCCCATGCACGCCGCCATCCCGGCGGACGGGGTGTACGCGTCGTGGTTCACGGTGCTCGGGCCCGGACCGATCATGGGTACCGTGACTCCCGGAAAGCGTTGTCGCGCAGCGGTGTCGGTGGGGACCAATCCCACGTTCTCGGGACGCACACGCACGGTGGAGGCGTTCGTCCTGGACGGCGACGCCGATCTCTACGGTCAGCACGTCGCGGTGGACTTCGTCGAGCGTCTGCGCGGCATGGAGGCCTTCGCCTCGGTGGACGAGCTGATCGCGCAGATGGATCTCGACGTCGACCGTGCCCGCGACGTCCTCGCCGCCCTGGATGCCTGAATCCGAGGTGTCGTTCGGGCCTCGTCCACTGAGGTAGGATGGACGACTGTTGTTCGCTGCGGTCCGCGGCGGCTGCAACACCGCGCCCTCGGGTGCGGCACCATCCACGCGCGGACGGCACTGCATCAGGAGTTTCACTGTGGCATTGACCACCGAACAGAAGAAGCAGATCCTCGGCGAGTACGGCGTCCACGAGACGGACACCGGATCGCCGGAAGCCCAGGTGGCGATGCTCACCAAGCGCATCCAGGATCTCACCGAGCACCTCAAGGTGCACAAGCACGATCACCACTCGCGTCGCGGCCTGCTGCTGCTCGTGGGTCGTCGTCGTCGTCTGCTCAAGTACGTGCAGAAGGTCGACGTCGCGCGATACCGCTCGCTCATCGAGCGTCTGGGACTGCGTCGATAATTTCCGTCATGGTTCACGCGATCGCGCCGGCGAGGCAGCCCACGGCTGTTCCTCGTCGGCCGCTCGTCGTGGACCGGTAGTGTCACAGCAGTACTCCCCAACCGGGAGTGCACAGCACCACAGGTAGGCCGCCGACTCGGCGGTGAGCACCATCAGCCGTTCGTCCCCGACACATGTCGCGGTGTCGGTCTTCGGTAGTGGTCTCTCGGTTTCCGGACGCGCAGAGCGCGTCCCGGCCCGGGGGACTTCGATCGTGGGCCGCCTCCGCTCGCACGTCGACTCGGGGACGCCGCACCGAACCACCGGGTTCGAGTGCGCGCCCGGGTGGGCACGGCGAAGACGAGAGGACGAGAAGACTTCCATGTCAGAGACCACCACGAACACCGCAGCGGCCACCGAGGTCGACGAGGGCGTGTTCGAGACCACCGCCGTCATCGACAACGGGTCGTACGGCACCCGCACCATCCGCTTCGAGACCGGCCGGCTGGCCAAGCAGTCCGCCGGCGCCGTCGTCGCGTACCTGGACGACGAGACCATGCTGCTCTCGGCCACCAGCGCCTCGAAGCATCCCAAGGACCACTTCGACTTCTTCCCGCTCACGGTGGACGTCGAGGAGCGGATGTACGCCGCCGGCCGCATCCCCGGGTCGTTCTTCCGTCGTGAGGGACGCCCCAGCACCGACGCCATCCTGACCTGTCGCCTGATCGACCGGCCGCTGCGTCCGACGTTCGTCGACGGACTGCGCAACGAGATCCAGGTCGTCATCACCGTGATGAGCCTCGATCCCAAGGACCTGTACGACGTCGTGGCCATCAACGCCGCGTCGGCATCCACCCAGCTCGCGGGCCTGCCGTTCTCCGGCCCCATCGGCGGCGTCCGTGTCGCACTGATCGACAAGCAGTGGGTCGCGTTCCCCACCAACGAGCAGCTCGAGAAGGCCGTGTTCAACATGGTCGTCGCCGGCCGCGTCGTCTCGGGCACCGGTGCGGACGCCGACGTCGCGATCATGATGGTCGAGGCCGAGGCGACCGAGAAGGTCATCGCCCTCATCGAGGACGGCGCGCAGGCGCCCACCGAGGCCATCGTGGCCGAGGGCCTCGAAGCAGCGAAGCCGTTCATCGCATCGCTGTGCGAGGCGCAGAAGCAGCTCGCCTCGGCGGCCGCCAAGCCCACCGGCGACTTCCCGCTCTTCCCCGCGTACCAGTCCGACGTGTTCGAGGCTGTCGAGGGTGCGGCGCAGATCCCGCTCAACGAGGCGCTCACCATCGCCGGCAAGACCGAGCGTGAGAGCAAGCTCGACGAGGTCAAGAACCAGATCCTCACCAGCGTGGGCGACCGGTTCGAGGGTCGCGAGAAGGAGATCGGCGCAGCGTTCCGCTCGCTGACCAAGAAGCTCGTGCGTCAGCGCATCCTGCGCGACCAGTTCCGCATCGACGGCCGCGGCATCACGGACATCCGTGAGCTCTCCGCCGAGGTCGCCGTCATCCCCCGCGCCCACGGCAGCGCGTTGTTCGAGCGCGGCGAGACCCAGATCCTGGGCGTCACCACCCTCGACATGGTCAAGATGGCCCAGCAGATCGACTCGCTCGGACCCGAGACCAGCAAGCGCTACATGCACCACTACAACTTCCCGCCGTACTCCACCGGCGAGACCGGACGCGTCGGGTCGCCGAAGCGCCGCGAGATCGGCCACGGCGCCCTGGCGGAGCGTGCCTTGCTCCCCGTGCTCCCCAGCCAGGAGGAGTTCCCCTACGCCATCCGTCAGGTCTCGGAGGCGCTGAGCTCGAACGGCTCCACGTCGATGGGCTCGGTCTGCGCGTCGACGCTGGGCATGCTCAACGCCGGTGTGCCGCTGAAGGCGCCGGTCGCCGGCATCGCCATGGGTCTGGTCTCCGACCAGGTCGACGGTGAGACCCGCTACGTCGCCCTCACCGACATCCTCGGTGCGGAGGACGCGTTCGGCGACATGGACTTCAAGGTCGCCGGCACCCGTGAGTTCGTCACCGCCCTGCAGCTGGACACGAAGCTCGACGGCATCCCGTCGCAGGTTCTGGCCGGTGCGCTGTCGCAGGCCAAGGACGCGCGCGTCACGATCCTCGACGTCATGGCCGAGGCCATCGACGCTCCGGACGAGATGAGCCCGTACGCACCGCGCGTCACCGCGATCAAGGTCCCCGTGGACAAGATCGGCGAGGTCATCGGGCCCAAGGGCAAGATGATCAACTCGATCACCGAGCAGACCGGCGCCAACATCTCGATCGAGGATGACGGCACCGTCTACGTCGGTGCCGCGGACGGCCCGTCCGCGCAGGCCGCGATCGACATGATCAACGCCATCGCGAACCCGCAGCTGCCCAAGGTCGGCGAGCGGTTCCTCGGAACCGTCGTCAAGACCACGGCGTTTGGCGCGTTCGTCTCGCTGCTCCCCGGTCGTGACGGCCTGGTGCACATCTCCAAGCTGGGCAGTGGCAAGCGCATCAACAAGGTCGAGGACGTCGTCAGCGTCGGATCGAAGCTCCGCGTGGAGATCGCCGACATCGACAACCGCGGCAAGATCAGCCTCGTCCCGGTCGAGGACGACGCGGCAACCGCCGCGCCGGCCGACGATCAGGTCGCCACCTCCGACGAGGTCAGCGCTGAGTAAGAAGTACACGAACGCGGCGGCGCGGTCTGCGGAGCTCTCGGGCTCCCGGCCGCGCCGCCGTGTGCGTACACCCGAACCGTCCGGCGTCCGTCGCACGGTGTTGCCGGGCGGCGTCCGCGTCGTCACGGAGTACGTTCCCGGCGTGCGGTCCGCCTCGGTCGGCGTCTGGGTCGCCGTCGGTTCGCGCGACGAGGGCCGCACCGTCGCCGGTGCCGCGCACTTCCTGGAACACCTGCTGTTCAAGGCCACGCCCACTCGTACGGCTCTGGACATCGCGCAGGTGATGGACGGAGTCGGCGGCGAGCTGAACGCGTTCACGTCCAAGGAGCACACATGCTTCTACGCGCACGTGCTCGACGAGGACCTGCACCTCGGACTCGACCTGGTGGCGGACGTGGTGCTCCGCGGTCGCTGCCGCGCCGAGGATGTCGACGTCGAACGACAGGTGGTGCTCGAGGAGATCTCGATGCGCGACGACGACCCCGAGGATCTGCTCGGTGACGCCTTCCTCACCGCGCTGTTCGGTGACCACCCCATCGGTCGTCCCGTCATCGGATCGGTGGAGTCCATCGAGTCCATGACGCGAAATCAGCTGCACTCGTTCCACACTCGCCGATACACCCCGCCGCGCATGGTGGTGGCGGTCGCCGGCAACGTCGACCACGACGACGTGGTGGCGGGTGTCCGTCGCAGTTTCGCCGACCGGATCACCGGTGCCGCCGAACCGGCACCGCGGCGCGGGGGAGCGGGCCGCATCACCGCGCGCCCGGCCCTGAGCCTGACGACTCGGGACAGCGAACAGGCGCACCTCTGCCTGGGGGTGCGGGCGTTCGGACGCCACGAGGGTCATCGGTGGGCGTTGTCGGTTCTGAACACCGCCATCGGTGGTGGGCTCAGTTCCCGTCTCTTCCAGGAGATCAGGGAGGAGCGCGGTCTCGCGTACTCGGTGTACTCGTCGGTGGACACGTTCTCCGACACGGGTGCGTTCTCGGTGTACGCCGGATGCCAGCCCGAGAATCTCGGCGAGGTCACCTCGGTGATCCGCGACGTGCTCGCGTCCGTGGCCACCGACGGCATCACGGACGCGGAGTGCGCTCGCGCGAAGGGATCCATGCGCGGGGGACTGGTTCTCGGACTGGAGGATTCCGGATCGAGGATGAACCGGATCGGTCGCAGCGAGCTCAACTACGGCGACCACAGGTCGGTGGAGGAGACGCTCGCGCGCATCGACCAGGTGACTAACGACGAGGTACGCGACGTCGCCCGCACCCTGCTGGCGCGGCCCATGGCGGCCGCCGTGGTCGGGCCGTTCGCGACGGTGTCGAAGCTCCCGGCCTCAGTACGCGGAGCCGTGGCCGGGAGCTGAGGCGTCTCAGGCCAGGTGAACGGTGGCCATGGCCTTGTGGCCGAGGATGCGCTTGCCCTTGTAGCGGGCGTCGATCGAGACCACGGCAGTCCGGGTCGCCTCGTCCTTCGATTTCACCGTGCCGTCGATGACGATCTCCGACTTGGTCACCGGGTCCACCATGACGGGGCTGGTGAAGCGCACGGTGCAGTCCTTCAGGGCACCCGGATCACCGAGCCACTCGGACACGAAACCGGTGCCGAGGCCCATGGTGAGCATGCCGTGCGCGACGACGGTGTCGAGTTCGAGCAGCGACGCGAAGTGGTCGCTCCAGTGCACGGGGTTGTTGTCACCGACCACGCCCGCGTAGTTCACGAGATCGCCGCGGGAGAGCAGCACCGTCCTGGTGGGCAGCGCGTCGCCGACCGCCACGTCCTCGAAGCGCCGACGGGCATGGCCGGTGTGCGGGACGACGACGGGCGGGGCGTAGACCGTCTCGAGGTCGTCGCCGCCGGGATTGACGTCGGCCACCTCGTCGGACGTGGAGAGGGTGAACATGCCGTTCATGACCATGCCGCGCGCGACGTCCGCGATGCTGTCGTCGCCGTCGTCGGCGCGCCCGATGAGCAGTGTGGTGTACGTGATCTGCGCCAGCTCGTTGCGCTGGTTGGTGATGACGGTCTTGGTCACCAACATGTCGCGGCCGACGACCGTGCGGAAGGAGTCGAGCGAGACGTCGCACGTGAGCCGGTCGCCCGCCAGGATCGGCGCGAAGTACTCGGCGTGCTGGTCGGTCTGCAGCATCCGGCTGAGGTCGTACCCGGTGGCGATGCGCTCGAGCAGCTTCTGCTGGGCGATGATGCCGACCAGCGAGAAGAACGTGGGCGGCGCCATCAGCGCCGGATAGCCGACCTCGAGTGCGCCCTCCTCGGTCCAGTGGACCGGATGGAAGTCACGGACGGCCTTCGCGTACTCCCGCACCTTCTCGCGGCCGACCTCGTAGTAGTCGTCGGCGCGGTAGTGGTAGCCCACCATGTCCAGCGCGTGCTGCGCCGGGTCGAACGTGGTGTCGCTCGCGACGGCGTCGGTGGCCAGGATCTCGGCGGTCATGACGGCAACCTATCCCCGGCGACGAGCGCTGTGCAGTGCCGACGGAGTTCTCCGGGCTGATCACAGAAAAGCGACTGCGAGATTGTTATACGCACCCAATGCTGATCGGCATCCGGAGAATCAGGCTCCGAGGCTCTTCCTCATCCTGGTGAACGATCGGGCGTTGTTCATCGCCAGGACTGCGACGATGTCGTCCGCGCGCTCGTACACGGCGACGAACGAGCCGGCCTCCGGGTCGCCCTCGATCACGCGCACCGAGTCGGTCGACTGACGACGGCCGGCGAATTGGATGCGAGAGCCGTACTGGTCCGACCAGAAGTACGGAACACCGGACGGGGCGGGCTGCGCCCCCACGATCGACCGCGCCACTCGCCGAGCCTGGGTGACCGCGTGTGACCAGTGTTCGCTGCGATGGTGGTCCTGCAGCACCTCGTCGAACGCGCGAGCGCAGTCCCCGATCGCGTAGACGCCCGGCACGGTGGTGCGGCACTGCTCATCGGTGACGAAGCCACCGTCGATGGCGAGGCCGGACGCTGCCGCCCACTCCGTGTTGGGGATCGACCCGATCCCGATCACCACGACGTCTGCGGGCAGCACCGTCCCGTCCCCGAGCAGGACGGAGGTGACGGCACCGTTGCGGCCCTCGAGAGAGTCGACGGCCGCGCCGAGCAGGAGAGTCACGCCGTTCGCGCGATGCAGATCGACGCAGACCTCCGCCATCGTCAGGCCGAGCGGGCCGGACAGGGGAGCGGTGGACGCCTCGACGATGGTGACGGAGATGCCGAGACCGGCGGCCGTGGACGCCACCTCGGCTCCGATGAATCCCGCGCCGATCACCACCATGGTGGTCGCTGTGGCCAGCGACGAGCGCAGTGCGGCGGCGTCGTCCAACGTGCGCAGCGTGTGGACGCCGCGGAGGCCGTCGGCGCCCAGCAGGGTCCGTGCACGCGCGCCGGTCGCGATGACGACGACGTCGGCACTCACCTCCCGCCCGTCCGCGAGCTCCACGCTCCGGCCGGTCATGCCGACCGCCGGGGTCCCGAGCACCCAGTCGACGTCGAGCGCATCGGGTTCGGGAACGAGCCACGGGTCGGGGGCGGATCCCTGCAGGAAGGCCTTGGAGAGGGGCGGGCGATCGTACGGCAGGTGGGGCTCGTCGCCGACGACGGTGACGCGGCCCGTGAACCCGTCCTCGCGGAGAGCGGTCGCGACGGTCGAGCCCGCGAGCGACGCCCCGACGACCAGGACGGAGTCCACCGTCTCCCGGTCCGACCCGTCGGGGGCCGTCACGAGCCGGGGAGGTCGAGCACGACCGCGCCGTCGACGACGTGCACCGCATACGTCCGAACCGGAGTCTTCGCCGGTGTGCCGGAGGGGGCACCGGTCCGCAGATCGAAGCACGACTCGTGGAGCGGGCACTCGACCGCGCAGTTCTCCACCCATCCGTCGGCGAGGGAGGCGTCCTGGTGGGTGCACGTGTCGTCGATCGCGAAGAGTCCCTCCTCGGTGTGGAAGACGGAGATCGCGGTGTGACCCGGCGGGGTGACGGTGGCGACCTCGCCGAGGGGAAGGGCCGATGCGGAGCAGACGGCGACGCGATGAACGGTATCCGGCATGATGTCTCCCGCAAGTGTGACGGTGTTGCGTCGATCGCAACGATGATCGATCTGCGCAACAGGATGCACCAGGATGATCCACGACGTCAATTGCTGCGACGGTGTGTCGAACCACAGCGTGCCGGGTTGACAGCCCGGCCCGGGACGTCGAGTCTGTGTTGCGTAAACCACCCATCGTTGCGCTGATCGCAACAGGTCCCAGGGGGACGCTCGTGACACCTCGTATCGTCGTCATCGGCGCCGGAATCGTCGGGACCTCCCTGGCGGACGAACTGACCGCCCGCGGGTGGTCGGACGTCACCGTGCTCGACCAGGGCCCGCTGTTCTCCACCGGCGGATCCACCTCGCACGCCCCCGGCCTGGTGTTCCAGACCAATCCCTCGCGCTCCATGGCCCGCTTCGCGGCGTACACGGCCGACAAGTTCCGCGCACTCACGCACGACGACGGGCCGTGCTTCGACACGCTCGGCGGCCTCGAGATCGCGACGACCGAGGCTCGGTGGACGGATCTGCAACGCAAGGCCGGGTGGGCGCGCTCCTGGGGTATCGAGGGACGGCTCGTCGACGCCGCGGCCGCGGCTGCGCTGCACCCGCTCGTGGATCCGGACGTCGTGCTCGGCGCGTTCCACACTCCGAGCGACGGTCTCGCCCGTGCGGTGCGGGCCGCCGAGATGCAGGCGCGCGCGGCGCAGGCGCGCGGGGCGGTGTTCCGGGGGGACAGTCCGGTGACCGAGATCCTCCACGCGAGTGGACGTGTGACGGGGGTGCGGACCCCGCACGGCGACGTGCCGGCGGACATCGTCGTCTCGGCCGCGGGCTTCTGGGGTGCCGAGCTCGGGCGCACCGTGGGGCTGACCGTTCCCCTGGTCCCGATGGCGCACCAGTACGCCTACACCGGACAGATCGAGGCGCTGGTCGGCCGGAACACCGGAGCGTCGGACGCGAGTCTGCCGATCCTTCGTCATCAGGACGGCGACCTCTACTACCGGGAGCACGGGGATCGTCTCGGCATCGGCTACTACGGCCACGACCCGATGCCCGCGGACATGGGCGCGCTGTCGTGGGACGCGGACGGAGACGCGTCGTCCGTGGCGCCCCCACCGATGCCGTCGATGCTGCCGTTCACCGAGGACGATTTCGCGCCGGCCTGGCGTGAGTCCGCGAGAGTGCTCCCGGCGCTGCGGGACTCGAAGGTCGAATCCGGATTCAACGGCATCTTCTCCTTCACCCCCGACGGTCACTCGATCGTCGGGGAGCACCGGGATCTCGCCGGCTTCTGGGTGGCCGAAGCCGTGTGGGTGACGCACTCCGCCGGTATCGCGCGCGCCCTCGCCCAGACTCTGATCGACGGCGCCTCGGAGATCGACCTCCACGAGTCCGATCTGTACCGCTTCGAATCGGTCGAGCGCAGTCCCGCCTTCATCGCCGCGACCAGCGCGCAGGCGTTCGTGGAGGTGTACGACATCGTGCACCCCCGCCAGCAGCGCACGGCACTGCGAGGACTGCGGCGCAGCCCGTTCCACGCCGCGGAGGTCGCGCTGGACGCCAGCTTCGTCCAGGGCGGAGGCTGGGAACGCCCTGCCTGGTACGAGAGCAACGCGGGCGAACTCGCAGCACTCCTCGAGGCCGGGTTCCACCTTCCGGTCCGCGACGAGTGGTCCGCGCGTCACTTCTCCGACATCGCCGTGGCCGAGGCCGCGGTGACGCGGAGCCGGGTCGCGATGTACGACATGACACCGCTCACCCGGTACGACGTGGAGGGACCCGGTGCAGCCCACTTCCTGCAGCACCTCACCACCAACGACGTGGACACCGCGATCGGCCGTGTCACCTACACACTGATGCTCGACGAGAGAGGCGGGATCCGCAGCGACCTCACGGTCGCGCGACTCGGCGCCGATCACTATCGCGTCGGAGCGAACGGTCCACTCGACCTCGATGCGATGCTGCGCCGCGCCAGGGCGGGAACGCCCGACGGTTCGGTGACGGTGCGGGACCTCACCGGAGCGACGTGCTGTGTCGGAGTGTGGGGTCCCCGTGCCCGCGCGATGGTGGCACCGCTGGCCGACGCGGACCTGGGACACAAGGCCTTCGGCTACTTCCGCGCCGTGCGGACGTACCTCGGTGCGATCCCGGTGATCATGATGCGGGTGTCGTACGTCGGTGAACTCGGGTGGGAGATCTACACCGACGCCGAGTACGGCGGCGCTCTGTGGGACCTGTTGTGGGAGGCCGGGTCCGACCACGGGGTGATCGCTGCCGGCCGGCTCGCGTTCGACAGCCTGCGACTCGAGAAGGGGTACCGCGCCTGGGGGCACGACATGACCTCCGAGGACACCCCGGCCGACGCGGGCGTCGAGTTCGCCGTCAAGGACACGACGGACTTCGTCGGTCGCTCTGCTCTGGCCGCTCGGCCCGCGACGCGGCGGCTGCGGACCCTCGTGTTCGACGACCCGGACGCGGTGGTGCTCGGGAAGGAGCCCGTCTCGCTCGACGGCACGGTCGTCGGGTACGTCACGAGTGCGGGATGGTCGGCAACGCTCGGGCGGTGTGTCGCGTACGCCTGGCTTCCGCTGGACACTCCACTCGGCACCGCCGTGTCGGTGACCTACTTCACCGCCGCACTGGGTGCGACGGTGTCCGACGACGCGGTCGTCGATCCCGCCGGACAGCTGATCAGGAGATGAGCCACGTGAGCTACGACGTCATCGTCATCGGACTCGGCGGCATGGGCAGCGCCGCCGCCTTCCATCTCGCCGACCGCGGACAGCGGGTGCTGGGGCTCGAGAAGTTCACCCCCGCGCACGACAAGGGATCGAGCCACGGCGGATCGCGGATCATCCGGCAGTCCTACTTCGAGGACCCGGCCTACGTCCCGCTCCTCCTGCGGTCCTACGAACTGTGGGACGAACTGAGAAGCATGTCCGGTAAGGAGGTGCATCGGATCACCGGAGGACTGTTCCTCGGCCGCGAGAGCTCGGTGACGTTCTCGGGCTCGCTGCTGGCGTCACGGCAATGGTCGCTGCCGCACGAGATCCTGGACGCCGCGCAGGTGCGCGAGGCGTTCCCCACCTTCGATCCCGACCCCGACGAGATGGCGCTGTTCGAGGCCGCCGCCGGTTTCGCGAGGCCGGAACTCACCGTTCAGGCCCATCTCGACCTCGCTGAGAATCGCGGTGCGACACTGCAGTTCGGTGAGACGGTCCTCGGCTGGGAGGAGGCGGGGGACGGCGTCACCGTCACCACCGACAAGGGGACCTATGCGGCGGGCCAGGTGGTGATCTGCCCCGGTGCCTGGGCGCCGCAGTTGCTCGAGCAGTTCGCGGTACCGATCGTCGTCGAGCGCCAGGTACTGCACTGGTTCGGCGCGAGCGCCGGTACCGCCGCGTACGAGAACAACCCGATCTTCATCCACGAGGCCGCGGACGGTATGCAGGACTACGGTTTTCCGGCGATCGACGGTCCCGACGGCGGCGTCAAGGTGGCCTTCTTCCGCAAGGGCATCGAGTGCACGCCGGACACCATCGACCGCACGGTGCACCCGCACGAGATCGAGGCGATGCAGAGCCGGGTGCGGCAGACGGTGCCCGGCCTCGACGGGCCGAGCGTGCACTCCGCGACGTGCATGTACTCCAACACTCCGGACGAGCACTTCGTCATCGCGCGGCACCCCGACGCCACCAACGTCACCGTCGCGTGCGGATTCTCCGGCCACGGCTTCAAGTTCGTCCCCGTCGTCGGCGAGATCCTGGCCGACCTCGCGACCACCGGGACGACCGCGCACCCCATCACCCTCTTCGATCCCCGCCGATTGGTGACCGTATGACCAGCACCGCGCCCCGCACTCAGTCGTTGATCCCCACGCTCCCCGGATTCTGGTACACCAGCGCGGAGACGTTCCTGGCCGAGCAGGAGCACGTGTTCGAGACGATGTGGTTCTGCGCCGTCCGCAGTGCCGATCTCGCGGCACCCGGTGCCTTCCGCCGCGTCGACGTGGGCCGCGAGAGCGTGCTGGTGGTGCGCGGGCGTGACGGGGCTCTGCGCGCGTTCCTCAACGTGTGCCGTCACCGCGGCGCGCAGATCTGCACGGAGGAATCGGGCCAGGTCAAGCGTAATCTGCAGTGTCCCTACCACGCCTGGACGTACGGGCTGGACGGGAAGCTCGTGGCCGCTCCCAATCTGTCCGCGTTGTCGGACGGGTCCGGTGCCCCGCTCGACCGCACGGAGTGGGGTCTGATCCCCGTCGCGCTCCGGGAGTGGCTCGGCTACACGTGGCTGTGCCTGGCGGACGAGCCGCCGTCCTTCGAGGACGAGGTGATCGGCGCGGTCACCGAGCGGCTCGGCGACCCGACGGCCATCGACCGGTACGACATGCCGTCCCTCGAACTCGGTCGCCGCGAGGTCTACGACGTGGCGGCCAACTGGAAGCTGATCGTCGAGAACTTCATGGAGTGCTATCACTGCGCCACGATCCACCCGGAGCTGACCGAAGTCCTCCCCGAGTTCGCGGACGGGCTGGCGGCCCAGTACTTCGTCGGCCACGGTGCGGAGTTCGGCGCGGAGATCGACGGATTCACCGTGGACGGCTCCGTGGGGTTCGACGCCCTGCCGACGCTCTCGGAGGACCAGGACCGGCGGTACTACGCCATCACGGTCAAGCCGACCGTCTTCGTCAACCTGGTTCCCGACCACGTGATCCTGCACCGCATGTATCCGGTGTCCGCGGACCGCACCGTCGTCGAGTGCGACTGGCTGTACACGCGGGACGTCGTCGAGTCGGGCCGCGACGTCAGCCGATCGGTCGAGCTGTTCCATCGCGTCAACGTGCAGGATTTCGACGCATGTGAGCGAACCCAACCGGCGATGAGCTCACGGGCATACCGTGACGGTGGCGTTCTGGTCCCGGCCGAGCATCACATCGGGCTCTTCCACGACTGGCTGGTGGAACGCCTGCGGGAGGATGAGCGCCTGCAGGGGTGACCGATCGGTGAAAGGGTGGGGCAGTGAATCAACAGACCGGGAACGACACCGACTTCGATCCGACCCTGTTCGAGCGCGTACTCCTCATCGGGGGTCAGTGGATCCCCGCCACCTCGGGCGAGACCCGCGACTGCATCGACCCCGCGACCGGTCGCGTTCTGGTGTCGGTCGACGAGGCCTCGCCGGACGACGCCCGCGCGGCCGTCGCGGCGGCCCGTGCCACCTTCGATCGCGGCGACTGGCCCGCCACCGCGGTCGCGGAACGCTGTGCGGTGCTCGACCGCGTGGCGGATCTCCTGCAGCGCGACAAGGAGCGACTGTCGGTCATCGAGACCCTCGACACCGGGAAGACGTTGGCGGAGAGCCGCATCGACATCGACGACGTCACCTCGGTGTTCCGGTACTACGCTCAGCTCGCCGCCGTCTCGAGCGATCGTCTCGTCGACGTGGGTAATCCGGCGGTCATCTCGCGCGTGGTGCACGAGCCGATCGGTGTCTGCGTGATGATCGCGCCCTGGAACTACCCACTGCTGCAGATCTCGTGGAAGATCGCGCCTGCGCTGGCTGCCGGCTGCACGATGGTGCTCAAGCCGAGCGAGGTCACCCCGCTGAGTACCATCGCGTTCACCCATCTGCTGGAGGAAGCGGGGGTGCCGGACGGTGTCGTCAATCTGCTGCAGGGCAGCGGCGCGACCATCGGGTCGGCGCTCACGGACAATGCGGACGTCGACTTCGTGTCGTTCACCGGTGGACTGGCGACCGGCAGCGCGATCCTCGCGAGTGCCGCTCCGCACGTGACCAAGGTGGCGGTGGAACTCGGGGGCAAGAATCCGCACATCGTGTTCGCGGACGCCGCCGGCGAGGACACGTTCGACGCCTCCGTCGACCAGGTGCTCACCGGCGTCTTCCTGCACTCCGGCCAGGTGTGTTCTGCCGGTACACGTCTCATCGTCGAGGACTCGGTGGCGGATCGGTTCGTCGACGAGATCGTGCGCCGCGCCGAAGCCATCCGGATGGGACCGGGAACGGACCCGGCCAGCGAGACGGGGCCACTGGTCTCCACGACCCAGCGCGACAAGATGGAGGCGTTCGTCGAGACCGCCGTCGCGGAGGGTGCAGTTCTGCGCACGGGCGGCCGCGCACCGTCCGATCCGGCTCTGGCGGACGGAAGTTACTTCCTGCCCACGGTGTTCGATCACTGCTCTCGTGAGATGGACATCGTGCAGCTCGAGACGTTCGGGCCCATACTGACCGTCGAACGGTTCACCACCGAGGCGGAGGCACTGCGACTGGGCAACGACACGGAGTACGGTCTCGCGGCCGGTGTGCGCACCACCGATCCCGAACGCGGCGAACGCATGGTGCGCGGGCTGCGACACGGAACCGTGTGGCTCAACGACTTCGGGTACTACACGGCCGCGGCCGAGTGGGGCGGTTTCAAGAAGTCGGGCAACGGGCGCGAACTCGGCCCCGCGGGACTCCACGAATACCAGGAGACCAAGCACATCTGGAACAACACCGCTGCACCTCGGGCGGAGTGGTTCGGCACCGGCGGGTAGGCCGGAGGCCGGTCGAGGATCAGCGGGTAGGCCGGAGGCCGGCCGGGGTCGGACGAGCTAGTTTCTTCCATTCTCACGTGAGCGAGGCGACATGGTGTCTTCCACTTCCGACGTCGAGGACGGCGGTCTCGGTGATTTCGGATACAAGGAATCGCTCGACCGCAGTCTGGGCAAGTTCGCGAGTTTCGCGGCCGGCGTCAGCTACATCTCGATCCTGACCGGCACGTTCCAGCTGTTCTACTTCGGATTCGGGTCCGCGGGCCCGGCCTATCTGTGGTCCTGGCCCATCGTCTTCGTCGGGCAGATGGCCGTGGCGCTGTGTTTCATGGAGCTCGCGGCCAAATATCCGGTGGCGGGATCGGTCTACAACTGGGCCAAGCTGCTCGGCAGCCGCATCGTCGGGTGGTCGTCGGGGTGGCTCATGCTCACCGCGTCGATCGTCACGTTGTCAGCGGTGGTGCTCGCCCTGCAGGTGAACCTGCCTCGATTGTGGTCCGGGTTCCAGTTGATCGGGGACGGCACGGGGGAGTACGACTACGCCACCAATGCCGTCGTTCTCGGCACCATCATGATCGCGTTCACGACGCTGGTGAACGCCGCGGGCATCCGGTTGATGGCGCGGATCAACAGCGCCGGCGTCTTCATCGAACTCGTCGCGGCCGTGCTCATCGCCGTGATCCTGGCATTCAACATCCAGCGCGGCCCGGAGATCTTCTTCTCCACCAACGGGTACGGGACCGAGGAGAGTGCCGGGTACCTGGGCGCGTTCCTCGTGGCCTCGCTGGCCTCGGGCTACGTGATGTACGGCTTCGACACGGCGAGCTCGCTCGGTGAGGAGACCGTCGAACCGCGGCGCACCGCCCCAAAGGCGATCCTGCGGGCCATTCTCGCGTCGTTCGTCATCGGCGGCGCCATCCTCGTGTTCGCCGTCATGGCGGCGCCGGATCTGAACGATCCCGAGCTGGGCACGCCGCAGGGTGGACTGCAGTCCATCGTCACCTCGGTGCTGTCCGGACCCCTGGGAACGGTGTTCCTGATCTGCATCCTGGTGGCCGTCACGGTGTGCTCGCTCGCGGTGCACACGGCGGCGATCCGCCTCACCTTCGCGATGGCGCGCGACAATGCGCTGCCGTTCGGCGAGCGGCTGGCCACCGTGCATCCGAAGTACCAGACGCCCGTGGTGCCCGCCGTCGTGATCGGTCTGCTCTCGATCCTGATCCTGGTGATCAACGTGGGGCAGCCCAAGATCTTCACGGTGCTCACATCGATCGCGATCATCATGATCTACCTGGCGTATCTGATGGTCACGGGACCGCTGCTGAAGAAGCGACTGAGGGGCGAGTGGCCGCCGAAGGACCTGAAGGAGGGTGGCTACTTCACGATGGGTCGCTGGGGTCTGCCCGTCAACATCTTCGCGGTGGTGTGGGGCGCCGGCATGGCGCTGAATCTGGCGTGGCCGCGCGAAGCCGTCTACGGGACACCCTGGTACAACACCTGGGGTGCCTTCGTCTACATCGGCGTCATCCTCGGGCTCGGATATCTGTGGTACTTCACCGTCGGTCGCGGACACATCGGTACGTTGACGTCACACGCAGCGACCACCACAGCGGGTACGGCGGAAGGCGAAAAAGTATGACGGACGCGATCTTCGATTACGTCATCGCGGGCGGCGGAACCGCGGGATGTGTTCTCGCCGCACGCCTCAGCGAGGATCCCACCGTGACCGTGTGTCTCGTCGAGGCGGGACCCACGGACGTGGGGAACGACGACATCCTGGTGCTCGACCGGTGGATGCACCTGCTCGACTCCGGCTACGACTGGGACTATCCCGTCGAGCCGCAGGAGCGCGGCAACAGCTTCATGCGCCATGCGCGGGCGAAGGTGTTGGGCGGCTGCTCGTCTCACAACTCGTGCATCGCGTTCCATCCACCGGCCGGGATCCTGGACGACTGGGAGGCCATGGGCGCCACGGGCTGGAACGCCGAGTCGATCCTCCCGTACGTCTCGCGCGTCACCGGACCGGTCACGCTGCGGGACGTTCCGCCCCTCGATCCGTGTGGTGCCGCCGTCCTCGAGTCCGCGGCCGGCGTGGGACTGCCGACCGTGCAGTTCAATCGCGGTGAGACGGTGCTCAACGGGGCCGGTTGGTTCCAGATCAACTCGTCCGACGACGGGTTGCGCATGTCCACATCGCACGCGTACCTGCATCCGATCATGGCGACGCGGCCCAATCTCGAGGTCCGCACGGGCTGCTGGGTCAGCGAGATCGTCATCGACGACTCGCTCACGGCCACCGGAGTGCGGTATCAGCGTCCCGATCTGACGGGGCACGACGTCGTCTCCGCGCGTCGCGAGGTCATCGTCACCGCGGGTGCGATCGACACCCCGAAACTGTTGATGCTGTCGGGAATCGGGCCCTCGGTGCACCTGCGCGAGATGGGGATTCCGGTGCGTGTCGACTCGGCGGGCGTCGGCGCGAACCTCGACGACCACGTCGAGGGCCTGGTGTTCTGGGAGGCGTCGAAGCCGATGGTCACCACGTCGTCGCAGTGGTGGGAGATCGGCCTGTTCGCCACGACCGAGGACGATCTGACCTACCCGGACGTGATGATGCACTACGGCAGCGTGCCGTTCGACATGAACACGCTGCGCTGGGGCTACCCCACCACGGACAACGGTTTCTGTCTGACTCCGAATGTGACACAGGGTCGTTCACGCGGAACCGTCCGACTGCGCTCACGGGATTTCCGTGATCGGGCCAAGGTCGACCCGCGGTACTTCACCGACAGCGAGGGGCACGACGACCGCGTGATGCTCGCCGGTCTCAAGCTCGCTCGACGCATCGCCGAGCAGCCGCAGCTGAAGGACTGGATCGCCCGCGAGTTGGCGCCGGGGCCGGACGCCGTCACCGACGACGATCTCCTCGACTACGTGCATCGCACCCACAACACCGTGTACCACCCGGCCGGCACCGCGAAGATGGGTGCCGCGTCGGATCCGATGGCGGTGCTCGATCCCGAGTTGCGCGTCAAGGGAGTGCACAACCTGCGGGTGGTCGATGCGTCGGCGATGCCGAAGCTGCCGGCGGTGAACCCGAACATCACGGTGATGACGATGGCGGAACGGTGTGCCGACCTCGTCACCGGCTGACACGCTCGCAGAATTTCTCGCCGGTCACTCTCCGTTCGACTCGCTGACCAGGAGCGAGCTCACCGATCTGGCGGCGACGGCGTCCACCGCCGAGTACGCGGCGGGCGATGTCGTGGTGGGGCCGGGTGTCGACGACATCGACGCGGTGTGGGTGGTGTGGTCCGGCAGCGTCGACCTGCTGCACCCTGACGACGTCGACGGCGCCGCGCCGCTCGACACCATCGAGCCGGGTGGGCTGTTCGGATTCTCGGCCATGCTCGTCGGTCTGCGCACGACCTTCACGGCCACCGCGGCGCGGCCGTCGGTCGTCGTGCGCCTGCCGGGTCCGTCCGTGCGACCGGTGTTCGCGAGCACTGCGGGCGTGACATACCTGGCTCGCACGATCGCGCAGTCCTTCGGCGGCCGATCGATCGCCTCACCGAGTCCCGACGGCTCCGGCCTGTCGTCGGCGCCCGGCGGCACCGCGGCCGCCCTCGTGCGTCGTGCGGCGGCGACCGTGGACGCCGACACCTCGATCCGCGACGCCGTCTGCCTGATGACGGAGCGCGGGTCGTCGTGCGTGGTGATCCCGACGACGCGGGGCCGGTACGGCATCTTCACCGATCGAGACCTGCGGACGCGGGTGGTCGCCGCGGGTGTGCCGGTGGACACGCGGATCGGATCCGTCATGACAGCGCCGGCGGCCGTGGTCGACGCGGACCGGACGCCCGCCGGCGTCCTGCTCGAGATGTTGGAGCTCGGCGTTCAACACATGCCGGTCGTCGATGTCCGGGGCGGTCTGGTCGGTGTCCTCGAGAGCGCCGATCTGCTGGCCAACTCGACGACCCGGAGCTTCACGTTGCGTCGACACGTCGAGGCCGCCGTGTCCACCGACGCGTTGATCGAGGTGAGTGCGGGTCTGCGTCCGCTGATCGTGGACCTGTGGCGCACCGGGACCACCGCGGGGGCCGCGTCCGGGATCCTGTCCGTGGTGGTGGACGCCCTCGTCCGTCGTGCCCTGGAGCTGGCGATCGCGGCATCGCCGACTCAACTGCGCGGCCGGGATCTCGCGTGGTTGTCGCTGGGGAGTGTCGGACGACGGGAGGCGATGCCGTCGTCCGATGTGGACAGCGCACTGTCCTGGAGCGACGGTCTCGTCGGCCGCGAGGAGGCGCTCCGCGACCTCGCCCGCGCCGTGCACCGCACGCTCGACGCCTGCGGACTGCCCGCCGACACCAACAACGCGATCGCGTCCAGCCCTCGCTTCGCCCGATCGGCCTCCGCGTGGCGCGCGGCCGCGAGCGGCTGGCTCGACGACCCCCTCGGCGATCGCGGCATCGTCATGTCCTCGCTCCTGGTCGACGGCCGGGTGGTGTGGGGCGATCCCGATCTCCACTCGGTTCCGGACGCCTACCGCGAGATGGCCGTCGAGCATCCCGAGGCTCTGCGACTCCAGCTCCGCGATGCGCTGGCCACCCGCGCCCGGGTGCGGTCGGTGCGCGACGTGCTCGCGCGGCGCGGCACGACGGTGGATCTCAAGTCGCACGCGGTGTCGCCGATCGTGAACCTGGCGCGGTGGGGCGGTATGAGCGTCGGCGTCGCCTGTGCGTCGACACCCGCCCGGCTGACCGCGGCGGCCGGCAACGGGTTGCTGTCGGAACCCGATTCACGCGTGCTCGTCGATGTATTCGAGCGACTGCAGCACCTGCGCTTCGGACATCAGGTGGACTGCCTGAGCGACGGGCGCACCCCGACCGACGTCGTGGCCCTCGGTGAGCTGTCGCCCCTCGAACGCAGCATGGTGATGGACGCGATCCGGGAGATCGCGTCGGTCCAGCGCAGGGTGGGCCACGTGGCGTCCACAGTGGGTGTGCCCGTACCCCGCGCGGTGCGTGACCGCTGAGATTCGGTGCCGGATAGAATCGGACACCATCATGGCTTCTTCCGAGATCTCCGTTTCCGACACGTCCGGCACCGACGACGGCGACGACGCGGGGAGAGCGGTGACGCGCGGCAGCGCGGTGCAGTCGGTCGACCGCGCTCTCGAGGTCCTCGAGATCGTCGCTCGACTCGGGACGGCCGGTGTCACGGCCATCGCCGACGAACTCGGGGTGCACAAGTCCACCGTCTCGCGGCTACTGGGGGTGTTGGATGCCCGCGGCTTCGTGGAGCAGGTGGGTGAACGGGGCAAGTACCGACTGGGGTTCACCATCGTCCGCCTCGCCGGGTCCGCGACGGCCGAACGCGACCTCGCGAAGGCAGCGCAGGGCATCTGCGACCTGTTGGCCGAGAAGGTGGGGGAGACCACCAACGTCGCGGTGCTCGACGAGGACCGCGCGGTGAACATCGTGAAGGCTCGGTCGGAGTCCGAGGTCGCGCTGCGTACGTGGGTGGGCCAGGGCAGCCCGGTCCACGCCACGTCGAGCGGGAAGATCCTCCTCAGCGGACTGCCGCGGGACGAGGTACGTCGGCGGCTCCCGTCCCGGTTGGACTCCTTCACGGAGACCACGGTGACCTCGCTGACCGCGCTGGAACAGGAACTCGAGGCGGTGCGCTCGCGCGGCTGGGCCTCGGTGCGCGAGGAGCTCGAGATCGGGCTGAACGCTGTGTCCGCGCCCGTTCGTGATCACACGGGGGACGTCGTGGCCGCCCTCAGTGTCTCGGGTCCGGCCTACCGGCTCGAATCGGACGACTTCGCGTCCGTCGCTGCGGACGCGATGAGTGCCGCTCTCGAGATCAGTCGCAGGCTGGGTTACGGCGGCGACTGACGTCGTGACTGTTCACCAGGTCCGTGGTGATGTTGACGAGGACAAACATACTTCAGGTATGGTTACGGAGTCCTTGACCTGATCGCCGGTGATTTCCTCGGCAGTTGGCGGTGTTGCGGTATGACCGTTCTCCACTCGCGTGGTGTGCCCGACGCGCCGTCGTCCGTGCTCGAGAGCGGTGTCGTCGCAGCGATCGACGCGGTGGCTCGGCGGAACCCGTCGAGTCTCGCGCTGGTCTCACCCTCCGAGTCGATCTCCTACGGCGAGCTCGCCGTGGCCGGCAGGAACCGCGGCGCCGCGCTGCGCCGTGCCCACGCCGGCGATCGCGTCCCGCTCGCCGTCCTCGCCGACGGCTCGGTCGACGCGGTCACCTCCGTCCTGGCCGTCCTCGCATCCGGGCATCCCCTGTTCGCCGTCGACGCGGAACTTCCCGACGTGCTCCGCGCGCACGCCTCCGCAGCCGTCGGCGCCGTACCGGCCGCGTCGGTGACGTTCGATGCTCGTCGCGACGCCGTCGTGCATCACGACGGTGTCTGGTGGGAGTCGCCCGCCTGGGATCAGGGCCTCACCGAAGCCGGCCGACCCACCGCACTCGACGCCTGGCGGCCCGCCCTCGTCGCGCTCGGTCCGGGTGCGACCGGACGCGTGACCGTCACGCACGAGGAGTTGGCCGCGTCGGTGTCCGATCTCGCCGTCCGTGCGGGTCTCGCGCCCGGCACTCTCTTCGACCTGTCCCACCCGTCGGCCTCGGTCGCGGGTCTCGTGGGACTGCTGGCCGGTCTGGTCGCCGGCTGCACCGTCAGCGCGCCGGGACGGGGATTTCCCGCGTCGGTGTGATGCCCGGCCCGGCGGCGCGATGCACGTCCGCGCCCGTCGGGGCACACTGTGGCGGTGACCGACGCCGCAGATCAGCCTGCACACCCGACCGTCGAGCACTCTCGGCTCGCCGAATCGCCCGGAGCGCAGAGCGCCTGGCGTACCTGGGGCCCGTATCTCGCGGGCCGTCAGTGGGGCACCGTGCGCGAGGACTACTCCGAGGACGGCAACGCCTGGGAATCCTTCCCGTTCGACCACGCACGCTCGCGCGCCTATCGGTGGGGCGAGGACGGCCTCGGGGGCATCTGCGACCGCTTCGGCTTCCTCAACTTCTCGGTGGCCCTGTGGAATCGGCGCGATCCCATCCTCAAGGAGCGGCTGTTCGGACTCACCAACGGTGAGGGCAATCACGGCGAGGACGCCAAGGAGTACTGGTGGGCGCTCGACGGAACGCCCACCCACAGCTGGATGACCTGGCTCTACCGTTACCCGCAGGCCGAGTACCCCTACGAGGGGCTGCGTGAGGCGAGCCGCGCGCGGACGCGCATGGACCGCGAGTTCGAACTGGCCGACACCGGAGTGCTGGACGAGAACCGGTTCTTCGACGTGGTCGTCACCTACGCCAAGGCGTCGCCCGACGACGTGTGCATCGTCGTCGATGTCACCAATCACGGGCCCGAGGCCGCATCGGTGGACGTGGTGCCGCACCTGTGGCTGCGCAACACGTGGTCCTGGGGACGCGACGATCGCACCGCCTCCATCGTCGACGTCACGGCGGACGCGCTTCCCGGTGACATGGCCGTGGTGCGTGCGGAGCACGGTTTCCTCGGCCGGTACCACCTCGCCGCGCAGGGTGACGCGCGGGTGTTGTTCTGCGACAACGAGACCAATGCGGTGGAGCTGTTCGGCGCTCCGGAGAATCTCTCGGCCTGGACGAAGGACGGCATCGGGCGGCGCATCGTCGAGGGCGACGAGTCGGCCGTCAATCCGGACGGCACGGGGACGAAGAGTGCGTTCTGGTACTCGCTCGACGACGTGGCGCCCGGCGAGACCCGCAGCATCCGTCTCCGGTTGAGCACCGCGGTGCCGGACTCCTTCACGTTCGGTCCCGGCTTCGACGCGGTCCTCGCCGACCGACGGTACGAGGCGGACCAGTTCTACGACCACGTCATCGGCCCGGATCTGTCCGCCGCCGACCGCCACGTCGCACGCCGCGCGTACGCCGGCCTGCTGTGGTGCAAACAGCTCTACCGCTACGACGTACGCGAGTGGGCGCAGGGTGATCCGGTGGGAGCCTCGGCGCCGCAGTCGCGACTCGACGCGACGGCCCGCAACCATGCCTGGTCGCACTTCTCGCTCGCGGACGTCGTCTCCATGCCGGACGAGTGGGAGTACCCGTGGTTCGCCGCATGGGATCTCGCCTTCCACACCATTCCGCTGGCGCACGTCGACCCGGACTTCGCCAAGGAACAGCTCGTGCTCATGTGTCGCGAGTGGGCGATGCACCCCAACGGTCAACTGCCCGCGTACGAATGGGAGTTCGGGGACGTCAACCCGCCGGTCCACGCCTGGGCGGTGTGGCAGGTCTACCGCATCGACGGACACCGCGACCGTGAGTTCCTGGTCCGGGTGTTCACCAAGCTGCTGTTGAACTTCTCGTGGTGGGTCAACCGCAAGGACGCGGGCGGCTCCAACATCTTCGAGGGCGGCTTCCTCGGGATGGACAACATCGGCATGTTCAACCGCTCGGAACCACTGCCTCCCGGATTCCGACTCGAGCAGTCCGATGCGACCAGCTGGATGGCGTTCTACTGCCAGCAGATGTTCAAGATCGCGATCGAACTGGCACGCCACGACTCCGCCTGGGACGACGTCGCGACGAAGTTCTTCGCGCACTTCCTGTCCATCGCGGAGGCCGTCGGATCCTTCGGATCGGCGCAGATGTCGCTGTGGCACGAGGAGGACGGGTTCTTCTACGACGTCCTCGCCCCACCACACGGTGACGCGGTGCCGTTGCGGGTGCGCTCGATGGTGGGCCTCCTGCCGATCCTGGGGGCCACCGAGATCCCCTCGTGGGTGCCGAAGGAGTGTCCGGACCTGACCTCCCGGTTGCGGTGGCTGCAGCACCGGAGACCGGACCTGGTGTCCCCGATGATGTCGCGCAACGACAACGGCACCTGGCGCATGCTGCTCGCCCTCGTGGATCCCGATCGGCTGCGGCGCATCCTCGAGCGCATGTTCGACAGCGACGAGTTCCTGTCGTCCTTCGGCATCCGGTCGCTGTCCGCGTCCTACCGCGACGGCGTCACGATGGAAATCGAGGGCCGATCGCTGTCCATCGAGTACGAGCCGGGGGAGTCCCGCACGTCGATGTTCGGCGGGAACTCGAACTGGCGTGGCCCGGTGTGGTTCCCGGTCAACGTGCTGCTCGCCGACAAGCTCCGCGCCTACGGTCGCTACTTCGGCGACACGTTCACCATCGAGATCCCCACCGGGTCCGGCGTGCAGCACACCCTGGTCGAGGCCGCAGAGATTATCGAGAACGGCCTCGCGGACCTGTTCCGGGTGCGGGGATCCGGGCGGCCGTCGGACGGCGATCGCATCGAGTCCTCGGACGATCCGCTGTGGGCCGAGCACCCGACCTTCAGCGAGTACTTCGACGGGGACACCGGTGAGGGGCTCGGCGCCAGCCATCAGACGGGCTGGACGGCGCTGGTCGCGCATCTTCTCAATCCCAGAGTGCCGCAACCGCCGACGCCGCCGGGTTAACGTGGCGGCATGAAGATTCGCGGAGCTGTCCTGGAAGAGATCGGCCGTTCGCGGCCGTTCGCGGAGTCGCGTCCCCTGACGGTGTCCGAGCTCGAGCTCGATCCTCCCGGCGAGGGGGAGATCCTCGTACGCATCGAGGCGGCAGGACTGTGCCACTCGGACCTGTCGGTCGTCGACGGCAACCGCGTACGGCCCGTCCCGATGCTGCTGGGGCACGAGGCCGCCGGCATCGTCGAGGGCGTCGGTCCGGGGGTCGACCTCGCGCTCGGCACGCGCGTGGTGATGACCTTCCTGCCTCGATGCGGTGAGTGCTCGGGGTGCCGGTCGAACGGGCGCACACCGTGCATCCCCGGCAGCGCGGCCAACAACGCCGGCACTCTGCTCGGCGGAGACGTGCGGCTGCGCCGCGACGGCGTCGAGGTCAAGCACCACCTCGGGGTGTCCGGTTTCGCGACGCACACGGTGGTGGACCGCCGGTCGGTGGTTCCCGTGGGCGACGACGTCCCGCCGGCCGTCGCCGCGGTGCTCGGGTGCGCGGTGCTCACCGGCGGCGGCGCACTGCTGAACGCCGCGTCCCCCACCGAGGGCGACACCATCATGGTGGTCGGGCTCGGCGGAGTGGGCATGGCCGCGGTGCTCACCGCGGCCTCGCTCGGACTGGGCGACGTCATCGGGGTCGACTCGATGCCGGAGAAGCTGGAGACGGCGCGCGAGTTGGGCGCCACGTCCGTCTACACCCCGCAGGAACTGGCCGAGTCCGGCGTGCGTGCCCAGATCGTCGTGGAGGCCGCCGGCAACGCGCGCGCCTTCGAGACCGCGCTCGCTGCCACGGCGCCGGGCGGCACCACCGTGACGGTGGGCCTGCCGTCGCCGGACGCCCGCGCGTCGATCTCGCCCCTCACGCTCGTGGCCGAGGCGCGCACCATCGTCGGGAGCTACCTCGGGTCCGCCGTTCCCGAACGGGACATCCCGACCTACGAGCAGATGTGGCGCGAGGGCCGCTTCCCGGTGGAGAAACTGGTGTCCTCGCGCATCACTCTCGACGGGATCAACCAGGCGATGGACGAGCTGGCGGACGGCAAGGCGATTCGTCAGGTCATCGAGTTCGACCACTAGGCTGTCCCCGACGGTTCCAGGTGAGGGGTGAACAGGTGACAGAGGCGATACGTGTCGGAGTGCTCGGCGCGGCCGGCAAGGTCGGCCAGGCGGTGTGCGAGGCCGTCGAGGCCGCAGCCGACACGGAGCTCGTCGCTCGCGTGGACAAGGACGACCGGCTCGAGACGTTCGCGGAGAACGGCGCGCAGGTCGTGGTCGACTTCACGCACCCCAGTGTCGTCATGGACAACCTGCAGTACCTGATCGGCGCCGGGATCCATGCCGTCGTGGGCACCACCGGGTTCGACGACGAGCGACTCGATCAGGTGCGGTCCTGGCTCGCGGACTCGCCCGCGACCGGAGTGCTCATCGCTCCCAACTTCGCCATCGGCGCCGTGCTCTCGATGGCGTTCGCCCAGCAGGCGGCACGCTTCTTCGACTCGGTCGAGGTGATCGAGCTGCACCACCCGAACAAGGCCGACGCGCCGTCCGGCACCGCGTACCGCACGGCGGCGCTCATCGCGGACGCTCGGCGCGCGGCGGGTGTGGGCCCGAGCCCCGACGCGACCACCACCGAACTCGACGGTGCGCGCGGCGCCGACGTCGACGGTGTGCGTGTGCACTCCGTGCGCCTCGCCGGTCTGGTGGCGCACCAGGAGGTGCTCCTGGGAACGCAGGGCGAGACTCTCACCATCCGGCACGACTCGATCGACCGCACCTCCTTCACTCCCGGTGTGCTGCTGGGTGTCCGGTCCATCGCGGCGCGGCCCGGGTTGACGCTGGGCATCGAACCGCTGATGGATCTGTGATGAGCAAGTATTCGCGAGTGGTCGCGATCATCGCCGTGATGGTGGTGGTTCTCGGCGTCTACTTCGTCATTCTGGGCGGGCGCGGGATCGACTTCATCAAGCTCGGCGGACCGGTGAACATCGGGTTGGGTATCGGTGTGCTGATCCTTCCGCTGCTGGGCCTGTGGATCGTGGCGGCAACGCTGCGAGCGGGTTTCCGGCACCAGCACCTCGCCCGTCGGATCCACGACGAGAATCTCGAGCTGGACGTCGAGGACCTTCCGCGTTTGCCGTCCGGACGCATCGAGCGCGGCGCGGCGGATTCGCTCTTCGCGGACGTCAAGGATGAGTACGAGAAGTCGCCCGACGACTGGCGCACGAACTACCGTCTCGCCCGCGCGTACGACTACGCGGGCGATCGCGGGCGCGCACGCGAGATCATGCGGCGCGCTGTGGAACTCGAGCGCATCGAGAGCGCGTGACCGTTCTGCTGGTGGTGCACCACACGGTGTCGCCGCCCATGGCGGAGATGCTCGAGGCGGTGCTGGCCGGCGCGCGGGATCCCGACATCGAGGGTGTCGACGTCCGAGTGCGTCCCGCCCTGGGTGCCACGATCACCGATGTGGTCGACGCGGACGGCATCCTCCTCGGCACTCCCGCGAACTTCGGGTACATGTCCGGTGCCCTCAAGCATTTCCTCGACACGGTGTACTACCCGACACTCGGGTCGATGAACGGAAAGCCCTGGGGCGCCTGGGTGTACGGCAACAACGACACCGCGGGCGCGGTCCGCGCACTGACGAGCATCGTGAGCGGATGGGGCCTCGAGCCGGCGGCGGCGCCCGTCGAGGTGACCGGGTTCGACGCCTCTGCGCGGGAACGGCTCGTCGAACTCGGTGGCACGCTGGCCGCGACGATCATGCCTGCCTGATCACTCCGGAAGGGTCAGAGGCGAGGCGGGATCCGGCGCGCTCTCGACGAAGGCCGGCGGATTCGCCGTGTCGAACGTGGTGGGCAGGGTCGCGCACGTCGCGCCGGGCTCCGGAAAAGTGTTCGGATTCAGACGCAGTGCCGAGACGAAGCGGTCGATGCGCTCGTCGTCGCTGCTCGCCACTGCCAGGCGATGCCCCCACGACTGCAGCGAGATTCGACGATCCATGCCCGGATACGGCGACATCATCAGGTACGGCTCGCCCTCCACCCGCGCGGCCAGCGCTGCGATCTCGCCGTCGTCGAGCGCTGCGGGGTCGTACGCGATCCACACGGCACCGTGTTCGAGGGAGTGCACCATGTTCTCGGTGCGCACGGCCTCCGGATAGACCACGCCGGTGCACGTCGCCCACGCGTTGTCGTGTCGACCACCCATCGGCGGTGAGACGGTGTACGCCACACGGTAGTTCGGCAGGACATGATAGGCGGGTGGGAAGTCGATCACCTCGATGCCGTCGAGCGCGAGTGAAGGATCGGGATTGTCGGCGGTGGGCACCCACGCGTCGGCCGTCGGACGACCCTCGACAGCCCTGCCGCAGCCCCCGGCGAGGAGGGCGGCCGTCAGGATCAGGGGAACGAGCGCCGACCGATGCATGACCCGAGAGTATCCGTCCGGCCGCACCGTTCCCGCTCGTCAGCCGTTCCGCACCACTGCGACGACGAACACGCGTCGGAACGGGAAGAACGTGGTCCCGTCGGGACGTGCCGGGTAGGCGTCGGCCAACAGCGGAGCGAGGTCGTCGCGGAACTCGGCCCGACCCTCCTCGTCCAGGAGGTCGAAGATCGGGGTGAGAGCGGTACCGGAGACCCAGTCGAGAACAGGTCGGGCTCCCCGGAGTTGCTGGACGTACGTGGTCTCCCAGGCGTCCACGGCGCAACCCCGCGCGGCCAGCAGGTCGGCGTACTGATCGGGATCGTCCACGGCGTTCGCGTGCCGCAGCTCGAGAGCGGGAAGTCGCGGTGCCCAGGCGCCCGATGTCGCGAGGTCCCGGATGATGCGGTGCGACGGCGCATCGAAGTTGCCGGGCATCTGCACGGCGATCACGGCACCGTCCGGCAACTGGCCGGGCCAGCGCGCCAGCAGTTCCCGGTGTTCGGGCACCCACTGCAGAGTCGCATTGGAGACGACGACGTCGGTGTCGGAGGACGGCGCCCAGTCCCGTACGTCGAGCACGGTGGCGTCCAGACCGGCAGCGCGCGCGGCCGCGACCATGTCCGGCGAGTTGTCCGACGCCTCGACGACGGCGTCCGGCCAGCGGTCCGCCAGCAACGCCGTCGCATTGCCCGGGCCGCAGCCGAGATCGGCGACGCGCCGGGGACTCTCGGTGGCGATGCGTGCGAGCAGCTCCCGGAACGGGCGGGTGCGCTCATCGGCGAAGGTGAGGTAGTCGGACGGGCTCCACATGATGGCTCCTTCGACGGACCGGCAAACAGTACGCTTGTACTGTTAAGCACGCTACGCCGGAGCGAGCAGCACTGTCCACCGGCGTCCCGGCGGTCGTCACACTCCTCGAACCTCTCACCGGTACCGTCCTGGCAGTGATCCTGCTGGACGAACTATCGAACGCAGGCGGTGCCCATGCGTGAGCTGTCCGCTGCGGCAGCGCGCCGCACGGCCGTCGCGGCCCAGGGGTTCGGTCGGGCGCGGTCGGGCGCGGTCTCCGGCCGGCGCGCGGTGGCGGGTGTCGTGCGCTCGACGAAGCTGCTGCAGATCGATTCGGTCTCCGCGGCGGTGCGGGCGCACTACGCGCCGGTGTTCAGTCGTGTCGGTCCGTACGACCGTCAGGCGCTGGACGATGCGGCGTGGACCGACACGGCGCGGTCGCCGCGCCTGCTCGTCGAGTACTGGGCGCACGAGGCGGCATTCCTGCCCGTCGCCGACTGGCCGCTGATGCGGTGGCGGATGGACCAGTACGAGCACGGTCGGTGGGGCGGCGCCGCGAGGGTGGCGGCGCGCAGTCCCGGGCTGGTGGAGGACGTGCTCGACGCGATCCGCGACCAGGGGCCCGTCACCGCGCGAGATCTCGAAGTTCTGTTGGATCGCCGGAGACCCGGCCCCAAGGGGCCGTGGTGGGACCACAGCGACGTCAAGGTGGTGTGCGAGCAGCTCTTCGCCGGCGGCGTGTTGTCGGTACCGCGCCGGGAACGGTTCACGAGGCTGTACGACCTCGCCGAGCGCGTGCTGCCCGCGGACGTCGTGTCGCGACGGGTGGGCGAGGTGGACGCGGTGCGTCAGCTCGTCGAGAAGTCGGCCGAGGCGATGGGGGTCGCCACGGCGGCCGACCTGCGCGATCACTACCGGCTGTCGGCGGCCCAGACCACTCGGGCCGTGGCCGACCTGGTGGACGCGGGCGTGCTGGTGCCCGTCACCGTGACCGGATGGCGGGATCAGGCCTTCCTGCATCGCGACACCCGGGTACCGCTGTCGGTCGAGTCGGCCGCACTGCTGTGCCCGTTCGACCCGTTGATCTTCGGCCGTCCGCGCACCGAGCGTCTCTTCGGCTTCCACTACCGCATCGAGATCTACACGCCCGAGCCGAAGCGGACGTACGGGTACTACGTCTTCCCGTTCCTGCTGCACGACGAGCTCGTCGCCCGCGTCGACATCCGGGTCGATCGCGCCGCCGGAGTGCTCACGGTGCCCGGTGCGTTCACCGAGCCCTCCGTCGACGCCCGCGGCCGTCGGGGCGAGGTGGCGGCGGCGCTGGCCGCGTCGGTGACGGAGATGGCGCGATGGCTGGACGTGGCCGACGTCGTGGTCGGTGACCGTGGTGATCTCGCGGCCGACCTGGGCCGCGAGGTACGCGCCGTCTCTCGATGACTCCGCCACCCCATAGTCTGTGTCGAATGTCCCAGCGTCCAGTGTCAGAGCATCGAGCCGGTGCCCCGTTGTCCGTTCAGCTCGTGGCCGCGACGTCCTTCACCGCTCCGTCGGAGGTGCCGTGGGAGACCGACGCCGACGGCGGTCAGGCGTTGGTCGAGTTCGCCGGCCGGGCCTGCTACCAGAGCTGGTCGAAGCCCAATCCGCGCACCGCGACCAACGCCGGGTACCTCAACCACCTACTGGCCGTGGGTAACTGGTCGGTGTTCGAGCACGCGTCCGCGAGCTTCTACATCACCGGCATCTCACGCTCCTGCAGTCACGAGTTGATCCGGCACCGCCACTTCTCGTTCTCGCAGCTCTCCCAGCGTTCGGTGTCAGAACGCGACGCGCTGATGGTCGTGCCTCCGGCTCTCGAGTCCGACGCGACGTTGCGTGAGTTGTTCCAGAATGCGACCGACTCGTCCCGTGCCGCGTACGACGCGTTGCTGTCCGCACTCGAAGCGGAGACCGGTGCGGACTCAGCTGCTGGCGTCGCCGGGAAGCAGGCGCGGCAGGCCGCGCGCTCGGTGCTCCCGAACGCCGTGGAGACGCGCCTGGTGATGACCGGGAACTACCGGTCGTGGCGGCATTTCGTCACCATGCGGGCCTCCGAGCACGCTGATCTCGAGATCCGTCGGCTCGCGGTGGCCTGTCTGCGGCGCCTCGTCGAGGTCGCACCCGACGTCTTCGCCGACTTCGAGATCGAGACACTGGCCGACGGAACGGAAGTCGCCAGGAGTTCGTACGCGGGGGAATAGGCGGCGCGGGTCGTGGGGGTCCGGCGGCCGGACGGGGACCGGGTAACCTTCCTGACCATGACCATCGGTGACACCGCGAGGACTGTCGACGCTGCGGGGACTGTCGACACTGCGGCACGAGTGCAGACGAGCAGCACGCCCTCGCCGTTCGGTGCCGTCTCCGTCGCGATGGTGACACCGTTCACTCCGGACGGTGCTCTCGACATCGACGCCTCCGTCGCCTTGGCCGCGCATCTGGTCTCGAGTGGATGCGACAGCCTCGTGATCTCGGGAACGACGGGCGAGTCGCCGACCACGACGGATCGTGAGAAGGCCGACCTGCTGCGCGCCGTGGTCGCCGCCGTCGGAGATCGCGCTCGCATCGTCGCCGGCGCCGGTACCAACGACACCGCGCACAGCATCGAACTCGCCCGTGCCGCAGCCGACGCCGGGGCACACGGACTGCTCGTCGTCACCCCGTACTACTCGCGCCCGCCGCAGGCCGGCCTGTACGCCCACTTCGTCGCCGTGGCCGACTCCACCGATCTGCCCGTCATGCTCTACGACATCCCGCCCCGTTCGGTCGTGCCGATCGAGACGGAGACGTTGCGTCGTCTCGCCGATCATCCGCGGATCCTCGCCGTCAAGGACGCGAAGGGCGACCTCGCCGCGGGAGCCGAGCTCATCGCCTCGACCGGTCTCGAGTACTTCTCGGGCGACGACCCGCTCAATCTGCCGTGGCTGTCGGTCGGAGCCGTCGGCTTCGTCAGCGTGATCGGGCACCTCGTGCCCGGCAAGCTCCGGGATCTCCACTCCGCCTGGGCCGCGGGCGACATCGCCGCAGCGCAGGCCATCAACGTCGGTCTGCTCCCGATCGTGCGGTCGTTCGCCCGACTCGGCGGCGTCACAGGCTCCAAGGCGGGCCTTCGTCTTCTCGGCATCGACGTGGGGGAACCCCGTCTGCCACAAGTTCCACCGTCCACCGATCAGATCGATGCTCTGGCAGCCGATCTTCACCGTGCAGGAGTTCTTTGATGACTCGACCGCCCAGGCGGCGCAGCGCCACCCGTAGTGCCGGACCGCCCGCGGACCTTCCTCCGCAGGAACCGCAGCCCGCTCCTCCCGCACCGAAAGCCGAGGCCGCGCCCGTGCAGGACGCCCCGGCGGCGCAGGCGCCGGCGAAGGCCGCTCCCGTGAAGGAGGCGCCCGTGAAGGAGGCGCCGACCGGCCGCGACCGCCAGTCGGGCGGCTCGCGATCGTCGAACGGCAACTCGGGCTCGGGTGGGGGTCGCGGTCCTCGGTCGCGTCCCGCGCGCACTCCGCAGAACTCCGCTGCCATCCAGCGACCCGACGCGCGCACGGTCGTGGACAAGACACAGCGACTCGGAGCTCCGCCCAAGGCCCCGAAGAACGGTCTCCGCGTGGTCGCCCTCGGCGGCATCGGCGAGATCGGCCGCAACATGACGGTCTTCGAGCACAAGGGCAAGCTGCTCATCGTCGACTGCGGTGTGCTCTTCCCCGAGGACGCGCAGCCCGGTGTCGACCTGATCCTCCCGGACTTCCGCCACATCGAGAACCGGATGGACGACGTGGTCGCCCTGGTGCTCACCCATGGTCACGAGGACCACATCGGTGCCGTCCCGTTCCTGTTGCGCCTGCGCCCGGACATCCCGGTCATCGGCTCCAAGTTCACGTTGGCGCTGCTGGCGGCGAAGTGCCGTGAGCACCGCCAGAAGCCGAAGCTCGTCGAGGTGCGTGAGGGTGAGAGCACGAACCACGGACCGTTCGAGCTCGAGTACTTCGCGGTCAACCACTCGATCCCCGACGCGCTCGCCGTCGCCATCCGTACCGACGCCGGTGTCGCGCTGCACACCGGCGACATCAAGCTCGACCAGTTGCCGCTCGACGGCCGCCTGACCGATCTCGGCGGGTTCTCGCGACTCGGCGACGAGGGTGTCGATCTGTTCCTGGTGGACTCCACCAATGCCGAGGTGCCCGGATTCGTCACGCCGGAGCGCGAGATCGGCGGTGTCCTGGACACGGTCATCGGCAAGGCGAAGAACCGCGTGATCGTCGCGTCGTTCGCGAGCCACGTGCACCGCATCCAGCAGGTCATCGACGTCGCACACCGCTACAACCGCAAGGTCGCCTTCGTCGGTCGGTCGATGGTGCGCAACATGGCCATCGCCCAGGAGCTCGGATACCTGACGGTGCCGTCGGGTGTCGAGGTCGACATGGACACCGCGACGAAACTCGCGGACGACAAGCTGGTCCTGGTCTCGACCGGATCGCAGGGCGAGCCGCTCTCGGCGCTGTCGCGTATGGCGCGGGGTGAGCATCGTCAGATCAACATCCGTGCCGACGACCTGGTCGTCCTCGCGTCGTCGCTCATCCCCGGCAACGAGAACTCCGTGTTCGCCGTCGTCAACGGGCTCGCGAAGCGTGGCGCCAAGGTGGTCACGCAGCAGAGCGCCAAGGTGCACGTCTCCGGCCACGCGTCGGCCGGCGAGCTGCTGTACCTCTACAACGCGGTCCGTCCCACCAACGCGATGCCCGTGCACGGCGAGTGGCGGCACCTGCGCGCCAACGCCGCTCTCGCGGTGTCGACGGGTGTGCCGGAGGAGCGCGTGGTGCTGGCCGAGGACGGCGTCGTCGTGGACATGGTCGACGGCCTCGCCGAGATCGTCGGCCAGGTGCCGGTCGGCCACGTGTACGTCGACGGACTGTCCGTCGGCGACGTGGGCGACTCGACGTTGTCCGACCGCCTCGTCCTGGGTGAGGGCGGCTTCATCGCCATCACCATGGCCGTGGACACCACCACCGGCAAGTCCGTCGGCACTCCCGAGGTCTCGGGCCGCGGCTTCTCCGACGATCCCGCGGCACTGAAGGAAGCGGCGCAGTTGGTCGAGGCGGAGCTGGTGCGTCTCGCCGGCGAGGGTGTGCGGGACACGCACCGCATCGCGCAATCGGTCCGGCGCATCGTCGGTCGCTGGGTGGCGGACAAGTACCGCCGCAAGCCGATGATCGTGCCGACCGTGCTCGAGGTCACGCCGAGCTGACACGTTCGCATTCGACAGGCCGGCCCCGGGAAACCCGGGCGCCGGCCTGTCGTGTCTCTCGCCCTGTCGTCGTCGGCAGGCTAGGCGAGCAGGTTGTACAGACCGACGAGGCCGAGCAGGACGATGCAGGCGCGCAGCACCCGCGGTGACAGGCGCCGGCCGTACCGTGCTCCGACCGCGCCGCCGATCAGGGAGCTGACGGCGATGAGACCGGCTGCCGCCCAACTGATCCGGTCGAAGGCGAAGATGATGAACGATGCCGCCGCCACGACGTTGACCACGAGCGACAGCAGATTCTTGGCCGCGTTCATGCGCTGGATGTTCTCCGGCAGCAACGCGCCCATGACGCCCATGAGCAGAATGCCCTGGGCCGCGGTGAAATAGCCGCCGTAGACGCCCACGGCGAACGTGCCGATCACCAGCAGCACGAACCGCCCCCGCCCGATCCCGGCGGCGGTGTCCGACTCGGAGCGCTTCTGGGCCCAGGCCTGGATGCGAGGGCCGGTCACCACGAGGATCAGCGCGAGGATCAGCAGCACCGGAACCACTGCGGTGAAGGTCTTCTCGGGAAGGTGGCGCAAGAGCCAGGCGCCGAGCACGCCGCCGAGCAGGGATCCGGGAAGCTGCCAGCGCAGCCGCGACCACTGGCCGCGCAGTTCGCGGCGATAACCCCACGCACCCGAGGCGCTGCCCGCCACCAGTCCGATCGCGTTGCTCATGGTCGCCGTGACGGGCGGGTACCCGAAGGCGATGAGGGTGGGGAACGTGATGAGCGTTCCTGATCCGACGACGGCGTTGATGCCACCGGCGGCGAACCCCGCGAGCAGCACGAGGACTATTTCGGAGACGGGCACACCGGCGACCGTACGACACGGCTAGATTCGTGTGTCATGAGCCTTGCGCACGACGAACGTCTGGAACTGGCCGACACGATGGCGAAGGTCGGTCCGGACGCTCCCACCCTGTGCGGTGACTGGACCGTCCGGGATCTGGCGGCGCATCTGGTGATCCGCGAACGCCGTCTCGATGCGGCTCCGGGGATCTTCCTGCCGCCGCTGGCGGGGTACACGCGCCGCGTGCAGGACTCGGTCGCCGCGGGGGAGTGGGTGGGTCTCGTCGACGACGTGCGCACGGGACCTCCGGTGTGGTCGCCCTACAAGCTCCTCGACGCGCAGATCAACCTCGGCGAGATGTTCGTCCACCACGAGGACGTCCGGCGGGCCGACGGATCCGCACCGACTCCGCGAGAACTGAGCGCCGAGATGCAGGCTGCCCTGTGGGGTCTGCTGGGTCTGCTCGGACGCGTCGCCTACCGGGGAGCCCCGGTGGCCGTGGACGTGGAGACCCCGGACGGTCGTCGGCGGACCTTCGGGAAGAAGTCGGCCTCGCGCCGGGTGGCGCTGCGCGGGGAGCCGTCGGAGCTGGTGCTGCACGCGTTCGGCCGCGATGCCGTGGTGCTGGAGTTCGACGGCGACTCGGCGGACGTCGCCGCGGTGAAGGGCCTCGACCGCGGCGTGTGACAGCGGTCGGGCTGTTACTGGTGTTGCGGATGGTCCGGATGGGGTCGACCGACTAGCCTGACGGGTATGGCAGGCAAGACGAGTACGCGCGCGTCCCGATCCGGCACGGCCGGATCGAGCAAGGTAGGCACCGGCACGAGTGGTGCCTCCACCGGACGCGGGCGGACGGTCACGACGCCGCGCAAGCCCACCGCCCCCCGGTCGTCCACCGGGCGCACCCCGGCGACTCGCTCGTCCGGTGCCGCACGGTCGTCGTCCGGAGCCCGACCTCGCAGCGCCCCCAAGCGCACGATCTCGCCCGGCCGCGCGGCCCTGAACTCCGTCGGTCGCGGCATCGGCAAGGGGTGGGGCCTCGCCGCCCGCGGACTCGGCGCCACCACTCGCACCGTCGGCAAGGCCGCCGACATAGAACACGGCCACCGCCGCGACGGCATCGCTCTCGGGTGCCTCGCGGTCAGCGTGGTCGTCGCGGCCGGTCTCTGGTTCTCGGCCGGTGGGCCGGTCGGAGAGTGGATCGAGATCGGACTGCGCGCCGTCGTCGGCAGCGCGGCCATCCTGCTGCCGTTGCTCGGCATCGGGGTCGCCGTCGCCCTGATGCGGACCGAACCTGCTCCCGACGATCGCCCCCGGCTCGTCCTCGGGTCTCTGCTCGTCGGCCTGCCGATGCTCGGACTCTGGCATCTGGGTTCCGGGTCTCCGGACGACCTGGCCGGACGCGCGTCCGGCGGCGGCTTCGTCGGCTTCGTCGTCGGCGGTCCGCTCAGCAGCGGTGTCACCGTCTGGCTCGCCGTGCCGTTGCTGCTGCTCGCCGTCCTGTTCGGCGTTCTGCTCCTCACCGGCACGACGGTGCGCGACATCCCCGCGCGTCTGCGGACCCTGTTCGGTACGGCCAACCGCGGCGACGAGTACAGCGACTACGAGGACTGGGAGGAGGAGTCGCACCTCGGTGACTTCGCACCGGACGGGTACGACTCCGCGGGCTACGGCTCCTCGTACGACGAGTACGACCCCGCCCTGTTCGACGCCGACGGCTACCCGGTCGACGAGAAGCCGACGAAGTCGCGTCGCCGCCGATCTTCCGCGCCGGCCGACGCGTACCCGGTGGAGGAGTCGGCACCGGTCGACGACGCTCCCACCGAGTACGTACCGGTGGCAGCGCCCGTCCGCACGCGTGCGAAGGCACCGGTGGCCGAGCCGACGCCGAAGCCCGCTCCGGTCGTCGCGGCGACTCCGCCGAAGCCGAAGGAGGACGACAAACTCGTCGTGGACCGTGTCGTCGACGGCGACTACGTCCTGCCCTCGCTGTCCCTGCTGATCGACGGCGACCCGCCGAAGACACGCAGCCAGGCGAACGACGCGATGATCGAGGCGATCTCCGAGGTCCTCGAGCAGTTCAAGATCGACGCCGCCGTCACCGGCTTCACTCGGGGACCGACTGTCACGCGTTACGAGGTCGAGCTCGGGCCCGGCGTCAAGGTCGAGAAGATCACGGCGCTCGCCCGCAACATCGCGTACGCGGTGGCCACCGACAACGTGCGGCTCCTGGCCCCCATCCCCGGCAAGTCGGCGGTGGGCATCGAGGTGCCCAACTCCGACCGTGAGATGGTCCGCCTGGCCGACGTGCTCACGGCGCCGTCGACCCGCAAGGACCACCATCCCCTGGTCATCGGCCTCGGCAAGGACATCGAGGGCGACTTCGTCAGCGCCAACCTCGCGAAGATGCCGCACCTCCTGGTGGCCGGCTCCACCGGCTCGGGCAAGTCGAGCTTCGTCAACTCCATGCTGGTGTCACTGCTCGCGCGGGCGACGCCGGAGGAGGTCCGGATGATCCTCATCGACCCCAAGATGGTCGAGCTGACCCCGTACGAGGGGATCCCGCACCTCATCACGCCGATCATCACGCAGCCGAAGAAGGCTGCCGCGGCCCTCGCCTGGCTGGTCGAGGAGATGGAGCAGCGCTACCAGGACATGCAGGCCAACCGGGTGCGCCATGTCGACGACTTCAACAAGAAGGTGAGGTCGGGCGAGATCACCGCACCGCTCGGCAGTGAGCGCGTCTACAAGCCCTACCCGTACATCCTCGCGATCGTCGACGAGCTCGCCGACCTGATGATGACCGCGCCGCGGGACGTGGAGGAGGCGATCGTCCGCATCACGCAGAAGGCGCGCGCGGCCGGCATCCACCTCGTGCTCGCGACCCAGCGCCCGTCCGTCGACGTCGTCACGGGACTGATCAAGACCAACGTCCCGTCAAGGCTCGCGTTCGCCACGTCGTCGCTGACCGACTCCCGCGTCATCCTGGATCAGCAGGGTGCGGAGAAGCTCATCGGTATGGGCGACGCCCTGTTCCTGCCGATGGGCGCGGGCAAGCCCACCCGTCTGCAGGGCGCCTTCATCACCGACGAGGAGATCACCGCGGTCGTCGACTTCGCCAAGAACCAGGCGGAGCCGGAGTACCAGGAGGGCGTCACCGCGCAGAAGGCCGCGGAGAAGAAGGACGTCGACGCCGACATCGGCGATGATCTCGACGTGCTGCTCCAAGCCGTCGAACTCGTCGTGACCAGCCAGTTCGGCTCGACGTCCATGCTCCAGCGCAAGTTGCGCGTCGGCTTCGCCAAGGCCGGCAGGCTCATGGATCTGATGGAGACGCGCGGAGTGGTCGGCCCGAGCGAGGGATCGAAGGCCCGAGACGTCCTGGTCAAGCCCGACGAGTTGGACGGGCTGCTGTGGTCGATCAAGGGCGGGGATCCGGGAGAGTCGGACAATCCGGACGAGTGACGGTGGCCCCGTTGTGAATTGACTCTCACGCTAGCTGAGTTTTACCTGTGCATTACCCTTCGCGTGCCTCCATACGGCCGGGGCTGTGGCATGGTTGTTCTCAGGAGGGGAGTATCCCCAGCTTGCGAAGGACCCGTCAGCACGATCGAGCCCTGCCTCGATCCGGGTCATCGGCAGACACAGTGGTCACACGAGACATCATCACTGGTTCTGTGGGAGAGACCTCCGGAGCCCACCCATGGACTACCGGAGGTAGTTGCTCACATGAATGTCTCGTCCACAGTCTGGATCGTCACCATCGTGGTGATCCTGGGACTCTTCGTCTTCGACTTCTTCGCTCACGTGAAGACCCCCCACGAGCCGACCTTCAAGGAATCGGCGACGTGGTCCGTCGTCTACATCACGATCGCCATTCTCTTCGGCGGGATCGTGTTCTGGCAGTACGGCGCGACCTACGGCGGTGAGTACTTCGCCGGCTACGTCACCGAGAAGGCGCTCAGCGTCGACAACCTGTTCGTCTTCCTCATCATCATGACGACGTTCGCCGTACCGCGTCAGTACCAGCAGAAGGTGCTGCTCATCGGCATCGTGATGGCACTCGTCATGCGCGGTGGCTTCATCGCCCTCGGTGCCGCGGCCATCAACAACTTCAGCTGGGTCTTCTACCTCTTCGGTGCGTTCCTCATCTACACGGCCTACAAGCTCATCAAGGAGGCCGGGGAAGAGGAGGAGAACGAGGTCCAGCAGGACACCAAGATCATGAAGTTCGCCAAGAAGATCCTCCCCACCACGGACGAGTACCACGGTGATCGTCTGACGGTGAAGATCGACGGCAAGCGCGTGGTCACCCCGATGCTGCTGGCCCTGGTCGTCATCGGCTTCACCGACATCCTGTTCGCGTTGGACTCGATCCCCGCGATCTACGGTCTCACCACCGAGCCGTACATCGTCTTCACGGCGAACGCGTTCGCCCTGATGGGTCTGCGCCAGCTGTACTTCCTGATCGGCGGCCTGCTCGATCGCCTGGTCTACCTGTCCTACGGCCTGTCCCTGGTACTGGCGTTCATCGGCGTCAAGCTCGTCCTCCACGCGCTCCACGAGAACGAGCTCGGCTTCATCAACGGCGGAGAGAACCTCTCGGTCCCGGAGATCAGCACCGGAGTGTCGCTCAGTGTCATCATGGGCATCCTGATCGTCACCACCGTGGCGAGCCTGCTCAAGACCCGCGGCGACGCGAAGCCCGCGGTGAAGGACGGCGAGACCGGAAGCCCGGTCCTCGGCGACGACACCACGGCCGCCTCGACCGGCACCACGTCGACCGGCACCACCTCGACCAGCGTCACGGACACCGAGCGCGACTCGCGCTGATCCGTCCCGCACGACAACAGCCCGGCACCGAGAGGTGCCGGGCTGTTCGCGTGTCCGGTGGATGCCGGGGGATGGGTCACTCCGCGAGGACGCCCATCACCGGCTTCCACTCCTGGATCGCCACGGCGTCGACGAGCTTCTCCACCGCGAACGGATCCTCGGCGAACAGCGTCCCCACCTGGTCCGCGCTCTCACCCTTGACGATGATGGTGGCGCCGCTGTCGTCCGCGTACGGCCCCGCAACCACCACGATGTCGCGAGCGAGCAGATCCCGCAGCCAGTCGCGGTGCTCGGCGCGGACGCGGTCGCGTCCCTCGGCGGTCGCCGACGAGTACGTGTAGTTGACGAGGAAGTGGGCCATCGATGTTCTCCTGCGGTGTGTGATCGGGTGGTGGGGGATCAGAGCGTGAGCAGCATGCGGGTGTTGCCGAGGGTGTTCGGCTTGACGTAGCTGAGATCGAGGAACTCGGCGACACCGGTGTCGTACGAGCGACACATCTCCGCGTAGACCTCGGCGGTGACCGGGGTTCCGTCGATCTCGGAGAACCCGTGGCGGGCGAAGAACGGCACCTCGAAGGTGAGCACGAAGATGCGGGAGAGCTGCAGTTCGCGGGCGACGTCGATCAACCGGGACACGATGAGGTGGCCCACACCGTGGCCCTTGACCGACGGATCGACGGCGACCGTGCGGATCTCGCCGAGGTCCGCCCACAGCACGTGCAGCGCGCCGCAGCCGGCGACGACACCGTCGACCTCGGCGACCCAGAACTCCTGGACCGCCTCGTAGAGGGTCACGAGATTCTTCTCGAGCAGGATCCGGCCCGCGTAGATGTCGATGAGTCGCTTGATCTCCGGGATGTCGGAGGTGCGGGCCCGGCGCAGCCGCACGCGCTCGGTGGTGGCCCCGGACGCGGTCCGGACGTCTGCGCGATCCTGCGCCGCCCGGGAGCCCGTCTCCGGATCGAGGTCGGAAGTCATGGGGTGAACAGTAGTCATCGGGCGTACCGATATTGTGACCGTGTGTCCCGCGCCGGTAACTCACGTCACGTCCCGAGAGCGGGCTCGGCGACGTGAGCGCACAGTACGACGTCGGTCGTGGCCCCGGTGACGCGTCCGCGCCGACGCCGGACGCCGTCGTCGGCTCGGGCCCACTCACTCCGGCTCCTCTGCTCAACATCGCCAACGTCCTGACCGTGCTGCGGATCGCGCTGGTTCCGGTCTTCCTGTGGGCTCTGTTCGCGGACGGTGGCCAGGAGACCGGGTGGCGGCTCGTGGCCTTCGGGATCTTCGTCGTCGCGGCGATCACCGATCGCATCGACGGCCAACTGGCGCGCAAACACGGGCTCGTGACGGAGTTCGGCAAGATGGCGGACCCCATCGCCGACAAGGCGCTGATCGGGGCGGCCCTGGTCGGTCTGTCCATGCTGGGGGACCTGCCCTGGTGGATCACCCTGGTCATCGGAGCCCGCGAGATCGGCATCACGCTCCTGCGGTTCGCCGTCCTGCGGCACGGTGTCATCCCCGCGGGACGCGGCGGCAAGCTCAAGACCCTCGTCCAGAGCGTGGCCATCGGGGTCTACGTTCTGCCGCTGCCCGACGCGGTGATCCCGGCAGCCATGGTGCTGATGATCGTGGCCGTGGCGCTGACCGTGATCACGGGACTGGACTACGTGGTGCAAGCGGTGCGGCCGAGGGTCCGGACTCCACACGACGGGCGATGAGCCGTCCGGTGCTCCGCCGCGTGCGGCTCGCGGGCGGGGGTTAGGGTTCTCTCACCCGTTCCGACGGGTGTCCACACGCGGCGCGGGAACCGATCGGACCGTTCCGGCGTTGTAGGTGGACGAGGGTCGAGCGACGATGCACCGACAGGCGTTCCCGCGGTCGACCACGACGTAGTTCGAACACGATGAAGGAGGGGCCACATGGCGCTGCTCTTGCGTGAGGCATTGGGCGACAGTCTTCGCCGCACACGGGTCGCTCAGAGCCGCACGTTGCGCGAGGTCTCCAACACGGCGCGCGTCAGCCTCGGGTATCTCTCGGAGGTCGAGCGTGGCCGCAAGGAGGCGTCGAGCGAACTGCTCAACGCCATCTGCGATGCCCTCGACGTCCCACTGTCGGACGTTCTGTTCGACGTGAGCGAGTCGCTCACGGACACGATGGCGAGCGCGGCCGCGTCGACGGGTGTTTCCGCCGAGCACGGTGCGGCCCACATCTCCGACGAGACGCGCGTGGTCATCCCGGCCCCGTCCGCGCGGGCGCTCGCCGCTGCCTGATCTTCGCGTCCCGTTTCCGACCATTCGTGGTTCGACATGGGATCATGGCGGGTACCGATCACAGACAGACCGCGTGTCCCGGACACGCGCAGCACCACCGGCGGTGACGGTCGCCAGCCGGGTCGCGTACGCGGCGGATCACATGGAGGCAGGAAGAACCGATGGCCAATCCTTTCGTCAAGGGCTGGAAGTATCTGATGGCTCTGTTCAACTCCAAGATCGACGAGAAGGCGGATCCGCAGGTCCAGATCCAGCAGGCCATCGAGGACGCCCAGCGTCAACACCAGGCGCTCTCGCAGCAGGCCGCGTCCGTCATCGGTAACCAGCGTCAGCTCGAGATGAAGCTCAGCCGCCAGCTCGACGAGGTGGAGAAGCTGAACGCCAACGCGCGCCAGGCCGTCACCCTCGCCGATCAGGCCAATGCGGCAGCCGACGTCGAGAAGGCCACCCAGTACACCAACGCGGCGGAGGCCTTCGCGGCCCAGCTCGTCACCGCCGAGCAGAGCGTCGAGGACCTCAAGGTGCTCCACGATCAGGCGCTCCAGGCGGCGACCCAGGCCAAGAAGGCCGTCGAGCAGAACGCGATGACACTGCAGGCGAAGGTCGCCGAGCGCACCAAGCTGCTCAGCCAGCTCGAGCAGGCGAAGATGCAGGAGCGCGTCAGCGAGTCGCTGCGGTCGATGGACTCCACGCTGTCCGCGCCGGGCAACACGCCCAGCCTCGACGCCGTCCGGGACAAGATCGAGCGCCGTTACGCCAACGCGCTCGGCTCCGCGGAGCTCGCTCAGAACTCGGTGCAGGGCCGCATGATGGAGGTCCAGCAGGCGAGTGTCCAGATGGCCGGACACAGCCGCCTCGAGCAGATCCGCGCCTCCATGGCGGGCGACTCGCTCACCGCCGGCCCCTCCGCGGACGGCGTGTCCACGCAGAAGAATCTGTCGTCCCCGCAGGCGACCCCCGAGCCTCCTCAGGCCAACTGATCCGCCTGCACGAGACCCTCACGGAGCGTTGATGTCCGGACACGGCGACCCGCACCGACGGCCGATGTGGCACGAGCGGCCCGCTGCACCGGCCGAGGTGGGGCGCGCTGCCGACACGGTGCGCGCTCGGGCTCGCGGCGTCGTCGACGTCACGCGGCCGTTCCTCGACGCCGCCAGGTCGTGGAACGACCCGCGAAAGAAGGCCGAACGCCGGATCCGTCGGACTCGCCGGCGGGCCACGCTCTTCGGCGCGGCGTCCGGGTCCATGGGCGTCGCCACCGTCACGGTGGCGGCCACGTCGGCACCCGACTGGATCGTCGTCGGGGGATCGGGCACCACGTTGCTGTTCGCGGTGCCTGCCGTCGCCGCGGCGGCGGCCTACCGACGGCTGCGGGGTCAGCCTCTGCCTGCAGCAGCGCCGGTCCGCCGCGCCCTGCCTCCGGTGGGCTCCGCGGCTCGCGAGCCCATCGAACGTCTCGCGGCCGCCGAACGCAGTCTGCACGAGCTGACGGGCATCCTCGCCCGGTCCGGGGCGGTCGCCGCGGACGACGTGCACGACACGACCCGGATCGCCGCGGCTGCGTCGGCAGCCCTCACCGAGGTCGCTCACGACATCGTCGCGATGGAGAGAGCAGCGCTGGGAAGTCCGGCTGCGGCGGTCCATCTGTCCGGGTCCATCGGGTCCACCGCGGCCCGGTTGACGGACGGTGTGCACCAGTACGACGGTCTCGTCGCCGCGGCTGCGCTGCTCACCGCGCCGGGCTCCTCCGGCTCGCTCACCGCACTCGACGCACGACGGGACGCTCTCCAGTTCGCGTCCGATCGCCTCGAGGGCTGGGCATTCGGCCTCGAGCACCTCCAGAAGCCCTGACCTCGCCGTCGGTCTCACCCCGGACGCGACCCTGAGACCGACGCACCGTCCTCGGGGTCGACCCCGATCTTCACCCTGAACTCCGCGCTGAACGGGTGCTGTCCCAGTTCGGTTCTGGCAGTGTCGAACTCGTCGACGGATCGCCGGTGAACACCACCGCGACCGACGGCGGAAGCCCCCGACGAGAAGGAGTTCGACATGTTCTGGAAGATTCTCGGTGCGATCGTTCTGGTGTGGATCGGCATCGTCGTTCTCGGCGCCCTGCTGAAGGCGCTGTTCCCCCTGGTGGCGCTGGCCGTGGTGGGAACCGGTCTCTACTTCCTGTTCCGCGCGATGAGCGGCGATCGCGAGTCCGCGAAGTCACCCTTCTGACGTCCCCGGTGCCGCGCTGACCTAGGCTTCGCCCATGCTCGTCGCGGTGGTCGCCGGCCCCGATGCGGGGCACGCCTTCCCTGCCATCGCGCTCGCGAAGGCGCTGACGGCCGCAGGAGACACGGCCGTGGTCTACACCGGCGATCGGTGGCTCGACGCCGCGCGAGCGGACGGGGTGGACACTCGCCTGCTGCCGGGACTGGAACCGCGGCCCGAGGACGACGACGCGGACGCCGGCCGCAGAATTCACGAGCGGGCGGCCCACATGTCCTCGATGCTGCTGCCGGTGCTCTCCGCGTCGGCTCCCGATCTGGTGGTCTCGGACATCCTCACGGCCGGTGGCGGTCTCGCTGCCGAGCGGTTGGGAGTGCCCTGGGTGGAACTGTCGCCGCACCCGCTCTACCGGCCCTCCGTGTCGTTGCCCCCGATCGGGAGTGGCCTCGCCCCGGGCACGGGACTGCGAGGTCGGCTGCGGGACATCGTGATGCGGGCCCTGACGGACCGCTCCGTCCGAGCGGGGCTGGCGCAACGCGCTCGGGCGCGCGAGGGCGTCGGTCTGCCCGCGCTGGACCCGGGCCCTGCGCGGCGACTCGTCGCGACCATCCCCGCGCTCGAGGTGCCGCGGTCGGACTGGCCGGCTGACGCGCGCGTCGTCGGTCCGCTGTTGTGGGAGCCGACGACCGCTCTCCTCGACCCGCCGCCCGGGACCGGACCGCTGGTCCTGCTGGCACCGTCGACGGCCGCGACCGGCGCCGTGTCCATGGTCGAGGCCACTGTCGAGGCGACGGCGGCCTCGCGTGCGCGCGGCCGGAGTCGTCGACTGGTGATCACCACGGTGGACGACGTTCCGGCCGATCTACCGTCCTGGGCGGTGGGCGGACTGGGGCGCCAGGACGCGCTGCTGCCGCTGGCGTCTGTGGTGGTGTGCGGCGGCGGCCACGGGATGCTGGCGAAGGCGCTGTCCGCCGGCGTCCCGGTGGTCGTGATCCCCGGCGGGGGAGATCAGTGGGAACTGGCCAACCGCGCGGCCCGGCAGGGAAGCGCCACGATCGTGCGTCCGGTGTCCGTCGACGCCGTGGCGGACGCGATCGACCGGGTGCTGGGCGACCCGACGTACGCGGCCGCGGCAGCTCGCGCCGCGGCGACGGCGGCCGCGGTGAAGGATCCCGTCGCGGTGTGCCGCAGCGTGATCGCCGACTCCCGCCCGCGCTGAGTGGGAGCGCGGACGTCCCGGGTTACGGTGACATGGTGCGCCTGACCGACTTCCACGACCGTGTCGCCGAACAGTTCGGAACCGTGACCGGGGACTCGATGCTGGTCGACCACCTGCTGCTGAGCCTCGGGAACCGCACCGCCGCGCAGGCCATCGAGGACGGCGAGGATCCGAAGGACGTGTGGCGCGCACTGTGCGTCGAGTTCGACGTTCCTCGATCGCGATGGTGACCCTCCGGCGTGTCGCTGGGTATCGAACACCTGTTCGCTTATAGTCGTGTGCAGAGTCGACGGGAATCGCACGGCAGCGGTTCTTGTCGGTACCCCCCTCTACCTTGGCGACAGATCGACGGGGTACAGACGCTTCGGGGACAAGAACTTCGAGAAGGAGACCATGATGGCTGCAGCTGCATACGATCGGGACAAGGCGCTCGATCTCGCGCTCGCGCAGATCGACAAGAACTTCGGCAAGGGGTCGGTCATGCGTCTCGGCGACGAGGCCCGTGTGCCCATCGCCGTCATCCCCACCGGTTCGATCGCGCTGGACGTCGCGCTCGGCATCGGCGGACTCCCGCGCGGCCGCATCGTCGAGGTCTACGGCCCGGAGTCCTCGGGTAAGACGACGGTCGCGCTCCACGCGGTCGCCAACGCACAGGCCGCCGGCGGCATCGCCGCGTTCATCGACGCGGAGCACGCCCTCGATCCCGACTACGCCGCCAAGCTCGGTGTCGACACCGACGCGCTGCTGGTCTCCCAGCCCGACACCGGTGAGCAGGCGCTCGAGATCGCGGACATGCTGATCCGGTCCGGTGCCATCGACATCCTGGTCGTCGACTCCGTCGCAGCCCTGGTTCCCCGTGCCGAGATCGAGGGCGAGATGGGTGACAGCCACGTCGGTCTGCAGGCCCGCCTGATGAGCCAGGCCCTGCGCAAGATCACCGGCGCCATCAGCTCGTCCGGCACCACGGTCATCTTCATCAACCAGCTGCGCGAGAAGATCGGCGTCATGTTCGGTTCGCCCGAGACCACGACGGGCGGTAAGGCGCTGAAGTTCTACGCGTCGGTGCGCCTGGACATCCGTCGTATCGAGACGCTCAAGGACGGAACGGACGCAGTCGGTAACCGCACCCGCGTCAAGGTGGTCAAGAACAAGGTGTCGCCGCCGTTCAAGCAGGCAGAGTTCGACATCCTGTACGGCAAGGGCATCAGCAAGGAAGGCTCGCTCATCGACATGGGTGTCGAGCACGGCTTCGTGCGCAAGTCCGGCTCCTGGTTCACCTACGAGGGTGATCAGCTGGGCCAGGGCAAGGAGAACGCGCGCAAGTTCCTGCTCGAGAACACCGACATCCGTGACGAGATAGAGAAGAAGATCAAGGAGAAGCTCGGCATCGGTGCAGACGTGCGTACGCCCGACGAGGCCGTCGCTGCTCCGGTCGACTTCTGACAGCAGGTCTCTCGACTGTGAACGACGACGAGTTTCCGGACTCGCGTGCACCGGGCGCCCGACGTACGTCGGGCGCCCGGTCCCGTTCCGGCCGCCGATCAGGCGAGACGCCGCCCCCGATCGGGGGCACCGCGGTGCAGGCCAAGGATGCCGCGTTGCGGTTGCTCACAGATCGCGCCCGAAGCCGCGCCGAGCTCGAACAGCGGTTGGCGGCCAAAGGATTCACGGACGAGATCATCGCGTCCGTGCTCGACAGGCTGACCGAGATCAAGCTGGTCGACGATCGCGACTTCGCCCATCAGTGGGTCCGCTCGCGGCACACGTACTCGGGCCGAGGCAAGCAGGCGCTGCGCACAGAACTACGCACCAAGGGCATCGACCCGGTGCTGGCCACCGAGGCACTCGACACGATCGAGCCCGAGGACGAGCGGGAGCGCGCGCGGGAACTGGTCGTCAAGAAGCTTCGAGCCCCGGCTCTGCTGTCCGCTCTGAACGAGGAGATCGAAGATCCGCGGGAGCGACGCGCACAACGCGACAAGGTGGTGCGCAAGCTCGTGTCGATGCTCGCGCGCCGTGGGTTCGCCCAGGGTATGGCCTTCGACGTGGTCCGGACGGAACTCGAGGCCCTCGGAAACGATTCCGAAGGCCTCGAGTACTAGAACGTCAGAGCCGGACGCCGCCCGTGGCGGATGCAGCGCCCTGGTCCACCCGGACCGGTGACTTCTTTGCTCGTCGCAGTCGCTTCTCCACCTTCGTGGCGAGGTACGTCAGCAACGAGTTCAGGATGATCATGATGATGGCCACGATGATGAGGGCGGGCAGGAAGTTGCCGTAGAAGGCACCGACCTGCTGCCCCGACCGGACCACCTCGACGTAGCCGATGATGTAGCCCAGCGCGGAGTCCTTCAGCGCCACCACCATCTGCGAGATGATGGCCGGCAACATCGCGGTCACGGCCTGGGGGAGCAGGATCATCCGCATGATCTGGCCTTTGCGCAGGCCGACGGCCATGGCGGCCTCGGTCTGACCCTTGGGCAGGGACTGGATGCCCGACCGCACGATCTCGGCGATGACCGAGCCGTTGTAGAGCGTCAGGCCCGTCACCACCGCGGCCAGCGCCAGGTAGCGGGACTTGAACACCTGGTACTCGGCGAAGAACTGGTACAGGAAGATCATCAGGATCAGCACCGGGATGGCGCGGAACAGTTCCACGAAGAAACCTGCGACCATCCGCACCGGTCGGTGGTCCGACAGGCGCGCGATACCCAGGACGGCGCCCAGGATCAGTGCCAGCACGATCGACAGGCCCGCGGCGACCAGGGTGCCCTGGATGCCGGGAACCAGGTACGTCGTCCAGGTCGACGACTCGACGAACGGACTCCACTTCTCCGACGTCAACTGGCCCTTCTCGTCCAGCTTCGCGTAGATCACGTACGCCGCCAGCAGTACCAGGACGAGTACGACTGCCGAGATGATGTGGTTGCGCACCTTGGCGCGGGGCCCCGGAGCGTCGTAGAGAACGGTGGCGCGTTCGGCGGAGGCGACCTTCTTGGGCGGTGCCTCGGTGCTCAGAGGTGCGTTCGCTGTGGTCATCGGGCAACCGCCAATCGCTTGCCGAGGTAGCCGAAGAAGAGGCCGGTGGGGAAGGTCAGGATGACGAAGCCGAGCGCGAAGATACCGCCGACGACGAAGATCGCCGCCTCGTTCTCGATCATCTCCTTCATCAGGATGGCCGCTTCGAGAACGCCGATCGCCGCGGCGACGGTCGTGTTCTTCGTCAGGGCGATGAGCACGCTGCCCAGCGGGCCGATGACCGCACGGAACGCCTGGGGGAGCACGATGAAGCGCAGGTTCTGCGAGAACGTCAGACCGAGCGATCGCCCGGCCTCCGCCTGCCCGACGTTCACCGTGTTGATTCCGGACCGCAGCGACTCGCACACGAACGAGGCCGTGTAGATGCTCAGACCGAGAACGGCGAGCCGGAAGTTGTTGTCCGCCTGCCCGGTCGGGGACGCCTGATCGGCGAGCGTGACGCCCAGGGTCTGGTAGAGGCCGAAGGCGCAGAACAGCAGGATCAGCGTGAGCGGGGTGTTGCGGAAGATGGTGACGTAGGTGGCACCGATCCACCGGGCGACGGGAACGGGGGAGACCCGCATCGCCGCGAGCAGGGTGCCGAGGACGAGAGCGCCGATGGCGGAGAGCACCGTCAGCTTGATCGTCATCCAGAACGCGTCGAGGAGTTCGGGCGCGTAGTCACTCAGTATGTCCACCGGCGACTCCTTCCGAGAGCGGTGACGAGTCGAACGGGCGGTTCACCGGTGTGAACCGCCCGTTCGGGTCTCGCGAAGAGTGGTGATCAGTAGCGATCGACGGTCGGCTGTGCGGGCAGCGGGTACCCGGACGGTCCGACGGTGTCCTCGAACGCCTTCTGCCACGACCCGTCCTCGATCATGGCGTCGATCGCGTCGTTGATCTTGGTGCGGGTCTCGTCGTCGCCCTTGGCCAGGCCGATGCCGTAGCGCTCCTCGGTGAACGGCTCGCCGACCACTTTGAGCTCACCCGGGTACTGAGCCGCGTAGCCGGCCAGGATGATGTCGTCGGTGGTCACCGCGTCGACGGCGCCGTTGCGCAGTGCCTCGACACAGGCGGAGTAGGTGTCGAACTCCTGCAGCTGCACGTCCTGCGCGTACTGGTCTTTGACCTTCTGCGCGGGGGTGGAGCCGGAGACGGAGCAGAGGCGCTTGCCGCCGCTGAGCGACTCGGGGCCCGTGATGTCGGTGTTGCCGTCGGCGACGAGGAGCGACTGTCCGGCGACGAAGTACGGTCCGGCGAAGTCGACCTTCTCCTTGCGGGCGTCGGTGATCGAGTAGGTGGCGACGATGTAGTCGACCTCACCGTTCTCGATGAGGGTCTCGCGCTGCGCCGACGGCGACTCCTTGAACGTGATGTTCTCCGGTGTGACACCGAGCTTGCCGGCGACGTACTTCGCCACCTCGACGTCGAAGCCGCTGAACGAGCCGTCGGGGGTGCGCAGGCCGAGGCCCGGCTGGTCGAACTTGATGCCGACGGTCAGCTTGCCGCTCTCGGCGCTGGACGACGCGCTGGTGGCCTCGTCGCCACCACACGCGGTGGCGGCGAAGGCGAGCGCGAGTGCGGCGACGCCGACGCGAGCGGTACGGGTGATTCTCATCGAGATCCTCCAGAAGGTGTGACGAACGGGTGGGAGATCAGTGACTCAGGATCTTGCCGAGGAAGTCCCTGGCACGATCGGATTTCGGTGTGGTGAAGAAGGTCTCGGGGTCGGTGTCCTCGACGATCTGGCCGTCGGCCATGAAGATGACGCGATCGCCGGCGCGGCGGGCGAAACCCATCTCGTGGGTCACGACCACCATGGTCATGCCCTCCTTGGCCAGCGACGTCATGACGTCGAGCACCTCGTTGACCATCTCGGGATCGAGCGCCGAGGTCGGCTCGTCGAAGAGCATCACCTTGGGGTTCATCGCGAGTGCGCGCGCGATGGCGACACGTTGCTGCTGGCCGCCGGAGAGCTGCGCCGGGTACTTGTCGGCCTGGTTGGCGATGCCGACGCGTTCGAGCAGACGCTGTGCGGTCTTCTCCGCCTCGTCCTTCTTCATCTTGCGGACCTTGGTCGGCCCGAGCATGACGTTCTCGCGAATCGTCTTGTGCGCGAAGAGGTTGAAGGACTGGAAGACCATGCCGACGTCCGCGCGGAGCGCGGCGAGCGACTTGCCCTCGGAGGGGAGCGCCTTGCCGTCGACCTCGATGGTTCCCTCGTCGACGGGCTCGAGTCGGTTGATCGTGCGGCACAACGTCGACTTACCCGACCCGGACGGGCCGAGGACGATGACGACCTGGCCGCTGGGAACGTCGAGTTCGATGTCCTTGAGGACGTGCAGATCACCGAAATGTTTCTGAACGCCGTGCATCGCGATCATGGGGGCAGACGATGCTGTGGGCGAGCTGTGAGCGTGCTCGCCGTCAGGGTGGGTCATGGCGATGACCCTAGAGGTAGTTTCCACCGCCACTGCTCGTTTTGGTGCGGGGACCGCGGATATGTAATGGAAACTTTACTCGGACCGCTCGGTGGGTCGGGTTCGAGCGCCGCCGTACCCTGGAGGGGTGGACACGATCGACACCCAGACTCTGCCTGCGCGGTCCGGGACTGCGCGCACCTACGAGGTGCGCACGTACGGCTGCCAGATGAACGTGCACGATTCCGAACGACTGTCCGGCCTTCTCGAGGAGGCCGGCTACGAGAAGGCCGACTCCGGGTCGGCCCCCGATCTCGTCGTCTTCAACACCTGCGCGGTACGCGAGAACGCCGACAACAAGTTGTACGGCAACCTCGGCCAGCTCCGGCCGGCCAAGGACGAGAACCCCGACATGCAGATCGCCGTCGGCGGGTGCCTCGCACAGAAGGACCGCGACGTCGTGGTCACGAAGGCACCGTGGGTGGACGTCGTGTTCGGCACCCACAACATCGGATCCCTGCCGGCGCTGCTCGATCGGGCGCGCCACAACCAGCGCGCCGAGGTCGAGATCCTCGAGTCGCTGGACGCGTTCCCGTCGACCCTCCCGGCCAAGCGTGACTCCGCCTACTCCGGGTGGGTGTCCATATCGGTGGGGTGCAACAACACCTGCACCTTCTGCATCGTGCCCGCACTGCGCGGCAAGGAGGTCGACCGCAGGCCGGGTGACATCCTCGCCGAGGTGCAGGCCCTCGTCGACGAGGGCGTGCTCGAGGTGACGCTGCTCGGACAGAACGTCAACGCGTACGGCGCCTCGTTCGCGGATCCCGACCAGCCGCGTGACCGGGGTGCGTTCGCGTCGCTGCTGCGTGCGTGCGGGGAGATCGACGGGCTCGAGCGCGTCCGGTTCACCTCGCCGCATCCCGCCGAGTTCACCGACGACGTCATCGAGGCGATGGCGTCGACGCCCAACGTGTGCCCGACGCTGCACATGCCTCTGCAGTCCGGATCGGACCGCGTACTGCGTGCCATGCGCCGCTCGTACCGCAAGGAGAAGTTCCTCGGCATCATCGACCGGGTGCGGGCGGCCATCCCGCACGCGTCGCTGACGACGGACATCATCGTGGGCTTCCCCGGGGAGACCGAGGAGGACTTCCAGGAGACCCTCGACGTCGTCCGTCGCGCTCGCTTCAGCAGCGCCTACACGTTCCAGTACTCCAAGCGACCGGGAACGCCGGCCGCCGACATGGCGGACCAGGTACCCAAGGCCGTGGTGCAGGAGCGGTACGAACGGCTCGCCGCTCTGCAGGAGGAGATCTCCCACGAGGAGAACCGCCGCGTCGTCGGCGCCGAGGTGGAGTTGCTCGTCGCCGACGGCGCCGGACGCAAGAATGCCGTCACCGAGCGGATGAGTGGACGCACCCGTGACGGGCGACTCGTGCACTTCACCCCGACGGGCGCCATCGACCGCGCCGTCCGGCCCGGCGACGTCGTCGTCACCACGGTGACCGACGCGAAGCCGTACCACCTGGTCGCCGACGTCCCGGTGCGCTCGCACCGGCGCACCACGGCCGGCGACCGCCACGAGCGGGGCACGATGCCCCGGACCGCACCGGTCGGTGTCGGGTTGGGGTTGCCGTCCGTCGGCGCCCCGGCGCCCGAGCCGGTCACGACGATGGGATGTGCACTGTGAGTACCGAGCCGACGACAGGATCCGATCCGGCGGCCGCCGAGAAGCGGATCTCGGGTCGTATCGACCCGGGGGTCCGCGCCGTCGTCGTGGCAGTGGTCGTGTTGTTGCTGTTGCTGAGCTTCGCGCTGCCGCACACAGGTTCGGCCAACGCGTGGGACGTGCTGGTGCACGACGAGGACGCGGTGGCGGAGTCGGTGGCACTGCCCTCACGCATCTTCGTGTGGCTGACCCTCGTGTTCGCCGTCGGCTTCTCGGCCCTCGCCCTGGTCACTCAACGCTGGGCGCTGGCCTGGGTCGCGCTCTACGGGTCCGGGGTGGCGACGGTGCTGGGCATCCTGGCCATCTGGTCGCGTCAGACCGTTCCGGTCGGCCTCACCGGGGCCGGCCCCGGGCTGGGCCTCGTCCTCGGCTGGTTGCTCGTGGTCGTGCTGGCGTTCCACTGGTTCAAGGTGGTGTGGAACCGCTCCAACGCTCAGTGGGCGGCTGCCGCCGCCCGCCGGGACGCGGCAGTGATGGACGAGGCGCGGCGCGAGAACGTGCTGGACACGTCCCGGCGCCGCGACAGCTGATCCCCCAGACCTGGAGACCTAGAGACCGCCGAGGGCGCTGTCGGCGGCGTCGGCCCACTCGCGCCACTGTTGTGCTTGCGCACGGGCCTTCTCGGCGTCCTTGGCCTTGCCCGCGGCCTCGGCCTTCTGGGCCTGCTCCTCGAACTGCGCGACCCGCTCGCGGAACTGAGCCGCGCGCGCCATCGCCTCGGGGTCGGTGCGTCGCCACTCGGAGTCGGCGGCGTCGCGGACCCGCTTCTCGATCGCGCGGAGCTTGCCCTCGAGATCGTGCATCTTCTCTCGCGGGACCTTGCCGATGGCGTCCCACTTGTCCTGCAGTGTCCGCAGAGCCGCCTTGGCGGCGTCGATGTCCTTGGACGGGTCGATGTGACCGGACTCGGCCAGCAGTCGTTCCTTCGCCTCGGCGTTCTGCTCGAATTCCGCGTTCTGCTCGGACTGCGCCGCGTTGCGTGCCTCGAAGAACACGTCCTGGGCGCCCTTGAACTTCTGCCACAGCGAGTCGTCGGCGTCGCGGGGAGCCCGGCCGGCGGCCTTCCACTCGGTCAGAAGATCGCGGAACACCTGCGCGGTGCCCACCCAGTCGGTGGACGACGACAGTTCCTCGGCCTTGGCGACCAGTTCTTCCTTGCGCACCTTGGCGGCGCCGCGTTCGCGGTCGAGATCGGCGAAGTGCGCGCCGCGGCGACGGTTGAACGCTTCCCGTGCCTTGGAGTAGCGCTTCCACAGTGCGTCGTCCACCTTGCGGTCGACGCCGCGGATGGTCTTCCACTCCTCGAGAATGACGCGCAGACGGTCACCCGCGGCCTTCCACTGCGTGGACTCGCTGCCGATGGTCTCGGCCTCGACGGCCAGCGCCTCCTTGCGAGCGGTCGATTCGGTCCGCTCGGAGTCCTTGCGCTTGCGATGCTCGGCGGCGACCTCGTCGGAGTGTTCGATCACGGCCTGCAGGCGGGTCGCCAGCGCGTCGACGTCGCCGATCACAGCAGCGGTGGGCAGGGTCTCGGCGAGCGTGACGGCGGCGGTCTTCGTCTTCTTGGCGTCACCGGCGCCGGAGGCGAGTCGCGCCTCGAGCAGTGCGACCTCGGTGGCGAGATCGTCGTAGCGGCGCCCGAAGTGTGCGAGGCCCTCGGCCGCGTCACCGGCTTGCCAGGAACCGACCTGCCGCTCTCCGTCGGTGGTACGGACCCACGCTGAACCGTCCTCGTCGACCCGGCCCCAGCGGGACGGATCGGTGACGACCGGGACGACAGCGGGGGTCGTCGGTACGTGGTGGGCAGCCGGATGAGGCGTCGGGTGTGACTCCCCGTCGCCTGCGGACGTCGACGACGGCGGTGCGGACGGATCGGCCGGGGCACTGGGCCGGGTCGGCGCCGGGCGCGGTGCGCCGCCGGGTCGAGGACCCGGTCGGGGCCCGGGCCGGGGAGGCGTGGTGCTCGCCTGCGACTCGGCGGGGGCGTTCTCGGTCGTCTCGTGCTCGGTCATGGTTCTCTCCGTCTCTGCCGCGCGTCACGGCTGCCTGGCGCTACGTGGTTCTCTGCTCGGTGGTTCTGGGCCCATTCAACCCCCTCCGCGCGTCGGCGACCATGCAAACCCCGAGGGACGCGCGGAAAAGGGACGCCCTCGGACGGTCGACTACCGTGGCATCCGTGCTGTCCGCCCTCGCCTTCGTCCCGTCGCCTCCGTTGTTGCTCGCGGAGCTCGCCGGTTCCGCCACAGGCGAACTGGACGATCTGCGTGCAGCCGTGCGCGAGGTGTGCGACGACCTGGGGCAGACCTGTCACGGCTGGATCGGGATCGGGGTCGGTGCGACCACGACCTGGATCGACGGCGACGCCGCGGGTACGTACGCCGGTTTCGGGGCCGATGTCGTGGTCGGTCTCACCCCGGATCAGGGGCCCGTCGATCGCGAGATGGAGTTGGCCGCGCTGACCGTCGGGCTGCTCCGCGGGCAGGCTGTTCCGCAGTGGTCGGTCCCCGTACAGCTCGTCGCCCGGAACGCGAGTGTCCAGGACGTGGCGGCGCTGGCGCTCGACCTGCGCGCCCGCGTCGACGCCGTGCCCGGCCCGGTGGGGCTGCTCGTCGTCGGTGACGGAGCGACGACCCTGACCGACAAGGCGCCCGGCGCATTCGACGAGCGCGCCGAAGCGGTGCAGCACGCGATCGACGACGCGCTCGGCAGGGCCGACCTCGATGCGCTGGCGTCCCTGGATTCTGCGCTGTGCGATGCCCTCGGCGTGGACGGGCGGGTGGCATGGCAGGTCGCGGCCGCGCTGGTGGGACCCGTACGAGTGGTGCCGCACAGTCTCTTTCGCGGTGCCCCCTACGGAGTCGGGTACCACGTCGCCTCGTGGTCGCTGTGACGCGACCTACCCCGGTCGCGGTGATCGGACCCACGGCCACGGGCAAGTCGGCCCTCGCGCTCGATCTCGCCGAGCACCTCGGCGGGCACATCGTGAACATCGACGCGATGCAGCAGTACCGCGGCATGGACATCGGCACGGCGAAGACGCCCGTGGCGGAGCGCCGCGGCATCCCGCACCACCGACTCGACGTCCTGGACGTCACGGAGACGGCAACGGTGGCGGCGTACCAGGACGCCGCGGTGCGAGAGATCGAGGAGCTGCTCGAGCAGTCCGTCGTGCCCGTCGTCGTCGGCGGATCGATGATGTACGTCCAGGCTCTGCTGGACCGCTGGCAGTTCCCGGCCACGGATGCCGCGGTGCGGGCCGAACTCGAGGCCCGGCTCGCCGCCGAGGGGGTCGCGGCGCTGCACCGCGCACTCGCGGAGTCCGATCCGGCGGCCGCGACATCGATCCTGCCGACCGACGGCCGACGCATCGTCCGCGCGCTCGAGGTGGGACGCCTCACCGGGAAGCCGTTCGCCGCATCGGCGCCCACCATCGGCGAGCCGCGCTGGGACACCGTCATCCTCGGCATCGACCGTGACACCGACGAGCTGGACGCGCGCATCGCGGCACGCACCGACGCGATGTTCGCCGAGGGGCTCGTCGCCGAGGTCGAGACCCTCGTGGGACAGGGCCTGCGCGAGGGGGTCACCGCCCCGAGAGCGATCGGCTACGCGCAGGTTCTGCAACTGCTGGACGGCGAGATCGACGAGGCGGCGGCGCGAGAGGCGACCTTCGTCGGTACCCGCCGCTATGTTCGCCGGCAACGGTCCTGGTTCGGCCGCGATCCCCGCGTGCACTGGCTGCGCGGGGGCGCATCGGACCTGCTGGACGCCGCACTGCGCACGAGGGGAGAACACCGATGAGCGATGCGCTCGTCCTGTCGAGGAACGCACGGTTCCAGCAGTGGCAGTCCTACCTCGTCACCCGCGGCAAGCGCACCAAGGCGGGGGTCTTCCTCGTGCAGGGAGTGCGGCCGGTGACGCTGGCCGTCGAGCACGGGTGGTCTCTCGAGTCCGTGCTCTACCGAACGGGCGACTCCCTGTCGTCCTGGGCCACGTCGACCGTGGACCGCTGCCGGGCCGCGGGCGTGTCCGCCGTGGGTGTCGCGCCGGAATTGATGGCGGAGCTCGGCGAACGCGTCGATCAACCCCCGGAGGTACTGCTGCTCGCACGGTCCCGGCTCCTCGATCCCGGACAGTGGACTCCGACGGGCGACACGCCGGTGGTGGTCGCGTTCGATCGGCCGACGTCGCCGGGCAATCTCGGCACCCTCATCCGGTCCTCGGACGCCTTCGGAGCGTCCGGGCTGCTGGTCAGCGGTCATGCCGCGGACCCGTTCGATCCCGCGTGCGTCCGCGCGACCACCGGGTCACTGTTCGCACTCCCCGTGGGGCAGGTCGGCGGTCCGGAGCAGGTTCGCGCGATGGTGGACAGGCTTCGGCAGCAGGGCACCGACATGACGATCGTGGGTACCGACGAGACCGGCACGGTGGCAGCGCACGAGCACGATTTCACCGGAGGAACGGTGCTGGTGGTGGGCAACGAGACCCGGGGCATGAGCGCCGCGTGGCGGGAGGCCTGCGACGTCGTCGTGTCCATCCCGATAGGCGGCGCGGCGAGTTCCCTCGGAGCGCCGTCCGCCGGCGCCGTCGGGCTGTACGAGATCACCCGTCAACGGCTGATCGCGCGGACGTCCGCGCCGGTGGGAGACTGATCCCATGCAGTTCACCAAGGGCCACGGAACGCAGAACGATTTCGTCGTGCTGCCGGATCCGGACGCACTCCTCGATCTGAGCGCACACCGCGTGGCGACGCTGTGCGATCGCCGCGCCGGGCTCGGCGCGGACGGGGTACTGCGGGTCGCCCGCAGCGGTGCCCTCGTCGAGCGCGGTGTGCTCGACGCGCTGCCCGAGGGCGTGTCCGCCTCCGACTGGTTCATGGACTACCGCAATGCGGACGGGTCCATCGCGGAGATGTGCGGCAACGGTGTCCGGGTGTTCTCCCACTACGTTCGTGCGGCGGGTCTCGTGGACTCGGACGAGTTCGTCGTCGGATCGCGCGCCGGCGGGAAACCGGTCACCGTGCACTCGCACGACGACACCGACGCCGTGGTCACCGTCGAGATGGGCACCCCGCGGGTCTTCGAGACCTCCGACACAGAGGTCGACGGCAGGTCCTTCACGGGCATCGGCGTCGACGTCGGCAATCCGCACCTGGCCTGCGTGTCCGCCGATCTCGATGCGGAGACCCTCGGCGACCTCGACCTCACGGCGCAACCCGCCTTCGACAGTGCGGTGTACCCGCACGGGGTCAACATCGAGTTCGTCACGGTCCCGAAGGACGGTGCGGTGAGCATGCGCGTCCACGAGCGCGGCGTCGGGGAGACCCGATCGTGTGGCACGGGCATCGTCGCTGCCGCCGTCGCCGCGCTGCGGTTCGACGGGACCGGCGACGGTGAGCTGGCCGTCCACGTTCCCGGTGGTGTCGTGTCGGTGCGCGTGTCGAACGGTTCCGCGTCGATGCGGGGGCCGTCCGTGCTGGTCGCGTCGGGGGAGCTGTCGGATGCCTGGTGGGCGGGGCTGGAAGCGTGACGGCCGGAGTGCGGGTATTCCCCGCGACACGGTTGCGTAAATGACAGTGCACGTCAGGGCGTTCTCGTGGATCATGGGTCTCGTATGACGACAACGAATGCAGCGGCCGACAGGGCCGACACGACAGGTCCCTCCCACAGCGACGAGTTCGAGCAGGACGCCGAGTGGTCCACCGGCGACATGCAGCTCGACGATCGCAGCGCACTGCGCCGTGTGGCTGGGCTCTCCACCGAGCTCACCGATGTCACCGAGGTCGAGTACCGCCAGTTGCGGCTCGAGCGCGTGGTGCTCGTCGGTGTCTGGACCAGCGGTTCCGCCGAGGAGGCGGAGTCCAGCATGACCGAACTCGCGGCTCTGGCCGAGACGGCGGGTTCCGAGGTGCTGGAGGGGCTCGTGCAGCGGCGCGACCGACCCGACGCCTCCACCTACATCGGCTCCGGCAAGGCGAAGGAACTGCGCGAGGTGGTCATCGCGACCGGCGCGGACACCGTCGTGTGCGACGGTGAATTGACGCCTGCGCAGCTGACGGCCCTGGAGAAGATCGTGAAGGTGAAGGTCATCGACCGCACCGCGCTGATCCTCGACATCTTCGCTCAGCACGCGTCCTCCCGCGAGGGCAAGGCGCAGGTCGCTCTGGCGCAGATGGAGTACATGCTCCCGCGTCTGCGCGGCTGGGGTGAGTCCATGTCGCGTCAGGCGGGTGGCCGCGCCGGCAGCAACGGCGGTGTGGGTCTGCGTGGTCCGGGTGAGACCAAGATCGAGACCGACCGTCGACGCATTCGCGAGCGCATGGCGAAGCTGCGTCGCGAGATCCGGGGCATGAAGCAGGCCCGCGACACCAAGCGTGAGCGCCGGCTGCAGGGCAACGTTCCGTCCATCGCCATCGTCGGCTACACCAACGCGGGGAAGTCGTCGCTGCTCAACTCGCTCACCGGATCCGGTGTGCTGGTACAGAACGCACTGTTCGCGACCCTGGATCCGACCACGCGCAAGGCGACGCTCGAGGACGGCCGCGAGTGCGTGCTCACCGACACCGTCGGCTTCGTCCGCCACCTGCCGACCCAGTTGGTCGAGGCGTTCCGCTCCACACTCGAGGAGGTGACGGACGCCGATCTGCTGCTGCACGTGGTGGACGGGTCCGATCCGCTTCCCATCGGGCAGATCGAGGCAGTGCGCGAGGTCATCGTCTCGGTGGTGCGCGAGCAGAACGCCGCAGCTCCCGAGGAACTGATCGTGGTCAACAAGATCGACGCTGCGGATCCCGTCACGCTCACGCAGCTGCGCGGACTGCTGCCGGGTGCGGTCTTCGTGTCCGCGAAGACCAGCGAGGGTATCGAGGAGCTGCGGACACGACTGGGCGAGCTGGTGCGCCCGCCCGAGGTGTCGGTGAGCGTCCTGCTGCCGTACGACCGTGGCGACCTGGTGTCGCGCATCCACGCGGACGGACGGATCTCGAGCACCAGTCACGAGAGCGGCGGTACGCGCATCGACGCGACTGTGCCGACGGCGCTGGCCTCGATACTCACGCGATACGCCCACAGCGCGTGAGCCGCCGGTTCGCGCCGGTGCTCGGTGCTGCCGTGATGGCGCTCGTGGCAGCGTCTCCCGCGGCGGCGCAGACCGAGGCACCGGATGCGGAGCCGTACTGTGTGCCGACCGATCCGGGACTGTCCGAACTCTCGGGCATGACGGTGCTCGACGGGACGGTGTACGCGATCGGGGACAGCGGCGCCGACGACCGTGTCGCGCGCCTCGACTCCGAGTGTGCTGTCGCGGAGTGGCTTCCGAATCCGGTGGACCCGTACGACGTCGAGGAACTTTCGTCGTTCGAGGGGTCGTTGTGGCTCGCGGACATCGGCGACAACGACCGTCGACGCGACGCCGTGGCCCTCACCCGGATGGATCCTGCGGCCGGTGGTGCCGGTGAACTGCACCGGCTCACCTATCCCGACGGTGCGCACGACGCCGAGGCACTCCTCATCGGGTCCGACGGCCGTCCCGTGATCGTCACGAAGGACGGTCTCGGGACCGGTGGCGTGTACACGGCTGACACGTCGGTGTCCGATCTCCCGAGTCCCGGTCCCACTCCGCTGCGCCGCGTGGCCGACTTCGCGCCGTCCGCGACCACCACCCCCGGGGGCCCGCCGCTGCTCGACGGCAGTCGCCTGGTCACCGGTGGCGGCGTGAGTGCGGACGGATCGATGGCCGCCGTGCGCACCTACACCGATCTGTATCTGTGGTCCGTGCGGGACGGTGACGTGGCCGCGGCCTTCGATTCGGCTCCCGCCCGCGTCGTCGCGCTCCCGCCGCAGCCGCAGGGCGAGTCGATCGCGTTCACCCCCGACGACGAGGTGCTGCTCGGGTCCGAGCAAGGTGTGGACACGGCCGCAGCTCTTCCCGCCGTCCTCGTCCTGCGTGACGTGGCAGCCTCCACCCCGGCCGGCCCGGAGGCCACCGAGACCGCGGACTCCGAAGCACCCGCTGAGCCCACCGGGTCCATCCTCGTTCCGTTGGTCGCCGCCGCGGCGTCCGTCGGTGTGGTCGTGGTGCTGACGCTGTTCTTCGTGCGTCGACTGTTCCGGTCGCGGTAGACACAGCAGCACAGATGACGACGGCCCCCACAGTGTGTGGGGGCCGTCGTCATCTGTGCGAAAGATCAGGCGTCGAGATCCGACGCGACTAGTGCGGCGACCTTGTCGAGCGTGGCCTGATCGTCACTGGTGATCGTGACCTCAGTGCCCTTGGTGGCCCCCAGCGTCATGATCATGAGCGCGGAGCCGCCGTCGACGGCCTCCTCGCCCTCCACCTCGAGGGTGACGTCGACGCCGGAGTCGGCGACCGCCTCGGCGATGACGGCGGCGGGGCGGGCGTGCAGGCCGATGGCGGATCCGACCGTGACCGTGGTGCTGGGCATCGTGGTGATCTCCTTCTTCGTCAGGTGAGTGCTGGTGTCGATACTGCCAGCTGTGGGGGTGATGACGTGGGTGTCAGGCTGCGACCGCGACGGGTTCGTCGATGATCTCCGCAGGCTTCTTGCCGGCGAACTGCTTGGCCGCGGTGATGAGCGCCGCGGAGACCACGGTGCCGATCGCCAGAGCCAGGAGGAACAGGAAGAAGTTGTTCATCGCGAAGAACACCAGCAGTCCGCCGTGGGGTGCGCTGAGCGTCGTCCCGAAGGACATGATCAGAGCGCCGGTCACAGCGCCACCGGCCATCATCGAGGGGATGACGCGCAGCGGGTCGGTCGCGGCGAACGGGATCGCACCTTCGGAGATGAACGCAGCTCCGAGAAGCCATGCAGCCTTGCCGTTCTCGCGCTCGGCCTCGCTGTAGAGCTTCGGACGCAGAGTCGACGAGAGAGCCATGGCGAGCGGGGGAACCATGCCGGCAGCCATGACGGCGGCCATGATGCGCAGCGATGCCTCGTTGTCGACGCTCAGGCCGGCGGTGGCGAAGGCGTAGGCGGCCTTGTTCACCGGTCCGCCGAGGTCGAAGCACATCATGAGGCCCAGGATGATGCCGAGAATGATGACCGACGAGCCGGAGAGACCGTTGAGGAAGTTGGTCAGGCCGGTGGTGATGGCGGCGAGCGGGCGACCCAGCACGAGGAACATCAGACCGCCGACGACGAGGGTCGCACCCAGCGGGATGATGACGACGGGCATCAGGCCACGGAGCCACGGCGGAACGGCGATTCGGCTGATCCACAGTGCGACGAAGCCGGCGATGAGGCCACCGACCAGGCCACCGATGAAGCCGGCGCCGACGAACAGGGCCACCGCACCGGCAGTGAAGCCGGGGGCGATACCGGGACGGTCCGCGATGGCGAAGGCGATGTAGCCGGACAGGGCCGGGACGAGGAAGCCGAAGGCCAGGCCGCCGAGCTGGAACAGCACCGCGCCGATGAAGATGCGGAGCCCTCCGTCGGGAAGGTTGGTGAGGCTGTTGTTGGTCATGATGTCCTCGGCGACACCCTTGATCTCGTAACCACCGAGAAGGAAGCCGAGGGCGATGAGGAGTCCACCGGCCGCGACGAACGGGATCATGTAGCTGACACCGGTCAGGAGGATCTGGCGCAACCGGGTGCCCCAACCGAGTCCACCGGCAGCGGCGGCAGCGGACGCTCCCGGTGCGGTGCCGGAGACGCGTGCGGCGCTCGGGTCACCGCCGGCGCGCAGGGCTTCGGCGACCATCTTGTCGGGCTCGTTGATCGCGCGCTTGACGCCGGACTCGATGACGGGCTTGCCCGCGAAGCGCTCGCGGCCCTTGACGCCCACGTCGGTGGCGAAGATGACGGCCTCGGCCGAGGCGATGAGTGCCGGGTCGAGCGCGGTGGAGCCGCTCGAGCCCTGGGTCTCGACGTGCACGGTGACGCCCGCACGATCGCCGGCGTCCTTGAGGGAGTCGGCAGCCATGTAGGTGTGGGCGATGCCGGTGGGGCATGCGGTGATCGCGACGATGTGCTTGGCAGCGTCCGCCGTGGCGGTCGGAGCGGGAGGCGCGGTCTTCGTGGTCGTGACGGGGGCGGCGGCCTTCGGAGCTTTCGGGGCGAGGACGCCCTCGACCAGTGCGACGACGTCGGCGGGGGTGGCGGCCTCGCGCAACGACGTCACGAACGCCGGCTTGACCAGTGCGCGTGCCAACGAGGACAGCAGCTTCATGTGCTCGGCGCCCGCGCCGTCCGGTGCGGCGATGAGGAAGACGAGGTCCGCGTCGCCGTCGGGTGCGCCGAACTCCACCTTCGGGTTCAGTCGGGCGAAGCCCAGCGATGCCGTGGTGACGGCCGCGGACCGGCAGTGCGGGATCGCGATGCCGCCGGGCAGGCCGGTGGCCGACTGCGCCTCACGAGCCATCGCGGCATCGCGCAGGGCGTCGGCGTCCGAGGCGCGCCCCGCGTCGGTGAGGACGCGAGCGAGGCGGGCGATGACGTCGTCCTTCGTCGAGCCGAGATCGGCGTCGAGCAGGATGAGGTCCTCGGCGATGATGCCGGGCTTCGCATCGGAAGCCGTGGTGGGACTGGACATGTCGTTTCCTCTGGGAGTGGAGTGGAGCTGAGAGATCAGGACGGGGGATCAGGACTGGGGTACGGCGGGTGACGAGTCGAGGGTGTGGACGGGAACGGCGGTGACGTCGACGTCGGACGGCGTCGGCAACCGGGTCCCGGGTAGGGCCGCGGCTGCGGATCCGTAGGCGACGGCCCGAGCGAGTCGACCGGCACCGTCCTCGCCGTCGAGATCGGCCAGGATGTATCCGGCCAACGACGAGTCGCCCGCGCCGACGGTGCTTCGCGGGGTGATCGGGGGAGGGGTGGCGAACCAGGACCCGGTCGCGGTCACCAACACGGCGCCGGAACCGCCGAGTGTCGCCAGGACGGCGGCCACCCCGCGATCGACGAGCACGCGTGCGGCGTCGACGGTCGGGTACGGATCACCCTGTGCGGCACTGGCTTCGAGTGCCGCGCCGTCGCGTCCCGTGAGGTGTGCGAGCTCCTCCGCGTTCGGTTTGATCAGGTCCGGTGCCGTGGCGGGGAATCCCGCGGCGAGCGCGGAGAGCGGATCGTCGGAGGTGTCCACTGCAACCTTCGCCGACACCTCGTGCAGTGCGGCGACGAGGCGGCCGTACCAGGTGGCGTCGACTCCGGGCGGGATCGATCCGGACAGGACGACCCAGTCGGCGCGCTGCGCGAGTTCCAGGACCGACGCCATCAGTGCGTCGACCGTCTCGGGCGCGAGTCCGGCGCCGGGCTCGTTGATCTTGGTCGTCGTCCCGTCGGACTCGCTGATGGTCAGGTTCGTGCGCGCGACACCCGACGTGGGTACGGCGTGGTACCGGACTCCGAGGGTGCCGAGAGCGCTGAGCAGCGGATCGGAACCGCTGCACGGGAGCACCGCGGTGGCGGTCCGTCCGGCGGAGGTGACGACGCGTGCGACGTTGACGCCTTTGCCGCCGGGTTCCGTCGTGGTCAGTGCGCTGCGATGCACCGATCCGCGCACCAACGGCACGTCGAGGGAGACCGTGCGATCCATGCTGGGGTTGGCCGTCAGGGTGAGGATCATGCGACCACCACCTCCAATCCGTGTTGCTGCAGACGGGTGCAGTCGGTGTCGGTGATGCCGTCGTCGGTGACGAGGACGTCCACACAGTCCAGTGCGGCGAAGGACATGAAGAACTGGAGCCCGATCTTGGCCGAGTCGGTGACGACGACGACACGATCCGCGGACCCGACCATCGCGCGCTTGACGGCGGCCTCGTCGGTGTCGGGGGTGGAGAGGCCGTGCGTGACGCTGATCGCGTTGGTGCCCATGAAGGCGACGTCGACGCGAACGGTTCCCAGGACGCGGAGTGTGTCCTCGCCGACGGTGGCCTGAGTGACACCGCGGACCCGACCACCGAGCAGGTGCAGGTCCAGCGAGGACACTGCGGCGAGCCGGGTCGCGATGGGAAGCGAGTTGGTCACCACCGTCAGATCCGACTCGACGGGGATCAGCGCGGCGAGGCGTCCGGTGGTGGTGCCGGCATCGAGCGCGATGGACCCGCCGGGTGCCGGCAGGTAGGCGAGGGCGGCCGCGGCGATGCGGTCCTTCTCCTTCGCGCGGGTGTGTTCGCGCTCGGCCATGCCGGGCTCCACCGCGGTGACCGACGTGGCGGGAACTGCGCCGCCGTGCACGCGGCGCACGACGCCCATGCGGTCGAGCGAGGCCAGGTCACGGCGCACGGTCTCGGTGGTGACACCGAACGTGTCGGCCAGGTCGGCGACGGAGACGCGACCGCGCTGTCCGATGAGGCCGGCGATGGCGTTCTGCCGCTCTTCCGCGTACATCGTGTTCACCGCCCCTCCGTCCGATCCGTTGTTTCACTGTTGGTTTATGTTGTTTTACGCCCGTCTCTGTTGACATGTCAAGAGGTTCGAGTAATCTGAGTCACAAGAGCCATCGCGGGAGACGCGATGCACAGCGGGTCGGCGAGATGCCCCCGTACCACCGCGCAGCAGGAGGAAGCAGATGACGGGATCGCTCACCGCGAACGAGGCACAGCCGACGGCCCACGCGGTGCAGGGCACGCCGGTGGTGCCCGGCGTCGGCTACGGCCCCGCGATCCGCCCGGCGCCGCGCCCTTCGCGCCCCGACACGGCTGTCGAGATCGCCGAGGACGCGCGTGACGCCGAGAAGGAGCGATTCCGCGCCGCAGCGGCCGAGGTCGGTCGACGTCTGCAGGCCCGCGCCGCACTGGCAACCGGCTCCGCGTCCGAGGTGCTCGCCGCCAACGCCGCGATGGCCGAGGACCGCGGGTGGATCGGCGCCGGCGTCAAGGCCATCGGCAAGGGTTCCGACGCGGCATTCGCCGCGGTCACCGCGACGGATCAGTTCGTCGCCATGTTCGCCAAGCTCGGCGGACGCATGGCCGAGCGCATCACCGACCTCATGGACATCTGCGACCGCGTGATCGCCGAGCTGTCCGATCTCCCGGAGCCCGGCGTGCCCACCCCGTCGGAGCCGTCGGTTCTCCTGGCGGAAGACCTCGCACCCGCCGACACCGCGGGACTCGACGCCACGCTGGTCGTCGGCCTCGCGACGTCACTCGGTGGACCCACCAGCCACACCGCGATCATCGCCCGTCAGCTCGGTATCCCGTGCATCGTCGCGGCGACGGGTCTCGACGACGTCGCCGCCGGGACGCTGGTCATGGTGGACGGCGCCACCGGCCGTATCGAGATCGAGCCCGATCCGTCCACGGCACGCTCCGCGGTCGAGGAATCGGCCACCCACCTCGCCGAGGTCGCCGACTGGAGCGGACCGGGCCGGACGTCCGACGGTCACCGTGTCGACATCCTCGCGAACGTGCAGGACGGCGCCGGCGCTCGCGCGGCCCGGTCGACCGCGGCCGACGGCGTCGGACTCTTCCGCACCGAACTCAGCTTCCTCGACCGTGACGTCGAGCCCACCGTCGACGAGCAGGCCTCGATCTACGCCGAGGTGCTCACCGCATTCGAGGGCACCAAGGTGGTCGTCCGCACGCTCGACGCCGGCTCGGACAAGCCGCTGCGCTTCGCGAACCACGCCGACGAGGCCAATCCGGCCCTCGGTGTGCGCGGCATCCGTATCGCCGAGGGCAATCGCGGCATCCTGCATCGCCAGCTCGACGCCATCGCGGCCGCAGCGGCCTCGACCGATTCCTCCCCGTGGGTGATGGCCCCGATGATCGCCACGTCTGCCGAGGCGCAGGCCTTCGCCGCCGACGTGCGGGAACGCGGGCTCACCCCCGGCGTCATGATCGAGGTGCCCGCCGCGGCGTTGCTCGCGGACCGGATCCTCGATCACGTCGACTTCCTGTCCATCGGAACCAACGACCTGGCGCAGTACACGATGGCGGCCGACCGGATGTCCGCCGATCTCGCCGCACTGACCGATCCGTGGCAGCCCGCCGTGCTGACGCTCGTCGCCCACGCGGCGAAGGCCGGCGCGGCCGTGAACAAGCCGGTCGGTGTCTGCGGTGAGGCCGCCGCGGATCCGTTGTTGGCCTGTGTCCTCGTCGGCTTCGGCGTCACATCCCTCTCGGCCGCGTCGGCCGCGGTGGCCGGTGTCGGCGCGAAGCTCGGCACCGTCACGCTCGAGCAGTGCATGGCGGCGGCCGAGGCCGTGCTGTCCACCTCCAGCCCTGCCGAAGCACGCGAGGTGGCCGCCGGCCTGCTCGGGTGACGAGCTCGTGACATCATTTCCGCCGTGACGACAACTCGATCCAGGCAGTTCTTCCCTCGCTGGTCCGTGCACGGCGACGGTCGCACCGTGGCCCCGGACGCGGTAGTCGCTCCCGACGAACGGCTCTCGTGGCCGCGCACGGTGGGCATCGGGATGCAGCACGTCGTCGCGATGTTCGGCGCCACGCTGCTGGTTCCCACCATCACCGGGTTCCCGGTCACGACGACGCTGTTCTTCTCCGGTTTGGGTACTGCGATCTTCCTGCTCGCCACGCGCGGCCGGATCCCGAGCTACCTGGGCTCGTCCTTCGCCTTCATCGCACCCTTGGCGGCGACGGCGGGCGACGGTCCCGCTGCGCAGCTCGGCGCGGTGCTCGTGGTGGGCGTGGTGCTCTTCCTGGTCGGTCTGCTCGTCCGGCTGGCGGGGAGCCGCGTTCTCGACGCCGTCATGCCGCCGCTGGTGACCGGCGCGATCGTGGCGCTCATCGGCCTGAACCTCGCGTCCACCGCCGCGACCTCGTACGAGGCTCAGCCGCTGGTCGCCACCGTGACCCTGGTGGCGGTCCTGCTGGTCACCGTCGCGGTACCCGGGCTGATCGGTCGCCTCGGCATCCTCGTCGGCGTCGTCGTCGGTTGGGTGTTCGCAGCCGTCACCGGTGCTCTCGATCCCGCACGCGTCGACGCACTCGGCAGCGCGTCGTGGATCGGACTGCCCGAGTTCACGGGCCCCTCGTTCCAGCTCTCCGTCGTGCTCGTCGCACTGCCCGTCGTCGTGGTGCTCGTCGCCGAGAACGTCGGTCACGTGAAGGCGGTCGCGGCGATGACGGGTCGGTCTCTCGACGACGTCGCCGGTGACGCCCTCATGGCGGACGGCGCGGCGACCGTCCTCGCCGGTGCCGGTGGTGGTTCGGGCACCACGACGTACGCGGAGAACATCGGCGTCATGGCCGCCACCCGCGTGTACTCCACCGCTGCCTACTGGGTCGCCGCTGCGACGGCGCTGGTGCTCTCGTTCTCCCCGAAGTTCGGCGCTCTGATCTTCACGGTCCCGAACGGTGTCATCGGCGGCGCGACTCTGGTGCTCTACGGTCTCATCGGCCTTCTCGGCGTGCGGATCTGGCAGGAAGCGGAGATCGACTTCACCAAGCCGCTCAACCTCATGGTCGCGGCGGCCGCCCTCGTCGCCGGTGTCGGTGACCTGACTCTGACCATCGGATCCGTCGAACTCGGCGGCATCGTGTGGGGCTCGGTCGGCATCCTGGTCGCGTACCCGGTGCTGCGCGCGCTGTCGGAGCGGCGACGAGACTGAGCGGTCTGTGCCACGCTGAGGTGGTGAGCCAAGCACCCCTCGACCCGATGCGACCCGTGCGCCTCGCGCCCGACGAGTGGCCGTCGACGCCGGCGTGGAAGATGCCGGCGCTCATAGCGGTCTCGGCTGTAGCGGCCGTCTCGACGCTCGCTCTGCCGAACACTGCTGCTCGTGTGACCGTTGCGGCTGTTGCCCTGATCGTTGCCGTCGTGCTCGCCGTTGCGTCGACGAGGCGGACGGTGCGCGAGAGCGGCGACCAGCGCATCTCATGGTTGCGCGGACCGGCGGTGCGTCGCCGTGACGTCGACCTGCTTCACGGTTGCAGTGGGTCTGCTCTGTTCGTCGGGGCCTTGGCGCTGAACTCCGTTCCGGGTTGGTACTGGTGGGTCACCGCGGCGCTCGTCGTCTGGGTCCTGCCGACTCTCGTCCTGCAGGCTCGGCACAATCGCCGCGTCGCGCGATCCGGTGCAGATTCCGTCGCTCACCGACGGTTTCTGCACCGGATCTAGGCTGGTTCCGTGCCGCACACCCTCGTCTCGTCCCGACCCGTCGATGCGGAAACGGTGATCGAGCGGAGCCGGTTCCTCGCCCGCGTGGTCACCGTCCACACCGAGTCCGCGGCGCTCGACGTGGTCGCCGCGGTGACCGCAGAGTTCCCCGATGCGGGCCACCACTGCTGGGCATTCGTCGTCGGCGCAGATCAGGAGCACCGTCGTCAGCGCGCATCGGACGACGGTGAACCCGGTGGCACGGCGGGCGTTCCGATGCTCGGAGTGCTGACCGGCCGCGACCTGGTCGACGTGGTGGCCGTCGTCAGTCGGTGGTTCGGGGGCGTCAAGCTCGGCGCCGGTGGTCTGGTGCGCGCCTACTCGGGTGCGGTGAGTGCGGCGCTCGACCGCGCGGAGGTCGGCGAGCTCGCGCGAGTAGACGTCCTGGAGATGGCCTTGTCCCACGCTGATGCCGGTCGAGTGGAGGGCGTCCTGCGAGTGCACGGATTCGCCGTCGACGACGTCGCCTACGGATCCGACGTGCGGCTCCGGGTGATCGGTGACGGCGACCGGCTCGACGGTGTCCTCGCGTCGGCGACCAGCGGCAGTGTGGTCGCCGAGCGAGTCGGACACCGGTGGGTGCTCGGGCTCTGAGGCGGCTGGGTGCGCTGAGCCGCGGATACCGCGGCTCACCGCACCGAACTCTGCCCGGCGACGGCACCGCAGTCACCGAACGTGCTCGCACTGGTCATCGACCCAGCGTGCACTCCGGTTCTACTCTCGAATGAGATCCGCCGTACGCCTGACGAGGAGAACCATGAAGCGCACGTTGTTCGAGCCCGAGCACGACCTGTTCCGCAGCTCGTACAAGAAGTTTCTCGAGCAGCACGTCGCGCCGCATCACGCGGAGTGGGAGACGCAGAACATCGTCGACAGAGGTGTCTGGGTCGAGGCCGGCAAGCAGGGCTTCCTGGGCATGGCAGTGCCGGAGGAGTTCGGCGGCGGCGGAGTCAAGGACTTCCGCTACAACGCCATCGTCACCGAGGAGACCACGGCGGGCGGCTACAGCGGCATCGGGTTCACGCTGCACAACGACGTCGTCGCTCCGTACCTGATCGAGCTGACGAACGACGAGCAGAAGCAGCGCTGGCTGCCCGGGTTCTGCTCCGGCGAGCTGATCACCGCGATCGCGATGACCGAGCCGGGCACGGGCAGTGACCTGCAGGGCATCAAGACCAAGGCTGTTCGGGACGGTGACGACTGGGTGCTCAACGGCTCCAAGACGTTCATCACCAACGGCATCAACGCCGACATCATCATCGTCGTGGCCTGCACCGATCCGGAGAAGGGCGCGCAGGGTTTCAGCCTGTTCGTCGTCGAGCGCGACATGCCGGGCTTCGAGCGCGGCCGCAACCTCGACAAGATCGGTATGAAGGCGCAGGACACCGCGGAGCTCAGCTTCACCGACGTCCGCATCCCCGCCGCCAACATGCTCGGCGAGGAGGGCATGGGGTTCATCTACCTGATGCAGAACCTCCCGCAGGAGCGTCTGTCGATCGCCGTCGTCGCGGCTGCCGCGATGGAATCGGCGCTGGCGATGACGATCCAGTACTGCAAGGACCGCAAGGCGTTCGGGAAGCCGATCGGCAAGTTCCAGAACACGCGCTTCGTGCTCGCCGAGTGCGCGACCGAGACGACCGCCGTCCGCATCATGGTGGACAAGTACATCGAGCAGCTCAACGCGAACGAGCTGTCGGTGCAGGAAGCCGCCATGGCCAAGTGGTGGACCACCGAGAACCAGGTCAAGCTCATCGACCGGTGCCTGCAGCTGCACGGTGGCTACGGCTACATGAAGGAGTACCCGATCGCCAAGGCGTACATGGACTCTCGTGTGCAGACCATCTACGGCGGTACGACGGAGATCATGAAGGAGATCATCGGTCGCGGGTTGGATCTGTAACCAGACCGAACACGACGACGCCGGCGCTGGATTTCCAGCGCCGGCTTTCGTCTGTCGTGGATCAGAGCTTGCGCATCACCGTGACGACTTTGCCCAGCACCACGGCGTCGTTCCCGGGAATGGGCTCGAACAGGTCGTTGTGGGGGAGCAGCCAGACGTCCCCGCCAGTCCGCCTGAACGTCTTGACGGTCGCTTCGCCGTCGATCATGGCGGCGACGATGTCCCCGTTCTCGGCCACGTTCTGCTGACGCACGACCACCCAGTCACCGTCGCAGATGGCGGCGTCGATCATCGACTCACCGACGACGCGGAGAAGGAACAGCGAGCCGGTGCCGACGAGCTCGCGCGGAAGCGGGAACACGTCCTCCACGGCCTGCTCCGCGAGGATCGGACCGCCCGCGGCGATACGTCCCAGGACGGGGACGAAGGTCGGCGCGGGAAGGCGATCGTCGTCCGACGACGGTGTGTCCGCGCTGTCGAGGTGATTCGTGGTGTCCGGGGCGACGAGGTCGTCCTGTGCCACGACTGAGACCTCTTCGGGGCGCCCGTTCTCGCCCGGCAGACGCACGTCGACGGCGCGGGGACGGTTGGGGTCGCGGCGCAGGAACCCCTTGCGTTCGAGGGTGCGCAGTTGGTGCGCGACCGACGAGGTGGACGTCAACCCGACAGCGTCACCGATCTCCCGGATGCTCGGGGGATAGCCGCGCTCGACGACCGACGCACGGATCACCTCGAGCACTCGCCGCTGACGTTCAGTGAGACCGGACTCGGTGTCGGCGGTCGTGGCCGAGCCGGCCGCTGACGTGCGCCCGCCGACCGTGCCGGATGAGCTGTCGTCCTTCATCGAGATACCTCCATCGGTAGCAGTGGACGTGGGGCAGGTGGTGCTGGTGTCACGTCCGTTGTGCGTGTGTCGAACCTAAACCGAAACGGGACTCGGATCAAACACCTGTTCGAAGCGTGTCGCGTGTTCGATGCACTTTGTCGGACCGGACTGCTATACATCGAACATGCGTTCATTCGAACGCGTGGGCGAATGTGTTGTTCGAACACCTCGGTGCATCGGCGACGCGGACGGCCACCGGCTATCCACGAGGAGTGGTTGCAATGACTCGAAGTGACCTGCTGACTGTCGGCACCGCACGTTCCATCGACCCGCACGCCTCTGTCCGTACGCGCTGGACCTGCGACGACGACTCCTACTGGGGCGTGGCCGACCGCGCGACCGGGTCGACGATGACCGACGTGCGCGAGCGCACCACGGTTCGCCGGAGCCCCGCTCCGCGCGATTCCCGCCGCCCCGACGCCGGCACCGTCGACTACCGTCGCCGCTCGAACGGTGTCTCTCAGGTCGAACACCGCACTCGTCGGGGACACGGATTCGCGACGTCCGTCGCTGTGGCGCTGATCACAGCGGTGTCCGCTCTAGGGCTGGTGGGACTGGCGAACATGCGCTCCGCCGACGTTCCGGCGCAGCCGTCCATCTCGCAGCAGGCGGAGATGGGCGTCGTCTCCGGACGCTGACACCGGCCGGACACGCCCCCGGGGCCGCGGTAGGCCGTCCCGGTACGCTGGACACACCGAGAGCTGCCGTGGCGCTCGGGAAATGCCCGAGCCATCGAGGGGTCTCTGTCCGATGCACTGCCCGTTCTGCCGCCACCCCGACTCACGCGTCGTCGATTCGCGTGAAGCGGAAGAGGGCCAGGCGATCCGGCGGCGTCGTTCCTGCCCCGAATGCGGTCGACGGTTCACCACGGTGGAGACAGCGGTTCTCTCCGTCGTGAAGCGCAGTGGCGTCAGTGAGCCGTTCAGCCGCGAGAAGGTGGTCAAGGGAGTCCGACGAGCCTGCCAGGGCCGCCAGGTCGACAACGACGCGCTCGTCCTCCTCGCCCAGCAGGTCGAGGACACGGTGCGGGCTTCCGGGTCGGCCGAGATTCCCAGCAACGAGGTCGGTCTCGCCATCCTCGGGCCACTGCGCGATCTCGACGAGGTGGCCTACCTCCGATTCGCGTCCGTCTACCGCTCGTTCAGCAGTGCGGACGACTTCGAGCGCGAGATCGAAGACCTTCGTCGACACCGCGCCGAGCACGATGCCGCCCCCGCCGAGGACGCGGAGCCCGCAGCTCAGCGGTGAGTCAGCGCCGCACCGCACGTCGGACGTCGTCGATGGCCTTGCGCACTCGCTTCTCGCTCACCGGGTAGAGCGTCCCGAGGGTCTGAGCGAACAGATTCACCCGCAGCTCCTCGATCATCCAGGCAATCTCCCGCACGGCGTCGCTGCGTCCCACCGAGTCCGGTACCGACCCGAGCAGGGCGTCGTAGTCCGCGTACACGCGGTCCAGCACGTCCATCCCGGCCGCGTCGCGGCGAGCGCTGGACGGAAACGCGCGTAGTCGGCGCTCGGCTGCCTCGAGGTAGCGCGGAAGTTGAGGCAGGTGCGCTTCGCCGGTCTCGAAGACGTACCCGGGGAAGATCAGCCCGTCCAGCTGCTGGCGCACGTCGTCCGCGGCGTCACCCGTCGCGTCGTCGAGCGCGAGGCGGACCCTCGTCGCGGCACCGAGAGACGGTTCCGCCATGCGCAGCACCGCGGCCGTCCGGCCGGCGAGCTCGCCCCGAACCGCCTTCTCCAGCGCCGCATACGCCTCGGGCGTGGACACCGGTCCGCCGTGCTTCATCATGAGCTCGTCGGCCGCAAGGGTGCGGCAGTCCTCGACGAACGCCTCGATGCTCCCGTGCGGATTCTGCCCCAGCGCGAGTCGTTGTGCCGGGGAGCGCCCGGTGAGTAGATTCTTGGTCGACAACGGAATGGCGTCGAGCAGCAGGCGGCGAGTGCCTTCGCGCATCGCTGCTCGCTGCTCGGCGGCGGTGCCCAGGATACGAACGGCGACCCCGCCCTTCTCCGGAACCAGAGCGGGATACCCGGTCACCTTCTGCGAGTTGACAGTTCGGGTGACGGTGGGCTCGAGTGTGCCGATGGTCTCCGACGTCCACCGTGTCACCGGGCCCTTCTCCGAGTCCTTGGCCGCGACGCCGACCGCAGCGGCCGCGGCGGCGCCGAGTCGGGTGCGCAACGCGGAGAGGGACGTGTCCTTGTCCAGTCGACGGCCGCGATCATCGACCACCACGAACGTCATCTTCAGGTGGCGGGGCAGCGCGGACGGGTCGAAATCCGACGGTGCGATCGGCACGGCGCCCATGCGGGTGAGCTCGCGTGACAGTGCTACCAGCAGCGGTTCCGTCCTCGGACGCATCGCCGCGACGGCGGCCACTGCATGGTCGGGTGCCGGGACGACGTTGCGGCGCAATTCCTTTGGCAGAGTCTTGATCAGGGCCGTCACCAATTCGACGCGCATCCCCGGGACGAGCCAGTCGAATCCGACGTCGGCGACGCGGGGGAGGAGGGCGATGGGAATGGTGATGGTGACGCCGTCGTCCTCCTTACCCGGCTCGAACTGGTACGTAAGGGGGAATTGCGCCTCGCCCTGACGCCAGGCGTCGGGGTAGTCGCCCTCGACGACAGCGGCCGCGTCCGGGTTGACGACGGTGGCGCGGTCGAAGTCCAGCAGGTCCGGCGTCGTGCGGGACGTCTTCTTCCACCACCGGTCGAAGTGACGGGCCGACACCACGGTCGCGGGTACGCGCTCGTCGTAGAAGGCGAAGAGGGTGTCGTCGTCGACGACGATGTCGCGTCGGCGGGCGCGCGACTCCAGTTCCTCGGCGTCGCTGCGCATCTCCTGGTTCGCGTGGAAGAAGCGGTGGTGCGTACGCCACTCGCCCTGGACGAGAGCGTGGCGGATGAACAGATCCCGCGAGATCTCGGGATCGATCGAGCTGAACGTGACCGGGCGGCGAGCCGCGAGCGGAATCCCGTACAGCGTGACGCGCTCGTAGGCCATCGCCACTTCGCGCTTCGTCGACCAGTGCGGTTCCGAGTACTGGCGTTTGATCAGGTGTGGTGCCAGCTTCTCGGCCCACTCGGGTTCGATGCGTGCACCCATCCGGGCCCACAGGCGGCTGGTCTCCACGAGCTCGGCCGCCATGATCCAGCGCGGGGGCTTACGGAACAGGCTCGAACCGGGGAAGACGGCGAAGGTGGACCCACGTGCTCCGAGGAAATCCTTCTTGTCGCCCTCACGAAGACCGATGTGCGACAGCAGACCCGGCAGTAGTGCCTGGTGGATCACGGCATGGTTCGGCTCCGAGGAGTCGCCCGCATCAGGCATGGTCCAGCCCAGGCCGCGAGTGATCTGGCGCAGCTGTCCGTGCAGGTCCTGCCATTCGCGAATGCGCAGATAGTGCAGGAACTCCGATCGGCACATGCGTCGGAACTGGTTGGAGGACAGCTCTCGTCGCTGGTCTCCCAGATACGTCCACAGTTGCCAGAGTGCGAGAAAGTCCGAACCTTCCACGACGAAGCGCTTGTGCATCTCGTCGGCGGCCTGCTGGTGCTCGGCGGGCCGCTCGCGCACGTCCTGGATCGAGAGCGCCGAGACGATGACGAGAACTTCCCGCAGGCATCCGTTGCGATTGGCCTCCACGAGCATGCGCGCCATGCGTGGATCGACCGGCAGTCCGGCGAGTTCCTTGCCGAGCGGGGTGAGCACAGGCCCGTCCTCGCCCTGCGACTCGAGCGCTCCGAGCTCGTCGAGCAGTCCCAGGCCGTCACGGATGCTGCGCGGGTCGGGTGCCTCGACGAACGGGAATGCGTCGATACGCCCGAGACCCAGCGAGGCCATCTGCAGGATGACGGATGCGAGATTCGTGCGCAGGATCTCTGGGTCGGTGTACTCGGGGCGGGCGTCGAAGTCCTCCTCCGAGTACAGCCGGATGCAGATGCCGTCCGCGACGCGACCGCATCGGCCGGCGCGCTGACGGGCCGAGGCCTGCGAGATCGGTTCGATCGGCAGACGCTGCACCTTGGTACGCAGCGAGTACCGCGAGATGCGTGCCGTCCCCGGGTCGACGACGTAGCGGATACCCGGCACGGTGAGTGACGTCTCGGCGACGTTGGTGGACAACACGACTCGTCGACCGGTGTGGCCGGTGAAGACGCGGTGCTGCTCGGCTGCGGACAGCCGGGCGTAGAGCGGGAGGATCTCGACGTTGCGCAGTCGGCGATCCTTCAGTGCGTCGGCGGTGTCGCGGATTTCCCGTTCGCCCGACAGGAACACCAGCACGTCGCCCTCGGGTTCGGTGAGCAGTTCCTCGACGGCGTCGCACGTGGCGTCGACAGGGTCGAGTTCGATGGTCTGCTCGCCGTTCTCGACCGTGAGCGGCCGATACCGGACCTCGACGGGGAACGTACGGCCCGAGACCTCGACGATCGGCGCGTCGACGCCGTTCACCGCGAAGTGGTGCGCGAAGCGGCCGGGGTCGATGGTGGCCGAGGTGACGATGACCTTCAGATCGGGACGCTGCGGCAGGAGGCGCGCGAGGTAACCGAGGATGAAGTCGATGTTGAGGCTGCGCTCGTGCGCCTCGTCGATGATGATCGTGTCGTACCGACGCAGCAGCCTGTCCCGCTGGATCTCGGCGAGCAGGATGCCGTCCGTCATCAGCTTGACGAGGGTGTTGTCGCTGGAGTGGTCGGTGAAGCGCACCGTGTAACCGACGGCATCGCCGATCTCCTGCCCGAGTTCGTCGGCGATACGTTCCGCCACCGTTCGGGCCGCCAGCCGCCGGGGCTGTGTGTGTCCGATGACACCCTGGACGCCGCGACCGAGCTCGAGGCAGATCTTGGGAATCTGTGTCGTCTTGCCCGAGCCGGTCTCGCCCGCGACGATGACGACCTGGTTCTCCGCGATGGCGGCTGCGATGTCGTCCTTGCGGGCGGACACCGGCAGTGCCTCGGGGTACGTGATCGTGGGAACGGAGGCTCGACGCGACGCGATCGTCGCTTCGGCCCGGCCGATGTCGGCAGCGATCGACTCGAGTTCGGCGGGCTTGCGGCTGCGATCCAGCCGGCGGCGCAGCCTGTGCGCGTCACGGAAGGTGAGGTCGGACAGGCGGGCCGTGAGGTCGCGGCGGGTGTGTCCGGAGGACGGGGGAGCAGATGTCGACATGGCTCACGCCAGTTTATCCGTCATCGCTGCGTCAGGATGCGTGGCCCGTCGTCCGTGATCGCGATGGTGTGCTCGGAATGGGCGGTCATGGAGCCGTCGGCCGACCGGAGGGTCCATCCGTCCGGGTCCATGACCAGCTTCGCCGTCCCGCGGGACCACCAGGGTTCCAAGGCGAGGGTCATGCCGGCCCGGAGTGTCAATCCCGATCCCGCACGACCGGCGTTGGCCACGTGCGGGTCCTCGTGCATCGTCCGGCCCAGGCCGTGACCACCGAAATCGGTGTTGACCTGCTTTCCGGTCTCCCGCGCGACACTCTCGATCGCCGCTGAGATGTCGCCGAGTCGGCCACCGACGACTGCCGCGGCGATACCGGCGTCCAGGGCGCGCCGAGTGCTCTCGATCAATTCGACATCTGCGGGATCGGGGTCGTCGCCGACGACGACGGTGAGCGCCGAGTCGGCGACCCATCCGTCGATGGACACCGCGAAGTCCAGACTGAGGACGTGACCTGCCGCAAGCGTGTGATCGAACGGAAGGCCGTGCAGCACACGGTCGTTGACCGACAGGCAGATGACGTTGCGAAACGGTCCGCTGCCGAACTCGGGGGCGTAGTCCCAGTAGCAGGACACTGCGCCGCGGGTGGCGACGAGGTCACGGCAGTGATGTTCGAGATCCATCAGGTTCACGCCGGGCTGCGCCTGCTCCGACAGCGTCGTCAGTGTCTCGGCAACGAACGCGCCGGTCACCGCCATCTTGTCGATCTCGGCAGGGCCCTTGAGCTCGATCATCCGTCCATCGCTTCCTGTCGGTATTTCAATACCAACGAACGGTAGCAGACCGGTACAGGAATACCGCTATGCTGACCTTGTGGTCCGTATTCCCCTGAGTCCCGAGCAGGTCGAGGCCGGTCGTCGCCTCGGCGCCGTCCTGCGCGCCGCACGAGCGGGACGAGACCCCGAGATCGTCGCCCGCGACGCCCGCATCTCACCTGAGACGCTCCGCAAGATCGAGGTGGGGCGGATCGCGAGCCCTAGCTTCGGGACCGTGCTGCAGATCTGTGCGGCACTGGGACTGCCGGTCTCCGAGGCGGTGGACGCATGGCAGGGCGACCGGGAGCATCGCGTCGCGATCTAGTGCTTCGTTGCTCGGCGCCACGGGCCGCGCTCGTGTGAAGATCGCTCCATGACCTCGCCGGACGATCGCGTCGACACCCCGGTCGCGCTACGCGTATTCCGTGTCGTCGCCGCGCTGCTCGGACTGGCCGCGTTGATCTGGATACCCGTTCGGTCCTCGGATGTCGCCGGGTTCTCGCTCGCCAACTTCTTCAGCTACTTCACCGTGCTGAGCAACGTGTCGGCCGTGGTGGTCTTCCTGGTCGGCGGGGTCGTCGATCCCCGTTCCGAGACCTTCGACAAGGTCCGCGGGGCGGCCACGACCTACATGGTGATCACCGGGATCGTGTACGCGGTGCTGCTGTCGAACGTGGACGTGCAGATCCAGGACGCGTGGACCAACTCGGTGCTGCACCGCATCGTGCCCGTCCTCATCGTTCTCGATTGGGTTCTCGACCCACCACGGCGTCGGAACAGTGAGTTCGCACCGCTGGTGTGGTTGGCGTTCCCCGTGGTCTACGGCGTCTACAGCCTGATCCGCGGCCCCGTCGTCGACTGGTATCCATACCCGTTCCTGGACCCTCGGGAGCGGGGGTACGGCCCCCTCGCGATCGGGCTCGCCGTCCTGGTCGCGGCGTTCCTGCTCATCGCCCTGGCGGTCGACAGAGTGGGGGAGCTGGCGGCGTCCCGCCGGTCGCGGAAGCACGCCGCGAGTGGCCTAGGCTGACCTCTCGTGACCACTCCCCAGCACACGTCCTCCGCGTTCTGGCACGGCTTCGCCGACATGCACACCGTCGAGTCCGGCGGCCGATTCGTCGTCGCCCGAGGTGAGGGTGCGCGCATCTGGGACACGGCCGGCACCGAGTACCTCGACGGCACCGCAGGTCTGTGGTTCACGAACGTGGGCCACGGCCGCACCGCCATCGCAGACGCCGTGGCGCGGCAGCTGTCCACGCTCGCGCACTACTCGACGTTCGGCGACGTCGTTCCCGACGTGACGCTGGAACTCGCCGATCGCCTCGCAGCGATCGCGCCCGTCGCGGACAGCAAGATCTTCTTCACCTCGGGCGGCTCCGACTCCATCGACACCGCTGCCAAGCTGGCCCGGCGTTACTGGCACCAGATGGGCAAGCCAGGCAAGACCGTCGTCGTCGGCCGCCAGAAGGCATACCACGGCATGCACGTCGCCGGCACCGCACTGTCCGGGCTCCCGCTGAACCGTGAGAACTACGGCGAGCTGATGACGGATGCGCGGACGGTCGCGTGGGACGAGGGCAAGGCGCTGCTCGAGCTGATCGAGAAGGAGGGCGCGGACACCATCGCCGCGTTCTTCGCCGAGCCGATCATCGGTGCCGGCGGGGTCTACCTGCCGCCCGAGGGCTACCTGCACGAGGTGCGTCAGATCTGCCGCGACCACGACATCCTGTTCGTGGCCGACGAGGTGGTGACCGGATTCGGTCGTATCGGCGGAGCGTGGTTCGCGTCGTCGAAGCTGGGTCTGGAGCCCGACATGATGTGCACCGCAAAGGGTCTGACGTCGGGCTACGTGCCGATGGGCGCGGTCTTCGTCGCCCCGCGTGTCGCCGAGCCGTTCTACGAGGGCGGCGCCTGGTGGCGCCACGGCTACACGTACGGCGGGCATGCCGGCGCCGCTGCCGCGGCCATGGCCAACCTCGACATCATCGAGAACGAGGACCTGCTGACGCACGCGTCGCGTCTCGAAGCCACGCTGCACCGGCATCTCTCGCCCCTGGCCTCGCACGACCTGGTCAGCGAGGTCCGCAGTGGGATGGGTGTCGTCGCCGCGGTGCAGTTCGCCGATCCGTCCTACGCGATGCCGTTCGTCAAGACTCTGCGCCGCGAAGGTGTCTCCGCGCGAGCGGCCGGCAACGGCGCGATCCAGTTCTCGCCGGCGTTCGTCATGACCGACGAGCAGGTCGAACAGATGGCAGCGTCCATGGCACGGGCGCTGGACGCCACGGCGAGCTGAGCGTCGTGGCAGTTCCCGATCACTGGATCCCGCACGCCCGTGAGGACGGCGAGGTGATCGGGTGGATCGACATGCAGACGGCGACTCCGAACCTGATCCCCATCGATCGACTGGGCCGACCCCTGCCGGCGGTGTCCGAGTGGCCCGATGCGGAAGAGGCACTGGAGCGCCGCGGCCTCCGGTTCCTCATGAACAGGTTTTGGTTCGAGGGGCGCACGGTGCGCATCCGATCTCTGGACGACCACCGCATCGTCGTGACCACCGCCGCGTCCGATGCTGTGGGGGACGTGGGCGAGGAATACGTGCTCGACTTCCCCGCGGGGCCGGAGTTGGCGGAGTCGCCGTAGTTCCCGCGGACGTCATCGGGAATGGTGGATGCTGCAGCATCAGCGGGAACCGATTCGATCCGCGGGACGGACTGATCATGGAGTTGTCTGCAGCTGGCCCAGACGACTCGCCATACGTTCGACATCGACCGGAAGATGCCGGCTCCGGAGGAACTGTCCGAGCGGAGCCTCTGCGAGAAAATCAGTGCGTATCGACGCGTCGTGGAGCACGTCGACGAGACTGCCGAATCGATGGGCGGCGTCTCGTCCGAGGCGGTCGGGACCTGGCACCCCGCTGATGACCCACCGAGGAAATCGGTCCGCGAGGTGGAGGAAGTCGGACGGCGCGGTGGGTCGCTCGCACAGAGCGTCGAAGGTGAACCACACCAGGTCCGGACGCACAGCTCGGGCGACGACCGTACGTAACCCGATCGAGAGTGAGACCGCCTCTGCGTCACCCGGTTCTCGTCGATCGGGAAATCGGCTTCCCGTCATCCACCGTCCCGCGGCGAACCCGCTGCGCGGTGTGTCGAGGTCCAGGGTGCGATAGTCGATCGGGCCGTCGACGTGCACGATCGCCAGTGCCTGCTCGATGCGGTGGATAGTGGGCTCGAACATGCTGTGGAACAAGGGGTTCGGAAGTAGCTGTCCGGGAGGGTAGTTGGACGTCATTATCACGGTGACGGGCCGCCGGAACAACGCGTCGAGCAGTCGGTCGACGAAGATGCCGTCCGCCGGGTCATGGACGTGGAACTCGTCGAAGCACACCAGTTCCGCATCACCGAGCATGTGATCGAGCGCGATGTCGAGGTCGTGAGCGCGCAGGTTCAACTCGGTATGCAGGTCGGCGAAGAACCGGTGAAAGTGCGTCCTCGTCGTCCGGCCGGTGCGTGCCTGCGCGAGGAATGTGTCCATCAGCCAGCTCTTGCCCCGACCGGGCGGACCCCAGAGGTACACCCCCCGGCCGGCCATGGTTTCGAGGCCGGCTGCGGCCTCGAGCTGAGACGTGTCGAGAACAAGCCCCTGCGTCGCCGCGGCTGCGGCCAGCGTTCCTTCGGGTACGAGAGAACCGCGAACGCGTCGTCGCCACATCGTTCGACGGTACGAAACCCGGGCGGCGCGCGATACGTGTCCTGTGCCACGCCGACACGATCGTCACGATTTCTGCCGATCCGCAGAATGTGCCGCGATCGTGTGGCGTCAGGTGCGCCCCATGTGCAGCCACCACGAAAATGGGGTCGCGCGCTCGCTGGTCGAGCACTTACCGTGCAAGGTCCGACCGAGAGGGGTTCGCCCATGCGAGAACTGACCTACTACGTCGCCACGAGCTTGGACGGGCGCATTGCAGCACCCGACGGCACGTGGGGTGCGTTTCTCGACGAGGGCGATCACATGGACGTGCTCGTCGACGAGTACGCCGACACTCTTCCCGGTCACGTTCAGAACGCACTCGGGATCCGTTCCAGCGGAACACTGTTCGATACGGTGATCATGGGCTGGACGACATATGCGGCGGCTCTGGACGCGGGCATCGTCAGCCCGTACCCGCATCTGCGGCAGTTCGTGGCGACCCGGCACCGGCAGTCGGAGTCGCCGGACGTGACGGTCACCGCGGATCCCGTCGCCACCGTCCGCGAGCTTCGCGAGGAGGACGGCGCGGGGATCTGGTTGGCGGGTGGCGGCGATCTCGCGGGAACGCTGATCGATTCCGTCGACCGGCTGATCCTGAAGATCAATCCCGTGGTGCTCGGCGACGGAGTGCCACTGTTCGGCGGCGCGTCCTATGCGGATCGGTCGTTCGAGCGCACCCGACTGCGGGCTTTCGACTCCGGCGTCGTCATCGCCGAATACACCCGTCGAGCAGGGGGCGGATCATGAGCGGCCGGGTGTGGTTGATCACCGGTGCGAGTCGAGGGCTCGGTCGTGCGCTGGTGGACCGTGTGCTCCACGTGGGGGACACCGTGATCGCGACCGTGAGGGGCGAGGCAGACTTTCCCGCTCACGAGCGACTCGTCGTCGATCACCTGGACGTGCGCGATCGCGGCGCGGCGCGGGCGGTCGTCTGCTCCGTCGTCGAGAAGTTCGGCCGCCTCGACGTACTGGTCGACAACGCGGGTCACGGGGCGGTGGGTGCCATCGAGGAGACGACGGAGCAGGAGGCCCGCGACATCGTCGACACGAACTTCTTCGGTGCGCTCTGGCTCAGTCAGGCGGCCGTCGAGGTCATGCGGCCTCGGCGGTCCGGCCACATCGTGCAGATCTCGACCGTCGGAGCCGTCGGTACGATGCCCACCCTCGGCCTGTACGCCGCGTCGAAGTGGGCGCTCGAAGCCTTCAGTGAGGCAATGGCAGCAGAGGTGAAGGATTTCGGGATACGCGTGACCCTTGCGGAGCTCGGTGCGGTCGACACCCAGTGGGGCACGGGAAGCATGCGATTCAGCGCTCCGTCTCCCGACTACGACGATCTGCGGACCGCGGTGTTCGGCGCTCCCGCCGTGCCGTGGCCGCGGGAGGGGACGGGCGGTGGGACGGCGCCCGCGGATGCTGCGGCGGCGATCGTCGACCATGTCCGCAGCCCGAGCGACGACAGGCTGCGACTGCTGGTGGGCGATGACGCGCCCGGACAGGTTGCCGAGGCGCTCACGCGCCGACTGGGGGACTATCGGCGCGACGAGCGTTTTCCCACGACTGCGCTCGCTCGCTCGATCACCACTCCGATCGACTACGAGGTGACGATCGAACGCTAGCGCTTCGTGGACGTGGCGACGGCCAGCCGCTGGTGCAACCGCTCGCGCACCTCGTCCGGTTCGTACTGGCGACGCTGACGCTCGTTGCGGGCGACGAGGACGCCGGACGCTGCCACGCCGACGGCGCCGGCGAGACCTGCGACCTTCAGCAGACCACGCACGGAGATCTTTCGGGATCGTGCAGCCATTCATGAAGGCTAGCGCCACGAACTAGGCTCGTCGTCGATGAGCGTCGACGGAGTGTCCTCAGTCAACCTCGCCACCGCCGTGGAGACCACGCGGACAGGCGATCTCTGGATCTTCCGTGGCCGGTCGGCGGCGGATCGTGCGATCCAGACGCTGACGAACAGCCCGGTCAATCACGTGGGAATGGCCGTGGTCCTCGACGATCTTCCGCCCTTGATGTGGCATGCCGAGTTGGGCCAGTCGTTGCCCGACATGTGGACCGGGCGGCATCAGCGCGGCGTGCAGCTGCACGATCTCCACGATGCCGTCCGCCACTGGGGTGAGCGATACGACCAGCGGTGCTGGTTCCGTCAGCTGCAGACGCCGATCACCCGCGCGCAGGAGGACGAGCTGATGCGCACGATCGCCCGCCTCGACGGGACGGCATTTCCCACGACGGCTCGACTCGCCGGTCGGTGGTTCGCCGGCCGTCTGCCGTCGCTGCGCCGGTCGGAGGAGGACAGTGTCCGTCTCGAGACGGCGTACTGCGCCGAGGTGGTCGCGCTGACCTACGAGGCCATGGGTCTGCTCCACCCGCGCGAGTCACCCGAGCCGCTGAAACCGTTCGACAAGGTGGGCCTGAAGCCGCCGCGCCGACGAGCCAACTGGTACGACCCCGGCAGGTTCTGGAGCGGTGATCACCTGCCGTTGGCGGAGGGTGTCGAGCTGGGGCGGGAGATCGCGGTCGTGCTCGACTAGAGGGTCCGCGACTCGTCCACCACCACGCGCCCGCCGAGCTCCACCCACCCGTCGTCGGACAGCGTGGTCGACAGCACCGAGCCTCGGCCCTGCACGATGCCCAGGTCGCGACCGAGCAGTTCGGTGACGCGGACGGCGGCCGCGCCCGTGGCTTCGTCCTCGGGGACGCCCATGTCGGGTGCGAACATGCGGGAACGGATCGCACCTCGGTCTTCGTCCACCCACGCCCAGACGTAGTGGTGACCCTCGGTGAAGTCGGACGGGTCCACGTCGAGGACATCGGCAGGTGAAGAGACCCGATGGAACTCGAACTGCGGCGCCCACGCCGGCCGGGCCCGGACGTAGGTGACGCCGTCGGCGACTCGGACGGCAACCTCGCCCGCTGGGACGAGCAACGTCTCCACGGGCGTGCCGCGGTCGGCCAGCCATGCTGCCGTGCCCACGGTGGGGTGCCCCGCGAACGGCAGTTCGACCGCGGGCGTGTGGATGCGGAGAGCGGTGGAGTCGACAGGGCCGGTGGGAACATCGACGAACACCGTCTCGCTGTACTGCAACTCGTGCGCCACGGACTGGCGATCGGACGGGGCGACGGCGGTGGCATCGACGATGCCGAGGGGGTTGCCCCACCGACCCTGGTCGTCGGTGAACACCCGCACGACATGGACGTCGAATGGCATGGTCTTCCTCTCAGCCTGCGGTGACGGTGATGTCGTCGAACACGACCTCGGCGAGGGCGTCGGACTCCTCGACGTCCACGGTCGCGTCCAGCGACCAGCCGTGGTCGCCGTCCGGATCGTCGAGAACCTGACGCGCAGTGGTCTCCTCGCGCGTCTGGACGAACGAGAACAGGTGCGGTCCGCGGGCGGCGGGCGTCATGCCGATCTCGCCGTACTCCTCGAAGTAGGGCTCGAGCTCGTCCTGCCAGTCGACCTCGTCGCCCAACTCCTCGAGAAGGTCCCAGCGCCGACGGGACGCCAGCTCGACGCGTCGGAACAGGGCGTTGCGCACCATGATTCGGAACGCTCGGGGGTTCGCGGAGATGGGTTTCGGTGTGTCGGCTCCGTAGGCGACGACGGGGGTGCCGTCTTCCTCGAACGTCGGGTCGGTGAGGTTCTCCCACTCGTCGAGAAGGCTGGAGTCGACCTGGCGCACGGTCTCGCCGAGCCACTCGGTGATGTCCTGCACGTCTTCGGTCCGTGCCTCGGGCGGAACCGTCTGTCGCAGAGCGCGATAGGCGTCGGCGAGGTACCGCAGCACCGACCCCTCCGAGCGGGACAGACCGTAGTGCGAGATCAGCTCCGTGAACGTCATCGACTTCTCGATCATGTCGCGCACCACGGACTTGGGGGAGAGGCCGAACTCGGACAGCCACGGGTGCCCACCGCGGTAGATCTCGAAGGCGGGGCCCAGAAGATCGGCCAGCGGCTTGGGCCACGTGACCTCCTCGAGCAGCTCCATACGCTCTTCGTACTCGAGGCCGTCCGCCTTCATCTGCGCGACCGCCTCTCCGCGTGCCGCGTGCTGCTGGGCCATCAGGATCTGGCGCGGGTCGTCCAGGGTTGCCTCGATGACGGACACGACGTCGAGGGCGTAGGACGGCGACTCCTGGTCGAGCAACTCGAACGATGCGAGGGCGAACGGCGACAGCGGCTGATTGAGAGCGAAATCGCGCTGCAGGTCGACGGTGAGCCGTGCGGTGCGCCCGTCCTCGTCCGGCTCGGGAAGCTGCTCGACGATGCCGGCGTCGCGTAGACCGCGGTACAACCGCACCGCCTGGAGAATGTGCCGCCGTTGGTTCGCCCTGGTCTCGTGGTTGTCCTCGAGCAGATGCCGCATCGCGTCGAAGCAACTGCCGGGGCGGGCGATGACGTTGAGCAGCATCGAGTTGTTCACCGAGAACTTCGAGGTCAGCGGCTCCGGGCTCGCCGCCACGAGTCGTTCGAAGCTCGGCTTGCCCCAGGAGACGAAGCCGTCGGGTGCCTTCTTGCGCTGAATGCGTTTGAGTTTCTTGGGGTCGTCGCCCGCCTTGGCCACCAACCGGGCGTTCTCCACCTCGTGTTCGGGTGCCTGCACCATGACGGTGCCGAGGGTGTCGTACCCGGCTCTGCCTGCGCGACCGGCGATCTGATGGAACTCGCGGGCGCGCAACTGGCGCGTGCGGACACCGTCGTACTTCGTCAGTCCGGTGAGCAGCACGGTGCGGATGGGCACGTTGATCCCGACGCCCAGAGTGTCCGTTCCGCAGATGACGGCGAGCAGACCCTCCTGGGCGAGCTTCTCGACGAGCCGTCGGTAGCGCGGCAGCATGCCCGCATGGTGCACGCCGATACCGTGACGGACCAAGCGGGACAACGTCTTACCGAAGCCGGTGGTGAACCGGAAACCGCCGATGGCCTCGGCGATGGCTGCACGGGTCTCCTTGGAGGCGACGGTGATCGAGGTGAGTGCCTGAGCGCGTTCGAGTGCGGAGGCCTGAGTGAAGTGCACGACGTAGACGGGTGCGAGGTGCGTGGAGACGAGTTCCTCGATGGTCTCGACGACGGGTGTGAGCCGATAGGAGAACATCAGCGGCACAGGGCGTTCGGAGCCCTCGACGACGGTGGTGACCCGTCCGGTCCGGCGGGTCAGGTCGTCGCGGAAGAAGGAGACGTCGCCGAGAGTGGCGGACATCAACAGGAACTGGGCGTGGGGAAGTTCGATGAGCGGCACCTGCCACGCCCAGCCGCGATCGGGCTCGGAGTAGTAGTGGAACTCGTCCATGATCACCTGGCCGATGGACGAGTCCGGTCCTTCCCGCAGTGCCATGTTGGCGACGATCTCCGCTGTCGCACAGATGATGGGTGCCGATGCGTTGACCGAGGCGTCGCCCGTGACCATGCCGACCTTGTCCGCGCCGAAGATCTCGCACAGTGCGAAGAACTTCTCGCTGACGAGCGCTTTGATCGGCGCCGTGTAGAACGATCGGATGCCGGCCGCGTAGGCGGCGAAGTGAGCGGCGATGGCCACCATCGACTTTCCCGACCCGGTGGGGGTGGCGAGCACCACGTTGTTGCCGGAGACCAGCTCGATGACCGCCTCGTCCTGCAGCGGATACAGCTCGAGTCCACGGTCGGAGACCCAGGTGGTGAACGCGTCGTACAGATCGTCGGCCGACGCGGAGTCAGGAACCATCTCGGTCAGCAGCATCACTACAGGTTACGTAGCCGACCTCTCGTCCGACCCCATGGCACCCAGGACCGCCTGCCTCGTCGTCGCACTGCCGGTGATGGCGTCCTCGCCGACACCGGAGACGAGCATCTGCCGCCACCGCTGTTCGTCGAACTTCAGCGGCATCGTCGTACCGAGGAAGTTCTCCAGGACCTCGAGGAATCGCATCGGATCGTCGCGGTACGGGAAGTGGCCGGCGCCGGCGAAGACGTCGAGGCGGGAGCCGGGCATCGCGGCGTGAGCGAGCGTCGCGTGGGCAATGGGGATGACCGTGTCCTGATCACCCCAGATGAGTTGCACGGGCAGGTTCTCGGTCAGGTAACACCGGTCGAGCATGGTGACCACCTGCCCGCGCCAGTCGACGACGGCCCGCAGCGTGCGCAGGTAGGCGTCGTAGGCGGTGGAGTCGAGAAGGTTGCCGAGGACGCGGACCAGATCGGGCGTGTCGTGCAGGACGGCTCCCGGATGCAGGGGAGTGCCGTCCAACTGGTCGATCGCAGCGCCCGCCATGCGCAGCAGGCGCATGGCTCCGGGCAGGCGCAGCAGTTTGAACGCCTCGTTGACGATGGGCGTGGACATGAGTCGCAGTGCCGGGTGGACGTCCTTGGTGACACCGCCCGCCGAGACGAGGACGAGGCGCTCCACCATGTCCGGGTACTGGTACGCGAATTGCATGGCCACACCGCCGCCGAGCGAGTGGCCCACCACGGACACCGCATCGATGTTCAGGGTGACGAGCAGATCGCGGATGCCGTTCGCGTACGCGGCCACCGAGTAGTCGGCACGAGGCTTGTCGCTCAGTCCGTGCCCGAGCAGGTCCGGCGCGATGACGGTGTACTTCGACGCGAGATGGGGGAGAACGTCCAGCCAGGTCTCAGAGCTGTCACCGATGCCGTGGATCAGCAGCAGTACCGGCCCTTCTCCCGCCATCCGGAAGGCACGTCGATAACCGTGCACCGTGCGGAAGTGCAGCCGCGGTTCCGCATCGGGAACCGGACGCAGGGCGCGGCGGCGTGTGTCGGACATCCCGGCCCCTCTCGATCGGCGGCACCGTGTGTGTCGCCGACCGAGCCTAAACCGGGATCCTCACCGTTCACACAGCCCTCGGGTTACGGCTGAGTAAGAACTATCTACGTCAGGAGCGGTCGGTTCCGTCTTCGGGACCCTCGTGCGTCTCGGGTGACGGCTCGTCCTCGACGAACTCGGTCTGCTCCGCGAGGAACTTCTCGAACTCGGCGCCCAGCTCGTCACCACTGGGCAATTCCTCGTCCGCGGCGAGGAGCGTCGACTGCTGCTCCTGTGCCGTGACGAAGGTGTCGTACTGACGCTCGAGTGCCTGGACCACGGACTGGACCTCGGGGTTGCCCTCGACGTGCTGGTCGACCTGCTCGCGTACCCGTGCCGCCGATTCCGTCAGTGCGTTCAACGGGATGGTCAGCTTCGACGATTCGGCGACCAGCTCGAGCAGCGTCTCCGCCGCACTCGGGTACGCCGTCTGTGCCAGGTAGTGCGGCACGTGCACCGAGAAGCCCATCGACTCGTGGCCGTGCTGAGCCATGCGGTACTCGAGCAGGGACGAGGCGCTGGCCGGCACCTGCAGCTCACCCGACCACTTGTGGTGCTCACCCACCAGGTCGGTGTCGCTGGAGTGGGCGGTGACGCCCAGCGGCCGGGTGTGCGGCACCGCCATCGGAATGGAGTTCAAGCCGATGGTGCGGCGCACTCCCAGTTGCTCCGACAGCAGACGCACCGCGGTGGTGAACTTCTCCCACTTCAGGTCGGGCTCGAGACCCGCCAACAGCAGGAACGGAGTACCCACGGCGTCCTGCACCGCGTAGAGGTTGAGGTGTGGCTCGTCGTAGTCGGAGAAATGGTCGGCGGAGAACGTCATCATCGGGCGACGCGAGCGGTAGTCGAGAAGCTCGTCGACGTCGAAGGACGCCACCAGTTCGGTCTCGAGGGTCTCGCGCAGATGCGTGGTGGCCAGCTTGACCGCGTGACCTGCGTCGGAGAAACCTTCGAGGCCGTGGACCAGCACTGGGCCCACACCGTCCTCGGACGACACTCGGGGCGCTGGAAACTCCAGCTCGTACATTCTCGACTTCTCGTCCATGCCGGTGTCCTTCCTCGTCGCCGTGCGTGTCCTGCCGGGTCACCACTGTGCGGTTACCCCATTTTCCCACAGCGACCCTGCGCGACCGGGCTTCACCCGTTTCTCCTCCCAACGACGGCGGGGACCCCGACATTCCCCGCCGTCGCCGGTCAGCGCGTGAAGGCCTCCAGAGCCCGGATCTTGTTGGCGACGTCCAGTGCCGCGACTTTGTACGCCTCGGACATGGTCGGATAGTTGAAGACGGCGTCGACCAGATAGTCGACCGTGCCCCCGCATCCCATGACCGCCTGGCCGATGTGCACGAGGTCGGTCGCGCCGGAACCGAAGATGTGCACGCCGAGGACCCGTCGGTCGACGGTGGACACGATCAGTTTCAGCATCCCGTGGGAGTCTCCCGCGATCTGTCCGCGCGCGAGTTCGCGGTAGCGGGACACGCCCACCTCGTAGGGAACCGAGTTCTTCGTCAGTTCCACCTCGGTCGCGCCGACGTAGGACACCTCCGGGATGGAGTAGATGCCGATGGGTTGGAGGTCGGTGAGCTTGTTCCCCGGCTCGCCGAAGGCGTGATAAGCAGCCAGTCGACCCTGATCCATCGATGTCGCGGCCAACGCGGGGAATCCGATGACATCGCCGACCGCGTAGATCGTGTCCACCTTGGTCTGGAAGTCGTCGTCGACGTCGATCCGTCCTCGGGCGTCCGCCTCCAGTCCGGCCTTCTCCAAGTCCAGACCGTCGGTCATGCCCTGACGTCCGGCCGAGTACATCACCGTCTCGGCAGGAATCTTCTTCCCGCTCGCGAGTGTGGTGACCGTTCCCGACGGTCCCACGTCGACGGCCGTGACCGCCTCGCCGAAGCGGAACGTGACCGCGAGGTCTCGCAGGTGGAACTGCAGCGACTCGACGATCTCGCGGTCACAGAAGTCGAGCATGGTGTCGCGCTTCTCGACCACGGTCACCTTGCATCCGAGCGCCGCGAACATGGACGCGTACTCGATCCCGATGACGCCGGCTCCGACCACCACCATCGACGACGGGATGAATTGCAGATCCAGAATGCCGTCGGAGTCCAGCACGCGGTAGTTGTCGAACTCGACGTCGTCGGGACGGGCGGGTGCCGTCCCGGTGGCGATCACGACGTTCCGCGCGCCGACCGTGATGCGCTCGCCGCGGCTGCGGTCGTCCACCGCGATGGTGTGCGCGTCGAGAAACCTGCCCTCGCCGGTGATCATCTCTATTCGGTTGCGCAGCAATTGCGATCGGACGACCTCGACCTCCTTGCCGATCACATGGGACGTCCGGGCCAGCAGATCCGACGGCGTGATGTTCGCCTTGACGCGATAGCTCGCTCCGTAGAGCTCCCGCTGATTGAGGCCGGTCAGATAGAGAACCGCCTCGCGCAGCGTCTTCGACGGGATGGTGCCCGTGTTGACGCACACGCCGCCGAGCATGCTGCCCTTCTCGATGATGGCGACGCGCTTGCCCAGTTTCGCCGCCGCGATCGCGGCCTTCTGCCCTCCCGGTCCGGAACCGATGACTACCAGGTCGTATTCGAGTTGGTCCGACATGCCCCAACAAGTAGTCCCATCAGGAGAATCCGGTGTGCCGTGTGTGTCACGACTGGGTGAACACCTCGCCGATGCAGCAGTTCGCACCTGTGCATCGTTAGGGTGACGGTCAGGTTCGCAGCACCCGGCAGTACCGACAGATGGAGGCAAGAAATGCCACAGCAGGTCCGCGGCGTCGTCGCTCGCAGCAAGGGCGCTCCGGTGTCCCTCGAGACGATCGTCATCCCCGATCCGGGCTCGAACGACGTGGTCGTGCGGGTGCAGGCCTGCGGCGTCTGCCACACCGACCTGCACTACCGCGAGGGTGGCATCAACGACGAGTTCCCGTTCCTGCTCGGCCACGAGGCGGCCGGCATCGTGGAGACGGTCGGTGACGCGGTCACCCACGTCGAGGTCGGCGACTTCGTGGTGCTCAACTGGCGCGCCGTGTGCGGTCAGTGTCGTGCCTGCAAGCGCGGTGAGCCCTGGTACTGCTTCGACACGCACAACGCCTCGCAGAAGATGACGCTCGAGGACGGCACGGAACTCTCGCCCGCACTGGGCATCGGTGCCTTCGCCGACAAGACCCTCGTGCACGAGGGCCAGTGCACCAAGGTCGATCCCTCCGCCGACCCCGCCGTCGTCGGACTGCTCGGCTGCGGCGTCATGGCAGGCCTCGGCGCGGCGATGAACACCGGCAACGTCGGTCGCGGCGACTCGGTCGCGGTGATCGGCTGCGGTGGTGTCGGCGACGCCGCCATCGCCGGTGCCCGGCTCGCCGGAGCGGGCACGATCATCGCTGTGGACCGCGACAAGGGCAAGCTCGAATGGGCGAAGGGCCTGGGTGCCACGCACACCGTCGATGCCTCCGACGTGGACGCGGTCGAGGCCATCCAGGAGTTGACCGGCGGCTTCGGTGCCGACGTGGTGATCGACGCCGTCGGACGCCCCGAGACGTGGAAGCAGGCCTTCTACGCCCGCGACCTGGCCGGCACCGTCGTCCTGGTCGGTGTGCCGACGCCGGACATGACGCTCGAGATGCCGTTGATCGACTTCTTCAGTCGCGGCGGTTCGCTCAAGTCGTCGTGGTACGGAGACTGCCTTCCCGAGCGCGACTTCCCGATGCTGGTCGACCTGTACCAGCAGGGTCGCCTGCCGCTGGAGAAGTTCGTGACCGAGCGCATCGCGCTGGACGACGTCGAGGCGGCGTTCGACACCATGGCCAAGGGACAGGTCCTGCGTTCGGTGGTGGTCCTGTGACCGCGCCGTCCGGCTTCCGGGTCGAGAAGGTCGTCACCTCGGGCACGTTCGAGCTCGACGGCGGATCCTGGGCCGTCGACAACAACATCTGGATCGTCGGCGACGATTCCGAGGTGGTGATCGTCGACGCGGCGCACGACGCGGCCCCGATCATCGACGCGGTCGGCGGCCGGAAGGTCGTCGCCGTGGTGTGCACGCACGGACACAACGATCACGTGACGGTCGCTCCCCAGCTCGCGGAGCGGCTCGACGCACCGATTCTGCTGCACCCGGCAGACGACGTGCTCTGGGAACAGACGCACCCGGGACTGGCTCACCGTGATCTGGCGGACGGGGACCGGATCTCGGTCGCCGGCACCGAGATCGAGGTTCTGCACACGCCGGGACACTCACCCGGGTCGAATTGCCTGTACCTTCCCGAGGCCGGCCAGCTCTTCAGTGGCGACACGTTGTTCTCCGGTGGGCCCGGTGCCACCGGCCGGTCCTACTCGGACTTCCCGACGATCATCGGCAGTATTCGGGAGCGACTGTTCGCGCTGTCACCGGAGACGGTGGTCAACACCGGCCACGGTGACGGGACGTCCATCGGCGACGAATCGCCCCACCTCGAGGAATGGATCGCTCGCGGGTCCTGAGCCGAGCGCCGGATAACGAACCGGACACCCCTCGGTGTGGCCCGCGGACGGGCGGCCGCCGGTGTGGCAGCGTCGAGGCCACGCAGCTTCCCGGACGCCCGGGGGCCACACCGACAGGGGAGACATGCAGACGCGAGCGACGAGTTCCGATGCTACCAGCAGAGTGTCCGCGGTGCGGGCCGGTGCGCTCGTCGCCCTCGCGGCCGCCGTGCTGGCGGGATGCGGTGGCTCCACGGTGAGCGGGACTCCGGAGGCCGGCGGTCCGCCGCCCTCCGCCGCTCCGTCGAGTGCACCCGGATCATCGTCGACGACCACCACACCGTCGAGCACTCCGTCCAGCACCTCGGCGAGTCCCGACGCGGCGGGATCGCTGTCGGCCCTGCTTCTCGATCCCAGCACCTTCACGGCGCCGTACCAGGCCGTGGTGCTGCCCCCGCAGGCCGTGGCGCAGGCGGCTCAGGACCTCGACGGCATCGCGGCCGACGCGTCCGTCGAACCGGCGGGATGCAAGCCGGAGGCACGATCGTCCGATCCCGACTCGACGGCACTGCTGGTCGCGACCGATCCCGAGAACCGGGCCACCATCTCCATCGAGCTGTCCCGGGTGGACACGACGCTGGAGGATCGGAAGGCGTTGTGGCAGGAGTGCTCGGAGGTCGAGGCCACCTCTGCCGGTGTGACGAGCCTGGTGACCACCGACATCGTTCCGCCGCCGCCGATCGGCGCCGACGACACCCTTGCGCTGCGTCGTACCGTCACCTCCGGCGGCCAGGCGGGCGAGGTCACGCAGTCCATGCTGTCGCTGCTGGCCCAGGTCGACGACGTCCGCGTCACGGCGACGTACATGTCTTTCGGGGAACTGACGCCCGACTCCACCACGCTCGACCGCACCTTCACCGCCGCGGTACAGAAGGTCAAGGCCGGGGGATAACCCCATGACCGTGGCCGTACCCGAGCTGTTCCGGGTCCTCGACCTCACGGGTGTCTTCGCCAACGCGCTGCTCGGCGGCGCCGTCGCCCGGGCCTTTCGCTTCGACCTGGTCGGCTTCTCGGTTCTCGCCATCGTCTCGGGGCTCGGCGGCGGCATCATCCGCGACACGCTGCTCCAGGCCGGGCCGCCCGTCGCACTCACCGACTACCGCTACCTGACGGTGGCACTGATCGGCGCAGTCGTCGCGTTCGCCGTGCGCTTCGAAGGGCGTGGGTGGGACCGAGTCTTCCCGTACGTCGACGCGCTGGCACTCGGCTGTTGGGCCGCGGCAGGGGCGCAAAAGACCCTCGGCGTCGGACTCGGGTGGCTCCCGGCCATCGGACTCGGCGCCGTCACCGCGGTGGGCGGCGGCGCGATCCGCGACGTGGCGGTCGGCCGCATCCCCACCATCTTCGGCGGCAACACGCTCTACGCGTCGTGCGCCCTGATCGCGAGCGCCACCCTCGTGGTGGTGCAGGCTGCAGGGCAACCGACGATCGCTCTGATCGCAGCGACCGTGGTCGGCGCGGCTCTGTGTCTCCTCGCGCGCCGTCGCGGGTGGATGCTGCCGGAGGAAGTGGTGTGGCGCCGTAGGCGGCGTCGCCGACGCTGAGGAACCGCGGGTCAGGGGCTGTCGACGAGGACGGTGACGGGCCCGTCGTTCACCGACTGCACCGCCATGTGCGCGCCGAACACACCCGTCGCGACCGTGATGCCGCGTGCACGGAGCGAGGCCACCACCGCATCGACCAGCGGTTCCGCTGTCTCACCCGACGCCGCACCGTTCCACGACGGCCGACGACCCTTGCGCGTGTCCCCGTACAGCGTGAACTGGGACACGACCAGGATCTCGGCTGCGCCGGGATCGTCCGAGACCGATCGCTCGTCCGGCAGGATGCGGAGATCAGCGACCTTGCGGGCGATGTACTCGACGTCCGCGTCGCCGTCCGACGGTGACACCCCGACCAGGGCCAGGAGTCCGGCGCCGATACTTCCGACCACCACGCCGTCGACTCGAACGGTTGCTTCGCTCACTCGCTGAATCACTGCGCGCACGGTTGCCTCTCGTCGTCTCGTCCTGACGAGTGTGGCAGCCGGGCGAGCGTCCATCCCCGGGCGCGGGCCGATCCACAGGCTGTTCCATCTGCCCAGGTCGACTCCGAACGACCTGTCGGCCGCACGCGGACAGTCCTCCTCATGACTCGACGCCCGTACCCCGTTCCCCGCCATCGATCCCCGTCGTCCGCGACGGCGGACCACCCCGTCGTGACGTCGGTGGGCGACCTCATCGCCGCCGTTCCGGCGCTGCTCGGCTTCGTGCCGGCGCGGTCCATCGTGCTCATCTGCCTCAGCACCGGCAGCCCCACCGTCGTGGAGATGTGCATGCGACAGGACCTCTCCGACCGGCTCGACTCACCCGAGCTCGCCGACGTGATCGAGCGGTGCGGCGAGGTCTGCACGAGAGAGGGTCTGGACGCGGTCGTCGCGGTGCTGATCACCGGGTCGAAGTTCACGATGCCGTACGAGGTGGTGGCCGATGCGCTGCGGGACACACTCGACCCGCGCGGGATCGACCTGTTCGGTGTGCACCACGTGTCCCACCTGGCGGCCGGACAGCGGTGGCGCAGCCTGGGTGGTGATCCGCGGTGCGGCACGCTGCCCGATCCCGGATCGTCGCAGGTCGCGGCGTCCCGAGTGATGGCGGGACGGCAGATCCGCACGTCCCGTTCGGAGATCGCGCTGCTGCTGCAACCCGTTCCGGAGTCGGAGTGCGAACGGTTCCGCAACAGCCGACTGCGGGTCGAGCTGGAGGACGGGCCGGTCGGCCACTCGGACCTGCTGGCGGACACGGTCGTCTTCCTCGAGGCGCTGCACGCCTCCGACGAGCTCGACCACCTGACGGCGGCACGCATCATGGTGGCGATCAGCACGATCGCGGTGCGGGACGCCGTTCTCGGCCTCGCGACGACCGCGCTGGGGCCCACGGCCGAGGCGGTGTGGGTCGAGCTGACTCGGCGGGTCAGCGGTCCGGACCGAGCGCACCCCGCGACGATGTTGGGGGCGTGGGCGTACCTGCGCGGAGACGGCCCGCTCGCCGGGGTGGCCCTGCAGACAGCCTTGACCGCGGATCCGGACTACCGCTTCGCGCAGTTGTTGGACACCGCACTCCAGAACGGGGTTAGGCCGACGGTCGTCCGCGAGCTGGTGCTGTCCGCGCGATCGCTGGCGGAGGATCTGGGGGTCGAGTTGCCGCCGGACGCGGAGTGAGGTCCGGGGTCAGCGACGGGCGGAGTGCGCCCTGTCGCCGAGAGACTGCAGGAACGCCCAGGCGTCCGCGACGATCACGTCGAGATCGGTGAGCTCGGGCTTCCAGCCGAGCTCGGCCATGGCCTTCTCGCTCGACGCGACGAGCACTGCCGGATCGCCGGCACGCCGGGGTGCGTCCGTGACGGCGATGTCGACGCCGGTGACGCGGCGGCACGCGTCGACGACCTCACGCACCGAGAACCCTTCGCCACTACCCAGATTGAAGATCCTGTGACTCCCGGGGACGCTTTGGGACAGGGCGCGCAGGTGCGCGTCGGCCAGATCGCGGACGTGGATGTAGTCACGGACGGCCGTACCGTCCGGTGTCGGCCAATCGGTGCCGAACACCGAGATGGACTCACGATGTCCGAGAGCGACCTGCAGGACGAGAGGAATGAGGTGGGTCTCGACGACACGGTTCTCGCCGAGGCCGGCGTGTGCTCCGGCCACGTTGAAGTACCGGAGGCTGGTCGCGCCGAACCCGCGCGCCGCGGTGTATCCCGTGATCGCGTGGTCGATCGCGAGCTTGCTCGCTCCGTACGGGTTGGTGGGCCGAGTGGGAAAGTCCTCCGTGATGGGCGTGCGCTCGGGCTCCCCGTACGTCGCGGCGGTCGAGGAGAACACGAGGCGCGGAACCTGGTGCTCGACGATGGCATCGAGCAGTTCCAACGCCGCACCGAGGTTGCCGCGCCAGTACTTCTCCGGCTTCTCCACCGACTCGCCGACCAACGACTGGGCCGCGAAGTGGAGGACACCGTCGACCTTCTCGCGTCCGAGCACCGACGAGATGACCTCGGCGACGGGGCCCTCGACGAACTCCGCACCCGAGGGCACCCCGTCGGCGTTGCCGGTGGACAGATCGTCCACCACGACGACCTCGTGGTCGTTCTCCATCAGGACGGCCGCGCACACGCTGCCGACGTAGCCGGCGCCGCCGGTCACCACGAACTTCACTCGAACTCCGATTCCTGTGTCTGGGAACTCCGCGAGAGACCCGAGCAGCTAGATGGTGCGCACCTGAACGGCGTGCGCCATCTCCTCGGACAGATCGACGTCGTCGTGGCCCGGCACGGTGATGGTGACGGCGCCCGGCGTGACGGACACGGTGACGCGCGCGTCCGGGACGACTCCGGCCTCGCGCAGGCGCGCGATCGTGTCGGGGTCGGACTGCACGTACTCCGCGAGGCGGCGCACCACCACGGCGGTGGGCGTTCCCGGCGCGATGTCGCTGAGGCGGACCAGGTCCTCCGGCTGCTCGGTCGGCCGGGACGAACCCAGCAGTGCGAGACCGGGAATCGGGTTTCCGTACGGCGAGGTGGTCGGGTTGTCCAGCACCTCGACCAGGCGCCGTTCGACCTCCTCGCTCATGACGTGCTCCCAGCGGCAGGCCTCGGCGTGCACGTCCTCCCAGCGCAGGCCGATCACGTCCACGAGCAGCCGCTCCGCGAGCCGGTGCTTGCGCATCACGGCGACCGCGAGCTCGCGGCCCTTCTCCGTCAGCTGCAGATGCCGGTCGCCCGCGACCAGGAGCAGCCCGTCGCGCTCCATCCGGGCCACGGTCTGGCTCACGGTCGGTCCGCTCTGCTCGAGGCGCTCGGCGATGCGGGCGCGCAGGGGAACGACCCCTTCTTCTTCCAAGTCGTAGATGGTCCGGAGATACATCTCGGTGGTGTCCACCAGATCCTTCACAATCACACCCTTCGTCGTTGTGGATTCTACCGGTACGGACGGTTCACCGGTGGGTCCAGGTGCGGGCGTGGTGAGCCGCGGTGCGTCCGCCCCGCCACGACCCGTCGAGCAGGTGTGCGCGAGTCGATCACGAACGCCGAATCGGACACGTAGGTTGAGGGCCATGACTCTGCAGTCGTCCTCGACATCGCAGTCGCCTCCGGGGCAGCCCGCTCTGGTCTGGAGCGCGGACTACCTGAACTACCGGTGGAGCGACGACCACCCGATGAATCCCACCCGCCTGGCGCTCACCATGGATCTGGCACGGGGGGTCGGTCTGCTCGAGGGGACCGAACTGCTGCCGCCGGAGGTCGCGTCGGACAGTGAGCTGTTGCGGGTGCACACACCGGGGTACGTCGAGGCGGTCAAGCGCGCGCCGCGTGACCTACCGCTGGGTTCGCGGGCGTCCGAGGTGCTGCACGGTCTCGGATCCGAGGACAACCCGGTGTTCCCCGACATGCACGAGGCCAGTGCGGTGATCGCGGGTGGCACCCTCACCGCCGCGCGGGCCATCGCCTCGGGACGCTCGCGCCGCGCCGTGAGCATCGGCGGGGGCATGCACCACGCCATGGCGGACTGGGCGTCGGGCTTCTGCGTCTACAACGACGCGGCCATCGCCATCTCGTGGCTGCTCGACAACGGGTACGACCGCATCGCCTACATCGACGTGGACGCTCATCACGGTGACGGTGTCCAGGCGGCCTTCCTCGCCGATCCCCGCGTCATGACGGTCTCGGTGCACCAGCACCCGGCCACGCTGTGGCCCAACACCGGATGGTCCACCGAGGTGGGTGCCGACGCCGCGGAGGGCACCTCCGTCAACGTGCCGGTTCTTCCCGGCACTGGAGATCGGTTGTGGCTGAGAGCGTTTCACGCGGTGGTGCCCGGAGCGGTGGCGGCGTTCAAGCCGCAGATCATCATCAGCCAGTGCGGCGTGGACAGTCATCGCGAGGATCCGCTCGCCGATCTCGGACTCACCGTGGACGGGCAGCGCGCCGCGTTCCGTGCGATGCGCGACCTCGCCGATCAGGTCTGCGAGGGTCGGTGGCTCGCGGTGGGCGGTGGCGGATACGGGTTGGTGCGAGTGGTGCCACGTGCCTGGACCCATCTCATCGCCGCGGTGCTCGACCGCGATCTCGATCCGACGACGTCCATTCCGGACGAGTGGCACGAGAAGGTGCGGCTCGCCGCGCCGAGCATCGACCTGCCGTCCACGATGAGCGACGACGGAGACGTGGAGTACCCGCCGTGGGACGGGCCGGGTGGTTCCCCGGAGTCGGGTGTGGAGCACGTCGATCGCGCCATCCAACGCATCGACACCGCCATCGTGGCCACCCGCCGCGCCGTCTACCCGCTGTGGGGACTCGACCCGGAGGATCCGCGTGACTGACGAGACACCCGCACCCGAGACACCGGACGCGCCGGCGCCGCCGGATCCCAAGGAGCTCGAGCGGCAGCGGGCCGAGAACTACCCGCGGCACTGGGCCGCCGACGTCCTCGCGTCCGACGGCCGCGTGGTGCACCTGCGGCCGATCGTGCCCGGTGACGCAGACGCCCTGGTCGAGTTCCACGGCAAGCTGTCCGAGCGGACGCGATACCTGCGCTACTTCGGTCCGTACCCCACCATGCCCAAGCGCGACATCCTCAACTTCACGACGGTCGATCACACGTCGCGGGTGGCCCTCGTCGCGACGCTCGGCGACGAGATCATCGCCGTCGGCCGGTACGAGCGCCTGCCGCAGGGCGACGGCAACTCCGCCGAGGTGGCTTTCGTCGTCGCCGATGCGCACCAGGGTCGTGGGCTCGGTCCGATCCTGCTCGAGCACCTGGCGGGGGCGGCCGCCGAGAACGGGGTACGCCGCTTCGTCGCCGAGGTCCTCGCGGAGAACCGCAACATGGTCACCGTGTTCCGCCAGGCCGGCTACCAGGTGAGCCGCAGCTTCGACGGCGGCGTGCTGAACCTGGACTTCGACATCGATCCCAGCGACGCGCTCGTCCAGGTGCGCAACTCCCGCGAGCGCGCGGCCGAGGCCCGCAGCGTCCGCAACGTGCTCGGCCCACGCTCCGTCGCCGTCATCGGTGCCTCGACGGACCCCGAGAAGGTGGGCAACGCGGTGCTGACCAACCTGCTGCGGGGATCGTTCACCGGACCCGTCTATCCCGTGAACGCGGAACACACGTCGGTGCGCGGAGTGCGCGCGTACCCGACGGTGCGGGACATTCCCGACGAGGTGGATCTCGCGGTGGCCGCCGTGCCGGCCGACCAGATCGACGCGGTGCTCGACGACTGTCTCGCCAAGGGTGTGAAGGCGCTGGTGGTGGTGTCGTCCGGGTTCGGTGAGACGGGGGAGGACGGTCGCGCGAACGAACGGCGCCTGGTGCACTCCGCTCGTGCCCACGGCATGCGCCTGGTCGGACCCAACGCTCTGGGCGTCGCGAATCTCGATCCCGCGGTGTCGCTCAACGCCACGCTGGCGACGGACCTCCCTGGTCGCGGGCGTGTGGGCTTCTTCTGCCAGTCGGGCGCCCTGGGTATCGCCATCCTGGCGCAGGCGTCGAAGCGGCTCCTGGGACTGTCGACTTTCGTCTCCGCCGGCAACCGCGCCGACCTGTCCGGCAACGACCTGCTGCAGTACTGGGACCAGGACGAGGCCACCGAGGTGGTCCTGCTCTACCTCGAGAGCTTCGGCAACGCCCGCAAGTTCTGGCGCATCGCGCGCCGGGTGGCGCGGTCCAAGCCGATCGTCGCGGTCAAGAGTGGACGCGGAGCCGTGCCGCCGGCGCTGGCGACCGGCACCGACATCGACGACACGATCGTGCGTGCCCTCTTCGAGCAGGCGGGGGTGATCCAGGTCGACTCGATCGCCGAACTGTTCGACTGCGCCATCCTTCTGGGTTATCAGCCGCTGCCGGCAGGTCCGCGGGTCGCGGTGGTCGGCAACTCGACGGCGCTCGGTGTCCTCGCCGTCGACGCCGCGCGGGACAGCGGTATGACCGCGCCGGACCCGGTCGACGTGGGCGCGCAGGCCACGCCCGAAGAGTTCGCGGCCGCGGTCACCACGGCGCTGCGGTCGGACGACGTGGACACCGTTCTCGCGGTCTTCGTTCCCCCGGTCGCCGTCCGTGTCGCCTCCTACGCCGAGGCGCTCGGCGCGGCGGTCCGCGGCGCCGACAAGCCGGTGCTGACGACCTTCCTCGCCGCCGAGGGCATTCCGGACGTGCTGGCGGTCCGCGGCGACGACGGAACGCCGATCCGCGGATCGGTGCCGTCGTATCCTGACCCGGCGCGAGCGGTCTACGCGCTGCAGAAGGCGTGGCGGTACGCCTCGTGGCTGAATCGTCCGGCCGACACCGTGGTGCGGCCCGGCGGCGTAGACGCCGACGCGGCGCGCGCACTGGTGGCCGGCTGGATGGCGGCCAGTCCCTCAGGGCGGTGGCTCTCCGACGTCGAGACCGAGCAGCTGCTGCGGTGCTACGGCGTGGAGATCGCCGCCTTCCGCACGGTGACGGACGAGGCCGAGGCGGTGGAGGCGGCCCGCGAGCTGGGAGGACCCGTCGCAGTGAAGGCCACCGGTGATCAGTGGCGACACCGCCCCGACCTGAGCGGTGTCCGTCTCGACGTCGTGGGGCCGGACGCCGTCGCCCGCGCGTACCGGGATCTGTTCGAGGCATCGGGCACCCCGGTGATGCAGGTGCAGCGGATGGCGACCAAGGGAATCGGGTGCCTGGTGCGGGTCCAGGACGATCCGTCGTTCGGCTCGCTGGTGTCGTTCGGGCTGTCCGGCATCATGTCGGATCTACTGGGAGACAGGGCGTACCGCGTGCTCCCACTCACCGAGAGGGAAGCGGCGGAGCTCATCGACGCGCCGCGGGCCGCGCCGATGCTCTCGGGGTACCGCACCGCGTCGCCGGTGAACAAGGGCGCGCTGGTCGACGTCGTGCTCCGGGTCTCCACGCTGGCGGACGATCTGTCCGAGGTGCGCGAGCTGGTGTGCGACCCGGTCCTCGCATCGCCGAGCGGCGCGGAGACCACCGACGCGAGGATCCGCATCGGACCCGAGCCCAGTCGCATCGATCTGGGCCCGCGTCGCCTGCGCTGACCCCTGGAACGACGACAGGCCCCGGAACGACGACAGGCCCCCGGCGAGAGCCGGGGGCCTGTCGTGATGCGGGGGACGATCAGCTGGCGTAGGACCGCAGTCGCTCGGCGCGGTCGCCCTGGCGCAGCTTGCCCATGACCTCGCGCTCGATCTGGCGTACGCGCTCACGCGAGAGGCCGAACAGCTTGCCGATCTGGTCGAGGGTGCGCGGCTGACCGTCGTCGAGGCCGTAGCGCAACCGGATGACCTGCTGCTCACGCTCGTCGAGTGTGGCGAGCACGCTGCGTACGTCGGTGTGCAGCAGTCCGGCGATCACGGCATTCTCGGCGGACGTGGCTTCCGAGTCCTCGATGAAGTCGCCCAGCGGTGCTTCCTCGTCGCTGCCGACGGGCATGTCGAGCGACACCGGGTCGCGGCTGTGGTCGAGCAGGTCCGCGATCTTCTCGACCGGGATGCCGGACTCCTCGGCGAGCTCGTCGTCGGTGGCCTCGCGGCCGAGCTGCTGGTGCAGCTCACGCTTGATCCGCGCGAGCTTGTTCACCTGCTCCACCAGATGGACGGGGAGCCGGATGGTGCGGCTCTGGTCCGCCATGCCGCGCGTGATGGCCTGACGGATCCACCAGGTGGCGTACGTCGAGAACTTGAAGCCCTTGGCGTAGTCGAACTTCTCCATCGCGCGGATCAGACCCAGGTTGCCCTCCTGGATGAGGTCCAGCAGCGGCATGCCGCGGCCCGTGTAGCGCTTGGCGAGCGAGACGACGAGGCGGAGGTTGGCCTCGAGGAGGTGTGCCCGAGCGGACTGGCCCTCGCGCACGATGAGCGCGAGGTCACGCTTCTTGGCGGGGGAGAGGCGCTTGCCGGTCGCGAGCACATGGGTCGCGTACAAGCCCACCTCGATCTTCTTCGCCAGATCGACTTCCTCCGCGGCCGTCAGCAGTGCCGTGCGTCCGATACCGTTGAGGTAGACGCGAACGAGGTCCGCTGCCGGGCTCTGTGCGTCCAGGTCGGCATCACTCGGTCGAGGGCGAATGGTGGTGGGGCTGGTCATGACGTGCCTCCTGATCGGTGGTGTCTCACTGGGTACAACGCCGGGACACGTCAGAAAAGTTCCCGAACCCCACCTCCGTCAAACACTCTGAGCTGCGGTTTCACCACCTCAGCCCTGAGAAGTTGCTGAGAGAAACGACTGCTCGGCTCAGGTGGGGATCACCAACCCGTGCACGACGAGCCCCGCGACCAAGGCGACGACCGAATCCGTCAGCTCCGCGGCGTCCACGCCGCGTGCGGCCGCGAGAAGCTCGGTGAGGTCGCCGACCGTCAGTCCGCCCGTGCGCATCCCGGCCAGGAGTGCTGCCCCGTCCGCGTCGATCTCGTGGGACCATGCGGGGCCGTCGCCGCGGTGGACCCGGCGTACGACGGTGGTCCACCCACCGTCCGGATCGGGGGTGGAGACCTCCTCGAGAGCCGTCGTCGGGGCGACGGTCACACACTCGTCGAGCAGATCGTGTGTGCGGAGCCAGTCGACCCGGTCCAGGACGTCGAGTGCCTCGTCGCCGAGGGGATCCTCGTACCCGTGCATCAGGTCCTCCGCGAGGACGCTGGTGGGCCGGTCTGTCCGGCGGAGGTACACGAAGCCGAAGCCGACACCCGTGACGCCGGCGGCGTCGAGGTGATCGAGCCAGGCGGTCGCCGTCTCGTCGACGGCAGGGTCTCGCAGATCGAGTCCGCCGTCCCGCAACCACGTGCCCACGTAGAGAGCGGGGTCCGCGATGTCGCGCTGCACGATCCACGCGTCGACACCGTGGTCGGGCAGCCACGACGCGACCCGTGACCGCCAGTCCTCGCCGTCCACGTGAACCCAGGAGGCGAGCAACGAGGCGGTCCCGCCCGGAGCGAGATGCTCCGGTGCCGCTCCCACGACGAGGCTGCTGGCACCGTCGAGGTCCAGGCCGGAATCACGGTAGGAGTGGGAGACTCGGCCCGATCCGACGACGAAGGGCGGGTTGGCGACGATGCGATCGAAGGTCCGCCCCGCGACGGGTGCGAACCACGAGCCCGGGATCGTCTCGAAGTCCAGACCGTTGAGGGCCGCCGTCATGCGGGTGAGGGCGATGGCCCGATCACTGACGTCGGTGGCGGTGATCGACAGGGCGTACGGCGCCGCATGGAGAGCCTGGATGCCGCAGCCGGTGCCGAGATCCAGGACGGTGGGCGGAGTCCCGTCCACACGGGTGGGTGTCCCGCGGACCAGCGACAACGACGCGTGCCCGACGCCGAGCACGTGATCGGACCCGATACGGACGTCGCGCATGCTGCCGTCGATGTCGGACACCACCCACCGAGTGCCCGTGCCGAGATCGAGGGGGCGGATGTCGAGCAGACTGCGCACGGTGTCGCTGCCGGTGTCGAGCAGGCCGGCTGCGACCGCAGCGTCGAGAGGCGTCGGCGCGAGGGCGGTGGTCGCGGCATCGATCACCACGTCATCGGAGAGCAGGAACAGTCGGATGAGCGTGCCGAGCTGACCGAGTTCTCCGCAGCGCCGGCGCACCGGTGCGGGTTCTCCTCGTCCCAGCGCGGCATGGACCGAGCCGCCCAGTGCCTCCAGGATCCCGTCCGCGGTGAAGTCTGCTCGGTCGAACGCGATCCGCAGCGTGGACGCGAGGTCGACGAGGCGGTCCGCGTCCACCGGGACGGACGGGGGAGGCGAGGTGCGGTGGTTCGAGTCGGTCACCGGGTCAGTGTGTCAGCAGACCGATCTCGGGACGGCGCCGTCTCAGGACGTGGCGCGCGGATTCGAGATCGCGCGTCGGTCGAGATCGGGTTCCTCATCGAGGTTCACCACGGGGTGACTGCGTGCCTCCAGCGCGGTGGAATCGGTCGCCCGCCAGCCGTAGCGGCTGGGCTCGTCCGCAGTCCGCGGCGGTCGGTCGTTGGCGATCAGGACGGCCATCCACGGGAGGGGGATCGACACGCCGACGATGGCCATGGCGATCCACGGGTTCTGCCACGCGCCGTACGACAGCGCCGCGAGGACCAGCGCCGGGATACGGAAGGACATGATGAAGAGGTATTTGCGCACGCGCGCTCGGTGCTGCTCCTCGACCGACGTTCGTGCCTCGGTGATCAGTACGGCCTCGCGAACGCTGTCGCGGGGTGAGATGCCGTCGTGTGCCATGACTCCACTGTGTCACTACTGAACGAAGTGTGCAGTAATCGGAGGTGGTGAGATGTGCGACGCGCGTGTCGGGAACAACCGTCATAATCGATGCATGAGCACGCAGACCAAGGAACGCCCCGACGTCAGCACCGACGAGACCACCGACGACGACACTCCCAAGTTCTTCCACTACGTGAAGAAGAACCGCATCGCCGAGAGCGCGGTGATGGGCACCCACGTCGTCGCACTGTGCGGCGAGGTCTTCCCCGTCACGAAGTCGGCCAAGCCCGGGTCACCCGTGTGCCCCGACTGCAAGAAGGTCTACGACGGCTTGCGCAAGGGCGAGTGATCCTGTCGCTCACGCGTCACCTGACGCTTCTCCGGTGACTCGTCGCCGTCCCGATCCGACCGTGCGATGCGGATCGGGCCGGTGGCGAGTCGGCCGAGCGCGCCCACGGTGCCCGCACCCGGATCGGCGGCCTTCTCGGCGATCCATCCCTTGACCTGGTCCATGCGTGTCGCTCGCGCCGGCCAGAACTCCTGGACCGTGGCGTTGAACTCCGCCCCCAGCACCACCGCGAATCCCAGGAAGAACGTGAAGAGCAGGAAGGCGATCGGAGCCGCGAGCGCGCCGTAGGTGTAGCCCGTTCCGGTGACCCAGGACAGGTAGGTGCGCAGCACCGCACTCGCCAGCATGAAGAACACCCCGGCCAGCAGCGATCCGCCGAGCAGGCGGTGCCACGGCAGCGAGGTGTGCAGAGCCACCTTGTAGAGCGTCGTCAGGCCGACGATGAGCAGCAGTCCGACACCCGGGTAGTACGCGATGTCGATCACCTGCGAGCCGATCTCGAACCACGACGACGGCAGCACCTGACCGATGATGGTGGGCCCCAGCGCGACGAGGGGCAGGACGAACACCGCGACGATCAGGAACGCGACGTACAGCAGGAGAGCGAAGATGCGCTGCCACACGGGGTTGCGCGCGTCCTGCTGACCGTGCGCCTCGACGATGGAGTCGACGAAGGTGGAGATCGCCGACGAGCCGGCCCACAACGACAGCAGGAAGCCGACGGACACGACGGGACCGTGTCCGCTGTTGAGGATGTCCGTCAGCGTGGGGGCGATGATCTCGTCCACGACGTTGTCGCTGAACAGCGTCGAGCTGAACGTCACGATCTTCGACTCGATGATGTCGAGAGTGTTCGGTCCGAACCACCCCGCGATGTAGGTGAGGCTGCCGAGGAGTGCGAGCACCAGCGGCGGCAGCGACAGGGTCTGCCAGAAGGCAGCGGTGGCGGACTTGCCGAAGATGGAGTCGTCCCACGCCTTGTCCGCCGTCCTCGCGACGACGCGCCACGCCGTGCGCAGCGGTCGTCCGGGTACGGGACCGGGCTCGGGCTTTCCGTCGGACGTCGACGCTGCCGCGGTGTCCCGATCGGACGTGTTGTCGGCGGGTGCGCTCATGATGACTCCAGCATGGCCCACCGGCGTCGCTCGGGCACGTCCGCGCCCGGTGTGTCGCCGTCGCGGGTACCGGCGGCGACGTGCGCATTGGTGGGCGCGCCGACGTCCGCGATAGTCTCATCGACGGATGTGCACACGAGACGACGAGCCGAACGGGAGTTCCATGCCACGGGTGGTTCGCATCCTTTCAGGTGAAAGTACGGCGCCGGACGAGGTCCGTTCATGACGGCCGAGATCGGCGAGAAGGTCGACAGCGCAGGAGGACTCCCTGTGACAGGGCCGGCCGGAGTCACCCTGCCGCCACTGCGCGCCTGGCAGCGGCGAGCACTCACGAAGTACCTGTCGGCGGGTCCGACCGACTTCCTCGCCGTCGCCACTCCCGGAGCCGGCAAGACCACGTTCGCGCTGCGCGTGGCCCTCGAGCTATTGAGCGACCGCACCGTGGATCAGATCACGGTCGTCGCTCCCACCGAGCACCTCAAGCACCAGTGGGCGGAGGCGGCGGCGCGCGTCGGACTTGCGCTCGACTCCCGGTTCTCCAACAGCACCGGGCAGACGTCCAGCGACTTCCACGGCATCGTCGTCACGTACGCACAGGTGGCGTCGCACCCCTCACGCCACCGGGTGCGGACCGAGAACCGCAAGACGCTCGTGATTCTCGACGAGATCCACCACGGCGGCGACGCCAAGAGCTGGGGCGAGGGCATCCGCGAGGCCTACGGGGACGCGACGCGCCGCCTGGCTCTCACGGGAACGCCCTTCCGCAGCGACGACAGCCCCATCCCGTTCGTGAACTACGAGCCGGACGACGAGGGCCTGCCCCGGTCGCGCCCGGACCACAGCTACGGCTACGCCGACGCGCTGGCGGACGGCGTCGTGCGGCCGGTCGTCTTTCTCGCGTACTCGGGCGAGGCGCGCTGGCGCAACAGTGCGGGCGAGGAGTTCGCCGCCCGGCTCGGCGAGCCGCTCAGCGCCGAGCAGACGGCGCGCGCCTGGCGCACCGCTCTCGACCCGTCGGGCGAATGGGTGCCGTCGGTGCTCGCCGCGGCGAACACCCGGCTGCACCAACTCCGTCAGGGCGGCATTCCCGACGCGGGTGGCCTCGTCATCGCGTCGGACCAGACCACCGCGCGCGCCTACGCGGGAATTCTCGAGGCGGCGACGGGGGAGACCCCGACGCTCGTGCTGTCCGACGATCCCGGGTCCTCGGCCCGCATCGCCGAGTTCGGCGCGGGAACGTCGACGTGGATGGTGGCCGTGCGCATGGTGTCGGAGGGCGTGGACGTCCCGCGCCTCGCGGTCGGCGTCTACGCGACCAGCGCCTCCACGCCGCTGTACTTCGCCCAGGCCGTCGGGCGCTTCGTGCGTTCTCGCCGCAAGGGTGAGACCGCGAGCGTGTTCCTGCCCTCGGTGCCGGTGCTCCTGGACCTGGCCAGCCAGCTCGAGGCGCAGCGCGACCATGTCATCGGGAAGCCGCACCGGGAGAAGGACGGTCTCGACGACGACCTGCTCATCGAGGCGAACCAGCAGAAGGACGAGCCCGGCGAGGAGGAGAAGGCCTTCACTTCGCTCGGTGCCGACGCAGAGCTCGACCAGGTGATCTTCGACGGCTCGTCCTTCGGCACCGCGACGTTCTCGGGCAGCGACGACGAGGCGGACTATCTCGGCCTGCCGGGCCTGTTGGACGGTGACCAGATGCGCGCGCTGCTGCGGAAACGTCAGGAGACGCAGCTCGCGCGCCCGGCGGCACCCACGGAAACTCCGGCTCCGGTCACCCTCCCGCCCGCCGGGCGGTCCGCGGACGCCGCGAAGCTGGCCGATCTGCGTAAGGAGCTCAACGGTCTGGTGGCGATGCATCACCACCGCACCGGCAAGGCCCACGGCATCATCCACGGCGAACTCCGGCGGAGCTGCGGTGGGCCGCCCACCGCGATCGCGACGGCGGAGCAGCTCACCGAGAGGATCTCGGCTCTGCGGTCGTGGTGATCGCGACTGCACGAGCCCCGCGCACGACGAAGGGCGACCACCGAATCGGTGGTCGCCCTTCGTGGTGTCAGGAGTCGAGTGCTGATGCTGTGGGACCGAGTCCCCCGGTCATCACGCCATGGCGTCGGAATCCGCATCCGCGACGATGGTGGCGTTCATCTCGAGGAGACGCGCTTCGTGCTCGTTGGCGTGGTGACGGCAGAACAGCAGTTCTCCGCCGGTGGGGAGGACGGCACGCACCCGCGCTCCCGCTCCGCAACGATCGCACCTGTCGGCAGCGGTGAGGGTGGTGTCGGTCAACAATCCGGGCATGACTCCTCCGTACTGACCGTGACAACACGGTCCTGGGGTCGGTCCGCCACGTCGGTTCGACGCGGTTCGTTCACTCTTACAGACGTATGGGGTTCGTGCGTTGTTCCCACGCGGATGGCCGTGTGTTGTCACTAACACGAAACATGCTGGTGAACCACCTCCCTCGTGAGCATCGTTCGCTGTCGGCAGAACGCACCCGCCCCTGTGCGCCCGTGTCGCGACCGGTGGATACGGTTCGACCATGACGGATGTGGACGCGCGCGGTCTCGCGTCGGTGGGGCGTTCGTTTCCGCCGTGGTCGGTGCCGTTCGTCTTCGTGGTCGGCGCGCTCGTGCAGTATCTCGGTGCCGCCATCGGCGTCCATCTCTTCGACACCATCTCGCCGGCGGCCGTGGCGTGGCTGCGCGCGGCAGGCGCAGCGGCCGTTCTGCTGGCCTGGCGTCGTCCCTGGCGCACGCGATGGACGGCCCGCACCATCGTGGTGGCCGGTGGGTTCGGCGTCGTCACGGTGGGAATGAACCTGGCGTTCTACGAGGCGATCGCCCGCATCCCGTTGGGCACCGCCGTGGCGATCGAGTTCCTCGGCCCGGTCCTCGTCGCCGCACTCGGATCGCGGCGTGCTCGCGACGTCCTCGCGCTCGTCCTGGTGGTCGCGGGAGTCGCGCTGGTGGCCGGAGCGCGATTCGACGTGGGTCTGGTCGGGGTCGGCTTCGCACTCCTCGCCGCCGGACTGTGGGCCGGCTACGTGGTGCTCGGGAAATCGGTCGCGACCGCGGGCGACGGCCTGGACTCCCTCGCCGTCGGCATGGCGGTGGCGTCGGTGATCCTCGCCCCGCTCGCGTTGACGCCCCAGGTGCTCGACGATCCGTCGGTGTTCACCGCGCCGTCCACGTGGCTGCTGGGTGTCGGGGTGGGCGTGTTGTCGAGCGTGATCCCCTACGCACTCGACCAGGTGGTCCTGCGCACGGTCGGACGGGCACGGTTCGCGTTGTTGCTCGCGCTGCTGCCCACCACGGCGACGGTGGTCGGCGTCGTGGTGCTGCGGCAGGTGCCCTCGCTCGCCGAACTCGCGGGCATCCTGTGTGTGATCGTCGCCGTCGCGCTGGGCGGTGTGGAACGACGTGCACGACCGGCACCACCGGCCGACACGAATCGACTGCAGGACCCGACACGAGAGGACGGCCGATGACCGAGATCCTGGTGCACATGTGCCCTGCGGCGGACTGGGAGGCGAGCGTGGCCGCGGGGGAGGTGGCACCCGCATCGCTCGCCGAGCAGGGGTTCGTTCATCTGTCGACACCGCAGCAGGTTCATCTGCCGGCGAACCGGCTGTTCGCCGGGCGCCGGGACATCGTGCTGTTGTCGGTGGACCCGACGCGGCTGAAGGGCCGACTGGAATGGGAGCCGGGAGTGCCCGGCGGTCCCGGTTCGATGCTGTTCCCGCACCTCTACGGACCGGTCCCGCTCACCGCGGTGGTCGAGGTGCAGCCCTACCTGCCCGACGACGACGGGACGTTCGTCGCCGTCGGGTGAGGTACGGAACTGTCAGTCGAGGTAGTCGCGCAGAACCTGCGACCGGCTCGGGTGCCGCAGCTTCGACATGGTCTTCGACTCGATCTGTCGGATGCGCTCACGCGTGACCCCGTAGACCTGGCCGATCTCGTCGAGCGTGCGCGGCTGGCCGTCGGTGAGGCCGAAACGCAGTCGCACGACACCTGCCTCGCGCTCGGAGAGAGTCTCGAGTACCGACTGGAGCTGGTCCTGCAGGAGGGTGAACGACACCGCGTCGACTGCGACGACGGCCTCGGAGTCCTCGATGAAGTCACCGAGCTGGCTGTCGCCCTCGTCGCCGATGGTCTGGTCGAGGGAGATCGGCTCGCGAGCGTACTGCTGGATCTCCAGCACCTTCTCGGGCGTGATGTCCATCTCCTTGGCGAGTTCCTCGGGAGTGGGCTCACGACCCAGATCCTGCAGGAGCTCACGCTGGATGCGTCCGAGCTTGTTGATGACCTCGACCATGTGCACCGGGATACGAATGGTGCGGGCCTGGTCCGCCATGGCGCGGGTGATGGCCTGACGGATCCACCACGTCGCGTACGTCGAGAACTTGTAGCCCTTGGTGTAGTCGAACTTCTCCACCGCGCGGATCAGACCGAGGTTGCCCTCCTGGATGAGGTCCAGGAAAGCCATGCCGCGGCCCGTGTACCGCTTGGCCAGCGAGACCACGAGACGAAGGTTGGCCTCGAGCAGATGGTTCTTCGCCCGGTTGCCGTCGCGGCAGATCCAGGTCATGTCGCGGCGCTGGGCCACGGGGAGCTTCTCGCCCTTCTCGGCGGACTCGGCCATGAGCTGGACGGCGTAGAGACCGGCCTCGATGCGCTTGGCGAGCTCGACCTCCTCCTCGGCGTTGAGGAGGGCGACCTTGCCGATCTGCTTGAGGTAGGCGCGGACGGAGTCGGCGGAGGCGGTGAGCTCGGCGTCCTTGCGGGCCTGTCGCAGCGCCTCGGACTCCTCCTCGTCCCACACGAAGTCGCCCGACGCCTTGTCCTCCGGCGTGGGTTCGGTGGTCGCGTCGTCCTCGACCTCGTCGCCCACGGCGACGACCTCGACGACGTCCGACTCGGCTGCGAGCTCGCCCTCGGGAACGTCGATGTCCTCGATGTCCGCGGTGGGCTCGTCGGCGTCGTCGCCGGTCGCAGGAGACGTCGCCTTCTTCGCTGCGGTCTTCTTCGCTGCGGCCTTGCGCGGCGCGGCCTTCTTGGCTGCTGCCTTGCGCGGAGCCGCCTTCTTGGCCGGGGCCTTCGCGGGTGCGGTTCCGACGGCGCCGGGTGCGGTGCCGTCGGCCGACGCGGTGTCGACGGCCGGAGTGCTGTCGACTGCCGGCGCGGTGTCCGCGGTCTGACGAATATCGATGGCTGCCACGTACGCCCTTTCGTGACGGTGTCGTGCGGCGTCACGCCAGAGTGATGATCCGGCGGAGAGGTCTGTGGATTTCCCGGCGTGAAACCGGGGCGTGGACCATTGTAACGACCGCCGCGAGTGCACAGCACCAACGCGCGGGAGGACGCCGAGGTTCCCGGCTCGCCGGCAGTGGGGTGTGACTCACATCGCGCACCGGCGGGCCGACGCGGCGCAGGTCAGAGGGACGCGGACACGCCCTCGAGAATGATCAGGGCGCCACACCGGACTGGGCGGCGAGGGCCGCGCCGACGATTCCGGCGGCGTTGCGCAGTGTCGCGGGCTGCACCGGGGTGCGGTTGGTGAGCAGGGGGATCCACTTCTCGGCCTTGCGGCTGATGCCGCCGCCGGCGATGAAGAGGTCCGGCCAGAACAGATCCTCGATGCGCTCGAGCACGCGCGAGACCTCCTTGGCCCAGGCCTTGTACGACAGTCCGTCGTCGTCCTTGACCGACGACGCCGCGCGGTGCTCGGCCTCCTTGCCGTCCACCTCCATGTGCCCGAGTTCCGTGTTGGGCAGCAGGACGCCGTTCTGCAGGATGGCGGACCCGATGCCGGTGCCGAAGGTGAGCAGGATGACGACACCCTTGGAGTCCTTGCCGCCGCCGAACTTGTCCTCCGCGATGCCCGCGGCGTCGGCGTCGTTGAGCACGGTCACCGAACGACCACCGAGATGCTCACGGAACAGCGCGCCGGCGTCGGTCCCGATCCAGCCCTTGTCGACGTTCGCGGCGGTCCGCGCCACGCCCCCGGTGACGACGCAGGGGAGGGTGATGCCCACGTCCCCGGTCCACTCGAAGTGGTCGACGATCGCCGCGACCGTCTCGGCCACCGCGGTGGGAGTCGACGGCTGCGGGGTCTCGATCTTGTAGCGCTCACCGATCAGTTCGCCGGTGGCGAGATCGACCACGCCACCCTTGACGCCACTGCCACCGACGTCGACACCGAAGCCTCGGCCCTCGGGGTGCGAGCCCGTCTTCCCGGCGATGGAGACCGGGCCGGGTTCGGTGTGGTCGTTCGTCATGACAGAACCTCCTGGTGGCGCACTCACGCGTCGGAGACCGGCGCGCTCGTGCGAGATCTGGTGCGCGCACGCCACCCTAGTTGCTGACGGCGTTCCCGGTCGCGCGGCACCGCGGTGGGTGGCGCGCCGTACCGTTCCGCCGCCCGATGTGTTCGGATTACCGGGTGACTCCTCATGACGATGTGCCGCAGGACGACTCGACGAGCACGCTCGACCCGGAGATGTTGCGCCGCATCGCCGTCGACGTCGCACGCGAGGCGGGACGCCACGTACGTCGGCGTCGGCCGGAGGTGTTCGGCGCGGGCGGTGCAGCGGTGGACGCGGTCCGGTCGAAGTCGACGCCCACCGATCCGGTGACGGTGGTCGACACCGAGACCGAACACGTCATCCGGGACCTGTTGAGCCGGCTGCGTCCCGACGACGCGGTACTGGGTGAGGAGGGCGGCGGGGAGGACATCGCCCCGTCCGGTGTCCGGTGGGTCCTCGATCCGATCGACGGCACGGTGAACTTCCTCTACGGCATCCCCGCCTACTCGGTCTCCGTGGCCGCGCAGATCGACGGCGCGTCGGTGGCGGGCGCCGTGGAGGACGTGGTGGGGGACCGCACGTACGCGGCGTCGCTCGGCGGCGGCGCGTGGTGCTCGGACGCGGGCGGGGACTGGATGCGCTTGCGAGTCAACGACATCGACGACGTGGCACTCACGTTGGTGGCCACGGGTTTCGGCTACGACGCAGCGCGCCGCCGCCGTCAGGGTGCGCTGATCGCGGCTCTGTTGCCCGAAGTGCGGGACGTTCGTCGCATCGGCTCGGCGGCACTGGATCTGTGCATGGTGGCGGCGGGACGCGTCGACGCCCACTTCGAGCACGGGCTCAGCCCGTGGGACTGGGCGGCGGGCGCCCTGGTCGCGGCGGAGGCGGGTGCGCGGGTGATCACCCCGTCGCCGCACTCCCGCAGCGACGACGGCGAGGTGACGATCGCCGTGGCGGCAGGTGTGGCAGACGGGTTCCTGTCCGTCCTCGACCGTCTCGGTGGCGTCGCCGCTATTCCGAAGGCCTGACCCGGGTCAGCAGTTGACGCGGTGCGCGGCGGCGAGCAGATCGACGTCGAGGTTCGGTGCCGCGGCGCCCGGAGCGACGTCCGCGAGCGAGCGGATGACCTCCTCGCCGTCGGTGTTCGGTTCCAGCGCACGGAAGTTGGTGCCCAGCGCGAGATCCACGGTGTCGTCCTCGCGGGTGTCCTGAACGAACTCGGCGCACGGCGCTACCAGTGCGACGGTGCCCGCGGCGGCCACTCCGGCCGCGCCGAACCGGATCTGAGCGATGCACTGCATGTTCTGATCGACGTAGACGGGGTCGTTGCCCACCTGCACGTCCGGTGCGCTGGCGAAGCCGAAATCGCTGAGATCGGCGGCGATCTCGGCGGCCTGGCCGCCCTGTCCGTTCGCGTTGAACACGCGCACGCGGGTGGCGGACAACGGGGCGGGCTGGGTGTCCGTGACCATCGAGGCGTCCACGACGCTGCCGGGCTCGGCCGCCGCGGGGGCGGCGGGGTCGGAGGCCGGCTGGGGGGCGTTGCAGGCGACGGCGTCCGTGCCGGTCTCGGTCGTGGTCAGGATGTTCACCCACACGGCCGCACCGGCGAGGGCGAGCACGACGAGCACCACGAGGATCGGGAAGGCCCGACGCCGCGCGTACGGCCGTCCCTTGTCGTCGGTCGAGGAGCCGTGAGTGATGAGTGAGACCACGGGAGCGTGCCCTTCTGCTGATACGTGTCGCGCTGTCGTGTCACGGGCGGTGACTCGCTCACTGTAGTGGGCCGCGTCGGCATGTGACGCGCGACGCACGGCGGGTGGGAACGTCTGCGCGGTCGACGGCGTTGGGCGGGATGAACAGGGGAGATGCGGTTCCCGCGGGAGCCGTTCACACCACGACACACCGCGCTGGGCAGGGTGTTTTCCACACCGGCTCGTCGTCGGCTATTGTCTGGCGGCCCGGCGGATCGAACTCACGGCCGGTCGGGCTCCTCGGGCCTGCACGCCCGCAGCAAGAGAATGTTTCCCGTCACGGGGATTCGGGCACAGTCGGCTCACCCGCACGCCGGCCGTCATCCGTCAGGACGACGGCTGCGAATAGGTGAGCGAGAAGGGCGGAGATCCTTCCGGCGGAAGTCGGGAAGAAGTCCGACCGGATCGATGTTCTGCCACGAACAGCAGACGAGGAACACGAACGACCTGCATCGGGATCCGAGGGTGTGAGTCCGACAGAGGACGAGTTCGTCGAACAAGAAGCGGTCGACGTCTTGAACATCCCCCATGAAGGCGATCGAAGGAGACCGGGCACACCCGGTCTCAGCAGGAAGGTAAGGGGAACAACATGGCCACCGATTACGACGCACCACGCCGTACCGAGTCCGACGACGTGTCGGAGGACTCCCTCGAGGAACTGAAGGCACGCCGCAACGAGGCGCAGTCCGCCGTCGTCGACATCGACGAGACGGACACCGCGGAGTCCTTCGAACTGCCGGGCGCAGACCTGTCCGGTGAGGAACTGTCCGTACGTGTCGTGCCGAAGCAGGCCGACGAGTTCACGTGCTCGAGCTGCTTCCTGGTGCATCACCGCTCACGGCTGTCGTCAGACAACGGCGGCGTGCTGGTCTGCCGCGACTGCGCGGCCTGACCGAGGAGGCCTCCGTCAGGAGGTCGGTGGCTGCGGAGTCAGAGCCGCAGCCACTGCATCCGGGTTCCGGGTGCTCACCAACCAGTACGGTGTCGGATCGTTCTCGTCGTCGAGGACGACCAACACCATCGGCTTGACCCACGAGCGATGCTGCACGAAGGCGGACGGGTCCAGCTGGCGTCCGAGGGCGGCGCTCTTCGCTGTCCCCGGCACCACCGCCACCCGATCGATCACCGATGCGGGGAGGCGGGCCTTGCCGGCGTGCAGCATGCGCTCGCCGTTCTGCTCCGTGACGTCGACGCGCATCCGGCCCAGGTACGTGACCACCCAGATCGCGAACGGCACCAGCACCATGTACGGAAGCCAGGCCATCACGCCGGGTGACCCCATGTGGACCTCGGCCGACAGGATCGCCGCGACGCCGATCGCGGCCACCCAGTACCACACGGGTACGCGGAGCCGTTCGCTGTAGACGACTGTCTCACCCCCGCCATCGTGTGCCGTCCCGGACGTCCGGGTGGCGTGATCTGCTGAGGTCTCTCTCGGAGCGGCGTCGGACACCTCTCCAGAGTAGAGGGTCGGACGGGCGGGAGGTCGACGGTGCGTCGGCGAGTAATCTCGACCGATGTGAGCGATCTGACGGCCGAGACGGCGGCACGCACCACCCGCAGCGACCAGGGACTGGCACCGGCCGTCGAGACGGTGGCCGTCAGACGACTCGATCCGGACATCCCGCTGCCCGTCCGTGCGCACGCCGGCGACGCGGGTGTGGATCTGTGTTCCACCGTCGACATCGTCATCGAACCCGGTGAGCGTGCCATGGTCGGTACGGGCATCGCCGTGGCGCTGCCGGTCGGCACCGTCGGCCTGATCCACCCCCGGTCCGGCCTCGCCGCGCGAGCGGGGTTGTCGGTGGTCAACACACCGGGAACGGTCGATGCCGGTTATCGCGGCGAGATCAGGGTCTGCCTCATCAACCACGATCCACGCACCCCCATCGAACTGCGGCGCGGGGACCGCATCGCCCAGCTGCTGGTGCAGCGGGTCGAACTGCCCGACTTCGTCGAGGTGGCCGAGCTGGACGACACCACCCGTGGTGTCGGCGGCTACGGCTCCAGCGGCGGACACGCGGTTCTCGATGCAGTCACCGCCGGCGAGAAGGAGAACTGAGCATGTTCGGACGCAAGAAGAAGGGGCGCGACGACATCGACGCCACCGATCTCGACTCCGCACAGGACGTCGCGGTCGAGGAGGTGGACGAGGTCGACGAGGTGGACGGAACGGCGGACGACACCACCGGGCCGTGGTCGATCGACGACCTGGACGGCGACCGCGAGAGCATCGCGGAGGGACGGCTCGATCTGGGTTCCGTGCTGCTGATGCTTCCTGCCGGCGGACAGCTGCAGGTCGAGATGACGCAGGCCGGCGCACCCCAGGCCGTCCACATCGTCACTCCCGACGGTCGCATCACCGTGGCGGCCTTCGCCGCTCCGAAGTCACCCGGTCAGTGGCGTGACGTCGCCGCCGAGTTGGCCGACACGTTGCGCCGCGACAACGCACGGGTGGCCACCGAGACCGGTCCGTGGGGCCGTGAGGTGGTGGGCTCCGCGGCCGGCGGAGATCTGCGTTTCATCGGCGTCGACGGATACCGCTGGATGATCCGCGGCGTGGCGAGCGGACCGGCAGGCAGTGTCGAGGCCGGATCTCCGCTGGTCGAGCAGGCGCGTGCCGTCGTGGCGGCGACCGTGGTCGATCGCGGCTCGGACCCGCACCCGGTGCGGACGCCGTTGCCCATCAGTCTGCCGCCGGCACTCGCGCAGCAGCTCGCGGCCGCGCAGCAACAGCAGATGGCTGCCGCACAGGCGCAGGCTCAGGCGGCGGTGCAGCAGCAGGTACCCCAGCAGCAGGTACCCCAGCAGCCGGTACCTCAGCAGCAGGCCCCCGACGCGGACGCCGCTGCCGAGGCGCAACGTCGGCGTGGGCCCTCCGGTTCGGCGATGCAGCAGCTCGACTGAGAACCGCTACCCGCCCGTCGCACGCCGGAGCGCCCTGACGCCCAGCCGCCCGAGCTCGCTCGGGAACGCGGCGAGGACGTCGAGCGCAAAGGTGTCGAGGTGGGCCGTCGGAAGTGCCGCGCACCAGTCCTGCGCGACACCGAGCGGGTGCACGGGGTCGTCGGTCGCAGCCACCACGCCGACCGGGACCGCGAGGGATCGCAGGTCGTCGAGGGTGGGTGCCACGTACCGGGCGGCGTCGTCCAGCGCCGTCGGCAGCTGCGGCCACTGTGCTCGCCACGACCGCGTCAGCGCCTCGGCGAGCCACCGCGGACTCGACTGCGCCATCGCCGCCACCGACGCGTCGAGGCCGAGGGCTCGCAGCGTCGCCGCCGTCGCGGCGGCACCGACCGCTGCGGGGGAGTTGCCCGGAGATCCGGTCCACGCCGGCATCGCGAGGATCGCTCCCTGCGCGGCGCCGGGATGGTCGAGCGCCCACCGCGCCGCGACCGCCGCGCCGAGTGAGACACCGCCCACGATCACCTCCCCTCGAACAGTGCCTCGTACGTGGTCGAGCGCACGCTCGTAGCCCCCGACGACGTCGGCCGGTTCGGGCTCGATCACCCGCAGTGACCAGCCGAGATCCGTCACGGCCGCACCGAAGGCCCTCTCGACGAACGACGCGTCGGAGCCGGTGCCGGGCAGCAGTACGACGGTGGTTGTCTCCATGGCGTCCGCATCTTCTCGTGGCGTTCACCGACCCGACCGGCCGGGTGTGGTGAGGCGTGCTCGGTAAGGTCTACAGTGGCGCTGACAGAAGCAGAACATCCGCCGCGGAAGGCCCGCGCGAACCGCTCCAGGAGCACTCATGGCACCCGCTGCCGCAGGATACTTCCGCCGCATGGCCCGGAAGTTGACCGAGGACATCGATCAACTCGATGCCGAGGAGTTGGAGTCGACGTCGAAGGCGTCCGGCGCCCAACGAGCATGCGATTGCACTCGCGGTGACGAGGTCACCATGGTCGGACGGCTCCGCAGCGTCGAGACGTGCAGCAAGGCCGCCAACGCCATCGTCGAGGCCGAGTTCTTCGACGGCACCGACACCATCTCGCTGATCTGGATCGGCCGACGCAAGATCGCCGGCATCGAGTCCGGCACGCAGCTGCTGGTCCGCGGTCGCGTGGGGGAGCGCGAGGGCCGCAAGGTCATCTACAACCCCTACTACGAGCTGCGCACCGAGGACTAGTTCTTCGGGAACCGCATCGTCTGGCACCCTGAACTGCATGAGCGAGTCACCGAACAGTCAGCCCACAGAGGACGCGCCTCCCGAGACGATCCTCTCCCAGCTCGGTGGGGTCAGCGGACTGGTGTTCTCCACCCTGCCCGTGTTGGTCTTCGTTCCGGTCAACTCTCTCGCCGGGCTCACACCGGCCATCTGGGCCGCCCTCGGTCTGGCCGTCGCCATCCTGGTGTGGCGCCTCGTGAAGCGGGACCCGATCCAACCGGCCGTGTCGGGATTCTTCGGCGTGGCGGTGTGCGCGTTCATCGCCCACCGCACCGGAGATGCCAAAGGCTACTTCTTGTTCGGGATCTACACCTCGCTCGCGTACGGCGGGGTGTTCCTCGTCTCGATCCTTGCTCGCCGGCCACTCGTCGGCATCGTGTGGGGCTACCTCAACGGCACCGGCAAGGCGTGGCGCGAGCATCGGGCGGCCGTCCGCGCGTACGACATCGCGACGTTCGCCTGGGTTCTCGTGTTCGTCGCGCGCTACGTCGTGCAGTCGCAGCTCTACGACTCGGACCAGACCGGGTGGCTCGCGGTCGCTCGTATCGCGATGGGCTGGCCGCTCGCGGCGGTCGCGTTCGCCGTCACGTTCTGGGCCGTGCGACGGGCCGACGCTGTCGTGGCCGCCGTGACGCACCGGGAGAGCGAGACCGCCGAGGTCGTGGACGCGGACCGCAGCGAGCCCTGACGGCTGTCAGCCGGTCCGGTCCGTCAACGCTGGGAGAGTCCCAGCACCTCGCGGAGTTCGTCCTCGACGTCGACGGTGGTGACGAACAGCAGCTCGTCGCCGCCCTCGAGCGGGTCGTCCTTCTCCGGAACGATGACGCGGCCACCGCGCAGGATGGTGACCAGCGCGACATCGCGAGGAAGCGTGATGCGCCGCACCGGCTTGCCCGCCAGCGGCGTGTTCGCCGGCAACGTGATCTCCACGAGGTTCGCCTTGCCCTGGCGCAACGTCATCAGGCGCACCAGATCTCCCACCGAGACCGCCTCCTCGACGAGCGAGGCCAGCATGCGCGGTGTCGACACGGCGACGTCGACTCCCCACGACGCGTCGAACAACCACTCGTTGCGCGGATCGTTGACACGGGCCACGACCCGGTCGACGCCGAACTCGGTCTTCGCCAGCAGGCTCAGGACCAGGTTGGCCTTGTCGTCGCCCGTGGCGGCGATGACCACGTCGTAGGACTCGATGCCGGCGCCCTCGAGAGTGGCGAGCTCACACGCGTCCGCGTGGATCCACTCGGCCGCCTCGACCGACGCCGGGTCGACGTGGTCGGCCTTGCGTTCGATCAGCAGGACGTGATGGTCGGACCTGAGGAGCTCGCGGGCGATCGAACGGCCCACGGCTCCCGCTCCGGCGATGGCGACTCTCATGACGAATCCTTCGGTGACAGGTCTGGGGCGGGGACGGACACGAGGTGAGGCAGGAGCCGTCAGTCCTCGGGCGGAGGGTTGCTCGCGAGCGCCACGGCCTCGGCGACCATGCCGTCGACCGCCGCGATCCACACCTCGTCGTCGGCCTGGATCACGGTCTTGCGGTCGGGCAGGAGTCCGGCACCGAAGCGGATGATGAAGGCCACACGGGACTTGGTCGCGCTCTCGAGCGCGGTCACGCCCTTGCCCACCCATCCCTCGCCGATGTCGAGGCGGGCCACCGCGACGCTGCCCGACGGATCGCGCCACTTGGTGAGCTCGTTGTCGTGGATCAGCGTGTGCAGGAATCGATCCGTCGTCCACGGCACCGTGGCCACCGTGGGGATGCCGAGGCGTTCGTACACCGCGGCGCGCTTGGCGTCGTAGATGCGCGCGACGACGCGCTCGACACCGAACGTCTCGCGGGCGACACGCGCGGAGATGATGTTCGAGTTGTCACCGGAGGACACCGCGGCCAGCGCGTCGGCCTTCTCGATGCCCGCCTCGACGAGCACGTCCCGATCGAATCCCATGCCGATCACCTGACGTCCGGTGAAGTTCGGTCCGAGCCGGTGGAACGCGGTGGGATCGCGGTCGATGACGGCGACCTCGTGGCCGATGCGGGTGAGTGCACCCGCGAGGGCGGAGCCGACGCGGCCACACCCCATGACGACTACGTACAACAGACGCTCCGTTCGGGAGTCGAGACGACGGTGCCCAGGTGATTGCTGCCGGGAAGGACTTCGCGCCACGCTATCGGTCACCCTGCCCCGCGGTCGAGCCCGGTACGGCCTACGCTCTGCGATGTGTCCAAGCTTTCGACGGCCACCAAGAGGCTGCTGCTGGGTAGGCCGTTCCGTAGCGACACGCTCGGACACACGCTCCTGCCCAAACGCATCGCTCTCCCGGTGTTCGCGTCCGATGCCATGTCGTCCGTCGCCTACGCGCCCGAAGAGATCTTTCTGGTGCTGTCGGTCGCCGGGATCTCGGCGTACTCCTTCTCCATCTGGGTCGGTCTCGCCGTCGCCGTCGTCATGGCCGTGGTCGTGGCGAGTTACCGGCAGAACGTGCACGCCTACCCGTCCGGCGGTGGCGACTACGAGGTGGCCACCACGAACCTCGGACCGACCGCGGGCCTCACCGTCGGCAGCGCCCTCCTCGTCGACTACGTGCTCACGGTCGCCGTCTCCATCTCGGCCGCCGCCTCCAACATCGGATCGGCCCTGCCGTTCGTCGCGGAGCACAAGGTGCTGTTCGCGGTCGCCGCCATCGTGCTCATCACCTCGATCAACCTGCGCGGCGTCCGCGAGTCCGGTACCGCGTTCGCGATCCCCACCTACGCGTTCATGGTGGGCATGATCGTCATGCTCGTGTGGGGCCTGGTGCAGGTGTACGTCCTCGGCGACGACGTGTCGGCCGAGTCGTCGAACTTCGAGCTGCAGGCGGAGGACAGTCACCTGTACGGCATCGCGTTCGCCTTCCTGCTGGCACGCGCGTTCTCGTCCGGGTGTGCGGCGCTGACGGGTGTCGAGGCCATCTCCAACGGCGTGCCCGCCTTCCGCAAACCGAAGTCGCGCAACGCCGCCACGACGCTCCTGCTGCTCGGCTCCATCGGCATCACGCTGCTGCTCGGCATCATCCTGCTGGCCGAGAAGATCGGTGTGAAGTACGCGGCCGACCCCGCGACCCAGCTCGTCGGTGCTCCCGAGAACTACCAGCAGAAGACGCTCATCGCGCAGCTGGCCGAGGCCGTCTTCCGGCACTTCACGCCCGGCTTCTACTTCATCACCATCGTGACGGCGCTGATCCTGGTGCTGGCCGCCAACACCGCCTTCAACGGGTTCCCGGTACTCGGGTCGATCCTGGCCCAGGACCGATTCCTACCCCGCCAGTTCCACACCCGCGGCGACCGGCTCGCGTTCAGCAACGGCATCCTGTTCCTCTCGGCCGCCGCCATCTTCTTCGTCGTCATGTTCGGCGCCGAGGTGACCAAGCTGATCCAGCTCTACATCGTCGGCGTGTTCGTCTCGTTCACGCTCAGTCAGACCGGCATGGTGCGGCACTGGACCCGGTTGTTGCGGACCGAGACGGACCCCGCGCAGCGCCGGTCGATGATGCGCTCGCGTGTCGTCAACGGCATCGGACTGGCCATGACGGGTGCCGTGCTGGTCATCGTTCTGCTGACCAAGTTCCTCGCGGGTGCCTGGATCGCGATCATCGCGATGCTGGCGATCTTCGGACTGATGAAACTGATCCGCAAGCACTACGACTCGGTGGCCACCGAGCTCGCCGACGTCGAGTGGGACGGTGTGCTCCCCAGCCGCACGCACTCCATCGTGCTCGTGTCCAAGCTGCACAGCCCGACTCTCCGCGCCCTCGCCTATGCCCGTGCGACCAGGCCGGACACCCTCGAGGCGATCACGGTCAACGTCGACGAGGCGGACACCCGCACCCTGGTGCGCGAGTGGGAGAAGAGCGACCTCAGTGTCCCGCTCAAGGTGGTCGAGTCGCCGTACCGCGAGATCACCAAGCCTGTGCTCGACTACGTGCGCCGGGTCAAGCGGGACTCTCCGCGCGACGTCGTCACCGTGTTCATTCCGGAGTACGTGGTGGGTCACTGGTGGGAGCAGGTGCTGCACAACCAGAGTGCACTGCGACTGAAGAGTCGCCTGCTGTTCCAGCCCGGCGTCATGGTCACCAGCGTGCCGTGGCAGCTCAACTCCTCCGAACGTGCGAAGCGTGAGAGCCTCGAGAACGCGCCGGGCTCGTCCCGTCGTGGCTACGAACCCACCTCGGCCGAACGGCGATCCGACCGATGATCGACTCGTGGCTCGGCAGGGTCGTCGAGGTCCGCGTGGGCAGGCCGGGACACGGCGGCTTCTGCGTCGCACGGCACGAGGGCCGCGTCATGTTCGTCCGGCACAGCCTTCCCGGCGAGCTGGTGAACGCGCGGGTCACCGAGGACACCGGCAAGTCCTTCTGCCGCGCAGACGCGGTCGAGATCCTGGAGGCCTCGCCCGACCGCATCGTGCCGCTGTGTCCCATCTCCGGCCCCGGTGGGTCGGGATGCTGCGACTTCTCCCATGCGACAGCCGAGGCCGGACGCCAGATCAAGGCGGCCGTGGTCGCCGAGCAGTTGAGCCGCGTCGGGGGCATCGAACGCACCGTCGAGGTGGAGTCGCTCGGCGATCAGACCGGCTGGCGAACGCGCATACGGTTGGGTGTGGACGACGAGGGACGGCCCGGTTTCCACCGGCTCCGCAGCGCCGACATCGTGACGGATCTGGCCTGCCCGCAAGCGGTTCCGGGGATGTACGACGGGCTTGCTGCCCGGTCGTGGACGCCCGGCGCCGATCTCGCGGTGGCCGTCGACTCCGACGGCACCCGCCACGTCGTGGAGATCGCTCCTGCCGTCGACCGCCGCGTGCGCGCCGACACCGGTCGTCGCGGCGCCTCCTCGCGCCGCGCCGCGAAGTCCGGTGACCGCGCGCACCGGGTGCGCGAGGGCTCGGGACGGGCCGTCGAGCGCGTCGGGTCGCGCGAGTGGACCGTGGACTCGTGGGGGTTCTGGCAGGCTCACCGGGCGGCTGCCACGCAGTACGCCGAGGTGGTCCGAGAGTGGTCCGGTGCTGGGCCCGGCGACACGGCCTGGGATCTCTACGCCGGTGCGGGCACCTTCGCGTCCGTCGTCGCCGAGGCGGTCGGACCGGGCGGCACCGTCGCCGCGGTCGAGTTCTCCCACCGGGCGGTGGTGGACGGGCGTGCGGCGGTGACGGACCTGCCGCAGCTGTCGATGCAGGCAGCGCCCGTCGAGCGCGCGATCGGATCCCTGCCGCCGCAGCCGTCCGTCGTCGTCCTCGACCCGCCACGATCCGGCGCCGGCAGACAGGTGATCGCGGCGGTCGCCGGCGCGCACCCGAATCGCGTCGTGCACATCGGGTGCGACCCCGCGTCCTTCGCGCGGGACGCGGGGCTCTACCTCTCGCACGGCTACCGACTGGAGAATCTCCGTGCGTTCGACGCCTTCCCGATGACCAGCCACGTCGAGTGCATCGGATCGTTCGTCCGGGACTGACGCGTCACTTGGCGTTGTACAGGCGCATCGTGATCGGTCCGAACACCGCCAGCAGTCCGACGGACCAGATGCCGGTCCACATCAGCGCGTCCGTCTCGAGCACACCGTCGGCGAAGCCGCGCAGCGTCGTCACCAGATGCGACACCGGATTGACCGACACGAACGCCTGCAGCCACCCGGGCATCGTCGTCGGGTCGACGAAGATGTTGCTGGCGAAGGTCAGCGGGAACAGCACGAGCATGGACACGCTCATCACCGCGGTCTCGCTGCGCAGCATCAGCGCGAACATCGTCCACACCCACGAGACGCAGAACGAGAACGCCAGCAGCAACGCCACGGATGCCAGCACGCCGAGTACGCCGCCCGCCGGCCGGAAGCCCAGCGCGAGACCCAGCACGAGCACGATCGTCGACGCGAGGGTGTAGCGGACCACGTCTCCGAGCAGGGCGCCGACCAACGGCGCCGGCCGCCAGATGGGCAGCGACCGGAACCGGTCGAAGACGCCCTTCTCGATGTCCTTGTTCAAGGTCAGACCCGTGTACATGGTGATCATGACGACGGTCTGCACCAGGATTCCCGGCAGCAGGAACTGGATGTAGGCACTGGTCGAGCCCGCCAGGGCGCCGCCGAACAGGAACGTGAACATCAGCGTGAACATCACCGGGAACATGGTCACGTCGAACAGCTGCTCGGGGACGTGCTTGATCTTCAGCAGTGCTCGCCACCCGAACGAGAGCGCAGCCGACATCGACGACGGTCGATCGGGACGGGGACCGGAGTCGCGGAGCAACTCGGCGATGGTCGGCTGCGCGGTGCCCGTCGCGGCGGTGGGGGAGTTGGTGGTGGTCATTCTCAGGACGCCTCCAGTTCTGTCGTTCGTCCGGTCAGTGCCAGGAACACCTCGTCCAGGCTGGGTTGCCCGAGGGCGTAGGTGGTGACGCCGATGCCGTCGTCCGACAGCGTCGCGAGTGCGCGGGCCACCAGGGCGGTGTCGTCGACCAGCGCGGTGACGGCGAAGGGATCGGACTCGAGAGTCACGTCGGTGTGCAGGGTCGCGCGCAGGACGTCGGCGGCGTCGTCGCGGCGCGACTGTTCCGCGACGCGGACGTGCAGCGACCCCGAGCCGACCGACGCCTTGAGCTGACCGGTGGTGCCCTCGGCGATCACGCGGCCCCGGTCGATGACGGCCACCCGGTCGGCCAGCTGATCGGCCTCGTCGAGGTATTGCGTGGTGAGCAGGACCGTCGTGCCGCCGGCGACCAGGGAGCGCACGATCTCCCACACCTGGTTGCGGCTGCGGGGATCGAGACCTGTGGTCGGCTCGTCCAGGAACATCAGCTCCGGCGTGACCACCAGACTCGCCGCGATGTCGAGACGGCGCCGCATACCGCCGGAGTATGCCTTGACCTGCTTGCCGCCGGCCTCCACCAGATCGAAGACGCCCAGCAGCAGATCGGCACGCTCCCGCGACGCCGGGCGCGAGAACCCGTACAGCCGCGAGAGGAGCACCAGGTTCTCCACTCCGGTCAGGTCCTCGTCCAGCGAGGCGAACTGGCCCGTGAGCGCCACCTTCGACCGCACCGCGTCGGACTCCGTCGCCACGTCGTGGCCGAGCACGCGGGCCGACCCGCCGTCGATGCCGGTCAACGTCGCCAACATGCGCATCGTCGTGGTCTTGCCGGCCCCGTTCGGCCCCAGCACCCCGTAGACCCCGCCCCGCGGGACGGCGAGATCCACGCCGTCCACCGCCACGGTGTCCCCGAACCTCTTCACCAGGCCGACCGCCTCGATCGCCAGGCCTCCGGCCTTCCCGATCTCCAGCGGCCGGCCTCCGGCCTTCCCGTCATGTGTCGTCATGTGGGTGCTGACTCCTGATCCGCCGCGATCTCATCGGTATGTCCGGATCGTCCGATCCGGTGCGACGAGCGTCCCGCAGTCATTGCAGGTCCGCAACGGGTTTTTCGCCGGAGACGCCGGTCACCGATCCACTCACGCCCCGGTGACGAATGATTCGTGCACGATGTTCGCCCCGTGGCGTGGGCGCCACGACCACGACGCGCAGGACCACGATCGCCGAGGGGGTGAGGATATGACGACGATGGCCACTAGTCTCATGGTCGATGAACTCGACGATGAACGTCTCGCAGCGAGGTGGGGGTCTGTGAGCGCCGGAGGAACGAGCGCAGCCGACCCGAGCGCCGGCGAGCCTCGGCACCGACGCGCTCCGGACGACACCGCCGATCCGTCGTGCCCCGTCCCCGATCCCGACCTCAAGCGTCGACGTGTCGCCGAGGCCGACGAACTGCGGGCGCTGCTCGCGCGTGTCGCCACCGGCGACCGTCGAGCGTTCGCCGATCTGTACGACGCGACCTCGTCTCGGGTGTTCGGCATGGTGCTGCGAGTGCTGCGCGATCCCGGGTTCAGCGAGGAGACCGCGCAGGAGGTGTTCCTGCAGATCTGGAAGACGGCCGATCGATACGACCCCGCGCAGGGGTCTCCGCTCGCCTGGATGATGACCTTGGCTCATCGCCGCGCCGTCGACCGCGTCCGGTCGGAGCAGTCCGGCACGGATCGCGAAGCGCTCTACGGCTCGTCGACTCACAGCCCCGCACACGACGAGGTCCTCGAATCCGTCACCCAGACCCTGGAGTCGGAGTCGGTGGTCCGATGCCTGGACACGCTGACCGAGACGCAGCGCGAATCGGTACGGATGGCGTACTACAGCGGGTTGACCTATCGGGAAGTGGCCGAGCGCCTGGGCGTGGCCGTTCCCACCGTGAAGTCCCGGATCCGGGACGGTCTGATCAAGTTGAAGAATTGTCTGGGGGTGGAGACCGGTGAGTGACGGAGAAGGTCGCCATCGCCGCCACGACGACGCGTCAACACCCGACGACGTGTCGGAGCAGGATGCGATGCAGGACGTGAACGAGATGAACGACAGCGTGGTGGGGGACGCCTACGCCTACGCACTGGACGCGATCGACCCCGCCGAGAGGGCGGACATCGAGCGCAGGCTCGCGCACTCGGACGCGGCGACGCGGTCGTGGTTCGAGAGCATCGTCGAGTCGGTCGACGAGACGATGGCGCTCAGCGCGTCGTCCACGGCCACGGAACCGCCCTCGTCGTTGCGCGCGAGCATTCTCGCCGCGGTGGAGACCACTCCGCAGGGCGAGGCGCAGCCACTGGCCGATCCCGTCGACGACGCTCCGGTGGCCCCGGTGGTGTCGCTCGACGATCGCCGCCGCACGCGCCTGCGCGTGCTCGCTGCTGCCGCAGCGGCCGTCGTGATCGTCGGAGTGGGCGGCGCCGTGGTCACGCAGCAACTGGGAGACGCACCGTCGTCGCCCACATCGCAGGTGCTCGCCGCCGGTGACATCAGGACCAGCACCGTCGAGGTCGAGGGCGGTGGTACCGCCACCGTGCGCTGGTCGCGCTCGCAGGACGCCGCCGTGATCACGCTCGACGGACTCGCCGCGCCCGGCGACGGCAAGGTGTTCGAGATGTGGCTCATCGGAGAGGATCCCGCGCCGCGTCCGGCCGGTCTCGTTCCCGCCGATGCCGCCACGCCCGCTCGCGAGCACGTCCTCACAGGCTTGAACGACGCGACCACGTGGGCGGTGACGGTCGAGCCCGAGAGCGGTTCGGACGCACCCACCACCACGCCGATCGCCGCGGTCACGCTCGACGCCTGAGCGCGGCCGGCGTCTCAGACGACGCCGGAACGGCGCAGTGCGGCGACGATCGACTCGGCCTGCTCGTACGCGCGATCGAGAAGCACCTCCAGCAAGGCCGTCTTCGCATGGGGGTTGCTCTCGGTCAGCGCGTCGAAATCCTTCGGGCCGAGGATCGCGACCGTGGTGTCCTTCACCGCGGTGATGCGGAGCCCGAAGCGTGAGCGCCGCACCAACGGCATCTCACCGAAACTCATGCCGGCGGACAGCGTCGACACGGCGCGGGCCCGGCCGTCGGCGCCGATGAAGTCGACCGCGACGCGGCCGGACAGCACCATCACCAGACCCAGTGACACGTCACCGACCTCGGCGATGACGGTGCCGGCGCTGTAGTGCGCGTCCGTCGTGCGGGAGGTGACCGCATCGCGGTAGGCCTCGTCCAACGCGGTGATGATCGGATGCTGAACGACCGTCACCTCCGTGGGTTGCCGGGCGCCGCCGCACCATCGGTCGAGGACGGTGTCCTCGCCCCAGCGCAGTGCGGAGTCCAGATCGTCGAACACCCGGCCACTGCCGTCGTGTTCGGACAGGGACGACACGGTGTGGGCCATCGCACCTCGGGGATCGACCAGGACGGCGGCGCAGCCCTGTCGGCGGAGCCCGGCGGCGAGGGTGTCCAGCATCGAGCGGGCGACGTCGCTCACCTCGTCGACTCGACGCATGTCCAGGATCACGCCGTCGAGGGCGCTGCCGTCGTCGGCGCCGTGGTCGACGGCCGTGGACACCGCGCGCACGACGCTCTCCGCTGCCGAGAACAGCAGGTCGCCGTGCAGTTCGAAGACGCGCACTCGGCGTCCCCGGGCGGCGAGCGTCTCCTGCTCGGCTGCGGTGCGCCGGCGACGCGAGGGGGAGTCGGCGACGGTGTACTCGGCGCGCACGGCGCTGCGTGCGGCTCGGCCGACGTGGAGGAAGTGCAGTTCGAGGCGTGACGACAGCTCGCGGCACGCCATGACTCCGCGCACGCTGTTGCCGTGTGCGTCGAGTCTGGGTGAGAACACCGAGATGCCGAGCTGACCGGGCAGGACCGCGAGCACCGCACCGGCGACACCGCTCTTGGCGGGGAGTCCTACGCGGTTCACCCAGTCGCCGGCTCCGTCGTACATGCCGCACGTCGTCATGACACTCAGCACCCGCTCGACGAGCACCGGTTCGAGGGCTCGGACGTCGGTGCACGGGTTGAGGCCGTTGTTGGCCAGGGTCGCCGCCATGACGCCGATGTCGCGGCACGTGACGTCCAGCGAACACTGGCGGAAGTAGAGGTCGACCATCGCGTCCGGATCGCCCTCGACGATGCCGAAGGAGCGCAGCATGTGGCCGATGGCGCGGTTGCGGTGGCCGGTGCGCGATTCGGAGGCGTGCACGGCGGCGTTCATGGCGAGTTCACGTCCCGCGTACCGCGAGAACGAGGCCCGAATCCGTTCGAACTGCTCGTCGGGCGTCGCGCCTCGCACCAGCGACGCGGAGGTGATGGCGCCCGCATTGATCATCGGGTTGCGTGGCCGCTCGGTGACGGGGTCGAGGCTGATCTCGTTGAACGGCTCACCGGACGGCTCCACGTCGATCTTGCGGGCCACCGCGGACTCACCCCGATCGGTGAGAGCAAGGGCATAGGTGAACGGTTTGGACACCGACTGGATCGTGAAGGGCACGTCCGTGTCGCCCACCTGGTACACGTGGCCGTCGGCAGTAGTGAGGCAGATACCGAAGCGATCGGGGTTCGCGGCCGCCAGTTCGGGGATGTAGTCCGCGACGCCCCCGGAGGTGTCCGCCACACACAGCGCGTGGACCTCCTCCAGAATCTCCTGCACGACGTCGGTCATCGTCACCACTCTCTCGATTCTGTACCGCGGCTCGGCGCTCGTACGGTAACCCGCCGATCAGGGTCCACGTAGACTTGTCCGAACTGGCCTGTCCGAGTGCCTCACGGCACGACGGACGACAAGGCAATCTTCGGAGGGGAGCGATTTCGTTGGGTGTTCTGGACGGCGTGCACGAGCCCAGCGACCTGCGTGCCCTCGGCCCGGTGGAGCTGGCCGAACTGGCGGACGAGATCCGCCGGTTCCTGGTCGAGAAGGTGTCTGCCACGGGTGGCCACCTCGGACCCAACCTCGGTGTCGTCGAGCTGACTCTGGCCATCCACCGCGTCTTCGACTCGCCTCGTGACCCGGTGATCTTCGACACCGGCCACCAGGCGTACGTGCACAAGATGGTCACCGGTCGAGCGGACCGCTTCGACTCCCTGCGCAAGGAGGGTGGCCTGTCCGGCTACCCGTCTCGCAGCGAGAGCGAGCACGACTGGGTCGAGTCCTCGCACGCGTCGGCATCCCTCTCCTACGCCGACGGCCTCGCCAAGGCCTTCGAACTGACCGGGCGTGGCGATCGTCACGTCGTCGCGGTCGTCGGAGACGGCGCCCTCACCGGTGGCATGTGCTGGGAGGCGCTCAACAACATCGCGGCCGGCAAGGATCGTTCCGTCGTGATCGTCGTGAACGACAACGGCCGCTCCTACTCGCCGACCATCGGCGGTCTCGCCGACCATCTCGCGACGCTGCGCCTGCAGCCCAACTACGAGCGTGCGTTGGACACCGGCCGTCACATGGTGAAGAACCTGCCCGTGGTCGGGTCGGCCGCGTACGCGATGTTGCACGGAATGAAGGCCGGCCTCAAGGACGCCATCAGCCCGCAGGTCATGTTCACCGATCTGGGCATCAAGTACCTCGGCCCGGTCGACGGACACGATCAGGCGGCTCTGGAGTCGGCACTGCGCCGCGCGAAGGCCTTCGGCGGGCCGGTCATCGTCCACGCCGTGACGCGCAAAGGCAATGGTTACTCGTTCGCCGAGAACGACGTCGCCGACCAGATGCACTCCACGGGCGTCATCGATCCGCTCACCGGTCTGGCGACCAGCGTCGCGGCTCCGGACTGGACGTCGGAGTTCTCCCGTCAACTCATCGCCCTGGGAACCGACCGCGAGGACGTCGTGGCCATCACCGCCGCGATGGCCGGACCGACCGGGCTCGCCGCGTTCGGTGAGGTGTTCCCGGACCGATTCTTCGACGTCGGGATCGCCGAGCAACACGCGCTCACGTCCGCCGCCGGTCTCGCACTCGGTGGACTGCACCCCGTGGTGGCGATCTACTCGACGTTCCTCAACCGGGCGTTCGATCAGCTGCTGATGGACGTGGCACTACTGGCGCTGCCGGTCACCCTGGTGCTCGATCGCGCCGGGGTCACCGGTTCGGACGGTGCCAGCCACAACGGCATGTGGGACATGTCGCTGCTCGGCATCGTGCCGAACATGCGCGTGGCGGCGCCCCGCGACGGAGCGACCCTGCGCGAGGAGCTCGCCGAGGCACTCGCGGTGTCCGACGGTCCCACCGCGCTGCGCTTCCCCAAGGGCGCCATCCCCGACGACATCGAGGCGGTGCGGCGTCTGGACGACTCCGTCGACGTGCTGCACGAGCCCGAGGGGGAGTCGGACGTGCTCCTCGTCGCCGTCGGGCCGTTCGCATCGTTGGCACTGGACACGGCGAGAGAGCTCGCCGCGGACGGTGTCTCGGCCACGGTCGTCGATCCCCGGTGGGTACTGCCCGTTCCGGACTCGCTCGTGAAGCTCGCCGCGGACTTCCGTCTGGTGGTCACGCTCGAGGACAGCGGACTGCACGGCGGCATCGGTGCATCCGTGTCGGCCGCCCTGCGCGCCGGCGGCGTCGATGTACCCTGTCGGGATCTCGGTGTGCCGCAGCAGTTCCTGGACCACAGCTCGCGGGACCGTATTCACGCCGACATCGGCCTCACCCCGTCGGACATCGCCGGCCGGGTGCGCGGATGGATCGCACACCGGCCCGGCGACATCTGACGGTCGCTACGCCGCCTTGGTGGCGGCGTCCTTCAACTGCGGGAGAATCCGGTCGAGTACCCACGGGGTGCTCACCGGGTTGACGTTGCTCAGACCGGCGATGACCTGCTCGTCGCTGAGCGCGACCGCGGAACCGGAGGCGACCGCGGGCAACGTTGCCAGAGCCGGAACCGAGGCGAGGTCGTAACCCTCGGGCGTGAAGGCGACGATCACGTCCGCGTCGAAGCTCTGCACGTTCTCGAGGGACACGGTGGAGAAGAAGGTGTCCGCGGAGTCGGCCTCGTCGAGTGCCACGACGCCGGGGGCGTTGACGAAGCCCATCTCGTTGAGAACCTGCACGCGAGGATCGGACGGCATGTACACGTTCGCCTGACCGGTGTCCGTGTCCAGGTTCACCACCGCGACAGTCTTGCCCGCGAACTCCGGATTCGCCTCGGCTTCCGAGGCGAGTCGCTGGCCCATTCCGTCGATGAGAGCCTGTGCCTCCGTCGGCTTCCCGACTGCCTCACCGATCATCGTGGTCTGGTCCTGCCACGTCGTCTGCCAGGCCTCACCGGGGTAGGCGACGACGGGCGAGACAGCGGACAACGTGTCGTAGTACGACTGCGGAAAGCCCTCGTAGGGCGCGAGCACCAGGTCCGGCGCCAGGGTCGCGAGGGCCTCGACGTCGGGCTCACCCGCAGCCGGATCCTCGTACAGGGTGGTGGCGTCCGCGTCGTAGAACTCCTGCGCCCACGGCATCACGCCGTTCTCGTCGGCACCGTAGGTGTACTTCGGCTGGCCGACGGGCGTGATGTCGAGGGCGCCGAGGATGTCCTGTGCGTTCCAGCCCATCGTGACGATGCGCTCCGGTGCGGCGTCGATGGTGGTCGAACCGAAGGCGTGATCGATGGTGACGGGGAACGCGCCACTCGACGCGGCGGCGGGCGCGTCGGAGTCGGCATCGGACGAACATCCGGCGACGAGGGCGAGCGCGGCAGTGGCCGCGACGGCGGGGAGAAGGCGAGAGCGTTTCACATGGTTAGCCTAACCTATGTATGGCCTCCGGCCCCGTGCGCCCTTTGCGTATCCAGAGATACGCGAAGGGCGCACGAGGGCGCAGCCCACTCACACGCTCGCGACACCCTCGTCGAGGAACCGGTGGCCGGTGACGGCCTCGGAGGTGCCCGTGCGATCGAGGTACGGCACGATGCCGCCGTTCCAGAACCCGAAGCCGCCGCCGAGGATCAGGCAGAGGTCGATGTCCTGGGCGGCTGCGACGACGCCCTCCTGCAGCATGATGTCGATCTCCTCCGCGAAGGCGCGACGGGTGCGATCGAGCACCTGCTCGGACGTCGACGGTGAGTCACCCTGCGGCCACAGATCGGCGATCTCGGGGTCGACGGTCTTGGCTCCGTCGGCGCCGTAGGTCCACACCGCGGACTTCTTGTTCGCGACCATCGCCTGCAGGCCGGGAGAGTCGTGGAACCGCTCCGGGTAGTACTCGGCCATGGTCTCGCCGGTGTGCAGTGCGACGGCGGGGCCGACGAGCGAGAGCAGCGTGAGCGGACTCATCGGCATGCCGAGCTCGCTGATGGCGTTGTCCGCGACATCGAAGGGAGTGCCCTCGTCGATCGCGTTCATGACCTCGCCGAGGGCGCGGGTGAGGAGGCGGTTGAAGACGAAGCCGGGCTTGTCGGCGATCAGCACGGCCGACTTCTTCAACGACTTGGCCGTCGCGAATGCCGTTGCGAGAGTAGCGTCGTCGGTCTTGTCACCGCGGACGATCTCCAGCAGCGGAAGCACGGCGACGGGGTTGAAGAAGTGGAATCCGACGACCCGCTCGGGGTGCTTCAGCTCCGCCGCCATGCGGGTGATCGACAGCGACGACGTGTTGGTCGCGAGGATCGTCTCGGGGGAGACGAACTCTTCGAGCTCGGCGAAGACCTTCTTCTTGACGTCGAGATTCTCGAAGACCGCCTCGATGACCCAGTCGGTCCTCGCGAACGCGGCCTTGTCGAGCGATCCGGACACCAGTGCCTTGAGGCGGTTCGCGGCGTCGGGGGACAGCCGCTTCTTACCCTGCAGCTTGTCGATCTCGGCGCGGACGTAACCGACGCCCTTGTCGATGCGCTCCTGATCGATGTCGGTGAGGATCACCGGCACCTTCAGCTGACGCACGAACAGCAGCGCGAGCTGGCTGGCCATGAGACCGGCGCCCACGATGCCGACGCCGGTGACCTTGCGCGCGAGGGACTTGTCGGGCGCTCCGGCGGGTCGCTTGGCACGCTTCTGCACCAGATCGAAGGCGTAGAGCCCGGCCCGCAGCTCGTCGGCCATGAGGAGGTCGGCCAGCGCCTCGTCCTCGGCAGCGAATGCGGTGTCGAGCGACGCGGAGTCGGTGATGTCGGTCGACTTCGCCAGCTCCAGAAGCTGCACGGCGCGCACCGGGCCCGGTGCGTGGTCTCCCGTCTTGCCGGACACGATGGCCTTGGCCTGGGCGATCGCGTCGTCCCATCCCTGGCCGCGATCGATCTCGGGGCGGGTCGGGGTGACGTCCCCGGCGACGACCTTCGCGGCCCACAGCAGGGACTGCTCGAGGAAGTCGGCTCCGCCGAAGACCTCGTCCGCGATCCCGAGCTTCAGCGCGTCCGCGGGCTTGAGCATCCGGTTCTGGTTGAGCGCGTTCTCGATCACCACGGTGACTGCATTGGCCGGCCCGATCAGGTTGGGCAGCAACTGAGTTCCGCCCCACCCGGGAACCAGACCCAGGAAGGTCTCCGGAAGACCCAGTGCCGCAGCGTTGTCCGCGACGGTGCGGTAGTGGCAGTGCAGCGCGATCTCGAGTCCACCGCCCAGAGCGGCGCCGTTCACGAACGCGAACGTCGGAACCGTCGACTCGCGAAGACGTCGGAACACCCTGTGTCCCAACGTGCCGATCTCCAGGGCGACCGCCCGGTCGGAGATGTTCGGCACGCCGTTCAGGTCTGCGCCGACGGCGAAGACGAAGGGCTTGCCGGTCACCGCGACGGCCACCGGATCTGCGGCGTAGGCCGCATCCAGGGCGGCATCGAGCTCGGTGAGTCCGGCAGGTCCGAAGGTGGACGGCTTGGTGTGGTCGAAACCGTTGTCGAGGGTGACGATGGCGACCGGGCCGTCGAGGCCGGGCACGGTGACGATCTTGGTGAACGCGTGGGTCACCACTTCATCGGAGAAGGCAGAAGTCATGGCAATCACTTGCTTCCGTCGTAGGCGGGGTTTTCCCAGATGACGCTGCCGCCCATGCCGAGGCCGATGCACATGGTGGTGAGGCCGTAGCGGACATCGGGACGGGTGGCGAACTGTCGGCTGAGCTGGGTCATCAGTCGGACGCCCGAGGACGCGAGGGGATGACCGCAGGCGATGGCGCCGCCCCACTGATTGATCCGGGCGTCGTCGTCGGCGATGCCGAAGTGCTCGGTGAACGCGAGGACCTGGATCGCGAAGGCCTCGTTGATCTCGAACAGGCCGATGTCCTCGATCGACAGGCCGGTGCGCCCGAGCAGCTTCTCGGTGGCGGGGACGGGACCGATGCCCATCACGGCGGGATCGACGCCGGCGAACGAGAAGCCGACCATGCGCATGCCGACCGTCAGGCCGAGCTCGGCGGCGGTGTCCTCACCGGCGAGGATCGCGGCGGTCGCACCGTCGTTGAGGCCGGCGGCATTTCCGGCGGTGACGCGTCCGGCGGGGCGGAACGGCGTCTTCAGCTTCGCCAGGTCCTCGAGCGTGGTGCCGGGGCGAGGCGGCTCGTCCTCGGTGGCCAGACCCCAGCCCGCTGCGGACTTCGTGGCGACGGGGACCAGTGTCTCGGCGATCAGGCCGGCCTTCTTGGCCGCGTCGTACTTCTCCTGGCTCGCGACGGCGTAGGCGTCGGTGCGGTCCTTGGTGATCGACGGGTACCGGTCGTGCAGGTTCTCGGCGGTGTTGCCCATGACCAGTGCACTCGGGTCGACGAGCTTGTCCGCGAGGAAGCGCGGGTTCGGGTCGACACCCTCGCCCATCGGGTGGCGGCCCATGTGCTCGACGCCACCGGCGATGACGACGTCGTACTGGCCGAAGCCGATGCCCGACGCGGTGGTGGTCACCGCGGTCATCGCGCCCGCGCACATCCGGTCGACGGCGAAACCGGGCACGCTGCGGGGGAGCCCGGCGAGCAGTGCCGACGTGCGGCCGATTGTCAGGCCCTGGTCGCCGGTCTGCGTCGTGGCGGCGATGCCGACCTCGTCGACGCGCTCGGGCGGCAGTTCGGGGTTGCGGCGGAGCAGCTCACGGATCGCTTTGACCACGAGGTCGTCCGCTCGGGTGTCCGCGTACATACCCTTGGGGCCGGCCTTGCCGAACGGCGTACGAACACCGTCGACGAACGCGACGCCGCGACTGGACGCGGATCGAGCGGGAGCGGGTTTAGGAGAAGACATGGTTCCTTCCGGCAGGCGCTGGAACGAGCCGGACGCCCGGCTCGCGCGCCCACTCTAACCCGTGCCTACTCGCCGGTAACTTCGGCCGTCCTCGACTCCTCGGCGGTCCGCAGGCCTGCCGCCACGACGGGACCGGCCACCTCGCGCTGCCAGGGCCGCGACCCGTGCGCCTCGAGGAAACGGTCGACGAGCACGTCCTCGTCCGTCCCGTACTCCGCGACGAGAGCGGGGTGGTCCCAGCAGATCCGACGGACGAGATCGGGAGTCAGCAGGTTCTCGACAGGAATCGCGACATCCGCGGACAGGGCGGCCAGCGCGTCGCGGACGGCGGACAGACGCCCGGCGGCCTCCGGATCGCGCCGCGCCCACCGACTGACCGGCGGAGGCCCCACGAAGGGCTGGGTCACCGGGGGCAGCGCGTCGTCGGGAAGTGCGCGGGCGTGCTCGATCGCGTCCATCCACACCCGCGCCTGGCGGCGTTGACGAGGTCCGCCGAAGACGGGCAACGCGTTCAGCTCGGACACCGTGGCGGGGTTCTTCTGCGCGGCGGCGACGATCGCGGAGTCCGGCAGGACGCGGCTCGGCGCGATGTCGCGGCGCCGCGCGAGATCGTCGCGGGCGGTCCACAGAGCGCGGACGACGGCGAGTGTCCGCGCGTTCTTGATGGTGTGGATACCCGATGTGCGGCGCCAGCGGTCGGGCTTGGGAGGCGCCGGGGGTGCGGTGCGAATGTACTCGAATTCCTGTGTGGCCCAGTCGGTCTTGCCCTGGCTCTCGAGCTCCTCGGCCATGGCGTCGCGCAACTCGACGAGCACCTCGACATCGAGTGCCGCGTAGTTGAGCCAGGTGTCGGGCAACGGTCGGGTGGACCAGTCCGCCGCACCGTGACCCTTCTGCAACGACAGGCCGAGCGTGCGTTCGACGATGGCCGCCAGACCGACACGGTCGAAGCCGGCCAGTCGGCCCGCCAACTCCGTGTCGTACAGCGATGCGGGCGTCATGCCGAGCTCGGCGAGCCCCGGCAGATCCTGATCGGCGGAGTGCAGTACCCACTCCATGTCGTTCACGACGGCGGCGAAGCCCTCGAGCGCCTCGACACCACCATCGCGGACCACCGGTATGGGATCGAGCAGGACGGTGCCCGCATCCCGGCGACGGAACTGCAGCAGATACGCGCGAGCCGAGTATCGGAAACCCGATGCGCGTTCCGCGTCGACCGCCAACGGCCCGGTCCCCGATGCCAACAGCTCCGCGGCCGCTCGCACCGCGTCCGCGGTGTCCGTCAACGGCGGGACCCCCTCGCGCGGCGCGAGAAGTGGAGTCGCCTCCGGCTCGACGGCGGTGTCGCCGGAGGAGGCAGGAGTCGAGTCGGGCGTGTCGGGCATTGTTCGAACTCTAGGCTGTCCGACGATCAGGCGTCGGAGCTGCCCGAGTCGGCGCGTGCACCCAGCGCCGTGATGCCCGCCGGGGGCAGGCCCGCGGCGTAGGCGAGAACTTCGCCGAACGCCTCCACGTGCACCGACAGTTCCTCGCTGAGCGCAGTCCACGAGGCCCGCAGCTCGAGCTGGTGGGCACGCGGTGGGCCGGCGATGTCCCCGTACCGCACCGAACTGGTCGACGTGACCGTGCCGCCCAGAGCCGTCAGCGGCTCGGACCGCGCCTCGAAGGCGTCGACCAGCCAACTCCACGCCACCTCCGGCAGCAGCGGATCCGACGCGAGCGACGCGTCGACGTCGGCCTGGATGTAGGCGACCAGGCGCATGGTGCCGTTCCACGCCTCGTCGCCGTCCGGGTCGTACAACAGGATGAGGCGCCCGAACGCGTCACCCTCGCTCTGCTCGGGCACCGACTCCGTCTCGGAGTGGCGCACCTCGGCCCCCAGTGCGTAACTGAACGGTGCCAGGCGCTGCGGAGGCCGGATCGGCCCGACCTCGATGCTCGGGTGGACCGTCGCCCGGTGCATCGCGTCGATGGCGGCGCGGAAGGGCGCAGGCTGCGAGGCGCTCTCGGACGTGGTCACGTGTGCGGACGTTAGCCGCGTCCGTCGGCCCAGCGGAGGAGGCGCGCCGGGCGGGTGTGGGTCTCTGGCAGCATGGACGCCGATGAACACCACCCCTGACGCCGTCGGCCCGCGTCGAAGCCTGCCCGAAGCTCCCTTCCTCGCGGCCGCGACGGGACGGACGCCGTCGCGTCGGCCCGTGTGGTTCATGCGTCAGGCCGGTCGGTCGCTACCCGAGTACCGCTCGCTACGGGAGGGCACCTCCATGCTCGCCTCCTGCTTCGACCCCGAGATGGTCTGCGAGATCACGATGCAGCCGGTCCGGCGGCACGGGGTCGACGCGGCGATCCTGTTCTCCGACATCGTCGTGCCGCTCAAGGCGGCCGGCGTCGACCTCGAGATCGTGGCCGGTACGGGTCCCGTCGTGGCGAACCCGGTGCGGTCCGTGGCCGACGTGCAGTCCTTGCCGGTCCTGCAGTCGGAGCAGATCGAGCCGGTCGCGAAGGCCATCTCCCTGCTCCTGGCCGAGTTGAAGGACGTGCCCCTCATCGGCTTCGCTGGTGCGCCGTTCACACTGGCGTCCTACCTGGTCGAAGGTGGTCCGAGTCGTAACCACGAGCGCACCAAGGCGCTCATGCACTCGGATCCGCAGACGTGGCACGCGTTGCTCTCGTCGTTGGCCGACATGACCATCGCCTTCCTCACCGCGCAGGCCGATGCCGGCGTCGACGCGGTCCAGCTCTTCGACTCGTGGGCCGGGGCACTGTCCCTCGCCGAGTACCGCGAGTTCGTGTTCCCCCACTCGAGCCGAGTGTTCGAGGCCATGGCGTCGGCCGGCGTGCCGCGCATCCACTTCGGCGTCGGGACGGGCGAGCTGCTCGGTGCGATGGGGGAGGCGGGCGCGGACGTCGTCGGTGTCGACTGGCGGATCCCACTCGACGTCGCCGCGCGTCGGGTCGGTCCGGGCAAGGCTCTGCAGGGCAATCTCGACCCCGCCGTGCTGTTCGCAGGCCCCGACGCGGTGCGCCGCGAGGTCACCCGCATCGTGGGCGAGGCGGACGCCGCACTCACGGCCGGCGCCACCGGGCACATCTTCAACCTGGGCCACGGGGTCCTGCCCGCCACCGATCCCGACGTGGTGACGTCGGTGGTGGAGCTGGTGCACTCGCTGTGACCTCGGTCGCCGTCGTCGGAGCGGGCATCAGCGGTCTGGTGGCCGCGTACCGGCTGCGGCAGTCGCTGGGACCCACCGCGCGGATCGTGGTGGTCGAGAAGGCGCCGCGCATCGGCGGCAAACTCCGGTCGGTGGATCTGGCGGGTGGCCCGGTCGACGTCGGTGCCGAGGCGTTCATCGCGCGTCGTCCCGAGGTCCCCGCTCTGCTCGACGAGCTCGGACTCGCCGATCAGCTCGTGCGTCCGTCGCCCGCCGCCCGCCCGCTCCTGCGCTCGGGCGGTGCCCTGCACGGACTGCCGACCGGGACGTTGATGGGCATCCCGGCCACGTCCGACTCGGTGCGGACCCTGGTCGACGACGCCACCTGCCGCCGCATCGACACCGATCGCGACCGGCCGCTGCGGTGGACGCCCGGCGACGACGCGTCGGTGGGCGACCTGGTGTCCGAGCGCTTCGGCTCCCAGGTGACCGCGCGGAGCGTCGACCCGCTGCTGGGCGGCGTCTACTCCGGGCTGGCCGTCACCACGAGCATCCGCGCTGCGTTGCCGACGCTCGCCGCCGCTCTGGACGCCGGTGCCCCCTCGCTGGTGGACGCCGTCGAGCGAGCGCGCCCGACGTCTGCGCCGGGACCGGTGTTCGGCGGACTGCGCGGTGGCTACGGCGTGCTTCTCGACGCGCTGCTCGCCGCCTCCGGTGCCGAACTCGTCGCCGCGGACGTGCGGCGCGTGACGTCCGACGACCGTGGCGCGTGGCACGTCGACGGCGTCGGGACGGTGGACGGCGTCGTCCTCGCCGCGCCCGCACCGCAGACGGTCTCGATGCTGCTCGACACGGCGCCCGCGCTCGCGCGGGAACTCGGGGGCGTGGAACTCGCCTCGTCGGCGGTGGTGGCCCTCGGATTCGAGGACGGGGGACTTCCGCAGAACTCGGGTGTCCTGGTCGCCACGGGGGAGCTCGACTCCTCCGGTGTTCCGTTGCGCGCCAAGGCATTCACGTTGTCGAGCCGCAAGTGGCCACATCTCGCCGAGCGCGGCGGCCAGCTGGTGCGGGTCTCCTTCGGACGCTTCGGGGACGCAGACATCGTGGACCGGCCCGACGCGGACCTGGTGTCGGCGGCCCGCACGGATCTGCACGAGGTGCTCGGTGTGGACGAGGAACCGACGACGACGTTCGTGCAGCGCTGGTACGGCGGCCTGCCGCAGTACCGCCCCGGTCACACCGACCTCGTGGCCCGTGTCGAGGACGCCGCCTCGGCGGTGCGCCGACTCGAACTCGCGGGCGCGTACCTGCACGGGGTCGGAGTTCCCGCGTGCGTCGCGACGGCGTCCGCGGCGGCGGCTCGGCTGGCGGACGCGCTGGCCTGACGGCCCGATCGGGACGTGCGGGTGGCACGATGGGTGTCATGGCACGTCTCGATTTCGAAGCACTCAATTCCACGTTGCGCTACTCGATGCACTCGGTCTTCACGGCTCGGTCGGGCGCCCTCGGTGAGGACCGGGCGGCGGCGCTCGCCGAGGCACGCGCGTTCTTCGACGGTCTCGACGAGACCGACGTCGTGGTGCGCGGGATCTACGACGTCGCCGGACTGCGCGCCGACGCCGACTTCATGATCTGGTGGCACGCGGAGAAGATCGAGGACCTGCAGGCCGCGTATGCGCGCTTCCGTCGGTCCACGGCTCTCGGCCGCGCGTGCGACGCGTTCTGGAGCAACGCCGCGTTGCACCGCCCCGCAGAGTTCAACAAGTCGCACGTTCCGGCTTTCATCGCCGGCGAGGAGCCGGGCGCCTACATCTGCGTGTACCCGTTCGTCCGCTCGCTCGACTGGTACCTGCTGCCCGACGCGGAGCGTCGCACGATGCTCGCCGACCACGGCAAGGCGGCACGCGGCTACAAGGACGTGCGCGCCAACACCGTCCCGTCGTTCGCGCTGGGCGACTACGAGTGGATCCTCGCGTTCGAGGCTCCCACGCTGGATCGCATCGTCGACCTCATGCGCGATCTGCGTGCGACCGAGGCCAGGCGTCATGTGCGGGAGGAAGTCCCGTTCTTCAGCGGACCCCGGGTGACGGTCGAGGCGCTCGTCGAGTCGCTTCCGTGACCACGCCGGCTGCGGTGCTGTTCGACTTCTCCGGCACCCTCTTCCGTCTCGAGGAGGACGAGAGCTGGTTCACCGATCTGCGCGTCGGCGACGACGAGCAGATCGACGGCCGGTTCCAGGCCGAGTTGATGCGCCGCATGACCCAGCCCGTCGGATCGGTGGTCACCCTGGACGACGACGGTCACCGGGCCTGGGAGGCTCGCGATCTCGACCCCGCGATGCACCGGGCCGCCTACCTGGCAGTGCTGAAGGCGTCGGGTGTGCACCGCGTCGAGCACGCCGAGGCGTTGTACGACAAGGTGATCGACCCGTCCTCGTGGACGCCGTACCCCGACACGGCGCGAGTGCTGCAGGGCCTGGCCGATCGCGGCGTTCCCGTGGCGGTGGTCAGCAACATCGCCTTCGACCTGCGCGCGGCGTTCGACCTGCTCGGCGTGCACGACACCGTCGCGCACTACGCACTGTCGTTCGAGGTGGGCGCCGTCAAGCCCGACGCCGCGATCTTCCGTTCCGCCGTGGACGCTCTGGGCGTCGACCCGGCCTCGTGCCTGATGGTCGGCGACAGCGAGGAGGCCGACGGCGGAGCGCGCGCACTCGGCATGTCCTTCGCGCTGCTCGATCCGCTGCCGACGTCCGAACGACCGTCGGCACTGCTCGACGCCGTGGCGGCGCACGGTCTCGCGCTCGCGTAGGGCGCTGTGACGTCCGCGCGCCGTGGGGTGCAGCACATGGCCCACTTCGGCATGTACACCGCCGACACGGACGGCCGGGACGTGGTCGCGGTCCGTCCGCCGACGGGCGACGCCGATCCGTCCCCGATCCTGGGCAACGTTCCCGGGTCGGTGACCCATCGCTCGCGCATCCGTCGACCGGCGGTGCGCCGAGGCTGGCTCGAGAACGGTCCCGGGCCGTCCACCGAGCGTGGCGCCGACGCGTTCGTCGAGATGGAGTGGGACGAGTTCCTCCCCCTGCTCGCCGGCGAGTTCCGTCGAGTCCTGCGCGAGCACGGCAACGAGGCCGTCTTCGGTGGGTCCTACGGGTGGGGCAGCGCGGGCCGGTTCCACCACGCGCAGAGCCAGGTTCACCGGTTCCTGAACACCCTCGGTGGCTACACGCGGTCGGTGGGCAGCTACTCCCTCGGCGCCACCGGCACGATCATGCCGCGGGTCATGGGGACGCACTGGAAGATGTTCTCGCGCTCCACCTCGTGGGACGTGATCGCCGAGCACACCGATCTGCTGGTCGCGTTCGGTGGGGTTCCGCTGAAGAACACGTCGGTCAATCACGGTGGCACCAGCGATCATCCGACGCGCGACGCGCTGCATCGCCTCCGTGCGCGCGGCGGCCGCATCGTCTCGATCTCGCCGCTGCGGGACGACACCGACGGAGCGGCGGAGTGGATCGCACCCGTACCGGGGTCGGACGTCGCCCTCATGCTGGGGTTGGCACACGTGCTCGCCTCGGAGGGGTTGCACGACACCGCGTTCCTGCAGCGGTACACCACCGGGTACGACGTCTTCGAGCGCTACCTGCTCGGCGAGACGGACGGTGTCCCGAAGTCACCGGAGTGGGCGCAGAGTCTGACGGGCGTCCCGGCGTCGGACATCACCGCCCTGGCGCGGCGCATGGCTCGCGCCACCACGCTGGTCACCGTCACCTGGTCACTGCAGCGCATCCGCCACGGGGAGCAGGCGCCGTGGATGGGTCTCACGCTCGCCGCGATGCTCGGCGGCGTCGGTGTGCCCGGCGCGGGCTTCGGCCACGGCTACGGGTCGATGAACGAACCCGGCCTGGCACCCGTGCCGTATCCGCTGCCCACGCTGCCCCAGGGCCTCAACGCTGTGTCGACGTCGATTCCGGTCGCTGCGATCTCGGACATGCTGCTGAACCCGGGTGGGCGGTACGACGCGGACGGTACCTCGTCGACGTATCCGGACATCCGGCTGCTGCACTGGGCAGGCGGCAACCCGTTCCACCACCACCAGGACATCGGCCGGTTGCGCACCGCACTGGCTCGACCCGAGACCATCGTCGTGCACGAGCCGTACTGGACGCCGATGGCACGGCACGCGGACTTCGTGGTGCCGTCGACGACGACGCTCGAGCGCGACGACCTGAGCTGCACTCGCAACGACCCGCTGCTCGTCGCGATGCAGGCTGCCGTTCCGCCGTTCGCCGACAGCCGCGACGACTACGACACCTTCGCGCTGCTCGCCCGGGAGCTCGGCGTCGAGTACGAGTTCACGGAGGGGCGCTCGTCCGCCGACTGGCTGCGGCACCTCTACGAACAATGGCGACGTTTCGTGGCCGATGCGGGACGGGTGACGCCGCCCGTGTTCGACGAGTTCTGGACGGAGGGAACGTTCCGGATGGACACCGAGGACGGTCTCACGCTGCTGTCCGATTTTCGCGACGATCCCGAGCGAGCCCCCTTGCGGACACCGAGCGGGCGCATCGAGATCTTCTCGGCCGACATCGAGTCGTTCGGCTACGCCGACTGCGGGGGACACCCACGGTGGTACGCACCGGACGAGTGGCTGAACGGTGAACGCGCACAGTCGTTCCCGCTGCACCTGATCGCGAATCAACCGCGGACCCGGTTGCACAGCCAACTCGATCACGGCGCCGTGAGCCTCGCGTCGAAGATCCGGGGCCGAGAACCGATGCGGATGCATCCCGCGGACGCCGCGGCGCGCGGACTACGCGACGGCGACGTGGTGCGGGTGTTCAACGACCGTGGCTCGTGCCTTGCGGGGCTCGTCGTCGACGACCGCCTGCGCGAGCGTGTGGTGCAGCTGTCGACCGGCGCCTGGTACGACCCGCTCGATCCGTCGGACCCGCGCTCGATGTGCGTGCACGGCAACCCGAACGTGCTCACCGCCGACCGCGGAACGTCGTCGCTCGCGCAGGGATCCACCGGTCAGCACGTACTCGTGGACGTCGAGAAGTGGACCGGCGAACTGCCGGCGATCCGCGCGCACGATCAGCCGGAGTTCGTCGATCGTGGGGACGTGCGTCAGAAGTAGACGCGGCTGATGACCTGGGCGACCAGCGCGGGCTTCGTTGCACCCTCGATCTCGATGGTCGAATCGACGGTCATCTGCACCGCTCCGCCGTCCAGCCGATCCGCTGCGGCGAGGACCGCCGTCAGGCGAACGCGCGACCCGACGAGCACGGGATTGACGAAGCGAACCTTGTTGCTGCCGTAGTTGACTCCCATCGTGGAGTTCTCGACCGTGTAGGTCTGCCAGGACAGGGCCGGCAGCAGGGACAGCGTGAGGTATCCGTGGGCGACGGGACCGCCGAAGGGGCTCTCCTTCGCGGCGCGCTCGGGATCCACGTGGATCCACTGGTGGTCGCCGGTGGCGTCGGCGAACTGGTTCACGCGCTCCTGCGTGATCTCCAGCCAGTCGCTGGTGCCGATGGTCTCGCCGAGGGCGGACACGATGTCGTCCGCGGACGTGAAAGTACGCATGGAGCCGACACTAGCGGCGGCGAGCCGTTCTGCACAGAACCTCTGTCGGGGCGCCACATCCGGCCGCGCGGACCCGGCCTGTGTGCAGGCAGAGCGCAGTACGATGCGCCGATGACATCGCACCCGGAACCCACCGGCAGGCTCGAGCGCACCGAGACGGGTGTCGACCTCGTGCTGGAGCGCGTCCTGGACGTCTCGCTCGGGGACGTCTGGGACAGCATCACCGTCAGTGAGCGCACCGCGCGGTGGTACGGCAGCTGGGAGGGAAGGCCCGGGGCCGGCAGCACCGTGCGGGTGACGATGGGGTTCGAGGAGAACGCACCCGCCTCCGACCTGACGATCCTGGCGTGTGACGCCCCGCGGTATCTCGCTCTGGAGTCCGACGGGTGGACGTTCGACGTGACGCTCAGGGCCACGGGAGACGGGACCACGCTGACGTTCCGTCACCACCTGACGACGACGGACGGCCTCGAGGACATCGGCCCCGGGTGGGAGTACTACCTCGACGTGCTGGTCTCCACACACGTGAACGGGTGGTCGCCGTCCTTCGACGACTACCACCCGTCCCAGTGTGGGTACTACGGCTCGCTCAGCCCTTCGGCTCCAGCGTGAGCGAGATCGAGTTGATGCAGTACCGCTGATCGGTCGGGGTGGGGTAGCCCTCGCCCTCGAAGACGTGGCCGAGGTGGCTGTGGCAGTTGCTGCACAGAACCTCGGTGCGCTTCATGCCCATCGACCGGTCGACCTTCAGGATCACGGCGTCGGTGTCCTTGGGATCGAAGAAGGACGGCCACCCGCAGTGGGACTCGAACTTCTCGGTGCTGCGGAACAGTTCGGCGTCACAGGCACGGCACTTGTAGACGCCCTCGGTGGTGGTGTCGGTGTACTCACCGACGAACGGCCGTTCGGTGCCGGCCTTGCGCAGCACGGCGTACTCGGCTGCGGTGAGCTTGGTACGCCACTCGTCGTCGGACAGCTCGAACGTGGGCTTCTTTTCTGGTGCGGAACTCATGCCTCCACGCTAATGCGTGGCCGCGGTTCCTGCTGTCGTCGCAGGTACAGGCTTCGGCGAGGTCGTGTTCTCGTCGAGCAGGAACGCCGGATCGATGCCGCCGTCCAGCCGGCCCTCGCGGCGCGCGGTGAGATAGCGACCGACGAGCACGGCGAAGATCACGATGATGATCAGCGACCAACCCCACGTCGTGCGGAGGTATTCGATGGAGCGCCCGAACTCCGGGAAACGGCCGACGAGCCAGCTGTCGTAGCTGAGGAATCCGTACACGGCGAGCCACGCCGGCCAGTTGCGCATCACCGAGTTGCGCAGCACCACCGACATGATCAGCGGGAACAGCATCATCGAGTAGTACATCTGGCCCAGCGACGCGAGCAGGAACGAGGCGACCAGCAGCAACCCACCCGCGGTGGTCACGAAGAACAGTTCGTCGTGGCGGTAGTACTTCCACAGCAACCACAGGGACACGAGCACCATCACGGCGAACACGGCTCGGAGCGCCAGCACCAGCGCGGTCGGCAGTCCGTAGTAGAGGCCGTTACCGACGATCGCGCTGTTGAAGTAGTCCCGCGTCTCGAGGAGGTAGGGCACCGTGTGGGAGACGAAGGCCATCGGGTCGACCGACAGCGGGAGGGCGAGCAGCGTCAGAACGACCGGGATACCGACGGCGGTGACGAAGACGCGCCACTCCTTGCGGACGAGCGGCAGCAGAAGCAGCGGTGCGAGCGTCGGTTTGACGGCGATCGTCAGGCCGATGGCGGCGCCGGACCAGTACGGGTGCCGCCTCAGCAGCAGCATCATGAACAGCACTTCGCCGAGCAGGATCAGGCCGTTGATGTTGGTGAAGATCAGTGTGTTGGTGACGGTCTCGGTGGAGAACGCGGCGAGCAGCACCACCGGTGCGGCCACCGACGACAGGCCGAGCTGGAACATGCGGAGCAGCAGGTAGAGCGCGACGATCACGGCGACGGCGTTGACGCCGATGAACAACCAGCGTGACCGCTCGGGGTCCAGCACGGCCAGCGGCGCGATGATCAGCGTCCCGCTCGGGGGATAGAGATAGTGCGGGTCGACCGAGTCGAAGTTCGCCGTGTAGACCTCGCGCCGGTTCAGGAATGCCAACGCGGCGTTGTAGACCGGGCGGAAATCGTCGGTGATGTTGCCGTTGACGGCCTTGACGATCACGCGATTGAGGACCGTCAGGATGGCGATGGGCCACAACGCGAAACGGATCACCTGCGCGGTGGTCTCACCTGTTCGCGGTTCGAGATGACGGAACGACACCCGGAGACGGTACCCCGGCAACTAGGCCGGACACGCATTACCGCCTTCCGGCACGTCGCCCGTTTCGAGGTACGTCGCGACGGCCGCGCGCCCGCACCCGGAGCCCACCGACACGGGGTGTCCGATGCCGTCCCAGGTGATCGTCGTGGTGGCCGCGCCGGCGGCACCCAGCGCTCCCGTGACCGCCGGGAGCGGCTCCGTACCGGTGACGGCGTCGGCGTTCCCGCTGAGAACCAGGACCGGGAGCCCCAGGGTGGAGGGGACGGGCGGCGGGGTGGTCGCCGGCCACGCCGAGCAGGTGAGCAGGTTCAACGCCGCCGTCGCACCGAACGCCGGGTACTGGCCCGACCACGACGTCTGCAGCTCGCGGACCCGGTCGGGCGCGGGCCACTGCTGGCCGTCGGTGCAGCGGCTCACGAAATGACCGTCGGTCTCGGTCAGGGCGCGCACCTCGTCGACCGCGTCGTCGAGTGCGGTGGTGTTCCCCGCGAGGGCACCTGCCACCGTGTCCGACGTGGAGCGCACCCGCTCGGCGCCGTCGGCGGTGGACGGATATGCCAGCAGGTGGACGACTGCCTGTCGAACGGTGGCGCCGGACAGCGGTGCGAGGTCACCGGCGTCGGCGCGACGGAACAGCTCCACCACCTGTGATCGCGGATCCGCCCCGAGCGAGCATCCGGCGGCGGCGCATCGGGTGGCGAACGCCGTCAGGGCGGCCTCCTCCCCGCGCACGGTCTGCTCGGCGCTGGTGACGGCATCGGTGATGACGCTGGTGGGGGAGTCGAGGACGAGGCGGGCGACGTGGTCGCCGTACGCGGCCGCGTATCCGAGCGCGACGAGGGCGCCGTTGCCCGATCCCAGGAACGACAGGGCCCGCACTCCCCACGCCTCCCGGAGCGCCTCGAGGTCGTCGGCGCTGTTGGTGACCCCGAAGATGAGTGCCTCGGGAAGCAGGAAGTCGGTGCATGCGATCGTCGCCTCGCGGGCGAGGGTCGCGACCTTGTCGGCCGCGTCGGTGCCGGGTGAGTACTGCCCGAGGTCGGTCAGCGCGTCGCGGGTGGACGTGGCACCCGAGTAGCAGTCGAACGGCGCGGAGTTGCCGATGCCGCGCCGATCGACACCGACGATCGGGTGGGCGTCGAGGAGCGCTGTGTCCGGCTGCGCGGCGAGCGCCGCCATGTCCGCGGACGACGGCCGATCGGTGCCGGACGTGTAGACCAACGGCGCCGCGTCCGCCGGCGTGGCGGCCGTGCGTACGCGGACCGCAGAGAGTTCGAACGTGCCGTCCGAGGCGACGGTGCGGTCGATGGGCGCGGGGAACGTCGCGCAGTCCACCAGCACTCCCGGTGCGGCCGTGATCCCGCGAGCCGCAGTGGCGCGGGCCGTGCAGTCGGTCCAGTTCAGGTCGGTGACCGGTGCCTCGAGGGGAGGCGGTCCCTCGTCGGTGGGTTCGGTCGTCGCGGGCCCGCCGTCCGACCCGGCCGATCCACCCTCGATCGCCACGTCCGGACGCGTCGACGGTCCGGCCCCGCACGCGGCGGCGACCACGACGACGGCCGTCAGGGCGGCGAGCCGTGACCCGAACCTCGACATCTGCATACGTTCAGCGTGCCATCTCGCGCGCACGTACCCAGCGCACCAGGATGGTTCCGTCGTCGTCGAGCAGGATGTGGCCCGGGGTCATCGGGCGGTCGACGGCGGCGTCGGACGTGGCCATCCGGCCCGAGGTCCCGGCGCTGAGGGTGGGCGAGGTGGTCACGCAGACCTCGTCGACGACATCTGCTGCGAGAAGCGATCCGAAGAGTCCGGGCCCGCCCTCGCACAGCACTCGCTGCAGGCCGAGGTCCTGCAGCAGTGCGACCACGACGTCGCCGGTGAGGTCGCCGTCGGCGCGGACGACGGTGAGCCCGGCGTCGCGCAGTGCCTGCACCTTGTCCTCGGGCGCGTGCGAGGTGGTCAGAACGATCGGCGGTACCTCCGCGCCGGTGACGAGCGTGGACTCGGGGTCGACGCTCGCCGAGCCGGTCACCACGACGATCGGGGGGACCTCGCTCTGACCGCGCGCGGTGCGCGCGGCGCGCACCGCGTCGGACACCTCGACACCGCCGTAGTTCTCTGCCGTGACGGTGCCCGATCCCACCAGGACGGCATCGGCCAGCGCGCGAAGCTCGCCGAAGACCGCCTTGTCGGCAGGGGTCCCCAGGCCACCGGACACCCCGTCCTGCGACACCGCACCGTCGATGCCCGCCACGAAGTTGACGCGGATCCAGGGGGAGTGGAGTTCGGCCGGATACGCGTAGAGATCGGTGAGATCGTCGTCGGTCACTGTGAGGTAGGTCCCATTATCGATACGCTGCACAAAAGCCATCACACCACGTCGTTAACCTCGACCCATGCCACAACGCCTCGTCGACCGCGATCCCGTGGTGCCCGCCGACCAGCTGATCGCCCAGATGGTGCCGCCGGCGATGTTCGACGACGTGAGTTTCGCGTCCTACATCCCCGACCCGAACGAGCCCACGCAGGCCGAGGCCGTGCGCAAGGCGGAGGAGTTCGCCGGCAAGGTCGCGAAGATCCGGTCCGGCGGGAAGCGCGGCCTGTTCGGGAAGAAGACCCCGGCCTCCGGCGCGGGTCTGTATCTCGACGGCGGGTTCGGTGTCGGCAAGACCCACCTGCTGGCGTCGATCTTCCACGCGTCGCCGGAGCCCAAGGCGTTCGGCACCTTCGTCGAGCTGACGCACGTCGTCGGAGCTCTCGGATTCACGAAGGCGCTCGACGAGCTGTCCGGGCACAGCGTGCTGTGCATCGACGAGTTCGAGCTCGACGATCCGGGCGACACGATGCTGGTGTCCCGGTTGCTCACCGAGCTGGCCGCCACGGGCGTCTCCATCGTCGCGACGTCCAACACGCTGCCCGGCCAGTTGGGCGAGGGCCGCTTCGCCGCTCAGGACTTCCTGCGTGAGATCAAGAAGCTCGGCTCGATCTTCGAGTCCATTCGTGTCGACGGTCCCGACTACCGGCACCGCGACCTGCCCCCGGCTCCGGACCCGATCGGCGCGGACCAGATCGAGGCCGCCGCGGCGGCCGTCGAGGGATCGACGCTCGACGATTTCGACGCGTTGGTGAAGCATCTCAGTACCCTGCACCCGTCGCGCTACGGGAAGCTGATCGACGGTGTCACGGCAGTCTTCATCGAGAACGTCCACGCGGCACCCGACCAGTCCGTGGCGCTGCGCCTCGTCGTGCTGGCCGACCGCCTGTACGACGCGGGTACGCCGGTCACCGTGTCGGGTGCGAAGCTCGACGAGCTCTTCACCGAGGAGATGCTCCAGGGCGGATACCGGAAGAAGTACCTGCGCGCGACATCGCGACTGCTGGCGCTCTCGCGCTTCGCCTCCGTCTGAGTCGGCGTCAGGTGAGGTCGCGCTGCATGACGAAGTCCTCGTGCAGCACGGCTCCCAGCGCGAAACGCTTCTCTCCCAGCTGCCGGAAACCGCGACGCCGATAGAACGCCAGCGCGCGGGCGTTCTGCTGGTTCACTCCGAGCCACAGCGCGCTGCGGCCGAGCAGTCGAGCCTCGTCCGCGGCCGACTCCATCAGTGCTGCAGCAACTCCCGTGCCGTGCGCGGCAGGGTCGCTGTACATCTTGCTCACCTCCACGGCGTCTGTGGCCGTGAGGGCTCTCGACACGTCCGGGTCGGTCGACGCAGACAGGATCAGCATCGTGTACCCGACCACTGCGGTGCCCTGCGGAGCCACGCGCACGATGCGGTCGTCGTCGTCGAGGTAGGCGTGGAACGCCGACTCCGACAGCACGGTCGCCATGAAGTGGTCGATGTCTTCCTGCAGGGTTCCCGGTGGACACGCCAGGGGGAAGGTTCGTGCCGCCAGATCGGCGAGGGTCGGCACGTCGGCGTGCGTGGCGCGTCTCGTGGGCTGTGTCGCCACCAGTCAGGCCGATCGAGGGTGGCCGGCGTGGGGGCGGTCCGCCGCCTCCACGGCGTCCACCACGTTCTTCGCCTGTCGCAGAGGCATTCCCGTGCGATCGCGCAGCAGCGACATCGCCTGCGCCGGCTTGCGAGCGTGCACCAGAGCGGCCACGGCGGTGTGCGTCTCGGCGTCGACGGGATGACGGTCGACGGTCTCCGTCCGTGCGGCGGCGGTGCGGTGTCGCAGCGCGAACCAGGTGACGACGACGGCGAGATCGATGACCACGAGAGCCACGACGAACCAACCCCAGGTAGGCATGTGGCAAGTCAATCACCCTGCGCCGGACGCACACGGCGATTCGAGTGATCGACGGCCGTTCGTCGTTGTGTCTTCTCACTCGCGGCGCCGAAGACGTGTCGTTCACGACACCGGACGATCGGGTAGGCGGAGGATGAACGACAGCGACGCATGCGACGCACGAGTGTGACGACGAGAGGATCGACATGAGCGAACAGATGACGCTGCAGTACTTCACGGGTCGCGTGGACCGAGTCAAGGCAGCGGTTCAGAAGGCCGTCGACGAGGCCGGCGCGTACGGCAGCGATCAGCTGGTGGCGGATTTCGAGTGGATCCAGTACGCCCACGATCACGTGCACGTGACGACGCGCGACGAGGTGGACTACGTCGACGACGAGACGACGACGCGGCACCTCGACGAGCTGTTCGAGCGGTATCGCGTGGGATGAGGCGGAACGCACGAAGCCCCCGTCCGAGGACGGGGGCTTCGTGTGATGGTGCGCGATACTGGGATTGAACCAGTGACCTCTTCCGTGTCAGGGAAGCGCTCTCCCGCTGAGCTAATCGCGCGGGACCCGGTGACGGGTGACGAGGTGGAGACGGGAATCGAACCCGTGTGCACGGCTTTGCAGGCCGTTGCCTCACCACTCGGCCACTCCACCGTGGTGACGAGAACCCCGGCTCGTGAGAACCGAGGACTCGATACCCTCGAGCGGACGACGGGATTCGAACCCGCGACCCCAACCTTGGCAAGGTTGTGCGCTACCAGCTGCGCCACGTCCGCACACTCCTCGGTGGCGTTTCCGCCTCCGTGGTGCGGTTCGAAACATTAGCCCACGTCGGCCGGAAGTCACAAATCCGCTGTTCACATCGTGTTTCCCTGCCGTCACTCCTGTCACGACCGCCGCAGGGTCGGTCGGTCGCAGCAGTGGCCGGCGGCGGTCGGGGTCCGTGTTGGGAGCACCCTCGGAGACGTGTTAACGTTTCCCCTCGTTCGGACGGCGTGCTCGCACGCGGCCCGGTCCCGTGGCTCAGTGGAAGAGCGTCCCGTTCACACCGGGAAGGTCGCTGGTTCGATCCCAGCCGGGACCACAGAGAAGACGACAGGCCCTCGCAGCAGCGGGGGCCTTTCGCCGTTCCTGGGCCGGTGCCCCCGGGTATGGTGACCTGGTGAGTACCGACAAGGCCCCCGCAGACAGGGTCGCCCCCGCAGAGCGAGCAGCGACTGCCGACCCGTCCGCGGTGACGGACTCCGGATCGCGTGAGCGCGGCGACGGCGAGCGCGACGAGCGCAGCCGGTACCGCGAGTGGCGTGACGGCATCGCCTCGCGGCCGACCGTGGACCGTGCCTACCGCATCGCGGTCGCCGCGGTGGGAACCGTCGTCCTCGCCCTCGGCATCGTCGCCATCCCTTATCCCGGTCCCGGTTGGCTCATCGTCTTCGCCGGTCTCGGCATCCTCGCCTCCGAGTTCGCATGGGCCAAGACAGTCCTGCACTGGGTGCGCGCGCGGTACGACACGTTCATGGAGTGGTTCGGTCGACAGAACATCGTCGTCAAGGGACTCGGCGCACTGTTGACCACCGTCGTCGTACTCGCCACGCTGTGGCTGCTCGGCGCACTCGAGCTGGTCGCCGGCTGGGTGGGCCTGGACTGGGCGTGGCTGCAGAGCCCACTCTGACCGCCGCGGACATCGTCACGCGCACCGCGCGGGCGCTCCCGTGGACCGCGAACCTCATGATGGTCCCGCCCGGGGACGGCTGGAACATCGCGGATCCCGCGCTTCTCGACGTCGCGCTCGCTCGGTCCGCCGCGCGGTGGCCGGACGTCTCGGACACCACGGGCGCGACGCTGTGGTGGTACGGCTCCAGTTCGACGGTCGCACTGGTCCTCGGCGCGCAGATCCTCGTCACCGGACACTGCGTCGACCCGACGGCCCCCGATGCGGTGACGGCGATCGGCGACACCGGGACCGTCGCCGCGCTGACGTCGCCCACGGTGGCGCCGTCCGCGGACACAGCCATGGCCGACCTGGTCGAGCGCATGGTCGGAGGTCTCGCGCAGCGCGTACCGGGGCTGTCGGCGCCGAGTCTGTGGGCGATCGCCTCGGATTCCGTGGCCAACCGGGTGCTCGACGTGGCGTCCGCACTCGGACGCGTGGCCGACGCCACTGCGGCCGCGCGGCTCCTCACGTCGCAGTCTCGGACGCATCGGTTCCCCGAACCGCGTTTCGTGGACGTGACGGCGGACGCGATCGTCACGCCGGCGACCGGGAGTGCGCCGGATGCACACTCTCGCCGCGTCGTCCGTCGCGGATCGTGCTGTCTGGTCTTCGAGGCCGGGGTCGACATGTGCGTCAGCTGCCCGCGTCGCGCCCCCGAGGACAGAGCCCGACGGTGGTCGGCGCTTCTCTGACGCGCCAGGCGTTCGGGCGAGGTGTCTGCCGCGTCTCCGATGCCGATACGCTGTGCACGACACCCGACCCACCCCTGTCGCTGCCGCCCCACGCGGGCGGCACCGACCCACGTCCGTAGGAGCGCATCACCGTGAGCATGCCCGATTCCGCTGTCCTCGCACCTCGCATCAGCGTGGCCGCAGGGACGACCGCCGGAACGGCGCTGCGCGACACCGGCCTTCCCAACAAGGGGCCGGACGCCATCGTGGTGGTCCGGGACGAGGAGGGACGACTGCGCGACCTGTCGTGGGCGCCCGAGGCGGACACCGAGGTCGAGCCCGTGCGCGCCGACAGTGAGGACGGCCGCAGCGTCATCCGCCACTCGGCCGCGCACGTGCTGGCCCAGGCGGTCCAGGAGATGTTCCCGAACGCGAAGCTGGGTATCGGCCCGCCCATCGAGAACGGCTTCTACTACGACTTCGACGTGGAGAACCCGTTCACGCCGGAGGACCTGACCAAGCTCGAGAAGAAGATGAAGCAGATCATCAAGAGTGGTCAGCGCTTCTCACGGCGCGTCTACGACTCTCTCGACGCCGCCAAGGCCGAGCTGGCCGACGAGCCGTACAAGCTCGAACTCGTCGACGACAAGGGCTCGGTCGACGATCCCGAGGTCATGGAGGTGGGTGGGGGAGAGCTCACCGCCTACGACAACCTGAACCCGCGGACCGGCGATCGCGAGTGGGGCGATCTGTGCCGCGGCCCGCACGTGCCCACCACCAAGTACATTCCGGCGTTCAAGCTCACGCGCAGCTCGGCCGCGTACTGGCGCGGCGATCAGTCGAAGGCCGATCTGCAGCGCGTGTACGGCACCGCGTGGGAGTCGCAGGAGGCGCTCGACGCGTACCTCGAACTGCTCGCGGAGGCCGAGCGTCGCGATCACCGCAAGCTGGGGTCGGAGCTGGACCTGTTCAGCTTCCCCGACGAGTTGGGATCCGGCCTGCCGGTGTTCCATCCGAAGGGCGGCATCGTCCGCAAGGAGCTCGAGGACTACTCACGCCAGCGCCATGTCGAGCAGGGCTACGAGTTCGTCTACTCACCGCACATCACCAAGAGCACGCTGTACGAGGTCTCCGGTCACCTCGACTGGTACAAGGACGGCATGTTCCCCGCGATGCATCTCGACGCGGAGCTGGCCGAGGACGGCACGGTGCGCAAGCCCGGCCAGGACTACTACCTCAAGCCGATGAACTGCCCGATGCACAACCTGATCTTCGACTCCCGCGGCCGCTCCTACCGCGAGCTTCCGTTGCGGCTCTTCGAGTTCGGGTCGGTGTACCGCTACGAGAAGTCGGGCGTCATCCACGGGCTGACCCGAGTGCGCGGCATGACGCAGGACGATGCCCACATCTACTGCACCCGTGAGCAGATGCACGACGAGCTCACGAACACCCTGAACTTCGTCCTCGGACTGTTGAAGGACTACGGCCTCGACGATTTCTACCTCGAGTTGTCGACCCGCAACCCCGACAAGTCCGTCGGCTCCGACGAGGTGTGGGAGGAGGCCACCGCCACCCTCGCCGAGGTCGCCGCGGCCTCCGGGCTGCACCTCGTTCCCGATCCGGGCGGCGCCGCGTTCTACGGGCCCAAGATCTCGGTGCAGGCGAAGGATGCGCTCGGCCGGACGTGGCAGATGTCGACCATTCAGCTCGACTTCAACCTGCCCGACCGTTTCGGCCTCGAGTACACCGGCAACGACGGTGTGAAGACGCGCCCGGTCATGATCCACCGCGCACTGTTCGGTTCCATCGAACGCTTCTTCGGCGTGCTGACCGAGCACTACGCGGGTGCCTTCCCGGCGTGGCTCGCCCCCGTGCAGGTGGTGGGCATCCCCGTCGCCGAGGCGTACGCGGACCACCTCTTCGGTGTGATCGCCGCGCTGCGGAAGGCGGGAATCCGAGCCGAGGTCGACGCCAGTGACGACCGCATGCAGAAGAAGATCCGCAACCACACCACGCAGAAGGTGCCGTTCATGCTGCTGGCCGGGCAGAACGACGCGGATGCCGGTGCGGTGAGCTTCCGCTTCCGTGACGGCACTCAGATCAACGGTGTCCCTGTCGACGACGCGGTCGCGGCGGTGGCCTCGTGGGTGGCGCAGCGCCGCAACGAGTCCCCGACGGCGGACACCTTCGACACCATCCCCGGTGGGAGTGACGGAGCATGAGCGAGGACGACGCCACCGCCGACGCGGGAGCCATCGTGGACACCGGGACGGGTGACGAGGACCGCCTGCAGCGGCTCTGGTCCCCGCACCGGATGTCCTACATCGCGACGGCTCCCAAGGTCGACGACAAGATGGCGTCGGAGCCGTTCACTCAGATTCCCACGCTGGAGGACGAGGACGGGCTCATCGTCGCGCGCGGGGAGCACGTGTACGCGGTGCTGAATCTCTACCCGTACAACCCGGGTCACCTGATGGTGGTGCCGTACCGCAAGGTGGCCGACCTCGAGGACCTCACGGACGAGGAGAGCGTGGAGCTGATGCGGTTCACGCAGCACGCGATCCGCACGATGAAGCGCGTCTCGCGTCCGCACGGGTTCAACGTCGGCCTCAATCTCGGTGCGCCCGCAGGCGGTTCGCTCGCCGAACACCTGCACCAGCACGTCGTCCCGCGGTGGGGCGGAGACGCCAACTTCATCACCGTCATCGGCGGCGCGAAGGTCATGCCGCAACTCCTCCGAGACACTCGCGCATTGCTCGCCGCCGCGTGGAAGGACTGACTCCGTCGTGCTGAGCATCTTCGGTAGGGCATCGGCGTCCAAGGTCACCGCGCCGCTGGGCCGCGCCCTCAACAGCACCGGTCTCACGCCGGACTCCGTCACCATCATCGGCACCGTCGCGAGCGTCGTCGCCGCGATCACGCTGTTCCCCACGGACCATCTGTTCATCGGCACGCTGGTGATCTGGCTGTTCGTCATGTTCGACATGCTCGACGGTGCGATGGCACGTGCCCGGGGCGGCGGCAGCAAGTACGGCGCCGTGCTCGATGCGACGTGCGACCGCGTGGCCGACGGCGCCATCTTCGCCGGGTTGTCGTGGTGGGCGGTCTTCCACCAGAACGATCGGCCGCTGTTCGTCGCGATGCTCGTCTGCCTGGTGACGTCGCAGGTCATCTCCTACGCCAAGGCCCGTGCCGAGGCGAGCGGACTGTCTGCCGACGGAGGCCTGATCGAACGTCCGGACCGCCTGGTGATCGTCCTCGTCGGATCCGGGCTCACCGGTATCGGCCAACTCGCCGATCTCAGTTGGCTGCAGTTCGCGCTGCCCGTCGCGACGTACTTCCTGGCCGCCGCGAGCATCGTCACGGTGTTCCAGCGTGTGCTGGCCGTCCGTAACTCCGCCGGCGCCCGCGACATCATTCCGATCCAGCCGAAGGCCAACCGGATCGAGCCGGACAGCACGGCTGGATGAGTCTGTCGGAGCGGCTCGGCGCCGCGGGATACATCGCCGGATGGCGGGTCGTCCGGGCGCTGCCCGACGGCGTCGCGACCCGGCTCTTCGACGCCGGCGCCGACCTCGCCGCGCGCCGCAACGGTGGCCCGGAGCAGCTGCGCCGCAACCTCGCCCGCGTGCTGGGCACCACCGCGGACGCGGTGCCGGACGACCTCGTGCAGGCGTCGGTGCGCTCCTACGCGCGGTACTGGCGCGAAGCGTTCCGGTTGCCGTCCATGGATCTCGCGGCGCAGGCCGCGGCCATCGACGACGCCGTCGTCGGTCAGGAACATCTGGACGCGGCACTGGCGTCCGGCCGCGGCGCCGTGCTCGCCCTCCCGCACAGCGGGAACTGGGACATGGCGGGCGTCTGGCTCACTCGCACCCGCGGCCAGTTCACCACGGTGGCCGAACGGTTGCAGCCGGAGTCGCTCTACCAGCGCTTCGTTGCGTACCGCGAGTCCCTCGGGTTCGAGATCTTTCCGCTCAGCGGCGGGGAACGCCCGCCGTTCGAGCAACTCTCCGAGCGTCTGCGAGACGGAAAGGTCGTGTGCCTCCTCGGTGAGCGCGACCTCGCCCGCCACGGGGTGCCCGTCACGTTCTTCGGGGAGCCGACCCGCATGCCGGCCGGACCCGCGCGCCTCGCGATCGACACCGGTGCAGCTCTGCTCCCGGTGCACTGCTGGTTCACCCCCACCGGCTGGGGTTTCTCGATCGAGCCCCCGATCGATGTCTCCGCCGGCGTCGAGCAGGCCACCCAGTCTCTCGCCGACCACTTCGCCGCCAACATCGCCGCGCATCCGGCCGACTGGCACATGCTGCAGCCGCTGTGGTGGGACGACCTCTCGCAGGGCCGTCGTGACCGCATGACCGGTGAGGCCGACCGGTGAAGATCGGCATCGTCTGCCCGTACTCGTTCGATGTCCCGGGTGGTGTGCAGGCGCACGTCGCGGAGCTGGCCGAGGTGCTGATCCAGCGCGGTCACCGTGTCAGCGTCCTGGCTCCGGCGAGCGACGAGACGGCGCTGCCCGATTTCGTCGTCTCGACGGGCAAGGCCCTGAGCTTCCCGTACAACGGCTCGGTGGCGCGCCTGGCGTTCGGTCCGGTGACCTACACCCGCATCCGGGCGTGGATCGAGAAGGGCGAGTTCGAGGTGCTGCACATCCATGAGCCGAACGCGCCCAGTCTGTCGATGCTGTCGCTCAAGATCGCCGACGGTCCGATCGTGGCCACGTTCCACGCCTCGACCACGAAGTCGTTGCTGCTGAGCACCTTTCAGGGTGTGCTGCGCCCGTATCACGAGAAGATCGCCGGGCGCATCGCCGTCTCGGAGCTGGCGCGGCGGTGGCAGGTGGAGGCTCTGGGGTCCGATGCGGTGGAGATCCCGAACGGGGTCCACGTTCCCGCGTTCGCGACGGCGCCCGTGCTGCCCGGGTACCCCCGGCCGGGTCGGACGCTGGTGTTCATCGGCCGCTACGACGAGCCACGCAAGGGCATGCAGACCCTGCTGGCCGCGCTCCGGCCGATCGCCGCGGTGTTCCCGGACATCGAGGTGCTGGTCGTGGGCCGCGGCGACGAGCAGAAGCTGTGCCGGGAGGCCGGCGACCTGGCGAAGCACTTCCGCTTCCTGGGCCAGACGACGGACGCCGAGAAGGCGTCGGCACTGCGCAGTGCCGACATCTACTGTGCTCCCAACACCGGCGGCGAGAGCTTCGGCATCGTGCTGGTGGAGGCCATGGCCGCGGGCGCGCCCGTGGTCGCGAGCAACCTGGACGCGTTCCGCCGCGTGCTGCGGGACGGTACGGCCGGTGTGCTCTTCCCGGTGGGCGATTCCGAGGCCATGGCGGACGCGGTGATCCGCGTGCTGTCCGACGACGACGAGCGGGCCGACCTGGTGCGCCAGGCGAGCCGCGCCGCCGTGTCCTACGACTGGCCCGTCGTCGCGGAGCAGATCGTCCGAGTGTACGAAGCGGTCGCGGTGGCCGGTCGCACGGTGAAGGTGATCGACTGATGACGTTCTGGGTGGCCGCCGCTGTCGTGGTCGTGGCACTGCTGGTCCTGTTCCTCGGCCTGTGGGCCTACTCGACGGCGCACCGTCTCGACCGACTGCACGTGCGCTCGGACCGCTCCTGGCAGTCGCTCGAAGCCGCACTGGCTCGCCGGTCGGTGGTCACACGCGCCGTCGCGGCCGCCCTGGACGCGCCGGGATCGGTGGAGAGCCGCACGCTGACGACGCTCGCGGATCGGGCGGAACGGGCGGAGCGCGCCGACCGGGAGCGCGCCGAGAACGCGGTGTCCGTCGCGCTGGGCCGTATCGACCTCGCCCGGCTGAATCCACAGATGATCTCCGAACTCGCCGACGCGGAGGCGCGGGTGCAGATTGCTCGGCGGTTCCACAACGACGCGGTCCGCGACACCGTCGCACTGCGATCGCGGCGACCCGTGCGCCTGCTCCGACTCGGCGGAACGGCCGCGATGCCGACCTACTTCGAGCTCTCCGAGAGCGAGGCGACCCTCGAGGAGGTCGAGGGCGCATCGACTCGGACATCGGCGCGCGTCGTGCTGCTCGACGGCCGCGGCCGCGTACTGCTGCTGCGGGGTCACGATCCGGCGGTGCCAAACGTGCACTTCTGGTTCACCATCGGTGGGGGTGTCGAGGTGGGGGAGACCCTGCGCGACGCCGCCGTTCGCGAACTGCGTGAGGAGACCGGCATGGTCGCCTCGGCGGAGGACCTGCGCGGGCCCATGTGGCGTCGGACCGCGACGTTCTCCTTCGACGGCGTCGTGATCCGGTCGGAGGAGCTGTTCTTCGCCCTCCGCGCCGAGGCGTTCGAGCCGGTGCGCACAGGCTTCACGGAGCTCGAGCGACGCGTCGTCACCGGACACCGGTGGTGCACGGCGGACGAGATCCGGTCACTGGCCGCCTCGGGCGACGCGGTCTATCCGCGCGCGATGGCGGAGCTGCTCGACGAGGCGGACACAGTGCTGGCTCTCCGCACCGATCCGGACGTGCGCGCCATCCACTGACCTGGTGTGATGGCAGCCATAGCGGGCCAGTGTGGTCGAAGTGGTTATCGCGACGAGGTCCAGCTGAGCCTAGGCTCGCGGTGCACACATTCCCGCATGCCTGAGGAGACCACCGTGACCACCACCCTCCCGTCCGAGCAGGACGCCACGCCGTCCACCGGAACCGCCCGCGTCAAACGCGGCATGGCAGAGATGCTCAAGGGTGGCGTCATCATGGACGTGGTCACCGCCGACCAGGCCAAGATCGCAGAGCAGTCCGGCGCCGTCGCCGTCATGGCCCTCGAGCGCGTGCCCGCGGACATCCGCGCGCAGGGCGGCGTCTCGCGGATGAGCGATCCCGACATGATCGACAGCATCATCTCCTCGGTCAGCATCCCCGTCATGGCGAAGGCACGCATCGGCCACTTCGTCGAGGCGCAGATCCTGCAGAGCCTCGGCGTCGACTACGTCGACGAGTCCGAGGTGCTGACCCCCGCGGACTACGCGAACCACATCGACAAGTGGAAGTTCACGGTTCCCTTCGTCTGTGGTGCGACCAACCTCGGCGAGGCGCTGCGCCGAATCACCGAGGGCGCGGCCATGATCCGCTCGAAGGGCGAGGCCGGCACCGGCGACGTGTCCAACGCCACCACGCACATGCGCACCCTGCGTGACCAGATCCGCCACCTGACGTCGCTGCCCGAGGACGAGCTGTACGTCGCCGCCAAGGAGCTGCAAGCTCCCTACGATCTCGTCGTCGAGGTCGCCCGCGCGGGCAAGCTCCCCGTCACCCTGTTCACCGCCGGTGGCATCGCCACCCCGGCGGACGCCGCGATGATGATGCAGCTCGGCGCCGAGGGTGTCTTCGTCGGCTCCGGCATCTTCAAGTCCGGCAACCCCGAGCAGCGCGCTGCCGCCATCGTCAAGGCCACCACCTTCTTCGACGACCCGGACGTGCTGGCGAAGGTCTCCCGCGGCCTGGGTGAGGCCATGGTCGGCATCAACGTCGACGAGATCCCGCAGCCGCACCGCCTCGCCGAGCGCGGCTGGTGATCTGACACCACCTCTCGTCCCCGCGAGCCCCCACCTCCCGCGAGTCCCCACCTCCCGCGAGTACGCCCGAACTGTCGTCGAACGGCCTCTGATCGCGACGGTATCGGCGTACTCGCGAGGTGGTGGCGCAAAGGTGGGGACGCTGGGCGGTCAGCGTTCGACGAGCAGGGCCGGGCGGTCGGGGTGGTCCATTCGCACCTCGACGTCCGCCCGTTCGCCGTGCTCCGCGTGCGCCGTCAGGGCGGGCACCGTCCAGCGCAGCTGCTCCGGGGTGAGGCGCGACGCGGTGCGCTCGGTGAGCGTCAGCGCCACCGTGACGTCGAGATCGAGGCCACGCCCGAGCAGCATGGGGCCCGCGACGACCACCACCTGGTTCTGCGCCGCCGTTCGAGGCCGGGCGCGAGCGGAGCGATCGGACCGCTCGTCCCACAGCGCGGGCAGCCACCGATCCCGCGTGTGCACAGCCGTGATCACCTCTCGCGTCAGTGCTTCGTAGTCGAACCACAGGGTGCGGTAGGAGAGTTCGTCCTCGTGCCCGTACTCGAGTCGCAGCGACGCGGGCCGCACCCAGTCGTGCAGGGAGACGAGATCGGCGGCGCGGCCGTCCGCGCGGAGCCGGGTGACGACTTGCTGAGCGAAAGCCACCGGATCGGCGGCGTCCGCACCGTCGACGGCCACCACGCACCGTCCGTCGACGGTGTCGATGCGGTCGACGACGTGGTCCACCACCGCGTCGGGAGTCGTGGGGGAGAAGCGGGGCACGGCTTCGATCCTGCCCGACGCGCCGCCTCCGCCCCCCGCGAGTACGGCCGAAGTGTCGTTCAGGGGCCCGATTCTGCGACACTTCTGCCGTACTCGCGGGGCAGGTCCCGTCTGTCCCGACCGGAAAGGGTGATCATGGCCGGAATCGAAGAGATCCTCGAGCTCGAGCGCATCGAGAACGACATCTATCGCGGGAGCTCCGTCCCGAGTGAACTGCAGCGCACCTTCGGCGGTCAGGTCGCCGGTCAGTCGCTGGTGTCCGCGGCGAAGACGGTGGATCCCGCGTTCCGCGTGCACTCGCTGCACGGATACTTCCTGCGCCCCGGAAACCCGAACGAGCCCACCGTCTTCACAGTGGATCGCATCCGCGACGGCCGGTCGTTCGCCACGCGTCGTGTCACGGGCATCCAGGACGGCCAGGCGATCTTCACGATGTCGGCGTCGTTCAATGTGGAGGACGACGGCATCGAGCATCAGGACCGCATGCCCGTCGTGGTGGGTCCGGAGGATCTGCCCGACATCGCCGAGGACGAGGCGTGGCGGACGAAGATGTTCTACAAGGAATGGCCCCGGTGGGACGTGCGGCTCGTTCCGCAGGACCGGGTCACTCGAAGCTCCAGTCTGGCTGCGCAGCAACAGGTCTGGATTCGATACCGCGATCCGCTGCCCGACGATCAGGTCTTCCACGTGTGCGCGCTGGCGTACATGTCCGACATGACGCTGCTGGGTTCGGCGAAGGTCCCGCACGAGGACGTCGCCACGCAGACGGCATCGCTGGATCATGCGTTGTGGTTCCTGCGCCCGTTCCGCGCGGACGAGTGGCTGCTGTACGACCAGACGTCCCCCTCCGCGGGACTGGGCCGCGCGTTGACCCAGGGCCGGATCTACGACCGTCAGGGCCGGATGGTCGCGGCCGTCACGCAGGAGGGTCTGATGCGCTACGACCGCTCGGCGCAGCACACGCCGGGCCTCGAGGCGTCGCGGTGACCTCTCCGACCATCGGAGTGCTCGCGCTGCAGGGTGACGTGCGAGAGCATCTCGAGGCGCTCACCGCCGCCGGTGCGAGCGCGGTGACGGTGCGCCGTCCCGAGGAGCTCGCGGCCGTCGACGGTCTGGTGCTGCCCGGCGGCGAGTCGACCACGATGGGGAAGCTGCTGCGAATCTTCGATCTTCTCGATCCGCTCCGCGAGCGCCTCGCCGCCGGCATGCCGGCCTACGGGTCCTGCGCCGGCATGATCCTGCTGGCCTCGAACATCCTCGACACCACACCGGATGCCGTGCACCTGAACGGCCTCGACATCACGGTGCGGCGCAACGCCTTCGGGCGTCAGGTCGACTCCTTCGAGACCGACCTCGACGTCGTTCGGGTGGGCGGCGAGCCGATGCGTGCCGTGTTCATCCGGGCGCCGTGGGTCGAGCGGGTCGGCGACGGAGTCGAGGTACTGGCCACTGTCCCGGAGGGCCCCGCGGCGGGCCGCGTCGTGGCCGTGCGGCAGGGCGACGTGCTCGCGACGTCGTTCCATCCCGAGGTCACGGGGGACCGCCGGGTCCACGCCCTGTTCGCCGACATGGTGCGGGAGCGAAGAACCTCGTCCACGCCCGCGTAAGATGGGCGTGTTCTCTGCCGGTACGAAAGGGGCTATTGCCGATGAGCGGCCACTCCAAATGGGCGACCACGAAGCACAAGAAGGCTGTCGTCGACGCCCGCCGATCGAAGTCCTTCGCCAAGTTGGTGAAGAACATCGAGGTCGCCGCGCGCACGGGTGGCGGCGACCCCGTCGGTAACCCCACGTTGTACGACGCCATCCAGAAGGCGAAGAAGACCTCGGTCCCCAACGACAACATCGAGCGTGCGCGCAAGCGCGGCGCCGGTGAGGAAGCGGGCGGCGCCGACTGGCAGACCATCATGTACGAGGGCTACGGGCCAAACGGTGTCGCCGTCCTCATCGAGTGCCTCACCGACAACCGCAACCGCGCGGCCGGCGAGGTCCGTGTCGCGATGACCCGCAACGGCGGCAACATGGCCGACCCGGGTTCCGTGTCCTACCTGTTCTCCCGCAAGGGCGTCGTCACCCTGGAGAAGAACGGTCAGTCCGAGGACGACGTCCTCATGGCCGTGCTCGACGCCGGCGCCGAGGAGGTCAACGACAACGGGGACACCTTCGAGGTGGTCTCGGAGCCGACCGATCTGGTGGCCGTGCGCACCGCGCTGCAGGAGGCGGGTATCGACTACGACTCCGCCGAGGCCAGCTTCCAGCCGTCCGTGAGTGTGCCCGTCGACGTCGACGGAGCGCGCAAGGTGTTCAAGCTGATCGACGCGCTCGAGGACAGCGACGACGTGCAGAACGTGTGGTCCAACGTCGATCTCTCCGACGAGGTGCTCGCGCAGCTCGACGAGGACTGACTCCAGCGCGCCGCCCACACTCGTCACCGTCTCGCCGCTAAGGTATCGAACAACAGTTCTACGTGTTCGAAGGCCCGGAGCGGCCGAATCCGGTGAGGGAGTGGGCGTTGCGTGTCATGGGAGTCGACCCCGGGTTGACCCGGTGTGGACTGAGCCTGGTCGAGTCCGGCGCAGGCAGAGCGGTCACGGCGCTCGACGTCGACGTGGTGCGGACACCGGCGGACATGGATCTGGCGCAGCGACTTCTCCTGATCGCCGAGTCCGCCGAGTACTGGCTGGACACCCATCGGCCGACGGTCGTCGCCGTCGAACGGGTGTTCTCCCAGAACAACGTTCGCACCGCGATGGGCACCGCGCAGGCCGGGGGAGTGATCGCCCTCGCGGCCGCCCGGCGCGGCATCCCGGTCGCCTTCCACACTCCGTCCGAGGTCAAAGCGGCGGTCACCGGGAACGGCACCGCGGACAAGGCTCAGGTGACGGCCATGGTGACCCGCATCCTCGGCATGCAGCAGGCCCCCCGACCTGCCGATGCCGCCGATGCTCTCGCCCTGGCGATCTGTCACTGCTGGCGAGCACCCATGATGGCGCGGATGGCCGCCGCCGAGGCGCAGGCAGCAGCGGCGAAGGCCGCGTACGAGAAGAAACTGAAGCAGCAGCGCGCGGCCGTGCGGGCCGCCGCGAGGACGGGAGCGCAGCCGCGATGATCAGCTCGGTACGGGGCGAGGTGCTCGAGATCGCCCTCGACCACGCGGTGGTGGAAGCGGCAGGCATCGGCTACCGCGTCAACGCGACGCCGGCGACGCTGGCCGGTCTCTCTCGTGGAACCGAAGCGCGACTGGTCATCTCGATGATCGTGCGCGAGGACTCCATGACGCTGTACGGCTTCGCGGACGCCACGTCGCGGGATCTCTTCGGCCTGCTCCAGACCGTGTCCGGCGTCGGTCCCCGGCTCGCCATGGCCGTGCTGGCAGTACTCGAACCCGACGCACTGCGGACCGCGTTGACCGACGGCAACGTCACCGCGCTGATGCGGGTACCGGGTATTGGCAAGCGCGGCGCCGAGCGCCTCGTGGTCGAACTGCGCGACAAGGTCGACGCGGTGGTGTCCGGTCCGGCCGGGGTGGCCGCACCCGGCCACTCGGCGAGCCCCGTGCGTGATCAGGTGGTCGAGGCGCTTCTCGGCCTCGGGTTCCCGGCCAAGCAGGCCGAGCCCGCCGTCGATGCCGTGCTGGCAGACGACCCCGCCGTCGGAACGGCGCAGGCTCTGCGCTCGGCCCTGGTGAGTTTGGGCAGGTCGCGGTGACGGACCCGGACGGCGTCGACGAGTCCCTGGTCACCGCCGAGATGGTGCCGGACGACGGCGATCTCGATGCGAGTCTGCGGCCGAAGTCGCTCGACGACTTCATCGGTCAGCCCCGCGTGCGGGAGCAACTGCAGCTCGTCCTGCAGGGCGCGACGCAACGCGGCGGCACGCCGGACCACATCCTGCTGTCCGGTCCGCCCGGACTCGGCAAGACCAGCATGGCGATGATCATCGCGGGGGAGCTGAACTCGGCGCTGCGACTGACGTCCGGTCCGGCCCTCGAACGAGCGGGGGACCTCGCTGCGATGCTGAGCAACCTCGTCGAGGGCGACGTGCTGTTCATCGACGAGATCCATCGCATCGCCCGGCCGGCCGAGGAGATGCTGTACCTCGCGATGGAGGACTTCCGCGTCGACGTGGTCGTCGGCAAGGGGCCTGGCGCCACCTCGATCCCGCTCGACGTCGCACCGTTCACGCTCGTCGGCGCCACCACCCGGTCCGGCGCCCTCACCGGCCCGCTGCGCGATCGGTTCGGATTCACCGCGCACATGGACTTCTACGACCCGCGCGAACTGCAGCGCATCCTGACGCGGTCGGCAGGAATCCTCGGGGTGCGCATCGAGGCGGACGCGGCCGCGGAGATCGCGGGACGGTCGCGCGGCACACCCCGCATCGCCAACCGCTTGCTGCGCCGGGTGCGGGACTACGCCGAGGTGCGTGCCGACGGCCGCGTGACCCTCGAGGTCGCCCGTGCGGCCCTCGAGGTCTACGACGTGGACGAGCTCGGCCTCGATCGCCTCGACCGAGCGGTGCTCGGGGCACTCGTCCGCAGCTTCGGCGGCGGACCCGTGGGTGTCTCGACGCTCGCGGTCGCGGTCGGGGAGGAACCGGCCACCGTGGAGGAGGTGTGCGAGCCCTACCTCGTCCGCGCCGGCATGATCGCGCGCACGCCGCGCGGTCGGGTGGCCACGGCCGCTGCCTGGGAACGAATGGGTCTCACACCTCCGCCGGATCTCGCTGTCGGCGGCATCTCGGTGCGGACGAACGAGCCGCAGCGCACGCTCTTCGACGAGACCTGAGCCGGTGGAACCCGACGATCCCGGCGTTTCGGGCGCTCGACACGCCCGGTGGCCCGACCGAACGTGGCACACTGAAGGTTCCGAGTCCCAAGATCTAAGGATTGACGTTTCTGATGGAACTGCTGTTTCCGCTTCTCGTTCTCGCCCTGCTCGTGCCCATGTTTCTCGGCATCCGCCGCCAGAAGCGTGAGGTGGCCAAGACGGTCGAGCTGCAGGAAGCGCTGTCCATCGGCGATCGCGTCCTGACCACGTCCGGGCTGCACGGTCTCGTCGACGGCCTCACCGAGACCACCGTCGACCTGGAGATCGCTCCCGGCATCATCACCACCTGGTCGCGTGCCGTCGTGCGCGACGTGCTGCCCGACGAGGACGAGCTGGCCGAGTCGGGTACCGAGAACGCCGGTCTGACCAGCGATTTCGAGGACCACAGCGACGCCGGGTCGCGCGTCGACAGCCTGGAGAACGGCCTCGGCGGCGCAGACGACGGCCGATCGCAGGCACGACTCACCAAGGAGTGAGACAAAGCGGATACACCGCCCCCGGGGTCGTCCTCGGGGGCGGTGCGTCGTTGTGGAGAGGGTACGGTCGGTCAGGCTCCGGCCGTCCGTGACACCCGCCGCCGCCGCGCTCCACCCCCGTCCGACCAGCAGCAGGTCCGTCTCGTTTAGCCGGTCCGTCTCACTCAGGAGAAGCACTCACCGTGGCCCCATCCAGCGGATCCTCGTATCCGGTGCGGTATCTCGCCGTGTTCGGCGTCTTCATCGCCCTCGTGTACGTCCTGGTCTTTTTCACCGGTGACAAGTCCCCGACTCCCAAGCTGGGCATCGACCTCCAGGGTGGAACACGCGTCACGCTCACCGCGCGCACGCCCGACGGCAGTGCCCCGAGCCAGGAGAGCCTGCGTCAGGCGCAGCAGATCATCGAGACCCGAGTCAACGGTCTCGGCGTCTCCGGCTCCGAGGTGGTGGTCGACGGTCAGAACCTGGTCATCACGGTTCCCGGCGACGACAGCTCGCAGGCCCGCACACTCGGGCAGACGGCCCGGCTCTACATCCGCCCGGTGCTGACGTCCCAGGCCCCCACTCCGGCGGGCACTCCCGATCCCGCGGCGACCGATCCCGCCGCCGACCCCGCGGCCGCCGATCCCGCCGCGGCGGACCCTGCAGCCACCACGGCTCCCGCGACACCGGCACCGCAGAACCGGCCCTTCCCGGCGCAGGACCCCACGGACACCCCCGCCCCGTCCGAGACGACTGCCCCGTCCGAGACGACTGCTCCGTCCGAGACACCCGCGCCGTCCGACACCTCCGCCTCCGAGCCCGGTGCCGCCCCGCCCGCGTCGTCGGCGGACGAGACCGCCGACGCGATCGCCGAGGCGAAGGCGCAGCGGCAGAGCACCGACCCGACCGTGCAGCAGGAGGCCATGGCCACGATCGACTGTTCGGCGCCCGACCCCCTGCAGGGCAACGACGATCCGGCCCTGCCGCTCGTCACCTGCTCCACGGACGGCACCGCGGTCTACATTCTCGAGCCGTCGATCATCGACGGACAGCAGATCGCCGACGCCAGCTCGCAGTTCGACACGCAGCAGTCCCGCAACGTCGTCTCCCTCAGCTTCACCACCGAGGGCGGCGACACCTGGGCTCAGTTCACGTCGGCGAACATCGGCAAGCAGGCCGCGTTCACGCTCGACTCCAAGGTCGTCAGCGCACCGGTGATCCAGGGCGCGACCCCCGCGGGCAGCGCCACGCAGATCACCGGCAACTTCACCGCCGACAGTGCCCGCGAGCTCGCCAACACCCTGAAGTACGGATCGCTGCCGCTGTCGTTCGCCGCCTCGGAGGCGGAGACCGTGTCGGCGACGCTGGGACTCGCGTCGCTCGAGGCAGGCCTGATCGCCGGCGCCATCGGCCTCGTGTTCGTCCTCCTCTACTGCCTCCTCTACTACCGCATGCTCGGCATCCTCACGGCGCTGTCGCTGGTGCTGTCGCTGGCCGCCATCTACGGCATCCTCGTACTGCTCGGTCGGTGGATCTCGTTCACGCTCGATCTCGCCGGCATCGCCGGTCTGATCATCGGTATCGGTATGACCGCCGACTCGTTCGTGGTGTTCTTCGAGCGCATCAAGGACGAGATACGCGAGGGTCGCAGCTTCCGCTCGGCGGTTCCGCGTGGTTGGGCCAGGGCACGGCGCACCATCCTGTCCGGCAACGCGGTGAGCTTCATCGCGGCCGCTGTGCTGTACGTGCTCGCCGTCGGTCAGGTGCGTGGCTTCGCGTTCACGCTCGGCCTGTCGACCCTGCTCGACATCATCATCGTGGTTCTCGTGACGTGGCCCCTGGTCAATCTCGCCTCGCGGTCCGAGTTCTGGTCCAAGCCGTCGATCAACGGTCTCGGTGCGGTGCAGGAGATCGCCCGCGCGCGCAAACGCGCTGCCGCCGCCAAGACCACCCGCGATGCTGCTGTCGCGGCAGCCGGCCCGAGCAAGGAGGCCTGACCCATGGCCGAGACGACGACCACCACCACCGAGGACACCGTTCCCGACGCGCCCGAGGCCGGTCGCGGACTCCTGTCGCGGCTGTACACGGGCACCGGCGCGTTCGACATCATCGGGCGCCGTCGCCTCTGGTACGGCGTCACCGCGGGCTTCGTGCTCGTGTCGTTGCTGTCGATCGCCGTCCGCGGCTTCACGCTCGGCATCGACTTCGAGGGCGGCACGCGCGTGCAGTTCCCGGCTCCGCAGGGCGTCGACACCGCGCAGGTCGAGGAGATCTACTCCGACACCCTCGGTCAGGACGCCGTCGCCGTCCAGACCGTGGGCACCGGATCCGGCGCCACCGTGCAGATCCGGTCCGAGTCGCTGGACCAGGATCAGGCGTCCTCGCTGCAGACGGCTCTGTTCGATGCGTTCCAGCCCGCCAACGCGGAGGGCGAGACCACGCGCGATGCGGTCTCCTTCACCGACGTCAGCGAGACCTGGGGTTCTCAGATCACCGACAAGGCGCTGATCGCGCTCGTGGTGTTCCTGGTGATCGTGAGCATCTACATCGCGGTCCGGTACGAGCGGGACATGGCGCTCGCCGGTATCGCGGCCCTGTTCTTCGACATCCTCGTCACGGCGGGTGTCTACTCGCTGGTCGGGTTCGAGGTCACTCCCGCGACCGTCATCGGACTGCTGACCATTCTGGGCTTCTCGCTGTACGACTCCGTGGTGGTGTTCGACAAGGTCGAGGAGAACACACGCGGCATCCTGCACCTGAACAGGCGCACGTATGCCGAGCAGGCCAACCTTGCGGTGAACCAGACATTGATGCGCTCGATCAACACCACCGTCATCAGCGTGCTCCCGGTCATAGCTCTCATCGTGATCGCTGTCTGGCTGCTGGGCGTGGGAACACTGAAGGATCTCGCGTTGGTCCAGCTCGTCGGCATCGTCATCGGTGCCTACTCGTCGATCTTCTTCGCGACGCCTCTGGTGGTCACCCTCAAGGAGAAGTGGGGTCCCGTCGCGGCACACACGAAGAAAGTGCTCGCGAAGCGAGAGGGGACGGCGCGTCCACGTACCGACAGCCCGGTCGCGGCCGGGACGGTCGGCGCCACTGTCGTCGACGCTCCGGCCCGGACCGCGCGTGCTGCGGCCGCGGCGCCTCGCGCAGGCGCGCGACCGACGGGTAAGCGCGGCAAGCGGAGGAACTGACATGCGCGCGTCGTCAGGGGTCAGGACAGGCGTCGCCGTGGCGGTGCTCGCCGCGATCACGGCCACGACACTCGTGGCGTGCGGCGACGAGGACACCCGCATTCCGTCCATCGGCTACGCCGTCGACAACACCGTCACGACCTACAACGGCGGAACCACGGCCGGATCGGTCTCGGCTGCGCCGCAAGCCTTCTCGCGAGCCCTGCCCGGATTCGCGCTCACCGCTCCGAGCGGCGGCGCCGTGAGCGACACCGACATCGGGACGGCCGTGGAGGTACCCGGCGAGCAGCAGGTGGTCACCTACACGCTCGCCGCGCCCGCGGTGTGGTCCGACGGTGTGCCGATGACCTGTGACGACATCGTGCTGGCGTGGGCCGCACGCAGCGGCCGGACCGCCGCGGACGGCGCGCCGCTCTTCGACGCCGCGTCCACCGCCGGTTACACCGACATCGAGCGCATCGACTGCGCTCCCGCGGACAAGGTCGCGACCGTGACGTTCCGCTCGGGACGCGGGTACGTGGAGTGGCAGTCCCTCTTCGGCGCCGGGACGATGATGCCCGCACACGTCGCGGCCCGCATCGCCGGCGTGCCGGACGTGGTGAGCACCCTCGCCGGCGGCGACCAGGACGCACTGCGGCGCGTCGCGGACGTCTGGAACACCGGATGGGACCTCACCCCGGCGGAGGGGGAGGACGTCGGAACCGTCGACCCGGCGGTCTTCGTGTCGTCCGGACCCTTCCGCATCGAGTCGTACTCGGTCGAGAACGGTCTCGCGCTCGTTCCCAACGAACGGTGGTGGGGTGTGCCCGCCGCCACCGACCGTGTCGTCGTGTGGCCCAAGGGCGCCGACATCGCGGCCAAGGCGGCGTCGGGCGACATCGAGGTCGTCGACGCCGACGGTGGCACGGCGACTCCCGACGGCTTCACGTCGACGGCACAGCCGTCCTTCGGAGTCGAGCAGTTGATCTTGGCGACATCCGGTGTCTTCGTGGATCCGGCCGCACGCCGCGCCTTCGCGGCGTGCGTTCCGCGCGGCGAGCTGTACGCGCAGCACGGCCACCCCGGATACGAGGCGGAGACCGGCCGCGGATCCGGCATCGTCGACAGCCGGACCACCCTTCCGGCGACGCTGCCCTACCGCTCGGTGGCGGCCACCGCAGCGGAGCGGTACCGCACTCCGGACGTCGCCGGCGTGACCGCGGGTCTCGCCGAAGCGGGTCTGACCGACCCCGTCGTCCGCGTGGGCTACCTGGGGCCCGACGAGCGCCGCGCGGCCGTCGTCGCCGCCATTGCGTCGTCCTGCGCACCACTCGGTATCGAGATCGTGGACGCGTCGTCACCGACCTTCTCGCCGCTCGCTCTGCGCGCCGGGGAGGTGGACGCCGTCCTGGCCTCCACCGCCGGGCAGGCGGGTGCGTCGGGCACGTCCTCCGCCGATCCCGGTCGCTTCGCCCTGCGCGGCGGTCAGGGCGTCAACGTCGGCGGGTACGCCAACGGGCGTCTCGATGAGCTGATCGATCGCCTCGCCGTCGACCAGTCCGACGCCACCGTGCTCTCCGCGGCTGTCGAAGCGGAGAACATCCTGTGGACCGACATGCCCACACTTCCGCTCTACAACGCGCCGCGCGTCACCGCCGTGGCGTCCGGGATGCGCGGTGTGCAGTCGAACCCGACGGTCGCGGGTGCGGGCTGGAACATGGACAAGTGGATACTCGTCGGATGAGCACACCCGGATCGAGCAGCCCCACCACGAGCGCACCCGGCGGATCGGACGTCGTCGCCCGGTTGACGCGATGGGCCGACGACTTCCCCACGCCGGGAGTGCGCTTCGCCGATCTCACCCCCGTGTTCGCCGACGCGGAGGGGCTGCGCACCGTGGTGGACTCACTCGCCGAGGCGGGTCGGGACGCCGACGTCGTGGCCGGTATCGATGCGCGCGGCTTCCTGCTCGGTGCCGGCGTCGCGCTGGCGTTGAACACCGGCGTGATCGCCGTCCGCAAGGCCGGGAAGTTGCCCCCACCGGTGCACCGACAGTCGTACGAACTCGAGTACGGCACGGCGGAACTCGAGATCTCCGCGGAGGGCATCGCGCTCGAGGGTCGCCGCGTACTCGTCGTCGACGACGTGCTGGCGACCGGCGGCACGCTCGAGGCCGCCGCCGAACTGTTGACACGCTGCGGAGCGATCGTGGTGGGCGCCGCCGTCGTTCTCGAGGTGGAAGTTCTGAGCGGCCGCGAGCGTTGGAAGCATGGACCGCTCACGACACTGGGCGTCGTCTGAGCATCCGACCTCGAGGAGATGTGAGGGCGTGCGCTGTGCGCTCCGGTGACGGCGGATAGAGTCGGGTCTCTCGAGCAGCTGAGGAGGTGTCGATCATGACGCGATACATCGGTCGTACCGCCGAGGAGTCCGCAGCAGTGCCGCCTGCCGACGCTGCCGGGCCTGACACCGACGTGTCTGTCGATGCCGCTGCGCCCGTGGATTCCACCGCGACGGAGCCCGTGTCGTCCGGGGCCGAGCTCGCCGATCCGACCGCGCGCACCGATGCCCTGACGCCGGAGCCGGTCGCACCCGCTGCGGAGCCCGTGCCCGATCCCGCACCCTCGTCCGCCACCCCCACTGCACCGTCGTCCGCGTCCCGGCGCGTCCGCGCGCGGCTGGCCCGCCGCATCACCGCGCAGCGCAACACCGCGGTGAAGCCGGTGCTGGAACCGTTGGCCGGCACCCACCGCTCGATGTACCCGAAGGCCGACCTCGGGCTGCTGCAACGCGCCTACGACGTCGCCGACGAGCGGCACGCCACGCAGATGCGCAAGTCGGGTGACCCGTACATCACGCACCCGCTCGCGGTTGCCAACATCCTGGCCGAGCTGGGAATGGACACCACGACGCTCGTCGCGGCGTTGCTGCACGACACCGTCGAGGACACCGGTTACTCGCTGGACCAGTTGCGCGCCGAGTTCGGCGACGAGGTCGCCCACCTCGTCGACGGCGTGACGAAGCTCGACAAGGTCGCCCTCGGTACCGCCGCCGAGGGCGAGACCATCCGCAAGATGATCATCGCGATGGCGCGGGATCCGCGGGTGCTGGTCATCAAGGTGGCCGACCGACTGCACAACATGCGCACGATGCGGTTCCTGCCGCCGGAGAAGCAGGCGCGCAAGGCGAAGGAGACCCTCGAGGTCATCGCGCCGCTCGCGCACCGCCTCGGCATGGCGACGGTCAAGTGGGAGCTCGAAGACCTCGCCTTCGCGATCCTGCACCCCAAGAAATACGACGAGATCGTGCGTCTCGTCGCCGACCGGGCACCCTCTCGCGACACCTACCTGGCCAAGGTCCGCGCCGAGATCAACGCGACCCTGTCGGCCTCCCGCATCAGCGCCGTGGTCGAGGGTCGGCCCAAGCACTACTGGTCGATCTACCAGAAGATGATCGTCAAGGGCCGCGACTTCGACGACATCCACGATCTGGTCGGCGTGCGCATCCTGTGCGACGAGATCCGGGACTGCTACGCGGCCGTCGGCGTGGTCCACTCGCTGTGGCAGCCGATGGCCGGACGCTTCAAGGACTACATCGCGCAGCCGCGCTACGGGGTCTACCAGTCGCTGCACACCACGGTCGTCGGTCCCGAGGGCAAGCCCCTCGAGGTGCAGATCCGCACCCGCGACATGCACCGGACCGCAGAATTCGGCATCGCCGCGCACTGGCGATACAAGGAGACGAAGGGTCGTCACTCCGGTGACGCCACCGAGCTCGACGACATGGCGTGGATGCGCCAGCTGCTCGACTGGCAGCGAGAGGCCGCGGATCCCGGAGAATTCCTCGAGTCGCTGCGGTACGACCTCGCGGTCAAGGAGATCTTCGTCTTCACCCCCAAGGGCGACGTGGTCACTCTGCCCGCAGGATCGTGTCCCGTGGACTTCGCCTACGCCGTGCACACCGAGGTGGGGCACCGGTGCATCGGTGCCCGCGTCAACGGGCGCCTCGTCGCACTGGAGCGTCAGCTCGACAACGGCGAGGTGGTCGAGGTGTTCACCTCGAAGGCCCCGACAGCCGGGCCGAGCCGCGACTGGGCCACCTTCGTCGCGTCGCCGCGTGCGAAGACCAAGATCCGCCAGTGGTTCGCCAAGGAACGCCGCGAGGAAGCACTCGAGGCCGGCAAGGACGCCATCGCCAAGGAGGTGCGGCGCGGGGGACTTCCCTTGCAGCGCTTGATGAACGGCGAGTCGATGTCGGCCATCGCGCACGAGTTGCGGTACGTCGACGTCTCGGCTCTCTACACCGCGGTGGGGGAGAACCACGTCTCGGCCCAGCACGTCGTGCAGCGCCTCGTCGCGCACCTCGGCGGTGTCGGCGATGTCGAGGAGGAACTGGCCGAGCGGTCCACCCCGTCCACCATTCCCACCCGCCCGCGCCGTGTCGGTGACGCAGGCGTCATGGTGTCGGGTGCGGACGGTGTCGTCGCCAAGCTGGCGAAGTGCTGCACCCCGGTTCCCGGGGACGACATCATGGGCTTCGTCACCCGCGGCGGCTCGGTGAGCGTGCACCGCACCGACTGCACCAATGCCGGGTCGCTGCAGACGCAGTCGGAGCGACTGATCGAGGTCGAGTGGGCACCGTCGCCGTCGTCGGTGTTCCTCGTCGCGATCCAGATCGAGGCGCTCGACCGCCACCGTCTGCTCTCCGACGTCACGAAGGCGCTGGCCGACGAGAAGGTCAACATCCTGTCGGCGTCGGTGACCACCTCGGGCGACCGGGTCGCCATCTCGAAGTTCACCTTCGAGATGGGTGATCCCAAGCATCTGGGCCACGTGCTCAACGTGGTGCGCAACGTCGAGGGCGTGTACGACGTGTACCGCCTGACCTCGGCTGCCTAGAGCTCGAACCCTCCCCGCGAGTACGGCCTCTCTGCGGGTACGGCCTCTCTGCGGGTACGGCCTCCCCGCGAGTACGGCCACAGTGTCGTGATCCCGCCCGGAATCACGACACTGTCGGCGTACTTGCGGGGAGGGTGCCGGGTGAGCCGTCAGGCCAGGTCGAGCCGCACCGTGTTCAGGGTGGTCGCGAGAGTTGGCGCACCGTCCTGCGCGCCACCCTCGACACCCGCTGCGGCGATCTTGTCGAGCGTCGCGAGGCCGGTCTCGTCGATCGTGCCGAACACCGTGTAGTTCGGGGGCAGCTGCGAATCGCCGAACACGAGGAAGAACTGGCTGCCGTTGGTGTCGGCGCCGGCGTTCGCCATCGCGATGGTTCCGCGGGGGTACAGGACGGGAGACTGCAGCGCGGCCGGATCGTCGGCGTACTGGTCCGTGGGGAACTCGTTGGCGTACTGGTAGCCGGGGCCGCCCGTTCCGGCGCCGGTCGGATCACCGCACTGCAGGACCTTCAGGCTGTCGGCCGTGGTCAGACGGTGGCAGGGAGTGTCGTCGTAGTAGTTCTGCCCGGCCAGCGAGGCGAAGCTGTTCACGGTGCAGGGCGCCTTCGTGGCGTCGAGCGACAGGCCGATCGGGCCCTGCGAGGTGTCCATGCTGACGCTGACGTTGTCGTCCGTGGTGGGCACGTTCTCGGTCTGCGGAGCGTTCGCCGGCTTCGCGGCGGTGCCGCCGGCGGGGTAGGAGCAGCTCACGGTCTCGGGGAGCGGTTCCGAGCGGCCGGCGGGCAGCATGCCCTCCGGGGTCGCGTTCTCGCTGGTGGGGGAGTCGGAGGCCTCGACGGCGGTGTCGTCGTCGCCGCGTGTCACACCGATGGCGACAGCGACGCCGCCGACCACGACGACCAGTCCGATGACGGCGGCGGCGATGGTCGCCTGCTTGCGTCGGCGCGCCCGAGCGGCACGGTTCTCGAGCTGGCGTTCGAGCTTGCGCTTGGCAGCGTCACGTCGTTGTTCGTTCGTCGGCACGGTTGGCGTTCCTCTTCTCGCTGGAGCGGGTGAGCAGCAGAAGTGTGCCAGGCTTCCCTGAGAGGCACCTGACCCGGTGGACGGCCGAGGTGCCTGCCCCACGTTCCGGGGCGCCCGGTCGCACCGCCTACGCTGGTGGCATTCGTCCGATCGCGGATCGCTGCACCGCAAAGCAATGAGGAGTCCTTCACTGTGCGTGTCACCGGATTCCCCGCCGGCATGTTCCAGACGAACTGCTACGTCGTCAGTCGGGACGAGGGGACGGACTGCATCGTCGTCGATCCCGGCCAGGACGCCGCGGCGCCGCTCTACTCGTTCCTCGACGACGCGGGCCTGACGCCCCTCGCAGTGCTCCTCACGCACGGCCACCTCGATCACATGTGGGACGCGACGCCGGTGTGCGCGCGCTTCGACATTCCCCTGTACGTGCATCCCGACGACCGCCACATGCTCACCGATCCGGCGTCCGGTATCGGCCCGGTCCTGGCGCCGCTGATCGCACATTCCACCTTCGAGGAGCCCGCGATGGTGGTGGAACTGGCGCACGGCGATGTTCTCGACGTGGCCGGACTCGGTGTCACCGTCGCGCACACGCCCGGTCACACCCGCGGCTCCGTCGTCTTCCGTCTCGACGGGGGCGAGCAGCAGGTGATCTTCTCGGGGGACACGCTCTTCGCGGGATCGATCGGCCGCTCCGATCTGCCCGGCGGTGACCACGAGCAGTTGCTCTCCTCGATCGCCGAGCACCTGCTGTGCCTCGACGACGAGACCGCCGTGCTGCCCGGACACGGCGAGTCCACCACCATCGGCGCGGAGCGCGGCAGCAACCCGTTCCTCGTGGGACTCGGTGGTGTGCGATGACCGGCGACACCCAGCGCATCCAGCCGTTCGCCGCCCCCAAGGGCGTCCCGGACTATCTGCCGCCCGACTCCGCGACCTTCGTGGCCGTGCGCGACGGTCTCACCGCCGCCGCTCGGGCCGCGGGCTACGGCCACATCGAACTCCCCATCTTCGAGGACACGGCGCTGTTCGCACGCGGCGTGGGTGAGTCCACCGACGTGGTGAGCAAGGAGATGTACACCTTCGCCGACAAGGGTGACCGCAGTGTCACGCTGCGACCCGAGGGCACCGCCGGCGTGATGCGCGCGGTCATCGAGCACAGCCTCGACCGCGGAGCGCTCCCGGTGAAGGTCAGCTACTCCGGCCCGTTCTTCCGCTACGAGCGCCCCCAGGCCGGTCGGTACCGGCAGCTGCAGCAGGTCGGTGTCGAGGCCATCGGAGTCGACGATCCGGCGCTCGACGCCGAGGTCATCGCCGTGGCCGACCGTGGGTTCCGGAGCGTCGGTCTCACCGGTTTCCGGCTCGAGCTCACCTCGCTCGGCGACGAGACCTGCCGCCCGCAGTACCGGGAGCTGTTGCAGGACTTCCTGTTCGGTCTCGATCTGGACGAGGACACGCGTCGCCGCGCCGAGATCAATCCGCTCCGCGTCTTGGACGACAAGCGACCGCACGTCCGTGAGATGACGGCCGACGCGCCGTTGATGATGGACCACCTGTCGGAGTCGGCTCGCGTCCACTTCGACACCGTGCGTGCCCATCTCGACGCGATGGGCGTGCCGTACGTGGTCAATCCGCGCATGGTGCGTGGTCTCGACTACTACACCAAGACCACCTTCGAATTCGTCCACGACGGTCTCGGCGCGCAGTCCGGCATCGGCGGCGGTGGACGGTACGACGGTCTCATGGCACAACTCGGCGGGCAGCCCCTGTCGGGCATCGGTTTCGGTCTCGGCGTGGACCGCACGGTGCTGGCTCTCGCCGCCGAGGGCGTCACACCCGCGTCGACGGCCCGGTGCGAGGTGTACGGCGTGCCCATGGGTCCGGAGGCCAAGCTGCGTCTCGCGGTGATCGCGCAGGAACTGCGGGCCGCCGGCGTCCGCGTGGACCTCGCCTACGGCGACCGCGGAATGAAGGGCGCCATGAAGGGTGCCGATCGTTCCGGTGCCCGCCTCGCGCTCGTGCTCGGTGACCGCGATCTCGAGGCCGGAGAGATCGGCCTGAAGGATCTCGCCACCGGCGAGCAGTCGTCGATCCCGTTGTCCGAGGCCACCGCTCGCGTGCGTGCCACGCTGTCGCCAGTGAGCTGACCATGGCCGACAGAGGGCTGGTGGCGCTCGATCTGGTGCCGCCGGAGCTCATCGTTCCGCGGCTCCGCGTTGCCGGTGCGGTGTTCGCCGTGGTCGGTGCCGTGCTCGGTGTGGTCGCCGGAGTGTTGATCTCGCCGTACGTCGGTGTCGCGCTGGGAGCTGCGCTCGTCGCCACGGCCGGATTCGCCGTCGTGTCGGGCGGCCGCAGACGCGTGTGGATCGATCACGGTGTGGTGAGCCGACGCGGGTCGTTCCGCGTGCGACGGGTCAACCTGTCGGACGCGACGAAGGTCGAGGTCCTCGTGCGGGTCGCGCGCGTCAGCCAGGTGCTGATCCGTGTCGGCGACTCGTCCGGCGACGTCACGGTCGGCGTGGCGATGTACACGACCGACGGCGGTCGCGAACTGCAGCCGATCGCGCTGCGTGCGGTGGCGGACGGACTGGCCTCGTCCCCGCTCGCCTCGGCCCTGGCGCTGTCGTCGGTGCTGGTGACCCAGCTGCGCGCCGAGGCCCGCGAGGCCGGGCTGTCGGAGCGCCCGCTCTATCGGGCGATCGACGTGGTCCGCACGTCCGGGCGCGCCCCGGCGACCGTGCTCACCGATGCCGAGGTCGCGGCACTCACCGACTGACAGGCCGAGCGGCGGCGAGGAGTGTCGTGGCCGTGTCACGGAGCGACGCCGTCGAGCCCGTCCACCCCAGTACGCGCACCGCGGCGTCGGCGATCGTGTCGGGCGTCGCGAGGGAGTGCCGTGTCGACTCCGCATCGGACCGGGCGCTGATCACCGATTCGACGATGCGGAACGGGAGGTGTGTGAGTTCCTCGGAGACCACCAGCGTGCCGATGTCGACGAGAGCATCCCGCGACAGCGAGGCATAAAGCGCCATGAGGTCGGAGCGTCGAGTGCGGAACTGTTCGAACCGTGCACTGCGCAGCTCGGGGACGAGGTACAGGGCGCCGAGGTTCCACCGCGAGGTCATGAGTTGGTCCGCGTCGAACCACACCAGCGCATACAGCGTGCTCGGGGCATCGGCCGCGGCGTCACGCAGCGCCTGCGCACAGGCCAGGGTTGCGTCGACGGTCCCCACCAGCAACGCGGCGAGCATGTCGTCCTTGGTAGCGAAGTGGTGGTACAGCGACGCCTGCCGGACCCCGACCGCGTCGGCGATCATGCGGGTGGAGGTGCTGGTGACACCCCGCGTCGTGAACAGCTCCGCCGCCGCGTCGAGGATCTCCTCCCGCGCCGTGGCTCCCGGTCGCTTACGGGTGGTGAGCCGGGGACGCCCGGCACCGGTGGTGGTCATCGACTAGGTGACCAGGAACGCGTCGACCACGGACTGGGTGCCCTGACGCGAGCCGGAGGTGACGATCACGGCCCTGTTCAGGTAGGCCAGCGTCCGGATCGACGTGGACACCGTGAGGGTGCCGCGAAAGTAGTAGAGCGCGGACTCGACGTCCTCCCCGCGATCGAGGGACTCGATGACCTCGGCCGATCCGAAACGGACGGAGTTCAGCGTCAACCGCATCACGCCGCTCGGGTCGTCCGACTCGACGTCGGCCAGCAGATCGGTGGAGTAGGTGGTCGATCCGTCCGCTCGAACGTGGGCGTGCTCGGTACCGACGGCGCGGACGACGGCCTCGACCCCGGGACCGCTCAGCACACCACCCACGACGGGTGCCACGGACTCCGCGCCGACGGGAGTGTCGCCGAGCTGCACCGGATCCGCGGTGCGCAGCACGATGCGCAGCAGCGGCTCGAGCGTGGGAGCGGTCGGTTCGATCGACGCGGACGGGTCCGTGGGTTCGGTCACGCGCTCGACCGTATCCGATCCACCTAGTGCCCTCCTGTCTACTTCCCGGCCGGGCTCCGCCCTTCCCGCCTACTTCCCGGCCGGGCTCCGCCCTTCCCGCCTACTTCCCGGCCGGCCTCCGGCCTTCCCGCCTAATTCCCGGCCGGGCTCCGCCCTCCCCGCCTACTTCCCGGCCGGGCTCCGCCCTCCCCGCTCCGACGCCCGGCGCCACGCACTGAACGACCGCACCGACGATCGGGTCGGACGCACCAACCACGGCCACGGGTGCACCTCCACCGGATCGAGGGCGGCCGCGATGCGTGCCCACCCCGGTACCGGGGCATGGGTCGCGGCGAGGCGCCGTCCGGCGAGCTCGTCGGCGACCCGGCCGCGCCGTACCTCCAGCGGTCGGACAGCGGCGAGTTCACCCAGAGTCTCGGCGAGGAAGACCAGCCGCTTTCCGGACAACCGCAGCCGTCGGAGCAGCGGCTCGTCGAACACGAACACCGCGGGGCGAGCGTCGTCGGCAGCCAGAGCCGGGTCGACGCTGCCGAGCGACTCGGCCGTCAGCCACACCTCGTCGCCGCCCTCGCCCACGGTCTCCGCGGGGCCGGCCGGGGTGTCGCCGGTCGCCAGACTCGGTCCATCGACCGACGGGCCGAGAGCGGCCGTCGGCCAGTCCTGAATGGGACACGCGGACGACAACGCGCAGGATCCGCACAGGCTGGGTGCGCGTTTCTCCACCTGCCAGCGACTGAACCCGTAGACCTTGCCGCTGCCCGTACCGACGGTCCACTGCCAGCCCAGTCGGTTGGCCGCTCTCGAGCCGTCGATGAGATGGGTGAACATCTGGTCCTCACCGTCCCGCCACGTCGCGCCGGCCCGGACGGCCCACTGCGACGCCAGCCACATGCGCGTCTGGTTCACCAGCCACCCGTCCTCGTGCAGCTCGTCGACGATGGACTCCATGCAGCGCATCCGGGCCGGCCACGGATCGTCGGACCAGGTGTCGTGCGCCGAGACGGTAGGACGGGGCTGCTCGCGCGTGAGGGACGCCCCCAGGTGCGAGCCCACCCGTGCGTACAGGTGGCGGGCGTACTCCTGCCAGAGCAACTCGTCGCGGTAGCGCGACCGGTCGCGGGTCGGTGCGTCCGCCACCGCGTCCCACACCTCGTTCAGCGTGAGCAGGCCGTGCCGGATGTACGGGGACATGCGACTCGCCCCGCGCCGCGACGGCGGTTCCACCGTGCTGCGGGACCGGGCGTAGCCCGTGATGTCCAGGCTCGCGAGAGCGGCGTCGGCTGCCGACTGTCCGCCGCGCAGACCGCCCGCCCGGATCTCCTCGGGTTCTTCGAGGGTGAGGTCACCGAGGTGCTCGGCGACCCAGGCGACGACGTCGTCGGACCGGGCGCCGTCCGCAGGTGACGGGGGAGACGGAAGGAGGGCCATGTCCACCGACACTACCGAAGAGTTGACACCTCGATAGAACGAATGTTCGACTGTCTGCGATTCGTCGATCGATCGTGTGTTCGAGGCATCGGCGTGCCGGGTCGCCGGAGAACAGGTCGCCGGAGAACAGGAGGGGTCATGCGGTGGGACGGTCAGACACTCGACGCTCCCGACGGAGCGCTTCCCGGCCTCGAGCGCACCGGAATGGTGCGTGCCGGCCTGGTCCGCACCGTCCGTACACCTGAGTTCGAGGGCGTCACCTTCCACGAGGTGCTCTGCAAGAGCGCCCTCAATCGGGTGCCCGAGGAGTCGGCGCTGCCGTTCCGTTGGACCATCAACCCCGCGCGCGGGTGCTCGCACGCCTGCCGCTACTGCTTCGCCCGGCCCACCCACGAGTACCTCGACCTCGATGCCGGCCGCGACTTCGACTCGCAGATCGTGGTCAAGACCAACATCGTCTCGGTGCTGCGCAAGGAACTCGCCCGCGCCTCGTGGAAACGTGACCCGGTCGCCCTGGGCACCAACACCGACCCGTACCAGCGCGCGGAGGGTCGCTACGAGCTCATGCCGGGCATCATCCGGGCGCTCACCGAGTCCGGCACCTCGTTCTCGATTCTGACCAAGGGGACGCTGCTGCGACGAGATCTGCCGCTGTTGACCCTCGCCGCTCAGCAGGTGAACGTGCAGGTGAGTGTCAGCCTCGCCTTTCACGACGAGGATCTGCAGAAGTCGCTCGAGCCGGGGGCGCCGTCACCGCGCGCTCGCCTCGACATGATCCGGGCCATCACCGACGCGGGTCTGTCGTGCCACGTGCTCATCGCGCCCGTCATCCCGTTCCTGACCGACAGCCCCAAACACCTCAGCGCGCTGATGGCGGCCCTCGAGGAGGCGGGCGCGACCGGTGTGACCGCGCTGCCGATGCACCTGCGGTCCAGCACCAAGGAGTGGTTCATGAGCTGGCTCGCCGAGCATCATCCGGCTCTCGTGCGCCGCTATCGGGTGCTCTACGGACGCGGGGCGTACGTCAGCCCGGAGTACAAGCAATGGCTCCGCGACAAGGTGGAACCGTTGCGGGAGAAGCACTCATTGACGGGACTCGATCCGGCCGGCGCGCGGCGTGTGGCCAGGGCGGTCCCCGCGGAGCCCGCACCGGAACCGGCCATGACGCTGTTCTGAGTCGACCGGTCAGAAGCCGGGGGCCACGCCGATGTGCTCGAGGTAGCGCCGAGCCGAGCGGACCACCGCGCCGTGTGCGTCCTCCTCGACGACCCGGTCCCACCACGCCCCGACGATGCGTTCGAAGGTCACGTTCTCGAGGAGGGCGACCGTTCGGCGGATCGTGTCGGGATGTTCGGGAATCAGGTTGGGGTAGCTGTACATGAACGAGACCCATCGGCGGTCGGACACCACCTGGACGATGTCCCCGGTGCACAGCGCGCCGCGGCCGTCGGTGCCCGGCCAGTGCAGCACCGAACCGCCGGCGAAGTGCACCCGGGTGTTGATCAGCGTCCGCCCCGGCAGTATCTCCAGGGAGTCGCCCGACCACGTGCGGATGTTGCCGGCGCGGGGCAGCCACGCTCGGTCGGACTCGTGCACGTAGATCGGCACGTCGCCGAAGGCCTCGCTCCACTCGACCATCGCGCTGTAGTAGTGCGGGTGGGACAGAGCGACGGCCGACACGCCGCCCAGTTCGGTGACTCGGGCGATCGCGGCGTCGTCGATCGTGGTGATGCTGTCCCACAGCAGATTTCCACCGTCGCCGGGGACCAGCAGTGCACGTTGACCGATCGCGAAGGTCGGCTCGGTGCCGATGCCCCACAGGCCCGGGTACTCCTCGCGCACCACGGTCCGGTGCGACGCCGACACCTCGGCGACGGTGGTCCACCGCTGCCCGCCGCGTCCGACGTACTGGCGCTCGTCGGTGCAGATCGGGCACTCGTCCGGATCGACGCGGTCGAACTGCACGCCGCACGTCTCACAGACCGGCAGCTCCGTGCGGGACGACATCAGCGGACGGACGACGGGTCGTTCAGGTCCGACGCGTCGTAGGTGTTGCAGGCGGCGACAGCTCCCGTGCGGTAGCCGGCGTCGAACCACGCCTGTCGCTGGTCGGACGAGCCGTGCGTCCAGCCCTCCGGGTTCACTCGGCCCGTCGAGGCCTGTTGGATCCGGTCGTCGCCGACGGACGACGCGGCCGACAACGCGTCGGACACGTCCTGATCGGTGAGCGGATCGAGCAGCGGCTCGGAACTGCCGGGTGCGGGAATGTCGTCGGCCTTGTTCGCCCACACGCCGGCGTAGCAGTCGGCCTGGAGCTCGGTGCGTACGGCGCCGGACTCGGGCCCGTTCGGGTCGGCCTGCGCCCGGCCGATGTCGCCCAGCTGGTTCTGGATGTGATGGCCGAATTCGTGGGCCACGACGTACTCCTGCGCGAGCGGGCCACCGCTGGAACCGAACTGGTCGACGAGCACCTGGAAGAAACCGGTGTCGAAGTACGCGGTGGAGTCGGCGGGGCAGTAGAACGGGCCGACGTCGGACGTGGCGGCGCCGCACCCGGTGGAGACCTGACCGGAGAAGATGTCGACCTCGGGGCGCTCGTACGGCACGCCCGTCTGTGCTGCCAACTCGGCGTCCCACACCTGATCGAGACTGTTCACGGTGGCCGTGACCCGGCAGTCGACGTTCGCGTTGGCGTCGGCTCCGGTGTCACAGTTCTCGATGGTGCCGCTGCCCGAGTCCTGCGACGTGGCCTCGCCGCCGCCGAGCTGCCCGATCACCGACGACGGATCGCCGCCGAGCAGCAGGGTGATCACCACGATGACGATGCCGCCGAGACCGCCGCCGACGGCGATGCCCTTGCCGCGGCCACCGGAGGACCGTCGAACCCGGGAGGAGTCGATCCGGGCGTCGGGGTCGAACGTCATGAGTCACCACTTTCGTCGGCGTGTGCGGCTCACAGCTTCGCACGTGGCACCACCGACGCAGCGCTGTTTCTCCCGGCGTCGGGGTGGGCGCGGATGGTCCGTAGGATCACCAGCTGTATTCGTCTACTTCTGGAAGGACTCCTGTGCTGCGCACGCACCTCGCCGGTTCGCTTCGAGCCGAGCACGCGGACCGACACGTCACCCTGACCGGTTGGGTCGCTCGTCGGCGCGATCACGGCGGAGTCATCTTCATCGACCTGCGTGACGCCTCCGGAGTGGTCCAGGCCGTGTTCCGCGACGGTCCGGCGGCCGAGCAGTCGCACCGCCTGCGCGCGGAGTTCTGCGTGAAGATCACCGGCACGGTCGAGATCCGACCCGAGGGCAACCAAAATTACGAGATCCCCACGGGCGCCGTGGAAGTGAACGTCACCGAACTCGAGGTGCTCGGCGAGAGTGCCCCGTTGCCGTTCCAGCTCGACGAGACCCCCGGCGAGGAAGCTCGCCTGAAGTACCGCTACCTCGACCTGCGTCGCGCCGGACCGGGCCACGCCATCCGCCTGCGCTCCAAGGTCAACGCGGCGGCGCGGTCGGTGCTCGCGCACCACGAGTTCGTCGAGGTCGAGACCCCCACCCTCACGCGGTCGACCCCCGAGGGCGCGCGCGACTTCCTGGTGCCCGCACGGCTGCAGCCGGGCAGCTTCTACGCGCTCCCGCAGAGCCCGCAGCTGTTCAAGCAGCTGCTGATGGTCGGCGGCATCGAGCGGTACTACCAGATCGCTCGCTGCTACCGCGACGAGGATTTCCGCGCGGACCGTCAGCCCGAGTTCACTCAGCTCGACGTCGAGATGAGCTTCGTGACGCAGGACGACGTCATCGTTCTCGCCGAGGAGATTCTGACGTCGCTGTGGAACCTCATCGGCTACGAGATCACCACCCCGATCCCGCGCATGACCTACGCCGACGCGATGCGGCGATACGGATCCGACAAGCCCGATCTGCGGTTCGGCGTCGAGCTGGTCGAGTGCGCCGAGTACTTCGCCGACACGCCGTTCCGCGTGTTCCAGGCGCCCTACGTGGGCGCCGTCGTCATGCCAGGCGGCGCGTCGCAGCCGCGTCGTCAGCTCGACGCGTGGCAGGACTGGGCGAAGCAGCGCGGCGCCAAGGGCCTCGCGTACGTCCTGATCCAGGAGGACGGGACGCTCGGCGGACCCGTCGCGAAGAACCTGTCGGAATCCGAGCGCGACGGCCTCGCAGCCCACGTCGGCGCAAAGCCCGGCGATTGCGTCTTCTTCGCCGCCGGTCCTGCCAAGGCGCAGCGCGCACTGCTCGGCGCCGCCCGCGGCGAGATCGCGCGCAAGCAGGGCCTCATCGACGAGAACGAGTGGGCCTTCGTCTGGATCGTCGACGCGCCGCTGTTCGAGCCGACGTCCGACGCCACCGCCAGCGGCGACGTCGCAGTCGGCTCGGGATCGTGGACCGCGGTGCACCATGCGTTCACCTCGCCCAAGCCGGAGTCGATGGACACCTTCGACACCGATCCCGGCAACGCTCTGGCCTACGCGTACGACATCGTCTGCAACGGCAACGAGATCGGCGGCGGTTCGATCCGTATCCACCGCAAGGACATTCAGGAGCGCGTCTTCGCGATCATGGGTATCGACGCCGAGCAGGCGCAGGAGAAGTTCGGCTTCCTCCTCGACGCCTTCGCCTTCGGTGCTCCGCCCCACGGCGGCATCGCCTTCGGGTGGGACCGCATCACGGCCCTGCTGGCCGGAGTGGACTCCATCCGCGAGGTCATCGCCTTCCCGAAGTCGGGCGGCGGCGTCGATCCGCTGACCGACGCGCCGGCACCGATCACGCCGGCGCAGCGCAAGGAGTCGGGTATCGACGCGAAGCCGGTGCCGCGCAACGCGGTGGCGAGCGGCGCATCGGGCGAGAAGCCCGCATCGGAGGGTCCCACGACCTAGGGTCGAGGCGTCGCCGGTCACGCGTCGACGACGCGCGGACGGAGAGTGCATGCAGAATCTCAGGGTGGTCAGTCCGTCGGACCGGACCGACGAGGTGCTGCGGGTGCTCGACGAGACTCCCGGCGTGGCTCACGTCGTCGTCCTGCGCGGCGCCGCCGTCCGTCCGGAGGGCGACGTCGTGGACGCGGTCGTCGTGCGGGAGTGTGCGAACCAGGTCCTCGACGGTCTGCGCTCGCTGCGCCTGACACACGACGGGGCCATCACCATGCAACCGGTGGAGACGGTGCTGTCGGACGCCGCGCGCAGCGCGGAGAAGAAGGCGCCGGGCGACCCCGACGACGCGATCGTCTGGGACGAGTTGATCGGCCGCACTCGCGAGGAATCGTCCCTGACCCTGACGTTCGTCGCCTTCCTGACCATCGCCCTGCTGCTGGCGGCCATCGGCGTGGTGACCGATTCGCCGGTCACCATCGTCGGGGCCATGGTGGTGGGGCCGGAGTTCGGTCCGCTGGCCGCGCTGTCGGTCGGCCTGGTGCGACGGCAGCGATCGCTGATCCGTCGATCGCTGCTGGCGCTGCTCGTGGGTTTCCCGACCGCGATGGTCATCACGGCACTGGGGGCGTTCGGGGCCGAGGCGCTCGGATGGATTCGACCGGAGGCGATGGACGACCTGCAGCAGGTCGACTTCATCTACCAGGTGGGTCCGTTCTCTCTCGTCGTGGCTCTGCTCGCGGGAGCCGCCGGCATGCTCGCGCTGGTGTCGGCGAAATCGGCCGCACTGGTCGGGGTCTTCATCTCCGTGACCACTGTTCCCGCAGCAGGTTTCGCCGTCGTCGCGGCCACGGTGGGGAGCTGGCGTATCGCCGCTCTGTCCGCGGGACAGCTGGGTATCAACCTGCTCGGCATCGTCGTCGCGGCGACCTTCGTACTCTCTCTGCACCGGCGATCGGCTCGGGCGCAGGCGGACAGGTAGATTTCTCGCGGACGTGCGCCGAGCGCGGTGCCGGTCGTCTGTGAAGGGGGAGTTGCGTGCAGCAGGGTGATGCCACGTCTCCCGTGCTCGCGGCGTACCTCGACGAGATCCGTCCGGACGGCCACGACGACCTCGTGGAGAACCCCGTCGACGGTGGTCCGCGACTGCGAGATCGCTGGGCGGCCCTCGTGGGCGTCGAGGACGTGTCCCCGTCGGACCTTGCCGCCGCGCAGTTGCGCGTGGGCCGTCTCGTGGACGACTCCGGCATCACCTACAACGACACGGCGGACGCGTCGTCGGAGTCGGCGTCGTCGACGCAGTCCGGTGCACGGTGGGAACTCGACGTGGTCCCGACGGTGGTGTCGGCACCGGACTGGGATCGGCTCGAGGCCGGCATGCTGCAGCGCTCGCGCATCCTCGACGCGGTGCTCACCGATCTGTACGGCGAGCGCACCCTGATCCGCCGCGGCCTGCTGCCGCCGGAGATCGTCTTCCGGCATCGCGGCTACCTCCGCGCCGCGCACGGCATCACCATCCCCGGCCCGCATCAGCTCTTCTTCCACGCGGCGGACATCGCACGATGCACCGACGGCGAGTTCCGAGTCCTCTCCGACCGCACCCAGGCACCGTCGGGCGCCGGCTACGCCCTGGCGGACCGGTCGATCGTCGCGCGCGCGGTACCGGCTGTCTTCGGCCGGGTGGCGCCCCGTCCTGCGAGCACCTACGTGGGTGCGATGCGCGTGGCCCTCGTCGAGGTGGCGCCTGCCGCCGCCGAGAATCCGCTCGTGGTGGTGCTCAGTCCCGGGGTCTGGTCGGAGACGGCGTTCGACCAGGCGCATCTCGCCTCGGTGCTCGGATTTCCGTTGGTCGAGTCCGCTGATCTGGTCGTCCGCGACGGCGCCCTGTGGATGCGCTCGCTCGGCACCCTGCGCCGCGTCGACGTCGTGGTGCGCCGTGTCGACGACGACTACGTGGATCCGCTCGACCTGCGCCCCGAGTCACGCCTCGGTGTCGTGGGACTGCTCGAGGTCGCGCGGCGCGGAGCCGTCACCGTGGTCAACACGATCGGCAGCGGCGTCCTCGAGAACGCGGCGCTGTTCGGACGGCTGCCGGAGCTCGGCCGGGCACTGCTCGGGGAGGAGCCCCTGCTCGACTCGGTCCCGGCCTTCTGGGCGGGGGATCCACAAGGCTTGTCGCACATCGTCTCTCGCATCGGTTCGCTCGTGGTGTACGCGATCGGCTCGCACGAGAGCGTCGTCGGTCCCGCGCTGTCGATGCGCGAACGGGACGAGCTGGTGCGGCGGATCGGGGCGGACCCGACGGGGTGGGCGGCGCGGGCGATACCGGATCTGGCGACGTCGCCCGTCGGGCCCGTCGGTCATCGGCGGCACGACGCCGCCGTGCTGCCGAGGCCCGTCGGCATCCGGTTGTTCGACGTGGCCGGGCGCCGGGGCTACACCCCGATGACGGGCGGTCTCGCTCAGGTGTTGGTCACGGATCCGCCGTCGGAGCCCATGGCCACGACCGCTGCCAAGGACGTGTGGGTGCTGGCCGAGCGTCGCGTCCGGTCGGATCAACCGGACGTGTCGAGCGTCGTCGACGCACCGCGTCCGATGGGTGGGCGCCGCCCGCGGGTCATCGACTCGGTGAGCACGCCGCGTGTGCTCGACGACCTGTACTGGATGGGGCGCTACGGCGAGCGTGCCGAGGCGACGGCCCGCCTGCTGGTGGCCGCGAACCAGATGGTCCGCGATCATCGCGGGGAGACGCCGTTCGGAGCGCAGGCGCGGTCCGACACGGACGCCGCCCTGGCCGTGGTGCTCGACGCGGTGACCTCGGTGACCGCGACGGCGCCGGGGTTCCGCGCCGCGACCACGCGGTCGGACCTGCTCGCGGAGTTCCGGTCGCTGACGGTGCGGACGCGCCGCACCGGCTCGCTCGCGCACGCCGTGGCGGCATTGCAGACCTGTGCCCGCGCCGTGCGGGACCAGCTGGGAGAGGACACCTGGGCGGTGTTCAACCGGCTCGACACCGCGCTCGCCGAGTGTGGGGCGTCGCCGGTGTCCGACGAGGCGGGTCTCTGGTCGACGCAGAGCCGCGTCGTGGGGTCGATGCTCGCTGTCGCCGGTCTGTCGGCCGAGTCGATGGTGCACGATCCGGGCTGGTTCCTCATGGACACGGGCAAGCGGATCGAGCGCGCTCTGCAGATCACCGCCCTGCTCGCCGAAACGGTGGGCACGGCGCGCCCACCCGCCGTCGAACAGGCCGTGCTCGGGGCCGTGCTGAACGCCGCAGACTCGTCGGTCACCTACCGGCGCCGCTATCGCGGTGCTCCCGAGGTGGGAGCCGTGGCCGAGCTCGTGCTCTTCGACGGCGGCAACCCGCGCTCGGTCATCCACTCGGTGGAACGGGCAGCGGTGAACCTCGCATCGCTGCCCGGTTCGACGGGGACCTCCCGCACCGATCGGGCGCTCGAGCGCATCGTCGCGACGCTGCGCCGGGTCGACCCGTCCGATCTCGAGGACGTCGACGCCACCGGGACCCGATCGGAGTTCGACGACGTCGTCCGGTCGGTGCACACCGATCTGCTCGACCTCTCCGAGTCGATCACCGCGGCGCACCTGACGTTGCCCGGCGGGACGCAGCCGTTGTGGGGACGCGGCGGGGGACGGGTGTTGTCGTGACCGATCACGAGGGTGCGCGGTGGTACGCCATCACCCACCGCACCGAGTACGTCTATCAGGGCACCGTGTCGTCGTCGTACGGCCGCGGCCACCTCTTCCCGCGCTCGACCTCGGAGCAGCGGTGCCTCGACGCCTCCGTCACCGTCACGCCGACGCCGACCGACCGGTCCACCGGTGTCGACCTGTTCGGGAACGAGGACGTCTACTTCCACGTCACCACCGATCACGATCGGTTGTGCGTGACCGCGCGTGCCCTGGTCGCCGTCGACCCTCCCGACCCCGCTCGCCTCACCACTTGGGCTGCGACGACGGCGTGGGAGAGTGCTCGTCCCACCAGGGTCGACGGGGCCCTGGACGTCGACTTCGTTCTCGATCTGGTGCCACCGGAGATCACCGACGAGGTGCACGAGTACGCCGCGCTCTCGCTGACCGAGGGCCGACCGTTGGTGGAGGCCGTGTTCGACCTAAACCATCGGATCAACACCGATTTCGCCTACCTGTCGGGGTCGACGACCATCTCGACGACCGTCGCGGACGTCCTCGCCGCCCGCACCGGTGTGTGTCAGGACTTCGCGCGGGTCGCCGTCGCGTGCCTGCGCTCGCACGGCCTCGCCGCGCGCTACGTCTCCGGCTACCTCGCGACTCAGCCGCCGCCCGGCAAGGAACGCATGGTGGGCGTGGACGCCACCCATGCGTGGGCGGCGGTGCGATCACCGGACGGCTCGTGGCTGGCCTTCGACCCGACCAACGATCAATGGGTGGACGAGCGCTACGTGACGGTGGCGTGGGGCCGCGACTACGACGACGTCCCGCCGTTGCGCGGCATCATCTACACGGAGTCGGCGGGGAGCCGGATCGCCGTGTCGGTCGACGTCGCGCCGATCGTCCGAGCGGTCTGACCTCGGTCGTTGCCTGTCCGTGGGCACCGCGGTCCCGCCGTAGCCCCCGAGCTGTCGGGGGAGTGCGATAGGGTCGAGAAACCGCACGGCGAGCCCGTTTCATCGACTGCGGAGCGGGGAACCCGATCCTGCTCCCGCAGTACGCACACAGCACCACAGTCGGCCCACGCGGGCCGACACGAGTACGGAAACGAGGAATGACCTGCCCGTTCACGGACGAGGTGGGTCGGACAATCGATGACGGCAATGTTGGCAGATCCGATCACCGAAGCAGTGGCAGCAGCACGAGAACTCCTCACCAGACGCACGGGAGCGTCGGTGACCCTGGTCGATCCGGTCGATCTCGGCGGCAGCGGGCGCACCGTGGTCATCCGTGTCCGGGTGGCCGAGAACCCGTTCCAGTTGCCGCGCACGCTCGTGATCAAGCAGGTTCGCGAGACGTCCACGGAGTCCGTGTCCCGCACGGGTCTCGGCGCCGGAGACCACACCGCGTTCCTGCGCGAAGCGGTCTCGTACCAGTTCGCCACCGCCCTCGCGACGCACACCCGCCCCGGTCCTTCCCTCATCGCGTACGACCTGAAGGAACGGCTCCTCGTCCTCAGTGACCTGGGGGATGCCGCGCCGTTCACGAGTCTGATCGCGAACCCGGACCCGTCGTCCGTCACCAACTCGCTCATGGCTCTCGCCCAGGCACTCGGGCGGATGCACGCCGCCACGTTCGGCCGCGAGGAGGATTTCGGGGCGCTTCTCGGCCGCGCCGGTGTCGCCGACTCTCGCGACGGGCTGGCCGATCAGGTCGCGGTGGCCCAGTCGGACGTTCCAGCGATGCTCGCCGCGGATCTCGGCATCGAGGTGCCGCCCGCGGTCGCCGCCGCCGTCGCCCGCGCGGCCAAACTCTTCGGCTCCGGCGGACACCGCGCCTTCAGTCCGTCGGACCTGTGCCCGGACAACATCATCGTCAACGACGAGGGCGTGCGATTCCTGGACTACGAGTGGGGCGGCTTCCGGGACGCCACTCTCGATGTGGCCTACACGCTCCTGTCCTACCCCGGCTGCCTGTGCCGTCTCGATCTCACCCCGGAACGCGCCGAGGCCATGGTAGATGCGTGGCGCGCCGAGGTGGTCGGAATCTGGCCGCACCTCGCCGACGACGACGTCCTGCACGCCAAGTTGCTGGACGCCCAGTTGGTGTGGGCCTGGCTCACGACGCACTGGTTCCTCCCCGACGACGACACCCGCAACGCCGCACTGCGTCGGCACCACCTCTCGGTGCCCCGCGCCGCCGCGCTGACCACGCGGTGGTCCATCCTCTCGGAGTACGCGCGCTTCGTCGGGCACCACGATCTCGCGGACTTCGCGGGCGATGTCCGGCAGGCACTCGCGGCGCGGTGGCCCGCCGCCGCGTCCTGAGCGTCCGATGAGCGCCGACGACTCCCTCTTCGACGACGACACCGCCGCTCCTGACGGGGACGCGTTCGTCCCGTCCCCGCGTGCGAGCACGCCGGGTGCGCCGCTGGCCGTGCGGATGCGTCCACGATCGTTGGACGAGGTCGTGGGCCAGGGTCACCTCCTCACCCCGGGCGCCCCGCTGCGCCGCCTGGTGGAGGGATCCGGGGCGGCGTCGGTCATGCTCTACGGCCCGCCCGGCACCGGCAAGACCACGCTCGCATCCCTGATCTCAGGTGCCACCGGCCGCAAGTTCGAGGCCCTGTCCGCGCTCTCCGCGGGCGTCAAGGACGTTCGGGCCGTCATCGATCTGGCGCGTCGCCGGCTGCTGAACAACGAGCAGACCGTGCTCTTCATCGACGAGGTGCACCGGTTCTCCAAGACCCAGCAGGACGCTCTGCTCGCCGCCGTCGAGAACCGGATCGTGCTGCTCGTCGCCGCGACGACGGAGAATCCGTCGTTCTCCGTCGTGTCGCCGCTGCTGTCACGGTCCCTGGTGCTGCAGCTCCGGTCGCTCACCGACGACGACATCCGCGAGGTGCTCACGCGGGCCCTGGCGGACGAGCGCGGTCTCGGCGGGTCGGTGACGGTGACCGACGAGGCGCTCGGACACCTCGTGCGGCTGGCCGGCGGTGACGCTCGACGGGGTCTGACAGCGCTCGAGGCGGCCGCCGACACGGCGGGTGCGGGCGGCAGCGTGGATCTCGAGACCGTGGAGAAGAGTGTCGACCGAGCCGCGGTGCGGTACGACCGGGACGGTGACCAGCACTACGACGTCATCAGCGCGTTCATCAAGTCGATCCGCGGTTCCGACGTCGATGCGGCCATGCACTACCTCGCCCGGATGATCACCGCCGGTGAGGACGCCCGCTTCATCGCCCGCAGGCTCGTGGTGCACGCCAGCGAGGACATCGGCATGGCCGACCCCACCGCGTTGCTGGTCGCGACGGCGGCGTCGCAGGCGGTGCAGACGATCGGGATGCCCGAGGCGCGGCTCGCCCTCGCCCAGGCCACCATCCACCTCGCCACCGCACCGAAGTCCGGTGCCGTCACCAGCGCGCTGTCCGCGGCGATGGCCGACATCGCGGCGGGGAAGGCAGGCGCCGTGCCGCCGCACCTGCGCGACGGGCACTACACGGGAGCCGCCTCCCTGGGCAACGCGGTGGGCTACAAGTTTCCGCACGACGACCCCGACGGTGTGCTCGCCCAGCAGTACCCGCCCGACGAGCTGGTGGGCACCGACTACTACCGGCCCACCAACCACGGAGCGGAGCGCGACCTCGAGACGCGCGTCGGCAAGCTCCGCAGAATCGTGCGTGCTCTCGCGCGCTAGGGTGTTTCCGTGCAGACTCACGAGATTCGCCGTCGTTTCCTCGACCATTTCGAGAAGCTGGGACACACCCCCGTCCCCAGCGCCTCGCTGGTCCTCGACGACCCGAATCTGCTGTTCATCAACGCCGGCATGGTGCAGTTCGTCCCGTACTTCCTCGGGCAGCGCACCCCGCCGTTCGCGCGCGCCGTGAGCGTGCAGAAGTGTGTGCGCACCGGCGACATCGAGAATGTGGGCGTGACCACCCGCCACAACACGTTCTTCCAGATGGCGGGCAACTTCTCGTTCGGCGACTACTTCAAGCGCGAGGTCATCGGCTTCGCATGGACGCTGCTCACCTCGTCCGTCGAGGAGGGTGGCTACGGCTTCGATCCCGAGAGAATTTGGGCCACAGCGTATCTCGACGACGACGAGGCCATTCAGATCTGGAAGGACGTCGCCGGCCTGCCCGACGAGCGCATCCAGCGCCGAGGCATGGCCGACAACTACTGGTCCATGGGCATCCCCGGACCCTGCGGGCCGTGCTCGGAGATCTACTACGACCGCGGACCCGAGTTCGGCAAGGAGGGCGGTCCGGAGGCGGACGAGGACCGCTACATCGAGATCTGGAATCTCGTCTTCATGCAGAACGAGCGCGGACAGGGGACGTCGAAGGACGACTTCGAGATCCTGGGACCGTTGCCGCGCAAGAACATCGACACCGGCATGGGTGTCGAGCGCGTGGCGTTCCTGCTGCAGGACGTCGACAACGTCTACGAGACCGATCTGGTCCGTCCCGTCATCACCGAGGCCGAGGCACTGTCCGGCCGTCGCTACGGAGAGAACCACGACGCGGACGTACGGTTCCGCGTCATCGCCGATCACGCTCGCACCGCGGTCATGCTCATCGCCGACGGCGTGACGCCGGGCAACGACGGCCGTGGCTACGTGCTGCGGCGTCTGCTGCGCCGGATCGTGCGCAGCGCGCGGTTGCTCGGTGCCGAGGACCCCTCGATGGCCCGGTTCGTCACGGTGGTCCGCGACACGATGGCCGAGTCGTACCCGGAACTGGTCGAGGACTTCGCGCGCATCGAGTCGGTCGCCGTCGGCGAGGAGAAGGCGTTCCTCGCGACCCTCACCTCCGGATCGCGTCTCTTCGACAACGCTGCTCAGGCCGTGACCGCGTCCGGCGGAACCCGCATCAGTGGTGACGAGGCCTTCGTCCTGCACGACACGTACGGCTTCCCCATCGACCTCACACTCGAGATGGCGGCCGAGGCGGGCCTGCAGGTCGACGAGGCCGGATTCCGCACGCTCATGGCGGAGCAGCGCAACCGCGCGAAGGCCGATGCGCAGTCGCGCAAGCACGCGCACACCGATCTGACGGTGTACAGGGAGTTCGTCGACCGCGGTCCCACCGAGTTCACCGGTTTCGACGAGCTGGACAGCGAGGCAACGGTTCTCGCGATCATCGCCGGGGGCGTGCGGGTGCCCACCGCCGCTGCGGGGGAGAAGGTCGAGGTCATCCTCGACCGCAGCCCGCTGTATGCCGAGTCCGGTGGACAGCTGGCGGACATCGGCACCCTCACGGGCGCGGGACTGACAGTCACCGTCGGGGACGTACAGAAGATCGCGAAGACCGTGTGGGTGCACAAGGTCACCGTCGACGAGGGGCAGCTCACCGAGGGCGACGTCGTCACCGCGCACGTCGACCAGCAGTGGCGCCGCGGCGCCACCCAGGGACACTCCGGCACTCACATGGTGCACGCCGCACTCCGCCAGATCCTGGGCCCGAACGCGGTACAGGCCGGATCGCTGAACAAGCCCGGCTACCTGCGGTTCGACTTCACGTACCAGGGTTCGCTGTCGGAGTCGCAGCGCGAGGACATCGAGGCCGTCACCAACGACGCCGTCGCGTCGGACTTCGCGGTCAACACCTTCGTCACCGATCTCGACGACGCCAAGGCCATGGGCGCGATGGCGCTGTTCGGTGAGAACTACGGCGACGAGGTCCGGGTCGTGGAGATCGGCGGACCCTTCTCGATGGAACTGTGCGGCGGTACCCACGTCCAGCACTCGTCGCAGATCGGCCCGGTGACGATCCTCGGTGAGTCGTCGGTCGGGTCGGGTGTGCGACGCGTCGAGGCCTTCGTCGGCCTCGACTCGTACAAGTACCTCGCGAAGGAGCGGGCGCTGCTCGCCGGTGTCGCCTCGTCGCTCAAGGTGCCCACCGACGAGGTGCCCGCGCGGATCGAGAACCTCGTCGAACGGCTCCGCGTCGCCGAGAAGGAGCTCGAGGCCACTCGCGCCGCCGCCGTGCTCTCCTCCGCCGGGTCCTACGTCGACACGGCGCGTCGGGTCGGGTCGCTGCTCGTCGTCGCGGAACCCGCGCCGGCCGGCGTCGGCGCTGCCGATCTGCGCACGCTCGTCGGCGATGTTCGCGGCCGGTTCGGCACGCAGCCCGCAGTGGTGGCGCTGTTCGGTGACGTCGACGGCAAGGTGCCGTTCGTCGTGTCGACGACGAAGGCCGCGCAGGAACTCGGCGTGAAGGCCGGTGAACTGGTGGGCGCATTCGGTCCGAGCATCGGTGGTCGCGGCGGCGGCAAGGCCGACACCGCGCAGGGAGCCGGGTCCGACGCGGCGGGAATTCCCGTGGCGATCGAGGCTCTGCTCGGTCGCGTCACCGAGATCGCCGGGAACTCCTGACGGTGGCCGCCGGCAGCGCCGCGCCCGACCGGCCGGGCGCCGACGACCCGGGCCGGGGGCGGCGGCTCGCGATCGACGTCGGGAGCGTGCGCGTCGGAGTGGCGTCCTCCGATCCCGACGGCACCCTCGCCACGCCCGTCGAGACCGTGCCGCGCGCGGCGAAGACGCACACCGACTCCGCCGACGTCCAGCGGATCGTCGCGCTCGCCGAGGAGTACGAGGCCGTCGAGGTCATCGTCGGTCTGCCGCGCACGCTGCGCGGAGAGCGCGGAACCGCCGCCACGCTGGCTGTCCGTTTCGCCCGAGTCCTGCACCGTGCGCTGCCCGGCGTGCCGGTGCGGCTGTCCGACGAACGCTTGACTACGGTGAGTGCCGCGCGTGGTCTTCGAGACAGCGGCGTCCGCGCGAGAGACCAACGGTCGATGATCGACCAGGCGGCGGCGGTCGCCATCCTGCAAGGGTGGCTCGACGAGCGCCGCAGTGTGCTGGCGCGAGCGATGGTCGCCCAGGCGAACGAGGAGGGGGCAACGGTGCCCGAGAATCACGGTCCGGAGCAGGACACACCGGGGACGACCCCGTGACGGACGACGGTCGTGGACAGCGGCCCGGCCGGCGCGACGAGTGGGACACCGACGAGCTGAATCTCCCGGTCGACGACCTGCGCCGTCAGCCGCTCGCCGACGGCCGGCGCGCGCCTCGCCGGGCCGAGCGCGGTGGATCGGCCGACGATCGCCGCGCCCGCCCTGCCCGAGTGGCGTCCGGTCCCGGTGACCGCCCGAGCCGCGCGGACACCCGCCGCGACCGCGCCGCGGCCGGTCGCAAGCGTCGCTCGCGCATCATCGGCGGACTCGGTGTGCTGGTCCTGGTCGGCCTCGTGGCCGTCGGAGGTGTGTGGGGAGTGTCGAAGTTCACCGGCGGCGGGGCCGCGGTCGCGGAGGACTACCCCGGGCCCGGCGGCGACGCCGTGGTGGTGCAGGTCGCCTCGGGCGACACCGCGCAGGAGATCGCGACCGAGATGGCGGACAAGGACGTCACCGCAAGCTCGGCGGCCTTCTACGAAGCCGCGGTCCAGAACACCGCGATGACCTCCGTGCAGCCCGGTTTCTATCGGATGCGCTCGCAGATGGCAGCGTCCGACGCCGTCTCCGCGTTGGTGGACCCGGCATCGCGAGTGGGCCAGATCCAGATCGCCGAGGGTCGGCAGCTGCACGACTCCACCGACGTCAACACAGGCGCCGTCCGCAAGGGCATCTACACGCTGATCTCCGAGGCCAGTTGTGCTGTCGGAGAGGGTCTTCCGTGCGTCACGTACGACGACCTGAACCTCGCGGGCGCGGGCGACGATCCCTCCGCACTCGGTGTCGCCGACTGGGCGACCGACGCGGTGCGGCAGGTGCCGGATCGCGATCGTCAGCTCGAGGGGCTCATCGCCGCAGGCACCTTCAACTTCGACCCCAGCGCCGCACCGACGGACATCCTGCGTCAGCTGGTGTCCGAGAGTGCCGCGATCTACGAGGACACCGGTCTGCTCGAGGCGGGCGCGTCCTCGGGCCTCGACCCCTACCAGGTGCTGGTGGCGTCGTCCCTCATCGAGCGCGAGGCGCTGCCGCAGGACTTCGCCAAGGTGGCGCGTGTCATCCTCAACCGTCTCGCCATCGGGCAGCGTCTGGAGTTCGACTCCACGGTCAACTACTCGCTGGACACCACCGAGGTGGCCACCACCGACGCCGACCGCGCGAACGTCACTCCGTGGAACACCTATGCCAAGGAGGGTCTGCCGGCGACGCCGATCTGCTCTCCCGGCGTGGCTGCGGTGCAGGCCGCGGAGGCCCCCGAGCCCGGAAACTGGCTCTACTTCGTCACCATCAACGCCGCCGGTGAGACGCTCTTCACCGACGACTACCAGGTGCACCTGGACAACATCACGAAGGTCGAGGGCGGGTTCCTCGACAGCGGCCGGTGACGTCCGTTTCCGACGCCTCCTCGCCGAGGCGCGCGGCCGTTCTGGGGTCTCCGGTGGCGCACTCGCGCTCACCGATCCTGCACGCGGCGGCCTACCGGGAGCTCGGGCTCGCCGGGTGGACGTACGAGCGGGTGGAGTGCACCGCGGAACGGCTCCCGGAGTTCGTGGACGGCCTCGGACCCGAGTGGGTGGGACTGTCGGTGACGATGCCGGGCAAGTTCGCGGCCTTGGCGCACGCGACCGAGCGGACGCAGCGCGCAGTCGCCGTCGGCTCGGCGAACACCCTTCTGCGCACCGACTCGGGCTGGCGCGCCGACTGCACCGACGTCGACGGTGTCACGGGCGCCCTCGGCACGGTCGGTGTCCGCGATCTGTCGGGTTCGTCGGTGGTCGTCGTCGGGGCGGGCGGAACGTCGCGCCCGGCGCTCGTCGCTCTGCGTGATCTCGGGGCGATCGCGGTCACCGTCGTCTCGCGGGACGAGGAGCGGGCGGAGGGAGCTCTGGTCTGTGCTCGCGACGCCGGTCTCACCGCCCGGTGGAGCGCACCGGACGACGACGCTTTGCCGCGAGCGGTCGCGGACGCGGCGGCCGTGGTGTCCACCGTCCCGCCCGAGGGCGGCGCGGCGATGATCGACGCACTGCGCGGGACGCGCGTGCTGCTGGACGCGATCTACCACCCGTGGCCCACCCCGCTGGCCGCCGCGGTCGAGGAGTCCGGCGGCGTCGTCGTCGGCGGTCTCGAGATGTTGCTGCACCAGGCCTTCGGTCAGGTGGAGCAGTTCACCGGTATGTCGGCCCCGCGCGCGGCGATGGAACAGGCTCTGCGGGAGTCCTGACCATCCCCGGGTGCGCCGTCATCCCCGGGTGCTCGCCGTGGCCCGGATCGTCGGAGTCGCCGGTGCCACCGTGACTCCATGACCGTCCTCCTCGGATCCGCACTGTGTTGCCTCGCTGTTCTCACCGTCGGTCGGTGGGTGACGCCGACGGTGCCCGACCTGCTCGCGGCCGCCGCCGTCGGCGCCGCGCTCGGCGCGGTCACCACCGACACGGCGGTCCTCGCGGTCGGGGCGTGGTCGTGTGCCGTCGCGCTCGTCGACCTGGTCCGTCACCGTCTGCCGAACGATCTGACGCTGCCCGCCGCGGGTGCGGTGTTCCTGGCGGCCGCGCACCAGGGTGGCGGCGAGTCGGCGCTCCTCGGCGGCCTGGCTCTGGCCGGTGTCCATCTCGTCGGGTCGGTGGTGTCACCCGGATCGATCGGAGGCGGCGACGTGAAGTTGTGCCTCGCGCTCGGGGGACTGGGCGCGGTATCGGGGCCGTCCACGTGGACGGTGGCCGCCGTGCTGGCACCGACGACGACGCTGGTGCTGGCGGCGATGACGGGACGAACCGGGGGAGCGGCGGGGATTCCGCACGGACCCGCTCTGTGCGCGGCGACCCTGGTGGCGTGGGTGAACGCCGGGACGTGAAAAGATCGATCCGTGTTGCGATGGATCACTGCCGGAGAATCTCACGGCCCTGCCCTGGTTTCCATTCTCGAGGGCATGGTGGCCGGAGTCGAGGTGACCTCCGAGGACATCGGAGCTCAGCTCGCCCGACGACGCCTGGGCTACGGCCGCGGCGCTCGCATGAAGTTCGAGGCCGACAAGGTCACCGTCATCGGCGGTGTCCGGCACGGCTCGACCCTCGGCGGCCCCGTCGCCATCGAGATCGGCAACACGGAATGGCCGAAGTGGGAGACCGTCATGGCGGCCGACCCGGTCGATCCCGCCGTGCTCGCCGACCTCGCGCGCAACGCGCCGCTGACTCGTCCGCGCCCCGGCCACGCCGACTACTCGGGCATGCTCAAGTACGGCTTCGACGACGCCCGGCCCGTGCTCGAGCGCGCCAGCGCACGGGAGACCGCCGCCCGCGTCGCGGTGGGTACCGTCGCCCGACAGTTCTTGAAGCAGGTCCTCGGCGTCGACGTCCTGTCGCACGTCATCTCCATCGGTGCGTCCGACCCGTACGAGGGCCCGGAGCCGTCGGCGGGAGACATCGAGGCGATCGACGCGAGCCCCGTGCGGGCCTTCGACGCCGTGGCCGAGCAGTCCATGATCACCGAGATCGAAGCGGCCAAGCGCGACGGGGACACCCTCGGCGGCATCGTCGAGGTGGTCGTCCACGGCCTTCCCGTGGGACTCGGCTCCTTCGTCACCGGTGACAGCAAGCTCGACGCACAGCTCGCCGCAGCACTCATGGGCATCCAGGCCATCAAGGGTGTCGAGGTCGGCGACGGGTTCGAGACCGCACGCCGCCGCGGCAGCGCTGCCCACGACGAGATTCTCCCCGGCCCGGACGGAATCGTCCGCACCACCAACCGCGCCGGCGGCATCGAGGGCGGCATGACCAACGGTGCCCCGCTACGGGTGCGTGCGGCCATGAAGCCCATCTCCACGGTTCCGCGTGCCCTGGCGACGGTGGACATGTCCACCGGCGAGGGTGCGGTGGCCATCCACCAGCGCAGCGACGTCTGCGCCGTGCCGGCCGCGGGTGTCGTCGCGGAGACCATGGTGGCGCTGGTGCTGGCCCGCGCCACGCTCGAGAAGTTCGGAGGCGACTCCGTCGCCGAGACCGCCGGCAACGTGCGCCGCTACGTGGAGAACGCGCAAGCCCGTCCGCCGCGATGACCGGGCAGGCCGGAGGCCGGTCGGATGATCCCGGGCAGGCCGGAGGCCGGTCGCAGGATGCCGGGCAGGCCGGGGCCGGGGCGGGGGAGACCAGGGAGGTCTCCGGTCCGCCGCGGGCGGTGCTGATCGGGCCACCCGGCGCCGGGAAGTCCACCATCGGCCGACGGCTGGCTCAGGCCCTGGGCACACAGGTGTACGACACGGACGTGGCCATCGAGAAGGACACCGGCCGCACCATCCCGCAGATCTTCGCCGAGAGCGGTGAGGCGGAGTTCCGTGCCATCGAGGAGCGCATCGTGCTCAATGCGCTGCGAACGTATCCGGGCATCGTGTCCCTGGGCGGTGGGGCGATCCTGTCCTCGCGCACCCGTGCGGCGCTCCGCGGTCACACCGTCGTCTACCTCGAGATCAGTGTCGGCGAGGGCCTCCGGCGCACCGGCGCGACCAGTGCCAACGCCTCGCGACCCCTGTTGGCCGGCTCGGATCCGCGGGCGAAGTACCGCGAACTCATGCGTACTCGGCGACCGCTGTACCGGGAGGTGTCCACCATCCGTGTCCGCACGGACGGCCGCAGCCCCGCTCGCGTCGTCACCGCGGTCCTCGGCCGTCTCGGTGTCGCCCCCGCCGACCGCGTCCCCGCGCCGGCCGCACCACCGCAGCGGACCTCGCCGCGGCGCCGGATCCGGCGCAAGGGCGGACGTCCGATCCCCACCGATCCGGGACCGTTGCCGCGGCAGCCGGCACCACGGACCGGCCGTACCCGACCACCGCAGGATCCACCCCCAGTACAGGAGACGCTCTCGTGACAGAACCTGTTCGTATCGACGTCCGGACGGCGAACCCGTACCCCGTGATCATCGGTCGCGGTCTGCTCACCGACCTTGTGGAGCAGCTCGCTGGCACTCGCACCGTCGCGATCTTCCATCAGCCTCCGCTCGCCGAGACCGCCGAGGCCGTCCGAGCAGCGTTGGCGGACAACGGAATCGACGCACACCGTATCGAGATCCCCGATGCCGAGGACGGCAAGGAACTCGCCGTCGCCGGATTCTGCTGGGAGGTGCTCGGCCGCATCGGTCTGACGCGGAGCGACGCCGTGGTCAGCCTGGGCGGCGGGGCGGCCACCGATCTTGCCGGCTTCGTCGCGGCCACCTGGATGCGCGGCGTCCGCATCGTGCACGTGCCCACCACGCTGCTCGCCATGGTCGACGCGGCCGTGGGAGGCAAGACCGGCATCAACACCGATGCCGGGAAGAACCTCGTCGGTGCCTTCCACGAGCCTGCGGCAGTCCTGGTGGATCTGGCGACACTCGAGACGGTGCCGCACAACGAGATCGTGGCCGGGCTCGCCGAGGTGATCAAGACCGGATTCATCGCCGACCCGGTCATCCTCGACCTCATAGAGGCGGACCCTGCTGCCGCGCTGGATCCGACGGGCGAGGTGTTGCCGGAGCTGATCCGGCGCTCCATCGAGGTGAAGGCCAGGGTCGTCGCGGCCGATCTCCGGGAGTCCGATCTTCGCGAGATCCTGAACTACGGCCACACCCTGGGGCACGCGATCGAGCGCCGCGAGAAGTACAAGTGGCGCCACGGCGCCGCGGTCTCCGTGGGTCTGGTGTTCGCCGCCGAGCTGGGACGTCTCGCGGGGCGACTGTCGGACGATGTCGCCGACCGGCACCGCAGCATCCTGCAGGCGGTGGGACTGCCCGTCAGTTACGACGCGGACGCGTTCGCCCATCTGCTGTCGGGCATGCAGACGGACAAGAAGAACCGAAACGGGTTGCTGCGCTTCGTCGTGCTGGACGGACTGGCCAAGCCGGGACGCCTCGAAGGACCGGATCCGGCGCTTCTGGCCGCCGCGTACTCCGCGGTGGCGCGTGAGGAGCCGACGACGGGGTCGTCGATCTTTCTCTGACGACGGGGCCGGTCAGGAGGAGCGGTCGCCCTTCGCGAGGTTCGGGCGCCGATCGGAGTCCCGGACCGGGGCGAAGACCTCGGTGTCGGCATCCGACTCGCCGCGTGCGGGTGCTCCGGAGGTCACGCGGTCGCGCTCGGTCGCGTCCTCCTTCTTGCCCGGCCGCAGTTCCTCCTGCTTGTCGTCGCCGCGTCCGGCCAACCAGCGGCCCACCGTGACGGCGATGACCGTGGGGATGAAGACGAGCAGGATCGTGAACGCCGCACCGGAGGTGACCTCGAAGAAGAGGGAGTTGCTGCTCACCGCGAGGTTTGCCACCGCCGAGAACACCCAGCAGACGAACCCGGCGAGGACACCGGCCACGACCGACGCCTTCAGCCACAGCATCGTGAAGTCGGTCCGGTCCTCGCCGTGGTCACCGCGGCGATGCGCGTTGATGCCGTCGATCCCGCCCCACACGACCGCCACGAGAATCACGGCGGCCAGCGTGATCATGCGCAGGACGGACCCCTGCGCGGGCCAGGCGGACACCGCCAGCGCGAGCAGCACTCGTGCCACCACATGAACCAGCGCCATCCCCACACCGCGAACCACCCACCCAGTCATGCTGCACACAGTAATCACCCCGGTCGGTCGCGTGTGCTTCTGCCCACATATCGGAGTGCGGTGTCGGCGGGCGGACCGGTGTCGCCGACCGTCGGTGACGGCGGCGGTAGGTTCGGGAGATGCCGTCCTCCGACCGCGCCGCACGGCGCGACGCCCTCAGAGAACTCGTCCGCGACCGGGAGGCCGACGCGCTCCTGGTGACCGACCTGCTCAACGTCCGCTACCTCACGGGGTTCACCGGTTCCAATGCCGCGCTGCTGCTGAGTGCGCACGACTCCGCCTCCGACGAGTCCGGCACCGTGGTGTGCACCGACGGTCGGTACGTGACCCAGGTGGCCGAGCAGGTGCCCGACCTCGCTGCGGTGATCGACCGCGCGGGCCCTGTTCGCTTGCTGCAGGACGCCGGCGGTGCGCGGGGCGGGCAGACCGTCGGATTCGAATCACACGTCGTGTCCGTCGACGAGCATCAGGCGTGGTCCGACGCTGCGTCCTCGCTCTCTCTCCAGCGCATGCCGCGCCTGGTGGAGAAGCTGCGGATGATCAAGGACGAGAGCGAGATCGACGCGCTGCGACGCGCCTGCGGCGTCGCCGACGCCGCGCTGGCCGCGTTGATCGAGCGGGGCGGCATCAGCGCCGGACGGACCGAGAAGCAGGTCGCGATCGATCTGGAGTTCCTCATGCTCGAGCTGGGAGCGCACGCCATCTCGTTCGAGACGATCGTGGCTGCGGGCGCCCACTCGGCGGTGCCGCACCACCGCCCCACCGGTGCGGTGCTCGAGCAGGGCGACCTGGTGAAGCTGGACTTCGGCGCGGAGGTGGACGGGTACCACTCCGACATGACGCGTACCTACGTGCTGGGCACCCCCGCCGACTGGCAGCGCGAGCTCTACGCCCTCGTCGAACGATCCCAGGCCGCCGGACGCGCCGCCGTTCTTCCCGGTGCCGACGTGCAGGCGGTGGACGGAGCGGCTCGCTCGGTCATCGTGGACGCGGGGCACGGGGACAAGTTCCTGCACGGACTCGGCCACGGCGTGGGACTCGAGATCCACGAAGCGCCGGGAATCGGTGCCACCGGCACCGGTACACTGCTCTGCGGTGCTGCGGTGACAGTCGAGCCCGGCGTGTACTTCTCCGGTCGCGGAGGCGTACGGATCGAGGACACGCTCATCGTTCGAGAGAACGAGCCGGAACTGCTGACGCTCACCAGCAAAGAGTTCACCGTTCTGTAGGCGAGGGCCTGCCGACCAGTGCTTGTCAGGCCCGGAGGCCATGCGCGGCGTCCGGGTGCCGAGAGACCGAGACGACAGTCGACGAGGAGACGCGAAGCAAGTGGCTTCCACCAGTGATTTCAAGAACGGACTCGTTCTCAACATCGAGAACCAGTTGTGGTCCATCATCGAGTTCCAGCACGTCAAGCCCGGTAAGGGACCGGCCTTCGTGCGCACCAAGCTCAAGAACGTCACGTCGGGCAAGGTCGTCGACAAGACCTTCAACGCGGGCGTCAAGGTCGAGACGGCGACGGTCGACCGACGCGACATGACGTACCTGTACCACGACGGTTCGGACTACGTCTTCATGGACGGCGACACCTTCGACCAGATCTCCGTCGCCGAGGCGACCATCGGCGAGGTCTCGCGCTTCCTGCTCGAGAACATGAAGGTCCAGGTGGCGATGCACGAGGGTCTGCCGCTCTACGTCGAGTTGCCGGTCACGGTCGAGCTGATCGTCCAGCACACCGATCCGGGCCTGCAGGGCGACCGTTCCACCGGCGGCACCAAGCCGGCGACCCTCGAGACGGGCGCCGAGATCAACGTGCCGCTCTTCATCAACACCGGCGACAAGCTCAAGGTGGACTCCCGCGACGGCAACTACCTCGGGCGCGTGAATTCCTGAGTGAGCGAGCCTTCCAAGAACCCTGCCGCACCGGGCAAGCCGGCGGCGAAGAAGCTCGGAGCTCGGCACAAGGCGCGTAAGCGCGCCGTCGACTTCCTCTTCGAGGCCGAGGCTCGGGACCTCGATCCCGTGGTGCTCGCGACCGAGCGCGGCGAGCTGTCCGCTCACGAGGAGACGGTGGCGCCGGTCAACGCGTACACCACGACTCTCGTGACCGGAGTGGCCGAGAACCTCGACCGCGTCGACTCGGTCATCGGGGATCACCTGCATCAGTGGACTCTCGATCGTCTCCCCGCCGTCGACCGCGCGATCCTGCGCGTCGCGGTGTGGGAACTGCTCAACGCGGTCGACGTCCCGCCGGTGGTCGCTGTCGACGAGGCGGTCGAGCTGGCCAAGCAACTCTCCACCGACGACTCGCCGTCCTTCGTCAACGGGGTGCTGGGCCAGATCGTGCTCGTCGCACCCCAGGTGCGCGCCGCCGCGGCGGCGCGTCCGGCGGCGCAGAGCCGGCCCGTGACGGAGAACACCGCCGACGACGCGGTGCCGCCCGCCTCGAGCTGAGTTCGAGCCCGGCGTGGTTGGTATAGTCACCGCGTCAGACATCCTTTAACGATCCGTCCAGTGAGGCGGAGAAGGAGGTCACCTGTTCTCGTGTCCTCAGACGAGCCCGGTACCCCCGGTTCAGCAGGCCAGTCCCGCGAGCTGTTGTCGTCGGCGGACGTCGGCCGCACCATCGCCCGGATGGCCCACCAGATCATCGAGAAGACCGCGTTCGGCTCGGCCGATGCCGCTCCGCTGGTTCTCGTGGGAATCCCCACTCGCGGTTCCACTCTCGCCACGCGTCTCGCGGCGCGGATCGAGGAGTACTCGGGACTCCGCCCGCCGGTCGGCTCTCTCGACATCACGCTCTACCGCGACGATCTGCGCAGCAAGCCACATCGGGCGCTCGAGCGCACCTCGATGCCCGACACCGGCGTGGACGGCGCTCTCGTCGTGATCGTCGACGACGTGCTGTTCTCCGGCCGATCGGTGCGCGCCGCACTCGACGCTCTCCGCGATCTCGGGCGTCCGCGGGCCGTGCAGCTCGCGGTGCTCATCGACCGCGGCCACCGCGAACTCCCGCTCCGCGCGGACTACGTGGGCAAGAACGTGCCGACCGCGCGCACCGAGGACGTCTCGGTACTGCTCGACGAGCACGACGGTCGAGACGGGGTGGAGCTCTCGTGAGCGCCCGGCACCTGCTGTCGACGATGGATCTGAGCCGCGACGACGCGACCGACATCCTGGACGAAGCGGAGCGCTTCGAGCAGGCGCTGCTCGGCCGCGACGTGCGCAAACTCCCCACTCTGCGCGGCAAGACGGTCATGACCGTCTTCTACGAGAACTCGACGCGTACCCGAGTGTCGTTCGAGGTGGCGGGCAAGTGGATGAGCGCGGACGTCATCAACGTCAGCGCGAGCAGCTCGTCCGCGTCGAAGGGCGAGTCGCTGCGCGACACCGCCCTCACCCTGCGAGCGGCCGGCGCGGACGCCTTGATCGTGCGGCACCCCGCGTCCGGTGCGGCGCACCGCATCGCCCAGTGGACGGCCCTGCCCGACGGATCGGGGCCGGCCGTGATCAACGCCGGCGACGGCACGCACGAGCATCCCACCCAGGCCCTGCTCGACGCGCTGACGTTGCGCCAGCGCCTCGGCGGAATCGAGGGCCGCCGCATCGCCATCGTCGGTGACGTCCTGCACAGCCGCGTCGCGCGGTCCAACGCGTTCCTGCTGGCCACCCTCGGTGCGGAGGTGGTGGTCATCGCGCCGCGCACTCTGCTGCCGGTCGGCATCGACTCCTGGCCCGTCACCGTGGCACCGTCGCTCGACTCCGAGCTGCCGGCGCTCGACGCCGTCATGATGCTGCGCGTCCAGGCCGAACGCATGAACGGTGGCTTCTTCCCGTCGGCGCGGGAGTACTCCATCGGATACGGGTTGTCGCAGAAGCGATTCGATCTGCTTCCCGACCACGCGGTGGTGCTGCACCCCGGTCCGATGCTCCGCGGCATGGAGATCGGTTTCTCGGTCGCCGACGCACCCGAGACCGCCGTCCTGCAACAAGTCCAGAATGGAGTGCACGTGCGTATGGCAGTGCTGTTCCGCCTGCTCATCGGATCCGAGCCGACACCGGGACTCGCTCGATGAGCGGGACCGTGGTGCTGCGCTCGGTGCGCCCCTACGGCGAGGGTGATCCCGTGGACGTGGTGGTCTCGGACGGCGTCATCGACGCGATCGGCGCGGACGTCACCGTTCCCGAGGGTGCCGAGATCGTGGACGGTGCCGGTGGCGTTCTGTTGCCCGGCTTCGTCGATCTGCACACCCATGTGCGGGAGCCGGGCCGCGAGGACACCGAGACCATCGAGACCGGTTCCGCCGCAGCAGCTCTCGGCGGATACACCGCCGTCTTCGCGATGGCGAACACGTCGCCGGTCGCGGACTCCGTGGTGATCACCGACCACGTCTGGCGTCGCGGCCAGGAGGTCGGGCTGGTCGACGTCCACCCCGTCGGCGCCGTCACCGTGGGCCTGCAGGGCAAGGCCCTGGCGGAGATGGCCACCATGAACGCCGGTGTCGGTGCTGTCCGGATGTTCTCGGACGACGGTCACTGCGTCGCCGACCCACTGCTGATGCGCCGCGCCCTCGAGTACTCGGCCGGCCTGGGAGTGCTCATCGCCCAGCACGCCGAGGAGCCGCGGCTCACCGAAGGTGCCGTCGCCCACGAGGGTCCGACCGCGGCGCGGCTGGGCCTGACCGGATGGCCCCGGTCCGCGGAGGAATCCATCGTCGCCCGCGACGCGATCCTCGCGCGGGACGCGCGCAGCCGCGTCCACATCTGCCACGCCTCCACCGCCGGCACCGTCGAGCTCCTCGACTGGGCGAAGAAGCAGGGCATCGCCATCACCGCCGAGGTGACACCGCACCATCTGTTCCTGGACGACACGCGTCTCGAGACCTACGACGCCGTGAACAAGGTGAACCCGCCGTTGCGGGAGGCCTCCGACGTCCAGGCGCTGCGCGCGGCGCTGGCTTCGGGTGTCGTGGACTGCGTGGCCACCGATCACGCGCCGCATGCCGAGCAGGACAAGTGCTGCGAGTTCTCGCAGGCCCGACCCGGCATGCTCGGCCTCGAGACCGCCCTGTCGGTGATCGTCACGACCATGGTGGAGACCGGTCTGCTCGACTGGCGCGGCGTCGCACGGGTCATGAGCGAGCGACCGGCGGAGATCGTCGGGCTCACCGACCAGGGACGGCCCATCGCGGTCGGAGAGCCCGCCAACCTGACGATCGTCGACCCGGACGTCCGGTGGACGGTCGTCCCGAAGGATCTGGCCTCGCTGTCCGCCAACACCCCGTACGAGTCGCTCGAGCTGCCCGCGAAGGTCACCGCGACGCTGCTGCGCGGACGAATCACCAGCCGCGACGGAGTCGCGGCCGCGCCTTCGGGAGGGATGAACTAGATGGACAGAGTGCTGTTGGTGGTCGGCTTCCTCGTGTTCTGGGTCGCCATGATCGGCCTGATCATCTGGGGCTGGAAGAACCGTCAGAAGCGTCAGGCCGACGCGATCGGAACCCTCCCGGCCGTGCCGGAGCAGCTCGGCGCCGTCCTCACCCCGGCCTGTACCGGTCTGTACGTGGGATCGACGTTGGCCCCGAGCTGGCAGAACCGGATCGCCGTGGGCGACATGGGCCATCGCGCCACCGGAACACTGACGCGCTACGAGACGGGCATCCTGCTCGAGCGCACGGGGGAGTCCGACATCTGGATGCCCGCCGACTCGCTCCGCGCCGTGCGGACCGAGCGTGGCCTCGCCGGCAAGGTCATGACCAGGGACGGCCTGCTGGTCGTCCGCTGGGAACTGCCCACCGGCACCGAAATCGACACCGGCTTCCGAGCCGACGACAAGACGGTCTACCCGCAGTGGGTGGACGACACGAGCAGTGACGAGAAGGAGACCGCGTGAGCACCCAGGACGCCGCGGCACTGGTCCTCGAGGACGGGCGCATCTTCCGTGGCACCGCGTTCGGAGCCCGGGGTTCGACCCTGGGCGAGGCGGTGTTCTGCACCGGCATGACCGGCTACCAGGAGACGCTGACCGATCCGAGCTACCACCGCCAGATCGTGGTGGCCACGGCCCCGCAGATCGGCAACACCGGCTGGAACGGTGAGGACAACGAGTCCGTCGGACGCACCGGCGACGCCGACGACTCCCGTATGTGGGTCGCCGGGTTCGCCGTCCGCGACCCCAGCCGCCGGAGCTCGAGCTGGCGCTCGACCGGCACCCTGGGCGAGGAGATGGCGCGGCAGGACGTCGTCGGCATCGCCGAGATCGACACCCGCGCGCTGGTGCGGCACCTGCGCACCCGCGGGTCGATGAAGGCGGGCATCTTCTCCGGAGAGGCCCTCACCGACGTCGACGCGCTGATCGAGACCGTGCGCAGTCAGCCGAGCATGGTGGGTGCGGACCTGGCGGGCGAGGTGAGCACGACCGAGGGCTACACGGTCGATCCCGAGGGTGAGCCCCGGTACTCGGTCGTCGCGGTCGACCTCGGCATCAAGTCGAACACGCCGCGCATGTTCGCGCAGCGGGGAATCCGGGTCCACGTGGTCCCGGCGAACGCCGACATCGACCAGGTGCGGGCACTCGGCGCGGACGGCGTGTTCCTGTCCAACGGACCGGGCGACCCGGCCACCGCGGACTCCGTGGTGCGTCTGACCGAGCAGGTGCTCGGTGACGGCACCCCGCTGTTCGGCATCTGCTTCGGCAACCAGATCCTCGGCCGCGCACTCGGCCGCTCCACCTACAAGATGACCTTCGGTCACCGCGGCATGAACATCCCGGTGATCGAACACGGCACGGGCCGCATCTCCATCACGGCCCAGAACCACGGGTTCGCGCTCGAGGGCGAGGCCGGCGAGGAGTTCGACACCCCGTTCGGCCGGGCGATCGTCAGCCACACGTGCGCGAACGACGGCACCGTCGAAGGTGTCCGCCTGCTCGACGACTCGGCGTTCTCGGTGCAGTACCACCCCGAGGCCGCGGCCGGTCCGCACGACGCCGAGTACCTCTTCGACCGTTTCCTGCAGCTCCTCGACAAGAAAGCCGGCCAGTAATGCCACGGCGCACAGACCTCCAGCACATCCTGGTCATCGGATCCGGACCGATCGTCATCGGTCAGGCCTGCGAGTTCGACTACTCCGGAACGCAGGCCTGCCGTGTGCTCCGCGAGGAGGGCCTGCGGGTCAGCCTCGTGAACTCGAACCCGGCGACCATCATGACGGACCCCGAGTTCGCGGACTCCACCTATGTCGAGCCCATCACGGCGGAGTTCGTCGAGAAGGTCATCGCGAAGGAGAAGGCCGAGGGCCATCCCATCGACGCGGTGCTCGCCACTCTCGGCGGCCAGACGGCGCTCAACTGCGCGGTGGCTCTGCACGAGCAGGGGATTCTCGAGAAGTACGACGTCGAGCTCATCGGAGCCGACTTCGAGGCCATCCAGCGCGGTGAGGATCGCCAGAAGTTCAAGGACATCGTCGCGAAGGTCGGCGGCGAGAGTGCCCGGTCGCGTGTCTGCTACACGATGGCCGAGGTGCACGACACCGTCGCCGAACTCGGCCTGCCCGTCGTCATCCGGCCCAGCTTCACCATGGGCGGTCTCGGCTCCGGCATGGCGTACACGACCGAGGATCTCGAGCGTCTCGCCGGCGGCGGACTGGCCGCGTCGCCGTCCGCCAACGTGCTCATCGAGGAGTCCATCTACGGGTGGAAGGAGTACGAGCTCGAGCTGATGCGCGACAACCGCGACAACGTGGTGATCGTGTGTTCCATCGAGAACGTCGACCCGATGGGTGTGCACACGGGCGACTCCATGACGGTCGCTCCGGCGATGACGCTCACCGACCGCGAGTACCAGAAGATGCGCGATCTGGGCATCGCCATCCTCCGCGAGGTCGGCGTCGACACGGGCGGATGCAACATCCAGTTCGCGATCGATCCGAAGGACGGTCGCCTGATCGTCATCGAGATGAACCCACGCGTCTCGCGGTCGAGTGCACTCGCCTCCAAGGCGACGGGATTCCCGATCGCCAAGATCGCGGCGAAGCTCGCGGTGGGGTACAGCCTCGACGAGATCGTCAACGACATCACGGGCGAGACACCGGCCTGTTTCGAGCCGACGTTGGACTACGTCGTCGTCAAGGCGCCGCGCTTCGCGTTCGAGAAGTTCCCCGGAGCCGACGCCACCCTCACGACGACGATGAAGTCGGTCGGCGAGGCGATGAGCCTGGGCCGCAACTTCACCGAGGCGCTGGGCAAGGTGCTGCGGTCGCTCGAGACCAAGGCCACCGGATTCTGGACCACGTCGGACGAGGTGCTGGCGGGGGAGCGGGCGCACGATCTGCAGTCGGTGCTCGCCGACCTGAAGGTTCCCACCGAGGGACGCATCTACGACGCCGAGTTGGCACTGCGCCTCGGCGGCACCGTCGAGGAGGTCGCGGCCGCGTCCGGTATCGACCCGTGGTTCATCGACGAGATCGCCGGTCTGGTGGAACTGCGGACCCGGCTGCTCGACGCTCCCGTCCTCGACGAGAACCTCTTGCGTCGGGCGAAGCACTCGGGCCTGTCCGATCGGCAGATCGCGGCACTGCGTCCCGAGCTCGCGGGCGAGGACGGGGTGCGCTCGCTGCGCCACCGGCTGGGAGTGCGGCCCGTGTTCAAAACCGTCGACACGTGCGCCGCGGAGTTCGAGGCCAAGACGCCGTACCACTACTCCACGTACGAGCTCGATCCCGGCGCGGAGACCGAGGTGGCCCCGCAGACCACGCTCGGCAAGGTACTCATCCTGGGCTCCGGTCCGAACCGCATCGGCCAGGGCATCGAGTTCGACTACTCGTGCGTGCACGCGGCCACGACGCTCTCGGCCGCCGGCTACGAGACCGTGATGGTGAACTGCAACCCCGAGACCGTCTCCACCGACTACGACACGGCAGATCGTCTGTACTTCGAGCCGCTCACGTTCGAGGACGTGCTCGAGGTGTATCTGGCGGAGAAGGAGTCGGGCGAGGGCGGACCCGGTGTCGTCGGCGTCCTCTGCCAGCTCGGCGGACAGACGCCGCTCGGTCTCGCCCAGCGACTGCAGGACGCGGGTGTGCCGATCGTCGGCACGTCGCCCGAGGCGATCGATCTGGCAGAGGACCGCAAGGCGTTCGGTGAGGTGCTCGTCGCCGCCGGTCTGCCCGCGCCGAAGTTCGGCACGGCCACCACGTTCGACGGCGCGAAGCGCATCGCGGGCGAGATCGGTTACCCCGTGCTCGTACGTCCGTCGTACGTGCTGGGCGGACGCGGCATGGAGATCGTCTACGACGAGGCGTCGCTGGACGACTACATCTCCCGCGCCACCGAGCTCACGCCCGAACACCCCGTGTTGGTGGACCGGTTCCTCGAGGACGCGATCGAGATCGACGTCGACGCCCTCTGCGACGGCACCGAGGTCTACCTCGGCGGCGTCATGGAGCACATCGAGGAGGCCGGCATCCATTCCGGCGACTCCGCGTGTGCGCTGCCCCCGATCACACTCGGCCGGACCGACATCGATGCCGTTCGCCGGTCGACGGAGGCGCTGGCGTTCGGCATCGGGGTCCGCGGGCTGCTCAACGTGCAGTACGCCCTCAAGGACGACGTCCTCTACGTGCTCGAGGCCAACCCCCGTGCGAGCCGGACGGTGCCCTTCGTCTCCAAGGCCACGGCGGTGCCGCTCGCGAAGGCCGCCGCCCGGATCGCTCTCGGCGCGACCATCGCGGAGTTGCGGGCGGACGGTGTGTTGCCGCCCACCGGCGACGGTGGCCACGCTGCCTTCGACGCACCGGTCGCGGTCAAGGAGGCCGTGCTGCCCTTCAACCGGTTCCGCAAGGCGGACGGCAGTGGCGTCGACACCCTCCTGAGCCCCGAGATGAAGTCGACCGGCGAGGTGATGGGGATCGACGCGGACTTCGGTACCGCGTTCGCGAAGAGTCAGACCGCCGCGTACGGCTCGCTGCCGACGACGGGGTCGATCTTCGTGTCCATCGCGAACCGCGACAAGCGGTCGATGGTGTTCCCGGTCAAGCGGCTCGCCGATCTGGGTTTCCGCATCCTCGCGACCGAGGGAACGGCGGAGATGTTGCGCCGCAACGGCATCAGCAGCGACGTGGTGCGCAAGCACTCCGACGTGCTCGAGGCCGGCGAGCGGACCATCGTGGACCTGATCCGCGAGGGCGAGGTCGACATGGTGTTCAACACACCGTTCGGCAACTCCGGCCCGCGGGTCGACGGGTACGAGATCCGCAGTGCCGCGGTGGCGCGGAACATTCCGTGCATCACCACCGTGCAGGGTGCCGCCGCGGCGGTGCAGGGCATCGAGGCGAGCATCCGCGGCGACATCGGGGTGCAGTCGCTCCAGGATCTGCACAGCTCGCTCACGACGTACCTGCGAGCGGGCACCGGGCCGGCCGAACAGGTCACTCCTCGGTGACGGGACGTCCGGAGGCCGGGGTGTGGCGCAGGAAGCTGACCGCGGCCGTCCGGTCGCGGGGACGCCTGTGTGTCGGCATCGATCCGCACGCGGCGATCCTCGCCTCGTGGGGCCTCGACGACTCCGTGTCGGGCCTCGACCGCTTCGCGCGTCTCTGCGTCGAGGCGTTCGCGTCGGACATCGGGGTGGTCAAGCCGCAGGTGGCGTTCTTCGAGCGCTTCGGGTCCGGCGGACTGGCCGTGCTCGAGCGGACCATCGCCGATCTGCGTGCGGCGGGCGTGCTCGTCGTCGCGGACGCGAAGCGTGGGGACATCGGGTCCACGTCCGAGGCGTACGCCCGGGCGTGGCTGGACCCGTCCTCACCACTCGCCTCGGACGCCGTGACGGTCTCGCCCTACCTCGGGGTGGGTGCGCTGGCGCCGTTCGTCGAGCAGGCGACTGAGCACGGTTGCGGCCTGTTCGTGCTCGCACGCACGTCGAACCCCGAGGGGGCGACGCTGCAACAGGCCGTCACCCCCACCGGTGCGAGCGTCGCGCAGGCCGTGGTCGACGAGGCCGCGGCGGTCAATGCGCGGGCGAACGACGACGTCATGGGTCTGGTGGTGGGTGCGACACGCGGACACGGGCTCGATCTGCGGACGTTCCCGGGGCCGATCCTCGCGCCCGGACTCGGCGCCCAGGGTGCCACCGCGCAGGACCTGCCGTCCCTGTTCCAGGGCTCGTCAGAGTTGTTGCTGCCCAACTCTTCCCGCGACGTGCTGCGACACGGTCCGGACGTGGCGGCTCTGCGGGAGGCAGCGGTCATCGCTCGCGACGCCGTCGAGCACGCCCTCGCATAGACCACCATCGAGGCGACACGGCGGCGGGGGGCAAGTTCGCAATCGGCGCCCTGCCCGGGTACGGTCGCTATCGCCGCTGGTCAATCCGGTGGCAGTGACTGGATGTACCAGAACGGCCGGCTCGCGCACATCGCGTGACGCGGGTACGGAATGCACTTCTCGACAGAGATTCACCGATGAGACGGAGGAACCGTGGCCCTTCCCCAGTTGACCGATGAGCAGCGCGCTGCTGCCTTGGAGAAGGCGGCACAAGCTCGTCGTGTCCGGGCTGAGCTCAAGGAACGCCTCAAGCGCGGCGGCACCGACCTCAAGCAGGTCCTCAAGGACGCCGAAGAGGACGAGATCCTCGGCAAGATGAAGGTGTCCGCGCTGCTCGAGGCCCTGCCCAAGGTCGGCAAGGTCAAGGCGCAGGAGATCATGACCGAGCTGGAGATCGCACCCACCCGCCGCCTGCGCGGACTGGGCGATCGTCAGCGCAAGGCGCTTCTCGCCAGGTTCGATTTCGAGGCCTGACAGCGACGTGTCGACCGACAACGAGTCGACGGCAGTGTCGAGCGAGGACTCCTCGCTCAGGAAGGGCCGGCTGGTGGTACTGGCCGGCCCTTCCGCCGTCGGTAAGTCCAGTGTGGTCGCGAAGGTGCGTCAGCAGCTTCCCGATCTGTACTTCAGCGTGTCGGCGACGACGCGCGACCCCCGCCCCGGTGAGGTGCACGGACAGGACTACCGGTTCGTGGACGCCGCGGAGTTCGATCGCATGATCGAGGCCGGTGATCTGCTCGAATGGGCGGAGATCCACCGCGGCCTGCACCGCAGCGGTACGCCCGCCGAGCCCGTGCGTCGCGCGCTCGCCGCCGGTGAGCCGGTTCTCCTCGAGGTGGACCTGCAGGGGGCGCGCGCGGTCCGTGCCGCCGCCCCGGAGGCTCTGCTCGTGTTCCTCGCGCCGCCCTCCTGGGACGTGCTGGTGGGTCGGCTCACCGGCCGCGGCACCGAACCGCAGGACGTCATCGAGCGCCGGCTCGAGACCGCGCGCGAGGAATTGGCGGCGTCCGACGAGTTCGACACGGTCATCGTGAACGATGATGTCGACCGAGCGTGCGCGGAGTTGGTATCCTTGTTGGTCGGTGGCGTCCCGAACGGTGAGTTCGGGACCGCGTGACCGCACAGGTAACACCAGTTTTCTCTTCCGAGGCATCCGCCCCGGTGAATCTTCAGGAGCATTTGTGAGTAGTCCCTTGGCGAACGTGTCCGATTCCTTCTCCCGTATCGACGTGGCGACGTACGACACCCCGCTGGGCATCACCAACCCGCCCATCGACGAGTTGCTCGATCGGACGTCGTCGAAGTACGCGCTGGTCATCTACGCCGCCAAGCGCGCGCGTCAGATCAACGACTACTACAACCAGCTCGGTGACGGCATCCTCGAGTACGTCGGCCCCCTCGTCGAGCCGGGTCTGCAGGAGAAGCCGCTGTCCATCGCCATGCGCGAGATCCACGCCGACCTTCTCGAGCACGTCGAAGGCGAGTGAGTTCCCTGTCTCCCTCGGACACGGCGACACGGCGTCACGTCGTGGTCGGTGTCGGGGGAGGGATCGCCGCGTACAAGGCGTGCGGGCTGATCCGCCACTTCACCGAGGCGGGGGACGATGTCCGCGTCGTCCCCACCGAGTCCGCGCTGCAGTTCGTCGGCCGGGCCACCTTCGAGGCGTTGTCGGGTAACCCGGTGCACACCGGAGTGTTCGCCGACGTCCCGGAGGTACCGCACGTCCGCCTCGGCCAGAACGCCGATCTGGTCGTCGTCGCCCCGGCCACGGCCGACCTGCTGTCGCGGGCCGCTGCCGGACGCGCCGACGACCTGCTGACGGCGACGTTGCTCACCGCGCGGTGCCCGATCGTGTTCGCGCCCGCCATGCACACCGAGATGTGGGACCACCCCGCGACCGTCGAGAACGTCGCGACGTTGCGACGCCGCGGTGTCACGGTGATCGAGCCGGCCTCGGGTCGGCTCACCGGCAAGGACACCGGAGCCGGCCGTCTGCCCGAGCCGGACGAGATCGCCGGCATCGCCGAGCTGCTGCTCGAACGGCCCGATGCGTTGCCTCGTGACCTCGAGGGGCGGCGCGTCGTCGTCTCCGCCGGCGGCACGCGCGAGCCGTTGGACCCGGTGCGGTTCCTCGGCAACCGCAGTTCCGGCAAGCAGGGATATGCGCTCGCGCGAGTCGCCGCCCAGCGCGGTGCCGACGTGCTGCTGATCTCCGGCTACACCAGTGACCTGTCCGCGCCCGCCAGCGTCCGCGTCGAGACGGTCCGCACCGCCGAGGACATGCGCACCGCGGTCACGGCCGCCGCCGTCGGTGCCGACGCGGTGATCATGGCCGCCGCCGTCGCCGATTTCCGGCCGACGACGCTCGCCACCAGCAAGATCAAGAAGGGTGCCGACGAGCCGGACACCATCCCGCTCACGCGCAACGCCGACATCCTGGCCGGCCTCGTCGCCGCACGCGATGCCGGTGACCTGGCCGCGGATGCCGCGATCGTCGGCTTCGCGGCCGAGACGGGCGACCAGCACGGTGACGTGTTGACGCACGCCCGCGCCAAGCTGGCGCGCAAGAAGTGCGACCTCCTGGTTGTGAATGCGGTCGGTGAGGGTAAAGCATTCGAGATGGACGACAACGACGGCTGGATCCTGTCCGCGGACGGGACCGAGCTGGCGCTCGAACACGGATCGAAGGCGCTCATGTCGTCTCGTGTGATCGATGCGTTGGTGCCCCTGTTGCGCGTGCGTCAACCGTCACCGACGTCGCAGGAGTGTACGAGCGCCGACGACTCGCGGTGACCCGCAGTACTCGAGACGTCGGTGGCTCCGTCTATCGTCGACTGGCGTCTCGGGGAGCGGTTCGATCATGTCGACACATTCATGCGTGTACGAGAGGAAACATCTGTGAGCACGTCCGCCAGTCGGCTCTTCACCAGCGAGTCCGTCACCGAGGGTCATCCCGACAAGATCTGCGACGCCATCAGCGACTCCATCCTGGATGCGCTCCTTACCGACGATCCGCGCGCACGCGTCGCCGTCGAGACCCTGGTGACCACCGGGCAGGTTCACGTCGCCGGTGAGGTCAACACCACCGCGTACGCCGACATCCCGCACATCGTGCGCGAGAAGGTGCTCGAGATCGGCTACGACTCGTCGGCCAAGGGCTTCGACGGCAACTCCTGTGGCGTCAACGTCGCCATCGGCGCGCAGTCCCCGGAGATCGCTCAGGGCGTCGACAACTCGCACGAGTCCCGTGTCGAGGGTCTGACGGACGACGAGATCGACCGCCAGGGTGCCGGTGACCAGGGCCTGATGTTCGGCTATGCCATCAAGGACACGCCCGAGCTCATGCCGTTGCCGATCGCACTGGCGCACCGGCTGGCGCGTCGCCTCACCGAGGTGCGCAAGACCGAGGTGCTGCCGTACCTGCGTCCCGACGGCAAGACTCAGGTCACCATCGAGTACGAGGGCAACAAGGCCGTCCGCCTCGACACCGTCGTCGTCTCCACCCAGCACGCGGCCGACATCGATCTCGAGAACATGCTGACCCCGGACATCCGGACGCATGTCCTCGAGGCCGTGCTGGCCGAGCTCGGGCACGATTCGCTCGACACCTCGTCGGTACGCCTGCTCGTCAATCCCACCGGCAAGTTCGTCCTCGGCGGGCCGATGGGCGACGCCGGTCTGACCGGTCGCAAGATCATCGTCGACACCTACGGTGGCTGGGCCCGCCACGGCGGCGGCGCGTTCTCGGGTAAGGATCCGTCGAAGGTCGACCGCAGTGCCGCGTACGCGATGCGGTGGGTGGCCAAGAACGTCGTGGCCGCGGACCTGGCGGAGCGGGTCGAGGTACAGGTCGCCTACGCCATCGGCAAGGCCGCTCCCGTCGGCCTGTTCGTCGAGACGTTCGGATCCGAGAACGTGGATCCGCTCAAGATCCAGTCCGCCATCACCGACGTGTTCGACCTGCGTCCCGGCGCGATCATCCGTGATCTGGACCTGCTGCGTCCGATCTACGCGCCCACCGCGGCGTACGGCCACTTCGGCCGCACGGACATCGATCTGCCGTGGGAGAACACCGACCGCGCCGAGAAGTTGCGGTCCGCCGCAGGTCTGTAACGTCTCGCTCCACTTCGTGATCATCGTCTGAAAGGGGTCGGTCGGTGAGTGCCACCGCATCCGGTGTGCGCTCACCGGCCCCCACCAGGCCGATCGCCCGCGTGCTTCCCATGCTCGCGTTGTCCCACCTCGATCGCGATTTCGACTACGTCGTCCCCGCCGAACTCGATGCCGTGGCGCAGCCCGGTGTGCGTGTCCGCGTCCGCTTCGCCGGGCGTCTGGTCGACGGGTTCCTGCTCGCCCGCCTCGACACCAGCGACCATCCGGGGAAGCTCGGCTTCCTCGACAAGGTGGTCTCCGCCGAGCCGGTGCTCGGCCCCGAACTGCTCGGCCTCGTCGACGCCGTCGCGACGCGCTACGCCGGCACCCGTCCGGACGTTCTTCGTCTCGCGATTCCACCCCGACACGCGCGGGTGGAGAACGAATCCCTCGCCTCCGGTGTGCAGTCGATCCCCGTCCTCCGCCGCGACGAGTGGTCCGCGTACCGGCACGGCGCCGATTTCCTCGACGCGCTCGGCGGCGGTCGGGCGCCGCGGGCGGTCTGGCAGGCGTTGCCGGGGGAGGACTGGGCCGCCCGGCTCGCCGACCTGGCCGCCGTGGCCGTGTCCTCCGGACGGGGAGCCGTTCTCGTCGTCCCGGACCAGCGCGATCTCGATCGCGTGGACACCGCCTGTCGGGCCGTCCTCGACGACGACGCGGTGGTCGCGCTCGCCGCGGGGCTCGGTCCCGCAGAACGCTACCGACGGTGGCTCGCTTCCGCTCGGGGCCGCGCTCGCGTCGTGATCGGCACGCGCAGCGCCGTCTTCGCCCCGGTGCACGACCCGGGACTGGTGGTCGTCTGGGACGACGGCGACGACTCGCTGTCGGAGCCGCGTGCGCCGTACCCCCACGCCCGTGAGGTCGCGTTGCTGCGTGCACACCGAGCCGGGTGCGCCGCCGTGGTGGGCGGATTTTCTCGTACGGCGGAAGCGCAGGCTCTGGTCGAGACGGGATGGGCGCACGATCTCGTGGCCACCCGCGACATTGTCCGTGGGCGCGTTCCACGGGTCACCGCTCTCGCGGACAGCGACCACGCGCTCGCCCGGGACCCCGGGGCGCGCGCGGCGCGGCTCCCGGCGATCGCCTTCGCGGCGGCCCGAGCGTCGCTCACCGCCGGGCACCCCGTGCTGGTCCAGGTCCCGCGGCGCGGGTACGTGCCCTCCCTCGCCTGCTCCAAGTGCAGGACGCCCGCCCGGTGCCGACGGTGCCACGGACCCCTGGCGCTGCCGTCCGCGCCCGGCGCCGACGGTGCGGGCAGCCCCACGTGCAAGTGGTGCGGTACCGCCGACCCGTCGTACTCGTGCCCCACGTGCGGTTCACGAGCACTGCGCGCCGTCGTGGTCGGCGCGGGACGGACGGCGGAGGAACTGGGCCGGGCGTTCAGCGGAGTCACCGTGCGGCAGTCCGGCGGCACCTCGGTGCTCGACACGGTGCCGGGCGGCCCGGCCATCGTCGTGTCCACCGTGGGCGCCGAGCCCGTCGCGGACGGCGGCTACGGTGCCGCGCTGCTGCTGGACGGGTGGGCGCTGCTGGGTCGAGCGGATCTGCGCGCCGCCGAGCAGACCCTTCGCCGCTGGATGGCCGCCGCCACCCTCGTGCGCCCGTCGACCGAGGGCGGTGAGGTGGTCGTGGTCGCCGATTCGGGACTGCCCACCGTGCAGGCGTTGGTGCGGTGGGACCCCGTCGGACACGCGCGCACCGAACTCGCCGAACGCACCGAGGTCGGGTTTCCACCCGCGGTGCACATCGCCGCCGTGGACGGCACCACCGAATCGCTGCGCGCCCTGCTGGACTCGGCGCGGCTCCCGGACGACGCCGTCACGCTGGGACCCGTGGACCTGCCACCCGGCGAGCGGCTGCCGTTCGGCAGCGAGATCGACGCCGACTCGTCCGCGCCCGTCGAGCGGATGCTGGTCCGCGTCCCGCGATCGTCCGGTGCGGCCCTCTCCCGCGCACTCGGTGAGGCACGGGCCGTGGTGGGAGCGAAGAAGACCGCGTCGGCGCTGCGAATCCAGGTCGACCCGCTCCGCATAGGGTGAACGGCGTGCGCCTCGTCTTCGCCGGTACTCCCGACCCCGCTCTCCCGTCGCTGCGGCGACTTCTCGACTCCCCCCGTCACGAGGTGGTCGGTGTGCTCACCCGGCCCGACACGGTGGCCGGCCGGGGCCGCAAGGTCGTGCGGTCGCCCGTCGCGATGTTGGCCGACGAGCACGGAATCCCGGTGCTGCAACCCGCGAAGCCGTCCGATCCCGAGGCGATGGCCGCGCTTCGCGATCTGGAACCGGACTGCTGTCCCGTCGTCGCCTACGGTGCTCTGCTGCCGCAGCCGGTGCTCGGAATCCCGCGACACGGCTGGATCAATCTGCACTTCTCCCTGCTGCCGGCCTGGCGCGGGGCCGCGCCGGTGCAGGCCGCGATCGCCGCGGGTGACGAGGTCACCGGCGCGTCGACATTTCTTCTCGAGCAGGGGCTGGACACCGGTCCGGTGTACGGGGTCGTGACCGAGAGGGTGCGCCCCACGGACACCGCGGGAGATCTGTTGACCCGGCTCGCGGACAGCGGGAGCCAGTTGCTCGCGTCCACCCTCGACGGGATCGACGACGGTGCACTGCAGGCGGTTCCGCAGTCGAGCGACGGCGTGTCACACGCGCCGAAGGTGACCGTGGATTCGGCCCGCATCGACTTCGGTCGTGCAGCGCACCTGATCGACCGGCACATCCGGAGCGTGACACCGGCACCCGGAGCGTGGACCGAGATCGGCGACGTCCGCGTCAAGATCGGTCCGGTGACGATCACCGACGAGGAGCTCGAACCCGGGCTCGTCGAGGTACGGAAGAAGGCGGTTCTGGTGGGTACCGCGACGACGGCCGTGTCGCTCGGGCTCGTACAGCCGCACGGCAAGAAGCAGATGGCAGCGACCGACTGGGCGCGCGGCGCCCGCGATGTGAACGGAGCGACTGCACGATGAGCGGTGAGCAGACACCGGGGTCCGGCGGTCCTCGTAAGCGGGGCGGGAAGGCCGGAGGCCGGCCGAGTGAGAGCGGGAAGGCCGGAGGCCGGCCGGCGGTGGCCGGGGGTTCGGGCAAGGCCGCTGGGCGGTCGGGGAATTCGCGTCCGAAGCAGCCGGGTCGCCCGAATCCGGCCGAGGCGGGGTTGGACCCGGCTCGGATCGCGGCACGGGACGTCCTGCGCGCGGTGCGGGAGCGTGACGCGTACGCGAACCTGGTGCTCCCGGGTCTGCTCCGGGATCGCCGGTTGAACGAGCGTGATGCCGCCCTCGCGACGGAGTTGGCGTACGGCGCGGCCCGCGCACAGGGGGTGCTGGACGCGGTGGTGGAGCACGCGGCCTCGCGTCCGGTGTCGGACATCGACGGTCGACTGTTGGACGTCCTCCGGCTCGGTGCGTACCAGTTGCTGCGTACGCGGGTGGCCCCGCACGCTGCGGTGGCGACGTCGGTCGACCTGGTCCGGAGCGAGGCCGGGCAGGGTCAGGCAGGGTTCGTCAACGCCGTGTTGCGCCGCGTCTCCGAGCGCACGGAAGCGGAGTGGGTCGAGTTGCTGGCTCCCGACGCCGAGCGAGATCCGGTGGGGCACTCGGCCTTCCGGCACGCGCATCCCGCCTGGATCGCACAGGCGTTCAACGATGCGCTGGGAGCGGATGCGGCGGAGCTGGACGAGGCGCTCGCCGCCGACGACGCCCGCCCACTGGTGCACCTGGTGGCGCGGCCCGGCGAGATCTCGGCGGACGAGCTCGCGTCGATCACCGGTGGTGAGCCCGGACCGTGGTCGCCGTACGCGGTGCATCTGGACAGTGGCGGCGATCCGGGTCGCCTCGACGCCGTACGTGAGGGGCTGGCCGGCGTCCAGGACGAGGGTAGTCAGCTGGTCGCGCGGGCTCTGACGCTCGCGGAGCTCGACGGGCCGGACGGAGGTCGGTGGTTGGATCTGTGCGCCGGTCCCGGCGGCAAGGCTGCGCTGCTCGGCGCCATCGCGGCGATCGACGGTGCGACGGTCGATGCCGTGGAACCGTCCGAGCATCGAGCCGAGTTGGTCCGCAAGACGGTGCGCGATCTCCCGGTCACCGTGCACGCGGTAGACGGTCGTGCGAGCGGACTGGACGCGGGATACGACCGCGTCCTCGTCGACGCACCCTGCACCGGCCTGGGCGCGCTCCGTCGTCGCCCCGAGGCGCGGTGGCGTCGTCAGGCGAGCGACGTGGCGGGTCTGGTGACGTTGCAACGCGAGTTGCTCGCGGCAGCAGTGGACCTGGTGCGTCCGGGCGGGGTGGTCCTCTACTCGACGTGTTCGCCGCACCTGTCCGAGACGGTCGGCGTCGTGGCCGATGCGGTCCGACGTCACGGTCTGACCGCGCTCGACACCGCGACACTCGCGCCCGGCGTACCGCGGGCGGCCTCGGGAACGTCGGTGCAGCTGTGGCCGCACCGACACGGAACGGACGCGATGTTCTTCGCCGCGCTGCGCAAGGATGCCTCCTGACCGCGCTCGTTACCGGCCGGCAACGACTCGCGGGTACAACAGGGACGTGACTCTGCGACTCCTTCGACGCCGCGCGCGCGGGGCATCGGTGGCCGCCCTCGCTTCGGTCGCGGTGCTGGGTGGCTGCTCGCTGTCCCCGTCGGCGACGGCAGGTACGGCCTCGGCGCGGACCGCCGACGCGGAGCGCGTGGTCGCGGCAGAGTCGGCGTCGAGCGCGGTCCGCGTGTCGGTGATCGGCGACTCCTTCTCCGCAGGCTCCCTGAACGACGTGGTGTGGCCGGACGTCCTGGCGGAGGAGCACGGATTCGAGGTGACCAACGCGAGCCTCGGCGGCGCGGGCTACGAGGCGGGCGACGACTATCTCGGCACGTTCGCGGACCAGGTCGCCTACGCCACCGAGGAGAACCCGACGGTCATCCTCGTGGTCGGCAGCGAGAACGACGTCGACGCGGATCCGGCGGACGTGCTCGCCGACGCCACCGACCTGTACGCGTCGCTGCGCGAGCGCTCTCCCGAGGCCCGCATCGTCGTCATCGGACCGATCTGGAGCGGGGAGGCGGTGAGCGAGGAGATGTGGGACGTGGACGCCGCCGTCTCCGCCGCCGCGGTGTCGGCCGGTCTGGACTATGTCGACGCGCTGCCGCAGGAGTGGCTGGCGGACCCGCTGATCATCCAGGACGACGGTGATCACCCGACCGACGAGGGTCAGTACCTCCTCGCCGGTCACATCGACGACGCTCTGATACAGGTGGATCCGGACCTACTAGGCTGATCGCCCGTGGCCCAGACTCCGCAGCACCCGATGATCGCACCGTCCATCCTGTCCGCCGATTTCGCGCGGCTCGCCGACGAGGCCGCTGCCGTCGCGGGCAGCGACTGGCTGCACGTCGATGTGATGGACGCGCACTTCGTCCCGAATCTCACCCTGGGTCTGCCCGTGGTGGAGAGCCTGCTGAAGGCGACCGACATCCCGCTCGACTGCCACCTCATGATCGAGGACCCGGCCCGCTGGGCGCCGCCCTACGCCGAGGCCGGCGCGTACAACGTGACGTTCCACGCCGAGGCCACCGATGATCCGCGCGCGGTCGCTCGCGACATCCGGGCGGCGGGCGCGAAGGCTGGGCTGTCGGTCAAGCCAGGCACCTCGATCGAGCCGTACCTGGAGGTCCTGAAGGATTTCGACACTCTGTTGATCATGAGCGTCGAACCGGGATTCGGCGGCCAGAGTTTCATGCCGGAGGTGCTGGACAAGGCACGCGCCGTCCGCCGGCTGGTCGATTCGGGTGACCTGACGCTGGTGATCGAGATCGACGGCGGCATCAACGCCGACACCGTGGAGCAGGCCGCTGCCGCGGGCATCGACTGCTTCGTCGCGGGCTCGGCGGTGTACTCGACCAGCGACCCCGCGGGTGCCGTGCGTTCGCTGCGAGACTCCGCCGCGAACGCCTCGCCGCACCTGTCCGGCCGGTGACCGGGAGCCTCGACCCGATCGATGCCGCGATGCGGCGGGCGATCGAGGCGTCGGTCGCGGCGCGTGGTGTCAGCACTCCCAACCCGCCCGTCGGCGCCGTCGTGCTGGACCGGGACGGGCTGGTGGCCGGAGTCGGCGCCACCGCGGCACCGGGCGGCCCCCACGCGGAGGTCGTCGCGCTCGCGCAGGCGGGCGAGCGAGCGCGCGGCGGCACCGCCGTGGTGACGCTGGAGCCGTGCGACCACACGGGGCGCACGGGTCCGTGCTCGCAGGCGTTGCTGCGTGCGGGGGTCGTCCGCGTCGTGCACGCGCTCGGCGATCCGAACCCGCTGGCGGCGGGCGGCGCGGAGACTCTGCGCCGTGCCGGCGTCGAGGTACGGTCCGGCGTTCTCGCCGATCTCGCCGCGGCCGGGCCGATGCGTGCCTGGTTGCATCGGCAGCGCACCGGGCGTCCGATGCTCACGTGGAAGTACGCCGCCACGCTCGACGGCCGCACCGCGGCACCGGACAGCACCAGCCGTTGGATCACGGGGGAGATCGCTCGTGCACACGTCCACGCCGAGCGCGCCCGCGTCGATGCCGTCGTCGTCGGTACCGGGACCGTGCTCGCCGACGATCCGGTGCTGACGGCGCGACTGCCCGACGGGTCGCTCGCCGCACACCAGCCGGTCCGCGTGGTCGTCGGGCTGCGCGACATCCCTGCCGGGTCTCGGATCCTCGACGACTCCGCCCCCACCCGCATCGTGCGGACCCGTGACCCGCTCGCGGTGACGGCGGCCCTCGCGGATCTGACCGACGTGGTGCTGGAGGGCGGATCGACCCTCACCGGAGCGTTCCTGTCGGCGGGCCTGGTCGACCGTGTCACGGCGTACATCGCCCCTGTCGTGCTGGGTGAGGGTCCGACCGCCGTGCGGGGGACGGGTGTCGGAACAATTGCCGAAGCGATGAGGTTTCGACGAGAGTCGGTGGAGGCGCTGGGCGACGATCTGCTCGTCCAGCTCGCTCCGCTACGGTCGTCCGACCACTGAGCCGAACAGAGATCACTGCACCAGCAGGTGCCGAGAGGATGACGAGCATGTTCACCGGAATCGTCGAGGAACTGGGCAGTGTCACCGCCAAGGAGGATCTGGCGGACGCGGCTCGCTTCACCGTGCGTGGCCCGCTGGTCACCTCCGATGCGTCGCACGGAGATTCGATCGCCGTGAACGGCGTGTGCCTCACCGTCGTCGAGGTCGCGGACGGCGCGTTCACGGCCGACGTGATGCAGGAGACACTGAACCGTTCGTCACTGCAGTCCCTGGCCGTGGGGTCACCGGTGAACCTCGAGCGTGCCGCTTCGCTCGCATCGCGGCTCGGCGGGCATCTCGTCCAGGGCCACGTCGACGGGACCGGGGTGGTGCTCTCGCGCACCCCGTCGGACAACTGGACCGTGGTACGCGTCTCGCTGCCCCGTGACATCGCCCGATACGTCGTGCACAAGGGGTCCATCACGGTCGACGGGGTGTCGCTGACGGTGTCCGCACTGGGCGGCGAGAAGGACGACCAGTACTTCGAAATCTCTTTGATTCCCACCACCCTGTCGCTCACCACACTGGGCGAGGCAGAGGCGGGAACGCAGGTCAACCTCGAGGTCGACGTGATCGCGAAGTACGTCGAGCGGTTGCAGAAGGTCGACTGAACATCGGCCCCCACAGCGGGGGTCGTAGTCTTGAGAGCACAGGATCTGCCCGACACTGCGGGCAGCAGACGTGGGGAGCGCACGGCGTGACCAGGTTCGACACCATCGAGCGCGCTGTCGCCGACATCGCCGCCGGCAAGGCCGTCGTCGTCGTCGACGACGAGGACCGCGAGAACGAGGGCGATCTCATCTTCGCCGCAGAGAAGGCCACACCGGAGCTGGTGGCCTTCATGGTGCGGTACACCTCGGGATACCTCTGCGTTCCGCTGTCGGGCGAGGACTGCGATCGCCTCGGACTGCCTCCCATGTACTCCACGAACCAGGACAAGCACGGCACCGCGTACACCGTGACCGTCGACGCGCGCGTCGGTATCGGTACGGGCATCTCGGCATCGGACCGCGCCGCCACCATGCGTCTGCTCGCGGATCCCGACACCGGCGCGAACGATTTCACCCGTCCCGGTCACGTCGTCCCGTTGCGGGCGAAGGAGGGTGGCGTGCTGCGTCGCCCCGGCCACACCGAGGCCGCGGTCGACCTCGCCCGAATGGCGGATCTGCGCCCGGCCGGCGTCATCTGCGAGATCGTGTCGCAGAAGGACGAGGGCGAGATGGCCCGCACGGACGAACTCCGTGTCTTCGCCGACGACCACGACCTCGCGCTCATCTCCATCGCCGACCTCATCGCCTGGCGACGCAAGCACGAGAAGCACGTGGTGCGCATCGCCGAGGCGCGCATCCCGACGGCGCACGGCGAGTTCCGCGCGGTGGGTTATCAGAGCGTCTACGAGGACGTCGAACACGTGGCGCTGGTGCGCGGCGACATCGCCGGGCCCGACGGCGACGGCAGCGACGTCCTGGTCCGCGTCCACTCCGAGTGTCTGACCGGCGACGTGTTCGGCTCGCTGCGCTGCGACTGCGGTCCGCAGTTGGACGCAGCGCTCGACATGGTGGCGCAGGAGGGTCGCGGAGTCGTGCTCTACATGCGCGGTCACGAGGGCCGCGGCATCGGCCTGCTGCACAAGCTGCAGGCCTACCAGCTGCAGGACGCCGGCACCGACACCGTCGACGCCAACCTCGCGCTCGGCCTGCCCGCCGATGCGCGGGACTACGGCATCGGAGCGCAGATCCTCGTCGACCTGGGCATCTCGTCGATGCGTCTGCTGACCAACAACCCGGCCAAACGGGTCGGCCTCGACGGTTACGGCCTGCACATCACCGAGCGGGTGCCGATGCCGCTGCGCGCCAACGCCGAGAACCTGACCTACCTGCGCACCAAGCGTGACCGGATGGGCCACGATCTCGTCGGACTGGACGATTTCGAGACGCCGGTGGTCACCCCCGACGCCGGTGGCCTCTGATGAGCGGCGAGGGCGAACCGGTCCTGCAGCTCTCGGGCGCCGAGGACCTCGAGGTCGCGATCGTCGCGGGCCAGTGGCACGAGAAGGTCAGCACCGCACTCGTGGACGGCGCACTCCGCAAGGCCGACGAGGTGGGACTGCGGAACGTGACTCTCGTGCGCGTCGCCGGAGCCATCGAGATCCCGGTGGTCGCGCAGCAGCTCGCCCGCACCCACGACGCGGTGGTGGCTCTGGGCGTCGTGATCCGGGGCGGGACACCGCACTTCGAGTACGTGTGCGACGCCGTGACCGCCGGGCTCACCCGAGTGTCGCTGGACGAGTCCACCCCGGTCACCAACGGAGTGCTCACCGTGAACGACGAGCAGCAGGCACTCGATCGCGCAGGTCTTCCCGGGTCCAAGGAGGACAAGGGTGCGCAGGCCGTCGCAGCCGCCGTCGACACGGCGTTGACGCTGAAGGGTCTGCGTCACGGGAGTCCGTCGTGACCGAAGCACCGAGTCAGCAGTGGGAACTGGAGGCGCGGCCGCGCAAGAGCGCGAAGTACGCCGTCGGTGTCGCCGCGCTCCTCGTCATCGTGCACACCACCCTGGGGATTCTGCTGCGGACCGGCAACACCGGAGTGTTCTTCCAGCGCGTGGACCAGTTCGCCATGATCGCCATCGGGTGCGGCATGGCCGCGGGCGTGCTGTTGCTGACCCGTCCGCGGATCAAGGTCGGAGCGCAGGGCGTGCTGGTGCGCAACCTCGTCACCGAGAAGCTGATCCCGTGGGACCTGGTGCGCGGCTTGTCCTTCTCGCCCGGATCGAGCTGGGCTCGCGTGGAACTGCCGGACGACGAGTACGTGCCGGTCATGGCGATCCAGTCGAACGATCGCGAGTACGCGGTGCACGCCGCGCGTACGTTCCGCTCTCTCGAGCAGAAGTACGCCGCAGCGAGCTGATCGAGGTCACTCGATCGCGTCTCCCATGACGACACCCTCGCGTCGTGGATCGGCACCGCCGATCCAGCCGTCGTCCGTTCGGACCAGGGCACTCGAGCCGCTGGACTGATCGGCCACCGACACCTGGTGGCCCATCGCCCGCAGAGCCGACACCAGCGGATCTGCGGCACCGTCGTTCTGCGCGTCGATGTTCGGGTGCTCGCCGCCCACGTTCGTCGTCGGCGCGTTGGCCGCACCCACGTTCACGGCGGACACGGCCTGCTGCGGATCCAGGCCCCAGTCGAGCATGCCGACGAGGTTCTTCACGACGAACTGGATGATCACCGAACCGCCGGGTGATCCGGTCACCAGCCGCACGTCGCCCCGCGCTCCGTCGTCCCCGCGGTCGAACACGATCGTCGGCGCCATCGAACTGCGAGGGCGCTTGCCGGGCTCCACGCGGTTGGCCACGGCCACTCCGTCGGGACCCTCGGGTGCGGCAGAGAAGTCGGTCAGCTGGTTGTTGAGAAGGAAACCCTCCGTCATGTGGAAGGAGCCGAACGCCGACTCCACCGTGGTGGTCATCGACGCGACGTTCCCCGCGCTGTCCACGATGCTGAGGTGACTGGTCCCTGCCTCCGGACCGGCGTAGCTGCTCAGGGGGATCGGGCCGAAATCACCCGGCTGAGCCGTGCCCATGCTGCGAGCGGGATCGATGGTGCGGGCGCGCTGCTCGAGGTAGCCCGGATCGAGCAGCTCGGCGGGGCTGCCGCCGGGCAGGGGGATGTAGTCGGGATCGGCGACGTACTTGTCGCGGTCGGCGTACGAGAGGCGCTCCGCCTCGGCGATGAGATGGACGCCCTCCGCGTCGGGGACTCCGCCGTCGGCATCGGGGGAGGCGGGTGCGTACTGCTCCATGTCGAAGTGGGACAGGATGCCCATCGTGGACGCGACCGCGATACCGCCCGACGACGGGCCCGGCATGCCGCACACGTCCGTGTCGCGGTACGGCACGCACACCGCGTCCCGCTCCTTCGCCTCGTATCCGGCGAGGTCGTCGAGTGTCAGCCGGCCGGGGGTGCGCCCGCCCGTCGTGTCCGCCGTCGCGTCGACGATCGACTGCGCCAGCGCACCGGTGTAGAACGCGTCGGCACCCTCGCCGGCGATCGCGCCGAGCGTCTTGGCCATCGCGGGGTTCGTCAGCGTCGTCCCCGCCGCCTTCGGGCTGCCGTCCGGCTCGAGGAAGTAGTCGCGAGAGGCCGGATCGAGTGCCAGTTTCGGCGCCGAGTCGGCGATGGACGACGCCATCCGCGGGCTGATCTCGAAGCCGTCGTCGGACAGCGCGATGGCCGGATCGAACAGTGACCGCCACTCCTTGCTCCCGTGATCGCGGTGGACGTCGTCCAGCATGCGGACGACGCCGGGAACGCCGATCGCGCGGCCGCTCGACCGGGCATCGGGCTTCGGCACGGACAGATCGGCGGGTGCACCCGGGGCAGCCGTGTCGTCCACGAAGCGCAGATAGTTCGCGGTAGCGGAGGCGGGGGCAGTCTCACGGCCGTCGTAGGCACGCAGACTCCGCGACTCGGCGTCGTAGTACAGCAGGAAGGCGCCGCCGCCGATACCGGAGCTCTGCGGCTCGACCAGCCCGAGCACCGTCTGCGCCGCGACCAGCGCGTCGGCCGCGGTCCCGCCGTCGCGCAGCACCTCGCACGCCGCCTCCGTCGACACCGGGTTGGCGGTCGACACCGCGTACGTGGCGGTGCGCACCGCGGTCATTCCGGTGCGGTAGCCGGTGGCGACCTCCGGCGCACCGTCCGGTCCCGTGCCCGGGTCCGCGGTGACGGGGGTGCCGCCTCCGCCGGCGACGCACGAGGGGGTCGAGCCGGCAGCGTCGTCACCGCCGCCCGTGGAGCAGGACACGGCGGTGAGAGCGACGACGGCCGCGAGGGCGAGAGGACGAGTCAGTGATCGGCGGGAAGTCACCGATCCATGACACCGCGTCCGCGCGTGGTTCGCAGCCCGAACGGCGGATTTCGACTGTCGGTCTCGACGACTACCGTGGAGGTGTGTCCGACCCCGCTACGTACCGCCCGGCCACCGGAACCATTCCGGTCGAGCCAGGGGTCTACAAATTTCGTGATCCGCACGGCCGCGTCATCTACGTCGGCAAGGCGAAGAGCCTGCGCAGCCGTCTCAATTCCTACTTCGCCGACATCGCCGGCCTGCATCCGCGCACACGTCAGATGGTCACCACGGCTGCCAGCGTCGAATGGACGGTCGTCACCACCGAGGTGGAGGCGCTCCAGCTCGAGTACAACTGGATCAAGGAGTTCGATCCTCGATTCAACGTCCGGTACCGGGACGACAAGAGCTACCCGATGCTCGCGGTCACGCTCAACGAGGAGTACCCGCGGTTGTTCGTCTACCGCGGTCCTCGGCGCAAGGGTGTGCGCTACTTCGGTCCGTACGCGCACGCCTGGGCCATCCGCGAGACGTTGGACCTTCTCTTGCGGGTGTTCCCGGCGCGGACGTGCTCCGCTGGAGTGTTCAAGCGGCACAACCAGATCGGTCGGCCCTGTCTGCTCGGGTACATCGACAAGTGTTCGGCGCCGTGCGTCGGACGCGTGTCGGCGGCCGAACACCGTGCGACCGTCGAGAACTTCTGCGACTTCCTGTCGGGCAAGACAGACAAGCTCGTCCGCGAGCTCGAGAACCGGATGCAGAAGGCATCGGAGGACCTGGACTTCGAGACGGCGGCTCGGCTGCGTGACGATGTGGGGGCACTGCGGCGTGCGCTGGAAAAGCAGGCCGTGGTGCTCGGCGACGGTACCGACGCCGATCTCGTCGCCTTCGCGAGCGACGACCTCGAAGCGGCGGTCCAGGTGTTCCACGTCCGCGGCGGTCGCGTGCGCGGTCAGCGCGGGTGGGTCGTGGAGAAGGCCGGCGAGGTGATCGACGCCGCGGTCGCGGCCGAGGCGACGTCGGCCGGGGCCGACGACCGCGCCGAGGCGCAGGACGCTCCGGTGGACGCGGCGGCGGCGTCCGACCTGCCGGCGCTCGTCGAGCAGTTCCTCACCCAGTTCTACGGCGAGCAGGCATCGCTGTCGTCGTCCACCGAGGACGCCGCTGCCAACGCCGTACCCCGCGAGGTGCTCGTTCCCGTACTGCCCCCGAACGCCGACGAGGTGCAGGCGTGGCTCAGTTCGCTGCGCGGGTCCGCGGTGCAGCTACGAGTGCCTCGTCGCGGCGACAAGAAGGAACTCGCCAAGACGGTGTACCGCAACGCCGTCGAAGCCCTGCAGCAGCACAAGATGAAGCGTGCGGGCGACTTCACGTCGCGCTCCGCCGCGTTGCAGGGCATCCAGGAAGCGCTCGACCTCGACAGTGCACCGTTGCGCATCGAGTGCATCGACATCTCGCACGTCCAGGGCACCGATGTGGTCGCCTCGCTGGTGGTGTTCGAGGACGGGTTGCCGCGCAAGAGCGACTACCGCCACTACTCCATCAAGGAGGCCGCGGGGGACGGTCACTCGGACGATGTCGCGAGCATCGCCGAGGTCACACGCCGGCGGTTCCTGCGTCACGGCAAGGACTCCGGCGGCGACCTGGCACCCGAGGCATCCCTCGACCCGCAGACGGGTCGGCCCCGCCGCTTCGCCTACCCACCGAACCTCTTCGTCGTCGACGGCGGCGCTCCGCAGGTGGCCGCGGCGGCCGAGGTGCTCGACGAGCTGGGTGTCACCGACGTCGCGGTGGTGGGTCTCGCGAAACGGCTCGAGGAGGTGTGGGTGCCGGGGGAGAGCGACCCCGTGATCCTGCCGCGCACCAGCGAGTCGCTGTACCTCCTCCAGCGGGTTCGCGACGAGGCGCACCGTTTCGCCATCACGTTCCATCGCAGCAAGCGGTCCAAGCGCATGACGGCGTCCGCGCTGGACTCGGTGCGCGGGCTCGGCGAGGCGCGTCGCACGGCGTTGGTGACACACTTCGGCTCGGTGGCGAAGCTCAAGCAGGCCGAGGTGTCCGAGATCGTGAAGGTGCCGGGTATCGGCGAGACGACGGCACGCGCGGTCCTCGATGCCTTGGGAGTTTCGCAGGAGCCGGACACGGCGTCCGTGTCGGAACAGACCGCGGTGCCCGACAACGAAGCGCACGGCGCCGCGGTACGACATGATGAACGCACCGACGGCAGCGACCGTGACGAGCTGCCGGCACCGTCCGGTGAGCCGCTGTCGGTGGCCGCGCATCGAGGAACAGGACACCGGGACGAGTGAACGTGCAGCGAGAGCAGGTGGGTGACCCCGTTCGACCGCACTCCGACATCGACGTCGCTCTGGTCACAGGGCTGTCGGGGGCCGGGCTCGGCACGGCGGCGAAGGTCCTCGAGGATCTGGGCTGGTACGTCGCCGACAACATGCCGCCCGAGCTGATCACTCGCATGATCGAGATCGGTCGCACGTCGGACCCGGGCATCGAGCGGCTCGCCCTGGTGGTCGACGTGCGCAGCCGATTGTTCAACGGCGACGTCGGCACCCTGCTGGCCGATCTGGCCGCGGACGGGGTGCGCCCGCGCGTGTTGTTCCTGGACGCGTCCGACGACGTGTTGATCCGGCGGTTCGAGTCGGTGCGCCGTAGCCACCCGCTGCAGAATTACGGGGTGGACGGCACGCTCACCGAGGGCATCTCGGACGAGCGGGCCCGGTTGGCCACCGTCAAGGAGTCCGCGGACATCGTCATCGACACGAGCTCGCTCTCCGTGCACGGTCTGCGTGATCGCGTCGCCGCGGCGTTCGGCGACGACGTGGTGGGCACCGTGGCCGTCACCGTCGAGTCCTTCGGCTTCAAGTACGGGGTACCGCTCGACGCGGACGTGCTGAGCGACATGCGGTTCCTTCCTAACCCGCACTGGATTCCCGAGCTGCGCCCGCTCACCGGCAAGGACGCCGGCGTGCGGGACTACGTGCTGGGCCAGCCCGACGCGGAGGAGTATCTCGAGCTGTACCACCGCCTGCTGACGATGACGCTCGCCGGCTACCGGCGCGAGGGCAAGCGGTACATGACCGTCGCCGTCGGCTGCACCGGCGGCAAGCATCGCAGCGTCGCCATGACCGAGGCGCTCGCCGAACGGCTGCGTGCCGATGCCGACACCAGTGTCCGCGTCGTGCACCGCGACCTGGGTCGAGAGTGAGCGCGGACGGCGGACGCGGCGACGACGACGCTCCGCACATCGTCGCGCTCGGCGGCGGACACGGCCTCTACGCGACCCTGTCCGCCGTGCGGTCGCTCTCCACGCGGGTGACGGCGGTGGTCACCGTCGCCGACGACGGTGGGTCGTCCGGCCGACTGCGCGCGGAGCTCGGCATGATCCCGCCCGGCGATCTGCGCATGGCGCTCGCGGCGCTGGCCGCGGAGACGCCGCAGGGCAAACTCTGGGCCGACATCCTGCAGCACCGCTTCGGCGGCAGCGGCGCGCTCGCCGGACACTCGGTGGGCAATCTTCTCCTCGCCGGACTGTCGGAGGTGCTGGGTGACCCGGTCGCCGCACTCGACGAGGCCGCTCGACTGCTCGGCGTCGACGGGCGGGTACTGCCGATGTCGCCCATCGCCCTGGACATCGAGGCGGACGTGTGGGGACTCGAGTCCGACCCGCGCGTGAGCCGCGTCATCCGCGGGCAGGTCGCCGTCGCCACCACTCCCGGCAAGGTGCGGCGCGTCCGACTGCGGCCGTCGGATCCGCCGGCCACCGAGCAGGCCGTCACCGCCGTCGGCGCCGCCGATCTCGTCGTCCTCGGACCCGGGTCCTGGTTCTCCAGCGTGTTGCCGCACGTCCTCGTGCCCGAGCTCGCCTCCGCGCTGCGCGCCACCGAGGCCCGCAAGGTGTTGGTGCTCAACCTCGGTCCGGAGCCGGGGGAGACCACGGGATTCTCGGCGGAGCGTCATCTCCACGTACTGTCCCAACACGCGCCGGGTTTTCGGGTGCATCACGTGGTGGTCGACTCGACGTCGGTGCCGCCGGGGTCCGAGCGTGATCACCTCGCGCGGGCCGCCGCGGTGTTCGGCGCCGACGTGATCCACGCCGACGTCGCGGGGGCTACACCACACGCACACGACCCGAGCAAGCTCGCGGCCGTGTTCGCCGCTGTTCTCGAGGGCACCGACCGGGCCGACCTCGACAGCAGCACCGACAGCAGGAAGGGATCGACGTCGTGGCCATGACAGCCGATGTCAAGGACGAACTGAGCCGCCTCACCATCACGGCGGTCAGCTGCCGCAAGGCGGAGGTCGCCGCGTTGCTGCGCTTCGCCGGGGGGCTGCACATCGTGGCCGGTCGCGTCGTCGTCGAGGCGGAGGTGGACCAGCTGTCCATCGCCCGGCGGCTCAAGCGCGAGGTGTTCGACCTGTTCGGCTACAACGCGGACGTGCACTCCATCGGCGCGGGCGGGCTGCGCAAGTCGACCCGCTACATCGTCCGGGTGGCCAAGGACGGTGAGGCCCTGGCGCGCCAGACCGGGCTCCTCGACATGCGTGGTCGGCCGGTGCGCGGACTTCCTGCCCAGGTGGTGGGCGGCACCGTCGCCGATTCCGAGGCGGCGTGGCGCGGTGCGTTCCTGGCGCACGGCTCGCTCACCGAACCCGGCCGATCGTCCGCGCTCGAGGTCAGCTGCCCCGGACCCGAGGCCGCCCTCGCACTGGTCGGCGCCGCCCGCCGGCTCGGTGTGGCGGCCAAGGCGCGGGAGGTGCGCGGCGCCGATCGCGTGGTCGTGCGCGACGGCGAGGCCATCGGTGTCCTCCTCACGAGGATGGGCGCCCAGGACACCCGCCTCACGTGGGAGGAGCGCCGGATGCGCCGCGAGGTGCGGGCCACGGCCAATCGGCTCGCGAACTTCGACGACGCCAACCTGCGCCGCTCCGCGCGGGCGGCCGTCGCGGCCGCGGCGCGAGTCGAGAGGGCGCTGGCCATTCTCGGCGAGGACGTCCCCGACCACCTCGCCGCGGCGGGCCACCTGCGCGTGCAGCATCGCCAGGCGTCGCTCGAGGAGCTCGGGCAGCTCGCCGATCCGCCCATGACGAAGGACGCGGTGGCGGGCCGGATCCGCCGACTGCTGTCCATGGCGGACCGCAAGGCGAAGGACTCGGGCATCCCGGACACGGAGTCCGCCGTCACCGCCGACCTGCTCGACGAGGCATGAGCGCGGGTGCCTGACCGAGAACTGCACCACCCCGAACCATTAGGGTGATCACAGGTCACGGAGCGGCTCGGTCGCCCGTGACGGACACGTCCGCACCATCACGTGCGGTAGAGGAAACCGGTGCACGACCCGTGCATCGACGCGGAACACGAGTTTCAACACAAAGGAGCGAACAGTGACGGTTCGGGTTGGCGTGAACGGCTTCGGTCGTATCGGACGTAACTTCTTCCGGGCGGTCGATGCGCAGAAGGCGCTCGGCACCACCGACATCGAGATCGTTGCGGTGAACGACCTCACCGACAACGCAACGCTCGCTCACCTGCTCAAGTACGACTCCATCCTCGGCCGCCTCCCGCACGACGTCTCGCTCGAGGGCGACGACACCATCGTCGTCGGCGACCGGAAGATCAAGGCTCTCTCGCTGCGCGAGGGACCCTCCGCCCTGCCGTGGGGAGACCTGGGCGTCGACGTCGTCGTCGAGTCCACCGGCATCTTCACCGACGCGTCGAAGGCTCAGGGCCACATCGACGCCGGTGCCAAGAAGGTCATCATCTCCGCGCCTGCCAAGGGCGAGGACATCACCATCGTCATGGGCGTCAACGACGACAAGTACGACGGCAGCCAGAACATCATCTCCAACGCCTCGTGCACCACCAACTGCCTCGGCCCCATCGCCAAGGTGCTCGACGACGAGTTCGGCATCGTCAAGGGCCTCATGACCACGATCCATGCCTACACCCAGGATCAGAACCTGCAGGACGGTCCGCACTCGGACCTGCGTCGTGCCCGCGCCGCCGCGCTGAACGTCGTGCCCACGGGCACCGGCGCCGCGAAGGCCATCGGCCTTGTGCTCCCGCAGCTGCTCGGCAAGCTCGACGGCTACGCGCTGCGCGTCCCGATCCCCACGGGCTCGGTCACCGACCTCACCGCCCAGGTGCGCAAGACCGCCTCGGTCGAGGAGATCAACGCGGCCATGAAGGCTGCGGCCGAGGGCCCGCTGAAGGGCATCCTGAAGTACACCGACGCACCGATCGTCTCCTCCGACATCGTCACCGACCCGGCGTCGTCGATCTTCGACTCGGGTCTGACCAAGGTCATCGAGGACCAGGTCAAGATCGTCTCCTGGTACGACAACGAGTGGGGCTACTCCAACCGCCTCGTCGACCTCATCGGACTCGTCGGAAAGTCGCTCTGACCCGATGGCCGTCAAGACACTGCAGGATCTCATCGACGAGGGCGTCGACGGTCGCGGCGTGCTCGTCCGCGCCGATTTCAACGTCCCGCTGGAGAACGGGCAGATCACGGACGCCGGCCGCATCGAGGCGTCGCTCCCGACGTTGTCGACACTGCTCGAGGCCGGTGCCAAGCTCATCGTCACCGCCCACCTCGGTCGGCCCGACGGCACCCCGGACGCCACGTTCTCGTTGGCACCGGTGGCCGCCAAGCTGGGTGAACTGCTGGGACGCCACGTCCAGCTCGCCGGGGACGTCGTCGGCCAGGACGCCGAGGCTCGCGCCGAGGGTCTGACCGACGGAGACGTCCTCCTGCTCGAGAACATCCGCTTCGATCCGCGCGAGACCAGCAAAGACGACGCCGAGCGGCTGGCGCTCGCGAAGGAACTGGCCACGCTGGCCGGCGACGACGCCGCGTTCGTGTCCGACGGCTTCGGTGTCGTGCACCGCAAGCAGGCGTCGGTCTACGACGTCGCGACGCTGCTCCCGCACTACGCGGGCACGCTGGTCGCGACAGAGGTCGACGTCCTGACGAAGCTGACCGAGACCCCCGAGCGTCCCTACGCCGTGGTGCTCGGCGGCTCCAAGGTGTCCGACAAGATCGGTGTCATCGAGGCGCTGGCGCCGAAGGTCGACACGCTGGTCATCGGCGGCGGAATGGCCTTCACCTTCCTTGCGGCGCAGGGGTATTCGGTGGGTACGTCCTTGCTGCAGGAAGATCGCATCGAGACCTGCAAGGACCTGCTCGAGCGTTTCGGTGACGTCATCCATCTCCCGACGGACGTCGTCGTCGCCGACAGCTTCTCCGCCGATGCCGAGTCGAAGACCGTGAAGGCGTCGGAGATCCCCGACGGCTGGATGGGTCTGGACGTGGGACCGGACTCGGTGGATCGGTTCGAGGCGGTGCTCAGCAACGCCAAGACCATCTTCTGGAACGGTCCCGCCGGAGTCTTCGAGTTCGAGAAGTTCTCGAAGGGCACCGAAGGTATCGCTCGGGCGATCATCGCGGCGACCACGAAGGGCGCGTTCAGTGTCGTCGGCGGTGGCGACTCCGCCGCGGCCGTGCGCACTCTGGGTCTCCCGGATGCCGGTTTCTCGCACATCTCCACCGGTGGCGGTGCCTCGCTCGAGTACCTCGAGGGCAAGCAGCTCCCCGGCCTGTCGGTACTGGAGGGCTGACACATGGCACGGACCCCGTTCATCGCCGGTAACTGGAAGATGAATCTCAACCACCTCGAGGCCATCGCCCTGGTGCAGAAGATCGCCTTCTCGTTGCCCGCGAAGTACTTCGAGAAGGTCGATGTCGCGGTCATCCCGCCGTTCACCGACATCCGCAGTGTCCAGACGTTGATCGAGGGCGACAAGCTCCTGCTCACGTTCGGCGCGCAGGATCTCTCGCCGCACGACTCCGGCGCGTACACCGGCGACATCAGCGGTGCCTTCCTGGCCAAGCTGGGGTGCACGTATGTCGTGGTCGGACACTCGGAGCGTCGCGCCGGACACGGCGAGACCGACGAGACGGTGCTGGCCAAGACCAAGGCCGCGCTGAAGCACGGACTCGTGCCGATCGTCTGCATCGGGGAGGGTCTCGAGGTGCGCGAGGCCGGCGAGCACGTGGCGTTCAACGTCGAGCAGCTCCGCGGGTCCCTCGCGGGTCTGAGTGCCGAGGAAATCGGGAAGATCGTCGTCGCCTACGAGCCGGTGTGGGCCATCGGTACCGGCCGCGTGGCCAGTGCCGCGGACGCACAGGAGGTCTGCGGCGCCATCCGTCAGGAGCTGGCGTCGCTCGCCGACGTCGACACCGCGGCGGCTGTCCGTGTGCTGTACGGCGGATCGGTCAGCTCGAAGAACGTCGGCGAGATCGTCGGCCAGACCGACGTCGACGGTGCGCTGGTGGGCGGTGCGTCGCTGAAGGCGGACGAGTTCGCCACCCTGTGCGCCATCGCCGCCGGGGGACCTCTTCCCTGACCTACCGCACATCACCGATCGGAGGGCATGTCGCACACGCGACGTGCCCTTCGTCGTTCGGCGGCGTGTGGCCTGTAACATGGTTCATCATGCGCACGTTCCTGGACATCCTGCTGGTGGTCACCAGCATCGGCCTGCTCGTCTTCGTCCTGCTGCACCGCGGCAAGGGCGGCGGCCTGTCGAGCCTGTTCGGTGGTGGCGTGCAGTCGTCTCTGTCCGGGTCCAGCGTCGTCGAGAAGAACCTCGACCGTGTCACCGTCTTCACCGGTGTCGTCTGGCTCATCTGCATCCTGGGCATCGGCCTGGAGATCAAGTTCGCCTGACCGGGTGACGTGACCCCGCCGTGAGCCCCGCGCTGCGGTCCGGAGGTGCGCCGACAATACTGTTCCCATGACAGTCGTGGATCCAGGTCTGCCCGCCACCGAACCTCTCCGAGAGGACATTCGGCTCCTCGGCGGTATTCTCGGTTCCGTCGTCCGGGACCACGAGGGCGAGGAGATCTTCGACCTCGTCGAGCAGGCCCGGGTGGAGTCGTTCCGCGTGCGCCGGTCGGAGATCGACCGCGGCGAACTCGCCCAGCTCTTCGACGGCATCGACATCACGCGCGCCATCCCGGTGATCCGGGCGTTCAGTCACTTCTCGCTTCTCGCCAACCTGGCGGAGGACATTCATCGCGAGCGTCGGCGCGCAGTGCACGTGCGCGCCGGGGAGCCGCCCCAGGACAGCAGTCTCGCCTCCACCTACAGCAAGCTCGATGCGGCACGCCTCGACGCTGCCACGGTGGAGGACCTGCTCCGTGACGCCCTGGTCTCGCCGGTCATCACCGCGCATCCCACCGAGACGCGTCGTCGCACCGTGTCGGAGATCCAGAGCCGCATCACCGATCTGATGCGCTTCCGCGAGCGCACGGAACTGGACGACACGGAGATCGCGGAGACCGACGCGAAGATCGAGCGGCAGATCCTTGCCCTGTGGCAGACGGCACTGATCCGCCTGTCCCGCTTGCGGATCCAGGACGAGATCGAGGTGGGTCTGCGCTACTACGACATGTCGCTCTTCGACGTGATCCCGCGCATCAACACCGAACTGCGGGCAGCGCTGCGCAGCCGCTGGCCGGATGCCGACCTGCTGACGCGGCCGATGCTACGACCCGGATCGTGGATCGGCGGCGACCGGGACGGCAACCCCTTCGTCACCGGGGAGATCGTGCACCGCGCGACCAACCGCGCCGCGCAGGTCGCGTTCACCCGGTATCTCGCCGACCTCGTCGGTCTGGAGCACGAGCTGTCCATGTCGGCTCGGCTGATCGACGTCGACGCGGACCTGCAGGCCCTGGCCGACGCGTCGAAGGACGAGTCGGCGTTCCGTGCGGACGAGCCCTTCCGCCGGGCCGTGCGCGGTATCCGCGGGCGACTGTCGGCGACGGCACGCCGCATGCTGGACGTGGTGCCGGACAACACCCTCGACTCGCCGGAACTCGAGCCGTACGCGGCCCCGCAGGAGATGCTCGACGATCTGGACCTGCTGGACCGCTCGTTGCGCCGCACGGCCAACGGCGTCATCGCCGACGACCGACTCGCGACGCTCCGGCAGGCGCTCGAGACCTTCGGGTTCCATCTGTCCGGGCTCGACATGCGGCAGAATTCCGAGATCCACGAGCAGGTCGTGGCGGAGTTGCTGGCCTGGGCGGGTGTGCACTCGGACTACGCGTCACTGTCCGAGGACGAGCGCGTCGCGATCCTGTCCGCGGAGCTCGAGACGCGGCGTCCCCTCATCGGGCCACGCGCGGAGTTCAGCGAGCAGACGGCCAAGGAACTGGCGATCGTCGAGTCCGCCGCGGACGCCGTGCGCACCTTCGGCGGCGGCGCGGTGCCGAACTACATCATCAGCATGTGCACCTCGGTCAGCGACATGCTCGAGGCCGCGGTGCTGCTCAAGGAGGCGGGCATCCTCGATCCCGGCGACGCCGAGACGGGGCCGTCCTCGCCCGTCGGTGTGGTGCCGTTGTTCGAGACCATCGACGATCTCCAGCAGGGCGCGGCGACCCTCACCGCGACGTTGTCCATCCCCGTCTACCGCGCGCTGGTGACGTCCCGTGGGGACAACCAGGAAGTGATGCTGGGGTACTCCGACTCCAACAAGGACGGCGGCTATCTGGCCGCGAACTGGGCGCTCTATCGTGCCGAACTCGACCTCGTCGAGGCCGCACGCGCCGCCGGGATCCGGCTGCGACTGTTCCACGGCCGTGGCGGCACCGTGGGCCGCGGCGGTGGCCCCAGCTACGACGCCATCCTCGCTCAGCCCACCGGTGCGGTCACCGGCTCGCTGCGGATCACCGAGCAGGGCGAAGTCATCGCGGCGAAGTACGCGGAGCCCCGCCTGGCGCGCCGCAACCTCGAGACGCTGTTGGCGGCGACCATCGAGAGCACACTGCTCGACGTCGAGGGGCTCGGGGACGACGCCGAGCCGGCCTACGCGCTGCTCGACGATCTGGCGGCACGCGCCCAGGCCGCGTACGGGGCGCTGGTCCACGAGACGCCGGGATTCGTCGAGTACTTCCGGATGTCCACCCCGGTCGCCGAGATCGGGGAGCTCAACATCGGCAGTCGGCCGGCGTCGCGGAAGCCCACCAACTCGGTGTACGACCTGCGGGCGATCCCGTGGGTGATGTCGTGGAGTCAGTCGCGGGTGATGTTGCCCGGCTGGTACGGAGTGGGTACCGCGTTCGAGGACTGGGTCGGCGGCGACGCGGACAAGCTGGCGACGTTGACCGATCTGTACCGGCGGTGGCCGTTCTTCCGGACGGTGCTCTCCAACATGGCGCAGGTCATGGCCAAGTCGGATCTGGGGCTCGCCGCCCGGTACTCCGAACTGGTTCCGGACGAGCAGCTCCGCAAGACCGTGTTCGACATGATCTCGACCGAGCACGCGAAGACCGTGTCGATGTACCTGAAGATCACGGGGCACGACGGGTTGCTCGACGACAACCCGGCGCTGGCCCGGTCGGTGTTCAACCGCTTCCCGTACCTCGAGCCGCTGAACCACCTGCAGGTGGAACTGCTCAGGCAACTCCGTGCGGGAGACGACCGCGAACAGGTCAAGCGCGGCATCCTGCTGACCATGAACGGGCTCGCGACCGCGTTGCGCAACAGCGGGTAGAGGGAACCACGAGGACCTTCCCGGCGTCGAACAGAACAGACCCATTCGACGCCGGGAGGACATCCGTCATGATTCCGCAGAACGAACACCGTTGCACCGCAACCGGATCCGAGTGGCGCAGGGGAGTGCCCCGGCGTCGACCAGCGGCCTCGACGCCCGTCCGACCCAAGGACGATCAGCCGGGACGGCCGCCGACCTGACAGTCGTCGGAGGCGCGTCGCTCAGAGGCGGGACGCCGAGCCCGCGTCCAGGAACCACACGGTGGACTCGAGGCCGTGTGCCCCGGCGGCCGGATGCTCGACCGGATCCGCGCCCCCGACACAGGCGGCCACGGCATCGGCCTTGCCCTCGCCCGACACGAGGAACCACACGTGCCGAGACCTGTTCACCGCCGGGAGCGTCAGCGTGATGCGCACGGGAGGCGGCTTGGGGGAGTCGGTCACGGCCACGACCCAGCGTGACGCCTCCTGCACCGCGTCACCGTGGGCGAAGAGAGAGTTGACGTGCGAGTCCGGGCCCATGCCGAGCAGGTGGATGTCGAAGGCAGGTCCGTCCTCCGGTGCGAAGGCTGCCACCGACTGCAGGTAGGTCACCGCCGCGGCCTCGACGTCGTCGCCCAGCGGGGAGTCGGACGGCGCCATGACGTGCACGCGATCGGGATCGACCCCGACGTGATCGAGCAGGGCGTCGCGGGCCTGCACGTAGTTGCGTTCGGGGTCGCCCTCGGGGAGAAAGCGTTCGTCACCGAAGAAGACGTCGACGGCGGACCAGTCGATGTCGCTGCCGAGATCGCGGACGGCAGCCAGGGTCGCGACACCGGTGCCGCCACCGGTCAGCACGACGGAGGCGGTACCGCGTGCTCGCTGGGCGGCGACCACCACCGACACGAAGCGCTCCGCCGCAGCGCGGGCGAGAGCCGCCGTGTCGTCGGAACGGTGGATCTCCGGTCGTGTCTCACTCATAGGTCACCTTCGTCAGGCCGGCGAGGGCCTCTTCGTAGATCTCGTCACGGTCGAGTCGACGCAACTCCTCCGCGAGGCAGTCGCGGGTCTCGCGCCGGGCGAGCGAAACCAACGTGTCCGGTTGTCCGGTGCGGATGAGCGTGGCGGTGGTGCCGGTCTGCGGCCTGCTGATGGACACGGTGCTGTCGGCCAGCACCATCTCCACACGCAGGTCGCCGACCTTGCGCACCACGGGGACGTCGAGGCGGGCGGCGAACCACCCGGCGAGAATGTCCAGTGCGGGCTCCTCGCGCAGACCCGACACGGTCACCGATCGCACCGGCTCGGCCTGCTGATCGAGCGCCGTCGTGAGCAGTGCACGCCAATAGGTGATGCGCGACCAGGCGAGGTCGGAATCGCCCTCGGCATACGACTCGAGGCGCGACGAGATGGCAGCGCGTGGGTCGGGCGAATTGGTCGCGTCGGTGATCCGTCGGATGGCGAGCCGACCCACCGGGTCCTCCTTCGGGACCGCCGGTGCTCCGCTCGGCCACCAGGCCACCACGGGGGTGTCCGGCAGCAGGAAGGGCAGGACGACGCTCTGCTCGTGTTCCGACAGCTCGCCCCGCAGTCGCAGGAAGACCACCTCGGACGCGCCCGCGTCGCCGCCGACGCGGATCTGCGCATCCAGCACGTCGTCGTCGTCACGTTCGCCGCGGGCCAACACGATGACGCGACACGGATGCTCCCGGCTGGCCTCGTTGGCCGCCTCGATCGCCGCTTCGAACTTCGCCGGATCACGGATGACGACGACCAGGGTGAGCACCCGACCGAGCGTGACGGCGCCGCCCGATTCGCGGAGCTCCACCAACTTCTTCGAGACGGCACCGGTAGTGGTGGCGGGCAGATCGACGATCACGGCCTTCTCCATTCGCGTCCGGTGCGCTGCATCATCTCGTTGGCCGAGTCGGGGCCCCACGTGCCGGCCTCGTACGGATCCGCCGCGCCTCCGGACGCCCAGTACTCGAGAATGGGATCGAGGATCTTCCACGACAGCTCGACCTCGGCATTGACCGGGAAGAGCGACGGCTCGCCGAGCAGCACGTCGAGGATGAGACGCTCGTACGCCTCGGGCGACGACTCGGTGAAGGCCTGGCCGTAACTGAAGTCCATGCTGACGTCCCGCACCTGCATGCTGGACCCCGGCACCTTCGATCCGAAGCGCAGCGTGACGCCCTCGTCGGGCTGCACGCGGATGACGAGCGCGTTCTGGCCCAGTTCCTCGGTCATCGTGGCGTCGAACGGCAGATGCGGTGCGCGTTTGAAGATCATCGCGATCTCGGTCACGCGCCGTCCGAGCGACTTACCGGTACGGAGGTAGAACGGGACACCGCCCCACCGCCGGGTGTCCACCTCGAGGGTGATGGCCGCGTAGGTCTCGGTGTTCGACTCCGCGTCGAACCCCTCCTCCTCCTTGAGCCCCTTCACCTTCTGGCTGCCCTGCCACCCCGAGGTGTACTGCCCCCGGGCGGCGGTCTGCGCGAAGGGCTCCGCCAACCGCGTCGACGAGAGGACCTTGATCTTCTCGCTCTGCAGCTCGCTGGGGCTGAAGCTGACCGGCTCCTCCATCGCGGTGATGGCGAGCAACTGCAGCAGGTGGTTCTGGATCACGTCGCGCGCGGCGCCGATGCCGTCGTAGTACCCGGCTCGACCACCCAGGCCGATGTCCTCGGCCATCGTGATCTGCACGTGGTCCACATAGTGAGCGTTCCAGATCGGATCGAACAGCTGGTTGGCGAAGCGCAGCGCCAGGATGTTCTGGACCGTCTCCTTGCCGAGGTAGTGGTCGATGCGGAAGACACGATCCTCCGGGAACACCCGGTTGACGATCGCGTTGAGCTCCTTCGCGCTCTCGAGATCGTGGCCGAAGGGCTTCTCGATCACCACTCGACGCCAGTGCCGCGGCGTCTCGTCCTCGGACTCCGGTCCGGTGGCGAGGCCGGACGCCGACAACTGTTCGAGCACCGTGGGGAACGCGCCCGGCGGGATGGACAGGTAGAACGCGTGATTCCCACCGGTTCCACGCTCGACGTCGAGTTCCGCCAGCGTCGTCGTGAGCTGATCGAACGCAGCGGCATCGTCGAAGGATCCCTGTACGAAGCGGATGCCTTCCGACAACCGTTCCCACACGTCCTCACGGAACGGCGTCCGGGAGTGCTCCCGCACGGCGTCGTGCACGATGGTGCCGAAGTCCTGGTCCGACCAGTCACGCCGGGCGAACCCGACCAGCGCGAACCCCGGCGGCAGGAGCCCCCGGTTCGCGAGGTCGTACACCGCCGGCATCAACTTCTTGCGCGCCAGGTCGCCGGTGACACCGAAGATCACCAGGCTGCAGGGCCCGGCGATCCTCGGGAGACGCTTGTCTCTGCTGTCACGGAGCGGATTCACCCAGGGTGTGGCTGACTCCGTCGCCACGGTTCAGCTCTTCGACGCGGCGGAGAGTTGCTCGGAGGTGGCGTCGAGCAGTTCGCCCCACGACGCCTCGAACTTCTGGACGCCCTCGTTCTCGAGCACGAGGAAGACGTCGGTCAGATCGATGCCCAGTGCGCTGATGGCGTCGAAGACGGCCTGCGACTCCTGGCCCTTGCCCGTGATGGTGTCGCCGGTGACCTCGCCGTGGTCGGCGAAGGCGTCCATCGTCTTCTCGGGCATGGTGTTGACGGTGTTCGGTGCGACCAGCTCGGACACGTACAGCGTGTCGGGCAGGGTCGGGTCCTTCACACCGGTGGAGGCCCAGAGCGGGCGCTGCGGCCGCGCGTTGTCGGTCAGCATGCCCTGGAAGCGCGACCCGATCTCGAACACCTGCTGGTAGGCGACGTACGCGAGACGTGCGTTGGCCAGTGCGGCCTTGCCCTTCAGGTCGGTCGCCTCCGGCGTGCCGATGGCGTCGAGACGCTTGTCGATCTCGGTGTCGACCCGCGAGACGAAGAACGACGCGACCGAGTGGATCGACGACAGATCGTGGCCCGCGGCCTTCGCCGACTCGAGTCCCTCGAGGTAGGCGTTCATGACGGCCTCGTAGCGCTCGACCGAGAAGATGAGCGTGACGTTGACGCTGATGCCCTCGCCGATGACCTTGGCGATCGCGGGGATGCCGGCCTCGGTGGCGGGGATCTTGATCAGCACGTTGGGCCGGTCGACGATCTTCCACAGCTCGACGGCCTGCGCGACCGTCTTGTCGGTGTCGTGGGCCAGGCGGGGATCGACCTCGATGGACACCCGTCCGTCGACTCCGTTGGTCGCCTCGTACACCGGTGCGAGCACGTCGCACGCGTTGCGCACGTCGTCGGTGGTGACCGTGCGGATGACGGAGTCGACGTCGGCGCCGCGGGCGGCGAGTTCGTTCACCTGCTCGTCGTACGAGGTGCCCTTCGACAGGGCGGCCTGGAAGATCGACGGGTTCGTGGTGACGCCGACGACCGACTTGGAGTCGATCAGGTCCTTCAGGTTGCCCGAGGAGATCCGGTCACGGGAGAGGTCGTCCAGCCAGACCGACACTCCGGCGGCGGACAGGTCTGCGAGATTCTGGTTCTGAGTCATGCTGTCATCCCTTCACGTTGGTGATGGAGCGCTGAGCTGCGGCCACGACGGCCTCGGCCGTGAAGCCGTACTCGCGGAAGAGCGTGGCCGCGTCCGCGGACTCGCCGAAGTGCTCGAGCGAGATGATCTCGCCGTAGCCGCCGACGATCTTGTACCAGGGCATCGCGATGCCGGCCTCGATCGAGACACGGGCCTTCACGGTGGGCGGAAGGACCTGGTCGCGGTAGTTCTGGTCCTGGCTCTCGAACCACTCGACACACGGCATCGAAACGACGCGCGCCGCGATGTCCTGTGCCTCGAGGAGCTTCTGCGCCTCCACGGCGTACTGCACCTCGGAACCGGTCGCGACGATGATCACGTCGGGTGCGGCCTTGGACGACTCGACCAGGACGTACCCGCCCTTGGAGACACCCTCGTAGCTGGTGCCGTCGAGAATCGGGATGCCCTGACGGGTGAGCGCGAGGCCGACGGGGCCGCTGCTCGACGAGCGCGCGAGCACCGCGCGCCAGGCGTGGGCGGTCTCGTTCGCGTCGCCGGGGCGCACGACCGAGAGGTTCGGGATCGCGCGCAGTGCCGCGAGGTGCTCGACAGGCTGGTGCGTCGGGCCGTCCTCGCCGAGACCGACGGAGTCGTGGGTCCAGACGTAGATGGGATCGATGTCCATCAGCGACGCGAGGCGCACCGCGGGGCGCATGTAGTCACTGAACTGCATGAAGGTGCCGCCGTACGCACGCGTCGGTCCGTGCATGACGATGCCGGACAGGATCGCGCCCATCGCGTGCTCGCGGATACCGAAGTGCAGCGTGCGGCCGTAGGGCTCGGCGTCCCAGTCGTCGGTGGAGATCGACGTCGGGCCGAAGGACTTGGCGCCCTTCATGGTGGTGTTGTTGCTGCCGGCGAGGTCGGCGGAGCCGCCCCACAGCTCCGGCAGGACCGGGGCGACAGCACTGAGGACCTCACCGGACGCGGCGCGCGTCGCGATGGCCTTGCCGCCCGGCTCCCAGGTGGGGAGGACGTCGGTCCAACCGTCGGGCAGCGTGCCCTCGGTCAGACGGTCCAGCAGGCGGCGACGGTCGGGTTCGCGCTCGCTCCACGCGTCGAAGTCCTTGCTCCACGCCTCGTGCGCCGCGCGGCCACGCGCCTGCAGACCGCGGGTGTGCTCGATGACCTCGTCGGTGACCTCGAACGTCTTCTCGGGATCGAAGCCGAGCGCCTTCTTCACGGCGGCGACCTCGTCGTCACCCAGAGCGGCACCGTGGACGGCGCCGGTGTTCATCATCGTGGGGGCCGGGAAGCCGATGATGGTGCGCAGCACGATGATCGAGGGCTTGTCGGTGACGGCCTTGGCCGCCTCGACCGCCTCCTCGATGGCGGTGACGTTCTCGCCGCCCTCGACGACCTGCACGTGCCAGCCGTACGCCTCGTAGCGCTTGGCGGTGTCCTCGGACAGCGCGATGTCGGTGGAGTGCTCGATGGAGATCTTGTTGTCGTCGTAGAACAGGATCAGGTTGCCGAGCTGCTGTGTGCCGGCGAGCGAGGACGCCTCGGAGGTGATGCCCTCCTCGATGTCGCCGTCGGACGCGATGACGTAGATGTAGTGGTCGAACGGGCTGTCGCCCCACGCGGGCTCGGGATCGAAGAGTCCACGCTCACGGCGCGACGCCATGGCCATGCCGACGGCCGAGGCCAGGCCCTGACCGAGCGGGCCGGTGGTGATCTCGACGCCCTTGGTGTGGCGGAACTCCGGGTGGCCGGGGGTCTTCGACTTGAACGTGCGCAGCGCTTCGAGATCGGCGAGCTCGAGGCCGAAGCCGCCCAGGTAGAGCTGGATGTACAGCGTGAGGCTCGAGTGGCCGCACGAGAGCACGAAGCGATCGCGGCCGATCCACGTGGTGTCCGTGGGATCGTGGCGCATCGTGCGCTGGAAGAGCGAGTACGCCAGGGGAGCGAGGCTCATGGCGGTTCCGGGGTGGCCGTTGCCGACCTTCTGCACCGCGTCGGCAGCGAGAACACGCACAGTGTCCACCGCCCGTGTGTCCAGATCGGTCCAGTCGCTCGGATGGTGAGCGCTGGTGAGAACGGTGATGTCGTCTGTGATCGACACGGGTGGAGATCTCCTGACACTGTCGGGGTGGGGTGGCCAGTAGTGCACGGGCGCGGCGCACTCGTCGACGCTCCGCGCGTGATGAGCCTAGTTCCCCGGCGGATCGGTCGGGGATACCCGGTTCACCGGTAGAGCCTAGTTCCGTCGGGGACGCCTCGCTGGTTCCGTGGCGGGTGGTCCGCCGCCGATCCGTCACGCGACGCCCGCACCATCCGACTACCCGCCGATTGGGGTGATGACACAGGCGGCGTCTACCATCGCTTGTAGTAGCACCATTCCGCTCGGTAACTGGGCCGGGTGGTGGAGCGGACGGTGCGAGAGGGAGATTCGAGTGGGTATGCGGCAGAGCCCGAGCGGACACGGGTTCACCGACAGTCCGACCCGGGACGTGTCGACCGCTCCCACGTCGCGACTCGGCCGGCTGACGGCCAAGCCCGCCGCCTACATAGCGCTGACGAAGCCGCGCGTGATCGAGCTCCTCCTGGTCGCGACGATCCCCACGATGCTTCTCGCGGACCGCGGCACGGTGAACCTCCCGCTCCTGTTCGCCACGCTGTTCGGCGGGTGGATGGGTGCTGCCAGCGCCAACACCCTCAACTGCGTGGTCGACGCGGACATCGACAAGGTCATGAAGCGCACGGCGCGGCGGCCACTGGCCCGCGAGGCCGTGCCGACGTCGCACGCCTTCGTCTTCGGCGCGCTCCTCGGAGTCGGATCCTTCCTCTGGCTCTGGTGGGCGGCGAATCTCCTCAGCGGAATCCTGGTCGTCGCGACGATTCTGTTCTACGTCCTCGTCTACACGATGGTGCTCAAGCGCCGGACCTCGCAGAACGTGGTTTGGGGCGGTGCCGCGGGATGCATGCCCGCACTCGTCGGATGGTCCGCCGTGACCGGGACCATCGGGTGGCAGGCGATCGTCCTGTTCCTCGTCATCTTCTTCTGGACTCCGCCCCACACGTGGGCCCTGGCCATGCGGTACAAGGACGACTACAAGGCGGCTGGCGTGCCCATGCTGCCCGTCGTCGCCACCGAGCAGGTCGTCACCCGGCAGATCGTCCTCTACACGTGGGCCACGGTCGCGGCCACGGCTGCGCTGATCCCGGCGGCCGGTGTCGTCTACGCCGCGGTCGCCTTGGCGGCGGGTGCCTGGTTCCTGCTCATGGCGCATCAGCTGTACTCCGGCGTGCGACGCGGTGAGGCCGTGAAGCCGCTGCGCCTGTTCCTGCAGTCGAACAACTACCTCGCGGTGGTGTTCATCGGTCTCGCCGTCGATTCCGTGCTCGGAATGTCCACGGTCTCCGACTTCTTCTCCTGACACCCGCTCCGAGTCAAGGCTCCAGCACGATCGATCCCGCCGTCTTCCGGCTCTCGAGGTCGGTGTGCGCCTGCCGGGCCTGCTCGAGCGGATAGCGATGCTCGACTCTGACCGTCAGGGTTCCGTCCGCCAGCGCGCGCACCACGTCGCCGCCGCGCCATTCCAGCTCTGCCCGGTCGCGGATATGGTGCGCGAGAGTGGGACGGGTCAGGAACACCGAGCCGGCCTTGTTGAGGCGCTGTGGGTCCACCGGCGGTACCGGCCCGCTCGCGGCACCGAACAGGGCCACGGTCCCGCGGATGCGCACGCTCTCGAGACTCGAGTCGAACGTCGAGGCACCGACGCCGTCGTACACCGCCGCGACGCCGACACCGTCGGTGATGTCGCGCACGCGTGCCGGGATGTCGTCGTCGTAACGGAGAACGTGAGCCGCGCCTGCCTCGCGTGACAACGCCTCCTTCTCGTCGGTGGACACGGTGGTGATCACCGACGCGCCCTTCGCCGTGACGAGCTGCGTGAGGATCAGCCCGACTCCGCCCGCGCCGGCGTGCACCAACACCACGTCGCCGGACTGCACGGGGTACGTCGACTCGATCAGATAGTGTGCCGTCATGCCCTGGAGCAGCACGGACGCTGCCTGTGGGGGATCCACACCCGTCGGCACCGCGATGGCCGAGGCTGCCGGGACCCGCACGAGTTCGGCGTAGCTCCCGGGCGCCGCGGCCCAGGCGACGCGATCGCCGACCGAGAACTCGGACACCTCCGAGCCCACCTGCTCGACGACGCCGGTGCCCTCGTCGCCCGGGACGTACGGCAGCTCCCGCGGGTAGGACCCGCTACGGAAGTACGTGTCGATGTAGTTGATTCCGGAGGCCTGGACCCGCACCAGCAGATCGGCCGGGCCGGCCACCGGATCGGGGACCTCGGTCACGTCGAGGACGTCGGGTCCGCCGGTTCGGGTCACGAGTACAGCGCGCATGGGAAAAGTCTGCCACTGTGCGCGCGGCAGCGGGGGCAGGACCGACCCGCCGCGGCGTTACCGGCCAGTAGGCCGCGCGAGACGCACCGGGTATTCTCACGACCATGAGCACCGAGAGCATCGAGAACGCACCCAAGGGTGACTCCGGGCAGAGCACCGAGACGGCGGCCCCGCCGTCGAACCTGGTGTCCTCGATCGAGTCGTTCGTCGCAGCGCACGGCGGGTCCGCGACGGTGGTGCTGCAGCCGCTCGGCCGCGCCGGTGTCCGCATGACGCTGGTCGGTGCCGACGGGATCCTGGGGGACCGGGTCGCCGGCAATCTCCGCGTCGCGCACGCAGTGGTGGACTCGCTCGACTCCGTGACCCTCGGTGACTGGGACCGCGAGCTGACGAGCATCGTCACCCCGCGCAAGGGCCACTTCGCGCAGATGGCGGGATGGGTGGCTCGTCAGTCGCGTTTCCCGAAGGCGCGCAACGGTCTCTGACCGCGTCCGGCTCAGTCCGCGCGGGCCAGCCGCGGCGAGGTCACGTCGGTGTCCTCGGCTGCCGGCACGGTCTCCCGCTCGCGCAGGGACACCCAGAGAGCGGCCGTGGCCGCCGTGGCCGCGGCAGCACCGGCGACGTGGACGGCGACGAGGGCCGCGGGGACATCGGTGAAGTACTGGACGATGCCGACGGACGCCTGGGCGACGACGATCGCGATGACCACCTGCAGGCGCTTCTTGATGGCCGAGGCTCCGGACGGACTGACGGCGTAGACCGCGAACGTGAGCCCCACCAACAGCGCCAGGTATCCCACCAGCAGTTCGGCGTGCAGATGCACGAGGGTGACGATCTCCACCTCGAGCCGGGCCACGTCCGCGTCACCGGCATGCGGTCCCGCGCCGGTGACCATGGTGCCCGCCACCAGAACTCCGGCGAGCAGGACCGCGGACAGCACGGTCAGCCACCGCAGCGGCGCGGGCACGGCGGGGACCGAGACGCCTTCGTCCTTCTCCCCGATCTTGTGGAACAGCAGCGTCGCGAGCCAGACCATCAGCATCGAGATGACGAGGTGCACGGCCACGGTCCACCACAGCAGCCCGGTGAGCACCGTGATGCCGCCGACGCCGGCCTGCAGCACCGTGCCCGCGGGCATGAGCCACGCATAGACGACCACCTCGCGGCGTCGCCGAGCCCGCGTCACCGCCAGGACGATGGCGGCGGCGGTGAGAACCACGGCGAAGGTGAGCATGCGGTTGCCGAATTCGACCGCCTGGTGCAGGACGGGCACCTCGGACACGCCGACGGGCGTGAAACTGCCGGGGAAGCACTGCGGCCACGTGGGGCACCCGAGCCCGGAGCCCGTCACCCGGACCACGGCGCCCGTCACCGAGATACCGCCCTGCGTCAGGATCACGACGAACGCGATGATCCGCTGGACGCGAACGGAGGGGACCGGGAGGCGGTCGACCACGGAGAAGTACGCACGGGAGAGCACACGTCGATGGTAGACGGCATCTCCTACGCTGCGTAGTTGGCCTGCGGCACCGGGTGGTCGGCCTGCGGCACCGGTGTCAGGTGAACGAGAACTTGCGGGTCGCCCAGAAGCCGCAGACCGCTGCCCACACGACGAGGACCAGGATGCCGAACAGATCGGCTCGCCCGACGACGGCCTGCTCCAGCGTCTCCGCCATCGCGCCGGACGGGATCAGCCGCGCGATCATGCGGACGCCACCGGGGAGTGCCTCGTTCGCGAACACCACGCTGCCGATGCCGAGCATCACGAACCACGCGATGTTGGCGAGGGCGAGCACGATCTCGGCCCGCAGCGTCCCGCCGAGCAGGAGGCCCATCGTGGCGAAGGTGACGGTGCCCAGAGCGATGACCAGCGCGCCCAGCACGAGTCCGCCGGGGGTCGGACGCCACCCGAGGGCGAGGCCGATGGCACCGAGCAGCACCGACTGCAGCACGACCACGAGGAGGACGGCGATCGACTTCCCGGCGATCGCGCCCCACTTCGGCAGGGCGGTGGCGCCGAGTCTCTTGAGGGCGCCGTAGCGCCGGTCGAAGCCGACGGCTATGGCCTGACCAGTGAACGCGGTCGACATCACCGCGACGGTCATCACGGCGGGCACGACGGTGCCGACGCGCTCGGTGCCGAAGTCGCCGAACGGCAGGAGCGTGAGCCCGATGAGCAAGGTCACCGGGATGAACATCGTCAGCAGCAGCTGCTCCCCGTTGCGCAGCAGCAGAAGCAGTTCGAGGCGGCTCTGTGCCAGCAGCATGCGGCGTCGCGGCGCGGGCCGGGGATCCGGTGTGAACGTCCCCGGTGCGAATCGGTCGGACGCACGTTCGGACCGTGATGTCACGCTCACCCTCTCAGTTCCCGCCCCGTGAGGTCGAGGAAGACGTCCTCGAGGCTGCGCTGTTCCACACGGAGATCGGTGGCCAGCACGTTCAGTCGAGCACACCACGAGGTCACCGTCGCGAGCACCTGGGGGTCGATGGTCCCCTCGAGCAGATACGAGCCCGGGGAACTCTCGACCGGATCGAACCCCTCGGGCAGCACCATCTGCAGCAACGACAGATCGAGGCCGGACGGCGCGGAGAAGCGCAACTGGCCCTCGGCGCCCCGTCGCGTGAGCTCGGTGGGCGTACCGGAGGCCACGACCTGACCGTGGTCGATGATCACGAGGTCGTCCGCGAGGTGCTCTGCCTCGTCCATGAGGTGGGTGGTCAGCAGAATGCTCACGCCGTCGCGCCGCAGTGCCTCGATGAGGTCCCACACGAGGAGCCGCGCCTGCGCGTCGAGCCCGGCGGTCGGCTCGTCGAGGAACACCAGCTCGGGCCGGCCGACCAGCGCGCAGGCCAGCGAGAGGCGCTGTTGCTGACCGCCGGAGAGTCGCCGGTACGGCGTGCGGACCGCATCGGTGAGCCCCAACTGTCCGAGGAGCCAGGCGGGATCGAGCGGGTCGGCCGAATACGCGGCGACGAGGTCGAGCATCTCGCCGGCACGCGAGCCGGGGTAGGCGCCGCCGCCCTGCAGCATCACACCGATCCGCGGCTTGAGACGGTCGGAGTCGGCGATGGGATCGAGCCCCAGGACGCGAACCTCACCGGAGTCGGGCGTGTGGAAGCCCTCGCACATCTCGACGGTGGTGGTCTTGCCGGCCCCGTTGGGACCGAGGAGTGCGAGCACCCGGCCGCGCTGCAGCTCGATGTCGAGTCCGTCGACGGCCGCGACGTCACCGAAGTGCTTGACCACACCGCGGAGCGACACCGCCGGAGAGTCCGTCGGCGTCCCGGCATCGGACGCCGTGGGCGGAGGGACAGGTCGGGCGGTCACGATGATCCAGCGTAGGCGTCCGAAGGACGGTCCGGCGCCGCCGCCCCGTCGCGTGCCCGCCAGGGCAGCAGTCGCCTCGTCGTGGCGTACAGCACGGCGATCGTCAGGACGGTCGCCACCGCCGCCTGGACGATGACGAAGGGCTGGACCTCACCGCCGGTCGGCATGACGATCAGCGACACGAACGCGGAGAAGACGATCACCGGCACCCGGAACGCCGGTCGGGTGGCCCAGGCGGCCAGCGGGGTCACGGCCCACAGCAGGTACCAGGGCTGGACGACGGGGAAGAGCAGCACCAGTGCTCCGAGCGACACGCCGAGGGCGCCGATGGGGTGGAGCCGGCCCAGCAGGACCGACACGAGCATCCGCATGATGATCAGCGCGGCCACCAGGGAGGCGATCGGGCGGGTGAGGGACAGCACGGCCGTGGTGTGGTCGCCGATGCCCAGGAGGACGCCGGCGCCTCCCGTGGCGAGGCCGAGCAGTGTGGGCAACGACATCCAGCTGCGCACGGCGTTGGCCGTGCCCAGGGTGTCCAACCAACCGAATCCGAGCCCGCTCGCGACGCTGACACCGAGGATCACGGCGACCGTCACCGCGCCGAGCAGTGCGGCGGCGGCCGCGACGTCGCGGGGCCGACCACCCCATCGACGCGCCAACGCCATGCCCACGAATCCGAGCGCGAGCACCGACGGGATCTTGATCGTCGCGGACAGGGCGATGACCGCCGCACCCGCGAGCAGCAGCACACCCGTACGTCCCCGCAGTGGTGCCGCGGACTCGACTGCGCGGAACGAGAGTTCGAGCCCCGCGAGCATCAGGCCCAGCATCGCGGCCTCGTTGTGGATTCCGGCGACGAGGTGGAAGAGCAGGAGCGGATTTGCGGCACCGAGCCACAGCGCCGCCACGCTGGACACTCCGCACCGGGCGGCGAGGCGGGGGAGTGCCCACACGATGAGCGCGACCCCGACGAGCGCGACGATGCGATGCAGGAAGATTCCGGCGACGATGTCGTCACCGGTGAGCGCGGTGATGCCCCGACCGATCCACAGGAAGAACGGTCCGTAGGGCGCCGGGGTGTCGCGCCAGATGTTCGGCACGGTGCGGGTGAGTACATGGTCGACGCCGAGTGCCGCCTGCGGACCGATGGCGTACGGATCGAGTCCGCGGGCCGTGATCTCGCTCTGCGCCAGGTACGAGTAGACGTCCTTGCTGAACATCGGTGGCGCGACACACAGCGGCACGATCCACAGCGCGAGCGTGCGGTCCAGCTGGGAGCGAGACATCCGGCGCGGCGACGAGTGCGCGCCGAAGGATCCCACGGCGAGGCGGCCGAGGAGCAGCCACGCGAGCACCACGACGGCGGTGCCGATCATCGTGACGGTGAGTGCGGCGGGGAGCGCGCGAGCGAAGAGTCCGAGCACGCGGACGCCCTGCACCGGGTTCTGGAGAACCGGTTGCGCGCCGGCGCCCAGTGCACCGAGGGCCATCATCGCGGCGCCGATGGCACCGAAGCGGCGGATCCGTGTGAGATCGCGCACCTCGGCGGCGTTCAGTTCGGGGCGCTCGGGCTCGTTGTCGTGCAGAAACGCGACGCGATCGCTGCGCGGGGACCCCTCGAGCCCCAGCACCCGACGCGTCGCTGCACGTGCCGTCGCCCGCATCCTGGCGGCCGTACCGGGTCGGGTCGGCTCCGTCGCGCCCGCCGTGACCACGTCGTCGGTGCCGCCCGCGGGGGACGCCGAGGCGTCGGTCGGTGTCACCGGCGCGGTGGGCACGGGGTCGTCGGCAGGTGCGGGCACAGAACGGAGCGTATCGACACCGGCGCCGATCACGAACGTCGCCGCAGCATCGGTCCTGCTACCCAGGGTGCCCTTGCTGGAACCTCTCCGGTAATTCGGTCACACTGGTGTTGTGAAAACGACTACCGAACGTTCCGGCGAGCGCATCAGCGCCCGCGCCGACGTCGCGTCGGTCACCGTCACCCCGAATTCGGCGACGTCCGGTTCGGCAACGTCGGGTTCGGCAACGTCGGAGGGCCGCACGCGGTCGTCCGTCGTGACGCTCCTGCTCGAGGAGGGTCCGATCAGTGCCACCGAGGTCGGGTCCCGTCTCGGCATCAGCGCCGCCGGCGTGCGCCGCCACCTCGATGCTCTCATCGACGCGGGCGACGCGCGCGTCACGATGACCTCGCGTCCCGGCGCGCGTACCCGCGGTCGCCCCGCGAAGCTGTTCTCCCTGACCGCGCACGGACGCTCTCGACTCGGCCACTCGTACGACGATCTCGCCGGTGCGGCCATGCGGCACCTGCGGGAGATCGGCGGCGACGACGCGGTGCGCACGTTCGCCCGCCGACGCATCCAGTCGATCGTCGGCGACGTCGAGCCGGCCGACACGTCCTCGCAGCAGTCCGTCTCCGAGACGGCCGACGCCATTGCCGAGGCGCTCACCGAGTCGGGCTTCGCCGCCTCCACCCGCCCGGTCGGCAACGGGGTGCAGATCTGCCAGCACCACTGCCCGGTGTCGCACGTCGCGGCCGAGTTCCCCGAGCTGTGCACCGCCGAGCGCGAGGCGTTCGCCGACCTGCTCGGAACGCACGTACAGCGTCTCGCCACCATCGCCAACGGTGACTGCGCGTGCACCACCCATGTGCCCCTTCGCACACTCTCGACTCCCGAATCAGGCAATACCGACGACGATGTCGGCGTTGCACCGAGTGATGCTGCCGACAGCGGCACGGTCCACCCCGACCGAACAGCTCTCGATTCGGCCCGTACCACCAGCTCCAGCCCGAACAGCCCGCTCGATCGTCTCCGGAAGGAGCCCGCATGACCGTCACACCAGACCAGGTGACCCCCACGGTGCCCGCGACACTCACGCAGGACGAGACCATCGCGTCTCTCGGGACCTACGGATACGGCTGGTCCGACTCCGACGTCGCCGGTGCGAGCGCCAAGCGCGGCATCAGCGATGCGGTCGTCCGCGACATCTCCGACAAGAAGAGCGAGCCCGAGTGGATGCTCGAGGCGCGCCTGAAGGCGCTGCGCACGTTCGAGCGCAAGCCCATGCCGAACTGGGGATCGAACCTTGACGGCATCGACTTCGACAACATCAAGTACTTCGTGCGGTCCAGCGAGAAGCAGGCCGCCACGTGGGACGATCTGCCCGCCGACATCAAGAACACGTACGACCGTCTCGGCATCCCGGAGGCGGAGAAGCAGCGCCTCGTGTCGGGTGTCGCCGCTCAGTACGAGTCCGAGGTCGTCTACCACTCGATCCGTGAGGATCTCGAGGAGCAGGGCGTCATCTTCCTGGACACCGACTCGGGTCTGCGTGAGCACCCGGAGCTGTTCCAGGAGTACTTCGGTTCGGTGATCCCGGCCGGTGACAACAAGTTCTCCGCGCTGAACACCGCGGTGTGGTCCGGTGGGTCCTTCATCTACGTGCCGCCGGGCGTCCACGTGGACATCCCGCTGCAGGCGTACTTCCGCATCAACACCGAGAACATGGGCCAGTTCGAGCGGACGCTCATCATCGTCGACGAGGGTGCCTACGTGCACTACGTCGAGGGATGCACCGCGCCCATCTACAAGTCCGACTCGCTGCACTCGGCAGTCGTCGAGATCATCGTCAAGAAGGGTGGTCGGTGCCGCTACACCACCATCCAGAACTGGTCGAACAACGTCTACAACCTCGTCACCAAGCGCGCCAAGGCCGAGGCCGGCGCGACGATGGAGTGGATCGACGGCAACATCGGCTCGAAGGTCACGATGAAGTACCCGGCCGTGTGGATGACCGGTGAGCACGCCAAGGGCGAAGTTCTGTCGGTGGCGTTCGCCGGTGAGGGCCAGCACCAGGACACCGGCTCGAAGATGCTCCACCTCGCGCCGAACACGTCGTCCAACATCGTGAGCAAGTCCGTCGCTCGCGGCGGCGGCCGGGCGTCCTACCGCGGCCTGATCCAGATCAACAAGGGTGCGCACGGGTCGAAGTCGACCGTCAAGTGCGATGCACTGCTGGTCGATCAGATCAGCCGCAGCGACACCTACCCGTACGTCGACATCCGCGAGGACGACGTGACGATGGGCCACGAGGCCACCGTCTCGAAGGTCAGCGACGATCAGCTGTTCTACCTGATGAGCCGCGGCATGACCGAGGACGAGGCCATGGCCATGGTGGTGCGTGGGTTCGTCGAGCCCATCGCGAAGGAACTCCCGATGGAGTACGCCCTCGAGCTCAACCGCCTGATCGAGCTGCAGATGGAGGGATCGGTCGGATGACCCTGCCCCACACCGACACCGGGGTGAAGGCTGCCGTCACCGGCGAGAACCCCGCCACCGAGAACAAGCGCGCGATCGTCGCGAACAAGGGCGCGCAGTTCTCGTCCTACGACGTCGCCGCGTTCGAGGTGCCGTCCGGCCGCGACGAGATCTGGCGCTTCACACCGCTGCGGCGCCTGCGTGGTCTCCACGACGGCACCGCCGTGGCCACGGGCTCCGCGACCGTGACGGTCACCGACGCGCCCGAGTCCGTGCGCGTCGAGACCGTCGGTCGTGACGACGTGCGGCTCGGCACCGCGGGTGCGCCGGCCGATCGCGTCGCCGCACAGGCGTACTCGTCCTTCGACTCGGCCACCGTCGTCACGGTGGCCTCCGAGGCCGAGCTCGCGGATCCGCTGATCGTCACGGTCGACGGTCCCGGAGCGGACGCCGTCGCCTACGGCCACGTCCAGATCCGCGTCGAGGCGTTCGCGAAGGCGACCGTCGTACTCGAGCAGCGCGGCAGCGGAACGTACGCCGAGAACGTCGAGTTCGTCGTCGCGGACAGCGCGCACCTCACGGTCGTGGCTCTGCAGGAGTGGGACGACGACGCGGTGCACGTCGCGTCGCATCACGCGAAGGTGGGCCGCGACAGCGTCCTGCGCTACGTGTCGGTCAGCCTTGGCGGCGATCTGGTGCGCCTGACCCCGACGGTGAACTTCACCGGTCCGGGCGGCGATGCCGAGCTCTTGGGCCTGTACTTCGCGGACGACGGTCAGCATCTCGAGCAGCGCCTGCTGGTCAACCACACCGCGCCGCACTGCAAGTCCAACGTGGTCTACAAGGGTGCCCTGCAGGGCGACCCGGCGTCGAAGAAGCCCGACACCCACACCGTGTGGGTCGGCGACGTCGTCATCGGTGCGAAGGCGGAGGGCACGGACACGTTCGAGCTCAACCGCAACCTGATTCTCACCGACGGCGCGCGTGCGGACTCCGTGCCGAACCTCGAGATCGAGACCGGCGAGATCGTCGGGGCCGGTCACGCGAGTGCGACGGGTCGCTTCGACGACGAGCAGCTGTTCTACCTCCGTGCCCGCGGCATCCCGGAGGACCAGGCACGCAAGCTCGTCGTGCGCGGTTTCTTCCACGACATCATCGCGAAGATCCCGGTGGCGTCGATCCGCGAGCGTCTCTCCGACGCGGTCGAGGCGGAACTCGCCATCACCGGAGTCTGACCCCTCGCGCGACCACCTTCTCCCGATTCACAGACAGGCAAGGAACATCATGTCCACTCTCGAAATCCGCGATCTGCACGTCGACGTCGCGAACACCGACGATGCCGCGCAGCCGATCGAGATCCTGAAGGGCGTCGATCTGACGGTCTCGTCGGGCGAGACGCACGCCATCATGGGCCCCAACGGCTCGGGCAAGTCGACGCTGTCCTACGCGATCGCCGGCCATCCCAAGTACCGCGTCACCTCGGGCACCATCCTGCTCGACGGTGAGGACGTCCAGGAGATGTCCGTGGACGAGCGCGCTCGCGCCGGCCTGTTCCTCGCGATGCAGTACCCCGTCGAGGTCCCCGGTGTGTCCATGTCCAACTTCCTCCGCACCGCGGCCACTGCCGTGCGAGGCGAGGCCCCGAAGCTGCGGCACTGGGTGAAGGAGGCCAAGGAGGCGATGACCGAGCTCGACATCGATCCGGCCTTCGCCGAGCGCAGCGTCAACGAAGGTTTCTCCGGTGGCGAGAAGAAGCGCCACGAGATCCTGCAGCTGGGCCTGCTCAAGCCGAAGATCGCCATCCTCGACGAGACCGACTCGGGCCTCGACGTCGACGCTCTGCGCGTCGTGTCGGAGGGTGTCAACCGCTACAAGGAACGGGAGAACGGCGGCATTCTCCTGATCACGCACTACACCCGCATCCTGCGCTACATCACGCCCGATCACGTGCACGTGTTCTCCGCGGGCCGCATCGTCGAGTCCGGTGGACCGGAGCTGGCCGACGAGCTCGAGGCCAACGGATACGAGCGCTTCACGAAGACCACCGCGGGCGCATGACGGCCGTCGCGTCGGTCGGCACCCTGGACGTCGCGAGGCTTCGGGAGGACTTCCCGATCCTCGGTCGTACCGTGCGCGACGACAAGCCACTGGTGTACCTCGACTCGGGCGCGACGTCTCAACGTCCGGTGCAGGTGCTCGACGCCGAGCGGCACTTCCTCACCACCTGCAACGCGGCCGTGCACCGCGGGGCGCACCAGCTGGCCGAGGAGGCCACGGACGCCTACGAGGGCGCCCGCGCCGGCATCGCGGCCTTCGTGGGTGCCCGCGCGGACGAGATCGTGTTCACCAAGAACGCCACCGAGTCGCTCAACCTCGTGACGCACGTCCTCGGCGACGACCGCTTCGCGCGCTCGTTGCGTCCCGGTGACGAGATCGTCATCACCGAGCTCGAGCACCACGCCAATCTTGTTCCGTGGCAGGAGCTCTCGCGTCGCACCGGTGCGACGCTCCGGTGGTACGGGGTCACCGACGACGGCCGGATCGATCTCGACTCGCTCGAGCTCACCGACCGCACGCGCGTGGTCGCGTTCACTCATCAGTCCAACGTGACGGGCGCGGTGGCTCCCACCGAGGAACTCGTCCGCCGTGCACGTGCGGTCGACGCACTGGTCGTCCTCGACGCGTGCCAGTCGGTGCCGCACATGCCGGTCGACGTCTCCGCGCTCGACGTCGACTTCGCGGCGTTCTCCGGGCACAAGATGCTCGGACCGTCCGGAGTCGGTGTCCTGTACGGCAAGGCGGCGCTCCTGGCCGCGATGCCTCCCTTCATCACCGGTGGGTCGATGATCGAGACCGTGACGATGGAGCAGACCACCTACGCACCGCCCCCGCAGCGGTTCGAGGCCGGTGTGCCCATGACGTCGCAGGTCGTCGGCCTGGGTGCGGCCGTGCAGTACCTGAACGCGCTGGGGATGGACGCCGTCGCCGCGCACGAACAGACGCTCACGGCTGCCGCACTGTCGGAGCTCGCCACCATCGACGGGCTCCGCATCATCGGGCCGACGGACACGCAGGATCGCGGGGGAGCCGTGTCGTTCGTCGTCGACGGCATCCACGCGCACGATCTGGGACAGATCCTCGACGACGAGGGTGTCGCCATCCGCGTCGGTCACCACTGCGCGTGGCCGCTGCACCGTCGTTTCGGCGTGGCCGCGACGGCCCGTGCCTCGTTCGCCGTCTACAACACGGTGGAGGAAGTGCACGCGCTGCGCGACGCGATCCGCACGGCACAGACGTTCTTCGGCGTCGGCGGTGCCGCGTGAGAATGGAACAGATGTACCAGGAAGTGATCCTCGATCACTACAAGCACCCGCACGGTCGCGGGCTCCGCGAGCCGTTCGGCGCCGAGGTGCACCACGTCAACCCCACCTGCGGTGACGAGGTCACGTTGCGCGTGAACGTCGCCGACGGTGTCGTGGCCGACGTGTCCTACGACGGGCAGGGGTGCTCCATCAGTCAGGCGGCCACCTCGGTCCTGACCGACCAGGTCGTCGGACTCTCCGTCGAGGACGCGCTCCTCACGGTGGACGCCTTCTCGGCGATGGTCGGCAGCCGCGGCACCGTCGAGGGTGACGAGGACGTCATCGGCGACGGCATCGCCTTCGCGGGTGTGGCGAAGTACCCGGCACGCGTGAAGTGCGCGCTGCTCGGATGGATGGCATTCAAGGACGCCGTTGTTCGTACTGTGGAGACGCAGGACGAGCACGCGAACAGTGGAGGACGATCATGACCGATACCGACAACGGCGCAGTGGCGCCCGATTCCGTCATCGAGGACCTCGAGGAGGCCATGCGTGACGTCGTCGACCCCGAGCTCGGCATCAACGTCGTCGACCTCGGACTGGTCTACGGAATCACCATCGACGACGAGGCCGTGGTCACTCTCGACATGACACTGACGTCTGCGGCGTGCCCGTTGACCGACGTGATCGAGGACCAGAGCCGCACCGCGCTGGTGCGCAGTGGTCTCGCCGAGGACCTGAAGATCAACTGGGTCTGGATGCCGCCGTGGGGACCGGACAAGATCACCGACGACGGCCGCGAGCAGTTGCGCGCGCTCGGCTTCACCGTCTAGAGCCGGCTCACCCGATCTCACGCGAGAAGATGCGGTACGTCCTGCTCGGATCCACCGGGTAGGACGCCCGCACCGAGCGGAACCAGCCGCCGTCGGCGAGTACCGGTGCGGCTTCGATGGAGTCGTACCCGCGGTCGTGGATGCGCTGGAACAGCTCGAAGATCAGCAGTGCCGAGGTGCCCTTGTCGGGGCAGCTCGGGTCCACGAACATCATGTCCAGCCGCACGTGAGTGCGATGTCGGCGTCCGCCGGGCCCACGCCACCGTGCGATCGTGTGGAGATCGCGCACGATGCCGAACCGTGAGCGCACCGCCCCCAGGGCTGCCCTGTTCACATCGGGAATGCCCATGACGAAGCCGACGACCTCGCCGTCGAGTTCGGCGAACAGTACGATCTCGGGGTCGAGAATCGGGCGCATGGTCGCCACGAGCGCATCGAGTTCGTCGGGTTCCACCGGCGTGAATCCCCAGAACGACGCGAATGCGGTGTTGTAGAGCACCCGCAACTTCGCCACGTCCTCGTCGAACGTCGCCGGATTCATCGGCCGCACGACGACCGACGATCGCGCCTTCCACCTCTGGCCCATCGCGTACTTCCGTGCGAACGGCGGCGATTGCACGAGCGTGTGCGGATCGTCGTGATAGAAGCTGTGGAACTCCTTTATGCTGGTCATGCCCCACGACTCGAGGAGATCGGCGTAGTAGGGGGGATTGTGGGGCATGCCGACCAGCGGCGGAATGTCGTTGCCGTGCACCAGTACTCCCGCGCTCCACAGCAGTGACGGGCTCATCGGCCCCACCACGGCGCTCAGCGACCGGCCCCGAGCCCAGTCGGCCACGGCGTCGAGCAGAGCGTGCGCGGCCTCCCGGTCGTCGAGACATTCGAAGTATCCGAAGTACGCGGTCTGCTGCTCGTAGTGCGAGATGAAGACCAGGTCGGCGATGGCCGCGATCCGCCCCACGAGCCGCCGACCGCGATACGCGAGGAAGGCCTGGCTCGTCATCCGGCTCCGCGTCTTCTCCGACGGCCGACGCAGCATCGACCCCACGTCCGCGATGTCGCCGGGAATCCAGTTCGGGTCGTCCCGGTAGACCGTGAACGGCACCTTCGCGAAGGTCGACCAGTCGCGACGGGTGCGCACCGCCGTGACGGTCACGGCATCGGTCGTGTCCGGCCGACAGTCCGTACGCGAGGTCATGAGAGGGCCTCCTCGAGGTCGTCCTGCATCGGGCTCCGGGTTGTCGGTGCCGGCCCCACGACGGACCGGGCGAGCACCGACTCACCGGCCCACACGTACTGCCCCGGCCGTACCAGGACGTCACCGTCGAGCAGAGCGTCGGGTAGGAACACGTCGCACTGCGATCCGAAGCGGATCAGGCCGTACTGCTCGCCGCGAGCGAGGTGCTCACCGACCTCGACGTGGGCGACTATCCGATCCACCCACAGATCGGCGATCTGCGTGACGAAGACGGTGGGGCCGTCGGCGTGCCGGACACCGATGGTGAGTCGCTCGTTGGTCAGGAGGTACTCGCACCCCTCGTCGTACGGCGTGCGGTGCAGAAACAGGTTCGCCGTCATGCGAGCCATCGACCGGTTGAACGGCGCCGCGCCGCGGTGTTCACGCACCACCACCGCTCCCTCGATCGGTGCGCGGTTGCGGTGGACCGAGTGCTCGGTCATATAGGTGCCGACGAGCCACCCGCTCGCGTCGGAGTCGATACCGGCGTACTCGGACAGCCGGATGGTGCGTCTCTTCTTCACGGCGACGGGGATCTGCCCGGACTCGACTCGCTTGACGTAGGTGACGTACCCGTCGGCGGCCGACACGATGGACGACGGGTCCGAGGGCACCGATCGATCCGGATCACGGAGAAAGGCGGCGCTGCGCCAGTACGAGTACCCGCCGACGAGGGCGGCCAGAGCCACGGTTCCGGCGGTGGTGGCTGCTCGGGTCACGACGGCTCCACCACCGTCTCCTTACCGTGGTCGATGCGCTCGACCAGCGCGATGAACGCGTCGTAGAGATGGGTGCGAAGCACGGCGTCGACCCCGACGGCGAGCACTCCGAGGGTCGCGCAGGCGACGTAGTAGACGAGTCCGAGGGTGAAGTTCACGAAGTCGCCGAGGAACACCCGGACCCGGTACCGCGCGCCGGATTCCAGGAACATCGGTTGCGGCGGGACGCGACTCATCGTGCACGGCCGAGGACGTCGCGGGTCTGTGCGCTACTGCTCACGCGGTGACCAGTCGGGGTCGGCGAGCCGTCGCATCGCGGAACTGGATGACCGACAGGTACAGCGCGAAGAGCGCATCGTGGTCCCACGAGGATCCGTCGAAGGACGACGGCATGAGCGACGGTGCGTTGGAACGGCGGATGAGGTCGTTGACGTCGGACCCGAGCAGGGACGCCGTCTTCTCCGCCGGGATCGCGCGGTCGACGATCGCTTTGAACTCTGCCCACGGCACCAGGTCCAGGCCGAGAGCCGATGCCAGGACGGCATTGCTGTACGGCACCGGATTGGACGGCACGAGGTGGGGGAGCGTGTCGTCGCCGAGCGCATTGTCCGCCAGCACGCTCGCGAGTACGTCGACGGGAGCGTAGTTCATGCCGGGGCCGTCCCACATCGCACCGACACTGCTCGCCAGCTCGATCGCACGCCAGAAGCTGTAGACGCGGCCGGGGTCCTTGCCGACGGTGGTGCTGCCGAGCACGTACGGCGACTCGACCAGGGTCACGGACGCGACGCCGTCCCGCGCGAGCCACCCGAGGAGCTGACCGTTGATCCACTTCATCTGGCAGTAGCCCGAGTACCACCAGGAATCAGGACGCAGGAAGTCTTCCGGGCTGGTGTAGATGAAGGCGCCGATGGACCCCATGTAGGTGAGGTGCTTGCGGCGATCCTCCAGGGTGAACTGGACCACGCGCAGCAGGGAGACGAACCAGTCGTGTCGGAGCTCGAGGTAGCTCGAGTCGTAGTCCGTGGAGCTGGCCGAGTTGAACACCTGGTCCACTGTGCGGCGGAGCTGCAGGTAGGTGTCCTCGTCGAGACCGAAGTTCGTCCGGGTCGGAACCGCCTCGACGACGACGATCTTCGCGAGATCGATCCCGGTGATCGAGTACTGAGCGACGGTCTCCTCGAAACGCTCGGCGGCCGAGGAGTCACCGGCGGATCGGACACCGGCGTAGACCGTCGTGATTCCGGGCCGCACAGACAGTTCCGCGACGAGATGCGCTCCCACGAAGCCGTTCGCACCGAACACCAGCGCGACCTCGGCCGCGGGCGGCGCCATGGAGCGCACCTGCTCGGCAGTGCTCGGATCGACGATCGGTCGCAGCAACTCGTGGTCGCCGGCGGACAGCGCCGCGACGTCCGCGTACTTGCGCGAGAACAACAGCGACGGAGCGTCGCCCGTCAGAGCGACGACCGGGCTGACCAGGTGCGCGTCGTTGGCGACAGTGGTGAACGTGTAATCGTCGAACATGTGATCTCCCCCGATGGATGCGGCACCCGTCCCGGGTGTGACCGGGACGACTCGCTGTGTCTCTCCAGAGACCCTAAGAGCATCCGCGGGGTGATCAACCACGTTTGACGTTGTGAGACATACGGTTCCGTGGGCGCTTGATTGTGAGGCCAGTGCGCACGCGCACGACGTGGTCGTGAGACCTCACGCCCCCTTGCGCTGCTGGTCCTCGTCCTTCGACGACGTGCCACTCCCGGCCTTCTTCGCCGCCGCCTTCTTCGCGGCCGTCTTCTTTGCGGGGGCCTTCTTCGCTGCCGCTTTCTTGGCCGGCGCCTTCGTCGCGGCTGTCTTCTTCGCCGGAGCCTTCGTCGCGGACTCCTCGTTCTCCGACTCGTCCTTCGTCGACGCCGAGTCGGTGTCGCCGCGACGACCACGGCCGGACCGGCCTGCCGCCTCGACGCTGCGCTGGAGTGCGGCGACCAGATCGACGACCTCGGCGTCCTCGCCCGAGTCGGTGTCCTCCGCTTCGGCGTGGACCACCTTCTCACCGCCGTTCTCGATCATCTCGTCGAGGACTTTGCGGAGTTCGATCTGGTAGTCGTCGGTGTACTCGGACGGGTCGAAGTCGCCCGACATGCTCTCGACGAGTGCCCCCGCCATCTTCAGTTCGTTGGGGCGGGGCGCGGTGACGTCGTCGAGCGAGGAGAACTCGGCGGCCCGCACCTCGTCGGGCCACAGCAGCGTCTGGATCATCAGCACGTCGTCGTGCACGCGCAGGGCCGCGAGGCGTGTCTTCTGTCGCAGCGTGAAGTGCACCAGTGCGGTGCGATCGGTGGTGGACAAGGTCTCCCGCAGGAGCACGTAGGCCTTCGGGGACGTGGAGTCCGGCTCCAGGTAGTAGCTCTTGTCGAACAGGATCGGATCGATCTGGTCGGTCGGCACGAACTCGAGAACCGGGATCTCGTGCTTCTCGGCGGCGGGCAGCGACGAGAAGTCCTGATCGGTCAGGATCACCCGGTCGCCGTCAGGGGTCTCGTAGGCCTTGTCGATGTCGGCGAACTGCACCGACTCACCGCACACGGAGCACTTCCGGTCGTACTTGATGCGACCGCCGTCCTTGCCGTGGACCTGGTGGAACTTGATGTCGTGGTCCTCGGTGGCCGTGTACACCTTGACCGGCACGTTCACCAGGCCGAAGGCGATGGAGCCTTTCCAGATCGATCGCATATGTCCAATCTTGGGGTACGCCCGGTCACATTTCCACCACCCGTCACGAACGCGTCCCCACCGCCGCGGAGAACACCGCCCGGCGCACCGCTCCGAGGATCACGCGGCGGTCGGACGAGTTGATCCGCGAGAACAACGTCAGCATCGCCCGGGACATGCCGGCGACGTCGTCGTCCGACGACAGATAGGCCCGTTGCAGCGTCGACGGCATCTCGAAGAATCGGTCGAAGAACGGCGCGAGGGCATCGGGCGGGAAGGACAGCAGAGCGTCCGCGCCCACCGACCGCAGCCGGTTGACCGCCCGCGATCCCGCCGAGTCGACGCCGCCGCCGTGCAGCACGGCCGACGCGATCACGTCCGCTCGGCGCAGGGAGGCAGCGACGCTGTACCCGGTCGCGGTGTGCAGAGCCGGACTCCGCGTGCCGGTGGTGACGACCCCGCGGGTGGGGCCGGCCGGCGGGCGCATCGCGAAGCGCACCCGCTCGACGGGCTCGTCGCCGCGCAAAGTCACACCCCGCGCGGCCAATCGTGTGACGAGCCGACGTGAGAGCTCGGGAGAGGCGAGGCCGGGCCGACCGACCAGGCAGGTCTCCTCGAGCAGCACCGCGCCGCCGCCGAGCGGCACCACGTACAGGAAGGACGGCACCGCGTCCGCGTCCGCACCGTTGTCCCGCCGCCAGTCCATGATGACCGCGGACTCGTCGCCGCACGCACGCGCCGCGGTCTCCTCGTCGACCACGACCCCGTGGGCCGTCTGCTCGGGGACGCCGGGTCCGACCGCCGAGCCGCGGGCGTCGATCACCGTGCCGCCGGACAGGGCCGCGCCGTTCCGCAGGGTCACCGACGTGGGCGTGAGCGCTACCGCGGAGTCTGCGACGACCGACACTCCGTCGAGCGTGAGGCCGTCCTGCAGTCGACCGGTGTCGAGCACCGAGTACTCCCGGTCCACCACGTGTCGTCGTGTGCCGACCACGACGGGGGCGCGGGACGTGGACGCGCGCGTCGACGCCGGCACCCAGTCCGGAATCTCGTCTGTCCACATCCCGTACGTGTTGATCCATCGACGATCCGGATGCGGGTCGACGAGTGTCACCGTTGCACCCTCGGCCGCGCAGCGATGTGCCGCCGCGCGACCGGACGGGCCGGCGCCGACGACGAGGACGTCGGTCAGAACGTCCCCGTCGCCAGCAGGCCGCCGTCGACGCGCACCGTCTCACCGGTGATCCACGACGCGGCGTCGGACACGAGGAACCCGACGAGCGAGGCCACGTCCTCGGGCGTTCCCAGTCGCTTCATCGGATAGCCGGCGGCCGCCGCCTCCTCGCCGTTGGCGACGAGTGCCTCGGCGAACTTGGTCTTGACGACGCCGGGGGCCACCGCGTTCACACGGATCGATGGTCCGAGCTGCCACGCGAGCTCCTCGGTCAGCCGGATGAGCGCCGCCTTGGACGAGCCGTACGCGGCGATGACTCCGGTGGAGCGAATTCCCGCCACGCTGGCGAGGTTCACGATCGAGCCGCCGTGCTCGCCCATCCACGCGCGGTGCGCCTCCTGGATGAAGCCGAGCGTCGCCACGACGTTGACCTCGAAGATCTTGCGGACACCGGCCAGGTCGGCCTCCATCAGCGATCCGTACACCGGATTGATGCCGGTGTTGTTGATCAGGATGTCGAGTGAGCCGAGCTCGGCGACCGTGCGGTCGACCGTCTCGCGGCGGGACTCCTCGTCCCCGGCGTTGCCGGCGATGGTGAGCACGGTGGCCCCCGGTACCGCTGCGCGCAACTCCTCGGCGGTGGCGTCGAGCTGGTCCTTCTTGCGGGCGGTCACCGTCACGGCGGCGCCGCGAGCGAGCAGGTCGGCCGCGATGGCCCGACCGATTCCGCGGCTCGCGCCGGTGACCACGGCGACACGCCCCTGCAGATCCTGTTCCTTCTCCATGCGTCGAACGTTAGCGGAGTCACGTCTGCGTGGACCGTGGGAGCCTGCGGAGGCGTTAAAATGAGGGATTGCTACGCAGTCGACTTCGCGCTGCGCCCGGTCTGTGACCGGACAACTACGACGATCGAGGAGTTCGCACCGTGATCACCGCCACCGACCTGGAGGTTCGTGCCGGCGTGCGTACTCTTCTGTCCGCTCCCGGGCCCGCCCTGCGCGTGCAGGCCGGGGACCGCATCGGCCTCGTGGGCCGCAACGGCGCCGGGAAGACCACCACTCTCCGCATTCTGGCAGGGGAGGGCGAGCCCTACGCCGGCTCGGTCACCCGCACCGGGGACATCGGTTACCTGCCGCAGGACCCCAAGGAGGGCGACCTCGACCTGCTGGCCAAGGATCGCGTCCTGTCCGCCCGCGGACTCGACACCTTGCTGCACGACATGGAGAAGCAGCAGGCACTCATGGCCGAGGTGGCCGACGAGGACCGGCTCGACAAGGCCGTCCGCCGGTACGGCGAGCTCGAGGAGCGTTTCGCCTCGCTCGGCGGCTACGTGGCCGAGAGCGAGGCGGCGCGCATCTGCAACAGCCTCGGACTGCCCGACCGTGTCCTGGCGCAGCCCTTGCGCACCCTCTCCGGCGGTCAGCGTCGCCGTGTGGAGCTGGCACGCATTCTGTTCGCGGCGTCCGACGGCAGTGGCGGTCGCTCGGCCACCACACTCCTGCTCGACGAGCCCACCAACCACCTCGACGCCGATTCCATCACCTGGCTCCGCGGCTTCCTGCAGAGCCACGAGGGCGGGCTCATCGTGATCAGTCACGACGTGGAACTGCTGAACGACGTCGTGAACCGCGTATGGTTTCTCGATGCCGTCCGCGGCGAGCCGGACGTCTACAACATGAACTGGAAGAAGTACCTCGACGCTCGGTCGACGGACGAGCAGCGTCGTCGCCGCGAGCGGGCCAACGCGGAGAAGAAGGCCGGAGCTCTGCGCGCCCAGGCCGCGAAGATGGGTGCGAAGGCCACCAAGGCCGTGGCGGCCCAGAACATGGCCAAGCGTGCCGACAAGTTGATGGCGAACCTCGACGAGGAGCGCGTGTCCGACCGGGTGGCTCACATTCGCTTCCCCGAGCCCGCACCGTGCGGCAAGACGCCGCTCATGGCGTCGAACCTCACCAAGATGTACGGGTCCCTGGAGATCTTCGCGGGTGTGGATCTGGCCATCGACCGCGGTTCCCGCGTCGTGGTGCTCGGCCTCAACGGCGCCGGCAAGACGACTCTGCTCCGCATCCTGGCGGGCACGGAGAAGAGCGATTCGGGCCAGATCGAACCGGGTCACGGTCTGCGCATCGGCTACTTCGCCCAGGAGCACGACACGCTCGACGACATGGCGTCGGTCTGGGAGAACGTGCGGCACGCGGCACCGGACACCCCGGAGCAGGAGCTGCGGTCGCTGCTCGGTGCGTTCATGTTCACCGGCCCGCAGCTCGAGCAGCCCGCGGGCACGCTCTCCGGCGGTGAGAAGACGCGACTCGCGCTCGCCGGCCTCGTCTCGTCGGCGGCCAACGTGCTGCTGCTCGACGAGCCGACCAACAACCTCGACCCGATCTCGCGTGAGCAGGTACTCGAGGCGCTGCGCAGCTACAAGGGCGCCGTCGTGCTGGTGACGCACGATCCGGGTGCGGCCGAGGCGCTGTCTCCCGAACGAGTGATTCTCCTGCCGGACGGCAACGAGGACCACTGGTCGCAGGACTACCTCGACCTGATCACGCTCGCCTGAGTCGGCTCACGGCCGATCGCGACGGACCGACTCCTCGACCAGATCGAGGACGGCCGACAGGTTCTCGGTGCCCTGGCCCGACGCGATGCGGGTCACGAGACCGTCCATGACGAGGTCGAGGTATCCCAGCAGCACCGCGGTGGGTACGTCGTCCCGCAGTCGGCCGGCGGACTTCTGACGCTCGAGACGTGACAGGACGGCGTCCTGCAGCTCGACCGAGCGCTCCGACCACCCGGCACGGAACTCGGCGTCGGTCTTGAGCCGTCGAGCGATCTCCAGACGTGTTCCGAGCCAGTCGAACTGGTCGGGAGCGGCGAGCATGTCCCGCATCACCTGGACGAGCCCCTGCTCGGCGGCCACGTCGGCCATGCGGCGCGCGTCGTCGCGGGCGAGCGCGAGGAACAGCCCGTCCTTGTCCTTGAAGTGGTGGAAGATCGCTCCTCGCGAGAGCGAGGTGGCCTCCTCGAGACGCCGCACCGTGGCGCCCTCGTAACCGTATTCGGCGAAACAGCGGCGCGCGCCGTCGAGGATCTGACTTCGGCGCGCCGCGAGATGGTCGTCGCTGACCTTCGGCACTCGGTGCTCCTGTCGTGTGCTGGGGGACATCGTGCTGATCGCAGAACGCGCACGACCGAACCGGCGATACACGCGGTATCGCGGCGCGGTCGTGCGCGTTCTGCTCCCCTCACGGGGTGGTGACCACCGCGGTGATCAGCCGATCATGTTGCGCAGCACGTACTGCAGGATGCCGCCGTTGCGGTAGTACTCCGCCTCGCCGGGGGTGTCGATGCGGACCACGGCGTCGAACTCGACGGCAGAGCCGTCTTCCTTCGTCGCGGTGACGTGCATCGTCTTCGGCGTCCGGCCCTCGTTCAGTTCGGTGATGCCCGAGATGTCGAAGGTCTCGGTGCCGTCGAGCTTCAGCGACGCCGCCGACTCACCGGCGGGGAACTGCAGCGGGACGACGCCCATGCCGATGAGGTTGGAGCGGTGGATGCGCTCGAACGACTCGGTGATGACGGCCTTGACGCCGAGCAGGCGGGTGCCCTTGGCGGCCCAGTCACGCGAGGATCCGGAGCCGTACTCCTTGCCGCCCAGGACGACCAGTGGGATGCCGGCGTTCTGGTAGTTCTGCGACGCGTCGTAGATGAAGGCCTGCGGGCCACCGTCCTGCGTGAAGTCGCGGGTGTAGCCACCCGAGACGTCGTCGAGGAGCTGGTTGCGCAGCCGGATGTTCGCAAACGTTCCGCGGATCATGACCTCGTGGTTGCCGCGACGCGAGCCGAAGGAGTTGTAGTCCTTGCGCTCGACACCGTGCTCGTCGAGGTACTGCGCGGCAGGCGTTCCCGCCTTGATGTTGCCGGCAGGGGAGATGTGGTCGGTGGTGACCGAGTCACCGAGGTACGCCAGCACGCGCGCACCGGAGATGTCCGTGACGGCCTCCGGATCCTTGGGCATGCCGTCGAAGTACGGGGGCTTCCGCACGTAGGTCGACTGCGGGTCCCACTCGAACGTCTTGCCGTCCGGGGTGGGCAGTCCGCGCCAGCGCTCGTCGCCCTTGAAGACGTCGGCGTAGCCCTTGGTGTACATCTCCTTGGAGATGGACGAGTCGATCGTGTCCTGGATCTCCTTGGGCGAGGGCCAGATGTCCTTCAGGAAGACGTCGTTGCCCTCGTTGTCCTGACCGAGAGCGTCGTGCTCGAAGTCGAAGTCCATCGTGCCGGCCAGCGCGTAGGCGATGACGAGCGGCGGGGACGCGAGGTAGTTCATCTTCACGTCGGGGGAGATGCGACCCTCGAAGTTGCGGTTACCGGACAGGACAGCGGTGACCGTGAGGTCGTTGTCCTGGATTGCCTCGGAGATCTTGGGATCGAGCGGTCCCGAGTTACCGATACACGTGGCGCAGCCGTATCCGACGAGGAAGAAGCCGAGCTTCTCCAGGTACGGCCACATGCCGGCCTTGTCGTAGTAGTCGGTGACCACCTGTGAGCCCGGCGCCATCGAGGTCTTGACCCACGGCTTGCTGGTCAGGCCCTTGTCGACAGCCTTCTTGGCGAGCAGTGCCGCACCGAGCATGACCGACGGGTTCGAGGTGTTGGTGCACGAGGTGATCGACGCGATGGCGACGGCGCCGTGGTCGAGGACGAACGAGCCCTGCTCGTCCGAGTCGACGCGCACCGGGTTGGTCGGGCGACCCTCGGCGTTGCCGGCGGCGGAGTGCAGCGGAGCCGCATCGTCGTCGGCGAAGGACAGGGTGGCGGGATCGGAACCGGGGAAGGTCTCGTCGAGCGCCTCGTCCAGCTTCGACGGGGTGGCGTCGACGTCCTCGCCGCCCACGTAGTTGTGGATGTCTTTACGGAACGCGATCTTCGACTCCGACAACAGGATTCGGTCCTGCGGGCGCTTCGGTCCGGCGATGGACGGCACCACGTCGCCGAGGTCGAGCTCGAGGTACTCGGAGTACGTCGCCTCGTTCTCGGGGTCGTGCCACATGCCCTGTTCCTTGGCATACGCCTCGACGAGAGCGAGCTGCTCGTCGGAGCGCCCGGTCAGGCGCAGGTAGTCGACGGTCTCCGAGTCGATCGGGAAGATCGCCGCGGTGGAACCGAACTCGGGGCTCATGTTGCCGAGCGTCGCGCGGTTCGCCAGGGGGACCTCGGCCACACCCTCGCCGTAGAACTCGACGAACTTGCCGACGACGCCGTGCTTGCGCAGCATGTCGGTGACGGTGAGCACGACGTCGGTCGCGGTGACACCGGGCTTGATCTCGCCGCTGAGCTTGAAGCCCACGACACGGGGGATGAGCATGGAGACGGGCTGGCCGAGCATGGCCGCCTCGGCCTCGATGCCGCCGACGCCCCAGCCGAGCACACCGAGGCCGTTGACCATGGTGGTGTGCGAGTCGGTGCCGACACACGTGTCGGGGTACGCCTGACCGTTCCGGACCATGACGGTGCGCGCGAGGTGTTCGATGTTGACCTGGTGCACGATGCCGGTGCCCGGGGGGACGACCTTGAAGTCGTCGAACGCGCCCTGGCCCCAGCGCAGGAACTGGTAGCGCTCGCCGTTGCGCTGGTACTCGATGTCGACGTTGCGCTCGAACGCGTCGGCACGGCCGAACACGTCGATGATGACGGAGTGGTCGATGACCATCTCGGCCGGAGCGAGCGGGTTGACCTTCTCCGGGTCGCCGCCGAGAGCGGTGACGGCCTCACGCATGGTCGCGAGGTCCACGATGCAGGGGACACCGGTGAAGTCCTGCATGATCACGCGGGCCGGCGTGAACTGGATCTCGATGCTCGGATCGGCGGACGGGTCCCACGCGGCGATCGCGTCGATGTGGTCCTTGGTGATGTTCGCGCCGTCCTCGGTACGCAGGAGATTCTCCGCGAGGACCTTGAGGGCATAGGGCAACTTCTCGGTGCCGGGGACGGCCTTCAGGCGGAAGATCTCGTACGAGTTCTCTCCGACCTCCAGCGTTCCCTTGGCGCCGAACGAATCGATACTTGCGGTCACGTCAGCTCCACTCGTCTTCTGGGCTGCCGTCGACGGGGCTGTGTCGACGGCGTGGCGAGAGCGGGCGGACATCGCCGTGGGTGAGGGTGCACCCGGGTGGCGTCGAGGCCGCCGCAGTCTCGGTGTTTCGATTCTAACAGTACGCTTGTCCTGTGAGAACGAGTGGCCGAATCGCCGTGTCGTTCTCACCGTGTTGCGCACTCATCGTTCCCCGGCAGCGTTCCGGGCGCAACGAAGGGCTGCCTCCGTGCACCTCGGTGCGCCTCGGGCTCGGCAACGGTCCCGTCCCGTAGGGTCCGGCTCGACGGCGCACACATTTCGACCATCATCGCCTCGCGATCCACCGCATCGCCTCGCGATCGACGACAACGGACGGACGATGTCTCTCTCTCCTCTCCCGGCCCTACCGCTGAGTGATCAGTTGCTGTTCGCCCTACCGATGATCAGTGAGGTGCCGACGTTCGTCGACCTGCAGGCGACTCTCGCCGACGTCGCGGACGACGGGGTGGCCGCGCCGGGTCAGGACGTGGTCGGGCTCGAGGGTGTCGTGGCGCGCGCCGACGAACACGGGATCGACCTGAGCATCGTCGTGCTCGACGCGCCGGCGCCGCTCGATTCGCAGCTCCGCGATCTCGCCACCTCGGTCGGTGCCACCGACGGTGGAACGGTCCTCGTGATCGGTCCGGGACAGGTCGGCACATTCAGCGACTCGATCGATCGCGTGACGCTCGAAGCGGGTCAGGACCAGGCGTACACCGGCAACGCGGTGCAGTCCGCGGGCAATTTTCTCGACGTGCTCGTGGAGCCCGGCCCGCCGTGGACCGGCATCACTCTCGGCCTGGTTCTCGTGGTCGTCGCCGTGCTCGGCGGCACGTGGTGGGCGAACGAACGCCGTCATCGTTCGGGAGAAGTCACCGATCGAGAGGCCGTCACGCCCGACGGGCAGTGACCGTTCCCAAAAAAGTCCGAATGATTTTTTCTCGGACAACGTCCTGATCAGCGCCGATGTGGTCCGCGGAATGACACATGTGTCATTTGTGACTGGAGTTCCTTAAGCGTTCGAAGTGTCGTACGGTTCGCATGGCACTGCTTGGGGAAGAAGTGTCGCAGAGGGGCTGATCATTGCTCCCGGGTCGGCCGTTGTCGGCTGTGATCCGGGATCCTGTCACGCTGCGTCGTGTCCTCCCCACGCGTGTGGTGGGTGAATCCGCACTGCGGACGTGAGGGAGACGAACAGGTGAAGCGATACTCCGGAGGTCGACGGCACATCGGTCGACCGCGGGCTCTGCGTCGCACGATCGGGGGCGCCGTCGTCGCGACGACGCTGCTGCTGTCCGGGACGGGGTTCCTCGCACCGAGTCTCGCGTCCGCCGTGCCGCCACCCCCTCCCAATCCCTCCGACTCCGACATCGCCGCCGCCGGTGCACGCGTGGGGGACCAACTCGGCCGAGTCGGCCAACTCATCGACCAGGTCGCCTCGGCCAACCAGCAGCTCGCCGCGATCGACGCGCAGGTGGCCGTCAAGCGCGAGGATGTCAACAAGGCCCTCGTCGACCTGCAGAACGCCCGCACCGTCGCCGACGCCGCCGCCGCGGCCGTCGGCATCGCGCAGCAGGCCCTTCGCGACGCCGGCCAGATGATCTCCGACGCGCAGAAGAAGTTCGACGCCTTCGCTGTCACCGACTACGTCAAGGGCACCGGGTCCGCCGGTGTCTCCTCCCTGCTGGACGCGCAGGGGCCGCAGGACGTGCTCGATCGAGCGCAGATCCTGCGGATGCTGTCCGCCAAGCAGAACGCCACCCTGGACAGCCTGCAGCGGGCGCGTACCGAGGAGGCCAACCGAGACTCCACCGCACGCCAGAGCAAGATCGAGGCCGATCGTGCCTCCGCGGAAGCGGACGCGAAGAAGGACGAGGCGGAGCAGGCCATCGCCGCGGCCGTGGCCGCACAGCAGGAGCAGGCAGCACAGAAGGCGGCCGTCGAGGCGCAGCGAGACAGCGCCTCCGCCGAACTCGAGCAGGCGCGCAACGACGCCGCGGGACTCGAGGGACAGCGCGACGCGTACTCGCAGTGGGACCAGCAGCGTCAGGCGGAGGAAGCCGCCGCCGCGGCAGCCGCGCAGGCAGCGCAGGAGGCAGCGGTGGCCGCGGCCGCCCGGGTGGCCGCGAACCAGGCCGCCGCCGATCGTGCCGCTGCGTTGGTGGACGGGGAGCGCGACCACACCGACCTGACCGGATCGACGTCGAACGGCACCTCGTCGGGGAGCACGTCGTCCGGTACCTCGTCCTCGGGAAGCACGTCGTCCGGTACCTCGTCCTCGGGCGGCACGTCCTCGGGTACCTCGTCGTCGGGCAGCACGTCGTCGGGCAGCACGTCGTCCGGCGGCGGTCGCGGAACCGCCACCAAGGATCCGTCGCTCACCGGGTCCGCAGCCATCGAACTCGTCATCGACCGCGGCATGTCCGTGTTGGGCACCCCCTACTCGTGGGGTGGCGGCAACGAGAACGGGCCGACCAAGGGCATCCGCGACGGCGGTGTCGCCGACAGCTACGGCGACTACAACAAGGTGGGCTTCGACTGCTCCGGCCTCATGATGTACGCCTTCGGTGGTCTCGGGATCTCGCTCCCGCACTACACCGGCTACCAGTACACGGCCGGCAAGCAGGTGCCGTCGTCCCAGATGCGCCGCGGCGACATGATCTTCTACGGTCCGGGCGCCTCGCAGCACGTCGCCCTCTACCTCGGTGACGGCAAGATGCTCGAGGCTCCGCAGTCGGGATCGGTGGTGAAGGTGTCGCCCGTCCGTTTCGACGGCATGACGCCGTACGCCGTCCGCATGGTGGAGTGACACCCCGTCCGAGCAGGTAGAACGTCATGTGTCCTCGCCACCTGCAATAGTGGTGCTCGGCAGCAGAGTCCGGGTAGAAAGCGGTGGTTCCACAGGTGACGTCACGAGAGACCGACACGACCGACATCTCTCGGGACGTGCAGACGCTCGAGAAGGCCGTCTACGAGGTCAAACGCGTCATCGTCGGTCAGGACCGACTGGTGGAACGCATCCTCGTCGGGCTTCTCGCACGTGGGCACGTCCTGCTCGAGGGTGTTCCCGGTGTGGCGAAGACGTTGGCGGTGGAGACGTTCGCGACGGTGGTCGGGGGCTCGTTCTCCCGCGTGCAGTTCACGCCGGACCTGGTGCCCACCGACCTCATCGGTACGCGCATCTACCGTCAGGGCAAAGAAGAATTCGACACCGAGCTCGGCCCGGTTGTCGCGAACTTCGTGCTCGCGGACGAGATCAACCGAGCTCCGGCCAAGGTGCAGTCGGCTCTCCTCGAGGTCATGGCCGAGCGCCACGTCTCCATCGGTGGTCACACGTATCCCATGCCGGATCCGTTCCTGGTCATGGCGACGCAGAACCCCATCGAGAACGAGGGCGTGTACCCCCTTCCCGAGGCGCAGCGCGACCGCTTCCTGTTCAAGATCGTCGTGGACTACCCGACGGTCGAGGAGGAGCGCGAGATCGTCTATCGCATGGGCGTCGCGGCTCCGCAGCCTAAGCAGATCCTCGACCCGGTCGAGTTGGTGCGCCTTCAGAACGTCGCGGCGTCCGTGTTCGTCCACCACGCTCTGGTCGACTACGTGGTGCGCGTCATCGCCGCCACCCGTACTCCGCGCGACGTGGGCCTCGACGACGTGGCCGGCTGGATCGCCTACGGCGCGTCGCCCCGAGCGACCCTCGGCATCATCAGCGCCTCCCGTGCGCTGGCGTTCCTGCGTGGACGGGACTACGTCGTGCCGCAGGACGTCCTCGACGTGGTGCCGGACGTGCTGCGGCACCGCCTCGTGCTCTCGTACGACGCCCTGGCCGACGAGATCACGCCCGAGCAGATCATCACGCGCATCCTGCAGACGGTGGGCCTGCCGCAGGTCGGCGCGCAGCCGGTCCAGCAGCAGGCACCGGCTCCCCAGCACAACGGTCCTCCGCAGAACGGACCTCAGCAGCAGGGCCCCCAGCAGCAGGGACCGGGCGGACCGCAGCAGTTCCAGCCCGGACCGCCCACGCAGCCCGGTCCCGACGGATCGTCGCAGCAGAACGGTCCCCAGCAGAATGGTCCGCAGCAGAACGGTCCTCAGCAGGGTGGTCCGCAGCAGAACGGCCCCCAGCAGGGTGGTCCGGCGCCGTGGATGCAGAAGCAGACCCCCGCGACCGATCCCACGCGGTGACCATGGCGTCACCCACGGGTGGCCGGCCCGGTGATCCGGTGTTCGGGGCGCCCGCCGTGCAGCAGTCGTTGCGCGGCGCGCCCCCGTCCTTCGCCTCGGGGTCGCTGGAGGACCCTCGGTTGTCGGCTGCGCTGCGCACCCTCGAGCTGACCGTTCGTCGGCGCCTCGACGGCGTGCTGCACGGCGATCATCTGGGTCTCATCCCTGGTCCGGGTTCCGAACCGGGCGATGCACGCGAGTACCAGCCGGGCGACGACGTACGGCAGATGGACTGGTCCGTCACCGCCCGGACGACGCACCCCCACGTCCGTCAGAGTGTCGCGGACCGCGAGCTCGAGACGTGGATGGCGGTCGACCTGTCGGCCTCCCTCGACTTCGGCACCGCGGGGTGCGAGAAGAGGGACCTCGCCGTCGCGGCCACGTCGGCCATCGCGCATCTGACCAGTGGCGGCGGCAACCGCATCGGTGCCGTTGTCGCGACGGGCGAACGTGTCGTCCGCGTTCCTGCACGTGGGGGTCGGGCGCACATCCAGTCCCTGCTCCGCACGGTGGCCACCACACCGCACGCGCCCGACGGCACTCGCGGCGACTTCGTCGGCGCCATCGACGCTCTGCGACGGCCCGAACGTCGACGCGGCATGGTGGTCGTCGTCAGTGACTTCCTCGGTCCGACGGACTGGGAGCGTCCGCTCCGAGCTCTGGCGGCGCGCCACGACGTGCTGGCGGTGGAGGTCGTCGATCCCCGCGACCTCGAGTTGCCCGATGTCGGTGACGTGGTGTTGCACGACCCGGAGACGGGACGGACGCGGGAGTTCAGCACGACACCCCGCCTGCGGGAGGACTTCGCGGCCGCCGCCGCGGCGCACCGCGCGAACGTCGAGAAGATCCTGCGTGGCTGCAGCGCGCCTCGGCTCACCCTGCGGACGGACGGCGACTGGATCGCCGACGTCGTCCGCTTCGTGTCCCGGCGACGCCACGGCGCGAGCATGGGAGCGAGTACGCGGTGAGCCTGTCCGATTTCTCGTCACCCTGGTGGCTGCTCTTCCTCGTCGTGGTCGCGGGCCTGGTGGTGGCCTACGTGCTCGCGCAGCGCCGCCGTCAGCGCAACACCATGCGCTTCACCAACATGGAGTTGCTCGAACGCGTCGCACCGCAGCGCCCCGGGCTGGTGCGCCACGTCCCCACGGCGCTCGTGCTCGTGGGGCTGCTCTTCCTGACCGTCGCACTGGCCGGGCCGACGTCCGATCAACGGGTTCCGCGTAACCGGGCGACGGTCATGCTCGTCATCGACGTGTCGTTGTCGATGGAGGCCACCGACGTCCAGCCGACGCGACTCGCAGCGGCGCAGGAGGCCGGCAAGCAATTCGCCGACGGCCTGACTCCCGGCATCAACCTGGGGCTCGTCGCGTTCGCGGGTACGGCGTCGGTGCTGGTCTCACCGACCACCGATCGTGAGGCGACGAAGTCGGCCATCGATCGGCTGCAGCTGGCCGAGCGGACCGCCACGGGCGAGTCCATCTTCACGGCGATGCAGTCGATCGAGACACTCGGCGCGGTGCTCGGTGGATCGGACGCGGCGCCGCCGGCGCGGATCGTGCTGTTGTCCGACGGCAAGCAGACCGTTCCCGAGAACCCGGACGATCCGCGCGGTGGATACACGGCGGCCCGCGAGGCGGAGACGAAGGGCATCCCGGTCTCCACGATCTCGTTCGGCACCAGTTACGGCACGGTGGACATCACCGACGAGCAGGGCGACACCCAGCGCGTCGCGGTGCCCGTCGACGACCCGTCTCTCGAGGAGATCGCACGCCTGTCCGGTGGCAACTTCTTCACGGCGTCGAGTCTCGAGGAACTCACCGAGGTGTACGACACGCTCGAGGAGCAGATCGGCTACGAGACCACCCGCGGTGACGCCAGTCGGCCCTGGTTGATCGCCGGAGTGCTGTTCGTGTCGGCGGGACTTGTCACAGCATTGTCGCTACGCCAGCGAGTCCCCTGACACGCATCGGTAAAGTACGCGCGGGTCGAGGCGATCGACGACGTCCGTGATCGCCCACCGACTGGCCGTTGCTGCTAGCAGCACCCCCCGAGAGAGAAGGTTCATCCGTATGTCCTCTGCGCCCGAGTCCGCGACACCCGACGCGACGGCCGGCGGGGGATTCGTCTCCCGGTCCGTGCTCGTCACCGGCGGTAATCGGGGCATCGGCCTGGCCGTGGCCCGCCGCCTCGCCGCGGACGGCCACAAGGTCGCGGTCACGCACCGCAGCTCGGGTGCACCGGAAGGGCTGTTCGGGGTGCAGTGCGACGTCACCGACACCGCGTCCGTCGATGCCGCGTTCACCGAGGTGGAGAAGCATCAGGGCCCCGTCGAGGTGCTCGTCGCCAACGCGGGCATCACGGACGACACCCTGCTGATGCGCATGACCGAGGAGCAGTTCACCTCCGTCGTCGACGCCAATCTCACCGGCGCGTTCCGGGTGGCCAAGCGAGCGAGCCGATCGATGCTGCGGGCACGCTTCGGACGGTTCGTCTTCCTCGGTTCCGTCGTCGGTCAGATGGGCGGACCCGGCCAGATCAACTACGCGTCCTCCAAGGCGGGTGTCGTCGGCATGGCGCGCTCGCTCACCCGTGAGCTGGGCTCGCGCTCGATCACCGCGAACGTCGTGGCCCCCGGGTTCATCGAGACCGACATGACGGCCGAGCTCGACGACAAGCTCCGGGACACCGCACGCGAGTACATCCCGCTCAAGCGACTCGGCACTCCCGAGGACGTCGCGGCGGTGGTGAGCTTCCTCGCGTCGCCCGATTCGAGCTACGTCTCCGGCGCGATCATCCCGGTCGACGGCGGTATGGGCATGGGCCACTAGCCCACCTCGTCCCGACTCCTGCCCGATCGACTCGGGCACACCAGACTTCACACGAAAGGCACACGCACATGGGCGGACTGCTCGAAGGCAAGACCATCCTGATCACGGGCATCATCACCGACGCGTCCATCGCGTTCCACGCGGCCAAGGTCGCGCAGGAGCAGGGCGCCAAGGTCGTCATCACCGGGTTCGACCGGCTGCGACTGATCGACAGGATCGCTCAGCGACTGCCGGAGCCCGTGCCGCCGGCGATCGAGCTGGACGCGACGAACGAGGAGCATCTCGCCGCGCTCGCCGGTCGCGTCTCCGAGGTGGCTCCGGAGGGCATCGACGGCGTTCTGCACTCCATCGCGTTCGCTCCGCGCACCCTGATGGGCCCGGGGTCGAAGCCGTTCCTCGAGGGACCGGGTCCCGACGCTGCCGCCGCGTTCCAGATCTCCGCCTGGTCCTACGCCTCGCTCGCACGCGCCGTGCTCCCCGTCATGAACGAGGGCGGATCGATCGTCGGCATGGATTTCGATCCGCGCACGGCGATGCCGTTCTACAACTGGATGGGTGTGGCGAAGGCCGCGCTCGAGTCGGTCAACCGCTACGTCGCCCGCGAGGTCGGCGAGGCCAAGAAGGTGCGCTCCAACCTGGTCGCCGCGGGTCCGATCAAGACGCTCGCCGCCAAGGCCATCGCGGGTACCGCGACGGGTGACGCGGACAAGATGAACCAGCTCAACGAGTACTGGGACGGTGCGTCCCCGATCGGCTGGAACTTCAACGACCCGACGGCCGTGGCCAAGTCGATCTGCGCGCTGCTGTCGGACTGGCTGCCGGCGACGACCGGGTCGATCATCTACGTCGACGGCGGCGCGAGTCACAACACCTGGCTGCCCGAGAATCTCTGACATCTCGACTCCATCCGAGCATCCTCTCGGGTCCACCGAAACGGGTTCCGGCACAATGGCGTCATGACCTACGACGCGCTTCTGCTGCTGTCCTTCGGTGGGCCCGAGGGGCCGGACCAGGTGCGGCCGTTCCTGGAGAACGTCACGCGCGGCCGCGGAATCCCGCCCGAGCGCCTCGATGCCGTCGCCGAGCATTACCACCACTTCGGTGGGGTGTCGCCGATCAACCGACTCAATCGCGAGATCATCGCCGCGGTCGAGACCGAGTTCGCCCTCACGGGCATCGATCTGCCGGTGTACTTCGGTAACCGCAACTGGCATCCCATGGCGGAGGACACCGTCGCCGCGATGAAGGCCGACGGCGTGCGCAACGCGCTGGTGTTCCCCACCTCGGCCTGGGGCGGGTACTCGGGCTGTCGGCAGTACCACGAGGACATCGCCCGCGCCCGTGCCGCCGTGGGGGAGGGCGCTCCGCAGCTCACCAAACTGCGCCAGTACTACGACCATCCGCTCATGGTGGATGCCTTCGCCGACGCGATCCGCGCGGCGATCGGCAGGCTTCCGGCGGACCGCCGAGCCGGTGCTCGCGTGGTCTTCACGGCGCACTCGGTGCCCGTCTCGGCGGACGAGGCCGCGGGTCCGCCGTCGGCGGGCGGCCACCTCTACAGCCGTCAGGTCACCGAGGCGTCCCGATTGTGCGCCGCCGCAGCAGGTGTCGACGAGTTCGATGTCGTGTGGCAGTCCCGGTCGGGACCGCCGCAGATCCCGTGGCTGGACCCCGACATCTGCGATCACCTCGAAGCCCTGGCGGAGGCGGGCGTCGATGCCGTGGTGATCTGCCCGGTCGGGTTCGTCTCGGATCACCTCGAGGTGGTGTGGGACCTGGACACCGAGGCGGTCGAGAAGGCGCAGGAACTGGGCATCGCTCTCGAGCGTGCCGGCACACCGGGTGCGGACCCTCGATTCGCTCGGCTCGTGCGCACGTTGGTCGAGGAACGGACCGTGGGCACTGCGCCGCTGCGTCTGGGTTCCGAGCCCGCCTTCGGAACGACCGTCGACGGAACGCCGTGCAATCCCGGCTGCTGTGAGCCCCCGGTGCGTCGCCGCCCGGCCTGACAGCTCGAACACCCCGGAACCACCCACCCGCGAGTACGCCGAAAGTGTCGTGATCCGGGCCTGGACCACGACACTTTCGGCGTACTCGCGCGCGGGGGAGTACCGCTAGCGTCGATCGGGGGACAGGTACCCGTCCACGGCAGCGCGCACGGCGGCACGTCGCGCGGCGCGCACGGCGCGACGCAACGGTCGGAGCACTGCTTCGCGGGCCTCGGCACCGCTGCTGCTGGGTGCCTCCGAGGGCGCCGACGTCTGCGCGGCCGCGAGGATGGCGTCCACCCGGTCGGCCGTGTCGAGAACCCGGGTGGTGCGTTCGGGGAGCGGCGGATAGCGATGGCGGCTCGCGATGGCGAGGCGCTCGGCGATCATCGTGTGCGGATCACCGCCGGAGCGGCCGGTGTCGACCGTCTGCACCGCGGTGAGGGCCTCCGCCGCACTCCGGACGGTGTCCCGCATCGAGTACTCGATCTCCCCGAGCGCCAGTTCCTGGTAGGTGACCGGCACGGTGACGGTGAACACCGTCCACCGCATGACGTCGGGGCCCTCGTCGGTGGGGACGAGTCCGACACCCGGCCGCCCCGGCGCTCCGATGACGACGCTTTCGCCCGCGAGCACGGCGGCGGACGCGAACGCGGAATCGGTCGGCAGCCCGGCGACGTCACCGGGGGCGGGAAGAACCATGTCGACGGTCACCTCGCGGTCGCCGACTGGTGCCGCGGCGCGGACGACGCGAAGCAACTGGGCGATGCCGACGTCACGAGGAGTGGGCCACGGGAGGTCGTGCCGCTCGGCGGTCTCGGGATCGGCGGCGACGACGAGGGCCAACGGTGCCCACTCGGTGAGGGCATCGATCACGTCGTCGGGCGGCGCGGCTCCGGCGAGCCAGGCGCCGCACCAGATGGCGAGGCTCGAGGATGGGGACGACACCGTCCGATCATAGTCGGCGTCGGAAGCGACCGGCGTGGCTGCGGTGGGGGAGCGCGCGGCGCCGATACCGTGAGACGGCCCGGTGACCCGACAGTTCTGTCCCGGGAGTGAGCGCGGAGGGCGAGGGAAGACGATGACAGCGGACAACCGGTACGGCGGCGACATCTTCGCCGGGCACGCGAGGCGAGCGCGACGCGTGGTCCCGACGATGGCGGCCGAACGGGACGTGGTGGTCGAGGACGCGGCGACCGGATTCTGCGGCGCCGTGGTGGGTTTCGAGCGTACCTACGACGGTGACTTCGTCCGGCTCGAGGACGGCCGAGGTGTGCGGAGGCTTTTCGCGATGCGCGAGGCCGCCTTCCTCGTCGACGGAAGCCCGGTGACGCTGACGCGGCCGGCGCCGACCCGTGCCGTCGCCCCGACCCGCTCGGCCTCGGGGTCGACGCGGGTGGAGAACGTACGGGCGAAAGTGGCTCTGCCCAGCCGCATCTGGGTGGAGGGCATCCACGACGCCGCCATCGTCGAACGAGTCTGGGGCCACGACCTGCGGGTCGAGGGTGTGGTCGTCGAGCATCTCGAGGGACTCGACAACCTGGCAGAGCGGTTGCAGGAGTTCGGACCCGGGCCGGGACGCAGGGTGGGGGTTCTCGTCGACCACCTCGTCGACGGCTCGAAGGAGGACCGCCTGACGCGGTCGCTCGGCCCGTACGTGACGGTCACGGGACACCCCTACATCGATGTGTGGGAGGCGGTGAAGCCCGCCGCGGTGGGCATCGAGGCGTGGCCGCGGATCCCGCGCGGCACCGATTGGAAGACCGGAATCTGCCGCGAATTGGGTTGGGGCACACCGCAGGACGGGTGGCGCCGCGTCTACGGTGCGGTGTCCAGTTTTCGCGATCTCGAAGCGCCGCTCATCGGCGCGGTGGAGCGCCTCGTCGACTTCGTCACCCTGGGTGACGAGAACGGGGAGACAGGTCGGTAACGATCTCCCCACGACGGTCGTGCGCACCCCACGGGCTCGTCGTTCGTCGCTACTGTGGGGTTCGTGGTTGCACTTCTGTGGCTCGTCGGAGCGGTGATTCTCGCTGCGGGTGAAGCGCTGTCCGGAGATTTCTTCCTTCTCATGCTGGCCGGTGGAGCCCTGGGTACCGCGGGCGTCTCGGCGCTGACCGACTTTCCCGTGTGGGGCGATGCGATCGTGTTCGCGATCCTGTCCGGAGCCCTCATCCTGGGTGTCCGGCCGGTGCTGACCCGCCGGTTCTCGACGCCCCCGCCGACTCCCACCGGCATCGCGGCGCTCACCGGTCGTTCCGCGCAGGTGATCGATGCGATCGATCAGCATTCCGGCACGGTGAGGCTGGACGGTGACGTGTGGACGGCTCGTCCGCTGGATCCCACCGAGGTGTACACGGCCGGAACGACCGTGACCGTGATGAAGATCGACGGCGCCACGGCCGTCGTGTGGAAAGGACCCTAGATGGGTGACTATGCCGCCTTGATCGCCCTTGCCGTGGTGGTGCTGTTCGTCGCCGTGGTGGTGGCGAAGTCGGTGACGCTCGTGCCGCAGGCCGAGGCCGCGGTGATCGAGCGTCTGGGCCGGTACTCCAAGACGGTCTCCGGGCAGCTCACGTTCCTGGTGCCGTTCGTCGACCGTGTCCGAGCGAAGGTCGACCTGCGTGAGCGCGTCGTGTCCTTCCCGCCGCAGCCGGTGATCACGCAGGACAACCTGACGGTGTCCATCGACACCGTCGTGTACTTCCAGGTCACCACCCCGCAGGCCGCGGTCTACGAGATCAGCAACTACATCGTCGGTGTCGAGCAGCTCACCACGACGACGCTCCGCAACGTGGTCGGCGGTATGACCCTGGAGGAGACACTCACCTCGCGTGACTCCATCAACGGTCAGCTCCGCGGAGTGTTGGACGAGGCCACCGGTCGGTGGGGCCTGCGCGTCGCCCGCGTGGAGCTCAAGAGCATCGATCCGCCGCCCTCCATCCAGGAGTCGATGGAGAAGCAGATGAAGGCGGACCGCGAGAAGCGCGCCACCATCCTCACGGCCGAGGGGCACCGTGAGTCGTCCATCAAGACGGCCGAGGGTGACAAGCAGTCGCAGATCCTGTCCGCGGAGGGCGCCAAGCAGGCCGCCATTCTCTCCGCCGAGGGCGAGCGTCAGTCCCGCATCCTGCGTGCGCAGGGTGAGCGGGCGGCGAAGTACCTCAACGCGCAGGGTGAGGCGAAGGCCATCGAGAAGGTGTTCGAGGCGATCAAGGCCGGCAAGCCGACGCCCGAGTTGCTCGCGTACCAGTACCTGCAGACGCTGCCGAAGATGGCGCAGGGTGACGCCAACAAGATGTGGGTGGTGCCGTCCGATTTCGGCGACGCTCTGAAGGGCTTCGCCAAGAATCTCGGTGCACCGGGCGACGACGGCGTGTTCCGTTTCGAGCCCAGCGACCAGGGCGAGACGCACTCCAAGCCGGAGGACGACTCCGCGGAGGTGGCCGACTGGTTCGACACGAAGACGGACCCGGCCATCGCTCGGGCGGTCGCCGACGCCGAGGCCGTGGCACGCAAGCCTGTCGACACCTCGTTGGCCGCCGCACCGAACCCGGTCAGGGACTCGGCTCCGGAGCCCGCGAAGTCCGTCGAGGCCTCGTTGCCGGACGGGTCCGGGTCGGGCGACGACGCACCGCGTGAACTGGACCGCTGACGGTCAGGCCGCCAGACCCGCGCCGACGCCGCCCGCGGCGAGTGCCCAGAGCACGCTGGTGAAGGTGCCGATGATGAAGTACTCGGAGGCCCGCGGGTCGCGGAGTTCGGGGTAGCGCGCGAGTCCCTTCACCGCGAGCACCACGGCGATGCCCTCGGGCCACCCCGTGAGCACCGCGACCACGACGGCGATGCGTTCGAGTGTGCCGATGACGAGCCCCCCACGCAGGACGGGGCGCTCGTCGTCGGCATCGCCGTCTCCGGGCTCGGGCCGCCGGCGTGCGAGATGGAAGACCGCGGGAACGACGACGGTGCCGCCGGTGACGGCGACCGCGACGACCAGGACCAGCGCGACGACGAGTGCTGGCCCGGTGACCGGTGCGCTGACGATCGCGGCGGCGAGACCCGCCAGTGCGAGCATCCCGGCGGACAGGAGTGCCGGGACCCACCAGCGCAGCGGCGGCAGCCACCGGACGCGTCGTCCCGGCGCAGCCGTCGGTGGAATCGTCGGCACCGGCCGGGCGGGAAGCAGTGCCGCTCCGGCGGAGAGCGCGAGCGCGAGCAGCGCGAGGGTGGTCGCCATCATGCGTCCGTTCCGCGTGCGCGCAGATCGGCGAGCGCGAGCATCCGCGCGACGACCGGTCGAGCCGCACGCTCCGCCTGCCACCCCGCGACGGCCAGTCGTTGCGACACAGCCTGCGGTGTGATGGACAGTTCCTCGGCGACGGCGGTCTGCGATCCGAGCCTGCGGACACTGTCGACCGCGGCGCGGCCCTGCTCGGTGCGCCGGACCAGGAGTAGTGCGAGCAGTGCCACGACGGCGTCGGCATCACCGGCGGACTCGGCGTCACCGCCGCGGACCGCGATGTGGGCGACGGCGTTCTTGGCGCTGTCGACGGCGTCCCGCGCGGCTTCGAACGCCGGGCCCCGACCCGCTCTGGTGGAGCGTGGCAACGGATCCTCCACGGCGCCCACCCCGATCCCGACGCTCCAGTGCCCGTCCTCGAGGAAGTCGAGGGCGAGGTCGAGTGCCACCGACGCGTCGTCCGCCACACCCTGGACCTCGTCGCCCGCCGTGCGTTCGAACGGGCGCACCAGGCCGGTGGCTCGGTCGAGGATGTCGGCGACGCGATCGATGTCGCGGCGACTTCCTCGTTGGTCCACTGTCAGAACGAACATCGATCAACCCTAGAAGCTTGATCAGGCGGAATCAAGCCTCGAGTCTTGATGCGCTGCGTTGTCGCGGAGTTCGTCGTTGACCTTGATCCGGCTACATCAAGCCCGTGGCCTTGACCTCATCGATCGCCGGCCACCGGCATCCGCGCGTCCAGAATCAGTCCCACGACGCCCACCGCGATGCAGACTCCCGAGATCGCCAGCAGGACCGGATCGCCGTGACCGGCCAGAGCGTCGCCGAGCAACACGATGCCGACCGTCCCCGGGATCACTCCGACCACCGTCGCCAGCGCGAACGGCACCACGGCCACCGAGGACAGGCCGGCGGAGTAGTTGACCACCGAGAACGGCACCGGCGCGATGAGTCGAAGGCTCCCCACCGCCAGCCATCCCCGTCGCGCGAGGCGAGTGTCGACGGCCCGGATCACGGGATGGCCCCAGCGTGCGGTCACCACGTCGCGGCCGAGCGCTCGGACCAGCAGGAACGCGAGCACCGCGCTCACGGTGGTCGCCGCGACCGCCACACCGACCCCCGTCACGGGTCCGAACAGCACACCCGCCGACACCGTGAACAGGGTGCGGGGGATCGGCGCCACCGTGATGATCGCGTGCGCCGCGAAGAAGACGAGCGGGAAGGCCGGCCCGACGGCGACGGCCCACTCGCGCACGCGGTCGATGGTGGGGAGGGGGACCAGCAACGCCACGACGATCAGCGCGACGAGCACCGTGACGGTCGCGGCCACGCGCAGCACGAGCGCGCGGCGACCTCCGACGACGATCGACTCCTCCGACGGCACGGTGTCGTGCGGCTCGATGTCGGGGGTCGTCACGTCTGCTCACGCTACCGAAGAGCGCTGCGAGCGGTGCTCCTCGAGGCGGTCGGGGCGGTCGCTAGGAGGACCGATGCTCGGACGCCCTACTAGTGTGAAGTTTGTCTCAGGCCGCTGTGATGAGACTCGGGATAGCGTGCCCGGAGTGCGGTTAACATCACAGCATCCGTAGGCGCGAAAGGGACACATGGCCACGTCACACACCGGGACACCGGATTCCGTCGCTGCCGAGGACGTCGGCGCGGCCGTACCGGTGAGCAGCGCCGAGGAGGGTTTCGCGACCTGGCGGCGCGGCGTGGCCGGGGTGCTGGCCAAGGCTCGTCGGGTGGACGTCTCGGAGCTGCCCGAGCATCCGGAGACGCTGCTCGAGGTGACCACGTACGACGGGGTCACGGTGCGGCCCCTCTACGGCCCGCTGGACGAGACTGCCGAGGCGCCGCTGCCCGGCACCTTCCCCTTCACGCGTGGCACGGACGCGCATCGCGACGTCAACGTCGGGTGGCAGGTCGCCGGTCGGTTCGGCCGTTCCGTCGGTGCGGATTCGGACGCGGCGACGCTCAACGACCAGCTCCTCGACGCGCTGCAGAACGGCACGAGCGCCCTCTGGCTCGACACCGCGTCCGTGGGCGCCGAGGGCCTGGGCCGCGCGCTCGACGGGGTCCTGCTCGACCTCGCGCCGCTGACGCTGGACGCCGGCGCCGACGTCGCATCGGTGGCCGACGCGCTGTACGCGCTCCTCGACGAGCGCGGCGCGGCCGCCGACGTCCGACTGGGGGCGTCGCCGCTGACCGATCGATTCGCCGACATCGCGGGTGCGAGCGAGCAGGACGCGATCGATCTCGCGGTGCGGGCAGCGGCGCGCACCGAGCGGGTACGCGCGATCACGCTGGACGGCACCGTGTTCCACGCTGCCGGGTCGGCGGACGCGCAGGAGGTCGGGCTGACCGCCGCGGCCGGGCTCGAGTATCTGCGCGCGCTCACGGCGGCGGGACTGTCCGCTGCCGAGGCGTTGGGACAGGTGGAGTTCCGGTTCGCGGCCACCGACGAGCAGTTCGAGACCATCGCCAAGTTCCGCGCGGCCCGGCGGGTCTGGGCCCGGGTGGCCGAGGTGCTCGGGGCGCCGGAACACGGGGGTGCCCCACAGCACGCCGTCACCTCGGCGGCGATGATGACGCAGCGCGATCCCTGGGTGAACATGCTGCGCACGACGCTGGCCGCGTTCGGCGCCGGTGTGGGCGGAGCCGACGCGGTGACCGTCCTGCCGTTCGACGCCGCGATTCCCGGCGGCGCCGCGGACGTCTCGCAGACCTTCGCCGCACGAATCGCGCGCAACACCCAGCTGCTCCTGCTCGAGGAGTCCCACCTGGGTCGGGTGCTCGATCCGGCCGGTGGGTCCTGGTACGTCGAGTCGCTCACCGACGCGCTCGCGGACTCGGCGTGGTCGCTTCTGCAGGCGGTCGAGGCCGCCGGCGGTTACCGCGCCGCGCTGGAGTCCGGTGAGATCGCGCGCCGGGTCGAGGAGACCCGAGCTGCCCGCGCGAGCGACATCGCCCACCGCCGCACCGCGGTCACCGGTGTCAACGAGTTCCCGAACCTGCAGGAGCCGTCGCCCGCGGCCTCGGGGGACGGCACCGTCGCCGGACGTCCCGCGACGCGGTACGCCGCCGAGTTCGAGGCGCTCCGCGATCGCAGCGACGCGGTGCTGGCGGACAAGGGCAGTCGCCCGGTGGTGCTGCTGGCGCCGCTGGGTAGCGTCGCGGAACACAACGGTCGCACCACGTTCGCGGCGAACCTCATGGCGTCGGGCGGGATCGAGGCGGTGAATCCCGGTGCGGGAGCAGATCTCGCCGCGGTGGCGCGCGAGACCGCGTCGCCGATCGCCGTGCTGTGCGGCACCGACAAGCGCTACGCCGCCGAGGGACCGGACGCCGTCGCCGCCCTGCGATCGGCGGGAGTGCAGACGGTGCTGGTCGCCGGCGGTGCCGCTGCCTTCGCGGACGCGTCGCCGGAACAGACCCCGGACGGACATCTCACGCTCACCATCGATGCCGTCGCCGAACTGAGTGCTCTCCTCGATGCACTCACCGGCGAGGCTCGTACGGAAGGACACACCGCATGACCGACGACGCTGGTGACATGGGCACCGTGGGCAGTTTCGCGGACGTTCCGCTCGTCGATCCCCACGGCGCGGAGGCGACAGCACCGGCGGCCGACGATGCGCGCGCACACGTCGAGGCGGCCGCGTCGGCTCACGGCTACTCACCCGAGCAGGTGGTGTGGTCCACCCCCGAGGGCATCGACGTCCGCCCCCTGTACACCGGCGCCGATCGAGCGGAGGCGGCCGAGGCCGGGTACCCGCTCGACTCCTACCCGGGCACGGCGCCGTTCCTGCGCGGTCCGTACCCCACGATGTACGTCAACCAGCCGTGGACGATTCGTCAGTACGCGGGCTTCTCGACCGCATCGGAGTCCAACGCGTTCTACCGTCGCAACCTCGCTGCCGGCCAGAAGGGGCTGTCGGTCGCGTTCGACCTCGCGACGCACCGCGGCTACGACAGTGACCACCCCCGCGTCCAGGGTGACGTGGGTATGGCGGGTGTCGCTATCGACTCGATCTACGACATGCGGCAACTCTTCGACGGGATCGACCTGGGGTCGGTGTCGGTGTCGATGACCATGAACGGTGCGGTGCTGCCGATCCTCGCGCTGTACGTCGTGGCGGCGGAGGAGCAGGGCGTCGGACCCGAGAAGCTCGCCGGCACCATCCAGAACGACATCCTCAAAGAGTTCATGGTGCGCAACACCTACATCTACCCACCCGAGCCGTCGATGCGGATCATCTCCGACATCTTCGCCTACAGCTCCACGCACATGCCGAAGTTCAATTCGATCTCCATCTCCGGCTACCACATCCAAGAGGCCGGCGCGACGGCCGATCTGGAGCTCGCGTACACCCTCGCCGACGGGGTGGAGTACATCCGCGCCGGGCTGGCCGCTGGCATGGACATCGACACGTTCGCTCCGCGCCTGTCCTTCTTCTGGGCCATCGGTATGAACTTCTTCATGGAGGTCGCCAAGCTCCGCGCCGGGCGTCTCCTGTGGGCCGAGTTGGTTCAGAAGTTCGACCCGTCGAGTGCCAAATCGCTGTCCCTGCGCACACATTCGCAGACATCGGGCTGGTCGCTGACGGCGCAGGACGTCTTCAACAACGTCTCCCGCACGTGTATCGAGGCGATGGCCGCGACGCAGGGGCACACGCAGTCGCTGCACACCAACGCGCTCGACGAGGCGCTCGCGCTGCCCACCGACTTCTCCGCCCGGATCGCCCGCAACACCCAGCTCCTGCTGCAGCAGGAGTCCGGCACGACGCGGCCCATCGATCCGTGGGGCGGCTCGTACTACGTGGAGTGGCTGACCCACCAGCTCGCCGATCGGGCCCGCGCGCACATCGCCGAGGTCGAGGAGGCCGGCGGAATGGCCAAGGCCATCGGCGAGGGCATCCCGAAGCTCCGCATCGAGGAGGCGGCGGCGCGGACGCAGGCGCGCATCGACTCCGGTCGGCAGCCGCTGGTGGGTGTCAACAAGTACGTTCCCGACGAGCCCGACGCCATCGAGGTGCTCAAGGTCGAGAACTCGCGGGTGCGCACCGAGCAGATCGAGAAGCTCGAGCGGCTGCGCGAGGAGCGCGACCCCGGCCGCGTCGAGGCGGCGCTGTCCGCCCTGACCGCGGCGGCCGCGTCCACCGACGGCGGGATGGAGAACAACCTGCTCGCCCTCGCGGTCGACGCGGCGCGGGCCATGGCGACGGTGGGCGAGATCTCCGACGCTCTCGAGAAGGTCTACGGACGGCACCGCGCCGAGATCCGCACGATCAGCGGTGTCTACCGGGACGAGGCGGGGAAGGCCACGAACATGGTGCATGCAGGCGAGCTGGCGACGGCGTTCGCGAAGGCGGAGGGCCGCCGACCCCGCATCCTGGTGGCGAAGATGGGGCAGGACGGACACGATCGCGGGCAGAAGGTCATCGCGACGGCGTTCGCCGACATCGGCTTCGACGTCGACGTCGGCCCGCTGTTCCAGACCCCAGAGGAGGTGGCGAACCAGGCCGCCGACAACGACGTCCACGTCATCGGGGTGTCGTCGCTCGCCGCCGGTCACCTGACGCTGGTTCCGGCGCTGCGGGAAGCACTCGCCGCCGTCGGCCGGTCCGACATCATGGTCGTGGTCGGCGGCGTCATCCCGCCGGGCGACTTCGACGCGCTGCGTGAGGCCGGTGCGTCCGCGATCTTCCCACCCGGCACGGTGATCGCCGACGCCGCCGTCGATCTCATCGGCCAGCTCGCGGAGAGCCTGGGCCACGGCGCGGCCGTCTCGGACGCAGGAGCGAACGCCTGAGCATGTCCGACGCGACCGCAGCACGTCCCACGCGTCCGGCGATCGATCTCGACGCGCTCGTGGCCTCGGTGCGGGCCGGCGAGCGTGCCGGGCTGGCGCGCGCCATCACCCTCGTCGAGTCCACCCGCGACGACCATCGCGACCTCGCCCAACAGATGCTGCTCGAGCTCCTTCCGCACGCCGGGGGGTCACACCGGGTGGGCATCACGGGCGTACCGGGAGTCGGCAAGTCGACGTTCATCGACGCCCTGGGCATGACGCTCATCGAGAAGGGCCACCGCGTCGCGGTTCTCGCGGTGGACCCGTCCTCGACCCGTACCGGGGGGTCCATCCTCGGGGACAAGACCCGGATGGCACGGCTCACGGTGGCGCCCGAGGCGTACATCCGGCCGTCGCCGACGTCGGGAACCCTCGGCGGTGTCGCGAAGGCGACCCGCGAGACGATCGTGCTGCTCGAGGCGGCCGGCTACGACGTCGTGCTCGTGGAGACAGTCGGGGTCGGGCAGTCCGAGATCACGGTCGCGGGCATGGTGGACACCTTCTGCTTCCTGACGCTGGCGCGCACGGGAGATCAGCTGCAGGGCATCAAGAAGGGCGTCCTCGAACTCGCCGACGTGGTCGCTGTCAACAAGGCCGACGGGAACCATCTCCGCGACGCCAAGGGTGCTGCGCGCGAACTCGCCGGAGCGCTCCGACTGATCTACCCGCACGACTCGCTGTGGACCCCTCCCGTGCTGACGATGAGCGCGATCGAGGAGACCGGACTCACGGAGTTCTGGGACACCGTGTGCCGCCACCGCGACGTCCTCACCGCGGCAGGCGACTCCGATGCCCGCCGCCGCGATCAGCAGGTCCAGTGGGTGTGGACCATGGTGCAGGACCAACTGATGCGCCGACTGTCGTCGAACCCCGCGGTGACTGCCGTCCGCGCGGACGTGGAGAGGCGCGTGGCCGACGGATCGCTCACCGCCGCACTGGGTGCGCAGGAGATCCTGACCGCCTTCGACGGCTGACGTCAGCGCCCGGCGGCGAACGCCCCGACCGTCTCGAGCAGATGGTCGAAGAAGGCGTCCGGATCGGTGGACACGGCGATCGCGGCGTTGGGGCGACGTCCCCAGAAGCCGCGCCGGTCGGCCACCGTCGTTCCCCTCGTGAGGGTCCCGACGAGTTCGACGTCGACGGTGGCCAGGGCGTACTCGGCGATCTCCGGGTGCAGTGCGACGGCCGCCGCGAACGGGTCGTGCATGTGCGCCAGGTATCCCTCACCCTGCGCGTGGTGGAACTCCATGTAGAACCGCACCGCGTCGGTCAGGTACCGCACGACGGGCACCGACGCCGTCGAGCGTGCGCCCACCTCGTCGATCGAGAGGTGCTCCACCGGAACAGATCCTGCGATCTCCGCCAGACGCGCCACATGCGACGGATGCATCTCGATCCGTTCCGTCAGCCCCAGGGCGCACACGATCGGCTCCCGGCCCGAGGGCACCGCGTCGAAGGCGTCGAACACCTCCTTGGCGGCTTCCGGGTCGACCGCCACGTTCCATTCGGAGGTGGGCGTCGTGTTTCCCGGGTGGTCGATGCTGCCGCCCATGATCACCAGACGCTTCAACAGAACGGGCAGTGCGGGCTCGAGCCGCAGTGCCAGAGCCAGATTCGTCATCGGACCGGTCACCAGCCCGACCAGCTCGCCCGGATTCTCCCGCGCCAGGTCCACCCACGCCTGCGCCGCCGTGCGACCGGAGACGGTCATGGTGGGTGCCGGCAGATCCGCGTAGCCCACTCCGAGCGGACCGTGCGTGTCCTCCGTCGTCATCAACGGGGCGACCAGGGGTGCGTCGACGCCGACCGCCACCTCCACATCGGCCAGACCACAGATCTCCAACCAGGACAGCGTGTTCCGCGTCACCTGCGCGGTGGGCACATTGCCCGCCGTGCAGCACACGGCCACGATCTCGGCCTCGGGACTCGCCGCCAGGTACACCAGGGCGAGTGAATCGTCGATTCCCGTGTCGACGTCGACGAGAAGTCGAGTGCGGGCGGGGGAGTCGACGTCGGTCATGCCGCCATCCTGTCAGGACGGGAAGCGCGGCTCGTCGCGTCCCCACGGGCGGGCCGGGAAGGGGTGATCGTCGTACTCCGCGAGCGCCGGACGCGCCGTACGCACGTCGTCGTGGAGAACAGTGTGCTCGTCCGTCGGCAACACTGGGTCGGCCGGGCCGTCGACCCTGCCGTCGGCATCGAGCAGCCAGGCGGCAGTGCGGGCCAGCGAGACCGACACCGTTCTGCCGATGCCACCGTCGAGCCGCTGGGTCAGAGCGTCGACGATTCCCGCCGCCAGCAGGTGGCCGGACGCGTGATCGAGCGCCTGTACCGGCAACGCCCCCGGAACCCCGGCCTTCCCGCCATCACCCCCGGCCTTCCCGCCATCACCCGACCGGCCTCCGGCCTTCCCGCCATCACCCGACCGGCCTCCGGCCTTCCCGCCGCAGACATGCGCGATTCCGGACGCCGCCTGCACAAGGCTGTCGAATCCGCGCCGTCGTGCCCACGGCCCCCGGCCGCCCCACGCACTCACCGTCCCGATGATCGCTCCGCTCGGCCGGTGCGCGCGGAGGTGGTCGTCGATGTACGAGCCCGGCCGGTACCCGCCGACCACCACGTCCACCGAGGACATCAGCGCCGTCAGTCGCTCGTCGTCGTCGTCGACGAGGACGTCCAGAAGGGTCGAGAACTTACCGGCGCCGGTGTCGAGGTGCTGGGCCTCGATCTCCGGGAGCAGAGGCGAGTCGACCCGCAGTACCGATGCACCGAGGAGGGCCAGATCGCGCGAGGCTACCGGGCCGGCGATGACCCGCGTGAGATCCACTACCCGCACCCCGGCCAGCGGTCGCATCGGGTCGGTCGGGGGCTCGGGGAGCGACGGCAGACCGTCGGGACGCACGGTGGACGAGACGATGGGGCCGGTCCGCGTGAAGCGGCCCGGCGCCGAGCCGAACCACTCGTCCGGGGTCCGCACCGCCACGACGAGGGCGCCGAGCTCTGCTGCACGCCCCTCGACATCCAGAGCCTCGTGGCGGAGGAGAGCCGCCGCGACGGCGGTGTGGTCGGCGTCGTCGGCGAGCTCGAGGAGCGAGAGCAGTCGCGCCCGGTGGTGCGGGTAGTTGGCGTGGGTGCGCACCCAGCCGTCCGCGGTGCGGAAGAAGCCGGACAGAGCGGCGAACCCCGCGACCGGCCGCCCGTCGATGCGCAACAGTCTGTCTCCCGCGTACGACGCGGCGACTCGGTCGCCGACCACCACGCGCGGTGACGGTGCGGCCAGCCCCGAGGCGACGCGGAACCGGTCGACGGCGGAACCGAGTGCGGCGACCGCACCGACGGCCAGCGCGGCCACCGGCAGGGTCGACGACAGCACGCCCTCGGACACGGGGTGCACCGTGATGTCGGCGGCCTGAGCGAGCCCCAGGTCGGCCTGGTAGCGGTGCAGCAGGTCGGTCATACCTTGCGCGCGGAGATCTCCATGCCGGCGCCGCGGAGTCGGTGGATCAGCGCGTCACCGATTCCGGAGGCCGGGGTGAGCACGCCGCCGCCGACGGAGGGGAGTGCGTCACGGTCGAGCGCGAGCGCCAGTGCCGATTCGCCCAGCATCATGGCGGTGGCCGCGTAGCCGGGATCGCCCTTCGCCTTCACGCGCGAGACGTACCGGTCACCGGTGCTGGTGGTGGTGTAGACGTCGATCGTGAAATGCCCCTTCTGCCGGGTCTTCTCGCTGGGACCGTCGCCCGGCTTGGGCAGGATCTTGTCGAGCAGGAACCGGGTGGGCTTGAAGGCCATGCCCGCGACGAAGGCGCCCAGTCCGGCGAGCACGGCGCCGGCGATCACCGGGGAGGCGGGCGACGAGCCGACGCTCATGACCTCGCTGTAGCGGAAGTTCTTGCCGTACGGGTATCCGAGCAGCGCGTTCGTGCGGCGCACGACCCGAGTGTTGTACGAGGACATCACGAACGGTGCCTTCCACCCCTTCAGATCGGGATGGATGTCGGCGCCCTTGACGATGGGGGTGTCGCTCTGCCGCCCCAGATCCGGCTCGATCGAGCGGTCGGGGCTGAGCGAGTAGGGGCTTGCCGCCATCTTCGCCGCGGCGCGGTCCTTCGTGATCTCGTCGATCTGGCCACGAAGCGAGTCGATGGTGCCGCCGCTGACTCCGCCGCTCATCGACGTCACGACGAGGGTGGTGTCGGTCAGGTCGCCGGCACCGTCCTCGTGGACCTTGGAGTACAGCGCGTGCACGCCGATGTCGGACGGCACCGAGTCGAAGCCGCAGGAGTGCACGATCCGAGCGCCGGTGGAGTGTGCGAGATCGTGGTTCTGGTCGGCGCTGAGACGAGCGAACAGCACCTCGCCGGTGAGGTCGACGTAGTCGGTGCCCTGCGCCGCGCAGACGTGCGCGAGCGTGCGGCCGAACTTCGCGTACGGCCCGACCGTGGTGATGACGACCTGTGTGCGAGAAGCGATGTCGGTGAGCGCGGCCTCGTCGTCCGCGTCCGCGACGAGCAGCGGCCAGTCGGCGGCGCGGGACGGCAGACCACGACGGGTCGACTCCAGCTTGGATCGGGACCGACCCGCGAGTGCGATCGACGTGCCCTGCGGTGCGTGGTTCGCCAGGTACTCGGCGGTGAGCGCGCCCACGAAACCGGTGGCGCCGTAGACGACGACGTCGAACTCGCGATCCCCTGCCGTGTCGAGTTCGGAAACCGCGTCGAGTTCGGACGCCGCGTCGAGTTCGGATGGGTCAGGTGCGGATGTCTCGGCCATCAGCCGAGCCTACAAGCGCTCCCGTGACCGACCACCACTCACCACGACCACGTGTGGACGGCCTCGCCCTCGTGCATGAGCTGCAGGTAGTCGGACAACATGCCGGCCACGGCGCGTTCGCGCGTCTCTCCGGCACGCTCGCGTGCGACGACGGCGTTGCGTTGCCACACCGATCCGGACTGACGGCGCAGGCATCGACCCTCGATGACCCGGAGGTAGCGGTCGCGGACCTCGGTGTCCACGCCGTACGACGCGAGACCCGCCTCGGCCATGGGCAGCAGTCGACGCAGGACCAGCTCCTGCGGCGAGATCCAGCCGACCTCCGGCCAGTAGAGCCGCGAGTCGAACCCGCCGCGGGCCGCCGAGTGCAGGTTCTCCACGGCGGCGTCGAACGACATCTGCGTCCACACCGGCCGATCCGCGTCGACCAGCGACCGCAGGGTGCCGTAGTACAGCGCCGCGTCGGCGAGAACGTCGAGCACGGTCGGCCCCGCGGGTAGAACGCGGTTCTCGAGGCGGATGTGCTGCTCGCCGTTCGAGGTGTCGTAGATCGGACGGTTCCATCGGTAGACGGTGCCGTTGTGCATCTTCAGCTCGGTCAGGCCGGGCGCTCGGCCCGCCGCGAGTTCGGCCATCGGATCCTCGTCGGACACGACCGGCAGGAGCGCCGGGAAGTACCGCGAGTTCTCCTCGAACAGATCGAAGATCGACGTGATCCAGCGCTCGCCGAACCACACGCGGGGTCGCACTCCCTGGTTCTTGAGTTCCTGTGGGCGCGTGTCGGTCGCCTGTTCGAACAGGGGGATACGGGTCTCGTGCCACAGTGCCTTGCCGGCGAGGAAGGGGGAGTTGGCAGCCAGTGCCACCTGCACTCCCGCCAGCGCCTGCGCGGCGTTCCAGTGGGCGGGGAACTCTGTCGGCGAGACCTGCAGGTGTAGTTGCACGGACGTGCACGCGGCCTCGGGGAGAATGGTGTCGGAGATCTCGTTCAACGACTCGATGTCGTGACTGCCGGGCAGAGGGACCCCGGTGATCGACAGTTCGATGTCCTCGCCGCGCGCCGCGAATATCTGTTGATTGAGCAAGTCGTACCGCGGATTGCTCGACAACCACTGGTGACCGAAGTGATCCTTGCCCAGCGTGGGCAGCATCCCGATCATCGCCAGAGCGCATCCCTGCTCGCGAGCACGCGCGTCGGCGGTGTCCAGGGAGGTGCGTAATCCGTTCTCCAGGATGCGCATCCGGTCGCCCGCCAACGGTTCCGGGGCCACGTTGATCTCGATGTTGAACTGGCCCAGTTCGGTCTGGAAGTCCGGATCGGCGATGGCCTCGAGCACGGCCGCGTTGGCCATGGCCGGCTGCATCGACTCGTCCACCAGGTTGAGCTCGATCTCCATGCCCAGGCGTGGCTCGTCCACCCGGAAGGTGTCGTCCGCCAGCATGGCCCCCAGGGCGTCCAGACACTCCTGCACCTTGTGCCGGAACATCTGCCGGTCCTTACGGCTGAACGTGCGCTGCTCGACCTCGTCGCCCATCACGACATTGCACCACGTGCGCAGTCGCCATGCGGACGACACGGGGGTTCGGCGGTGTCACCAGGGCGAAGCCGCGTAGTCCTTGAGGAACTTCCCGTGCAGATCGACACCGAGCTCACCCTGGACGATGGGGTCGTAGACGCGGGCCGCGCCGTCCACCAGATCCAGGGGCGCGTGGAAGCCCTCGTCGGCGAGGCGGATCTTCGTCGGATGCGGGCGTTCGTCCGTGATCCAGCCGGTGTCCACCGCGCTCATCGAGATACCGTCGTCGAGCATCTCGTTCGCACTGGTACGCGTCAGCATGTTCAGCGCGGCCTTGGCCATGTTCGTGTGGGGATGACCCGGACCCTTGTAGCCGCGGCCGAACTGGCCCTCCATCGCGGAGACGTTGACGACATAGGACCGGCGATGCGGCGACGCGGCCAGGGCGGCGCGCAGGCGTGAGACGAGGATGAACGGCGCCACCGAATTGCACAGCTGCACCTCGAGCAGCTCGACGGGATCCACTTGGTCCACGGTGTGGACCCAGCTGTTCGTCGGTGCCTCGTCGGGAACCAGCCCGCCCGCGTCGATCGCCGTTCCGGCAGCCATGCGCTGCAGGGACGCCGAACCGGCGACGAGGGCCATGGAGGTCACCTGCGACGGCCCCATGTTCGCCATGACGGCGGTGTCGAGAGCGACGGCGTCGCCGTCGCTCTCGCCGAACGCCCCCACCAGAGCGGCCGGGTGGGCATCGCTCGTGGCGCCGAACGTGCGCACCCCGAGCGCTGCCAGATCGACGCCGTGCTCACCGTCCTCGAGGGCGGTGTAGGAGCCGGCGGAACGCTTGACGGTCTGAGCGGCGTTGTTGATCAGGATGTCGAGCGGGCCTTCTGCGGCGACGGTGTCCGCGAATGCGACCACCTGCGCGGGATCGCGCAGGTCGATGCCGACGACGGACAGTCGATGCATCCAGTCGTGGCTGTCGGACATCGAGGAGAACCGGCGCACCGCGTCCGCGGGGAACCGCGTCGTGATGGTCAGGTGAGCACCGTCGCGCAGCAGGCGCAACGCGATGTACATGCCGATCTTCGCGCGCCCACCGGTGAGTACGGCGCGGCGGCCGGTGAGATCGGTCCGAGCGTCCCGCTTCGCGTGGTTCAGGGCGGCGCACTCGGGGCAGAGCTGGTGATAGAACGCGTCCACCACCGTGTACCGCTGCTTGCAGATGTAGCAGGGACGCGCGCGCTGCAGTATGCCCGCGGTCTCGGTGGTGGTGGCCGACGTGAGCGCCAGTCCGGCGGTCTCGTCGTCGATGCGGTCGGGTGATCCGGTCGCCGTGGCGGCGACGACGGCGCGGTCCGCGTCGGCCACGCGGGCGCGCGACTCCAGGCGGCGACGCTTCTTCGCTGCCTTGAACATGCCGGCCGTGGCGCGCTGCACGGTCACGGCGTCGGGGTGGTCGTCGTCCAGGGCCGCCGCGCGGTCGAGCACGCGCAGGCACGCAGCGAGTTCGTCGGGGTCGATGCCCGTCACGCTGTGCTCCGTCATCGCCGCCTCCACGCTCCCGAGTCATGACGAAAGCCCCGATTCCGTGAGGAATCGGGGCTTTCGTCGGTCTGTCTTCGGTGTCCGAGGGGGGACTTGAACCCCCACGTCCGTTAATAGGACACTAGCACCTCAAGCTAGCGCGTCTGCCATTCCGCCACTCGGACATCACACGTCACACCCTGCTGGTCACACACAGTTCACGATCGCGTCGCACCCGTGTTCTCGGTGCGGTCGCTAAATCTAGCCGATACCGCGCCCTGGACCAAAACCGCACGTCGGAGCACCTGCCGAGGCACCTCGAGTGGTAGGAACGAGCTGTGTCCGCAACAGGAGAGAACGACCACCAGACCGAGAAGCAGACAGTGGCCGTGGACGAGGTCGTCGACCTCGTCTCGTCGCTGATCCGCTTCGACACCTCCAACACCGGGGAACTCGAGACCACCGTCGGCGAGAAGGAGTGCGCCGAGTGGGTGGCGCGCCAGCTCGAGGCCGTGGGGTACGAGACCGAGTACGTCGAGTCGGGTGCGCCCGGCCGCGGCAACGTCTTCGCCCGCCTGGCCGGCGCCGACAGCTCACGCGGCGCGTTGCTCGTGCACGGCCACCTCGACGTCGTCCCGGCCGAGCCCGCGGACTGGAGCGTGCATCCCTTCTCCGGCGCCGTCGAGGACGGCTATCTGTGGGGACGCGGCGCCGTCGACATGAAGGACATGGTCGGCATGGCCCTGGCGCTGGCACGACAGTTCAAGTCGGCCGGCACCGTCCCGCCCCGCGACCTCGTCTTCGCGTTCCTGGCCGACGAGGAGGCCGGGGGCCGGTACGGGTCGCACTGGCTCGTCGAGCACCGGCCGGACCTGTTCGAGGGTGTCACCGAGGCCGTCGGCGAGGTCGGCGGTTTCTCGCTGACGGTGTCCACCCCCGAGGGCGACGAGCGTCGCCTCTACCTCGTCGAGACCGCGGAGAAGGGCCTCGCCTGGATGCGTCTGACGGCCAAGGCCCGCGCCGGTCACGGATCGTTCCTGCACGAGGACAACGCCGTGACGTACCTCGCCGAAGCTGTTGCAGCACTGGGCAATCACCAGTTCCCGCTGGTGATGACCGACTCGGTGACCGAGTTCCTCGCCGCCGTGAGCTCCGAGACCGGTCTGGCCTTCGACCCCGAGTCGCCCGACATCGACGGCACCCTCGCCAAGCTCGGCAGCATCGCCCGCATCGTCGGCGCGACACTGCGCGACACGGCCAACCCCACGATGCTGTCCGCCGGGTACAAGGCCAACGTCATCCCGCAGACCGCCTCCGCCACCATCGACTGCCGCGTCCTACCGGGACGCAAGGCCGAGTTCGAGCGCGAGGTCGACGCCCTCATCGGTCCGCACGTCGAACGGTCCTGGATCACCGATCTGGAGCCGTACGAGACCACGTTCGACGGGCACCTCGTCGACGCGATGAACGACGCGATCCTCGCGTTCGACGAGAACGGACGCACGGTGCCGTACATGCTGTCCGGCGGCACCGACGCCAAGGCGTTCGCCAAGCTGGGCATCCGATGCTTCGGTTTCGCGCCGCTCAAGCTGCCGCCGGAGCTCGACTTCGCGGCGTTGTTCCACGGCGTCGACGAACGGGTACCCGTCGAGTCGTTGATCTTCGGAACCAAGGTCTTCGAGCACTTCCTTCTGCACAGCTGACTCATCCCCGAACTGACAGACAACCCCCGAGAGGACCCCATGTCACACGATCCCTACGCCGCACTGCCGTCGCTGCCGTCGTTCGAGCTCACGTCGGACAACGTCACCGACGGTCAGCCGCTCCACGAGGACCAGGTCAGCGGCATCATGGGCGCGGGCGGCCACGACAACTCGCCGCAGCTGTCGTGGTCTGGCTTCCCGGAGGAGACCAAGAGCTTCGCCGTCACCGTCTACGACCCCGATGCGCCGACGGCGTCCGGTTTCTGGCACTGGGCGGTGGCGAACATTCCCGTCTCGACGACCACCCTGGTCACCGGAGCGGGCGACGACAGCTCCACCGGGTTGCCGAACGACGCGATCACGCTGCGCAACGACGCGGGCCTGGCCCGGTTCATCGGTGCCGCACCCCCGCAGGGGCACGGACCGCATCGCTACTTCGTGGCGGTACACGCCGTCGACGTCGAGAAGCTCGAGATCGACGAGAGTGCGTCGCCGGCGTACCTCGGATTCAACCTGTTCAGTCACGCCATCGCGCGTGCCGTCATCGTGGGCACGTACGAGCAGAGCTGACGAGGCCTGAGTCAGCGCGGTCCGGGCCGCGGGACCGTCTCCGTGCCGACCGCGTCGGCCACCGAGGCGAATCCCGCGGCCCGGGCTCGTCGAGCGACACCGACGGCGATGCGACGCGCCCAGAACGGTCCGCCGTAGACGAAACCGGTGTACCCCTGCACGAGGGTGGCGCCGGCGAGGATGCGTTCCCACGCGTCGTCGGCGGTCTCGATACCGCCGACGGAGATCAGCGTCATCGAATCGCCGACGCGCGCGCGGAGGCGGCGCAGCACGTCGAGGGATCGGTCCGCGACGTACGGCCCCGAGACGCCACCCGCCCCGAGTTCCACCGCACCGGCAGTCCGCAGTCCGTCGCGCCCGATGGTCGTGTTGGTCGCCACGATGCCGGCGGATCCCAGTTCCATGGCCAGATCCGCCACCGCGTCGACATCGTCGTCCGACAGGTCGGGCGCGATCTTCACCAGAACGGGCACCGTCACCACACTCGCCACGGCGGCCAGCAGAGGCCGCAGTGATTCCACCGCCTGCAGATCTCGCAGTCCCGGGGTGTTGGGAGAACTCACGTTGACGACGACGAAGTCCGACAGGGGGCCGAGCAGCCGCGCGCTCTCGGTGTAGTCGATCGCGGCGTCCGCCGCGGGAACCACCTTGGTCTTGCCGATGTTGGCGCCGACCGGGATGTCCCCGCGTCGACCGCGCAGACGCTCGGCCACCGCCGCCGCACCCGGATTGTTGAAGCCCATGCGGTTGAGCAGGCCGCGGTCGTCGGGAAGCCGGAAGAGTCGAGGCTGTGGGTTTCCGGGTTGCGCCTGCGCGGTCACGGTGCCGACCTCCGCGAAACCGAATCCCAGCGGACCCCACGCGTCGACACCCTCACCGGTCTTGTCGAACCCGGCGGCCAGGCCCACCGGGGTGGGGAACGTCACGCCGAAGGCCGTCGTCCGCAGCGCCGGATCTCGGACCGAGAGCACGCGCGAGACGAGCGCGCGCAGGGGAGCGAATCGAGTCACCGCGACCATTGCCGCGAATGCGAGGTGATGAATGCGTTCCGGAGGGAGCAGGAACATCGCGCGGAGCAGCAGCCGGTACGGGCTCACAGCCTGGGAACCTCTCGTCGGGGGATCTCGTCGGGGGTACGGCGCCGCCACCGGGTCAGAGACCGGGATCGGGCACGTGGTGTGCGGTCTTGCGTCGCTTGAGAAGTACTCGCCTGCTGCCGTCGGTGTACAGCCGGACCCGGGAGAGCTCCCACCCACCGAACTCGGCCGAGATGGCCAGCCGCATGGAGGCCGTCACTCGGGTGACGTCCGGCGGCAGCTTGATGGGCACGTACTCCCAGTCGTCCGACTGGGTCTCCCAGCCGACGGGCATCGCACGGTTGTTCCGGTTCACGTGTCTCGCTCTCGTCCTCGCGGGCACTCACGCCCGGGTCGGGATCACCTGGACCCCGGCGCCACTGTTCGAGCCTACGAAAAGTTCGCCGGACTGCGAGTCCACGGCGAGCGAGTCGGGCTGGCGCACTGTGGGGAACCGTGCCGTTTCGACAGGAATTCCGGAGGTGATGTCGAATCCCACCACCTCGTTCAGTGCGGTCGCCGTCACCCACACGGTTCCGTCGTCCTCGCACGCGACGGCGAACGGGGAACCGGCGACGGGGTAGCGCTGACGCATGATCAGATCGGGGTCGCCCGTGAAGACGAGCAGTTCGTCGTCGGTCGTGTCGGCGACCACGACGGCACCGTCGGCGCATCCGGTCATGCGGGTGGCCCCGTCGCCTGCGCGCAGCGCGGCGCCGAGACGTTCGGCACCGACGTTCACCGACGTCACCGACGTCTGCCGGGTGTCCAGGGACACCAGATCGTCTCCCGTGCGCACGAGACCGTCGACCGAGGCCTGACCGGTGACGGTGCTCTCGACCGAGCCGTCGGCCCCTGTGATCACCACGATTCCGGTCGGCGTCCCGACGGCGTACCCGTCGTCCCACGGCGTCACCGAGGCTGCGCCGCCGTCGACCGCGATGTCCGTCGTCTCTCCGGACCGCGCCTCGACCCGGCTGATGCCCGACGACGTCGTGACCAGAAGTTCGCCGTCCCGGCCGGCGGAGACGGACGAGCCGGGGGCGGAGAGTCGCACCGAGCGCGGATCCTCCTCGGAGTCGAGCGGGGTCAGCAGCAGCGTCGTACCGTCGTCGACGAGGATCCCGGCGATCCGGTCGCGGGGCTCGATCGCGAGGCCGTCGACGGTGGCCGGACCGCCGAAGCGCGGGTCGGCCGTGACGCCCGCCGGCGTGACCGTCGTCTCGGGGGACACCGCGGCGACCTCCGGCTCACGCGTGTTCAGCTGCTCCGGATCGTCGGAGTTCGCGCATCCTGCTGTGACCGTCGTCACCAGGGCGAGGCCGAGAAGGGCGAAACGGGTAGTGCTGCGTCGTGCCGGGTGGGCACTGGTCGATCGGGGTGCCATGGGGGTGATTCTCCTTCAGGTCTTCTCCCATCCGATCATCTCGCCGTCGTGGCGCGAGCACAGGGGATGGATGTGGACGCCATGACGCGTCTGTAGGTTTCGACGAGTGCCTGTCGACGAAGGAGAGCGAAGGAGGACGCATGACCGGGCCGAGCAATGCGGAGTTCTCGGTGGAGGACGTGTCGGTGGGGGCGCACGCCCACGGGTTCGGGTCCACTCCGGACGGTCGGAGCTTCGCCTTCCGGGTGCGCGGTAAGTCGTTGCGCGTGGAGGTCTACCGCGCCGACCTCGCGCAGGCCGTTCCCGACGATCTCGACGTCGACGCGGTCGCGGAACGCGATGTCACCGATGTCGACCTCTCGGACGAGCGCTCGATCGTCGCCGCGGTCCGGGACGCGGTCGCCGACGTCCGTCCGCTCGATTCGCCGCAACCACCGGACACCACGCTCCTGCGATCGCTGCTCGGGCGCTTGGGCAACGCGATCGATCCGACATGACGGTCAGGAGCTGACGTCGTCCAGCGCCGAGGTGATGGCCGACGGGAGCGCGACGTCCTCGGCGGCCAGCACGCCCGTCAGCTGACCGATGTCACGAGTCCCCACCACGACGGACGCGACACCGGGGCGATCACGAGCCCACGCCAGAGCCACCGCGAGCGGCGACGTGCCCAGACCGTCGGCCGCCGTGAGGACGGCCTCGACGACCTTCCCGCTGTCCTCCCCGAGGAAGGGTGCGAGCGCGTGCCGTCGGTGATCGTCCGCGCCGCGTGAATCCGCGGGCACACCGTCCCGGTACTTGCCCGTGAGCACCCCGCCCGCCAGAGCCGACACCGCGAGTACACCCACGCCGTGATGGTCGGCCGCGGGGAACAGCTCGTCCTCGGCGCCGCGCGCGAGCAGGGAATACTCCGCTTGTGCTGCGGTGATGTCGACGGACGCCGACACGGTGGCCAGCTGCCACGCCGTGAAGCCGCGGACACCCGCGTAGCGGACCCGCCCGGACGAGACCGCGTGCTCCAAGGTCGCCGCCACCTCACCGAGTGGGGTCTGGGGATCCCAGGCGCCGACACTCCACAGATCGAGGTGATCGGTGCCGAGCTCGCGCAGCGTCCTGTCGAGGTCGGCGAGGAGCGCGCGTCGCGAGCAGTCGACGGTCCAGTGTCCCGAGGTGTCCGGACGCGAGACGCCGGAATCGATGCTGAGCACGAGGTCACCACGCGGAACCACGTCGTCGACGATCTCGGCCAACACCCGCACCGCGCGCCCGTCTCCGTAGGAGGCGGACGCATCGACGAGGGTCCCGCCTGCGTCGACGAACGCCGTCACCTGTGCCGCGGCGTCGTCACCGTCGACTCCGCGTCCCCATTCACCCGTTCCGAGCCCCAGGCGTGACACCCGCAGCCCGCTGCTCCCGACCGTTCTGTGCTTCATGAAGGCAGTGCATCCGTTTCGCCGTGTTCCGTCCATGTCTCGTCCTGCCGACACGGTGGTCGAGGCACGACCCTAGTACGGTCGTGCCTCGTGACTTCGACAGGAAACCTCGTCGGTGGTGTCTGCGCGTCGCGGAATCGGACGGCAGGAGAACAGCGATGATCGCGGAATCGATGTCCTGGGTGCAGGCCCTGGTCCTGGGCGCCGTGCAGGGGTTGACCGAGTTCCTCCCCATCTCCTCCTCGGCGCACCTGCGCATCGTCTCCGAGGTCTTCTTCGGTGACGACGCCGGCGCATCGTTCACCGCGGTGACGCAGCTCGGCACCGAGGCAGCGGTCCTGCTCTACTTCGCCCGCGACATCGGGCGCATCGTGGCGGCGTGGTTCCGCGGCATCGCCGACAAGTCCCAGCGCGACACGCTGGACTACCGCATGGGCTGGTACGTCATCTTCGCCACCATCCCGATCGGGGTGCTCGGCTTCGTCTTCAAGGACGCGATCCGGACGGGCGCGCGCAACCTGTGGATCATCGCGACGCTGCTCATCGTGTTCGCGGTGGTCATCGCCATCGCGGAGAAGGTAGGCCGACAGACGAGGCCGATCGAGAAACTCACCACTCGGGACGGCCTCGTCATGGGCGCCGCGCAGTGTCTCGCGCTCATTCCGGGCGTGTCGCGATCCGGCGCCACCACGAGCGCCGGTCTGTTCATGGGCCTGACGCGTGCCGCCGCGGTCCGCTTCTCGTTCCTGCTCGCCATCCCGGCCGTCACCGCGTCCGGGCTCTTCTCGTTGCCGGACGCCTTCGAACCGGCGGGCGAAGGTCTGCAGGCGTCGGGATCCCAGCTCGTCGTGGCGACGCTCGTGGCTTTCGTGCTGGGGTACGCCTCCATCGCCTGGTTGCTGCGCTTCGTCGAGAACCACTCGCTGTACTGGTTCGTCGGGTACCGCATCGTGGTCGGCTTCGCGGTTCTCGGACTCCTCGCCACGGGCGTCGTCGCAGCGAACTGACGCCACCGCGACGCCGGACGCCCCTCGCGTCTCACTAGGCTGAGGTCATGACGGTCATACTTCTGCGCCACGGACGCTCGACGTCCAACACGGCCGGCACGCTCGCGGGCAGGTCGGACGGCGTGGAACTCGACGATCTCGGTCGGGAGCAGGCGGAGCGTGTGGTCGCCCGCCTCGAGGTGCTTCCACTCGCGGCGATCGTGCGATCACCGTTGCTCCGGTGCGAGCAGACGGTCGCGCCCCTCGCTGCGGCCCGCGAGCTCGATCCCGTCGTGGAGGATCGCCTGCTCGAGGTCGACTACGGCGAGTGGACCGGCAAGCCGATCAAGGATCTCCTGGGGGAGCCGCTGTGGAAGGTGGTGCAGCAGCACCCGTCCGCCGCCGTCTTCCCCGGGGGTGAAGGCCTCGCCGACGTGCAGATCAGAGCGGTGCGCGCGATCCGCGAGATCGACGCGCGGCTCGCCGCCGAGCACGGCTCCGATGTGCTGTGGGTGGCCTGCTCGCACGGTGACGTGATCAAGTCCGTCCTGGCCGACGCTCTGGGGTCGCACCTGGACCAGTTCCAGCGCATCGTGGTGGACCCGGCGTCGATCAGCGTCGTCCGCTACACGGAGACGCGGCCGTTCGTCCATCGTCTCGGCGATCTGGGTGGGGATCTGACGCAGTTCGTTCCGAAGCCGCCCGCCGAGACGGACGCCACTGCGGAGGCCCCGTCCGACCAGGCTCCGACCGCGTCGGAATCGGACGCCGTCCCCGGTGGTTCCACCGGACAGTGACAACACGCGGATAATGGAGTCACAGCCGCGACAGTTCGGCGGCGCGATCTTTGGAGGTGCAGATATGCCACGCGCGATTCACGTCTTTCGCACCCCCGACCGGTTCGTCGCCGGAACGGTGGGTGAGCCCGGCGATCGATCCTTCTACCTCCAGGCAGTGCACGACGCCCGAGTGGTGTCGGTGGCGCTCGAGAAGCAGCAGGTTCAGGTGTTGGCCGACCGTGTCGGGCTTCTGCTCGACGAGGTGGCGAGGCGTTTCGGCACCGAGGTGCCGCCCGAGGAAGCCGATCCCAGCGACGTCGACCCACTGGTGATGCCTGTGGACGCCGAGTTCCGGGTCGGGACCATGGGTCTGGGCTGGGACGCCGACGCCGGCGCCGTCGTGGTGGAGCTGCTCGCCATCACCGAGACCGAGATCGACGAGTCGGTGGTTCTCGACGACACCGACGAGGGTCCGGACGCCGTGCGGGTGTTCCTGAGTCCGGAGCAGGCCCGCGAGTTCGCTGCGCGCAGCGAGCGCGTCATCGCCGCCGGTCGGCCCCCGTGCCCGCTCTGCGGTGAGCCCCTCGCGCCCGGTGGTCACATGTGCGTGCGGACCAACGGGTACCGGCGCGGAACCGTGCTGGGAACCGACACCACCGAGTTCGGGGACGAGTCCTGACCTCCGCCGGCGACGCCACCGCGCCCTGGACCGACGACGACACGGACCTGCTCGCGCACGGCGAGATGACCATCGTCGGTCGCGTGGTGCAGGCGTCCAACGCGACGCTCGTGTGCGAGATCGAGCGTGAGGATCCGGCGCCGGCACTGCGCTGTGTCTACAAGCCGGTGCGTGGGGAACAGCCGCTGTGGGACTTCCCCGACGGCACGCTGGCGGGCCGCGAGATCTCGTCCTACCTCATCTCCGACGCACTGGGCTGGGGCGTCGTGCCCACGACGGTGCTGCGGGACGGTCCGCTCGGTGTCGGCATGGTGCAGCGGTGGATCGACACCGTCGAGCGGCTCCCCGAGAAGGGCGAGGGCTACGACATGGTGGACCTCTGCCGCCCCGACCTCGTGCCCTCGTCCTACATCCCCGTGCTCCGCGCCTACGACGATGCCGGCGACGAGGTGGCCCTGGTGCACGCGGACGATCCGCGACTGCACCGGATGGCCGTCCTCGACGTCGTCATCAACAACGCCGACCGCAAGGGCGGGCACGTGCTCGAGGCGCTCGACGGCTCCGTATACGGCGTGGACCACGGCATCGCCCTGCACCGGCAGAACAAGCTGCGGACCGTGCTGTGGGGGTGGGCCGGTCGACCCGTCGACGCCGCACTGGTGGCCGACCTCGTCGACTTCTCCCGCGACCTGCGCGGTGCCTTCGGGGACACCCTCTCGCCGCACATCACCGACGAGGAGATCGAGGCGCTGGGCGGTCGCGTGTCGCGGTTGCTCGCGGAACCGGTCATGCCGGCACCCGACTCCAGCAGGCCCATTCCCTGGCCCGCGTTCTAGGCCGGGCACGCGGCGGCGGCTCCGGCCCGACCGGATAGTCTTCACCCATGCAGTCGTGGCCCGAAGTGGACGTTCCCAGCGTGCCGGGCGAGGGCCCGCCGCTCCGTTTGTACGACACGGCCGATCGCGCCGTGCGTCCCGTCGCGCCCGGTTCGACCGCCACCATGTACGTCTGCGGCATCACCCCGTACGACGCGACGCACTTGGGCCACGCGGCCACCTACCTGACGTTCGACCTCGTCAACCGGGTCTGGCGCGACGCCGGCCACGACGTGCACTACGTCCAGAACGTCACCGACGTCGACGACCCGCTCTTCGAGCGCGCGGCACGCGACGGCGACGACTGGGTGTCGCTCGGACAGCGCGAGACCGACCTCTTCCGGTCGGACATGACCGCGCTCCGCGTCATCCCGCCGCGCGACTACATCGGCGCGGTCGAGTCCGTGACCGAGGTCGTGGAACTCGTCGAGAAGCTCGTCGCCTCGGGCGCCGCCTACGTGGTGGACGACGCCGAGTACCCCGACGTGTACTTCCGCGCGGACGCCACCGAGCAGTTCGGTTACGAGTCCGGGTACGACCGGACGACGATGGACACCTTCTTCGCCGAGCGCGGCGGAGATCCCGACCGCCCCGGCAAGCGCGACCCTCTCGACGCCCTCGTCTGGAAGGCCGAACGTCCGGGCGAGCCGTCGTGGCCCTCGCCGTTCGGTCCGGGGCGCCCGGGTTGGCACATCGAGTGCGCGGCGATTGCGTTGAACCGCATCGGATCCGGCTTCGACGTGCAGGGCGGGGGCAGCGACCTCATCTTCCCGCACCACGAGTTCTCCGCGGCCCACGCCGAATCTCTCACGGGCGCAGACCGTTTCGCGCGGCACTACGTGCACACCGGCATGATCGGCCTCGACGGCGAGAAGATGTCGAAGTCGCTGGGCAACCTCGTCCTGGTCTCGAAGCTCACCGCTGCGGGTGTCGATCCCGGTGCCATCCGCCTCGGTCTCCTCGCCGGCCACTACCGGCAGGACCGCACCTGGACCGACGAGATCCTCGCCGCTGCGCAGGACCGACTCGCGCTGTGGCGCAAGGCTGTGGCGCTCGAGTCGGCACAGTCCGCCGAGGACACCGTCGCCCGCGTGCGCCAGCACCTGGCCGACGATCTCGACTCCGCCAAGGCACTCGACGCGATCGATGCGTGGGCGCGAGATGCCGTGACGCTCGGCGGCTCCGACCCCGCGGCGCCGGGGCTGGTGTCGCTGGCGGTGGACGCGCTGCTGGGTGTGAAGCTCTAGCTCGTCGGGAGTGGTGTTTTTGCTCCTCTCGGTGCGCGTACGAGCGGGATCCCGCCGATTCGGCGCTCGAACGGGGCAAAAACTCCACATCCACAGGTAGCCGTCCGTCCCCGGGGTGGACCATCGCCGCAGTTCGCGGCTATCGGGCAGTGTTCGCGATGCGTCATCGTCGATGGTGTGCCTGTCAATCGAGTGTCGACTCTTGCCCAGTTGATCGGTGCCGGCATGTCCGCCACGACGATTCGTCGACGCTTCCACCGCGTGCTGCCCGGAGTCTTCTGCCAGGAGGAGCCCGCCTGGTTCGATCGCTGCCTGGCCGTGACTCTGTGGCGCCCCGACGCGCTGCTGAGTCATACGAGTGCTGCCCGGCTTTACGGGTGGATCGGCGAACCGTCCGGGGTTCACGCTCTGGTCGACGAATCCGCGAGGCTACGGACACCCGAATGGTTGACGGTCCGCAGACGCAGGCAGGGTGCCTGCGACGAGGTGCTGGGGTTGCCGGTGACCACTCGGGAGCAGACTCTCATCGACTGCGCAACGGTGCTGGGCGATGCCGCCGCCGAGCGGCTCGTGGACGACGCTCTGGTGCACGAGGTCGACGAGAACCGCGTTCGCGCGCTCCTCGACGCAGAACCTGGCCGGCGCGGGCACGTCCGTGTGCGGCGCCTCGTCGACACCGCTGCGCGGGGCTTTGCCTCCGAGCCCGAGCGAGTTCTCGGGCGTGAGCTGATCCGGCGACATCTCCGCATGCAGACCAATGTCCGGGTGGGTGCGTTCGTGGTGGACTTCTACGACGAGCTGGCCAACCTGGTGGTGGAGGTGGACGGGTACGCGTTCCACAGTGCACCGGAGGTGTTCCGCCACGACAGGAGACGGCAGAACGTGCTGGTACTCGACGATCTGCGAGTTCTGCGGTACGCCGCGTTCGACGTGCTGAAGGATCCCGGTGCCGTCGCCGACCAGATCGTCGCGGAGGTAAGACGTCGTCGGCACGCGCGGCGGTGATCGTTCTGCTCCGCTCGCCCGACTTTCGGGCGGGTTCCCGCTCGAAAGGGGTCACGAGAGGAGCAGAACACCCACTCGTCACACCTCCGCGAAGTCCAGCCCACCCTCCGCGGGGAGGTCGACGCGGCGGCTCAGCGGCGAGCCCAGTGCCGCAGCGAGGTCGGACCCGTCGTGCTCCGCGAGCAACTCCCCGTTCTCCCACACGAGAAGCGCTGCGCTGACGGTGTTCTCGGCCGTGGAGTGCGCGAGGTCGTAGTGCGCGCACCCGGGCACGTCGCGGTAGGTGATCCAGAGGTCGTAGCCGGTCATGAACAGGTCCAGGTCGAACTGCACACTGAGGCCGAGGAGCTCGCTGCGGCCGTTGTCGTCGACACCCGCGAACGCCTCGTCCAGTGCGAGCAACCGCGGTGAATGCGGGTCCGCGGACGACAGCATCACGTGCGCCGCCGCGAAGAGCGGGAGGTGCAGCGACACCGACTGCTCACCTCCCGAGAGCGCACTGTGGCGTGCGACGGTGAGCCGGTCCTCGGACCCGTCACCGGCGATGAGCGTGAACGCGAAGACGCGCCACTGTCGGTAATCCAGTGCAGCAGTGAGGATCTCCGGGTACGAGCGCTCGGGATGCTGCGCCCGCGCCGTCCGGATCTGCGCTGCGAAGTGCACGCGCATCTCGGCGAGTTCCTCAGGGCCGAGCGCGGAGGCGTCCCGCTCGAGCAGCTTCGACACGGCGCGGGTGCTGTCGTCGAGGTTGTCCGCGAGAACCCAGTGCACGCCGATGGTGTTGCCCGACGACATGCGGCGCTGCTTCATCTCCGATCCCATGCGGGCGATCAGTTCGCGGGCGTCGACAGTGCGCTCGTGGATCTGCTGCGCCAGACCGGTGAGCAGAGCGTCCTCGAGGATGCGACGCTCGGCATCGGTGAGCAGCGTCTCCTGGTCGCGTCGTGCCGCGTCGATGCGATCGGCGAAGTCCGCGATGGTGGAGTGGCCCTGCTCGTCCTGCACCCGCACCACGGTGACCCCGTCGGCCGCGTCCCAACTGAGTCGGAAATCCTGACCCGACGCGGCCAGCTGAGCGTCGAACTCCTGCAACGCCGCCGTCAGCGCGCTGCGCGTGGAGCGACGGCTCGCATCGCTGACCTTGACGTGCGCCGTCGCCTCGGTGAGCTCGGTGTGCAGTCGGTGCACTTCCGGGGGCAGCACATCGGGGGCCTCGTCGGGCCCGGCAGCCGTGTCGGTTCGGTAGAGCAGTTGCTCGACCGTCGACCAGGCCGCGTCGCTCGCCGGCCAGGAGCAGTCGCGCGCCGCACCGAGCACAGCAAGCAGATCGCGATGCGCGTAGGGAGCCAGTCGCGCGGCGTCGCTGAGAGCTTCGGTCAACGCGGTCGTCAGTCCGGCGACGGCCGTCTCGTGCGCGCCCTCCGCCTTGCCGATGGCCTCGCCCGATTCACGGTCCGCCTTCGTGGCGGCGCGCTGCTCGGTCTTGCACGCCTCGATGCGCATCCTGATCGCGTCGAGTTCGGCGTCGATCTTCTCGGCGCTCGCACCGAGCGAGTCCCGCAGCATCTCCAACTTGGCGTGCTGTTGCTCGTAGTCGGATTCGGCGATGGCCGCCTCCTCCGCGTACTCCTCGGCCAGGATCATGGCCTCGTCGAGGCGACCGGCAGCTTCCCGGTCGCGCTCGGCGGACCGGTCCGCGTCGCCGCGGTGGCGCAGGATGGCGGAACCGGTGTTCTCGAAGTGGCGGATCGCCGCAGCGAGCGCGTCGAGGTCTCGCGGCGTGAACGGAGCCCGCCGCGCGACGGCGTCCGTCCGCAGACGTCGTTCGGCGGCAGACAGTTCGGCGATCGCGTGGTCCAGCTCTTGGTCGGCGGACGCGACCGACTCGGTCGTCGATCGGAGAGCGCCGGCGGCCGACGTGACCGCCCGCAGCGCCGCGGTGACCTCCGACGTACGCGGAACCGTCGAGACGGCGGCGCGGATCGAGTCGAGACGTTCTCGACACTGCTCGGCGACCCGATCGGCCTCGTCGCGCCGCGCGGTGGCCACCTCGAGGGCCTCGTCGATCTCCGCGATACGGGATGCGCGCCGTGCGGCACGAGCCGTCGCTCCGATGTACTCGGCGGCGTCCTTGTGGTGCGCGCCGCGCACGAGACCGTGCGCGAAGCTCCCGTCCCGTCCGACCCCCGCAGAACTGCCCACGTCGTCCAGAGCGATCGAGTCGAGAATCGCCCGCACGGTGCTGTGCTGCACGGGGATGTCGTCCTCGACGACGAGGACGTCGGCCAGCGACCGCCCGGTCACCGGTGCGGTGGCGGCCAGATACTGATCCGAGGCGAGCCCCGTCGGCACCGTGTCCGCGACCCACGCGTCCAGCAGGGTGGCCGCGTCGAGCGCGGCCTCGAGCGCCGCGGCATCGTCTGCGGTGACGCTGTCGGCGAAGCGAACGAGTGTCCAGAACGGTGCGCCGTCGAGTCCCGCACGGTCGCCGGTACGGGTGCGCAGCGCAGGGGGAGCGTCGTCGTGCTCGGCGGCGACGGACGCGCGCTCGGTCGTCAGCTCCGCGATGGTGCGCGCCGCGTCGTCCCGGTCCTGCAGTGCAGCACTCCGTCGGTCCCGCACCGTGTCGAGCAGCTCGCGAACTCCGTCGCCGAGTACTTCGCCGAGCGTGGGTGCGTCGTCCTCGCCGATGCGTGCGAGTGCGGTGTGCAACGACTCGAGGATCTCGCCGTCGTCCAGTGCCGAGGCGTGCGTGGCCCACCACGCGCGCAGCGATTCCGCCGTCGCGGCGCGGGACGACTCCACGGCGGCCTCGGCCTCGCGGACGGAGGCCACCGCGGCGTCGTGCAGTGTGTGGGCGCGGTCGGCGGCCCGTTCGGTACGGGCACGCTCGGTGGTGGCACGGTCGACGACGGACAGCGCGGCACGCACGGCCCGGACGTCCCCGTCCCGCTCCTCGGCATGACCGCGCACCGCCGCCGTGATCTGGTCGGTACGGGCGTCGCGGGGGAGTGGTGTCCAGGCGATGCCGGCGTCCTCGGCGGCCGCGAGGAGCTCGTCCTCGGCGCGGACGATCGAGGCGGTCGACTCCCGCAGCGCCACTGCGGCTTCGTCCGCTTCTCGTCGCCGGACGTCGACGGCCTCCGTCGCCTTGCGCGCCTTGTCGCGCTGCTGTGCGGTGGACACCTCGAGCTTGCGGACCGCGTCGGCGAGATCGTCGAGCTGCTGCTTGCCCTCGTAGGCGGTGGACCGTTGCAGGGTCTGCTGGTCGGCGACGGCGAGATCGAGTGCTCGCTCGGCTGCCTCGTACCGCTTCTCCGCCTCGACGCGTTCGGTGCGGCGTCGTTCACGCAGACCCTTGGCGGCGAAGAGGGCGACGGTGGCGTGGTCGACGGCCTCGAGACGTCGACCGACCTGATCGACGTCGGTGCGGGCCTGGACGGCGAGGTACTTCGAGTAGACCTCGACGAAACGTTTCGACGCGTGGTCGGCCTGCACCAGGCCCTCGAGGGCACGGCCCACCTCCTCCATGTCGCTGAAGGAGCGCGCCGCCTCGAGGACGAGGTGCTCGTCGAGGGGGCGCAGTCCGTCGGACAGCGCGCGCGACAAGCCCTTCGGGTCAAGGTTCTTGGCCAGCTGCGGGCGCCGCAGCGTGAGAATCAGGGTGATGAGCTGGTCGTACCGCTCGGCGCCGAGACCGAACAGTCGCGCGTCGATGGCGGCGCGGTAGTCCACCGGCCGATCGACGATGGCGTCGGTCCCGATCTGCTCGGCCAGTTGCTTCTTCGTCAGCGGCCTGTCGTCGGTGCCCAGTAGCGAGAAGTCGACGCCCACGCGGCCGTCGGCGACGAAATACCACCGCGTCACCTTGTCCGCCGACCGTGTCGCGCGCATGCCGATGCCGACGGTCACCGCCTCGGGCTCGTCCCGATCGCCGCGTGCGAACTCCATCCACACGTACGAGTGGGCCGAATCCTGGCCGCGGTAGAGCAGATTGGACTTCATGGTGCGTTCCTCACCCGCGAACGGGTTGAGGCGACGCGGCTCGATCCGGCCGTCGAACACGAACGGGAACAGCACCTCGAGCGCCTTGGTCTTGCCGGATCCGTTGGGGCCACGCAACACCAGCCGACCGTCGGCGAACGAGAACTCCTGATCGCGGTAGTCCCAGAGGTTGATGATGCCGGCGCGCGTGGGCCGGAATCGGGTGCTGCGCGTCACGGGGTGTGCTCCTCGAGGGTGCTCGTGTGATCGGTGGGAAAGAGGCTGGCGGACGCCTGTTCTCGGACGGTGACGACCACTCCGCGATAACGCGCCAGAGCCGGCAACGCGACGATGCCCCCGCGTACCGGTGCCACCAGGGTGAGATTCGTCAGGAGTGCGACAGCGGCCGCGCGAACCCCGGCACGGTCCGCCTGCCACTGAGCGGCGAAGGTGCGGCCGTAGGCGTCGACGAGGGCGCCGACGGTCTCGTCGAGCCAGGAGTCGGCGACGAACGGGTGCCGGATCTTCTCGTTCGACGCCTCCACCGTGTCCGGAACGACCGGGTCGTCGACCAGGTCGTCCACGACGCCTCCGTCCGGGATCGCGCTGTCGAGGGCCGCGAGCAGTGCGTCGGTCGGGTCGATGTCCGCCTCGAGCGTGGTCCGATCGTCGGCATCGGGATCGAGCACCCGCTCCGCGATCTCGCCGGCGAGGAGAAGTGCGACCTGCGCGACCGTGCCGGTGGACGGAAACCTGATGTCCGACAGGCGTCCCGACGTGTCGATGAGCGCGATGCCCTCCGCCCGGCGCTCGACGGACAGTCCGGTCAGCAGCCGAACGTCCTCGACGGACCGGTCGTCCGGCACCGAGTCGGGGCCGTGGACCACGGGCTGCTCGACGAGCGCGCGGCGGGCACGGCGAGCGCGATCGGCGGGGTCGTCGGTGGGGCTGTGCAGCAGATGCGCCGTGCTGCGCAGGTGTTGGAGCGCGCGCGGTGGACGGAACAGGGCCACGACGACGGAGCGGTCGATGTCGTACAAGGCCTCTCCCGCGTCGGGGTTGTGCGCCCACCCGCCGGCATCGCCGTCGGCCAGGGTGATCGCACCGCGAACGGACAACCAGCCGACGGCGTCGACGAAGGCGTCCCGGTCGGTCGCGCGTTCGGTGTCGAGGTCGACCCCGATCACCCGTCCGGCATCGGAGGCGACCTGAACCGCCAACTCGGACAACGTGATCTGGTCACCCGCGCGGCCGAGTGCCGCCAGGGTGAGCGCCAGGAATGCGTAGCGGCGACGGTCGAAGACGCGGTCGGAGGTGGTACGGGCCGGTCGACTCGCGTCCAGTCGGTCGAGTACGGGGTAGAGCCGGGCCGTGGTCTCGGTGACCTCGAGCCGGTACCCGAAGAGATCGAGCATGTCCTCGCGCAGTTCCGTGGCCCATCGGCGAACCAGGGGCAGGGCGATGCGGTCCGGGTAGGTGCGGGTGATCAGGTGGTGGGACAACACGACTCGGGCGGCGCGTTGGTAGGAGTCGAGTGCGAGGCTCGGAATCGTGCGTGCTCTCATCGCCGCGCACCGATGGTGAGTGAGAGCCGTTCGAGGTGCAGCAGACCGCGTTCGGTGCGCACCACGGTGGACTGCTCGTGCGGTGCCAGTGTCAGGGTGACGCCACCCTCGGATCCGGTGGAGCTTCCCACGCGGCCGCTGACCGGGACGCGTGCGGTGAGGGCGGCGTTGAGCAGCCCGAGCAGCACGTCGGTCTCCTCGTTGGTCAGATCCCGTTCGTACACACCGTGTTCGGCGAGTGATCTCGCGGCCTGCGCGCGGCGGCGCTGCACGCCCAGCTGTTCCTCGCGCAGACGCCGGACACCGGCGTCGTTGCGGTGCACCCTGGCAGGCGCACCGGCGGCGGGGGGCCGCCCGGTCTCGGCGAGCGTGCGCGAGATCTCGACGGGCGGAGCGTCCCACCACGATCGGGTGGCGGGGATGATGTCGTCGTCCGGGTGGACCATCGACAGGTGGCGCGGGCGGCCGAGGCCGAAGACGGCGCCGAAGAGGGCGTGGGCGGACTCCTCGGAGGGAGCGGACGCGAACCACCCGGCCAGATGTCGCAGCTGGGACTCGCGACTGACTCCGCCCTTGCGGGTCTCGGTGACGCGTCGCAGCAGCGACAGCACGGCGGCGATGGCGCTCATGGTGCCCTCGCGCAGACGATCCGACTCGGTGAGCTCGCCGTCGGTGGAGGTGAACCAGTGCACGAGACCGGTCCACCGGCCCGCCCAGTCGGCGCGGCGCTCCTCCCGGCCGAGGAAGACGCGTTCGTCACTGGCTGCCACCCGGTCGAGCAGGGTGTCGAGTCCGGTGGCGTCCACCCGTTCGATGGCGGCGGTGAGCTTGGGGCCGAAGCGGGCGAGGTCGAGAGAGAACTCCCGCATGTGGGAGAGCAGCGCGTCCTTGTGGGCAAGGAACGACTCGGGTGTGACGTCCGTGGTGCGGACGAGGTCGCCCAACGACAGGTAGAAGTGCGCGGCGCGGGTGGCCATGTCGTTGAGAGCGGTGTCGAGGCGGTCGAGTTTGCGGTACACCAGATCGGCGTCCCCGGCGAGGTTCGCCGCCGCGAGATCCTCCAGATCGGCGAGCAGCTCGGGCAGCACCAGACGCGAGAGCGAGGCGTCCTCGGGGCGGGCGGCCAGGACGTCCTCGACGGCGCGGTACGCCTGATAGCCGACCTGTCCGAACTGGTAGACGTAGTGGCGATTGCGGTACTCGGCCAGTGTGGCGGCGCGGGTGCCGTCGTAGCTGCGTTCGAGAACGCCCCACGTGTGCAACTGCTCGAGCAGCGGGCCGATCTCGAGGCCCGTCAGAGTGTCGCCGCCGTCGGTGCGGGCCAGGATCTCGGCCACCTCGCCGGCGTGCAGCAGAACGACGTAGCCGGTGCGGGCATGTTCGAATGCGCGCAGAACCCGCAGGTAGTCGGCCCGTTTCTCGGCTGTCGCGAACGAGAAGAGTCGGAGCCTGTCGTCCACCACGGAGGAGTCGGCGGATTCGGTCACTGCAACAGGGTAGGCGGTCAGGACAGTCGGACAGCCACCTGCCCGTCGACGACGTCGGCACGGTGGGTCGCGACCGTTCCGATGCCGTCGGTGGTGCACCGGCCGGTGTCCAGGGAGAACTGGTACTGGTGCAGGGGACACACGACGACGGCCCCGTCGATCTGTCCGTCCGCCAGCGGCCCGCCGCGATGGGGGCACACCGCGTCCATGGCGCGGACCGTCCCGTCGGTCAGGAGAAAGACGGCGATCTGTCGCCCGTCGACCACGTAGGTCCGGCCCTCGCCGGGGGTGAGATCGTCGACTGTCCCCACCACGGTTGCCTGTGCCGTCGTCATCGAACCGGCACCTGAGGGAGGGGGAGAAGCGGGAGGGAGGGTGCGAATTGTGCCGGCGACCGCGGCGCCGCACGTTCCTTCCACGGATCGGTGTAGCCGTCGATCGAGATCTGGATGCGCTCGTCGAGCCCGGCGCACAGTCCTTCGGCGTCGTCGACCAACAGTCGCTGCAGCGTCTCGAGGCCGACCCGCGGCACGAAGGCGTAGGTCCGCTCGAGCCACTTGGCCTCCTCGCGGTAGTACTGGATGAACCGGCCCGCGAGGGCGAGGACCTCCTCGGGGGAGTCGACGGTCGCGAGGACATCGCCCTTGCGGATGTGTGCGCCGGCCGCGCCGCCGATGTAGATCTCCCACCGTCCGTCGCCGACGGCCACCACACCGAAGTCCTTGCAGAGCGCCTCGGAGCAGTTTCGGGGGCAGCCTGCCACAGCGAGCTTGAGCTTCGCGGGCGTCTCGAGACCCTGGAACCGTTCCTCGATGGCGATGCCGAGAGCGGTGGAGTCGCCGAGTCCGAAGCGGCAGAAATCACTACCGACGCAGGTCTTCACGGTGCGCATGCTCTTGCCGTACGCGTAGCCCGACGGCATGTCGAGATCGCCCCACACCTTCGGCAGGTCTTCCTTCTTGATGCCGAGCAGGTCGATGCGCTGACCACCGGTGACCTTGACCAGTGGGACCCCGTACTTGTCCGCGACGTCCGCGATCTTCCGCAGCTGGTCCGGGGTCGTCACGCCGCCCTTCATCTGTGGGACGACGGAGAAGGTGCCGTCGCGCTGGATGTTGGCGTGAACGCGGTCGTTGATGAACAGCGCGCCTCGCTCGTCGACCCAGTCGGGTCCCCACACCACGCGCAGCAACGAGGCGAGCGGCATCTTCGCGGTCGCGTCCTCGGCATCGGCCAGCGCATCGAACACTGCGGAGACGGATCGGAGGTTCTGCGAGCGGACGGCCTCGATGAGTTCGGGCTTGGACATCGGAATGCAGGGGACGTACCAGTCGGCCGCGGGATCGACCGTCAGCGCTCCGCCGGCAGCGCAGGCGACGATGTCCGCGACCAGGCCCTTGCAGGATCCGCATCCCTTGCCCGCACGGGTCTTTCCCACGACCTCGGAGACGGTGGTGGCCCCGCCGTGCACGCAGGCGACGATGTCGCCCTTGGTGACCCCGTTGCAGTTGCACACCTGGACGTCGTCGGACAGCTCGGCGGCGCCGGTCTCCGCGCTGGGTGTGCCCATGTCGAACAGCATGCTGATGCGCTCGTCGGGAAGCGGCACCTTCTCGTCGAACGCCTGCGTCAGGAAGCTCACCTTGCTGATGTCGCCCAGCAGCATCGCGCCGATCAGCTTGTTGTCGCGCACCACCACCGACTTGTAGGTGCCGCTGCGGGGTTCGTAGAACTGCACGAACTCGTCGGTGTCCCGCTCGGGGCCCTTGACCCCCATCGCCGCGACATCGACGCCCGCGACCTTCAGCTTCGTCGTCAGCCGTGAACCATGGTATGCCGCAGCCGGATTCGCACCGGTCAGCACGTCCGCCAGGACCGCCGCCTGTTCCCACAGCGGGGCCACGAGGCCGTACACCTCACCGCGGTGCTGACAGCATTCCCCGACCGCGTGGATCGCTCCCTCGTCCTCGCACCGCATCTGATCGTCGACGACGATGCCGCGCTCGATCACCAGTCCGGCACGCCGTGCGAGGTCGACGTTGGGGCGGATGCCGGCAGTCACGACGATCATGTCCGCGGGCAGGGTGGAACCGTCGTTGAACGCGACGCCGGTGACGGCGCCGCTGTCGTCCCGCAGCACCGCCGTGGTGCGCTTGGACGTGTGGACGCCGACGCCGAGGTCCTCGATCTTGTTGCGCAGCACGCGTCCACCGCGTTCGTCGAGCTGCTGGTTCATCAGGTGTCCGGGGGAGTGCACGACGTCCACGTCGATGCCCTGCGTGCGCAGACCGTAGGCGGCTTCGAGGCCCAGCAGTCCGCCACCGATGACGACGGCGCGGATGCCGTCGCGGGAGGACGCCATCTGCAGCATGCCGTTGGTGTCCTCGATCGTCCGGAAACCGAAGACGCCGCGCGCCAGTCTGCCGTCGGCCTCACGCAGTCCGTCCATGTTGGGAAAGAACGTCGTGCTCCCGGTCGCGATGATCACGGTGTCGTACGGGACGACGCGTCCGCTCTCGCACGTCACGTTCTTGGCGAAGCGGTCCAGTGCCACCGCCCGGTCTCCGACGTGGAGGGTGACGCCGTTCTCCCGGTACCAGGCCATCGGGTTGAGCATCAGATCGTCGTCGTCGATGGACGACTCGCCCGAGAGCACGTGCGAGAGCATGATGCGGTTGTAGTTGCCGTACGGCTCGTCGCCGATCATCGTGACGTCGAACTTCTCACGGTCGCGGCCGAGGATCTCCTCGACGGTGCGGGCCCCCGCCATTCCGTTGCCGACGACGAGCAGGCGGTGCCGTTCTCCTGCAGGCGACATCAGAAGACCATCATCCCGAAGTCGACGACGACCTCGCCGCTGCAGCCGTCGGGTGCCGCGACGGTGAGTTCGAGAACCGAGTCGGGATCGACGTCCTCGACGACGCGCAGGGGAACGTTGACGCTCGCCTTCGCGCCCATCGGGAACACCCGCATGGACTCCCCGTCGCGCGTGAGCGTGACGACGACCAGTTCGTCGGAGGAGTTACCGCCGCGGAAGTACAGCGGCTGGGCGGTCAGGCCCGACGGAACGGTGTACGACGTGGCGGCGTCGAGAAGCTCGGACTTGCCCAGGCCGTGCCCGACGAAGGGAAAGACGCCTTGGATGAACTTCGGAGTGCTGGCCATGAGACGACTGTCCGTGCACGCGGTGACGGCACTGCTGCGCCCGTGTTACGGCGGCGTCATCATTCACTCTCGAGCGCGGCCGCCGCATTGTCAGGTCTTCCGCCCGGTCATCACCAGCGGTGCGACCACTGCCAGCAGGACGGCGGGAATGACGAAGGCCAACGTCGGGTGCACCCCGTAAAGCGGGGTGAGCGCGAGAGGAGCGAAGGCCGCCCCGGAGAACCGGAACGACTGGACGACCGACACGGCGCCGCCGCGGTTCGCCCCCGACGAGCCGAGGACAGCGGCGTTGACGCCGACGAGGATGAACTGGCTCGCGACACCCGCTGCCGCCCAGACGAGGCCGACGACCACCAGGCTGGGCATGGTGCCGGCGAGGGCGATGAGGACCGCGCCGACAGGAGCGGCACCCACGATCGCTCGGCGTGGCCCGATGCGGTCGATCAGTCCACCGACTCGTCGCGCCACCAGAATTCCGGCGACGCCGAACACGGTCAGCAGCAGTCCGCGCTGGGTGGAGGACAGGCCGAACGTGTCCTCCGCGCGGAAGGCGACGAGGAAGTTGAGTCCCCCGAGGGCGCCCCAGCCGAGGAGCGCCACCACCGCCACGCGCAGGACCGGGACCGTGAGAGCGTCGCGCAACCGCTCGGGACGACCGCCGGGAGTGGACGGCGAGGTCGCCGCAGGGAGCCCGACCAGGCCGAGGATCGCGGCGACGACGGCCAGCACGACGAACGCGTACCGCCAGTCGAACTCGGCGGCGAGGCCACCGACCAGCGGCGCACTGGTCTGACCTGCCGCCTGCAGGGCGCCGAAGGTACCCAGCACCCGTCCCAGGCGCTCGCGGGGAGTCACGGCCGCCAGTGACGCGAGAAGCAGCGGCGTCGTGAAGGAATTGCCGATGCCCTGCAGCGCACGCGCACCCAGCAACAGGTCGAGCGTGGGCGCGACCGCACACAGGAGTGAGGAAACGACGTAGAGCAGGTAGGCGAGACGCACCGTGCGCACCCGGCCCCACCGCGCGCCGAGGGTGCCCGACACGAGCATGGCCAGAGCGAACGGAAACAGATACGCGCTGAGAGTCGATGCCGCCGACCCGGTGGACACCCCCAGATCCGCGCCCATCTCGGGCAGCATGGAGGACACCACTCCGCCGCCGAACGGGCCGAGGAAGCCACCGGCGTACAGAGCGCCGATGCGGAGCCGTGCGAGTCGCGCGCTCACCGGTGACGAGCGCGCGTCACAACCCGAAGCTTCCGGGACCCCGTCGGCGCAGGTACCGCTCGAACTCCGCGGCCAGGGCGTCGCCGTCGACCTTCGAGACCGCCTCGGACATGTCGACCTCCGCGTCGCCCCGCTCCTCGAGGGTGCGGACGTACTCGGCGATCTCGTCGTCGTCCTTGGTCATCTCGGTGACCGACTCCTCCCAGTCCTCCGCCTGGGAGGGCAGCTCGCCGAGCGGCACCTCGATGTCGAGGACGTCCTCGACACGCTGGAGCAGGGCGACGGTGGCCTTGGGGTTCGGCGGCTGCGAGACGTAGTGCGGAACCGCTGCCCACAGGGACACGGCCGGGATGCCTGCCTTGACGCATTCGTCCTGAAGCACTCCGGTGATGCCGGTCGGGCCCTCGTACCGGGTCTGCTCGAGGTTGAACTGCTCCGCCGACTCGGTGCTGTACGCGGTGCCGGTCACGGGAACGGGCCGGGTGTGAGGCGTGTCGGCGAGCAGCGCGCCGAGGATGACGACCGTCTCGACGCCGAGCTGGTCGATGAACTCGAGCAAGTCGTCGCAGAAGCTCCGCCAGCGCATGTTGGGCTCGATCCCACGCAGCAGCACCACGTCGCGGTCGCTGCCGGGGGGCGAACACACCGACAACCGCGTCGACGGCCACTCGATCTCGCGGGTCACACCGTCCATCTGGCGGACCGTCGGACGATTGACCTGGTAGTCGTAGTAGTCCTCGGAGTCGAGCTCGGCCAGCGGCGTCGCGTCCCAGATCAGTTCGAGATGCTCCACCGCGCCGCTCGCGGCGTCGCCCGCGTCGTTCCATCCCTCGAACGCCGCGACGAGGATCGGGCTGCGCAGCACCGGCAAGATCTCGTCCAACTCGGACTCGTCCGTCGCGGAGTCCTGATCGTCCGCTCCGACACCGGCCACCAGCTCGGCAGCGACGCCGGCGGCGAGGTCTGTCGGGGGGTCCTGGACCACGGGGAGATCGCCCTCGGGCGTTTCTGGCGCACTCACCCACCCAGCCTACGACCAGAGCTGTCGGGACAGACCACTACGCTTGGGGGTATGCCTGTCGAATTCCGATCACGCCTGCTCGATGCGCTGTCCCAGCGTGTTGTCATCGGCGACGGTGCCATGGGAACGATGCTGCAGGCCGCAGACCTGACGCTGGACGATTTCCGCGGCCTCGAAGGCTGTAACGAGATCCTCAACGACACGCGTCCCGACGTGCTCCGCCAGATCCACCGGGAGTACTTCGAGGCGGGTGCGGACGCCGTCGAGACCAACACATTCGGGTGCAACCTCCCCAACCTCGCCGACTACGACATCTCGGACCGCATCCGCGAACTGTCGTACAAGGGAACGATCCTGGCCCGCGAGGTCGCCGACGAGATGGGTACCGGACGAGACGGCATGGGTCGCTTCGTGCTCGGGTCCATGGGACCGGGCACCAAGCTGCCCACCCTCGGCCACGCTCCGTTCCGCGCGCTGCGCGATGCCTACGCCGAAGCCGCGTTAGGAATGATCGACGGCGGCGCCGACGCCGTGCTGATCGAGACGTGCCAGGACCTGCTCCAGGTGAAGGCCGCCATCCTCGGCAGCCAGGCAGCGATGGAGCAGCTGGGCATCCGCATCCCGATCATCACGCACGTGACGGTCGAGACCACCGGCACCATGTTGCTGGGCAGCGAGATCGGTGCGGCGCTGACGGCGATCGAGCCGCTCGGGGTCGACCTGATCGGCCTCAACTGCGCCACCGGACCGGCCGAGATGAGCGAGCACCTGCGCCACCTCAGCAGGCATGCCACCGTGCCGGTCTCCGTCATGCCCAATGCCGGCCTGCCGCAGCTCGGCCCCAAGGGTGCCGAGTACCCGCTCGGTCCGGACGAGCTGGCCGAGGCGCTCAGCGGCTTCGTCACCGAGTTCGGCCTCTCCCTGGTCGGTGGCTGCTGTGGAACGACTCCCGAGCACATCCGCCAGGTCGCCGACGCGGTGCACGACGCGCGTCGCGGAGTGCGGGACCCGAAGCCGGAGAAGGGTGTCTCGTCCCTCTACGCAGCGGTGCCGTTCGAGCAGGACGCCAGCATCCTCATGATCGGCGAGCGCACCAACTCCAACGGTTCGAAGGCGTTCCGTGACGCGATGCTGGCCGAGGACTACCAGAAGTGCCTCGACATCGCGAAGGACCAGACCCGCGACGGCGCGCACATGCTCGATCTCAACGTCGACTACGTCGGCCGCGACGGTGCTGCCGACATGTCGGCTCTGGCCTCACGCCTGGCCACCTCCTCGACGCTGCCGATCATGCTCGACTCCACGGAGCCCGCAGTCCTGGAGGCCGGTCTGGAGCACCTCGGTGGGCGCAGCGCCGTCAACTCCGTCAACTACGAGGACGGCGACGGGCCCGACTCGCGCTTCCAGCGCATCATGACTCTGGTCAAGCGCCACGGTGCGGCGGTCGTCGCGCTGACGATCGACGAGGAGGGTCAGGCCCGGACGGCGGACTGGAAGATCCGCATCGCTGAGCGTCTCATCGCGGACATCCGCGACAACTGGGGTCTGCCGGAATCGGACATCATCCTCGACACCCTGACGTTCCCCATCTCGACGGGCCAGGAAGAGGTCCGCCGGGACGGCATCGAGACCATCGAGGCCATCCGTCGACTGCACGAGAGCCATCCCGAGGTGCACTTCACCCTGGGTATCTCCAACATTTCGTTCGGCCTCAATCCTGCTGCACGGCAGGTGCTCAACTCGGTGTTCCTGCACGAGTGCACGCAGGCCGGGCTCGACACGGCCATCGTCCACGCGTCGAAGATCCTCCCCATGGCGCGTATTCCCGAGGAGCAGCGCCAGGTCGCCCTCGACCTCGTGTACGACCGTCGCCGCGAGGGCTACGACCCGCTGCAGGCGCTGATGGCGCTGTTCGAGGGCGTCTCGGCGGCATCGGCTCGCGAGACACGCGCCCAGGAACTGGCCGGACTCCCGCTGTTCGACCGGCTCGAGCGTCGCATCGTGGACGGTGAACGCGCCGGCCTCGGCGACGATCTCGACGAGGCGATGACGGAGAAGCCGCCGCTCGCGATCATCAACGAGACCCTGCTGTCCGGTATGAAGACCGTCGGTGAGCTGTTCGGATCCGGACAGATGCAGTTGCCGTTCGTCCTGCAGTCCGCAGAGGTGATGAAAGCTGCTGTGGCACACCTCGAGCCGCACATGGAAGCGTCGGACGAGGACGGCAAGGGGCGTATCGTCCTGGCCACCGTCAAGGGCGACGTCCACGACATCGGCAAGAACCTCGTCGACATCATTCTGAGCAACAACGGCTACGAGGTGGTCAACCTCGGCATCAAGCAGCCCATCTCGGCGATCCTCGACGCCGCCGTCGACAAGCGAGCGGACGTGATCGGCATGTCCGGTCTGCTGGTGAAGTCGACGGTGGTCATGAAGGAGAACCTGCTCGAGATGAACGCCAAAGGCGTCTCGGAGAAATTCCCCGTCATGCTCGGTGGCGCAGCGCTCACCCGGTCCTATGTCGAGAACGATCTCGCCGAGGTCTACGAGGGTGAGGTGTCGTACGCGCGTGACGCGTTCGAGGGCCTGCGCCTGATGGACACGATCATGAACACCAAGCGCGGTGTGGCGCCGGCTCCGGACAGCGAGGAGGCGCTCGCCGCTCAGCAGAAGACCGCGGAGCGCAAGGAGCGGCACGAGCGTTCGCGTCGCATCGCGGAGAAGCGCAAGGCCGCGGAGACCCCGGTCGTCGTTCCCGAGCGCTCCGACGTCTCCGTCGAGAAGGAGCTTCCGGCGCCGCCGTTCTGGGGCAGCAGGATCGTCAAGGGAATCTCGCTGTCCGAGTACTCGGGGCTCCTCGACGAGCGTGCCCTGTTCCTCGGTCAGTGGGGTCTGCGCGGCGCACGCGCCGGTGAGGGCCCGTCGTACGAGGACCTGGTGGAGACCGAGGGCCGTCCGCGCCTGCGGTACTGGCTCGACCGCCTCAGCACAGACGGCATCCTCGCGCACGCGGCACTGGTGTACGGGTACTTCCCGGCAGTGTCCAAAGGTGACGACGTGGTGGTTCTCGAGTCCCCGGAACCCGATGCGGCCGAGCGCTTCCGATTCACGTTCCCGCGCCAGGACCGTGGCAGGTTCCTCTGCATCGCGGACTTCGTGCGGTCGCGAGACCTCGCCCGCGAGACCGGGGTGGTCGACGTCCTGCCGATGAACCTGGTGACGATGGGTCAGCCCATCGCCGATTTCGCCAACGAACTCTTCAAGGCGGATGCGTACCGCGACTACCTCGAGGTGCACGGCATCGGCGTGCAACTCACCGAGGCGCTGGCGGAGTACTGGCACCGCCGCGTCCGCGAGGAGCTGGTGCTGCCCAGCGGCCGCTCCCTCGTGGATCAGGATCCGTCCGACGTGGAGGGGTACTTCAAGCTCGAGTACCGCGGTGCCCGGTACTCCTTCGGGTACGGCGCGTGCCCCGATCTGGAGGACCGCATCAAGCTCGTCGCCATGCTCGAACCCCAGCGCATCGGGGTGGATCTGTCCGACGAGCTGCAGTTGCACCCCGAGCAGTCGACGGATGCGTTCGTTCTGCACCACCCGGAGGCGAAGTACTTCAATGTCTAGCGGGCAGGCCGGAGGCCGGTCGGAGTTGAGCGGGCAGGCCGGAGGCCGGTCGGATGGCTGAGCTTCACGCGGTTCTGTTCGACATGGACGGGACGCTGTTGGACTCGGAGCGCCTGTGGGACATCGCTGTGTACGAGCTCTCCGAGTCTCTCGGGCGCGAGCTCACTCCGGAGGTGCGGGAGTCGACGCTGGGCAACTCGATGGTGGGTGCCCTGGCGAAGGTCTACGAGCATGTGGGACGAGAGGCGTCACCGCAGAACCTGGCGGAGTCCGCCGCCTGGCTGAACGGCCGTGTGGTCGAATTGTTCGCGGGTGGCCTGCCGTGGCGTCCTGGTGCGGAGGCGGCGCTGGATCTGGTGCGATCGGCCGGTCTGGGGTGTGCCCTCGTCACCAACACCGAGCGCATGTTGACGGAGATCGCGCTCGAGACGCTGGGCCGCCACCGGTTCGGCGCCACTGTCTGCGGCGACGAGGTGACGCACGCGAAGCCCGCTCCCGATCCGTACCGCCGGGGCGCAGAGCTACTCGGCGTCGACACGGCGTCGTGCGTCGCCGTCGAGGATTCGCCCACGGGTACCGAGTCCGCCGTCTCGGCGGGATGCGCCGTCGTCGTGGTGCCGTCCGAGGTGCAGGTGCCCAGCGGACCGGGCCGTACGTTCCGCACCACTCTCGAGGGGCTCACCCTCGACGATCTCCGGTCTGCGCGCGCCGGGGGACACTGATAGCGGTCCGCGGGCCGCGTCGTGGAACAATCATCACCCGTGAAGAACTTCGAGTCCCTGTTCGCCGAGCTCACCGACCGCGCCGCCACCAGGCCCGAGGGCTCGGGCACCGTCGCCGCGTTGGACGCGGGTGTGCATCAGCAGGGCAAGAAGATTCTCGAGGAGGCCGGCGAGGTGTGGATCGCCGCGGAGCACGAGACGGACGAGGCGCTGGCGGAGGAGATCTCTCAGCTCCTGTATTGGATCCAGGTGTTGATGGTCGGGAAGAACCTCTCCCTCGAGGATGTCTACCGACATCTGTGAGCGGACCACCCCACCACCACCGCCACCGATCTTCCCGAACGGCCTCCGGCCTTCCCGCCCCCAGGAGTCTCACCATGCTTCGCGTCGCCGTCCCCAACAAAGGTTCCCTGTCCGAGCTCGCCGGAGAGATTCTGAGCGAGGCGGGCTACCGTCGCCGCGCCGATTCCCGCGATCTCACCGTGCTCGACAACGCCAACAACGTCGAGTTCTTCTTCCTCCGTCCCAAGGACATCGCCATCTACGTGGGCTCGGGTGAGCTCGATCTCGGCATCACCGGCCGGGATCTGTCGCTCGATTCGGGCGCACCCGTGACCGAGCGGCTCGCACTCGGATTCGGCAACAGCACCTTCCGCTACGCCGCGCCGGCCGGCAAGGAGTGGACCCCGAACGATCTGGCCGGGCTCCGCATCGCCACGTCGTACCCCAACCTGGTCCGCCGGGACCTCGCGGCGCGGGGCCTCGAGGCCACCGTGATCCGTCTGGACGGAGCCGTCGAGATCTCCATCCAGCTGGGTGTCGCCGATGCGATCGCCGACGTCGTGGGCTCGGGACGCACACTGCGCCAACACAACCTGGTGGCGTTCGGTGAATCCCTGTGCGATTCGGAGGGCGTGCTCATCGAGCAGGCGGGCTCGCCCGTCGACGACAAGGCGCGCAACCAGCTCATCGCGCGTGTCCAGGGCGTCGTCTTCGCCCAGCAGTACCTGATGCTCGACTACGACTGCCCGCGCAGCATCCTCGACGACGCCGTCAAGATCACGCCCGGCCTCGAGTCGCCGACGCTGTCCCCGTTGGCCGACGAAGCCTGGGTCGCGATCCGCGCGATGGTGCCGCGCAAGGGCCACAACGCCGTCATGGACGAACTCGCCGACCTCGGTGCCAAGGCGATCTTGGCGTCCGACATCAGGTCCTGCCGAGCGTTCTAGTTCCGCTCAGCTTCGGGCGCGCACCTCGAGCGTCTGGAACGTACGGCCCACCGCTCCCGTCGCGTCGTACAAGGTCGAGGTGCACAGCCCGATACCGTCGTCGCCGATCGCGGTGCGGGCCTGCACACCCACCCATTCGCCGACGGGTTCGCGCACGATCTGCACCGTCAGATCGGTGTTGAGGAACGTCCACTCCGTCGGATCGAGAAGCGCCGCGACGCCGTTGGCGATGTCGGCCACGGCGAACAGTCCGACGATCGGCGACGTCTGCTCGCCGGCCACCACGGGATACCTCGGACGTGCCCACACCCGGCCGGGCTCCGACGCCGTCACCGTGCGGGCGCCCCGGAACTCGAGACTGTCGAGGAACCCGCCGTGCCAGTGGTCCGGAAAGGCCCACCCGGCCTCGGACTCGTCCGGACCGGGCACCAGCGGCGAATCGAGAGTCTGCGCGGCCGCCGAGGTGTCGGTCATCGCCACGCGCCAGGCCGTGGCACGAGCGACTGCCCTGCTCGACCCGTCGGGCAGGTCCGTGACGAGGTCGGCCGACAGCATGGCGACCCGGCGACCGGGGCGTTCGACACGGGCCTGCACAGTGAGTTCTCCGACGGGCACCGGCCCGAGGATCTCCATCGTGACCCGCGCGAGCCGGGTGCCCGGCACCGGCGAACACTGCTCCAGCGCTCGTGCGAGCAGCGCGGACGGGGGAGCGCCGTGTTGCATGGTCTCCGCCCACACACTCGTGGTGAGCCGCGTGGCGCGATAGCGATCGGTTCCCTCGACACGGACGAAGAGTGCATCCTCGTTCACGCCGTGACCTCCGTCGGCTCGCTCGGCCACCCCGGGTACTCGGGCGGAGTGCCGCCGAAGGACGGGCACAGGGCCTGGAAGTCGCACCATCCGCACAGCTTTCCGGGCTTGGGGCGGAAGTCGCCCGTCTCACCGGCGGACCGGATGGCCGTCCAGATGGCGGACAGCGTCCGTTCGAACCGGCGCAGCTCGTCCTCGTCCGGGGCGTAGGTGAGAATCTGGCTGTCCTTCAGGAACAGCAGGCGCAGCTGCGCGGGCACGATGCCGCGCGTGCGCATCAGCACGACCGCGTAGAACTTCATCTGGAACAGCGCCTTGGCCTCGGCGATCTCGCGCGGCGCCTTGCCCGTCTTGTAGTCGACGACGCGCAGCTGCCCGGTGGGCGCGACGTCGATGCGGTCGATGTAGCCGCGCAACAGCACGCCGTCGTCCAGTTCGGTCTCGACGAGCTGCTCGCACGACTCGGGGTCGAACCGTGTGGGGTCCTCGAGCGAGTAGTAGGACGCCACGAGCGACTGCGCCTCCGCGACGAACTTCTCGCGCTCGTGCTCCTCGACGAGATCGGCCGCGTACTCGTGCGACACGACCATCGCGTCCCATTCCTCCTGCACGAGGGTGCCGGCCCGCGTCGAGACCCGGTCCGCCGCGGGCAACGCGTAGAGCGACTCGAGGGCGGAGTGCACGAGGGTGCCGCGCAACTGCGCCTTCGACGGCGGTGCGGGCAGGCGGTCGATGGCCCGGAACCGGTAGAGCAGGGGGCACTGCTTGTAATCCGCTGCGCGCGAGGGTGACAACGCGGGACGACGGCGAGGACGGTCGGGTGCCGCCGCAGCGACGTCGGTGACGACGGGGTCTTCGGTCGAGATACTCACGGCGCCGACACTATGCCCGCTCACCGACACGATCCGGTATCTGCCCTACAGTTCCCCGGGGCGCGTCGCGCCCCGAGAGCGCCCCGCATCGTGGGCAGTACCAGAGTGCACCGGAAAGAGGACCACCCGTGGAACCGACCGACACCGACACGTCTCCGCGCGCGAGCGGACCGTTCCGCGTCGGTGATCGCGTGCAGCTCACCGACGCCAAGGGGCGGCACTACACGGTGGTGCTCGACGCGGCCAAGGAGTTCCACACCCACCGCGGCGGGATCCGCCACGACGACCTGATCGGTGTCGACGAGGGCAGTGTCGTGAAGTCGACCAACGGCACCCCGTATCTCGCTCTGCGTCCGCTCCTCGTCGACTACGTGCTGTCGATGCCGCGCGGCGCGCAGGTCATCTACCCCAAGGACGCCGCCCAGATCGTGCACGAGGGCGACGTCTTCCCGGGTGCCCGTGTGCTCGAGGCCGGTGCCGGTTCCGGCGCGCTGACGTGTTCGCTGCTCCGCGCCGTCGGTCCGCAGGGTCGCGTCATCTCCTACGAGGTGCGCGAGGACCACGCCGTGCACGCGGTGCGCAACGTGGAGACCTTCTTCGGCGAGCGGCCGGAGAACTGGGATCTGGTGATCGACGACGTCGCGGCGTTCGACGTCGCGCGTCACGAGGGCATGGTCGACCGCGTGGTGCTGGACATGCTGGCGCCGTGGGACGCACTCGACGCCGTCGCCGGTGCGCTGGTTCCGGGCGGTGTGCTGATCGTCTACGTGGCCACCGTCACGCAGTTGTCCAAGGTCGTCGAGGCCCTGCGCGCGCAGGAGTGCTGGACCGAGCCGCGGTCGTGGGAGTCGATCGTGCGCGGGTGGCACGTCGTCGGGCTGGCCGTGCGACCCGAGCACCGCATGCAGGGACACACCGCGTTCCTGGTCAGTGCGCGTCGTCTGGCCGAGGGCACCGTCACCCCGAAACCGCAGCGACGGGCCGGTAAGACTCCTACCGAACCCGCCTGACACCCGGGGTTCATGCACCGACCGTGTGGCGTTCGTCCGGTGTCTGTCGGTGGTCGGTGACAGTGTCTGACCACGGTCGTCACACACGTTTGCGTTTCGCCCGGTAGCGTTGAGAAATCGCTTTGGGAGGAGTCCTGCATGAGCCCTACAGACAACCCGGACCAGTCCGCAGTCCTGGCCGAACTCGATGCCCTGCGAGCCGAGGCCACCGTCCTGCGCCGACAACTCGACGCTTCCCGTGGGAGTGCGCCGTCGGCGGACACCCGTAACACCGACGTGCGTGATCTCGAGTCGCGGGTCGACTCGCTCTCCACGCGCAACACCAAGCTGATGGAGACGCTCAAGGAGGCGCGCCAGCAGCTCATCGCGCTGCGCGAGGAGGTCGATCGCCTCGGCGCACCGCCCAGCGGGTACGGCGTCCTGGTGCACACGTACGACGACTCGACGGTGGATGTGTTCACCTCCGGTCGCAAGATGCGCCTGACGTGCTCGCCGAACGTCGACGCCACCGCACTCCGGCCCGGCCAGACCGTGCGTCTGAACGAGGCCCTCACCATCGTCGAGGCCTGCGAGTTCGAACGCGTCGGCGAGATCAGCTCCCTGCGCGAGATCCTCGAGGACGGCAAGCGCGCCCTCGTCGTCGGCCACGCCGACGAGGAACGTGTCGTGTGGTTGGCGACTCCCCTGCAGGAGATGGCCGACGACGAGGCACCGGAGGATCCGGACGGGCCGTCGCGCCGCCTGCGGCCCGGCGATTCGTTGCTGGTCGACACCAAGGCCGGCTACGCCTTCGAGCGCATTCCCAAGGCCGAGGTCGAGGACCTCGTGCTCGAGGAGGTGCCCGACGTCGGCTACGAGGACATCGGCGGCCTCGGGCGGCAGATCGAGCAGATCCGCGACGCCGTGGAACTGCCCTTCCTGCACAAGGATCTGTTCCGTGAGTACTCGCTGCGCCCGCCCAAGGGTGTATTGCTCTACGGGCCTCCCGGGTGCGGCAAGACGCTCATCGCGAAGGCGGTCGCCAACTCACTGGCGAAGAAGATCGCCGAGGCACGGGGGCAGGACGCACGCGACGCGAAGTCCTACTTCCTCAACATCAAGGGCCCCGAGCTGCTGAACAAGTTCGTCGGTGAGACCGAGCGCCACATCCGGTTGATCTTCCAGCGGGCTCGCGAGAAGGCGTCCGAGGGCACTCCGGTCATCGTGTTCTTCGACGAGATGGACTCCATCTTCCGGACCCGAGGGTCGGGTGTCTCCTCGGACGTGGAGACCACCGTCGTTCCTCAGCTGCTGGCCGAGATCGACGGCGTCGAGGGACTCGAGAACGTCATCGTGATCGGTGCGTCCAACCGCGAGGACATGATCGACCCGGCCATCCTGCGCCCGGGCCGTCTGGACGTGAAGATCAAGATCGAGCGACCGGACGCCGAGTCCGCGCTCGACATCTTCTCGAAGTACCTCGACGACTCGTTGCCCGTCAACGCCGACGATCTCGCGGAGTTCGGCGGCGATCGCGCCGCCTGCATCCGCGGCATGATCGAACGCGTCGTCGAGCGCATGTACGCCGAGAGCGACGACAACCGCTTCCTCGAGGTCACCTACGCCAACGGCGACAAGGAGGTCCTGTACTTCAAGGACTTCAACTCGGGCGCGATGATCCAGAACATCGTCGACCGCGCGAAGAAGTACGCCATCAAGTCGGTGCTCGAGACCGGGACACCGGGTCTGCGTGTCGGACACCTCTTCGACTCCATCGTCGACGAGTTCGCCGAGAACGAGGATCTGCCCAACACCACCAATCCTGATGACTGGGCACGCATCTCGGGCAAGAAGGGTGAGCGGATCGTCTACATCCGCACGCTCGTCACCGGCAAGAACGCCAGTGCGAGCCGCTCCATCGACACCGAGTCGAACACGGGTCAATACCTCTGACCGCCCACCTGTAGCAGGGCCGAGACGATCACGCGGGTGTCCGGAACGAAGGGCCACGCGGGATCGTCCAGGTGTGCCAGCACCTCGACGTCCGACCACCACCAGCCGTCCGCGATCTCGGACGGCTGGTGGTGCATCGGCCCGTCATGGCGCACCTCGTACGCGAACAGGTGGCAGCGCACCGTCGCGGCGCCGGATCGTCCCGTCCAGCGGCCGATCACCGGGTCGCCCGTCACGTCCGCGACGACGCCGAGTTCCTCGGTGAGTTCTCGCGAGGCGGTCTGTCGAGGGTCCTCACCGGCATCGACGACCCCACCGGCGAGAACGTCGTGCATCCCCGCGAACACCGACTTGGTCGTCGTACGGCGGTGGACGTACACGCGTGACCCGTCGGTGGATCGCACCAGCACACCGGCACTCGCGTGCCACAGGCCGCGCTCGTACACCTCGGTGCGCGGCGCCGCACCCACCACGTGGCCATGCTCGTCGTACACGGCCACGATCTCGTCGTCAGGCATGCGTCACCGCTCCCACTCGATCAGGGGTCACAGGGTCGATAGCCTAGGGTCGAGAGTATGCAGCGCATCATCGGCATCGAGGTCGAGTACGGAATTTCCTCTCCTACCGAGCCTTCCGCCAATCCGATCCTGACGTCCACCCAAGCGGTGCTGGCGTACGCCGCCGCCGCGGGTGTGCCGCGGGCCAAGCGGACGCGCTGGGACTACGAGGTGGAGTCCCCGCTGCGTGACGCACGCGGGTTCGACCTGGGTCGGTTCAGTGGACCGGCGCCGATCATCGACGCCGATGAGGTCGGCGCGGCCAACATGATCCTCACCAACGGCGCGCGTCTCTACGTCGACCACGCCCATCCGGAGTACTCGGCGCCGGAGGTGCGCGATCCTCTCGACGCCGTCATCTGGGACAAGGCGGGGGAGCGCGTCATGGAAGCGGCTGCGCGCCATGCCTCGAGCGTGCCCGGCGCCCCGCGCCTGCAGTTGTACAAGAACAACGTCGACGGCAAGGGCGCGTCCTACGGCACCCACGAGAACTACCTGATGTCTCGCGAGACCCCGTTCTCCGCGATCATCGCCGGGCTCTCGCCGTTCTTCGCGTCCCGCCAGGTGTTCACCGGCTCGGGCCGCGTCGGCATCGGTCAGTCCGGAGACGAGCCCGGATTCCAGCTCTCGCAGCGCGCGGACTACATCGAGGTCGAGGTGGGCCTCGAGACGACGCTCAAGCGCGGCATCATCAACACCCGCGACGAGCCGCACGCCGACGCCGACAAGTACCGGCGCCTGCACGTGATCATCGGTGACGCCAACCTCGCCGAGATGGCGACCTATCTCAAAGTCGGAACAACGGCCCTGGTGCTCGACATCGTCGAGGCCGGCGTGGACCTGTCCGATCTGCAGCTGGCCCGTCCGGTGACGGCGGTGCACCAGATCAGTCACGACCCGACGTTGCGCCGCACGGTCGCACTGGCGGACGGTCGTGAGCTGACGGCGTTGGCACTGCAGCGCATCTACCTCGAGCGCGTCTCCGCGCATCTCGACGCGCAGGGCGAGAAGGATCCCCGCGCCGCCGACGTCGTCGAGAAGTGGGCGATGATCCTCGACAAGCTCGAGCGCGACCCGATGGACTGCGCGTCCCTCCTCGACTGGCCGGCGAAACTGCGGCTGCTCGAAGGGTTCCGCAACCGAGAGGGACTCGGCTGGTCGGCGCCGCGACTGCATCTCGTGGATCTGCAGTACTCGGACGTCCGCCTCGACAAGGGCCTCTACAACCGACTCGTCGCGCGCGGATCGATGGAACGGCTGGTCTCCGAGCAGGACGTCATGGACGCCGTCTCGAACCCTCCGACCGACACCCGCGCCTACTTCCGCGGCGAGTGCCTCCGCAAGTTCGGCCGCGACATCGCGGCCGCGAGCTGGGACTCGGTCATCTTCGATCTCGGTGGGGACTCGCTGGTGCGCATCCCCACCCTCGAGCCACTGCGGGGGAGCAAGGCCCACGTCGGTGCTCTGCTCGAGTCGGTGGACTCGGCCGCAGAACTGGTGGACCAGCTCACCACCTGATGCTCCGCCCCTGCTGGACGTACGGTGGGTTGTCACCCTGTGACGGCGCATGCTCGGTAGGGTGAAGTTCCGCTGCGTGTCGAGAGAACACGCGGTTCGTGACGAGGAGGTCGGCTATGGCACAAGAGCAGACCACACGCTCCGGCGGTGGCGATGACGACGACGGTTCGGCCGAGGGCGCATCGGGTCAGGAACGACGCGAGAAGCTCGCCGAGGAGACCGACGATCTCCTCGACGAGATCGACGACGTGCTCGAGGAGAACGCGGAGGACTTCGTCCGCGCCTACGTGCAAAAGGGCGGCCAGTGACGGACGCGAACTCCGTTCCCCGTCCCCACGAGAGCGACACCACCCTGCGCTACGGGTCGCCGTTCTCCTCCTTCAGTGAACACCTGCGGGCCTACGCACCGCACCTGTTGCCCGAGAACCGTTTTCGTGCGGATCTTGCTCTGTCCCCGGAGGCGACGATGCAGTCCGACATCGCACCGCACGGCACCACCATCGTGGCCGTCACCTTCGACGGCGGCGTCATCCTCGCGGGTGACCGCCGGGCGACGATGGGCAACCTCATCGCCAGTCGCGACGTCGACAAGGTGTATGTCACGGACGACTACTCGGCCGCCGGGATCGCGGGTACCGCGGGCATGGCGATCGAGTTGGTGCGGTTGTTCGCCGTGGAACTCGAACACTACGAGAAGATCGAGGGCGTCTCCCTCACCTTCAACGGCAAGGCCAACAAACTGTCCTCGATGGTGCGGGCCAATCTCGGTGCGGCCATGCAGGGTCTGGCCGTGGTCCCGCTACTCGTCGGCTACGACCTCGACGCCGCCGACGCCCGCCACGCAGGGCGCATCGTGTCCTACGACGTGGTCGGTGGTCGCTACGAGGAACGGTCCGGCTACCACGCGGTGGGATCGGGATCGCTGTTCGCGAAGTCGGCCATGAAGAAGCTCTACCGCGAGGACATGACCGAGGACGAGGCACTGCGCGTCGCGGTCGAATCGCTGTACGACGCTGCCGACGACGATTCGGCGACCGGCGGACCGGATCTGACCCGCGGCATCTACCCGACGGCGGTGGCCATCGGTGCCGGGGGAGCGAACCTGGTGGGATCGGACCGCATCGAGGCTCTGGCCCGTGCGGTACTGCAGGACCGATCGGAAGAAGGGGGTGCGCGCCGATGACGATGCCGTACTACGCGTCCGCCGAACAGATCATGCGCGATCGTTCGGAACTGGCGCGCAAGGGAATCGCTCGCGGTCGCAGCGTGGTCGTGTTGACCTACGCGGACGGCGTGCTCTTCGTCGCCGAGAACCGGTCCTCCGCACTGCACAAGGTGAGTGAGCTGTACGACCGCCTCGGCTTCGCCGCGGTGGGCAAGTACAACGAGTTCGAGAATCTGCGCCGCGCCGGCATCGTGCACGCCGACACCAAGGGCTACACCTACGACCGTGCGGACGTCACCGGACGATCGTTGGCCAAGGCGTACGCGCAGACGCTCGGCACCATCTTCACCGAGCAGCTCAAGCCGTACGAGGTGGAGATCTGCGTGGCCGAGGTCGGTGCCGTCGACGAGAGCCCCCGGTCCCAGCTCTACCGCATCACGTACGACGGTTCGATCGTCGACGAGGTCGACTTCGTGGTCATGGGCGGTGCCACCGAACCGATCTCGACGGTCCTACGCGAGAAGTACCGCTCCGGGCTCGATCTCGACGCGGCGGTCGCGCTGGCCGTCGGTGCGCTCCAGGACTCCACATCGACGCCGCCGACCAACGGCGCCGCGGGCGAGCCCGCGGAGAAGCGCGTCCTCGAGGTCACGAGCCTCGAGGTGGCCGTTCTCGAACAGACGCGGCCGAGGCGTGCGTTCCGGCGGATCTCCGGTGCGGCGCTCCAGGCACTGCTGCCCCCTGGTTCGGAACCGGCGGGCACCTGACAGAACCGGGTACGAGGCACCGTCACGCGCGCGGCGCGTCGGCGGTGCCCGTCCCGTACAGCGTGAGCAGCGAGGGCCGGGTCCGGTAGTCGAAGGCCCGGCCCTCGCCGGCCACCTCCCCGTCGACCGCCACCGCGACCGTGGTCTGCAGGTTGCGCACCGAGACCGCCGGCACCCGCAGATGTCGGTAGGTGGGCGACGTGCCGAGAGTCCCGGTCATCGCGGCGAGTGCGAGGCGGGTACGCGAGAGCCGCATGTGCGCGCGCAGGAACCGCACGTCCAGCACACCGCTCGCGATCGACGGCCGCGACATGGGCACCTGATCACCCGGCGTGTAGGTGCCGTTGCCGACGAACATCATCCACACCGAGTCGCGCCGCCCGTCGATCTCCACCTGCATCGGCTCGGCCACCGCCAGGACGGCCACCATCGCGGCCGCGGCCGCGGGCCACTTCCCGATGCGTGAGCTCCACTTCTCCCGCAGCCGAACCGAATCCGGGTAGCCCCCGATGCTGGCGGTGTTGACGAAGAGGATCTCCTCATCGCCGTCGATGCTCACACCGCCGAGGTCCACCCGGCTGGACGCGCCGCGAGTGACGGCGTCCGCGGTGACCGACACCTCGACCGCGCCGACGTCCCGAGCGAAGTGGTTCAGCGTGCCGCCGGGGAACACCGCGAGAGGAAGCCCTGTCTGCACCGCGGCAGCGACGGCGGCAGCCACCGTGCCGTCGCCTCCGCAGACTCCGAGCGCGAGCGCGTCCGACCCTGCGGCACGGACGAACTGGGCGATGAAGTCCTCGTCGGCGTCCGGCTCGAGGAACCGCGCCCTCGGCAGGGCCTTCGCCACGTCGGCGACGACCTCCGAGTTGTGGGTGCCCGCGCCCGGATTGACCAGCACGAGCATCCCCTCACCCTCGTGCAGGGCGGGCGCGAGACCCGAGGGGCCCAGCTCGGCCGACTCGGTGGAGCGCACGGCCCACCAGCGGCGGGTCGACAGAGCGACCGCGACCCCGAGCGCCGCGCCCACCACCACGTCCGACGGCCAGTGCACACCGACGTGCACTCGCGAGTACGCGACCGTCGCGGCCAGCGGGGCGACCAAGAGCCCGGCGAGCGGAGCCTCCAGCGCCACGCCCGTCGCGAACGCCGCGGCGGAGGCGGCGTGGCCGGACGGGAACGACGACGACACGGGCGGGGTCATGATCCGCCGGAGCGCGGGGACCGACGCGGCCGGTGGACGATCGCGGGGGAGCAGCGGCTTGAGCACCCCGTTCGCGAGCGAGCTGGCGCCCACGACCGCGAGCATGCCGCGTACGGCACCGCGTCGTCGGGGGCCGCCGGACGCGGCGAGCGCCGACGCCACGATCGCCCACAGAACGCTGTGATCGGCGAGCCCGGTGAGCGTGCGCAGCGCCGGGTCCAACCCCGACGGTCGCGACGCGAAACTGGCCTTCACCAGCGCCAGATCGACGGAACGGGTACGGCCGCGCAGCGATCGGGGATTCACCTGCGCCACACTACGGCTGCTGCGGGCTCGGGTAGCCGATGCGGCGGTCGATGCCGTTGTACTGTCGAAGTGTGCAGCGACGAATCATGGGGATCGAGACCGAGTTCGGTGTGACGTGCACGTTCCACGGGCACCGTCGACTCAGCCCGGACGAGGTGGCCCGGTATCTGTTCCGGCGCGTCGTGTCCTGGGGACGCAGCTCCAACGTGTTCCTGCGCAACGGTGCGCGGCTCTACCTGGACGTCGGATCCCATCCCGAGTACGCCACTGCCGAGTGCGACAGCCTCCTGCAGCTGGTCACGCACGACCGTGCCGGTGAGCGTGTTCTCGAGGACCTGCTCATCGATGCAGAGCAACGTCTCGTCGAGGAGGGCATCGGCGGCGACATCTACCTGTTCAAGAACAACACCGACTCCGCGGGCAACTCCTACGGCTGCCACGAGAACTACCTCGTGGTGCGCGCCGGCGAGTTCTCCCGCATCTCCGACGTGCTGTTGCCGTTCCTGGTCACCCGCCAGCTCATCTGCGGCGCGGGCAAGATCCTGCAGACGCCGAAGGCCGCCACGTTCTGCCTGTCGCAGCGCGCCGAGCACATCTGGGAGGGTGTGTCGTCCGCGACCACGCGCTCGCGGCCCATCATCAACACGCGCGACGAACCGCACGCCGACGCCGAGAAGTACCGTCGCCTGCACGTCATCGTCGGCGACTCCAACATGGCCGAGCCGACGACCATGCTCAAGGTCGGCACCGCAGCGCTCGTCCTGGAGATGATCGAGGCGGGCGTCTCGTTCCGAGACTTCGCCCTGGACAACCCGATTCGCGCCATCCGCGAGGTGTCCCACGACTCGACGGGTAGGCGTCCTGTCCGTCTCGCGGGTGGACGGCAGGCCAGTGCACTCGAGATCCAGCGTGAGTACCACGCGCGCGCCGTCGAGCACCTGCGCAACCGGGAGCCCGACGCGCAGATCGAGCAGGTCGTCGACCTGTGGGGCCGCACCCTCGACGCCGTCGAGGCGCAGGACTTCGCCAAGGTGGACACCGAGATCGACTGGGTGATCAAGCGCAAGCTGTTCGATCGCTACCAGGACCGGTACTCGATGGACCTGTCCGACCCGAAGATCGCCCAGCTCGACCTCGCCTACCACGACATCAAGCGCGGCCGCGGCGTCTTCGACGTGCTCCAACGCAAGGGTCTGGTCAAGCGCGTCACCGAGGACGACCAGATCGACGAGGCGGTGAACACGCCGCCGCAGACGACGCGCGCGAAACTGCGCGGCGAGTTCATCAGCGCCGCACAGGAGGCGGGCCGCGACTTCACCGTCGACTGGGTGCATCTCAAGCTCAACGATCAGGCCCAGCGCACGGTGCTGTGCAAGGACCCGTTCCGCTCGGTCGACGAGCGTGTGGAGCGCCTGATCGCGTCGATGTAGAGGCCGACGGTCCTCCTTCTCCACAGGAGTCCCGTCCTCCCCACCCCGGCGATGCGCACGGGTGGGGAGATGCTCAGCCACTAGGCTGGGTCGGTGGCGATCTCCAAAGTCGAGCGGTTGATGAACCTCGTCATCTGCCTGCTCTCGACACGGCAGTACCTGACCGCCGAGCGCATCCGCGAGTCCGTCGCCGGATACGAGGACTCGGCGAGCGACGAGGCCTTCAGTCGCATGTTCGAGCGCGACAAGAACGAATTGCGCGATCTCGGCGTCCCGCTCGAGACCGGCCAGATCTCGCGCTTCTCGACGGTCGAGGGATACCGCATCAATCGCGATCGGTACGAACTTCCCGACATCGACCTGGCCAGCGACGAGGCCGCGTCGGTCGCCGTGGCCGTCCAGCTGTGGGAGTCGCCCGAGCTCACCTCCGCCGCGCAGAGCGCGATGCTGAAGTTGCGCGCCGCGGGCGTGCAGGTGGACACCGAGAACTCGCCGGCCGCCGTGACCGCCGTTCCGTCCCGCAGTCGAGGTTCCGAGCCCGCACTGGGCAAGCTGCTCGCCGCGATCGATGCCGGCCGGTCCGTACGGTTCTCGCACCGCTCCACCCCGGCCGCTCCCTTCCGTGAGCGCACCGTCGAGCCGTGGGGAGTGGTCACCCACTCCGGACGCTGGTACCTCGTGGGACACGACACCGAGCGCGACGCCGTCCGTACCTTCCGCCTGTCGCGGATCGGGGACGACGTCGTGGCCTTCGGTCCGGTGGGATCGGTGCGCAAGCCCGACGACGTCGATCTCGGTGTCATCGTGGCCCGCGCCGCCGCGAGCGGCGACGTGGCGGGCAGCGCCGACGTCTGGGTGTCGGAGGGACGCGGTCTCGAACTGCGCCGACTCGGCACGGAGGTGGAGACCCGTGACCTCGTGGGGCGCCGCGGTTCCGTGGTGCGCATCCCGGTGCGGTCGTGGGAGTGGATCGCCCGGGTGGTCGCCGGCCACGGCGCCGACGCGATCGTGCTGTCGCCGACGGAGCTTCGCGACATCGTCGTCGGCACCCTGTCCGAGAGCGCGCACCGCGCGCCGACCGACGCCGTCTCGCCCGGGAGCAGCTCATGAGTGTTCGCCTGTCCTCGCGCCTGGCCCGGCTGCTCAACCTCGTGCCCTACTTCATCGCCAATCCGGGTATCAGCGCGGCCGACGCCGCGGCCGAGCTCGGGGTCACGACCAAACAGCTGATGGACGACCTGAACCAGCTGTGGATGTGCGGACTGCCCGGATACGGTCCGGGCGATCTCATCGACCTGTCGTTCTCCGAGGACAGCATCGAGGTCACGTTCTCCGCCGGTATCGACAGGCCGCTGCGCCTGACGTCCACGGAAGCGACCGCGCTGCTCATCGCGTTGCGGTCACTCGTCGAGATGCCCGGCATGGTGGACCCGTCCGCGGCGTACCGCGCCATCGCCAAGATCGAGGCCGCGGCGGGTGTCGCGGCGGCCGAGGGGCCGGACGACACGCCCGAGCCGCAGGAGAGTCCCAGCGTCACGACCGTCCGGGGGGCGCTCGCCCGCGGTCGCGCGCTGCACATCACGTACTACTCGGCATCGCGGGACGTGGTGTCCGAGCGCACCGTCGATCCGTTGCGCATCGTCCTCGTCGACGATCAGAGCTACCTGCAGGCATGGTGCCGCGACGCGGAGGGCGTCCGGCTGTTCCGGCTGGACCGCATCGATGCCGCGACCGAGCTGGACGAGCCGTCCGCACCACCCGAGCAGGCCCGGACCGGTGGGGACGCACTCGATCTCTTCCACGACGATCCGTCACTGCCGCTCGCACGGCTCGTCGTCGCGCCCGACCACGTGTGGATCCTGGACTACTACCCGATGACGCAGACCGCTGCGCACGACGACGGCTCGATCGAGGTCTCGATGCGATTCGCCACGCTCGACTGGATGAGCCGCCTGGCGCTGGGGCTGGGATCGGGAGTGCGTGTGCTCGGACCGCCCGCACTGGTTCGTGAGGTCACCGCTCGGTCGCGCGACGCCCTCGATGTCTATCGCGCCGTCTCGGGAGCCTGACCGGCCGATCCGGCCTCGTCGAGACATGCAGGACTCGTCCGGTGAACTCTGGGCGAACGGTCGGAACGCGGGTACACCGGACACCGGGTGAGAGCCCTCAGGTCCGGTAGCATCGAGTCCACCGAAACTGGGAGGTTTTCATGGGTGCGTTACAACCCTGGCACTGGATCGTTCTGATCGTCGTGCTCGTACTGCTGTTCGGATCGAAGAAGCTGCCCGAGGCCGCACGTGGCCTGGGACGCTCGATGCGCATCTTCAAGAGTGAAGTTCAGGAGATGCAGAACGACGGCAAGAAGCCGGACACCACCACGAACACGGCGCCGGCACCGCAGTCGCAGTTGCCGTCCCCGAACACGGTCAGCCCGACCGTCGCGTCGACCGAACCGACGCACGAGCAGCACCCGCGCTCGGCCTGACACTCGCAGGCACCACGGTCGGGGCGATTCCGCCTCGGCCGTTTCGTGGGTGGTGACCGAGGTTCGCGCCCGCTACGGCGTGCCCCCCCCCCCCCCCCGGCACCCGTCACCTCTACACAGTCAAGTGGACAGGCGAAGAGTCACCGTGCGCATACCGTTCGATCCGCGACAGCGCAGGCGTCGCGTCAATCCCGACGGCACCATGTCGTTGGTGGAGCACCTCTACGAGCTCCGCACGCGACTGTTGTGGTCGATGCTCGCGATCGTCCTCACCACGATCGTGGGCTTCTTCTGGTACTCGCACTCACTTCTGGGCATCGAGTCGCTCGGTGACCTGCTTCGTGGGCCGTACTGCTCGCTCCCGTCAGAGAGTCGAGCCGAGCTCACCGACGACGGCACGTGTCGGCTGCTCGCCACCGGACCGTTCGAGCAGTTCATGCTCCGGTTCAAGGTGGCCATCACCGCGGGCGTCGTTCTCGCGTGCCCCATCTGGCTCTACCAGGTGTGGGCGTTCATCACCCCGGGTCTCTATCGCCAGGAACGGCGCTACGCCATCTCGTTCGTCACGGCGGCGGCCGTGCTCTTCGTCTCCGGCGCCGTCCTCGCCTACATCGTCGTCGCGAAGGCCCTACACTTCCTGCTGACCATCGGCGACAACGTCCAGGTCACCGCTCTCAGTGGCGCCGAGTACTTCGGCTTCGTCATCAACCTGCTCGTCATCTTCGGCGTCAGCTTCGAGATTCCGCTCCTGATCGTCGCTCTCAACGCCGTCGGCGTCCTCAAGTACGAGAAGCTCCGCGGCTGGCGTCGCGGGCTCATCTTCGCGATGTTCGCCTTCGCCGCCGTTGTCACGCCCGGCGGTGACCCCTTCTCGATGACCGCGCTGGCGCTGGCGCTCAGCATTCTCGTCGAGTTCGCCATCCAGATCGCGCGCATCAACGATCGACGGCGCGCACGGCGCGAGACCGAGGAGTGGGGGAACGTCTCCGACGACGAGGCGTCGCCTCTCGACACCTCCGCCGCCCCGGTCGGCAGTCCCGTCCCGGTGCGGCACGACGCCGACGCCGACTACTCCGACACTCTCTGAGGTGCCCACGCTGTCTGAGTGACCCCCATCGGCGGACACCCTCTAATCTGGAGTCGTGGCCAATCACAGCGGGCAGCAGAACATCGGCGACATCCGGACTCGACTCGTGGACGGGCCGAAGCTGACAGAGTTCGCGGCGTCGCTTCCGTTCCCGCTCGATCCCTTCCAGATCCGTGCGTGCTCGGCCCTCGAGGACGGGCACGGCGTTCTGGTGTGTGCGCCGACCGGAGCCGGCAAGACCGTCGTCGGCGAGTTCGCCGTCCACCTCGCTCTCACCAGCGGCGCGAAGTGTTTCTACACCACCCCCATCAAGGCGCTGAGCAACCAGAAGTACGCCGAGCTCGTCGCGCGCTACGGCAAGGGCTACGTCGGCCTGCTGACCGGTGACCAGAGCATCAACTCGGACGCACCCATCGTCATCATGACCACCGAGGTGCTCCGCAACATGCTGTACGCGGAATCGCCTGCGCTGCGCGGACTCTCACATGTGGTGATGGACGAGGTGCACTACCTCGCCGACCGGTTCCGCGGCGCCGTGTGGGAGGAGGTCATCCTGCACCTGTCCGAGGACGTCCGCCTCGTCAGCCTGTCGGCGACGGTGAGCAACGCCGAGGAGTTCGGCGCCTGGATGGAAACGGTGCGCGGCAACACCACCGTCGTCGTCGACGAGACCCGCCCGGTTCCGCTGTGGCAACACATCCTCGTCGGTCGTCGCCTGTTCGACCTCTTCGACGTCGAGGCGAACAACGGTGCTCCGGGCGGCGTGGTCGTGGACAAGAACCTCGTCCGGTACGTCAAGGAGCGAGTGCAGGCCGAGCGGATGGGCGCCTGGGAGGCCCCGCGCGGCCGTGGCCCGCGGTCAGGTCGGTCCGGCGGCCGCCCCGGCCGTCCGGAGTCTCGTCCGATCCCGCGGCCCGACGTCATCAAACTCCTCGACGAGGAGGGGCTGCTCCCCGCCATCACGTTCATCTTCAGCCGCGCCGGATGCGACGGCGCGGTCGATCAGTGCCTGCGGTCGGGGCTGCGGCTGACCTCCGAGGAGCAGGCGCGCGAGATCACCGAGGTCGTCGAACGCCACACCGCCGAGATCCCGCGCAGCGACCTCGAGGTGCTCGGCTACTGGGAGTGGCGCGACGCGCTCGAGCGGGGTATCGCCGCGCACCACGCCGGAATGCTGCCCGTGTTCCGGCACACGGTCGAGGAGCTGTTCGTCCGCGGTCTGGTCCGCGCCGTCTTCGCGACGGAGACCCTCGCCCTCGGGATCAACATGCCGGCGCGGACGGTGGTGCTCGAGCGCCTCGTGAAGTTCAACGGTGAGGCGCACGCCAACCTGTCGGCGGGGGAGTACACGCAGCTCACCGGCCGCGCCGGTCGCCGCGGTATCGATGTCGAGGGCCATGCGGTCGTGCTGTGGCAGTCCGGCGTCGAGCCGACCGAGGTGGCCGGGTTGGCCTCCACCCGCACGTTCCCCCTGCGGAGTTCGTTCCGCCCGTCGTACAACATGGCGGTGAACCTGGTCGACCGGATGGGTGTCGACGCGTCGAGGATGCTGCTCGAACGGTCGTTCGCGCAGTACCAGGCCGATGCTTCCGTCGTCGGCTTGGTGCGCGGTATCGAGAAGAACGCCGTGGCCAGGCGCGAGTTGCTCGGCAAGTTGGGCGGCGAGGACTCGCCCTACGTCGAGTACACCGCCCTGCGCGCGCGGCTCAAGGAACGCGAACGTGAGCTCGAACGCCAGGGCCGCACGGATCGTCGCAACGATGCGGTCACGTCGCTGGTGTCGCTGCGGCGCGGCGACGTCATCTCCATCCCGTCCGGTCGACGCTCGGGACTGGCTGTCGTCCTGGAGACGGACGCGAACTCGGTGGATCCGCGGCCGCTGGTGCTCACCGAGGACAAGTGGGCGGGGCGCGTGTCGTCGGCCGACTTTCCCACACCGGTGTCGGCTCTCGGGCACATGCGCCTTCCCCGCCACGTCGATCACCGCACGGCGCAGACCCGTCGAGATCTGGCGTCCGCGCTCCGGGGAACGGGGATCAGCGCGCCGGGCCGGGGTCGGCGCCGGCAGTCGTCGGCAGGCGACGATCGCGAACTCGGCGTGCTGCGCCGCGCAGTCCGCTCGCACCCGTGCCACACCTGGCCGGATCGTGAGCACCTCGCCCGGCTGGCCGAGAAGTACAGCCGGCTCGAACGTGACACCGAGGCGATGAAGCAGAAGGTCGCCGCGACCACGAACTCGTTGGCCCGCACCTTCGACCGCATCCTGGCGCTGCTCACCGAGCGCGGCTACCTGGCAGCCGGTGCCGACGGCGAGGTCGCGGTCACCGAACGCGGAGCCAAGCTGGGACGTCTGTACTCGGAGTCGGACCTGCTGGTCGCCGAGTGCCTCGCCGAGGGAATTTGGCGCGGCCTCGGGCCGGCCGAGCTCGCCGCCGTGGTCTCGACCGTCGTGTACGAGTCGCGCCAGGAGGGGGAGAGCGCGGAGCAGGGTCCGACCGGAAACATCCGACACGCGTTGACCCGCACCGTCGCCGCGTGGCACGAGCTCCGCGCGGACGAGATCCGACTGAAGCTGCCTCCGACGCGGGAACCCGACACCGGGTTCGCGGTGGCCGTCTACAAGTGGGCCCGCAAGGAGTCGCTCGAAGACGTGCTGTTCGCAGCGGGTCAGCACGGCCGCGCCCTGTCCGGCGGAGACTTCGTGCGGTGGTGCCGCCAGGTCATCGATCTGCTCGACCAGATCCGCTCGGCGTCCCCCGACGACGAGGTCACCGCGACCGCCACGAAGGCGATCTCGGCGATACGGCGCGGAGTCGTCGCCGTCGATGCCGCATGATGGTCACCACAGTCACAGCAGTCACCACAGGCACCTACCGGAGGCGATGATGAGCGGCCCGTACAACCCCGACGACCGTTCCTCGGCCGGTGAGGACACGCCCACCAGCCAGTACCCGAGCGGGCAGCAGCCGGGGTACGACCAGCAGGCCTACGGTCAACAGCCGTACGGTCAACAGCCCTACGGTCAGCAGCCGGGGTACGACCAGCAGGCTTACGGCCAGCAACCCCAGTACGGTCAACAGCCCCAGTACGGTCAACAGCCCCAGTACGGCCAGCAGCCCTATGGCCAGCAGCCCCAGTACGGGCAGCAGCCTTATGGCCAACAGCCCTATGGCCAACAACCCCCGTACGGCCAACAGCCCTACGGTCAGCCGGGCTACCCGCAGGGCAACCAGCAGTGGAACGCCGCGCCGGCGCAGAAGCAGTCGAAGGTGCCGTTCATCGTCGGCGGGGTCGTCATCGCTGCGATCGTCGTGGCGGGTGGGATCTACGCGGCCACGTCGCTGGGCGGCGACACTCTGGACAACGCCGCGGTGCAGAGCGGAGTGGCCAAGATCGTGACCGAGTCCTACGGCGCGATCGACGTCTCCGCGGTGTCCTGCCCGTCGGGCCAGAAGGTGGAGGCGAACACGACCTTCTCCTGCGACCTGACGGTGGACGGTGAGGCTCGCTCGGTGACGGTGACCGTCAAGGACGACCAGGGCACCTACGAGGTCGGCCGGCCCCAGTAGATCACCGCGCCATCGCGGTGAGCAGACGGCCGACGGAGTTCTGCACGCCGAGCTCCTCGGCCAGTGCGGCGAGGCGTTCCGGATCGACGGGTTGGTGCGGCAGCACGTCGGGGCGCGAGAAGATGATGTCCGCATCGGTCACCACCCGTACCACCGGGAGTGCGGCGTCGATGTAGTCGCGGGAGCTCTGGATCTTCGCGCGCACCCCGGCCGACATCTCGGGATCGCCCGAGTCGGCGGCGTCGAGCAACGCCTCGAGGGAGCCGAACTTCTGCATGAGCGACGCCGCGGTCTTCTCCCCGACACCCTTGACCCCCGGCAGCCCGTCGGACGAATCACCGCGCAGCAGAGCAAGTTCCGCGTAGCCCGGCCCGGGCCGGTCCGACGGCACCCCGTACTTCTCGGCCACCTCCGCGGGGCCAAACAGCTCGGCTTTCGCCAGTCCGCGTCCCGCGTAGAGCACGCGCACCGGAACCGGATCGTCGGAGACGACCTGCAACAGGTCGCGGTCTCCGCTGACCACCACCACGGTGCCGTCGCGCTCGGTGGCGGCGAGCGTGCCCAACACGTCGTCCGCCTCGAGACCCTCCGCTCCGGCCGTCGCGATGCCCGCGGCCTCGAGAATCTCCAGGATCAGGTTCACCTGTGGACCCAGTGCGTCGGGTGCCTCCTCTGCGTCCGGGCCCGCGGCGGACTCGGTGAGCACCCGGTGCGCCTTGTAGGACGGCACCAGATCGACCCGGAAGGTAGGACGCCAGTCGAGGTCGAGGCACACGGCCAGTCGGGACGCACCCGTCCGCGTGATGAGGGACGCGACCATGTCGGTGAAACCACGCACCGCGTTCACCGGCCGACCGTCGGGCGCCGTCATCGATTCGGGCAACGCGTGGAAGGCCCGGAACCACAGGCTCGCCGCATCGAGGAGAAGTACCGTGTCTCTGCTCTCGGCCGTCATGCGCCACATCCTGCCGCATGTGGGCGGCACCGGAGTCGATAGCCTGGCGTCATGACGTCTCGGTTTCCCTCCTCCGTGTATCGCACCCGCCTCGACCGAGCGGCGGCTCTCGCCGCCGAGGCCGGTCTCGACGCGCTGCTGATCACGCCCGGACCCGACCTGCGCTACCTGCTCGGCTCGCGAGCCGAGTCGTTCGAGCGACTGACCTGCCTCGTCGTCCCGGCAGACGGCACGCCCGCATCGGTGGTGGTGCCTCGTATCGAGTTGGCGGCGCTGAAGGACTCGGCTGCGGCCGACCTCGGAATCGAGCTGCGAGACTGGGTCGACGGCGTGAATCCGCATCAGGCGGTCGCGGCGTTGCTTCCCGGCCCGGCCCGGACGGCTGTCACCGACGCCATGCCCGCCCTGCATCTCGTTCCGCTGACCGAGGCGCTCGGCGCGATGCCCGTCCTGGCGACGGCGGTCCTGCGCGAGCTCCGGATGACCAAGGACGACGCGGAGATCGGAGCGTTGCGCACGGCGGGCGCGGCCATCGACCGCGTCCACGCCCGTATGGGTGAGTTCCTCGCGGCTGGACGCACCGAAGCGCAGGTCGCCGCCGACATCTCGGCCGCGATCCTCGAGGAGGGGCACACCGAGGCGGCGTTCGTCATCGTCGGCTCCGGACCGCACGGCGCCGACCCGCACCACGAGGTGTCCGAGCGCGTCATCGAGGAGGGCGACGTCGTCGTCATCGACATCGGCGGCCCTGTCGAGCCGGGCTACAACTCGGACTCCACCCGGACCTACAGCATCGGCGAGCCGTCGGACTCGGTCGCTGCGACCGTGGCGGTCCTCGAGCGCGCGCAGCAGGCAGCCGTCGATGCAGTCCGTCCCGGAGTCACCGCGGAGACGATCGACGCCGCCGCGCGCGACATCCTGGTCGACGCCGGCTACGGCGACGTGTTCGTGCACCGCACCGGGCACGGCATCGGCCTCTCGGTGCACGAGGAGCCGTACATCGTGGCGGGCAACGACATTCCGCTCGAGGTGGGGATGGCCTTCAGCATCGAGCCGGGGGTGTACTTCACCGGCGAGTGGGGCGCCCGCATCGAGGACATCGTCATCGTGACCCCGGAGGGCTGCGAGTCGGTCAACACGCGCCCGCACGGTCTCACCGTGCTTCCGGTGCGATGAGCCTCGACCTCCTCGCCACACTGCGACGCGAGGGCGACCGCCTCGCGTCGATGCCTGTCGACGCCCTGACGGCTCCGGTACCCACCGTGCCGGGATGGACGCTCGAGCACGTGGTCCGACACACGGGCAAGGTCCACCGGTGGGCGAACGCGGTGATCCTCGCGGGCCCGGGTGCGGACACGGGCGCGGTGGCGAAGCAGCAGGTCGAGTCGTTGCCCAAGGGCCCCGAGTGTCTCCCTGCATACCGGTCGTCGCTGGCGGCGATGGTCGCCACGTTCGAGTCGGTGGATCTCGAGGCGGTCGTGGAGACGTTCGTCGGCGCACGCACGGCCGCGTGGTGGCTCCGACGGCAGGCACACGAGGTCGCCGTGCATCGCATCGACGCCGCCGACGCCGTGCGCGCCGCCGGCGGAGTGGCGCCCGAGGCGCTCGATCCCGATGCGGCCGCGGACGCCGTGGCCGAGCTGACGGAGGTGCAGTATCCGCACCGACTGCTTCTCGACCGCCTGACGCCCGAGTCGATCGGGCGCACCGTGCACGTGCACGGTACGGACGTGGACGACCTGGAGTGGACGTTCACACTCGGGGCCGAGGGCCTCACCAGTGCGCGCGGACACGCGAAAGCCGATGTGGCACTGCGAGGTACGGCAGCGCACCTGCTGCTGGTGCTCTGCCGTCGTCGACCACTCGACGTGCTCACCGTCTTCGGTGACACTTCGGTCGCGGAGTCACTGCTGGACGCGTCCCGCTTCTGACGTCAGGTCACGAGGCTGTTCAGCTGAGGGTGGGGTGTCACCACAGCCTCGGCCGACCAGACTAGGAGAACGCTCGCAGCATGTGCGGCGTGAACGCGATCATCCACACGGCGAGTGCAGTCACCAGCGCTTGTCCGATCCGGCCTGTGGTGATACCCGTGATCGGCGATCAGTTGCACCTCGCTGAAAGCTCCATCAAGACCCACGTCGCGTCGATTTTCCTTCGGCTCGACACAACCAATCGCGTGCAGGCCGCCATCGTTGCTCACCAACTCGGGCTGGTCTGACAGAGGTTGACACACCTGGTGGTGGCTCGTCCCGGACGGCCGCCGCCCGATCGCTCAGTCGCGCAACGACTGGGACCCCATCACCCTGGTGACGGTGATCTCGATGACCACCCGCTCCGGGTTCTCCCGCGGCGTGCGGTAGCGCTGGGCGTACCGGTTCTCCGCATCCCGTACGGCGTCGGGTGCGCGCAGGATGCGTGCCGGCCCCTCGAGGGTCAGCCATCGCGCCCCGTCGACCTGTGTCACGGCGCCGTAGCCGCCGCGCTCGGCGTTACGCACCTTCTGCGACCCGTCGCGTGTGATCACCCGCGCCACACCTGCCTCGGCATCCCACGTGAATCCGACCGCCACCACGTGCGGTGTGCCGTCCTGACGCTTCGTGGCCAGCGTTGCCAGATGACGCTCGGTGAGGAAGGTTCCGGCGTCGGCGTTCAGCGAGGAGGGGGTGGCGGGCATGACCGCCACGATAATCGAGGACACTGGACGCCGTGACCCACCCACCGGCCGGCCGTGACCTGACCACACCCGACCAGTCGAGCACCGGCATTCTGCTGCTCCTCGGTGGTCGCAGCGACATCGGTCTCGAGATCGCGGAGCGCCTCGCGCGCGGCCGCCACGTCGTCCTCGCCGCCCGGCGATCCGACGATCTGGTCGCCGAGTCGGAACGAGTGCGCGCGGCCGGCGCGACTCGGGTGACGACGCTGGAGTTCGACGCCGACGACCTCGCGTCGCACCACGGTCTCGTGACGTCGGTTCTGGCTCACGGGCCGATCGACACGGCAGTCCTGGCCTTCGGCATCCTCGGCGATCAAACGCGCGCCGAGACGGATGCGGCGCACGCGGTGGCCGTCGTCCACACTGACTACGTGGCGCAGGTGAGCATACTGACGCATCTCTCGACATCGTTGCGCGAGCAGGGATCCGGCCGGCTCGTCGTCTTCTCCTCCGTCGCCGGCGCTCGGGTCCGCCGCGCCAACTACGTCTACGGGTCGGCGAAGGCCGGCCTGGACGGTTTCGCGTCCGGTCTCGCCGACGCACTGCACGGGACCGGCGTGCGGTTGCTGCTGATCCGACCGGGTTTCGTCATCGGCCGGATGACCGAGGGGATGTCTCCCGCGCCGATGTCGAGCACACCCGGCCAGGTGGCCGACGCTGTGGTCCGCGCGCTGGGCTCACGGACAGACGTCGTGTGGGTGCCCGGCCGCCTGCGCCTGCTCGTCGCCGTCATGCGCGTCCTCCCGCGCCCGATCTGGCGTCGGATGCCGCGATGACCGGACTCGACCGCTCGTCGACGATCGACGTCGTGGGCGTGGGCGCCGACGGGTGGGCCGGGCTGTCGCCGACGTCACGCGACGCCGTCGAGTCCGCGGACGTCCTGTTCGGCTCCGAGCGTCAACTCGACGCTGTGCCGGGCACCGCGGCTCGGCGAATCGCGTGGCCCACCCCGATGCTGCCCGCTCTGGCCGGCCTGCTGGACGAGCATGCCGGCGCGCGGCGATGCGTGCTCGCCAGCGGTGACCCGATGTTCCACGGAATCGGGGTGACGTTGACGCGGTTGCTCGGTGCCGATGCCCTGCGCGTTCTCCCGCATCCCTCGTCGGCGTCGCTCGCGTGCGCCCGTCTCGGCTGGGCGCTCCACGACGTCGAGGTGGTGTCCCTGGTGAACAGGCCGATCGAGACCGTACTGCCCGCCCTGGCGCATCGACGACGCGTCCTGGTGCTCGCCGAGAACGAGAGCACCGCAGCGGAACTGGCGACTCTGCTGCTGCGCCGTGGCCTCGGCTCCAGCGCCATGTCCGTGCTCGAGCAACTCGGGGGACCGCGTGAGCGGGTGCGTGCGCTGCCCGTCACCGACTGGGTGGATGCGCGCGACGTCGACTCACTGAGCGTCGTCGCGCTCGAGGTGCGGGGCAACACCGTCTCGCGGGCACCCGGACTCGACGACGCCCTCTACGTGGGCGACGGTCAGCTGACCAAGCGTGAGGTCCGCGCGCTGACCCTCAGCGCCCTCGCACCATCACCGGGTGAACGTCTGTGGGACGTCGGCGGCGGGTCGGGAAGCATCGCGATCGAGTGGATGCGCACGCATCCGGCATGTTCCGCGATCGCGTTCGAACGCGTCGACTCCAGATCCGCCACCATCCGGACCAACGCTGTCGCCCTGGGGGTTCCGTCGCTCGTCGTCCGCGGGGCGGCACCCGATTCCTTCGTCGGTGCGCCCGAGCCCGACGCCGTGTTCGTCGGGGGCGGCGCGACACAACCCGGAGTGATGGACGCCTGCTGGGACGCACTGCCCGAGGGTGGACGGTTGGTGGCCAATGCCGTCACTGCCGAGTCGGAATCGCTTCTCCTGCAGTGGTATCAGCGGCACGGTGGTCTACTGCGACGACTGCAGGTGCACCGCGGCGAACCGCTCGGCGGATTCACCGGGTGGCGACCGCAGATGCCGGTGACGCAGTGGAGCGTTGCGAAGAACGAGAAGGAGACAGCGTGACCGTCAGATTCGTCGGCGCGGGACCCGGTGCGGCCGACCTCGTCACCGTCCGCGCAGCCCGCGTCATCGCGTCGAGCCCGGTCTGCCTGTACGCCGGGTCGTTGGTGCCGCACGAGCTGCTCGACACCTGCCCGGCGGACGCACGCGTCGTGAACACCGCTCGCATGACGCTCGACGCGATCGTCGACGAACTCGTCACCGCCTCGCGTGACGGTCTCGACGTCGCCCGCGTGCACTCCGGCGATCCGTCGCTGTACAGCGCCGTCGCCGAGCAGTCGCGACGACTCGACGCGGCGGGTGTGGACTACGAGATAGTGCCGGGTGTTCCGGCGTTCGCTGCGGCTGCGGCCGCCCTGGGCCGCGAACTCACCGTGCCCGGGATCTCGCAGAGCGTGGTGCTGACGCGCGTGTCGACGTTGTCGACCGCGATGCCCGACGGCGAGGATCTGCCCACGCTGGCGCGGAGCGGAGCGACGCTGGTCATTCATCTCGGCGCACGCCAGATCCACAGCATCACCGAGCAGCTCGTGCCGCACTACGGATCCGACTGTCCCGCAGCGGTGGTGGCCTTCGCCAGCCGCGCGGACGAGGTGATCGTGCGGGGCACCCTGGCGGATCTCGCGGACGCGACAGTGGCGGCGGGCATCGTGAAGACGGCGGTCGTGGTCGTGGGCCGCGTGCTGTCGGCCGAGGGCTTCCCGGACAGCTTCCTGTACTCCGCGGCCCGGCGACGGCTCGATCACTGACCGTCCGCGGCCGGTAAGGTCGCCCCAATGCATGTTCTGGTTCTCGGTGGCACGTCCGAAGCACGTCAGCTCGCGATCAAGCTGGACGGACTGCACGGCACCACCGTGACCTCCTCGCTCGCCGGCCGGGTGGCCGATCCCGTGCTCCCGGTGGGGGAGGTGCGGATCGGCGGCTTCGGTGGAGTGGACGGACTTCGCGAGTGGATCACGGAGCACGAGGTGACGCACGTCGTCGACGCCACGCATCCCTACGCAGCGACGATGACGGCGCACGCGGTCGAGGTCTGCACGGCCGTCGACGTGCCGCTGGTGCTGGTGCGTCGCGCGCCGTGGAGCCCGCTGGCCGAGGACGACTGGATCACGGTGCCGTCGATGGAGGCGGCAGCGCAGGCACTCACGGAGCGCCCAGCTCTCGCCCGCGTCCTCCTCACCATCGGCCGACAGGGCGTGCACCACTTCGCGTCCCTGGACGACCGGCAGTTCATCGTGCGGTGCATCGATCCGCCCGAGGGCGAGGTCCCCGCGCACTCGAGCATTCTGGAGTCACGCGGGCCGTTCGACCTCGAGGGCGAGCGCGAATTGTTGGACGAGCACCGCATCGACGTGGTGGTGAGCAAGAACAGCGGCGGCAAGCTCACGTCGGCCAAGCTGCAGGCCGCCCGCGAGCGCGGCATCCCCGTGATCATGGTCGAACGGCCGCCCGTTCAGGACGACGTCCCCGTGGTACCGACGGCCGACAAGTGCGTGACCTGGTTACTGAAGCGACGCACTCCCCGCGCCGCTCCCGACGCGGGCGATGGGATCGACGGTGTCGTAACGCCGTGACGTGAACACCCGCGGGCCGTCCGCGGTGTGATCGACCGTCGTGGTGGACGCTCCGACGATGAGCAGACAGCGCATGTCGATCGTGGCCGGGTCGAGATCCCCGAGCCGGACGACGGTCACCGATTCCTCGGGTCCCGAGACGTCGCGGCCCACGACGACCGGAGTGTCCGGACCGCGGTGCTCGAGCACGAGCGTCTTGAGCGCCTCCACCTGCCAGGTCCGCGAGCGCGAGGCCGGGTTGTAGACGGCGAACGCCATGTCGGCAGCCGCGACCGCGCGGATGCGGCGCTCGACCACGTCCCACGGCTTGAGACGATCGGACAGGGACAGGACGGCGTAGTCGTGGCCCAGGGGCGCGCCGACGCGGCTCGCGACCGCATTGGCGGCCGTGACCCCGGGGCAGACTCGCACGGGAACGTGGCGCCACCGGTCCTGCGCGGCCACCTCGAGAACCGCTGCAGCCATGGCGAACACGCCGGGATCGCCGGAGGACACGACGACGACTCGACCGCCACGAGACGCGAGGTCGAGTGCCATCTCGGCACGTTCCGATTCGACCCGGTTGTCGCTCGCGTGCCGACGCTGGCCCGCGCGGACCGGCACCCGGTCGATGTACGTGGTGTAGCCCACGAGATCGGTGGCGCGGAGCAGTTCGTCGCGCACCTCCGGCGTGGTCCACTCCGCGGAGCCTGGCCCGAGCCCGACGACGACCACCTCGCCCGACGCAGCGGTTTCGGTGACGACGTAGGACGGGCTCGAGACCACGGCGATGGAGAAGTAGGGCACGTCCGTCGCGTCGTCGGCGGCGAGAACGCGTTCGCCGGTGGTGCTCGCGCGCTCGACGTAGCGGGCGCGGTCGATCATGCCGCTGTCGCGCAAGGCTTCGCGCACAGCGGGATATGTGCGGCCCAGCTTGAGGATCGCGGCGGAGTCGGTGTCCTTGAGTCGCCGCGTGAGCTCGGCGCGGGGCAGGGTCCCCGGCAGGATCGTCAGGACCTCGTCGCCCTCGACGAGCGGTTCTCCGACTGCCGCGGACGCCGCACTGACCGACGTGACGCCGGGGATCACCTCGGTGTCGAAGCGGTGCGCCAGACGAACGTGCATGTGCTGGTACGAGCTGTAGAACATCGGGTCGCCGGCGGCCAGCAGCGCGACCGAGCGGCCGGCCTCGAGGTGTGCGGCGAGCCGCTCGGACGCCTCGACGTAGAAGTCGGCGAGCGCGCCGTCGTATCCGCCGGGGTGATCGGTGCCCTCGGTGGTCACCGGGTAGACCAGGTGCTCCTCGATCTGCCCCTCGCGCAGGTACGGCTCCGCGGTGCGGCGGGAGATGCTCTTGCCGTGCCGAGCGCTGTGGAAGGCGACGACGTCGGCGGCGGTGATGACCCGCGCGGCCTTGACCGTCACCAGCTCGGGATCACCCGGGCCGATTCCGACACCCCAGAGCTTGCCGCTCATTCTCGTTCCGTCGCAATGGCATTGACGGCGGCGGCGGCGATGGCGCTGCCACCGCGGCGGCCTAGCACGAGCAGATGGTCGAGTCCGAGACCGGAGGCGACGAGGTCGTCCTTCGACTCCGCGGCGCCGATGAAGCCGACGGGCCCACCCAGGATGGCGGACGGGCGCGGTGCGCCTTGCTGGATCAGCTCCATGAGCCGGAACAACGCGGTGGGTGCGTTGCCGATCGCGACGACGGCGCCGTCGAGATGGTCGACCCACAGATCCACCGCTGCCGCGGTTCTGGTGGTGCCGCGCTCGCGCGCCATCTCCGGGACGTCCGGTGCATTGAGGGTGCAGATCACCTCGTTGTCGGCCGGAAGCCGTCGACGAGTGATGCCGGACGCGACCATCGTGGCATCGCACAGCACCGGGGCTCCGGCGCGCAGTGCTGCACGACCCTTGGCCACGACGTCGGGCGTGGACGCGATCGACTGTGCGAGATTCACCTCGCCGCAGGCATGGATCATGCGCACGACGACCTGAGCCACATCGTCGGAGAAGGCCGACAGATCGGCTTCCTCGCGAATGGTCGCGAAAGAGCGCCGGTAGATCTCGTCGCCGTCGCGGATGTAGTCGTGCATGGCTCCACGATAGGGAGCGACGACGCGCCGTGGTCGGCCAGGGTCCGGGGTCGGGGCGCGGGGGAGACGCATCACGAATCGACACCGAATCGTGACGATCGGTTTGTTCCGGTCGCGCCGCGTGGTCCGTAACGTTACCGAGACGAACGACCACGGGGTCGTCAGCGAGAGCGGAGCCGAGCCATGTTTCCGAGCGATCTGTTCGACCTCGTCGGCCACTGGCTGGTCGACAACTACGCCTTCCCCGGACAACAGATTCTGACCATCGGTGCCGCGCTGTACTACCTGATCGTGTCCGCACCGGGTTCCTGATCGGGTGCCCGCGGCTCAGGAGCGCTGATAACCATCCTCGGTCGCGACCACGTCGGTGACCTCACCGCGGGGTCGGCCACATCGGCGCTCACACCCCACCCAGTGCTCGCGGCCGTCGCCCACCTCGCCGTTCTCCACGGCGGCGTCGAGATCGGCGCGCACGTCGGAGTGCGACTTCGCGCAGCCGGGGGAGCCGACGCACGAGCTCGCCCGCACCCACGGCGACTCCGCATCGAAGATCAGGCCCATCGGGGCCAACACGCGCACGACCTGCTCGGCGACGCCCTCGTCGAGATCGACGAGCACGATGCCGCGCCACGGCGTGACGTGGATCGGCCTCTCGACGGCCGCGAGGAAAAGTGCGGTGCGAGCCGGCAGCACGCCGTGAGCGAGGGCGGCACCGAGAGCGACGGTCGCGTCGTCCTGCACGAACCATCCGATGGGCGGATCCACCGACGTCTCGACGGTGACCTTCGGCTGGCCCCCGACGCCGTGATCGACGTGACCGAGCACGGCCTCCACGCCGTTCGGCATCTCCGCGATGCGCCAATGCCCCTGCCGCTCACGGCGGAATCCGCGCGCTGCGTCGAGCATCACCGCGACCGCGTCGGCCCGCGGGACTCGGACGCCGCTGTCGGCGCCCGCGAGGATGAGGGCGAAAGAGTCCTCGTCGACGGCGTGGACACCGATGTCGGCGCCGAAACCCGTCACGTCGCCGCGACCGTCGTCGACCGAGAAGAGCACCCGGCCCGGCAGCTCCGACAGTTCCGGATCACCGGTCAGCCGGGTGTCGAGGTCGGTTACCAGGTCGCGGACATCGGCCGTTCCGCCCAGACGACCCGACAGTGGCGACGCCAGAATGTTGCGAACCCGCTCGTGGGTCTCCGACGGCAGGAGTCCCGCGCCCGCGAGTCGGTCGGCCAGGTCGTCGGGATCGCGCACCGCCCGGAGCTGGATGTTCCCTCGGGAGGTGAGCACCAACTCGCCGTCCGACAAGTCCGTCGAGGCCGCCGCGAGCACACCCATCTGCTCGGCGGTGAGCACGCCGCCGGGAAGACGCACCCGAGCCAGCAGGCCGTCCTTCGCCTCGTGCAGCTGGAGAGCTCCGGGGCAGGCGTCCCGTCGGCTCCTGTCCCCTGCATCACTCATGCAGTCCAGGCTACGACGTACGATCACTGCGAAGCACCCCGGAAGCCGGTGAGACTCCGGCGCGGTCGCGCCACTGTGACTCCAGCGTCTCTGGAGAAGTCAGACCTGGGGTGCACACCGACGCCGACGGGGCGCGAAAACCCCAGGGAAAGGCTCCACCATCGTGATTCTGCTGCTCTCGACGTCCGACACCGACCTGCTGAGCGCGCGTGCTTCCGGCGCCGAGTACCGCTGGGCCAACCCGTCCCGCATCCTCGTCGACGCCGACCTACCGGCGCTCATGGACGGCGTCGACCTGGTGGTCGTGCGCATCCTCGGCGGGCGCCGGATGTGGGAGAGCGGTATCGACGCCGTGCTCCGCGGCCCCGTTCCGGTGGTCATGCTGGGCGGCGAGCAGGCTCCCGATGCCGAGTTGATGGAACTGTCGACGGTTCCGGCCAACGTCGCTGCGCAGGCACACCAGTACCTGGCCGAGGGCGGCGCGGACAACCTCGAGCAGCTCGCCTACTTCCTGTCCGACACGGTGCTGCTGACGGGCCACGGGTTCGCCCCGCCCGCCCATCTCCCCACCTGGGGTGTGCTGCGCACCCGTTCGCGCACGTCGTCCTCGGAACCCACGATCGCCGTCCTGTACTACCGAGCCCAGCACCTCGCGGGCAACGTCGACTACATCCATGCGCTGTGCGACGCCATCGAGGCGAAGGGCGCCCGCGCGCTCCCGATCTACTGTGCGTCGCTGCGCAGCGCGGAACCCGAACTGCTCGAGGCGTTGCGTGAGGCCGACTCCATGGTGGTCACCGTGCTCGCGGCCGGTGGAACGCGCCCGGCCAATGTCGGTGCCGGTGGCGACGACGAGGCCTGGGACGTCGCCGAGCTCGCCGCACTCGACGTGCCGATCCTGCAGGGCCTGTGCCTCACCAGCTCCCGCGCCATGTGGGACGCGAACGACGACGGCATGTCGCCGCTGGACGTCGCGACCCAGGTCGCGGTGCCCGAGTTCGACGGTCGCATCATCACCGTTCCGTTCTCGTTCAAGGAGATCGACGCGGACGGCCTCAGCACGTACGTGCCGGACCACGAGCGGTGCGCACGCGTCGCCGGCATCGCGGTGCGCCACGCGCGGTTGCGGCGCATCCCTGCCGCGGACAAGCGCATCGCGCTGATGCTGTCCGCCTACCCGACCAAGCACGCCCGCATCGGCAACGCCGTCGGACTGGACACCCCGGCGTCGGCGATCGGTCTACTGACGCGAATGCGCGAACTGGGCTACGACATCGGACCCGTCGACGGCGACGACGCGGTGCCCGGCCTCGCCGCGCAGGACGGCGACGCTCTCATCCACGCGCTCATCGCCGCGGGCGGGCAGGATGCCGACTGGCTCACCGCCGAACAGCTCGAGGGCAACCCCATCCGCATCTCCGCCGCGCGCTACCGGCGTTGGTTCGACACGCTGCCCGAGGACCTGCGTTCCGGCGTCGTCGAGCACTGGGGCGAGGCGCCGGGCGAGCTGTACGTCGATCGTTCGGCGGATCCGGAGGGCGAGATCGTCATCGCCGCACTGCGTTTCTCGAACGTCGTCCTCATGGTGCAGCCGCCTCGTGGGTTCGGCGAGAACCCCGTGGCGATCTACCACGATCCGGATCTGCCCCCCAGCCACCACTACCTCGCCGCCTACCGCTGGCTCGCGGCACCGGAGGAGGACGGCGGTTTCGCCGCCGACGCCGTCGTGCACCTGGGCAAGCACGGCAACCTCGAATGGTTGCCCGGAAAGACTCTCGGCATGTCCGCCTCGTGCGGCACGGACGCCGCGCTGGGCGATCTGCCCTTGATCTACCCGTTCCTGGTCAACGACCCGGGTGAGGGGACGCAGGCCAAGCGCCGCGCGCACGCGACTCTCGTCGACCACCTCATCCCGCCGATGGCCCGCGCCGAGAGCTACGGCGACATCACCCGCCTCGAGCAGTTGCTCGACGAACACTCGAACATCTCGACGCTCGACCCGGCCAAGTTGCCCGCGATCCGTCAGCAGATCTGGACACTGATGACCGCGGCGCAGATGCACAAGGACCTCGGCCTGGAGGAACGCCCCGACGAGGAGGTGTTCGACGACATGCTGCTGCACGTCGACGGCTGGCTGTGCGAGATCAAGGACGTGCAGATCCGCGACGGGCTCCACGTTCTCGGTCAGGCTCCGCGCGGCGAGGCGGAGGTCGACCTCGTCCTGGCCATGCTGCGGGCCCGTCAGATGTGGGGCGGGGAGCGCACGGTTCCGGGTCTGCGGGAAGCGTTGGGTCTCAGCGAGGACGGCGACGAGGCTCGGACGTCGGTCGATGCCGTCGAGGAGCAGGCACGAGGTCTCGTCGCGGCACTACACCGCGCCGACTGGTCGGTGGACGCCGTCGACGGCATCGCCGCGGGTCTGCCCGACACGGTCGCCGAGATCCTCCGCTTCGCGGCCACCGAGGTGGTTCCCCGACTGCGCGGGACCGACCAGGAGATCGACCGCGTGCTGCACGCGCTGAACGGCGGATTCATCCCGGCAGGTCCCAGCGGGTCGCCGCTGCGTGGACTCATCAACGTGCTGCCGACCGGCCGCAACTTCTACTCGGTCGATCCCAAGGCGGTGCCGTCGCGGCTCGCGTGGGAGACCGGCCAGGCGATGGCCGAGTCGCTGGTGGCCCGCTACCTGCAGGATCACGGCGAGTACCCGCGCTCTGTCGGGTTGTCGGTGTGGGGAACCAGCGCCATGCGCACCTCGGGTGACGACGTGGCCGAGGTGTTCGCTCTGCTCGGTGTGTTGCCCGTGTGGGACGAGGCGTCGCGCCGCGTCACGCATCTCGAACCGATCGCTCTGGACGAGCTGAAACGGCCGCGTATCGACGTGACGGTCCGCATCTCCGGCTTCTTCCGCGACGCGTTCCCGCACGTGCTCGCGATGATGGACGACGCCGTCCGCATGGTCGCGGGCTTGGACGAGACCGACGAGCAGAACTACGTGCGCGCGCACGCACAGGCCGATCTCGAGGAGCACGGCGACGACCGCCGAGCCACCACCCGCATCTTCGGATCCAAGCCCGGCACGTACGGCGCCGGACTGCTGCAGCTGATCGACAGCAAGAGCTGGCGCAGTGACGAGGACCTGGCGCAGGTCTACACGACGTGGGGCGGCTTCGCGTACGGCCGCGGACTGAACGGCGTCCCGGCGGCGGACGACATGCGATCGTCCTACCGGCGCATCGCGGTCGCCGCGAAGAACACCGACACCCGCGAGCACGACATCGCCGACTCCGACGACTACTTCCAGTATCACGGCGGCATGGTGGCGACCGTGCGCGCGCTCACCGGCACGTCCCCCGAGGCGTACATCGGTGACAGCACCCGCCCGGAGTCGGTGCGCACCCGCACGCTGCACGAGGAGACGTCCCGCGTGTTCCGTGCGCGCGTCGTCAACCCGCGCTGGATGGACGCGATGCGGCGGCACGGATACAAGGGCGCGTTCGAGATGGCCGCGACGGTCGACTACCTGTTCGGGTACGACGCCACCACGGGAGTCGTGCAGGACTGGATGTACGAGAAGCTCACGCAGGAGTACGTCCTCGACGAGACCAACCGCAAGTTCATGTCGACGTCCAATCCCTGGGCGCTGCACGGTATCTCCGAGCGACTGCTCGAAGCCGTGGAACGCGGCATGTGGGCGGAACCGGACCCGGCGGTGCTCGCCGATCTCCGTGCGGCCTACCTCGAGAGCGAAGGCGAGCTCGAGGGCGACTGACCGGCCTATCCTGTCTCGTATGAGCAACCCGTTCGGTGACGTCGGCACCGCGAAGTACGTCCTCCTGACCACGTTCACCAAGGACGGCACCCCCAAGCCGACACCCATCTGGGCGGCGCTCGACGGCGACCGGCTCCTCATGTGGACGCAGCGGGAGTCGTGGAAGGTCAAGCGGATCCGCAACACGCCGCGCGTCACGGTCGCGACCTGCGACCGGAGCGGAAACAACGCCGGCCCCGCCATGGACTGTGTCGCCGAGGTGCTCGACGACGCGGGCACCGCGCGTACCCGCGACGTGGTGATCGACAAGTACGGCATCACCGGCCGTATCGCGGTGACGATGAGCTCGCTCTTCAAAGGCAAGAGCAGCACCGTCGGTCTGGCGCTCCGCGCGGCCTGATTCCCGCAGCAGCTGTCGAGTAGACCTCACCGAACGTCTGCCGGTTCAGGCGCTCCCGCTGACACTCCATGTTCCCGGAGGAGTTGCACCGTCAGCGAGAACGTGGAACGTCCTCGAGAAGCTGTGCGGCCCTATTCGAACATGCGTTCGAGTTTCTGTCGGTGAGGTGGGTTAGTGTCTGTTCAGGTCGTCGGGGGGCGGCCTGATCGGGACATCACCGGGGGGTGAATTCGTGTACGACACAGCGGTTTCGACGGATGTGTTGGTGTCGGCGAAAGTCGAGGCCCAGGCCTCGTTCGCCCGCACCGTCGCCGCGTCGTGCTCCTACGTTCACGAGGAATCCCGGCGTCCCGCGGTGCTAGGTCCGGGTGGGGTGTTCGACGCCGATGCCGCCGAAGCGTGCGCTGTTGCCGAGGTCGCCTCGGCGCTGTCAGTGTCCACCGGGACTGTCACCGAGTGGCTGTTTCTGATTCGTACTGCTCGCCCTGCTGTGCAGGGAGCATTCGATGCGGGCCGGTTGGCGTACGCGGCGTTCCGGACGGTGTGCCGGTCGCTGGCCAGGGTCCCGAATGCAACCGAAGCGTTGCTGCAGCGGGTGATTGCTGCCGCATCGAGGTGCACTCCGGGTGCGGTGGCGTCGGCGATCGACCGGATCCTCGCCGACTTCGACGCCGACTGGCACCGGGTCGTCCGGGAGCGGGCGGCATCGGAGCGGTCGGCGACGGTGCGGAAACGTCCTCGGGATCAGGCTGAGTTGACGGTGCGTGGTCCGGCGGAGCAGGTCGCGGCCGTGTGGCGGGCGATCGTGTCGGCGGCGCATGGGGTGTGCGCGACGGATCCGCGGCCGCTGTCCGCGCGGTTGTTCGATGCGGCTCACGCGGTGCTCACCGGCGGAGTTGTCGGGTGTGAGTGTGCTGATCAGGACTGCGAACGGCGGGTACCGGTCACCCGTCCCGACACCACTGCGGTGATCGTGCTCGATGCGGCCACGGCGGCGGGGTTGGCGGGGGAACCCGGTCACCTCGTCGGCTGGGGACCTGTCCCGGCCGATGTGGCCCGCACGATCGCCGGAGATGCGACCTGGCAAGCACTCATCACCGCAGCGAGAGTTCCTGCACCGCGGGCGGGATGCAGTTGCCCATGCCCACAGCACGACGCACCGATAGACACCGAACCGCCCGACCCGCCGGTGCCGATCGAAGAGCGAGAAGTTCGCCGCACCCGCCGCATGCCGCCGGGCTGGACGCCTACCTCCGGGAACGTCCGCAGCGCACACGCCAGAAAGGTGAGGGAGCAGGTCGAGTACCTCCGCACGCTCCCGCCATCAGCGTTGGACCGTGCCGTCGAGAACCCCGACGGCCACGGCGGATTCGCCGTGCCCCCGGCCGGGGCATTGGCTTACCGGCCATCCGAGGCGGTTGCAGCGCTGGTGACAGCGCTGTATCCGACGTGCGTTCACCCGGGGTGCGCGGTGCCCAGTGAGGACTGCGACCTCGACCACGTCGTCCCGTTCGATCACACCGACCCACGGAGGGGCGGCTGGACCGTCACGGGCAACCTCGAACCGCTGTGCCGCCGGCACCACGGACTGAAAACCCGCCGGCAGTGGCACTATCGCATGCTCCGCGACGGCATCGTCCACATCCGTGACTCCCACGGCACCGACTACCTCACCGCACCCGGCGAATGAGCGGACTACTGGGCCGCACTCACGGACGACATGTGGAAGTCCGGGACCCGCAACGGCGGCATCGCCGCGCGCGTGAACCAGTCCGACCACTCACGCGGCAGGGTGGGCACCGTCGTGCCCGCCTCCGTCGCGCGGCGCAGGATGTCGAGCGGGCTCTCGTTGAACCGGAAGTTGTTCACGGCAGCGGTCACTCGGCCGTCCTCGACCAGATAGACGCCGTCCCGCGTCAACCCGGTGAGGAGCATCGTCGTGGGGTCCACCTCGCGGATGTACCAGAGTGTCGTCAGCAACAGTCCGCGTTCGGTGCGCGCGACGAGGTCGTCGACCGAACCGCCGGCGCCGCCCACCATGACGAGGTTGTCACCGGGCACAGTGGGTGTGGCCCCGAATTCTGCTGCGGCGGAACGCGGGTAGGCAAGGGAGGTGATCGCACCGTCGCGGATCCAGTCGGTGCGGCCTGCGTCCATTCCGTTGTCGAACACCGACACCGCGTCGCTCGAGGATCCGGTGACCACGAACGGGGCGTACTCGAGGCCGTTCTCGGACGGGTCGGAGTACAGCGTGAGACCGAGGTGTCCGAGCACCTCACCGATGCGGGTGCCGCCGCCGGGAGCGGACAGGGCCGTGCGGCCCTCCTGCGCGCCACGGCCGTCCATCGACCACAGCAGATCGATCATCAGATCGGCGACCGCGGACGGCGGAAGAATCGTCTCGTAGCGTCCCGCGGGCAGGTCGACGGTCCGGGCGGACCAGTCGAGCCGACGCGTCAGTTCGGCCAGAGACGCATCGAGATCGACGTCGCGGAAGTCTCGGGTACCGGTGCCCACCCAGGCACTGGCACCGCCCGAGAGACCACCCCTCTTAGCGTTGATCTCGAGCGACCCGACAGGTTCGACGACGCGCCGCCGCACCCCGGTGGACGTGCCCAGCCACACGGTGCGGACCGTGTGATGCGCGAAGCCGTACAACGCATCGGCTCCGTCAAATCCCCGCGCCAGGCCCGGTACCACGGAGTCGAACACGTCGATCCCTGTGCGGAGCGGGACGTCGCCCCAGCCGGAGTCCGGAGTCGCGGCACCCTCGACGAGGGGCATCGCGTCGGTCGCGGGTTGACCTGCACGAGCGGCGTCCTCGGCCGCGGTCACGACGCCGGCGACGTCCTCGGGGTCCATGCTCGTGGACGAGACCGTTCCCACCCGTGCCGCCGCGCCGTCCCGCACGATCGAGACGACGGTCCAGGACCTCGAGTCACCCACGCCGTTGGTGGTCATCGAGTTTCCGGCCCACCGCAGGGATGCCTCCGAGATGTCGGCGACGATCACGACGGTGTCCGAGACGGTGGCGTACGACAGCGCACGCTCCACCAGATCATGGCCGCCGAGGGGAGTGCTGACGCTCACTGACCCGCCTCCGTTCGTGTGTTGAGGACATTGACCGAACGGAAGAGGGCAGCAGGGCAGCCGTGCGACACCGCCGCCACCTGACCGGGCTGGGCCTTGCCGCAATTGAACGCGCCGCCCAGACGCCACGTCGACGGTCCGCCCACCGCCTCCATCGAGCCCCAGAAATCGGTGGTCGTCGCCTGGTACGCCAGGTCTCGGACCTGACCGGCGAGAGCGCCGTTCTCGATGCGGAAGAAGCGCTGGCCGGTGAACTGGAAGTTGTAGCGCTGCATGTCGATCGACCACGACTTGTCGCCCACCACGTACACGCCGTGCTCGACGTCGGCGATGAGATCGTCGACGCTGCGATCGACGTGCGGGTCCGGTTGCAGCGAGACGTTGGCCATCCGCTGGATCGGGACGTGATGGGGCGAGTCCGCGTACGAGCACCCGTTCGACCGGTCGAGCCCGAGGCGGGGCGCGAACACCCTGTCGAGCTGGTAGCCGACGAGGACACCGTCACGCACCAGATCCCACGACTGCGACGCCACGCCATCGTCGTCCCACCCGATGCTGGACAACCCGTGTCGTTCGGTGCGGTCGGCGGTCACGTGCATCGACTCACTGCCGTAGCGCAGCGTGCCGAGCTGGTCGGGCGTCGCGAAGGACGTTCCGGCGTAGGCGGCCTCGTAGCCGATGGCTCGGTCGTACTCCGTGGCGTGGCCGATGGACTCGTGGATGGTGAGCCACAGGTTGGTCGGGTCGATCACCAGATCGGTGAGACCCGGCTCCACGCCGGGGGCCTTCGTCTTCTCGGCGAGCCAGTCCGGGATGCGCGAGAGTTCGTCGTCCCAGTCCCACAGTCCGTCGGCACCGGTCCCGTCGGAGGTCAGGTACTCCCAGCCGCGTCCCGTCGGGGGAGCGAGGGTGCGCATCGAGTCGAAGCCACCCGACGCGGAGTCGACGGAGACAGCGTCGATCTGCGGGTGGAGTCGCACCCGTTGCTGCGTGATGCGCGACCCGGCGAGGTCGGCGTAGAACGTCTGCTCCTTGACCTGCAGCACGGAGGCACCCACGTGGTCGACGCCGTCCGAGGCCAGCAGGCGGCCGGAGTACTCGCCCAGCAGATCGACCTTGTCGGTGGTGGGGACGTCGAAGGGATCGATCTCGTAGTCCGACACCCACGACACGTTCTCGTACACCGGCTCGGAGGCGAGCACGACGGGATCCCGGTTCAGGTCGCGCAATGCCTGTGCGACGAGCACGGCGCGCGAGGTGACGGAGACGGCTTCGTCCACCGACAGCACCGCTCCGGACGCGAAGCCCCAGGTTCCGTCGACGATCACCCGGACCGCGAGGCCCAGCGTCGTCGCCTCGACACTCGACTGCACCTCGCCGTCGCGGAGAGCGAGCGACTGCGTCCGCAGTCGATGCACCCGCAGATCCGCATGCGTGGCACCGGACGCACGTGCCGCTGTCAGCGCCGCGTCCGCGAGCGCGTGCAGTGGCAGGGCGACGAAATCGCTGTCGACGTCTCTCACATCGGTGACGCTAGCCGAACTGTTGCCACCCGAGTCGGATGACGAGCGCGAACACCACCACCAGCAACACGATGCGCACGAACCCGGCGCCCCGCGAGATCGCCATGCGTGAGCCGACCAGCGAGCCCGCGACGTTCGCGACGGCCATGGCGAGGCCGAGCAACCACAGGACGTCGTCGGTCGCCGAGAAGTACAGGAGGGCGCCGATGTTGGATCCCAGGTTCAGCACCTTCGCCATCGCCGCGCTGCGCACGAACTCGGTGCCGAGCAGGGTGGCGAACGTGATGATGAGGAAGGTTCCGGTGCCCGGACCGAGGATGCCGTCGTAGAACCCGATGGCGACGGCGGCCACCACCACCACGATGGTGATGCGGCGCCGCGTCGGCGGATCACCCATCACGACGCCGACGGTGGGGCGCAGCGTCACCAGCACCGCGACGCCGACCAGCACCACCAGCACGATGGGAATGAAGAGGTCCTTGTCGATGAGGCTGACGATGGCGGCGCCGAACGCCGCGCCGACCGCGGCCACCACTCCGGCGGGAGCGAGGAGCCGCCAGTTCATCGGGACCTTGCGGGAGAAGGTCAGCACGGCGGCGGTGGTGCCGGCGACGGAGGCCAGCTTGTTGGTGGCCAGCACCGTCTGCTGGGTCGTGGCCGCCGGTGTGACCAACAGGAGCGCGGGCAGCAGGATGAGCCCGCCGCCACCGACCACGGCGTCCACCCAGCCCGCCGCCAGCGCGGCAGCCAGCAACACCGACCAGTCACCAGCACCCATGGCGGACATTCGATCACAGCTCCCGCGCTACGCTTCGACCACGATGCGCCGATTCAGCGAATGGCTCCGCCACCGTCCGTTCGCGGTCGACTGTGCGCTGGCGGTGTCACTCTTCCTCATCGAGCTCACGGCCGTCGCTGCCGTGCAGCAGCCCCTCGTCTACGTGGCGATGGCCGTCGCCGTGTCCACGCCGATCGCCTGGCGCCGCCGCTACCCGGTGGCCGCCGCCTGGACGGCGCTCGCACTCGGCCAGGTCGCGACTCTGATGGTGTGGGCATCGGAGGAACCGCGCACGCTGCCACCCGGGCAGCTCGGCTTCGTGGTGATGCTCTACACGTTGGCCGTGTACACCGACCGGCGCACGACCCTGCTGTTCGCGCTGGGCCTCGCGGCCGACATCGTGGTCGTGCGACTCGTGCTCGGGTCCGACTGGACCTCCACCATCTTCTTCGTTCTGCTCTACGCCCTGGCCTACATCACGGCGGAGTTCCTCGGGACTCGCCGGGCCTACGTCGCCGAGGTCAGCGCACGGCTCGCCGTCGCCGAATCCGATCGTGACCGACGCGCCGTCGAGGCGGTGTCCGCCGAGCGCACCCGCATCGCCCGCGAGCTGCACGACGTGGTGGCCCACGCGGTGAGCGTCATGATCGTGCAGGCGGACGGGGCGTCCTACGCACTGCGGTCGGACCCGGACCGGGCCGCGGCGGCACTCGCGAACATCTCCGCGACCGGCCGCACCGCACTCACCGAGCTCCGACGCACCGTGTCGCTGTTGCGGACCGACGAGTCGTCCGAGTCCCACCCCGAGTACGGCACCGCGGCGCTCGCCAAGATCGTGGAGTTGATGCGCGCCGCCGGGCTGCGGGTGTCCATCGAGCAGACGGGCGAACTCGACGACCTGCCGCCGGCGGTGTCGCTCGGGGTGCACAGGCTCGTGCAGGAATCGCTCACCAACGTGCTGCGCCACGGCGGCGAGCGGCCCCGAGCCGTGGTGGCAGTGCGCCGCGAACCGTCCGCGGTGACGGTGTCGGTGATCAACTCCTCGGACGACACCGGCCCGGCCGTCGACATCCACACCGATGCGGCCGCTCCCACCACCGGCGGTTTCGGCGTCATCGGCATGCGCGAACGTGTCGCCGTGCTGGGCGGGGAACTTCGAGCCGGTCCACTGCCGGACGGCCGGTGGCGCGTGGCGGCGACGCTGCCCCTCGAACTGAAGGCCGCGCTGGGCGTCGACCAGGACCACCCGGACCGCTAGGTTGTCTCCCGTGTCCATCTCGGTGCTCCTGGTCGACGACCAGGAACTGATGCGCATGGGTCTGTCGATGGTTCTCGGCGCGCAACCCGACATCGACGTGGTGGGCGACGTCCCCGACGGTGCCTCCGCGATCGCCGCGGCCGCGCGCCTCGAACCGGACGTCGTGCTGATGGACGTTCGCATGCCCGGCATCGACGGTGTCTCGGCAACCGAACGCATCATCGCCGCACAGCCCGAGGTGCGGGTCATCGTCATGACGACCTTCGACCTGGACGAACACGCCCTGGGCGCACTGCGTGCCGGTGCCAGCGGATTCCTCCTCAAGGACACGCCTCCGGAGGACCTGGTGTCCGCGATCCGCAGCGTGGCGGCGGGGGACGCCGTCGTCTCGCCGCGGGTGACCCGGCGCCTGCTGTCCCGCATCGTCGCCGGGCAACCGCGCGACGTTCCCGGGCGATCGGCCGCCGTCGAGTCGCTCACCGACCGCGAGCGCGAGGTGCTGCTGCTCATCGCCGCCGGCAAGTCGAACGCCGAGATCGCGGGCGAGCTGTTCCTGTCCGAGGCGACCGTGAAGACCCACGTCGGCCGCATGCTCGCCAAGCTGGGGCTGCGCGACCGGGTCCAGGCCGTCGTGCTCGCCTACGAGCTCGGACTGGTCACTCCGGGCGCCTGACCGGCCGGGAGAAAAACGAGGCTGTCGCGCGTTGACACGGCAGACGGGTTCGACCAGTCGCCGAAAGGACTCCCGCGATGCCACTGCTCTACTTCTTCCTCTACCTCGTCGTCGAGATCAGCGCCCTCGTGTGGCTCGGCTCGGCGATCGGCGTCCTGTGGACGGTGTTCGTGGTGATCGCCCTGTCCGCTCTCGGCATGGTCGCGATCCGCTCGCAGGGTCGGCGCGTGCTGTCCGAACTGCGCTCCGCCAATGCCGGACGCCGCTCACCCGGCGGCGCGGTCGCGGACGGTGCGCTCGTGGCCCTCGGCTCGGTGCTGCTGACGATCCCCGGGCTCGTGTCCAGCGTCCTCGGCCTCCTGCTGATGATCCCGCTGACCCGCGCCTTGCTGCGTCCGATCATTGCGCGGTTCGCGGCCCGGCGCGTCGAGACAGCCGTGGTCTCGGGGCGTGCGTTCCCACCCGGCGGCTTCCGGCCGCAGGGATTCGGGCCGCAGGGCTTCGGCGCCGGGCACGTGGTCATCGATGGCGACGTGATGCCGGAACCCGGTGATTCGGGTCCTCGCGACACCCGCGGTGTGATCGACGGCACCACAGGCCGCGACGAGCGCTGACCCCCGGCACCCCGGCCGCCCGACACCGGGCACACTGGCGAGCGTGAGTACGCATCTGCTGGTCGGCGGACGGATCTACAGCCCGTCCGCGCCCGACGCGACAGCCATGGCCGTCACCGACGGCACCGTCGTCTGGATCGGTGAGGATCGCCCCGCGCGGGCGCTGCACCCCGACGCCGAGGTGGTGGAACTGAACGGGGAGTTCGTGACTCCCGCGTTCGTGGACACCCACGTCCACACCACCGCGACCGGTCTGGCGCTCATCGGACTCGATCTGAGCGGCGCTCGGTCTCTCGACGAGTGCCTACGCGCGCTCGCCGCCTACGCGGCCGAGGACGGGGGCACCCTGATCTGGGGACAGAACTGGGACGAGTCGACGTGGCCGGAAGGGCGCGGCCCCACCACCGCAGAGCTCGACGCCGCGGCGCCCGGACGGGCCGTGTACCTCTCGCGCATCGACGCGCACTCGGCGGCATGCTCGACGGTGCTGCGCCGCGCCGCCGGAGACGTGGTCGCGGCAGCGGACCCGCAGCGGCCGCTCATCGCGGAGGCGCATCATGCCGTGCGCACCAGGGCGTTGGAGCTCTTGAGCCCCGCGGGCCGGCACCGCGCCCGCGTCGCCGCGCTCGATCATGCTGCCGCGCACGGGGTCGCCGCTGTGCACGAGTGCGCCGGCCCCGACATCTCCGGCCGCGTCGACCTGGCCGAACTCCTCGCCCTCGAGCACGGAGTCGAGGTGCGCGCCTACTGGGGCGAGGCCGTCTCGACCCCGGACGAGGCGACGGCACTTCTGGCCGCGACCGGCGCGCACGCTCTGGGCGGGGATCTCTTCGTCGACGGTTCGATCGGCTCGCACACCGCCTGGCTGCACGACCACTACGCCGATCACTCCGGTTGCGGCCGTTCGTATCTCGACGTCGACGCGATCGCGGCGCACGTCTCCGCCTGCACCCGCGCCGGAATCCAGGCCGGCTTCCACGTCATCGGCGACGCCGCCACCAGCGCTGTGGTCGAGGCGTTCGGGCGGGTCGTGGCCGAGCTCGGCGGCCCCGCCGTCGCGTCCCGCGGCCATCGCCTCGAGCACATCGAGATGGTGTCGTCCGAGCAGGCCGACGCCCTCGCCGCGTGGGGTGTCATCGCGAGCGTGCAACCGGTGTTCGACACCTATTGGGGCGGCGAGGAGGGCCTGTACGCCACCCGACTCGGCGCGGAGCGTGCTCGCGCGCTCAACCCGCTGGCGATGATGGCCTCTGCCGGGGTGTCGCTGGCCATCGGGTCGGACGCACCCGTCACGCCGCTCGAGCCGTGGCGCGGTGTACGCGGAGCGGTCAACCACCGCACACCGGGCAGTGCCGTCTCGCCCCGCGCCGCGTTCTCCGCGGCGACGCGCGGCGCCTGGCGCGCCGGGGGAGTGCGCGACGGCCTGGCCGGCACGCTGGTGCCGGGAGCGCCGGCCAGCTATGCGGTGTGGGACGCCGCGGAGCTGGTCGTCAGCGCACCTCGGGACTCGGTGCAGCGCTGGTCCACCGACCCGCGGTCACGAGTTCCGGCCCTGCCTCGCCTCGATCCCGAGGCGCCGGATCCGGTGTGCCTGGAGACCGTGCACCGCGGCACCACGGTGTACCGCGCGTGAGCGTTCCCGCTCGACTGATCCCACCCGCGCGGCTCGCTCTCTCGGCCGGCGCCGGCGCACTCCTGTTCGCGTCGTTCCCACCGCGGTCGCTATGGTTCCTCGCGCCCGTCGCCCTGGCGCTCGTCACGTTCGTCCTGACCGAGCGGCGGGTCGACGATCCGGCGCGCGCCCTGTCGCTGAAGGGCGGCTTCCTGTACGGGTTCGCCTTCGGCCTCGGCTTCTTCCTGCCGCTGCTCCCGTGGATCGGCGTGTACGTCGGACCCCTGCCGTGGATCGCGCTGGCCGTCGCGGAGTCACTGTTCCTCGGCCTGTTCGGACTGCTCGCTGTGGTGGTGTCCCGCCTGCCGTTCGCCGCGGTGTGGATCACCATGGTGTGGTCGCTGACGGAGTGGTTGCGCAGCACGGTCCCGTTCGGCGGATTCCCTTGGGGCCGACTGGCCTTCGGGCAGTCCGAGTCACCCCTCCTTCCGCTGGCCGCCCTCGGCGGCGCCCCGCTGCTCAGCGCCGCGGTGGCACTGATCGGTGTGTGCCTGACGTTGCTGTGCAGGACGGTGCGCACCGGCTTCGCCGTCACCTCGGTCGCCGGGCTGGTCGCGCTCGCCGCCGTCGCGCCGGTCGTCGCTGTCGCGATGCGCCCTACGCTCGCGGGTCCACAGGACGGCGACGACACGATCACCGTCGCGGCCATCCAGGGCAGCGTTCCTCGGCTCGGCCTCGACTTCAACGCGCAACGCCGCCAGGTGCTCGACAACCACGTCGACGAGACTCTCCGTCTGGCGGAGGAGGTCGAGGCTGGTCGGACCCCGAAGCCCGACGTCGTCGTCTGGCCGGAGAACGCGTCGGACGTCGATCCCACCCGCGACGCGACGGCAGCGGCCGAGATCACAGCCGCCTCCGTGCGGATCGATGCACCGATTCTCGTGGGCGCGGTGCTGTCGAATGCCGACGGCACCTCCACCAACTCGGTCATCGCCTGGGACGGAGCCGCCGGACCGGGGGAGCGCCACGACAAGAAGATCGTCCAACCGTTCGGGGAGTACCTGCCGTACCGCAGCTTCTTCCGGTTGTTCTCCTCGTACGCCGACTCGGCGGGCAATTTCGTGCCCGGCGACGGTGACGGCGTCGTGCACGTGCCCGCCGGTACGGATCGCGAGCAGCGCGCACTCGCGGTGGGTGTCGCCACCTGCTACGAGGTCGCCTTCGACCGTGCACCCACCGAGGCGGTGCGCGCCGGCGCGCAGATTCTCGCGGTGCCCACCAACAACGCGACCTTCGGTGACACGGAGATGACCTACCAGCAGCTGGCCATGTCGCGAGTCCGGGCCGTGGAGCACTCCAGAACCGTCGTGGTCGCCGCCACCAGCGGGGTCAGCGCGGTCATCGCGCCCGACGGTTCCGTGACGTCGCGAACCGCTCTCTTCGACGCCGACCACCTGGTCGCCACGGTGGGTCTGCGGACCGACACCACACTGGCGACGCGGCTGGGATCCACCGTCGAGTACGTGTTCGTGGCTCTCGGCGTCCTGAGTGTGATCGGCGCCACGATACCGAACGTTCGACGGCGCCGGGCCCCCTGACCGGGCATACGGCTCCGCCTCCGCTGGTCGAGGCGGTCTCTTCGCACTTTTCGTGATCTGTCACCGCAATGGGCGTAACGTTTCGGGTCCCCAAACCGAGAAGTTGGTAAGTCTCACCCATCCACGGCGGGTGGTTGTGCGAATGCCACATACAGCTCAGTACAGAGTGCGACCACGGTCGGGGACACCGGAAGTCACACACAGCAACCAGACGTGCGGCCAGGACGGCCGCTGCGTCGATGCTCTCTGCGTCCGTTCGGTGGAGGTGTGCGTCGTCTCGCACAGCCCGGGGAGCGGTATCGCTCCTCGGCCACGGGACCGACGAGGAGGAGCGAACGATGACGACGTCGGACAGCGCACCGAGAACCACCGAACCGGCCGACGCGACACCTGCCGTGGACCGGGCAGCGTCCGATCCCTTCCCGCTCTCTCCGGCGCAGGCCAGCCTGTGGTTCGCCCAGAAGCTCGCTCCCGAGGTTCCCCTCACCGTCGCGCAGTACGTCGACGTGAAGGGTGACCTCGACATCGACCTGCTCGAGCGCGTGGGCGCCCGCGCGGCCGCGGAACTTCAGTCCGGCGAGATCCGGCTCGTGGAGATCGACGGTCAGCCGTATCAGGTCGTCGACCCGGCAGCCACCGTGCGCACCACTCGGCTAGACGTCCGGTCCGAGGCGGATCCGATCGCCGCGGCCCTGGCCTGGATGCAGAAGGAGATGCGCTCCCCGGTCGACCTGGACCGTGATCCGCTCACCGTCAACGTCGTCTTCCGCGTCGAGGACCACCGCTACTTCTGGTACACCCGCATGCACCACATCGCCGGTGACGGATACGGCGCCGTCACCGCCATGAAGCGCGTCGCCGAGCTCTACACCAACGAGCAGGCCGACGTTCCCACTCCGGACAGCAAGGCCGGCGACCTGGCCACGCTGTACGCGGCAGAACGCGCATACCGCACCTCCACCCGGTTCGAGACCGACCGCGCCTTCTGGCGGGACACGCTCCAGGGTCTGCCGGACACGTTCTCCCTGGCCGACCGCACCGCCCCGGCCACGCCGAGTCGCCTGCGAATCGACGGCGTCACCGACGAGACCGTCGGCGACATGCTCACCTCCGCGGAGGCACGATTCGACGCCAGTGCCGCTGCCGTCGTGGCCGCATCTTTCGCCGCCTATCTGCACCGGGTCACCGGGCGCGCCGACGTCGTCATGAGCCTGCCGGTGTCGGTCCGCACCACCGCGGCGCTGCGCCGCTCGGGCGGCATGGTGTCCAACGTCGTACCGATCCGCGTGCACATCTCGCCCGACATGAACATCGGCGACCTGGTGTCGTCGGTGACCCTCGAGATCACCGGCGCGCTGCGCCACCAGAAGTATCGCCACGAGGACATCCGCCGCGATCACGGCAGCTCGACCATGCACCGCGGGTTCTTCGGACCCATGGTGAACATCATGCTGTTCGACTGGACCGTCGGTCTGGGTGATCTGGTGGGGCGGCTGCACCTGCTCTCCAGCGGTCCCATCGAGGACTTCACCTTCAACGTCTACAACAGCGGCGGCAACTCGCTGAACATCGACTTCGAGGGCAACCCGTCGCTCTACGACCAGGACACCCTGGCCGCCCATCACCGGCGGTTCCTCGCCTTCTTCGAGAGCTTCCTGGGACGCGGGGCACGAACTCGCGTCTCCGGTCTCGACGTCGTGCTGCCCGACGAGTACGACCGTGTGGTCACCGAGTTCAACGACACCGCCGTGAGCGTTCCGCGGACCACCCTGCCCGCGCTGTTCGACGCGCAGGTGCGGCGTACGCCGGACGCGACGGCCCTGGAGTTCGCCGGCACCGCACTGACGTACGCGGAACTCGATCGCCGCTCGTCCCGTCTGGCGCGGGCATTGATCGCCCGTGGCGTCGGACCGGACGTACTCGTGGGTCTGGCCATGCAGCGCTCGCTCGACCTGATCGTCGCGATGTACGCGATCGAAAAGGCCGGCGGCGCGTACGTACCGCTCGACCCCGATCATCCCGCCGAGCGGCTCGGCCACGTCCTCGACACGGCCCGGACCGCGTGCGTGCTGACGGTGTCCACGCAGGGTGTCGTCCTGCCCGACACCGCTGCGCGCGTCGACGTCGATGCGCTCGATCTCTCCGGCCTCGCCGACACACCGATCGGTGACGGCGAGCGCACGGCGACTCTGCTGCCCGACTCGCTGGCGTACGTGATCTTCACGTCGGGATCCACGGGCCGCCCCAAGGGCGTCGGTGTGTCGCACCAGGCGATCGTCAACCGTCTGCTGTGGATGCAGAACGAGTACTACCTCGGCGCCGACGACGCGGTGCTGCAGAAGACTCCGGCGACGTTCGACGTGTCGGTGTGGGAGTTCTTCTGGCCGCTCCAGGTCGGCGCCCGCCTGGTGATCGCGGAGCCCGACGGGCATCGCGATCCGCGCTACCTCGCCTCGATCATCGCCGGATCACGGGTCACCACAGCACATTTCGTGCCCTCGATGCTCGGCGCCTTCGTCGCGGAACTGCGTGCGTCCGACGCCCGGCTCGGTGACCTGCGTCAGGTGTTCTGCAGCGGTGAAGCGCTGCCCGCGGAGACGGCAGCGGCCTTCCGCTCGCTCACCGGGTCCGCGCTGCACAACCTCTACGGACCGACCGAGGCCGCCGTCGACGTCACCTACTGGGAGGTGACCGACGCCGACGCCGTCACGGTGCCGATCGGACGGCCGGTGTGGAACACCGCTCTGCAGATCCTCGACGCACGGCTCGAGCCGGTCCCGGTGGGAACGGCGGGTGAGCTCTACCTCGCGGGCGACCAACTCGCCCGTGGCTACGTCGGTCGGCCCGATCTGAGCGCCGACCGGTTCGTCGCCGACCCGTTGTCGGTGCACGGCACCCGCATGTACCGCACCGGCGACCTGGCGCGTTGGCGGGCCGACGGCGCCGTCGAGTACCTGGGCCGCACCGACTTCCAGGTCAAGATCCGCGGGCTGCGTATCGAGCTCGGCGACGTCGAGGCGGCACTGGTCGCGCATCCCGCCGTGCACCACGCGGTGGCCGTGGCCCACGTCGACGAGCGCGGCGAGACCACGCTCGTCGCGTACGTCGCACCCGAGCCCGGCACCGACGCGGCGAGCGTCGAGGTCCGCGCCGTCGCCGCGACCGTCGCCGACCGACTCCCGTCCTACATGGTGCCGTCACTGGTGATCGTTCTCGACGCACTCCCGTTGAGCGCCAACGGCAAGGTCGACCGCAAGGCACTGCCGGAACCGGTCCGCCGTCGGTCCGACGTGCCCTCGGTCCCGCCGCGCACCGAGGTCGAGCGACGCATCGCGGAGACCATCGCCGAGGTGCTCGACGTCCCCGTTCCCGGTGTCCACGACAGCTTCTTCGAGATCGGCGGCAACTCGCTGCTGGCCACGCGCGTGGTCTCCCGCATCAGCGCCGAGCTCGGTGCCGACGTGGGCATCAAGGACCTCTTCGAGGCGCCGACCGTGGCACGTCTGGCCGATCGCGTCGCCCATGCGCCCGTGGTCACCACCGGACCGCCACTGGTCGCGGGGCCTCGCCCGGATCGCATTCCCCTCTCGCTCGCCCAACAGCGACTGTGGTTCCTGAACCGGTTCGACGCGGCGTCCCCGGCGTACAACATGCCGTTCGCCATCACGCTGCACGGTGACCTCGACGCGGACGCTCTGAGTGTCGCGCTCGCCGACGTCCTGGAGCGCCACGAGACGCTGCGCACCGTGTATCCCGACTCCGCCGACGGCCCGCACCAGGTGGTGCAGGACGCCGCACACCACGACCTCGCACCGATCGACACCGGCGAAGCGGAGCTGGCCGACACCGTGCGGGAGTTCGCGTCTCACGGGTTCGACGTCACGCGGGAGCACCCGGTCCGCGTCCGCCTGTTCCGCACGTCGGCGACGTCGCACACGCTGGCCGTGGTGCTGCATCACATCGCGTCGGACGGGTTCTCCTTCGGCCCCCTCGCGACCGATGTCATGACCGCCTACGCCGCGCGGACGCAGGGGAGCGCGCCGCTGTGGGCACCCCTCGACGTGCAGTACGCGGACTTCACGCTCTGGCAGCACGCCGCTCTCGGAGACGAGAACGATCCGACCTCGATTTTGAGCAGCCAGATCGACTATTGGACCGCGCGGTTGAACGGCCTGCCCGACACCCTCGAGCTGCCGACGGATCGCGCCCGTCCCGCCGCACCGTCGCACCGCGGCGGCGCCCACGACTTCCGCATCGACGCCGATCTGCACCAGCAGCTTGTCGCGCTCGCATCGGACACCTCGGCCAGCCTGTTCATGGTGTTGCACGCGGCACTGTCCGCGCTGCTGGGACGGCTCGCGGACTCGGACGACGTCGCGATCGGGTCGCCCATCGCCGGTCGCGGCCACCGCGCGCTCGACGGACTCGTCGGCATGTTCGTCAACACACTGGTGCTGCGGTCGACGCCGGCGCCGCACGTCCCGTTCACCGACCTCCTCCGCGAGGTACGCGATCACGACCTCGAGGCGTTCGCCCGCGCGGACGTCCCGTTCGAGCGTGTCGTCGACGCGGTGGCACCGGAACGCTCGACGTCGCGCCACCCGCTGTTCCAGGTCGTTCTCTCCTTCGAGAACCTCGCGCCGGTACGCGTCGAGATGGCCGGACTGGATGTCGAGGTCGCCGAGATCGACTCCGGCACCGCCAAGTTCGACCTGACACTGCAGCTCTCGGAGCGCACCACGGTCGACGGTCGGCCCGACGGGGTCGATGCGCGACTGGGCTACGCCCGCGATCTGTTCGACGACGCGACCGCCGCGACGATGGCGCAGCGACTGGTGTCGGTCCTGCGATCGGTCGCGGTGGATCCCACCCGATCGATCGGCGACATCGACCTGGCCACGTCCACCGATGCTCCTGCCGTCCTCGCGGGCGCGGCAGCCGGGCCCACCTCGTCGCTCGCCGACATCCTCGTCTCGGCCGCGCGGCGCGATCCGTCCGCCACCGCCGTCGTCACGGCGGACGGCTCCGTCACGTACGGCGAACTCGACGACGCGTCGGACCTGCTGGCGCACGCGTTGATCGCCGAGGGAGTCGGCCCGGAATCGATCGTGCCCGTGTGCCTCGAGCGCTCGATCGACTCGATCGTCGCGACCTGGGCCGTGACGAAGACCGGCGCCGCCTTCCTCCCGGTGGATCCGCGCTACCCGGCGGACCGCATCGAGCGCATGGTCACCGACGTCGGCGCGTCCCTCGGCATCGCTGCCGCGGGAGCCGCACTGCCCGCCGCGGTGCGGTGGGTCACCGTCGATCACCGATCCGACGGATCCTCGGCACTGCCCGTACGGGTGCGCCCGGAGAACCCGGCCTACCTCATCTTCACGTCCGGATCCACGGGCACCCCCAAGGCGGTCGTGGTGCCGCACCGCGGTCTCGCCGATTTCGCCCGCGAGCAGGTGGCGACCTACCGGGTCGGACCACGTTCGCGCACACTGCATTTCGCCTCGCCGAGTTTCGACGCCTCGATCCTGGAACTGCTCATGGGATTCGCCGCGGGCGCGACCGTCGTGGTCGCCGGTACCGACGTCTACGGCGGCGACCGCCTCACCGCACTGCTGCGTGATCAGCGGGTGACCCACGCCTTCGTCACCCCTGCTGCTCTCGAGACGGTCGACCCCGCGGACCTCGGCGCTCTGACCTTCGTCGGGGTGGGCGGCGACGTCTGCAGTCCCGCCCTCGTCGAGCGCTGGGCGCCCGGCCGCCGCATGCTCAACCTGTACGGCCCGTCCGAGGCGACCGTCGTCGCGACCCTCACACCGCCGATGACACCCGGATCGCCCGTCACCATCGGCGCCCCGCGCCGCGGCGTCGACGTGCGCGTGCTCGATCGTCGTCTGCGCCCGGTGGTCCCCGGAGTTCCCGGCGAGCTCTACCTGTCCGGGCCGGCACTGGCCCGCGGGTACCTCGGGCGACTGCCGCTGACCTCCACCCGCTTCGTCGCCGATCCGTTCGGCACCCCGGGTGACCGCATGTACCGCACCGGCGACGTCGTCGCCGCCGTGACCACCGCTACCGGAACCGAACTGGTGTTCCGCGGCCGCGCCGACGACCAGGTCAAGGTGCGGGGCCACCGTATCGAACTCGCCGAGATCGACGCGGTGCTCCAGCGTCATCCGTCGGTCACGTTCTCCGTCACCGGTGTGCAGAACGCGAGCCGGGCCGACGCCCGCCTGGTCTCGCACCTCACCCTCGCACCCGGCAGCGCCGGAACCGAGCCGATCCTCGAGCATGCCCGCCGCACCCTGCCCGGGTACATGGTGCCGTCCGCGGTGGTCGTGCTCGACGAGGTGCCGCTCACCGCGTCGGGCAAGCTCGATCGCCGCGCGCTGCCGATGCCCACACCGGAGACGACGGAGGCGGCGTACCGCGAGCCCCGCACCGAGACCGAGTGGACCGTCGCTCGGGCGTTCGCGGACGTCCTGACGGTGCCCCGGGTCGGTCTGGACGACAGCTTCTTCGACGCCGGTGGCAACTCGTTGATGGCGACCCGTGTCACGAGCGCGATCGGCGCCGCCCTGAGCCGTGAGGTGGAGGTGCGCACGCTCTTCGAGGCCCCGACCGTCGAGGCGCTCGCGGCTCACCTCGACGCCGACAGCGGGGCAGTGTCCCGGATCCCGCTCGTCGCGATCCCTGCGGCGAGCCGTCCGGACCGGATCCCGCTGTCGTCGCCGCAGCAACGGCTGTGGTTCCTCAACCGCTTCGACCCGACCTCCGACGCCTACAACATCTCGTTCTCGGTGCACCTGGACGGCGTCCTCGACGCCCCGGCGATGGCACTGGCGTTGGCCGACGTGGTGGAACGGCACGAGAGCCTGCGGACCGTGTTCCCCGAGAGCGATCACGGACCGCACCAGGTCGTCGAACCGGCGGCACCTGTACCGCTCACGACGACCGTCGTCGACCGCGACGGCGTCACGGAGGCGCTGACACGGTTCGCCCGTGAAGGATTCGATCTCACCGTCGAGACCCCGCTGCGCACCACTCTTCTGTCGATCTCCGAGACGGAGCACGTGCTCGGTCTCGTCGTGCACCACATCGCCGCGGACGGGTGGTCCCTCGGACCGCTGACTCGCGACGTCATGGTCGCCTACGCCGCCCGCACCCGCGGAGCGGCTCCGCAGTGGACCCCACTTCCAGTGCAGTACAGCGACTTCACACTGTGGCAGCGGGCCGTGCTCGGAGACGAGGCCGACCCCGCGAGCCGGGCACACCGCGAACTCTCCTTCTGGACCGACACTCTCGCCGACCTCCCGGACGAGTGCACCCTGCCCGGCGATCGCGTCCGTCCGGCGGCGCCGTCCCACCGGGCCGGCGTCCACGAATTCGCCGTCGATCAGACCGCGATGATCGCACTGTCGGCCGTCGCCGAGCGCCGGGGCGGCACCACGTTCATGGCGATGCACGCCGTGCTCGCGGTCGCACTCGCTCGGCTCGCGGACACCCGGGACGTGGTGATCGGCACCCCGATCGCCGGCCGACGCGATCGCGCACTGGACGAGCTCGTCGGCATGTTCGTCGGCACCCTGGTCCTGCGCTCCGACGTGGCGCCGTCCGACACGTTCGCCGACCTCCTCGGCCGGGTCCGCGGCACCGATCTCGATGCGTTCGCCCACGCGGACCTGCCGTTCGAGCGTCTGGTGGACGCGCTGTCGCCGTCGCGGACGGCCGGGCGACACCCGCTCGTGCAGGTCGTGCTGGCCTTCCAGTCCGAGGGTGTGACCAGCGGCGAACTCGACGGTCTCACCGTCACCGCGTCGGAGATCGACCTGCAGCGCAGCAAGTTCGACGTCGAGCTCGCCGTCACGGAGAGCACCGACGCCGACGGTGGACGGTCGTGGCGGTTCCGCGTCACCTACACGCGCGATCTCTACGACGAGAGCACCATCGCCGCCTTCGCCGACCGTGTCAGCGCCGTGCTCACCACCGTGGCCCGAGACCCGTCGGTGACCGTGGGAGACATCGATCTCCTGTCCCATCAGGAGTCCCGCGAGCTGACGACACGGGCCGGCGAGCGTCCCGGCGCACCGGTACCGCTACCCGACCTGTGGGCGGCCGTCGCGCGGGAAAACGCGAACGCCACTGCACTGGTACATGATCCGTCCCACGGCGCCGACGCCGCGGCGCGGCGGTCGCGCACGTACGCCGAGCTCGACGCCGACGCCACTCGTCTCGCTCGGGTCCTCCTCGAACGCGGAGCCGGACCCGAGCGTGTCGTCGCCCTGGCCCTCACCCGGTCGGCGGAGTCCGTCGCGGCGATGCTCGCCGTGGCGATGACGGGCGCGGCCTGGGTCCCCGTCGATCCGCGCTACCCGGCCGACCGCATCGACCACATGCTCAGCGACAGCGGGGCCGACCTCGGTGTCTGCACCGCGGCCGACCGCCCGACGGCAGGGCTGGGCGTCGACTGGATCGTGCTGGACGACCCGGCCACCGTCGCCGACATCGCGACCCGGTCGACGGAACCCGTCACCGACCGTGACAGGACGTCCACGCTGCGTGTCGACCATCCGGCCTACGTCATCTACACCTCCGGATCGACCGGACTGCCCAAGGGCGTCGCGGTGACGCACTCGGGCCTGTCCTCCTTCGCGGCGGTGCAGCGCTCGACGTTCGGCATCACCGGAACGTCGCGGACCCTGCACTTCGCCTCGCCGAGCTTCGATGCGTCGGTGCTCGAGATCCTGATGGCGATGGGCGCCGGCTCCACCGTCGTCGTCGCCCCGAGCGACGTCTACGGCGGCGCTGAACTGGCCGAATTGATCGACCGCGAGTCGGTCTCGCACGCCTTCGTCACTCCGGCCGCGCTCGCGACCGTCGACGTCGCCGCCGGATCACTGCCGAGTCTGACCACCGTGGTGGTGGGCGGCGACACGTGCTCCGCGGACCTGGTGCGGCGCTGGTCGGTCGGACGTTCGCTGTACAACGGGTACGGCCCGACGGAGGCGACCATCGTCGCCGCCATCGCGGAACTGCGTGCCGACGAACCGGTCACCATCGGTACGCCCATCGCCGGAGTCCGCGCCGTGGTGCTCGATGCGCGTCTGCATCCGGTCCCGGTCGGTGTCACGGGTGAGCTGTACCTGTCGGGTGTCGGCGTCGCTCGCGGCTACCTCGACCGCGCGGGACTGACGGCGGGCCGGTTCGTGGCCGATCCGTACGGCACCGCGGGGGAGCGGATGTACCGCACCGGCGACGTCGTGCGATGGACTGCGGACGGCCGGCTCGACTACGTCGGACGCTCGGACACACAGGTCAAGATCCGCGGATTCCGGATCGAGCTCGGCGAGATCGACGCCGCGCTGACGAGGGACGCGTCCGTCGGTTTCGCGCACACTCTGGTGCACACCGACACCTCGGGCCGTGCCTCGCTGGCGTCCTACGTCGTCGCCGCCACCGGACACGACATCGACGTCGACGCGGTCACGGGCGGTGTCCGCTCCGTCCTGCCCGGCCACATGGTGCCGGCATCGATGACGGTTCTCGAGCGCATCCCGCTCACTCCCGTCGGCAAGCTGGACGTGCGGGCGCTTCCCGCCCCCGCCGTCGTGGCCGTCGACCGCACTCACGATGCGCCCGCCTCCGAGACCGAGCGGACCGTCGCCGAGATCGTCGCGGCAGTGCTGGACCTCGACGTCGAGGTCGGACGCGACGACAGCTTCTTCGCACTCGGCGGCAATTCCCTGCTGGCCACGCAGGTCGCCTCCCGCCTGGGTTCCACTCGCGGCGTTCGGGTTCCGGTCCGGGCACTCTTCGAGCACCCCACGGTCGCAGCCCTCGCCGCGCACGTCGACGGGCTCGCCGAGTCCGCCGGCCCCGCTCTCGAGGCCCGGCCTCGACCGGACCGGATCCCGCTGTCCTCGGCGCAGCAACGCCTGTGGTTCCTCAACAGATTCGACCGGGCGTCGGGGGCGTACAACGTGCCCTTCGCGGTGCGCCTGACGGGACCGCTCGACATCGCCGCACTGGAGGCGGCGCTGCGCGATCTCGTCGAACGCCACGAAGTACTCCGGACCGTGTACCCGGACTCGCCCGAGGGCCCGCACCAGGTCATCCTGTCTGCGCACGAGGTGCCGGTGGCACTGGAGCCCGTCGCGACCGAGCCCTCCGCGGTGACGGCCGCGGTCGTCACGAGCGCGGCCCGCGGGTTCGACGTGACCGCACAGGCACCGCTGCGGGTGGACCTGCTCGAGGTGACGGCCGGGGACGAGCACGTCCTCGTCGTCACGCTGCACCACATCGCCGCGGACGGCTGGTCGCTGGCTCCGCTCGCCGCCGACCTGCTCACCGCCTACACCGCGCGGTCCACCGGCACGGCGCCCGCGACGGAGCCACTGCCGGTGCAGTACGCCGACTACACGCTGTGGCAGCGTGACCGGCTCGGCTCCGAGGACGACTCGTCGAGCCTCGTCTCGACCCAACTGGCGTACTGGACGGCGGCGCTGACCGGAGCTCCCGACCGCATCGACATCCCCACCGACCGTCCGCGGCCGAGCGTGCCGTCCCACCGCGGCGCGGTGGCCACCACCACGGTGGGTGTCGACACGCACCGGCGGCTCCTCGAACTCGCGCGGCGGGAGAACGCGACACTGTTCATGGCCGTCCACACCGCCCTCGCCGTCGTGCTCGGTCGTCTCGCCGGCCGCTTCGACACGTCCGTCGGTACCGCGGTCGCCGGCCGCGGCGACCAGGCACTGGACGCCCTGGTGGGGATGTTCGTCAACACGCTGGTGCTGCGCACGCGGGTCTCGCCGACCGCGTCGCTGACCGAGGCGTTGCAGCACGTGCGCGAGGTCGATCTGGACGCTTTCGCGCACCCCGACGTTCCGTTCGAACGGCTGGTGGACGTGCTGCACCCGCAGCGCAGCACGAGCCGTCACCCGTTGTTCCAGATCATGTTGTCGTCGCAGGACGACGTTCCGACGACTGCTCGTATGGGCGAGGTGACCGTCGACGCGGCCGAGGTGGACGTCGCCGTCGCCAAGTTCGACGTGCAGTTCACGGTCACCGACCGGCGCACCGACGACCGGGAGCCGGCGGGGCTGACCGTCACCGCCGACTACGCGAGGGATCTGTTCGACGCCGCCACCGTGACCACCATGCTCGATCGCCTGGTGTGCGTGTTGGGCGTCCTGGCCACCGAACCCGACCGCAGCGTGGGCAGCGTCGAGATGTTGACCCCGAAGGAGCGAGCCCACCTGGTGCCCGTGCACGGCGGCGAGACCGATCCCGATCCGTCGCTGACCCTGTCCGAGGTGTTCGAGCAGACCGCACGCCGGGTTCCCGACCGCATCGCCGCGGAGTACCTCGGTGCCCACATCACCTACGGCGAGCTCGACCGGCGTTCGACCACGGTTGCCCGAGCTCTCGTCCGGCGCGGTGTCGGACCGGAATCGCTGGTGGCCCTGGGCTTCACGCGATCCTTCGACTCCCTCGTCGCGGTCCTGGCCGTCGCGAAGGCCGGCGGCGCCTTCGTTCCGGTCGACCCGCACTACCCGGCCGACCGCGTCCGCCACATGCTGACCGACTCGGCGACCACGTGGGGATTGACGACCGCGGAGCACCTGGCGGCCGTGGACGGGGTCTCCTCGACACGGTGGCTCGTGCTCGACGACGCGGACACTCGGGCCGAGCTGGCTCGTACGTCCGACGAACCCCTCACGCCCGCAGAGCTTCTCGGACCCATCGGCCTCGCGCACCCCGCATACGTCATCTACACCTCGGGGTCGACCGGGACACCGAAGGGCGTCGTCGTCACCCACGCCGGCCTGTCGAACTTCGCCGGCGAGCTGCGCGATCGGTTCGAGGTCGACGACACGGCGCGTGTGCTGCACTTCGCGACACCGAGTTTCGACGCCGCCGTCATGGACCAGCTGTTCGCGTACGGATCCGGTGCGACACTCGTCGTGTCACCGCCCGGGGTCTACGGCGGCCGCGAACTGGGCGACCTGCTGGGATCGGAACGCATCACGCACGCCTTCGTCACGACCGCGGCGTTGTCGACCGCCGACCCGGCGAGCGCGACGTCGTTGCGTCACATCCTCGTCGGCGGCGAGGCGTGCCCACCGGAACTGGTGGAGCGCTGGGCCCCGGGCCGCTCGCTGTACAACGTGTACGGGCCGACGGAGACGACCATCGTCACGACGATGAGTGCGCCGATGGTCCCCAAGAGTCCGGTCACGATCGGTGGACCGATCCGCGGCGTCGCGGCGCAGGTCCTCGACCGGCAGCTGCAACCAGTGCCGTTCGGCGTCGTCGGTGAGCTGTACCTCGCCGGACCTGAACTCGCTCGCGGGTACCTCGGGCGCACTGCGTTGACGTCGTCGCGGTTCGTCGCAGATCCGCACGGCAAGCCGGGTGAGCGTCTCTACCGCACCGGTGACCTGGTGCGCTGGCGCGAGTCCACTGACGGCGATCCGACCCTGTCCTACGTGGGCCGGACCGATGATCAGGTCAAGATTCGCGGGTTCCGCATCGAGTTGGGTGAGATCGACGCCGCGTTCGACGTGCACGACGGCGTGGACTTCGCGACCACGATGGGCCACGTCCTGCCCTCGGGGGACACCGTGCTGGTGTCCTACGTCCTGCCGCACCGGGAGTCGTCGGTCGACACGGCGTCGCTGCGTCGCCATCTGCAGGAGCGGCTGCCCGGCTACATGGTGCCGCAGTCGATCATGCTGCTGGACGAGCTGCCGCTGACCTCCGTCGGCAAACTCGATCGGCGGGCGCTGCCCGCTCCGGAGTTCGCCGTCACCGGGGAGCATCGCGATCCGGGCACCGCGACCGAGCGCGCCGTCTGCGCTGTCTTCGAGGAGATCCTGGGGGTGTCCGGGGTCGGACTCGACGACAGCTTCTTCGAGCTCGGCGGCACATCGCTGGTCGGGACGCGCGTGGTCGCCCGACTCGAGGAGACCGTCGGCACCACAGTTCCGATGCAGTGGTTGTTCACCGACTCCACGCCGGCCGCTCTCGCCGCGCGTATCGACGACACCGCGCACCTGTCCGCGGACGAGGTCGCAGCGACGGCCACGGCGTCACTGGACATGCTGCTGCCGTTGCGGCCGCAGGGTTCGGCGTCACCGGTGTTCTGCATCCATCCGGCGTTCGGACTCTCCTGGAGTTACAGCGGTCTGCTCGCCCACCTCGACACGGATCAGCCCGTGTACGGGCTGCAGTCACCCGTCGTGTCGGGAAGGACCGAGGAGTTCGACACGGTCGAGGAGCTGGCCCGGTACTACGTTCGCGAGATCCGCTCAATCCAGCCGCACGGTCCGTACCACCTGCTGGGCTGGTCGCTCGGCGGCCTCATCGCTCACGCGATGACCGTCGAGCTGCAGCGGGTGGGGGAGAGCGTGGCGACGCTGACCATGCTCGACAGCTACGTGCTCGCCGACGAGTACCTCGAGTCGACACCGTCGGTGCGCGATCTCATCGAGGAGTTCACCGGCCACGAGTTACCGGCAGGCGTGGAACCGACGATCGCGGAGGCGGCGGCCGCGCTGCAGTCCGAGGGTGGTCCGATGGCGGCGATGACCGTCGACACCCTCGAGCGGCTGTATGCGGGCTACGTGAACGGGACCTCGCTGGCGCACGGGTACTCACCGGGCGTCGTGGACTGCGACGTGCTGTTCTTCACCGCGACCGAGGACGAGGTGAACCGAAACGACGTACGGCGGACCGCCTCGGCCTGGCGTCGACACGTCCGCGGTGCCATCCACGATCACGCGGTGCCGGTCGCACACTCCGCGATGACCGATCCGCAGGCACTCGCGATCATCGGACCGACAGTCGCGCAGCACCTGCGCTGATCTCGGACGGACCCGAGAGACACCGAGGGCCCCGGAGCAGATGCTCCGGGGCCCTCGGTGACGACAGGGGAGAGGCGGTCAGACTCCGGCGCCGCGACGCTTCGCCTTGAGCAGATCCATCCGCTCCTTGAGCAGCTCCTCGAGCTCCTCCACCGAACGACGCTCGAGCAGCATGTCCCAGTGGGTGCGCGGGGGCTTGACCTTCTTGGCCTCGGGCGCGGTGCCCTCGATCAGACTGCCCTCGAGACCGTTGCGGCAGAGCCAGGTACCGGGCAGCTCGGCGTCGTCGGCGAAGGGAACGTCGAACTCCTCGCCGTTGTCCGTCCGGTATCGAGCCATGCGCCGGGGCGCGAGGTCGTGGTCGCGATCGGTCTCGTAGCTCACCGCTCCGAGTCGACTACCTCGTAGAACGCGATCTGCCATGGTGGAGTCCTCTCTCGATCGTGGTACGCGTGTCTCGTCCGCTCATGTCAACGCACGTGGTGCGCGGAACGTTCCCGCACGCGAACGCCCCATTCTAGCCGGTGAGCGGCAGGGTCCGCGCACGTCGGTATCGTCGGGTCGATGCGGGGTGAATCCGGGACGGTGGGCGGTGGGATCGGTCGGTCCCGCGCACGGCGCCCGAGCACGTGTCTGTGGTGCGGTCGGCCGGTGATCGAGGGCGCTGCGGGCCGGCGCCGACGGTACTGCCGTCAGTCCTGCCGTCAGCGCGCCTACGAACAGCGGATGTCGCTGAAGGACACCGTCGTCGCGGACGATGCCGTGGTGCTCACGGAGGCCGAGGCCGGCGCCGCCGCCGATCGAGCGTTCGGAGTCCGATGCGCCGCGGAGGACGTGGCCACGGCCGTCGCGGAGGGCGCCGACGCGGCCGAACTCGCCGAGCTCTGCGACCGACTGGTCACCCTGGCCAAGGACGCGGAACGACTGCGCTGACCCGGCTCAGACTCCCAGGTCACTCGGGTGGTAGCCCTGCGGGTAACCGGGGTACGTCCGGTTGCGCGGATCCTGCGCCGACCGAGATGCCGTCCGCTTGGGCAGCAGACGCTCCACGCGGCCTCGGGCTCGCAGCGCCGACTCGAGCGCCGGGCGCGCGGCGGGGACCGGGTCGCGAAAGCCGAACGCGCGGGTCATGTCCTGATCGATCATCGACAGCACGGCGCCGCGCACCGCGGAGCGGACCGGGTGCGGGTACCACGACGCCAGGAGGTCGCGGGTGTACTCGCCGATGGCCCTGTTGTCGTCGGAGTAGACGAACTGCTCGCGCTCGTACCGCACCTTGAAAGCGTGGAAGTCGGCTGTCGACGCCGGAATGTCCCGGATGCCCATCCGGATCCCGACCTCGCGGTAGAACGCGACGCTCGCGATCCGCTCGTGCGGATGCAGGCGCCGCCACCCGTAGCGGTCGATCCAGTCCAGCGGATCGAAGGCGAAGGTGGAGAGCACGTACAGCATGTCGTCGTTCGAGATGTCGTAGCGCGCGTGCATGCGGTTGACCACACGGAGCGACGCGCGCCCGCGCTCGGAGTCGTAGCCGTGTTCCACGAGTTCCGACATGAGCAGCGCGGTGTCGTCGTACCGCTTCTGTGGGCGGTGCTCGAACTCTCCCGTCCTGCGGAGCAGGGCCGAGATAGTGGGCACGCAGTAGGTGCGGAACAGCGCGAACTCCAACGCGCGCTGGTAGTCCCACGGAAATTCGCAGCCCGCTGTGATCTTGAGGACGGTGGCCGCGTCCGCCACGGGATCCAGCTCGTCGATCACCCGCACCCACCCGTACCGCCCGAAGCGCGGTCGGGGGAGGGTGGTCATCGCCCGTAGACCTTGGTCAACAACAGGCGCGCGACCGCGACGTCGCGCCGCTTGCGCGTCATCGTCACCAGGCCCAGCGGGGCGGCGAAGCGCTGCTTCGTCACCGACTTCACTCGGGAGAACTCCCGCAACCCGTCGGCGCCGTGGATCCGTCCGAAGCCCGAGTCGCCCACTCCGCCGAACGGCAGCGCGCCCACCGCCGCGAAGCCCAGCACGGAGTTGACCGTCACCACTCCCACGCGGAGCCGGTCCGCCGCCCGCTCGGCCGCGGCCTTCGACGCGGTGAAGACCGACGCACCCAGCCCGTACTTCGAGGCGTTGGCCCGCTCGATGCCCTCGTCGAGATCACGGACGCGGTTGACCACCACGGTCGGACCGAACGTCTCCTCGGCCACGGCCGAGCTGTCCTCCGGCACGTCGAGCAGCACGATGGGATCGACGTACGGCGCCCGCACGGATTCGAGTCCGCCGACGACGGCGCGCCCACCGCGAGCCAGGGCGTCCTCGACCTGGTCCCGCACGATGTCGACCTGCTTCGGCAACGTCATGCGTCCGTACTGCGCATCGTCCGCGTCGCCGACCCGGAGGTCGCGTACGCGGGAGGTCAGGATGTCCACGAAACGATCGGCGACCTCCTCGACCACGTAGATGCGCTCCACACCCGCGCAGGTCTGGCCCGCGTTGCCCATGGCGCCGAACGCGGCGAAGGTCGCCGCGGCCTCGAGGTCGGCGGTGGCGTCGACGAGGAGTGCGTCCTTGCCGCCGCCCTCGACCACGATCGGCGTGAGCGTCTCCGCGCACACCGCCATGACCTTCTTCGCCGTCGCGGTGGACCCGGTGAAGGCCAGCTTGTCCACTCCCGAGCGGCACAGCGCCTCGCCGACCCGACCGTCGCCGGTGACGGTCTGGAGCACCTGGTGCGGCGCCGCCAGCGACGCCCAGGCGTCTGCCAGCCAGGTGCCGGTCCGGGGAGTGAGCTCACTGGGCTTGAAGACGACGGCGTTGCCGGCGGCCATCGCGTACGCGAGCGACCCCATCGGTGTGTAGACCGGATAGTTCCACGGGCCGATCACGCCCACGACGCCCATCGGTTGATACCGCACGGAGGCAGCGTGATTGATGCTGACCAGACCCGGGTGGACGGACCGCTCCCGCAGAACTCGTCGGGCGTTCTTCGCGGCCCACGTGAGATGCTCCACCGCGAGCATGACCTCGAGCAGAGCGTCGTCCTTCGGCTTGCCCGTCTCCTCGCGCACGGTGTCGATGAGCGACGCCGACGTCCGGGCGATCCTGGATCGGAACTCGAGCAGCCACCCCTTGCGATCCGTGAAATCGAGGGCGCCCCACCACAGTGCCGCGTCACGCGCGCGGGCGACGGCCGCGTGCACCTCTCCGTCGGACGGCGTCGGTGCCGTGGTGCGTTCCGGAGAGTGCTGGACGGTCATGTGTGTACCCCTCAGTCAGCCGAATGATCCACTGTGATCGGTGACACTATGGCGGATCGCCGTCCGCGACAATGACCGAGCCGACCGTGGTCGGTGACCCGAACCGGTCGTCAGGCGATGTCGCATCCAGCGGTGGGGACGTCGGCGAACCTGTCCATCAGGTACGCCGCGGCCGCACCGCCGTAGCCGTCGATGATCTGCGGACCGAAGTGGTTGGGCAGCACCGCACCCGGCAGGATCGGCGGCAGCGGGTTCGACCGGAACGTCACCGACGCACCCTGGCCGCACCACTCCTCCGCCAACGTCCGCGCCTGCTCGTACGGCACCGTGTCGTCGTTGATGCCGCTGGTGATGAACACCGGGGCCGACGGCCGCAGGGTGCCGGTGCGCAACTTGTCGAAGATGGGACCGGCCTCCGGAACGGACCGCAGGTTCTCGGACATCGACAGCCCGTCCTTCGTCAGCGTCTCGGTGCGCAGGAACGGATACTTCAGGATGGTGTCGGCGATGCACTCGGTGGAGAGGTCGCTCAGAACCGCCTTGCCGTGGTCGGACACACGCTCCTCGACCCGTGAGCGCAGCGACGGGTTGCGTTCGAGAACTCCGTTCAGTGCGTACCCGATGACGCCGCCGATGAGAGTGCCGTCCACCGTGTTCAGCACGTCGAGCAGGTCTGCCGTCGGTGCGCCCGCCCAGGTGCCCTTGATGTTCAACTCCGGTGCGTAACTCGCCGCCGACTCGGCCGCGGCGGCGGTGGCACCGCCGCCCTGCGAATAGCCCCACAGACCGATGGGGGAGTCGGGATCGCCCGCCAGCGCGTTCGCCGCTCGCGCGCCGTCGAGCACCGCGTGCGCCTCCTCCGGCCGGTTGACATACGTGTGCAACCCCGGCGTGCCGAGACCGATGTAGTCGGTCACGAAGACGCGTGCGCCCATCGACCCCCAGAGCGTCGACGACACGAGTTCCTGGTTCGCCGAGAGTGACAGCGGGTCCGTCGTGAGATTCAGCCCGAGCGGGAACGCCCGCGACGGCGCGCACTGGTCGCCCTGCCCCACCGTTCCCGGAGCGACCACGACGGTGGGTCGGGGACCGGCGCCGCGCCAGGGAACGGCCGAGTCGATGAACGTTCCGGTCACCGCGACGGGCTCGTCGTTCTCGGTCCGCGAGGTGTACATGACGCGCTGCGCGGTGGCCGGATAGCGACCGTCCACTCCGGGCGCGGCGAGGAAGAGCGACATCGGCTCGGTGCGGAGCACCGTGCCCGGCGCACCCGCGACCTCCGTCGGTGGGGAGTAGAAGTCGTCACCGGGGGCTGCGTGGGCGGGTGCGGCTGCGACACCGACCAACGCCACGAGCACCGCTCCCACGACCAGACTGCGTGACAGAGCCATCGACTTCCTTCCCGCTGCGCGGACCCCCCGGCAGGCGCCCTGAAGTTAGACAGTCCCAGCGTCAGGTGTCAAGGTCGCGAGGTGAAGCCGGTCACCCCGGCGGCACGGTCATCGACGCCGGGAGCCACCGCAGGAGGAAGGCGCGGAGGTCGTCGTCGTCCGCGATGGACGGATCGTCGAACAGCACGACGGACAGTCCGAGACGAGTGGTGATGAGGACGATGTCGTCCAACACCTCCGCGACCCGAGGGTCGAGTGCGGTCAGCGGGGACAGCAGATCTCGCACGACGGGAATGGCGTGCTGGACGACATCGGGATGCAGCACCGGGTTGATGCCGTCCAACCGCAGCAGCGCTCCCATCGCGGGAATGTCGCGCACCGCCCGCCGACCGCCGATCACCATCTCCACGACGTAGTCGCGCACGGTCTCCGGGCCGTCGAGGCGCGACCGGATCTCGGTCATGACCTCGACCGCCAAATGCTCCATCGTGCGGGTCACCAACACCTCGCGTGTGCCGAAGATGGAGTACACGGTCTGGCGGGAGACCCCGGCGGCGGCGGACACTCCCGCGATGGTGACGCCGTCGAAACCGTGCTCCGCGATCACCTCGAGGGTGGCCTCCATGATCTTGCCGCTCGATCGCATGGGACCAGTGTGCGGGAACTCTGCGTCAGCTGCGGTCGCGCCGAGCCACCTCGAGCTCGAACCCGGCCGGCATGAGAGTGAGGCGTTCCTCGATGGCGAGCTCGTAGGCCGGATCGGGAGCGACGTCGAAGGTCTGGAGGATCGTGCCGAGCACCAGTAGCGACTCGTGGAGGGCGAACTGGCGCCCGATGCAGGCACGCTCGCCCGTCCCGAACGGCTTGTAGGCGTGCGGTGGCCTGGCCCGCACGTTCGCCGACAGGAAGCGGTCCGGGTCGAACACCTCGGGATCCGGCCCCCAGACGGGATCGCGATGCAGACCGGGGATCAGCACCAGAACCCAGTCTCCCGCGGCCATGGAACGCCCGCCGACCGTCGTGTCGTGGCGTGCCTCCCGCGCGTAACCGGGGGCCGTCGGCCACAGGCGCAGTCCCTCGTCGAGCACCCGTCGGACGAAGCGCAACTTCGCCACCTGCTCGAAGGACGGCGTGTCCGCGCCCCACACCTCGTCCACTTCGGCACGCGCCCGAGCCCACATCTCGGGATGCCTCGACAGGTAGTACAGGGCGAATGACAGTGAGCCGGAGGTGGTCTCGTGCCCGGCGATGAGGAAGGTGACGATCTGATGCCGGATGTTCACCTCGTCCAGCGCGTTGGGATCGCCGTCGCGTGCCGCCTCGAGCATGATGTCCAGCAGATCGCCGTCGCCGCTCGTCTCGCCGTCCCGGCGGGCCCGCACGATGTCGTCGAGCAGCCCGGCCATGAAAGCCTTGTCTGCGTCGTTCCGCCGTTCGCGACGCCGGAACACCAGATCGCCGACGACAGGAAGCGGCAGCAGGGCGCGGCGCTGGTTGTGCTGCAGGGTCCGCACCATCGCGCGGACGAACGGGTGCGTCTCGGCGCGGACGAACGGGTGCGTCTCGGCGCGGGTGAACGAGTCGAAGCTGTAACTGAACCCGGTGCGGCCGATGGTCTCGAGGGTCAACTTGGTCATGTCCGAGGAGACGTCGACCCGATCACGGGACGACCAGTGCGACACCAGCTGTCCGGCGACGTTCACCATGATGTCGTGGTAGCTCCGCATGGCCGACTGCGTGAACGCCGGCCGGAGCAGATCGTGGGCCTTGCGCCAGTTCGGTTCGTGCGAGTACGCCGTGAACAGTCCGTCTCCGCCGATCGAGCGCAGTCCGGCGACCGCGGGTGCCACGTGCTTGACGAACCGCGACTCGTCGCTGAGTTCCTCCACGAGATCGGCGCCCGAGACGATCACGAACCGGCGCCCCAGGACCACCCGCTCGAAGATGGGGCCCAGCTGCGCGGCCAGCGCCACCGAATCCTGCACCGGGGTGCTCGCGTGGACGCCCAGCACGTCGCCCAGCACCGGGAGCCGTCGAGGGGGATGGGGAAGCGGAGAAGTGGACGAGATCGTGGTGACCACGGTCGGACCCTTTCGCGTGGGTGGCCGGCGTACTGAACCGGGATACAACAGCGGACGGTACGCCCTACTGAACGCGTGTCAAGTATCACGACGAGTCCCGTAGCATGGCGCAGGTCATGACCACGCCCCGCAGACGCCTGTCGCCCGATCAGCGTCGGCACCAGTTGCTCGAGATCGGGTCACGACTGTTCGCGGAACGGCCCTACGACGAGGTGTGGATCGAGGAGGTCGCCGATCTGGCCGGCGTCTCGCGTGGGCTGATGTACCACTACTTTCCGTCCAAGAGAGATTTCTTCGCCGACATCATCCGACTCGAATCCGCCCGGATGGTCGAGATCACGGCCCCCGACACCACGCTGCCCGTCGAGCACCAGGTGTCCGCTGGACTGCGCGCGTACATCCGCTACTCCACCGATCACGCTCACGGACTGCGGGCCATCAATCGGGGGACGATGTCGGGCGACGTCGGTATCCAGGCGATCCTCACGGCGGAGTTCGAGACGCAGCAGCAGCGGATCCTCGCGGCTCTGGGGCCCGACGAGGGCGCGGACGAGGTGACTCGGGTCGCCGTGGCCGGGTGGGTGTCGTTCGTTCGCGCCGTGTGCGTGGACTGGGTGGACCGGCAGTCGATCTCGGCCGACGAGGTGCATGATCTCTGCATGCGCGCACTGCACGGGCTCCTGCGCCGTTCCTGAGCATCCAGCAGCGTCAGCGGTAGTCGCTCAGATCGAGATTCGCGTCGTCCGAGCCGCCGAACCTGCCGGCCAGCGCTCGCACCGGCGCCGAACCGGCCAGTCGCACAGCCGAATTGAAGACCACGAGCCCCACTGCCGTCTTCGGGTGCGCCAGCCTCGGCGTTCCCGGTGGCAGAGACTGCGCCGTGTCGACGAAGGGCCGCATCCGCGCGTCCCACGCCGTGAACGCGGCCCGGTGATCGTCGGTGCGGGCGAGTTCGGCCGCCAGTACGTAGGCACCGGCGATCGCCAGTGTCGTGCCCATCCCACTCACCGGAGTCGCGCACCAGGCCGCATCGCCCACCATCGCCACGCGGCCCGACGACCACCGTGGGGCGCGAACCTGAGCGAGACGGTCGACGTACAGCTCCGAGGCGGAATCGAGCGACTCCAGGATGCGGGGAGTCTCCCAGCCGGCGCCGGCGAACGTCGTCCGAAGGGCGGCGACGACCTCCGACTGCCCTGCCCGTTCGAGGCCCGTCGGCCCCGACGACCAGGACAGGCTGAAGCGCGTGGTGCCCTGGTTGTCCGGGCGCAAGCCGGCCACACGTCCGCCGGTCGCGTTGTACCAGCGCCACCATGCATCGTCGTCCGGGGTGCGGGGGAGCACCCCGTAGGCGGTGTAGAGCCCGAGATCTCGCGTGACGGCCTCACCGGGAAAGACGATCTCCCGGCTCCCGGACCGCACTCCGTCGGCGAACACCACGAGGTCGTAGCGCTCGGGAGCGCCGCGCTCGAACGTCACGTCGACACCCTGAGCGTCCTGAACGCAGCCCACGACGCGGTCGCCGTAGCGGTACTCGACGTCCGGTCCCGACGCGTCGACGAGGATTCGCGCGAGTTCGCCGCGCAGGATCTCCAGCTCGGCCGTCGCGCCGCCGCTGTCCGCCGTACCGGCCGGGAACGCCGCGATCGTCACACCCCGTCGATCGACGAACCGCGTGCCCTGTTCCGTCGTGGTCGCGGCGAAGAGAGCGTCCTCCAGACCCATGCGGCGCACGACCTCGCGGCCGGGACCACGAATGTCGATGTTCTGCCCGCCGAGCCGAGGCGACGGAGCACGCTCGACGACCGTCACGGCGTGAGCCGACCTGGCGAGCCAGTACGCGAGGGTCGGTCCGGCGATGCTGGCCCCGGTGATCAGTACGCGTCGTTCTGTGGTCACGATCTTCGCCTTCCGTGCTCACGACCTGTGCGGCACAGGAAGGACTTCGTCGACCGACGGTACGTCGGTCGCCGTGCGCGGGTGTCCACAAGTCGGGTCGATCGACGGGATCCCGTCGATTCGGTCGAGTTGTGGACGCTCAGGCACGGTGTTCAGGTGGTATCGGCACGGTGTTCAGGTGATATCAGTTTGTGCCGATAATCGACATTATGTCAACTATTGTGAATCTCCCGCCCCTACCGCACCAGGTACCTCGCCAGGTGCAGTCCACCCGAGAACGTCCGCGTCTCCACCAACTCCAGACCCGCCCACTCGTCGAGCGCCGTGAAGAATGGCGTACCGGCGCCCACTAGAACGGGGTGCGTCATGATCACGTACTCGTCGATCAGCCCGGCCCGCATCGCCGCCGCGGCCAGTGTGGCGCCGCCGATGTCCATCGGCCCACCGTCGCCGGCCTTCAGCCGGACGATCTCCGCCACGGCGTCACCTGTGACGAGCCGCGCGTTGCCCTCCACCGCGTCCAGGGTGGACGAGAACACCACCTTGGGCATGTCGCGCCACCGACGGGCGTACGCGACATGTGCGGGTGTCGCCCCTGGCTGCCGATCGGCCGTCGGCCAGTGCGCGTTCATCGACTCCCACAGCCTCCGCCCGTAGAGCGTGAGTCCCGTCGAGTCGACGCGGTCGGACCACCACTGGAACGCCTCGTCGCTCGGCACGCTCCAGCCGAGGACGCCATCGGGCGCCGCGACGTAACCGTCCACACTCGCGTTCATCGCGAATCTCAGTGTCCGCATGACGTTTCCCAGTCAGCGGCGCACATCGAACACCTGTTTCTGGACACCGTTGCCGTAGACCTCGTGCTCGACGAGCGTCAGCACCGTGGCGTCCTTGTCCGAGTCGCTGAACAGGCGCAGTCCGGCGCCGAGCAGCAACGGGAACACCAGCAGGTGGTACCTGTCCACCAGTCCGGCGTCGGCCAACGCACGTCCCAGCGTCGCGCTCCCGTGCACGAGGATCGGTCCACCCTCGGTCTCCTTCAGCGCGGCGACGTCGTCGAGTGATCGAAGAACCGTTGCGGGCCAACGCGAATCATCACCGTCGAGCGTCGTCGAGACCACGTACCGCGGCATGGCGTTGTATCCGGCGAAGTCCTCCATCGTCGGCCACACGGGCGCGAACGCCTCGTAGGACCGGCGACCGAGCAGCAGCGCGGCGGCCTCCCCCTGCTCCCGCCCCTTGATCTCGTACGCGGCCTCGTCGAACTCGATGTCCGTGAAGGTCCAGCCTGCGTTCCGGTACCCGGGCTCTCCACCCGGCGCCTCCATCACGCCGTCGAGCGAGACGAACGCGGTGACGATCAACGTGCGCATGGGAGAACCCTCTCGTGGTGATGGTGGCCAGTGGCCCTCGAACACTACGACCGCCGTTGGGGCCGAAAGTCATCGGTTGCGTCGAGCATCGGGCTGTAGCGTGTCCGGCGTGAACTCTTCTCGTACCCTCGGTGTCCTGCTGGCCTCGTCCGCGTCTCTCGTCCTGGTGCTGTCCGGATGCAGTTCCGATGCCGACACGACATCTGCCGGCACCTCGACCAGTGGCGCGTCGTCCTCGGCCGCCGCTGCGGCTGCGGAGTCCTGCCCCACGGCCGAGCCCGAGTCGGGTGCCGCCGCCGAGTGGAACCTCGACGGTGACACCGGCAGCATCGCGGTGACCGGATCCACCGACGACGCCGCTCCCCTGGTGACCGTCGAGGCCCCCTTCAGCGTCGCGGAGACACAGGTGCAGACCCTGCAGGCCGGCGACGGCCCCGTCGTCGCTCGTGATGCGACGGTCTCCGTCTGCTACATGGGCGTCAACGGTCGCGACGGGTCCACCTTCGACAGCAGCTACCAGCGCGGCGCCCCGGTCGAATTCCCGCTCGACGGCGTCGTGGCGGGCTTCCAGAAGGCCATCGCCGGTCAGACCGTCGGCTCCACCATCGGCGTCGCCGTGACGTCCGCGGACGGTTACCCCAACGGTCAGCCGCGCGCCGGCATCCAGCAGGGCGACTCTCTGATCTTCGCGATCAAGGTCCTCTCCGTCAGCTGAGCATCGAGCCGGGCGCCCCAGCAGACTCCCGACGATCAGCTGTCGAGCGTGATCACCACACGCACACCACCCTTGTCGGAGACCACCGCCTGTGCGCTGCCCCGATGCTGATCTCCCGCGATGTCGACGGTCACCGGGGCGGGATCGGGATGGAAGTTGCGCCACCAGGCTTTCTGGCTCGGTGCCGCGACCATCACGGTCACCGTGTCGCCCGACCGCCGGTAGGAGACGGGCAGCGAGATCGTCCGGCCCGACCGTCGGCCGGTGTAGGTGATGGTGGCCAGACCGCGCCCGAGAACGGCGGACAGCACAGGCACTCGCATCAGCGGTCGAACGACCTGGTTCGCGGCGTTGGCGACGGTCTGGAACGCGGTCATCTACGTACCCCTTGCGAGCGATGGATGTCGCCTCGCATCATGCCCCGGCGGGGGCCGGACGACACGCCGTTCGGCCGGTGTTCGCGCCCCGTTTCCTGACTCATTCCAGAAAAGTCGTGCATACTGTTCGACGTGAGCCCATCGTCGAACTACCCGGAGATGCTGCGTGGTGCCGCGCTCCGAGTCACCCGCCCCCGTCTGGCGGTGCTCGACGCGGTGCACGAACATCCGCACGCCGACACCGACACCGTCTACGGAGCTGTTCGGGCCACCCTGCCCGATGTCTCCCGCCAGGCCGTGTACGACGTGCTCCACGCTCTCACCACCGCGGGACTGGTACGGCGCATCCAGCCGTCCGGTTCGGTCTCGCGGTACGAGAGCAGAATCGGCGACAATCACCACCATGTCGTGTGCCGCGCGTGCGGCACCATCGCCGACGTGGAATGCGCCGTCGGCGAGGCTCCGTGCCTCACTCCGTCGGAGGCTCGTGGTTTCGTCGTCGACGAGGCAGAGGTCATCTACTGGGGCCTGTGCGAGAACTGCTCCACCAGCGTCAGCCCCTGATCTCGAGGCGTGAAGGCGCCCCGCGAATCAGTTCATTCATCTTCTCTTGGAGGGAAACTCGTGTCCGAGGACCACACAACACGCGAAAAAGAGATGAACCAGGACCAGCCGCAGGACGCCTCCGGCGGCTGCCCTGTCATGCACGACAAGATGCCGATGCCGGTCGAGGGTGGCAGCAACCACGAGTGGTGGCCCAAGGCACTGAACCTCAAGATCTTGAAGAAGAACCCCGCCGTCGGTGATCCGATGGGCGCCGACTACGACTATGCGGCCGAGTTCAACTCGCTCGATCTCGCCGAGGTCAAGCGCGACATCGAAGCCGTCATGACGAACTCGCAGCCCTGGTGGCCCGCGGACTTCGGCCACTACGGCCCCTTCTTCATCCGCATGGCGTGGCACGCTGCCGGCACGTACCGCAAGCAGGACGGACGCGGCGGGGCCGGAGCCGGCATGCAGCGTTTCGCACCGCTGAACAGTTGGCCGGACAACGCGAGCCTGGACAAGGCCCGTCGCCTGATCTGGCCCGTGAAGCAGAAGTACGGCCGCAAGCTCTCCTGGGCCGACCTCATCGTCCTCACCGGCAACGTCGCCATCGAGTCCATGGGACTGCCGACCTACGGCTACGCCGGCGGTCGCGTCGACGCCTGGGAGCCGGACGAGGACGTCTACTGGGGCCCCGAGCAGACCTGGCTGGGTGACGAGCGCTACGACGGTGATCGCACGAGCCTCGAGAACCCGCTGGCCGCCGTGCAGATGGGTCTGATCTACGTCAATCCCGAAGGCCCGAACGGCAACCCGGATCCCGTGCAGTCCGCACTGGACATCCGCGAGACCTTCGGCCGCATGGCCATGAACGACGTCGAGACCGCAGCACTGGCCGTCGGCGGACACACCTTCGGCAAGACCCACGGTGCCGCCGACCCCGATGCGCACATCGGTGCCGAGCCCGAGGGCGCCCCGATCGAGCAGATGGGCCTCGGCTGGAAGAACAGCTTCCAGAGCGGTGTCGGCGCAGACGCGATCACGAGTGGCCTCGAGGTCATCTGGACCCCGACCCCGACGCAGTGGGACAACACCTTCCTCGAGACCCTCTACGGCTTCGAGTGGGAGCTCTACAAGAGCCCCGGTGGCGCACACCAGTGGCGTCCGAAGAACGGTGAGGGCGCGGACCTGGTCCCCGACCCCGCGGACCCGACCAAGCGTCGCCACCCGTCGATGCTCACCTCGGACATCGCGATGCGCGTCGACCCGATCTACGAGCAGATCACCCGTCGCTGGCTCGACCACCCCGAAGAGCTCGCAGAAGAGTTCCAGAAGGCGTGGTTCAAGCTCACCCACCGCGACATGGGACCCGTCACCCGGTACCTCGGACCCGAGGTGCCGTCGGAGACCCTGCTGTGGCAGGACCCGATCCCGGCCGTCGACCACGAGCTGATCGGTGACGCAGAGATCGCCGAGCTCAAGTCCACGATCCTGGATTCCGGACTGAGCACCGAGCAGCTCATCTCGACCGCGTGGGCCGCAGCGTCGTCCTTCCGCGTCAGCGACAAGCGCGGTGGCGCCAACGGTGGACGTCTGCGCCTGCAGCCGCAGGCCGGCTGGGAGGTCAACGAGCCCGACGAGTTGGCACAGGTCATTCGCGTGCTCGAGGGCATCCAGGAGTCGTTCTCCGGAACGGTCTCGTTCGCCGACCTCGTCGTCCTCGGCGGCGTCGCGGCGCTCGAGAAGGCATCGGGCGTCAGCGTTCCGTTCACCCCGGGCCGCATGGACACCACGCAGGAGCAGACGGACGTCGACTCGTTCTCCGACCTCGAGCTGAAGGCCGACGGCTTCCGTAACTTCCTCGGCAAGGGCCAGAAGCTGCCGGCGGAGTACTCCCTCGTCGACCGGGCGAACCTGTTGTCCCTCAGCGCACCCGAGCTGACCGTCCTCGTCGGTGGTCTGCGCGTTCTCGGTGCCAACTACCAGAACTCGTCGCACGGCGTTCTGACCGACAAGGTCGGCACCCTGACCAACGACTTCTTCGTGAATCTCCTCGACATGGGCACCGAGTGGGTTCCGACGTCCGAGGACGGCATCTACGAGGCCAAGGATGCCGCCACCGGTGAGACGAAGTGGACGGGCACCCGTAACGACCTGGTCTTCGGCTCGAACTCCGAGCTGCGCGCCATCGCCGAGGTGTACGCCTGCGACGACGCGAAGGACAAGTTCGTCCAGGACTTCGTCGCCGCGTGGGACAAGGTCATGATGCTGGATCGCTTCGAACTGGCCTGATCTCGTCACCGAACACCACACCACCCCCGCACCGATTACTCGGTGCGGGGGTGGTGTCGTCTCAGCGTCGGGTGCGGCGGACGGAGATGGGCAGGCCGGTCAGCGCTCTCGCCGCCGAGCCCGCCATGGCCAGATAGCCCGCGGCACTGCGCCATGACGCCGCCACCGAGACGACGGTCCTGGTGGCCGCGGGTCCCGGTCGACGCCCGGCGAATCGGTCGTCGAGCCATCGGAGCGTCAGCGGGACCGACAGCGGCAGCAGCGTGATGTGCTCGCTCGTGCGATCGCGCACGTACTCGACCTCGGCACCCGCGTCTCGGTAGCGCGTCACCTGCCCGTCGACGTCGTCCACGGCGATGATCTGATCGTGCGTCGCCTGCAGGACGAGCAACGGGAATCCGGGCGCCGAGCGGCCCGGCTGAATTTCCTCGAAGATCGTCACCATCTCCGGACGAGCCATGACGTCGGCGATGGGAATGGTCGAGTAGGCGTCGAGGTCGAATCCGCGAAGCGCGATGATGGCCTGCATCGTGGTCATCTTGTTCGTCGACGCCAGCAGCTCGAGACCCTCCTCGGTGACGAACTCCTGCATCACCACGTCCAGGGCCGGGTAGGTACGCCGCAGACCCTCGATGACGAGAGTCGGCAGCGCGGCGTAGCGGGTGGCGTTCAATCGGAAGAACGCCGACGCCGGATCACCCACCGGCGACCCGAGAACGGCTCCGACGACATCGATCTCGGGCGCGTACTCCCCCGCGGCCTCCGCCGCCCAGGACGACGCGAGCCCGCCACCCGAATATCCCCACAGTCCGACCGGTGTGGTCGTGTCGAGACCCAGCTCGTCGAATGAGAGCGCGGCCCGAACGGCGTCGAGAGTGCAGTACCCGGGCTCGAGCGGCGCGCCCCAATGCCCTTCGGCTCCTTCGTGATCCGGGATCGAGACCGCCCAACCCAGACGCAGGGCGTGCAGGACGAGCAGGAACTCGTACTGCGGCACCGTGCCGCGCGCGCGTGACCCGAGCCGGAGCGCGTAGGAGGGGAACGATCGACCGGAGACGGCGTCGATGGCGCACTGATACGACAGGAGTGGACGCGTCGCGTCCGGGAGGGCTCCGGCGGGCAGCAGGACCGTGGTGACACTCACGCGCGGCACGCGCTCGAGGTCCTCGGTGCGATACAGCAGCTGCCAGGCCTGCACGCGCTGCCGCACCCGACCGAACACGCCGATGCGCACGGGCCTGGTGCGCAGGACGTCGCCGCACGCGGCACGCTCGAAACCGTCGGGTGCGACGTAGAACGGGTCCCGCTCCGGGGTGGTGACCGGGCCTTCGGACCAGTGCTCGGCCTGCGGTGGGCCGCCCCCGTCCCTGTCGTACTGCTCGATGCTCATACCCACGGTTACCCCTGTCGTCGGGTCACACTAACCTTCCGACCCGTGCGCAGGACCGATCAGCCCTCGACGGTGCCGACGCGGGTGGCCGGATCGTCGTCCGTCGCCCGTGCGAGCACCGGAACGAGCGCGTCCACCGCGTAGGGAAGGCTGAGGGGGCTGGCGAACCCGAGAGCGGCCGGCACGGTGGTTCCGAACTCGCCGACGTAGACGGTGCGGTCCTCCTTCACCACGTTCAGGCTCTGTAGCAGCGGATCACCGGCGACGTCCTCGGGGGTGACGCCGAGCAGCACGAGCGTCTGCTGATCGAGCAGGTCGTAGCGCTCGGGGCTCACCGTTCCGGTGGTCTCGGGCGTCGCGAAACCCAGGTCGGTGAAGAACCGGTTCCGCGGGTCCCCGCCGTCGAGGATGTAGAAGGTGCCGTCGAGGTAGAGCGCGACCGCAGCCGTGCGGCCGGCGAAGGACGGGTTCTGGGTCGTGGCGTCTACGAACGTCGCGTCGACCTCGTCCCGCACGGTCTCTGCCTCGGCCGTCTTGCCCAGGGCGGTTCCGTACGCAGCCAACTGATCTCGCCACGACGGGGTCTCCGACCCGTCCGAGCCGGGGACGTCGCCGACCGTCGTGGCGATCTGTCCGAGCTGCTGGTACTCGGGCTCGTCGAGATAGGCGTATGTCGCCATGATGAGGTCGGGCTCCGCGGCCGCGACACCCTCCAGATCGAGTGTGTCGCTTCCCACCTCGGGGATCGTGGCACCGTTCAGCTGCTGCTGAGCCCACGGGCGGGTGGTGTAGTCGTATCCGGTGAACCCACGGGTGGCCACGGGTGTGACACCGAGAGCGAGCGCGAAGTCCTGGTCGTTGTACCCGGCGGTCACCAGACGCTCCGGCGCACCCTCGACCGTCACGGTCCCGAACTTGTCGGTGACCTCGGCCGGGAAGGCTCCCGACGCGTCCGCAGCCGGCGCCGAGTCCGTGTCCGACGAGCTGCACGCCGCCGTTCCGAGCAGAAGAACGGTGGCCGCGACGGACACACCGACGGAGACGCGCATGAAGAACCTTTCGGGGACGACTGATGGAGCAGGCTTGCGGTAAGGCTACCCTCAGCTCACCGGGAGAGCTCGAGGGCCTCACCCAGTCGACGCCAGTCGTCCACCGGCGGAACGTTCATCGCGGATCCGAGGACCTGGACGACGACACTGGTCGCTCCGGCCTCGATGTGCTCGCGCACTCGGGCCACGGTCGCGTCCAGTCCCCGCGTCACCATCGCCTCGGCGAGCTTCTCGCTACCGCCGCGGACGAAGTCGTCCTGCCCGAAACCCAGACGCTCCCAGTTGTTCCGGTAGTTGGGCAGCCCGGTGTAGATGTTCAGATGCGCGTGCGCGCGTTTGGCCCACACCTCCGCGTCGGTGTCGGCGACCGGGTCCACCACCGCCGCCTGCTCCACGACCAGTTCCGGTCGCTTCTCGCCGTCCCCGGCATCGAGGATCTCGCGGGCCATCGCCGTGTGCTCCGGTGTGACGAGGTAGGGATGCGCCCCCGCGGTGCGATCGCGGGACAGCTCGAGCATCTTCGGACCCAGCGCCGCCAGCAGTCGTGGCGGGTTCTGCTCCTCCCCCGCCACTGCCGCGGGTGCGTTGTCGAGTGCGTCGAGGTACTCCCGCATCGCGGCGACGGGCTTGCCGTAATTGTGCCCGCGCATGCGTTCGACCAGCGGAGCATGCGACACCCCGAGGCCCAGTACGAACCGACCACCCGAGACGGCGTGCAGGGTGCGGGCCGCCGACGCGGTCGCTACTGCGTCGCGGGCGTAGATGCTCGCGATCCCGGTACCGACGATCAGCGACGACGACGCTCCGAGGTACATCTGCGCGGCGGTGAGCGCCTCGCGTCCGTAGGCCTCGCCGAACCACAGCGAGTGCCAGCCCTGCGACTCCACCTCCCCCACCACGTCGGGAACCGCGGAGGCGGAGACCCCGTCGAGCGTTCCGGTCCAGATGCCGATCGTCGCGTGTCCAGTCATGCCGTCCAGTGTGCCCGCACTCGCACCCTACGAATCCGCGGGACCGTCGACGGTCTGCCGGAGCCGTTCGAGGGTGGCCGCGATGTGGTCACCGTTGACGGTGGCGCGGTCGCGGACACCCGTCGCCAGTCCGCCGACACCCACGAACCACCGGGGCCGCCGGTCCCACATCCGCTCGGTCACCGTGGTCTCACCGCCGTCGCCACCGCTGTCGATGTCGTAGCGCCAGTGCGCGATCGGCAGCGAGAACGGGCCGTAGTGCACGTCGAAGGCAAAGGCCGATCCGGGGTCGGCCACGGTCACGGTGCACGTGGTCGACCACCGGTGCAGACCGTTGCGGTTCCGACCGACGAAGGACGCACCGGGACGGGCGCCGGAGCTCCCCACCCACCGCATCGAGTGCGTCTCGTCCGCCAGATCGGCGAGCCGGTCGAGATCGGTCAGGATGGCGTACACGTTCTCGGCAGCGGCGCGGACCGTCACGGATCCGGACGCGAGCGGAGCGGTCGAGTCAGGCGTCACCGGTGCACCGTAGCGATTCGACCGCCTCGAAACGGGCGATCGACGGTGGTGTCGCCTGAAGTCAAGAACGACGGCCCATCGTCCGCGATGATCGAGACGTTGGTACCGCCGAGCTCAGGAGTTCTCATGTCGTCCTTGCCCCCCTTCCGCTTTCCCGGCGCCACCGCGCTCGTCACCGGCGCCGCCAGTGGCATGGGTGAGCAGATGGCCCACGAACTCGCGCGACGGGGCACCGATCTGATCCTGCTCGACCGGGACGCCGATCGGCTCGCCGACGTCGCACGCGCCATCGAGTCCGCCTCACCGGCACGCAGTGTCGACGCGGTCGTCGCGGACCTCTCCGACCTCGACGCGCTCGGCGTGGTCATCGACGGTGTGATCGAGCGGCACGAGCGCATCGACCTGCTGATCAACAACGCCGGTATCGCGTTCGGCGGCTCGTTCGAGCAACTCACCGCCAAGGACTTCGACTCGGTGATGACCATCAACTTCCATGCGCCGGTGGACATCACCCGTCGCCTGCTGCCGACCATGCGTCGATCCACGGGCGCGCACATCGTCAATGTGTCGAGCTTGTTCGGCATCGTGGCGCCTCCGGGGCAGTCCGCCTACTCGTCGTCGAAGTTCGCCATCCGCGGGTTCACCGAGTGCCTGCGCCACGAATTGGCGCCGACCATCGGCGTGACGTCGGTGCACCCCGGCGGCATCAAGACCCGCATCGCCGAGACCGCCGGTTCGGCCGCGGGCGCGACGGACAAGGAGATCGCGGACGGCAAGGCCACCTTCGCCAAACTGCTCACCTATCCCGCGGACAAGGCGGCACTCCACATCCTCGACGGGGTCGAGAAGCGCAAGGGCCGGGTCCTCATCGCAGCGAGTGCCCACACCGTCGACATCCTCGCCCGCGTGTTCCCCTCCGCCTACTACGCCGTGATGCGCCGCGGCATGTGACGGACGCGCTGCCGCTCTCAGGACAGATCGAGAGCGGCAGCGAGGTCGGTCTCCACCCGGTCCCTCGTCACGCCCAGACCACTGAGCAACCCCGTCCCGTTCTCGAACTCCAGCAGCGCGAGGAGCACGTGTTCGGTGCCGACGTAGTCGTGGCCGAGGCGTAGCGCCTCGCGGAACGTCAGTTCCAGAATCTTCGCCGTCGCAGCGTCGAACGGAACGAGTGCCGGCGGGTCACCGTGCTCCCCCGCCGACGAACCTCGTGCCGCGACGGCGGCGCGTACGTCGTCGGGCGTCACCGACTGCGTCGCGAGCAGACGGGTGCCGAACGAGTCGGGGTCGTGCACCAGTCCGATCACCAGATGGTCGGGAGTGATCGACGATGCTCGTTGCGCTCGGGCCTCGGTCTGCGCCGCCACCACGATGTTCTTCGCACGCTCGGTGAAACGAGCGAAACCCTGGCTCGCGTTCAACGCCTCGTCGGCGTGCGGCCTGGCCACGAACTTCTTCTGCACGGCCTGTTTGCTCACTCCCATACTGCGGCCGATGTCGGTCCAGGACGCCCCGGACCGACGAGCCTGGTCGACGAAGTGTCCGACGAGATGGTCGGCCACGTCGCCGAGTCGCTCGGCGGCGACGACGGCTCGCGAGAGCTGGATCAGGGGGTCGGTATCGGTGCGAGAGACGGCGACGATCAGATCGTCGAGGCGCACGCCGGGCGCGGGGTCGGTATCGGTCATGCGTCAACCGTAGGGTGACGACCGCCCACCGTCAACCCCAAGTTGACGATGGGTGGTCTTCTGCGTTGCGCGTCAGGCGACTCCGGCGGCGCGTCGCACCGACCGACGCGGCGTGCCCGAAAGGGTCTTGCCGAGGTCGCCCCGCAGCGTGGTGATGGAGTCGAGGATGTAGTTCTGACGCACCAGCCACGGGCCGTGATCGCCCTGCCGGGGAAAGGCGTCGATCGAGCGCTGGACGTAGCCGGACTGCAGGTCCAGCAGCGGACGCTCCTCGAGCGGTCCGTCGGGCTGCGGGACGATGGACGCGAAGTCCTTGTCGTCCATGTAGCCGAGCACGCGGCACACGAGACGCGACGTCAGATCGGCGCGCAGAGTCCACGACGCGTTGGTGTAGCCGATGCAGATGGCGAAGTTGGGGACACCCGTCATCATGGCGCCCTGCCACACGAACTGCTTCGACAGCTCGACGGTCACGCCGTCCACCTTGGGCTCGATGCCGCCGAAGGCGAGCAACTGCAGCCCCGTCGCGGTGACGATGACGTCGGCGGGCAACGAGGCGCCCGATTGCAGGTCGATGCCGTCGGGGCGCACGGAGGCGATGCGGTCGGTGACGACCGACGCCTTCCCCTTCTTCATCGCCTTGAACAGATCGGCATCGGGGACGGCGCACAGTCGCTGATCCCAGGGGTTGTACTCGGGCGTGAAGTGCTCGGCCACCAGCTTCTCGTCGCCCAGGATCTTGGTCGAGAGATTGGTGAGGAGCCGCCGTGCCGCCTGCGGACGACGCCGACAGAACTGGTAGAAACCGGTGCTGAACAGAATGTTCTTGACGCGGATCACGCTGTGCGCCAAACCTGCCGGGAGAAGATCACGGATCTTGTCCGCCTGCTTGTCCCGTCCGGGGACCGCGCTGATCCAGGTGGGTGAACGCTGCAGCATCGTGACGTGACCGGCGTCGCGCGCCATCGACGGCACGAGAGTCACCGCGGTGGCGCCACTGCCGATCACGACGACGTTCTTGCCGGCGTAGTCCAGATCGTCGGGCCAGAACTGGGGATGCACCACGGTGCCCTCGAACGTGTCGAGTCCCGGGATGTCGGGGTTGTAGCCCTTGGCGTAGTCGTAGTAGCCCGAGCAGCAGTACAGGAAGCCGCAGGTGATCTGCTGCTGCGAGGTGCCCGACTCGTCGGTCACGTCGAGAGTCAGGGTCCAGCGAGCCTCCGCGGTGGAGAAATCTGCGCCGACGACGCGGGTCCCGTACCGGATGTGCTCGTCGATCCCGAACTCCGAAGCGGTCTCCTTGATGTACGACAGAATCGAGTGCCCGTCGGCGATGGACTTCGCCTCGCGCCACGGCTTGAACTGGTATCCGAGCGTGTACATGTCGGAGTCCGAGCGCACACCCGGGTAGCGGAACAGATCCCAGGTGCCGCCCATCGAGGACCGCGCCTCGAGGATGGCCCACGACTTGCCGGGGTGCTCCGTCGACAGGCGGTAGCCCGCACCGACGCCGGAGAGCCCGGCGCCGACGACGATCACGTCGAGATGCTCGAGGGTGGTGTCGGTCGGGGACGAGTCGAGTCGATCGGTGGTGGACGTCATGACTCCAGTGTCCTCGCGCCGCCATCCGATGGCTTGACTTCACACGACAACTAGTTGACTTCAGACGACAGCTGACCCAGGGTGAGCGCTGTGCCCGCCATCCGCTCCGCCGGTCTCCGCGGCTTCCGCGCGACCGTGGCCGAACTGGGCGGGGACGCCGAGGCGTACGCCGTCGCGGCGGGGCTGCCCGTGGACGCGCTCGACGCCGACGATCTCCTCGTCGAGGACGTCGCCATGGCCGCGGTTCTCGAGATCGCCGCGGCGGAGCTGGCGTGCCCCGATCTGGGGTTGCGGATCGCACGGCGCCAGGATCTCGGCATGCTCGGGCCGCTCGCACTCGCGATCCAGAACTCCTCGACCGTGGGCGAGGCACTCGAGTGCACCGAGCACTACCTGTTCATCCACGCCCAGTCACTCAGCCTGCGGGCCGAACCGGACCCGTACGGGACGCCGGGAATCGTCGCGCTGCGGTACGGAACGAAGCCCGGGGTCGTCGCGCCGGTCCAGGGCACCGACATGGGCCTCGGGTTCCTCCACCGCGCGACCATCGCACTGGTCGGCGGGTCGTACGGACTCCGCTCGGTCGAGCTCCCCTACGTGCCGGCGGCTCCGGTGTCGGTCTACGAGAACTTCTTCGGCGTCGCGGTCAGCGTCGGCCGTCCCGCCGCCGTCCTCCGGGTTCCTGCCACACTCCAGAACCGACCGCTGCACGGCGGGGATTCGAACCTCAAACGGCTGGCCCTGGCCTTCCTCGCTCGGCAGGGCGCCGGACCCACCACCGAGGTGGCGCCGCGAGTGCGCACCATCCTGCAGCAGTCCCTCGGCACCACCCCACCGCACATCGACGGTGCCGCACATCTGCTGAACCTGCACCCGCGGACGTTGCAACGCCGATTGGCCGGGGAGGGAACGTCGTTCGCGGCGATCGTCGACGAGGTGCGCCGCACGGAGGCCCATCGGTACCTCACGACGACGTCGCTGCCGATGAGTCAGATCGCGGCCGCGGTGGGACTGTCCGAGCAGTCCGCCTTCACTCGTGCGTGCCGACGGTGGTGGAACGCGACGCCCACCACCGTCCGCCGCGGCGCGCTCTGACCCGACTCAACTGAAGTCGGTCGACGCCAGATCCTTCTCGTCGTCCGCGATGGCCTTGACGATCCGGTCCGCGACAGCGTCCGGATCGAGACCGTCGGGCATGGTGGGCGCCGTGCCCGCGATCGCGCGCCCGGCCAGACCGGTCTCGGTGTGCGGCGGACGAACGTCCACGACGCGCACTTTCCGCCGACGCGCTTCCGGTCGAGCCGCCTCGACGAACGCGCTGATGCCGGCCTTCGCCGCGCAGTACGCCGCCATCCCGCCGACGGGCTTCTCCGCGATCACCCCACTGATGCTGACGACGACGCCCCCGGCCGCCACCTCGGTGAGCGCCGATCGCACCAGCCGCAGTGGCGCCAGCAGATCCACCAGCAGCAGGTCGTCGACGGTGTCGTCGTCCACCTCGGCCGCGGGTCCGAACGCCACCACGCCCGAGGCGATGACGACGCCGTCGAGCGTCCCGGTGTGGCTCTTGGCCGCCGCGATCAGGTCGGCCGGGGCCGCGGGGTGGGTCAGGTCCGACGCCACGAGGTGCGCGCTGCCCAGGTCGACACCGGCCAGCGTCTGTTCCGAACGGCCGGACGCGGTGACGGTGGCGCCGGCGTCGAGCAGGCGGCGAGTGATGCGCGATCCGAGAGCGCCGGACGCGCCGGTCACCAGGAAGTGCTTGCCCGCGAGGTCCATGTCAGTTCTCCAATCCTGCGAGTGTGTCGACCACGGATGCGGTGGCGGACCGGGTCCAGGTCACCGGGTCCTGTCCCTGGGGGCTCACGCACACGGTGTCGACTCCGAGCGCGGCGAACCCTTCCATCTCCCGGATGAAGCCGGACTCGTCGGCCACCGGGTCGAGCGAGGTGATGATGGTCTTCTCGATCTCCGCGTAGTCGCGGTTCTCGCGCTCGCAGTGACCGCGCAGCACGTCGAGCTTGTGCGCCACCGTCTCCTGGTCGGGCGCGAAGAGGTTGCACAGGGAGGCGTACCGCGCGACGAACGCGAGTGTCTTCTTCTCCCCCGACCCGCCGACCATGATGGGCGGGCCCGGACTCTGCAGCGGTCGCGGCTCACAGAGCGTCTCGGCCAGCGAGTAGTGCGTGCCCTCGAACGGTCCGTCGTCGTCGCTCCACATCTGCGTGCAGATGCGCAACGCCTCCTCCAAGCGCTCGAAGCGCTCGGCCATCGCCGGGAACGGCACGCCGAGGCCACGGTGCTCGCGCTCGTACCAGGCCGCGCCGATGCCGAGCATCGCCCGACCGCCGGAGAGTACGTCCAGGGTCGTCACCGTCTTCGCCAGGAGCCCCGGATGCCGATAGGTCACGCCCGTGACCAGCAGGCCCAGGCGAATGCTCTCGGTCCGGCCCGCGAGAAAGCCCAGCGAGGTGTAGCCCTCGAGCATGGGGTCCTGCGCGGTCGCCAGGTTCTCCATCTGGAACCAGTGGTCCATGAGCGTGAACAGCGTGCACCCGCCGTCCTCCGCAGCGCGTGCGGAGTCGGAGAGCAGTCCCGCCGTGGCCGCGGGGCCACCCGGAAGGGTGAAGTAGGGATAGTGGACTGCCAACTGCACGATGGTTCTCCTCGATGGTCGGATCAGCACTCCGCCGACGCGGGGCGCTCCCGGGGAACATTCGGAACACCGGGCACCGTTGGTGCTGACATGACTGGTCCGAGAACGACACGCACCGTGGTGGCCACGGCCTTCGGCGGCCCCGACGTCCTGGCGATCCACGACGAGGTGGTCGACGAACCCGGTGCCGGCCAGGTCGTCGTGGAGGTCCGCGCCGCGGGCGTCGATCCGTTCGACCACAAGCTCTACAGCGGCGCCTTCGGGACGGACGAAGGCACACTCCCGCTGCACCTCGGCAGCGAGGCATCGGGCGTGGTGTCCGCGGTGGGGCCCGACGCCGTCGGGCCGGCAGGTCCCGTGCGGGTCGGCGACGAGGTGATCGTCCTGGCAGACGGTGCGTACGCCGATCGCCTGCTCGTCGATGCCGACGCGGTGCTGCCGAAACCGCGAGCGCTCGGTTAGGAGGAAGCCGCCGGGTACTCCCTCACCGCGGCCACCGCGTACGACATGGCGGAACTGGCGAGCATCGGCGAGGGTGACTGCGTCCTGGTCCACGGAGCGTCCGGCGCCGTCGGCTCGCAGGTGGTCCAGCTCGCCCTGCACCGCGGAGCACAGGTGATCGGCACCGCGAATCCCCGCAACCTCGAGGCGGTGCGCGCCCTCGGCGCCGTCGCGGTCGCGTACGGCGACGGCCTGCTCGACCGGGTACGCACCGCGGCGCCCGACGGGGTGGATGCCGCGCTGGACACGGCCGGCACCGACGAGGCAATCGACGTGTCCCTGGCGGTGGTGCAGGACCGGACGCGCATCGTGACCATCACTGCCTTCGGTCGGGCAGCCGACGAGGGTTTCCGGTCCGCGGGCGGCGGGAACAACGAGAGCGCCGCACGGCGCAAGGAGGCGCGTATGCCTCTGCTCGAGCTGGCCGGATCGGTGATCACCGTGACGCTGGCCGGGACGTTTCCCCTCGCGGAGGCGGCCACCGCCCACCGCGAACTGCAGACACACCACCCGCGCGGCAAGTACGTCCTCGTCCCCTGACGACGGCCTCGCGGAGACGCGCGGGGGTGGGGAGACTACCGTTGAGCTCAGAACGCATAGACATCTAGGAGCGGATACATGAGCGTCGAGACGAACGAGAAGAAGCGCCACCGCGTCGTCGTCATCGGTTCCGGCTTTGGTGGCCTCTTCGGCACACAGGCCCTCAAGCGAGCCGATGTGGACGTCACGCTCATCGCGCGTACCACCCACCACCTGTTCCAGCCACTGCTCTACCAGGTGGCCACGGGCATCCTCTCGGTCGGCGAGATCGCCCCCGCGACCCGCGTCATCCTGCGCAAGCAGAAGAACGCCGAGGTGCTGATGGGTGACGTCGAGACCATCGACCTGACGAACAAGACCGTCACCTCGCGGCTGCTCGAGCGCGAGACCGTCACGCCGTTCGACAGCCTCATCGTGGCCGCGGGCGCGCAGCAGTCCTACTTCGGCAACGATCACTTCGCCGAGTTCGCACCCGGCATGAAGACGATCGACGACGCCCTGGAACTGCGCGGACGCATCCTCGGCGCGTTCGAGCAGGCCGAGCTGTCCACCGATCCGGCCGAGCGTGAGCGCCTGATGACGTTCGTCGTGGTCGGCGCCGGACCCACCGGCGTCGAGCTCGCGGGCCAGATCTCCGAGCTCGCGACGCGCACGCTCGACGGAGCCTTCCGCAACATCGACGCCAAGGACGCGAAGGTGGTGCTGCTCGACGCCGCGCCCGCCGTGCTCCCCCCGATGGGCAAGAAGCTCGGCGAGAAGGCCGCGAAGCGCCTCACCAAGCTCGGCGTCGACATCCAGCTCAACGCGATGGTCACCGGCGTCGACAACGACGGTCTCACCGTCAAGGACAAGGACGGCACCGAACGCCGCATCGAGGCGCAGTGCAAGGTCTGGTCCGCCGGCGTGCAGGCCAGCCCGCTGGGCAAGCAGCTCGCCGACCAGTCCGACGGCACCGAGGTCGACCGCGCGGGCCGCGTCGTGGTGGAACCGGATCTGACCATCAAGGGACACCCCAACGTGTTCGTGGTCGGCGACATGATGTCCGTCAAGGACGTCCCGGGGATGGCACAGGGCGCGATCCAGGGCGCCAAGTACGCGGTGAAGCAGATCAAGGCGTCACTCGACGGACAGAACCCGACCGAGCGCAAGCCGTTCTCGTACTTCGACAAGGGATCGATGGCCACCGTGTCGCGATTCAGCGCCGTGTGCAAGGTCGGCAAGCTGGAGTTCGGCGGATTCATCGCCTGGGTCGCATGGCTCGGACTCCACCTCTTTTACCAGGTGGGATACCGCAACCGTCTGACGACGGTGATCTCCTGGTTCGTCACCTTCCTGGGCAAGGGTCGGGCGCAGATGGCGTCCACCGAACAGCAGGTGTTCGCGCGCCTCGCGATCGAGCAACTCCACACGCTCGAGCAGGAGAACCGCGTCGACGGAGTGGCAATCCCCACCCGCACGGTCGAGGCGACCTCGAAAGCGGCGGACCGCGAGTCCGGTGCCACGGCCGACGCAGCGGAACAGAGCAAGCAGCTCGACAGCACGGAGAAGCGGGCCGCCTCCGGTGCCTCACCCACGCCGGCGGAGCGTCAGGGCGAGGAACCGTCCGCGAACGACGGAGCGGCGGAGACTGCGGAGGCCAAGCGCGCGGGCTGATCTCCCCGCGCCGAGAGCGCAGCGACCGACCGGGTGACCGGGAGCCGATGGCCGAGCCAGGTGGACAACGTTCCGCCGCCGGCCATCGGCATCGTCGTCTCCAGACCCGTCACGGTGTCCCCGGAGGGGCTCTCCGCCAGACACTCCGGCCAGGTCAACGTACTGATCGACGCGGTCGGCGCGAACAGCGCGTCGTGCCCTGCGGCGCCCCTACCCAGGTCGAGTCGGTGGCGGAGCACCGGACCGGCCACGCCGTCCACCCGGAAGACGCCCGACCATCGACCGTCCACTTCGCCGCTGCGGCCGATCTGGATCCGTTCGCGCACGGCGGCGCGTACCCGGTCGCCGAGATGCAGCGACAGCGACGATCGATGGTCCGCCGATCCGGCGACGATGGTGGGCTCCGGGTCCACGATCACCTCGGCACCGTCCTCGACCTCCACGGTCCACGACGCGTGCGACACGTCGGTCGAGCGCCCGGGCAACGCCACCGAGGCGGCGACACTGCACACGTGCAGCCGCGCCCCCGCCTCGACCACGATTCGGACGTCGATGGTGTCCCCACCCAGCGGGGTCGCGGCCGAGCCGACGAGGTGGACGCGGTCGACTCCGGTCCGGCGTACGGCGAGCCCACCCACCGCCTCGATGCGCGGTGACCTGCTCCGCGACGCGACGACGAGCACCGTCGAGCGCAGGGCGCCGGGCGTCGTCACGTCAGGCGGCGACGGCAGCGAGCTGCTCTCGCACCCAGGTGAGCACCAACGTCGCGGCAGGATCCTCCGTGAGCGAGATCAGAGCGGTGGGACGACCCTCGCGCACCCGCACCGCGTCGTTCTCCATGACCGTGAGGTCGGCACCCACCATGGGCGCGAGATCTGTCTTGTTGATCACGAGCAGATCCGAGAACGTCACGCCGGGACCGCCCTTGCGCGGCACCTTGTCGCCGCCGGCGACGTCCACGACGAAGATCTGCACATCGATGAGCCCGGACGAGAAGGTCGCGGTGAGGTTGTCGCCGCCCGACTCGACGAGGATCAGATCGAGCGGCGGATTGGCCTCGACCAGATCGTCGATGGCGTCGAGATTCGCCGTGATGTCGTCGCGGATCGCCGTGTGCGGGCAGCCGCCGGTCTGTACGGCCGTGATGCGCTCGTCCGGCAGAACTGCGTGACGGCGCAGGAAGTCGGCGTCCTCCGTCGTGTAGATGTCGTTGGTCAGCACGGCCAGCGACAGTTCTTCGCGCAGCTGGCGACACAACGCCGCCACCAGTGCGGTCTTGCCCGATCCGACGGGACCGCCGATCCCCACGCGCAGCGCCTCTCCGGGGGTACGGACGCGCTTGGGCCGGTCCAGGGCGTGGGAGTGGGGCTCGCCGTCGATGAGATGCGGAGGCATGGGTGTTCTCTCTTTCTGTGGGGTGATCAGGAGACGAAGAGGGGGCGTTCACGTCGGACGTGACGTTCGCCCAGGTGGTCCAGCAGCGGATCCGACTCGTCGGACAGAGCCGGGAGCGTGCGGGCGACGGAAGCCGCGATCCGGTCGCACTCGGCCGCGAGCGCCACGGTGCACCCCGCCACAGCGCCCGGGTCCAGCGCGAGAAGTCGCTGGGCCGCGATGGCGGCGCCCGTCATGGCCGTGTAGATCTGCACGGACGCCGTCTCGTACGGTCCCGCACCGGTGACGGCGCCGACGACTCCCGCCACGACGGGCAGGTGCGGGCGGCGTCCGACCGCCGTCCAGTCGTGGTCCGGCCACACCGTCTCGGCGAGGCGACGCAGACCCCTCCCCTGGGCGCGGGACGCGGCGCGAGCCGCCGGCGACGGCGTGCGGGCGTCGGTCTCGCGATCGGCGGCATCAGCGGGCAGCACACCGGCGGCGACGGCGGCAGCGATCGACGCCGCCACGGCGCCACTGATGCGCATGCGCCGCAGCAGATACGCCTCGAGAGTCGGCAGGTCCCGGACGAGTCCCTCGGCGATCGCCTCCTCGACTCCCCCCGAGTGCACGTGCCCACCGATCGGGAGCCGGGAGTCGGCGAGGGTGAGCAACGTCGCGAGGCCGACACCGGAATGCGGAACCGTCATCAGAACAGGAAGTACCGCTGCGCCATCGGCAACTCCGTCGCCGGCTGCTCGGTCCAGACGTCGCCGTCGATGCGGACGGTGAAGGTGTCCGGATCCACCTCGATGCGGGGAACCGCGTCGTTGTTCACCATCTGCGCCTTCCCGATGCCGCGGACGTTCCCGACGGGAACGAGTCGACGCGCGACGTCGAGGCGATCGGCCAGCCCGTCGTCGAGCGCCTGGGGCGCGACGAAGTGCACGGACGTTGCGGCCGCCGCTCTGGGTGCCGCACCGAACATCGGTCGCGGCAGTTCCGGCTGCGGTGTCGGAATCGAGGCGTTGGCGTCGCCCATGGTGGCCCACGCGATCATGCCGCCCTTGATCACCAGATGCGGTCGGACACCGAAGAAGGCCGGCTCCCACAGCACGAGGTCGGCCAACTTACCGGGCTCGACGGATCCGACCTCGCCGTCGAGTCCGTGCGCCACGGCCGGGCAGATCGTGTATTTCGCGACGTACCGCATCGCGCGGTTGTTGTCGGCACGGTAGTCACCGGCGAGGAATCCACGACGCTTCTTCATCACGTGGGCCGTCTGCCACGTGCGCATGACCACCTCGCCGATGCGTCCCATGGCCTGCGAGTCGCTGCCGATCATCGAGATGGCACCCATGTCGTGCAACAGATCCTCGGCCGCGATGGTCGAGGGGCGGATGCGGCTCTCGGCGAAGGCGAGGTCCTCGGGAATGGACGGGCTCAGGTGGTGACAGACCATGAGCATGTCCAGATGCTCGTCGAGGGTGTTGACCGTGTGCGGCCGAGTCGGGTTGGTCGAACTCGGGAGCACGTGGGGCTGCGAGGCGACCGTGATGATGTCCGGCGCGTGCCCGCCGCCCGCACCCTCCGTGTGGTACGAGTGGATGCCGCGACCGGCGATCGCGCCGAGGGTGTCCTCGACGAAGCCCGCCTCGTTGAGCGTGTCCGAGTGGAGCGCCGCCTGCACCCCGGCCTCGTCGCAGACCCGCAGGCACGCGTCGATGGCGGCCGGGGTCGAGCCCCAGTCCTCGTGCAGCTTGAATCCTGATGCGCCGGAACGTAACTGCTCCCACATCGCGTCGGGTGAGACGGTGTTGCCCTTGCCCAGCAGCGCCACGTTCAGCGGCCACCCGTCCATGGCCTCGAGCATCCGCGCCAGATGCCAGGCACCCGGGGTCACGGTCGTCGCCTTCGTGCCCTCGGCCGGGCCGGTGCCACCGGCGATGATGGTGGTGATGCCCCCGCCGAGCGCCTCCTCCATGAGCTGGGGGGCGATGAGGTGCACGTGGCAGTCGATGGCGCCGGCGGTCAGGATCTTGCCGTTGCCGGCGATGATCTCGGTGGACGGCCCGATGACGAGACCGGGATGCACTCCCGGCATGGTGTCCGGGTTCCCGGCCTTGCCGAGCGCGACGATCCGGCCGTCACGCAGCCCGACGTCGGCCTTGATCACGCCCCAGTGATCGAGCACCACCACACCGGTGATGACGGTGTCGGGCGCACCGTCGGCCCGCGTGGCCCGTGACTGTCCCATCGACTCGCGGATCACCTTGCCGCCGCCGAACACGGCCTCGTCGCCGGCGAGACCCGGTCCACCGCTGCGGTCCTCGGTGATCTCGATCAGCAGGTCCGTGTCGGCGAGACGGATCCGGTCACCCGTCGTGGGTCCGTACAGCTCCGCGTAGCGCGAACGATCGAGGTACGCCATCAGTGACCGTCCCGAGGTGTCGTGTCGTCCAGTGCGCCGGGCGGGGTGAGGGAGATGCCGTGGACCTCGCGGAGACCGCCGATGTCGACGAGCACGACCTCCTGTGCGATACCCGGTTCGAACCGCACCGCAGTGCCCGCCGGGATGTCGAGGCGCTTCCCGTGCGCGGCGACGCGATCGAACGTCAGCGCGGCGTTGGCCTGCGGCAGATGGACATGACTGCCCACCTGCACCGGCCGATCACCGTCGTTCACGACGTCGAGGGTGACCGACGCACGACCGGCGTTGAGCTCGATCGATCCGTCCTCGGTGAGGATCTCTCCGGGAATCACGCGCACTCCTTCACGAGATCGGGTCATGAACGGTGATGAGCTTGGTGCCGTCCGGGAAGGTGGCCTCCACCTGCACCTCGTGCAGCATCTCCGGGATGCCGTCCATCACGTCGGCGCGGGTCAGCACCTCACGGCCCGACGACATCAGTTCCGCCACGGACCGCCCGTCGCGGGCGCCCTCGAGCAGGTGGTCGGTGATCAGCGCGATCGCCTCCGGATGGTTCAACCGGAGTCCGCGCTGCTGCCGGCGACGCGCCAGTTCCGCGGCGTAGCTGAGCAGCAACCTCTCCTGCTCGTGCGGAGACAATCTCATGGGGGGCACTTCCCTTCGCGGCGAACGACGGCGACAGGCAATGCTGGCACGACCTCGGCCGTCGCGCTCGTCGGACGCGCGTCAGGACGCGCCGATCCGCCCCGTGTCCTCGATGTTCTGCAGTCGCACCTGGCCGCGGGCGATGAGACGGTTCGCGGCATCGGTGATCGTGACGGTCCAGATCTGCTGGGTGCGCCCTCGGTGCACGGGCAGTGCCTCGGCGGCGAGCACGCCCTCGCGGGCCGCGCGGATGAAGTCGGTGGTGTTGTTGACCCCGACGACGTGGCCGCGGTCCCCCAACCACAGGGCGCCCGCCGTGCTCGCCAGCGACTCGACGACGGCGCAGTGCACGCCGCCGTGCACGATTCCGAACGGCTGCAGGAGTTCCGGGCGCACGGTCCACTCCGCGGTGACCCGATCAGGTCCCAGTTCGCGGAACTGCAGACCCAGCACCTTCCCGAAACCGCTGTCCAGCTGCTCTCGAAGTTCGTCCGACACCGACGGTGACACATCGCTCATGGCGTTCAGTGAATCACGTGGACGGAGACGAAGCGGCGGGCCTCGCAGTGTGTCGCGAGGCCCGCCGGGGCACGGACGCCGACGTCGCTGCAGCCCTCAGGACGTCGGCACGATCCGAAGTTCGTGTGGCTCAGACTATACAGGATAGCCTTGCCTAAATCACGCAGGTCGTCGCAACCGAACGCGCCACCCCGCGTCGACGAACGCGTCGAGGAGCATCTGCCCCCTGCGCCAGCCACCGTCACGAGACACGCCACCCAGCAACGGAACTCGCGCCGAGGCGCCGAGCACCGACTCGCCCACGATGCGGCTCATCTGCGTGGCGTCCAGAGGACCGAGCGCGGACAACCCCGCCGCGGCGACCTCGAGCGATCGAGCAGCGCGATGCGCGGTCCAGGCGGCGAGCGCCTCGTCGCACGGCATGACCACCGTTCCCGCAGTCGCGCCCGAGCCGGACACCGAGCGCAGCGCCGTGTCTCGCACACCCGCCCAGTCGATGCCCACGTCGCTGTCGAGATGGATCCAGAGATTCTCGGGGCCGGGATCCCACACCCGTCCGCAGCCGATGAACGCCGCGGCCGACCGTCCCACGACCGCGTGCACGAGAGCGGCCGCCACCTGGTCCACCGCTCGGCGCGGATCCGGATGGTCGAGCGACGACCGGCGCAGCAGAGCCTCGAAGCGGCCCGTCTCGAGCCCGGTGGCGAACGACCACCAACGGCGCTTGCTCTGTTCGGCCATGTCCGCGACGGCGTACACGCGCGGGGCCTCCGGGTCGAGGTGTCGCAGAGCGGTCATGGTGTGCCGGAAGGCGGTGGACACCGCGGCGCGACGATCGTGCGGTGAGACGACGGTGTCGACAGTGACTGTCATCGGATGGAACTCCTCGTCTACAGGTGCCCGGACGGTGACACGCACCGACCGATCGAGGCGACCGGTCGAGCCATAAGGTAAGCCTAACCAATACACCGAAGACAACCGGGTGTGGTTCGCATCACCGCGAGACCGCGCCGCCACACGACTGCTTAGGCTTGCGTAACCTTCCATGAGAGACACCACCACACCGATCGAGGAGGACCGCGTGACCGACACCGCGTCCGGACCTCTCGCATCTCACCCCTCCCCGAACGACCTCCCCGAGCCCGGCGCCACGGTCCGTCCCGATCGCGACTACTCGATCGCCGACGAAGACCGGCGGGCGCCCGGCCGCGTGACCGTCGCGGCAGCCGCTGCGGTCGACGTCGGTGTCGTCCTGCTTCCCCTCGTGCTCGGCCTCGTCGTCGTCCGATCACTCGCCGACGACAACGGCGGCGGCCAGGTCGACCGCGCGGTCTTCGGCGTCATCGCCGTGCTCGCGGCGGCGGGTGCGCTCGTATGGAACCGGGGTTTCCGGGACGGTCGCGCCGGACAGAGCGTCGGCAAGTCCCTGTTCGCCCTGGTACTGAGAGACGCCGAGACCGGTGACGCCGTGGGCGTCCGACCTGCTCTGGCGCTGCGTCGCAGGCCCGGTGTCGAGACGGTCCGGCTCACCGTCGCGGTCGCCGAGGACTTCGAACCGGTCGCTCCGGACACCTCCTCGGCAGCGACCCGTCGTCGGCGCACCTCCGGACTGATCATTCTCGTCGCCGCCATCGTGCTCGTCACGCTCATGAGCGTGGCCGTCGGTGCGCGGCCGCTCACCTTCGCCGAGATCTTCCACGCGCTGTTCTCCGCCACCGGGACCGACACCGACGTGATCGTCCGGTCGCTACGCCTCCCCCGCACGATCCTCGGACTCGTCGTGGGCATCGCACTCGGCGTCGCCGGCGCCCTGATCCAGGGCCACACCCGCAATCCGCTCGCCGATGCCGGGTTACTCGGCCTCAACGCCGGTGCCGCCTTCTTCGTCGTCATGGCGATCTACCTCTTCGGTATCACCTCTCCCGGTGGCTACCTGTGGTTCGCCTTCGCCGGCGCCGCCGCGGCCAGCATCGTCGTGTTCGGTACCGCGTCTCTGGGCGGGGCGCGGGCGAACCCGCTGTCCCTGGCCCTGGCGGGAGCCGCGATCGCGTTCTTCCTGCAGGCCATGACCAACGCGGTGGTGCTGCTCGATCAGACCACCCTCGACAGCTACCGGTTCTGGGTCGTCGGTTCCGTCGCCGGACGCGGACCGGACATCTTCTGGACGGTGCTCCCGTTCATCGTCATCGGGTTGATCATCGCCGTCGCGGGCACGCCCGCCCTCAACACGATCAGCCTCGGTGACGACGTCGCCCGCTCACTGGGCACCAACATCACCCTCACGCGCGTCGTCGGCATCGTGGCCATCACGCTCCTGACCGGCGCGGCGACCGCTGCGTGTGGGCCCGTGGCCTTCGTCGGGTTGGTGGTGCCCCACATCGCGCGTGCCATCACCGGACCGGACTATCGCTGGCTGCTCCCCTTCGCCGGCGCGCTGGGCGGTGTCCTGCTCGTACTCGCCGACGTCATCGGTCGCGTCGTCGTGCGGCCCGGTGAACTGCAGGTCGGCATCGTGCTCGCGCTGATCGGCGCGCCGTTCTTCATCGCCCTGGTACGCCGTCGGACGTTGGTGTCGCTGTGACCGCGCACCCGACCGTCCGTTCCGCGGCTCCGCCGTCGGTGGCGGGTCGCCCGGCCTTCCGCCTGGGCCCGCTGTCCACGGTCCGCCGCCCCGCCCGGGTGCTCGTCGTACTCGCTCTCGCGATCGTGCTGTTCCTCGTGTTCTGTCTGAACGTCGGGCGCGGCGACTACCCGCTGTCGATCCCCGACGTCGTGAACGTGCTGGTGGGCGGCGGCTCGCGGATCGAGCGTTTCGTCGTCATGGACCTCCGCCTGCCGCGTGCCCTCACGGGCGCGCTCGTCGGCGCCGCGCTCGCCGTCTCCGGCGCGTTGATGCAGTCGATCACCCGCAACTCGCTCGCGAGCCCGGACATCCTCGGCATCACGTCCGGCGCGAGCGTCGCCGCCATCTCGCTGATCGTCCTGAGCGGCACGAGCACGGCCGTGGGCCTGTTCGCCACGCTCGGCGTGACCCTCGCCGCTCTCGTCGGCGGGCTGCTCACCGCGGCGCTGGTGTACCTGCTGTCGTGGCGGGGCGGAGTGCAGGGCATGCGGCTGGTGCTCGTGGGCATCGCGATCAACGCCATGATGGTCGCCCTGATCGGCTGGATGTTGGTCAACGCCGACATCACCGACGTCACCCGCGCCCAGCTGTGGCTCACCGGGACGCTGTCCGGCGCCACGTGGTCGCAGGTCTGGCCCGTCACCGCTGCCGTGGTCCTTCTCGGTGCGGGCTCGGTGATCATGTCGTTCCGACTGTCCGCCATGCGGCTCGGGCCGGACACCGCCCGCTCGCTGGGCGTGGACGTGCAACGGTCCCAGGCCGTCCTGCTGGTCATCTCGGTCGCGATGGCCGCCATCGCCACCAGCGTCGCCGGCCCGATCGGATTCGTGGCCCTCGCCGCGCCGCAGATCGCTCTGCGCCTGACGCGGTGCGCCGAGCCTCCGCTGATCGCCTCGGCCCTCACCGGCGCCGTCACCGTGGTGGGCTCCGACCTGGTGGCGCGCACAATTCTGCCGGTCGAGCTCCCCGTCGGCATCGTCACGTCCGTCCTCGGCGGACCGTTCCTCCTCTATCTGCTGGTCCGAGTCAACCGAAAGGCGACAGTATGAGCGTGCACGCGCATCCGGAGACCACCGGAGCCACACCTCCGCACCGTCTCGCCGCGGAGAACATCTCGGTCGGCTACGGCGACCGCATCATCATCGAGGGGCTCGACCTCGAGATCCACACCGGCGTCGTCACGACGGTCATCGGACCCAACGGCTGCGGCAAGTCGACGCTGCTGCGTGCCCTCGGCCGCCTGCTGTCCCCGCGCCAGGGCCAGGTCACGCTGGACGGGAAGGCGATCGGCCACATGAAGACCCGCGACGTCGCGCGCACTCTCGGGGTGCTCCCGCAGTCGCCGATCGCCCCGGAGGGGCTCACCGTGGCGGACCTGGTGGCACGAGGCCGCCATCCCCACCAGTCCTGGATCCGGCAGTGGTCCCGCGACGACGAGTCCGAGGTGGCGCGTGCGCTGAAGCTCACCGGCATCGAGGATCTCGCCGAACGTCCCGTGGACCAGCTCTCGGGAGGACAGCGCCAGCGTGCCTGGATCTCCATGGCACTGGCGCAGGGCACCGACGTCCTGCTCCTCGACGAGCCGACCACCTACCTCGATCTCGCGCACTCCATCGAGGTCCTCGACCTGGTGGACCGGATGCACGACGAGATGGGCCGGACCGTGGTGATGGTGCTGCACGACCTCAACCTGGCCGTCCGCTACAGCGACCGTCTCGTGGTCATGCACGAGGGAGCGATCGTCGCCAGCGGCACACCGTCCGAGGTCATCTCCGAGAAGATGCTCTTCGACGTCTTCGGCCTGTCCGCGGCTGTCATCGACGACCCGGTCTCCGATCGTCCGCTGATCGTGCCCATCGGCACCCGCCACGTCCGGGCGGGCGCCGGCATCCGACCGGCCTGACGGTCAGCGGTCGATCATCGTCTTCACGAGCCGGACACTCTGACCGAAGGACACGTCCGGCAGGTAGGCCCGCCCGATGGCGTTGCCGATGCTCGGCAGCGCGGCCGGGTCGGGGAACGTCATGTACATCGGCTCGTACACCGGCTGGAACTTCGACTTGAACGCCAGCAGCGAGCGGAAGCCGTAGACCGGTTCGAGCGTGCGGCCCACGACGTCGAGAAGACGCTCGAGCATCCCCGAGAGTGTCGACGTCTGCGCCGTGTCCTCGGTCGGATCGCCCACCTTCGCCAGCGGCGCTCCCGACAGACTGAGGAACTGCGCGCCCTCCTCCTGCAGGGACAGCGCGGCGGACGCGATGAGGAACTCCATCGCGGGCCGGAAGCCCTCGGATCGACGGCGCATGAAGTCCAGTGTCCAGCCCACGACGACGCCGTCGCGGTACACCGGCATCCACGAGGTGATGCCGTGCACGGTGCGCTGCTCGTCCACGGCGATGAGGCACCGCACCTGCGGATCGTCGACCTCGTCCAGACCACCGAGCGTGAAGCCCATCTCGGGCATGCCCTTGTCGGCGACCCACTCCTCGGATATCGCGGTGATCTGGTCCGTGATCGCCAGCGGCGCCGTCGGGAACGAGATCCACTCGGCCTCGACACCGGCCTTCTTCGCCCGGTTCACCGCGGTGCGGACGTCCTGGAACTTCTTGCCCGTGAAGGCGAGATCCGCCAGCGGGAGCACGGTCTCCTCCCCCACCTGGATGCTCTCCCAGCCGAGAGCGCCGGTGATGGCCGCGACGTCCGGCGTGACCGAGTAGAAGCAGGGCGACCATCCGTTTTCGGCGGCGTACTCGGAGAAGCCGACGATGGCCGCCTCCCGGTCCGCGGGCGGACCCACCGGATCTCCGGTGGTGAGGGCGATGCCCGAGATCACCCGGAACGCGACGTAACTGTGACCGTCGGGCGAGAACCAGTACCGGTTGCCGCGCCACGTCGTCATCCAGGACAGGGCGCTGCCGCTGCTGCTCGTCAGCACCGCCCGAGCGCGCTCGGTGGCGTCGGTCTCCACGCCGTACGCCGGTCTCACGAACGATCCCGCGGTCGCGACGACCAGCACCGCCCAGAACACGATGCCCGTCCATTCGTAGAGCACGGTGGCGAGCCAGCTCGTCGGCAGGAAGGGCGGGTCGAACCACTGCAGCAGAACCGGGGGCACGAGGCGCTGCGGGAAGTCGCCGAGCAACGTCAGCACTCCCGGGCTGCCGTCGAAGCCGGAGCGGATCAGCGCGCCGACCGCGACGTAGAGAACGGCGAGAACCGCGCCGGCTCCGACCACTGTCGCCCACAGGCGCGTGTACGTACCGGCAGGCGCGGACACGTCGAAGTTCGTGCGCGTGATCACCAGCAGTGCCATGACCGCCAGAGGGACGACGAACGGAACGGCGGTGCGGTAGAGCGTCGGATCTGCGACGCCGTAGAACAGCGTGTCGCCGTTGTCCAGATCGGCGAAGCGGATCAGGTAGTTGGCCAGCGCCAGGGCCAGGAGCACGACCTGCGAGACCATCGCACCGATCCAGGCGAAGCGACGCCCGCGGCGCAGTCCGTCGCTGAGGACCAGCAGATAGACCGAGGGCATGACGCTGGCCAGCACCGGTCCCACGCCGCCGAGTCGGAGATCGAGCAACCCGCGTCGGCAGTCGGTGGACCCCGGATCTGCACCACAGACCAGGTTCACCTCGTCGAGCGTCCACTCCTGGCTGCGGAACAACTCGCGCAGGACGGCGAACGGGCCCACCGCATTGGGCGAGAAGGCCGCGATCATCGGGCCGATCGCGGACGCCGCGACGATGAGGGCCACGAGCACCCGACCCTCGCGGCGGGTACCGGCGAGATGGGTCGCGCGAGAGGACCTTCCGACGATGAACGGTCCCGCCACTGCGCCGACCACGACCGAGCCGAGAGCGGTGATGTCTGCGAGATGGCCACCGAACAGGGCCATCACGACGGTCAGCGCCACGAGGCCCACCCGCACCCGCCGACGCCAGAGCGTTCCCATGTTCGCGCTGGCCACCATCAGCGTGCCGAGGATCCAGGCCGTGGGGCCCGAGGTGACACCGAGATGGAGCTGGAAGCCCCACCCCTCGTCGAGCAGCTGCCCGAGAGCGGCCAGCGCGAGACCCAGCAGCGAGCCGCCCACCTGGGTCACCAGGACGGCGACCGCGAAACGCCGGGTACCCATCCGGTGCTCGATCGGTGCGGCCACGACGAGGAACAACGCGGTGGCGACGACGAAGGCGGCCACCCCCACGGCGAAGAGCCCCGACGTCACGGGGGTCCAGAGCCGCAGGTTCTCGATCGGAACGATGCCCAGCGCGGTGTGGTGGTCGAGGAAGCTGCGATAGCTGCGCGTGGTGAGGGAGAGCACGACGAGCCCCCCCCACATGACGGCCAGCAGCGCCAGGCTGACCGGAGCCCCCTTGGCGCCATAGGCGATCGTGGACCCCAACCGAGCGGCCTGGCGACGGGTTCGTCCCCACCACGCGGCGACGTCGGTCCGCGCACGGGCGACCGGACCCGGTGCGGGAGATCCTGCGGCGGACGGATCGGTCACGACGTCGACCCCAGCCGGGTGCAGAGCCAGTCCAGCTCCAACTTCAGGCCCGCAGACCACGTCTCGTAACTGTGTCCACCCGGGACCTCGGCATAACGCACGTCCATTCCGGCTTTCTGTGCGGCGGCGAACAGCTGCTTCGCCGAGTTCTGGTAATCGGGGTCACTGGCACCGACGACGAAGGCGCCGGCGCTGGTGGGGTACTGACGTGTGGCCATGAGGTTCATCGGGTTCACGGCCTCGAACGCGGCCTCGCTTCCGCCGAACGCCGCGTCCAGCGTGCGCTGCTTGTCACCCAATGTCGGTTCGAGCTGGCCCGAGAGAACGAGGAAGGTCGGGTAGAGCTGCGGGTAGTTGGTGGTCATCTGCATGGCGCAGGTACCGCCGTAGGAGAGCCCGCCGATCGCCCAGTGCGCCGGATCGGTGTCCACCTGCAGGGTCGCGTTCACCCATGCCGGCACGTCCTTCGCCAGATAGGACGCCACGTTGCCGAGCGGAGAGTCGACGCAGAGCGGATTGGCGATGGTGGAACCGGTCGCGTCCGCCACCACCACGACGGGTGCGAGACCTGCGTGATCGGCGGCGTAGGCGTCCATGGTCTGGACCAACCGGCCGCCGGTGAGCCAGTCGTCGGGCGCTCCGGGTTGGCCGGCGAGCAGCACGAGGACGGGCAACAGCGGGCGACGTGCGGTGAAGTACGCGGGCGGCAGATAGACCTTCGCGTTCCGGGCGGAGAAACCCGACTCCGTGCCCGGGATCGGCGTGTCCAGGATGCGACCACCGGTCGGCATGTCGGCGGGGGCGGTCCACACGCTCGCGAGAGGTGTACCGGTGATCGGGTCGGCGGTGCGGCCGGTGACGTCGTCGACGTCCACCTCCTGCACGGACGAGATCCCCAGGGCGGTGCCGACGGTGGGGTAGGCGTCGAAGACGAGGTTGACCTGCAGCGCGGACGTCGCGACCACGGCCACCGTCGCGATCACGGTCACCACGCGGGTCCACCACCGCGTCGCGGCCAGCATCCGCGGCACGAGAAGGAACAGGCCCAGGACTCCGAGACCGACCCAGACGTAGACCGACGTCTCGACGGGATCGGGGAAGACTCGCCAGATCTTCTCGATGCCGAACCACGCCGCCACCGTGAGGACGGCCGCCACCGCGACGGCCACCGGGACCGCGCGGGTGAGGTGCCGCCGACGCCGTGCGAGCACGAGCCAGACGAGCCCGAGCACTCCGACGACCGTGACGACGATCGGGACCGGTCCACTGACCAACGACGTGTCGACGAATGCCACGGCGTAACAGTAGCCTCGCAGCACTTCTCGACGCGTGTTTCCGCGCGGGTGGACGCGCGCCGACGTGCGACGACCCGCTGCTACATCGTGTAGTACGCATTTGCGTCGGAGTGGCCGTATCATCTGACGAATGGCAGGCCTGGGCGATCTCGAACGAGCAGTGATGGAACATTTGTGGTCGAGTTCGGAGCCGCAGACCGTCCGTCAGGTCCACGAGGCACTGGCGTCGAAGCGTGAGCTCGCCTACACGACGGTCATGACGGTCCTTCAGCGTCTGGCGAAGAAGAAGCTCGTCACCCAGCAGCGGGACGACCGCGCGCATCGGTACGCTCCGGTACATGGGCGCGAAGAGCTTGTCGCCAGCCTCATGGTCGACGCCCTCCAGCAGGCCGACCGCTCCGGCGGGCGCGCCGCGGCCCTGGTCCACTTCGTGGGTCGGGTCGGTGCCGACGAGGCCGCCGCACTCCGGGAGGCCCTCGCGGCACTGGAGACGCAGGACGACGGTTCCTCCAACGCCTGACCTCTCGACCCTCGACACTCCCTCCCACACGACGGTGAGGACATGAACGCACCGACAGCACTGGTCTTCGCGGTACTTGCGTTGATCCTGACGGGCCCGGTTCCCGCGATGCTGTCCCGTGCGACGTGGCCACACCGGACTCCGCGCGCCGCCCTCGTGCTGTGGCAGGCGATCGCACTCGCCGCGGTGCTGTCGGCCTTCAGTTCCGGGCTCGCGATCGCGAGCCAGCTACTCGTCCCCGGGCCGGACGGCCGGCCCACCACGGCGCCCACGGCCGAGATCGACGCCCTCGGCCTCCCGCTGTGGATCCTCTACGTGACGGTGCTCGCGATCACCCTCGTCATCGGCGCACGGCTCGTCTGGGCCACGTCGCTGGTCGCGATCAAGACCCGGCGACGGCGTGCGCGACACCGCACGCTGGTCGACATCCTCGATCGCAGTGCGGGCGAGACCAGTGCCCACGGAACCGACGTGCGGGTCCTCGAGAGTCTCGACCCCATCGCCTACTGCCTGCCCGGACTGCGGCAACGCGTCGTGGTCAGCGAGGGCACGTTGTCCAACCTGGACGACGACGAACTGGCAGCCATCCTGACCCACGAGCGGTCCCACCTGCGCGCGCGGCACGATCTCGTTCTCGAGGCGTTCATGGCCGTCAACCAGGCGTTCCCGCACGTCGTGCGCAGCCGGTCCGCGCTGGGGTCGGTGCAGCTGCTGGTCGAGTTGCTCGCGGACGACTCCGCGGTGCGCGTCACAGGTCCTCGTCCTCTCGCCCGCGCTCTCGTGGCCTGCTCCGGGTCGTCGGCGCCGCGGGGAGCGCTGGCCGCGGGTGGGCCGAGCACGCTGGTGCGGGTACGCCGGTTGGCCACTCCCGGCTCCACCCCCGGTGTCGCCACTCTCGCCTATCTCGCGTCGGCAGCCATCCTCGTGGTGCCGACCATCTACGTCGCCGTGCCGTGGTTGACCGAGCTGACGCGCCTCGCGCGACACGGTTCGTGACTACTGGCTCACACGAGTCGGCATCGGCACCACTCGTCGCGTAGTGTTACCCGTGGTTCATCAGAACCATCCGTTTGTCGATATGGCACAAATTTCGCCGTCGCTCCGCTCCGTCCCCTCGTGGACGCCACGGAGTCGTACCGGTGACAAGACACCTCACATTGCGCCCGAGCTCCGCTTGCGCATCGATGACCAGGTGATGTGTGCCCTGGCTCGTCACGCTGCGCGGTGATTCATCGTTGCTGTGCACCGACGCGCCTGCAACCCCGAGAGGTACCACCGCGTTGACCAGCGCCACCCCCGTTTCTGCTTCTGCCACCAGCACTCCCGAGGCGTCCGAGACCACGTTCTCCGACCTCGGACTTCCCGCGACCATCGTCGCGGCGCTCGCCAAGAACGGCATCACCGTTCCCTCGCCCATCCAGAAGATGGCCATCCTCGACGCCCTCGCCGGACGTAACGTCCTCGGCCGCGCACAGACCGGATCGGGCAAGACGCTCGCCTTCGGCCTGCCGATGCTCACTCGCCTGGCGTCGACCGGTACCAAGCCCGCCGCGAAGCGTCCTCGCGCACTGGTGCTGGTCCCCACCCGCGAGCTCGCCTTCCAGGTCGTCGACTCACTGCAGTCCTACGCCACCGTCCTCGGACTGAGCGTGCGTCCGGCCGTCGGCGGCACCCCCTTCGGTCGGCAGGCCGATCAGCTCCGTCGCGGCGTCGACGTTCTCGTCGCCACCCCCGGACGCCTCGGCGACCACCTGCGTCAGGGCACCTGCGTCCTCGAGGCAGTGGAGATCACCGCACTCGACGAGGCCGACCAGATGGCCGACATGGGCTTCCTGCCCGAGGTGCGCGACATCCTCGGACAGACCGCGAACGGTGGCCAGCGCATGCTGTTCTCCGCCACGCTCGACCGCGAGGTCCAGTCGTTGGTCCGCCAGTTCCTGGCCGACCACGTCCAGCACTCGACCGGCGACAGCAAGGCCGCCGTCGAGTCGATGGATCACTACATCCTCAACGTCGGCCGCGGACAGAAGGACATCGTCCTGTCCGAGATCGCCGCTCGCGAGGGTGGCCGGACCATCATGTTCGCCCGCACCAAGCTCGGCTGCGACGGGATCACCGATCGCCTGCGCGCCGTCGGCATCCACGCCGAGTCGCTGCACGGCGGCAAGGCCCAGAACCAGCGCACCCGCGTGCTCGACCGCTTCAAGAGCGGCCGCACCCCCGTGCTCGTCGCCACCGACGTCGCCGCACGCGGCATCCACGTCGACGGCATCGACCTGGTCGTGCACGTCGATCCGCCCGCGGATCACAAGGACTACATGCACCGCGCCGGCCGTACGGCACGTGCCGGTGCCGCGGGCACCGTCGTCGCCATCGCGCTGCCCAACCAGCGCCGCATCATCAGCCGGCTGACCGGTCAGGCCGGCGTCAAGGTCACCTCGGTGGACGTCTCCCCCGGTTCGGTGGAGCTCGGTTCCATCACCGGAGCCAAGGCTCCGTCCGGCGAGCCGGTGCGTGAGGCACCGCGTCGCGAGCGTCCCAGCGGCCCCTCGCGCTTCGGCGCCTCGGGATCCCCGCGCACCGGTGGCTACCGTGGCGGCGACTCCGGCGGATACCGGGGTCGCGACGAGAACCGCACCGGCGGGTACCGCGGCGGCGAGTCCAGCGGTGGCTACAAGGGCCGCGACGAGAACCGCACCGGCGGCTACCGCGGCGGCGAGTCCAGCGGTGGCTACAAGGGCCGCGACGAGAACCGCACGGGCGCAACGGCTTCGCGCACCGGCGGGTTCCGCAGCCGTGCTGCGGGCACCGCGCGCGACTGACAGCTCTCCCGTCCTTGTCCGGCCCCGACTTTCGCGTCGGGGCCGGGCAGGGAAAGCTGGGGGAATGACTTCCTCGGATTCTTCACCTCTCGCCCAGATCGGTGTCACCGGCCTCGCTGTCATGGGGTCCAATCTGGCGCGGAACTTCGCCCGCCACGGACACGTGGTCGCGGTGCACAACCGGAGTTACTCCAAGACACAGACTCTGCTCGACGCGCACGGCAGTGACGGCACCTTCGTCGCGTCGGAGAGCATCGAGGACTTCGTGGCCAGCCTCGAGAAGCCACGCAAGGTCGTCATCATGGTCAAGGCCGGCGATCCCACGGACGCGGTCATCGAGGAACTCGCCGGCGTCATGGACGAGGGCGACATCATCATCGATGGCGGCAACGCCCTCTACACGGACACCATCCGCCGCGAGTCCTCGCTGAAGGACCGCGGCCTTCTCTTCGTCGGCGCCGGCATCTCCGGCGGCGAGGAGGGCGCACTCAACGGCCCCTCGATCATGCCCGGTGGCCCCGCGAAGTCGTACGAGTCGGTCGGGCCCCTGCTCGAGTCGATCTCGGCGCACGTGGACGGCACCCCGTGCTGCACCCACATCGGCCCCGACGGGTCCGGGCACTTCGTGAAGATGGTGCACAACGGCATCGAGTACGCCGACATGCAGCTCATCGGTGAGGCCTACAACCTGCTGCGCGACGCGCTGGGCATGGATCCGGACGCGGTCGCCGACGTCTTCCGGCAGTGGAACGAGGGCGACCTCGAGAGCTACCTCGTCGAGATCACCGCGCAGGTGCTCGCTCACAAGGACGCGAAGACCGGGAAGCCCTTGGTCGACGTCATCGTCGACGCCGCCGAGCAGAAGGGCACCGGTCGCTGGACCGTCAAGTCCGCGCTCGATCTCGGAGTCCCCGTCACCGGCATCGCCGAGGCCGTGTTCGCCCGAGCGCTCTCGGGCGCGCGCGGCCAGCGCGAGGCGTCCAAGGGTCTGGCATCGGGAACGCTCTCGGCGAAGCCCGAGGACATCGAGACCTTCACCGAGGACATCCGTTCCGCCCTGTACGCCTCCAAGGTCGTCGCCTACTCGCAGGGCTTCGATCAGATCGCCGCCGGTTCGGCCGAGTACGACTGGAATCTGCACCCCGGCGATCTCGCCACCATCTGGCGCGGCGGGTGCATCATCCGGGCCCGGTTCCTGAACCGCATCAAGGACGCCTACGACGAGAACCCGGAACTACCCGCGCTGTTGCTGGCGCCGTACTTCCGTGACGCCGTCGAGAACGCCGTCGACAGCTGGCGTCGTGTCGTCTCCACCGCGACACTCCTCGGCATCCCGGTGCCCGGCTTCGCCTCCGCCCTGTCGTACTACGACGGACTGCGCGCCGAACGTCTGCCCGCCGCGCTGACGCAGGGTCTGCGCGACTTCTTCGGAGCACACACGTACGAGCGCATCGACGCCGACGGCAAGTTCCACACCCTGTGGAGTGAGGACCGGTCCGAGATCGAGGCCTGACCACCGCCGTGAGTTCGTCCGTGCTCGCGGTCGGGCTCTCGCTCGTCGCGGCATTTCTCTTCGCCTGCGCCGCCGTCGCTCAGCAGACGGCGGCGTCGGCGGTCGCGGACGGGGACTCGTTGATCTCGGGTCTCGTGCGCAGCCCGCGATGGTGGGCCGGGGTGGTCGGCGACCTGAGCGGTTACCTGGTGCAGGTGGCGGCGCTGGCCGTCGGATCGGTGTCCGTGGTGCAGCCATTGCTCGTGAGCATGCTGCTGTTCGCGCTCCCCCTCGCCGCGAAGTACTCCGGCCTGCGGATGCGGCGCGCCACCTGGGTCTCAGCCGCGGGCCTCACGGTCGCGCTGGTGGCGTTCGTCGCGGTCGGCGACCCGACCGAGGGCACCGCCGACGCGCCGCTCTCGGTGTGGGCGCTGCCGCTGTCCGCCGTGGTGGCGGTGGCCCTTGTCGGCGCTGTCGCCGGTGTGCTCACGCGCGAGCCAGGTCGTGCGGCGCTGCTGCTCGGGATCGGCGGTGGACTGCTGTTCGGCGTCGCCGTCGCGTTCACCAAGTACGTCACCGACCTGGTGGAATCCGATCTGCTCGGCGCCCTCACCGCATGGCAGACGTACGCGCTGATCGCCGCCGGAGTCTCGGGCTTCTACCTGCAGCAGCGCGCGTTCCAGGCCGGTCCGCTCGCGGCGTCGCTGCCGGCGGTGACCGTGTGCGAGCCGCTGGCGGCGGTGTTCCTCGGCATCGTGGTGCTCGACGAACGGCTCCGCCTCGACGGACCGCGCGGAGTGGTGGTCGCCTCCGCCGTGATCGTCATGATCGTGACCACCGTGGTTCTCTCGCGCGAGCAGGGGCGCGCGGACGACGCCGTCCCGGCCGTCTGACCCACCCTCGACGTCGCCGCCGCAAGATATATCCGTCGGTCGCGTACGCTGGCGTCCCGTGCATTTCCTTCGCGACCAGCGCCCGCCCTACGACCTGACGTACGACGACGTGTTCCTCGTCCCGAACCACACGACGGTCACGTCTCGTTTCGACGTCGATCTGGCGAGTGTCGACGGTTCCGGGACCACCATTCCCATCGTCGTCGCCAACATGACCGCCGTGGCCGGCCGCCGGATGGCGGAGACGGTCGCGCGTCGCGGCGGCATCGTCGTCATCCCGCAGGACCTGCCGACCGCGGCCGTCGCCGAGACGGTCTCCTTCGTCAAGAGCCGGAACCTGGTGGCGGACACCCCGGTCGTGCTGACGCCCGAGGACTCGGTGTCCGACGCTCTCGCCCTCATGCCCAAGCGCGCCCACGGCGTCGTCGTGGTCGTGGACGGCGACGCGGCCGTGGGCATCGTCTCCGAGGCGGCGTGCACGGACGTCGATCGCTTCGCGCGCCTCTCGACGGTGATGGACAAGGACTTCGTGACGGCCTCCGTGGACACGAGTCCCCGCGAGATCTTCGAGCAGCTCGAGGCTCGGCACGAGAACCTCGCCGTGCTGACCGGGCCGGACGGCGCACTCGCAGGAGTGCTCACCCGCACCGGTGCGCTGCGCGCCGGCATCTACCGTCCCGCCACCGACGACGACGGGCGCCTGCGCATCGCCGCCGCCGTCGGCATCAACGGTGACGTGGGTGCGAAGGCAGCCGCCCTGGTCGAGGCCGGCGCCGACGTCCTGGTGCTCGACACCGCCCACGGCCACCAGCAGAAGATGCTCGATGCGCTGGCCGTCGTCGCGGCGCTCGATCTGGGCGTGCCCCTGGTCGCCGGCAACGTCGTGTCCGCAGCGGGTACCCGCGACCTGATCGAAGCCGGCGCGGACATCGTCAAGGTCGGTGTGGGCCCCGGCGCCATGTGCACCACCCGCATGATGACCGGCGTGGGCCGCCCGCAGTTCTCGGCCGTCGAGGAGTGCGCCACTGCGGCACGTGAGCTGGGCAAGCACGTGTGGGCCGACGGCGGGGTGCGGCATCCCCGCGACGTGGCGCTCGCCGTCGCCGCCGGTGCCTCCAACGTGATGATCGGATCCTGGTTCGCCGGCACCCACGAGTCGCCCGGCGATCTTCGCGTCGACGCAGCCGGGGTTGCCTACAAGGAGAGCTTCGGCATGGCGTCGAAGCGTGCCGTGGCCGCGCGCACGGCAGCGGACAGCGCGTTCGACCAGGCACGCAAGGGCCTGTTCGAGGAAGGCATCTCCAGCTCGCGGATGCGCCTCGATCCGGAGCGGCCCGGTGTCGAGGACCTCATCGACCACATCTGCGCGGGTGTGCGCAGCACCTGCACGTACGCCGGTGCGCGCTCGCTGGAGGAGCTGCATCGGGATGCCGTGCTGGGCATCCAGTCGGCGGCAGGCTTCGCCGAGGGACGCCCGCTCCCGTCCGGCTGGTGATCGTCGGCCCGCACTCGCGCTCACGTCGCCGACTCGGTGATTCCGGGTCGGCGACGATACGATGTGTGCGATAGCGGCGCCCCCGAGCGGGTACTGCTGTGACACGCGCCGATTCTGCGGCGCAGGCGTCGCCTCCACGCGAACGCCACACGACAGGAAGGACACCGGTGCCCGAGGCACCCACGACGACGCCGACCCCCGGGTCCGGCACTCCGTCCCCGGACCTACCGTCCCGAGACCGCCCCTCCCCCGACGGGGAGTCGTCCGGCGGTCCCTCTCCGGAGGGCTCCTCTAGGTCGCCGGGCTCACCCGGCGCTTTCCCCGAGACCACGTCGCGTCGCAGCGAGGTGTGTCCCTCGTGACCGTTCTCGTTCCGATCCTGTCCCTCGTGGGCTTCGTCGCGCTGACGGCGGGCACGGCGATCTTCGTCGCCGCGGAGTTCTCCCTCACCGCACTCGAACGCAGCACCGTCGACGCGGCTGCGCGCGACGGTGACATGCGCTCCCGCCAGGTCCAGCACGCCCACAAGACGCTGTCGTTCCAGCTCTCCGGCGCGCAGCTCGGTATCACCATCACCACGCTGATCACCGGCTACATCGCCGAACCGGTGCTGGCGCGGTTCATCACTCCGGCCGCCACGGCGCTCGGTGCGTCCGACTCGCTCGCCGGCGCCGTGTCGCTGGTGCTGGCGCTCGTCATCGCCACCTCGGCATCGATGGTCTTCGGCGAGCTGGTGCCGAAGAACATGGCCATCTCCAATCCGATGAAGGTGGCGCGGGCGACGGCCGGCCTGCAGGCGGGCTTCTCCCTCGTCTTCCGCTGGGCCATCAACGGCCTCAACGGTTCCGCGAACTGGGTGGTCCGCCGCCTCGGCGTCGAGCCGGCGGAGGAACTGCGTTCGGCGCGCTCGCCCCAGGAACTCGGGTCGCTGGTGCGCTCCTCGGCGGAACACGGCTCCATCGACCAGCGCACCGCTCTCCTCGTCGACCGCTCGCTACAGTTCGGCGAGCGCACGGCGGAGGAGTTGATGACCCCCCGCGTGAAGATCGAGACCCTCGCCGCGGACGACACGGTCGCCGACCTCATCGACACGGCGGCCCGCACCGGGTTCTCGCGGTTCCCCGTCGTCAACGGCGACCTCGACGACACCGTGGGCGTCGTCCACATCAAGCACGCGTTCACCGTGCCCGCCGAGCGCCGCGCCGGAACGACGGTCAGCTCCCTCGCGCAGCGTGTCCCCAACGTCCCCTCGAGCCTGGACGGCGACACCGTCATGGAACGGGTGCGCGCCGATGGCATGCAGGTCGCCATCGTGGTGGACGAGTACGGCGGCACCGCGGGCATCGTCACCATGGAGGACCTCATCGAGGAGATCGTCGGAGACGTCCGCGACGAGCACGACACCCGCGAGGTCGACGTCCAACGCGTCGCCGACGGGTGGCTCTGCTCCGGGCTCCTGCGCATCGACGAGGTCACCGAGTTCACCGGCTACGCGGCACCCGAGGGCGAGTACGACACCCTCGGCGGCCTGGTGCTGACACAGTTCGAACGCATCCCCGACGCCGGCGACCAGGTCATCCTGCCGCCACCGAGCGGCGACCTCGAGTCCGACGACGGCGGCTGGGTCGCGCGCGTGGACGCGATGGACGGGCGCCGGATCGACCGGATCCTCGTACGCCCGGCCGCGGAGGACGAGATCGCCCGCCTGCGCGCCGAGACCGTCCGCGAGCACGACCGGGAGGCCCTCGATGGGTGACCTACTCGCCGTCGGCCTCGCGGTCGTCCTCCTGCTCCTCAACGCCTTCTTCGTCGGTGCCGAGTTCTCGCTGATCTCTGCACGCCGCGACCGCCTCGAGAGTCTGGTGGTGCAGGGCAAGAAGCGGGCTCAGACGGTCATCGAGGCCGGTCAGAATCTGTCGATGATGCTCGCGGCCGCGCAGCTCGGCATCACCATCTGCTCGATCCTGCTCGGGCGCGTGGCGGAACCCGCCGTGGCCCACCTGATCGAGCGCCCGTTCGAGCTGCTCGGCGTACCCGACTCCCTGCTGCACCCCATCGGGTTCGCCCTCGCCCTGGGCATCGTGGTGATCCTGCACATCCTCATCGGCGAGATGGTGCCGAAGAACATCGCGATCGCCGGACCGGAAGCGACGGCGATGTTGCTGGTGCCCGTGCACTTGTGGTGGTTGCGCGTCGCGAAGCCGTTGATCTCGTTCTACAACCTGTGCGCCAACGGCACACTGCGGTTGTTGCGCGTCGAGCCGAAGGACGAGCTGGACTCGTCGGTGTCGGCGGACCAGCTCTCCGACATGATCGGCGAGTCCCGCTCCGAGGGACTCATCGACGAGGAGGAGCACCGCCGGCTGACGCAGGCTCTCGAGACGTCGGGCCGCACCGTGCGGGAGGTCCTCATCCCGCTGGACAAGGCCCGCACGGTGGTCTGCGGACCCAAGGGACCCACGCTGGGCGCGATCGAGGAGGCCGTCCGCGAGACCGGTTTCTCACGGTATCCGGTCCGCGACGAGACCGACGGCATGATCGGATACCTGCACATCAAGGACGTCCTCGATCTGATGGCGGACCCGCTGGCCGACTCGGAGACGATCATCCCGCGCTCGGACGTGCGGCTGCTGCCGATCATCGACGCGCGCACCCCTCTCGACGAGGCGCTGGCCGGTCTCCGCCGCCGTCGCAGTCACCTCGGCGCCGTCGTGGAGACGGGTAAGGGCACCATCGGCATCGTCGCTCTCGAGGACCTCGTCGAGGAGTTCGTCGGCACGGTGCGCGACGGCACCCACCTCGTGGAGGACGTCGTCCCCGGACCCGACGCGCCGTGACGTCCGTCGGGTCGGACACCGATCTCGTCGTTCTCGGACCGGACCGGTGGCATCCTCGACGGCGCGCTCACGGCGAGCGGGTGGACGAGATGATCGGTGCCTATCTGGAGCGGCGCGCGGTCGGCGAGCCGCATCCCGTGCTCGATTTCCTCTTCACCTACTACAGCCTGAAACCCGGTCATCTGCGCCGGTGGCACCCCGGACACGGGTCGGTGCTGACCGGAGCGGGTATCGAGGACTATTCCGGACGCACCGGGTACGTGAACGTCGCCGTGGGCGGGCGATCCGGCGTCACGGTGTCGTCCGAGTTCCTCGACCGGCGGTCGTCCGCGATCGACTTCGTGAGCACCCTGATCGGCCGGACGGCCACCCGCCCCGCGCAGCTGGGCTGCTTCGGTCTGCACGAGTGGGCGATGGTCTACCGCGGCGGGGACGAGGCTCTGCGTCACGACGTGCCGCTCCGCCTCGGTCACGACGGCACCGACGCGGTGGTGGAGTCGATGCCGTTGCGCTGCACCCACTACGACGCGTTCCGCTTCTTCACCCCGGACGCCCTCCCCCGCAACGCCATCGAGTTGACGCCGGAGCACCGGCTGCTGACCGAACAGCCGGGCTGCCTGCATGCGTCGATGGATCTGTACAAGTGGGTGGCGAAGCTCGGACCGTTGATGCCGTCCGAACTGCTGCTCGACTGCTTCGCGCTGTCGATGACGGCGCGTGAACTCGACATGCGGGCCAGCCCGTACGACCTCACGGCGTACGGCTACTCCCCCGTGCGTGTCGAGACGCCGACCGGACGCGCCGAGTACGTGCGCGCCCAGTCGGCGATCGCGGAACGAGCCGCCGCTCTCCGAGTCGCGATCGGCCACCTGCTCGCCGATCTGCGCTGACGGTTCGGGTCAGACGCCCACGGCCGAGAGTTCGGCGAACTCCTCGTCGCTCAGCTCGATGCTCGCGGCGGCGACGTTGTCCTCGAGGTGGGACACCGACGACGTTCCGGGAATCGGCAGCATCACCGGGGACCGACGCAACAACCACGCGAGGGCGAGCTGCGACGCGGAGACACCGTGCCGCTGGGCCAGCTCCGTCAGCGGGCTGCCCTCGCCGGTGAGCTTCCCGGTGGCGAGCGGGAACCACGGGATGAAGCCGATGTTCTGCTCCGTCGACCAGTCGAGAAGCTCCTCGGAGGAGCGGTCCGTGAGATTGAAGAGGTTCTGGACGGACACGATCGGAGCGATCTTCTGCGCCCGTGTCACCTCCTCGACGGACACCTGGCTCAGGCCGATGTGCCGGATCTTGCCTTCGTCCTGCAGCGCCTTCAATTCGCCGACCTGATCCTCGAGCGCGACGTCCGGGTCGATGCGGTGCAGCTGGAACAGGTCGATGCGGTCCACACCGAGACGGCGCAGCGACAACTCCGCCTGCTGGCGGAGGTACGCGGGACGACCGACCGGGGTCCACTGCCCGGGTCCCTGCCGGGTGAGCCCGGCCTTGGTCGCGATCACGATGTCGTCGGCGTAGGGACGCAGTGCCTCGGCGAGCAGGTCCTCGGCCACCTCCGGGCCGTAGCTGTCTGCGGTGTCGAAGAAGGTCACGCCCAGCTCGACCGATCGCCGCAGCACGCGGATCGCCTCGTCGCGGTCACGCGGCGGCCCCCAGACGCCTTCTCCGGGCAGCTGCATGGTGCCGTAACCGAGTCGGGTGATCTGGAGGTCTCCACCGAGCAGGAAGGTGCCGCTCGCGTCGGCGGGACGGGAAGTCGTCGATGTCGTCATGGCGAGTACGACGCCGTGGCGGTCGCAGGTATTCCTGCCCGTGGTCGTCTCGCGCGCCACCACCGGTGGGCTCCGCACTACCACTGGGTAACATCGGGGCGATCCAGCGCGGCACGACGCCGCGACAGGCGAGAGTCAAGTGAGGGGCTGTGATGACGGAACGCGTCCAGGTCGGCGATCTGCAGGTGGCGGCAGTGCTGCACGAGTTCGTGGAGAAGCAGGCTCTGCCCGGCACGGGTGTGGATCAGGATGCGTTCTGGGCGGGTGTGCAGTCCCTCCTCGAGGATCTCGCGCCCCGTAACCGGGCTCTCCTCGAGGCGCGCGACGAGATCCAGGGCAAGCTCGACGCCTGGCACTCCGAGCACCCCGGAGCCGGCTACGACCGCGCGCAGTACAAGGCGTTCCTGAAGGAGATCGGGTACCTGCAGGACGAGCCCGCCGCGTTCGCGATCACGACCGAGGGCGTCGACACCGAGATCACCACGACGGCCGGCCCGCAGCTGGTGGTCCCCGTTCTCAACGCACGCTTCGCGATCAACGCCTCCAACGCCCGGTGGGGCTCGCTGTACGACGCGCTCTACGGCACCGACGCCATCCCCGAGGACGGCGGCGCGGAGAAGGGCACCAGCTACAACAAGGTGCGCGGCGACAAGGTCATCGCGTGGGCTCGAACGTTCCTCGACGACGCGGTGCCGCTGACGTCGGGCTCGCACGCGGATGCCACGTCGTACGTCGTCGACGGGTCCGCCCTGGCGGTCACCCTGTCCTCCGGCGACACCGTCGGTCTCGCGTCACCGGACGCGCTGCTCGGCTACACCGGTGAGCCGTCCGCGCCGACCGGAATCCTGTTCGTCCACAACGGCTTGCACTTCGAACTGCAGATCGACGCCGACAGTCCCATCGGCAGCACCGACGCCGCGGGTGTGAAGGATGTGCTGCTCGAGTCCGCGGTCACCGCGATCATGGACTTCGAGGACTCCGTCGCCGCCGTGGACGCCGACGACAAGGTGCTCGGCTACCACAACTGGCTCGGTCTCATGCGCGGCGATCTCGCCGAGGAGGTGTCGAAGAACGGCAAGACCTTCACCCGCACCATGAATCCGGATCGCGTCTACACCGCTGTGGACGGCTCCGAACTCGTGCTGCACGGCCGGTCGCTTCTGTTCGTCCGCAACGTCGGGCACCTGATGACCACCGACGCGATCCTCGACAAGGACGGCAACGAGATCCCCGAGGGCATTCTCGATGCCGTCATGACGTCCCTGACGGGCAAGCACAGCCTGCGAGACGACGTCGCGTTGAGCAACAGCCGCACCGGCTCGCTCTACATCGTGAAGCCCAAGATGCACGGTCCCGACGAGGTCGCCTTCACGAACGAACTGTTCGCGCGCGTCGAGGACGTCGTGGGCCTCCCGCGCAACACCCTCAAGGTCGGCATCATGGACGAGGAGCGTCGCACGACGGTCAACCTCGCGGCCTGCATCCTCGCGGCGAAGGAACGCGTCGTGTTCATCAACACCGGTTTCCTCGACCGGACCGGCGACGAGATCCACACCTCCATGGAGGCGGGAGCCGTCGTGCGCAAGGCCGAGATGAAGAAGCAGAAGTGGATCGCCGCCTACGAGGACTGGAACGTCGACACCGGTCTCGCGGCGGGCCTCGAGGGCAAGGCGCAGATCGGCAAGGGAATGTGGGCGATGCCCGATCTCATGCACGACATGCTCGAGCAGAAGATCGGTCACCCGCGCGCGGGTGCCAACACCGCCTGGGTCCCGTCGCCCACCGCGGCCACGCTGCATGCCACCCATTACCACCAGGTCGACGTCTTCGCCCGCCAGGAGGAGATCGCGAAGGCTCGCCGCGCCACGGTCGACGACATTCTCGAGATCCCGCTGGCTGCCGACACCTCCTGGAGCGACGAGGACAAGCAGCGCGAACTGGACAACAACTGCCAGTCGATCCTGGGGTACGTCGTCCGGTGGATCGATCACGGCGTCGGCTGTTCCAAGGTTCCGGACATCGAGGACGTCGCGCTCATGGAGGACCGCGCGACGCTGCGCATCTCGAGTCAGCTGTTGGCCAACTGGGTCCGTCACGGCATCGTGACCGAGCAGGACGTCGTCGCTTCGCTGACGCGCATGGCGCCGGTGGTCGATCGGCAGAACGCCGGTGACCCGACCTACCGACCGCTCGCGGAGAACTCGGACTCGAACATCGCCTTCAACGCCGCCAAGGACCTCATCCTCGAGGGAACTCGGCAGCCGAACGGGTACACGGAGCCGATCCTCCACGCGCGCCGTCGCGAGTACAAGGCAGCGAACCAGGCATCCTGACAGGGAGGCCGGGAGCAGCACGAGAGAGGACGGGTCCCGAGGGTGGGAGAGCATCGTCGCACCGCGTCCACGTCGGGTGGTCGTCGCGGCGTGAGCCGCGGACCCGTCGTGGTCATCGTCGTCCTCGTGCTGCTCGTCGCGGCCGTCCTGGGCTGGTCGGCGCTGCGCGACCGCATCACCGACGAGGGTGAGCAGGCCGCGAAGGCCTGTGTGGAGGGTGACGCCGTGCTGGCCGTCACGGCCGATCCCGACATTGCCGACGCCGTGCGTACGGTCGCCGCGGCGTGGGACGCCACGGCACCGGTGGTGCGCGATCACTGCGTCACCACGACGGTGACCGAGACGGCGTCGGACGTCGCGGCAGCGGCCCTCGCGTCCGATCCGTACGACGCGGCGGCCGGTCCTCGTCCGTCGTTGTGGATCCCCGCGACCACGGCGGATGCGGCGCCGCTGATCGACGCGCGGCGGGTCGACAGCACCCCCCGGTCTCTCGCCACCAGTCCCGTCGTCCTCGGTGTCGCACCGGAGCTCGCCGACACGCTGGGAGCGGCAGCCGTCGGGTGGGCCGACCTGCCTCGTCTCGCCGCCACGCCCGAGTCGCTCGACGCCATCGGCGCCGCGGGCTGGGGGTCCCTGCGGCCGGCACTGCCGGCCGGGTCGACCACCGCCGCGGCTCTGGTGTCGGTGGCTGCGGCGATCGCCGATCCCACCGCGTCCACCCCGTCGCTCACCGCCGATCAGGCCGCGTCCGCGCCCGTGGTGTCGGCGATCTCCGCGCTCTCCCGCGCGGCGACGGACGCGACTCCCACGCCGCCCGCCGATGCTGCGGCCGCTCTCGACGCGATGGTGCAGGGCGGCGACCCCGCGGCCGCCCCGGTCCACGCCGTCCCGGTCACCGAACAGCAGTTGTACGGCCGGATCACGGAGGGCCAGCAGCTGGCCGCCTTCCGCCCGGCCGGATCGACGCCGAGTGCCGACCATCCCGCGGTGGTGCTCTCGGACAGTGATGCGACCCAACGCGCGGCTGCGGCCGAGTTCGCGGAGTTCGCCCGCGGAGCCGAACAGCAGCAGGTGTTCCTGCAGCAGGGATTCCGAGTTCCCACCGCCGACGGAACTGCCGAGGCGGCACCACCGTCGGTGGCGGGACTGACCTTCCCTGCGATCGGTCAGCCCGCCGCATCGCCCGAACCGGCGGCGCGCACGGCGGTGCTCGACACCCTGGCGTCCCCCACCCGCCCGTCGAGCACCACCGTCCTGCTCGACGTGTCGGGATCGATGGAGTCGATCGACGGGTCCGCCACGCGCCTGACCAACGTGACGTCCGCCCTGCGGCAGGTGATCGGCGCGGTCCCCGACACCACCCGGATCGGCCTGTGGACGTACAGCCGGGCACTGGACGGATCACGGCCGTACCGGGTGGAGGTCCCGCTCACCGAGGCGAATTCCGAGTCCCGTGCCGCACTGGACAGCTCTCTCGCCGGTCTGTCCCCCGCCACCGCCACGTCGACCTACGCCTCCGTGCAGGCGGCCTACGACTCGGCGGTGCAGAACTGGTCGGGCGACGGGACCAACTCGGTTCTTCTCGTCACCGACGGCCCGAACGACGACACGTCGATCTCCGCCGCGTCCTTCCTCCAGGCGATCGCCGCCGCGTCGGACCCTGCGCGTCCGGTCCGCATCGACGTGGTGTCTCTGACCCAGAACTCGGACATCGCGACGCTGCGCAGCCTCGCGGGCCAGACCGGAGGCGAGCTGGTCGAGGTGTCCTCCTCCGACTCCTCACTCGCCGCCACGCTCGACCGATTGTCCTCCGACCGGTGACGATCTCCACCGAATGCCGAAGGGCTTCCCCGTGATCCGCATGCTGACGTTCGCCGTGCTCCTGGCGATCGTGACGTTCGTCCTGCACCGCCGGCTGGTGGTGGCCACCGGACTCACCGGCGCTGCACGCCCCGCCGCAGATGCCGTTCTCGTGGCGTTCTGGGCCGCCGCGGTGGTCGGCATCGGCAGCGGTGAGGTCCTGGATCCCTCCTGGGCCCGCTACGTCGCGTACCCGGGACTGACCTGGCTCGCCGCACTCCTGTACCTGTGCCTCGGTTCCCTGCTCATCGCCGTGGGCGCACTGGTGGTGCGGATCGGAGCGCGTGTCGCCCACCGCGACGGGGTGTCCGCACGGCGCGCGTTCGTGCGTCCCGCCACCGCTGTTCTCGTCCTCGGCACCGTGGTGGCCGTCGCATACGGAGTCGTCGCGGCCGCCACCCCGAAGGTGACCCGGACGACGGTCGAACTCGCCGCTCTGCCGGCCTCGTTCGACGGTGTGCGGGTGGGCCTGGTGTCCGACCTGCACGTCGGCCCGGCACGCGGCGAGGCGTTCGTGCAGGGGGTCGTCGACACCCTCATGGCCGAGAAGCCGGACCTCATCATCATCGCCGGGGACCTCGTCGACGGAACCGTGGACCTCGTGGGCCCGGCACTGGCTCCGCTGAGCGCACTGTCTGCTCCGCTGGGTGTCGTGGTCACCAGCGGCAACCACGAGTTCTATGCGGGTGACGGCGGCGCATGGCTCAACCTGTACGACTCGCTGGGACTGCGGGTCCTGCGCAACGAGACGGTCCCGCTCACCCGCGGCGTCGACACGATCGATCTGGTCGGTATCGAGGACCTCACGGCGCCGGAACCGTACGAGCCGGATCTGGCGGCAGCCCTCGAGGGCACCGACCGGGCCCGTTTCCAGCTGCTCGCGGCGCACCAGCCCAAGCAGGCGACGCAGGCGTCCGATCTCGGTGTGGACATGCAGGTCTCCGGCCACACCCACGGCGGACAGATCTGGCCGATCGTGTATCTCGTACCGCTGCAACAGCCCTCGGTCCAGGGCCTCGACACCATCGGCGACACCACGCTCTACACCACCCGCGGCGCCGGCGCCTGGGGTCCCCCGGTCCGCATCGGCGCGCCGCCCGAGATCTCCCTGTTGGAGCTCCGGACGGCGCGCTGATCACGTCGCGTCAGTGGGTCAGGCGAAGGCCTCGATCGGCGGGCAGGAGCACACGAGGTTGCGATCGCCGTGTGCGCCGTCGATCCGCCGCACCGACGGCCACACCTTGGCTCGCGAGGTACCGGCCGGGTAGACGGCCTCCTCACGCGTGTACGGATGCGTCCAGTCGGTGACGAGGCAGTGCGCCGTGTGCGGCGCGCCCCGGAGCGGGTTGTCGTCCACGGTCCACTCCCCCGACGCCACTCGTTCGATCTCCGCACGGATGGCGATCAGGGCGTCGACGAAGGCGTCGATCTCGTCGAGATTCTCGCTCTCGGTCGGCTCGATCATGAGGGTGCCCGACACCGGGAAGCTCATCGTCGGTGCGTGGAAACCGTAGTCCGCCAACCGTTTCGCCACGTCGTCGACCGTCACCCCGGTGCGCTTGGTGATGGGCCGCAGATCCAGGATGCACTCGTGCGCGACCATCGAGCGATCGCCGGTGTAGAGCACCGGGAAGTACTCGTCGAGTCGGCGGGCGATGTAGTTCGCCGACGCGATCGCGGTGAGGGTCGCACGCCGCAGACCGGCCGCACCCATCATGCGGATGTATGCCCACGTGATCGGCAGGATGGACGCCGAACCGTACGGCGCGGCCGAGATCGCACCGGTCTCACCGAGCCCCTCCACGAACGGGTGTCCGGGCAGGAACTGCGCGAGGTGGGAGCGGACGCCGATCGGACCGACGCCGGGGCCGCCGCCGCCGTGCGGGATGCAGAACGTCTTGTGCAGGTTCAGGTGGCTGACGTCGCCGCCGAAGCGACCGGGGCGCGCCACGCCGACCAGAGCGTTGAGGTTCGCGCCGTCGACGTACACCTGTCCACCCGCGTCGTGCACCGCGGCGCAGATGTCACCGATCTCGTGTTCGTAGACGCCGTGCGTCGAGGGGTAGGTGATCATGATGGCGGCCAGCGACTCGGCGTGCTCGGCCACCTTCGCGCGCAGGTCGTCGACGTCCACGTCACCGTTTGTGCGGCACGCCACCACCACGACCTTCATTCCGGCCATCACCGCTGACGCGGCATTGGTGCCGTGGGCACTGGACGGGATGAGGCAGATGGTGCGTGCGTCGTCGCCGCGGCTGCGGTGATAGTTGCGGATCGCCAGCAGGCCCGCGTACTCGCCCTGGCTGCCTGCGTTCGGCTGCAGGGACACCGCGTCGTAGCCGGTGACCGCGACGAGCCACTCCTCGAGGTCGCCGATGATGCGCGCCATGCCGGAAGCGTCGTCCGCGGGTGCGAAGGGGTGCAGGGCGTTGAAGCCCGGCCACGTGATGGGCTCCATCTCCGCGGTGGCGTTGAGCTTCATGGTGCACGAGCCCAACGGGATCATGCTGCGGTCGAGAGCGATGTCCTTGTCGGACAGCGCGCGGAGGTACCGGAGCATGGCGGTCTCGGTGCGGTACCGCGTGAACGCCGGGTGCGTCAGGAACTCCGACGTACGGGAGAGGGCGCCGGGAACGGCGATCGGCGCGGAGCCGGAGGCGGAGGTCGGCTCGACACCGAAGGCCTGCAGCACGGCCTCCACATGTGCGTCGATCGTGGCCTCGTCGCAGGAGATGCCCACGTGGTCGTCGTCCACGAAGCGGAGATTGATCGCGGCGCCCGACTTCGCGGCGGCGACCACCACGGCCGCGCGGCCGGGCACGCGGGCGAGGACGGTGTCGAAGTAGTCCTCGTGCACCACGGTGACGCCGCCGGCGCGCAGCGCTGCACCCAGCGAGGCCGCGTGGCCGGCGACGCGGCGCGCGATGGCGGTGAGCCCGTCGGCACCGTGGTAGCTCGCGTACATCGCAGCGACGACGGCGAGGAGCACCTGCGCGGTGCAGATGTTGGACGTCGCCTTCTCGCGGCGGATGTGCTGCTCACGTGTCTGCAGTGCGAGGCGGTAGGCAGGCGATCCGTCGGCGTCGACGGAGACGCCCACGAGGCGGCCCGGCAACTGACGCGCGTGGGAGGTGCGCACGGCCAGGTATCCCGCATGGGGCCCACCGAAGCCCATCGGGACACCGAATCGCTGCGACGTGCCGAAGCACGCGTCGGCCCCCTGCTCGCCGGGTGAGGTGACGAGAGTGGCGGCGAGGAGGTCCGCGCCGACGGCCACGAGGGCGCCCCGGTCGTGCGCCTCGGCGATCACCGACGTGAGGTCGACGATGCGGCCCGACGCACCCGGCGTCTGCGACACGACGCCGAAGAACTCGCCCTCGGGCAGGCCCGCCGCGAGGTCGGCGTCGACGAGCTCGATGCCGAGCGGCTCCGCGCGCGTCGCGATCACGGCGCGGGTCTGCGGGAACAGGTCGGTGTCGAGGACCAGGCGGGCCGACTTCGACTTGCCGGCACGGCGCAGCAGCGTCATGGCCTCCGCCGCGGCGGTGCCCTCGTCGAGCATCGAGGAGTTGGCGATGTCCATACCCGTCAGGTCGGACACCATGGTCTGGAAATTGAGCAGTGCCTCGAGCCGGCCCTGGCTGATCTCGGGCTGGTACGGCGTGTACGCGGTGTACCAGGCCGGGTTCTCGAGGATGTTGCGCACCAGGACGGGCGGGGTGAGCGTGGCGCTGTACCCCTGGCCGATCATGGACGTCGCGACGGTGTTGCCGGCGGCCAGAGCGGCCAGTTCGGCGAGCGCCTCGTGTTCGGAGACCGGCGCGGGCAGAGCGTCCAGGCCGTCCGCGATGCCGTCGACGGCGGCGTCGAGAATGTCTGCGGGTACCGCGGCGGCAGCGAGATCGTCCAGGCTCGCCACACCGATGACGTCGAGGAGTCGCGCGGTCTGCTCCGCGTCGGGCCCGATGTGGCGGTCGACGAAGGTGCGGAGTCCGGAGGTCGAGCGGGGTTCGGCGGTCACGTGATCTCCCGTGGTGGTGGCGAGGTGCACGCCCCACACGCAGGGAGGGACGCCCCTCTCCCTCTGTCGTGATGCCCGAGACCACCGGGCGCCTGAGAGATTCGGCCGCCGCGTACGGCGCCTTTCCCCGTGGGCGGGTGGACGATTCCACCACTTTCCAGAGGCGTCGGAGCCCGCACGGTCCGGGTGCCTGAGAGATTGACGGAGAGGTGCTGCTCCTTCGGCGCTCGCCGGGCTTGGTCCTGTGACGGACCGTGTCCCGGCGAAGCTCTCCCGTGCGGCGTCGACGCTGCCTCAGTATATGGGAGCGGGCACCGGCGGGTCAGCCGGTCTTGCGGCTCGCGCGATTCTTGCGGCGGGAGGCGAGCTCGTCCTCGGGCGTCGGCTGGCTCTCGCCGCCGTCGGCACGCTCGGCGGGGAAGTCGGCGATGGCGCCGGTCAGTTCGCGCATGGCGCCGCTGACCGCGATCCCGAAGACGCCCTGTCCGCCCTGCAACAGGTCGACGACCTCCTCGGCGGACGTGCACTCGTAGACGGTGGTGCCGTCCGAGAACAGCGTGATGCGGGCCAGATCTGCCACGCCACGACGACGGAGGTGATCGACGGCGACACGGATGTTCTGGAGCGAGATGCCGGTGTCCAGGAGCCGCTTGACGATCTTGAGGACCAGGATGTCCTTGAAGGAGTACAGCCGCTGGCTGCCGGATCCTGCCGCGCCGCGGATGGACGGCACCACGAGGCCGGTGCGGGCCCAGTAGTCGAGCTGCCGATAGGTGATGCCGGCGATCTGGCACGCACTGGGGACGCGGTAGCCGACCAACTCGTCCGGAACCGAATCGTCGGGGAAGAGACCGGGTTGCACCTCGTCCACGTCGTTCGATGCCAGCAGGCTCATCTGCTCCGGCTCCTGCGGCTGATCTGCCACGTGTTTCTCTCCCTCTCGGATGGTCCGCCTGGAGTCCTCGTCCGCGAACCTGTTCGGCATGCGCGGTGAGAACGACGATGACATCCGTGACGCTCGGCGAGGTCGAGAATACGCCCTCGCCGCGGTGAGCGGCACGTCCTTCATCGACCCGAACGCTATGGACCGCGGAGCCGTGAGGCAACGCGCCACGCGGTAAGCCTCAACCTCAACTCAAGGGTGAGACTCGATCGTTATCTAACCGTCGGTCGCCTTGAAGTCGTCCGGCGAGATGGTGTCCAGGAATTCCTTGAACTTCTCCACCTCGTCCTCGCGCTCGTCCGGCATCACCAGACCCGCTTCGGCCAGGACGGGCTCCTCCGCGAAGATGGGGACACCGGCTCGCAGGGCGATGGCGACCGAGTCCGACGGGCGTGCCGAGACGCGCACGTCCTGGTCGAAGACCAGGTCGGCGTAGAAGGTGCCCTCCTGGAGATCGACGATGCGGACCTCCTTCAGCGATCGCCCCAGGGCCGTGACGATGTCACCGATGAGATCGTGGGTCAGCGGACGCGGCGGTTGCACGCCCTGCTGCTCCAGTGCGATCGCCGTGGCTTCCGTCTGGCCGATCCAGATCGGCAGGTACCGTTCCCCGTCCGACTCGCGCAACAGCAGAACAGGTTGATTCTGTGGCTGCTCCACCCGGATACCGATCACGCGCATCTCGCCCATTGCGCCGCCTCCCAGCTGCTGTGACTCGTCGCCCGCGCACTCGACGGGGCGGACGTGCTCTCCAGTGTATTGACCCGCGGCGCCGACGACCGGCCGTGCGAGCGGCCGACGCACGCCCTCGGGGCTACTTGTCCAGTATCCCGTGAACCGCGGACTTGACCAACGACGTGTGGAGCGACAGCGACAACGCGGCCAGCTCCCGGACGAGCTCCTCGGCGCGGTCGCGCGCGCCCGCGTCACGACCCAGTGCCACCGGCCCGGCAACCTGAGCCAGCAGGTTCGCCTCGCGGTCCGCGGCGAGCTTGAACGCGCGCAGATGCCGCACCTCGAGCCCGTACTGCGCCATCGCCCATGCCGTGCGCACGAGCACCACGGCTTCCTCGTCGTAGAAGCCGGCCGGACCCGCCGAGACGAGGCCGCTCTTCTGCAGTTCGAGCAGGAACGGTTCCTCCACGCCCGCACGCTCGAGCAGGTCGGCACGGCTCATCCGGACGCGCCGCTCACCGAGAAACTCGGTGGGCGAGACACTTCCGGGCGCCAGAGCCAGAACGCGTGGCCCCTTGGGTGCCGTGGTGACACCGTCGGGACCCACGGAACGGATGCCGTTGTCCAGAGCGTCCAGCTGTTCCTTGATGACCTTCAACGGAAGGTAGTGATCGCGCTGCGCCGTGAGGACGTAGCGCAGGCGCTCACAGTCCTCGACGGAGAATCTCCGGTAACCCGACGCCGTTCGTTCCGGGGAGATCAGTCCCTCGGCCTCGAGAAAACGGATCTTCGAAATGGTGACGTCGGGGAAGTCCGGGCGCAGACGATCGAGTACGGACCCGATCGACATGCCGCCACCGGACTGCTGCCCGACTGCCGTCATCAGCTACCTGCGCCGGCAGACGTCTCGCCGAGCTGGCCGCCTGCGGACTGGCCCTTCGGACCGGTCAGGAACACGAGACGGAATTTGCCGATCTGCACCTCGTCGCCGTTCGCCAGAACGGCGGAGTCCACGGGCTCACGGTTGACGTAGGTGCCGTTGAGGCTGCCGACGTCGACGACCTGGAAATCCTCGTCGTCCTGACGGAACTCCGCGTGGCGACGGCTCACGGTGACGTCGTCGAGGAAGATGTCGCTGTCCGGGTGGCGTCCCGCGGACGTCGTGGGCTGGTCCAGCAGGAAGCGCGAGCCCGCGTTGGGGCCACGCTTGACGACGAGCAGGGCGGAACCGACGGGCAGACCCTCGACCCCGGAGACCGGTGAGTCGGAGGAGCCCTGGGGCGCCGCTGCGGAATCGATCTCGTTCAGGAAATCCGCTCGGAAGACCGAGGTGGTCTCCGCGGGGGACTCTCCGTAGACGCCGTCGTTGCCGTTATCGCTCACGTTTCTCCTCCTCGATCTGATCGCCCCTCACCCACGAGGCGATTCAGCACATTCTCTTGTCACGCTTGTCTGACGGTTCCGCGGTTCCCCGACCGGGGTGCCGCCGAACCACGTGAGGACCTTACCGACCGTACCTTGCACACACCGTCGCCCGGGCGTGCTTGCAGCCCCGCCGGGCACGGCTGTTACGTGGTCGTGATCGACGCGTACCCCTCGGCGTCCATCATCGCCTCGAGGGCGTCGTCGAGATCGCTCTCGGAGTCGACGGACAGGTCCACGAGCCAGCCCGCGCCGTACGGATCACTGTTCACCAGTTCCGGGTCGCCGTCCAGTTCACCGTTCACCGCAACCACTTTGGCCGACAGCGGGGCGTAGATGTCGGAGACGCTCTTGGTGGACTCCACCTCGCCGAGCGACTCACCGGCCGACACCGCATCGTCCTCGGTGGGCAGCTGGACGAAGACGACGTCGCCGAGCTGCGACTGTGCGTAGTCGGTGACGCCCACGCGCACGGTGGTGGGGCCGGTCCGCTGGACCCATTCGTGCTCGGCCGTGTACCGCAACTCGGTGGGGATATCGGTCTGGCTCACGTGAACCGGGTCCTTTCGCAGGCGTTGTCGCGGTGCGGACGAGGAGAACCGCACTCGCGCTGAGCGTATTGGCGAGCTTTCCGCATCCGCAAGGCGGGCGCTCCCCGGTTCATCGTGTGGCGAGCGGGAGGCGTCGGACCGGACCGAGCGCCAGGCCGAGGTACAACGCGCCCGTGTAGAGGTACAGCGCGGTCCCCCACACCAGCAGGGCCTGCGCCGGAATCGCGATCACGTCGGCGCCGACCCAGTCCACCCGCGCGGCGAGAAGGAACGGCAGGGCACTCATCAGCACGAACGTCGCGGCCTTGCCGAGGTAGATGACCTCGGGCGGAGCAAGTCCCCGCCGCCGGTAGAGCAGCAGGGTGAGTGCGAGGATGCCGTCCCGCGCGATCAGGACCACGGCCACCCACCACGGGAGGATGCCCGCGAGGGCGAACCCCACCAGGGTGGTGACGACGTACAGGCGATCGACGAACGGATCCAGCAGAGCACCCAGGGCCGACGACTGGTCGAGCAGCCGGGCGAGCTTGCCGTCCAGCCAGTCCGTGGCCCCGCTGAGCAGAAGCAGCAGCAGCGCCCAGCCGTACGCCTGCTCCCCCAGCAACAACCACAGGAACACCGGCACCCCGAGCAGGCGAACGACACTCAGAGCGTTGGGCACCGTCAGGATGCGATCGCCGACGACACCGGCGACCACGTCGCGAGGGCTGTCGGACGCCGGACCGGTCATCCCCCGAGCTTTCCACACGGGCGCGCCGTTCGGACCCGACGAGCCGCTCAGCGCCAGGCGAAGACAGGCTGCTCGTAGTCGTGCACGCGAGTGTGCCGCCCGCCGAGCACCACCTCGCGGAACTGGTGCACCACCGCTCCCGTGGGTGCGTGTACCAGGCTCGAGCGAAAGGGCCACTGCACCACTGGTCGCGGCGACTCGGCGATCGACACGAACCGGGCGTCGACGTCCAACTCGTCCGCGGTGACGCGGTAGAGGAACTCCACCTCGTCGGGATTGGGCACCGCGTCCCCGGTCCAGTCCGCGATCCACACCACGAACGGACGGATGACGTAGCCGGAGCGGGTGCGATAGTCGTCGAGCGTCCCGAGGACGGAGTCCGGCCCGACTCGAATGCCGACCTCCTCCTCCAGTTCACGCAGGGCGGCCTCCACCGGCGTCTCGCCGTCGTCGACCCGCCCGCCGGGCAACGCGAACTGGCCCGGATGCGCACGCATCCGGGAGGGCCTCTTCGTCAGCAGCACGTGCCGATCGCCGGGCTCCCCGCCGACGGCCACGACGACCGATGCTCGCCGTTCGTCACCGCCCTCGATGAGCCGACTCTCGAAACAGTCCAGCGTCCGCACGATCTCTGCACGTTCGAGGCGTGTGTCCATCAGGCGACAGTAGCCAGCCTCACCGGGCGGGCGCGCGCAGCGCCCGCACGGCCGGAGCCGCCGAGTACGGCAGGATGCGCGAGCGATCCACCGGAAGAGCCAGCTCCACGACAGCGGACTCGTCGATCCGGTACGGCTGGGCGAGCACGACGCCGGCGAAGGCCTTGCGCAGCCGCGACATCTCGGCTCGGACCGTGATGGCACGGCCGTTGTCACCGAACAGTTCCGTCGCGAGCTCCGCCGCGGTGCGCCCGTCCCGTCTCGCGGCGAGCAGGAAGAGGATCTCCGCGTGCCGAGGCGTCGGCTCGTGCGACCAGGTCCCGAACGGGCTCGACACCTCGACCACGGTGCGGGAGGGGTCGGACACGTCGATGCGGATCGTCGTCGGCGTCGACTCCCCGTCGACGACTCCGTCGCGTTGCGAGGACGCCGGTCGCACCATCCAGCCACCGGGCAGCGGCTCCAGATCGCACACACCGAGCGTCGGTACCCACAGTCGACCCGGCGCCACCTCGTCGGGAAGCAGCACTCGATTGCGCACCGGGACCGACGCCACCGCCGCGACCCACCCGTGCCCGTCGACGGCCAGCGCGGGCGTCTCCGACCGTGCCAGCATCGGCGCCGCCACCGAGCGCAGGTTGTCGAGCGTGCGTCGATGTTGTTCGCGCAGCTGAGCTTCGGCCAGCCGAGACACGGCATCGATCAGCGCCAGCGTGGTGGGGTGCACCGAGCTCGCGGGTCCGCTGACGTCGACGAGGCCCAGCACCCGGCCGGTACGCGGATCCTTGATGGGGCTGCTCGCACACGTCCACGCGTGATGAGTGCGCACGAAGTGCTCGGCGGAGAAGATCTGCACCGCCGAGCGCGAGACCAGCGCCGTGCCGATGGCGTTGGTTCCCACACTGTCCTCGGCCCAGTCGGCGCCCTCGACGAAGCCGAGCCGATCGGCGCGGTCGAGCACCGAGGGCGCCCCGCTGCGCCACAGCACCCGCCCGAGCCGGTCCGCGACCACCAGCAGGTTGTCCGAGTCCTGCAGAACCGAACGCAGGCTCCCGGTCAACTCCGGCAGGATCTCCACGAGCCCGGAGTCTCGACGCATCTGCTCGAGTGCCGCGGCGTCGACCGAGTCGGCGGGCCCGCGGTTCTCCGGGTCGACACCCAGGTTCATCACGCGCTGCCACGAGTCGCCGATGACGTCGCGGGGGCGAGCGGGCGCGCGGGCACCCGACATGGTCGCGTCGTACACGGCGGACAGCAGCTGCGCGTACCGACGTGGGTCCTCACCTGCCGCGACGGCGGGCTCGGGTCCGGAGGTTCGAGTCATCGACACCGATTGTGCTCCACATCACAGTGCACGTCATCCCCGGGTCTGCCCCGATCGGTCATCGGTAGACGAGTCCGCCGTCGATGAGACCGGCCTGACCGGTCATGTACGCCGCGTCGGGGCCGGCGAGGTAGGAGACGTATCCCGCGACGTCGTCGGGAGTCTCGGCACGGCCCAACGCGATACCGCCCACGAACTTCTCGAAGGTCGCGCCCTCTTCCGCACCCGTCAGTTCGGCGAACCGCTTGTCGATGGTGACCCACATGTCCGTGCCCACCACCCCCGGGCAGTAGGCGTTCACGGTGATCCCGGCGGAGGCGTACTCCTTGGCGGCAGCCTGCGTGAGACCGCGCACGGCGAACTTGGTGGCGCTGTAGACACCGAGCATCTCGAACCCGTCGTGCCCCGCGATGGACGACGCGTTGATGATGCGGCCGGGCCGACCGAGTTCGATGAACGTCGCGGCCGCCGCCTGGATACCCCACAGCACGCCCTCGACGTTGATCGACAAGATCCGGCCGACCTCCTCCGGCGTGGCCTCGGACAACGGTCCGACGAGTGCGATCCCGGCGTTGTTCACCACGATGTCGAGACCTCCCAGCTCCGAGGCGGCCCGGTCGACGGCGTCGAACACCTGTCGGCGATCGCTGACGTCGGCGACGATCGTCGTGGCTGAGCGACCGAGCTCCCGCACCTCGTCGGCGACCTGGCCGATGCCGTCGTCGCGCACGTCGACGAGGGCGATGTCCGCGCCGTCGCGCGCAAGTCGGAGGGCGATTCCCCGCCCGATTCCCTGTCCTGCGCCCGTGACGAGGGCAACCTGACCGTCGATGCTCATGTGTGTCTCCTTCGTGTGATGGTGCATGTGTGGGACAGAGCTCAGAGCGACGGATCGACGAGGACCTTCATCTTCGTGCCGGCGTGCAGTGCCTCGAATCCGTCGTCGATCACCGCGTCCATCGCGATGCGCGACACCCACCCGGTGGGGTCGTACACGCCGTCGGCCATCAGAGCGATGACGGCGTCGTAGTCGGCGGAGGTGTAGCAGAGCGACCCCTGGATGCGGGCCTCCTTCATCACCAGATCGAGAAGCGGTGTGGTGAGCGGCTTCTCGTAGATGGCCACGCTGACCATCGGCTTGCGGGACCCGACGCACGCCAGCGCGGTCGCCACCGCCGGCGCGACACCGGCCGCGTCGTACACGGCGTCGGCGCCGCGCCCGTCCGTCTCGTCGGCAACCAGCGCGGGGACATCGACGGACGTGGGGTCGAGAGTGCGCGCACCGAGCGCTTCGATCGCTGCTCGCCGGGTCGCGGACGGCTCCACCACGAGGATGTCGTCGAGCCCCTTGCCGCGCAGCGCGAACCAGAGCCCGATGCCGATCGGTCCCGCCCCGAACACCATCGCGGTGTCGCCCTCGCGCACCTCACCCAGAGTCGCCGCGTGGTAGGCCACCGACATCGGCTCCACCAACGCACCCAGATCGAGGGACACCGAGTCCGGCAGCGCGTGCAGCATGTCGGTCGGCACCACCGTGTACTCGGCCATTCCGCCGTCGGACATCAGTCCGTGAAAGCCGATCGACTGGCACACGTTGTAGTTGCCGGCTCGACACGGACCACAGTGCCCGCAGCGGTACAGCGGTTCGATGGCGACACGGTCGCCGATCGACCACCCCGTCACTCCCGCGCCGAGCTCCGTGATGGTGCCGGAGAACTCGTGCCCGAGAATCAGCGGCATCTGCTGACCGGTCAGGGCGTGCGGCTCGGTGGTAATGAAGATGGGACCGGCGTAGTACTCGTGCAGGTCGGTGCCGCAGATGCCGTTCGCCCCGACGGCGATCTTCACCTGGTCCGGACCGGGATCGGGCTCCGGGACATCGGCGATCTCGACCTTGCCGGGTCCGTGGTACACCGCTGCGCGCATCGTTCGACTCCTCACCGGCCGTCCCAGCGACGGCCGTGATCACCGTTCTATGTGACACGCGGCACAGCACGACAGGGTTGCAGTCGGTTGCACCTGCGACTGCAACCCGCTGCAACTCTTCCTCGCGACCGCGTCCGCGGCGTGTGCTGTGCATCACACGAGTACGACCACGGAACGACGAAGACGGAGTTGTCATGACCCAGACCCTCGAGCCACCCACGCAGAGCATCTCGCCGCAGCAGCGAGTGGACGCATGGTTGGCCGATTTCGAAGCGGGGCTCGCAGCGCGGGACATCGATCGAGTCGTCGCGATGTTCGCCGTCGACAGCTTCTGGCGCGACTTGGTGACGTTCACCTGGAACCTGAAGACCGTCGAGGGACGCGACGGCATCGCGGACATGCTGACGGCTCGACTGGACGATGTCGACCCGCGCGGCTTCCACACCACCGAGGCCCCGGACGAGGCCGACGGCGTCATCTCCGCCTGGATCGAGTTCGAGACGGCGGCTGCGCGCGGGAAGGGCCATCTACGTCTTCGCGAGGACGCCGACACCGGCACAGCCCTCGCCTGGACACTGCTGACGACGATGCAGGAACTGAAGGGGTACGAGGAACCGCGCGGGCACGCGCGACCGATGGGGGCTGTGCACGGCTCGAACAAGCAGACGAAGACCTGGGCCGAGCGACGCGACATGGAGGAGAAGGAACTGGGATACGGCGTCCAGCCCTACGCCCTCGTCGTCGGCGGCGGTCAGGGCGGCATAGCTCTGGGTGCCCGCCTGCGTCAGATGGGCGTTCCGGCCATCGTCGTCGATCGCGGCGAGCGTCCCGGTGATCAGTGGCGAGGGCGCTACAAGTCGCTGTGCCTCCACGACCCGGTCTGGTACGACCACCTCCCCTACCTGCCGTTCCCGGACAACTGGCCGGTGTTCGCCCCGAAGGACAAGATCGGCGACTGGCTCGAGATGTACACGAAGGTCATGGAGGTGCCGTACTGGTCGAAGACGACGGCCCTGTCGGCGTCGTTCGACGAGGCGGCCGGGGAATGGACCGTGGTGGTCGATCGCGACGGCGAGGAGGTGACGCTGCGACCGAAGCAGCTGGTGATGGCGACGGGCATGTCCGGCAAGGCGAACATCCCGAATTTCCCGGGAATGGACGTCTTCCGAGGCGAGCAGCATCACTCGAGTCAGCATCCCGGTCCGGACGCCTACGTCGGCAAGAAGGTCGTGGTGGTGGGCTCGAACAACTCGGCGCACGACATCTGCAAGGCGCTGTTCGAGACGGGCGCCGACGTCACGATGCTCCAGCGGTCGTCCACTCACATCGTCAAGTCCGACTCACTGTGCGAGATCGCGCTGGGCGACCTGTACTCCGAGCGCGCCGTCGAGTCCGGAATGACCACGCAGAAGGCGGATCTCACCTTCGCGTCACTGCCGTACCGCATCATGCACGAGTTCCAGATCCCGGTGTACCAGCAGATCGCGGAGAAGGACAAGGACTTCTACGACCGCCTCGAGAAGGCCGGCTTCCAGCACGACTTCGGGGACGACGGCTCCGGACTCTTCATGAAGTACCTGCGGCGCGGCTCCGGCTACTACATCGATGTCGGCGCCTCGGAGCTGGTGGCGGACGGCAGCATCCACCTCGTCGGCGGTCAGGTCGATCACCTGACCGAGAACGCGGTGGTGCTGTCCGACGGGACGGAACTCGAGGCCGATCTCGTCGTGTACGCGACGGGCTACGGATCGATGAACGGCTGGGTGGCCGACCTGGTGGACCAGGAGACGGCCGACAAGGTGGGCAAGTGCTGGGGTCTCGGTTCCGACACCACCAAGGACCCCGGCCCGTGGGAGGGCGAGCAGCGCAACATGTGGAAGCCGACCCAGCAGGACAACCTGTGGTTCCACGGCGGCAACCTGCACCAGTCGCGGCACTACTCGCTCTACCTCGGCCTGCAGCTCAAGGCTCGGTACGAGGGCCTGGACACCCCGGTGTACGGGCTGCAGGAGGTCCATCACCTGCGCTGAACCACTCGTGCGCCTCGTGCGTGTCCCTGGACACGCGTGAGGCGCACGGCGGTCGTCGGAGCGAGCGAACTCAGCCCACGGTCGGAGTGAGGTCGGTCGTCACTGACCGAGCCAGAGTCGCTTTCGGCAGACGGCGAGCATGGGCTCGACCAACGCCCGATCGGTCACCCGAACACCGTTCTCGAGCAACACCTTCACGCGACCGAAGAACTCGAGGGGCACCAGTCCGAACTCCACCAGGATGTCCTCGGCGCGGCCGCCGCCGTAGACGTACCACCGCCGTAGGAAGGCGACCATCGCGAGGTCGGTCTCCGACGGATCGGTCGGATCGGTGGACAGGGGTGCTGCGCCGGGCGTCGTCGGCCTGGAGGCAGCGGGGAAGGGTGTGCGTGTCACGACGCGAGTATTGCCCATCGATCCGACACCGCGGTGACGGATCGGTGAACATGCCGACGAGTCACAGCAATTTCTCAGCGGCTGGTCACTCCGGGACAGTGTGAGCACCGGACCGCGCGGGTATGTGATCCCCACCACGCCACTGCGGCGTCGTCCACCGTTCCGGTAGCGGAGGCAATAGATTCGACGGTGTTCGTCGTTCGTCGGCGGCACGACCGCCGGAGGGGCAGCACGATGAACGTTCGACACAGACGACCGGCCACCTGGTTCGCGACGGCCGCAGTGGGCGTCGCACTGATCACCGCCCTCGCGGCCCCCGCGAGCGCTGCGCCCGCACCGGGCGACTTCTCCGGCGTTCCGGAGCGGACCTCCCTGTCGTACACCTCGCTCTCGACGGGCGTCCACGTCGGCACTGCCAACGAGAACGAGGCACGGCCGGGACTCTCCACGGTCAAGCTCTATCTCGCGGATCACGTGCTCCGACACGGTGATTCGTCCGCCGAGGACCGCGACCTCGCCGCTCGCATGATCCAGGTGAGCGACGACTGGGCCGCCTCGCTGCTCGACAGCAAGTACCCCGGCGCCATCGACGCCGCGGCGCGCGAGTACGGACTGACCGCGACGTCGCGAGGCAGCTTCTGGGGCGACTCCTACACCAGCACGGCCGACACCGTGCGCTTCCTCGACACCAAGAAGCGCACCGATCCCGGCAGCCCTGTCCTCGCGTGGATGACCACGGCGCTGCCGGTCGCGGCCGACGGCACGGTCCAGGACTGGGGCACCGGTCGACTCGCCGCCGCCACCGGAACCAAATGGGGTTGGGCGGACGACGGGTCCAGCGTCGTCGCCTCGGCCTCCATCGGCGACGACTTCACGGTCGCGGCCAACACCTACGGCGGCCCGGCGACCCAGAGCGACGACGTACTCACCGCGCTCGGGGCGTTCGATCTGGCGACCCCGTCGATCGTGACCGCGCCGAGTGTTCCGTCGCTGCTCGACGCCATCCTCGGTATTCGCTGAACCGGCCCAGTGGCATCGGGCGTCGACGCCACTCGGACAGTTCACGATCAACGCCTTACGTGGTGAGATCGAGGCGCATGACCACCTCGTGACGACCGTCCGGTAGCTGGTCTCCCGGCGTGTCCGACGCGGTGAAACCCGAGCGCTCGTAGGTTCGGCGGGCGGCGACGTTCTCCGACATCACCGAGAGCGTCAGCGTCACGGCGCCCGAAGCAGCAGCCCACCTAGCGATCGCGGTGATGAGCGACCGCGCAATTCCCCGACCGCGAGCGGCCGGGTCGGTCCACATCGAGATGAGTTCGGCGCTGTCGGGATCGTCGACATCGGGGACGCCGCTCGCGAGGCCCACCGGGACCGCAGCGTCGAACGCAACGAGATCCAGCGCTCCCGGGATCGACAGGCGGTCCCTCCATCGGCACTCGGGGGCGTCTTGCCAATCGGCGAGCGTGGAGCCGAACGCGTGGGGATCTTCCGCGAGCGCCGCCAGGCGGAGTGATCGCCACGCTTCCCAGTCATCGGCGGTCACACGGCGCAGCTCGATCGTCACACGGTGACGCTACAGACGATGCTGACGTCGACCGGCCTCACGCCGACTTCTTGCGACTTCGATTCCCGGATCGAGTGGAGACCGCTCCACCGAGCAGGATCATGCGCATGGTCCGTTCGGCGGCGTCGGTGAGCAGCCGCTCGCCGTTCGCGACCGCCTCGGACAACGGCATCGGCACCGTGATGATGGACGCGATGGCAGCGATGCCGACGTCGTGCACCGCCGGCGCTCCCTGACCCAGTGATCCGGCCAACGCGATCACCGGCACGCCGTACTGCTGGCAGCGCCGCGCCACCTCCGCCGGGACCTTGCCGCGCGGGGTCTGGAAGTCGATGGACCCCTCGGCGGTGATGACGAGGTCCGCCTTGCGGATTCGGCGGTCGAGGTCGATTCCCGACAGTCCCGAGTCCAGCAACGCATCGAAGCGGGACCGCAACTGCGCTCCGACCCCTGCCGCGAGTCCTGCGCCCAGTCCGCCCGACGCTCCCGTGCCCGCACCGGTCGCCACATCGCCGGTGGCCACACCGTCGCGCTCGAGGACGCGCGCCCAGTTGTCCAGCGCGGCGGCGAGTTCGTCCACCTGCTCCGGGGAGGCCCCCTTCTGCGGTCCGAACACGCGGGCGACACCGCTGGGCCCGCACAGGACGTTGTGCGGATTGCACGCGAGCACGATGTCCACCTCCGCGAGCCGCGGGTGCAGCTCGGTCAGATCGAGATGGTGGGCCCGGACTAGTTCCCGGCCGCCGCGGCCGATCTCACGACCCTGCGCGTCGAGGATCCGGGCGCCGAGCGCCTGCAGTGCCCCGGCTCCCCCGTCGCAGGTGCCGGAATCGCCGCATCCCACCAGGATCGTGTCCGCGCCCGCGTCGAGCGCCGCGGCCATGAGCTGGCCGACGCCGTAGGTGGTCGTAGCTCCGGGATCGCGTCGATCGTGCGGTACGAGCGAGAGCCCCGCCGCAGCCGCCATCTCCACCACGGCGACGGAGCGCTCGGAGCCACCGAGTCGGGCCCAGTGCGAGGGCACCGGCTCCCCCACCGGTCCGACGACCGTCGCCTCGTGGAGAGTGCCGCGCGTCGCGGCCGCCAGCGTGCGCGCCGTTCCCTCACCGCCGTCGGCGATGGGCGCGGTGTCGACCCGAACTCCGGGAAGCGCGCGCCGAACACCGGATGCGATGGCGGACGCGACGGACTCGGCGCAGAGGCTCTCCTTGAAACCGCTGGGGGCGACGAGGATGCGCTGCGGAACTCGTGTGGACATGGTTCTCCTGAGATAGGGGTGGGAGCAGTCAGGGCAGGTACAGCGGAAGACCGAGGGCAGGCCACAGCCAGACCGAGCAGACGAGAACGAGAGCGACGGACACCGGGGCGACCGCGGCGGACAGGCGGAGAAGGTGGCCTGGCGAGAACCCCGGGACGGAGTCGCTCGCGGCGAACATCGCCACCGGTTTGGCCGAACTGGTGAGGGTGAGGCAGAAGCCGGCGGCAGCGGTGGACGCGAATGCCGCGGCGGCGGGATCGATGCCGAGCACCGGCGCAGTGGCGACGATGACGGGGACGAGCACCGCGGAGCGGGCGGACCGTGACTGCACCACGAGGTGGGACAGCAGCGACACCAGCACCAGCGCGACCACGAACACGGTCGCGGCGGACGACCCGAGCGCGCTGATGGGCCCGAAGACCAGGTCGGCGAACCACTCCGCCGCACCCGTCGTGGTCAACGCCATTCCGAGACACAGCGTTCCGGCCATGAAGAGCAGCAGGCTCCACGGGATGGTGCGGACGGCGGCAGGCAGCGTGGTGGCCCCGACGAACGGTGCCGACGCGAGCAGGGCACCGATCATCGCGACGATGGCCGGTTCGACACCGTGCACCGGCTCGGTGCACCACAGGGTCACGACGGCGACCAGGACGAGCAGTACACGCTTCTGCGGGACGGTGAGTGGTCCGGCGGACCCGCCGAACGCGTCGCGTGTCACCGAGAGCGGTCGGCGTCGCTCCGCTCGATCGGTGAACAGGGACAGTGCGATCTCCGCCGCGAGATGCGACCACACGATCGCGAGCGGCAGTCCGAGGATCGCCCACTGCAGGAACCCGATGCCCGATCCGGTGGTCGTGCGCACGATCTCGCTGGTGATGAGGTGTGCTCCGGCCCCCAGCAGTGACCCGACCGCGGAGCAGAGAATGACCGCCGGGAAAACCAGCGACAGTGTCAGCACCAGTCGGGGCCGCTCACTCAGCACCGTCGCCAGAGCGAGGAACACCGGCAGCGCGAGCGCAGCCCGGCCCGACGTCGACGGGATCGCGAAGGTCGTCAGGAGCAGCACGAGGGTGACCAGATGGACGAGCTGCCGCGGCGACCGGGCGACCGACAGCACGCGTGCCGCCACCCGAGCGGACAGGCCGCTGGCCGTCACCGCCGCGGCGATGACGAACGACCCGACCAACAGCCAGATCACGGTGTCACCCAGTGTGCGCGTGAAGGTCTCGGTGGACACGGGACCCAGGATCACCAGCGTCAGAGCGGCGCCCAGAGCGACGTGGGTGTCGTCGAGGGGCGAGAAGATCCACATCCACACCGCGACCAGGAAGACCAGCACCGTTATGGTCCCGTGTGCGGTCAGATCGCCGGCCACCCCGGCCAGGACGACACCGACGGCGAGCACCGTGAGGACCACGGCACTGACGAGGGTGCGCGGCGACGGCGTCGGAACTCGCCACGGCGTCCGGGTCGGGACAGGCCTGGTGGGAGTGCGCCGACCGGGCGGCGTCGTCGCGAATTCGGTGACGGTCATCGGACGCGGTATCCCATCCCGCGCACGGTCTCCACGCGCTCGGCGCCGATCTTCGCGCGCAACGCACGCACGTAGACATCGACGACGTTCGACGCCGGATCGAAGTCGTATCCCCACACCTGCCCGAGGATCTGCTCACGGGACAGCACCTGGTCGGGGTGGCGCAGGAAGGTCTCGAGCAGAGCGAACTCGCGCGCCGTCAGATCGACGACCGACTCCCCCACGTGCACACGGCGTGACCGCAGATCCAGACGGAGGTCCCCCGAGGTCAGCGAGCTGTCCGCCGAACCTGCGGTGTCGTCCTGCAACCGCAGGCGTACCCGTGCCAGGAGCTCGGCGAACTGGAAGGGCTTGGTCATGTAGTCGTTGGCGCCGCCCTCGAGCCCGGCAACGGTGTCGCGCACGCTGTCCCGAGCGGTCAGGACCACCACGGGTGTCGTCACACCCTCGCCGCGCAACTGTCGGAGCACCGTGAATCCGTCCATCGCCGGCAGGCCGATGTCGAGCACCACCATGTCGAAGCCACCGCCACGCGCCATCATGAGCGCGGTCTCGCCGTCGGCGACGTGCTCGGTGGTGTACCCGGCGGCCCGCAGACCCTTGCCGACGAAGGAGGCGATGTGGATGTCGTCCTCCGCGATCAGGATTCGGCTCATCGGATCTCCTTCGTGAGTGCATCGTCGGTCGTGGACGTCGGGCCGGTGTCGGACCGCCGGCTGTGGCCCGGCGCCGGGAGGTCGAGGCCGAACGTCGCCCCCTCGCCGTGCACACTCCGCACCCAGGCGGAGCCGCCGTGGGCGTCGGCGATGGCACGGACGATGGCGAGTCCGAGTCCGGCACCCGACCGCGCTGCCTGTGACGTCCGGTCGGCGGGCGATCCGCGCTGGAAACGGTCGAAGATGACGGGCGCGTCCTCGGGGCGGACACCGGGCCCGTCGTCGGCGATCCACAGCGACAACCGTCGAGCGTCGCCGTCGTCGTGAAAGGTCGATCCGAGCCGGATGCGGCTCCCGTCCTCCGTGTGCCCGACGGCGTTGGCCGCGAGCTGCACCATGGCCTGCGTGACGCGCTGGGCGTCCAGAACACACGAGCCCTCCGCGACCTGCATCAGCAACCATTGCCGATCGCCGAGCGTCTGCACCTTCGACTCGATGTCGAGGACGAGTTGCGCCGCATCGACGGGGGCGGGCACGACGAAATCGGGCCGCTCGGCCTTGGCCAGCATCAGCAGGTCGCTGACGATCCGCCCCATGCGGGCGAGCTCGCTGTCGACGAGCGCCAACGTCCGCCGCCGCTCCTCCGGGTCCTCCGACATGAGCTCGAGGTGCCCGCGGACGATCGTGATCGGCGTGCGCAGTTCGTGTCCGGCATCGTCGATGAACTGTCGCTGAGTGGTGTACGCCTGCTCCAGCCGGTCGAGCATCGCATTGAACGTCTCGGCGAGATCGGCGATGTCGTCGCGCCCGTGGACCGGGACGCGCGCGGTCAGATCCGTCTCCCCGATCTCGGCCGCGACCGTGCGCACCGTGCGGACGGGAGCAAGGATGCGACCGGCGACGAGATACGCGATCCCTGTCGTCAGCAGCAGTCCGACGGCGCCGACCATGGCCATGGTTCGCATGGTCCGATCGACGAGATCACGGTTGGCACCGGTGAACGCCGTGACGACGAACGTGCCGGCGCGGCCGGTCGCGTCGTCGATGACCACGTGCCCCCACCGCATCTCGCCGATGTCGGTGTCCAGCACACCGGCGGGTTCGGCCGACCCCACGACCGTCGCAAGGATCGGTGATCCCGGAGCGAGCACAGTCGGCACAACGACACCGGGCTGAGTCAGTACCGAGTCGCCGACGACGCCGAACATCACTTCACCCGTGCCGGCCGACTGCCGGGCGAGGTACACCTCGAGAAGCCGCTCCACCGAGACGAACGGCTGCGTCGTCGTGGGATCGACCCCCTCGGACGCGAAGGTCCGAAACTCCTCGGCTTCCTGCGCGACGTCCCCGTTGGCGCGCACGTTGACGTCGCGCAACAGCAGATTGCGGGCGGTCACCAGCACGACCACCAACAGAAGAAGGGTCGTCAACATGATCCAGGCGGTGATCTTCCAGCGTGCCGGGAGAGCCGATCCGCGGCGAGCCGGGACACCGGCGGCGTCACTCATCGTCGTCACCGCCGTCGATGTCGTCCGCGTCGTCGTCCGCGTCGTCCGCGTCGTCGTCGTCCGCGTCGTCGTCGGAGAAGTCGACGATCGGCGGCGCCGGCACGGGAGCCTGAACAGTTGGCGGCGGTGGGACCGGAGCGGGAGCGGCCGGCGCGGGCACGGGAGAAGCAGGCGCGGCGTCAGGCGCCGGAGCGGTCACCTCGGGCGTCGGCTCCGGCGCCACACTCACCACGACCGGGGAGGGGTCGAGGCGTGGCGCCGGTGATCGCGTCACCAGGACCCCGGCGACGAGAACGCACGCGATGGCCACCAGAACGGCGGCCACGGCGAGTGGGCGGGAGGAGCGCATGACAGCAACTATGCCGGGGGTCCATGACCGTCCCATGAGACGACGATGAAGGTTTCTTCATGTTCGGCGCGCCGTGAGTGGCGTCAGCGGCCGAGCAGGACACCGATCTGCATCTCGATCTCGGCCGCCACGTCCGCGACGGTCTTGGTCGCGTTCGCCGTCAGAGCCATGCTGAGAAACAGGATGGCGGAGACGATGTGGGCCTGCACCTGCCGGTCCGGGTGGTGCGTCGCGTCGTCGTCGCCGCGGCCGAGGATCTCCGCGACGACCGCCTCGGTCTTTGCCGCGAGTGACAACGCTTCACGACGGTGGGGTTCCGTGTCGTCACCGAACACGACCTCGCGCTGATAGGTCCGGCCGTTCTCGATCTGCTTGCGGTTGCACTCGACGACCGGCCTGAGGACGGCCATGATCGCCTCGACCGGATCCACGACGTCGGCGGCCGCGGCGGTGCCCCGCTCGAGCGCGCTCGCGTAGTCCGAGTTCTGGACGAGGAGAAGCAGTTCACCCTTGTTCTTCGCGTACAGGAAGACGGTTCCGGTTCCCACGTCGGCGCGGTCGGCGACCTGTTGGGTGGTCACCTCACTCACGCCGTACTCGGCGAAGAGGTCGCGCGCCGCCGCGGTGATGCGGTCGAGCTTGTCCTGCTTGTTGCGTTCTCGACGACTCATCGCCGGGGAGGAAGACACCACCGCTGCCCTCCTTCGCGCTCTCCTGACGGGTGATCTACTCCCGTCATTCTCCCACGGCAGGCTTTCTCAGCTGCCGAGGAAGTCGACGACCACGGGCGCGGCCTCCGCGCGCATCGGACGCAGACATGAAAAAATGGCCCCGGACAAAGGTCCGGAGCCATTTCTGTGTCGGGCTGACAGGATTTGAACCTGCGACCACCTGACCCCCAGTCAGGTGCGCTACCAAGCTGCGCCACAGCCCGCGACCCCTCGAAAGGGATCGTGTGTGCCCCGAAGGGAACGAGGAAACACTACCCCAGTAGCGACGCTGGACGCCAATCGCCTCAGCAGCACCACCGGGGCAGTCGCCTACTTCTTCTTACGGTCCCGCTTCTCCCGGATACGCACCGAGATCCGCACCGGGCTGCCGTCGAAGTTGAACTCCTCACGCAGTCGGCGCTCGAGGAACCGGCGGTACCCGGCCTCGAGGAAACCGGTGGTGAACAGCACGAACGTCGGCGGACGCGTGCTCGCCTGCGTGGCGAACATGACGCGCGGCAGTCGACCGCCACGCATCGGCGGCGGCGTCGCGGCCACGACCTCCTTGAGCCAGGAGTTCAGCTGACCGGTCGAGATGCGCTTGTCCCACGACGCGAGTGACGTCTCGAGAGCGGGCACGAGCTTCTGCACCGCACGACCGGTCTTGGCGGAGACGTTGACGCGCTGCGCCCACGGCACGCGCATCAGGTCTCGGTCGATCTCCTTCTCGAGCTGCCCACGACGGTCGTCGTCGACGAGGTCCCACTTGTTGAACGCTATGACCAGCGCGCGGCCGGCATCGGCGACCATCGAGAGCACCCGCAGGTCCTGCTCGGAGATGACCTCGGACGCGTCGAGCAGCAGGATCGCGACCTCGGCCGCGTCGATGGCGCCCTTGGTGCGGAGCGAGGCGTAGAACTCGGCGCCGCTGGCGTGACTGACGCGCTTGCGCAACCCTGCGGTGTCGACGAAACGCCACACTTTGCCGCCCAGTTCCACCAAGGAGTCGACCGGGTCGACGGTGGTGCCGGCGACGTCGTGCACGACCGATCGCTCGTCACCGGTGAGCTTGTTCAGCAGGCTGGACTTGCCCACGTTCGGCTTGCCGACCAGGGCGACACGACGAGGGCCGGCGACACCGGTTCCCTCACGGGGGGTCTCGGGCAGGACGGCCAGGACGTCGTCGAGCAGATCGCCCGTACCGCGGCCGTGCGTCGCACTGACCGGACGGGGCTCACCGAGGCCCAGCGACCACAGCAGTGCCGCTTCGGATTCCGTGCGCTCGTCGTCGACCTTGTTGGCCACCAGGATGACCGGCGTCTTCCCCCGACGTAGGACTCGGGCCACGGCCTCGTCCGTCGCCGTCGCACCGACGACGGCGTCGACGACGAGCAGGATGGCGTCCGCCGTCTGCATCGCCATCTCGGCCTGCCGGGCGATCGACTGCTGCATTCCCTTGGCATCGGGCTCCCAGCCGCCGGTGTCCTGCACCATGAATCGGCGTCCGGACCAGTTGGCCTCGTACGAGACGCGGTCACGGGTCACGCCGGGAACGTCCTCCACCACGGCCTCGCGGCGGCCGATGATGCGGTTGACGAGCGTGGACTTGCCCACGTTGGGTCGACCGACGACGGCGAGGGTGGGAACGGCGACCTCGGCCTCGGCCTCGCCGTCACCCTCGAAGTCGATGTCCTCCCAGTCCGACTCCTCGGACCAGATGCCGTCCGAGGCGTAGACCTCGGTCGCGTCGAGCGTGTCGAATGTGTTGTCGCTCATGAGCGTGCTCCTTCCGGGGCATGAGTCGGACGCCCGATGTCCAGACGCTCGGTGACCAGACGCATCAGTTCGTCGATCACCGCGTCCTTGTCGAGGTCGCTGGTGTCCACGGTGACCGCGTCGTCCGCGGGTCGCAGAGGTGACGTGGCACGCGTGGAGTCCGCGTGGTCGCGACGCTGGACGTCGGCGAGCACGGCGTCGTAGTCGTCCCCGCGGCCCTCGGCGATGTTCTGGTCGTTACGACGCGTGGCACGCGTCTCCGCGGACGCGGTGAGGTAGATCTTGAGGTGTGCGTCGGTGAGGACGACGGTGCCGATGTCGCGCCCCTCCACGACGATCCGACCGGCGGTGTCCGCAATCTCTCGTTGCAGCGCAACGAGTTTCTCACGCACAGCGGGCACGGCAGACACCGCGGAGACGGCCGCCGTCACGGCGGATCCGCGAATCGGACCGGTGACGTCCTCGCCCGACACCTCGACCCGCTCCCCCGCGGGATCGGTGCCGATGGAGAGGTCGATGGACTCGGTGAGCGCAGCGACGGCGTCGGCGTCTCCGGGATCGACGTCGTTCGTCAGCACCCACGCCGTCGCCGCGCGGTACATCGCACCGGTGTCGAGGTAGGACGCACCGAGTCGGTTCGCCAACAAGCGGGAGACGGACGACTTGCCGGTACCGGACGGGCCGTCCATCGCGACGATCAGTCGATCGTCCGACGCGGTCACAGGCCGACCGCCCCGTACAGGCTGCCGACCTCGCCGCGACCGAGCACCCGCAGCGTGCCGGGGCGCTGGTCGCCGAGCGCGACGGCCCCGATGTCGGTGCGCACCAGGCGCTTCACCGGGAACCCGACCGAGTCGAACAGTCGACGCACGATGTGCTTGCGACCCTCGTGCAGCACGACCTTCACGAGCGTCTTGCCCTCGTTCACGTCGAGCACCGCGTAGGAGTCCACCCTCGCGGGTCCGTCGTCGAGTTCGACTCCGGAACGCAGCTTCTTGCCCGCGTCGCGGTCCAGGACACCCTGCACCGTGGCGAGGTACGTCTTGGACACCTCGAAGGAGGGGTGCATCAGTCGGTGGGCCAGATCGCCGTCGTTGGTGAGCAGGATCAGACCCTCGGTGTCGGCGTCGAGCCGGCCGACGTGGAAGAGCCGCTGTCCTGCCTGGACGCGCTCCGAGACGATGTCGCCGATGCAGGGCCGACCGAGGTCGTCCGACATCGTGGACTGCCATCCGCGCGGCTTGTTCAGCGCGATGTGGACCAGATCGGCCTTGATGACGACACGGGTGCCGTCCACCCGCACGACCGCGACCTCGGGGTCGACGCGGACACCCTGCTCGGTGACGATGCGGCCGTCGACCTCGACGCGTCCCTCGTCGATGAGCTGCTCGGCGGCGCGACGCGAGGCGACGCCTGCCTGGGCGAGCACCTTCTGCAAGCGCACACCGTCCTCCGGAGCCACGTGCGGCCGCGGGCCGTCAGTGTGCTGGTGGCGGGCGGGTTTGGCGTTGCTGATGGTCGGAGCGGCCGTCGTCTTGCGCTCCGGCTTCGGCGACTTGCCGGGCTTGGAGCCGCTGTTCTTGGGAGCCACCCGGGGGTACCCGGACTTGCCGCCGGGCTTCCGGCTCTCGGTGCGCTTGCTGTACGCAGCAGCGGCGACCTTCTTGTTGGGACGCTTCTTCTGGCGTTCGGGAGTGGAGGCGTCGGATGCGCCGTCCCGGTCCGGTGTGCCATCACGGCGAGCGGAGTCGTTCACGTTTCTTACCTATTCGTCTGTGGTGTCGGTGCCGAACTCGGTGGTCGAGTTCGACTCGGTGTTCTCTCGTCGACGCTCGGCACGCAGGACCCGTGGATCGGAGTCCATGCTGTCGCTGATGTCGTCGATCATGTCCACGCCCGGAAGCAGCGGAGCAAGTTCGGGGAGGTCGGACAGTGACGCCAACCCCAACCGTTCGAGGAACATTTCCGTGGTGACGTACTGCGTCGCCGCAGAGTCCGGGTCGGGACCCGCCTCGGCGATGAGACCTCTCGCGAGGAGAGTGCGCATCACGCCGTCCACGTTCACTCCGCGCACAGCACTGACTCGTGCGCGGGTAACCGGTTGACGATAGGCGATCACAGCGAGGGTTTCCAGTGCCGCTCGGGTGAGCTTGGACCGCGCACCGTCGAGGAGGAGCCGTTCGACGTAGGGCGCGTACTCGGTGCGGGTGTAGAAACGCCACCCGTCCCCGGCGAACCGCAGGTCGATGCCACTGCCGCGGGCGGTGAGGTCGGCGGCCATGGCGGTCAGCGCCTGCCGGATGCGCGTTTCGTCACAGTCGAGGGCGGAGGCGAGCTGCGGAACCGATGCCGGGGTGTCGACGACGAGCAGTACCGACTCGAGCGCCGCGCGCACCTCGGTGTCCGACAGGGCATCGGGAGCGTCCTCGCTCGCTGTCATCCGTAGTCCTCCATCCTCGAGACGTCCATCCGGTCGATGTCGGCAGCGTCGTCGTCCCCGGTCCAGGTGACCGCCAGATCGCCCAGCGCCTCGGGTTGGTCGAACGCGACGACCTTCTCGCGATACAACTCGAGCAGCGCGAGGAACCGCGCGACCACCTCGACGGTGACCTCGCAGTCGCGGACCAGGTCGGCGAACGTCGCCCACTCACCCACTCCGCGCTCGCGCAGCATCGCCAGGATCGCCCGCGCGTGTTCCGGAACCGACACCGCCGACGCGTGGAGATGGCCGAGACCGACCGTCGGCACCTCGCGCGGGGTGAACGCCGCCGCGGCGATCTCGGCGAAGCGGCGCGGATCCACGCCGAGCAACACCTCCGGCAGCAGCGACGCGAACGAGTCCTCGAGCGAGACCGATCGCGGATAGCGCCGCAGTGCGGCGTTCTCCAGTTCGCCGAACAACTGCGCCACTTGTTTGTAGGCCCGGTACTGCAGCAGCCGGGCGAACAGTAGGTCCCGCACCTCGAGCAGCGCCAGGTCCTCGGCGTCGTCCACCTCGCCCGACGGCAGGAGGCGGGCGGCCTTGAGGTCCAGCAGGGTCGCCGCGACCACCAGGAACTCGGTGGTCTGGTCGAGACCCATCTCCGCGCCCATCGCACGGGTGTACGCGATGAAGTCGTCGGTGACGGTGTGGAGTGCCACCTCGGTGACGTCGAGTCGGTGCTGCCCGATCAGGGTCAGCAACAAGTCGAACGGGCCTTCGAAGTTGGTGAGCCGCACCTGGAATCCGGGCGGCCTCGGCGCGTCCCCGACCGTCGTGTCCGTCACGACCGTCCCGTCGGTCAAGACTGGGGTGCGGTGTCCCGGTGGATGACCTCGCGGGCCAACGACCGGTACGCGTCGGCACCCGCGGACTTCGGCGCCCACGTGGTGATCGGTTCACCGGCGACGCTCGTCTCCGGGAAACGGACGGTGCGCGTGATGACGGTGTCGAAGACGACGTCGCCGAACACTTCCACCACGCGATTCATGACCTCTCGCGAGTGCAGTGTGCGGGCGTCGAACATCGTGACGACAATTCCCTCGAGCTTCAGCCGCGGATTGAGACGATCGCGCACCTTGTCGACGGTGTCGTTGAGCAACGCGAGTCCGCGCAGACTGAAGTACTCGCACTCCATCGGGATGAGCACGGAATCAGCGCATGCGAGTGCGTTGACCGTCAACAGGCCCAGCGACGGCTGGCAGTCGATGAGGACGTAGTCGTAGCGGTCGAGAATCGGGTGCAGCACGCGTCCCAGCGTCTGCTCGCGGCCGACCTCCGTGACCAGTTGGATCTCGGCCGCCGAGAGATCGATGTTGCTGGGCAGCAGGTCCATGCCGTCCACCCGCGTACGCATCAGGACGTCGTCGATCGCCACCCGCGGTTCGACCAGCAGATTGTGCACCGTGAGGTCCAGCTCGTGGTGCGGCACACCGAGACCCGCGGAGAGCGCGCCCTGCGGATCGAGGTCGACCAGCAGGACCCTCCGTCCGTACTCGGCCAGCGACGCTCCCAGATTGATGGTCGACGTGGTCTTGCCGACGCCGCCCTTCTGGTTGCACATCGCGATGACCGTCGCCGGTCCGTGCGAGGACAGCGGCTGCGGATCCGGGATGTCGCGGTACGGGCGGCCCGTCGGCCCCATTCCCGACGGGTGGGCCAGGGTGGGACGTTCCGGTTCGGGCTGACGAGTGCGGAACAGTGCTCCGTCGTCGTGCGCCGCTGACACCACCGGACCTCCATCCTCACCTCGTGCTGCAGTTCTCCTGAACGCTACCGCGTGTCGGGTGCAGCTTCGTGCGGACACGCTACCGTGCGCGCGGATGCGCCTCGGCCCACACTTCGCGCAATGTCGTGACGGTGACCAGTGTGTAGATCTGCGTGGTGGTCACCGAGGCGTGACCCAGAAGTTCCTGCACCACACGTACGTCCGCGCCGCCGTCGAGCAGATGGGTCGCGAAGGAGTGCCGCAACGTGTGCGGGGAGACGCTCGCTCCGATTCCGGCGCGCTCCGCCGCGGTCTGCAGGACCTGCCAGGCGCTCTGCCGGGACAACCGGCCGCCGCGCACGTTCAGCAGCAGCGCGGGGGTGCCCTGCGACACCAGTGCGGGTCGACCACGGACGAGGTACGCGTCGACGGCGTCGAGTGCGGGTCGGCCGATCGGCACGATGCGCTCCTTGCCGCCCTTGCCGTGCAGGACCACCGACCGCGAGTCGGAGTCGATGTCGTCGACGTCGAGACCCACGGCCTCGGAGATCCGCGCACCGGTGGAATAGAGGAGCTCGAGCAGCGCCCGGTCGCGCAGGCCGCGCGGGGTGTCGGCCGCCTCCCCGGCGACGGCATCGAGGAGTGCGAACACCTGCTCGACGGACAGCGATTTCGGAAGCCGTCGGCCCGGCGCCGGCGGTTTGACCCCGGCAGCGACATCGACGTCGACTATTCCCTCGGCCAGCGCGAAGCGGTGCACTCCGCGCACCGCGATGACCGTGCGCGCGGCACTGCTCGCCGCGAGCGGTGGGAAGAGCTCGTTGCCCGATCGGAGGGCCGTCACGAACTCCGCGACGTCCACCTCGGTGACGTCGCGGAGACTCTTCCGGTCGAGTTCAGCCAGATGGCTGGCGTAGCGCGAGAGATCGCGGCGGTACGAGGTGATGGTGTTGCGAGCTGACCCGCGCTCGACGGCGAGGTGATCGAGATAGGTCGCGATCACCTCGCCCGGCGAGTCAGCTGCCATGCGCGCCCGTGCGCTTCTCGAACGCGGTGGGTCGATCACGCCACGGTGCGTCGCTCGGCCGCAACGGAACCGAGCGTGACCGCATCGCGGCCAATGCCAGGATCCCCGCCACCGCCGACGCGTTCACGATCTCACCGCTGAACACACGCGACACCGCCTCGTCCACCGGGACGCGGACGAGCTCGATGTCGGCTTCCTCGTCGTGGGCCTCTGGGCGATCGACCTCGGTCACCTCGTCGGCCAGGTAGATCCGCACGGTCTCGTCCGTGAATCCGGGTGACGCCGCCACGTCGACCAGCAACGACAGGGACGCCGCGGCGAGACCGGTCTCCTCGGTCAGCTCGCGCTTCGCGGCCACGACCGGATCCTCCCCCGGCTCGTCCAGCAGACCCGCGGGAAGCTCGAGCAGGCGACGCCCCAGAGGGTGCCGGTACTGACTGATCAGCACGATGCGCTCGTCGTCGTCCAGCGCGACCACGGCGACCGCGCCGTGATGCTCGACGACCTCACGCTCGGCCCTCCGACCGCCCGGCATCGTCACCTGATCGAGCCGGAGCGCGAGAATCGCACCCTGGTACTCGACGGACGACTCGAGAATCTCGAACTCGTGACGATCGGCCATGGTCAGGCCTTCGTCGCGGCCGGTTCGGCCGGCTCCGCCGTGTCGGCCTCGTCGCCGTGGACGTCGACGGGCAACCGCTCCTCGGACTTGTACGAGAGCGCAGCGGAGATCAGCGACGCGAAGAGCGGGTGCGGCCGCGTCGGCCGGCTCTTGAGTTCGGGATGCGCCTGCGTGCCGACGAAGAACGGATGCGCGCTCCGCGGCAGTTCGACGAACTCGACCAGGTGGCCGTCCGGGGACGTGCCGCTGAACTGCAGTCCACTCTCCGCGATGCGGTCGCGGTAGCTGTTGTTCACCTCGTAGCGATGCCGGTGCCGCTCGGAGACGGACTCGCTGCCGTAGGCCTGTGACACCACGGACCCCTTGGTGAGCGTGGCGGGGTACGCGCCGAGGCGCATAGTGCCGCCCAGGTCTGCCTCGCCGGCGACAGCCTGCTCCTGATCCGCCATCGTCGAGATGACCGGCTGCGTCGTGTCGGGCTCGAACTCGGCCGAGTTCGCATCAGTGAGACCGACGGACCGCGCCGCCTCGATGACCATGCACTGCAGACCCAGGCAGAGCCCGAGCGTCGGGATCTTGTGCGTCCGGGCGTGGGTGATCGCGCCGAGCTTGCCCTCGATACCGCGGATGCCGAAACCGCCGGGAATCACCACTGCGTCGATGTCGGCGAGCGCCAGCTTGGCGCCGGCCGCGGTGTCGCAGTCGTCGGACTGCACCCACACGAGTTCGACCTTGGCGCGGTTGGCGAAGCCGCCGGCGCGCAACGCCTCGGTCACCGACAGGTACGCGTCGGGCAGATCGACGTACTTGCCGACCAGGGCGACGCGCACCGTCTCGCGAGGCTGGTGCACGCGCTCGAGAAGGGTTCCCCACACGGTCCAGTCGACGTCCCGGAACGGCAGGCCGAGCTGCCGCACGACGTACGCGTCGAGGCCCTCGCCGTGCAGCACGCGTGGGATGTCGTAGATGGAGGGCGCGTCGGGTGTGGAGATGCACCCGTCGACGTCCACGTCGCACATGAGCGCGATCTTCGCCTTGAGGCCCTGCGGCACGTCGCGGTCGGATCGCAGGATCAGCGCGTCGGGCTGAATACCGATGCTGCGCAACGCCGCCACCGAGTGCTGCGTCGGCTTGGTCTTGAGCTCACCCGAGGGCGCGAGGAACGGAACCAGCGAGACGTGGAGGAAGAAGACGTTCTCCCGGCCGACGTCGTGGCGGACCTGGCGCGCCGCTTCGAGGAAGGGCTGCGACTCGATGTCGCCGACGGTGCCACCGATCTCGGTGATCACGACGTCGGGCTCCTGGCCCTGCAGATCCGGTCCGCGCATCGCGAGGATGCGGGCCTTGATCTCGTCGGTGATGTGCGGAATGACCTGGACGGTGTCGCCGAGGTACTCGCCGCGACGTTCCTTGGCGATCACCGTGGAGTACACCTGGCCGGTGGTCACGTTGGCGTAGCCGGACAGATCCCGATCGAGGAACCGCTCGTAGTGGCCGACGTCGAGGTCGGTCTCCGCGCCGTCCTCGGTGACGAAGACCTCGCCGTGCTGGAACGGGTTCATCGTTCCGGGATCGACGTTGAGATAGGGATCGAGCTTCTGCATCGTGACGCGAAGGCCACGTGAGGTGAGAAGCTGACCGAGGCTCGAGGCCGTGAGCCCCTTGCCGAGCGACGACGCGACGCCGCCGCTGACGAAGATGTGCTTGATGTCGGCCCGCGTGTGAATGCGTGACTGCAAAGAGACTCCCGTGACGGTGCGACCCGATGGTGACAGCGAGCGAATCGCTCAACATCGAGTGGTTCGGAACCTGGCCGACCCACGGGACTTCACGGTAACACCTTCACGCGAGTTCGGTCGACACCACGCGGGCGACGACGACTGGACTACCTAGCTCGGGGTCGCCCCCACGGTCACGGCCGTCGCGGCAGGGCCCGTTCCGTACCGACCCGTCCCACCGGCGAGCTGCTCGCCGAGTGCCAGAGCGACGGTGATGCGCCCCGACGTGCGATCGACGTCGTCGACGGTGCTGGTCCCGGCGGCGAGAGCGGAATCCGACCGCACCACCGCGATGGGGCCGCTGCCCTCGGCCGAACCGGCTCGGCCCGCGAGCACGGTTCCGGCTCCGCGTCCGTCCAGCGCGCCGGCGAAGCGAGCCACGATCGCGCCGCGGTTGCCGTCCTCACCCGAGTCGGCGGCCTGTCCGGAGACCACCACCGCGAGCTGTGCCGGTGCCACGGCGCCGTCGTCGTACGTGATGAAGCCGCCGCCGCGCAGCGTGTCGAGGGCCAGGCCCAGTTCCTCGGGTGTGCTCTGCGGTTGCGCGGTCTGCGCGTTCAGCAACAGCACCGTGCCGAGCAGATCTCCCGCGAGACTGCCCTGATCCACCGATCCCGTACGCAGTTGCGCGCCGGCGGGAACCACGTTGGTGAGGCGCGTGCGGAGATCGTCGCCGCTGGCGGCGGACACGAACGCCTCGGTGAGCCCCACTCGTCCGGTCACCGACCCGCCCGCATCGGCGATGGTGCGCTGCACACCCTCCACGTCGGCGGGGTCTGCGTCGGGCGTGGTGACGAGCACGACGGTGCGATCGGCCAGCGCGCCGGCGACCACCCGCGTCGCCACGGCCGCGTCGAACCCGTCGGCGGCGTTGAGTTGCTCACCGAGTGCGTTGTTCGCCGACTGCAGGTCGTTCACCTCGGTCTGCAGATCGTCCCGATCGTCGCGCAGTCCGGACAGCACGCGGCCGGACAGCAGCCCGGAGCCGAGGACGACTCCGACCGCGAGCGCCAGGAACACCGCGATCAACGAAATGGTGTGCTGACGGAGCGAAATCACTGAAGCAGCCCCTGCACCCACAGGGCGAAGCTGTTCCAGGTCTCGATCGCCCAGTCCAGCGTCGCACCGCTGCCGTTGGTCACGACGAGCGCCGCGATGACGGCGATGAGGGCTGCGAGGACGAGCAGCGCCACCGCGCCACCGGAGACCCGGCTGCGGTACAGCGTCGCCATGGCCTTGGCGTCCACCAGTTTCGGACCGACCTTGAGTCGGGTCATGAACGTCGACGGTGTGTCCGCGCGCTTGCTGGCGTCGAAGAACTCGTCGAGCGACGCGGCGCACCCGACGGTGACGATCAGCGATGCTCCGTGGTGGTCGGCGAGCAGGAGCGCGAGGTCCGCCGGGGTGCCCGTCGCCGGGAACGTCATGGCCCCGATGCCCAGGTCCTGGATGCGCTCGAGTCCCTTGGCGTGGCCGTCGGAATCGGCGGGGAGCACCACCTCGGCGCCGGACTTCAGCGTGCGGCTGCTCACGTCGTCCGGGTCGCCGACGATCAGGTCGGGGCGATATCCCGCCTCCGACAGCGTGTCGGCGCCGGCGCCGACACCGATGAGGATCGGCGAGTACTCCTTGATGAACGGCTTGAGCGACTTCAGATCGGCCACGTGGTCGGTGCCCTCGGCGACGACCACGACGTGACGACCGTTCATGTCGACGTCCACCTCTGGCACTCCGACGCCGTCGATCAGCAGCGGCGACTCGGTGCGAATGAACTCGATCGTGTTGCCCGAGAACGCTTCAAGGTGATCGATCAGGCCGGACTTGGCCTCGATCATCCGGTCGGAGATGTCGGCCTCGGACTGCTCGGTGCCCGTGGCGAGACGCCGGTCCCCGGCATACACGTTGCCGTCGTGCAGGCGGATCTTCGATCCGTCCTTGACCTTCTTGAAGACGTCCGAACCCACTTCGTCGATGAGTTCGATGCCGTTGGCGACCAGCACCTCGGGACCGAGATTGGGGTAGCGCCCCGAGATCGAGGCGGAGGCGTTGACCACGGCCGTCACGCCGGCCTGCACCAGCAGGTCGGCCGTGATCCGGTCGAGGTCGAGTTCGTCGAGAACGACGATGTCTCCGGGACCGACACGGCGCAGGAGCTTGGCCGTGGAGCGATCGACCCGAGCGATTCCCGTGACTCCGGGAAGTGAGTCATGACTACGCGAGAGCAGAGCCGGCATCTTCATGCACACGATGATGGACAACAACACGGCAGCATCGGCGGAGGCGCGCCGTAACAACTACCACATCATTAACATGAGTCACACCAGCACAGTGCTCTCAGGCGGTCGCGGACTCCCGTTCCGCCGTCGCGGTGCGCAGCAGTTCCTCGGCATGTGCCCGGCCGGTCTCGGTGTCGTCGAGCCCGGCGAGCATGCGCGCGAGTTCCACGACACGCTCGGAATCCGTCAACGTGCGCACACCACTGTTGGGTCCGCCGCGCTTGCCGTCGGTCTTGTTCACCACCAGGTGTGTGTCCGCGAACGCCGCGACCTGCGGGAGGTGCGTCACGACGATGACCTGGTGCGTCCTGGCGAGGCGTGCCAGCCGCTTACCGATCTCCACGGCGGCGCGGCCACCCACGCCGGCGTCGACCTCGTCGAAGACCATGGTCGCTCCGGCGTCCGATCGCGCGAGGACCACCTCGAGCGCCAACATCACGCGCGAGAGCTCACCTCCGGACGCGCTCTTGTTGAGCGGCAGCGATTGCGCACCACTGTGCGCGGAGAGCCGGAACTCGATCTCGTCGGTGCCGGTCGACCCGGCGTGCAGCGCGGTTCCGTCGACGGACAGCGCCGAACGATCGTCCGCGCCCGCGGCTCGGGGGCGCACCTCGACGTCCAGCTTGGCCTTGCCCATGGCCAGACCGGCGAGTTCGGCGCTGACCGCCTTGGACAGTTTCGCCGCAGCCTTCACCCGGGCGGCCGACAGCTTGCGTGCGACCTCGGCGGTCGCGGCACCGGTGGTGGACACCCGCTCGGTCAGCGCGGCCACGGCGTCGGCGGAGACGTCCAGCCCCGTCAGGCGAGTTCGGGCGTCCTCCGCCCACGCGAGCACGCCGTCCACGTCGGCGGCGTACTTACGAGTGAGGCTCTTGAGTTCTGCCTGACGCGAGAGCAGCGTGTCCAGTGACTCCGGGTCCGCGGGCAGATCCTCGAGGTAAGAGGTGAGCTCGGCTCCGACATCGGTCACCACGGCGATGGCCTCGGCGAGACGCGGTCCGACGGCGGAAAGAATCGCATCGTCGGTGGAGGCGAGTCGATCGCGAGCCTCGCCCAACAGCGCCATGACGGACACGTCGCCGGGGTCGTCACCACCGGTGAGCGCCGTGTGCGCTGCGGACGCCGCATCGCGGAGCGAGTCCAGATCGCTGAGCCGGCGGACGGTCGCGGCGATGTCGGTGTCCTCGTGCGGTGCCGGTGCGACCGCGTCGATCTCGTTCAGGGCGAACGTGAGCTGGTCCGCCTCGCGCGCAAGTTCACGGGCCTTCTCCGTCCGCTCGCGCAGTTCGGTCACCGCGGCGACCCATTGAGAGCGGCGAGTGCGGTATGTCTCGAGCAGCGGCCCGATAGCGTCCGCGGCGAAGCGGTCCAGAGCGGCCAACTGCTGATCGCTGCGCTGCAGACGTAGTTGATCGTTCTGTCCGTGCACCGTGAGCAACGATCCGGTGAACTCCGACAGGACACCCGCCGGCACGCTGCGGCCGCCGAGATGGGCACGCGATCGGCCGTCACTACCGACCGTCCGGAGGGCGATGATGCTGTCGTCCTCGTCGCGCCGACCACCGGTGGACTCGAGCAACTGCTCCACGTCACCGCGGACCTGGTCGGTGACGTGGTCGGTGGTGAAGCGACCCTCGACCACCGCGCGGTCGGCGCCGACACGGACACGCCCGGCGTCGGCACGCGCACCGGACAGCAAGTGCAAGCTGGTGACGACCATCGTCTTGCCGGCACCGGTCTCACCGGTGAGCACCGTCAGACCCTCCGAGAACGACGCCGTCGCCTCGGCGATGACTCCCAGGCCGTCGATACGAATTTCGGACAACACGTCGGTTACGTCACCCTCCCCCGCCAGCCGGTGACCGGCAAGGCGAACTTGTGTACGAGTCGATCGGCGAACGGCGCGGAATCGAGCCGTATCCACTTGATCGGCTCACATCCTCGCACCACCTCGACGCGGGCTCCGGCGGGCAGGCGCAGGGTGCGCCGCCCGTCGCAGAAGACCACCGCGTCGTGGCCACCGTCGAAGGTCTCGATGGCGATGTGTGACTCGGGACTGGTCACCAGCGGCCGCGCGAACAGCGCATGGGCGTTGCTCGGAATGACGAGGATCGCCTCGAGCTCCGGCCACACGACCGGACCACCGGCCGAGAACGCATAGGCGGTGGATCCGGTGGGGGTCGACAGCAGAACACCGTCGCACCCGAACGAGGACACCGGACGGTCGTCCACTTCGAGCACCACCTCGAGCACACCGAGCCGCGACCCGTTCTCGATACTGGCCTCGTTCAGCGCCCACCCACGTTCGATGATCTCGCCGTCGACGTGCACGGTGATGTCCAGCGTCATCCGCGGTTCGATGCGGTACTCGCGGCGCACCACGATGGCCAGGGTCTCCTCGAGATCGTCGGCCTCCGCCTCGGCGAGGAATCCGATGCGTCCCAGGTTCACGCCGAGCACCGGGATGGACGCCACCCGCGCGAGTTCCGCAGCGCGCAGGAATGTTCCGTCGCCGCCGAGGACGAGAACGAGCTCGCAACCCACCGCCGCCGACGGTCCGAACTCCACGACGGCGACGTCGGACTGTGGAGTGGAGAGCGCATCGATTCCCGACGTCGACTCCAACCTCGACGTGTCGTGCTCGTCGACGAGCACGCGCAGGGCGATCCCGTGATCGTGGAACACCTTCGCCGCGCGCAGAGCCGTCTGCTCGATGTCCGGGCGACCCGGATGCGCGACCAGCAGGATGGTGCGCTCGGGCACGGTCGACTCGCTCACTGAGGCCCCTTCTCCACGGCGTCGGACACCAGTTGCTCGACGGACGTCGACTGGGCGGTGCTCGGATCGTCGTCCGGGCCCGGAACGGTGAGCCACAGGAAGTACTCGACGTTCCCGGACGGACCGGGCAGCGGGCTCGGCTCCACACCGGAGGTGACCAGGCCCAGGTCGGCTGCGGCGCGCGCGACTCCCAGCACCGCGTCCGCACGCAGCGCCGGATCGCGGACCACTCCCCCTGCACCGACGCGATCCTTGCCGACCTCGAACTGGGGCTTGACCATCGGGAGGATGCTGGCACCCGGACGGGCACACGCGGCGAACGCCGGGAGTACGAGGGCCAACGAGATGAAGGACAGGTCGGCGACCACGAGGTCGACCGGCCCGCCGATGGCCTCGGCGTCGATGCCGCGGACGTTCGTGCGGTCGAACACTCGCACCCGCTCGTCGGTCCGTAGCCGCCACACCAACTGGCCGTAGCCGACATCGACCGCCACGACCTCGCGTGCACCCTTGGACAGCAGCACGTCGGTGAACCCACCGGTGGACGCACCTGCGTCGAGGCACCGCGCGCCCTCGACCGTCACCCCGCGGGGCTCGAAGGCGGCGAGCGCGCCCAGCAGTTTGTGTGCCCCGCGAGAGGCCCACGACACCTCGTCGGACACCTCGGTGACCCGGAGTGCCGTGCCGGGTTCGACCGCGGTGGCGGGCTTCGTGGCCACGGTACCGGCGATCAGCACACGACCGTCCGAGATGAGCTCCGAGGCGTGCTCTCGAGATCGGGCCAGACCGCGGCGGACGAGTTCGGCGTCCACCCGAGCGCGACGAGGCATGTCAGTTCTTGTCCACGGACGCGAGCGCGTCGACGAGTACCTCGTGCGCGCGGTCGAGGATCTGGGCCTGCCTCGTCAACGTGACCAGGCCGTGCGGGTCGTCCGTACCCTCGCCGAACGGAGTCGACGCCGCCACGTCCGCCTCGGCGACCAGCGCGTCGACAGCCGAGACGACGGCATCGGGATCGACGGACGTGCCCTCGACATCGGAGTGCGACGGCAGGTGCTGACCGGGGCGGGGAACGGGCGTGCTCATCGCGGACAACGCTAGCCGATACCCCCGACGACGTCGGTCGGCGGTGGCGATCGCCGTGTCAGGCGGTCCACCGTGCGACGACATCCGCAGCCGCACCGGACGCGCCCTCGACGGTGTCGAAGCCGCCGAGCGCCCAGACCGCGGGGAGAACCTCGCGCAGCGCCTCGATCCAGAGGTCGCCGTCGTCGTCGACGTCGCGCGTGGTCTCGACACGCAGCACGGAACCGGACAGCGACACCGTCCAGGTGTCGGACGGCTCGGACGGGACGAGAGAGGCGGCCGGCTCCTCGAGCAGGGCCGACAGGGACGCCGCGAGGTACGTGGGGCGCTCGTGCCGGACGGCGGTGAGCACGTCGTGCACGGTGCTCACGCCGGTGAGCACCAGGAGTGACGGCACACCCACCTCGTTGGCTCCCGCGATGTCCGTGTCCAGCCGGTCACCCACCACCAACGGCGTGGTCGACCCGCTGCGCTCGAGCGCGTCCTTCATGAGGGGCGCCTCAGGCTTGCCCGCCACGATAGGGGTGGCCCCCGTCGCCGCGGCGACCGCCGCGACCATGGCTCCGTTTCCCGGCCCGAGGCCGCGTGGAGTCGGCAGGCTGGTGTCTGCATTGGTGGCCACCCAGCGCGCACCGGCACGGATCGCGTAGGTCGCCTCGGCGATGTTCGCCCACCCCGTGTCGGGGGAATGCCCCTGGACGACTGCGTCCGGAGTGGGCTCCGCCGTACGGACCGGCACCAGGCCGGCTGCGGACACCTCCGCCTCGAGAGCGTCGGTTCCGACGACCAACACGGTCGCACCTGCGGGCAGGAGACGAGCGAGAAGCCGCCCCGCCGCCTGGGAACTCGTCACCACCGACTCGTCGGGCGCACGGAAACCGAGATCGCGAAGATGCTCGGCCACCTGAGCGGGAGAACGACTGGCATTGTTGGTGACGTAGCAGAGCTGCGAGGAGCACTCGCGGAGAATGTCGACGGCACCGTCGATCGGATCGGGACCCCGGTACAGAGTCCCGTCCAGATCGAGCAGCAGAGCGTCGTGAGCGTCGGTCAGACGGGTCACTGACCGGTCAGTTCGTCGACTCGGTCCTCGGCGTCCGTCTCACCCTCGACGTCGGCGGCGGCAGCACGGAGGAACCACTGGACCCCGTCGTCCGCTCGACCGGCAGCCACGAGAGCGTCGGCGTAGGCGTAGTACAACCGCGCTGCCGCCGACCCCGTGCGATCTCCTTCGAGATCCGGCGTCTGGAGCGTCACCACAGCCTGGTCGTACTGACCCATGTCCATGCGGGCACCGGCCACGACGATACGCAGTTCCGACGCATCGTCTCCCGTCAGCTGGCGAGCCTCGTCGCTGCGTCCGAGCTCGATGGCTCGCTCGGGCCGACCGAGGCCCCGTTCACAATCAGCCATGACGGACAACAGGCCCGGACCACCGGCCATACGGCGGGCGGCGCGGAGTTCGGACAGAGCCTCGGCCCACTCCCCCGCGTGATACGCGGCGATGCCGGCCGTCTCGCGCACCACGGCGATGCGGCCTGCGCGCTGCCGCGCTGCACGCGCGTGCAGCAGTGCTGCGGCGGGATCGTCTCCGATCAGCTGACTGACCATGACCATGTGTCGCGCAACAGCTTCCGCGTTGCTCTTGTCCAGGCTCAACAGGTCGCGACGAACTCCGGGCTCGAGGTCTTTCGCGTCGACGTCGTCCGGCAGATCGGGCTCGACCGGACGAGGAGCGCGGGAATCAGGTCCGCGCCCACCGCCGGCACGCGGACCGGCGCTGCCTTCACCGCCGCGACGGCGAGGAGGTGCACCCTGTCCTCGGTTGCGGTCGGGTGCCTGACCCCTGCCGGAACCCTGCCTGCGGTCGCCGGACGTCGATCGATCCCCGGAGCGTCCACGGTCGCCGGTGTGGCGACGTTCGTCCTGGCTCCCGGATCGGTCACCGGAACGAGGGGCCGATGATCGGAACGACCCGCGGTCCCCCGCGGTGTCGCGGCGAGGTGCTCGGTTGTCGCGCGCGGGCGGCCGGCGGTCCGAATCGGACGCACGACCTTCCGATGACGGCTCTTCCGGCACGGTGGTTCCTTTCGATCGATCGGCGACCGAGCTCTCCCGCTCGTCACCGGTGGTGTCATCATGCCGCACTCACGATCGGAGTGCAGAAACACGAAAGGGGACCCATGTGAATGGGTCCCCTTTCGGAACGGATTGTTCGGCGGTGTCCTACTCTCCCACACCCTGTCGGGTGCAGTACCATCGGCGCTGGAGGGCTTAGCTTCCGGGTTCGGAATGGGTCCGGGCGTTTCCCCTCCGCTATGGCCACCGAAACTCTGTGAAACAACAGAGCACGAGGCACACACCTTCCCCTGTCACCGGTGCTGCTGGTGATGGATCGGTGGTGCGGGTTTCAGTTATCTGCTGAACAACTCGTGTGTTGTCTCAGATACTGCACAGTGGACGCGTAGCTTCTTTGTGGTAAGTCCTCGGCCTATTAGTACCAGTCACCTGCACCCATTGCTGGGCTTCCAGTTCTGGCCTATCAACCCGGTGGTCTGCCGGGGGCCTTACCCCCTCGAGGGGGTGAGAAACCTCATCTTGGAACAGGCTTCCCGCTTAGATGCTTTCAGCGGTTATCCCTTCCGAACGTAGCTAACCAGCGGTGCTCCTGGTGGAACAACTGGCACACCAGAGGTTCGTCCGTCCCGGTCCTCTCGTACTAGGGACAGCCTTCCTCAAGTTTCTGACGCGCGCGGCGGATAGAGACCGAACTGTCTCACGACGTTCTAAACCCAGCTCGCGTGCCGCTTTAATGGGCGAACAGCCCAACCCTTGGGACCTACTCCAGCCCCAGGATGCGACGAGCCGACATCGAGGTGCCAAACCATCCCGTCGATATGGACTCTTGGGGAAGATCAGCCTGTTATCCCCGGGGTACCTTTTATCCGTTGAGCGACACCGCTTCCACTTGCCGGTGCCGGATCACTAGTCCCGACTTTCGTCCCTGCTCGACTTGTCAGTCTCACAGTCAAGCTCCCTTGTGCACTTGCACTCGACACCTGATTGCCAACCAGGCTGAGGGAACCTTTGGGCGCCTCCGTTACATTTTGGGAGGCAACCGCCCCAGTTAAACTACCCACCAGGCACTGTCCCTGAACCAGATCATGGTCCGAGGTTGAGGTATCCAATACGATCAGAGTGGTATTTCAACAACGACTCCACACACACTGGCGTGCATGCTTCACAGTCTCCCACCTATCCTACACAAACCGAACCGAACACCAATACCAAGCTGTAGTGAAGGTCCCGGGGTCTTTTCGTCCTGCCGCGCGTAACGAGCATCTTTACTCGTAATGCAATTTCGCCGAGTCTATGGTTGAGACAGCTGAGAAGTCGTTACGCCATTCGTGCAGGTCGGAACTTACCCGACAAGGAATTTCGCTACCTTAGGATGGTTATAGTTACCACCGCCGTTTACTGGGGCTTAAATTCTCAGCTTCGCTCCCGAAGGAACTAACCGGTCCTCTTAACCTTCCAGCACCGGGCAGGCGTCAGTCCGTATACATCGTCTTACGACTTCGCACGGACCTGTGTTTTTAGTAAACAGTCGCTTCTCACTGGTCTCTGCGACCCACACCAGCTCACACTGCAAGAGTGATCACCAGCAGGGGTCCCCCTTCTCCCGAAGTTACGGGGGCATTTTGCCGAGTTCCTTAACCATAGTTATCTCGATCGCCTTGGTATTCTCTACCTGATCACCTGTGTCGGTTTGGGGTACGGGCCGTGTACCAGCTCGCTAGAGGCTTTTCTCGGCAGCATAGGATCACTGAATTCGCCTCATTCGGCTATGCATCACCTCTCAGGCTGTGTGAGACCCGGATTTGCCTAGGTCTCGCCCTACAGGCTTACACCAGTGTTACCACTGACTGGCTCAGCTACCTTCCTGCGTCACCCCATCGCTTGACTACTACCAGGAAAGGTCCCGTGCATCACCACACCCGGCACCCGAAGGTGCTCCTGGTGGCTCTGGACGGTTAGTACTCCTGATTCATCATGGGCGCGGATACACGGGTACGGGAATATCAACCCGTTGTCCATCGACTACGCCTGTCGGCCTCGCCTTAGGTCCCGACTCACCCTGGGCGGATTAACCTGGCCCAGGAACCCTTGATCATTCGGCGGACGAGTTTCTCACTCGTCTTTCGCTACTCATGCCTGCATTCTCACTCGCGTGGCCTCCACACCTGGATCACTCCGGCGCTTCCCTGGCCACACGACGCTCCCCTACCCATCCACACACCTGGCACACACCCCGTGGGATGTGCGCGGGCTATCGTGCGAATGCCGCGGCTTCGGCGGTGTACTTGAGCCCCGCTACATTGTCGGCGCAAAATCACTTGACCAGTGAGCTATTACGCACTCTTTCAAGGGTGGCTGCTTCTAAGCCAACCTCCTGGTTGTCTTCGCGACTTCACATCCTTTTCCACTTAGTACACGCTTAGGGGCCTTAGCCGGCGATCTGGGCTGTTTCCCTCTCGACTACGAACCTTATCGCCCGCAGTCTCACTGCCGCGCTCTCACATCCTGGCATTCGGAGTTTGGCTGATTTCGATAAGCTTGTGGGCCCTCTAGACCATCCAGTAGCTCTACCTCCAGGATGAAACACGCGACGCTGCACCTAAATGCATTTCGGGGAGAACCAGCTATCACGGAGTTTGATTGGCCTTTCACCCCTACCCACAACTCATCCCCTCAGTTTTCAACCTAAGTGGGTTCGGGCCTCCACGACGTCTTACCGTCGCTTCACCCTGGCCATGGGTAGATCACTCCGCTTCGGGTCTAGAGCATGCGACTGATGTTCGCCCTATTCGGACTCGCTTTCGCTACGGCTACCCCACACGGGTTAACCTCGCCACATACCACTAACTCGCAGGCTCATTCTTCAAAAGGCACGCCATCACCCACCACACCGAAATGTGCACAGGCTCTGACGGATTGTAAGCGCACGGTTTCAGGTACTATTTCACTCCCCTCCCGGGGTACTTTTCACCTTTCCCTCACGGTACTAGTCCGCTATCGGTCACCAGGGAGTATTCAGGCTTATCGGGTGGTCCCGACAGATTCACAGCAGATTTCACGGGCCCGCTGCTACTTGGGCATTCATCACGACAGTCACACAGTTTTCGTCTACGGGACTCTCACCCTCTACGACAGGCCATCCCAGACCACTTCGACTAACCGCATGATTTCTTACTGTCGGCCGATCCGGCAGAATCGACAAGACAAACCCCACAACCCCACACGCACAACCCCTGCCGGGTATCACATGCACATGGTTTGGCCTCTTCCGCGTTCGCTCGCCACTACTGACGGAATCACTGTTGTTTTCTCTTCCTGTGGGTACTGAGATGTTTCACTTCCCCACGTTCCCTCCACACACCCTATATATTCAGGTGCAGGTAACACGACATCACTCGTGCTGGGTTTCCCCATTCGGACACCCTCGGATCTCAGCTCGGTTGACAGCTCCCCGAGGCTTATCGCAGCCTCCTACGTCCTTCATCGGCTCCTGGTGCCAAGGCATCCACCGTACGCTCTTCATTACTTACAACAAAGATGCTCGCGTCCACTGTGCAGTTCTCAAACAACACACCCCCTTCGAACTCCCATCTGCACCATGCCCACCCGAAGGCGCGGTATGCCAGACATCCGAAGGAGATACATTCTTGCCTAGAAAAAACACTCGCGTGTTCTCTCAGGACCCAACAGTGCATCGATATAGAACCAGCGGAACAACACTGAGGAAGTTCGCTACTGCCGGCTCTGGTTGTCAGTGTTCCACCCATGAGCGTCCACCCGACCAACGAATGTGGTCGGCGTGGTCTCTGCGGGGTTTCCCTCCCACCTGTGTGGGTGGTACTACCCCGAGATGTGCTCCTTAGAAAGGAGGTGATCCAGCCGCACCTTCCGGTACGGCTACCTTGTTACGACTTCGTCCCAATCGCCGATCCCACCTTCGACGGCTCCCTCCCACAAGGGGTTAGGCCACCGGCTTCGGGTGTTACCGACTTTCATGACGTGACGGGCGGTGTGTACAAGGCCCGGGAACGTATTCACCGCAGCGTTGCTGATCTGCGATTACTAGCGACTCCGACTTCACGGGGTCGAGTTGCAGACCCCGATCCGAACTGAGACCGGCTTTAAGGGATTCGCTCCACCTCACGGTATCGCAGCCCTCTGTACCGGCCATTGTAGCATGTGTGAAGCCCTGGACATAAGGGGCATGATGACTTGACGTCGTCCCCACCTTCCTCCGAGTTGACCCCGGCAGTCTCCTGCGAGTCCCCGGCATTATCCGCTGGCAACACAGGACAAGGGTTGCGCTCGTTGCGGGACTTAACCCAACATCTCACGACACGAGCTGACGACAGCCATGCACCACCTGTACACCGACCACAAGGGGGGCCGTATCTCTACGGCTTTCCGGTGTATGTCAAACCCAGGTAAGGTTCTTCGCGTTGCATCGAATTAATCCACATGCTCCGCCGCTTGTGCGGGCCCCCGTCAATTCCTTTGAGTTTTAGCCTTGCGGCCGTACTCCCCAGGCGGGGCGCTTAATGCGTTAGCTACGGCACGGATCCCGTGGAAGGAAACCCACACCTAGCGCCCACCGTTTACGGCGTGGACTACCAGGGTATCTAATCCTGTTCGCTACCCACGCTTTCGCTCCTCAGCGTCAGTTATTTCCCAGAGACCCGCCTTCGCCACCGGTGTTCCTCCTGATATCTGCGCATTTCACCGCTACACCAGGAATTCCAGTCTCCCCTGAAATACTCAAGTCTGCCCGTATCGCCTGCAAGCCAACAGTTGAGCTGCTGGTTTTCACAGACGACGCGACAAACCGCCTACGAGCTCTTTACGCCCAGTAATTCCGGACAACGCTTGCACCCTACGTATTACCGCGGCTGCTGGCACGTAGTTGGCCGGTGCTTCTTCTGCAGGTACCGTCACTTGCGCTTCGTCCCTGCTGAAAGAGGTTTACAACCCGAAGGCCGTCATCCCTCACGCGGCGTCGCTGCATCAGGCTTGCGCCCATTGTGCAATATTCCCCACTGCTGCCTCCCGTAGGAGTCTGGGCCGTGTCTCAGTCCCAGTGTGGCCGGTCGCCCTCTCAGGCCGGCTACCCGTCGTCGCCTTGGTAGGCCATTACCCCACCAACAAGCTGATAGGCCGCGGGCCCATCCTGCACCGATAAATCTTTCCACCACACGGCATGCACCGCGCAGTACTATCCGGTATTAGACCCAGTTTCCCGGGCTTATCCCGAAGTGCAGGGCAGATCACCCACGTGTTACTCACCCGTTCGCCACTCGTGTACCCCGAAGGGCCTTACCGTTCGACTTGCATGTGTTAAGCACGCCGCCAGCGTTCGTCCTGAGCCAGGATCAAACTCTCCGTTGAAGACTCTTATCAACCCCACCCTAGAAAGGCGAAAGTCAATGAAAACTAGAGAGCCAAATCCAGCAATAAAACTCACGCCAGCAATAACTCCATTGCTGACAAAAAAGAACCGGTCCCTCCCCGACGGGAAGAAGGAGAAGAACCAGCAAACCAAAACAAAATATTGGCACTGACATTCATCGACACACTGTTGAGTTCTCAAAGAACACGCACACACCACCACCACCCACACTTGCGGGAGGATCCGGGGCAACCGTTCCAGCCTAACCAACCGCTCGGAGCCGAGTCAAGACTCGAACTCTTAGGTGATCAGGGCGTCAGATGATCAGCGGAGCCGGTGTTCGAGGCCTTGCGGTCTCGGTCCGTGTCCGTGTCGCTCTGACTCGACAAAAGTTACGCGACGGATAACAGTGCGTCAAATCCGCAGGTCGGGCACACGAAGGGCTCGCGACGGTGCAGGTCAGCGCGTCACATCGACGCCTCGCGGACCTTCGAGCACTCGAACCCCGACTGTGACGCCGCGCACCCGCGGCTCACACCGGCCGACGTACGCCGGCCATGTTCTTCTTACCCCGACGCAGCACCAGCCACTCACCGTGCAGGAAGTCGTCCGCGGACGGAGTCCAGTCCTCGGCAGCGATCTTCTGGTTGTTGACCGACACTCCCCCCTCTTTCACCACACGACGGGCGGCGCCTTTCGACTCGCACAGCGACGTGTCGACGAGAAGGTCGACGATCGTGCGCTCCTCCCCCACCGCCAGCTCGGCGACGTCGGTCTCCGACAACGCGGCCGAGAGTGTCCCCGCGTCGAGGTCGCGAATCTCTCCGCGGCCGAACAGGGCAGAGCTGGCGAGTTCGACGGCTGCGGTGTTGGTCGCTCCGTGCACCAGCGTCGTCATCTCCGCCGCCAGCCGCTTCTGCGCCGCGCGCGCCTGAGGTCGTTCGGCCGTCGCCGCCTCGAGTTCCGCCAACTCGTCGCGATCGAGGAAGGTGAACCAGCGCAGGTACTTCACGACGTCGGCGTCGGCCGTGTTCACGAAGTACTGGTACCACGCGTACGGCGACGTCATCTCGGGGTCGAGCCAGAGGCTCCCACCACCGGTGGACTTTCCGAACTTCGTGCCGTCTGCCGCAGTCACCAGAGGAACGGTCAGTCCGTGCACGGCGTCGCCGTCCATGCGTCGGGTGAGATCGATTCCCGCGACGATGTTCCCCCACTGATCCGATCCGCCGACCTGCAAGGTGCATCCGTGCTGCCGATGCAGGTGCAGGTAGTCCTGCGCTTGCAACAACATGTAGCTGAACTCTGTGTAGGACATCCCGTCCGATTCGAGGCGCTTCTTCACCGTGTCCCGCGCCAGCATCACGTTCACGGAGAAGTGCTTGCCGATGTCGCGAAGGAAGTCGATGGCCGACAGCGACGCGGTCCAGTCGAGGTTGTTCGCGATGACCGCGGCGCCGGCGCCGTCGAAGTCCACGAACCGCGAGAGCTGACCTTTGATGCGATCGGCCCACTCGGCCACCGTGTCGCTGGAGTTCATGACGCGTTCGCCGACGTCACGCGGATCGCCGATGAGTCCGGTCGCTCCGCCGGCCAGCACGATCGGGCGGTGACCCGCACGCTGGAAACGCGACAGGACCAGGAGCGGAACGAGGTGCCCTGCGTGCAAGCTCGGTCCCGTCGGATCGAATCCCGCGTAGAGGGTGATCGGGCCGTCCGCGGTGGTCGCCGCTGTCAGTGCCTCGATGTCTGTCGACTGGGCTATCAGTCCACGCCAGGTCAGGTCCTCGATGATGCTCACACCGGTGATTCTTTCGCATGCGCGCACGTCGCCCGACGGCGCCCTCAGGCCCGGGTACTCGGTTCCGAACCGGTGTCGATCGGCGCTCGCGGGCTACGCCGGTAGGCAGACACGGCCGCCGAGGGAATCCAGAAGCGCCATGGGCGGTCGGGAGCGGTGGACACGCCCACTCGGGGACCTGATCGGATCGGTGCCGTGGGCTCGCCGGACAGCGTCACCGACACCTCCGCATTCTCGACGAAGACACGAACACCGTTGTGAGCCAACGACAGTGCGAGAACACTCCCGACGTTGCCGGGTCCGCGAGCCATACCGGCTTCCGGTGCGCGGGGCCGCCGCGTCCTGGCGACCGCGAGACCGTCGACGACCTCACCCGCGCGGATCAGGACGGCACCCGCCGCTCCGTCGGGACCACAGACGATGTTCGCGCACAGATGCATCCCGTAACTGAGATACACGTACAGGCGACCGGGCGGCCCGAACATGACCGAGTTGCGCGGTGTGGGGCCTCGGAACGAGTGCGCCGCGGGGTCGGGCCAGGGTCCGCCGGGGTCTCCGCCGTACGCCTCCACCTCGACGATGCGCAGCGTGACGCCGGCGCACGTGATGGTGGCGCCGAGCAGCCACGTCGCCGCGTCGACAGGAGTCGCGGACCCGAGAATCTGCTCGGACGGCAGTACGAGGTCGGTCATGTCGGCGATCGACGGGTCGTAGTCGCTCCTGTCACTCCGCGATCGGAGTGGGCGCGGTCGCCCGAGCCAGAATGTCCTCGTGCTCGGCGTCGGTGGCGTCACGCGCATCGTCGATGAGCAGCACCGGAATGCCGTTCTCGATGGGGTAGACACGGCGCAGCCGGGGGTTGTAGAGCAGTTCGTCCTGGATCAGCAGAAGCGGACCCTTGTCCTGCGGGCAGGCGAGAATGCTGTGCAAGCGAGCATCGACGCTCAAGAGGACTCCTCGTTCCGTCGTCGCGTCGGTCTTCCGACGCGATCTCACCCTACTGATGCGCGGTGAAGCGCTCCGCCGCCACTGCCTTCGTCATGCGCTTGTACTCGCCGGACGTCGACGCCAGATACCAGGTCTTGACCCCGGGCCGGGGCAGTCCGGCTGCGCGCAGCGTGTCGTCGAGCGGCCGGAACGCCCGGCTCAGCGGGATGTTCGCGACCACGTGCACGACGTCGGGTCGCTCGGCCGGATCCAGGACCAGCAGCGCGTCCGACACCATCGACGCCGTGAGGTTCTGACCCGCTCGCACGGTCACTGCGCACACCGACCACTGGTCCCCGTGCTCCCCGATGCCGTACGCCACGGCAAGGTCCACCGGCTCCGCCTCGCCGATCGCGTCTGCTATCGGCTGCGGGTAGACGGGTCCTCGTGCCGTGGTGATCACCGAGCGCTTGTGCCCGAGCAGCCAGTAGTCACCGCCCTCGTCACGACGGAACAGCAAGTTGGTCGGAGTCCACACGTCGCCGGCGCTGAAGACACCGCGCATGAACGCGCCACTGGAGTCGTCCAGTCCGGGGCGGCCGAGCAACAGGCCGGGTTCGCCGGTCTCGCAGTGTCGGACGAATCCCTGCTCGTCCACGAGGTATCGACCCGAGACAGCGTCGTAAGCCGCGAGCTCCACCCGAGCGCTGCCCGGCAGCGGACGACCTTTCGCCCCGATCTTCGTTCCCGCCACGTTCGCCAGGACGACATCGCCCTCGGTGGACGCGTAGAACTCGAGCACCCGCGCGGGTGCCAGTCGTTCGAGTGTGTGTCGCCACAGATTGGTGGGCATCCCGGATCCGATGAGGAGCCGAATGGCGTGCTGACCTCGGTGCGGAAGGGACTCCGACGTCAGGATGTCCCGCATCATGGTCCACGTGTAGGAGACGACCGTGACGCCGTAGCGCTGGATCTCGTCGGCGAAGCGCTCGGGTTCCACGCCGCGAGACAGCGCGATCCGGGACCCGCCCGCCAACGCGCCGCCCACCGCCACGAGCAGTCCGGCCGAATGATGCAGTGGCGCCAGGCAGTACACGGTGTCGCCGCGGGACAGACCGGCGGAGCTGGCCGTGCCGAACGCCGACAGAGCCCAGCGGTAGTTGGTGATGAACTTGGCATCGAGGGTGTCGTCGTTTCCGCTGAACAGCACGAAAGCGAGTTCCCGTGCGCGTCCCGGGTTGGGGACGTACCACCCGGGCAACTCCACGGTCGACGGGTCGACCTGCTCGAGATCCACCACCAGGTCGGAGTCCTCGATGTCGAGCGAGCGGGACTCACCTCCGCCCAGGACCAGCACGTCCAGTCCGTGATCGACGGATCCGGCCAGATTGTCGGGGTCGACGATCAGCAGTTCCACACGCCCGAGGCGCAGCGACGCCGAGAGATCGCTGGTGGGCTGCAGCATGACGGCCACCGCACCGATGCGGGACAGTGCGGCGACGGCGGCGAGTGCGCTCGGACGTGTCTCCATGAGCACGCCGACGTGCATCGCGGGACGGACACCGTTGACGATCAGGCCGCGCACCACGTTGTCGATGCGCTGGTCCACGGCGGCGTAGGAGTACACGCGGTCGTCGAACACGAAGCACTCACCGGCACTCGCGCGCCGGGCCTGCTCGCCGAGCAGGCGACCGAGGGACACCTGCGAATGAGGTTGCAGCTGACCGAGTCTGGCGAGACGAGGCAGTGTGCGAGCGGCCTCGGACGAGATCTCACGAGACCCCTTCACGGCCCCGGCCGCCGCCGACGCGATGCCACGACCGAGACCCAGACCGACCTCGGCGATGGTGGCCGCGGTGTGGACGAGACGGTTTCCCACCGACACGCCGCTCTCCGAGGCCGGGTGCTCGTCGTACCCCATGGCGTGCACCTCGACCGGCCGCGGCCCCAGGCCCTCGCGCCACCGGATCCACCCCGCCGTGCTCGGCCACGTCTGGGTGGCGGCGGTGCTCCCGACCACCAGTCCGAAGTGCCCGGCGCGGAGCCCTGCCTCGTACACCTTGGCCCGCGGAGCGGCTTTGCGGATGCCACGCACCGCGAGTGGTTGGCCGATGTCGTCGACCTCCCCCACGAAGGCGAGGATCGGCATGGTGAGCTCGGCGAGCGAGACGACCTTGCCGCGGATGGAGAACCCGCCCGTCATCATGCGGTTGTGCACGACGAACTGCGTCAACAGTTCCGCGACCGCCGGGCCCGACCAGGCGACCCACCCGTCCATCGCGAGGAACCGACGCTGGGACTCGCGGGGCAGGAGCGCGTCCCGGTCGTGGAGCTGGAGCAGGAAGTCGATGCGCGACTTGACGGTCTTGGCCGGGTCGAGCAACTGGAACCCGGTGCGGGCCATCCAGTCGGTCACCGCGAGACGCGTGAACACGTGCTCGGCGAGGAATTCGGCACCCTTGGTGGCCACGTTCGCCGGGATCCCGAGAGGCAGCGCCGCGAGGGTGTCCACCGGACTGCCGAAGGTGATGATGCTGGCGATGTCGCGACTCGAGCGGTACGCGGCGGCCTGATAGCAGAACATGCCGCCCTGCGAGTACCCGCCGAGGTGGACGTCGCGCCCCGTCCGCTCGGCGACGATGTCGATGATCTCGCTGATCGCGACGATGTGGTCCGCCAGCGTCCGGTTCCAGCCGCCCTCCTCGGTGGCCGGCGAACCGAAGTCGACCACCCAGGGGTCCATCCCCGCCTCGTGCAGGATGCCGACGCCACCCTGGTCGCGGGTCACGTCGTAGACGTCGGCCGACATCATCATCGGCGGTACGAGCACGACGGGCGGACCCGTCTGCTCGGACTCCGGGAAGTACCGACGCAGCCGGTACATACGATCGCGCGCGACCACCGAGAAGGGGGACGGAACGGCGTCCGTCTCGAGTCCCCCGAGTCGGATGACCTCGAGCCCGTTCTGCGCCGTGGCGACCACACGCCGCAACGACGTCGCGACCGACCCGGTGTCGATTCCCAGCAACTGCACTCCTCGAAGGCGGCATCGATTCGGTCGGTGTGGTCCACGACTCGTCGACCGATGAGGTCACAGCGTCTCACACCACTCCGACCAGTCAGATCGGGTCGTCCCGTCAGGCCGTGATCCACGTCCTGAGCTCGCCCGCGGTGCGCTGGACCACGGTGATCTGCTCCGCCACCCGCGCCGGCGCGGTACCGCCGCGGCTGTCCCGCGAGCCGATGGATCCGTCGACGGTGAGCACCGCGCGCACCTCCGGTGTGAGCGCCGGGTCGATCGACGCGAACTCCTCGTCGGTCAGTTCGTCCAGACCGACACCGCGGGACTCCGCACGTCGCACACAGTCGCCGGCCACCTCGTGGGCGTGCCGGAACGGCACACCGTTGCGGACGAGCCACTCGGCGATGTCCGTCGCCAGCGTGAATCCCGCCGGCGCCAGCTCGCGCAGCCGGTCGGTGTGGAAGGTGAGAGTGGACACCAACCCTGTCAGGGCGGGCAGAAGCATCTCGAGCTGGAGCACCGAGTCGAAGACGGGCTCCTTGTCCTCCTGCAGATCACGGTTGTACGCGAGGGGCTGAGCCTTGAGCGTCGCGAGCAGTCCGGTGAGATTGCCGATCAGTCGCCCGGTCTTGCCGCGCGTGAGCTCCGCGACGTCCGGGTTCTTCTTCTGAGGCATGATCGAACTGCCCGTCGACCATGCGTCGGCGAGCGTCACGTAGCCGTACTCGGGGGTACTCCACGACACGATCTCCTCGGCGAGACGCGACAGGTCCACGGCGGTCATGGCCAGGACGAACGCCGCCTCGGCAGCGAAGTCGCGCGAACTCGTCGCGTCGATCGAGTTCTCCGCGGAACCGTCGAACCCGAGCTCCGCGGCGATCTTCTCCGGGTCGAGTCCCAGCGACGAGCCCGCCAGGGCGCCCGAACCGTAGGGCGACACCGCGGCGCGGCCGTCGAAGTCCCGGAAGCGCTGCACGTCCCGCAGCAGCGGATGGGTGTGTGCGAGCAGATGATGCGCGAGCAGGACCGGCTGCGCGGCCTGCGAGTGCGTCTTGCCCGGCATCGCCGCGTCGGGATGTGCCTGCGCCTGCGCGGTGAGGGCCTCGACCACGTCCAGCACGCCCGCCGACACCCGCCGCACCGCGTCCCGCAGCCACATCCGGAACAGGGTCGCGACCTGGTCGTTGCGCGACCTGCCGGCGCGCAATCTACCGCCGAGCTCGGGTCCGACCCGGTCGATCAGCCCGCGCTCGAGGGCGCCGTGCACGTCCTCGTCGGACTCGGCGGGACCGAACGCACCCGAGTAGACGTCGGCGGCGAGCTGATCGAGGCCGGTGAGCATCGACTCGAGATCGCCCGCCGTCAGCAGGCCGGCCGAGTTGAGCACGCGTGCGTGAGCCTTGGAGGCACGGACGTCGTACGAGGCGAGCACCCAGTCGAAGTGGGTCGACTTGCTCAGCGCCGCCATGGCTTCCGCGGGACCCGACGCGAAGCGCCCACCCCAGAGAGCGCCCGCGTTGGTGCCGTGAGCGGGTGACGTCACAGGTCCGACTGTCCCTGCGCCGCCACCGCGCCACGGTCACGGCTGGCCGCGATCTTGGACGACAGGCCGTGCAGCTGCACGAAGCCCTTGGCCGACGACTGATCGAAGGTGTCGCCCGCGTCGTAGGTCGCGAGATTGAAGTCGTAGAGCGACTCCCCGCTGCGACGACCGTTCACGACGACGGTGCCGGCGTGCAGCACCAGGCGGATCTCACCGGACACGTGCTCCTGGGTGTGCTGGACGAAGGTGTCGAGTGCGCCCTTGAGCGGCGAGAACCACAGGCCGTCGTAGACCTGCTCGGCCCACTTCTGGTCCGTGTGCCGCTTGTAGCGGCCGAGCTCGCGTTCGAGGGTGACGTGCTCGAGCTCCTCGTGGGCACGGATGAGGACCATGGCGCCGGGAGCCTCGTAGACCTCACGGCTCTTGATGCCGACGAGCCGGTCCTCGACCACGTCGAGGCGGCCGACACCCTGCTTGCCCGCACGGGTGTTCAGTTCCTGAATCGCCTGCAGCACCGAGACCGGGCGGCCGTCGATGGCGATCGGGCGTCCCTTGTCGAACGTGATGACCAGCTCGTCCGGCGCGTTGAAGTTGGCCGTCGGATCCTCGGTGTAGTCGTAGACGTCCTTGGTCGGGGCGTTCCACAGATCCTCGAGGAACCCGGTCTCCACGGCGCGACCCCACACGTTCTGGTCGATCGAGAACGGCGACTTCTTGGTGACGTTGATCGGGATGCTGTTCTCCTCGGCGAAGGCTATGGCCTTCTCGCGGGTCCAGGCGTAGTCGCGCACCGGGGCCAGCACCTCGAGCTCGGGCGCGAGCGTGTTGAAGCCGACCTCGAAGCGGACCTGGTCGTTGCCCTTGCCGGTGCACCCGTGAGCGACGACGGTGCCGCCGTGCGAGCGCGCGTTCTCGACGAGGTGCTTGACGATGAGGGGACGGCTGATGGCCGACACCAGCGGGTAGCGGTCCATGTAGAGGGCATTCGACTGGATGGTCGGGAGGCAGTACTCGTCCGCGAACTCGTCCCGGGCGTCCACGACGACGGCCTCGACAGCGCCGCAGTCGAGTGCGCGCTGCCGGATGACCTCCATGTCCTCGCCACCCTGGCCGAGGTCGATCGCCACGGCGACCACCTCCTTGCCGGTCTCGCGGCCGATCCAGCTGATGGCGACAGAGGTGTCGAGACCGCCGGAGTAGGCGAGGATGACGCGTTCGGCCATGGGGTGTGTGCTCCTTCGTGTGATTCTGACGTTCTGGGATTCGGTCTGGTGGTTCAGCGCGCGAGATTCTCGATGCGGTCGGCGAGCTCGCGTCCGGACAGCGGATCGCGGGCGATCACGAAGATGGTGTCATCCCCCGCGACCGTTCCCACAATCTCGGGCAGTGCCGCCCGGTCCAGTGCACTGGCGAGATAGTGCGCGGCTCCGGGCGGCGTGCGGAGAACCGCCATCGTGGAGCTGGCGTCGGTGGAGACGAGCAACTCGCCCAGCAGCCGGGAGAGCCGATCGGTGCCGCCCGCGACCCCTCGGACCGGGCTGCCGTCCTCGGGAACGACGTAGACGCCCGCACCACCGTCGGCGGCGCGAAGTTTGACGGCGCCCAACTCGTCGAGATCGCGGGAGAGAGTGGCCTGGGTGGCCTCGATCCCCTCCGCAGCGAGCAGCGACTGGAGTTCCTGTTGCGACCGGACCTGGTGGGTGGAGAGCAGGGCCACGACGCGCGCCTGGCGCCCGGCGCGCGTCGACGACGTCACCGGACCCTGCGACTCGGCGGTCACGGCGTCCGTCGTCCCGATGCCGCCTGCTCGAGCAGCCACACCAGGACGGCCTTCTGTGCGTGCAACCGGTTCTCGGCCTCGTCCCACACGACGCTGCGAGGGCCGTCGAGCACCGTGTCGCTGATCTCCTCGCCGCGGTGGGCCGGGAGGCAGTGCAGGACGAGAGCCTCCGAGTCGGCACGGTCGAGCAGCGACTCGTTGATCTGGAACGGGCGGAGGGGGCCGACGCGGTCGAGGCCGTCGTTCTCCTGCCCCATCGACGTCCACGTGTCGGTGACCAGCACGTCGGCTCCGGTCGCGGCGGCGATCGGATCGTTCGTGACGGTCACGCTCGCACCCGTCCGCTCACCGCGCTCCTGCGTGGCGGCCAGCACCGACGGATCCGGCACGAAGCCCTCAGGGGCGGCGATCGTGACATCGACGCCGGCGGTGACGGCGCCGAGCATGAGGGAATGCGCCATGTTGTTCGCGCCGTCACCGAAGTACGAGAGGCGCAGACCTCTCAACGATCCCTTGCGCTCGGCGAGCGTCTGGAGATCGGCCAGCACCTGGCAGGGGTGGAAATCATCGGACAGCGCGTTGACGATGGGCACGCTCGCCCCCGTCGCCATCTGCTCGAGGCGCTTCTGCCCGAACGTGCGCCACACGACGGCGTCGACGTAGCGGGACAGCACGCGCCCGGTGTCCTGCAGCGTCTCCTCGCGTCCGAGCTGCGTGCTGCGGCCGTCGACGACCACTGCGTGGCCGCCGAGCTGCGCGATGCCCATCTCGAACGAGAAGCGGGTCCGAGTCGAGTTCTTCTCGAAGATGACGCCGACGCCGCGCGGACCCTCCAACGGGCGACGCGAGAACGGTGCCTTCTTGAGTTCGACTGCGAGAGCGAGGATTTCGGCCTGCTCCTCGGGGGAGAGATCGTCGTCTCGAAGGAAGTGCCGCAGTGTCACGAGGTCGCCTCTGCTGTCGGCCGCGCCTCGTCGAGGACCGCGGGAAGTGCTCGGACGAACGATGCTGCCTGCTCGTCCGTGATGATCAGGGGTGGCGCCAGACGCAGGACGTTCGCCTGCGCCGCGTTCACCAGGAAGCCGGCGTGGCGGGCCGCGGTCTCGACATCGGCCGCCACCGGCTCGGTGAGGACGATGCCCAGGAGGAGGCCCGCACCCCGTACGTGATCGACGAGGGGATGTCCGAGCGCCTCGATGTCGTGTCGCAGGATCTTGCCCAGCCGGTCGGCGTGCGAGAGCAGATCCTCGGACGCGAGAGTGCGCAGCACGGCCAGGGCCGCCGCCGAACAGACCGGGTTGCCACCGAATGTGGTGCCGTGCTTGCCCGGGGTGAGCATGGCGGCTGCCGGACCGATGCCGATGCAGGCGCCGATGGGCAGTCCCCCGCCCAGTCCCTTCGCGAGGGTGATGACGTCCGGGACGATGCCGAACCGCTGATGGGCGTAGAACCACCCCGTACGGCCGATGCCCGTCTGGACCTCGTCGAGAATCAGCAGGGCGCCGTGGCGCGCGGTGATCTCCCGGGCTGCGGGCAGATATCCCTCCGGCGGGACGACGACGCCGCCCTCACCCATGATCGGTTCGAGGAAGACCGCGGCCGTGTTCTCGTCGACGGCTGCCTCGAGCGCGGCGACGTCGCCGTAGGGAACGTGCGACACACCGGCGGGCATCGGCTCGAACGGAGCCCGCTTGTCCGCCTGCCCCGTGAGCGCGAGGGCTCCCATGGTCCGACCGTGAAACGCGTTCTCCGCCGCGACGATGTTCGGCCGGCCCGTGAGCCGCGCGATCTTGAAAGCGGCCTCGTTCGCCTCGGTGCCGGAGTTGCAGAGGAACACCCGAGCATCGCCGCCGGCCGCGTGACCGAGGTGCTCGAGGAGGTGCTCTGCCAGTTCGATCGACGGCGGCGCCGCGTAGAGGTTGGACGTGTGGCCCAGCGTCGTCAGCTGGGCGGAGACCGCCTCGACGACCGCGGGGTGCCCGTGGCCGAGGATGTTGACCGCGATCCCGGCGAGCAGATCGAGATACTCCTTGCCGTCCGCGTCCGTCACCACGGCTCCCGAACCGCCGACCAGCGCCACGCGCGGCACGCCGTAGTTGTTCATCAGCGCATTCGAGAAGCGTTGCTGCAGTTGCTCCGTGCTGGTCATGCCCGTCCTCTCGTACTGCCGTCGTGCACCATCGTGCCGATGCCCTCGCCGGTGAACAGTTCCAGGAGCACGGAGTGCTCGAGTCGACCGTCGATGACATGGGCGCTGGGAACTCCCCCGCGCACCGCGCGCAGACACGCCTCCATCTTGGGAACCATGCCGGCGTCCAGGCCGGGCAGCAGTTCGGCGAGGACGTCCGCCTCGATCTCCGAGACGAGCGACCCGCGGTCCGGCCAGTTCGTGTAGAGCCCCTCGACGTCGGTGAGGACGACGAGCTTCTGCGCGCCGAGCGCCTCCGCGAGGGCCGCGGCCGCGGTGTCGGCGTTGATGTTGTGTACGACGCCGTCCGCATCGGGAGCGATGGTGGCGACGACCGGGATGCGCCCGGCCTCGATGAGGTCGTGCACCGCAGCGGGATTCACCGTCGTCACGTCGCCCACCAGACCGATGTCGGTGGCGACACCGTCGACGGTCACGGTCCGTCGGGTCGCCGTGAACAGATGGGCGTCCTCGCCGGAGATGCCGACAGCGTAGGGGCCGTGCGCGTTGATCAGTCCGACCAGCTCGCGACCGACCTGTCCGAACAGGACCATGCGCACGACGTCCATCACCTCGGGCGTCGTCACGCGGAAGCCGCCGCGGAACTCCCCCACCAGTCCGAGTCGAGTGAGCATGGCGGTGATCTGGGGACCGCCGCCGTGCACGATCACCGGGTGGATGCCGACGGTGCGGAGGAACGCCATGTCGGCCGCGAACGCGGCCTTGAGGCGATCGTCGACCATGGCGTTACCGCCGTACTTGACCACGACGACCTTGCCCGTCCACTGCTGGAGCCACGGGAGGGCGCCGGCGAGGATGCGTGCGGTGTCGTGTGCGGACACGGGCTCGGATGACGTCATGACGAGTAGGCCGAGTTCTCTTCGACATAGGCGTGCGACAGATCCGTGGTCCTGATCGACGCCGACGCGGAGCCGACACCGAGGTCCACCTCGACCGTGATGTCGACGGCCGAGAGATCGACCTCACGAGCGCCGGGCACACCCATGCTGTCGACGCACACGGGGCTGCCGTTGAACGACACGACGATGCGATCGGGATCGAGCGCGACCGGCGCGATGCCCACAGCGGCGAGAACGCGGCCCCAGTTGGGATCGGAGCCGAACAGCGCAGTCTTGACCAGGGAATCGCGCGCGATGGTCCGCGCCGCGACGAGTGCGTCCCGTTCGGACTCGGCGCCACCGACCCTGACGATGATCCGCTTGGTCACGCCCTCCGCATCGGCCATCAGCTGATCCGCGAGGTCGTCGCACACCGCGAGGACAGCGGCGTCGAGTTCCTCCTGAGTCGCCTCGATACCGCTGGCACCGGACGCGAGGAGCAGCACCGTGTCGTTCGTGGAGGTCGCGCCGTCGACGTCGAGTCGGTCGAAGGACTGTGCCGTGGCGTGCCGGAGGGCGCGATCGAGCTGGTCGGCGCTCGCCACGGCGTCCGTGGTGACGACACACAGCATCGTCGCCAGCGAGGGCGCCAGCATGCCGGCGCCCTTGGCCATGCCGCCCACGTTCCAGCCGTTCTCGTGGTGGATCGCCGCCTGCTTCGGCCGGGTGTCGGTCGTCATGATCGCGTAGGCCGCATCGGTGCCGCCCGAGATACCTCCCGCGAGTTCGTGCACCACCTCGGTGACACCGCCGAGCACCTTGTCCATGGGCAACCGGTCGCCGATCAGTCCGGTCGAACACACGGCGATCTCGCCGGCGCCCGTCTCGGTTCCCCAGTCGCTGAGGGTCGATGCGAGGTGCTCGGCGGTACGGTGCGTGTCCTGGAATCCGGGCGCGCCGGTGCAGGCGTTGGCGCCGCCCGAGTTCAGGACGACGGCGCGGAGCCGACCGGAGGTCAGCACCTGCTGCGACCACAGGACGGGCGCAGCCTTGATCTTGTTCAGGGTGAAGACACCGGCCGCTGCCAGATCGGGGCCCTCGTTGACCACGAGGGCGACGTCGAGGCCCCCCTTGGCCCGGAGACCGGCCTCGACCCCGGCGGCGCGGAATCCCGCTGCCGACGTCACACCCTGTGTGCGGACGAGAACTCCGGGAGCGCGCGTGGGAGCGCCGGGAGAGGACTGGCTGTGGTCGGTCATGGCGCTGTTCCCACCGTGGAGAGTCCGGCGCTCTCGGGGAGTCCGAGAGCGATGTTCATCGACTGCACCGCGGCACCGGCGGTGCCCTTCGTCAGATTGTCGATGGCGGCGAGGACCACCAGCAAGCCCGCGTCCTCGTCGACCGCCACCTGCAGGTGGACCGCGTTGGACCCGAGCACCGACCCCGTCTGCGGCAGCTGCCCCTCGGGCAGCAGGTGGAGGAAAGGTTCATCGGCACAGTACTTCTCGTAGACCGCGCGAGCCTCGGACACCGACACGCTGGTCGGGGCGGTGCACGTCGCGAGGATGCCGCGCGGCATCGGGGCGAGCACCGGGGTGAACGACACTACGACGGGGGTACCGGCGATGGCGGAGAGGTTCTGCGTGATCTCCGGCGTGTGGCGATGCGCGCCGGCGATGCCGTAGGCCCGGACCGACCCCATGACCTCGGAACCCAGCAGGTCCGGCTTCGCCGCGCGGCCGGCGCCGGAGGTGCCGCTCACGGCCACCACGGTCACACGGGGCTCGATGATGCCGGCAGCGAACGCAGGCGCCAGAGCCAGCGACGATGCCGTGGGGTAACACCCGGGAACAGCGATGCGCGTCGCTCCGACCAGGGCGTCCCGACCGCCCGGCAACTCGGGCATGCCGTAGGGCCAGTGTCCGGCGTGCTCCCCGCCGTACCAGCGGTCCCAGGCGGCGGCGTCGGTCAACCGGAAGTCGGCACCGCAGTCGACGATCAGCGTGGAGTCCGACAATTGCTCGGCGAGGGCGGCGGACTTCCCGTGCGGGAGCCCGAGGAACACGACGTCGTGCCCCGCGAGGGCGGCGGCGTCCGTGTCCACCAGCACGCGATCCGCGAGCGGAACGAGATGGGGATGGTGCTGCCCCAGCGTGGTTCCGGCGTTCCCACCGGCCGTCAGAGCGCCGATGGTCATCCGGCCGTCGAGCACGGCCGGGTGTCCGAGCAGCAGACGCAGGATCTCGCCACCCGCGTAGCCACTGGCGCCCGCGACGGCCACCCGGATGCCCGTCGATGTCGATGCACTGTCCATACGATGATTATGCATGACGGTGCAAGCTCATTCAAAAGCGGCGCACCGTCAGTGCCGGAGTTCGGCTCCCACCGCCGTCGCAGCCGCCGCGACGGCGGCGTCGCGAGCGGCGCTCGCCTCGTCCTCTGTCAACGTACGGTCGGCCGCTCGGAACCGCAGGGCGAAGGCCAGCGACTTCCGGCCGGCACCGACCTGATCGCCGGAGAACACGTCGAAGATGCGAATGTCCTCGAGGAGTGGGCCCGCCCCGGACACCAGTGCCGACTGCACGGCCGCTGCCGGGACGGACTCGTCGACGACGACCGCGACGTCCTGCAGCACGGCGGGGAACGGCGAGATGGACGGCGACGGCAGCGGCTCGCGGGTGGGAACGAGATCGAGGTCGATCTCCACCGCGCAGGTCCGCGGCGGCAGACCGGCGCGTTCGAGGACACCGGGATGCAGTTCACCCGCGTGCCCGACCACGACACCGTCGAGGACGACTTCGGCACACCGGCCCGGATGCCACGGAAGGTACTGGGCGGACCGGAGTTCCACCTCGACACCGGACGCGCTCGCGATGGTCCGGGCTGCACTGAAGGCATCGGTGGCGTCGGCGGGGCGGCCGGCGCCCCACGGCCCGGGTGCCGTCACCGCACCGGTCAGGACGACGGCGACGTGCAGCGGCTGCACCGGCAGCGATTGCTTCAGGGCGTCGATCTCGTCCTCGGTGGGACGACGGTCGACGGCGAGCGCATCGATCGGGCGCGTGCCCTCGCCCGGTCGGACGACCTGCGCGACGGCGAACAGCGCGAGATCCCGCTGCCCGCGCGAGACGTTGCGCTGGGCGATCTCCAGCAGACCAGGTACGAGAGTGGTCGCCAGTTCGGGTCGGTCCGCCTCCAACGGATTGAGCACACGCGTGGTCACCCGGCGCGGATCGTCCGCATCGAGTCCCCAGACGTCGAAGACCCCGGCCGGCAGGAACACGGGAGCGAGGACCTCGACGTGCCCTGTGTAGGCCAGTGCCCGACCCACTGCCCGGCGCCGACGCTGGGCGGCGGTGAGTCCACGGCCCGCGGGAGCGTGCGGTAGGACGGACGGAATGGACTCCAGTCCCTCCAGGCGCAGCACCTCCTCGACCAGGTCGGCGGCCTGTCGGAGGTCGGGGCGCCACGTCGGCGGCGTCACGACGGCCACCCCGCGCCCGGCGTCGGACACGGCGACGACGACCTCGCACCCGACCTGGGTGAGGCGGCGCACCGCGGTTCCGCTCGGGTAGGTCACACCCGCCACCCGGTCCGGCAGGTCGAGATCCATGGTCACGGTGTCGGGCACCGTCGGTGCACCGATGTCGGTGAGCAGCGGCTCCACCCGGCCGCCCGCGATCGAGGCCAGCAGTGCGGCGGCACGGTCGAGTGCGCGCACCGGGAGGGCAGAGTCCACCACTCGTTCATAGCGACGGCTCGCCTCACTGGGCAGCCGGTGACGGCGCGCGGTGCGGAACACGGCGAGCGGGCTCCAGATGGCGGCCTCGAGCAGAATGTCGGTGGTCTCGTCGCCCACCTCGGTGGACGCGCCACCCATGACACCGGCCAACGACACCACGCCGGACTCGTCCGCGATGACGACGTCCTCGGAATCGAGGGTGCGCACGGTGTCGTCGAGGGTGCGGAGCGTCTCCCCCGCCTCGGCGCGGCGGACCACCAACCCGCCCGACAGCGCGGACGCGTCGAATGCGTGAAGCGGTTGGCCCAGTTCGAGCATGACGTAGTTGGTGACGTCGACCGCGGGCGAGATGGGTCTCACCCCGGACAGGAGCAGCCGCCGCTGAATCGTCCAGGGTGTCACCGCGGCCGGATCGATGCCCACGACGCGGCGCGCGGCGAAACGGGTGGCACCCGACTCGGCGCGGACGTCGACCGACCAGGCCTCGCCCTCGGAGGCGGCGGCGGACACCACGGGCTGCGGGGCGTCGGCGGGGTCGACGAAGTCCAGGTCGAAACCGCATGCCAGTTCGCGGCCGAGACCGCGCACGCTGAGGGCGTATCCGCGATCGGGCGTCACGTTGACGTCGAACACGGTGTCGTCCATACCCAGAACGGCGAGTGCGTCGTCGCCGGGCTCGGCCGTGCCGGCAGGCAGCACGAGAATGCCGGAGTGATCCGAACCGATACCGAGCTCGGACACCGAGCAGATCATGCCGTCGGACGTGCGCCCGTACGTGGACCGCGCGGCGATGGCGAACCCGCCGGGCAGAACACTGCCGGGAAGCGCGGCCACGATGAGGTCGCCCTCCGCGAAGTTCCGTGCACCGCAGACGATCCCGCGCGGCTCCGCCTCCCCCACCTCGACGAGGCAGAAGCGGATCGGCTTCTTGAACTCGGTCAACTCCTCGATGGACTGCACACGGCCGACGACCAGCGGGCCCGTGATCTCCGGAAGCGGGATCACGTCCTCGATCTCGAAGCCGACGGACACGAACCCCGCGTCGAGCTCGTCAGCGGTGACGCTCCACTCGGGAGCGGCCTTCCGGACGACCTCGGTCAACCAGGACTGGGGCACTCGCACGACTTCTCCACTCTCTCTGTCTGAATGCTTGTCTGCAGGGGCCGAGCGTCAGCCGGCCACGCCGAAGGGCAGGCTGAAACGCACGTCGCCCTCGACGATGTCGCGCATGTCGGGAATGTCGTTGCGGAACTGGAGCGTTCGCTCGAGGCCCATACCGAAGGCGAACCCGCTGTAGATCTCCGGGTCGACGCCACACGCGCGCAGCACGTTCGGATTCACCATGCCGCAGCCACCCCACTCGACCCAGCCCGCTCCACCCTTCTTGCGGGGGAACCACACGTCCACCTCCGCGGACGGCTCGGTGAACGGGAAGTAGTTCGGGCGCATCCGCGTCCGAGTGTCCGGGCCGAACAGCGCACGCGCGAACGCGTCGAGCGTGCCGCGCAGATTGGCGAGCGTGAGCCCCTTGTCCACGGCGAGCCCCTCGACCTGATGGAAGACGGGAGTGTGCGTCGCGTCCAGCTCGTCCGTACGGAACGTGCGCCCGGGGCACACCACGTAGATCGGCAGGTCGCGCTCGAGCATCGACCGCACCTGCACCGGCGAGGTGTGCGTGCGCAGCACCTGACGAGACCCCTCGGGCGCGACGTGGAACGTGTCCTGCATCGTGCGCGCAGGATGGTCGGGCAGGAAGTTGAGCGCGTCGAAGTTGAAGTGCTCGGTCTCCACCTCCGGTCCCTCGGCCACCTCCCACCCCATCGCCACGAAGACGTCGGCGACCTGGTCGGCGATGACGGTGATGGGATGGCGGGCGCCCAGGGGGCGGCGGACGGACGGCAGGGTCACGTCGATCGCCTCGGCCACGAGCACGGCTGCGTCACGTTCGGCGAGCAGCACCTCGCGACGATCGTCGAACGCGATCCGCACACGGTCACGCGCCACCTTGACTCGCTTGCCGGCGTCGGCCCGCTCGGTCTTCGGCAGTGAGCCCAACGCGCGCTGCGCGAGCGCGAGGGGCGCCTTGTTCCCGATGTGGTGGATCTTGGCCTCGGACAGAGCGTCGATGTCGGACGCGGCGGCGAAGGCGGACTCGGCCTCGGTGACGGCTGCGTCCAGCGCCGCGTCGGTCAGCGCCTCCGCGTCGGCAGCGGCCTGGTCGGCCTGCGCTTCACCCTCGTTGCGCTCCACGTCCACACACTCCATCGTCTCGATCGGCGAGCACCTCTGTCGCGGTGCTCCTCACGGTCGCCGGGCAGAACCCGGCGGGGAAAGCCTAGGCGGTGCCCCGGCGGCGCTGCACCCGCGCACCGGCGTACAGACACACGGCGGCCGCGGTGGCGAGGTTGAGACTCTCGGCGCGGCCGTGGATGGGAATGCGTACCCGGTGATCCGCTGCCGCCGCGACCTCGCGGGACAGCCCGTGCGCCTCGTTGCCGAACACCCAGGCGGTGGGCCCGGCCAGCGCGTCGTCGGCGTCGTCCAGGTCCAGTTCACCGTCGACGGTCGTCGCCAGCAGACTGGCGCCGGTCGCGCGGACCGCGTCGAGTACCGCCGTCACCGAACGCTCCCGTGCGACGGGGAGATGGAACAAACTTCCGGCGGACGCGCGGACGCTCTTGCCGTTCAGTGGATCGACACTGTCCCCGGCGAAGATCACCGCGCCGGCACCGGCGGCGTCCGAGACGCGCAGGACGGTGCCCGCGTTGCCCGGCTCGGAGATGTCGACGACGACCGTCACGAGCGACGGGCTCGCGGCCAACGCCTCGGCCAGGGAGACGACGACGGACGTGCACACGGCCACGATTCCCGGCGGCGTCACGGTGTCCGACAGCGACTTCGCCGCGCGCTCGGTCATCAGCTGCGGCTGCGCACCGGCCGCGGCCGACGCCTCGAGCAGTCCGCGGTGCTCGTCGAACCAGCGCTCGGTGGCGAACACCTCGCGCACGACACCGGCGGCGACCGCCTCGGTCACCGCGTTCTCGCCCTCCGCGAGGAAGAGGCCGGTCCGCCGACGTTCGACGCCGCGCTGCAGCTTGACAGCCGAAACGACCCGCGGAGTCCGCTCGGTGAGCGGCGCCGCGGGTCGTGACGGAGTGTCGTCAAAGCTCCTGATCAGGCTGCTTCTCCGGCCGGTGCATTGATGTCGGCAGGCAGTGCCGCCTTGGCGATCTCGACGAGCGCGGTGAACGCCGCAGCGTCGGAGACAGCGAGCTCGGCGAGGATCTTGCGGTCGACCTCGACCTCGGCGATCTTCAGACCCTGCACGAAACGGTTGTACGTGATGTCGTTCGCCCGAGCTGCCGCGTTGATACGCGTGATCCACAGCTTGCGGAAGTCACCCTTGCGAGCGCGGCGATCGCGGTACGCGTAGGTGAGCGAGTGGAGCTGCTGCTCCTTCGCCTTGGTGTAGAGACGCGAACGCTGCCCGCGGTATCCGCTGGACGCCTCGAGAATCGAACGACGCTTCTTCTGGGCGTTGACCGCCCTTTTCACGCGTGCCACTGGTGAATCCTGTCGTAGTGGGGCCTAGGGCCCGGGTGGGAAAGAGATCAGAGACCGAGAAGCCGCTTGACGCGGGGAACGTCGTTGGGGCTGACGACGGCCTTGCCGTCGAGACGACGCGTCACGCGCGAGGACTTGTGCTCGAGCAGGTGGCGGCGGCCGGCCTTCTGGCGCAGGATCTTTCCGCTACCGGACACCTTGAATCGCTTCGCGGTGCCGCTGTGAGTCTTCGACTTGGGCATGAGTCCTCAGTTCTGTTACTTCGGTCGGTGGTGCTGGTGGATCCGAACGCTCAGGCGCTCGGTGTGGCTGGTGCCTGCGGCGTCGCCGGCGTCTGCGGAGCAGCGGGTGCCGGCGGTGTCGCCTCGGCGGCGGGTGCAGCGGTCGGCGCGGAGGCCGGCGGCGGCACGGTGGCGCGCGGTGCGTTGGACGCCTCCGCTGCCTTCGCCCTGGTCTTGGCGCCCTTGTGCGGAGCCAGGACCATCGTCATGTTGCGGCCGTCCTGCTTGGCCGAGGTCTCGACGAAGCCGTGCTCGGCGACGTCGGCGCCCAGGCGCTGCAGGAGGCGGTAACCGAGTTCGGGCCGCGACTGCTCGCGTCCACGGAACATGATGGTCACCTTGACCTTGGACCCGGCCTCGAGGAAGCGGACGACATGGCCCTTCTTCGTTTCGTAGTCGTGGTCGTCGATCTTGGGACGAAGCTTCTGTTCCTTGATGACCGTGAGCGTCTGGTTCTTGCGCGACTCACGAGCCTTCTGCGCGGCTTCGTACTTGAACTTGCCGTAGTCCATGATCTTGCAGACCGGCGGACGGGCGTCGGGTGCGACCTCGACGAGGTCGAGATCGGCTTCGACAGCCAGGCGGAGTGCATCTTCAACACGCACGATCCCCACCTGTTCACCGCCAGGTCCGACGAGTCGGACTTCGGGAACTCGGATGCGATCGTTGATGCGGGTCTCAGTGCTGATGGGGCCTCCTCGGTAGTGCGGTGACGGATGGTGGTGCTCGACCCGGTGCGGTGCGCCGTCCTACGCGCTCCACACCGGCGCTCGTGCTCTCCGTCTACCTCGACACCGTGGCCACCGGATTTGTTCCCGCAGGAACCTTCCGAACGACTAAAACCCCGTCGCTCGCGATCGAGATAGCGAGCAGCGGGGTCCGGTACCGACCGGTCGACGGATGTCACCATCCGCGGGCCACCTCGTCTCGTCGACGAAGCGCACCACTTCCCGATGTGGCTGGGAAGGACCGGAACCACTGCCCGGCGAACCGTGCGGTGGTGGGAGTCGGACTCCACTTGCTGCCTTCGGGCTCCGTATCCGTGGCCGGCACTCGCGCACCGACACGCACACACCTGAAGGCGGTCGTGGAAAGAAGAATAACACCAGGTGCCCTCGCGGACCGAATCCGTCCGGTCACGCACCGGGCGAGGACGCCGGTGTCGGCGCATCGTGGCATCGTCTGATGTCATGACGACCCCCGATGATGCCGTTCAGTCCGGTGCTCCACAGGTGGAGGGCACTGCGCCGCAGCTCGAGCCGGACGTGCGCGAATTGGCCGACGTCCCTGCGATCGAGGTCATCAGCCGCGCCGCGGTGATGCTCATGAGCTCTGCCGCCGAAAAGCTGGGACTCTCAGACGCGGATCCGTCCGACAGCCCCCACCTCGACCTCGACGAGGCGCGACGCGTGATCACCGCACTCGCCGGGCTGGTCACGGCCTCCGTGGAGTACCTGGGACCGCACGCCGGCCCCATCCGCGAAGGGCTGCAGGCACTGCAGAAGGCGTTCCGCGAACAGTCGGCGCACCCGGACGCGCCAGGCGCCGGGCCCGGCGAGAAGTACACCGGGCCCGTCCACTGACCGTCGCGCGACGGCCCGGTCAGGAGACCGCGACAGGCTTGCGCTTGCGGGTCCGCTTGGCCGGGACCGGTGGGGTCGAGGCGGCGTCGAGAGACTCCTGCAGGAACTTGCCGGTGTAACTCTCGGGCACCGCCGCGATCTGCTCGGGAGTGCCCTCGGCCACCATCGTTCCGCCGCCGGACCCGCCCTCGGGACCCATGTCGATCACCCAGTCGGACGTCTTGATGACGTCCAGGTTGTGCTCGATGACGATGACGGTGTTGCCCTTGTCCACCAGACCGTTGATCACCAGCAACAGCTTGCGGATGTCCTCGAAGTGCAGACCCGTGGTCGGCTCGTCGAGGATGTACACCGTGCGTCCCATGGAACGCTTCTGCAGCTCTGCGGCCAGCTTCACACGCTGCGCCTCGCCGCCGGACAGCGTGGTGGCAGGCTGTCCCAGACGGACATAGCCCAGGCCCACCTCGTTCAGCGTCTTGAGATACCGGTGGATGGACGTGATCGGTTCGAAGAAGTCGGCGGCCTCCTCGATGGGCATGTTCAGCACCTCGGCGATGGTCTTGCCCTTGTAGTGGACCTCGAGCGTCTCCCGGTTGTACCGGGCACCGTGGCACACCTCGCACGGCACGTAGACGTCCGGCAGGAAGTTCATCTCGATCTTCAGGGTGCCGTCGCCCGAGCACGCCTCGCAGCGGCCACCCTTCACGTTGAAGGAGAACCGACCCGGCTGGTAGCCGCGGATCTTGGCCTCGGTCGTCGCGGCGAACAACGTCCTGATCTTGTCGAACACACCGGTGTAGGTGGCCGCGTTGGACCGCGGCGTACGGCCGATGGGTGACTGGTCGACCCGCACGAGCTTGTCCAGCTGATCGAGGCCGTTGACGCGGGTGTGCCTCCCGGGTACCTGGCGAGCGCCGTTGAGCTTGTTCGCCATCACCGTCGCCAGGATGTCGTTGACCAGCGTGGACTTGCCCGATCCGGACACGCCCGTCACGGAGGTGAGCACTCCCAGCGGGAAGCTGACATCGATGTCCTGCAGGTTGTGCTCCCGAGCACCGATGACGGAGATCTTCCGCTTGGGATCGATCGGACGACGTACCGACGGGACCTCGATGGCCGACCGACCCGAGAGGTACGCCCCGGTGAGGCTCTCCGCGTTGGTGAGAAGCGTCTCGTACGTTCCACTGTGCACGACACGTCCGCCGCGCTCGCCGGCGAGCGGGCCGATGTCGACGACCCAGTCGGACGTGCGGATGGTGTCCTCGTCGTGCTCGACGACGATGAGCGTGTTGCCGAGGTTGCGCAGCCGCGTGAGCGTGTCGATGAGCCGGCGGTTGTCCCGCTGGTGGAGGCCGATGGACGGCTCGTCCAACACGTACAGGACGCCGACGAGACCACTGCCGATCTGGGTCGCGAGACGAATGCGCTGTGCCTCGCCGCCCGACAGCGTTCCTGCCGCGCGCGACAGCGTGAGGTACTCGAGTCCCACGTCCAGCAGGAAGCCGAGGCGGGCCTGGATCTCCTTGAGCACCTGGCCGGCGATGGCCTCCTCACGCGGACCGAGCGTCAGCGTGTTCAGGAAGTTCGAGCACTCCGAGATGGACAGTGCACACACGTCGGCGATGGACTTGTCCCCGAAATCGCCCGCGGCGATGGTCACGGACAAGATCTCGGGGCGCAGGCGCGCGCCCTCGCACACCGGGCAGTCGACCTCCCGCATGTAGCCGTCGTAACGCTCCTTCATCTGCTCCGACTCGGTCTGATCCATCCGACGGTGCAGGAAGGGCATGACGCCCTCGAACTCGGCGTAGTAGGACCGGGTGCGTCCGTACCGGTTCTTGTAGCGGACGTGCACCTGGTGCTCGCTGCCCTCAAGGACGGCACGCTTCACCTTCGCCGGCAGTTTCCGCCACGGGGTGTCGATGTCGAAGCCCATGGCGTCGGCGAGCCCGGACAGCAGCCGGCCGAAGTACTCGGACGTCTGGCCCATGGACCACGGCGCGATGGCGCCGTCCGCCAGGCTGAGATCGGGGTCCGGAACCACCAGTTCGGGGTCGACCTCCTTGCGGATGCCGAGTCCCGCGCACTCGGGGCACGCGCCGTAGGGCGAGTTGAACGAGAAAGCGCGGGGTTCGAGTTCGTCGACGGAGAGCGGGTGCCCGTTGGGGCACGCCAGACGCTCGGAGAACCGGCGCTCACGGTCGACGGCGTTCTCCTCGCGGTCGACGAAGTCGAGCACCAGGATGCCGTCGGCGAGGCGCAGCGCGGTCTCCACCGAGTCGGTGAGCCGCTGCTTGGACGACGCCTTGACGGTCAGGCGGTCGACCACCACCTCGATGTCGTGCTTGTCCTGCTTCTTCAGCTTGGGCGGATCGGTGAGCTGGTGCACGGTGCCGTCGACGCGGATACGCGAGTAGCCCTGCGTGTTGAGCTGCTCGAAGAGATCGACGAACTCGCCCTTGCGCGTGCGCACGACGGGAGCGAGCACCTGGAAACGCAGGCCCTCCTCCATCGCGAGCACCTGGTCGACGATCTGCTGAGGCGACTGCTTGGCGATGCGCTCACCGCACTGCGGGCAGTGCGCCGTGCCGGCGCGTGCGTAGAGCAGGCGCAGGTAGTCGTAGACCTCGGTGATGGTGCCGACCGTGGACCGCGGGTTGCGGTTGGTCGACTTCTGATCGATCGAGACCGCGGGCGAGAGGCCTTCGATGAAGTCGACGTCCGGCTTGTCCATCTGGCCCAGGAACTGGCGCGCGTAGGCCGAGAGCGACTCGACGTATCGGCGCTGGCCCTCGGCGAAGATGGTGTCGAACGCCAGGCTCGACTTGCCCGACCCGGACAGACCGGTGAACACGATGAGACTGTCCCGGGGCAGGTCGATGTCGACGCCCTTGAGATTGTGTTCGCGTGCGCCCTGCACTACCAGGCGATCCGCCACGGTTGTCCTCTCCTTCGTCACGGCCCACGGCCGTGCAACGTGCTGCGTCGACTCTCTCGTCGACCGCGTGAACTGCCCATTCTTCGTCGGACATGTCGTGTTCGGACACGACAGGCTTCGACGACCATATGCCCGAGGTCCGACAGACTCGACCGGCCGACGGGCTCCGTGCCCGTCTCACGACCGGTTGTCGTGGGTAATCTCACGCTCATGACCGAGAATGCACCGACGATCTCCGACGACTACACCGGCGAGGTGTCCGTGGGGACGGGCTCGCAGCGCCGCACCCTGTCGCACGCCACGATCGTGAAGACCTCGGTGGGCCCGATGGACAACAACGCCTACCTCGTCGTCTGTTCCCGGACGGGCCGATCGCTGCTCGTCGACGCCGCCAACGACGCTCCGACACTGCGCGCCGTCGTCGACCACGTGGCACCCGAGGTCTCGCTGATCGTCACGACGCACCAGCACTTCGACCACTGGCAGGCCCTCGAGGACGTCGCGTCGGCGACGGGCGCCCCGTCGGCGGCACATCCGCTCGATGCGGAACCGCTCCCCGTCGCTCCCACCCGACTGCTCGACGACGGCGACTCCGTGCAGGTCGGCGACGTCACACTCGACGTGATCCACCTCCGCGGCCACACTCCCGGGTCGATCGCCCTGGCGCTCACGGACCCCGAGAGCGGCGTCGTGCACCTTTTCACCGGCGACTCGCTCTTCCCCGGCGGCGTCGGCAAGACGGACGGAGAGGCGAACTTCGTGTCACTGCTGGACGACGTGGAGTCGCGAATCTTCGGTCGCTACGACGACCGGACGATCGTCTACCCGGGCCACGGGAAGGACACGACGCTGGGCGCGGAACGTCCTCACCTCCACGAATGGCGGACCCGCGGCTGGTGACCCGTCACCATGATCCGGTCGCCCGCCCGCCCCGCGATTCAATCGCCGGGGCGGGGGGTATGGATACAGTTCGAGAGCGTCACATGCATGTCATGGGCGTGAACAACCGCACTCGTGCAGCCAGAGCAGTCCCCCACACCACAGCCGCAACGCAGGAGGCTCAGTGATTGTCCGCCGGATCGCCCGACCGATGCTCGCATCCATCTTCATCGCAGGAGGCGTGGATGCGCTGCGCAACCCCGCCGGAAGGGCTCAGGCCGCGAAGCCTCTGATCGAGAAGAGCCAGGACGCCCTTCCCGACGAGGTGACGCAGAACGTTCCCTCCGACCCCGAGACGCTGGTCAAGATCAACGCCGCGGTGCAGATCGGCGGCGGATTCCTTCTCGCGACCGGTCGGGCGCCGCGCCTCGCGTCCACCGTGCTCGCGGGCAGCCTCGTCCCGACGACCCTCGCGGGTCACTCCTTCTGGAACGAGACGGACCCGCAGGCGAAGGCGATGCAGCGCACCCAGTTCATCAAGAACGTCAGCCTCCTCGGCGGCCTTCTCATCGCCGCCGTCGACACCGAGGGCAAGCCGTCCGTCGCCTGGCGCGGCCGCAAGGCGGCCAAGTCGGCCAAGGTCGCCGTCGCCGGCGCCCTCCCGCTGGTGTCCTCCTCGGACAGCTCCGAGACGCTCGCCCACGCCGGCGATCGCGCCAAGGAGCTCGCGGGCGTCGCCGCCGAGCGCGCACAGCCGCTCGTCGAGATCGCGTCGCAGCGTGGCGCCGAGTTGGCGGACGTCGCCCAGGATCGTGGCGGCAAGCTCGCCGAGCTGGCCAAGGAGCGCAGTGCCAAGTGGGCCGATCTGGCCGCTGCCCGCGCGTCCGAGTTCGCCGACGTCGCCCAGGATCGTGGCAGCAAGTACGCCGAGATCGCCGCGGCGCGCGGCGCCGAGCTGGCCGAGAAGGCGAAGGCCGACGGCAGCGATCTCGCGGACAAGTACGGCAAGAAGGCCCGCAAGCAGGCCAAGAAGTCCGGCAAGGACGCGCGCAAGCAGTTCGACGCCGCGCGCAAGGAGTACAAGAAGCAGTACAAGTCCACCAGCAAGGACGCGCAGAAGCAGCTGCAGGCGTCGCTGAAGGACGCCGAGAAGCGCGCCAAGGAGGCACGGGCCCGCGTCGAGGGCACGGTGCACCAGTACATCTGATCTCGTCCCCGCAGCACACGGCCGGTGTTCCCGAGAGATCGGGGGCACCGGCCGTTGCCGTCGAGAGCCCGTAGACTTTTCTGGCGCTTCCGTGCGCCGCCGAGAGGTGCACGACCACCCTCGTCACCCCGCCCCACTCGCGTTCAGGAGACCATGTGCCGGATCAGGGCACCCCGACAGATCTGCACGACGCCGACCTCGATCAGGAACAACAGCGCGTCACCCTGCTCTACGACCGCCTCGACGCTCTGCGGACCTACGCACAGTCGCGGCTGAGCGCCGTCCTGCTCCAGACGGGCGGGACACCGCAGGCGCGCAGCGAACGCGAGTCCTACTCGGCTCTGTACAACGACGACATCGCGAAGTACGACGCGTCCGAGAACGGTCTGTGCTTCGGTCGGATCGACGTCGAGGACGACGCGCCGCGCTACATCGGCCGTGTCGGCATCCTCGACGAGGACGACGACTACCAGTCATTGCTGTACGACTGGCGCGCCCCGCTGGCCCGCCCGTTCTACCTCGCCACGCCCGCCGCCCCCGAGGGCGTCGTACGCCGTCGCCACATCCGGACGCGCAGTCGTCGCGTCACCGGGGTGGCGGACGAGTACCTGGACCTCCGGACGGCGCAGGACGCCGGCGTCGCCACCGGATCGGACGGTGTCGCCGGAGAGAGCGCTCTGCTGTCCGCGCTCAACGCCGCACGCACGGGACAGATGAACGACATCGTCGAGACGATCCAGCGCGAGCAGGACGACATCATCCGGTCCACGCATCGCAGCGTCCTGGTGGTGCAGGGTGGTCCCGGTACCGGCAAGACGGCGGTGGCCCTGCACCGCGCCGCCTACCTGCTGTACACGTACCGCAAGCAACTGGACAAGAGCGGCGTGCTGATCATCGGACCCAACAGCACCTTCCTCGACTACATCGGCCAGGTGCTGCCCTCCCTCGGCGAGACGGGCGTGCTGCTGTCCACCATCGGAGATCTGTTCCCGGGTGTCGACGCGAGCCGTGAGGACACCGCGCGGGCAGCGGAACTCAAGGGTTCCCTCGACATCGTCGACGTCCTGGTCGCCGCCGTGCGCGACCGTCAGGAACTCCCGTCGGAGCCGGTGTCGGTCGACTTCGACACCTACACACTGCGGATCGACCGCAAGATGGTCACGCGCGCACGGGGACGGGCGCGGTCCTCGCGTCGACCCCACAACCTCGCTCGACCGATCTTCGTGTCCACCATGATCGATCTCCTCGCCGATCAGTTCGCCGCCATCGTGGGAGGTGACGTGCTCGACGGGTCGAATCTGCTGAGCCGTGACGACATCGCCGACATCCGCGACGAGATGCGGGAGAGCCCGGAGCTGATGGGCGCGATCGGCGCACTGTGGCCCGAGCTGTCGGCCCAGGACGTTCTCGCCGGACTGCTGGCATCGCCCGAACGGCTGCGGACGGCCGCACCGAGGTGGGCGCCCGAGGACCGTGCCGCCCTCGAACGGTCGGACGACGGACGCTTCAGCGGTGCCGACGCTCCCCTGCTCGACGAACTCGCCGAGCTCCTCGGCATCGACGACGCCGCGGAACGCGAACGGGAACAGCGTCGCTGGCGCGCCCAGATCGAGGACGCTCAGGGCGCGCTGGACATCCTGACCGGATCGGCACCGCAGGATCTCGAGGACGAACTCGATCCGGAGATCCTCATGGCGTACGACCTCATCGACGCCGACCGTCTCGCCCAGCGTCAGGGGCACGGCCGCAGGTTGACGGCGGCCGAACGCGCGGCCGGCGATCGCACGTGGACCTACGGCCACGTGATCGTCGACGAGGCTCAGGAACTCTCGCAGATGGCGTGGCGAATGGTCATGCGCCGCATACCGAATCGATGGATGACCCTCGTGGGCGACGTGGCCCAGACGGGCGACACGGCGGGTGCATCGTCCTGGCAGGACGTTCTCGGCCCCTATGTGGCGCAACGATGGAAGCTGACCGAGCTCACCGTGAACTACCGCACACCCGCGGCGATCATGGAGATCGCCCGGCGGGTTCTCTCGACACTCGACCCGGCCGCGTCGATCCCGCGGTCGGTGCGGGACAACGGCGAGACGCCGTGGGCGCATCGAGTCACGGAGGCCGATCTGGTGTCGGCGGTCGAGCGCCACGTCGCTGCGCATCCACGCCCGGGTATGTCGGCGGTCCTGGCACCCGCGGACGTCGCCGCGCGGCTCGCACATCTGGGGACGGACGACGTCCGGGTGTGCACGGTGCGCGACGCCAAGGGCCTCGAGTTCGACTCGGTGCTCATCGTGGAACCCGCACGGATCGTGGACGACTCGGCCCGCGGCCTGAACGATCTGTACGTGGCGCTCACGCGCGCGACACAGCGGCTGGGAATCGTCCACACATCGCCGCTACCGGACGTGATGGGACCCATCGCCCCCGTGACGCAGTGATGCCGTCACGGCACGAACAGTTCGTGCCGTGACGGCATCCAGCGGTGGTTCGAGCGTCAGTGCGTGGTGTGCACGATCAGCACGTCGCAGCGCGCCTTGCGCGCCGCATCGGACGGAACCGAGCCGAGCAGGCGGCCGGTGAGCGAGTTCAGTCCCCGGTTGCCCACCACGAGCAGATCCGCCTTCACCTCGCCGACGAGCTCGAGCAGCGAGTCGACGGGGTTGCCCACCACGGGACGCTCCTCGATCGACGAGGCGCCGGCTGCGACCGCACGCTCCCGCGCAACACGCAAAATCTCCTGTGTCGGAGCGGATCCCGTGATCTGGTACGCGTCGTCCTTCAGTGCGTCCGCGTCCTGCGAGGACGCTTTCGAGTCCGCCGGGTAGTACGCGCACGCGATGTAGAGCGTCGCGGCGGAATCCCCCGACAGCGCTGCCGCCTTCTCCACGGCCCGCAGTGACGAATCGGAGCCATCGGTTCCGACGACGACGTTGCGGTAAGCGCTCATACATTCCTCCAGTGGTCATGTCCCGACGATCATCGAGTGTCGATTCGAGACATTAGTCGCAGCGGCGACCGCCCGACGCGGCTTCCGGTCGAAAGCACGCGCCTCCCCCCTCGCATACATTGAAGTAATGCCACGACCCCGATTCCGGTTGCCCGGACGCGCCTCCACGCTCGGACGACCGGTGATCGTCGTCGTCGCGGTGCTCGTCGTCCTCGCCCTCGCCGTGGCGTCGTTCGCACTTCTGCGCGACTCGAACGGTTCCGCGTCGTCGGTGCGGACGGAGGACGCCGTCCGCACCCTTCCGGAGAGTCCGGGCAGCAGTGCCACCGTCGACATCGACACGACGCTGTACCTGCCGGACACGGACGCGCCCGCGCCGGCGGTGTTGTTGGCCCACGGCTTCGGCGGCGACAAGAACTCGGTGGCCGCCCAGGCGCGGGATCTCGCGTCGCGAGGGCTCGTCGTCCTCGCGTACAGCGCACGCGGCTTCGGCCTCAGCACCGGCAGCATCGGCCTCAACGATCCCGATCGTGAGGTGGCCGACGCTCGCGGCCTGATCGACTACCTGGCCACTCGCCCCGAGGTGCAACTCGATTCCCCGGGTGACCCTCGGGTCGGTGTCGCCGGTGGTTCCTACGGCGGCGCGCTCGCGCTCATGGCGGCCGGAACCGATCCTCGCATCGACGCGGACGCCGCCTCGATCACGTGGAACGACCTGAACCAGTCCCTCTTTCCCAACTATTCGGTGGCCGAGCCGTCGTCGCAGGCACCGACACCCGCCGTGTCCGAGGGCAGTGACGCCGGCGTCCTGAAACGCGGCTGGGCCGGCATCTTCTTCGGCGCCGGTGCGGCCCCTGCTCCCGGTGGAAGCGGCGACGCCCCGTCGTCGACCGCCCCCGCTGGAGCATGCGGCCGGTTCGCCCTCCAGGTGTGTCTCGCGTACGCGGAGTCCGCGGTGAGCGGACAACCGTCCGAGGCCACCAGCGAACTGCTGCGTGCGCGCTCGCCCCGGTCCTTCGCCTCCTCGATCACTGCACCCACCCTGCTCGTGCAGGGCCAGCGCGACACCCTCTTCGGACTCGACCAGGCCGACGCCACCGCGCGGCAGATCGCGGCGGCTGGCGGCTCGGTCCAGGTGCGATGGTTCGACGGCGGCCACGATGCGGGCGGCACCGACGCCACCGCGGACGGTGCGGTCGCGGACTTCCTGGTACAGCATCTGACCGGGGACGGGACCGACTCCGCGCGCGCCGACTCGACGTTCACGTACGCGTTGGCCGGCGACCCCACCGACCAGGGCGATCGGGCCCGCGAGCTCACCGCCGCCGCATATCCGGGGCTCTCGGACGCCACCCCGACCGAACGCCAGGACTTCCCGCTCACCTCGGCCACCGGCAACGACACTCAAACCGTCGTCCGGCCGCCCGGTGGGTCTCCAGCAGCTCTCACCTCCCTGCCCGGGGTCGGCTCCGCCTCGGTCCTCGGCGGCGCCGCGGCCGGACTCGGCGGGGCTGCGAGCGCACTCCTGACGGGCGACATACCGGGACAGACCGCGTCGTTCGTCACGGAGCCGCTCGACACGTCCTACACGATCGTCGGCACCTCGTCGGTGTCCGTCACCGTCGGTCCGACCACCTCGCCGAGCGGTACCGTGCTCTTCGCCAAGCTGTACGACGTGGCCGACGACGGTCGACGCACTCTGCCCAGCGGCCTGGTGTCCGCGGTGCGGGTCCCCCCGTCCGATCGACCGTCCACGGTGAGCGTCACGTTGCCGGGCATGGCATACCAGGTCGCCGCCGGACATCGCGTCGAGGTGGCGTTCTCCACCACCGACCAGGCCTACGCCGTCCCGCTCGAGCCCGCGGCGGTGTCGGTCACCCTCTCCGACGCCACGCTCGCGCTGCCCGAGGTACCTGCCGAGAACGCTGAGTCGACGTTCCCGTGGGTTCCTGTCGTGGGCATCGCGGGGCTCGCCGTGGTGGTCGCCGCCCTCGTCGCTCTCGCGTCGTTCACCTCTCGGCGTCGCACCGTCGCCGAGGTGGACGAGTCGCTGGTGGACGTTCCGCTGGTGATCACCGATCTCGCGAAGAGCTACTCCAACGGCTTCCGCGCGGTGGACGGCGTGTCGTTCCGCGTCGGCGCGGGGCAGGTGCTCGGGCTCCTCGGGCCCAACGGCGCCGGCAAGACCACCACGCTGCGCATGCTGATGGGCCTCATCACGCCCTCCAGCGGCGAGATCCGAGTCTTCGGGCACCTGGTCTCTCCCGGGGCGCCGGTCCTCTCTCGACTCGGTTCCTTCGTCGAGGGTTCCGGATTCCTGCCCCATCTCTCGGGGATGGAGAACCTGGACCTGTACTGGAAGGCGACCGGCCGACCGGCGGAGGACGCCCATCTCGAGGAGGCACTCGAGATCGCCGACCTCGGCACGGCGATCCACCGCAAGGTCCGGTCGTACAGCCAGGGCATGCGGCAACGACTCGCCATCGCGCAGGCGATGCTCGGACTCCCGGACCTCATGGTCCTGGACGAACCCACCAACGGGCTCGACCCGCCCCAGATCCGCACCATGCGCGACGTCCTCATCCGCTACGCGCAGACGGGCCGCACGGTCCTGGTCAGCAGCCACCTGCTGGCGGAGGTCGAGCAGACCTGCACCCACGTCGTCGTCATGAACAAGGGCGTCGTCATCAGCTCCGGGACGGTCGACGATCTGATCGGCGCGAGCGGTCCTCTGGAGTTCCGTGTGGACCGGCCTACCGATGCCGTCTCGGTGCTGCGAGGCATCGACGGCATGGGTGAGGTCGTCGAGGCGGAACCGGAGGGCGCGATCAAGGCGCAGCTCGGAGTGCTCGATCCCGCGATGGTGGTGCGGACGTTGGTGAGCGCCGGTATCGGCGTCTCCTCCGCGTCGCGATCGACACGACTCGAGGACGTCTTCCTCGACCTCGTGCACGACGACACCGACCGACTCCGCCATGCGGCGGAAGCGTCCTCGGGGAACGGAACGACAACATGAGCGCCGACAGTCGACCGACGACCACCACCGAGGCGCATCCGGACGGCCGGGTCGCGGGGTACACCCCGGCGGGCACGCTGTCGTTGCGAACCGAGCTGACGCGGCAGTTCACGCGGCGGAGAACCCAGTTGTCCCTGGGCTTCCTCGCGCTGCTGCCCGTCATCATGGCCATCGCGTTCACGGTGGGCGGGTCGGACTCCGACACCGCCAGCGGGAGCCTCATCGATCTGGGCACGCAGAGCGGGGTGAACTTCCTCGTCTTCGCCCTGTTCGTGTCGGTGGGATTCCTGTTGATCGTGGTGGTGGCGCTGTTCTTCGGCGACGCGATCGCCAGCGAGGCATCGTGGTCGAGTCTGCGCTACCTGCTCGCCGTCCCTGTTCCGCGAGGTCGGCTGCTGCGACAGAAGGCACTGGTGTCGGCGATCCTGTCGCTCGCCGCGCTGTTCACGCTCGTGGGGGTGTCGCTGATCCTGGGCAGCGTGCTGTACGGCGTGGGATCGCTGGTGTCACCCTTCGGCGACGCCCTGTCGTTCGGGCTGTCGATCGGGAGGCTCGCGATCGGCGTCGTCTTCATCGCGATCAATCTGACGTGGGTGGCCGGGCTGGCACTCGCCCTGTCGGTGTCCACCGATGCGCCCCTGGGCGCGGTCGGCGGCACGGTGATGGTGTCCATCGTGGCCCAGATCCTCGACCAGATCACGGCGTTGGGATCGCTGCGCAACCTGTTGCCCGGCCACTACTCGACGTCGTGGACGAGCGTGCTGTCGCCGACGCTGTCGTGGAACGACCTGCTCGACGGCGCCTTCTCCTCGCTCGCGTACGCCACCATCTTCGGCATCATCGCGTGGCGACGATTCGCGACGAAGGACATCACGAGCTGACGACGAGGCCCGGCACCGTGTCCGTCGGTGCCGGGCCTTCTCAGGTTCGGCGACGGATCAGGACAGGCCCGCGGCGTCCATCCCGCGCAGCTCCTTCTTGAGGTCCTGGATCTCGTCGCGCAGACGGCCTGCCAGCTCGAACTGCAGTTCGCGCGCCGCGTTCATCATCTGATCGGTGAGCTGCTTGACCAGGTCGGCCAACTCGGCGCGCGGCATGGTCGAGACGTCGCGCCCCTCCACGACACCGCTGCTGCCGGCCCGTCCCGCCTCGCCGGGTGCCCGCCGGCCGCGGCTGGCGTTGCGGCCCGATCCACCGATGTCCACGGTGGCCTCGGTGTCCTCCGCCTCCTCGTACACCTGGTCGAGGATGTCGGCGATCTTCTTGCGCAGCGGCTGCGGATCCACGCCCATCTTCTCGTTGTAGGCGATCTGCTTGGCGCGGCGACGCTCGGTCTCCTCCATGGCGTACTGCATCGAGTCGGTGATCTTGTCGGCATACATGTGCACCTGGCCGGACACGTTTCGGGCGGCACGGCCGATGGTCTGCACCAGACTGGTCCCGCTGCGCAGGAAGCCCTCCTTGTCGGCGTCCAGGATCGCGACGAGGGAGACCTCGGGGAGGTCCAGACCCTCACGGAGCAGGTTGATGCCGATGAGCACGTCGTACTCGCCGAGCCGGAGCTGACGCAGCAGCTCGACGCGTCGGAGCGTGTCGATGTCGGAGTGCAGGTAGCGCACCCGGATACCGAGCTCGAGGAGGTAGTCGGTGAGATCCTCCGCCATCTTCTTGGTCAGCGTGGTGACCAAGATGCGCTCGTCCTTCTCGGTGCGCTGGCGGATCTCGTGCACGAGGTCGTCGATCTGGCCCTTGGTGGGCTTGACGACGATCTCGGGGTCGACCAGGCCGGTCGGGCGGATGACCTGCTCGACCACCTCACCGCCGCTCTGTCCCAGCTCGTACTTGCCGGGGGTCGCCGACAGGTACACCGTCTGCCCGATGCGCTGCGTGAACTCCTCCCACGTCAGGGGCCGGTTGTCGGTGGCCGACGGCAGCCGGAAGCCGAACTCGACGAGGTTGCGCTTGCGCGACATGTCCCCCTCGTACATGGCACCGATCTGGGGCACCGTCACGTGGGACTCGTCGATGACGAGCAGGAAGTCGTCCGGGAAATAGTCGATGAGAGTAGCCGGCGCCGTCCCGGCGGGTCGCCCGTCGATGTGGCGCGAGTAGTTCTCGATGCCGGAGCAGAAGCCGACCTGCTTGATCATCTCGAGGTCGTACTGCGTACGCATACGCAACCGCTGGGCCTCGAGCAGCTTGCCCTTGCCCTCGAGGTCGGCGAGCCGCTCTTCGAGCTCGGCCTCGATGTCGCGCACCGCACGCTCCATGCGCTCGGGCCCGGCGACGTAGTGGGTAGCCGGGAAGATGCGCACGCTGTCGACCTGGCGCACCACGTCGCCGGTGAGGGGGTGCAGGAAGTACAGCGCCTCGATCTCGTCACCGAAGAACTCGATACGGACGGCGAGTTCCTCGTAGGACGGAATGATCTCGACGGTGTCGCCGCGCACACGGAACGATCCGCGGGTGAACGCCATGTCGTTGCGGGTGTACTGCACATCCACGAGCAGCCGGAGGAACTTGTCGCGCGGCACCTCCTGCCCCACCTCGAGATGCACCGAGCGGTCGACGTAGGACTGCGGTGTGCCGAGACCGTAGATGCACGACACCGAGGCGACCACCACGACGTCGCGACGGGACAGCAGATTGGCCGTCGCCGAGTGGCGGAGGCGCTCCACGTCGTCGTTGACCGACGAGTCCTTCTCGATGTAGGTGTCGGTCTGCGCGATGTAGGCCTCGGGCTGGTAGTAGTCGTAGTACGAGACGAAGTACTCGACGGAGTTGTTGGGCAACATCTCTCGCAGCTCGTTGGCCAACTGAGCCGCCAGTGTCTTGTTGGGCGCCATGAGCAACGTGGGCCGCTGCACCTGCTCGATCAACCACGCGGTGGTGGCCGACTTTCCGGTGCCGGTGGCGCCCAGGAGCACGATGTCCTTCTCGCCCGCCTGGACGCGCTTCGTCAGCTCCGCGATGGCCGTCGGCTGGTCGCCCGCAGGGCTGTACTCGCTGACCACCTCGAAGGGACGATCGCTGCGCTCGATGTCGCCCACGGGACGGAACTCGGAGTGCGCCAGGACGGGTTGTTCAGCTGCAAAAGCCATATCACCAGAGTAGGCCCGACCACCGACACAGTCGCCGTTCGGCGGGTCACACGACCCGGCCACGGGTACGCCGACCGTCCCTGTCGGACCTGCGCGTCACAATGGGCCCATGCTGCTCGCACGCGTCGTCGAGACCTCGGCCACGGTGGCCGCCACCCGGTCGCGCAAGGCCAAGGTCGTGGCGCTCGCCGCGCTGCTGTCCGAGTGCGCTCCCGAGGAGGTCGCCCTGGTGACGCTCTACGCGTCGGGCACTCTGCGTCAACGCCGTACCGGCCTGGGGTGGCGCAGCGTCGCCACCCTCCCCCCGGCCACCGACGCACCGACGCTGACGGTCGCCGCCGTCGATGCGGCGTTCGACGCCGTCGCGACGATGGCGGGCCCGGGATCGCAGGCAGCGCGCGCGGCGGCGGTGTCCGCACTGTTCGGCAGCGCCACCGACACGGAGCAGACCTGGCTGCGCGGCGTGGTTACCGGTGAGGTCCGCCAGGGTGCGCTCGACGCGCTGGTGCAGGAAGCCGTGGCGTCCGCGGCCGACGTCCCGCTCCCCGAGGTACGCCGGGCCGCGATGCTGTCGGGATCCACGGTGACGGCCGCGACGGCCGCGTTCACCGGCGGGTCGGCGGCACTCGCGGAGCTGGGACTGACCGTGGGCCGGGCGGTGCTTCCCATGTTGGCCTCCAGCGCCCCCACCGTGGCCGAGGGTGTGGCGAAGGCGGCCGGTGGCGCCGGCGGCGCCGTGGCGCTCGACACCAAGTTGGACGGCATCCGTGTGCAGGTCCACCGCCGCGGTGAAGACGTCTCGATCAGCACCCGCAGTCTCGACGACATCACCGCTCGCCTGCCCGAGGTCGTCGAGTTCGTGCGCGCCCTGCCGCTCACCTCCGTGGTGCTGGACGGCGAGGCGCTGGCCCTGGACGAGCAGGGACGCCCGCGGGCCTTCCAGGAGACGGCGTCACGCACGGCGCAGTCGACGGGTGTGACCGTGACACCGTTCTTCTTCGACATCCTGCACCTGGACGGTGCGGACCTGCTCGACCGTGCGCTGCACGAGCGGCTGGCCGTTCTCGACGCTCTGATCCCGGAGGGCAACCGGGTGCCGCGGCTGGTCACGGCAGACCTCGAGGCCGCGGACTCGTTCGCGGCGTCGGCGGTCGCGTCCGGTCACGAGGGTGTGGTCGTCAAGAATCTCGGTGCGCCGTACGACGCGGGACGACGCGGCGCTGCCTGGGTCAAGGTGAAGCCGGTGCACACGCTCGATCTCGTGGTGCTCGCGGTCGAGTGGGGATCCGGTCGCCGGTCCGGTCTGCTGTCCAACATCCACCTGGGCGCAGTGGATCCTGCCGGCGGCTTCGTGATGCTGGGCAAGACCTTCAAGGGCATGACCGACGAGATGCTCGCCTGGCAGACGGAGCGGTTCCTGGCTCTCGAGACGGGCCGGACCTCGCACGTGGTGCACGTGCGGCCCGAGCAGGTCGTCGAGATCGCGGTCGACGGACTGCAGCGTTCCTCGCGCTATCCGGGCGGCATCGCCCTCCGATTCGCGCGCGTGGTCCGCTACCGCGACGACAAGGCGGCAGCGGACGCCGACACGCTCGACGGAGTGCGGAGCATGTTCGCGCCGCCCACTCCGTGACGGTGCGCGGTACGGTGCGGACCATGACGGGTCTGGCACACGTGCACCCACCGAAGGTCGAGGTGTTCGACGTCGCAGGACGCACCAACACCGATCCGAAAGGGTTCGTCCGCCCGGTCGACGTGTACGAGACGACCGACTGGGGCCTCTACATGGCCCGTCCGTCGGACCATCCGTCCTTCGACTACCTGGAGTCGTGGATCGTGCCCAGCCTGGGAATCCGCGCGTCGATCTTCCACTATCTGCCCAACCATGTCCGCGACCAGAACCACTACGTCGACATCGGCGAGTTCGTCCACGACGGGGACGTGTGGCACTCGGTCGATCATTACCTCGACATCGTCGTCCGTACCGGCCGCGATGCCGAGCTCCTGGACGTCGACGAGTTGCTCGTCGCACACAGCACCGGGCTGCTCGACGCGCGGACGACGGAAGCCGCGATCCGCCGGGCGTCCACAGCCGTGGACGGGATCGCGGCGGCGAACCACGACGTGAACGGGTGGCTCGCCGCTCTCGGCATGACGACCCACTGGGCGGATCGCTGAGAGGCGATCAGTCCGCGGTCCACCCCGTCCGATCCGCCCACTCCACGACGTCGGGATACACGCTGTCGAAGTACGGCGCCTTCTCCCCCACGTACGCCTCGATGGCGTCCGCGTACTCGCCGTGTTCCGCCGCCCGCGCGGCAGCACGGGTCTTCACCTCGAGGTACGCCTCCCGAGCGGCAGGGTCGGCGCGAAGCCGGTCTCGGAACATGAGCGCGAAGACCTGTCCGGGGTACCCGTCGACCCGGAGGTGGATGTTCACCGGTCGGCCCGGGTCGGCGGCACCGTGCAGACGCTTCTCCCACAGTGCTGGATCGGCTTCCCCCGGCACCGCCGACGGCTTCGGGTCGTCGGCCGTGATGTGTTCGATGCGCGGAAAGGTGGCCGCCGACAGCGGATCACGCAGCGCGTCCGCGGTGGCGAGATCCGCCACCGTAACCTGGATGTCGAGGACGTCCTTCGCCGGGAAGCCGGGAACAGCGGTGGATCCGATGTGGTCGATCCGTATCGCTCGGTCGCCGCACGCGAGGCGCACACGATCGATCGCGCGCTGCGCCTCGGCGGGCCACATCGGGTCGGCGGGCACCACGCGAGGGGCGGCCCAGGCCACGGTCTCCGAGCGGAGGTTCGCCGCGAAGAGCTCGAGTCGATCGGCCCAGAACTCACGGACGATGGCCTCCAACGCTTCCGGTGTCCCGGAGTTGTCGAGCCACACGTCGGCGGCGGCGCGGCGCTGCTCGTCCGTCGCCTGGGCTGCGATGCGGGCGCGAGCGTCGTCCTCGTTCAGTCCACGCGAGGCCACCAGCCGTCGCACCCTCTCCTCCGCCTCGACGTGGACGACCACGACGAGGTGAAACGCTGCGGCGGTGCGGGATTCGACGAGCAACGGGATGTCGTGCACCAGGACGCAGTCCGGCGGGGCGCTGTTCACGAGCTCGGTCGTGCGCTGCCCGATCAGTGGGTGCAGGATGCCGTTGAGCGCGAGGCGTGATTCCTCGTCTCCGAACGCCTTCGCCGCCAACGCCGGACGATTCAGGCTGCCGTCGTCCGCCAGGATGTCCCCGCCGAAGCGCTCGACGAGAGCGGCCAGTCCGGGCGTGCCCGGCTCCACGACCTCGCGCGCGATCTTGTCGGCGTCCACCACGACGGCGCCGAGGTCGGCGAGGGTGCGTGACACCGTCGACTTCCCCGCGCCCATTCCACCGGTCAATCCGATTCTCAACACGGACCCAGTGTGGCCGAGTCCGGCGCGCGGCGCATCAACACGCCGCGAATCACCAGTCTCAAATGCACCATGTTTCCCAACCTGTCGGTTATCTTCGAGGCGCACAACAGGCTTTCGTATTTTCTCCGGAAGGCTCCGCGAGACGGTACTCGACAGGTAAAGGACGGGCATGAACACCATTGCGGGAGAGGGAGTCGGTCGGATGCAGTCCGGGCGGCACCGCCTGGGCATGTCCGACGGCGTCCACTGCATCCTGATCCCTCAGGTCGCCGATGCGCTGGCGGAACATCGCCGCAACTGGTTCACCTCGCTCATCAGCCCTGCCCGCCACAGCTTCGCGTCCATGCGTAAACGCGGCGTGCAGATGGGCACCGGCTGGAGTGCAGCCGCAGCGAGCTGACCCACCGCACCACCGACCACACGAGAGAAGGCCCGATCCCGCGCGGATCGGGCCTTCTCTCGTGTGTGGAGCCGGTGGGGAGCCGGTGCCACGAACCGGAGAAGCCCCGAACCTGTGCGGTTCGGGGCTTCTCTCGTTCAGCGGTCGATCAGCGGATCATGCTCCGCCGGACAGCTTCTCGCGGAGAGCGGCGAGCTGAGCGTCACTGGCGAGCGATCCGCCGGTGGACTCGGGAGCTGCTGCCGCCGGTGCACCCTGTGCGGACGGAGTACCGGTCTCCGAGGAGTAGCCGGCCGCTGCGTTGGCAGCTTCCTGCGCCTCGTCGGCCGCGGTCTTCTCCATCTGCGCGGTGTGCATCTTGTGGCGACGCTCCGCCTCGGCGTAACGGCCTTCCCACTCCTCGCGCTGCTTGTCGAAGCCCTCGAGCCATTCGTTGGTCTCGGGATCGAAGCCCTCGGGGAAGACGTAGTTGCCCTGCTCGTCGTACGAGTCGGCCATGCCGTACTTGGACGGATCGAACTCGGCGCTGTAGTCCTCGTTGGCCTGCTTCAGCGACAGCGAGATGCGGCGACGCTCGAGGTCGATGTCGATGACCTTGACGAGCGCGTCGTCGCCCACGGTGACGACCTGGTCCGGGACCTCCACGTGGCGCTCGGCCAGCTCGGAGATGTGGACCAGGCCCTCGATGCCCTCTTCGACGCGCACGAACGCACCGAAGGGAACCAGCTTGGTGACCTTGCCCGGGACGATCTGACCGATCGCGTGGGTACGGGCGAACTGACGCCACGGGTCTTCCTGCGTCGCCTTGAGCGACAGGGAGACACGCTCGCGGTCCAGGTCGACGTCGAGAACCTCGACCGTGACCTCGGTGCCGACCTCGACGACCTCGGACGGGTGGTCGATGTGCTTCCAGGACAGCTCGGACACGTGAACCAGGCCGTCGACTCCGCCGAGATCGACGAACGCGCCGAAGTTGACGATGGAGGACACGACGCCCTTGCGGACCTGGCCCTTCTGGAGCTGGTGCAGGAATTCGCTGCGCACCTCGGACTGCGTCTGCTCGAGCCATGCACGGCGCGAGAGGACGACGTTGTTGCGGTTCTTGTCGAGCTCGATGATCTTGGCCTCGATCTCCTTGCCGACGTACGGCTGGAGATCGCGGACACGACGCATCTCGACGAGCGACGCGGGAAGGAAGCCACGGAGACCGATGTCGAGGATGAGACCACCCTTGACGACCTCGATGACGGTGCCCTTGACGGCCTCGTCCTTCTCCTTGAGCTCCTCGATGGTGCCCCAGGCGCGCTCGTACTGTGCGCGCTTCTTCGACAGGATCAGACGACCCTCTTTGTCCTCCTTGGTGAGGACGAGAGCTTCGACCTCATCGCCCACGGAGACGACCTCGTTGGGGTCGACGTCGTGCTTGATGGAGAGCTCGCGAGAGGGGATGACGCCTTCGGTCTTGTAACCGATGTCGAGCAGGACCTCGTCGCGGTCGACCTTGACGATCGTGCCCTCGACGATGTCGCCATCGTTGAAGTACTTGATCGTCGCGTCGATCGCGGCGAGAAAATCCTCGGCGGAGCCGATGTCGTTGACGGCTACCTGCGGCGAGGTGACGGTGGATGAGGCCATGTGGTGAGTTGCTCCGGACGGGTTGGGGTCGGTGGATGGATGTTCGGTCGGACAGACTCGTTCTTCCTGCGGACAGGACACGCGTGCTGCCGTATCTTGAGCGCTGGGAGACGAGACACGACGCGGTCCCCCCGGACACGTCACGGACCCTCGCCGACGAGCGGGAGTCCGACCACGTGCACGCGAAGACAGACATTCGCGTATCGAAGACTACTCGGTGCCCCGCGCACCGAGCAAACCCGGTTACCGTGTTGCGCGTGTACACAGAAACCCCCGGCGATCTCGGTGTTCCGGCACGTCCGACCGGGTCCACGCCCGGCCCCACTCCCGCCGCCGGCGCGGCCCCCGCGGAGCCGCTCCCCGGTCGCCGCCGCGTCGACTCCCGATCCTCCGAGCGGGCGTCCCGGTCCTGGTGGGACCAGGATTCCGACGAGTACCACCGCACCCACGGCGACTTCCTCGGCGTGACGAGCGAGGCCGGCGAGTTCGTGTGGTGCCCCGAGGGTCTGCACGAGGGCGACGTGCATCTGCTCGGTGACGTCGAGGGGCGTGACGTGCTCGAGATCGGATGCGGATCCGCCCCCTGCTCGCGCTGGTTGGCCAGTCACGGTGCCCGCGCGACGGGCCTCGACATCTCGGCCGGGATGCTGGCGCACGGCGCTGCGGCGATCGCGGCTCGCGAGGCAGCCTCCCCCGGCAATCCGTCACCCGCGCTGATCCAGGCCTCCGCGGAGAACCTGCCGTTCGCCGACGCGTCCTTCGACGCGGTGTGCTCGGCCTTCGGCGCGATCCCGTTCGTCGCCGACTCCGCCGGAGTCATGCGCGAGGTCCGGCGCGTGCTGCGCCCCGGCGGACGGTGGGTGTTCTCGGTCAACCACCCGATGCGGTGGATCTTCCCGGACGATCCGGGCCCGGCCGGGCTGACCGCCACCATCCCCTACTTCGACCGCACGCCGTACGCGGAGTTCGATCCCGACGGCACCGCCACCTACGTCGAGCACCATCGCACGGTGGGCGATCGCGTTCGCGAGATCGTCGCCGCCGGGCTGACCCTGGTCGACATCGTCGAACCCGACTGGCCGGAGTGGCTCGATCGCGAGTGGGGTCAGTGGTCGCCGTTGCGTGGAGAGCTCTTCCCCGGCACCGCGATCTTCTGCTGCACCGCCTGACCGTCAGAGACCGCGCACCACGTGGGCGTCGACCGTCTCGAGGAACTCGCTCGTGGATGCGAGTCCCCCGATGTCCGCGGTACCGACTCCCGACGCGATGGTGGCCTCGACCGCCGCGCGGATCCGCTCTCCCACCCGTGCGTGATCGGCGGGCCCGGGTCCCGCCGCGAGGTGCTCGAGCATCGCGGCCACCGACAGCAGCAGCGCCGTCGGGTTGGCGCGGCCTCGGCCCGCGATGTCGGGGGCGGCGCCGTGGGCGGCCTGGGCCATCACCTTGGTGTCCGAGGCGTTGATCGACGGTGCCATCCCGAGCGACCCGGCCAACTCGCCGGTGAGGTCGGACAGGATGTCTCCGAACATGTTCTCGGCCACCAGGACGTCGAAGGTCTCCCCCGACCGCACGAGCTTCGCCGTGAGGGCGTCGATGTGTTCGTGGTCCACCTCGACGTCCGGGTGCCGCTCGGCCACCTCCATGCACACGTCCCTGAACAGCCCCGTCGTCAGTCGCAACACGTTCGTCTTGTGCACCACGGTCACGTGACGCCGACGGGTCTCCGCGAGGGCGAACGCCTGCTCGGCGATGCGTTCGCACGCTCGACGGGTGAACACCCCCACGGCGAGGGCGACGTCGGGAGTGGGCATGAACTCCCCGGATCCGACGGCCATGTTGCGGTCGGCGTAGAAGCCCTCGGTGTTCTCCCGGACGACGACCAGGTCCATGTTCGGACTCGTCGCCCGCACGCCCGGCAAGGCGCGCGCCGGGCGGATGTTCGCGTACAGATCGAACTCCTTGCGGATGCGACCACCCGGCGTCAGCTGTCCCCGCGTCTCCTCGGGGTACGACGCGCTGTCGTGCGGTCCGAGGACCCAGGCGTCCAGCTCTGCCAACGCGCTCAGGGTGCGCGGCGGTACCGCGTCGCCGAACTCGTCGAGTGCCGTACGACCGAAGGGCAGCTCCACCCACTCGACGGGCGTGGCACCCAGGGCCTGCACGGCCGCATCGACGATCTGTACCGTCCCGGGCACGATCTCGGTGCCGATGCCGTCGCCGTGCAGAACACCGATGCGGTGCGGTGCGCGGCGCGAGCCGGAGTCGTGGGGCTGTGCGGCCCCGGGATGCGCTGCACTCGTCATGGCCGCCATCATTACTCATCATGGTGCAGTCGGTGGAACTCCTCCTGGACGAGCGCAGCGACGATGCGATCCGGCGCGAGTGGAACTATCTCGCCGAGCTGGGGCTGCCGAGTCAGGCTCGGCACGCGGGGGCGTCCAACCGTCCGCACATGACCATCGCGGTCGCGTCGCGGATCGACGACGTCGCCGAGCGTCGGCTCGCCGCTCTGATCGCCGACGGACGAGACGCCGGGTCGTGGCGATTCCCCGAGTCGGTGCGCCTCGGCGGGTTGGTGGTCTTCGGCGGTTCGCGGGCGGTCCTGGCCCGGTCCGTCGTGCCGACCTCGGCTCTCCTGGATCTGCACGCGCGGGTGTACGAGGCGCTCGCCGACTCTCCCGGCATCCCCCCGCATCTGGAACCCGGGCACTGGACTCCGCACGTGACCCTGGCGATGCGCGCGCGTCCCGAGGACATCGGTTCCGCGGCATCGCATCTCGTGACCGATCTTCGAGACGTCGACGCCGAGGTGTCGGCCGTCCGCCGCTGGGACGGCGACGCGAGAGTCGACTGGCTCATCGGGTGACCGGCGGCGCGGCCACCGGGGCGCCTCGGCGCCTCGTCGTGACCACCACCCCGACGATGATGAGCGCGGTGCCGATCACCGCGTTCGCGGTGACCGACTCGTCGAGCACCAGGGCGCCGAGCGCGATGCCGACGACAGGACTGAGGTACGTCACGGTCGACGCGGCGGACGGTCCCCATCCCGTCACGACGTTCATGTTCCACAGGAATGCCAGTCCGGTGCCGGCACAGCCGAGCGCGAGCATCGACGCGACGACGGGGACGTCGAGACGCACCGCGTCGCTCGCCACCACGGGTGCCGCGACCAGCATCATCGCCGCGGCGACACCGATCTGCATCGTCGCCACCGCCAACGACGGCACACCCAGCGGGATGACGAACCGGCGCAGGTACACCAGCGCGACCCCGTAGGACGCGGTGGCGCCGAGGCAGGCCAGCTGCGCACGCGGGCTGCCTCCCAGACCGCTCTCCCACGGCGCGAACACCACGACGATGCCGGCGAAGCCGATCAGGAGGCCCGCGGTGCGCAGCAGAGTCGGCCGTTCGGCCGGAAGAAATGCGAAGGCCAGCACCGTCGTCATGAGCGGCGTCGTCGCGTTGACGATGGAGGCCGTGGCCGAGTCGATCTCCTGTTCCGCCCACGCGAACAGCAACCACGGGAGGATGCACTGCACCACCGCGAGGAACGCCGAGTGGAGCCACACGACTCCTCGCCGCGGCAGTCGAACGTGCATGGGTCGCAACAGGATCAGCAGCGTGGCCGCACCGAGGACGAGTCGCGCCAGAACCACCTGCACGAAGCTCAGCCCCTCGAGGCCCACCTTCATGAACAGGAAGCTCGCGCCCCACACCGCCGCGGTGGCCAGGAACTGCAGTACGAGCACGATCAGAAACGGTAGTCGCCGTGGCGTGTCACCTCGGCATGGGTGTCCGGTGTCCGATCCGCCAGCGCGAGGGCGGCGAGGACCGCGAGGAGCAGGAGGACTGTCGCGAGAACGAGGAAGAAGGTCATGCGAGAAATACTCCGCCGCACCGGATTCCGCGAACAGTGGCAGTAATGACATATTTCATCGTTTTCCTGCCATACTGGGCAGATGCTGACGAAGGTGGTCGTCCCGCTCATGCCGTTGACCGAGGCGTTCGAACTGGGCGTCGCGTGCGAGGTCTTCGGATTCGACCGGTCGGACGACGGACTGCCGGTCTACGACTTCTCGTTGATCGCGGCTGTCCCCGACCCGATCCGTACTCGGTTCGGCTACTCCATCGACGTCCCGTACGACCTCGATCGACTCGACGATGCGGATCTGATCATCATGTCCGCGGGTGGTACCGCGACGGCGCCGGACGGCACGTTCGCCTGCGGCACCGGTGACGGCCACGACCTCGAGCCGCTCGCCGAGAAGTTGCGCGCTGCCGTGGCGAGAGGCGCGCGCGTCGCGAGCCTGTGCACCGGCGCCTTCGTGCTCGGCGAGGCAGGACTCCTGGACGGACGTCGGTGCACCACCCACTGGCGCCACGCGGCGCGCCTGGCCGAGCGCTTTCCCGGCGCCACGGTCGACTCGAACGTGCTCTACGTCCAGGACGACAACGTCTACACCAGCGCCGGCACCGCTGCCGGAATAGACCTGTGCCTGCACATCGTGCGTTCCACACAGGGCGCCGCGGTGGCCAACGGCATCGCACGGCGCATGGTGGTGCCGCCGCACCGTGACGGTGGGCAGGCCCAGTACGTCGCGGTGCCCGTCCCCACCTGCGACTCGGACACCCTCGCCCCTCTCATCGACTGGATCGCCGAGAACCTGCGTGCGGACCTCACGGTGGACGTCCTGGCAGCACGGGTGTCGATGTCGCCCCGCACGTTCGCGCGCCGGTTCCAGGCGGAGACGGGCACGACCCCGGCACGCTGGATCAGCGATCAGCGTGTCCTCGAGGCGCAGCGACTCCTCGAGTCCGGTGATCTGTCGGTGGACGGCGTCGCGGACACCGTGGGGTTCGGTTCCGCCGCGGTGTTGCGGCAGCACTTCCTGCGGCTACGCCGCACCACACCGCAGTCCTACCGACGCACCTTCCGAGCGGCGCCCGTCTCGGTCTGATCGATCTCGGGAATGACGGCGCGGGTCCGCCTGTTGACGGTGGACAGAACATCATGCCGGAGCCCACACGAGGTGGGTCGGCACTCACGACGAAAGGATCCTCGTGGCAACGCAGACCCTCACCCAGCAGAACTTCGACGAGACCGTCACCGGTAACGACGTCGTTCTGGTCGACTTCTGGGCCGACTGGTGCGGACCGTGCAAGCAGTTCGCCCCGACCTTCGAGAAGTCGTCGGAGCAGCACCCCGACGTCGTGTTCGGCAAGGTCGACACCGAGGCCGAGCAGGGACTCGCCGCCGCCGCGAACATCCGCTCGATCCCCACGCTCATGGCGTTCCGCGAGGGTGTCCTCGTCTTCGCGCAGCCCGGCGCCCTTCCGCAGGCCGCGCTCGAGGACCTGGTCGGCCAGATCAAGGGCCTGGACATGGACGACGTCCGCAAGCAGATCGCGGAGCAGCAGGCCGCGTCCGAGTGACCACCGCGGGCTGACACCCGCACCCACGACGGCGGGCGACGGAAGAGATTCCGTCGCCCGCCGTCGTCGTGTGGTCGCCTCAGTGGGCGGCGTCGTCCCAGGTGCGACCTGTTCCGACGGAGACGTCGAGCGGCACCGACAGCTCGATGGCGTGCGCCATCTTGTCGCGGACGAGTGCCTCGACCTCGGCGCGTTCGGACTCGACGACCTCGAGCACCAGTTCGTCGTGCACCTGGAGGAGCATCCGTGAGGTGAGCCCGGCCTCGACGAGTCCGAGCTGGACGTCGATCATCGCGACCTTGATGATGTCGGCCGCGGTGCCCTGGATGGGGGCGTTGAGAGCCGCGCGCTCGGCGACCTCGCGGCGCTGGCGATTGTCGCTCGTGAGATCCGGCAGATAGCGGCGGCGTCCGTAGAGAGTCGAGGTGTAGCCGACCTTGCGCGCCGCCTCCACGACCTCGTGCAGGTAGTCGCGCACCCCGCCGAAGCGGGAGAAGTACGCCTCCATCTGCTCCTTGGCCTCCTCGGTGGAGATCTTGAGCTGCTGGGAGAGGCCGTAGGCACTGAGCCCGTACGCCAGTCCGTACGACATCGCCTTGACCCGGCGGCGCAACTCGGGCGTCACCTCGTCGATGGGCACCCCGAAGGCGCGCGACCCGACGAAGCTGTGCAGGTCCTCGCCGGTGTTGAAGGCCTCGATGAGCCCCTCGTCCTTGGAGACGTGCGCCATGATCCGCATCTCGATCTGGCTGTAGTCGGCCGTCATCAGCGAGTCGTAGCCCTCGCCGACGACGAAGCCCTCCCGGATGCGACGGCCCGCGGACGTCTTGACCGGAATGTTCTGCAGGTTGGGCTCGGTGGAGGACAGCCGCCCCGTCGCGGCGATGGTCTGGTTGAACGTGGTGTGGATGCGACCGTCGTCGCTGACCGACTTGAGCAGACCGTCGACCGTCACCTTGAGCCGCGTGGCGTCCCGGTGATCGAGTAGGTGTCGAAGGAACGGATGCTCGGTCTTCTCGAACATCGACTGCAGCGCTTCGGCATCGGTGGTGTAACCGGTCTTGGTGCGCTTGGTCTTCGGCATGTCGAGCTCGTCGAACAGGACCACCTGCAACTGCTTGGGCGACCCGAGGTTGATCTGCTTGCCGATCACCGCGTAGGCCGCCTCGGCGGCGACACTCACCTCCCCGGCGAACTGGCTCTGCAGGTCGTGCAGATGATCGAGATCGATCGCGATACCGGTGTTCTCGACGGTGGCGAGCACGCCGAGCAGCGGCAGCTCCATGTCCGAGAGCAGCGGCGCGGACTCGATCTCGTCGAGCTCGCGGTCCAGCGCCTCCGCGAGGTCGAGCACGGCCTGCGCTCGCAGGATCTCCCCCTCGGCCACCGCTGCCTGCGTCTCGTCCTCGCTGTCGAGGAGGGACAGCTGAGCATCGCCGGCGTCCTCGATACGCAACTCGCGCTTGAGGTACCGCAGCGAGAGGTCGTCGAGAGCGAAGCTCCGCTGCCCCGGTCGCACCAGGTAGGCCGCGAGTGCGGTGTCGCTGGTCAGCCCGGCGACGGGCCATCCGCGACCACGCAGCGCATGCAGCGCCCACTTGGCCTCGTGGAGCGCCTTGGGCCGCGACTCGTTCGCGAACCACGCCGCGAGCGCCTGCTCGTCCTCGGCGGTGAGCCCGATGGTCTCGACGTAGGCACCCTCCCCGTCCGCCGACGCGAACGCCACGGCCGACGCGTCGCCGTCGAACGGCGACCGCGTCCCCACGACGGAGAGACCGGTGCGGACACCGTCCTGCGTGTGCGCGTCGAGCCACTCGGCGAGTTCACCGGGTTCGAGCGCGCGGCCCCGCACCTCGAAGCCCTCCTCCGCCTCGGGCTCGGTCGACGAGAGTGTGGCGAAGAGCCGATCGCGCAGCACGCGGAACTCGAGATCGTCGAACAGCGCGTGCACCCGCTCGCGGTCCCACGGCGCCAGCTGCAGCTGATCCGGTGTGTACGGCAGGGGGACGTCGCGCACCATCTCGGTGAGCTGGCGATTGAGGACGACGCTGGAGAGATTGGCGCGCAGCGCGTCGCCGACCTTGCCGCGCACGGTGTCGACCTTGTCGACCAGGTCCTCGAGGCTGCCGTACTCCCGGATCCACTTGGTGGCGGTCTTCTCCCCCACCCCCGGGATGCCGGGAAGGTTGTCGCTGGGGTCTCCGCGCAGGGCCGCGAAGTCCGGGTACTGGGCCGGGGTGAGTCCGTACTTGCTCTCGACCTCCGCCGGCGTGAACCGCGTGAGGTCCGAGACGCCCTTGCGCGGGTACAGGACGGTCACCTGGTCGTTCACCAACTGCAGCGAGTCCCGGTCGCCGGTGACCACCAGCACCCGGTACCCCGCCGCGACCGCCTGCGTGGTGAGGGTCGCGATGATGTCGTCCGCCTCGAACCCCGGCTCCGCCATCACAGGGATGCCCAGAGCTCCGAGGACGTCCTTGGTGATGTCGATCTGGCCCGCGAACTCGTCGGGCGTCTTGATGCGATTGGCCTTGTACTCCGGGAACTTGTCTGCGCGGAACGTCTGACGAGAGACGTCGAAGGCCGCGCCGACGTGCGTGGGCGACTCGTCCCGCAGCAGGTTGATGAGCATGGAGGTGAACCCGTACACCGCGTTGGTGGTCTGCCCGCTGGTGGTCTTGAAGTTCTCGGCGGGCAGGGCGTAGAAGGCGCGGTACGCCACCGAGTGACCGTCGATCAGCATCAGGAGGGGCGAGGACTCGGTTACTGGACTCACGCAGGTCAGTCTAGGGAGGCGTACCGACACGAGCGAGGTCGGCGGTCGACCGCTTCGAAACAAGACTGAAACATCGAAGAAATCGAAGCGGCCGTTCTCGATACCCGGAGCCCGATAGAGTCCGACAATTGCAAGCAGAGCCGAGATTCCTCGGCGTTAGTCGACCGTCCGAGAGGACCCCCGTGCCCCCCTCGAGTCCTCGACGGCCCGGACGAACGATGGCCACCGCCGCCCTCGTCCGCGCGCTCGTCGTCGTACTCCTCGGCCTCATCGCCGCAGCCACCTTCGGTGGAACGGCCCTGGCCCAGGAACCCACTCCGTCCCCCACTCCGAGCTCGAGCTCACCACCCGCGAGCGGCTCCGAGTCCGATTCCGCTCCACCCGCCGACGCGGTCGATGTCAGCGGAAGCCTGAACAACGCCGGCGAACGCCTCGTCGGCGTCGACGTCGTGGCCCTCGACTCCGGCGACTCCGAGGTGGCTCGCACCACGTCGGAAACCGGTGGGCGCTGGACACTTCCGGTCTCACCCGGCAGTTACACGTTCCGCGTCGACCCGGAGACGCTGCCCGACGGTGTCTCCGTGCAGAGCGACGTCGAACGCACCGTGGAGGCAGGTCGCGCCAACACCGTCATCTTCAGTTTCGGTGAGGAACGCAGCGCCACGGTCGTCCCGTTCTACGAGAAGTTCCTGCGCACCACCATCGACGGGCTGCGCTTCGGACTGGTCATCGCGCTCGCTGCGATCGGTCTGAGCCTGATCTTCGGTACGACCGGCCTCACCAACTTCGCGCACGGCGAACTGGTCACGCTCGGCGCCGTCGCGGCATGGGTCTTCAACCAGAAGCTCGGGATCCAGTTGATCCCTGCCACCGTCCTGGCGGTGATAGTCGGTGTGGCGGTCGGCTGGGCGAACAACGCCGGACTCTGGAGACCACTGCGCAGACGCAAGACGGGCCTCATCGGCCAACTCGTCGTCTCGATCGGTCTCGCGATCGCCCTGCGGTACCTGATCCTCATCTTCTTCTCCGACCGCGCCGAGCCGTACAAGGACTACCAGGCGCAGGTGCAGCGTGAGTGGGGGCCGTTCGCCATCACCGACGTCAACCTCGCCTGCATCGTCATCAGCGTCGTGGTTCTCGTGCTGGTCGCGCTCATGTTGCAGAAGACCCGCATCGGCAAGGCCATGCGCGCCGTCGCCGACAACCGCGATCTCGCCGCGTCGTCCGGCATCAACGTCGAGCGCGTCGTGACCTTCGTCTGGTGCATGGGTGGCGGTCTCGCCGCTCTGGGCGGCGTGCTGTTCGGGCTCTCCGAGCTCGGCGGACGCGTCCAGTGGGAGATGGGCTTCAAGCTCCTCCTGCTCATGTTCGCCGGCATCACCCTCGGTGGCCTCGGGACGGCGTACGGCGCCCTGCTCGGCTGCGTCATCGTCGGTCTGCTGGTGCAGTGGTCGACGCTCGTGATCAACCCCGACCTCAAATACATCGGAGGATTGCTCGTCTTGATCGTCATCCTCATCGTCCGGCCGCAAGGCATCCTGGGCTCGCGGCAAAGGATCGGCTGACCATGGACATCATCGGAGCAATCCAGGTATCGCTGGCCCAGCTCGTCGGGCCCTCCGCGATCTTCTACGCACTTCTCGCCATCGGACTGAACCTGCACTTCGGCTACGCAGGACTGCTCAACTTCGGCCAGATCGGCTTCGCCCTGCTGGGCGGATACGGCGTCGGCATCATGACCGTCACGTACGAACAACCGCTGTGGCTCGGCATTCTCGTCGGACTCGCGGCGGCCGGTCTCCTCGCACTCGTACTCGGTATCCCCACCCTGCGCCTGCGAGCGGACTATCTCGCCATCGTCACCATCGCGGCGTCGGAGATCCTGAGACTGGTCTTCCGGTCCACCGCGTCGAACGGTGTCACCGGATCGACAAACGGCCTCTTCGGTTTCGCCGATCCGTTCACCAACCTCAGCCCGTTCGACTCGGGCAAGCAGTACTCGTTCGTCGGCGTGAAGTTCTACGGCGACGACCTGTGGGCCATGGTGGTCGGATGGTCTCTGGTACTGATCCTGTGCGGACTGGTGTACCTGCTCACGCACAGCCCCTGGGGACGCGTCCTCAAGGCCGTGCGCGAGGACGAGGACGCCGCTCGCTCACTGGGCAAGAACGTCTTCGTCTACAAGATGCAGGCCCTCGTCCTCGGTGGCGTCATCGGCGGTATGGGCGGCGTGTTCAACGCTCTACAGACCAAGTCGATCAACCCCGACTTCTACTCGACGGCGCAGACCTTCTTCGCCTTCGGCGCGCTGATCCTCGGCGGTGCGGCCACGGTCTTCGGCCCGGTCGTCGGAGCCATGCTCTTCTGGTTCTTCCTGTCGATCCCCGACGTGCTGCTGCGTCAGGCCGCCGCCGGCGAAAACCCGCTCATTCCGATGACCGAACAGCAGGTCGGCGCCACACGATTCGTCCTCCTCGGCATCCTCATCGCGGTGCTGATGATCTTCCGCCCGCAGGGACTGCTGGGCAACAAGCGGGAGGTACAGCTCGATGCCAAGTAACACCATCGCGGCACGCAAGCCGCTCAGCGCCGAGGCGCGCGCGGCGTTGTTCGCCGACGTCGCGAACACCCCCGGCGTCGCCAAGCCCGATCCGACCATGGTGGTCGACGGTGTGTCCCGGACCTTCGGTGGCCTCAAGGCCGTCGACGTGGCACACCTCGAGATCCAGCGTGGCTGCATCACCGGCCTGATCGGCCCGAACGGCGCCGGCAAGACGACCCTGTTCAACCTTCTCACCGGATTCGACCAGCCGGACACCGGGTCCTGGTCGATGGACGGCAAGTCACTGGGCAGGATGACACCGCACCAGGTGGCACGCCACGGTGTGGTGCGCACCTTCCAGCTGACGAAGGCACTGTCGAAACTGACCGTGCTGGACAACGTCCGCCTCGGCGCCACGGGCCAGAAGGGTGAGCGGATCTTCAACACGCTCATGCCGTGGACGTGGAAGGCGCAGGAGCGCGAGGTCACCGAGCGTGCGCAGGAACTGCTCGCGCGATTCAAGCTCGACGCGAAGTCCGAAGACCTCGCGGGATCCCTCTCCGGCGGACAGCGCAAGCTGCTCGAGATGGCGCGAGCGCTCATGACGGATCCCGCCGTCGTCATGCTCGACGAGCCCATGGCCGGCGTCAATCCCGCACTGACGCAGAGCCTTCTGGGTCACATCAAGTCGCTGCGCGACGACGGCATGACCGTCGTCTTCGTCGAGCACGACATGGACGTCATCCGCGACATCAGTGACTGGGTCGTGGTCATGGCTCAGGGCAGCGTCATCGCCGAGTCCGCTCCCGCGCAGTTGGCGGACAACGAGGCCGTCGTCGACGCGTACCTGGGAAGCCACCACGATCAAGCGCTCGAGTTCGACGCCGACGGAAATCCCGTGGGCGCTACCGCAGAACTGGCCGAGGCGCTCGAGCAGGCCGAGGTCGAGACGCTCGAGTCGGGCGGAGATCTCTCCGAGGCCGAACCCGAGATCGGGACGGACAAGAGGACCACGACATGACCGAATCCGGAGCGACCACATCGGGGGAAACCGGGCTCACCGCAGCAGAATTCGCGGCGACACCGGACGAACACCGCCGCCTGGCCACCGACGCGCTCGTGCGCGCAGACGACCTGGTGGCCGGGTACATCCCCGGCGTGAACATCCTGAAGGACTGCAACTTCTATCTGAACGACGGCGAGATCGTCGGCATCATCGGCCCCAACGGTGCCGGTAAGTCGACGTTGCTGAAGGCCCTCTTCGGTCTCATCCCCATCCGCAGCGGATCCGTCACGCTGCGCGGCGACACCATCACCTCCGCCGAGGCGCACGTCCTGGTGACAAAGGGCGTCGGCTACGTTCCGCAGACCCAGAACGTGTTCCCCTCGCTCACCATCGAGGAGAACCTCGAGATGGGGATCTATTTGCGACCGAAGAAGTTCCAGGAGCGGTTCGACTTCGTGAGCGAGCTGTTTCCGCTGTTGTCGGAACGTCGCAAGATCAAGGCGGGCGCACTGTCCGGTGGCGAACGGCAGATGGTTGCCATGGGCCGCGCGCTGATGATGGAACCGTCCGTGTTGCTGCTCGACGAGCCGTCGGCCGGACTGTCTCCGATGTTCCAGGACGAGGTCTTCATCCGCTGCAAGAAGATCAACGCGGCGGGCGTCTCCATCATCATGGTGGAGCAGAACGCTCGCCGGTGCCTCCAGATCTGTGACCGCGGCTACGTGCTCGATCAGGGCAAGAACGCGTACACCGACACCGGCACGAACCTGATGAACGACCCCAAGGTCATCGAGCTGTACCTCGGCACGCTGGCGGGGAGCAAAGAGAAGAAGTAGTACCCGCGCACACCGACAGGGGCGCTCCGAGTTCGCTCGGGGCGCCCTTTCCGTTGCCCTACCCCGGGCACGGACCCCCGGCGAGTACGTCCAAAGTGTCGTGCAAAGAGCCGGATTCACAGCACTGTCGACGTACTCGCCGGGGAGGGGAGCCGAGCCCCACGACAGCAGAACGGGCCCGACTCCAGTGGAGTCGGGCCCGTTCCGGGCTACTGCAGATCAGCCGCCGACGACGATGTAGTCCTCGGTGGTGAGCTTGTTGTCCGGTCCGAAGACCAGCTTGCCGTACGAGCCGACGGACGGCTCGCCGCCGTCGGTGAACGCGAGCTCACCGGTGACACCGTCGTAGTCGATGTCGGTTCCGGCCTTCACCAAGGGCAGGCACTCCTGGAACGTGGTGCACTTCGTTCCGTCCTTGGTGACGGAGTTGATGTTCGCCGCGATGTCGACACCCGCGGTGGACTTCGCCTGCTCCGCGGCCAGGGCGGAGATAACGACGGCGTCGTAGGACTCACCGGCGTAGTTGAAGTCGACCAGAGCCGGGTTGACGGCCTTGAGACGGTCCTGGAAACCGGCGCCCACATCGGTGAGCGGCGTGGTGCCACGCATGGTGTCGAGCAGCCCGGGTCCGACCGACTCGCCGAGCGCGTTGCCCATGTTGCCGTCGACGCCGTAGACGGCGGTGCCGTCGGACGGTCCGATGCCGATCTCGTGCATACGGGTGATGATCTTCGCCGACTCCTCGAAGCCGATGATGGCGACGGCGTCCGGGTTGAAGTTCTTCACCTGGTCGACCTCGGCGTTGAACGACTGCGCGTTGGGGTCGTAGATGATCTTCTGGATCTGATCGGACGCGATGCCGGCGTCCTCGAGGTTGGTGACCGTGTTGCTCGCCAGGCCCGTGCCGTACGGGTCGTTCAGCGCGAGGATGGAGACGCGCTGGCCGCCGTCCTCGGCGATGAGCTGCGAGAGCGCCTGTGCCTGAAGCACATCGGTCGGTGCCGTACGGAAGTACTGGCCCTTGTCCGCGTAGCAGACGAACTGGTCGGAGGTGTTGGCCGGCGAGATCTGCACGACGCCGGCGCTGGCGATCTTGTCGATGACCTTGAGGGACACCGAGGACGATGCCGCACCCAGGATGACACTGACGCCGGCCGCGAGCTCGCGGTCGACGGTGCTGTTCGCGGTGTCCGTGGTGGTGTCGCCCGAGTCACCGGGGATGAGCTCCATCGGCTGGTCGAGAACGCCACCGGCGCCGTTGACGTCGTTGACTGCGAGCTGCACGCCGGCGACCTCGGGCGGGCCGAGGAAGGCGAGGCTGCCGGTCTCGGGAAGCAGTGTGCCGAGCTTGAGCGGAGTGGTCACCGGCGTCGCGCCGGCAGTTGCCTGCTCGGGTGTGCAGTCGGTGTCCACCGTGGCCTCCGCAGCTGCGGAAGAGCCGCCGGCAGCGCTGGTTTCGCTACCGGAACTCGAATCGTCGCTCGAGGAACAGCCGAACAGGGCGAGCGAAGCGACGCTCACCACCGCAGCCGTCCGAACGATGGTTCGTCTTGCCATCTGTCGTCTCCTAGAAATATGTGCGTCACGCACCCGATACCGTGACGCTCGTGAAGGAGAACCTATCGCTCCCCGACGGTTCGCGACCCGTGGAACAAGCCCTGTGACCTTACTGTGACGTCTACGCAGCCAGTTTTAACGCAGCCGTAGCCTGGCACAGTCTTCGAGGCCGAATCACGGCACTCGGTGTCACGCGACGGGGGCGTCTCCGAGCGTCTCGATGACGACGGAGGCGACCGCCTTCATCGTGGTGCGACGGTCCATCGCGGCCCGCTGGATCCACGTGAAGGCCTCCGGCTCGGAGAGCGACTGGGACGTCATCAGCAGGCCCTTGGCGCGCTCGATGAGTTTGCGCGTGTCGAGTCGATCGGTGAGGTCGGCGATCTCGGTCTCCAGCGCGGAGATCTCGGTGAACCGGCTGGCGGCCAGTTCCACGGCGGGCACGAGGTCCGCCTTCGTGAAGGGCTTCACCAGATACGCCATGGCGCCGGCGTCGCGGGCCCTCTCGACGAGCTCGCGCTGACTGAAGGCCGTCAGGATCACGACAGGAGCCAACCGAGCCGCAGCGATCTCCGATGCCGCGTCGATACCGTCTCGACGCGGCATCTTCACGTCCATGATCACCAGATCCGGAACCAGAGCGCGGACGAGGTCCACCGCTTCCTGACCGTCCGCGGCCTCGCCGACGACGTCGTACCCCTCCTCGCGCAACATCTCCACGAGGTCCAACCGGATGAGTGACTCGTCCTCCGCGACCACCACACGACGTGGCTGCGATGGTGCCGATGTGTTCACGCTGACTCGCCCTTCCTCGATGCACTGCTCCCCTGCGGCGGCGTCGTTCTCGGCACCTCGCTCGGGCCGTCGTCAGGGTACCGGTGCGCCGCGTCCGGCACCGATCTTCTACACTCAGTGACCGCACCAGCTCGTCCAGCGAGCGGTTCGCCCTCGTATCCCAATTGGCAGAGGAAACGGATTCAAAACCCGTGCAGTGTGAGTTCGAGTCTCACCGAGGGCACCACATCACCCCAGCTACAGGCGCTCTGCCTGGGCTGCACAACCGTTCGCAAGCGTCCACCCCGCCCAACGAGCGGGACGGTCCTACGGGCTTGGGGTCGTAGCCAACATCGCGGCAGTGAAGTTGCGCCGAGGTGCGCCCGATAACCAATTCTGAGCAGATCCGACACGCCACAGTGCGTACTACGCTTTCAATCCGACTTATGAGAACCTGTGAGGCTGCCCACCGATGAGGCCGCGCTACCTACAGGATGGACGCATACATGTCCGACGACGAAACGACTGACATCGCCGCCTTGCGCGAATGGGTCGGGATACTCGACACATTTATCGTTGGCCTCGACGACCTTAGTTCAGACACCTCAATATCGTTCTGCGAGAATGCGTCAGATCTGTGGACGGCAGGAATATCCGTGGACACAGCGCCCGAACCAACTAGTGCCGCCATGTGGATTTTCTTTGGCACGGCCACGACCATCGCCCACGCAACTAGCGAGGCGGCGATGGATCAGACGAACACCCCGGACTATCGCAACCGTATAACAGGCGAAGAGATTCGCGGGGCACTGCGTTCTAGTTTGCAAGAAATTTCCCGGACTGGTCATGGGTGGTTGACGGAAGGACACCCGACGGATAACGAGGTGGCACAGAAAATCGCGGACACGGGCTCCACTCTCAAGCGACTCTTAGAAAGTGCCAAACAACTCGTAGACGAACAAGCCGCTGAAGATGAAGCCGCTGCTGCCGACCCTTACGGCGCAATCCTGGGGTATCGGACGCCCGAAGTAGATGCCTCAATCATGTTTACCAAGGTGTGTTCGTTCTCGAAGGAAGAGAACGATCGGTACGCCGATGCGTATTCGCGACTCCAAAAATTGATGGATTGCGAGTTGTTTCGACACGTGTCGGATGAGAACGAGCGATTTTGCGATACCTTAATTGGCGTACTTACCGACATTCGAGACCGAAAACTCAGCTTGACAAATGATGATGCCATGGATGAACGTAGACGCAAAATCCGCTCAGCGCTGATCTCGTTCTTGAATGCTTTGCAAAGCCATAAGGAGCAATCAATCCGTGCCGCAATGGATCTGTACAAAAGAGGCTCCCCTCAGCTGAAGGAAGTTCAGACGCATTTCGATGATCTCTTGAAGTCTTCGTTTGATTACGGGTGGCTTTTTGCAATGCGCGATGCGCTTTTCCATGGAGATATTAATGCCTTCAGATACGAATTCACCATACGGCTGCACGGCGAGGACGTCGCGAACGTGTTTATGGACCGGGACTACATGCTGCGGTTCTTCAAGGAGGATCGCAATAAGACTTGGCTCAAGCGTAGGGAGCTAGAAGAACGTGATGCTCTCCCCAGCATCCTCGACATGATCGTGGCTGTTCAGCCGCTCATGGCGCAGCTGCAGGACCGTCTCGATGAAATCCTCTACCCGGACCGGACTGCTGACGCCGCAACCGTTGTCGAACTCATCGAGCGGTTCGAAGGGCGAGAGGGTGTCTACGCATTGCAGGCCGGTCCGGGGTTCACACCACGATTTAAGATCCCGCCGCACAACCGGCTCGCGCCACGTGTGCTCGCCTACGCGCAGGGACTTGTCGCCGACTCGGCTTAACTGGACCGGCGACCAAATAGCCGCACCACGTTGGATGGCACCTGGTCCTCACCTTCGGTTGTTACCGTCGACGCTGCTACCGGTTTGGGGAATTGATTGCCAGCGCCGCCGTCCTCGGCCGGAATCCAATCGCCGTAGACGTCGAGGGTGAGCGACGCCTGGCCGTGGCCCAGCCAGGTAGATACTAAACCGGATGGTTTCGAGTTGACTGACACTCTCATGGTGTTCGATGGCACTCAGGCCATCGACCGAACGTCCAGCGAGAGCGCGAATCCTGGATCGGCCGCCCCCGTCGTCAGGCGCAGCACGTGGCGCCCCACCCGTCGGCAGGCGAATGAGATCGGGAACGCCACAGCCTGCTGCTCCCCCTCGAGGTGACCGGCGACGGGCAGTTCGAACACGTGCAGCGGCTCGTCCTCGCCGTCCGTGATCGCCACCCGTACCCGCTCACCCGATTCGTCGTCGGCGCCGCGCTGCAGCAGGACCACCAGGTAGGCCTCGACGGGCTGTGCGAGGGACGGGAGCACGCACCAGTCCCAGATGCCGCCCAGCACGTCGAGCTTCTGGTCCGACTGGCGCGCGTAGTCGGCGAAGAAGGCACTCGTGACGATCATCGGTCGACCCCTGCGGTGGGCACCGTGATCTGATGGGACGACAGAACCGCCGCATCACCGAAAGGCTTCGTCGTGTCCGTTCTGCTCTCCGCCGCCGTCGTCGCGGCGGGTGTCGGGTCCGCTGCGGTGGCCGGCGTCCTGATGGCCTTCTCCATCGCCGTGATGCCGGCGCTGGGCGCACAGCCCGCGTCCGCCGCCACGGCGGTGATGACGCGCGTGAACGTGGTCATCGTCGCTCCCGTCTTCATGGTCCTGCTGTTCGGTACCGCGGCGGCATCGGTCGTCGCCGCCGTCACCGCGTTCCTCGAGCCTGGCACACCCGCCGTCCTCGTCGCCGCGGCGGCGGCGCTCTACGTCGTGGGCTGCCTCGGCGTGACCGTCGCCGTCAACGTGCCGCTCAACGATCGACTCGCCGCCGCGGAGGACGTGTGGCCCGAGTACCTCACTCGGTGGACCCGGTGGAACCACGTCCGCGTGATCGCGGGACTGGGTGCGTCGGTGCTCTTCGTCGTCGCCGGAGTCGCAGCATGACGGTGGTGCACGGCTTCGCCCCGCTCGTCGGCGACTCGCCGCACACGCTGATACTCGGTTCCATGCCGGGGGTCGCGTCGTTGACGGCCGGGCAGTACTACGCCCACCCGCGGAACGCGTTCTGGCCCATCATGACCCGTCTGTTCCCTCTACCCGCGAATGCGGAGTACGCGGAGCGCGTGCGCGCACTCACGGCCGCGGGCGTCGCGGTGTGGGACGTTCTCGAACTGTGCACCCGCGAGGGCAGCCTCGACTCGGCCATCGAGAGCGACACGGTGGTGCCGAACGACATCGACGCGCTGCTCGCGGCCCACCCCACCCTGGACCGCATCGTGTTCAACGGCGCCGCGGCGGCGCGGCTGTTCGATCGCCACGTGGCGCTGTCCCGGCCCGTCGAGACGTTCCGTCTGCCGTCCACCAGCCCAGCCCACGCCGCGCTGAGCACGGAGGCGAAGGTCGATGCCTGGCGCGTGGTCGCGAGGGACGACCGATGACCGCGACCGCCTCGAGTCTGCGCTTCGCGCTCCTCGTCACCGCCGCGAGCGGGTTCCTCGATGCGTACACCTACGTCACCCGAGGCGGCGTCTTCGCCAACGCGCAGACGGGCAACGTCATCTTCCTGGCGATCGAGGTGTCGCGGACGCACTGGCGAGACGCGGCCCAACACCTGTGGCCGATCCTCGCGTTCGTGGTCGGTGTCTCGATCGCCAACGTCATCAAGACGGGACGCGCCGAACGCCGAGTGCACCGGCCGATCCGGTGGTCCATCGCGGCGCAGGCAGCCATCCTCGCCGTGGTGGGCTTCGTACCCGCCACGGTGCCGAATGCACTGGTCACCGTGCCGATCTCGTTCATCGCCGCGCTGCAGATCGCCCTGTTCCGGAACATCGGCGATCTCAACTACATCGCGATCGCGATGACCGGGAATCTGATGCGCGTGACCGAGGCCGGCTTCGCTGCGATCGTCGACCGCGACTCCGCCGGCCGACGGGCGTTCGGTGTCTACAGCGCCGTGATCGCCGTGTTCGTCCTCGGCGCACTGGCCGGCGCCGCCGCGACCGGGTCCGTCGGCGTCCGCGCCGCGTGGATACCGGCCGCGGTGTTGGCGGCGACGCTCGCGATCTTCGTCATCGACGAGCGCACGCCCTGAGCACCCCGGTCAGTCCTGACTCACCGGTGACCCCGATGCGACCATGCCCCGCGCCAGCTCGAGTCGACGTCGGACGGCCGTGATCAACTCGTCGTCGGTCAGCGCGGCGGCGCTGGCGGCCAACTCGATCGACGCGTCGACCTCTCGGGGCTCGAGATAGCGCGCGACGACGAGCGCCTCCACCGGATTTCGGCCGAAGTGCCGTGCGACCGCGATCACGCGATCCGCACTCGGCGTGTTCTTCCCCAGTTTCCATCTCGAAACCGACGCGGGGTCCACCCCTGCAGCCCGCGCGATCTCCACTTGTGATGCTCTGTCTGTGACGCGGTTCAGATACTCCCACCACGTCTCCCCCACCCCGGACGTCTGATCCATGGCGCGAACACTACTGACACGGACGCAAGTTCACGCGCAGTGTGTCGATTGCCCGCCCGCCAGTGCATGTGTACCTTTCGTCTCGTGCGTGCAACGAGCGCGACACGATCGATCACCGGGGGGAATCGATGGCTAATCTCGAGCTGGACCGCGACGGGCTGGAACGACTACGGCGCTTCGCTCACATCACGACCGACGGGCAACTGGCAGAACGTATCGGGGTCGACCCGGCCACGGTATCCCGTATTCTCAGCGGGAAGTGCGCGCCCGGAACGAAATTCATCGCCGGCCTGCTGTCGGAGTTCGGGACCGACCGTTTCGACGACGTCTTCGTGGTGACCGACGACCGCGTCATCGTGCCGGGAAATGGCGGATGAGCCCTTCCTGCACCACCGTCGCCACCAATTCTCCTCCGCGCGAGAAGAATCGGCCGGTGGCCAGGCCGCGGGACCCCGCGGCAACCGGCGACTCGGTGGCGTACAGCATCCACTCGTCGAAGCGGAACGGACGGTGGAACCAGATGGAATGGTTCACGGTCGCGGCCACGATGCGGTCGAAACCCCAGGACAGACCGTGCGTGGTGATGATCGAGTCGAGCACCGTCGTGTCCGACGCGTACCCCATCGTCGCGACGTGCAGAGCGGGATCGTCGGGCAACGGCCCGTCGGACTTCATCCATACCCTGTTGTGGTTCAGCCGTTCTCCGGTGCCCTTCATGATCCACGCAGGATCATTGGCGTACCGCATGTCGATCGGCTTCAGCGCATCCACGAACATCTTCAGGCGGTCTTCGTACCCGTCGAAGTGGTTGCCCAGTGGCGGCAGCGATTCGGGGTACTCGACCTCCGGCCACTCGACGCTGTGCTCGAGACCGCCGCGCGAGTCCTGGTAGGCGGCGAGCATCACGAACAGCTCCTCGTCACCCTGGTACGCCGTCACCTGACGGTTGGCGAAGGCGCGGCCGTCACGGTGACGCTCCACGCGGAAAGTGATGTCTCGCTTGACATCTCCGCCGCGAATGAAGTGTGCGTTGATCGCGTGGATCGGCCTCGCCCCGCTGACGGTGCGGCCGGCCGCGACCAGCGCCTGCGCGACCAGCTGCCCACCGAACGTCCTGCTCCCGACCTCTGCCGGGTGCCGACCGACGTAGGTGTTCTCGTCGACCTCCGTGAGATCGAGGATGTCCAGCAACACGTCGAGATCGCGTGAGCGCCCCGCCGTGGCGATCGGCGCGTCCCCCCGACGCGCCGATTCCGGTCTGTCGACCGTTCCCCCCAGTTCGGTCACTTACCGGTCCTCTTCTCCGATTCGGTGCACGTGGATCAAGTTGGTGGAGCCTACAGTGCCGGGAGGCGCACCGGCGACGATCACGACCTGGTCGCCGCGGTGATAGCGGTCGAGCTCGAGCAACGACTTGTCGACCTCGCGCACCATGCCGTCGGTGGTGTCGACGAACGGCACCAGGAACGTCTCGGTTCCCCAGGTCAGAGCGAGCTGACTGCGCACCTCGGGGATGGACGTGAACGCCAGCAGCGGCAGCCGCGAGTGCAGACGTGCCATGCGCCGCACGGTGTCACCGGACTGCGTGAAGGCGACGAGCGCCCGTGCGTCCAGCCGCTCCCCGATGTCGCGAGCTGCGTAGGAGATGACGCCGCGCTTGGTGCGCGGAGTGTGGGTGAGAGCAGGAACCGCGTCGCCCTCCATCTCGACGGTCTCCACGATGCGTGCCATCGTGCGCACCGTCTCCATGACGAACTTGCCGACGGAGGTCTCGCCGGACAGCATGACGGCGTCGGTGCCGTCGAGCACCGCGTTCGCGACGTCGGACGCCTCCGCGCGGGTGGGGCGCGAGTTCTCGATCATCGACTCGAGCATCTGCGTGGCGACGATGACGGGCTTGGCGTTGGCGCGCGCGATCTGGATGGCGCGCTTCTGCACCAGCGGAACCTGCTCGAGCGGGAGCTCGACACCGAGATCACCACGCGCGACCATCACCGCGTCGAACGCGAGGACGATGGCCTCGAGGTTGTCGACCGCTTCCGGCTTCTCGATCTTGGCGATGACGGGGACGCGGCGGCCCACCCGGTCCATGATCGCGTGCACCAGCTCGACGTCGGCCGGCGACCGCACGAACGACAGGGCGATGAAGTCGACTCCCAGAGCCAGAGCGAACTCGAGATCCTCGGTGTCCTTGTCCGACATGGCGGGAACCGACACGTCCATGCCGGGGAGGGACACGCCCTTGTTGTTGCTGACGGGGCCGCCCTCGGTCACGCGGCAGAGGACGTCATTGCCCTCGACACCGGTGACGACCAGGCCGACCTTGCCGTCGTCGACGAGGAGGCGATCGCCTTCCTTGGCGTCCTGTGCGAGTTCCTTGTAGGTGGTGGAGACCCGATCGTGCGTGCCCTCGCACTCCTCGACCGTGATGCGGATCAGCTCACCGTTGGCCCAGGTGGTCTTGCCCTCCTTGAACCGGCCGAGCCGGATCTTCGGACCCTGCAGGTCGGCGAGGATGCCCACGGCCTTCCCGGTGGCGTTCGACGCCGCACGCACCCGCTTGTAGTTCGCCTCGTGGTCGGGGTAGTCGCCGTGGCTGAAATTCAGCCGAGCCACATCCATTCCGCTCTCGACGAGTTCCTTGATTCTCTCGTCGGTGGCAGTCGCCGGTCCCAGGGTGCATACGATCTTCGTCCGTCGGGTCACGGGCGCAAGCCTAGTCCCCGCGGGACCCGATTCCTATCGACGACGCCGCTCTATGTCCTGACAATTGGGCTACTGGCCAGTAGTTAACCGGGAGGTCGTTCAGGGTTTGAGAAGTCGGCCGTTCCCGTCGCGGACCTTGCTCACGAGCATGACAATGCCGTCGACGAGGCACCACAGCCACACCGCCGCGTAGAGCGGGATGCCGATGAGCGCACCGATGATCGTCACGGTCAGCAGGACGCTCACGATGAACGACACGAGCTGCGCCACGCCGAGAACCGTCGAGCCGATGTAGAACCGGCCGATGCCCAGCGGTAGACCGAAGAGCAACGGGGCCAACTGGAGAACGCCTGCCGTCACCTTCGACTTGTCGCCGAACGGTTCGCCCGTCGCCAGGTCCCGACCGAACGGCGCCATCGGATCGACGCCGTAGCCGCCCGGGAACGGTGACTGACCGTACTGGGGCTGTCCGTACTGGGGCTGTCCGTACTGGGGCTGCGAGTACGGAGTGTCCGCGGCCGGCCGTGCAGACCAGTCCGTCGACTCGGGCTCGCGATTCCAGGAGCCGTACTCGCCCACGGGGTAGCCGAAGGCAGCCGTGTCACCGGCAGACGGTTCCGGGTACGTCCCGGGCGACGGGTAGGACGGGTAGGCGCCGGAACCCGGACCCTCGCCGAAACTGGCGTTGGTGTTCCACCCCGGACCGGGAGTGCTCCCGGTGACGTCGTCGGACCCCACGGGGTCCGAGCCGGTCGACTTCTTCGTCAGGTCAGGCTTGTCCGGATCGGTCACGTCCCTCGTCCTCACTCGTCGTCGGGGTGGTCACCTCGTCGGTGGATCTATCCTCGTCCTTCGCGGGAGCGTCCGCCTCGTCCGTCGGTGCGCCGGCGGGCTCGTCCTCGTCGGTCCGCGTGCGCAGCATGGCCGGTTCCTCACGACCCTTGGGCGCGAGGACGACGTACGCCAGTGCCAGCAGGAAGACGATGCCGGAGGTGAACGAGTTGACGCGGATGCCGCCGATGAGCGTCGCGAAGTCGCTGCGCATCAGCTCGATGACGAAGCGTCCGGCGCAGTAGCCTGCGACGTACAGGGCGAAGATGCGGCCGTGTCCGAGGCGGAAGCGGCGGTCGACCAGCACCAGGAGCACCACGACGACGACGTTCCACAGCAGTTCGTAGAGGAACGTCGGATGCACGACCCGCTCGACGATGCCGGTGGAGACGCCGGCGAGGGAGTCGACTCGACCGTTGGCGTCGACGCGCTCGTAGATCTCGAGGCCCCACGGCAGCGTGGTGTCGCGTCCGTAGAGCTCCTGGTTGAAGTAGTTGCCGATGCGGCCGATGGCCTGCGCCAGGAGGATGCCCGGCGCGACGGCGTCACCGAAGGCCGGGAGCGGTATCCCGCGTCGCCGGCAGGCGATCCACGCGCCGACGCCACCCAGGAAGACGGCGCCCCAGATGCCGAGACCGCCCTGCCAGATCTTGAGGGCGTCGATCGGATTGCCACCCTCGCCGAAGTACGTCGGCGCGTCGGTGATGACGTGGTAGACCCGGCCGCCGATGAGACCGAACGGCACGGCCCACACGGCGACGTCGAGGACGGTCCCCTTGTCGCCGCCACGGGCGACCCAGCGGCGATCACCCCACACGATCGCGACGACGATGCCGACGATGATGAAGAAGGCGTACGCCCGCAGAGCGAGCGGCCCGACGTACCAGACACCCTGCGGCGGACTCGGGATGTACGCGAGCACGGCGGTGTTCGCCGCGAGCATCACGACGCGGCCTTCGCCGACCGCACGCCCTCGGCCAGTTCGGCGGTGAGCGCGGACACGGCGCCGACGCCCTGGTCGACGGCGGAGACGAGCGCGGATCCGACGATGACGGCGTCGGCGTACGCGGCGATCTCCGCGGCCTGGGCACCGGAGCGCACCCCGAGGCCGATGCCGATGGGGATGTCGGAGTGCACACGGATGCGGGACACCAGCGCGGGCGCGGCGGAGGACACCGCGTCGCGGGCACCCGTCACGCCCATGGTCGACGCGGCGTAGACGAAACCGCTGCTCGACTGCACGGTGCGGGAGAGACGCTCCTCCGTCGACGACGGTGCGACGAGGAAGATGCGATCGAGCCCGTGCTCCTCGGAGGCGCCGAGCCAATCGCCGGCCTCGTCGGGAATCAGGTCCGGCGTGATCATGCCGAGGCCGCCCGCCGACGCGAGATTCGCGGCGAACTCGGTCACGCCGTACTTCATGACCGGGTTCCAGTACGTCATGACGACGGCCTTGCCACCGGCGTCGGCGATGGCCTCGACCACGGTGAAGACGTCGCGGACGCGGGCGCCGTTGGCCAGGGCGCGCCCTGCGGCCGCCGCGATGGTGGGACCGTCCATGACGGGATCGGAGTACGGGACGCCGACTTCGATGATGTCGCAGCCGCTGTCGACGAGGGCGCGCACGGCGTCGATCGACTCGGGCACCGTCGGGAACCCGGCGGGCAGGTACCCGACGAGGGCTGCGCGGTGCTCACCGCGGGTGTGGTCGAAGACCGGGCCCAACCGCGACGGACCGGAGTGCACCGGGATGGGGGTGGGGGTGCTCACGTCACGTTGCCCTTCTCGTCCAGGATGCCGAACCACTTCGCGGCGGTGTCGACGTCCTTGTCTCCGCGGCCGGAGAGATTGACCAGGATCATGGCGCCGTCACCGAGTTCACGGCCCAGCTTCACGGCACCCGCGATGGCGTGCGCGGACTCGATGGCCGGGATGATGCCCTCGGTCTTGCACAGCAGCGTGAAGGCCTCCATGGCCTCCGTGTCGGTGATGGGCCGGTACTCGGCTCGCCCGATGTCGTTGAGGTACGAGTGCTCCGGTCCTACGCCCGGGTAGTCGAGCCCGGCGGAGATGGAGTGCGAGTCGACGGTCTGCCCGTCCTCGTCCTGCAGCAGGTACGAGAAAGCGCCGTGGAGGGCGCCGGGCGTGCCCGCACCGATGGTCGCGGCGTGGCGACCCGTCTCGATGCCGTCGCCGGCAGCCTCGTACCCGATGAGCCGGACGTCCGCATCGTCGATGAAGGCATGGAAGATGCCGATGGCGTTGGACCCACCGCCGACGCACGCGGCGATGGCGTCGGGCAGCCGACCGTGATCGTGCAGCATCTGCGCGCGCGCCTCCATGCCGATGATGCGCTGGAAATCGCGGACCATCATGGGGAACGGGTGCGGTCCGGCGACGGTGCCGAAGCAGTAGTAGGTCTCGTCCGCGTTGGTCACCCAGTCGCGCAGCGCCTCGTTGATGGCGTCCTTGAGAGTGCGCGAGCCGGACGTCACGGCGACGACGTCGGAACCGAGGAGCTTCATCCGGGCGACGTTGAGGGCCTGACGCTCGGTGTCCACCTCGCCCATGTAGACGAGGCACTCGAGGCCGAGCAGCGCACAGGCCGTGGCCGTGGCGACGCCGTGCTGGCCGGCGCCGGTCTCGGCGATGACGCGGGTCTTGCCCATCCGCTTGGCGAGCAGCACCTGGCCCAACACGTTGTTGATCTTGTGCGAACCGGTGTGGTTGAGGTCCTCGCGCTTGAGGAAGATGCGGGCCCCACCGGCCTGCTTCGACAGATTCGCCGCCTCGAAGATCGGTGACGGGCGACCGGTGTAGTCGCGCTGCAGGCGATCGAGCTCGTCGAGGAAGTCTCGATCGCCCCGCGCCTTGGCGTACTCGGTGGTGACTTCCTCGATGACGCCCATCAGCGCCTCGGGCACGTAGCGGCCGCCGTACTTACCGAAGTGTCCGCCGAGGTCGGGGTCGTGATCGGTGCGATCGGTGATGCCGTCGCTCGAGTTCGGAAGATAGCTGGTAGTCACGGTGTCGAGTCTGCCCGATGACACACCGGGACGACGAGCCGGGTGGAGCCTGAAATCAGCGCGCAGGCTTCGGGCAGGAGGGGTGCGTTCCGGCCGCGACCAGGTCACGCACGGCGGACCGCGGATCACCGCTGGTGACCAGTCCCTCACCGACGAGAACCGCGTCGGCACCTGCTCCGGCGTAGGCCAGGAGATCGGCGGTGCCGCGGACACCGGACTCGGCGACCCGGATGATGTCCGACGGCAGTCCGGGCGCGATGCGGGAGAAGGTGTCCGGATCGACCTCGAGTGTCTTGAGGTTGCGGGCGTTGACGCCGATGACCTTGGCGCCGGCCTCGAGGGCGCGGTCCGCCTCTTCCTCGGTGTGCACCTCGACCAGCGGGGTCATTCCGAGCGACTCGGTGCGGTCGAGCAGGGACGCGAGGGCGTCCTGTTCCAGGGCGGCGACGATCAGCAGCACCATGTCGGCGCCGTGGGCGCGAGCCTCGTGGATCTGGTACGGCCCCACGATGAAGTCCTTGCGCAGCACGGGGATCTCGACGGCACGACGCACGGCGTCGAGATCGTCCAGCGATCCGCGGAAGCGGCGCTCCTCGGTGAGCACGCTGATGACGCGCGCTCCGCCGGACTCGTAGGCACCCGCCAGCACGGCGGGGTCCGGAATGTCGGCCAGCGCACCCTTGGACGGGCTGGCGCGCTTGACCTCTGCGATGACCGCGATGCCCGGCTCGATGAGCGCGGCGGCGGCGTCGAGAGCGGGCCGCGCGGCGGCGGCGGCCTTCTTGACGGAGGCGAAGTCCACCACGGATTCACGGGCCTGCGTATCGGCCCGTACACCGTCGAGGATCGAATCGAGAACGGTCATCGGTGTCCCCCGCGTCCTTCCGCCAGAGTGGTGAATGTCTGCTCGACATCGCAGTGGATGTGTGGCGCTGCTCATCCGGTGCGCTCAGCGTAGAGGCCGGAGGAACACCACCGACTAGCGGGTCTCACCGCCGCGGGGTCGGCCGTCGGCACCGCGTGCGTCGTCGGTCGCGGTCGGGTCGGCGCCGGAGTCCAGCGCGTCCCAGATGGCCCGCTCGCTCGGTTCCTCGTCCGCGTCCACGGCGGCAGACCGAACGTCCTGTTCGGCGCGCTCACGGCGCACCGCGGGGCTGTCGTACCGGGCCGACAGGCCGGCCTTGGATCGGGACGTGCGCGCGACCACGACGGCCGCGGCGAGCGCGAGCAGACCACCGAGGAGTGCGAGTGCGGCGGGCGCGCGGCTCGCCTCCGCCGAGAGGACCTCGGCACGACCGGGCAGTTCCGCCAGCGCGCCGGCGCGCTCCGGATCCACGCCCGAGACGATCAACTGCACTGCGGGAACCGCGGCTCCGACTCCGACGAGCGCGACGAGGACCGCGAGCAGCACCGTCCACCGTCCGCGGATCGCGAACAGTGCCGCCACCGCAGCGATGGCCGCGATGGCCAAGGGTGTGGTCGCCGCGGCCCACGTACCCCCCACGAGCGAGGACGTCTGCTGCTCCCCCAGCCCGTCCGAGCTGACCACCCGGACCCAGGTCATTCGCGACGACGCCCAGAGTGCCAGCGCCGCGAGAGCCAGGAGCAGCGCGGCGAGACCGACGCCCCCGCGCTTCACTCGACGCCGCCGACGGTAGTCACCGTCTCCGCCGCGGCCACTGCGCTGAGCACTGCCATCGCCTTGTTTCGCGCCTCGGTGTCCTCGTACTCGGCGACCGAGTCGGCCACCACGCCGGCACCCGCTTGGACGTACGCGGTGCCGTTCTTGATGAGGGCGGAGCGGATGCAGATCGCCGTGTCGGCGTCCCCGTCGAAGTCGAGGTACCCGACGATGCCGCCGTAGACGCCGCGGCGCGTCGGTTCGAGTTCCTCGATGAGCTCCATCGCCCGCACCTTGGGAGCACCCGACAGCGTGCCCGCCGGGAAGCAGGCGCGGACGGCGTCGAGTGCGTGCCTGCCCTCGTCGAGCCGACCCGTCACCGTCGACACCAGGTGCATGACGTGGCTGTAGCGCTCGACGTGGCGGTACTCGGTGACCTTGACCGTGCCCGGCTCGCAGACCCGTCCGAGATCGTTGCGCCCGAGGTCCACCAGCATGAGGTGCTCGGAGTTCTCCTTCTCGTCCACGAGGAGGTCCTTCTCGAGCAACAGGTCGTCCTCCTCGGTGTCGCCGCGCCACCGGGTCCCGGCGATCGGGTGCGTCGTCGCGACACCGTCGGCGACCGTCACGAGGGACTCGGGGCTCGACCCGACGATCGAGAACGCGGTCTCGCCGTCCGCGCCGGGGACGTGCATCAGGTACATGTACGGGCTCGGATTGGAGCGTCGGAGCATGCGATAGACGTCCAGCGGAGACGCGGTGGTCTCCATCTCGAAACGCTGGGACAGCACCACCTGGAACGCCTCGCCCGCCTCGATCTCCTCGACCAGGCGGTGCACGTCGGCGCCGAACCCCTCGGAGGTGCGCTGGCGCCGGAACTGCGGCTCGGGTCGCGAGAAGGATGCCACCGTGGACTCCGCGGCGGACGACAGTGCGAGGGTCATGCGGTCGAGCCGTGCCACCGCGTCGTCGTACGCCTCGTCGACCCGCTCGTCGGTGCCGTTCCAGTTCACCGCGTTGGCGATGAGGGTGATCGCACCCTCGTGGTGGTCCACCGCCGCCAGATCGGTCGCGAGGAGCATCACCATCTCGGGGATCTGCAGATCGTCCTCGGTGAGTTCGGGCAGCCGCTCGATGTGGCGCACTGCGTCGTAGCCGAGATACCCCACCATCCCGCCGGTCAGCGGGGGCAGGTCCGGCAACCGTTCGGAGCGGAGCAGCTCGATGGTGGCCCCGAGTGCGTCCAGCGGATGGCCACCCGACGGGGCACCCGCCGGCGTCTCCCCCATCCACGCGGCCTCGCCGTCCACGACCGTGAGCGCACTGGGGCTGCCCGCACCGATGAACGACCATCGGGACCAGGACCGCCCGTTCTCGGCCGATTCGAGCAGGAACGTGCCGGGCCGGTCACCGGCGAGCTTGCGGTACGCCGACAGCGGAGTCTCGGAGTCCGCGAGGACCTTGCGTACGACGGGGACCACGCGATGGACGGCGGCCAAGTGGCGGAACTGCTCCCGCGTGGTGGTTCCGTCGCCGCCGAGCGCGGTCGACGCACGTCCGGGTGCCGGGTCCTTCTGCGAATCCATGGGTGTCATCTTCCCGGGTGCCGTCCCGCCGGGTTCGGGAGGTGCCGAACGCAGTGGTCGCACGGGCGGTGGGACACTCGACGAGTCGGAAACCGAACTGGTCGGTCGTGATCCGGCACGAGGAGAGGAACGCGCACCCGATGACCGCGACACCGCCGTCCGAGCCACCGCCGGACGAGATGCGCTGGCTCACACCGGCACAGCAGGACGCCTGGCGCGTGCTGGTCGCCTTCGTGACCCGGCTGCCCGCCGCGCTGGACACCCAGCTGCAGCGAGACTCCGGGCTGACGCACTTCGACTACTTCGTGATGGCGACGCTGTCCGAGGCTCCGGATCGACGGCTGCGCCTGCGTGACCTCGCGGATTTCGCCAACGCGTCGCTGTCCCGGCTGTCGCACGTGATGACCAAGCTCGAGCGCGCCGGATGGGCGCGGCGGGAGAGCATCAGCGGCGGCCGCGGCTCCCACGCCGTTCTCACGGACGAGGGGTACGCGAAGGTGGTCGCCACGGCTCCCGGCCACGTCTCCACGGTGCGGTCACTCGTGTTCGACGGGCTGGACGACGAGCAGGTCGAGACGATGCGGGCGCTCGCCGAGGTCATGGTCACCAACCTCGACGCCGGCATCGCCCGCGACGGCGGTGGCTGACCGCTCGGTACTCAGGCGGTCGGGGGCTCGCTCAGCAACAGGTCGGCGTCGAAGCACGAGTGATCACCGGTGTGGCACGCGCCGCCGGTCTGATCGACCGTGAGCAGGATAGTGTCGCCGTCGCAGTCGAGGCGGACCTCGTGGACGTATTGTGCGTGTCCGGACGACTCGCCCTTGACCCAGTACTCCTGCCGCGACCGCGACCAGTACGTGCCCTTTCGCGTCGCGAGCGTCATGGCCAGAGCCGTGTCGTCCATCCACGCGACCATGAGCACGTCACCGGTGCCGCGTTCCTGCGCGACGGCGCACACCAGTCCGTCGTCGGTGCGCTTGAGACGGTCGGCGATCGCCGGGTCGAGAACCGGGGCGCTCACCGAACCTCCACACCGTCCGCGCGCAGTGCGCCCTTGACGTCGCCGATGGTCATCTCGCCGAAGTGGAAGACGCTGGCCGCGAGAACGGCATCGGCCCCTGCGGCCACGGCGGGCGCGAAGTGCTCGACGGCGCCGGCGCCGCCACTGGCGATGACCGGGACCCGGACGGCCGCGCGGACAGCGGTGATCATGGCGATGTCGAAGCCGGCCTTCGTGCCGTCCGCGTCCATCGAGTTGAGCAGGATCTCGCCCACACCGAGTTCGGCCCCGCGGTGTGCCCACTCCACGGCGTCGACTCCCGTACCGCGGCGGCCGCCGTGCGTGGTGACCTCCCAACCGGACGCCGTCGGCGCCTCGCCCTCGGGCACCGTCCGGGCGTCGACCGACAGCACGATGCACTGCGAACCGAATCGAGAGCTCAACTCGCGCAACAACTCCGGTCGAGCGAGCGCCGCCGTGTTGACGGACACCTTGTCGGCGCCCGCTCGCAGGAGCGTGTCCACGTCCTGCACGGTGCGGACACCGCCGCCGACGGTGAGGGGAATGAACACCTGCTCCGCGGTGCGGGTGACGACGTCCAGCATCGTCGCGCGCCCACCGGACGATGCGGTGACGTCGAGGAAGGTCAGCTCGTCGGCGCCCTCGGCGTCGTACTTCGCGGCGAGCTCGACCGGATCACCGGCGTCGCGTAGATCAGCGAAGTTGACTCCCTTGACGACGCGGCCCGCGTCGACGTCCAGGCACGGGATGACGCGTACGGCGACACTCATCTCCGGACTCCTTCCCGCGCGCGCGATGTCGGTGTGTACGAGGACGGCTCGCCGACTCCGGCGAGCACCTGCAGCAGTTCCTCGTGCACGCCGGGGGCTGCGGCGAGCACCGACGTCGAGGTCACCGTCCACGGCTCGCCCGCCAGATCGGTGACGATCCCGCCGCCGGCGCGGACCAGCATCGCTCCCGCGGCGTTGTCCCACGCATGGTGACCGAACACGATCGACGCACCGAGTGTTCCCGCCGCGGTGTAGGCGAGGTCCAGTCCGGTCGACCCGTGCATGCGGATCCGTGACGAGACGCGGCTGATGTCCGAGAGCACCTGCACCCGGTAGGCGCCGGGCAACCGGCCGCGGCTGTCGATGTTGAACGCACCGAATCCGACGATGGAGGAGGCGAGTGCGGAGGTGGGCAGCGCGGGAAGCGCCTCCCCGTCCCGGTGCACGGGTCCACCGTCCACCGCCCAGAAGCGTTGGCCGATCAGCGGAAGCCACGTCAGACCGATGACCGGGCGCCCGTCGACCAGCAGCGACAGCAGGGTGCCCGCGGTGGGCAGCCCGAACGAGTAGTTGAAGGTCCCGTCGATCGGATCGAGTACCCACACGGTGCCGGACTCGACGGGTGGCCCGCCGAACTCCTCGCCGTGCACGGGGATCTGGGTCTGCTCCTGCAGTTCCTCGACCAGCCGACGTTCGAGCTCGAGGTCGACGGCGGTGGCGAAGTCGTCCGGCCCCTTGGCCACGGCGCTGGGCGCGCCGGCGCCCGCGACGAACCGCTCGTGGGTGCCGTCGAGCAGGGTGCGCGCGGTGGCCGCGAGAGCGTCCAGGTCCACGGCGGTCACGTCGCCGACGGTGCGCTGTCCGCGACGGCGGCGAGGGCCTCCGGCAGCGTGAAGCGGCCGGCGTAGAGGGCCTTGCCGACGATGGAACCCTCGACGCCCTTGTCGGTCAGCGTGGCGATCGCGACCAGATCTGCGACGGTGGACACGCCGCCGGACGCGATGACCGGCGCGTCGGTGACAGCGCAGACCTGTTCGAGGAGTTCGAGATTGGGTCCGGTGAGAGTGCCGTCGCGCGTGACGTCGGTGACCACGTACCTCGAGCACCCGTCGCGGTCGAGTCGCTCCAGAACCTCCCACAGATCGCCGCCGTCACTCACCCAGCCGCGTCCGCGCAGGCGGTGCTCACCGTCGACGATGCGCACGTCCAGTCCCACGGCGACACGATCGCCGTACTCACCGATGGCGCGGCGGCACCACTCCGGATCCTCGAGGGCGGCGGTGCCGAGGTTGACGCGCGCGCAGCCCGTCGCGAGCGCTGCCCGCAGGCTCTCGTCGTCGCGGATGCCACCGGACAGCTCGACCTTCACGTCGAGTTCCCCCACCACGCTCGCGAGGAGGTCGCGGTTCGAACCGCGACCGAAGGCGGCGTCCAGATCCACCAGATGCACCCACTCGGCGCCGTCGTTCTGCCAGGCCAACGCGGCGTCGCGCGGGGAGCCGTAGGCGGTCTCGCTGCCTGCCTCTCCCTGCACGAGACGAACAGCTTGACCATCGGCGACATCGACTGCGGGGAGAAGTACCAGGCTCACGTTCGACGAGGTTACCGGCACGATCCGCAGCGACACCGGGCAGGGCGGCGCGTCAGTCGGACGGCTCGGACCCGTCGGGCTCCTCGCCGAACGATCGGCGAACGGACGCCTTCGCCACCAGTGACGCGCAGACGCCCGTGGCGACGAGTCCGACGGCCACCACCAGCAGCCCCACCGGACCACTCGGCTGCAGCAGCCAGAGGACGAGCGTGGTCACGGCGAGCATCAGGGTCGCCGCACCGAGGACCAGCCCGGTGTGGCGACCCAGTGAGAACTCGCGGGGCCCGCTCATCCGAGGGTGCGGAGCCAGTTCTCGAGCAGCGTGGCGCCGGCGTCGCCGGACTTCTCCGGGTGGAACTGTGTCGCGGAGAGAGGGCCGTTCTCCACCGCCGCGAGGAACTCGCCGCCGTGATCGGCCCACGTGAGAACCGGAGCGGCCAGCGACTCGCTCGGTGCCATCTCCCAGTCCTGCACGCCGTACGAGTGCACGAAGTAGAAGCGCGTGTCGGGGTCCATGCCCGCGAACAGCACCGAATCCTCGCCCGGACGCACCGTGTTCCAGCCCATGTGCGGGAGCACGTCGGCCTGCAGCTTCTCCACGGTGCCGGGCCACTGGCCGCAGCCGGTGGCGGGCACGTCGAACTCGACGCCGCGGTCGAACATGATCTGCATGCCGACGCAGATGCCGAGCACGGGGCGACCCCCCGCGAGCCGCTTGTCGACGAGCTCGTCCCCGCGCACCGACAGCAGACCGTCCATGCACGCACCGAACGCGCCGACACCGGGCACGACCAGACCGTCGGCCTGCAGCGCGACCCGGTGATCGGAGGTCACCGTGACGTCGGCGCCCACACGCTCGAGCGCGCGTTGCGCCGAGTGCAGATTCCCCGAACCGTAATCCAGCAGCGCAACGGACTTGCTGCTCATTCCCGGCCGGCCTCCGGCCTTCCCGCCGATCTCCGGCCGGCCTCCGGCCTTCCCGCTGGTCACAAGCTTCCCTTCGTCGACGGCACTCCCGAGACACGCGGATCGGGCTCGACGGCCGCGCGCAGGGCGCGAGCGACGGCCTTGAACTCGGCCTCGGTGATGTGGTGCTGGTCGCGTCCGTACAGCACCCGGACGTGCAGTGCGATACGCGCGTTGGACGCGATCGACTCGAAGACGTGGCGGTTGATCACCGTGGCGTACGGGGTTCCCGGGTAGCCGCCGATGACCGCGTGCAGCATGTGCTCCGGTTCCCCGGTGTGCACGCAGTACGGCCGACCGGACACGTCGACCGACGCGTGTGCCAGCGTCTCGTCCATCGGGATGAACGCGTCACCGAAGCGGCGGATTCCCTTCTTGTCACCGAGGGCCTGCGCGAGCGCCTGACCGAGCACGATGGCCGTGTCCTCGACGGTGTGGTGCGCCTCGATCTCGATGTCGCCCTTCGCGTGCACCGTGAGGTCGAAACTTGCGTGCGTCCCGAGCGCGGTCAGCATGTGGTCGAAGAACGGCACACCGGTGGACACGTCGACGATGCCGGTGCCGTCGAGATTCAGCTCCACCGTGATGGACGACTCCTTGGTGGTCCGCTCGATGCGCGCGATGCGGTTCGGGGTCATGATGCTGCTCACTGGTCGGATCCTCTGCTGGGGGGTTCAGGTGGCGGGGGCGGACGAGTGGACGATGTCCTCGGACAGGTCGGCGCTGACCTCGAGGAACCGATCGTTCTCGGCCTCGGTGCCGATGGTGACCCGGAGATGCCCCGCGATGCCGACGTCGCGGATGAGCACACCCTGGTCGAGGTACCGAGACCACACTGCGGGCGCGTCGTCGAACAGGCCGAACAGCACGAAGTTGGCGCTGCTGGGCACCACTCGGTAGCCCAGGACGGCGAGCCGGGCGACGACGCGATCACGCTCGGCCGCCAACTCGGCCACCGAGGCCAGCGTGTCGTCGGCATGGCGCAGTGCGGCGCGCGCAGCAGCCTGCGTGAGCACCGACAGGTGGTACGGCAGCCGCACCAGGAGCAGTGCGTCCACGACGGCCGGAGCGGCCACCAGGTACCCGAGGCGCCCACCCGCGAACGCGAACGCCTTGCTCATGGTCCGGCTGACGACCACGCGGCTGGGGAACTCGTCGATGAGGTCGACCGCGCTGGGCGCCGCCGAGAACTCGCCGTACGCCTCGTCGACGACGAGGATCCCGGTGGTCGCGGAGGCGAGACGCCGGAGGTCGTCGAGCGAGAGACTGTGTCCCGTCGGGTTGTTGGGGCTGGTGACGAACACGACGTCCGGCGTCATCGACTCGATCGCGGCCACGGCCGCGTCGACGTCCAGCGAGAAGTCGTCACGCCGGTGCAGATCGAGGAACTCGGTCTGCGTACCCGCCGAGATGATGGGGTGCATCGAGTACGACGGCACGAATCCCAGCGCCGTGCGGCCCGGCCCCCCGAACGCCTGCAGCAGCTGCTGCAGGATCTCGTTCGATCCGTTCGCGGCCCACAGGTTGTCGACGGTGACGGGCACCCCCGTACGGGCCGCCATGTACGCGGCGAGGTCCGTGCGCAGTGCGACGGCGTCCCGGTCGGGATAACGGTGCAGCGACGCTGCCGCCTCCCGCACGGAGCGGGCGACGTCCTCCACGAGTGCTGCCGACGGTGGGTGCGGGTTCTCGTTGGTGTTGAGCTGCACCGGGACCTCGAGCTGCGGCGCACCGTAGGGAGACTTCCCGACGAGCGAGTCGCGCAGCGGCAGGTCCGACAATGCGGTCCCGGCGCCGGGAGCGGCCGTCACGATCGGCTCTCGAACCGCACGCGGACGGCATCACCGTGCGCCGGCAGATCCTCTGCGTTCGCGAGGGCGACTACGTGCTTCGCGACGCCGTCGAGAGCGTCGCGCGAGTAGTCGACGATGTGGATGCCGCGCAGGAAGGTCTGCACCGACAACCCGGACGAATGACGGGCACATCCGGCCGTCGGAAGGACGTGGTTGGACCCGGCGCAGTAGTCGCCGAGGCTCACCGGCGACCACGGTCCGACGAACACCGCTCCGGCGCTGCGGATGCGGCCCGCCACCTCGGAGGCATTCTCGGTCTGAATCTCGAGGTGTTCCGCGGCGTAGGCGTCGACCGTACGGATGCCGTCGGCCACCGTGTCCACCAGCACGATGCCCGACTGCTCACCGGCGAGGGCCGTGGCGACACGGTCGGAGTGCTTGGTGGTGAGCGTGCGCTCGGCGACCTCGCGCGTGACGGCGTCGGCCAGGGCGACCGAGGTGGTGACGAGCACGCTCGCCGCCAGCACGTCGTGTTCCGCCTGCGAGATGAGATCGGCGGCGACGTGCACCGGGTCGGCAGTGTGGTCCGCCAGGATGGCGATCTCGGTGGGACCGGCCTCGGAGTCGATGCCCACCGCTCCACGACACAACCGCTTCGCCGCGGTGACGTAGATGTTGCCCGGGCCGGTGATCATGTCCACGGGCTCGAGCGCCGCACCGTCGGTGTCCACGCCGCCGTAGGTGAGCAGCGCGACGCCCTGGGCACCGCCGACCGCCCAGACCTCGTCCACGCCGAGCAACGCTGCCGCCGCCAGGATGGTGGGGTGCGGGAGGCCGCCGAAGTCCGCCTGCGGCGGCGAGGCGACGACGAGGCTTCCGACGCCGGCGACCTGGGCGGGGACGACGTTCATGACGACCGACGACGGGTACACGGCGTTGCCGCCCGGTACGTACAGTCCGACTCGCTCGACCGGGACCCATTTCTCGGTGACCGTTCCACCGGGGACGACCGTGGTCACGGTCTCGGATCGCCGCTGATCCTCGTGCACGATGCGCGAACGCTCGATGGACACCTCGAGTGCCGCCCGCACGTCGGGGTCGAGCTGGTCCAGAGCCTTCGCGAGCTCGGCGGCCGGAACCCGCACGGAGTCGGGACGCACGCGGTCGAAGGTCTCGCTGTACTCGAGCGCCGCGTCGGCGCCGCGCTCCCGCACCGCCTCCACCACCGGGGTGACCAGATGCAGCACCGAGTTCACGTCCACTCCACCGCGCGGGAGAACCGCGCGCAGCTCGGCGGTGGACGGAGAGCTGCCGCGTAGATCCACGCGTCGCAACTCGGTGCGGGCAGTCATGGGTGATCCTCTCGGGTCGAGCAGGGGCGCGCCGGTCGGCGCACGTCGATTATCGCTCGAGCCCCGACCGACGCCCCGAGCGGGACGATCCACCCGGTCCCTCCGGCCTGTCCGCACCATGGTCTCAGGAGTAGCGGGCGGCCAGCTTCTCCAGCGTCTTCGTGATGCCGTTCGCGTTCTGTGCCGTCTGCTTGGTCACCTCGAGCATCTTCGGGATCTTCGCCGTTCCGTAGACGAACGATTCCGTCACCTCGGTGGACGAGGGGCCCACCGCGACGAACTCCCAACGCCACTTGTGGCCGAGCGGGTGCTGCCACTCGATCACCTTGGTGTCCCCGGTGTCGGTGAACTCCGTGACGGTGCTGGTGATGCGGTAGGGCACGCCGAACTGCTTCATGCCCACGGAGAACTTCGCCCCGCGCGAGAGCGTCGTCGGACCCTTCACCGTGTCCTTCACCGTTCCGGAGCCGTCCAGCTCGCCGTGCCGGTGCGGGTCCGCCACCTGAGCGAAGAGGTCGTCGGCAGGGGCGTTCACGGTCACGCGGCGGGCGATGACGCGATCGCCGCGGTCCACAGTGCTCACAGTTGTCATGTGCCGTCCTGTGCCCGGATCCCGCTCACGCGAAACGTCACTCGAAGTCGAGCCCCAGGTCGAGCACCGTCACGGAGTGGGTGAGCGCGCCGACCGCCAGGAAGTCCACGCCGGTGCCCGCGTACTCGGCGGCCGAGTCCAGGGACAGCCCGCCGGACGATTCGAGCATGGTCGCGGGCGCCGCTCGGTCTCGACGTTGCACCGCCATCTGCGTCTGCCACAGCGGGAAGTTGTCGAGCAGCACCAGGTCGACGCCCTCGGCCAGCACGTCGTCGAGCTGCTCGAGAGTGTCCACCTCGACCTCGCACGCGATGTCGGGCGCCGCGGCTCGTACGGCGCGCAGCGCCGCCACCACCGAGCCCGCGGCGACCACGTGGTTGTCCTTGATCAGTGCCGCGTCGCCGAGGCCCATGCGATGGTTCTGCCCGCCGCCGGCACGCACGGCGTACTTCTGCAATGCACGCAGCCCGGGCAACGTCTTGCGACTGTCGCGCACGACGCACCGGGTGCCGGACACCGCGTCGACCCACGCCGCGGTCGCGGTCGCGATGCCGGACAGGTGGCAGAGGATGTTGAGCATCGTCCGCTCCGCGGTGAGCAGGGCCCTGGTCGGAGCCTCCACCGACAGCACCACGTCGCCCGGCTCGACCCGGGTGCCGTCGGCGATCCGGGAGAGCACGACGTGGTCGCCGATCACGTCGTCGAGCACCGCCAGTGCGGCGTCGAGGCCCGCGACGACGCCGTGTGCCCGCGAGACGACCGCGGCACGGGTGCGCGCGCCCTCGGGCACCGTGGCGAGGCTCGTCACATCGGGCCCGTATCGGAGGTCCTCGTCCAGCGCGCGGCGCACGACGAGGAGGATCTCGTCACGATCGACGGGATCGAGAGCTGCGGCGGGTGTGGTCATGAGACTCCTATCGGGCCGACCTGGTCGGCGCTGCGGGCGTTCCGCGCGATCGCGAGGCTGCCGTCGTCGGCCAGCCGGAAGACGGTGCTGCGGCGCTGGGCGTCGTCGGGTCGAGGGTGATCGGCGCGGGTGTGCGCACCTCGCGTCTCGGTGCGGGTGAGGGCTGCCAGAGCGGTCGCGGACGCCAGCAGTGTCAGTGCGGTGTCCTCGACGTCGCGGGTCGACGTGAGCTCGCGTGAGACAGCGGCTCTCACGATCGCCGCCGCCTCGTGCAGACCTGTGTCGTCGCGGACGACGCCGACGTGACGGGTCATCGCGGACTGGAGGACGTCCCTGTCGAGCCGGGGAGCCCGGTGTCGCACACTCGGATCACCGGACGTCAGGGAGCGGACAGACACCCGGTCTCGGGCGACGCGAGCCACTCGGGTCCCCAGCACCACGCCCTCGAGCAGCGAGTTCGACGCGAGACGGTTCGCTCCGTGCAGTCCCGTGCGGGCCACCTCGCCCGCGGCGTAGAGCCCGGCGACGCAGGTGCGGCCGTACTCGTCGGTGACGACACCGCCGCACGCGTAGTGCGCTGCGGGGGCGACCGGGATCGGCTGATCCGCCGGGTCCACGCCCTGAGCCAGGCAGGCCGCGGTGACGGTGGGGAAACGCCGGGCCATGTCGGCCACGGACCGCGCGTCGAGGAAGACGTGGTCGGCACCGCTGTCGGCCAGCCGTGCGGCGATCGCCCGAGACACGACGTCCCGCGGAGCGAGATCACCCAGCGGGTGCACGCCCGCCATGATCGAGCGGCCGTCGGCGTCGACGAGATGCGCGCCCTCACCGCGGACCGCCTCACTGACCAGCGGGAGCCGACCGCGGCCGCCGGGGCGGAACAGCACGGTCGGGTGGAACTGCACGAACTCGACGTCCGCCACGTCCGCGCCCGCCCGGAGTGCGAGCGCGAGGCCGTCGGCAGTGGCGCCGGACGGGTTCGTGCTGGCCGAGTACAGCATTCCGGTGCCGCCGGTGGCGATCAGCACGGCGGGTGCGTGCACCACGCCGAGGTTTGCCTGGAGATCGTCCGGCGAGAGCGAGACCAGCACGCCCGCCACACCGTGGTCACCGACCAGGATGTCGAGCACGGTCGCGCCGGTCACCGTCGCGGGCGCCGCGGACGACAGCGCGCGCTGGATCTCGCGTCCCGTGGCGTCGCCGCCCGCGTGCACTATGCGGCCGACCGCGTGGCCGCCCTCACGGGTGCGGGACAGGGAGCCGTCCGCGCCGGTGTCGAACTGCGCACCGATGCCGGTGAGCACACTCAGCGCGTCGGCTCCGGCCCCGACGATCGAGCGCACCGCGGCCTCGTCGCACAGGCCGGCGCCCGCGACGATCGTGTCGCGCACGTGGGCCTCGACGTCGTCGCCGATCGCGACGGCCATGCCGCCCTGGGCGTACTGCGTCGCCGTGCCGACTGCGTCCTTGCTCAGCACGAGCACGCTCAGGCCGGACCGGGTCGCCTCGATCGCCGCGGCGAGTCCGGCGACTCCCCCGCCGACCACGACGAGATCGGCCGAGGCCTCCCAGCCCGGAGCGGCAGCGACACTCCCGCCCGGAGCGGCAGCGACACTCCCGCCCGGAGCGGCAGCAGTGGTCACTCGCCGCCGCCGGGCGAGCCGATGGCGATCATCCGCTCGACGGACGCGCGTGCGCGCTCGGCGGTCGCGACGTCGACGTGCACCTCGTCCTTGCCCTCCGTGAGGCACCGGAGGAGCGCCGCGGGGGTGATCATCTTCATGTACGGGCAGGACGCGCGGTCGTTCACGGCCTGGAAGTCGACACCGGGCGCCGCCTTGCGCAGCTGGTGCAGCATGCCGATCTCGGTGGCGACGAGAACCTGCTTCGCACCCGTGGTGCGCGCGGCGTCGAGCATGCCACCGGTGGACAGGATCTTGACGCGGTCCTCGGGCACGAATCCCTCGCCTGCGAGGTAGAGCGCGGACGTCGCGCAGCCGCACTCGGGGTGAACGTAGAGCTCGGCGTCGGGGTACGCCTGCGACCGCGCGGTCAGCTCGTCGCCGTTGATGCCGGCGTGCACATGGCACTCACCGGCCCAGATGTGCATGTTCGTGCGACCGGTCTGCCGACGGACGTGGGCTCCGAGGAACTGATCGGGCAGGAAGAGCACCTCGCGGTCCGGGTCGATGGACTCCACGACCTCGACCGCGTTGGACGAGGTGCAGCAGATGTCCGTCAGTCCCTTCACCTCGGCGGTGGTGTTCACGTACGACACGACGACGGCGTCCGGGTGCTCGGCCTTCCACTCGCGCAGCTGCGCCGCGTCGATGGAGTCGGCGAGAGAGCAGCCCGCCCGCTCGTCGGGAATGAGAACCGTCTTGGACGGCGCGAGGATCTTGGCCGTCTCGGCCATGAAGTGGACGCCGCAGAAGACGATGGTCTCCTCCTGCGCCTCGGCGGCGATGCGTGAGAGCGCGAGCGAGTCGCCGACGTGGTGCGCGATGTCCTGGATGGCGGGAAGCTGATAGTTGTGCGCCAGAATCGTCGCGTTCTTCGCCTTCGCCAGCCGCAGGATCTCCTCGGCCCACTCCGGGCCGGCCTCGACGCCGGCGTAGCCCGTCGGTCCGTCGAAGACCGCGGAGTTCCCGCCGAATCGCGTGGTGGTGGTCGCCATGTCGTGCTCCTCGCGTGCGTCCAGCGCTCGCGTGCGCCGGTGCCGATCCGCCGGAATGGACCCGACGGGGTTTTCGACTTATGATCGAAAACGTGATCCATCGTAGCACCGCAGCCGACGGACCGACCGGAAGTGCCCCCGATCCGGCCACCCGACCGGTGCACGAAGTGCTGTCCGTCGTCTTCCAGGTGCGCGAGCTGCAGCCCCACCAGCCTGCCGAACTGTGCGTGCTGCTGTGGCAGCGCGCGCTCGCCCCGGCGCGCGGAACCTGGTCGCTCCCCGGCGGCCTCCTCCGGGACGACGAGAACCTGACCGACTCCGCGCGCCGTCAGCTGGCGGAGAAGGTCGACGTGCGCGAGGTACGCCACCTCGAACAGTTGTCCGTCTTCTCCGACCCGGGGCGAGTCCCCGGCGAGCGCCGCATCGCCTCGACGTTCCTCGGCCTGGTCCCCATCGTCGGCGACCCGAGACTTCCCGTCGACACCGCGTGGCACCCGGTCGCGACGCTCCCCGAGACCGCGTTCGATCACGGCACGATGGTGGCGCACGCCCGCACGAGACTGGCGGCCAAACTGTCGTACACCAACATCGCCTTCGCGCTCGCACCCGTCGAGTTCAGCCTGTCGACCTTGCGCGACATCTATTGCGCAGCACTGGGATACCAGGTCGACACCACCAATCTCCAACGGGTGCTCACCCGGCGAGGTGTCATCGAGTCCACCGGGCACACCGCTCCCCCCGGCCCGTCCGGAGGACGTCCCGCGGCGCTGTACCGCTTCCGGGACAGCGCGCTGCGTGTCACCGACGAGTTCGCCGCGCTCCGACCACCTACGTGAGAGTGCTGTAGCCGACCACGGCATCGCCGCCGTCCGCCTTGGCGGAATACATCGCTCGATCGGCACAGATGAGCAGCACATCCACGTCGCGCGAGGTGACGACACGCTCCTCACGAGCGACCCCGATGCTCAGACTCGAGTCGTGGTCCGACCGCGCCGCGCAGGCGCCGCGCAGCCGCCGCGCCCGGTCGAGCACCTCGTCCATCGGCAACGCGGTCACGACGGCGAACTCCTCTCCGCCGGTGCGCGCCGTGATCGACGGAGACGGGAACATCTCGTCGATGGTGTCCGCCGTCCGACGGATCACGAGGTCACCGTGGTGGTGCCCGAAGCGGTCGTTGATCGACTTGAAGCGGTCGATGTCGATGACCACCGCGACGAGACCGTTCCGGGTGCCGAGCAGTTCGCCCGCCGCGACGGTGAGCCCCCGCCGGTTGCGCAGACCGGTCAGCGGATCCACGTACGCGGCGGTGACGTCGCCGCGTTGCAGAAATTGCAGGCGGTAGATCGAGATCGGTGCGAGGAAGAGAACCATCACGATGAGCAACCCGTAGGTGACGGCGAGCGAGGTGCGCGCCTCTCCGAGCACGGACTCCGAGCCGATCGCGCGGACGAACAACCCGACGCACACCACCACGGAGAGGGAATGGTGGACGGCGAACACCCGCGGCGTGTGGAACGTCGCCACGTAACTGCTCGCCACGCCGAACAGGATGGTGCAGGGCAGCACGGCGAGCGGGTCGGACAGCGAGAGAAGCACCACGGAGAGTCCGACGTCCGCGTACACGACGAAGGCCGTCGACATCCGGCGTGAGGGCCACGGTCCCCGGATCCACGCGAGCCCGACGCCGGCGGTTCCGACCGCGTTCACGAGCACGATCGTGAGCGCTGCTCCCGTCGGCGCGGTGGGCGGGGCGAGTCCGGCGACGACGTACAGGCCGGAGAACAGGAGGCAGGACAGGCCGATCAGGACCCGGGTCGAGCCGAGCGCGGTGTTCGTCTCGAAGTAGTGCACGGTCCACGCGTAATCGACGGGTCTTCTCAACCACCGCCGAATGGTGTTCGCCACGTTCTGGAGACCTTCGCCGTTCGAAGAGGTCGGCCCCCGCCCGCGGCCCGTCGTGGGTCGCCCTGAGAGCGCTCATTCAAGCAGACGAACCCGGTGTCCGAGACCCGAACAGATCACTCCTCGGGGGACTCGTCCCGCCCCAGATCGTCCGACGGCGACAGCGCCGTGACGAGAACGAGCGTGACGGCCGCAGCCAGAGGCTGCGCGAGCAGAGCCAGCCACGTCGAGACACCGGGGGCGAGTGCGACGACATCGCCGCGAAGGGCGCCGTCGGCACTCGGATACCGCACCGCGCCCACGGCGAGGCCGACACCGATCGCGGCGGCGGACGCGAGCGCCGACGCCGCCACGATGTCGACGACCAGACGCGGCCCGCGCTCGGCCACGCGAGCCCAGACGGCCACCGTGGTCAGCACCCCGGCCGCGGCGGTGACGCAGAGAAAAAGAGCGAGCGCGTCGAAGCGATGATCGCTCTCGCCGGTCAGCACGATCGCGCGGCCGTCACCGACGGCGGCGACGTGCTCCACGGGCGCGAGCAGAGCCCACAGGATTCCGAGGACGGCACCGACGACCGCGGTCGCGAGCGCGATCCGGATCGAACGTCGGGTGAACGCGCCGCGCGACGGCCGACCCGCATCGCCGACCCCGGGCGCAGCCGAGGCGAACCCCGTCGTGTCGACATCACTCACATCGGCCAGCCTAGGCTGTCGCTGCGTGGCCGACGGGCCCGCGACACGAGTCGGGAGAGGTGCGGAATGCAGTTGCGCAGAGACGACGTCGTCGACGGCGCACTGACCATTCTCGACGACTACGGTCTCGCCGACCTCACGATGCGCCGACTGGCAGGCTCTCTCGGTGTCGCGCCGGGTGCGTTGTACTGGCACGTCGCGAACAAGCAGGCGCTGCTCGGTGCGGTGTCCGACCGCATCCTGAGCCGACTCGACACCGTGCCTGCCACCGGGACGCCCGACGTCCTCGACGCGGTACGCGGCCGCGCTCACGGACTTCGAGACGCTCTCCTGGCCCACCGGGACGGCGCCGAGGTGGTCGCCTCCAGCCTGTCCGCACGCACGGTGACGCACCCCGTGCGGGACACGGTCGCCGATGATCTTCTCGCCACCGGCCTGACACCGGAGGATGCGGGACACGCCGCGGACGCGCTGCTCTACTACGTGCTGGGTGCGACGAGCGACGAACAGTCCCGGCTGCAGATGGAGTCCGCGGGTGCGTTGGCCCCGGATCGACACCCCGGCGACGACGGTGGCCTCGACCGGGATGCCACCGCCAGATTCGATTTCGGCCTCGAACTGTTCGTCGACGGCGTCCGGAGCCGCGTCCGTACGCTGAACGAGTGACCTCCTCGACCTCTCCCGTCACCGTCCTCGGAGCCGGTATCGCCGGCGCCGCCTGCGTCCGCGTCCTGCGCGACGCCGGTGTCCCGTTCGTGCTGCGTGACCGGGGCCGCGCCGTCGGCGGTCGGATGTCGTCCCCCGAGTTGCACGGACGCCGAGTCGATGTGGGCGCCGGCTACTTCACGGTCCGCGACGACGGGTTCCGGGACGTCGTGTCCGACTGGGCCTCTCGCGGTCTCGTGCACGAATGGACCGACACCTTCACGGTGGTGCGTGCCGGTTCGGAGCCGGAACGGAAAGCGGGACCCACGCGGTGGGGAACGTCGGCGGGCCTGCGATCGCTGGTGAAGGACCTGCTGTCAGGGATTCCTGTCGACGCCACCGAGGCGACGGCGTTGCCCGACGGACACGTGGTCCTGGCCATGCCCGATCCGCAGGCGTCCCGCCTGGTGACCGTGCCCGACGCCGTCGACTACGACCCGGTCGTCGCGGTCGTCCTCGGGCTCACCGACGGCGACGCCGCCGAACTCCCCTTCCCCGACGCCGCCTTCGTGTCCGGCGACGCGGACGTCGAGTTCCTCGCGCGTGACGGCGCACGCCGGGGCGACGGTGCCGCTGTCCTGGTCGCCCACACGTCCGCGCAGCGCGCCCGGCGGCATCTCGACGATCCCGCCGGTGCGATCCCCGCCGTCGTCGACGCCGTCGCCGCACTCACGGGCATCGGCACTCCGATCTGGACGCACGCGCACCGCTGGACCTTCGCCAAGCCCGCCTCCCAGCACGACGCGAGCCACGACATCGTCTCGCACGGAGACCGCCTGGTCGGCTTCGCCGGGGATCAGTGGTGCCCTGAGGGCTCGCCCCGCGTCGAGAGCGCCTGGCGATCGGGCACCGACCTCGGGCACGCGCTGATCGCACGACTGGGCTGAGCCCGGGTGGCCGACGCTCCGGCCTGCGACGGACCTCGCCGACAGGTGTCCTCGGCCGCTGCCGGGATAGGGTTCCGAGCATGTCCGTCGACCATGCACACGAACCATCGATCCAGGTATGGCCCGGCAGCGCGTATCCCCTGGGCGCCACCTACGACGGCGCCGGAACCAATTTCGCGCTCTTCTCCGAGGTCGCCGAGGCCGTCGATCTCTGCCTCATCGACGCCGACGGTCACGAGACCCGCGTCCGCCTCGAAGAGGTCGACGGGTACGTCTGGCACGCCTACGTCCCCCAGGTCCAGCCCGGCCAGCGGTACGGTTACCGCGTGCACGGCCCGTGGAATCCCGGAGCGGGTCAGCGGTGCGACGCGAGCAAGCTGCTGCTCGACCCCTACGGCAAGGCGTTCGTCGGATCGTTCGACGGTGACCGCTCGCTCTTCAGTTACGACATCGACATTCCCGAACGTCCCGTGCCCGCGGCGCAGGAGAGCGACGACGCCGTGCATCCCGGCGAGGCGCACGTCGCCGGCCCCGCGGGATCCGCCACCGCGTCGCGCACCGTCGACGCGACCCGCGCCAACGTCGCGACCGCCAGAACCGTTGCACCCGAGCCAGATCCCGAGCCCGAGCCCGAGAACCACTTCCCCCAGCACGACTCGCTGGGGCACACGATGACGACGGTCGTCGTCAATCCGTTCTTCGACTGGCAGAACGACCGCTCGCCGCGTCGCCCCTACAACGAGACCGTCATCTACGAGGCCCACGTCAAGGGCATGACGATGACCCACCCGGACATCCCGGAGGATCTGCGCGGCACGTACGCCGGCCTGGGCCATCCGGCCGTGATCAACCACCTGGAGAAGCTCGGCGTCACCGCCATCGAACTGATGCCGGTGCATCAGTTCATGCAGGACCAGACACTGGTGGACAAGGGACTTCGCAACTACTGGGGCTACAACTCGTTCGGTTTCATGGCCCCGCACAACGAGTACGCGTCCTCCCCCATGGCCGGTTCGGCCGTGTCGGAGTTCAAGACGATGGTGCGCTCGTTCCACGAAGCCGGCATCGAGGTGATCCTCGACGTGGTCTACAACCACACCGCCGAGGGCAACCACATGGGTCCGACCATCGCGTTCCGCGGCATCGACAACGCCGCCTACTACCGGTTGGTCGACGACGATCCGTACTTCTACATGGACTACACGGGTACGGGGAACAGCCTGAACGTCCGTCACCCGCACACCCTGCAGCTGATCATGGACTCCCTGCGCTACTGGGTCACCGAGATGCACGTCGACGGCTTCCGCTTCGACCTCGCGTCGACCCTGGCCCGCGAACTGCACGACGTGGACAAGCTGAGCGCGTTCTTCGATCTGGTGCAGCAGGACCCGGTGGTGAGCCAGGTCAAGTTGATCGCCGAGCCGTGGGACGTCGGTGAGGGCGGCTACCAGGTCGGCAACTTCCCCGGTCTCTGGACCGAGTGGAACGGCATGTACCGCGACACCGTGCGCGACTACTGGCGAGGCGAGCCGGCGACGCTCGGCGAGTTCGCGTCGCGGCTCACCGGATCCTCCGACCTCTACGAGGCGACGGGTCGCCGCCCCGGTGCGAGCATCAATTTCGTCATCGCGCACGACGGCTTCACGATGCACGATCTGGTGTCCTACAACGACAAGCACAACGAGGCCAACGGCGAGGACAACAACGACGGCGAGAGCCACAACCGGTCGTGGAACTGCGGCGTCGAGGGGCCGACGGACGACCCCGAGGTGCTGTCGCTGCGCGCCCGTCAGATCCGCAACATGCTGGCCACTCTCATGCTCAGCCAGGGCACGCCGATGCTCGCGCACGGCGACGAGATGGGCCGGACCCAGCAGGGCAACAACAACGTCTACTGCCAGGACTCCGAGCTGGCCTGGATGGACTGGTCCCTGGCGGAGACGAACGCCGATCTGGTCGAGTTCACGTCCCGCGTGATCGCGCTCCGCAACGACCACCCGGTGTTCCGTCGACGACGCTTCTTCGAAGGCCGGCCGATCCGTAAGGCGGAGCAGACACGCGACATCGCGTGGCTCACCCCGACCGGCGAGGAGATGACCGAGGAGGACTGGGACAGCGGCTTCGGCAAGTCGCTGGCGGTGTTCCTCAACGGCGAGAACATCCCCGAGCCCGACAACCGGGGCAACCGGGTCGTCGACGACACGTTCTACCTGTGCTTCAACGCCCATCACGAGCCGATCGACTTCACCACACTGGACGGCAAGTACGCCGACGAGTGGACCGTCGCGCTCGACACGGCCTCGGCCACCGGGGCCGACGATCGAGTCATCGTCGCCGGCACCGCCGTCGAGGTGCAAGCACGGTCACTGTTGGTGCTGCGGAAAACGGGGTAAGGAAGCGACATGAGCCACGCGATCACCTCGACCTATCGATTCCAGCTACGGGGTGATCGCTTCACTCTCCGCGATGCCGCGTCGCTGGTTCCCTATCTCGCCGAACTCGGTGTCTCCCACGTCTATCTGTCGCCGATCCTGACGGCGTCCGACGGCTCCACCCACGGGTACGACGTCACCGATCCGCGCACCGTCTCCGAGGCACTCGGCGGGCGGGCCGCTCTCGAGGACCTCGTCGCCGAGTGCCGGACCCACGGCCTGGGCGTGGTGGTCGACATCGTGCCCAACCACCTCGGTGTGGCCACGGCGCGGGAGAACCCCTTCTGGTGGGACGTCCTGAGACACGGACGCGCATCGCGGTACGCCTCGTGGTTCGACATCGACTGGGCCGGTGCGGAGCGCATCGCGCTCCCCGTGCTGGGCGACGACGCCGACGTGAACGAACTCTCGGTCGACCGGTCGGGAGACGAGACCACGCTGGCCTACTACGAGAACCGCTTCCCGGTGGACCCCGCGACCGACGACGGCTCGGACGACGCGACGGCACTGCACGACAAGCAGTCCTACGAACTGGTCGGATGGCGCTCCGGACGCATCGGGTACCGCCGATTCTTCTCCGTCAGCGACCTGGCCGGTCTGCGTCAGGAGGACCCCGCGGTGTTCGAGGCGACGCACGCCGAGGTCGGCAGCTGGTTTCGCGACGGTCTCGTCGACGGTGTGCGCGTCGACCATCCGGACGGGCTCACCGCACCGGCCGAGTATCTCGCGCGTCTGCGGGGCGTCGTCGGACCCGACTCGTGGCTCGTCGTCGAGAAGATCCTCACCGCCGAGGAGCCGCTCGACGTCACCCTTCCCGTCGACGGAACCACCGGGTACGACGCTCTCGCCGACCTCGGTGGGGTGTTCCTCGACCCGTCGGGTGAGGAGCCGCTGACGCGACTGTCGTCGGACGTCACCGGCCACGCGGGCGACGCGCACTGGGTGCACGAGGCCGAGCGGACCATCAAGGCCGACACGGCGAGCACGCAGCTCGCTCCCGAGGTGCGGCGCCTGGTCGCGGCGATCGCCCGCGACACCGGCACGACGTTCGACGCCGATCTCGCTCGCGAGGCCGTGACCGAGATCGTCGCCCGCATGCCGGTGTACCGCTCCGACTACGCGCCGCTGGCCGGCATGCTGCCCCGCCTGCTCGGCGACGTCGCCGCGGATCGTCCCGAACTGGTTCCCGCCCTCGATGTCGTCGCGGCCGCCGTGGCAGCACGCGGCGAGGCGTCGGGGCGTCTGCAGCAGGTCGCGGGCGCCGTGATGGCGAAGAGCGTCGAGGACTGCATGTTCTATCGCACGTCGCGGCTGGTCTCGCTCCAGGAGGTCGGCGGTGACCCGTCCCGCTTCGGTCGGTCGGTGCCCGAGTTCCATCTCCGCCTGTCCGAGCGGGCCCGGCTGTGGCCTGCCGCGATGACGACCCTCTCGACCCACGACACCAAGCGCGGCGAGGACGTCCGGGCGCGCATCGGCGTGCTGTCCCAGGTGCCCGACCTGTGGCGTGCGTGCCTGAGCGACTGGGAGGAGCAGGCTCCCTCGCCCAACGGGTCCACCGGACTCTTCCTGTGGCAGAACATTCTCGGCACCTGGCCGACCGACGGCGCGGTCACGGACGAGTACCGCGAGCGACTGCACGCCTACGCCGAGAAGGCCGTCCGCGAGGCGGGTTCGTACACCGGCTGGAACGACGTGGACGAGGACTTCGAGTCGGCCGTCCACTCGTGGATCGACGGCATCGTCGACGGGCCGGTGGCGCCCTCGCTCACTACGTTCGTCCAGCAGATCGCGCCGCACGCGTGGAGCGATTCGCTCGGACAGAAGCTCCTCCACCTGGCGGGTCCCGGAATCCCGGACATCTACCAGGGCACGGAACTGTGGGAGGACTCTCTCGTCGACCCCGACAACCGTCGGGACGTGGACTACGACGCCCGCAAGGCTCTGCTGGACAACGACCGGACACCGACGCTCGACGCGAGCGGCGCCGCCAAGTTCCACGTGACCCGGTGTGCCGCACGGCTGCGCCGGGACCGTCCGGACAGCTTCGTGGGCGGGTCCTACGTTCCGGTGTTCGCGACCGGTGCCGCCGCCGACCACGTGGTGGCGTTCGGTCGTGGACCCGCCGCCGGTGATGTCGACGTCGTCGCCGTCGCCACGCGATGGTCGGTGCGCCTCGGCGAGGCCGGCTGGGGTGACACCTCGCTGGCGTTGCCGGACGGCGAGTGGACCGATCTCGTGGGTGGTGAGTCGTTCAGCGGGACGGTCACCGTGTCCTCACTGCTCTCCGCGCTCCCGGTCGCGCTCCTCGTCCGACGGTGACCTGATCTCGAGGTGAACCGGTCACGCGCGCAGACCACCCCTCCTCGGGGCTGCGTGCGTGACCGGAAGTCGGGCCCGCTCAGGCCCTGCGGGGCGGGAGCGGGACGAAGTAGCTGGTGCGCTCCTGATACTCGCGATATCCGGGTCGCTCCGCCATGTGCTGCTCGAGCAGCCGCGCACCCGTCGCGAACACGAGGAAGTACGTCATGGCGACCGGCGAGAGCACGGTCAGCACACCGGGCCAGTGCGCCGCGGAGACCAGGAAGATCCCCCACCAGACACAGGCATCACCGAAGTAGTTGGGGTGGCGCGTGTACCGCCACAGGCCCTGATCCATGATGGTGCCCTTGCGGGACGCGTCCGCCTTGAAGGCGTCCATCTGACGATCCCCCACCGTCTCGAAGACGATGCCCAGGACCCACAGAGCGACGCCCACCGCAGTGACGACGCCGAACGATCCGTCGGACACGGCGGCGACCTGCACCGGCAGCGACACGAACCACAGCGCGACACCCTGCGTGAGATAAATCTTGCGGATCGCGTACACAGCGGGGCTGCCCGGCGCGTTCGACAGCATCTTCTCGTAGCGAGGGTCCTCGCCCTTGCCGCGCGAGCGGCGGAACATCGAGACCGCGAGACGGGTGCCCCAGGCCCCGACGAGCACCAGCATCAGCACTCGCCGCCACCCGTCGCCGGACCCGGACAGTGCCGCGGCGATCGCCACGGCGACGAACCCCGCTCCCCAGCTCACGTCGACCACGTTGTGCCGACCGATTCGGAAGCCGACGACCGCGGTGACGGTGAGGACCATGACCACCGCCAGCAGGGAGAACGCCGACACCACGGCTAGATCGGACCAGGAGAAGTCCGTCATCCGTGCGTCCGGACGAGCGGCATCGAGGACACACCGCGGTCGTCGGGTCGGACGGACAGGATCTGGTCGACACCCATCCGGCCGTCCCGGAACGCCATTCCGCCGCCCACGAGGTACAGGCGCCACACCCGTGCCACCTCGTCCCCCACGAGTGCGACGAGATCATCCCAGCGGCTCTCGAACGTCGCGTACCAGGCGTCGACGGTGCGGACGTAGTGCTCGCGCAGGGCGTGCACGTCGCGAACCTCGAGACCGGACTCCTCGATCATGGCGACCGTCGCACCCACGGGCCGCATGTACATGTCGGGCGCGATGAACGACTCGATGAAGGCACCGCCGCCCGGGTTGTCCCCCGCCTTGCGCGACATCTGCTGCACCAGCACCCGGCCGCCGGGCACCACGTTGTCGTGCAGTGCCTTCGCGTAGACCGGATAGTTCTTCTCGCCGACGTGCTCGCCCATCTCGATGGAGGCGACGGCATCGAAGGGGCCGTCGGGCACCTCGCGATAGTCCTGAATGCGGATCTCCACCCGGTCCTGCAGGCCGCGGTCCGCGATGCGCTTGTCGATGAAGGCCTTCTGCTCGCGGGAGATCGTGACGCCCACGACCTGCGCGTCGAAGTGTTCCGCCGCGTGCAGGCTCAACGACCCCCATCCGCACCCGACGTCGAGGAACCGCATCCCGGGCCGACCGAGGCCGATCTTGCGGCACACGAGGTCGAGCTTGTCGCGCTGCGCGTCCTCGAGGCCGTAGTCGGGCGAGTCCGACGTCCAGTAGCCGCTCGAGTACGCCATCTGCGGGTCGAGCACCATCTCGTAGAACTCGTTCGAGAGGTCGTAGTGGTGGCTGATCGCCGCGCGATCGCGCACCAGCGAGTGCAGTCGACCCTTGATGACCGCCTGCGAGGCGGGGGCGGGAAGAGGACGGGCCTGCTTCACCCCGACGACACCGAGCGAGGCCGCGGTGCGGACCAGCTCGACGATCGCCTTGGGGCTGGGCCGCACGGCCGTCAGCCGACGGGTGCGCACCACGTCCCACACGTGCGTCAGCGCCTCGTCGAGGTCACCTTCCACGTCGAGTTCACCGGTGACGTACGCCTGAGCAGCACCCAGTTCCCCCGGGCTCCACAGCAACCGTCGCAGCACGTTCGGGCTGTACAGCGTCACCTTCGGTGCGTCGGTGGGGCCGGCGGTCGAGCCGTCCCACGCCGTCAGGTGCACCGGCAGCGCGCCGCCGACGAACGGGGCGATCAGGTCTTCGAGCCGTGCGGCCACGGTGGGGGTGCCGGTCATCGGTCGCTCCTTCGTTCGAGCAGGATCTGCTGGACATCGATGTATCCGGAGCCGAAGCCGGCCTCGGAATAGCAGAGGTAGAAGTGCCACATGCGGGCGAACACGTCGTCGAAGCCCAGCATCCGGGCCTCCTCGGCGTGCGCGTGGAAGCGCTCGTCCCACAGGCGCAGGGTGCGGGCGTAGTGATCGCCGATGGACAGACGCTCGCGCACGCGCAGCGTCGTCTCCTTCTCGGTGATGCTCTCGATCGCCCGGATCGACGGAAGGAACCCGCCGGGGAAGATGTACTTGTGCACCCAGGTGTACGTGTTGCGCGTGGCCAGCATGCGCTCGTGCGGCATGGTGATGGCCTGGATCGCCACCTTGCCTCCCGGAGCGAGCAGCGAGTCGATGGTGCGGAAGTACTCGCCCCAGTACTGGTGCCCCACCGCCTCGATCATCTCGACGGACACGATCGCGTCGTACTCGCCGTCGACCAGTCGGTAGTCCAGGAGGTCGACCTGGACCCGGTCGGCGTGACCGGCGGCGTCGATGCGCTTGCACGCGAGTTCGAGTTGCTCGGTGGACAGGGTCACCGACCGCACCGTGGCACCGCGTTCGGCGGCGCGGATGGCGAGTTCGCCCCAGCCGGTGCCGATCTCCAGGACGCGTGTTCCCGCGGTCACCCCGGCGCGATCGAGCAGTCGATCGATCTTGGACCGCTGCGCGTCGGCGAAGTCGTCCCATCCGGGCGCCGGGTTCAGCGACGGGAACAGTGCGCTCGAATAGGTCATCGTCTCGTCCAGGAACAGTTCGAACATCTCGTTCGACAGGTCGTAGTGGCGCGAGATGTTCGAGCGCGTATTGCTCGTGGTGTTGGTCTCGGAGTCCGGCTGCTTGGGGATGTAGAGGCCGCGCAGGCGCTGCAGCCACTTCGGGATGAGGGTCGCCATGCGTTCGGCAAAGACGCCGAGTGCCGCCGTGAGATCGGGCGCGTCCCAGTCACCGGCCATGTACGCCTCACCGAATCCGATGAGCCCGCTCTCCCCCACGCGCGCCGCGAAGTCGCGCGGGCGATGGATCGTCATCACCGGAGCGGCGGGGTCGTTCGCGCCGCCTCCGATGACGACACCGTTCGGCATCTCGACCCTGATCGCGAGATGTTCCGCCGCCCTGCGGAAGAGAGCGTCGGCGACGGGCGCCGCGAGGCGAGCCTTGACGGTGGCCGGAGCCGTCGCGATGGAGGGCCAGCGTTCGGCGTCGACGGTCGATGCCACGGCGTACTGAGTCATCCTGGTGCCTTCTGATCGAGGGGGTACCGCCGAGCCGAGCGGGGTGGACAGCGAGCGCGGACTATGTCGGTCCACCGCGGCGGGTACGTCGCCGCGCACCGGCGGACGCGGAACCGTGCGGAGCCCGCGAGCCCACAAGGCGATCCCCTGACGCCGGATGCGTGCGGTGACCACGTGCGGGGCGAGGGGAGCTCGCGCGAGAACGCCCAGCACGCGGCCCGTCGTCGCAGGTCGTCCCGTGCCGGACATGACCGCCACGAACGGGGGGTGCCCGTCCCGGAGCAGCGTGATCGACAGGGCGAGGGCGCCGTCGGGCTCCGGGAGCCGCATGGCGTACTCCCCGCTGACGTCGTTGAACGGCGAGACGTAGAACTGCTTGGGTGTGCGCGCCGCCCCGCGCGCGTCCGTGTCCAGCAGATAGCGGTGACGTTCGCCGTAGGTGTTGTGCACCTCGGCGACCACGTGCTCGACGCGGCCGGCGACATCGTGCAGCCAGTAGACCGTCAGTGGGTTGAAGACGTATCCGAGAACACGAGCGTTGGTCAGCATCGTGATCCGCCCCGCGACGGGTACCCGGCCGTGTGCCCGGAGGAAGTCGTCGAGGTTGACCCGCAGCGTCGCCGACGGATCGCCCACGTGGTCGGCGGCGTCGATCCGTGCGAACGGCGCGAGCGGACCGGGCAGCGACGGCAGCGCGTCGATGTCGACGAACCACGAGTAGCTGCGATACGTGAACTCGTTCTCGATCGGCTCTCGCCGCACGTGCCTGATGGTGGTCTCGTAGATCATCGCGGTGAGAGTGCCGGCGGCGGTCATGCCCAGACCCCGCCGAGACGTTCGGCAGCGCGCAGTCCCGAGGCCGCGCCGTCCTCGTGAAAGCCCCACCCGTGGTAGGCGCCCGCGAAGGCGACCAGGTCGGTGTCGAGCTCGCCGAGTCGCGCCTGCGCGGCGACCGACTCGGACGTGTAGAGGGGATGCTCGTACCGCATCGTCTCGAGCACGGCCGACGGGTCGAGGGCAGCGCCCTCGGCCGTGGGATCGTCCTCGTCGCCCAGCGTCACGAGGTACCGGGAGCCGGTGTCGGGCAACCGCTGCAGCCGTGACATGTCATAGGTGACCACCACTCCGCCCGGCGCCGCATCGCACGCCGGCATGCGGTAGTTCCAGGAGGCGCGGGCACGCCGCAGTCGCGGGAGCACACTCTCGTCGGTGTGGAGCCGAGCCACGTTGGGCGAGTACGGCATGGCACCGAGCACCAGATGCTCCGTCGAGGTGGGCTCGGCGAGCATCTTCAGCGCCTGCTGGGGATGCGTCGCGACGACGACGGCATCGACCGTCTCGGTGTGCCCGGAGGCGTCCTCGATCTCGACCGACCGGTCGCTCCGCCGGATGGCGGCCACCGGTGTGCCCGAACGGATGTCGGCGATGGTCTCGGCGACGCGCTCGACGTAGCGGGCGGACCCACCCGTCACGGTGCGCCAGGTCGGCGAACCGCCGACGCCCAGCATCCCGTGATGCTCGAGGAACGAGAAGAGGTACCGGGCGGGGTAGTCCAGCGCCCGTGACGGCTCGCACGACCACACGGCGGACACGAGCGGCGTCATGAAGTGCGATTCGAAGTACTGCGAGAACTCGTGGCGGGCAAGCACATCCGCAACCGTCGCATCGTCGTCGCCGGACGCGAGCAGCGCGCGGGCGACGCGGTGGAAGCGGGTGACCTCGAGCAGCATCCGCAGATAGCGACCACGGAGCAGGCTGCCGGGGCCGGGGATCAGCCCGGAGAAGCCCTGCCCGCCCGAGTACTCGAGCCCGCATCCGTCACAGCGGATCGACATACTCATGTCCGATTCCTGTGTCGGGATGTCCAATTCGCGGAACAGCCGCTGCAGCGTCGGGTATGTCCGGTCGTTGTGAACGATGAAGCCCGTGTCCACGGGCAGATCACCCTGCGGGGTGGACACGACGTGGGTGTCCGCGTGACCGCCGAGTCGGCCGTCGGCCTCGTACAGCGTGACGCGAGCAGTCTTCGACAGCACGTACGCTGCCGTGAGGCCGGCGACGCCGGCGCCGACCACGGCGATGCGCCGGTCGGTGTGAGCATCGTGAGCCATGTGTCTTCTCCCTACGTGATGCGATCGGCCGGCCGCTGTGCGTCGGACCGCTCGCAGTGTCACTCGGGTTTCGTAGACGACACCTCGCGCGATTGGTCGACGACGAACTCCCGTACCCGCCGCGACCATGTCCGCGGTGATCGAAGCATGAAGTGACCCGCTCCCGCCATCGGAACGAACGAGGCGTCGACCCCCCGCGCGGCGGCGCGTTCGGTCGCGGCGCGGGACGCGACAGGGTCGGTCCACCGGTCGACGGTGCCGTGCAGGACCAACAGACGCTGTCCGGCGCGCAGAGTGTCGGTCTCCCTGCCGTCGGGCCACCACGGCGCGAGAGCAACGAGAGCCACCACGTCGGGGTGCCCCGCGATCGCCGCGGCCGTACGACCGCCCATGGAGTGACCGAGCACGGTGATGGGCGTCCCGGGTCCGTACGTGTCGCGGATCTGATCGCACGCCCACCACGCGTCCGCGACGGGGCTGCGGTCGGCGCCGTTCCAGCCGCGGTACCGGTACTGCAACTGGGTCACCGCCACCGACCGGTCCGTCGCGCGCCGGAGCATGCGAGTGAAGGGGACCATGCGCAGGGCCGACAGCTGCCACGGACGGGCGCGGTCGTGGCTGGTCACCTTGCCGCCGTGCAGAACCAGCACCGCTGAGTCGGCAGGCCCGGGTCGGAGCCCGTGCAGAGTCGGGGCCGCGACGTCGTCAACACTCATGGTTCTTGATTCGGGGCGCTCCGGCCGATGGATGCCTGGCAGTGGCGAACGTCGCGCCCTCACTGCCGGGCGACGCAGGGGGGATGACACGACAACGGCCGGACACCTGATGGTGTCCGGCCGTTCGGTGGAGCTGCCGGGAATCGAACCCGGGTCCTGTGTCGGTTTGCCAGGGCTTCTCCGTGCGCAGTCTGCTAAGCCTCTACTCGGATCTCCAGATCTCGCAGACAAGCCTGGATGACGATCCCAGCCACTGTTTGATGTCCCACATCACTCCGTGACCGAGTGACAAGGTGAGCCCTCTAGCTGATGCCAGTACCCGACCCGAGGGCAAGATCGGACTGACAGACACGCAGTCGCTACTTAGGCAGCGAGTGCGTAGTCGCGCTGATTGGAATCGGCGCTTATATTTTTGCGATGACGCTTACGGTGGTCTCTCGCCTGCACCGGCACGCTTCCCCTGACTAGACGCACACAGTCGAAACCGTTCAGCCCCTTTCCTCCGCTGTGGCGAAGTCTCGTTCCACCGGTCTTCCCGGTGGACACGTCAGTCTAACGTCATCCGACGCGGGTTTCATCCCGCGTGTCACCGGTGTCGGCCGCACGTTCGGCTTTGCCCGTGATGTTCTCGAGCATGCCGCGGAAGATGACACCGTGGAACGGCATGATGGCGAACCAGTAGAGCCGTCCGCCCAGCCCGCGCGGGAAGAAGATTGCGCGCTGCTCGTAGCGGGAGCGCGTGCCGCCGTCGCGCGGAAGGACGCGCAGTTCGAGCCAGGCACCACCCGGCGCCTTCATCTCGGCGCGCAGACGCAGCAACGACCCGCGCTCGATCTCCTCGACGCGCCACCAGTCGAGCGCCTCGCCGTTGACCAGCCGACGCGGATCCCGACGGCCGCGCTTGAGTCCCACTCCGCCGACGATCTTGTCCATCCAGCCGCGGATGACCCATGCAGCGGGGAACGAGTACCACCCGTTCTCACCACCGATGCCCTCGACGACGTCCCACAGCAGTTCCGGTGGTGCGTTGCAGTCCTGCGCGCGTTCGTCGACGTACACCACCTCGCCTGCCCAGTCCGGGTCCGACGGCAGCGGATCGGAAGGGGCGCCGGCATCGGTCGCGTTGGACCAGGTGGTCTCCACCTCGCCGTCCTCGATGCGCCGCAGCGCGAGGTGCACGGAATCTGCGAAGGTGGTCAATCCACCCTCGGGCGGTGAGACGACCGTGTCGATGTCCCGTTCGTGGGCGATGGCGTCGTACTGCAGCGACTCGATGAGGGGCATGGCCAGTCCGCGCGGGATGGGCGTGACCAACCCGATCCAGTGACCGGCGAGTCGAGGCGTCAGCACAGGCAACACCAGCATGCGACGCTTGCGCAGACCCGCCACGCTCGCGTACTCGTTCATCATCTCGCCGTACTGCAGGACATCCGGCCCACCGATGTCCCACGTACGGGACGTCTCGAACGGAGCCGTCGCGGACTCGATCAGGTAGTGCAGTACGTCGCGGACAGCGATCGGCTGGATCTGGTTGTGCACCCACTTGGGGGTCGTCATGACGGGCAGTCGATTGGTGAGGTGCCGGATCATCTCGAACGACGCGGACCCGGAGCCGATGACGACACCCGCCTGCAGCACCACCGTGAAGACACCGGACTCGATGAGGATCCGGCCCACCTCGGCGCGCGATTCGAGGTGTGGGGACAGCGCGCCGTCCACCGGGTGGAGCCCGCCGAGATACACGATGCGCTGCACGCCGGCGGCCTTCGCGGCTTCGGCAACGTTCTCCGCGCTCTGTCGCTCCGCCTCGGCGAAGTGGTCGGATCCCCCCATGGAGTGGACGAGGTAGTAGACGACGTCGACGTCCCGGAACGCATCGTCCAGTGACTCGCGATCACTCAGATCGCCCTGCACCACCTCGACGTCCGCAGCCCACGGCACGTCGCGCAGCTTCTGGGGCGACCGGGCGAGGACCCGAACTCGGTAGCCGGCCTCCTGCAGTCGCGGGGCGAGTCGACCGCCGATGTAGCCCGTCGCTCCGGTGACCACGACACGGGCGCCTGCTTGGGTGTTCATGCTCTCCATTCGTAGCAGAGGAGCACCTCGAGTGTGGTGCCCACCGGGCGCGTGGACACCCACGGGGGTCAGGCACCCGCGGTGATCAGCCCCACCGCACCCAGGGCGATGACCATGCCCACGATCTGCACCTTGGCCACCCTTTCCCCCAGCATCACCATGGCCAGCAACACGGTCGCGGCCGGATAGAGCGAGGCGATCACGCTGACCAGGGACAGCAGCCCACCCTGGAACGCGTAGAGCAACGCGGCATTGGCGGCGACGTCCAGAACAGCGATCCAGGCGGCCAGCTTCAGGACGCCGCCACGCGGGAACGAGAACATGCCGGTGCCGAGGGCGACCGCCCACACGAGGGCGGTGGCGGTGACCCGGTTGGCCAGCAACGGCCACAGACCCGCGTCGTCCTCCCCCGCCAGGTCGAGAAAGATGAACGTCAACGCGAACGCCAGACCGGAACCGACGGTCAGCCACGCCACCCGGGGCGTGAATCGCAGAGTCCGTCCGCCGGCCACGTCGCCCGCGGCGTCGTCGGGTGACTCCTTGCTGACCATGAGCACGGCGACCAGGGCCAGCGCGATGCCGATGTACGCCAGGACACCGGGTCGCTCACCCAGGACGAGTCCGACGCCGACCGGTACACCTGCCACCAGAACGGCCGTGATCGGTGACACGACGGCCATCGGCCCGGCGGCCAGTGCGAGGTAGAACCACCACACGGCGACGCCGCCCGCCAGTCCGGACAACGCGCCCCACACCACGGACGACGCGGTGAGAGTGCCTCCGACGAACGGCATGACCGCTGCCACGATGAGTACCGAGACCGGGTACGAGACGATCACCACGCGCAGCGCGGCGACGCGCCGGGACGCGACTCCTCCGACGAAGTCGCTGAAGCCGTACCCGAGCGCCGCGATCAGCGCGAGGACGATCGCGGTCAGCGCATTCCCTTTATGCGACGACCGAGCTCGCGGGTGACCTCGCGCTCTGCTGTGCGGCGCGCCAGGTCCTGACGCTTGTCGTAGTCCTGCTTGCCCTTCGCCAGGGCCAGCTCGACCTTCACCTTGCCCTCGTTGAAGTACATGGAGAGCGGTACCAGCGTCATGTTGCCCTCACGCGTCTTGCCGATGAGGACCTCGATCTCCCGCTTGTGCAGCAGGAGCTTGCGGTTGCGCCGCGGCGCGTGGTTGGTCCAGCTTCCCGCCATGTACTCGGGAATGTGCAGGCCGCGCAGCCACACCTCGCCGTCGTCGACGGTGGCGAAGGCATCGGCCAGCGACGCCTTGCCGTCACGCAGGCTCTTGACCTCGGTGCCCACGAGGGCGACACCGGCCTCGTAGACGTCGAGGATCGTGTAGTTGTGTCGCGCTTTGCGATTGGTCGCAATCGCCTTGCGACCTTTCTCCTTCACAGCTGGAACTCCTTCGGGCGCGGGTGGACGTGACTTCTGACAACCATAAGGACTCCGTCCACCCGTTTGTTCCGGGTGCCGGGTGCGCTACTGCCGGACGTACAGGCGCAGGGTGATGTAGGAGGTGATCGTGGCCATGCCGACGCCGACCAGCAGCAGGATCGGCGAGACCAACAGGACGTCGCTCGTCGTCACCCGGGCCAGGATGTTGGCCTGATACAGATCGTCCAGCACCGAGTCGATGAACGCCGCCTTGGCGGTGAACAGTCCGGCGATGGCGAGCACCGCACCCACCAGCGACGCCGCGATGGCCTCGAGCAGGAAGGGCAGCTGCGTGTACCACCGCGTGGCGCCGACCAGACGCATGATGCCCACCTCGGTCCGACGGGTGAACGCGGCGATCTGCACCATGTTGGCGATCAGCAGGACCGCCGCGACGGCCTGGACCACGGCCACCGCGAACGCGGCGTTGCGGACGCCCGCGAGGACGCTGAACAACCGGTCCACCAGCTCGCGCTGGTTGAGCACGCTCTGCACACCCGGCCGCGCCCCGAACTCGTCGTTGATCACGCCGAACCGCTCGGGATCGCTGAGCTTCACCTTGAACGACGCGGGGAAGCTCTCGGGCGACACCAGGGACGCCAGCTCCGGCTGATCCTTGAAGACGCGATCCGTGGCGTCCGCGACGGCGTCCTCCCGATTGAGGTACTGCACCGACACGACGGACGGAGTCGATTCGAGGTCCGTGCGGAGGCCGGAGCAGATGCCCGAGGTGCAGTCCGGGTCGCTGGTCGAGATGTCGTCGGTCAGGAAGATCTGGACCTCGACGCGATCCAGGAAGATCTGCTGCGTCTTCCCCGCCATCTGCACGACCAGCAGGCCACCACCGAACAGGCCGAGGGAGATGGCGGTGGTCAGCACCATCGCGATGGTCATCGTGATGTTGCGGCGCAGTCCGGTGAGAACTTCGCCGAGAAGGAAACTAGCGCGCACGGTTCACACACTTTCTTCGAGAGGTCGTTGCGCCGAGGCGCGACGCGAGCAGGGGACGGTGCCGAGAGCGGGATCTAGCGACCCACGCCGTACACCCCTCGTGCCTCGTCGCGGACCACCCGGCCGTTGTCGAGCTCGACGACGCGGCGGCGCATCGAGTCGACGATGTGGTTGTCGTGAGTGGCCATGAGAATGGTGGTGCCCGTGCGGTTGATGCGCTCGAGCAGCAACATGATGTCCTGGCTGGTGTCCGGATCCAGGTTGCCGGTGGGCTCGTCCGCGAGCAGCACGAGCGGCCGGTTCACGAAGGCGCGGGCCACCGCAACGCGCTGCTGCTCGCCGCCGGACAGCTCGGACGGGAGACGATCCGCCTTACCGGACAGGCCGACGAGCTCGAGCACCTCCGGCACCGTCCGCTCGATCACCCCGCGCGGCTTGCCGATCACCTCGAGGGCGAACGCGACGTTCTCCGACACCGACTTGTTCTGCAGCAGGCGGAAGTCCTGGAAGACACATCCCATGCTCTGCCGCAGCTTCGGCACGCGCCGCCCGGCGAGCTTGTTCACATGGAAGTCCGCCACCGTGATGTCGCCCGAGGTCGGCATCTCCTCGCGGAGGAGCAGGCGCATGAAGGTCGACTTCCCCGAGCCCGACGGCCCGATGAGGAAGACGAACTCCCCCTTCTCCACCTTCACGGACACCTTGTCCAGCGCGGGTCGAGTCGAGGACTTGTAGGACTTCGAGACGTTCTCCACGCTGATCACGGGTCGCCAGTGTAGCCGCGCGCCCCGACGGTGCCGCTACAGCGACGCGCGGGTCAGTTCGTTCCGCTCGGCAACGGCAGACCGGGGATGGTCGGCAGCTGGAACCCCGGCGCGCGCGTCGTCGTGCCGGTGGTGGTCGTGGGAGCCGGTGCCGTCGTCGTGACGCCGTCCTGCGGCGAGGCCGGATCCGTCGTGGTCGGCACGGCCGTCGTGGTCGACCGGAACGTGGTCGTCGTCGGCGCGTAGGTCTCCGCCGGGGGCGGCACCTCGGACGACGACGGCGCAGGCGGGACGTACACCGGCGAGTTCTCGTTGAGGGTCGGGTCGAAGCGCACGTTGTTCCACAGCACCAGTACGGCCAGGAAGACCAGCACCATCACCACGGTGGTCGTGCGGAAACGGCCGAGGATGCGCGCCGGTATGCGGGACATCCACCCGGGGCGGAACGTCGATCGCGGCGCGTCCGGGTGTTCGGTCGCGGGGCTCTCGGGTTCGTTCGAGGTCATTGTTCGCCTCCCACGGGACGGTCGGCGGAGAGCTCGGGCGAGACGGTGATGCCGTCGTTGCGCAGCGTCAGGGCGATGCGCGCGCGGAGCTCGCGTCCCACCTCGAACTGCTTGCCCGGCAGGGTGCGGGCGACGAGACGCAGGTTGACCTGATCCACCTCGATGCTCTCGACACCCATGACGGTGGGCTCGTCGAGCAGCAACTCGGTGAGCCGACTGTCGCGGTAGGCCTCCTCGCCCACCGACTTCAGCAGCTCGGTGACGCGCGAGAGATCCGCGGACGGCGGCACCGGCACGTCGATCACCGCGCGCGCCCAGTCCTTCGACAGGTTGACCGCCTTCACGATCTGCCCGTTGGGCACGGTGATCACCTCGCCCTCGGCCGACCGCACCCGCGTGACGCGCAGCGTCACGTCCTCGACGGTCCCGATCGCGTCGCCGGCGGTGCCGGTGATCGCGAGTTGGACCACGTCGCCGTACCCGTACTGGCGTTCGGTGATGATGAAGAACCCGGACAGGATGTCCTGGACGATGCGCTGGGCACCGAAACCGAGCGCGGCACCGAGCACGGTCGCCGGAGCCACGAGGCTGGTGATCGGGAAGCCCAGGCGCTGCAGGACCCGGATGGCGACCAGCACGTAGATGAGTGCCACGACCACCCACGTGACGACCTGCGCCACCGAGTGGCGGTGTTTCGCCGCCTCGGTGCGGACGATCGCGTCGGTCTGCTGGTAGGTCCGGTCGATGCGGCCGGTGATCTTGCCGCCGGCCCACCCCACCGCCCGGGCCGCGAGCATGCCGCCGAGGATCCACAGGATCATCTCGAGGAAGTTGTTCTGGAGCCAGAAGACGAAATCGGGAGGCAGTGGCCAGAAGGCGCTCACCTGCTACTCCTGCTCTGCACGCATACGCCAGCGGATGCCCGACTCGATGAAGCCGTCGATGTCACCGTCGAGCACCGAGGACGGATTGTTGACCTCGTACTCCGTCCGCAGGTCCTTCACCATCTGGTACGGGTGCAGGACGTACGAGCGCATCTGGTTGCCCCAGGAGCTGCCACCGTCGCCCTTGAGGGCGTCCATCTCGGCGCGCTCCTCCTTGCGCTTGACCTCGAGCAGCTTGGCCTGGAGCACGCGCATGGCGGACACCTTGTTCTGCAGCTGCGACTTCTCGTTCTGGCAGGTGACGACGATGCCGGTCGGAATGTGGGTGAGCCGCACGGCGGAGTCGGTGGTGTTGACGGACTGACCACCCGGTCCCGACGAGCGGTACACGTCGACACGGATGTCGTTCTCGGGGATCTCGATGTGATCGGTGGTCTCGACGACCGGCAGCACCTCGACCTCGGCGAAGGACGTCTGGCGGCGACCCTGGTTGTCGAAGGGGCTGATACGCACGAGACGGTGCGTGCCCTGCTCGATCGACAGCGTTCCGTAGCTGTAGGGCGCCTTCACCGCGAAGGTGGCGCTCTTGATGCCGGCCTCCTCGGCGTACGAGGTGTCGTAGACCTCCACGCCGTATCCGTGCTTCTCGGCCCAACGGATGTACATGCGCATCAGCATCTCGGCCCAGTCCGCGGCGTCGATCCCGCCGGCACCGGAGCGGATGTTGACCAGCGCGTCTCGCTTGTCATACTCACCCGACAGCAGGGTCCGCACCTCGAGCAGCTCCACATCGGTGTGCAGGGAGACGCGCTCGGCGTCCGCCTCCGCGAGAGCTTCGGCGGCGGCCTCGCCCTCCTCCGCCTCGGCGAGTTCGTACAGGACCGGGAGATCGTCGAGCCGCTGACGCAGCGCCTCGACCCGCCGCAACTCGGTCTGCGCGTGCGACAACGCACTGGTCACCTGCTGGGCGTGGTCCTGGTCGTTCCAGAGCTCGGGGTCGGCAGCCTGGTGTTCGAGCTCGTCGATCCGGCGACGGAGCTCCTCGATGTCGAGCACCGACTCCACTGTCTTGAGGGTGGTGTCGAGTTCGGCGATGTCAGCGGATACGTCAGGATGCACGCGCCCGAGGTTACCGGCAACGACCGACGGGCCTGCACCGCAGTAACGTCCTGTGCCGTGACCGACCTCGCCGACGATCTCGCCCTCGCCCTCCGCCTCGCGGACGCGGCCGACGCCATCACCACGGCGCGGTTCCTGGCCGTGGACCTGCGCATCGAGGACAAGCCGGATCTCACACCCGTCTCGGACGCGGATCTGGCCGTCGAGACCGAGATCCGGCGCCTGCTCGGCGAGGTTCGACCGGACGACTCCGTGTTGGGCGAGGAGTTCGGCGGCGACGCCGTCCTCTCCGGGCGTCAGTGGGTGCTCGATCCCATCGACGGCACCAAGAGCTTCGTCCGCGGTGTGCCCATCTGGGCGACGCTGGTCGCGCTGCTCTCCGACGGCGTGCCGGTCGTGGGCGTGGTCAGCGCTCCCGCTCTCGCACGGCGATGGTGGGCGGCCGACGGGCTGGGTGCGTACGCACGCTTCGGTGCCGGCGAGCCGCGACGGTTGTCGGTGTCGTCGGTGGCGTCTCCGTCCTCCGCGAGCCTCGGATTCTCCAGCCTCAGCGGATGGAAGGACGCCGGACTGCGAGAGAACTTCCTGGATCTGACCGACGAGGTGTGGCGCGTCCGCGGCTACGGCGACTTCCTCTCGTACTGCCTGGTCGCCGAGGGATCGATCGATGTGGCCGCCGAGCCCGAAGTATCACTGTGGGACCTGGCTCCGCTCGACGTGCTGGTACGTGAGGCGGGCGGCCGTTTCACCGCTCTCGACGGTGGGACGGGGCCGCACGGCGGCAGCGCGGTGGCGTCGAACTCGCTCCTGCACGACGCCGTCCTCGGGCGCCTGACGCGCCGACCTTACTCGACGGTAGACACCGAACTTACCGACGAGTAAGATAGCTCCCGTCCACGACCGAACACCGAGAACAGCTGGGTGATCATGACGAAGAACGACAGCGCCCCCACGACCAAGACCGATGCGTCTCGGCGCCCGGTGCGCGACACGTCAGCGGTCGGGCTCAACCCGATCCGACGCGACGCCATCGGAACCGCGATGCGCGTGCTCACCAAGCTCTCCGGCTCCGACCTGGCCGAGAAGTACAACCTTCGCCAGACGATCGACCGTGTCACGTACGAGAGCACGAAGACCGGCTTCAAGACCCTCGGTGCCGCCACCCGGACCTTCTCCAAGGTGTCCGGCGGAGGCAAGCCCGAGCGTCTGCCCGAGTCCTCCACCAAGGGCCTCGACTACTTCGACCTGACTCCCGACGACGAGCAGAAGATGATCGTCGAGACGGTGCTCGAGTTCGCCGAGGAGATCATGCGCCCGGCAGCGCACGACGCCGACGAGGCCGCGGCATCGCCGGACGACCTCGTCGCTCGCGCCGCCGAGCTGGGCATCACCCTCATCAACGTCCCCGAGAACCTCGAGGGTGCGGCCAGTGAGCGCGGCGCCGTCACCAACGCCCTCGTCGCGGAGGCGCTCGCGTACGGAGACATGGGTCTGGCCCTGCCGATCCTCGCTCCCAGCGGCGTGGCGGTGGCGCTCACGCAGTGGGGCACCGAGACTCAGCAGAAGACGTATCTGCCGTCCTTCACGGGCGAGAAGGTGCCCGGTGCCGCACTCGTCGTGAACGAGCCCCGCGCGCTCTTCGACCCGTTCGCCCTGCAGACCAAGGCCGTTCGCTCCCCCAGCGGCTACAAGCTCACGGGCGTCAAGAGCCTCGTGCCGTCGGCCGCCGCCTGCGAGCTCTTCATCGTCGCTGCCGAGCTCGACGGCCGTCCCGCACTCTTCATCGTCGAGTCGGACAGCGCCGGGTTGAGTGTCGAGGCGGACCCCAGCATGGGTCTGCGTGCGGCGGGCATCGGTCGACTGCATCTCGACGGCGTCGCCGTACCCGAGGCCAACCTGCTGGGCGACGGCGACGCGGATGCCCACGTGTCCGACTACACCGACGCCATCCGACTCGCGCGTCTCGGCTGGGCGTCCATGGCTGCCGGTACGTCGAAGGCCGTCCTGGACTACGTGGTCCCCTACGTCAACGACCGCACCGCGTTCGGTGAGCCGATCAGCAACCGTCAGGCCGTCGCCTTCATGGTGGCCAACATCGCGATCGAGCTCGACGGTCTGCGCCTGGTCATCCAGCGCGGCGCGTCCCGTGCCGAGCAGGGACTGTCCTTCGCACGCGAGGCCTCCCTCGCCCGTCGACTCGCGACGGACAAGGGCATGCAGATCGGCCTCGACGGTGTCCAGCTTCTCGGCGGACACGGTTTCACCAAGGAGCACCCGGTCGAGCGCTGGTACCGCGATCTCCGCGCCGTCGGCGTTGCCGAGGGCATCGTCCTGATCTGATCCGACACCCCACCTTTCGATTGGAACTCTCATGATCAATCTCGAACTTCCTCGCAAGCTCAGGGCGTCGGCCAACCAGGCTCATCAGGTCGCGGCCGAGATCATGCGCCCCGTGTCGCGCAAGTACGACCTGGCGGAGCACGCCTACCCGGTCGAGCTCGACACCATGGCCGCCATGATCGAGGGCATGAGCGACGCCGGCGGCGAGATCGGTGGCGCCAAGGGCGGCCGTGAGGCCAAGGGCGACGCTCCGAAACCGAGCAAGACCGCGAATGCCAACGGCGGCAACATGTCCGCTCTGGTCAACGTCATCGAGACCTGCTGGGGCGACGTGGGTCTGACCCTGTCCATCCCGTACCAGGGCCTCGGCAACTCCGCCATCGCCGCCGTCGCCACCGACGAGCAGCTCGAGCGCTTCGGCAAGGTGTGGGCCTCGATGGCCATCACCGAGCCCTCGTTCGGCTCCGACTCGGCCGCCGTGAGCACCACCGCGGTTCTCGACGGTGACGAGTGGGTCCTCAACGGCGAGAAGATCTACGTCACGGCCGGCGAGCGCTCCACGCACATCGTCGTGTGGGCCACCGTCGACAAGACCAAGGGCCGCGCCGCGATCAAGTCCTTCGTCGTCCCGCGGGACGCACCGGGCCTGTCCGTCGCACGCCTCGAGCACAAGCTGGGCATCAAGGCGTCCGACACCGCGGCACTGCTGCTCGACAACTGCCGCATCCCGAAGGACAACCTCCTGGGTTCCCCGGACGTCGACACGGACAAGGGCTTCGCCGGCGTCATGCAGACGTTCGACAACACCCGTCCGCTGGTCGCCGGCATGGCCATCGGTGTCGCCCGTGCGGCGCTCGAGGAGCTGCGGTCGATCCTGACCGACGCCGGCGTGGTCATCGACTACGACGCCGCCACCTACAGCCAGTCGGCCGCGGCCGCGGAGTACATCCGGCTCGAGGCCGACTGGGAAGCTGCGTACCTGCTCGCTCTCCGCGCTGCGTGGATGGCGGACAACAAGGAGCCCAACTCGCTGCAGGCGTCGATGTCCAAGGCGAAGGCAGGCCGTAGCGCCACGGACATCACGCTCAAGGCGGTGGAACTGGCCGGCACGCTGGGCTTCTCCGAACACCTGCTGCTCGAGAAGTGGTCGCGTGACTCGAAGATCCTCGACATCTTCGAGGGCACCCAGCAGATTCAGCAGCTGATCGTGGCTCGCCGCGTGCTCGGGAAGACATCCGCTGAGCTGAAGTGACGGTCACACGACCCTGAGAAAGGCCCGGCACACGTGCCGGGCCTTTCTGCTGTTCTGGCAAGCTGGAACGGACGAAGCACGGCGAACACGAGGGAGACTGCCATGTCGGACTGGGCGAAGAAGATCGAGGACAAAGCCAAGGGCTTCGTCGCGGAGGCCGAGGTGGGCCTCACCCACCTCGAGGGTGCGGACGCCGTCGATCTGGACGAGACGGACGACTCGGGGGATCGTACGGACGTCGGCGGCGACGTCGACGAGAACGACGCGCCCAGCACGGGCATGACGTCGGCGGATCCCGACATCTCTCACTGAGCACCAGCCACCGACGTCGATCTGACCGGGTCGACGTCGGTGCGCCTGCGACAAAGCGAAAGGCCCGACAGTCTGAGACTGTCGGACCTTTCGTGGTGGTAGCGGGGACAGGATTTGAACCTGCGACCTCTGGGTTATGAGCCCAGCGAGCTACCGAGCTGCTCCACCCCGCGTCAGCGTCGAGAACCTTGCGGCTCCGTCTGCGGTGCAAGCTGTACTGCGTTCTTGCTGAACAAGAAGTTACCGGACGGCGTCGGTGAATTGCAAATCGCCTGCTGAGCAACGAGATCGAGCCTCCAAGGGTGACCGCGGTCTCTTTTCATCCGTGTTCCCCCTCACATAACGATGGGGTCACGAAGAGGACACGAGACGGTTGTCATCCGTCATGACCTGCGGAGATGTCACAAAGCCGCCGCCTCGCCCGTTTCCGACCTCGTCACAGGGCCGGGTGACGGCTCGTGATTGTTTCGTTACCGTCGCGCTCGGCCCGAAACAAGGGCCAGGCCGACCCGCCGCTGGATTCTTCTGCCCCGCGGGATCGGAGACCCGACTCGATGGGGGCAGGGATTCGAGCGAATGCAGGCGTCACTCGCCTGCGCGCTCACGTCGACCAGCGCTGAGAGGATCTACCCCGCATGACCACTGCACGTAACTTCACCACCCGCGCGCTCGGATGGGCCGCCGTCACCGGCGCCGTCGTCGCAGCACCGCTCGTCCTGAGCACCGGAACCGCCTCCGCAGCACCCGCCCACAACTGGGACGGCGTCGCACAGTGCGAGAGCGGCGGCAACTGGGGCATCAACACCGGCAACGGCTACTACGGTGGCCTGCAGTTCTCGCAGAGCACCTGGGCCGCCAACGGCGGCTCGGGCACCGCGTCCAACGCCTCCAAGGCCGAGCAGATCCGCGTCGCCGAGAACGTTCTCGCGACCCAGGGCGTCGGCGCATGGCCCACCTGCGGCCAGTACCTCTCGTCCGGCACCACGTCGGTCGCCGAGGCACCGGCACCCGCCCCCGCGCCTGCTGCACCCGCCGCACCGGCGCCCGTGCAGTCTGCCGTCGAGCAGGGCGCGGCACTGGCCCAGCAGTACGGCGTCGGCCAGCAGTACCAGGACTTCGTGGCCGCCAATTCCGGCGTCCTCGCGGGCCTCGCTCGCTAGAGCATCCTCTCGAACGTCCGAAGCGGGCGCACCCGATCATCGGGTGCGCCCGCTTCGTCGTGTGCGGTGGGTGGTGCGTGCTGTCGAGCCACTACGCACCAGCGCTGCACGAGTGTGCGGCCACCACGACGGGTATGCGCTCGGACGGCTGCGACAGCGCCTGGTTGTCGAGCGATGACGCAACAGCACTGCATGGGGTGTGCACACCCCATGCATGAACCGCACACCCCCAGCAGCTGACTGGAAAGGGTGTGCGCCCACCACAACGGGTGTGCGCTCGGACGGCAGCGACAGCGCCTGGTTGTCGAGCGATGACGCAACAGCACTGCACGGGGCACTGAGATCTGTCAGATCCCGCGGCGACGGTCGGCCTCAGGCTCGCTTTACTGCACCGCGTAGACGGCGATGCGGGTGTGCACACCCCTTCCGCGAACCGCACACCCCCAGCAGCCGGCTGGAAAGGGTGTGCGCCCGCCACGACGGGTGTGCGCTCGGCCGGCTGCATCGGTGCGCCCTTCATCGACCCACTACGCACCGGCACTACACAGCGTGTGCACACCCCGAGCACGAACCGCGCACCCCCAGCAGCCGGCCGGAAAGGGTGTGCGCCCACCACAGCGAGTGCGCCCAGCCGAGCCACCACACAGCAACGCCCCGCCCTCATGAGTCGAGGGCGGGGCGTCGCGTGGAGCGGGGCCGGCTATCCGCCCGTGCTGTTGTACTGGTCGATCGCGCGCTGCAGGTTGTCGAACGCGGTACCGAGCTGGGCGAAGTCTCCCGACTGCTGCGCGGTCCGCACTGCTTCCAACGCGGCATCCAGATTGGTCACCGCCGCACCCCGGTCAGCGGGCGCAGGTGCACTCGTCGAAGGAGTGGACGGTGCCGGGGTCCCCTGACCCTGAGTCGGAGCTGAGCCCGTGTTCCCCAAGTTCGGTGAACCGACCTCCTCCTCTGCCTGAGGAGTAGCCGCGTCGCCGCCCGGAGCCGTGGCAACGTTTCCGGTCTCGGCACCGAACACCTGCTCCAGTGCACCAGCCAGTGTCGGTGAGTACCCGACACGGACACCGCCACCAGCGCCGGGCTCGCGATAGCTCACGAGAACGCGGGACAGCTGCGGGAACGTCGACGTATTCGTCGTGTTGCGCTCGGTGTACAGCGGCTCGACGTACAGGATTCCGCCGTTGGCGATGGGCAGCGTCAGCAGATTGCCGTACTGGATGCGGTTGGACTGTTGGAGAAGTGTCCGGTCGGACGCCACTCGGGTGTCCGAGATCATCGAGTTCTGGGCCTGTTGCGGCCCCTGAGTCTGCGTTGCGGTGGGCAACTGCAACACCGTGAACTCGCCGTAGCCGTCAGGATCGGACTTGACCGAGATGTATGCCGACAACAGTTCGCGGTTGAAGCCCACCATGGCGCTGGTCAGCCTGAACGACGGTTGCCCCGTGTCCGGATCACCGATCAGGACGTAGTACGGCGGCTGGTTGAGGTTGGTGCCACCCTCGATGGTCGGGTCGCTGGGAACCGACCAGAACGCGTTGTTGGTGAAGAACTCGCCGGGATCGTTGACGTGGTACTTGGCGAGCATCTCGCGCTGAACCTTGAACAGGTCCTCGGGGTAGCGGAAGTGCTGACGCAACTCATCGGAGATGGCCGACTCGGGCTGGACTGCACCCGGGAACGCGCCCATCCACGCTGCGAGGACGGGATCGTTGTCGTCCACCTGGTACAGGTTCACCGACCCGTCGTAGGCGTCGACGGTGGCCTTCACCGAGTTACGGATGTAGGACACCTCGTCACGCGGGAGCAATCGACCAGTGTTGGCGTCGATGCTGTCCTGCACCAGTCCCTCGAGCGAACTGCGCTGTGCGTAGGGGTACTGGTCGAGAGTGGTGTACGCGTCGACGATCCAGACGATCTTCCCACCGACCACGGCCGGGTAGGAATTGCCGTCGGCAGTCAGCCACGGTGCGACCTTCTGCACGCGCTCACGGGGATCGCGGTTGAAGATGATCTTCGAGTCGTCGCCGATGGCGCCCGAGAAGAGGATGTTGCGCTCGGTGTACTTCGCCGCGAACGCCAATCGGTTGAACCAGTTGCCGATGCTGACGCCACCCGAACCGGTGTAGGTGTAGCGGGAGGTGTCGGTGTCGTACTCGCGGCCCTCCGAGCCCTCGCTGCCACCGACGATGGCGTAGTCGGGGTTGGACGACGCGATGACCTCGCCGTAGTAGATGCGCGGCTGCTCCACCGGAATGACCTGATCACCCGCGGCCTGCGACGCGAGGTCGCTGACCGTGTAGATCGGGTATCCCGAGTTGCTGTTCGAGTCTCCAGCAGATCCCTCCTGCACTGCCGCGTTGACCCTGTTCGCCGGTGCGGCGACGAAGCCGTTCCCGTGGGTGTAGACGGTGTGGCGGTTGATCCAGTCGGTTTGGTTCCCGGACAGGCTGGCTGGTTCCAGCTCTCGTGCCGCGACGATGTAATCCTGCAGTTCACCGTCGATCTCGTACCGATCGACGTCCAATGTGGACGGGAATCCGTAGAAGTTCTTCAGCTGCTGCTGCTGAGTGAAAGTGCGAGAGAGCACGTTCGGATCCAGCAGACGGGTGTTGGCGATGGTGGTCTGATCCGCCGGAACGTCACGCGGAGACGCTGTGCCGTCTCCCGAATAGTCCTCGTACGTCACCTTCTCGTCCGTGATGCCATAGGCATCTCGAGTGGCCTCGATGTTCCGTTCGATGTACGCCCGCTCCTTGTCGGCAGCGTTGGGGCGCACCGAGAACTGCTCGACGACCAGCGGCCAGACGGCACCGACGAGAATCGACGACAGGACGAGAAGCGCGGTGGCGAGTGCCGGGATCCGCAGATCGCGTAGGAAGATCGCCGCGAAGAAGGCACCCGCACAGATGACGGCGATGGCCAGCAGGATGAGTTTCGCGGGTAGGACGGCGTTGATGTCGGTGAAGCCGGGGCCCGTGAACGTGGGCTCTTTACGGCTGCTCGACAGCAGTGCGTAGCGATCGAACCAGTACGCCACCGCCTTGAGGACGACGAACGTTCCGGCGAGCACGGCCAACTGGATGCGCGCCGACTTGGTCAGCGCACCCTCGCGGCCGCTCAGACGCAGGCCGCCGAAGATGTAGTGCGTGACCAGTGCCGCGAAGAAGGCGATGACGACGGCGACGAAGAGCCAGTTGAGGATCGACCGGTAGAACGGCAGATCGAAGGCGTAGAAGCCGACGTCCAGGTTGAACTGAGGATCCTGCACTCCGAAGGACCCACCGTGCAGGAACATCTGCACCGTGACCCAGTTGCCCTGTGCGACAAGGCCGGAGAGCAGACCGATGACGACCGGGATGCCGATGCCGAACACGCGCAGACGCGACATGACGGTGGTGCGGTAGCGAGCGATGGGATCGTTCGGGCCGGCAGTGGGCACGAAGACCGGGCGCGACCGGTAGGCGACGGTCAGAGCACCGAACACCGTGCCGCCCACCAGCAGAGCGATGACGAGGAACGTGATCACGCGAGTGAGGAGCACCGTCGTGAAGACGTTGCGGAAGCCGACCTCCCCGAACCACAACCAGTCCGTGTACGTGTCCACCAACCGGGGACCGATGAGCAACAGCGCGGCCAGAACCAACGCCAGGACCAGTAACGTACGGCTCCGTCTCGACAACGACGGTAAACCGGTTGGGGGCCTCATGCCCACGTGCCACACTCCAAGATCTCGCGCGCCGTCGCCTCGTGACACCACCGTGACGACACCACATGTCCGTTTTCGACCACTGTACGGACACCCTCGAACGCGGAGTGTCCCGCCGTGGCGACGTCCACGACTCTAGCCCTCGATGCGAGGATGGAGCGGTGAGTGACAACGAGGATGCATCGTGACCGGGAGCGAGTGGTTCGATCCCGAATCCGGGGACGCCCGCGCCGAGCGCGCCCTCGCCCGCTGTGTGCGCGAGGTCGTCGACTACGTGGACGCCGGCGGGTGGGACCAGGGGCCTCAGTTGTTCGCGTTGGTCCCGACCGAGGATCTGGCGGCCGCGGAGCCCAGCCTCCTCGACCAGCTCGAGGACGGCGCCGACCTGACACCTGTCGCCCAGGAGCGGTTGCCCGCCGACGTCGCGGGCGGATCGCACGCGCTCGACGAGTTCCTCGGCACGACCACCTGGCCGGCCTCCGTCGCCGGGTGCGCACTGGTCGAGGAGATCGTCGTTCTGCCGCCCGAGGCGGAGTCGGATCTCGACAGCGCCCTTGCTCCGCTCCTGGCTGATCGCGACGCGGCGGACCAGGCCGCGCGCCTCACGGCCGAGGAGCACCCCGACCGGCGCGACGGGCGGCTCATCGTCGCCGTGCTCCGGGACGGTCCGTCCATCGCCCTGCTGCAGCTGCGTCCCGAGAACGAGGACGACAGCAGTTTCGACGAGGCGCCGGAGCTACTGACGTACGAGAACTTGGCGCCCAACGTCGTCGCGGCACTCCACGCCACGCTCGACGCGGATCCCGAGGACGAGGACTACTAGCGTTCGCACCCGAATCGTCACGAGCAGGACGGGGCGTCTCCCCCATCGGCCAGAGCGTCGAGCGACCCGATCGCATCGTCCAGGCTCGTGACTTTCACCAGGCGTAGCCCCTCCGGCGTCCGCGGCGCCGCCTCGGCGCAGTTGTCCGCGGGAACGAGGAATATCGTCGCGCCGGCCTCGCGAGCGGCGACCAACTTGTACGGAATTCCCCCGATGGGACCCACCGCGCCGTCGGCGTCGATCGTTCCCGTGCCGGCGACGAAGGCGCCACCGCTGAGGTCGCCGGGACTGAGCTTGTCCACCACCGCCAGCGAGAACATCAGTCCGGCGGACGGGCCGCCGACGTCGGCGAGATTGAACTCCACGGTGAACGGCACGTCCGGTGTCTCCTCCGGGGTGATGCCGAGATAGCCGCGCTCGGCGTCGTCCGGACGGGCGGCGACGGTGACGTTCTCCGTCGTCGTCGCGCCGTCGCGCGTGACGTCCACCGAGATGGTCGTGCCGGGATTCACGGCACCGACAGCCTTCTGGACGTCGGCCACAGTGGACACGGGCGCGCCGTCGATCGCGGTCACCCGGTCGCCCTCCTCGAGGACGCCCGCCGCGGGGCTGTCGTCGCCGATCTGCGCGACCGTGAGCACCGTGGGCAGTCCGAGGTGATCGAGAGCCGCGAGTTCCGCACTGTCCTCGGATTGCGCGAAGTCCGCCTGGTTGGCGTTCTCGACCTCTTCTCGGCTGCGATCGGGCGGGTAGATCTCGTCGCGCGGGACCAGCCCCTGCCTGCCGCTGAGCCACAGGCCGAGGGCGTCGAACACCGTCAACTCGTCCCGCACCGCCACCGTCGTCATGTTCAGGTGGCCGGACGGCCGATCGACCTCGGTGCCCTGGACGTCCACGACGGGCTTGCCGTCCACCTCACCGAGGGTGTCGAACGTCGGTCCGGGCCCGAGGGCCGCGAACGGAACAGTGACCGCAGATCCCAGAACTCCGAGGACGACCACCGGCAACAGAGCGACCAGGAGCGTCGCGATCCTTCGATTCACGTCACCACAGTAGAGAACGACACCGTCACCGCTGTCGGGGAGACGCGTCGACGTCGCCCGCGGCGTCGGTGTGTTCGCGCTCGGCGCACTCGGCATCGCCGCCGAACCCGTGTTCGGCTTGTACCGTTGAACCATGACCAACACGCCTTTCGGATTCTCCAATTCCGACGACGACCCGGACAAGAACGAGGGGTCGAGCGGCGGCTCCGGCACGCCCGGAGGTGGTGCCGGTGGATTCGGTTTCGGCGCCGAGGGTTTCGATCCGGCGGCGCTCGGCCAGATGTTCACGCAGATGGGCCAGATGTTCAGCGGGATGGGATCCGGTGCCACGGCCGGACCGGTGAACTACGACCTTGCGAAGAAGCTGGCCCTCCAGCAGATCGGGTCGACCACCCCCGTGCGGGAAGGATCGAAGTCCGCCGTCGTCGACGCGGCGCACCTGGCGGAACAGTGGCTCGACGAGGCCACCATCCTCCCCGCCGGTGCGGTGCGCACCGAGGCGTGGACTCCGCAGGAATGGTTGGACAACACGCTCGACACGTGGAAGCGGTTGTGTGATCCCGTCGCCGAGCAGATCTCCGGCATGTGGACCTCCGCGTTGCCGCCGGAGGCGCAACAGATGGTCGGTCCGATGATCGGCATGCTCGGTCAGATGGGCGGCATGGCGTTCGGCTCTCAGCTGGGCCAGGCCCTGGGCCAGCTCGCCAAGGAGGTCCTCACCTCGACCGACATCGGCCTGCCGCTCGGCCCCTCGGACACTGCGGCACTGCTTCCCGACGCCGTCGCGGTGTTCAGCGAGGGCACCGAACTGCCCGAGCGCGAGGTACTCGTGTTCCTCGCCGCGCGCGAAGTCGCCCACCACCGTCTCTACTCGCACGTGCCGTGGCTGCGTCAGCGCGTTCTGGCCACTGTCGAGGAGTACGCGCGTGGCATCCGGATGGACTTCGGTGCCATCGAGGAGGCGGCACGCGGCATCGATCCGTCCGCGCTGACCGATCCGAGCCAGCTGGAGAAGATCCTCCAGCAGGGCGCGTTCGAGCCGCAGACGACTCCCGAGCAGAAGGCGGCTCTCGAACGCCTCGAGACACTGCTGGCCCTGGTCGAGGGGTGGGTGGACACAGTGGTGACCACCGCCCTGGGCGAGCGGCTTCCGGGAGCGTCCGCGCTGTCGGAGACGATGCGGCGCCGTCGCGCGTCCGGCGGCCCGGCCGAGCAGACCTTTGCGACGCTCATCGGCCTCGAATTGCGACCGCGCAAGGTGCGCGAAGCAGCCGATCTGTGGCGACGACTGACCGACGCGGCGGGTATCGACGGCCGCGACGGTGTGTGGGCCCACCCCGATCTGCTGCCCGACACCGCGGACCTCGACGACTCGTCGTCCTTCATCGACCGCATCGTGGGCGGGGACACCGGTTCCTTCGACGACCCCATCGCGCAGCTCGAGGAGTTCGAGCGCAAGCGCGCGGCCGAGAAGAAGGCCGAGGGAGACGACGAGGGCCCCACCCCCGTCTGATTCCGCCGACCTGGGTCTTCTCGTCGCCCGCGTGACTGCGTCGCAGGTCGGAGCGCCGTACGCCTGTGGACAAACGGTGCCGGACACCCGTGTCCGCGGTGTGGTGCGTGCCATCGTCTGCGCATGACGCAGACACGCCACGCGAGCTCGCCCGAGATCGCCCGCACGCGCGCCGAGCGGGACGGCCTTCCGCACCTGGCCGAGTCGGTCACGCTCCTCGTGCGCCGCGACGGTCGGCTGCAGGTCGGCTGGCATCCCGAGCGCCGCGTGGTCCTCACCCCGCCGGAGGGCGTGACACCGGCCGCCATGGCCTCGGTCCTGCGTCTCCTGGACGGACGACGGTCGATACCCGACGTGTATTGGCGCGCAGCCGAACTCGGCGTCGACGCGGCAGTGCTCACCGCGGTGCAGGCCGAACTCGAACGGCTGGGCGTTCTCGGACGTCGTCGTCCGCGGTCGTCCGCCGTCCGCACGGTCCTCGTTCTGGGACGCGGTCCCCTGTCGGATGCGGTGTCCATCGGGTTGTCCCCGACGGGCCGCGTCCAGCGCCGACACGTGTCACTCCCCCACAGACACGCGGACGTCGACTGCGTTGTCGTGGCGGACACCGTGCTCTGCGCCCCTGAAGTCGCCCGAGTGCTCATGGACGACGGGATCCCGCACCTTCCGGTGCGGCTGCGCGACGGCGTCGGCGTGGTGGGTCCGCTAGTCCTGCCCGGACACACGCCCTGCCTGGAGTGCGTCGAGCTGACACGATGCGATTACGACCGGGAATGGCCGCACCTCGCCGCGCAGCTCCTCGGCACCGTCGGGTCCGCGAGCGGCGCCACCATCGCCGCCACCGCGGCGTTCGCAGTCGCGCAGGTCACCGAGTTCCTCGACGCGCGTGCGGACTCCCCCGCACCGATGACTGTCGGGCACAGCTTGGAGGTGGACCTCGTCGCCGCGGCCACCCGCCGTCGACGATGGCCGCGTCACCTGTTGTGCACCTGCGCTCGTCGGTGACGGACGGTGTGACGTGTCACGGATACGCGTACGGGTCTCGACCGCTCGCGGCGCGTCGGCCGATCGTCAGCCATGATGGAGTCATGCCCGACATCCCCCGCAGCAGTTCCGCCCGGACAGCCAAGCTGGCCAGCATCCCCCTCGGGATGGCAGGCCGCGCAGCGATGGGCTTCGGACGCAAACTCGCGGGCGGAAATCGCGCGGAGATCGACGCCGAACTGAGCGCCAAGGCCGCCCAGCAGATGTTCGCCGTCCTCGGCGAGCTCAAGGGTGGAGCGATGAAGTTGGGTCAGGCCCTCAGCGTCATGGAGGCGGCCGTACCCGAGGAGATGGCGGAACCGTACCGCGAAGCGCTGACCAAACTGCAGGCCGAAGCGCCCCCGATGCCGATCGCGACGGTCCACCGGGTGATGGACCAGCAGCTCGGCACCGGGTGGCGCTCGCGCATCTCCGATTTCGACGACACGGCCACCGCGTCGGCCTCCATCGGGCAGGTACACCGAGCGACCTGGTCCGACGGTCGCGACGTCGCGGTGAAGATCCAGTACCCGGGTGCCGACGAGGCGCTGAAGGCCGATCTCAAGACGCTGTCGCGCTTCGTCGGCATTCTCGGCACCATCGTGCCGGGTACAGACGTGAAGGCTGTCCTCGACGAGATGTCGGCACGCACGGAGGAGGAACTCGACTACCGCATCGAAGGCGAGAATCAACGTGCCTTCGCCGCGGTCTACGACGGGGACGACAGATTCGCCGTGCCTCGTGTCGTCGCGAGTGCTCCCAAGGTGGTCATCACGGAGTGGATGGAAGGAACGTCCCTCTCCTCGATCATCGCCACCGGAACCGCAGAGCAGCGCAACACCGCCGGCGAGAACCTGGCTCGCTTCCACTTCGAATCGGCGGAGCGCGTCCGGCGCATCCACGGCGATCCGCACCCCGGGAACTTCAAGTTGCTCGCCGACGGCAGACTCGGCGTCATCGACTTCGGTGCGTGCCTCACTCTCCCCGACGGCCTGCCCCCGGAACTCGGTCGTATGGTGCGACTCTCGCGCGACGAGGAGTTCGAGGAGCTGACGGAACTGTTGCGCGAGACGGGATTCGTGATTCCCGGACGCGAGGTCACCGAGCGAGAGATAGCCGACTACCTCCGCCCCTTCACCGATCCGATCAAGACGGAGTCGTTCCACTTCACTCGACAGTGGTTGCAGGGCACGGCCGGCAAGGCCGCGGACTTCAACGGCCCGCAGTTCCGCACGGCCCGGTCCCTCAATCTGCCGCCGCGGTACGCGGTGATCTTCCGTGTTCTTCTGGGATCGGTGGGCATCTGCGCCCAGCTCGACGCGAATGCCCCGTACATGGCGATTCTCACCGAGTGGATGCCCGGGTTCGCCGAATAGCCGGGCGACACCCGCACAGACCGTCAAGCACAGACGACGGACGGTGCGGGTGTGACCGGGTTCTTGCGGGGACGGCCGCGAGACCGCTTGCGCGCGATGACGACTCCCTGATCGAAGATCTCGCCGCCCCACACTCCCCACGGCTCGGCACGGTCGAGCGCCGCGTCGAGGCACCCCGACCTGATGGGGCAGTGTGCGCACAACTGCTTGGCGCGTTCGAGACGGTCGGGCGACTCGGCGAACCAGAGATCCGGATCGGCTCGGCGGCACGGCAACTGATCTGCGACGAAGTCGTCGATGGTGGCCACGGACCGGTCGGTCGTGGTGTCGTCGGTGCGGCATGTCGTCCGGGTGGTGGCGGGTGACACGTCGTTCTCCTCTTCTGCTGCGATTCACGGTGGTGTCGAACTCGACAGATGTGGCGAGATCCGTGAACGGCGTCGAGGGGTGTCCCACGACGAAGGCCACGGTTCGCAGGTGCGAATCCGTGGCCTTCGACGAAGGAATGCTGTGCGGTGCCTATCGAGTGATGTCCCGATCGACTCCGGTGCCCACGGATGCGCGATGCGCCCAGCGCTCGCGGTGACGGCGCGGCAAGGGTGCCACTCCGAAACCGGTCGTGCTCAGTGCGATTGCTTCGGCGACTGCGCCTGCTCCGGCTTTGTTCATGCCGGTGCTGCAGACGGCAGACTTCTGCTGCAGAAGCGTTGCGGTGGTGTAGATCTCCACGGGTGACACCTCCTTCGGCGGCGAGTCGGAATCGAGCAGGTCACGCACCGGAAACCCTCACTGGGCGCGCGGTACGAAATACACAGTAAACGGCTGCCTCAGACCGCACAACCCATTTTCGACCTGCGGCGATACGGTCACTCGGTGGCGGAGAGACGGGCGTCGACGAGCGCCAGCACGTCGGCTCCGAACCGCTCGAGCTTCTTCGCCCCGATACCCGGGATCGCGACGAGTCCGCGATCGTCGCGTGGCCGTTGCTCCGCGATGGCGGTCAGCGTGTTGTCGCTGAAGACCACGTAGGCCGGAACCTTGAGCGCCTTCGATGTCTCCGACCGCCAGGTCCGCAGCGATTCGAGCAGGGCGATGTCGACGTCGGACGGGCAGTTCTCACACCGGCCGAGCATGGTGGCCACCGTGCCGATGACGGGCTTACCGCACACTCGGCAGACCGGCCGCTTCTTGTGGACGGTGGGTGTGGCGATACGCGACGCGGGCGACGACTCGGGAACCAGGTCTACCAGGAACCGCGAACGCCGGCGCGACTTGCGACCGCCCTCGTTGCGGGCCAGCGCCCAGGACAGTTCGAGGTGCTCCCGGGCGCGCGTCACACCCACGTACAACAGTCGACGCTCCTCCTCCACCGCGGCCTCGTCGGGTGACGAGTTGTTGTCTCCCAGAGCGTGACTGATGGGCAGAGTGCCGTCGGTGAGACCGACGAGGAAGACCGCGTCCCATTCGAGTCCCTTCGCGGCGTGCAGTGACGCCAGCGTCACCCCCTCCACCACCGGAGGGTGCCGAGCCTCCGCGCGCATCGCGAACTCACGCACCAGTCCCTCGAGATCGAGATCGGGTACCTGGACGACGAGATCCTCGGTCAGCGCGACGAGAGCCCGCAACGCAGCCCACTTCTCCCGCGCCTGAGCACCGTTGGGTTCCGTCGCCGACAGTCCCAGGGGAGCCAACACCGCTTCCACGAGCCGAGGCAGGCCGGCCCCGCTGCGCGCGTCGGACGGCAGGTCGTCACGGGCCGCACTCGACCGTACGGCGGCGACGGCCGACCGGACGTCCTGCCGCTGGAAGAAACTCTCGCCGCCGCGGATCTGATACGGGATCGCCAGATCCGTCAGCGCCTTCTCGTGCGCCTCGGAATGAGCGTTGATGCGATAGAGCACAGCGATCTCGGACGGCGCCGTGCCGGTACGGATCAACCGTTGAATGGTGCGCGCGACACCCGCCGCCTCCGACACCTCGTCGTCGTACTCCACGAAGGTCGGGTCCGGTCCCGCCGCGCGCTGCCCGATGAGCTGGAGCCGTGTGCCGGCGATGCGGCCCTTCGCCGCGCCGATGACCTTGTTGGCGAGCCCGACGACCTCCGGAGTGGACCGGTAGTCGCGCTCCAGGCGCACCACCGTCGCCTCCGGGAACCGCCGCGAGAAGTCGAGCAGGAACCGCGGCGTCGCGCCGGTGAAGGAGTAGATGGTCTGGTTGGCGTCGCCGACCACCGTCAGGTCGTCCCGATCGCCCAGCCAGGCGTCCAGCACACGCTGCTGGAGCGGAGTGACGTCCTGGTATTCGTCCACGACGAAGCACCGGTACCGCTCGCGGAACTCCTGCGCGACGGACGGGCTGTTCTCGAGCGCTGCCGCAGTGTGCAGCAGCAGATCGTCGAAGTCGAGGAGCACCGCGTCGGGGTCACGGTTCTTGAGTTCCTCGTAACCCTCGTAGACCGCGGCGACACGATCCGCGTCGGTCGGGGTGTCGCGGTGCAGCCGTGCGGCGGCGGCAGGATAGTCCTCGGGCGCGATCAGCGAGGCCTTGGCCCACTCGATCTCACCCGCGAGGTCACGGACACTGTCGGTGGACGTCGAGACGCCGGCAGCGGAGGCGGCCTGCCCGACGACACCGAACTTGCGGTCGAGCAGACGCCAGTCCGTGTTTCCCACGACCTGTGGCCAGAAGTACTTGAGCTGCCGCATCGCGGCGGCGTGGAACGTGCGCGCCTGCACCTGCCCGTCGGACGACTGCCCTCGGATACCGAGGACGCGGAGCCGTTCGCGCATCTCCCCCGCAGCCCGCGCGGTGAACGTGACGGCGAGGACCTGACTCGGCTTGACGTGCCCGTCCGCGACGAGGTGGGCGATGCGACGGGTGATCGTCCTGGTCTTGCCGGTTCCTGCACCCGCGAGCACACACACGGGGCCTCGCGGAGCGAGCACGGCGGCCGACTGTTCGGGGTCGAGACCCTCCACCGCATCCCTGTCGTTCACGTGGTCATCATGTCAGCCCGCACCGACACCGCAGGCGCGCCCACCGTCCGATCGGAACAACCGTCGGTGACTCCGCGTTGAGAGTTGCGTGACCACAGCACAGCAGAACGACGCAGCCCACGTACCCGCAGTGACGATGTACTCGACGACTTGGTGCGGCTACTGCCGGCGCCTCAAGACACAGCTCGACGAGAACGGCATCGCCTACACGGAGATCGACATCGAGAAGGATCCCGCGTCCGCGGAGTTCGTCGGGAGCGTCAACAACGGGAATCACGTCGTGCCGACTCTGAAGTTCGCCGACGGGTCCACCGCGACGAACCCCAGCCTCGCGCAGGTCAAGAAGGCCATCGGCCTGAACTGAGCCGTCGGCGTTCGCGTTCGTCAGGACTGGAGCGCCGCCCACGACTCCAGCATCGCGCGGGCGATGGAGATGCTTCCCGGAAGCAGGAGCGGAGCGTCCTCCGAGGCGCTCCAGTCCCCGGCGGCGAGGGCGGTGCGTACCTCGTCACGGGTGAACCACCGCGCCTCCGCGATCTCACCGTCGTTGAACGACAGCGGTTGCGCAGCGTCCGCGCGAGCCGCGAACCCGATCATCACTGAGCGCGGGAACGGCCAGGGCTGACTGCCGAGGTAGGTGATCTCGGACACGTCGAGGCCGACCTCCTCGCCCACCTCGCGGCCCACGCATGTCTCGAGCGACTCCCCCGCCTCCACGAAACCGGCGAGCACCGACATCCGGCGCTCCGGCCACATCGGCTGGCGAGCGAGGAGGACACGGTCCGCCCCGTCGTGCACGAGGACGATGATCGCCGGGTCGGACCGAGGCCATTCCTCGTGGCCCGTGAGGGTGCTGGTGCGGGACCACCCGGCCGACGAGAGCACGGTCGGTGATCCGTCGCGGGCACTGAACGCCGCTGACCGGTGCCAGTTCAACAACGCCACCGCCGTCACGACCAGTCCTGCCGAGGACTCCGTGAGAACGTCACCGAACGACCGCAGGTCCGTCACCTCGCCGGCGAGTGCGGAGACGGCGACCGCCCAGACATGGTGGTCGTCGACGATTCCCAGGAAAACCGCGTCCCCCGGCGGCGAGTCGGCCGTGTCGACGGCCGGAACGAGGGCCACCCGTCCGTCCTCGACCGGTACGCGACCCTGGCTGTCCACCCGCAACAACCGCGCGGTGGGCCACCCTGCGGCGAGTGCCGCGTCGTCGCGACGGAGTTCCTCGGCGCGGTCGATCGGGGAACGCGAGAGCATGGGCTCGGACAGAAGTCGGAAGGACACGTCACGACCCTACTGACCGGGTCCGACAGTGGCAGATCCGGTGCACCGCAGTACGGCTGGTCAGTTGGAGACGCGTCGGATGTAGAGCAGTCTGTCGTCCGCCTCGATCGCATCGACCTCGGGTGAACCGACACGCACCAGTCGACCGTCGCGGACCACACCGAGCACGATGTCGGACAGGTGGCGGGGCGATCCGCCGATCTCGTCGCGTTCGACCTCACGCTCGGCGATCGCGAAGCCCGCCTCGGGCGTCAGCAGATCCTCCATCATCTCCACGACGCTCGGCGTGGTCGTCGCGATGCCCAGCAGTCGCCCGGCGGTCTCCGAGGAGACCACCACGGAATCGGCGCCCGACTGACGCAGGAGATGCACGTTCTCCGCCTCACGCACCGCGGCCACGATCTTCGCCTTGGGCGCGATCTCCCGCGCCGTGAGCGTCACCAGCACCGCGGTGTCGTCCCGGTTGGTCGCGACGATGATCGACGCGGCGTACTGGGCACCGGTCAGGCGCAGGACGTCCGACCGTGTGGCCGAACCCTGCACGGTCACCAGGCCCAGGTTGCTCGCCGCGTCCAGGGACGACTGATCGGTGTCGACGACCACGATGTCCGAGGCCGACACCCCGTCTCCCAGCATCGCGGCGATCGCGGTGCGACCCTTCGTGCCGTACCCGACGACCACGGTGTGATTGCGCACGTTGCGCCTCCATCGCTGAATCTTGAACGCCTGGCGCGAACGTTCGGTGAGCACTGACAGGGTGGTGCCGACGAGCAGGATCAGGAAGAAGACGCGTAGCGGCGTGATGACCAGGATGTTCACCAGGCGCGCGGACGGGGTGATGGGCGCGATGTCGCCGTAGCCGGTGGTCGACAGCGACACGGTCGTGTAATAGAACGCGTCCAGGAAGGACAGCTGGTTGTCCTGATTGTCGGCGTACCCGTCCCGGTCGACGTAGACGACCATGGCGGCCACGAAGAGCGTGGTGAGTGCGATGAGGATGCGCTGGTAGATCGCCCGCCAGGGGCTCTGCTCGAACTCGGGGATCCGCAGGACACCCACCAGTGCGAAGTCCGGGCGATCAGTGAGTCCGGTGTCGGTGTTCAGCAGCCGATTCCGCAACCGTCCTGCCATGAATGTGGTCCTCGTCCGTCGCTCGTGGTCGTCGATCCGCCTCGTCGGCTGCCGTGACTGTATCGGAGCGTCGAGCCGCCGACCCCCAGCAGTCGCTGCAGAACTCCGGTGCCCCACCGTCCTGTTGGCAACGAGCAGACGATGGTGCAGGCTGCGACCATGACGCTCCGTACCCTGCCGCTGCTCGATTCCGTTCGACGTCCGTCGCGCCGACGGGCGGCGGACACGGCGGCGCAGCGGCTCGCGGTCCTCCTCGGCGGAGCCGGTGTCCTGCACTTCGTCACACCGGCGCCGTTCGATTCCCAGGTGCCGCACGTGCTCCCCGGATCGCCGCGGACGTACACGTACGTGTCGGGAGTGGCGGAGCTCGGACTGGCGGCCGGACTGATCGTTCCCGGCACTCGTCGCCTGACCGGCGCCGCGGCCGCCGTCTTCTTCGTCGCCGTGTTCCCGGCCAACCTGCAGATGGCCGCGTCGTGGTTGCAGAGCGAGAAGACCTCGACCGCGATGAAGGTGGGTGTCGTGGCTCGACTGCCGCTGCAGATCCCGCTGATCACGCAGTCCTGGAAGGTGTACCGCGACGCGCGTTGATCACGTCGTCGGGTCCGCGCCCGCCGTGGAGATGATCTCCGCCAACCGTTCCGCGTCCGGGAGATCCTCCGGAGCCACGGTGACTCCCGATCGCACGTAGTGGAAGGCCGCCCGCACCATGGTGAGCGGCACCGGCTCGGAGCGGGTCGCCGACATCAGCTCGGCCCAGGCGAGACGGTAGGCGGCGAGCTGGATCGCCACTGCACGCTCCTCGGCCGGTGTCGGCTGCGCGCCGGTCTTCCAGTCCACCACCGTCCAGCCACCGTCGGAGTCCGCGAACACCGCGTCCATCCGGCCCCGCAGCACGACTCCACCGACCGACGTCTCGAACGGCACCTCCACCTCGACGGGACTGCGCAACGCCCAGGGTGACGCGTCGAACGCACGCTGCAGTTCTTCGAGGTCCGTGTCGGCGGCCGAGGCGCCGTCCGCCGCGCCGGGCAGCTCGTCCAGATCGAGCAGACGGGTCGCTCCGAAGCGCCGTTCGACCCAGGCGTGGAACGCGGTGCCGCGACGCGCCAAGGGATTGGGTGCGAACGGGACCGGTCGCCGCAGCGTCGACGCCAGGGCGTCCGGATCCGCGACGAGGTGGACCACCTGGCTCACCGACATCGTGTCGGGCACGACGACGTCGGTTCCCGGCCGCGACACCGCATCCCGTTCGGCGAGAAGCAGTTCGACGTCACGCGCCCACCCGTCGGGATCGTCGTCCTCCGATTTCTCGGACAGCGAGTCCTCCACCGATCCCGCCGATGCCGACTCGACGAGTGCGGCGCGCACGGCTGCGGACCCCATGATCACGTCCTCACGGCGGGCACCCAGCGGATCGGCCGGCCAGAGTGCCGTCAGTTCGACCGTCGCGTAGGGGTTGTCGGCGCCGTCCGGCGGAGTGGGTTCCCAGTGCTGCACGGTCCCGATCTTCGCGCCGCCGGTTGCCGAGGTGCTCTCGACGAGGCCGTGCAGCTCGGCGAGGAAGGATGACGGACCCTTCGGCGTCGAGGCTCCGGGAGCCCAGTGGTGCGCCGAGACCAGCAGCACCCGCTCGGTGCGCGTGAGAGCGACGTAGAACAACCGTCGGTCCTCGTCGAGTCGGCGACGCGCGAGCGCTGCCTTGTGATCGGTGACGGCATCGGCGATGTCGCCGCGGTGAGTCGCGCCCTCGAGATCGAGAACGGGGACGCCCCCGGCGTCGTCGCCCGGAATCGCTCTGTCACCGCGCAGGGACGGCGGTAGCTCGGCCACCGAGCCCAACCAGGACGCAGACGACCTCGTGGACGGGAACACGGTCTCGCAGACGTGCGGTACCGCCACGACCTCCCACTCCAAACCCTTGGCGGAGTGCACGGTGAGCACCTGCACCCGGTGCGGGTCGACGTCGACCTCGCCGGGCGCGAGGCCGTCCTCCACGGACTCGGCGGCGGACAGGAAGGACAGCAGTCCGGTGAGCGTCGCCGTCTGCTGGTCGCCGTACTCCGCGACCACCTCGGCGAAGGCGTCGAGATGCTCGCGGCCGCCCGCGTCCCCCGACGGGCGACGTGCCCCCGCCTCCACGTCGATCCCGAGCACTCGCTCGACGTCGGCGACCAGATCGGGAAGCGGCTGACCGAGCCGGTGGCGCAGTGACTGCAGTTCCCCGCCGAGGGCGAGAATGCGTCGATGTCCCGCCTCGGAGTAGCGCGACGGATCGCCCGGATCTGCCAGAGCGTCCACCAGCCCGGACTGTTCCGATCGCTCCCCTGGCATGCCGTCCTCGAGCGCGCGCCCCAACTCCTCGGCGTCGGTGACCGTACCCGTCCGCCCTCGGCCGGTGTGTGCTGCGATCTCCCGCGCGCGCCTCCACAGGGCACGCAGATCGGCGGCACCCAGTTGCCAGCGTGAACCGGTGAGAACGCGCATGGCGGCGCTGCCGGCCAGCGGGTCGCTCACCAGCCGCAGCATCGCCACGAGGTCGGCGACCTCGGGCGTCCGGAGCAGCCCTCCGAGTCCGACGACCTCGACCGGCAGGCCTGCACCGCGCAGAACCTCGGCCATCGGCCCCGCATCGGCGTTGCGCCGCACCAGGACCGCCGCGGTGGGCGGAGTGCGCCCGTCCTCCCGCGCCGTGCGGTACTCCTGCGCGATCGCCTCGGCGATCCACCGACGCTCGTCGTCCACCGTGGTGGTCAGCGCGAGCCGGACATCGCCGGGAACCGCGCCGGGACGCGCTCGCAGCTCGTCCACCGCGACACCCCGCATGCGCAACGGGGCAGCCACCGCGTTGGCCAACGCGAGCGCCTCGGGTGGGTTGCGCCAGCTGGTCGACAACTGACGCACGGGGGCCGGGTAGCGCGCCGAACGCGGGAAGTCGGTACCGAACCGGGGCAGGTTGGCGGCGGACGCACCGCGCCAACCGTAGATCGACTGCATCGGGTCGCCGACGGCTGTCACCGTCAGAGTGGAGTCACGGCCACCCCCGAACAGCGAGGACAGCAGAACTCGCTGCGCGTGACCGGTGTCCTGGTACTCGTCGAGCAGCACCAGACGGCATCGCGTGCGCTCGTCGCGGCCCACGTCCGGATGGTCCGCCGCGACACGGGCCGCCAGCGACATCTGCCGCCCGAAGTCGAGGAGTCCGTCACGGGTCATCACCTCGTGGAGCCGCGCCACCAACGGCAGCAGATCGAGGCGTTGTTCCTGCACCTGGAGGATGCCCAGCAGATCCTTGGTGGGACCGCCGCTCTTCTGCTTCGGGCCGGGTGGCAGGTGGTGGATCAGCTTCTCGAGCTCGGTGTGGGCCTCTCTCAGATCGACCGGCTCGACCAGATGCTCGGCGAGCTGACCGGACAGGGCGAGTACGGATTCCGTGATCGACGCCGGTGCCCGGTCCAGTGGGACGTCGCCGTCCCACGCGGCCACCACGCGGTGGGCCAGCTGCCACAGTTCGGTCTCCGACACGAGGGTCGTGGACGGCTCGAGCGGCAGCACCATGCCGTGGCGTTGGAGCAGCCGACCCGCGTACGAGTGGTACGTGCTCACCTCGGGCTCACCCGACAGGACGGTGCGCTGCAGCTCGCCGGACGGATCGAGACGCCGCAGCAGGTCGGACCCGGCCAATCGCGCGAGCCGTTGGCGAATGCGCGTGGTGAGCTGCTGGGCGGCCTTGCGCGTGAAGGTCAGTCCCAGCACCTCCTCCGGCCGGACCAGACCGTTGGCCACCATCCAGACGACGCGCGCCGCCATGGTCTCCGTCTTGCCGGCGCCGGCGCCCGCGACGACCAGCAACGGACCGCGCGGAGCCGCGATGATCTCCGACTGCTCGTCGGTGGGCGGAAACTGGCCGAGAGCGACGGCGACCTCGGCGGGGCTCACTCGGGCCACGTCTCTCATCCTTCGGTCACCTGCCTGCCTCTGTCCTGTGCCGGGCAGGACGACGCTATCGGGCAGTGCCGACAGCCGTCGTTGACGCGAGCCTCGAACACCGGACCCCGCGTGGCACGCGCCGCGTCCACGACGACGGTGCGCCACTGCTCGAGGGTCTCCCCCGTGAGTGCTGCCTGGGCTCGTTCGGTGGCACCTGTCCTGGTGTGCGGCTTGGCGACGTAGACCAACCGCCCGCCGCCGGGACTGCCGGCCGGTTCGCCCTCGACCGCACCGGCGGCGAGGGCCACCTGATACGTCGCGAGCTGCGCGTGCTCGGCCGTCGCCGCGGCCGTCGCCGCGTTCTTACCGGTCTTGACGTCGACGACCACGGGGCGTCCGTCGGGATCGCGTTCGAGCCGATCGATCCGTCCGCGCAGCGCGACGGCGGGCTCGTCCGGCGTGCGCGGTTCCAACACCCCGTCCACCGGCACCTCGACACCGGCCTCCGTCAACTCGCCGCGCGAGCGTGACATCCACTCCTGGAACGTCTCGATCATGGTGGCGGTACGTGCGAGCTCCTTGCGCGAGAACCACGCAGAGCCGAGATCGACTGCCACCCAGGCTTTCTCCAGCTCCCTGCGCACCTCGTCCGGCGGCACCCGACCGGCCACTGCCTGCACCAGCGTGTGCACCAGCGTTCCGGTGACCGCGTGCACGGTGTCGCCGTCGGTGCCCCCGTTGCGTTCCAGCGCCCACCGCAGCGGGCACGCGGTGAGCACCTCCACCGTGGACGGCGACAACGACACCGGCCCGTCCGCCGGATCCCACAGCGGCACCTCGGTACTGGTTCCGGACAGCCCGTACCACTCGTCCGGGTGGGCGCCGCGCACCCCTTCCCCTGCCAGTCGCGCCAGGTGCCGTGCGGCACGCGCATGGCGGTCGGGGTCGTTCTCCGCGACACGACGGTCGCACACGACCGCACGCAGCTCGGCGACCAGAGCGGGCAACGCGAGCACCCGGCCGAGAGGCGCGGTGGGGCCGGCACCGGGGTCGCTCTCGTCGACGTCCGAGTACCGCACGGCATCGGACACGAGCAGGTCGTCCACGAACCTCGACCGCACGGTGTCCGCGCCACCGGTCACCGAGTCGACAGCAGTGACGAGCAGGCTCGACCGTGCGCGGCTGCACGCCACCAGGAACAGGCGACGCTCCTCCGCGAGCAACGGCGCGGTCCGCGAGACCCGATCGTCCAACTCGCGATCGCCGTCGGAGACACCCGCGGCGAGATCGACCAGGGCCTCGACCCCGAGCAGCGATCCGCGGGGGCGCAGCGCGGGCCACAGTCCCTCCTGCACTCCCGCCACCGCGACGACGTCCCACTCGCGCCCGACCGCGGCGTGGGCACTCAGAATGCGCACCGCGTCGGGAACGAGCGCGGGACGCCGCCCGTCGCCCACGGGAACCTCCTGGTCGGTGACGTACTCGACGAACCCCTCCAGGGTGCCGCGCGGAAGTGCGTCGACGTACGCGGCCGCGGCGTCGAACAACGCGACGACGCTGTCCAGATCTCGATCGGCCTGCACGCCCAGGGGCCCACCGCGGGCGGACGACGCCACCCACCGTCGTTCGAGCCTGGTGGCCCGCCATCCGGCCCAGAGCGCGTCCTCGACGCGACGGCCGGCCGGGCCCACCGCCTTCGCGATGGCCGTGACCACGGCACGGACACGGGTGAGCGGCGCCTTCTCGACGTCGGACAGACGTGCGACGAGCGGGTCGACCGAGGAGCCGATCATCGCGGCGCGCAGCAGCACGGACGAGTCCCGCTCGCCGCCCTCGGCCAGGTCGCCCCGCCGCAGTCCGCGCCGCAGTCTGCGGACGGCGAGCGGATCCGCCCCTCCGATGGGACCTTCGAGCAACGCCAACGCAGCGTCGTCGGAGAACACCGCTGCCGACCGCTCGGGTGCGCACCGGGCCGCGGCGACCGCGCGCATCGCGAGCAGCAGGGCAGCCGCACCACGGTGCCGATGCAGAGGCACGGCCGTGGCGGACGACACCACCGGCACCCCCGCGGCGTGCAGCGCGCGACGCAGGGACGGCAGCGACCGCGGAACGGAGCGGACGACGACGGCCATCTCCGACCAGGGCACCCCGTCGGCGAGATGCGCGCGCCGGAACGTGTCGGCGATGGCGGTGGCCTCCTTCGCCGTCGAGGACGCGATGACCACCCGTACCGGCGGAACCGCGCGGGTCTCCTCCTCCGCGGACCGGTGCTCGTCCTCCGCTCTGTGATGCTCCGCCCTGTCGTCCCGGAACTGCGTGCCGACGCGGTGTGCGACCCGACCGGACAGATGCGCGGTGATCGCCCGCTGCACCGAGCCGACACCGGAGTCCGAACGGTGGTTGCGGGACAACACGACACGACGGCCACCGTGCCCGTCGTCCAGATCGGCGAGGAAGTGCGCGTCCGCGCCGCGGAAGGAGAAGACCGCCTGATCGGGATCGCCGGCCACGACGGTGGACGCCGCACCGGCCGAGATCAGCCGCACCAGTTGAGCCGCCTGCGGATCGAGGTGCTGGGCATCGTCCACCAGCACGTGCCGGATGCGGCGACGTTCGGAGACGAGCAGGTCCGGATCCGTCGCGAACGCCGTGAGCGCTGCACCCACGAGCTCGGCCGCATCCAGCCCGGGCGATGTGGCCTCCGGAGTTTCGACGCCGACCGATCCTCGGAGCAGCATCGCCTGTTCGTACTGTGCGGCGAACTTGCCCGCAGCGACCCACTCGGGCCGAGAGTGCTTCCGCCCCCAGGCGATCAGGTCCTCCGGACCGAGCCCGCGTTCCGCGGCGCGCAGAACGAGATCACGGAGCTCGGACGCGAAGCCCACCAGTCCGAGCGCCGGGCGCACGCGTTCCGGCCAGCGGGCGGCGCCGTCCGCGATCTCACCGCGGAGCATCTCGCGGATCACGGAGTCCTGTTCCGCGTTGGTGAGGAGACGCGGCGGCGGATTACCGTAGGCGGACGCCTGCAGCCGCAGCACGGCGAAGGCGTACGAGTGCACCGTGCGCACGAGGGGCTCGCGTGTCGCTCGAGGCTCGGAGGACACGCCCAACAGCCCGGCGGTGATCTGCTCGCGCATGTCGACGGCCGCCTGACGCGAGTGCGTGAGCACCAGGACCGACTCCGGATCGCTTCCCGGCGCCGTCATCCGCGCCACCGCCACATCGGCGACGAGCGCGGTCTTCCCGGTGCCCGGACCGCCCAGAACCTGCCACGGCCGGGAGTCGCCGAGCTCGCTCGGCGCGACCAGCGGCGCACACTCCTGCGGCCACGTACGCACCTGCGCGACACGGTGCGTCCGGCGCACCAGCCGGATACCGCCACGGGTGACAGCTGCGTCTCCGGTGGTGCCCGCGCCGTCGTCGTTCATGAGGCGCATTGCATCATGGGAGTCCGACACCGCCCCATCTCCGACACAGCCCCATTTCCCACACAGCCCCATCTCCGACACAGCCCCATTTCCCACACAGCCCCATCTCCGACTCCGACTCGGTTCCGCCACCGCGTCGACACTCGACCGCGCAGGAGACCCCATGCCGACGACCTCCGGTTCCATGTTCCCCACGACGGATGCCGAGGACGTCGCCGTGTACGGCCCGGCGTCCGGACCTGTGGTCCTGGCGATCCATGGCATGACCGGCCACGGCAGGCGCTGGCATCGATGGAGCGAGCACCTGCCCCGGGCCCGCGTCGTTGCTCCGGACCTGGTGGGTCACGGGAGGGCGCCGTGGACTCCGCCGTGGTCGATCGAGCGCCAGGTCGATCGGCTGGCCGCCGTCCTGCGGGCCCACTCGGCCGGGCCCGTCGTCGTGGTCGGCCACTCCTACGGGGGTGCGCTCGCGATCCATCTCGCGCGGTCGTTCCCGTCGCTCGTCGCGGGACTGGTGCTGCTCGATCCCGCCATCGGCCTGCCGCCGGACTCGATGCTGGAGACGGCGCAGTCGACGGTGCTGTACGACGACTACACCGATGCCGCGGAGGCCCGCTCGGAGAAGATCCACGGCGCGTGGTCCGACGTCGACCCGGCTCTCGTCGACGAGGAGATCGCCGAGCACCTGGTGGACACCGAGAGCGGGCGGGTGCGATGGCGGACGTCGACGGCCGCCGTCGTCGCATCGTGGGGCGAGCTCGCACGCCCGTTCGTGCTGCCGCCCAGTGACATTCCGGTCACCGTCGTGCGCGCCGCGCGGGTGGACCCGCCGTACCTCACACCGGAGTTCCGGGACGCACTCGTCCGCTCGTCGCCGGACGTGCGGATCGTCGACCTGGACTGCGACCACATGGTGCCGCAGGCGAAGGGGCCCGAATCGGCAGCTCTGGTCGACGAGATGATCCGACGCGTGACGACGTCGTGAGCCGTATCACCGACGAGCAGGTCGAGACCGTGCGCGCCGTCGTGGCCGCAGTCCCCGCGGGCAGTGTCACCACATACGGCGACATCGCCCGGGTCGTCGGACTGCCCAGCCCACGCATCGTCGCCTGGATCATGCGGACGGACTCCTCCGATCTACCGTGGCACCGGGTCATCCGTGCCGACGGCCGCCCGGCTCCCCACCTCGCGACACGTCAGCTCGCGGCGTTGGCCGAGGAGGGGGTGTCGTCCGTCGACGGCCGCATCGCTCTGGCGTCGGTCCGGTACCGCCACGAGCCCTGATCGAGTGTCACACCATCGCTTCGGGGACGGCGTGGGACGGAACGCTCTCACGTGGCCCGGCATCGACTCCCGCTCCCACCAGTTCCGCGAGGACGGCGACCGCGTCCTCGATCTCCTCGGGGCTGCGGGAGAACGGGATGCGCTGGCACTCGTCGAAGGCGTAGCCCGTCCCGAAGCGTGACCCGGGGGCGAGCAGCAGTCCGCGCCCGCGGGCCGATTCCACCAGGTCCGTGGACCGAACACCCGAGGGCAGCGTGCACCACAGCGACAGTCCGCCGCGCGGCCGGTGGAAGGTCCAGCCAGGCAGCGACCGCGTCACGGCCGCCATCGCCGTGTCGCGACCCGCCCGCAGCTGATCGGCGCGGTGCGCCACCACCGCGTCGTACTCGCCGAACAGTTCCACGGCCGTGTACTGATCCATCATCGACACCGAGAGCTGCCGCCTCGCGTACGTCATGGCCACGCGCGCCAGGTGCACCGTGTCCGCGCGCACCCACCCCACCCGCAGCCCGCCCCAGACGGTCTTGCTCAACGATCCGACCGTGATGCAGGCGCTGTCCGGGACCGGTGCGCCGAACGGCTCGACCTCGGCGTCGCCGTCGAGACGGAGGTCGGCCGACGCCTCGTCCACCACGGTCACCACGGCGTGCCGATGCAGCGTGGCGGCGAGCCGACGCCGGGACGTCTCGGGCAACACCGCTCCGGACGGGTTGGAGTGGTCCGGCATCAGGTAGGCCAGTACCGGATCATGTTGCCGCGCAGCCCTGTCCATGTTCTCCACGAACGTGTCGGGATCATCCGGATCGATGGCCACCGGAACGCACTTGCCGCCCACGGCTCGCACCATGTCGATGGCACCCGGGTAGGTCGGGTGCTCGGTCAGCACGCGATTGCCCTGTTCGACGAAGGTGTCGATCACAGCGTGCAACGCATCGCTGGCGCCCGCGGTCACGAGAATCTGGTCGGCGGTGGTGGGGAGGCCGCGGGCGGAGTAGTAGCGGGCGATCGCCTCGCGCAGTCGGCCCACGCCGGTGGGCACGTAGCCGACGTGCAGGCCCGTCGTGCTCAACGCGCGGGCAGCAGCGCCGTACGCGGGTCCCAACAGGGCCGAGGCCGGCGGTGCGGCGTTGACGAACTCGAGCACGCCCGGTCGGGTGCCGCGCAGGATGCCGCCCCACGGCTGACTGTCCCCGCGCGGAACGACGAAGGTGCCCGCCCCGTGCACCGACACCGCGATGCCGTGCTCACGGAGTTCGCGATAGGCCGACGCGACCGTCACGCGGCTGACCCCCAGCACCGACGCGAGGACACGTTCCGCGGGCAGGCGGGCATCGGCGGCCACCGCGCCTTCCTCGACGAGACGGTGCAGTTCCTGCGCGAGTCCGAGGTACAGGGATCGACTGTCCCGCGCGACGGCGGTCATGTCGATCGCGGAAGCGAGTGTGCGCGCCGACAACCCGTCGCGCAGACGTGCCGGAGTGGAAGCCATGCCGTCATCGTGCCACAGTCCACTCGAGTTCAGTGGACTGCTCCGACAGGCCTCTCGGCGGTCGAGACTCTGTCCATGATCGTCATCGGAACACTTCTGGCCCTGTCCACTCTGAGCATCGGGTTCGGCGCCGTCGCCGTCGTGGGCGGCGGTCGCCACTCTCTCGAGGGCCCACCGCGCAGTCGACCCATGTCCACCACCGGTCGATGAGCCCGCCGCGTCTTCTCCACTACTGTGGGTCACATGTCGGGACGCACAGCGCGCACGGACGCGCTGATACTCGCCGGCGGACGCAGCTCACGGATGCAGGGAACCGCCAAGCCGACCGCGCTCGTGGACGGCGTCACCCTCGTCGATCGGGTACTGGACGCGACGTCGTTCTGCACCGTCACCGTCGTCGTCGGACCGGACGACGTGACTGCCGACCCTCCGGGGCCGAGGCGTGTCCGCCGCACCCGAGAGGACCCTCCGTTCGGAGGCCCGGTACGTGCGCTGTCGGCCGGGCTGGCCATCACCGTCGGCGACGGTGATGGTCCACGGGACGACGACGTCGTGTTGGCCCTGTCCGCAGACCTGCCGTACATCACCGAGCCGGCGCTCCGACTGCTCGTGCGAGAACTGCTGCGCGACAACACGGTCGGAGCAGTGTTCGGAACCGATTCGACCGGTCGCACCCAGTACCTGGTGGGCGCCTGGCGTCGCGACGCCCTCGTCCGAGGCGTCACCGCCGCGCTCGAACGCTGTCCGGCGGACGCCGAGCGCGGCCCGTCCATCCGCGACGCCCTGCCGGACGTCGTGGGTACCGTGGCCCTCACCGGCATCGACGACGTGGACACGCCCACCGCACTCGCGGCCGCCCGCACCGCGTCGAGACGCCCCTCCGTCGAGGTGGCGCGTCTCCTCGTGGGAAGCAGACTCACCGCGATCGCACCCCGTACCGCGTCCCTGGCCGAGAGCCTCGGCGGCACGCTCGCGGAGCCGCTGATCGCCGCACGCCCGTTTCCGAGTTTCGTCACGTCCGCGATGGACGGCTACGCCGTGCGCGGCGACGGACCCTGGCACGTCGACCACGCCGTGGTGGTCGCCGGCGCCACCGACGACGTCGTCCTCGACACCGGCCATGCGGTACGCATCGCCACCGGCGCAGCGGTTCCGGCCGGGGCGGGCGTGGTCCGCGACGAATTCGTCCTTCTCGACGACGACGGTCTGCTCCACCGGTCGGACGGCGCACCCGTGCGCGACGACGCCCGCAGTATCGCCGAGGACTGGGACAGTGGAAGCGAACTCGCGCCTGCGGGCACCGTGATCTCCCCCGCCGTCGTGTCGGCCGCGCTGTCGGCCGGCGTGAGCCGAGCGTCGACGCGCCCCGCCCCGACCGTCCGACTGGTTCTCACGGGCGACGAGATCGGCGACGACACCGCGCCGGTGGCCGGGCGCATCCGCGACACCATCGGGCCGGTCATGCCGACGTACTTGAGGTCGTGCGGGTTCTCACTCGCCGACGTCGCGCACTGCGCCGACACCGACGATGCCTTCGACGCGGCGATCCACGGCGGTGCGGACTCCGCACCGCCGGACGTCGTCGTCATCATCGGCGCGACCGGCGGCGGCGCCGCGGATCGACTGGACGACGCACTTCGACGCGCCGGAGCGCACCGTGTCGTCGACGGACTCGCCTGTCGCCCCGGCGGTTCCGCATCCGTCTCGGAACTGCCCGACCATCGCGTGGTCCTGGGTGTCCCCGGCAACCCGTATGCCGCCGTCACCACGGTGATGCTGCTCGGCCCCGCCATCGCCGCGGCCTTGACCGGACAGTCCGTCCCGATACCGCTCACCGGAACGCTGGCCGCCGAGGTGGACGCCGGCGACGTCACCCGGGCACTGCCCGCGTCCTACCTCGGTGCGGGCACCTGGCGGTGCGAGAGCTCGGTGCGCACAGCGCATCTCGCGGCTCTGGTGGGCCGTGACGGCATCGCCGTCGTCACTGCCGGCCGGACTCCGGGCGCTCCCGTCGAGATCGTGCCGCTGCCGCAGAGATGACGTCGACACCCTCGCGATAGCGATCGACGAGCAGCTGCACCACTCCCCCGTGCAGCCCCAGCGGTTCGGTGACGCCGTCCGCTCCAGCGGACTGCAATCTCGTGTGAAAGAGGCCGGGCGCCAACAGATACGAGGCGACGAAGACCTTCTCGCCGGTGGCCTTCAGAGTAGGGACCAGATCCGCAGCGCGCGGCTCGCCCGTGGCGACGTAGGCGACGGTGACCGCCGATCCGGTGACGGCGGCGAGCTGGTCCGCCGCGGTGTGCACGTCGTCGAGGGCCCGCACGTCGGAGGATCCCGCCGCGGCGAGGACGACGCGATCGCCGGTCGTCCATCCGATCTGCTCGAGCCTGTCACGCAGCACCCGCGCGAGGTCGAGATCCGGGCCCAGTGCGCGGGTCACGTGGACATCGTCGTGACCGCTCTCGGCGATCTCACGGGGCACGTCCGCGTGCACGTGGTAGCCCGAGGCCAGGAAGGCGGGCACGACCACGACGGGACCGTCGACATCGCGCAGGACCTCCGACGGGGTGGGTCCCAGCACATCGACGAAGGCGACCCGCACCGGACCCACGTGCGGTGCCACGGCGTCGGCGAGCGCGGCGATCACCTCGACGCCGGCGGGGTTGCGTGTGCCGTGCGCGACGAGGACCAGTCGAGGATCACTCACGACGCCTCCCCCGTCCGGCCGAGGCCGCCGCCCGGAACACTCGACACGGAGTCGACCAGGTCGTCCGCGCTGTCGTCGACGGCGAGGCGATATCCCCGCTTGACGACGGTCTGGATCGCTCTGGGTGCGCCGAGCGCGGACCGCACTCGCGCCATGGCCGTCTCGACGGCATGGGTGTCGCCGCCCCCACCCGGCAGAGCGGCGAGCAGGTCCTCGCGCGAGACCACCTGCCCGGGACGTCGAGCGAGAGTCTTCAGCAAGGCCATGCCCGCGGGTGACAGAGCCTTGGGTGTGCCGTCGACGACGACGCACGCGCCGAGGACGCGCAGCTCGTGACCGCCGGCCCGGACGATGCCCGCTCGACGCGGCAGTTCGTCGGCGACATGGCGTACGAGAGCTCCGACACGCGCCCGCGCGGGCGCCGTCGTGGGAACGCCCAGCACGTCGAGCGGAGCGGAGGTCACGGGCCCGACACACACTGCGAGTACCCGATCGCGGAACGACTGCAGCATGGGTTCCAACACACCGTTCTCCTTGGCGCGCATCAACATCGAGGCCACGGCGGGTGCACTGGTGAAGGTCACCGCATCGAGATCACCACACAGCACGGCCTCGATCATGCGGTCCATCGGTGCAGAGTCGTCGGGTTGCACCCAGCGGTAGACCGGAACCGGGATGACCGTCGCGCCGGCCTGCCGCAGCACCTCGCAGAAGTCCGGGACCGGCTCCCACTCGGTGGTGGCGCCGTGCAACTGCACCGCGACGCGGACGCCGTCCACGCCCTCCGCCAACAGATGTTCCAGCACCTCGGCCGACGACTCGGACTCCGGTGACCACTCCTCACGCAGACCGGCTGCGCGGATAGCTCCCTTGGCCTTCGGCCCACGGGCGAGGATGCGGGTGCCTTCGAGGGCGCGGGTGAGCTCCTCCGCGTCGCCCCACCCGTCGGCGGCCTCCATCCAGCCACGGAAACCGATACCCGTGGTGGCCACGGTGACGGCCGGCGGCGCCTCGATGATCTCGCGGGTACGACGACCGAGCTCCGCATCGTCCGACAGCGGAATGATCCTGATCGCCGGGGCGTGCACCACGTTCGCTCCGCGCCGCACCAGCAGCGAGGCCAGCTCGTCGGCTCGTCGAGCCGCGGTGACACCCACGGTGAACCCCGCGAGGGGGGCGTCGGACGAGGTCGGCTGATCGATCACGGGGATGTCGTCTCCGTTCCACTTCTCGGCCGGACGGATGCGCCCGAGGGCTGGGTCGATGCGCCCGAGGGCTGGGTCGATGCGCCCGAGGGCTGGGCGGACACTGCGACGACGCCGTCGATCACCCTGACCTCGTGTACTGCCAAGGTCGTGTCCGGGTCGTCGAGGCAACGGCCGTCCACCAGCGAGAATACCTGCTTGAGCAACGGCGACGCGACGGTCGGCTCGCCGCCGCGGTCCCCGACCAGTCCACGCGACATCACGGCGGCCCGTCCGAAGGGGTCGATGTTGCTCACGGCGAACAGCTCCTCGTCGCCGGTGCGGAACAACGCCACCTGCGCGCCGGAGGGCAGCAACACGGCAACTCCCCGTCCCGGAGTGAGTGCCGAGAGTGCGAGCGCTGTGATCCACTCGTCGGTGTCGCCCCTGGTCACGGTGGTGGTTTGGCGAGGTGATGAGTCGATGACAGTCATGGTGGTCCTCCCTGGGGACAGTTCTACGGGGCTGGTGTTACTCGGCCGTTACGGCCATGTGTCGGGCCTCATGTCGGCCGGCCTCCGGTCTTCCCGACGGCCGCTCATCCGACCGGAACGGACGGCATCCCCATCAGGACCGGAACCTTGCGGGCACCGGACTCGTCGAACGAGACGGTGGGGTCGGACTCCTCCGGGGCGTTGACGAAGGAGACGAAGCGCGCCAGCTTGGTCTCGTCCTCCAACACCCCCCGCCACTCGTCCCTGTAGCCCTCGACGTGTGACGCCATCGCTGCCTCGAGGTCCGCGGCGATCCCCAGGCTGTCCTCGCACACGACGGCGCGCAGGTGGTCGAGTCCACCCTCGAGACTCTCGACCCAAGGCGCCGTGCGCTGCAGGCGGTCCGCCGTACGCACGTAGAACATGAGGTACCGGTCGATGTACCGGACGAGGGTGGTGTCGTCCAGTCCCGACGCGAGGAGTTGCGCGTGCTTGGGTGACTGTCCGCCGTTGCCACCGACGTACAGGTTCCAGCCGCTCTCGGTGGCGATGATGCCGACGTCCTTGCCGCGCGCCTCGGCACATTCGCGGGCGCAGCCGGACACACCGAACTTGATCTTGTGCGGGGACCGTAGACCCCGATAGCGCTTCTCCAGGTCGACGGCCATGCCCACGGAATCCTGCACGCCGTAGCGGCACCACGTGGAACCGACGCAACTCTTCACGGTGCGCAGCGACTTCCCGTAGGCCTGACCCGATTCCATGCCGGCGTCGACCAGTCGTTTCCAGATGGCGGGCAGCTGTTCCACGCGCGCGCCGAACATGTCGATGCGCTGACCGCCCGTCACCTTCGTGTACAGACCGAAGTCGCGGGCCACCTCACCGATGACGATCAATTGTTCGGGCGTGCACTCCCCACCCGGCATCCGCGGCACGACAGAGTAGGTGCCGTTCTTCTGGATGTTGGCGAGGAAGTGATCGTTGGTGTCCTGCAGGGCCGCCTGCTCACCGTCGAGGATGTGCTCCGACGAGGTGGACGCCAGGATCGAGGCCACGACCGGCTTGCAGATGTCGCAGCCCGCGCCGCGGCCGTGAGCGGCGATGAGACCGGAGAACGTGCGGATGCCCGCTCCGGCGACGATCTCGAACAGCTCGCGCCTCGACTGCGAGAAGTGCTCACACAGAGCCTTCGACATCACCACGCCCGACGCGGCGAGCAACTGCTTGATGGTGGGGAGGCAGCCACCGCACGTCGTACCGGCGTTGGTGCAGGACTTGACCGAGGCGATGTCGCAGGCGCCCGCGGCGATCGCCGAGCAGATGGTCCCCTTGTCCACACCGTTGCACGAGCACACCTCGGCGTCGTCGGGAAGCGCTCCGGCGCCGAGCTTCTCGCCGCTCGGCGAGATCAGCGCGGCCGGGTCGCCCGGGAGTTCACGGCCGACCAGGGGGCGCAACGTCGCGTACGCCGACGCGTCGCCCACGAGGATGCCGCCGAGCAACGTCCTCGCGTCGTCCGACAGCACGAGCTTGGCGTAGGTCCCCTTCGCGGCGTCGTTGAGCACCACCTCGAGTGCACCCTCGGTGGCGCCCATCGCGTCTCCGAAGCTGGCGACGTCGACACCGAGCAGCTTGAGCTTGGTCGAGAGGTCCGCGCCCGGGAACTCGGCGGTACCGCCGACGAGCCGATCGGCGACGACCTCCGCGCTGGAGTACCCCGGAGCGACGAGGCCGTAGCACCGGCCCTCGATGGCCGCACACTCGCCGATGGCGTAAATCGCGGGATCCTCGGTACGGCATCCGATGTCGGTGAGGATGCCACCACGCTCGCCGACCGGGAGGCCGCTGGTACGGGCGAGAGCGTCCTGCGGGCGGACACCCGCCGAGAACACCAGCAGGGCGGCGTCGATGACGCTGCCGTCCGCCAGGGTGACGTTGATGCCGTGATCGTTCTCGGCGATGGCCGAGGTGCCGACACCTGCGTGCACGGTGACACCGAGCTCGGTGACGAGCTTCGCCAGGACGGCACCGCCGCCCTCGTCGACCTGTAGCGGCATCAGTCGCGGCGCGAACTCGACCACGTGCGGCGTCATGCCCATCTGCTTCAGGGCGTTCGCGGCCTCGAGACCGAGCAGGCCGCCGCCGACGACCACTCCCACCGCGCCGGGCCCGGCCGCGTCGGCGCAGGTACGGATGCGATCCAGATCGTCGATCGTGCGATAGACGAAGCAGCGATCGAGGTCGTGCCCCGCGATGGGCGGGACGAACGGGTAGGACCCGGTGGCCATGACCAGTGCGTCGTACGGCACCGCCGCGCCGTCCGAGGTGGTGACAACCCGAGCGTCGCGGTCGATCGACTCGGCCCGCACGCCGGTACGCAGGGTGACCGCGGTGTCCCCGACGTAGTCGTTGCCCGCCAACGCGAGTTCCTTGTGGTCCCAGGCGCCGACGTAGGACGAGAGCCCGACGCGGTCGTAAGCGGGGAGGGCCTCCTCGCACAGGACGGTGACGGACCACTCGCCGGCCGTGTCGCGTGCGCGCAGCGCCTCGACGAACCGGTGGCCCACCATCCCGTGTCCCACCACCACGGCTGTGCGGTGCGCGGTCTGGTCGGTCATGACAATCTCCTCGGGAAACGGTGAACGGGTGGTGTGACTCGGGTCGGTCACGCGGTGACCGGGAAGGCCGGAGGCCGGCCGTCTGTGACCGGGAAGGCCGGAGGCCGGCCGTCTGTGACCGGGAAGGCCGGAGGCCGGCCGCTGTCGGGGACGGGATCTGCTCGGTGGAGCCAGTCGCAGAGGCCGTCGACGACGCCCACGCAGCTCCCGCAACCGGTGGTGGCGCGGGTCTTCTCGGCCATGGCCTCGGGGGTGTGGGCACCGTCGCGCCACGCGCTGACCAAATGCTTCTTGGTGACGGTGTTGCAGCGGCAGATCACGGCCGCGTCGGGCATGGTCGACGGGTTGGAACTCTCGGTTGGTCCACCGACGAGGTGGCCGAGCAGCAGGGTCATCCGGTCGACGGGGACGAGCGATCCGCCGTCGAAGTACTGGCTGAGCGTTCCCACGACTTCCGGGTTGCCGAGCATCACCGCGCCGACCAGGCGGTCCTTGCGGACGACGACCTTCGCGTACCGGCCGCGGGTGGGGTCGCTCATGACCAGGACCTCGGACTCGGTGTCGTTCGGGTCGACGTCGATCTCGCCCATCGAGGCGAGGTCGACGTCGTGCGCCTTGAGGCGGGTGATCTGCGCCGTGCCGTGGTACTCGGCGCGGGAGGCGGTGCCGCACAGCTGGTCCGCGACCACCCCGGCCATCTCCCAGGCGGGTTGGACCAGGCCGTAGACCTCACCGCGGTGTTGGGCGCACTCGCCGATCGCGCGGATGTGCGGGTCGGAGGTGCGCAGGTCGTCGTCGACGACGACAGCACGGTCGACGTCGAGCCCGGCCGCGACGGCGAGGTCGATGTTCGGACGGATCCCGGCCGCGACGACGACCAGGTCGGCGGGCAACGCGCTGCCGTCGGACAACACGAGCTCGCGCGTGCCGTCGGGGGCGGTACGCAGAGCCTCGGCCCGAGCGCCCAGCGCCACGTCCATCCCCAGCTCTCGCAACACTCGGGTCAGCACGGCGCCGCCACCGGCGTCCATCTGCCTCTCCATCGGATACGCGCGGGGATGGACGATGGTGACGTCCGATCCGCGCATGAGGGCGCCGCGTGCGGCTTCGATCCCGAGGAGCCCGGCGCCGATCACGACGACGCGGGAACCGGGTCCCGATCCGGCGGTGATGGCGTCGCAGTCGGCGAGAGTGCGGAACGCCACCACACCGTCCGCGGGGTGACCGTCCGCGTCGGTCATGCCCGGCGCGGGCGGCAGGAAGGACCGCGATCCGGTGGCGAGGACGAGCGTGTCGTAGGTGTCGGTGTATCCGTCCGAGCGCGTGATCGTGCGGCGCTCGCGATCGATCGACGTGACGGCGACACCGATGTGCGTCTCCAGACCGTTGCGCTCACACCAGTTCTCGGGCTTGATCCGGGTGTCCCTCGGTGTCAGGTGCCCGGCAACCACGTTGGAGAGCAGGATGCGGTTGTACGCGGCGTGGTTCTCGTCGCCGTAGACGACCACCTGGACACGGGCCGCATCCGCGTCGCGTCGGTGGATCTCCTCCTGCAACCGGGCACCGGCGAGGCCGTTCCCGACCACGACGACGCGATGCGGTGCACTCATGCCGTCTCCCCTTCCGTCGCGCCTACCCGGTGCGCGGCGATACGCACCGCGCAGACCTTGAACTCGGGCATGCGGCTGGTGGGATCGAGCGCCGGGTTGGTCACGAGGTTGGCGCGCGCTGCATCGGCGAAGTGGAACGGCAGGAACACCGTGTCGAGCCGCATCGACGCGTCGCACCGCACGCGGGCGACGACCGTTCCGCGGCGCGAGACGACGTCCGCGTCCTCGCCGTCCTCGAGCCCCGCGCGACCGGCGGTGTCCGGGTGGACCTGGACGAACATGGGACCTGCCGCCTCCGACAGGGACGGCACACGCCGGGTCTGCGCACCGGACTGGTAGTGCGTGAGCACCCGCCCCGTCGTCGCGAGGAGAGGAAAGTCGGCGTCGGCGGGTTCTGTGGGCCCGACCTGGTCGACGGTGACGAAACGTGCTCGCCCGGTGGGTGTCTCGAAACGATCGAGGAACAGTCTCGGTGTGCCGCCGTGCGTCTCCGACGGTACCGGCCAGTGCAACGCCTCCCCGGCGTCGAGACGCTCGTAGGTCACGCCCGAGTAGTCGGCGATGCCACCGCGGGACGCGCGGCGCAACTCCTCGAACACCGTGCGTGCCTCCCGGGGAAAGCGGTCGGCGGGTTGGCCCAGGCGAACGGCGAGATCGGCGAGGATGTCGAGCTCCCCGCGCGCGCCCTCGGGAACGTCCACGGCTCTGCGCCGGCGCAGGATGCGACCCTCGAGGGAGGTCATGGTGCCCTCCTCCTCGGCCCACTGCAGCGTCGGCAGCACGACGTCGGCCATCGCCGCCGTCTCGGAGAGCACGAAGTCGGTGACGACGAGCATCTCGAGTGAGGCGAGCCGGTCGACGACGTGACCGGCCCGCGGGGCCGAGACGGCGATGTTGGAGCCGTGCACCATGAGCGCGCGGGGGCCACCGGGGGTGCCGAGGGCGTCGAGCAGTTCGTAGGCGCTCAGTCCCGCACCCGGGAGTGCAGACTCCTCGATACCCCAGAGGGCGGAGATGTGGTCACGCGCTGCGGGATCGGTGATCTTGCGGTACCCGGGAAGCTGGTCGGCCTTCTGCCCGTGCTCGCGTCCGCCCTGTCCGTTGCCCTGGCCGGTGATGCAGCCGTATCCGGTTCCGTGTCGTCCACACAGCCCCAGGACGAGCGAGAGTCCGATGACGGCCGAGACCGTGTCGGTTCCGGACGCGTGCTGTTCGGCGCCACGAGCGGTGAGCACGTAGGCGCCCGTACCCGCGTCCCGTGACTGCGCCAGCAACCGCACCGTCTCCCGCAGGCGAGCGACGGGGACGCCGGTGACGCGCTCGGTCCGCTCCGGCCACCACTGCGCCGCCGCCGTCCAGAACTCGTCGAAACCCTCGGTGCGCGAATCGATGTAGTCGCGATCGGCGTACCCCTCGACCACCGCCAGATGCACCAGCCCCAGCGCGAGGGCCAGGTCGGTGCCCGGCGACAGTTGCAGGTGCACTCCCCCGGCGGACAGCGCCCGGTCCACCGTCGCGGTGCGCCGGGGGTCGGCGACGACGAGTCCGCCCGCGTCGGCGGCCGTCCGGAGATGCTGCACGAAGGGGGGCATCGTCTCCGCGACGTTGCCGCCCAGTACCAGCACGGCCCGCGCGGAACCGATGTCCGCCAACGGAAACGGCAGTCCTCGGTCCAGGCCGAACGACTTGTTGCCGGCGGCCGCGGCCGACGACATGCAGAACCGCCCGTTGTAGTCGATGTTCGACGTGCCCAGCGCGACACGGGCGAACTTGCCGAGCATGTAGGACTTCTCGTTGGTCAGCCCGCCCGCCCCGAAGATCCCCACCGCGTCGGCGCCGTGCTCGGCCCGGACGCGTCGAAGCGTCGTGGCCACCGCATCGAGTGCGGCGTCCCACGTCGTCGGGACGAGTTCCCCGTCGACACGCACCAGTGGTGTGGTGAGCCTGCCGGGCACTCGCAGCACCTCGGCGGCGGTCCATCCCTTCTGACAGAGACCACCCTTGTTGGTCGGGAACTGGCGGGCCTCGATGCCGGCGCTCGCTGCATCCGTGCCGGTGACGGTCATCGCGCACTGCAGCCCGCAGTAAGGGCAGTGCGTCGCCGTTCCTGCTCGGGTGGTCGGTGGCCGAAGGGTCTCTGGCACGGATGCAGCGACGGTCATACGGTGACCACGTCCTGCTCGTCCGCGGTACGCGCGCCGGATCGACGGAGGTACACGGCCCAGGTGGCCGCGGCGCAGAGGACGTAGAAGACGAGGAAGACCCAGAAGGCGGACGTCGCCGACTTCTCCGCGCCCGAGTAGGACGCGCGCAGGACCAGGTTGATGCCCACTCCACCGAGTGCGCCGATCGCTCCGGCGATACCGATGAGCGCACCGGACATCCGACGGGACCACGCGGCCTGCTCCGTGGCCGACATCCCCACCAGCAACGTCGACTTCGACGCGAAGATGGCCGGGATCATCTTGTAGACCGAGCCGTTACCGAGCCCCGAGAGAACGAACAGCAGGATGAAGCCGACGACGTAGAACACCATCATCGACCCGGTCGCCGCACCCGCCGTGGCGTCGTCGGTCATCGACGTCGCGACGAGGATGCCGGCGGAGAAGATCATCGCGACGAAGGTGTACATCGTGATGCGGCCGCCGCCGACGCGGTCGGCGAACTTGCCGCCGATCGGTCGGGACAGGGAACCGAGGAGCGGGCCGATGAACGCGATCTGAGCGGCGTGCAGGGAGGCCTGTGCCTGCATGGCCGGGGTGACCGCGCCCCCGTCGGCCAGACCGGCGAGAAAGTTGATCTGCAGGATCTGCCCGAACGCGAAGCTGTACCCGATGAACGACCCGAACGTGCCGATGTAGAGGAACGCGATCCACCACGAGTCGGAGAAGCGCAGAACGTCGATCATGGAGCGGCCGTTGGTCTTCTGGTTGTCCAGGTTGTCCATGTACAGGGCCGCGCCGACGGCGGCGACCGCGATCAGGACGAGGTAGACGGCGCACACGATCTCGGGGGCGGTGTTGCCCACCGTCGCGATGACGAGGAGCCCGATGAGTTGGATGACGGGGACACCGATGTTGCCGCCGCCCGCGTTCAGTCCGAGAGCCCACCCCTTCTCGCGCTGGGGATAGAAGGCGTTGATGTTGGTCATCGAGGAGGCGAAGTTGCCGCCGCCCAGGCCCGCGAACGCGGCCACGACGAGATACGTCGTGTACGAGGCGGGGTTCATCATGAAGTAGAGCGTCAGCACGGTCGGGATCAGCAGCACGAGGGCGCTGAAGATCGTCCAGTTGCGGCCGCCGAACTTCGCGGTGGCGAACGTGTACGGAATGCGCAGGATGGCGCCGACCAACGTCGGCACGGCCACCAGGAAGAACTTCCCGGCCGGGTCGATCCCGTACTGCGCCATCGGCATGAAGAGCACCATCACGGACCAGATGGACCAGATGGAGAAGCCGACGTGCTCCGCGACGACGGACCAGATCAGGTTGCGACGGGCGATGTGCTTGCCGCCGGCCTCCCAGGCCTCGACGTCCTCCGCGTCCCAGTTCGTGATGTGGTGCTTACGAGCGACTGAACCGGGGGCACCGGTGGGCGCCGTGGCAGCGCCGGTATCCGACAAGCTGGTCACGAGTGGCCTCCTGATCTCTGGGGAAGCCCAAAGATAGGAAAACCATGTTGCGGGTGCGCTGCACGCTGTGACCCGTGCGTGAACTTGACCTCACGTCCGTGTTTCCGGGTCGGTGAGGGTCGGCGTCGTGCTCAGGCCTGGCGGGTCGGCCCGTCCTCGAGGACGCGCGGACGGCAGGCGGCCTTGGCGGCGACCAGCAGCACGGCGATGCCGCACGTGAGGAACGCGAACGACCACTCCCACCCGCCGGTGTTCTCGTGCAGCACACCGAAGAGAATGGGGCCGGCGCAGGCGATGGTGTACCCGACTCCCTGCGTGAAGCCCGACAGCGACGCCGAGCCGACGGCCGTACGCGTGCGCAGATTGATGAGCGTGAGCGACATCGGGAACGTCGTCGGACCTGCACCGACCAACACCAACCACAGCACCGTGCCCGTCGCGGGCGCCCACAGCAGGCCGGCGAAGCCCGCGAGATAGCAGACCGCGCAGCCGATGACGATGGGATAGGGGTCGATCATCCGACTGGTGAAGGACGGCGCGAGCAAGGAACCCGCGAGACCGACCGCGGCGAACACCCCGAGCGAGGCCCCGGCGGCACCCTCGCTGATGCCGGCCTCGACAAGGAGCGAGGGCAGCCACGTCAACATCGAGTACGTGACCATGGACGTCATCGCGAACATCCCGGCCATTCCCCAGCCGAGCGAGGTGCGCCAGACCGGGACGGGCGGTGCCACCGGCCGGGCCGACGGCTCGGTGAGCGGCCCGTCGAGCTCGGCCTCCGCGGCGGCGTCCTGCGCCGGAGACTCCGCACCGCGCACCGCGGGGGCGGCGGGGCGAGTGAGGCGCGTCAGCACGATGGCGGTCCACGGCACCACGGCGGCGACGGCGGCCACACCCCACATCGCGAGCGACCACCGCCACCCGACCGCGTCGGCGACGGGAACCGCCGTGAGCGACGGAACGATGGTGCCCAGCTGCAGAAGACAGATGTAAACGGTGCTCATCATGGCGAGCCGGTCGGAGAAGTAACGCTTGACCAGCGGCGGGATGACCACGTTGCCGATGCCCATACCGGCGAGGGCGACCGCGGAGAGCAGCGCCAGCGACCCGAGCCCGGGGGCGAACGCCCGCGCGAAGATGCCGACACCGGTCAGAGCCGCCGCGGCGAGTGCCGTCCGTTCGAGTCCGAGACGAGTGGCGATCACCGGCGTGAGCACGCCGAACAGCGCGAACATCGCAGTCGGGAGCATCCCGAGGAGTCCGATGGCGCCGGCGCCGAACCCGAGGTCGTCGCCGATCCGGGGAAACAGAGGCGAGACCGAGGTGACCGCCGCCCGGAGTGTGAACGCGGACAGGATGAGCGCCGCGAACACCAGGAGCCGTCCCTGCAGTGTCGAGCGTGACCCGGGCTCGGCAGTGGTGGCGGTCGCAGTCATGGGACGAATCATAGGATGATCCGACCTGTCTGGCAAAGGACTATTAGACTGGCCGACACCGACACCACACGAGAGAAAGACATCGAAGTGCAACCCGTACGCCGTCAGAGCCTCATCGGGCAGGTCACCGACCAGTTGCGAGGCGAGATCGAGTCCGGGACGTGGGCCGTCGGTACGCGGATACCCACCGAGCCGGAGTTGACCGAGCTGACCGGCACGGGGCGCAACACCGTTCGCGAGGCGGTCCAGGCGCTGGTGCACGCGGGCATGCTCGAGCGGCGCCAGGGATCGGGCACCTACGTGCTCGCGTCGTCGGAGATGCCGTCGGCCCTCGGCAAGTACTTCTCGTCCGCGCGGCGACGCGACGTGCTGGAGCTGCGGCGGGCGCTCGACATCACTGCGGCCACACTGGCTGCCGAGCGTCGGACCGACGAGGACGTCCGAGTGCTCGAGGACACCCTGGCGCACCGGACCGCACTATGGGACGTCGACCGCACCCGAGCCCTACTTCTCGACGTGTCCCTGCACCGCGCCATCGTCGCGGCCAGCCACAACAGCATCTACCTGGAGGTCTACGACTTCCTGCTCCCCAGCATCGAGGAGACGATCCTCGACCACGACGCCGATTCCGACCGTGCGTTCCACGAGGAGCACACGGCCCTGGTCCGAGCGGTCGTGTCCGGAGACGCCGACGCGGCGGCCACCGCCGCACGCTGCTTCTTCACCGAGCTCGCCGCGGACGGCGCCGATGATCGGGACACCGGCGCACTGCCGACCGACTAGAGGATCAGGCGCACCAGATCGGCGGTACGAGCCAGACCGGGGAACGCCTCGGCGGTCGAGCGCGGATGCAGAGCGTGCACCGCGAGGCGGAACATCACCGCCCGCAACAGCATCTGCGGCCACTCGGGGAGATCCTCCCAGCGGCCGATGAGCCCGTCGTCCGCGCCGCCCCAGGAGAGCGCGTCGACGACCACCACGGCCGCGGCCCACGACGCGGGGCGCCAGTACGGGGTGATGTCGGTGATACCCGGAGCCTGCACGCCGTCGAACAGCACCGTGCCGAACAGATCTCCGTGCACCAGCTGATCGGGCTCGCGCACCGGCCGACGCAGGGTGGCCAGCTGACCGATCACCTCGACACTGCGCACACCGTCCGGTGACGTCGGCTCCACCGCTCCCCCGGCACGGGCGGAGCGGAACGGAACCTGTTCCCACGCAGCACGATCGGCGGCGACGAACACGTCCACGTCACTCCACGGCGCGACCGGCGTCTGCGTCAGGAACCGCGGCTTCTCGAGCTGCGACGTCGCGACGTGCAGCCGGGTCGCCAGCGAGACCACCTCGTCGTGCCGGGGTTCGGGAACTCCCTCGATGTAGGTGTCCGCGCGCCACCCGGACACGACGTAGCGGCCGTCGGTCGACCGCACCGGTCGCGCGAGCCGAACCCCCTCCACCGCAAGGGTTTCGCGCACCTTCGCCGACCAGGCGCCGCGGGCGTGATCGGCCACCGGGGACAGGACGACGTCACCGAGACGCCACCCGCCGTCCCAGTCCGCTCCCAGGGCCACCGGCGCGACGTCTCGGAGCCCGAACGTGCCGATGACGTGCTGGGGAGGTTCCGCCGATGTCATGACGGCCACCGTACCGCCGCCGTGGTGCGAGTCCGGAGACCCCGGTGAGCGCGTGTCCCCGCCCGCGTCACGGAACCCGGTGTCAGTACGTCGGAACGGTGGGGTCGACGTCGCGCGCCCACGCCTCGAGTCCGCCGCGCAAGTGGTGGACGTCGGCGATCCCGGCGGCCCGCAGGACGGCGAGCGCCTCGGCCGAGCGGACACCCGTCTTGCAGTAGAGCACCACCGGCCGGTCCGTCGGCAGCGACGCGACGGCGTCGCCGGCCAACACCGTCGGCAGGGGCATCAGCGTCGCGCCGTCGAGGTGCACGATGTCCCACTCGACCGGGTCGCGCACGTCGATCAGCGCCACCGGGGTGTCGCCGTCCAGCAGCGCACGCAGGGACGTCGGATCGAGGTCGCCGTCGACCGAGTCCACCGACGGCAGGGGCGAGGCAACACCGCAGGACACCTCGTAGTCCTCCTCCACCTCGGACACCCGCACGCGACCGGGGTCCCGGCGCAGGGTGACCGTGCGGAAGGTCATGGTGCGCGCGTCGTAGACCAGCAGACGCCCGAGCAGCGTGTCGCCCATGCCCGTCACCAGCTTCACGGCCTCGGTCGCCATGATCGAGCCCACGACCCCGCAGAGCACGCCCAGCACGCCGGCCTCCGAACACGACGGCACGGTGCCCGGCGCGGGCGGATCCGGGTAGAGGTCTCGGTAGTCGACGCCGAGACCGCCGGGTGCGGCGTCCCAGAACACGGACACCTGCCCGTCGAAGCGATAGATGGATCCCCACACGTACGGGATGCCGGCGACGGCGGCCGCGTCGTTGACGAGGTACCGCGTCGCGAAGTTGTCGGTGCCGTCCACCACCAGGTCGTACTGGCGGAAGAGGTTCACCGCGTTGCGGGGCTCGAGCCGGACCTGGTGCAGCCGGACCTCGATGGTGGAGTCCACAGCCCGGATCGACTCGCGGGCGCTGACCGACTTCGGACGACCGATGTCGGCCTCACCGTGGATGACCTGTCGCTGCAGGTTGGAGGCGTCCACGTCGTCGAACTCGACGATGCCGAGGGTGCCCACGCCCGCCGAGGCGAGATACAGCAGCACGGGCGAACCCAGGCCGCCGGCGCCGATCACCAGGACGCGCGCGTTGCGCAGACGCCGCTGGCCCAGCACCCCGACATCGGGTAGCAGCAGGTGCCGGCTGTACCGAGCGACCTGCTCGCGGCTCAGTTCCGGGCCCGGTTCCACCACCGGGTCGACGATCGTCACGCTCCTCGTACCTCCCCGGTCAGGCCCTGGGGTACGGCCAGGGGTTGAAGCGACAGGTCTTGCCGTCCATCGGGACCACGCCTGCCGGATCGAGTACCGCGATGTCGTCGTTCGCCGTGCCGAAGGTCTGCTGCATCATGATCGGGGCCAACCCACCGTCTGTCTCGCAGGGCTGGTGCGCCTGGTACCCGATCGCGTGGCCCACCTCGTGGTTGATCTGGTACTGCCGATACGACCCGATGTCACCCTGGAACGCCACGGCACCGCGCACCCAGCGCGGCTCGTTGAGCACCACCCTGCCGATGCCGGGGTTGTAGCAGGACACCTCGAGCTGGATGTCGTACCCACACGCGTCGCGGATGGTCATCTGCGACGTCAGCGACACCCGGAAGTCCGGATCACCGGAGTCGACGCGGCGGAACGCGAAACGCTGATCGTTCGTCCAGCTCTTGGGATTGGCGAGAGTCTGGTCGACGAGGCGACCGAACGACTCGTCACCGCCGAAGCCCGTCGTGTCCACGCCGTCCTCGATCTCGACGGTGTAGGTGAACGTGCGTTCGGTGCCCTGGCCCACCTGGTCGGTGACCCCCGGCACCACGCGCCACGTACCCGCCCCCTGCACCGCGAACTGACCGCCGTCGGGCAGCTGGCCGCTGGACACCGTCTCGGCGAAGTTCCCGTCGGCCTGCGGCGGGACACCGATGATGCCGGTGTCGTCGGTCGTGTTGCTCAGCGCGGGAAATCCGGGTGCCGAGTCCGTCGTGGACGCGGTTCCGGGATCCCGTACCGCGTCGACGACCACCAGCACCGTCACCACCGCGAGAATCGGGATCGCGTAGGCGCGCCAACCGTAGGTCGACGTGAACCGCCCCAGCCGGCTCTGCTTCCGGGCGCTGCGCTCCGGACGTGCGGCGCGCGTGCGTCCGGGATCGACCGCGGTGGGATCCCACTGGGCGCGCAGAGGCTGATGCGAGCGTCGCGCACGGTCGTCACGCGTCGCAGGCTCTCTCTGCGGTTGCCGTCGGTCACTCACCGATCCAGGTTCTCACACGCGTCTGCGGCCTCCGGTCGGCGCGCCGGGGTATCGTCGTCACGATCCGGAAGAACTTTCATGCCGCGTAGTTCCGATGTCTGAGTGATCCTCGTCCACCGGTGTCGCGGCGGATGGGACACACGAAACACATGACAGACGTCGCCGACCGAAGCTCCTCCGTGGGCGGAACCGGGAGTGGCCGGCGCAGTGCTCGACTGCCCCGTGATGCACGCCGCGCCCAACTCCTCGCCGCTGCCGGGGAGATCTTCGTCGCCCGCGGGTACCACGCCGCCGGGATGGACGAGATCGCGGAATGCGCGGGTGTCAGCAAACCTGTTCTGTACCAGCACTTCCCCGGCAAGCTCGACCTCTACGTCGCGGTGCTGCAGAACTACGTCGACAGCCTCATCTCGGGTCTGCGCCAGGCGCTGCGGTCGACGACGGACAACCACAAGCGCGTCCGGGCCGCCGTGCTCGCGTTCTACGATTTCGTCGACAACGACAGCCAGGGATTCCGCCTGGTGTTCGAGTCGGACCTCATGGGCGATCCTCAGGTCCAGAGCCGCGTCGATCAGGCCACCGAGGCCTGCGTCGACGCCGTGTTCGACCTCGTCAGCCACGACTCCGGACTCGACCCGCACCGCGCCCGCATCCTCGCCGTCGGCCTCGTGGGCGCGAGCCAGTTCACCGCCCGCTACTGGCTCGAGGCGGATCGCCCCATCACCAAGGAGGAAGCGGTGGACACCACCGTCACCCTCGCCTGGGGTGGTCTCTCGCACGTCCCCCTGCAGTCCCAGTAGGCGACGCACCCTGGTCTCACGAACCACGACGGCCCCGCACCAGCAGGTGCGGGGCCGTCTCTCGTGCGCGGTGGGCGCGTCGGTCAGGCGGTGCCGGACGACGCGAAACCGACCCGGCGACTGTCGGACGGACCGATCTCCACGTACGCGAGCTTGCCCGCGGGCACCAGGAACTTGCGGCCCTTCTCGTCCACCAGCGACAGCACACCCTCGCCGCCGAAGGCCTTCGAGACCAGGGTCTCCACCTCGTCGGGCGTCTGCGCGCTGTTGATGACCAATTCCCGTGGGCTGTCCGAAATCCCGATCTTGACCTCCACGGCCGACCTCCGAAACGTTGTCGCGAACCTGCTGTCCACTTCAGGTTAGAGCAGCACCGGCCGCCGGTGAGTGCGTGACGCACACGCCCACAGCGAACACCGACACGGGTCAGACGAGGCCGAGAATCGCCATGCGCTCGGAATGCCGGACCTGCATGCGGTCGAACAGCGCCACGATGCCGTTGAAATCGCCCGACGCCGTCATCACCAGTTCGGTCAGCTCCTCGCGCTGCGCCAGGACGAACTGCGCCTGGGTGATGGCCTCCCCCAGCAGGCGGCGCCCCCAGAGCATCAACCGGTCCTTGTCCGCGGCACTCGCCGCGACGCGCGCCATCACCTCGGTGACGACGAACTCCGAGTGGCCCGTCTCGGCGAGCACCTCGCGCACGGTGGCGGCGATGTCGTCCGGGAGGCTGTGCGCGATCTCGCGATAGAAATCGGCGGCGAGGCCGTCGGCGACGTACGTCTTGACGAGCACCTCCATCCACGTCGAGGGCAGCGTCGAGGCGTGGTACGCGTCGAGAGCGGCGGCGAAGGGCTCGGTGACGGACAGGACGTCCCGCCCGCGCTCCGCGAGGGCCGCCTCGAGCACCTCGAAGTGGTTCATCTCGGCGGCGGCCATGCTCGCCATGGCGATGCGATCGCCGAGCGTCGGGGCCATTCGAGCGTCGTCGACCAACCGGTAGAAGGCAGAGATCTCGCCGTACGCGAGAACGCCCAGGAGACTGATGATTCCGGGGTGATCACCCGGTACGGTTCCCCCGGTCGCAGGGCCCGCGTCGGACCCCGACGGGACGTTCGGAGTGGACCCGCCGTGCTGTGGATCCGAATCTGTTCGCATGGCTGCCGAGACTACCGTCGACACGGCTCGTGCGAGCGGAACCGCGACGCCGGGTGCCGACCAGGTAGAATGAGCCGCGAGCACGCTCCACCGGTGCCGGCACCAGGGACCTCGACGGTCCGCACGCCGGTCCGACGCATCGTGGTCACCTCCGTCGGAGGCGATCGCGGCGAGCATCGGGAGCCGTGCTCACGACATTGTGCGCGCACCTGATTCGTGTCTGCCGCCGATCGTGTCGCCGCATCCGCGGCCGACCCCGATCGCGCCTGTCGACGAATCGAGGGTTTCGACACCGGCCGCGGAGCGGCCTGGCCCTCGTCGTGCGTGCGAGGCGAGAGACGAGAAAGGCCGAAACACTGAGCAAGATCACTGTGGACCACGAGACCGACGACGTGGCGGAGACCACCGTCTCGGCGACCCTGGACCTGACACAGACCGACACCACCCACACTCCCCCGACCTTCGCCGAGCTCGGCGTTCACCCCGAGATCGTCCGCGGGTTGACCGACATCGGCATTGAGCGCACGTTCGCCATCCAGGAACTCACGCTTCCCCTGGCACTCGCGGGCGACGACCTCATCGGCCAGGCCCGCACCGGCATGGGCAAGACGTTCGGCTTCGGCGTCCCGCTGCTGCACCGTCTCGCCACCGGTCCGGCCGACGGCTCGGGCACCACGGTCCTGGACGGCACCCCGCGTGCGCTGATCATCGTTCCCACGCGCGAGCTGTGCGTCCAGGTCACCTCCGACCTGGAGAACGCGTCGAAGCACCTGCACTCGGCCAACGGCCGCGTGAAGGTCATGTCCATCTACGGCGGACGGCCGTACGAGGCCCAGATCGAGACCCTGCGGACCGGCGTCGACGTCGTCGTCGGCACCCCCGGACGTCTTCTCGACCTGGCCAAGCAGGGCCACCTCGTGCTCGGCAAGGTCGGCGTGCTCGTGCTGGACGAAGCCGACGAGATGCTGGACCTGGGCTTCCTCCCCGACATCGAGCGCCTCATGAGCATGGTGCCCGAGAAGCGTCAGACCATGCTGTTCTCGGCGACCATGCCCGGGCCCATCATCACGCTCGCCCGCACGTTCCTCACCCGGCCGACGCACATCCGCGCCGAGGAGGCCGAGTCCTCCGCGATCCACGAGCGCACCGCCCAGCACGTCTACCGGGCACACGCACTGGACAAGGCGGAAGTGGTCGCGCGGGTGCTGCAAGCCGAGGGCCGCGGCGCCACGATGATCTTCACGCGCACCAAGCGCACCGCCCAGAAGGTCGCCGACGATCTCGCCGAACGCGGATTCTCCGTCGGCGCCGTCCACGGTGATCTCGGCCAGGTCGCCCGCGAGAAGTCCCTCGCGGCGTTCCGCTCCGGCAAGATCGACGTACTCGTCGCCACCGACGTCGCGGCGCGCGGTATCGACATCGACGACGTCACCCACGTCATCAACTACCAGTGCCCCGAGGACGAGAAGACCTACGTCCACCGGATCGGACGTACGGGTCGCGCGGGCCGCACCGGTATCGCCGTCACGCTGGTCGACTGGGACGACATCCCCCGCTGGCAGCTGATCGACAAGGCCCTCGGCCTCGACATCCCCGACCCGGTGGAGACGTACTCCAGCTCCGAGCACCTGTACGCGGAACTGAACATCCCGCACGGCACCACGGGCAGCATCGCGAAGCGCCGCGCCGAGACTCCCGCCGCCGAGAAGACGGACACCCGCGCGGGCCGGGGCGAGAACTCCGACCAGGCGTCGGACAGCGAAGCGACCACCACGTCGCGCCGGAGCCGGTCGCGTCGCCGCACCCGCGGCGGGGGCCACGCCGACGCCGCCGCCACCGCGGACAGTTCGTCGACGACAGGTCCCGCCGAGGCCTCCGGTGACGGATCCGCGTCGGACAAGCCCCGTCGTCGACGCCGTCGCCGGTCGTCCGCCGGGTCCTCGGCGCACGCCGGTGAGAACGGCGCGTCGGCGGAGGCATCGTCGTCCGCCGGTACGTCCGACTGACCGTCCCTCACCTGACGTGCTCGCTCCCGAACGGCGCACCCGCGTCGACGTGATCGCCGCTGTGGTGATCGTCGTGGTCGTCCTGGTGGGTGCCTCGGTGATCTGGTTCCGCAGCGACGCTCGCGGCACCACGTCGGTGGTCGCCGACGTGCCCCTCACCGCCCCGGCGTCGGCGTTGTCGGTGCCCGAGTCGTTCTCGGAGATCTGGCGCGCCGACGACACCGGGACCGGCGCGCCGACCACCGTCGGCGGGGCCGTCGTCGTCTCCGCCGACGACGCGGTGACCGGACTCGATCCCGCCACCGGCTCGCCGTCCTGGTCCTACACGCGTGACCGGGCACTCTGCTCGGTCGTGGGGGCGTGGGACGCGGCGGTGGCGGTGTTCCGCGACGGGCGGGGATGCGGCCAGGTGACCGAGCTCGACGGGTCCACCGGGGCGCGCGAGGACCAGCGCACCAACGACGCCGACGACCCGGTCCGGCTGTCGTTCGACGGCACGTACGTGACCGAACTCGGCGCCACGCGACTCGAGCTCTGGCGCTCCGACCTCGTGCGCACGCTCGAGTACGGGCGAGTCGACGCCCCGGTCAACCCGCGCAGCCAGCCCCGCACCGGATGCGACCTCGTGTCGAGCGCGTCCGCGAGCACCCGCCTCGCCGTGCTGGAACGGTGTCCCGGCGAGGAGGGTCTTCGTCTGACGTCGATGAACCCGGCGCCCAAGGACAACACGGTGCCCGACGTGTACGGCTCGACCATCCTGGCCGACGTCCCCGCGGAGGCAGCGACGGCACGCGTCCTCGCGGTGGTCGGGGATCGCCTCGCGGTGTACCTCCCCCCGGCCGGGAGCGAGGTCGCTCGGGTGGCACTGTTCGACGGGTCCGCCAACTTCGTCTCCGCGCAGGCCGTGACCGCTGACGTCACCACACCGTCCACCGACACGCTCGCGTCCGACATCGTGCGCACCGGGTCCGTCGTCTCCTGGTGGACGGGCACCGACACCGTCGGCTTCACGCAGTCCGATCTGTCCCAGCGCTGGGTTCTCGCCGGAACCCTCGGCGCGGGCGCCGTGATGGCCGGGCAGCTCCTCGTCCCGGTTCCCGGCGGTATCGCGGTGGTGGACCCGGAGAACGGCGTCGCCTCGCGCACGATCGCGGTGGACCGCGGCGAGTACACCGGGCCGGTCGCCCTGTCCGTCCTCGGCACCAGCGTGTTCGAACGCCGCGGTGCCGAGACCGTCGCCCTGGGGTGATCGTCGGCCCGGGCTGAGCGTCGGCCGAATCGCATTCGGTGATCCACTGGCGGCGAGCACACCTGGCGTGTCACGATGTCGGTCACTGTAAAGCACACTTGACAGCGAGGCGGCGACGATGCACGGCGGCACGGATGGACACGACATCACCGGTTCTCGATCACGCTGGGGTAGAACGACATTCGACGACGGACGCTACCCCGCCCTGTGGGCGGCGACACCGTTCGGAGCGGCTGCCGCACTCGCGATCGCCGCGGCCCTCGTCCTCACCGACAGTGCCGGACCGCGTCCCGTCGTCGGCGCTGTCGCTGCGTTCGTGGTGTGTCTCTGGCCCTGCGTCGGTCTGGCATGGGTCGTTCTCGTCGACCGGAACACCCTCCGCGGGGCACCGGCCGATCCCGAGCATTCTGTGGAGTCCGCGTGGTACGACCGCGCGGCCGGCGGCGCGTTCACCGATCTGCTGCTGATCACCGGCCTCGGTACCGCGGGGCTCGCGATCTCCGGCACCGACGTCTCCGCCGTGCCGGCGCTCGGTCTCGTCCTCGTCGTCGCCATGGGATCGTTCGGTCTGCGCTACCAGCTCGCGCGACGGCGGGTCTGAGCCCCCGGTGCGCAACACCCTTCCCGATCTCCGGCGTGAGCGCGGATGGTCGCAGCAGCACCTGGCCGATCGGCTGGGGGTCTCGCGTCAGACCGTCATCTCGCTCGAACGAGGTCGGTTCGACCCGTCACTCCCCCTCGCCTTCCGCATCGCCCGCGTCTTCGAACGCTGCATCGAGGAGATCTTCGACGACGGTGACGATCAGGCGTCCGCGTCGTAGGTGGCCAGGGGTGTGCCGTCGGTCCAGTGCGCGGCCAGGTTGTCGGCGAGGTCGCGGTACGCCTGGGCGCCCTTGTTCTTGCGTCCTGCGATCACCGAGGTGCCGGACGCCGACGCCTCCGCGAACCGCACGGTGCGCGGGATCGGGGGCGCCAGCACGGGGATGTCGTACCGACCGGACACGTCCGCGAGGACGTCACGGCTGTGCGTGGTACGGGCGTCGTACAGGGTCGCGAGAGCACCCAGGAGAGTCAGATCGGGGTTGGTGATCTGCTGGACCTCGCTGACCGTGCGCAACAGCTGACCCACGCCGCGGTGAGCGAGCGTCTCGCACTGCAGCGGGATCAGCACGCTCGTCGCGGCCGTCAGCCCGTTCAGGGTGAGCACGCCCAGTGAGGGCGGGCAGTCCAGCACGATGACGTCGTAGTTCTCGAGGAGAGGCGCCAGGGCGCGCTTGAGGGTGTACTCGCGGCCCGGACGCATGAGCAACAGCGCCTCGGCGCCGGCCAGGTCGATGGTCGCCGGGAGCAGGTCGACACCCTCGTCCGTGCCGAGCACGGCATCGCCCACGGGAACCCCGGCGGTGAGGACCTCGTGGATCGAGGTCTCCAGCTTGTCGGGGTTGTGTCCCAGCGAGAAGGTCAGACTTCCCTGCGGGTCGAGGTCCACCACGAGTACTCGTCGGCCCAGAGCGACGAGCGCCGCTCCCAGCGATGCCACGGTGGTCGTCTTGGCGACGCCACCCTTCTGGTTGGCCACTGCCAGGATCGTCGTCACAGCACGATCTTGGCATCACTCCGGGTGTCGAGCGACGTTCGGCCCGGCGTGGCGTGGATGCCGCACCGGGCCGAACGGGGTGGAACGGAGGCCGAGCTCAGTGCAGCATCGCACCGCGCGCGACGGCGTCACCCTGGTCTGCGCGCTCGAACTTCTTGCGTGGCAACAGGAGTGCGGGCACGAAGGTGAACGCGACGATGATGGTGGCCACCAGGAAGGTGCCGCCGAACGCGTCGGCTGCCTGTGCCAGTCCTGCCTGCACGGCATTCGGTCCGATCTGCTCGGCGATCGCCGGGTCACGCTGTGCCGCGATGGCGGGTCCCGCGGCTGCCCGGTCGAGCAGCTGGTTGGTGAGCACCACCGAGATCACGGCCGTACCGATCGACCCGGCCGACTGCTGGATGATGTTCATCAGCGACGAACCGCGGGCGACGGACGCGTCGTCCAACGTCTGCAGTGCGGCGGTCATGATCGGCATCATCGTCGCGCCGAGTCCGAGCCCCATGACGAACAACGCCCCGAGCAGGACGACGTACGAGGTCGAGGCCCCCACCTGCGTGAACACGGCCATGCCCAGCGTCACGAACACCATGCCGGTGATCACGATCTTGCCCGGCCCGATCTTGTCGGCGAGCTGCCCGGCGATGGGCATCGACACCATCGCCCCGAGCCCCTGCGGGGCGAGCAGCAGGCCGGCCATGAGCGTGGTCTCCCCGCGGACCTGCAGGAAGTAGCTCGGGAAGATCAGGCCCGCGCCGAAGAACGCGATGGCGAACAGGCTCATCGCGATCACCGCGACGGACAGGTGACGGTTGGCGAACAGCCGTAGGTCGATCAACGGGTGCTCGATCCGCAGGGCGTGGCGCACGAATGCCGCGACCAGAACGAGCCCGACGACGGCGGAGACCAGCACGCGAGCCGACATCACCGTTCCGGTCTCGGGGATGGAGGAGACGCCGAACAGGAAGAGCGCGAGGCCCGGCGACAGCAGCAGCATGCCGACGAAGTCGAAGGACTGCGAGGGCTCGGGTGCGTCCTTCGGGAGGATGACCCATGCGGCGACCAGCGCCACGGCGCCGATGGGCACGTTGATCAGGAAGATCCAGTGCCAGCTCGCCGCGTCGATGAGCCACCCGCCGAGGATCGGGCCGGCGATCGGACCGAGCAGCATCGGCACGCCCAGGACGGCCATGACACGTCCGATGCGCTCGGGCCCGGCGGCGCGGGTCAGGATCGTCATGCCGAGGGGCATGAGCATGCCGCCGCCGAAGCCCTGCAGGACGCGGAACACGATCAGCGACGTGATGTCCCACGCGACGCTGCACAGCATGGATCCGGCGACGAACAGGATGAGCGCCAGGATGTACAGGCGTTTGGTTCCGAACCGGTCCGCGGCCCAGCCGGTCAGCGGGATGACGGTCGCGAGAGCAAGGGTGTAGCCGGTCATGGTCCAGGCGACGTTGGCGTAGGACGTCTGGAACTCGAAGGCGAAGGTCGGCAGCGCCACGCTCACGACGGTCACGTCGAGGATCGACATGATGGCGCCGATGACGATGACGGCGGCGATCTTGAGGACGGCCGCGTCCAGCCCCTGACCGGTGTCGACACCACCCTGCCCGGGGGTGTTCGGGGACCCCTGCGCGCTCTGCTCGGTGCTCTGATCGGTCATGCGAGGACTCCTGGCTCGATACGTATCCGCCGGCATCGAGGCCGGGTGTCGCGTGAACGGACCAGAAAAGTAAACACCCCACCGGCGGCGATCACCAGCGGATTTCGCGAGACCTCCGTCACCGGGACGACCTCCGTCACCGACGCGGCGCGACCTGAGAGCATGATCGAGGCCATGGCAGACCCCGACCCCCGTGACCCGGCACCCGCATCGTCCGGAGCGTCCGGAACGTCGCCGCGGCGCTCCGACGCCAGACTGGTGTTGATCCGCCACGGTCAGACGGAATGGGCGGCGAGCGGTCGGCACACCGGCCGGACGGACATCGCTCTCACCGCCGACGGGGAGGACCAGGCCCGCGCCGCCGGCGACCGCATCGCGGCGCTCGGGCTCGAACGCCCCCTGGTGGTCAGCAGCCCCCGATCGCGCGCGCTGCGGACGGCGGAGCTGGCCGGACTGACGGTCGATCGGGTGTGGGACGCGCTGGTCGAGTGGGACTACGGCGACTACGAGGGCCTGACCACCCCGCAGATCCGGGAGACCGCGCCGCACTGGACCGTCTGGACGCATCCGTCACCGTCCGGTGAGACCATCGACGCCGTGTCTGCGCGGGCCGATCTCGTCCTGTCCGTCGTCGTTCCCACCCTCGCCGAGCGCGACGTCGTGCTCGTCGGACACGGCCACTTCTCCAGGTCGGTCATCGCGCGGTGGGTCGAGCAACCGGTGACCGAGGGCAAGCGCTTCGCACTGGCGCCCGCCGGCTTCACCGTGCTGGGGTACGAACACGAGTACCGGCAGATCCACACCCACAACGTGGATCCCCGCCTCGGGTCCTGAGGGTGCTCGGTCCGAGGGCCGCTCAGGCGTCGTCGGTCTCGACGTAGTCGTCCGCCAGCCACCGCGTGGCGGGTCCGCTGAACAGACACACCAGGACGCCGACGACGACGATGCCGAGCAACGAGCCCAGTACGGGCCGCCCGGAATCGGTGAGGAGCGACCAGACCACCGGGAGCAGGAGCAGCTGGGCGACGATCGCGATCGCGCGGCCCCAGCGGTGCCCGAGGATCAGGGCGACACCACCGGCGAGTACGGCGCCTCCGAGTGCCGCGAACCAGATCGCGGTGCCGAAACCGTTGATGACACTCTCGTCGGCGCCGGCGGCGCCGCGGATGACCAGGACGAGGGCCACCACGACCGCCGTGGCGCCCTGCACGGACACCAACAGGCCCGCGGCGCGCACCGGTGCCGGAACACCGGAATCGGGCAGCTTCGGACGCACCAGGCCACCCTAGAGCACACCCGCGGAGTGGCCGACGGTCACGCGCCGGTGGTCGTGAGCCGCTGTCGCTCGCGTCTACTCTGAGTGATCGTGCGAGCCATCCTCATCGTCAACCCGAACGCCACGTCCACCACGGCCGCCGGCCGAGACCTGGTGGCGCATGCGCTCGCGAGCCGGGTGTCGCTCACAGTTCTCCACACGACGCACCGCGGACACGCGCGCGAACTCGCGACCGAGGCCCGCCGGGCGGGTATCGATCTGGTGATCGTGCACGGCGGCGACGGAACGGTGAACGAGGTGGTGAACGGACTTCTCGGGGTTCCGGCCCCGACCTCCATGCAGTCGGTCACCGTGGGACCCGTGCCGCTGCTGGCGGTCGTTCCGGGTGGATCCGCCAACGTGTTCGCTCGCTCGCTGGGCATCGCGAAGGATCCGGTCGAGGCCACGAACCAGCTCATCGATCTGCTCGAGTCGGGATCGAGCCGGCGTATCGGCCTGGGGTACTGCGACCGGACGTGGTTCCTGTTCAACGCCGGTCTCGGATGGGACGCGGACGTGTGCGACGCGATCGATCGAGGCCGCAAGGGCGGCGAGGCGGTCACGCCCTCGCGCTACGTCCGAACCGCGATCACCACGTTCTTCCGCCGCAAGCGCCGCGACCCGCACCTCACCGTGGAGACCGACGCCGGCGAGGCCGTGACGGGTGTCCACTTCGCGTTCGTGACCAACTCCGATCCGTGGACGTTCCTCGAGGCGCGCCCGGTCCGGACGAACCCCGGCACCTCTTTCGACAGCGGACTCGGCATATTCGCAATGCGGTCCACGAAGGTGTTCACGACCTTACGAGTGGTCGTGCAAATGCTGTCCGGAACGTCCGGTCCGCATTCTCGGGCACTTCTCCGCGACGACGATGTGAAATGGATTCGCGTGCGTTCCACGGAACCGACCGGCCTGCAGGTCGACGGTGACTACCTCGGCGAACGCACCGAGGTCGAGTTCGCGTCAGCACCGGACGCCCTCGCCGTCGTGGCGCCCTTACCTGGCGATACCCCGTAAGCCAAGCTACTGTGTTTCACATCTCCCGATCCGGGTACCAGACGTCGGGTGTGAAACCAAATCGGGTCCAGTGAGCTTGGCCACCCGCACCGCGTCATCTCTTGACTTCTGCTTGGTTCGTGAAAGCATTCACAAGTAACAGTGCGGAAACATTGGTTGCCGCGCTCGCGAACTGCAGAACAACAAGCCCACGATCCGGACGTGAGTCCAGGATCAGTTATTCGACAGCGCCGTCGTGCGCTCAGTGAGGAGTAAGAGGATGGATTGGCGCCACAAGGCTATCTGTCGTGACGAGGACCCGGAACTGTTCTTCCCGGTGGGAAACAGCGGCCCGGCACTCGCACAGATCGCTGATGCCAAGGTCGTGTGCAACCGGTGCCCCGTCACCGCGGACTGCCTGTCCTGGGCTCTCGAGTCCGGCCAGGACGCAGGTGTCTGGGGCGGCATGAGCGAGGACGAGCGTCGCGCGCTGAAGCGTCGCAACGCGCGTACCCGCGCACGCTCGGCGGTCTGACACAGTTCCTGAGACGCACGCAGGCCCGGCACCGCATGGTGCCGGGCCTTTTGTGTGTCCGATGCGCAGCCCGTGTCAGCCGCGTGGCTCCCGGCGTCCGAGCGGGACGCGAAGCTCGGCGGCGGTGCCCCCGTCCCGCCCGGCCGCGACGCTGATGGTGCCGCCCAACTCCACCGTGACGAGCGTCGAGACGATCTGCAGTCCCAGTCGGTCGGACGCCGACGCGTCGAAGTCGTCGGGGACTCCGCGGCCGTCGTCACGCACGGTGACCTCCAGCATGCGGGAGGACCGCCGGGACTCGATGGTCACGCGGCCTCGCGCACCGGGATCGAACCCGTGCTCGAGCGAGTTCTGGACCAGCTCGGTGAGCACCATGACCAGCGGAGTCGCCCGTTCGGCCGGGAACACGCCCAGGCTGCCCTCGCGGCCGACGGTGACGTCCGCGGACAGCGACCCGATGTCGACCATGACGGGGACCAGGCGGTCGACCACCTCGTCGAGGTCGACGACCTCGTCCACGGACGTCGACAGCACGTCGTGGACGAGGGCGATGGAGGTGACCCGGCGGACCGACTCGCTCAGCGCGACCTTGGCCTCGTCGTTGTCCGTCCGTCGAGCCTGCAGACGCAGCAGAGCAGCGACGGTCTGCAGGTTGTTCTTGACTCGGTGATGGATCTCGCGGATGGTCGCGTCCTTGCTCAGCAGCGCGCGATCGCGACGCTTCACCTCGGTGACGTCCCGGACCAGCACCAGAGCACCCACGGACGTGCCGGCCGGGCGCAGCGGAACCGTGCGTAACAGCACGGTGGCACCGCGAGCGTCCACCTCCATGCGTCGTCCCCCGGCGGACGTGACGGCCGCTCCGATGGTGGCGGCGATCTCCTCCGCGTCGAAGGGGTCGGTGACGAGCGACCGGGTCGACGCGGCCAGGTCGTGGCCGGGCAGATCTGCCGTCAACCCCATCCGGTGATAGGCGGACACTGCGTTGGGGCTCGCGTAGGTGACCATTCCGGCGGTGTCGAGGCGGATGAAGCCGTCGCCGACGCGTGGGCTCGAGTTGACGTCCGTCTTCTCGGACGGTGAGGGGAACGATCCCTCCGCGATCATGTCGGAGAGGTGGTGGGCGCAGTCGCGATACGCGGCCTCCAAGAGGCTCGGCGGGCGGCCGGAGACCGGCGCGGAGTCACGCGTCAACACCGCGACCACGCGGCCGTCGGCGCGCACCGGAACGGCGTCGTGGGGCGGGCCCTGTTCATCGGGGAGACGACCACCGCCGCGCACGATCGACGCCGTGCGCAGGCACTCCGCGACCTCGGGATGTTCGGTCTCCCCGACCACCGCGCCGACCGTGTCCGACGGGATCACCGTGGGGGCCGTCGTCGGACGACACTGCGCGACGCACACCGCCGTCGCCGTGTCCGACGACGTCACCGCACGCGATCCCGGATGGTCGACGGGCACCCAGAGCAGCAGATCCGCGAAGGAGATGTCCGCGAGGATCTGCCACTCCCCCACGACGCGTTGCAGATGATCGACCGCCGTACCCGGCAGGTCGGTGTGCTCGGCGAGCATCTCGGACAGTGTGGACACGACGAATCACCTTGTCCCGGTGCAACGTCGGCTGATCAGAGCGGTGACCGGATCAGGAGATGACGGCGATCAGATCGCCCTGTTGGATGACGTCGCCCACGGCGACTCCGATGGACGTCACGGTGCCCGCGGACTCGGCGAGCACGGGGATCTCCATCTTCATCGACTCGAGCACCACCACGGCGTCGCCCTCGTTCACGTGATCACCCTCGGCGACGACGATCTGGAACACCGTCGACACCATCTCGGCTCGGACGTCCTCGGCCATCACGTTTCCCCTGTTCCATCCCGCTCGTCTGCACGCGCGTGTCGACTCGTTCGGTGAACGGACCACGCCGGAGGCACGGCCGCTCGTCGTACAGCCAACCACACGTGAGAAACTGGGTGGAACAGGAAGGAGATCCACCATGGGCAAGCGAGGACGCAAGAAGCGCAGCCGTAAGGGAAATGCAGCCAACCACGGCAAGCGCCCCAACAGCTGATCACGAGCACCACACCACGAAGGGCCGGGACGCATCGCGTCCCGGCCCTTCGTTGCGTCGGCGGTCAGTCCTCGGTGGCGGTGATGGTCACCGAACGCCGGATCTCCAGCGTCAGGCGCTCCCGCAGGCCTTCCGGAGCGCGCTCGCCGCCGCACTTGCGGCCGACGAGAGACTTGATCTTCTCCTCGATGCCGTACTGCGCGAGGCACGAACCGCAGCTGTCGAGGTGACGCTGCACGCGTTGCCTGCTGGCCTCGTCGCACTCGTTGTCGAGCAACGTCCACACGTCGGCGATCACGGCCGAGCAGTCCAGGTCCTCGAACTCGTTGCCGCTCATCGTGCTACCTCCTCGGTCGCCGCGGCGGACCGGTTGAATCCACGGTCGCGAGCGACCTCCGCCAGTTCGTTGCGCAGTTGCTTGCGGCCGCGGTGCAACCGCGACATCACGGTGCCGATGGGCGTGCCCATGATCTCGGCGATCTCCTTGTACGGGAATCCCTCCACGTCGGCGTAGTACACCGCCATGCGGAACTCCTCGGGCAGCGCCTGCAGGGCCGCCTTGATGTCGTCGTCGGGCAGGGCGTCGAGCGCCTCGACCTCGGCGGACCGCAGACCGGTCGACGAGTGCTCCGCGGTGGCCGCGAGCTGCCAGTCGGTGATCTCGTCCGTCGGGTACTGCGCCGGCTGACGCTGCTTCTTGCGGTACGAGTTGATGTAGGTGTTGGTGAGGATGCGGTAGAGCCACGCCTTGAGGTTCGTGCCCTCACGGAAACTCTTGAACGCCGTGTACGCCTTGACGTACGTCTCCTGTACCAGGTCCTCGGCATCAGACGGGTTCCGCGTCATCCGCAGGGCCGCGCCGTACAGCTGGTCGAGCAGCGGGAGCGCGTCACGCTCGAACCGCGCCGTCAGATCTGCCGCGTTCTCGCGCGAGCGGATGCCGTCCTCGGTCTCGAGGATCGCAGGATCGACAGCGCCCGTCGTGGTGCCGGTCTCGGTCTGTGGCTGATCCGTCACGCTGGCCCCTCTCGTGTGCCCCGCGGCGACCGCCCCGTCGTCCGAGGTGTCGACCTCGGACGTCCGGGAACCGGTGAGATCACCGTGGTCGTCCGGACTCCACTTTACCGATGGGATCACCACCACATTCGTCAGCGTCGCCGAGAGCCTCTCGGCTCCGGAGCGCTCCGGTGCAACGACGTTCACACGCCCTCCTCCGTCGAGCGGCGGCGCACAGTGCGCGCCGTCCTGATGCTGCGTACAACAGCCGTGGCCGCCGTCGTGTTCCCCCCGCTGCCGGATCGCCTCCGCGAGTACGGCCAGAATGTCGGGTATCAGCAGCCGATCACGACGTTCCCGACGTACTCGCGGGGGCGGGTGATCACGGTGGGAAGGGACCACGACGCCATGGCCGGATCGGCTACTCCCGCGACGACGGCGCTGTCGAGGCTCGGAATCGAGTACACCGTCCACACCTACGAGCACGACCGCGGCACCGAGCAGTACGGCGACGAGGCGGTCGATGCACTCTCCGCTCGCCTCGGTGTGTCGGCGGATCGGGTGTTCAAGACCCTGGTCGTGTCGACGGGCTCCTCATTGGGGGTCGCGGTACTTCCCGTGCCGGACATGCTCGCCCTCAAGTCCGTCGCCGCCGCCCTCGGGGCGAGCAAGGTGTCGATGGCCGATCCGGCGGCCGTGCGCCGGTCGACGGGCTACGTGCTGGGGGGCGTCTCCCCGCTCGGCCAGCGCGCGCCCCTGCCCACTGTCGTCGACAGTTCGGCACTCGGACACCCGACCCTCTTCTGCAGCGGCGGCCGGCGCGGCCTGGAGATCGAGCTCTCTCCACAGGATCTCGTCCGGGCCACCGCTGCGACCGTCGCGGACATCCGCCGCGGGTCCGCCAGTGAGAGACTGTGACCGTGACGTCCTGGATCGCGCCCCTCGCCCCGCAGCCCGTCCGTGCGACCGTCGACCTCCCGGGGTCGAAGTCGATCACCAATCGCGCCCTGATCCTCGCGGCGCTCGCGAACGGACCGTCGACGGTGACCGGCGCGCTGCGCAGCCGCGACACCGATCTGATGATCGACGCGCTGCGCACGCTGGGTGCCGTCGTGGAGTCCCCCGACGACGACGGGACGACGGTGCGGGTCACCCCCGGCCCGGGCCGCGGCGGTGACGTGGACTGCGGGCTGGCGGGCACCGTCATGCGCTTCGTTCCCCCCGTCGCCGCGCTGGCCACCGGTCGCTCGCGCTTCGACGGCGACGAGCACGCCCGTTCGCGCCCGCAGCAGACCATCCTCGACGCGCTCCGCGCCCTCGGTGTTCCCGTGAACGGCGACCGGTTGCCGTTCGTCGTCGACGGCACGGGACGGGTCCGCGGCGGAACGGTCCGCCTGGACGCGTCCGGCTCGTCCCAGTTCGTGTCGGGGCTCCTGCTCTCGGCGGCCCGGTTCGACGAGGGGCTCGTCGTCGAACACGTCGGTCCCCCGGTGCCGTCGATGCCTCACATCGACATGACGGTGGAGATGCTGCGCGAGAGCGGGATCGAGGTGGAGACTCCCGAGGACTCGGGCGTTCCGAACCGGTGGCGCGTGCACCCCGGGGCCGTGGCTCCGGTCGACCGTGTAGTCGAACCGGACCTGTCCAACGCGACCCCGTTCCTCGCCGCGGCGGCCGTCACCGGCGGTGAGGTGACCGTGCCCCGGTGGCCCGCCCGGACGACGCAGCCCGGTGACGCGTTCCGCGACATCCTCACATCGATGGGGGCCGAGGTGCTGCTCACTGCCGAGTCGCTCACGGCGCGGGGGCCCGAGAAGCTCGAGGGCGTCGACGTGGACCTGCACGACATCGGCGAGCTGACCCCGACGGTCGCGGCGATGGCGGCCCTGGCCGGGTCCCCCTCGCGCCTGCGCGGGATCGCCCATCTGCGTGGGCACGAGACGGATCGCCTCGCCGCACTCACGGCGGAACTGGGCGCCCTCGGCTGTGGCGTCGAGGAGACCGACGACGGCCTGATCATCGAGCCGGCGCCGTTGCACGGCGGACCCTGGCGGGCGTACGCGGACCATCGCATGGCCACGGCGGGCGCCGTGATCGGTCTCGTCGTCCCGAGCGTCGAGGTCGACGACATCGACTCCACCGCCAAGACGCTGCCGGGGTTCGCGGACCTGTGGAGCGCCATGCTGGCCGGAGGTGGTGCGCGCTGATCCGGCGGGTGTACGACGAGTCGGACGTCCGCGTCCGGCCGGGCAAGGGCACGCGCCCACGAACGAAGACGCGGCCCACCCACGCCGACGCCTCGGACGCGATGGTGGTGTCGGTGGATCGCGGCCGGTGGGGGTGCGTGATCGACAACGATCCCGAGCGCCTCGTAGTCGCCATGCGAGCGCGCGAGCTGGGCCGGACCCCGATCGTCGTCGGTGACGCGGTGGGCATCGTCGGCGACGTCTCGGGACGCGTCGACGCCCTGGCCCGCATCGTCCGTGTGGACGAGCGGCGCACGGTGCTGCGGCGCACCGCCGACGACACGGATCCGTACGAGCGTGTCGTGGTGGCCAACGCGGACCAGCTGCTGATCGTGGTGGCGTTGGCCGATCCGCCGCCCCGCTCCGGCTTCGTCGAACGCGCGATGGTGGCAGCGTTCGTGGGTGGTCTCCGTCCCGTGCTGTGTCTGACCAAGGACGACCTGGCGTCGTCCGACGAGTTCGCCGCCGTCTTCGCCGACCTCGACGTGCCGGTGGTGCTCGTGGGCCGGGATCGTCCGCTGGACGAGCTTCTGGAGATGATCACCGGGAAGTCGTCCGCGCTGATCGGCCACTCGGGGGTGGGCAAGTCGACCCTGGTGAACCGGCTGGTGCCGGAGGCACATCGCGCCGTGGGCATCGTCTCCGGCGTCGGCAAGGGCCGGCACACGTCGACTCAGTCGGTGTCGCTGCATCTTCCGGGTGGGGGCTGGGTCATCGACACTCCCGGTATCCGGTCCTTCGGGCTGGCCCACATCTCGCCGGAGGATGTCGTCGCGGCGTTCTCGGACCTCGCCGTCACCATCGAGGACTGCCCGCGCGGCTGCACCCACCTCGGGCCGCCGGCCGACCCGGAGTGCGCTCTGGACACCCTGACAGGACAGCAGGCGAACCGCGTCGCCGCGGTCCGCCTGCTGTTGGTGGCAGTGATGTCGAACGACTCCTACTGACGGAGCCTCGATCGATCGGTCAGCGCGAGAGCAACTTTCGTAGTCCCTTGCCGCGCTTGGACTCCTTGATCGCGGTCAGCAGACCGGCACGGCGCCCGGTGATCGGATCGACGGTGGACGTGACATGGCCGCCGAACTTGCGCTCGGATGCCGTCTCCGGAGCATCGTCCGCCGTGGCCTTGAGGTACTTGTCGGGGAGCGACAGCTTCGCGATGGTGCGCCAGGACTTGCCGTACTGGGCGAGGAAAGGCCCTGTGGTGTACGGCAGGTCGTACTTCTCGCACAGTTCGCGGACCCGCACACTGATCGCGGCGAGCCGGTTGCTCGGCAGATCGGGGAACACATGGTGCTCGATCTGGTAGCAGAGGTTTCCCGACATGAAGGCGAGGGTCGGTCCGGCGTGGAAGTTGGCGCTGCCCAACATCTGTCGGAGGTACCACTGCCCCTGCGTCTCGTCCTGGAGGTCGTGGCGTGTGAACTTCTCCGCGCCGTCCGGGAAGTGACCGCAGAAGATGACGGCGTTCGTCCAGATGTTGCGAATGACGTTCGCCATGATGTTGGCGGTCAACGTCTTTCGGTAGGACGCGGCGGGCGACAGCGACGTGATGGCCGGCGTGATCGCGTAGTCCTTCAGCATCTGGCGGCCGACCTTGTCGCCGACCTCCTTGAGCTTGCGTCGCGTCTCCTCCTTGGGCACACGGCCTTTCACGGCCTTGCCCAGCTCGAGATGCTGTACCGCCACGCCGTACTCGAACAGGAGCATCAACAGCGTGTTGTACACGAGGTTGCCGGCGTTGAACGGGACCCACTTGCGATCACGCGTGACGCGGATGAGGCCGTAGCCCACGTCGTCGTCCATGCCCAGCACGTTGGTGTACTTGTGATGGATGTAGTTGTGAGTCTGCTTCCAGTGCTCGGACGGACCGGTGTTGTCCCATTCCCACGAGGTGGAATGGATCTCCGGATCGTTCATCCAGTCCCACTGGCCGTGCATGACGTTGTGGCCGAGCTCCATGTTCTCGACGATCTTCGAGACGCCGAGCATCGCACTACCGGCCCACCATGCGGCGCGGTGGTTGCTGGCGAGCATCGTGGTGCGGCCGAGAGCCTCGAGGGAGCGCTGGAAGCGGATGGTGTTGCGGATGTACCGCGCATCCTTCTCGCCGCGCGACTCCTCGATCTCCCGACGCAACGCGTCGAGTTCATGGCCCAGCGCCTCGACGTCGGCCTCGGTGAGGTGGGCATATTCCTTGACGTCGGAAATCGCCATGTGGTCACTCCTCGGCAGGTGGTCGATGCCCGTGTGGGCCAGACCGTGGTTACTCTACCGGAAGTTACGCACCCGTAGGTTACGCCGTCGTATCTGTGACCCGCTTCACTGCCTGCCGCGCTTCGAGCCGCGCCTCGTGCAGGGCCGACCGCAGTCCACGCTTGCGACCGGTGACCGGATCGAACCGCACCCGGTTCACGACGGAGGAGCCGGCGCCCTGGAAACGGCGCTCCGAACTGGTCTCGGGCGCGTCGTCCGACGTACGACGAAGCAGCTGGTCGGGCAGCGACAGCTTGAAGATGGTGCGCAACGCCTTCCAGTACTGGGTCGGCAGGTTGCCGGTGGTGTACGGCAGGTCGTACTTGTCGCAGAGGGCGCGCACCCGTACGGCCACCTCGGCGTACCGGTTGCTCGGCAGGTCCGGGAACAGGTGATGCTCGATCTGATAGCAGAGGTTGCCGCTCATGAACGCCATCGTGGGGCCGGCCGTGAAGTTGGCGCTGCCGAGCATCTGCCGGAGGTACCACTCCTCGTGGGTCTCCGTCTCGAACTGGCCCATCGTGAACTTCTCGGCGCCGTCCGGGAAGTGACCGCAGAAGATCACGGCGTATGCCCACAGGTTCCGCACCACGTTGGCGGTGAGGTTCGCCCCGAGTGCGCGACGCCACGCCGGACCCGCGAGCAGCGGGAAGAGCACGAAATCCTTGCCGACCTGCGACGCGACCTTCCGGGCGAACTCCTTGTTCGGCTCCGAGAGCAACTGAGTCGCGGGCACACCGGCCTCGAGCTTCGCCGCGTCCAGGTCGTGCAGAGCGATGCCCCACTCGAACGTCAGTGCCAGCACCAGGTTGCCCAGGGGCTGCACCAGGTTGCGTGGCCGCCACTTCTCGTCGCGGGTCATCCGGAGGATCCCGAAGCCCACGTCGTGGTCCATGCCGACGATGTTGGTGTACGTGTGATGCGAGTAGTTGTGCGCACGCTTCCAGTGCGCGGACGGACCGGTCTGGTCCCATTCCCACGAGGTCGAGTGGATCTCCGGATCGTTCATCCAGTCCCACTGACCGTGAGAGACGTTGTGGCCCAACTCCATGTTCTCGATGATCTTGCTGGCCGCCAGCAGACCTGCGCCCACCAGCGCGGCCGAGCGCCAGCGGGAACCCATGATCGCGAGCCGTCCGCCGACCTCGAGCGCGCGCTGCAGCGCGATGGTGCGGCGGATGTACTCCGCGTCCTTGCGTCCTCGGGTGTCCTCGACGTCCCGACGGATGGCATCGAGTTCACGACCGAGGGACTCGATGTCCTCGTCGGTCAGATGTGCGAACTCCAAGATGTCCGTGATGGCCATGCTGGTCTACTCCCCGGATCGCGGTATGCCGTTCCTCGCACCGATTCGGTATCGGCGGGCAGGCCTTTCCGAGAATAGCGGACGAGCCTGTGCTCAGGGTGTGTGTGCGATCACCCCTGCGGCGCGACCCGGGGCCGACGGAGTCAGAGTTCGAGCGTGCAGTCCCCGGCAGCCGCGGAGATGCACGTCTGGATCCGCTCGCCGTGCGCATGCTCCTTGCCCGAGCGCAGATCTCGGACGTGACCGTCTGTCAGCGGCACCACGCACGTCTGGCAGATACCCATCCGGCAGCCGAAAGGCATTCGCACACCTGCCTTCTCACCGGCCTCCAACAACGTGGTGGCGCCGTCCACCGCCACGGTGCGGTCGGAGACGGAGAACGTGACCGTGCCGCCGTCGCTCGGCGCGCCGGTGCGCACGATCTCGAAACGTTCGGTGTGCAGGTTCTCCGAGATGCCCGCCTCCCGCCACACCCTCTCGATGTCGTCGAGCATCGCCGCCGGACCGCACGCCCACGTCTGACGCTCGCGCCAGTCCGGGTAGTGCTCGTCGAGCGAGCCCAGATCGAACTTGCCGTCCGAGCGGGTGTGCTGCACGTGGGACACGACCGAGTCGTACTTCGCGTCGAGCGCCGCCAGCTCCGAGGCGAACATCACGTCGTCCGCCGTGGGAGCCGAGTGCACGTGCACCACGTCGGGCATGTGGCCGCGCGAGTCGAGACTGCGCAGCATGCCGATCACCGGTGTGATGCCGCTGCCGGCCGTGACGAACAGGATCTTGGCGGGCGGCGGCTCCGGGAGGGCGAAGTTCCCCTTCGGCGCGGCGAGCCGCACGATCGTGCCCGACGGCACACCGCCGACGAGATGCGAGGACAGGAAACCTTCCGGCATCGCCTTGACGGCGATGGAGATCTGCTTGTCCTTCCAGTCGGGCGGCGACGTCAGGGAGTACGACCGCCAGTGCCACCGACCATCGACGTGGAGGCCGATGCCGATGTACTGCCCCGGCCGGTAGTCGAAGTCGAAGCCCCATCCGGGCTTGATGACGATGGTCGCGGCGTCGCCGGTCACCTTCTCGATCCGCACGATGCGGCCGCGCAACTCACGCGCGGACCACAGTGGATTGGCCAAGTGCAGGTAGTCGTCGGGAATCAACGGCGTGGTGATGCGCGCGAACGCACCGCGCACCACGTTCAGCGACGGCCGCCGCGGGGACGACACACTCGCGGCCGGGGCTTCGAGCCAGTCCTTGATTCCCATGTCACATCTCCTCGGTCGAGCGGCCACCACGGACGCAGTCGACGACTGCGACGAAACAGGGCGGTGTCAGAGCAGTTCCGGTGTAATAGCAGATCCAGTGTCAGAGCAGTTCCAGGAGAAACGGTATCTCCTGCGGTGCGTACCAGGCGAGTTCGTGATCCTCGACGTCTCCCAGCACGAACTCGGCGTCCGGATCCCCCAGGTCGGCCGCGTCCACCGCGGCGACAGCGGCGCTCACGGCGGACTCGGCCGCCGCGAGATCGACGTGGACCGCCGCCACCTCCGTCAGGGAGAGCGGCGCGGGCAGGCGGACCACGGCGTCGTCGAGGTCCGGACGCAGGGTCACCGGATCGACATCGGCCGCGATGACGACGCGGCGGAAGCTCGGAGTGGCGTCGGCGACCTCGTCGGCGTCACCGTCGGAGTCGAGGTCCGGCTCACCGCCGATCAGCCGCAGCGACGCCCGCGCAGCCTCCCGCAGCGCGACATCGGCCAACTCGTCGTCGTCACCGGAGACGTACGCCTCCCGCAACGTCGGCGTCACGGCGAAGGCCGTACGACTGATCGGCGAGAACTCACCCTCGTCCACCAGTGTCTGCAACATCCGCATCGTCGCCGGAACGAACACCCTCACCTGCGCCTCATTCCCTCACCGTCGTCAGCGGACGTTCTTGTCGTCACGCGCCGCGTCGACCAGTTCCTCGAGTGCCTCGTGCAACAACGTGGTGATCACGTCGATGTCCGGCATCGCTGCCCGGTCCGCGTTCACACCGTAGTAGACGTTGCCGTCGTACGACGTCAGGCCGATGCTGAGCGCCTGATTGCGCACGAGCGGCGGCACCGGATACATCTCGAGCATGCGTGCACCGCCCGCGTACAGCGGGAACTGAGGGCCGGGGGCATTGGTGACGATGATGTTGAACATGCGCTGGGACAAGCTCGACCCGACGCGCGCACCCATCGCGTGCAGAGTCGCCGGCGCGAAGCCGGACAGTGTGATGAGGGTCGACGCCGTCACGCCGCGACTCTGTCCAAGGTGGGCTGCCGTCGCGTGCGACACATGAGACAACCGCACCACGGCATTCGGTTCGCCCACGGGCAGATCGATGAGGAAGGACTCGACCGCGTTGGGCGGCACGTCGCCCTGGTCGCCCGCCACCGTGGCGGCCGCATGCACCGACAGCGGGACCATCGCGCGCACCGTCGTGTACGGGCCGATGGGCTCACCGCGCGAGAGCAACCAGTTCCGCAGAGCACCGGACACGACCGTCAGCACGACGTCGTTGACCGTCCCCCCGAATTTCGACCGCACCACCCGGTAGTCGTCGAGATCGGTCTTCGCCACCGAGTACCGGCGGTTGCGGGAGATGGTCGTGTTGAGTGGACTCGTCGGTGCCGTCTGCGCCGCGGTGCGGACCACCGCCGCGAACTTGCCCACGGCGCGCACCGCCTCGCCGGCAGCGCGGGTGACGTCGCCGACGGCTCCGCGCACCGCGTCCACGCCCTCCCCGGGCCGCGACACCATCTCGGCGAGAGCCTGAGCGACGAGCGCCTTCTCCGACGGTTCCCGCGCGGGCATCCACAGCTCCTCGGCCATCGGGGTCGGAGCCTTGGTGGCGTCCAGGATGACCTGACTGATCTCGAGTGCCTTGTCGCCGTCCACGATCGACGAGTGCGACTTGGTGAAGATGGCGAACCGGTTCCGCGCCAGACCCTCGACCAGATACATCTCCCACAGCGGACGCGTGCGATCGAGAGGGCGTGAGGTGAGTCGCGCGATCAGGTCGTGCAACTGTTCGGTGGAGCCCGGCTTGGGCAGCGCGGAGCGCCGGATGTGGTACGTGATGTCGAAGTCGCGGTCGTCGACCCACACGGGGCGAGCCAGGCCGAAGGCCACCTCGCGCACCTTCTGGCGATAGCGCGGAACGAGAGCGAGCCGGCTCTCGACGAGGGTCAGCAGTTCGTCGTAACTGAACCCCCCGCGCGGGAGCCGAAAGATGGCGAGCGATCCCACGTGCATGGGAGTCGTACTGGCCTCCAGGAAGTAGAAGGACGCGTCCTGAGTGGTGAGTCTGGTGGCCAACGCGCGAATCCCCTCGGTCGAGTGTGACGGCTCCCAGTCTCGCACGGCGGATGAGACCGACCATGCTCACGATCGTCCTCGTGGTTCGCGCCGTGTCGGTTCCCCGTCGTCCTCGTCGAAATTCACCGACCCTGATCGAATGCGGTGTGACGACGCCCCGCGTCTGTCTCGACGGGCCGGAACCGTGTCCGTGCGTGCAACACTCGCCGCACACCGGCCGTGGCCGCACAGGTACGAGCATCGAGGGGAACGCATGACATCGGAGGTCGTTCACGTGGCGCGGTTGCCGAGATCCGAGCCACCCGAGATCGGCGCGGCTCCCGCGCGTGCACGCCCGACCGATCGGTCCGCGGGCCGAGCGCTCTCGTCGCCGCGCCCCGGCCCGCACTCGGGACGGTCCACGCCGCGTCCGAACCTGGCCGTCGTCCGTCCGTCGGAGGCCGACGCCCGCACCGCCGCAGCGGCGCGGCACGTCGCCGATCGCGTCCTGCGTCTGACACTCGAGGTGGTGGACCGCCGCCGACCTGCGGCGTCGCTGCGCGCGGTGCTGTCCCCGGCCATGGTCGGTATGGCGACAGCCCTGTCGACAGCGGCCGTGCCGGGACGAACTCTCGGTGTCGCCGTCGTCCGGACCGTGCACGTACGCGCCGCCGGCCCGGTGCCCGACGGCGCCGGGCACGGCGACGTCGAGGTCTTCGGCACCTACTCGCGTGGTGACCGCGTGTTCGCCGTGGCGGCACGACTGACGGCACGGCGCAACACCACCGGTCCTGCCTGGGTGCTCACGAGCCTGCGCCTGTCCTGACGCGGCGGTGGCCGCTCCGGGACGGACAGATCACTTGCGCCGCTTGGCCTTCGGTGCGCGCTTGACCGGCTTGACCCCGGCCCGAGCCGCCTCGCGACGCTCGCGTCGGGTGCCGGAGCTCGACTCGCCCGTCGGCGACCCCGACCCGGCGCGGCGGACCGAGGTGCCGCCCGTCTCGTCGGGACCGGAGTAGGTCAGGCGACCGGTCGACTCGTCGTCCAGCCCCTTGGCGCGCAGCGCGGCCGGTGCGGCGGGCCGAGGTTCGGGCGTCGGTTCCGGAGTGGGTTCGGGTCGACGCTGCGCCGGCGCCGCGGGGGCGGCCTGCGCTGCAGGGGCGGCCTGCGCTGTGGGCGCCGGTCGGGCTGCGACGGGCGACTGCAGTCCCGCGCCCACCTGCAGACCCGCGGAGGCCGCGGGGCTCGGCGCCGCTGCCTCGACCTGCAGATTGAAGAGGAACCCGACGGACTCCTCCTTCAACCCGTCGAGCATGCCGGTGAACATGTCGTAGCCCTCGCGCTGGTACTCGACGAGGGGATCGCGCTGCGCCATCGCGCGCAGACCGATGCCCTCCTTGAGGTAGTCCATCTCGTAGAGGTGCTCACGCCACTTGCGGTCGAGCACGGACAGCAGCACCCGGCGTTCGAGCTCGCGCATACCGCCCTCGCCCGCGATCTCGTTGATCTCCGCCTCACGCGTGGCGTACGCGGCGCGGGCATCCTCGAGCAATGCCTCGCGCAGTTCGTCCCGCGACAGGTCGCCCTTCTCGCCGAACTCGTTCTCCGCAGCGAGGTCGGTGTGCTGCACGCCCACCGGGTAGAGCGTCTTCAGCGCGGTCCACAGCTGTTCGAGGTCCCAGTCCTCGACGTAGCCCTCCGAGGTGGCGCCGTCGACGTACGCGGTGACCACATCGGTGATCATCTGCTCGACCTGGCCCTCCATGTCCTCTCCGCGGAGGATTCGGCGGCGCTCCTCGTAGATGACGGTGCGCTGCTGATTCATCACCTCGTCGTACTTGAGGACGTTCTTGCGGATCTCGAAGTTCTGCTGCTCGACCTGCGTCTGCGCACTCTTGATGGCCTTGGAGACCATCTTGGCCTCGATCGGGACGTCGTCCGGGAGGTTGAGTCGCGTCATGATCGACTCGAGCGCGGCACCGTTGAATCGGCGCATCAACTCGTCGCCGAGCGACAAGTAGAACCGGCTCTCCCCCGGGTCGCCCTGACGACCCGAGCGTCCTCGCAACTGGTTGTCGATACGGCGCGAGTCGTGCCGCTCGGTACCGAGAACGTAGAGACCGCCCGCGTCGCGGACCTTGTCCGCGTCCTCGCGGACCTGATCCTTGACCTTCTCCAGCGTGGGCTCCCACGCCGCCTCGTACTCCTCCGGCGACTCGACGGGATCGAGGCCCTGTCCGCGCAGCGCGAGGTCCGCGATGATGTCCGGGTTGCCGCCGAGCACCACGTCGGTGCCTCGACCCGCCATGTTGGTGGCCACCGTCACCGCGCCGGACCGGCCGGCCTCGGCGATGATGGTCGCCTCCTGCTCGTGGAACTTGGCGTTGAGCACGTTGTGCGCGACACCGCGCTTGGTGAACTGCTTGGACAGGTACTCCGAGCGCTCGACGCTGGTGGTACCGATCAGAACCGGCTGGCCCTTCTCGTGTCGCTCCACGACGTCGTCGACGACGGCACTGAACTTGGCTTCCTCGCTCTTGTAGATGAGGTCGCCGTTGTCCACACGCACCATCGGGCGGTTGGTGGGAATGGGGATGACACCGAGCGAGTACGTCTGGTGCAGCTCGGCCGCCTCGGTCTCGGCGGTACCGGTCATGCCGGAGAGCTTGTCGTACAGACGGAAGTAGTTCTGGAGCGTGATCGTGGCGAGGGTCTGATTCTCGGCCTTGATCTCCACCTTCTCCTTGGCCTCGATGGCCTGGTGCATGCCCTCGTTGTAGCGGCGCCCCACCAGGATGCGGCCAGTGAACTCGTCGACGATGATGACGTCGCCGTCTCGGACGATGTAGTCCTTGTCGCGCTGGTAGAGCTCCTTCGCCTTGATGGCGTTGTTCAGGTAGCTCACCAGCGGCGAGTTGGCGGCCTCGTACAGGTTGTCGATGCCCAGCTGGTCCTCGACGAACTCGACGCCCGCCTCGTGCACGCCCACCGTGCGCTTCTTGATGTCCACCTCGTAGTGGACGTCCTTCTTCATCATGGGCGCGATGCGAGCGAACTCCGGGTACCACTTGGACGACGCGTCCGCGGGGCCCGAGATGATCAGCGGGGTACGGGCCTCGTCGATGAGAATCGAGTCCACCTCGTCCACCACGGCGAAGTTGTGCCCGCGCTGGACCAGGTCGTCCAGCGAGTGCGTCATGTTGTCGCGAAGGTAGTCGAAACCGAACTCGTTGTTCGTGCCGTACGTGATGTCGGCCGCGTAGGCAGCGCGCCGCTCGGCGGGCGTCATGCCCGAGAGGATCACGTCGACGCTCAGTCCGAGGAAGCGGTGGACACGGCCCATCCACTCCGAGTCACGCTTGGCCAGGTAGTCGTTGACCGTGACGACGTGGACGCCGTCGCCGGACAGCGCGTTGAGGTACGCCGGGAGGACGCAGGTGAGGGTCTTGCCCTCACCGGTCTTCATCTCGGCGACGTTGCCGAAGTGCAGCGCTGCGCCGCCCATGACCTGGACGTCGAAGTGGCGCTGCGACAACACGCGCTTGGACGCCTCGCGGGCGACCGCGAACGCCTCGGGCAGCAGTTCGTCGAGGCTCTCGCCGTCCTGGTGCCGTTTCTTGAACTCGTCGGTCTTCGCACGCAGTTCCGCGTCCGACAGGGACTCGACGTCCGGCGACAGGGACGAGACGTGGTCGGCGATGTGCTTCAGCCGCTTGACCATGCGACCTTCACCGACACGGAGCAACTTGGACAACGACAACGTCGGCACGGGCTATTCGTCCTCAATATCGGGTACGTGGGGCGTGAACCGAGCCCGTCCACACGGGGGGCGCAGTTCGATGCGTGGAGACCTCGTCGGTCTCCCGGCGGAACCATCGTAGGCGTCGAGCCTGACAGGGCGCTGTGAGGCACACCGGATCCTCCGCGCACGACACCGGGCGCCCGCCGGAGCGGACGCCCGATGTGGTCGGCGCGGCGGTGCGAGCGTCAGGACAGACGCAGCAATCCGTAGTCGAACGCGTGGCGGCGATAGACCACCGACGGCCGGTCCGACTCCTTGTCGTGGAACAGGAAGAAGTCGTGGCCCACGAGTTCCATCTCGTACAGGGCGTCGTCGACGGTCATCGGCACGGCCGGGTGCTCCTTGACGCGCACCACGGTGCCGGGGCCCTCGGTGGCGTGGTCGTCGACGGCGGGCGCCTCCTCGACGGGGGCGGTGACGGCTTCCTCGACGAGCGCGGCGGTCGCCTCGGCCACCGACACGGGCCGCTTCTCGCCGTAGTGGACCTTGCGGCGGTCCTTCGTGCGTCGGAGACGGCTCTCGAGCTTGGTGGTCGCCGACTCGAGGGCGGCGTAGAAACTGTCCGCGCAGGCCTCGGCACGCGCGACGGGGCCCTTGCCCCGCACGGTGATCTCGACTCGCTGGCAACTCTTGGACTGCCGACGGTTGCGTTCGTGGAACAACTCGACGTCGAACAGATGGATGGTGGGATCGAAGCGCTCGAGGCGAGCGAGCTTCTCGGAGACGTACAGACGGAAGTGGTCGGGTATCTCGACGTTGCGACCCTTGACCACGACCTCGGCGGCGGGCTCGGCGCTCGAGTTGTCGTCGGCCGGGCCGGCACTGGGTGCATCGTCGAAGTAGACGGAATCCGCAGTGGTGTCGGTCGAGTCGAGGGCGGTGGAGTCGTTCTGCTCCGGACCGTGGGCATGAGCTTCGCGGGGATGCGCGTGCACCCGGTGGGTGCTCGTGTGTGCAGTCGTCACTGGTGACGTTGTCGTCATACGTACCTCCCGATAGAGGCCGCGCCGAGATCGCTTCTGGCGCAGCGGAAGAACGGTGACACCGGAGCGCGGACCGCCCGGCGCCTTCGGTGGTGAGGCATCACCTCCAGACCCGGTAGCGAGGATCGATCGTGGCCCTGACCGTAGTCGCTCCCCGGATGGTCTGCCACTGTTCACGGGATATTCACGGGACCTTTTCAGGCTCCCTTTCCGGCACCGGGACAGGCACTGGGACAGGCACTGCGACGTCACCGCACGGCGGCGAGAACGAGCACCGCGTCGACACCGACACCGGACCGTCGCAGTGCTGCCACGGACTCCGCGGCGGTGGTCCCGGTGGTCACCACGTCGTCGACGAGCAGCACCGGTCCGCGACCGATCGCGGCGATGCCCGCGCGCCGGACATGGACCCGCCCCCGCAGGTTGTCCGCACGCTCGTCGGCGGTGAGTCCGACGGAGTCACGGACCCGGGAGTCCACCCGCAGCAGCGGCTCCACGCGCACGTCCTCCGATGCGAGCACCCGCGCGACACGGCGGCAGGTACGCAGGATCGGATCACCACCGCGCGCCCGGGCCGCGCGGCGTCGGGACGGGGCCGGGACGAGCACGAGGGGCGACAGCTCGGGGGGATCGATCTCCCCGGCGTCGCGCAGGCGCGTCACGGCGGCGGCGAGGGCGACCCCGAGAGGGGCCGCGAGGTCTCGCCGACCGCGTTCCTTCATCGCCAGGATCGACGCACGATGTGGGCCGGCGTACGGGCCGAGCGCCCAGCACGGCACCCCGGGATCGACACGCGGCCGAACCGGCCCCGGCGCCACGTCGAGCGCGCCGGCACAGGCCGGGCACCACGACGCGTCGACACGGGCGCAGCCGCCGCACTCGCGGGGCAGGATCAGGTCCAGCAGAGTCGTCGGCACCGGGACACTGTGCCGCGGAGCTCCGACAGGGTTCGCCGCTCGTCAGCCGGGGAGGACGGGCACGGACTTCGAGCCGGTCAGGCCGGGTACCTCGCGCCAGTATCGGTCACTCGCCGGGTCGCTGTCGTCGATCTGGAACACGGCGCGCGAATCGGCCACGTAGGTGCTCGACGCGGAGGCGTCGACGGACACGACGGGAGCGGTCAGATTGCGGCTGGGCAGCCCGTCGAGACGTGAGCCGTCCACGGCCACCTGCACGATCGGGATGTCGGTCGCCGCTCGGGCCACGACCACCGTGTCGCCGGTGCTCCAGTCCAAGGACAGCGCCGCGCTGGCCAGACCGTTGGCCACCGCCTCGGGCTCGCGGAGTGCGTAGCTGCCGTCGGCGCGCCGCACCACCACCGCCACGTAGACGGCGCCGTCCACGATGAGAGCCGCTCGCACCCCGTCGCGGGAGAGCCGTAGTTCGGTGATCTGGCCACCGAGCTCGGCGATGTCGGCGGAATCGACGTCCACCACCGACACCTGTCCGGTGGCCGGGTCGCGGACGGCGCGCTTGACCACGGTGCCGTCCACGACGGCCCACACGGCGTCGCGGTCCGGGCCCCAGGTGGGCCTGGTGATCGAGCCACCCTCCGCGACCGGGAAGGCGTTACCGCCGTAGGAGCCGATGAGCAGCGCGTCGGGTGGCTGCGGCGCCGCACGACCGGTGTCCGACACGGCCGCCACGAGCGTTCCGTCGCTGGACAACGAGATGGACCGCATGTTGTTGACGGTGCCGAAGTAGCCGGGAACCGGTGTCACGCCGTCGGTTCCGATCCGGACGAGCCCACCGTTGCGCAGGGCGTGCAGGCCCACGTCGGCACCCGTCACCGCCAACGGATCGAATTCCGCGACCTCGGCGGTGGTCCAGCCGTCCGGATAGTTCGGGTCCAACGGCGCGCCGTCCGCGAGCAGGACGTAGGGACCCGACACCTCGGCCTCGGCCAGTGTCCAGATGATCTGCGCGGCGAGTAGTTCGCGGGTCGCGCGGTCCAACGCACCGGCACCCCGGAAGTCGATGCGGACCCCGCCGAGACCGATGCCGACGGCCGAGGTACGCCCGTCGGCCTTCGTGATGGGACCGGCCGTGGTGACACCGTTGAACACGTTGCGCACCGCCGGCTCCAGCGACAGTCGCGGACCCGCCTGCAGCAGTGCCGTCAGGGTCTCGGTCATCCGGTCCTGCGTGGTGTTCACCCAACGCTGATCGGGCACCAGTTCGGTGCCCGTGGGATCGACGAAGTACAGCGACTTGCGCTGGTACGAGGTGAGGAACTGGGTGCGGTCCATGACGACTCCGGACGGCAGCTCGTCGATCCGCCATTCGCCGTCCTCGCGGGCGAGCGTCACCCGGGTCTCGAACGACCCCTGCTCGGCGCGGTACTGCCCACCCTGATCGAGCTGCCCCACCCGGTTGGCTCGAATCGTGTACTGCGCGGCGTCGCTCGACCGGGAGTCCTCGAGCACGTCCACCTTGTCCACGACGATCACGCTGGCGGCGTCGTTCCACTCCGAGGCGGCATTCGCCGTCAGGAACTGACGTGCACCCGCGTGGTCGTCCGCCGGATCGGTGCTGGCCTTGACGAAGTCGCGGACCAGAAGATTGGGTTCACGACCCGCGGCGGGAACGGGAAGCTCCTGCTCGACGGGCCCGCGCGCGACGGTGCCGATGGCCTGCGGCGCAGACGAGGCGGGCAACGACGCGCATCCGGACGCGACGAGCGCGAGCGCGGCCACGCACGCCACGAGGGCGGCTCGTCGCCGCGGCACGGTGCGGTCTGTCACGGTCGCTGCTCCCCCGCCGTGGCGCCGACACTCGTCGGGCGCGCCGCCGGAAGCGGCTGTCCCTGTGCGTATCTACGGCCCGCAGGTCGCAGCGGCAGGGGGCTGGACACGACCTTGCGACCACGCACGCGCGGCAACGTGAAGCGGAACCAGGCGCCCTGGCCCGGTTCGCCCCAGGCCTCGAGCTTGCCGTCGTGCAGGCGGGCGTCCTCGAGACTGATGGCGAGCCCCAGGCCCGTACCGCCCGAACGTCGGACGCGGGACGGATCCGACCGCCAGAAACGGTTGAACACGAGCTTCTCCTCACCGGGGCGCAGTCCCACACCCTGATCCCGCACGACGAACGCAGCGGCGTCGTCGTCCGCGCGCAGGCGCAGCAGGACGGGCTTCCCCTCCCCGTGGTCGAGAGCGTTCGCCAACAGGTTGCGCAGCACGCGTTCGACACGGCGCGGGTCCACCTCGGCGTTGACCGGCTCGTCGGGCATGTCGACGATCAGCTCGGTGCCGGTCTCGCGAGCCAGGTGCCGCACGGTGGACACCGCGGCGCGGGCGCACATGCGGAGATCGAGTTGCTCGGACGCCAGTTCGGCGACGCCTGCGTCGTGGCGGGAGATCTCGAGCAGATCGTTGAGCAGTGTCTCGAAACGGTCCAGCTCGGCGACCAGCAACTCGGACGAGCGCTTGAGCAGCGGATCGAGACTCTCGCTGGCGTCGTGGATGAGCTCGGCGGCCATGCGGACCGTGGTGAGCGGCGTCCGCAGCTCGTGCGAGACGTCGGACGTGAACTGGCGCTGCAGGTTTCCGAACTCCTCGAGCTGGGTGATCTGCTTCGACAAGCTCTCGGCCATCTCGTTGAACGACATGGCGAGGCGGGCGATGTCGTCCTCGCCGCGCACCGGCATCCGTTCCTTGAGCCGGCCGTCCGCGAAGCGCACCGCGATGCGCGACGCCGATCTGATGGGGACCACCACCTGCCGGGCGACCAGCATCGAGATGGCCGCGAGCAGCACCAGCAGGACCGCGCCGCCGATGAGCAGGGTTCCGCGGACGAGCGCGAGGCTGCGGTCCTCTCCCGCGAGGGGGAACACCAGGTACAGCTCGAGGGTGGAGAGGTCCGACGCGGTGGGACTGCCGACGATGAGGGCCGGACCCGAGTAGCCGTCCGGTTCGGACACGGTCGCGTACTGGTAGCTCACCTGGCCGGCCTGGACGAACGAGCGCAGCGTCTGCGGGATCTGGTCGGCGGGACCCGTGAACAGCTCGTCGCGGGCTCCGTCGCCCGGGACGATGAGCACGGGGTCGAACGTGCCGGCGGACGTGCTGTCCGCGCCGCTCTCGGTGTCCCGGCTCGTCAGACCGGACCGAGCGAGCTCCAGACGGTTCGAGATCGACGTCGAGTCGTCGCCCGCCAACTGGCTCTCGACGGACGCACGCGCGCGATCGAGCTCCTTGGTGGCGGCGTCGATCTTCGTGTCGAGGAGTCGATCCGTGATCTGACTCGTGAGCACGACCCCGAGGATCGTGATGACGATGAGGGAGAGCGTCAGCGTCGACACGACGACGCGCAACTGCAGCGACCGACGCCAGGCGTGACCGGCGGCAGCCCACATGGACCGGGACCATCGCACCAGAGGCGAGAAGGTTCCGTTGATGCGTCGACGGGAGCGTGACGTGAAGATCACCGACCGTCCCGCAGTCGATCGGCTCCGATCACGGCGGGCCGGCCTTGTACCCGACACCGCGCACGGTGAGAACCACCTCGGGGTTCTCCGGATCCGTCTCCACCTTGGCGCGCAGTCGCTGGACGTGCACGTTCACCAGGCGGGTGTCGGCGGCATGCCGGTATCCCCACACCTGCTCGAGCAGCACCTCGCGGGTGAAGACCTGACGAGGCTTGCGGGCCAGCGCCACCAACAGGTCGAACTCGAGCGGCGTCAGCGAGATGAGCGAGCCGTCGCGGGTGACCTTGTGCGCCGGAACGTCGATGACGACGTCGCCGATCGACAGGAGTTCGGCCGGCTCCTCCTCGGTGCGTCGCAAGCGCGCGCGGACGCGGGCCACGAGTTCCTTCGGCTTGAAGGGCTTCATGATGTAGTCGTCGGCGCCGGACTCGAGTCCCAGCACGACGTCGACCGTGTCGGTCTTGGCGGTGAGCATCACGATCGGCACGCCGGAATCGGCCCGCAGCACGCGGCAGACGTCGATGCCGTTCATGCCGGGGAGCATCAGATCGAGCAGCACCAGATCAGGTCGGTTCTCCCGGACGGCGGACAGCGCCTGGGTGCCGTCTCCCACCACGAACGGCTCGAATCCCTCGCCGCGCAACACGATGGTGAGCATCTCGGCAAGAGCCGTATCGTCGTCGACGACCAGAATTCGTGGCTTCATGACGACTATCGTGTCATCCCGTCGTACTCCGCAGTCTGATTGAGAAGTTCGGCGGCGAGTCTCGTCACGTCGACCTGCTCGCCGTCCGCCTGTGCGCCGTTCACGACGAACCACGGCGACATCCAGGACGACGCCGCGAGCCCCGCGTAGACCGCCGCGGTACGAGCCTGGAGACCACCGTCGCGCTCGTACGCGTCGCGGGCCCGGGACGGATCCTCCTCCTCGCGACCGCGCGCACGGCGCTCCGCGACCTCGACCGGAACGTCGAGGAGGATCTGGGCAGAGGGACGCGGCAGGACGAGGCGATCGAACTCGAGTGCGCGCACCCACTCGACCATCTCACCGTCCGCGTCCTGGTGGACGCGCGCGGCCGAGTACGCCGCGTTGGACGCCACGTAGCGATCGAGCAGGACGACATCGTGCCGGTGCAGCATCCGACGGAGGTCGGACACCGCACCGGCACGATCGAGTGCGAACAGCACCGCCATCGAGTTCACTCCGGCGGCGAGATCACCGTGCTCACCGGCCAGAGCCTCGGCCGCCAGGTCGGCGTGGATCGACTCCCCGTAGCGGGGGAAGCCGACGCGGACGGCGTCCACGCCGGCGGCCTCCCACGCGTGCGTGAGGCGGGACGAGAGCGTGAACTTGCCCGCTCCGTCGACGCCCTCGATCGCGATGAGAGTGCCCATCGACTCCACTCCTGCCTGTCGAGGCCTACGCGACCGAGTGTCAGTACCGGTAGTGCTCGGGCTTGTACGGGCCCTCGACGTCGACACCGATGTACTCGGCCTGCTCCTTGCTGAGCTTGGTCAGCGTGCCACCGAGAGCCTCGACGTGGATCTTGGCGACCTTCTCGTCGAGGTGCTTCGGCAGGCGGTAGACCTCGTTGTCGTACTCGTCGGGCTTGGTCCACAGCTCGATCTGCGCGATGACCTGGTTGGAGAAGCTGTTGCTCATGACGAACGACGGGTGACCGGTGGCGTTGCCGAGGTTCAGCAGACGACCCTCCGAGAGGACGACGATCGACTTGCCGCTGGAGAAGATCCACTGATCGACCTGCGGCTTGATGTTGATGCGTGTCGACCCGGACCGCTCGAGACCGGCCATGTCGATCTCGTTGTCGAAGTGGCCGATGTTGCCGAGGATGGCCTTGTCCTTCATCGACCGCATGTGGTCGAGCGTGATGATGTCCTTGTTGCCCGTCGCGGTGATGACGATGTCGGCCTTGCCGATCGCCTCGTCCACCGTGACGACGTCGAACCCGTCCATGAGCGCCTGCAGCGCGTTGATCGGGTCGACCTCGGTGACCTGGACGCGTGCGCCCTGGCCGGCCAGCGACTCGGCGCTGCCCTTGCCCACATCGCCGTATCCGCAGATCAGGACCTTCTTGCCACCGATCAGCACGTCGGTGCCGCGGTTGATGCCGTCGATCAGGGAGTGGCGAGTGCCGTAGGTGTTGTCGAACTTGCTCTTGGTGACCGAGTCGTTGACATTGATCGCCGGGAAGGTCAGCTCGCCGGCCGCGGCGAACTGGTACAGGCGCAGCACGCCGGTGGTGGTCTCCTCGGTGACGCCCTTGACCGACTCGGCGATGCTCGTCCACTTGGTGGCGTCCTGCGCGAGCGACTCGCGGAGCAGTCCGAGGAAGACCTTGTACTCGTCGGAGTCGCGGTCCTCGTCGACGGGCGGCACGACGCCGGCCTTCTCGAACTGCGCACCGCGCAGCACCAGCATCGTGGCGTCTCCGCCGTCGTCGAGAATCATGTTGGCGTGGCGGGGGGTGCCGTCCTCGGCGACCGGCCAGGTCAGCATCTTCTCGGCGGCCCACCAGTACTCGGCCAGCGACTCGCCCTTCCAGGCGAACACCGGGATTCCCTGCGGATCCTCGGGCGTGCCGTGGGGTCCGACGACGATCGCGGCGGCGGCATGGTCCTGGGTGGAGAAGATGTTGCACGACGCCCACCGTACCTCGGCTCCGAGCGAGACCAGCGTCTCGATCAGAACGGCGGTCTGGACCGTCATGTGCAGCGACCCGGAGATCCGTGCACCCTTCAGCGGCTGCACGTCGGCGTACTCGCGACGCAGGGACATGAGTCCGGGCATCTCGTGCTCCGCGAGGCCGATCTCCTTGCGGCCGTACTCAGCCAGCGAGAGATCCGCGACCTTGAACTCGATGCCACCGCGGATGTCCGCCTGCAGCGCCTCGGTGCTCGAAATGTCGGGGGATGTCGATGTCGTCATTGTGTGATGCCACTCCTGTCGGCTGATGATCGGCTTCCAGGCTATCGGCTCGCGGCTGCCCACGGGTGGGTCGGGGCCACGACGTGTCCGGTTCCGTCGTCTCGCACCGACTGGTCAGGCGGCGGCGGCGCGCTCGGGATCGGTCACCCAGCGCCGTTCCAGCCGAGCACGCGCGCTCGGCTGCAGGTTCGCGCGGGTGACATCGCCGTCGTAGTGCGCGACGACTCTGGGGTCCATCACGCGACGCCACAGGGGTGGGACGGCCGCGAGGACGACCATCGTCGCGTAGCCGGCGGGCAGTTGCGGCGCCTCCTCGAAGGTGCGCAGCGTCTGGAACCGGCGGCCGGGGTTCGCGTGATGGTCGCTGTGCCGCTGCAGGTGGTAAAGGAAGATGTTGGTGACGATGCGATCGCTGTTCCAGCTGTGCCGCGGCGCGCACCGCTCGTACCGGCCCGCAGGTGTACGGCCCCGGAGCAACCCGTAGTGCTCGATGTAGTTGACGGACTCGAGCGTCATCACACCGACCACCGCCTGCAGCACGAGGAACGGCAGGATGCCGACGCCGAAGACGGCGACCAGGACACCGAAGAGTGCAGCGGACATCGCCCACGCGTTGAGCACGTTGTTGCGGATGGTCCACACGCCACTGCCCTTGCGCCCCAGACGCTGCTTCTCCAGCTCCCAGGAGGACACGACGGCGCCGCTGACACTGCGGGACAGGAACCGGTAGAGGGACTCGCCCATGCGCGCGCTGGCCGGGTCGGCGGGCGTCGCGACACGCGCGTGGTGCCCGCGATTGTGTTCGACGTGGAAATGGCCGTACAGGCTCTGCGCCAGCGCGATCTTGGCCAGCCAGCGCTCGGTGCTCTCCACCCGATGACCGAGCTCGTGCGCGGCGTTGATCCCGATGCCGGCGACGAGACCGACACTGACTGCGTAACCGATCTTGTCGACGGCGGACAGTGTGCCGAAGGTGACGAGGTAGCACGCGACACCGAGCCCCGCGTACTGCACCGGAAGGAACAGGAACGTGCACCACCGGTAGAAACGGTCGTGCTGCAGATCCTGCACCTGCGCGTCGGACGGATTGTTCCCGTCTTCCCCCGCCAGCGCGTCGACCACGGGGATGACCAGGAAGAACAGCATCGCGCCGCTCCACCAGAAGGCGGACACCCCGGTGTGCAGAACCAGTTGGGACGGCAGCAGTGCCGAGGCGGGCGCCAGCATCCCCAGTAGCCAGAGCAGCTTCTTCGGGTCGTGCCACCGCCGTGCCATACGTCAACTCCTCGACATCGAGTGGATTCCGAGGCGGACTCACTGTCCACCACAGAAACAAACTTCCGGTCTCGAATTCGAGTGTAGAGCAAGTATCGCGACGGACCGACGATCCGAATGGTGAGATCGGTCCGTTATCGGCGCGAAATATGGTGACTAGTGAGTGTCGTCCGCGTGCTGCCGGGCTCCGAGCACCGAGTGGCGGCGGCTGTAGCCGAAGTACACCGCGACTCCGAGCGCCATCCAGACGACGAACCGCAGCCACGTCTCCACCGACAGGTTCAGCATCAACCACACGCAGGCCAGCACGGCGAGGATCGGCACCAGCGGAACCAGGGGGACGCGGAAGCCGCGCTTCAGGTCGGGACGGGTTCGACGCAGGACGACGACACCGATGGAGACCAGGACGAAGGCGAAGAGGGTGCCGATGTTCACCATTTCCTCGAGCGTCCCGATGGGGAAGAACGCCGCGAGAAGGCCGACCACGATGCCGACGAGCACGGTGATGCGCACCGGGGTGCCACGGCTCCCCGTCTTCGCGAGACGGCGCGGCATCAGACCGTCGCGCGACATCGCGAAGAGCACGCGCGACTGTCCCAGCATGAGCACCATGACCACGGTCGTGAGCCCGGCCAGCGCACCGAAGGAGATCACCTTCGACGCCCAGGTGATGCCGTTCAGTTCGAACGCCGTGGCCAGGGTCGCGCCCTCGCCGCCGAGTTCGGTGTACTTCACCATTCCGGTCAGCACCAGGGTGACCGCGACGTACAGGATCGTGACGATCAGGAGCGAGCCCAGGATTCCGCGCGGCAGAGCCTTCTGCGGGTCGGACGCCTCCTCGGCCGTGGTGGCCACCACGTCGAACCCGATGAACGCGAAGAACACGAGGCTCGCGGCGGCCAGGAGTCCGTACCAGCCGAAGTTGCTGCCCTCGGCGCCGGTGACGAAGGAGAACAGCGACTGGGTCAGACCCGACTCCTTCTCGGCGGGGACGGCAGGCGGGATGTAGGGCGAGTAGTTCGCCGCCTTGATGTAGAACGCGCCGACCACGACGATGAGCAGCACGACGCCCACCTTGATCGCGGTGATGACGAGGGAGACGCGCGAGGAGATCTTCACTCCCGTCGCGAGCAGGACGGTGAGCACCACGACGATGACCAGGGCACCCCAGTCGACGTCGAGTCCGCCGATGGACACCACCGGCGACGACGTCCCGAGCACCTCACCGAGGTACAGAGACCAGCCCTTCGCCACGACGGCCGACGCGAGGGCGAACTCCAGGATGAGGTCCCACCCGATGATCCACGCGACGAACTCACCGAAGGTGGCGTAGGAGAACGTGTACGCGCTGCCCGCGACCGGCACCGTCGAGGCGAACTCGGCGTAGCAGAGCGCCGCCAGTCCGCACGCGACCGCGGCGAACACGAAGGCGAGCGAGACGGACGGCCCCGCGACGTTCCCGGCGGTGCGCGCCGTCAGGGTGAAGATGCCGGCACCCACGGCGACCGCGACACCGAAGACGGTGAGATCCCACGAGGACAGGCTCTTGCGAAGTTTCGTGTCCGGCTCGTCCGTGTCGCGCATCGACTGCTCGATGGACTTCGTTCTGCGCAGACCGGTGTTGCGCGAACCGGGTGCGTCCTTGCCGTCGATGGTCACCGTCGAAACTCCTCACGTCCTCCGGGCGCCCGTCGGCCGCCCGAGGTCATCGTCACACGAACAGTGAACTCGGCGGGACGTATCCGCCAGCGTGTCGGGCCCGTCAGATCCCGCCGACGCCCGCCACGAACACGCGAGCCGTGTCGGTGAGCGCACACAGCTGCGGGTCCGGATCGGACGCGGCGATCCAGACGGCACCTCCCCGCTCCACGACCAGGGTGGTCTCACCCGAGGAGACCTGTACCCGGCCGTCGACACACAGGACGATGCGCGGCGCGGCGTCACCGTCGTGCGCGAGCGTCCACGGCTCACCGTCGCCGGACGCCGCCGACAGCTCCACACCGACGAGTGCGAACTCCGGTGCCGGCGTGGGATAGCGCACGACGTGCGGACGGCTGGTGTCGGCGACGAGGACCGGGGAGTCGAGCGGCTCGAAGTCCAGCACCCGCAACAGTTCCGGGACGTCGACGTGCTTGGGCGTGAGTCCCCCACGCAACACGTTGTCCGAGTTGGCCATGATCTCCACCGCGGTTCCGCGCAGGTACGCGTGGAGGTTTCCGGCGTCGAGGTACAGAGCTTCGCCCGGTTGCAACGTCACCCGGTTGAGCAACAACGCCGCGAGCACCCCCGCATCGCCGGGGTAGTACTCCCCCAGTTCCAGTGCGGTGCGCAGTTCCGGCACGAAAGTGCGGTCCCCGGTCTGCTCGGCACGTTCGAGAGCGCGGACACATGCGTCCAGCACGGCGGGCAGCACGGAGTCCAACGCCCGCTGCGGCAGCGTGATCCACGAGGTGAAGAGGGTGCGCAGTCCGCTCGAATCGGGTTGTGCGGCAAGCATCTCCGTGTAGGGACGAAGCTCGTCCGCATCGAGCCGACCGAAGAGTTCCACCGTCTCGGCGGGACTGCGGAACCCGGCGAGCGCGTCGAACTCCGTCAGGGCCACCACGAGCTCGGGCTTGTGGCTCGCGTCCTTGTAGTTCCGGACGGAGGCGTCGAGTGGTACGCCCGCGGCATTCTCCCGTCGGAAACCTTCGCGCGCCTGATCCGAGGACGGGTGAGCCTGCAGCGACAGCGGCTCCTCGGCCGCCAGGAACTTCACGAGGAACGGCAGACGCGGACCGTACCGCTCCACCACACCGGTTCCGAGCAGTCCGGTCGGGTCGGAGTCGATGGCCTCGAGCAGCGAGACCCGGCCGCGCGGCGTGACGAGATGCGCCGGGTCGCCCGGATGAGCACCGAACCACATCTCCGCCTCGGGATGCCGGGTGGGTGCGGGCACGCCACGCAGTTCCGCGAGAGCCGTGCGCGATCCCCACGCGTAGGACCGAGCTGTTCCGTCGAGAAGATTCACCGACCACCACCTGCCGTCGTCATCGCTGCGAACCCGGGCACGGCTGGGGTCACTCCCTGCCTCCCGAGGCCTCGAAATTCGAGCCGTGAACATTCGAGAGTTGGAGATAGGCCGCCGCGGCCTCGATCCGCACAGCCAGGACGAGCGCCCTGCGCAGCGACGCCCCGACCGGCGTCGTCGGACCGGGCACCGCAGCGGGCGCGGGCGCCTCGAGGTCGGTCCGGGGACCACCGTCGTCGTCGGCACGCACCACGTCGACCTCACCCAGGACGGCCACCCGCCGCCGGACCAGACTGTCGTCGGGGTCGGTCGAGACGGTGAAGACGCGAACGGGATCGGCCGGGGGTGGACCGTCGAGTTGGTCGTCGTGGAACAGCGGGTCGTAGTCGACACTGCCGCTCTCGGCGGAGTCCCCAACGATCGCGCCGAGGTCGTGGATCACACCGACGGCATCGGAGAGTTCGGTGGCCGCCGCCACGACGCCCGCAGCACGCAGCAGGGACGCGGCTCCGTGCCGGGCCACCTCCGTCGCCACCACACCGTCACCGGTCATGAGGACCCGGCGACCCGCCATTCGGGACGCCAGACCCTTCGCAGGATTCTGGAACACCTCGACGGACGCATGGTGTCGCATGGCCTCCGCGTCCACCGCGTCGGCGACCGCGTCGAGGTCACCGACCGACGACGCCGGGTCCACCGCAGCGAGCACCGCGGCCATCACCGCGACGTGCCGGGCGTAGGAGTTGCGATCGAGGACACGGACTCGCGGCGGGAAGGACACCACCCGGCCGCCACCGGCGTCCGCGACGGGACCCTCGTCCGGTACGGCCACCACGACCTCGGCACGCCGACGTACCCCGGCGGCGACGGACTCCGCGACCGCCGGATCACCGGCGTCGTCGCCGGCCACGACCACGACGTCCAGGGGTCCGACCCACGGCGGGGTCGCGGGCAGCGAGACGACCGGCACGCCGGCGGTCGGAGCGAGGACGGCGGCGACCAGCGCCGACGCCCTCCGGGCGGGACCGGACGCGGCGACCAGCACGACACTGCGGGGACGTAGACCGTCCAGCGGCGCCAACAGGCCCTCGCGGACGGCGGACGCGGTGGCGCGGATCTGTGCGCCCGCCAGCGCGGCGGAGTGCAGTGCACCCAACGAGTCCGCAGCCAGTATCGCGCTCGCGTCGTCGAGATCGACGTACGCCGAAGGAGCAGTCATGGGCACCTCACCCGCCTCTCTCGTTCCGTATCCCCCACTATGACAGTCCGCAACCGTCAGGCGCGGACGATGCTCAGGATCTCCGTCGTCAGGCGGTCCACGTCCTCGGGGGTGCGTGCCTCGACATTGAGTCGGAGCAGGGGCTCGGTGTTGGAGGCACGGAGGTTGAACCACGCGCTGTCACCGAGATCGACCGTCACACCGTCCAGTTCGTCGGTGGAGACGGTGCGATCGGCGAACGCCGCGACCACCGCGGCGGTGCGCTCACGAGCGTCGGCCACCGTCGAGTTGATCTCGCCCGATGCGGCGTACACCTCGTACTTGCGCATCAGGGCGGAGAGCGGCTCGTTCTGCGTCCCGAGCGCGGCGAGCACGTGCAGCGCTGCGAGCATGCCCGAATCGGCGCCCCAGAAGTCGCGGAAGTAATAGTGCGCCGAGTGCTCGCCACCGAACACCGCGCCGGTCTCGGCCATCAGCGCCTTGATGAACGAGTGACCGACCCGGGTGCGTACGGCGGTACCGCCGAGCTGCTCCACCAACTCGGGCACCGACCGTGAGGTGATGAGGTTGTGGATGATGGCCGAGGAGGGGTGCTTGCCCAACTCCCGCTCGGCCACCAGCGCGGTGATCGCGGACGGTGAGACGGGCTCGCCGCGTTCGTCCACCACGAAGCAGCGGTCCGCGTCGCCGTCGAACGCGAGGCCGATGTCCGCGCCCGTCTCGGTGACGAACTTCTGCAGATCGACGAGGTTCGCCGGCTCCAGCGGGTTCGCCTCGTGGTTGGGGAACGTGCCGTCGAGTTCGAAGTACAGGGGGTGCACCGTCACCGACGTCGGGTCCAGGACCGCGGGCACCGTGTGCCCGCCCATGCCGTTGCCGGCGTCCACCGCGACGGACAGCGGTCGGATGCCGCTGATGTCCACGAGGTCGCGCACGAACGTGGCGTAGTCCTCGAGCACGTCCTGCTCGGAGATCGAGCCGGGCGCTCCGTCGAACGTCGGGACGCCGTCGATGATCTCGGCCGAGATGGTGGCGAGTCCCGAGTCCTGTCCGACGGGCTTCGCGCCGGCCCGGCACAGCTTGATCCCGTTGTACTTCGCCGGGTTGTGGCTGGCGGTGAACATGGCACCGGGGCAGTCGAGCCGACCGGAGGCGAAGTAGAGCTGGTCGGTCGACGCGAGGCCGATGAGAACGACATCGAGACCCTGTGAGGTCACCCCTCGCGCGAAGGCGGACGACAGAGCGGGAGACGAGTCGCGCATGTCGTGCCCGACCACGACGCGCTGCGAGACGCCCTCGCCGCGTACGAGTCTCGCGAAGGCGGCCCCCACGTCGGCGACGAAATCCTCGTCGATCTGCTCTCCGACGACACCGCGTACGTCGTACGCCTTGATGACGCTGTGAACCAGGTCAGCTGGTCGGGCCACTGCACACTCCTGCATCTGGGACGAACCGGACTGATCGCGCACGACGGCGAGTCGGCGAGACCATGCTGGGAGCCTAGTGCCCGGGGGCGATGCGCGAGCAGTCCTGCAGCTCGACGCCGCGGGGAGGAACAGTCGTTCAGCTGGTGGGGTCGGGAAGAACGCGCAGATGCCCGCGTCGACCCGTGCGTGTCGGCGCGGCGGCCGGTACGTCGGCGGAGGTGCGCGTGTCGGACGACGAACCGCGTCGACCGAGGGACGGAGCGGGACGCTCACGCGCACCGGCCTCGCGGACGGCCTCGGCGAGTGCGGTCAGATCGTCGTCGTCGGGGCTGGACGTGGAGAACCCACCCTCGTAGCGCACCATTTCCCACCCCTTCGGAGCGGTGATCGACGAACCGTGTACCTCGCACAGATCCCAGGAGTGGGGCTCGTCCACGGTGGCGAGAGGTCCGACGACGGCGGTCGAGTCGGAGTACACGTACGTCAACGTCGCGACGGCCGGTCTCTTGCATCCCGGTCGGCAGCATCCCCGCGCAGCTCTCACAGGTCGAACCCTAGCGCGTGTCCTCCGGCGTGCCTCGCAGGACACGGTCGTAGCATGGGCGCGTGTCGTTCACCGGATCCTCCCAACCCCGCGGCCGCGCCGGCGGGCGTCCCGGACGCGAACATCGGGCGTCCAGCTCGCGCTCCGCGGCGCGGCGGGGTCGCGGAATGCGCGGCACCCTGTTCCCCGACACGGTGCCCGCTCGCAGGTCTCGCGCCGAGAAGTTCGATGCGGCGGTGCTGGACGCGTTCGCCGAGATCGACCGCAAGTGGCACGATCGGCTGACGAAATTGGACATCGCCGTCGACGATGTGCCGAAGATCCGTGCGGTGGACCCGGAATCGGTGAACTGGCCACCCGAGGTCGTGGCCGAGGGTCCGGTGCCGCTGTCGAGACTCGTCCCGGCGGGAGTGGACACGCGCGGAGCGACGACGCGGGCTCGGATCGTGCTGTTCCGTCGGCCCCTCGAACGGAGAGCACACGACTCGCTGGAACTGACGGACCTGGTGCACGACGTGTTGGTGGAACAGGTGGCGACCTATCTGGGGGTCACGCCCGAGGTGGTCGACCCCGACACCGAGGACGACTGACACCCCGGTGCCTGCAGCGCCTCGGCGGCTGCGGTGACGCGAAGCGTCAGATGATGCCGCGCTTGAGGCGGCGGCGTTCGCGCTCGGACAGCCCACCCCAGATGCCGAACCGCTCGTCGTGCGCCAACGCATACTCGAGGCAGTCGTCCTTCACCTCACACCCGAGGCAGATGCGCTTGGCCTCGCGCGTCGAGCCGCCCTTCTCCGGAAAGAACGCCTCGGGATCGGTCTGAGCGCACAGAGCGCGCTCCTGCCACTGATCCTCGAGCGGATCCATGTCGCCCGGCACCAGACTCAGATGCAGTGCGGGCGCAGGCATTCCGAGGCTCGTGAGCGGCGGGTCGACGTCGTCGACCGAGACGTCCTCCGAGTCGATCCCGTCCACGGGGTCCGCCGGGGCGTCCTCCGTCACGGCATCCACGTGCAGTACGTCGTCGAGTTCCCCGACGGGGGACTCCTGTCGACCGAGGTCGTGGTGTTGTTCCGGCATCACGTCCGCCTCCTCACCTGTTCGAGCGCAGTTGTTGTCGGTCACTTGTGTCGATGATCGACCGCGAAGCCGGATCGAAGAGCGAATCCTCGTGCCACCATGGGACGTGACGCTGCGGTACGCAGCGCGCGAACTCGCGTCGACCCATGGGAACACGTGTTCGAACGGTGGTTCGCTACAAGCGATTCCGCTGTTCGAACCGTTAATGACATGACTGTGATTAGACACGCCGCGGTGTGTCGCGGTCAAGCGGACCGCTCGATTTGCAATACCATCCGATCTCCGGTTTTCCCGGAAGGCGAGACTTCCCCGGTGTTTCGCGTCGGACACGCCGTGGTTCGCGCCCACCGGCCCGATCGCGAAGACGGCGACCGCCTAGGGTCGATGGTCATGAAGGTGACTGTGGTGGTGGGCGGCGTCGGTGGCGCGCGGTTCCTCCAGGGGGTTCGAGAACTGCTGGGGCCGGACGGCGACGTCACGGCCGTGGTGAACGTCGGCGACGACGTCTGGATGCACGGCCTGCGCATCACACCCGACCTCGACACCTGCATGTACACGCTCGGCGACGGCATCGACACCGAGCGCGGGTGGGGTCGACGCGACGAGACGTGGAGCGTCAAGGAGGAACTCGCGGCATACGGGGCCCACCCGGACTGGTTCGGGCTCGGGGACCGCGACATCGCGACGCATCTGATCCGGACGCGCATGCTCCGCACCGGGTATCCGTTGTCCGCGGTCGTGGAGGCCCTGTGCGACAGGTGGTCTCCGGGTGTCCGCCTGCTGCCCGTCACGGACGACCGCAGCGAGACCCATGTGGTGATCACCGATCCCGACGACGGCACCGACAAGGCCGTTCACTTCCAGGAGTGGTGGGTGCGCTACCGCGCTGCTGTGACGACTCACAGTTTCGCGTACGTCGGAGCGGACAAGGCGACCCCGGCGGACGGCGTCGTCGAGGCGATCGAGACCGCGGACGCGGTGCTGCTCGCACCGTCCAACCCGGTGGTCAGCATCGGCGCCGTCCTGGCCGTGCCCGGTATCCGCTCCGCACTGCGCACCACACCCGCCAAGGTCGTCGGGCTCTCCCCCGTCATCGACGGCAAGCCGTTGCGCGGCATGGCCGACGAGTGCCTGTCCGTCATCGGTGTGGAGACGACGGCCGAGGCCATCGGCCGCCATTACGGCGCCCGCTCGGCGGCCGGCATCCTCGACGCCTGGCTGATCCACGAGACCGACACCGCCGACGTTCCCGGCGTGGACGTGCGCGCGGTTCCTCTGCTCATGACCGAACCCGCAGTGACCGCACGGATGGCGCGCGCCGCGCTCGAGGCAGCGGGCGTCCTGTGACCCGATCCTCCGGTCCCGGCGATCATGCACCGGGCGGCTCGATCGAGGTGATTCCCGTCGCGGGACTCCCCGAGTTCCGGCCGGGCGACGACCTGGTGTCAGCAGTCGTCACGGCAGCACCGTGGCTCGCCGACGGAGACGTCCTGGTGGTCACGAGCAAGATCGTCTCCAAGGTCGAGGGACGCCTGGTGACCGCGCCGACCGACCCGGAGGCGCGGGACGCGCTGCGCCGCATCCTCGTCGAGCAGGAGGCCGTGCGCGTCCTCGCCCAGCGCGGTCGCACGCTCATCACCGAGAACCGCCTCGGCATCGTGCAGGCCGCGTCCGGCATCGACGGATCCAACGTGTCGACTGACGAGTTGGCCCTGCTCCCCGAGGATCCCGACGCGTCCGCCCGGGCACTGCGCGACGGAGTACGCCGTTCGCTGGGTGTCGACGTCGCCGTCGTCGTCACCGACACGATGGGCCGCGCGTGGCGGAACGGCCAGACGGACAACGCGATCGGATCGGCCGGGTTGCCCGTCCTGCACGCGTACGCCGGTGGTCACGACGCGCAGGGCAACGAGCTGATGGTCACCGAGGTGGCACTCGCGGACGAGGTGGCGTCCGCCGGGGATCTGGTCAAGGGCAAGCTCGGCTCCGTTCCCGTCGCCGTGGTCCGGGGCCTGCACTACGCCGACGACGGCTCCTCCGCCCGCGATCTGGTGCGGCCGGGCGAGGACGATCTCTTCTGGCTGGGAACGCAGGAGGCGTTGCGACGAGGCGCACTCGGCGCTGTCTCCGCCCGTCGCTCGGTACGCGAGTTCGACTCGGCCCCGGTCGATCCCGCAGTCGTCGAGGCCGCCGTGGCGGACGCCGTCACCGCACCCGCTCCCCATCACTCGCACCCGATGCGCTACGTCGCCGTTCGGACGCCCGCACTGCGCACCGCGCTGCTCGATGCGATGGCGGCGCGCTGGCGCGCGGATCTCGAGCGCGACGGACGCAGCGCGGACTCGATCGAGGCCCGGCTGGCACGCGGTGATCTGCTGCGCACCGCGCCGGAACTGATTCTGGCGTTCACGGTGCTCGACGAGGCGCACGACTATCCGGACGCGGAACGGCAGTCCGCGGAGACCGTCATGTTCACGGTGGCGGCGGGCGCGTCGGTGCAGGCCTTCCTGGTGTCCCTCGCAGCGCGCGGACTCGGCAGTTGCTGGGTCGGGTCGACCATCTTCGCCGCCGACACCGTGCGCGAGACGCTCGACCTGCCCGACGACTGGCATCCCGTCGGGGCCGTCGCCGTCGGACACCCGCTCACTCCCCCGTCGCCGCGCGCGCCGACACCGCCCGGCGACGCGTTCCGAGAAGTGTGAGGAACCGTTCGTGAGCGCCGAGAGCCTCCACGAGTCCGCGAGAGAGCTGCTTCGTACCTGGTCGACCACCGACCCGCACGACGACTCGATGCGCCACACGATGCTGGCGTTCCTCGACAGTGCGCCGCGTGGCTGTCTCCGCGAGAACGTGGCCGGTCACGTCACCGCGTCGGCGCTGGTGCTCGATCGGAGTGGGTGCCACGTGCTCCTGACACTGCACCCGCGCGTCGGACGATGGCTCCAACTGGGCGGGCACTGCGAGGTCGACGACGAGACCGTCCGGGACGCGGCTCTCCGCGAGGCGCGTGAGGAGAGCGGCATCGACGACCTGGTTCTCGAGCCGGAGCTGCTCTCCGTTCACACGCACCCGATCACGTGCTCGCTCGGCGAGCCGACGCGCCATCTCGACCTGCGCTTCGTCGTACGCGCCGCGGACGGTGCACACATCGTCCGCAGCGCGGAGTCGAACGACCTGCGGTGGTGGCCGGTCGACGACCTCCCCGGCGGGGAGGCGGGCGCCGAACGAGACGCGTTGTCGGACATGATCTCCCGCGCTGCGTCTCGCTGAGCTCCGGACGCCCTGGATTCTCGGACGCCCGGAACTCTCAGACGTCGGTCGAGAATCGCACTCCACCGTCGGGCAGCGTCACTCCGGGCCACACCCGGGCGCCGCGGAGCAGCTCGCACCGCGCGCCGATGTTGGCGCCGTCGCCGATGACGGCGTCGCGCACGAGTGCCCGCGGTCCGATGCGCGCACCGAATCCGAGGATCGATCGTTCGACCACCGCGCCGGCCTCGACCACGGCACCGTCGAAGAGGACGGCACCGTCGAGACGGGCGCCCGCTCCCACCTCGGCGCCGCGGCCGACGACCGTGCCGCCGATCAGCAGTGCGCCGGGCGCGACGCCCGCGCCGGGATGGACCAGTGATTCGCCCCGCGTCCCCGTCAGCGCAGGCGAGGGTGCGATTCCGCGTACGAGGTCGGCCGAGCCCTTCACGAAGTCCTCCGGCGTACCCATGTCGCGCCAGTAGGCGGCGTCGACGTGTCCGAAGACCCGCTTGTCCTCGGCCAGCAGTGCGGGGAACACCTCGCGCTCGACGGACACCGGACGATCCGACGGGATCTTCTCGATGATCTCCCGCTTGAACACGTAGCACCCGGCGTTGATCTGATCCGTCGGCGGATCCTGGGTCTTCTCGAGGAACGCGGTGACGCGGCCGGACTCGTCGGTGGGCACGCAGCCGAACGCGCGCGGGTCACCGACACGGACCAGGTGCAGAGTGACGTCGGCCTCGGTGGTGCGGTGCGTGTCGAGGACGCCGCGCAGATCGGTACCGCCCAGCACGTCGCCGTTGAAGACCATGACGTTGTCGGCGCGGAGCCGGGGCAGGACGTTGCGGATGCCGCCGCCGGTGCCCATCGGCTCCTCCTCGAACACGTACTCGAGCTCGAGGCCGAGTGCGCTGCCGTCACCGAAGTGCTGCTCGAAGACCTCCGACTTGAACGACGTGCCGAGCACGACGTGGTCGATCCCGGCGTGCTTGATGCGCGCCAGGAGATGGGTGAGGAACGGCAGACCTGCCGTGGGCAGCATCGGCTTGGGGGCGGAGAGCGTGAGCGGACGCAGTCGCGTGCCCTTACCTCCGACCAGAACTACGGCATCGGTCGCCGGAGCAGTCATCGCGTATCGCCTTTCTCAGAAACTTCTCACGAGCTCGAACCTGGCCCGACCGTGTCGTCGCGTTGCCGCAGTGCGGCAGTCACGACCACCCTGGACCGCAACGCCAGTCCGGCGCGCAACGTCCACCGGAGAGGAGCTTGCCATCTCCGCGGGTGTCTATCAGCTTGGAAGCGGTAGGCGCTGCGGTGGTGCGCCGGCAGCATCGACTCCGGATGACGCCCCGCGGCATGGCCTTTGGCGTGCGTCACGACGGCCGTGGGCACGTAGATGTTGGTCCAGCCCGCTCGTCCGAGGCGATCTCCGAGATCGACGTCCTCCATGTACATGAAATACCGGGAATCGAACCCGTCCACGGAGTCGAACGCGGCACGGCGCAGCAACTGACACGAGCCGGACAGCCACCCGACCGACCGCTCACTGACCTCGTCGTTGTCCTGCCGGTAGCGCTGCGTCCACGGATTCGACGGCCACACCGAACCGAGCAGTGCGTGCAGCGACCCGGACGTGAGATCGGGAACGCGGCGAGCCGACGGGTAGCGGGAACCGTCCGGCTCGAGGATCAGGGGCCCGAGCGACCCGGCCCGCGGATGCCGTTCGGCGGCCGCCAGCAGCTCGTCGATCGACCCGGGGCCGAACTGGACGTCGGGGTTGACGACCATGACGAACTCGGTGGCCGGATCCACTTCGGCGACAGCGCGATTGGCGGCACCGCCGTAGCCGATGTTCGCTCCGGTGCGCAGCAACCGGACGTGGTCGTACGCGGCCTCGGCCGCCTCGGGCGCGCCGTCGGTCGAGCCGTTGTCCGCGAGAATCACCGACACCGGCCGCGTCGTCGCATCCCGCAGGGACTCGAGGAATGCGTCGAGGTGCTCGCCGGGCGAATAGGTCACCGTCACGACGGCCAGGGGGGCACTCACGCCGGTCACCCTACTGGGCGGCTCCGGGCGGGTCGGCGACCGCCCGAGCCGCGAGCGCCGCCGTCAGGGCGTCGCGCCAGGGCCGCAGCGGGGTCAGTCCGGCACCGTTCCAGGCCGCCGGCGAGAGCACCGAGTAGGCGGGACGCGGCGCCGGCCGTACGTACCGATCACTGCCGCACGGGTGGACTCGGTCGGGATCGGCGCCCACGGCCTCGAAGGTCGCCCGGGCGAGGTCGAACCAGGACGCCGTCCCGGCGTTGGTGGCGTGCAGGATCTGCGGCAGTGCTCGCGGCGACGTCGCCGCCTCGAGGAGCGCGTCCGCGAGGTCCCCCGAGTAGGTCGGCGAACCCACCTGGTCGTTCACGACGTCGAGAGTCTCCCGCTCGGCCTCGAGCCGGAGCATCGTGGCGACGAAGTCCGAGCCGATGCCGGTGTAGACCCACGCGGTCCGCACGATCGTCGCGGCCGGCAATGCCTCCAGGACGGCCCGCTCCCCTGCCAGCTTGGTGCGCCCGTAGGCGGTGGCCGGCGCGGTGGGATCGGTGGGTTCGTACGGGGTGCGCGCATCTCCGGCGAACACGTAGTCGGTCGAGACGTGCACGAGACCGGCACCGACCTCGGCGCACCGCTCGGCGAGCAGGCGCGGTCCCACCTCGTTCAGCAGGGCGGCGCGGTCCTCCTCCGCCTCCGCCGCATCGACCGCCGTGTGCGCCGCGCAGTTGATCACCACGGTGCCCGGCACCACGGCAGCGGCGATCGACTCCGGATCCGTGATGTCGAGGTCGGCCGATCCGAAGCCGAGCACACGGGCCCCGCGGTACCCGTCCCGCGCGCGGTCGACGAGTCGGCGACCGAGCTGACCTCCGGCTCCGGTCACCACGATCGTCCTGTCCGAACTCTGTTCTGCGTCGGTGGTCACAGCGACAGAGTGTGGCACGCCGCGGCGGGTTGCGCGGAGCACGGCGACCCTGCCGTTAGCCTGGGGATCGTGACGGATTCTGTGACGGGCCCCGGGACACCGCGCGATCCGTACAGACCTCGGACACCACGCGGTGCGCAGCAGCGACCAGATTCTCGCGAGTCGGAACCGGGTGCGCGGCGCGCCTCCGCCCGCTCCGAGCGGGGTCGTCGGCCTCCGACCAGCCACCGCCCCTCTCGGACACCGGGGCACTCCAACGCCGGCCGGATCGCCGTCGCACTGTTCTCCGCCGGCGCGTTGCTGGTGACGGGCGTGGCATGGCAGAGCATCGACTCGCTGCGCAGCAACCTGGCGACGGTGTCGAACCTCGATCTCGGTGACGGCGCCGACGGTGCGGTCGACATCCTGCTCGTGGGCACCGACAGCAGGACCGACGCGCACGGCAACGCGCTCTCGCAGAGCGAGCTCGACTCGCTCCGCGCCGGCGACGAGGTGGCCAACAACACCGACACCATCATTCTGATCCGCGTTCCCAACGACGGATCGTCCGCGTCGGCGATCTCCATCCCGCGCGACGCCTACGTGAACGTGCCCGGTATCGGCGACAGCAAGATCAACGCCGCGTACGGAGCCACCAAGGAGGAGAAGCGCCTCGAACTCGTCGAGAGCGGGGTGCCCGATGCCGAGGCCGACAGCGAGTCGACGCTCGCGGGCCGCAAGGCACTGATCGACTCCGTCGCGGGACTCACCGGGGTGACGGTCGATCACTACGCCGAGGTGGGACTGCTCGGCTTCGTCCTCCTCACCGATGCCGTCGGCGGCGTCGACGTGTGTCTGAACGCGCCGGTCGATGAACCCCTCTCCGGCGCGCGCTTCGCGGCCGGGCAGCAGACGCTCTCGGGCGCCGACGCCCTCAGCTTCGTACGCCAGCGCCACGATCTCCCCCGTGGCGATCTCGACCGCATCGTGCGTCAGCAGGTGTTCATGGCGTCGCTGGTCCGCAAGGTGCTCAGCGCCCGCACGCTCAGCAACCCCGGCACGGTGGGACAGCTCGGGTCGGCCGTGCAGCGCTCCGTCACCATCGACGACGACTGGGACGTCCTCGACTTCGCCACGAAGTTGCAGGACGTCGCCGGCGGCGCGGTCACCTTCGACACCATTCCCGTCGCGGACATCAACGGCGTCACCGACTACGGCGAGTCGATAGTCGCGGTCGACCCGGTCGAGGTCCAGACCTGGGTGCGCGGCCTGATCGGCGACGCGGCGCCGTCCGAGAGCGTGACGCCGACGCCCACCGTTCCCGACATCGATGCCTCGAGTGTCACCGTGGACGTCGCGAACGACAGCGGCGTCGACGGTCTGGCGTCCTCGGTCTCCGACACCCTGTCGGGCGAGGGCTTCGTTCCGGGCGAGGTCGGCAACAACGAAGGTGCGAGCGTCGACCGGACCACCGTCTACGCCGCGTCGTCGGACGGTGACGCCGCGGCGGCCGTCGCCGCGCGGGTGGGCACCGACCGGACCGAGACCGACGACTCGCTGCCGTCCGGAACCGTGCGCGTCGTGCTGGCCTCCGACTACTCCGCTCCTGCGGCGGCGGGATCGCTTCCGGCCGGTGTGTCGCCCGCGGGTGACACCGCCACCCCGGCTCCGGCGGCAGCGGACCCGATCGACGCCGGGTCCACGGGCCCCCAGTGCGTCAACTGATCGGGCCCGTTCGGAAGAATGTCGTCGATGACCACAGGTGGCACGACGCTCACGGACGCGCTTCTCGGACCCATCCTGGGGGCGGACGCGGCGGGACCGCGCATCACCTACTACGACGACTCGACCGGTGAGCGCATCGAGCTGTCCGCACTGACGCTGGCCAACTGGGCCGCGAAGACGGCCAACTTCCTCCGCGACGAGCTCGGTGTGTCGCCCGGCGACGTCGTCAGCGTCGTGCTCCCCGCGCACTGGCAGACCGCCTCGGTGCTGCTCGGCGCGTGGTGGGCCGGCGCCGAGGTGACTCTCCGGCCCGATCCGGACGCGGCGGTCGCCCTCGTGACCGCCTCGGGTGTGGAGACCGCCGACGCCCGTGAGGTGGCCGCGCTGTCGCTCGACCCGTTCGGTCGACCCGTCGACGACCTTCCCCTCGGAGTCACCGACTACGCGACGTCGGTCCGCGTGCACGGCGATCAGTTCGTTCCCGCCGGCGCCGGGCCGGCCCTGGAGGGTCGCTCCGTCCAGGACGTCCTGACCGATGCACAGGGCCGTGCCGTAGCGCGGGGACTGTCGGCGACGGACCGGGTTCTCGCGACCAGGTCGTGGGACGACGCCGACGGACTGCTCGACGGTCTCGTCGCGGTGCTCGCGGCCGGCGCGTCATTGGTTCAGGTGACCGCGCTGGACCCGGCGGCACTCGATCGCCGCGTCGCCACGGAGAAGGTCACGACGGTCCTCGAGTGAGATAGCCCCCGTCGCCGAGTCCGGCCTCCGCCTCGAAGCGGTTGGCGGCGCCCGGTCGGCGCATCTCCTCCACCAGGTACCGGATCGCGAACGAGAAACCGTGGCGGGCCCACTGGTCGGCATGCACCGACTCGTGGCGCAGCATCGCCCGCCGTCGACGGGGATCGACGAGCGCGTGTCCGGTGAGGAACGCGCCGCCGAAACAGGTTCCGCCGCGGGCGTATCCGCCTCGCATCGCCTCGCACACGATCAGGTTCGACGACGCGTCGTACGAGATCCGCGCGCGCCACAGCCGAGCCCAGGTGAGCGCCGTGGCCGTGACGAGCAGCGACTGGACACTGCCGCGCGACACCCGCCGCAGCGGGCTCGACACCCGCGGACCGGGGGACGTCACGCCGAACCCCCACCCGACGCCGCCCACACGAGAGCCAGTCCCCCGGCGCAGGCCACGACGGACGCGAACACGGTGATCCCCGCGTTCGCCGCGGCCGCCCGGTGCCGACCTTCCTGCACGAGTCGGACCGTCTGCACGCTCGCGGTGCTGAACGTGGTGTACCCGCCGCAGAACCCGGTGCCGGCGACGGTCTGCCACTCGGCCGGTCGGCCGGCGAACAGCACGAGCCCTGCGAGCACGCCCAGCAGGAACGACCCGCTGACGTTGACGAGCAGGGTCCCGAGGGGTGAAGGCCGACCCAGCCGGGCCGTCACCTCGCCGTCGACGACGAAGCGGACCACCGCTCCGAGTGCGCCCGCGAGCAGCACCGCGGCGAGCGTCATGAGCGCGACCGCCGCGTGAGTACCCCACCGGACGCGATACCCGCCCAGGCGCAGACGAGCCCCGCCACGACACTGACGGCGGCGTAGGTCAGTGCTGTCGTCGGTGCGCCGTCCCGGACGAGCTCGACCGTCTCGAGGGCGAACGTGCTGTAGGTCGTGAACGCGCCACAGAAACCGGTGCCCGCAATCAGACGAAGCCATCGACGTCGCCCGACGTCCGGTCCCGAACGCGCCAACGCTTCCAGCAGCAGACCGAGGACGAATGCACCGCCGAGGTTGATCAGGAACGTGGCCCACGGCCATCCCGTTCCGGCGTGCGGCACCCAGGACTCCCCTGCGTAGCGGGCACCCGTCCCCGCGGCACCGCCGACGAAGACCGCGGCCAGGGCAGCGGGCGTTCGGTGCAGCGGGCGGACCGAGTCCTCAGACGCAGTCATTCCAGCAGACTGCGACGCAGCGCCTCGTCCTTGTCCAGGACCATCTGCTCGAGTCCACGCTGGAACTCCGCCATCCGTCCACGCAGCTGCGGATCGGCGGCACCCAGAATGCGCACGGCGAGCAGACCGGCGTTGCGTGCGCCGCCGATGGAGACCGTCGCGACGGGCACACCCGCCGGCATCTGGACGATCGACAGGAGCGAATCCATCCCGTCCAGGTATTTCAGGGGAACCGGAACACCGATGACGGGGAGCGGCGTCGCGGAGGCCACCATGCCCGGCAGGTGGGCGGCACCGCCGGCGCCGGCGATGATCACCTCGATCCCCCGATCCGCGGCATCCCGCGCGTAGTCGAGCATGCGCTGCGGCGTCCGGTGCGCGGAGACCACGCCCACCTCGAAGCGGACGCCGAACTCGGCGACCGCCAGGGCTGCAGCCTCCATCACCGGCCAGTCCGAGTCGCTGCCCATGATGATGCCGACCCGGACGGCCTTGCTGCTGCTGTTCTCATCCATGATGCGGATCCCATCCGTCGGTCCAGACGCCGTGCGAGAGCCAGTGCGCGGCACGCTCGGCGCGCTCCCGGACCTCGGCGACGTGCTCGGCATCGGACGCGGAGCCGTTCGACGGGCCCACGATGTTCACGTGGCCGATCTTGCGGTCCTTGCGCTCACCCTTGTCGTAGAGGTGCACCTTGGCATCGGGCATCCGCGCGAACAGGTGATGCACCCGCTCGTCCATGGTCGAGGACGGCTGCTCCTCGGCGCCGAGGACGTTGGCCATGACGGACACCGGCGCGAGAGGCGCGCAGTCACCGAGGGGATAGTCGAGCACTGCGCGCAGGTGTTGCTCGAACTGCGAGGTCCGGGCACCGTCCTGGGTCCAGTGGCCCGAGTTGTGCGGGCGCATGGCGAGCTCGTTGATCGACAGGGTGCCGTCGACCTTCTCGAACAGCTCCACGGCCATGACTCCCACCACACCCAGCTCGGACGCGATGCGGAGCGCGATGTGCTCGGCGTCCGCAGCCAGATCCTCGGACAGGCCGGGAGCGGGTGCGATGACGACGGCGCACTGTCCGGACCGCTGCACGGTCTCGACGACGGGCCACGTCGCTCCCTGCCCGAACGGGGACCGCGCGACCATCGCCGAGAGTTCGCGGGCCATGTCGACGCGCTGTTCCGCCATCAGCGGCACTCCGGCGGCGAGCTGGTCGGACACCACGGTGCGCGCCTCGTCGGCGTCGTCGGGCATCCAGACGCCGCGACCGTCGTAGCCGCCGCGCACGGCCTTGATCACGATGCGCCAGTCGTGGGCGTCGCCGAAGGCGACGACGTCCTCGATGGAGGCCACCTCGGTGAAATCCGGTACCGGCAGTCCCAGTTCCCGCAGGCGAACGCGCATCCGCAGCTTGTCCTGCGCGAAGATCAGTGCCTCGGGAGGCGGCTGGACGTTGACGCCCTCGGCGACGAGGACGTCGAGATGCTCGGTGGGGACGTGTTCGTGATCGAACGTCAGCGCGTCGGCACCGGCGGCGACCGCACGCAGTGCCGCGAGATCGGTGTGCTCGCCGAGCACCACGTCGGCGCTCACTCGAGCCGCCGGATCGTTCTCCCCGGCCGCGAGCACGCGCAGGGTCTGACCCAGTTCGATCGCGGCCTGGTGCGTCATCCGTGCCAGCTGTCCGCCGCCGACCATCGCGACGACGGGCAGGGAGGAGGTGCGCTGCCGCGGCGGGTCGGTACGCGGGGTCTGCTGGGGGATGTCCGAATTCACGGTGTCTCCTGCTGTCACGCCGCTCATCGTGTCACGAGTCCGATTAGTGTTTGGTCACTGCTCTTCGTAAAGTGGGTCACCGTGCCTCTGATCGACCGTGTGGTTGCCGGTATCCCGCAGCCGTTCCGAAGCATCGCCCTCCGCCACTCCGAACTGATCAAGTTCGCGATCGTCGGCGCGACCACGATGGTGTTCGACCTCGCGATCTTCTACTCCCTGAGCCTCACCGTGCTCGAGTCGAAGCCCGTCGTCGCCAAGATCTTCTCCGGCGTGATGGCCACGATTCTCAGCTACATCCTGAACCGCGAGTGGTCGTTCAAGAACCGTGGTGGCCGCGAGCGTCATCACGAGGCTCTGTTGTTCTTCACCATCAGCGGCATCGGCGTCATCCTCGCCGCCGCTCCGCTCTGGATCGCGAACAACGTCTTCGACATCCGCGAGGGACAGACCACCCTCACCGCGTTGATCATCATCGACTTCGTCCTCAACTACGTCATCGGCAATCTGCTGCAGATGGTCTTCCGCTTCTGGGCACTGCGTCGCTTCGCGTTCCCGGACGAGAACGGCCGCGGCATCATCGCGAACCCGCTGATCGAGGACGAGCCGGACCCCGATCTCGATCCCGACGTCGACCCGGACGACGAGCAGACGCAGTTCATGGGTCACAGCTGACGCGACGCGTCAGGCCCCCTCTCCTCACTCGCCCGGTGACGGGCCGCCCACCGCTATACCGCTGAGGTGCGACAAACAGTCAACTATTGTCATCCTCGTATACACATGGTTTAGTTCTGTCATCCCAGTCGTCAGAACCACACCATCACCGAGGCGGTAGTCGTCATGAGCGTTCGCGACACGATCATCACGAAGACACAGGCACTGGTCCCGATGGAGCGGCAGATCCAGGGACTGCATCTGTGGCAGCGCGCGAAGAGGCTCGTGGTGAGCGACGGGCAGCCGCACTTCCGTGAAACCGCGATTCCCGACGTGGCGGAGCTGGATCTGACCGAGATCGATGTCAGCAACCCGTTCCTGTGGCGGCAGGGATCGTGGGAGGCCTATTTCCGGAGACTGCGAGACGAGTCGCCCGTGCACTTCCGGGCCGACAGCGCGTTCGGGCCGTTCTGGTCGGTCACGCGCTACGACGACGTCGTCGCCGTCGACCGGGATGTCGAGACCTTCTCGGCGGAGCCGCAGATCATCCTGGGCACACCGCCGGAGGGTCTCGACATCGAGATGTTCATCGCGATGGACCCACCGCGCCACGACCAGCAGCGCGCTGCGGTGCAGGGCGTCGTCGCACCTCGGAATCTGGAGGAGATGGAAGGGCTCATCCGCTCGCGGGTCGCGGAGGTCCTCGACGAGCTCCCGGTGGGCGAGCCCTTCGACTGGGTCGACCGGGTCAGCATCGAGTTGACCTCGCGGATGCTCGCGACACTGCTCGACTTCCCGTACGAGGAACGACGGAAGTTGGTCGAGTGGACCGATCTGGTGGCTGCGAGCGCGTCGGCCACCGGCGGGTCCACCGACACGGACGCGGCGTATCGGGCCGCAGCGGAAGCAGCGCGCAGCTTCAGTGCCCTGTGGCACGACAAAGCGGCGCGCCTCGCGGCCGGCGAGAAGCCCGGGTACGACCTCATCACCCTCATGCAGCTGTCCGAGGACACCAAGGACCTGATCCACCGCCCGATGGAGTTCCTGGGCAACATCGTCCTGCTCGTCGTCGGCGGCAACGACACCACCCGCAATTCGATGACGGGCGGACTGCTGGCCCTGAACCAGTTCCCGGAGCAGTTCGACCGCCTCCGATCCGATCCGGGCCTGGTACCCAAGATGGTCCACGAGATCCTGCGGTGGCAGACGCCCCTCGCCTACATGCGCCGCATCGCGACTCGGGACACCGTCCTGAACGGGCAGTTCGTCCGCGAGGGCGACAAGGTCGTCATGTGGTACGCCTCGGCCAACCGCGACGAGCGCACGTTCGACGACCCGGACAGCTTCGTGATCGACCGGCGCAACGCACGGCACCACCTCGCGTTCGGCATCGGCACCCACCGCTGCATGGGAAGCCGGCTCGCGGAGATGCAACTGCGGATCCTCTGGGAGGAGCTGCTGACGCGCTTCGACGACATCGAGGTCCTCGCAGAGCCGACGCGCGTGCAGTCCAACTTCGTTCGTGGCTACAGCTCCATGATGGTGACGACGACGCCCAAGGGCGGGGAGCGTCGACGGCACGGCACCTACCGCACCGACCGACGGACCGACAACGCCGTCGACGACACCGCTCCCGTGGTGGACACGTCCACCGTCACACCCCCTCGACAGCGCCGCGACGGCGGCGGAGCCGACCGGACGCCCCTCGATGTGCGGGTCACACGCCGCCGTACCGCGGCGGAGGGCGTCGTCGAACTCGTCCTGACCGATGCTGCCGGCGGATCGCTGCCGTCCTGGGCGCCCGGCGCGCACGTCGAACTGATGCTGCGTCCGGACCTGGTCAGGCACTACTCCCTCTGTGGAGACACCGCGGACGAGTCCTCGTGGACCATCGCTGTGCTGCACGAGCCGGACGGCCGCGGCGGCTCGGCGCACGTGCACGACCACCTGCCGGAGGGATCCACTCTGCGAGTACGAGGGCCCCTGAACCACTTCGCACTCGATCCCGCACCGAGCTACCTCTTCATCGCCGGCGGCATCGGCATCACTCCGATCCGCGCCATGATCGCCGCTGCCCGAGCCGACGGAGCCGAGTGGAACCTGGTGTACGCCGGACGATCCCGTTCGTCCATGGCGTTCCTCGACGAGTTCGACGGCGACGACCGCGTGACGGTCTGGGCCAAGGACGAACGCGGCGAGCGTGTCGATCTCGACACCGTGCTGGGCGAGCCCCGGCCCGAGACCCTCGTCTACTGCTGTGGGCCCGGCCCACTCCTCGATGCCGTGGAGGACGCGTGCGCGGCGTGGCCGGACGGGAGCCTGCACCTGGAGCGTTTCGCGGCCGAGACCGTCGAGGCACCCGACGACGCGCTCGACTCGTTCGAGGTCGAGTGCGCGCGCTCGGGGGTGACCGTCAGCGTCCCCTGCGGCACGTCGATCTTCGACGCCGTCGAAAAGGCCGGCGCCGACGTCATCGGGTCGTGCATGGAAGGCATCTGCGGAACGTGCGAGGCCGACGTCCTCAGCGGCACTCCCGACCACCGCGACTCCGTGCTGTCGCGTCGCGAACGCGAACGCGGAGACACGGTGATGATGTGTGTCTCACGATCGCTGTCGTCGAAGCTGGTGCTCGACCTGTAGGGCGCGGGGGCGGTGGGACAGACCCGGGTCCGGTCAGGCGAACCCGCGGACCACCCGGTCGATGCGGTCCACCGCCTCGTCCACGTCCACCGACGGTTGCACCAGATGGCTCAGCGTCAGTCGCACCACGCAGTCCACCAACGCGTCCGGCGCCCTCTCGCCCACCAACGCGCCGACGGCTCGGTTCGCGTGGCCCAACACGGCGTCGGGGTGAACCGTGACCAGGGCGAGCAGACCCGAATCGTGCCCCGGCCGCAGAACGGCGGTGAGAGTGACATTGGCCCGACCGTGTTCGAGCACGCCCCGCACGGCGGCGGAGATACCGTCCTCGACACTGCCGGGATGCGCTGCGAGCCCGGTGCGCACCTGCTCCAGGAACCGCTCGACCTCCCGGTCCACGACGGCGCGACCGAGGTCGTCCTTGGTGCCCACCTCCTTGTAGAGGCTCTGCCGGGGCACCCCGGAACGCTTCGCGACCTCGGTCATGCTCAGGCCGTCCCACCCGCGGTCGACGATGATCTCCACCCCGGCGTCGAGCACCCGCTCGAGTCGCAGAGTCCGCAGTTCGGAATAGAAGTCGGGCGCAGTCACGCCGCGAGCCTAGGTGAGCCGAGCCGGTCAGCGCGGTTCGGACATCCCGGCCGGGATCACCTGGTCCACGCGCGCCGCGGGCAGGAACACCGCGAAGAGCGCCGGACGACGGCGCTGCAGTTCCAGTCGTCCCCCGTCCGCCTCGACCAGCGCGCGGGCGAGGGCGAGGCCCACTCCGGTGGATCCAGCGCCGGAGAAGCCGCGGTCGAAGATGTACGGCGCGAGTTCGTCACTGACACCGGTTCCCTCGTCGGAGACCTCCACGACCACAGGCGGCCGTGGTCCGTCCTGCGCGGGTGCACGCGACTCCCCCACGAGGCGCACCGTGACGACGCAGCGACCGCCGCCGTGGTCCAGCGCGTTGTGCAGCAGCACCGACACCGCCTCGCGGAGTCGCGAACCCGTGACGAGGGCGGTGACCGACGAGTCGCCGCGCAGCTCGAGGTCGCGCCCGGCATCGGCGAACGGGCCGCGCCAGTCGTCGATGACGGGTTCGAGTTCGCCGCGCACGCGCACGGTCGAGGCGTCGGCCGCGCCGTCACTGCGGGACGACCGCACCAGGTCGTCGATGGCGGTGGTCAGCCTGTCGACCTGGGCCATGGCCTCGTTGGCCTCGGTGACCACCTCGGGATCGGGATGTCCGGACAGCTCGTCGAGACGCAGGCGCACCGCGGTGAGCCGGCTGCGCAACTGGTGGGAGACGTCCGCGACGAGTGAGTGTTCGCGTTGCAGGCGCCCCACGATCTCCACCGACGCGGAGTCCAGCACGTCGGACACCCGGTCGAGTTCGGGAATGCCGTGGCGGGTGGGGTCCTTGCGGAAATCGCCCTCGGCCAGCCGGGCGGCCCGCCCCGCGACGTGCTGCAGGGGCGTGGAGAGTCGACGGGACGTGAGGACGGCGACGACGGTGCCGGCCGCGATCGAGGCCAGGACGACGAGTGCCACCGCGCCGACGGCCTGCTTCTGGGCGGTGCGCATCTCGTCGGACGGCACTTCGAGGAGCAGCGACCCGGAGGTGCCCATGGAGAGGGACTCCTCGATCGGATCCTCGACGGACGGTGCGCCGATGTCCATGCGGGACGCCGGGTTCTCGGGGGTGGGGTAGACGACGAGGAGGCGCCCGCCCATGGGCACGACGAGCCGCAGCGAGGCGGTGTCGAGGCCGCCGTCCACACGACCGTCCCCGCCCTCCTGATCGATGATCTCGGACGCCATGCGCTCGAGCCGGGTGCGCAGGTCGCCGCGAGTGAAGTCCTCGACCCACAGCCAGGCGGTGTAGGTCAGCGGGATGCCGAGCAGCATGCCGGTGAGGATGACGACCGCGAGGATCGACTGCAGGATCCGACGCCTCATTCGGTGTCCCGGTCAGTCCGTGTTGATCCGGAAGCCGACGCCGCGCACGGTCGCGATGCGTCGTTCGGCCACCGAGCCCTCGTCGCCGATCTTGCGGCGCAGCCAGGACATGTGCATGTCCAGCGTCTTGGAGCCGCGCAGCTCGGCGTCGCCCCACACCTCGCGCAGGATGGTCTCGCGGGAGACCACCTGACCGGCGTGGTCGAGCAGGATCTTGAGGAGTTCGTACTCCTTGTTGGCCAGGGGGATCTCGTGGCCGTCGAGCAGGACGCGTCGCGCGGCGGGTTCGAGGCGCAGGCCGCCCACCTCGATGGTGCCGTCCTCGGAGGCCGCGCCGCGGCGCCGGAGCAGGGCCCGGACCCGCGCCATGAGCTCGGCGACGCGGAAGGGCTTGCTCACGTAATCGTCGGCTCCCGCGTCGAGACCGACGACGAAGTCGACCTCGTCGGTGCGTGCGGTGAGCATCAGGACGGCGAGGTCGGACCTGGTGGCGCGGATCTGCCGGCACACCTCGAGGCCGTCCATCCCGGGGAGCCCGAGATCGAGGATCAGGAGATCGAACGAGCCTTCCAGAGCGCGCGAGAGCGCTGCCGGGCCTGTCTGCTCGACCGTCACCGTGTACCCCTCTCGTCCGAGTGCGCGGGACAGCGGGGTCGCGATGGCTTCATCGTCTTCGGCGAGCAGGACTTCGGTCACCGGACCACCCTACGTAGTGCGCGCGGGACCGAGATCGTCTCCGTCGTCCCAGCCGTGATTCTGGGAGTCGAAGACCTGGTGATACAGCAGGGAGTGGACCCGCTCGACGTCCGGAATGTCGTCGAACTCGAGGGGGTCGTCCGAGCTCGCGACGATCACCAGGGTGCCGGTCTTCAGGAGCCGGTCGAGAAGACCGTGACGGAACTGCACGTTGGACACCCGCCGTACCGGGATGTCGATGCCCGAGTGCGACAGCACGCCCTGGCGGACGAGGACGCGGCGGTCGGTCACGACGAAATGCGTGGAACGCCAGCGTAGTACGGGGACGGCGGTGCGCCAGGCGATCAGCCCGACCCACACCACCGCGACGGCGATCAGCGCGGCGGACCGTGCCGTGGACTCCAGCGAACGTCCGATCATGCCCACGAGGAAGCCCGCGAGGAGTGTCGCGACGAGGAACGTCAGCACCGGCAGCACGAGCATCTTCCAATGTGGGTGCCGATGCAGGATCAGGTCCTCCTCGTGCCCCAGTGCGTCCTGCGGAAACGACATGCGGTTCTCCTGAGGGAAGGGTCGGTCAGGCGTCGAGCGCGCGGAGGTGAGTGACGTCGCCCGCCGAGACGGCGACCGGCGAGGTGTCACCCGACTCGGGCACGATCACCACCCGACCGTGCTCGTCGATGTCGGTCGCGACGCCCACCAACTCGGTGTCGCCCGGCATCGTGACCCGCACGCGGCGGCCGAGAGTATCGCACCGGGAGCGGTACAGCTCCGCGATCGGCGCGGTGTCCCACCCCGACTCGCGCCACTCGTCCAGTGCCGAACCCATGGCCCGCAGGAAGGCGCGCACCACCGTGCCGCGATCGATCACGGCGGCGCCGGCCAGTTGCAGGGACGTCGCCGTCGGGACGGGCAGCTCCGCCTCGGTGAGGCTGACATTGATGCCGACTCCGGACACCGCCGTCACGACGGGGTGGGTCGAGGCCACCTCCACCAGGATGCCCGCTACCTTGCCTCCGGCGTATCCGGACGACTCGTCGCCGCGGACGAGGACGTCGTTGGGCCACTTGAGCACCGCGTCGACCTCGGCGACGGTGCGCAGCACGTCGACCACCGCGACACCGGTGAGCAGCGGGAGCCACCCCACCGATCCGGGCGGCACCCCGGGCAGCTTGACCAGCGCGGACACGATGACCTGCGACCGCGCGGGCGCGGTGAACGACCGCGAGTGGCGCCCGCGGCCCGCGTCCTGGACGTCGGCGATCAGCGCGGTGCGGTCTGCGGCGGTGTCGGCGACGGCCAGCAGATCCGCGTTGGTCGATCCGGTCCGCGCCACGACGTCGACACGCGACCACGATCCGCGGGGTCCGTCGACGAGTGCGCGGGTGAGCGCACGCCCGTCGAGCGGCGGTCTGTCCAGGTTCTCCCACATGGGGCCGAGCATAGAGACGCGGCCGACGCACCACCCCTGCCACGTCCGGCGGCGCGGCGTCGATACAGTGCTGGTCTATGACGAGTGTTCAGGATGCGTCCGCGCAGGAATCAGTGGCTCAGGAAGAGACGGGGGCTGCCGCACCCGACATCCACACCACTGCCGGAAAGCTGGCCGAGCTCGCCGCCCGCCAGGCCCAGGCGGAGAAGCCCATGGGCGAGGCGGCCGTGGAGAAGGTACACGCCAAGGGCAAGCTCACCGCCCGAGAACGCATCACCGCACTGCTCGACGAGGGCTCGTTCGTCGAACTCGACGCCCTCGCCCGCCACCGCTCCGTCAACTTCGGCCTCGCGGACAACCGCCCCTTCGGCGACGGCGTCGTCACCGGCTACGGCACCGTCGACGGCCGCGACGTGTGCGTGTTCTCCCAGGACGCCACCGTCTTCGGCGGCAGCCTCGGCGAGATCTACGGCGAGAAGATCGTCAAGGTCATGGACCTCGCCCTCAAGACCGGACGCCCCCTCGTCGGCATCAACGAGGGCGCCGGCGCCCGCATCCAGGAAGGCGTCGTCTCCCTCGGCCTCTACGGCGAGATCTTCCACCGCAACGTCCGCATGTCCGGTGTCGTCCCCCAGATCTCGCTGATCATGGGACCCGCCGCCGGCGGGCACGTCTACTCCCCCGCCCTCACCGACTTCGTCGTCATGGTCGACAAGACCTCCCAGATGTTCGTCACCGGACCCGACGTCATCAAGACCGTCACCGGTGAGAACGTCACCATGGAGGACCTCGGCGGCGCCCACACCCACATGGAGAAGTCCGGCGTCGCCCATTACGTCGCCTCCGGCGAGCAGGACGCCCTCGACTACGTCCGCGAACTGCTCGGGTACCTTCCCTCGAACAACCAGGCCACCGCGCCCCGCCTGGCACCGTCGGACCCCATCGACGGGGCCATCGCCGACTCCCTCACCGCCGAGGACCTCGAACTCGACACCCTGATCCCGGACTCGCCGAACACCCCGTACGACATGCACGAGGTCATCCGCCGCATCCTCGACGACGACGAGTTCCTCGAGGTGCAGGAAGGCCGCGCCCGCAACATCATCGTCGGGTTCGGCCGCATCGACGGGCGCAGCGTCGGCATCGTCGCCAACCAGCCCACCGCGTTCGCCGGCACCCTCGACATCGATGCCTCGGAGAAGGCCGCCCGGTTCGTGCGCACCTGCGACTGCTTCAACATCCCGATCATCACCCTCGTCGACGTCCCCGGCTTCCTCCCCGGCACCGACCAGGAGTTCAACGGCATCATCCGCCGCGGCGCGAAGCTGCTCTACGCCTACGGCGAGGCCACCGTCGGCAAGATCACCGTCATCACCCGCAAGGCGTACGGCGGCGCGTACGACGTGATGGGGTCCAAGCACATGGGCGCCGACCTCAACCTCGCCTGGCCCACCGCGCAGATCGCCGTCATGGGCGCCTCCGGCGCCGTCGGCTTCGTCTACCGCAAGCGCCTCCTCGAGGCCGCGAAGAACGGCGACGACGTCGACGCGCTGCGCCTGGAGTTGCAGAACGAGTACGAGGACACCCTCGTCAACCCGTACGTCGCCGCCGAACGCGGCTACGTCGACGCGGTCATCCCCCCGAGCCACACCCGCGGACAGATCGTCACCGCGCTGCGCCTGCTCGAACGCAAGATGGTCACCCTCCCCCCGAAGAAGCACGGCAACATCCCGCTCTAGACCTCACCAGAACGAGTGCTCGAGTGACCACCGGTCGAGCTCCGCGGACACCGTCTCGCGGAGCCGGCGGGTGTCTCCCGCGTACTCGGGGTGAATGCCGAACACGGTGATCGTGACCTTGTGGCCGTACTCCACCGCCCACGCGGCGATCGCCGGTCCCTGTCGACGCCGGGCGGCGGCGTCGCGGCCCTGCATGATCGCGCGGATCCCGAACGACTCCGCGACCTGATCACCGAGTTCGAGGGCGCTCTGCGGCGCGGCACCCAGGTTCGACACGGTGGTGTCCGGGCCGGCGATGGACGTCATCATCCGCCCGAGTACCCGGTCCGGAAGCAACCGGGCCACCGCCTGCAGGTGGTCGGTGACCGCGTCGTCCGTGGTCGCGTACTTCGCGAACGCTGCCTTGCTCAGTGCACGGATCTCACCGAGCCCCACCTCGGGCCCGATCGGTCCGGGCACCCGGATCCACACGCCCCCGGACGCATTCGCCCGATCGTCGCCGTCGGCGCGGTTGCTCACCGCGATGCAGATGCGCGTGCCCTCGGGCCCCGTCGGATGGCCGGACGCACGCAGAACCCCGCCCATGACGGCCGTGAAGAGACTGTTCGGCGTACCACCGTGCTCGGCCGCGCGGGCGACCCACTCGCGGCGATCGAGATCCACCACGGCGAGGGTGGTGTCGGACTCTGTCGGAGTGGGTCCGTCCGGACGAGCCGCGACCGGCGTTGCGGTCGGCACGGCCGCACTCCCTCGCGTGACCGCCGAGCGCAGCGCCGTCGCGCCGGCCGACGCCGCCGCCTTCCCGATCACCGCGAGCGCTCGGGCCACCGCCGGAATCTGCGCTCCCGCGTCACGGAGATCCCCCCGCACGCCGGCCCACCCGGCGACGTCCCGCCCGGTGGGCAGTGCCGAACGCGTCGGCCCCCGGCGAGCCGCATCGAGCGCCGCGTAGACGGCCTGGCCGTCGGCGATCATGTGCGAGACCAGCAGAGCCACGACGACTCGTCCGGCATCGGTGTGCGCACACTCGAGCGCGAAACCGCGTCCATCGGAGGGATCGAGGTCCGCCGCACGGAGCCGGGCGTCGACCCAGTCCCCCACGGCGTCGTCCGCGATGGTGCCGGGTTCGGTGTACACCGTGGCAGGGCGCTCGGCCCGCACCCACCGGTCGTGGCCGAACGGCACGGAGGTGGGGACCACCCGGCGATCGAACGATCCCGACGCGAGCCGGTCGGCGAGCGTCGCGACGGCGTCCGCACCCGGGTCGGCCGGGAAGATCCACAGGTACTGGATGGGCGCCGTCCATCCGAAGAGCCGCTCCGCCAACGCGTACGACTCGTCGGCACCCGCCACGCGGTCTGCCGGGCGGGCCGGATCGGTGGTCACGTCACCAGAACTCATGCGGCACATCCCATCCGGTGAGCTCTGCGGACAGGGCTGCGGTCAGCGCCTGCGCGGAACCCACGCGTGTCTCGTCGAACCCGGCCACGGCGAAGGTCGCCGCACCGTCCGTCTCCAGGTACCAGGACTGCACTCCTTCGCCGAAGCGTTGCGGGCCGGCGGGGTCGACGTGATGCGCCGTTCCCCGGAAGGCGACGTCCGTGGCGGTACGGCCGCCGACCCGGAGGAGACCGTCGAAGGACCCCAGATTCGACGCGACCACGTCGGGCATACCGGAGCCGCCGCCCGTCACCACCGACGTCACGACGGACAGCGGGAGTACCTGGAGCAGCGGCTGCAGATGAATCATCGCCGGCCGGCGTCCGGCGGACAGCGCCGCGAAGGCGTCCCGGCACAGCGCGCGGACACCGCCCAGATCGGAGCCCGGAACCACGCGCTCGGCGAGCGAGATCGACACGCCCCCGGTGGCGTTGCTGCGCTGATCGTCGTCCCCCCGGCGCAGACTCATCGGGATGCCGACCTTCACGGGCAGCCCGTCGTCGGCGTAGCCGGTGGCGATGAGCGCACCGGCGAGTACCGCGACGAACAACGAGTTCCGTGTCCCACCGTGACGCCGCGCGACGGCGTCCCACTCCGTCAGCGGCACCGTGACCGTCGCCCAGGACGGACGAGCCCGCGGCGCACGGGTGTGTGCAGGAGTGCGCGGAGTGACGGAGGCCGGACGTGCGGCGCCGGAGTCGGGCGAGCGGAGATCGGACACCACGGCAGCGGCGGTCCGTGCCACGCCCGCCGCGGCCCCGGCCACCTGACGTGCTGCGTCGCCGACGTCCCCGACGAGTGCGGCCAGACCCGTCGGCGCACAGCCCATGTCGTCGCGCACCCCGGCCGCGTCGACGACCGCGGCCACAGCGGCCGCCGTCATCGCTCGACCGTCCGCGACGAGATGCAGACAGGTGAGAGACAGCGCCGATCCACCGGTGGTCGTCCGGGTGGCCCGCAGCGCCCAGCAGCGACCCTCCTCGGCGTCGAGGTCGACGGTCTCGAGATCGCGCGTCGCCCAGTCGAGGACCTCGTCCGGTGTCACACGCTCGTCATCGAGCCGAACGGCGGGAGCCCGGTCGGACCGGACCCAGCCCGGGCGGGCGACGGGAATCGACGGTCGGACGATGCGTCGATGCAGTGCTCCGCGCGCGAGTCCCATCGCCATCGCCGTCACGTCGGCGTCCGGCACCGCGTCGTCGAAGCGCCACACGAGTTGCAGGACGACGTCCCACCCGAACGCCTCGGAGAGGAACCAGTAGGTGAAGTCCTGATCCTGCAGCCGCGCCGTCATGCGACCACCGCGTCCGTCGGCGCGGGGCGGGCCGACTCCACGAGGTCGGCCGCGCGGCGGACCGCCTCCGCGGGACTCGTCATGGCAGCGGCCACGGCGGCAGCACCCGCGGCCGCCTCGGGCGTCAGAGCGAGGCTCAGGGCCCTCTCCAGCGACTGCGCCGTGATGTCGGAGGCGGGCATCGCGGCGCCGCACGAGAGGGCGACGACCCGCCGACCCCAGAAGGGCTGGTCCGAGGACACCGAGCACACCACCGTCGGCCGCCCGGCCCGCAGTCCCGCCGCGGTGGTCCCCGCGCCGCCGTGATGCACGACGGCGCGGCACCGGGGGAAGACCGCGGCGTGGTCGACGGCGCCGGTCACGCGGACGTGATCACCGAGCGGGCCGACGGAGTCGACGTCGTTCCAGCCGGCGCACAGCAGAACTCGTACACCCACGCGCGCCGCGGCGTCCGCGACGGCGGCCAGGACTGCCGCCGGGTCCGTCACCGGCATGGATCCGAAGCCGACGTAGACGGGCGGGGGGCCGTCGTCGATCCACGCGTCGAGAGACGGGTCGGACGGCTGCGGATCCATCCGTGCCCGCAGCTCCGGGGACACCTCGAGGAAACCCGTGAGGGGACGCGTGTCCTCCCAGTCGTCCGCGAGTTCGGGGCAGAACACCCGGTCGTAGGCCTGGATCTCGACGGTCCGGCGACGCGCCATGCGACCGGGAAGCGGCGACGACACCGTGGGGATGCCCAGGGACCGGCGTAGCGCGTTCTCGCGCCGCCGGGTCGCCGCCCACAGGACGTGGTCGAGCAGGGTCCAGGCCAGTCCGACGACCGCCGACGGCGCACCGTCGATGCCGGGCACCGGGGAGAACCGCGGGTTGGAGCGCACCGGCGCGTGATGCAGCGCGACGAGACCGATCCCGCGTGCCTCGGCGAGGGGCAGCGCGATCTGTTCGGTGGTGATACCGGTGAGCAGCACGTCCGGTTCCGTGGTGTCGACGACGTCGCGCAGTTCCGTCACCATCTGGTCCCACCCGAAGTTCCACAGTGCGGCGAGCGCCCGGGCTCGGTCGGCGACCGACCCGCGGGACAGGCCGTGACGGACCAGGTCCGAGTTCATGTGCTCGCGGGTGTCGTACCCGAGCGGCACCGTCTCGAGTCCGACCCCACGGGCCGACTCCACGAGGTTGGGCGGGACTGCCATCACCACGTGGTGGCCGCGGCCCGCCAGTTCCGAACCCAGGACGACGGCAGGCTGAACGTCGCCTCGCGTTCCGCTGACGGCCATGACGATGCGCACGACTCGATTCCCCCTCGGACCTACCTGATGTGGAGTGCGCCGGAAATGGCGTCTCGTCCGCTTGTGACACTTGTTCGTACCATTCGGCGCACGGGACGGCATGTCGTGGTGCCGATCCGAGAATTGGACCACAGACAGACCTCGGGGTCGGGAACGCACGCTGGTCACAGGTAGCGCCGCACTCGACTTGTCAAGTCTGACAGCATAATACGTCGAAGACGCAGGTCACGTCGGCGCCGCGGCGTGGCATGTCACGACGGCTCCGAGCGCAACTCGGACAGCGAGACACTCGTCACCCCGGGGAGTCGGTGTGGCGTAGGACGTCACGATTGGCGGAGTCCCATCATGTCTGCAATGGTCGTCTCACGAACAGTTCGCGGAGGTCATCAGTTGCGGATGCTCGGCTCGCGGGGGTCGCGGAGCAACGCTCGAGGGGGTGAGACATGCAGGTCACGTTGGCATTTCAGGGAAGTCGAGGCGACGTGCAGCCTGGCGTCGTCCTGGCCACCGAGCTGGAACGACGCGGACACCGTGTGGTGCTCGCCGTTCCGCCGAACCTCGTCGCCTTCGCCGCGTCCGCCGGCCTCGACGCTCGCCCGTGCGGTGTGGACACCGCGGAGCTGCTCACCTCACCCCTGGTGACCCGAGACATGGCCTCGCGCAACCCGCGCCGCCGGCTGGCGGCCGTCACGGCCGTCACCGTCGCCGGAGGTCGCGCCGCGCGAGCCGCGCTGACCGACCTGGCCGACGGCAGCGACGTCCTGGTGGGGTCGTCCGTCGGTCAGGAGAGCGCGTACGACGTGGCCGAGGTGCACTCGATTCCCTACACACCCCTGCACTTCTGCCCGGTTCGCAGCAACGGCGTCGCCTCCGTCGCACCGGTGCCGTCGGCCCTCCCGGCGTTCGTGCACCGCGCGGCGTGGTGGGCGCTCGAGACCGCGCTGTGGCGCGCCTCCCGCGGTGCGCACACCACCCTCCGAGCAGAACTCGGACTGCCGCCCCTGACATCCAGTGTCGCTGGGGCGCTGGCGCGTTCCGGCGTCACCGAGATCCAGGGGTACGACGCGGCACTGTTCCCCGGGCTCGCGGAAGAGTGGGGCCCGGCGCGACCTCTCACCGGTTTCCTGCATCCCGACGCCGACACTCGCGCCGCGGTACAGCAAGCCGCCCCGGTCACGGACGGTCTCGACACCTGGCTCCACGCGGGCACACCACCGGTGTACATCGGGTTCGGCAGCATGACGGTCCCCGGCGGCGCGGCTCTTCTCGACGAACTCGTCGCTGCCGTCCGGCGTGCAGGGCGGCGGGTTCTGCTCGTCGGCGGCTGGGACGACCGGCTGCTGCGCGACAGTGCCCCCGGTTCCGGCGAGTTCGGGGACGACATTCTCTCGGTGTCGGCCGTCGACCACACCGCGGTGCTCCCGCTGTGCGAGGCCGTCGTCCACCACGGCGGCGCCGGGTCCACCGCCGCCGGTCTGCGCGCCGGCCGGCCCACTCTCGTGTGTCACGTCGGTGCCGATCAACCCCTGTGGGGACGACGCGTCGTGGCCTCGGGAGTCGGTGCGAGCGTCGCCGCACGATCGGTGTCCCCTACCTCCCTCGATGACGCACTGGCCCGGGCGCTCCACCCGCGGACACGTTCTGCTGCAGAGCGTCTCGCGAATGCCCTCGTCTCGCCGACCGATGCGGTCCGGCGGTGCGCCGACCTCGTCGAGGCGGCAGCGCACCGCCGCACGGTCCCGCTGCATTCGACCGCCTCGCGAACGGAGACCTCCCGATGAACCGACTGTCCCTGTCCGTCGTCGTCCCGGCATTCGACGAGGAGGAGTGCATCGGCGCGTGCCTGGATCTGCTCTGCACCCAGTTGGACTGCATCACCGAGATCATCGTCGTGGACAACAACTCCGCGGACGGCACCCGTGACATCGTGCGACGTCGCGCCGCGGACCACCCCGAGATTCGCGTCGTGACCGAGACGCAGCAGGGTCTCGTCTTCGCCCGGAACGCCGGTATGGATGCCGCGTCGGGGGATCTCGTCGCCCGGATCGACGCCGACACCCGCGTGTCCGACGACTGGGCCGCAACGATTCTCGACTTCTTCGCCGCCGACGTCGATCAGCACTGGGCCGCTGCGTGCGGACGCGGTGAGGCGTACGAACTGCCCTACGGCGACGCGGCCGCCCGCATCAAGGCGCGGTGGTCACCGCTCGCGCGGCGGTCGCCGTCCACGCCGGGGGTCCGCGACGTCCCGGTTCTGTACGGATCCAACATGATCCTGCGCCGCGAGACGTGGAAGCTGATCCGCGAGGACGTCTCGCTGCGCCGCGATGTCTTCGAGGACGTCGACATGGGGCTCTGCGTGCAGAAGTCCGGCGGGCGCAACGCCTTTCTGCCCTCCCTCACCGTGGGAGTGTCGCCGCGCCGGATGGAATCGGGCATGCGGTCCTTCGTCCGCTACATGGCGTGCCTCCCCCGAACCCTGCGACTGCATCGACGCCACGCGCTCGCTGCGGCAGCGCTCGTGCTGTACGTGCCGGGGGTGTCCGTGCTCCACGCCTGCCGACTCGTGATGATCCGCGCCTACGACAGCGACAGCGGTTCCTTCTCCGCGCGACATCTCCTACGCCCCCGCACCGATCGCGGAATGCCCTGAGCGCACCGCTCTCCTCGTCGCCCCTGCGATCGTCACCCGCCCTGCGATCTCGACCCGAACGGACGTGAGACCGAAGATGGAATTCACCGAGCTCGCCGATCACCCGCTCCCCCGGGGCGTGGTGACCGAGTGGATCCCCACCGTCACCGCGACCGACCGCTGGTATCGGGACGACCGACCACTGGCCTACACGCACGAGGAACACTGCCGTCACAGCCTCGCCAAGGCTGCCACGGGATCGTCGGACGAGATCGGCGCCGCCTGGATCGGGGCGGTGTTCGAGATCCACGACCGGTACGACCCCGAGGCATTGCGTCGAGCCCTGCGCGCGTGGACCTCTCGCCACGAGACCTTCCGCTCCACGGTCACGACGGACGGAGTCGACGCCGACGGCGGCGCCCGTCTCGTCCGCTCCACCGTCCCGGAGGACGCGGTGGACGTGGTTCCGCGTGTACTCGGGCGTCGGCGCACGGGATCCGACGTGCACGCCGACGTCTCGGACTTCTTCGCCCGCACCCTGTCGCCGTTCCGGTGGCCGCACTGCGTGGTCGCCACGGTCGAGGACATCGCCCCGAGTTCGTCGACGTCGGAGGACGACGAGACGGACCGGTTCCTCCTCGTCTTCGGAGCCGATCACTCCGTCATGGACGCCTACTCGATGCTGTTGGCCGTCAGCGAACTTCGTCGGCTGTACGAGTTCGAGATCCACGCGCGGGATCCACGGCTGGCGGCGATCGGCAGTCATCTGGACTTCAGCGTCGTCGACCGGGAGACCGGTGACTGCCTGACCCCCGACCACAAGGTGGTCCGCACCTGGTCGTCCTTCCTCTCCGACGGCAGCTTCCCCCCGTTCCCCCTCCCTGTCGGCGCCGACGACGAGCACGGTCCCGAGCGGCAGAGCAGTCTCTCCCGATACCTGTTGAGTGCGGCGGACACCGACGCGCTCGCCGCACACACCCGAGTACGGGGAGCGTCCATGACCGCAGCCGTGGTCGGCGCGCTCGCACTCACCTCCCGCGACCTCGCCGGCGAACGCCGACTGCGTGTGACCATGCCCATGCACACGCGCTTCGAGCCCCAGTACGCCGAATCGGTCGGCTGGTACGTGGGAGTGGTACCGGTCGACGTCCACGTCGACCCCGCCTCGGACGTGGACGACGCCGTGCGCCGCGCCGCCGCCGGCCTGGACGCCGTCAAGGGCTATGCACGCCAGCCGTACTCCCGCGTCGCGCGGCTGCTGAACGTGGATTCGGTGCCGCAGTTCGTGGTGTCCTACCTCGATCTGCGGCACACCCCCGATGCCGAGTCGTGGCCACTGTGGAACACGCGCACGCTCCGCAGTGCCACCGCCTCCCGCGACGAGGTCTACTTCTGGATCCTCCGCACGCCGCTCGGCCTCAGCATCGCGGCCCGGTTCCCCGGCCACGAGGAGGCGGTCCGCAACGTGCACGCCTACCTCGCCCGATTCCAGGAGGTGTTGCGCGAGTCCGCCGGCGCCGTCGTCGAGAGCGGGGCGGGCAGGACGGTGCACGCATGATCATCACGGCGATGCGCAACTGGAAACCCGCACCCGGCGAACTGCTCGAGTGGCATCCGGTCAACGACGCACGGCCGCTCGTCGAGTCCGCACCGGTCGATCCCACCCCGCCGTCGTTCCTGCAGGAGAACCACGTTCGTGGCGTGCGCGCGGTGGCGGACCGGGGAGGCACGCACACTGCGTACCTCGGCTCCGCTACCGAGGTCGTCGGGGATCTCGACGTCGACGCGTTGACCCTCGCCTTCGAGCAGTTCCTCCTGCGCCACGAGGGACTGCAGACGTGGTTCGAGACGGCCGACGGCGCGGTCGTGCGGCGCCGCGTTCCCCCGGCGGCCGCGCGCCTGCACGCCGTCTCGGCGGGCGAGTGCTCGGCGCCCGACCAGTTCCTCGACTACGTGCGCGATCGCCTCTCGCGGGACGCCACGCCCCTGAGTTGGCCCGCCGTGGCGTTCGGGGCGGTGGCGCGACCGGGGGGCTTCACGCTCTACTACGGCGCGGACCACGCGTTCTCCGACGGCGCCTCGCAGGTCCTGGTCCTGGCGGAGCTGATCGATCTCTATCGCGCGGCGCAGTCGAAGCGCGCGCCCACCGACATCTCGGCGTGGACCGGGAGCTTCCTCGATCACGTCGCGATCGAGAACGAGAGGGCCGCGGCCGTCGACGCCGACTCCCCCGAGCTGGCCGAGTGGATCGACGTCGTGCGAGCCCACGGCGGCGCGATGCCGTCCTTCCCGCTCGACCTCGGACTCGCACCGGGCGAGACCGCTCCCGTCGAGCCGATCGAGATGGACCTGCTGGGCGCGGACGACACCGCGGCCTTCGACGCCGCGTGCCGGGAGGCGGGTGGGAAGTTCGTCACCGGCCTCTTCGCCGCGGTCGCGATCACCGATCACGAGCTCGCCGGCCGCGACGACTACGCCGGCATCACCGTGCTCGGTACCCGCCACCTCGGGGACTTCGCCCTGTCCCAGGGCTGGTTCTGCAACTTCGCGCCCGTGACGTTCCCCGTGGCGGGCGCCGGCGACTTCCGCACCCTCGTCGGTCGGGCGAGCGAGGCCTACGCCCGCACGAAGGCCACCGCGGCAGCGCCGATCGGGAAGGTGCTGCAGTTGCTGTTCGAGTCCGGCATCGGCGGCGCCGGACTGGCATCGAGCCCGCATCTGTTGTCCTACATCGATTTCCGCTGGTTCCCCGGGCACGGCTCCGAGGCCGACGACGACGCGATCCTGTTCACCGGCGAGGGCCGCACCGCCAACGCCTCCATGTGGTTCAACCGGGACGATCGCCACTTCTACCTGGGGTCGCAGACACCCGCGACGCCCGAGGCGCAGCGACAGGTGGCGCGATACCACCAGCACCTGCGGGAGGTCCTGCAGACGGTCGCGCGGAACGGGAACCGCGCCGTCGGTGGTGACGCGTGCACGTGATCGGCGTGGACGCCTGGGCCCCGCGCCCCGGCGTCGTCCTGCAGTGGCTCGTGCGTTCCGACGCCGAACCCGTCCCGTCGACGGTCCCGCCGTCCTTCAACCAGAGTGCGCACCTCGCCGACGTCGACGACGGCAGCACGTGGCTCGCAGCATCGTTCGACGTGCCGGGGCGGCTGGACACCGACGCCCTGGAGCGTTCTCTCGAGCGGCTGGTCGCACGCCACGGTTCGCTCCGGACCGGCTTCGTGCGGTCCGACGCCGGCCCGTCGCGCGTGGATCATCCGCAGGGTGCGCTCACCCTCCGACGACGACCGGACGTCGCGGTCCAGTCCGTCCCGGAGGCGCACCGCGTCGTGCGCGCCGCGCTCGACACCGCGTGCGCTCCCTTCTCGGCACCGGCCTACACCTTCCTCGCCATCGATCGTCCGGACGTCTCCACGGTGGTGTGCGGGTTCGATCACGCGCACGTCGACGCTTACTCGCTGGCGGTCGTCATCGACGACGTCCGTCGGGGCTATCTCGGCGAGCCGGAGACCGCGCCGGATCCGGGTGACTTCGTCGACTACTGCGCAGCCGAGTCCGCGGGCACGCCGATCGACCTCGCGGACGACCGGCTCCGCACGTGGGTCGACTTCCTGCGCGCGGGCGACGGCGCTCCGCCGCAGTTCCCTCTCGATCTCGGAGTCCCGCACGGGCGCACGGACCGGTGCGCGGTCCGCGTCGACGCTCTGCTCACCGCACGCGAGGCAGACACGGCCGAGACCGGGTGCCGTGCCGACGGTGCCAGCCTCTATGCCGGTGTGCTCGCGGCCATGGCGCACGCGGTACGAGACCTCGGTGGTGGCGCCACGGTGCCCCTGCTGTTCCCGCTGCACACCCGCCGATCCGCGGCGTGGCGGTCGTCCGTCGGCTGGTTCGTCACCAACGCACCGCTCGAGGTGGTCACCGAGAGCGACCTCCGGGCCACCATCCGCTCGACCGGTCCGGCGGTGCGCCGCGCGGTCGCGCTGGGCGAGGTGCCCATCGCCCGCGTGGTCGAGGCCGCGGGCGGACTCCGGCGCCCACGCAAGGACGTCTTCATGGTGTCCTACGTCGACTACCGGTCGGCCCCCGGACACGACTCGCTGCGCAGCATCGACGCCCACCACATCTCCAACGTCACCGTCTCCGACGACGCCCAGTTCTGGATCTCCCGCACCGCGGACGGTCTCGCACTGCGGAGCCGGTTCCCCGACAACCCGACCGCCCGCACCACGATCGAGGCCTTCGTGGCCGCCGTCGCGGACCACCTCGCGCTCGTCGCCCAGCCGTGCGAGGCCGCCCTACGGTTCGCGGTGGACACCCGGACCGCGGCCGACGCGACGGTCACCGTCCCCTAGAGTTCGGGGAACACCTGCACCTGGAGGAGACGCTTCGTGACATCAGCCGACGACCGGACCGAGTCCGGTACGGACGAGACCGCTCCCTCGGCGCCCTTCCTGCGCGTCGAGTCGGGCAACCCGACCGACGAGGAGATCGCCGCCCTCGTGGCCGTCCTGTCCGCCGCCACGGCCGACGCCGGGCCGACCGAGATCCCGGTGCTGGATCACTGGGGTCGGCCGTCCACCATGCACCGTGCGGGCACGGCGTTCTCGCCCTACTCGTTCACCACCGGGGTCACCGGACCGCGGTGACGGTCCGGTTCGTACTCGCGTCGCGATCGCCCGCTCGCCTGGCCGTGTTGCGGGCAGCCGGGGTGGATCCGATCGTCCGGGTCTCGGACGTCGACGAGGACGCGGTCGCCGCGGCACTGCCCTCCGATGCACCGCACGCGGTGGTGGTCACGGAACTGGCCGCGGCCAAGGCGGCCGTGATCGCAGACTCCCTCGCTCACGATCCGGACCTGTCGACCGGCACCGTCGTCGTCGTGGGCTGCGACTCCATGCTGTCGATCGGCGGAGACCTCGTGGGAAAACCCCGGGACGTCGCCGTCGCTCGCGAACGCTGGGCGGCGATGGCCGGTGCGAGCGGCGACCTGCTCACCGGTCACTGCGTCCTGCGACTCGACGACGGCCGGATGACCGCACGCAGCGCGGCCCACTGCGGGACCACGGTGCACTTCTCCTCGCCGACCGAGCGGGACCTCGAGGCCTACCTTCGCTCGGGCGAGCCACTCGCCGTCGCGGGCGCGTTCACCCTCGACGGTCTCGGTGGCTGGTTCGTCGACGGCATCAAGGGCGACCCGTCGTCCGTCATCGGTATCGGCCTGCCGCTGGTACGCCGCTTGCTCGCCGAGGTGGGCGTGGGTATCGCCGATCTCTGGGAGAGCACCGAGGCGCGTCGTGACGGGATCGACGACACCAGCGTCTGACGCCGTCCCTACGCGCGCCCTAGGATCGTGTGGTCACGCACAACCAGTTCGACCCCCCGTCTGACAACCTCAGGAGACGCACGTGTCCGTCGCGCCAGATCCCCACCCCGCCTTCGCGTCGTTCGCGCACCCCGAACGACTCGTCACGACGCAGTGGCTCTCCGCCAACATCGGCACACCCGGACTCAAGGTCGTCGAATCCGACGAGGACGTCCTGCTCTACGACGTCGGCCACATCCCCGGCGCCGTCAAGATCGACTGGCACCTCGACCTCAACGACCCGGTCACTCGCGACTACGTCGACGGCGCAGCGTTCGCCGATCTGATGAACCGCAAGGGAATCTCCCGCGAGGACACCGTCGTCATCTACGGCGACAAGAGCAACTGGTGGGCCGCGTACGCCCTCTGGGTCTTCACCCTGTTCGGTCACGAGGACGTGCGGTTGCTCGACGGAGGTCGCGACGCCTGGCTGGCGGAGAACCGGGACACCACGCTCGACGTTCCCGAGACCTCCGTCTCCGGCAGCTACCCCGTCGTCGAGCGCGACGACGCAGCGATCCGCGCGTTCAAGGACGACGTCCTCGCACACCTCGGATCCGGCCCGCTGGTCGATGTGCGCTCCCCCGCCGAGTACACCGGCGAGCGCACCCACATGCCCGACTACCCGGACGAGGGCGCGCTGCGCGGTGGTCACATCCCGACCGCGCTGAGCATCCCGTGGGCGAAGGCCGCCGCACCCGACGGCCGGTTCAAGTCCCGCACCGAGCTCGACGAGGTCTACGGGGACGTGTCGTCCGACGCCGACGTCATCGCGTACTGCCGCATCGGCGAGCGGTCGTCGCACACGTGGTTCGTGCTGACGCATCTGCTCGGCTACGAGAACGTCCGGAACTACGACGGTTCCTGGACCGAGTGGGGCAACGCCGTGCGCACACCGATCGCGCGCGGCGAGGAGCCCGGAGCCCTGCAGTGAGCGGAACGCTGCCCGCGCCGCTGGCCGAGATCGTCGACGACTTCGCGGCCGTCGAGGGTCAGGACAAGATCACGATGCTGCTCGAGTTCAGCAAGGAGCTGCCGGCCTTGCCCGCTGGTCTCGAGCAGGCCGCGATGGAACCCGTCCCGGAGTGCCAGTCACCGCTGTTCCTCTCGGTGGACTCGTCCGACCGGTCGGCGGTGCGCCTGTACTTCAGCGCCCCGCCGGAGGCGCCGACCACGCGCGGCTTCGCGTCGATCCTGGCGCAGGGGCTCGACGGGCTTCCCGCCGACGACATCCTCGACGTCCCGGACGACTTCTACACCGAGCTGGGACTCGCGGCGGCCGTGAGTCCGCTACGGCTGCGCGGGATGTCGGCGATGCTGAGCCGCGTCAAACAGCACCTGCGGTCCTGACTCGCCGCTTTGTTCGGACAATGTCGCTCTCAGCGGTAGACTGAGGTACCGAGAGCGGCGTCCGTACGGGGCGCCGCGCCGGTGTGGAAGGACAGCCGAATCGTGGAGTTCACCGAACTGGTCGACTACCCGATTCCGGCAGGCACCCTCACCGAGTGGATCCCGAGCGTCGGCCCGCACGCGTCGACGCCCGAGGACGCGGGATGGCTGCCCGACGATCGGCCCACCTCCTACGTGCACGAGGCGCATCTGCGTCGCACCCTGGCCAGGCCGTCCGCCGGTCGCGAGTCGTGGCTCGGCACCGCGTTCGACATCGCGGGCCCGCTCGACACCGCCGCATTCCGGCGCGCGGTGCTGGCGTGGATCGACCGGCACGAGGGCATGCGGTCCAACGCCACCGTCGACCCCGACACGGGCGTGCTCTCGCGCGTGACCGCCCCGGTCGGCACCACCGACATCTGGGTCATCCAGCAGGACGCGTGCACGCAGGCCGGTGAGGTGTACGAGCACTTGCAGCACCTGTTCGACGAGTACACGTCGCCGCTGGTGTGGCCGTCCTACGCGTTCGTCACTCTCGAACCCACCGGACGCGCCGACGGCGACGCGGCACCGGACCACTTCACCGTGTTCTTCGCCGCCGATCACTCGATCATCGACGGGCTGTCCATCGTGCTCATCGCGCACGAACTCACCCGCCTCTACGAGCAGGAGACCACCGGTGCGCCGGCAGGACTGTTCCCCACCGGCAGCTACCTCGATTTCGGCGAACTCGAGCGCACCCTCTGCAGCGGCGTCGACCGGACGCACGACGCTGCCGTGGAATGGGCGACTTTCCTCGGCGAGGACGGGGGACGATTCCCGTCCTTCCCGCTCGACATCGGACCCGTCCCGGAGGTACCGATCCCGCAGGCCGGGCTGTCCGCGTGGATCCTCTCGCCCGAGGAGGCGGACGTGTTCACCGTGGCGTGCCGCCGAGCCGGTCCGGGCTTCTCCGCCGGCCTCATGGCATCCATGGGCGCCGCGGCGGCTGCCGTGTCCGGTGCGGGGCGCTTCCGCACGGTCACTCCGATGCACACCCGTCACGACCCGTCGTGGGCCGCGTCCCTCGGCTGGTTCGTCGGCGTGGCTCCCCTCGCGTTCGACGTCGAGGACGGCGAGTCGTTCGACGCAGTCGTCGTGCGCGCCGGAGCCGAGATCGCACGCACCCGTCCGATCTCACGCGTCCCCCTCGATCTCGTCGCCGAGGCCATCGACCTGCACGACACCCCGCGTTTCGTCGTCTCCTTCATGGACGTGCGCTTCGCACCCGACGCGCGGACGTGGCCCGACGTCAACGCGCGCGCACTGCGGAGCAGGAAGTACGACCACGACGTGTACCTGTGGGTGCATCGCACTCCGCAGGGCGTCAACATCTCGGCTCGCTTCCCCAGCAGCGAGGTCGCCACGGCTGCCGTCCATCGATTCGTGGCGGAACTGCGGACCGTCCTCAGCGACGTCGTGACCACCGGGACACACCTCGTGCGGGCCCGGAGTGACCTCACCCCTACACTCCGAAACTAGGATGACCAACCGATGGCGCGGGCGAAGGCCCGTGCTCGTCCGCCGGAGCGACACCACGCGACGGCCCACCCGACCTCACAGGAGGCTTCGTGCCCAGCCACGCCACTGCCCGCATCAGCAAGGTTCTCGTCGCGAACCGCGGTGAGATAGCGGTACGTGTGATCCGCGCAGCGGCCGACGCCGGCTACACCTCCGTCGCGGTCTACGCCGAACCCGACGCCGACGCCCCCTTCGTCCGCCTCGCGGACGAGGCCTTCGCCCTCGGCGGCCAGACCTCCGCCGAGTCCTACCTCGCGATCGACAAGATCATCGACGCCGCCGCCAAGTCCGGCGCCGACGCGATCCACCCCGGCTACGGCTTCCTCTCCGAGAACGCCGACTTCGCACAGGCCGTCCTCGACGCCGGCCTGATCTGGATCGGACCGTCCCCGCAGTCCATCCGCGACCTCGGCGACAAGGTCACCGCCCGCCACATCGCCACCCGCGCGAAGGCTCCCTCCGTGCCCGGCACGTCCGAGCCCGTCAAGGATGCGGACGAGATCCTCGCCTTCGCCGACGAGCACGGCCTCCCCATCGCCATCAAGGCCGCCTTCGGAGGCGGCGGACGCGGCATGAAGGTCGCCCGCACCCGCGAGGAGATCCCCGAGCTCTTCGACTCCGCCACCCGCGAAGCCGTCTCCGCCTTCGGCCGCGGCGAGTGCTTCGTCGAGCGCTACCTCGACAAGCCCCGCCACGTCGAAGCGCAGGTCATCGCCGACCAGCACGGCAACGTCGTCGTCGCCGGCACCCGCGACTGCTCCCTGCAGCGCCGCTTCCAGAAGCTCGTCGAGGAAGCCCCCGCACCGTTCCTCACCGACGACCAGCGCGCCGAGATCCACGCCTCCGCCAAAGCCATCTGCAAGGAAGCCGGCTACTACGGCGCCGGCACCGTCGAATACCTCGTCGGCCAGGACGGACTCGTCTCCTTCCTCGAGGTCAACACCCGCCTGCAGGTCGAACATCCCGTCACCGAGGAGACCTCCGGCATCGACCTCGTCCTGCAGCAGTTCCGCATCGCCAATGGCGACGCACTCTCCATCACCGAGGACCCCACCCCACGCGGACACTCCTTCGAGTTCCGCATCAACGGCGAGGACGCCGGCCGCGGCTTCCTCCCCGCCCCCGGACCGGTCACCACCTTCATCGCCCCCGAGGGCCCCGGCGTGCGCGTCGACTCCGGTGTCGAGTCCGGCTCCGTCATCGGCGGCCAGTTCGACTCCATGCTCGCCAAGCTCATCGTCACCGGCGCCACCCGCGAGGAAGCCCTCGCCCGCTCCCGCCGCGCCCTCGCCGAATTCAAGGTCGAAGGCCTCGCCACCGTCATCCCGTTCCACCGCGCCGTCGTCTCCGACCCCGCCTTCATCGGCGACGGTCAGTCCTTCGACGTCCATACCCGGTGGATCGAGACCGAGTGGGACAACACCGTCGAACCGTTCACCGCCGGCGCCCCCATCGAGGACGACGAGAACGGACCCCGCCAGAACGTGGTGGTGGAGGTCGGCGGCCGCCGTGTCGAGGTGTCCCTGCCCGGCCAGTTCTCCCTCGGCGGCAACCCCGCTGCCGGTGGCAACGTCATCCGCCGCAAGCCCAAGGCCCGCACCCGCGGCGGCGCCGGCAGCGCTGCCGCGTCGGGTGACGCCGTCACCGCACCCATGCAGGGCACCGTCGTCAAGGTCGCCGTGACCGAGGGCCAGGAAGTCGTCGCCGGCGACCTCATCGCCGTCCTCGAGGCGATGAAGATGGAGAACCCCGTCACCGCCCACAAGGACGGCGTCGTCACCGGACTCGCCGTCGAGCCCGGCTCCGCCATCACCCAGGGAACGGTCCTCGCAGAACTGAAGTGATCCACCGAGACAGCCCGCCCCCGTTACGCTCCTCTCATGGCTGACGACAGTCCTGACGAGAGAATCGGAACCGCCGAACGGGAGCGGGCTTTCTCGTTGCTGAGCGAGCATTTCGCTGCAGGACGGTTGGGTTCCTCGGAGTTCGACGAACGGTCGGCTGCCGTATCGGCAGCGGTGACCCGCGGTGAACTGGTTCCGCTGTTCCGCGACCTCCCGGGTGGATCCGCGATGCTGCACTCCGACCAGCCGACGTCAGCCGACTCGAGCCCGGCGATCGCGTCGTCGGGACACGTACCCGCGGTGAGCGGTGGACTGGACTATCGAGCCGTGGCGATGGGCATCATGCCGCTCGCGGCGCTCGTGCTCTTCTTCGTCACCGGGTCATGGCTGTGGTTCCTGGCCGTCCCCGCCGCCGGTGCGATCCTGTATGCGGGCCGCAAGGACGACTCGTGACGGCGATCCGCGCAGCACTCTTCGACGTCTTCGGAACGGTCGTCGACTGGCGCGGCGGCATCGCGTCGTCCACCCGGACCTGGCTCGACGACCATGCGCCGGACCGGACCGACATCGATACCGGAGAGTTCGCGGACAGGTGGCGGGCGAAGTATCAGCCGTCGATGCAGCCGATCAGGGAGGGTCGGCGCGAGTTCACCGCACTCGACGTCCTGCATCGGGAAAGTCTGCTGGAACTTCTGGACGAGTACGCGTTGCCCACCGATGCGGCCGAGGAGCTCAACCGTGCGTGGCACAGGCTTCCACCGTGGCCCGACTCGGTGGCCGGCATCTCGGCGATCCGGGAATCCGTCATCGTGGCACCGCTGTCGAACGGCAACATCTCGCTGCTGCTCGACATGGCGAAGAATGCCGGCCTGCCGTGGGACGCGATCCTCGGGGCCGAGGTGGTGCGGGCGTACAAGCCGACACCCGAGTCCTACCTCCGCACCGCGGCGGTCCTCGACCTGTCACCGGACCAGTGCCTGATGGTCGCCACACACAACGACGACCTCGCCGCTGCGCGTGGGTGCGGACTGCGGACCGCCTTTGTCAGGCGACCTCGTGAACACGGCCCGGAACAGTCGTCGTCCGAGCCGACCGATGACTGGAACTACGTCGTCGACGATCTACTCGAACTCGGAGTCCTACTGCGTCAGTGAATGATCCGCTCGTACACGCCCACTTCGGAACCCGTCTCCCACTCGCCGAGCCCGGCGAAGGTGGACAGCACGCGCTCGTGGTTCCAGTCCTCGTCGACATGGATCTCGTGCGGATTGCCCTCGATCTCGTGCTGGGGGTAATGGACGATCGGAATGGAGAGGTACACCGCGCGGCGCGCCGCAGCAGAGCACTTCTCCCACAGAGCGAGTGCGTCCGCCTCGGTCATGTGCTCGGCGACGTCACCGATGATCACCACGTCCGCAGACGGTAGGTCGACCTTGCGTGCATCACCGATGACGATCTCGTCGTAATAGTCGTGCAGTCGGTACGTGTCGACGTACGGCTGCCAGATCTCGACGCCCGTGATGTACGAGACCGCAGGCCCGGCAAGCAGTTTGGCGTACGTTCCCACCCCCGGCCCGATATCGAGCACGGTCACCGGGCTGTCGGCCCCCAGCGCGGTCACTCGGTCACGGATCCAGCTCTTACCCTCTGTCGAACTCATCGGCATGGGTTCGTGTGCCCACCGCGGGCATTTCGTAACCGTCGCTGCGGTGGTCGTGGTCGCGGCCGGTCGCCAGATCGCTGCAGTCGACGAGGACGACGTCGGGATTGTCGGCCAGAAATGCCCGCGCTCCCCGGTCTCCGTCCGCGGCGCCGGCCGCCTGCGGCCACCAGTGCCGCGCGAGAACGACGGGGTGTCCGGGCCGGCCATCGAACGTCGCTCGAGCCAGACCCGTGGAGAGCGACGCCTCGACGACGCGTCCGACCACGTCGCCGCCGATATCGGGGGTGTCCACCAGGTGCAGCACCGCCAGGTCGGCGTCGGTCGTCTCACATGCCTGCAGGCCCGCCCGCACCGAGCTGCCCATGCCGGTGCGCCACTCGTCGTTCACCACGGCGTGCGCGCCGGGAGGCATCTCCGGCACCGCGGCACCCACGACGACCAGCACCTCGTCGCACCCGCCATCACGCAGCGCCCGCACCGCCAGGTCCAGCCAGAGCCCGTCGTGCGCCAGGATCTTGGGGGCGCCGTACCGGGTACCTGCACCCGCCGCGAGCACCACGCCGATCGTCGTCATGCGACCACCCTGCACGGGTGGCGACCCCGGCGCCAGTGCGCGTCGAGCACCTCCCGGGCGCCACGTCCCACTTTCCGCACCCACGAGCGGGAACCCGCCCCCAGCGCCCGCGAGTGGAACACCCCGTGCACGTGACGCTCCGCTCGACGCGAAATGGCGCGGGATCCCGCCGAATCCGCCGCCGAGAGGAGCAGAAACTCCACCTCCCGGGCGCCACGACCCACTTTTCGTACCCACGCGCCGGAACCCGCCCCCAGCGCCCGCGAGTGGAACACCCCGCGCCACGCCTACTCCAGCCGCGCCTCGAGCTCGGCGATGCGGTCGAGCAGCACCTTCTCCCGCGCCGCGGCGTCGCGCTCGTACAGCGCCCCCATCCGGCGCACGTAGTCCTGGTCGTAGCGCGGGATGATGCTGCGGGTGCAGTTCCAGTCGATCGCCTCGACGGAGATCACGACGCTGCGCTCGCACCGCGACTCGACGGTGCCGCCGGGCACCTGCCGGAGTCGCTCGAGCAACGCCGGGTCCGCGCTCCCCTCGACCACCGTCGCGCGGCCGTAGATCTTCACGCGCTGGCGACGCGGGTAGTCCACGACGATCAGCGCCACGCGGTCGTTCGCGTCGAGATTGCCGGCCGTCACGTACTGGTTGTTCCCGGCGAAATCGGCGAACGCGAGTGTGTGGTCGTCGAGCACCCGCAGGAACCCGGCCGGCCCGCTGCGGTACTGGACGTAGGGCCATCCGGTCTCGGTGACCGTCGACAGGTAGAACTGGTCCGCGGCGCGGATGATCACCTTCTCCCGGCCGTCGAGTTCGTCGGGACCATCGTCGCCGCGTTCCGTCTGCGCACCGTAGGCCGTGTAGCTGCCCTTCGCGCGCTGCCGCGCCAGCGCCGAGGGTCCGAACACCAGGTGGTGATAGTGGTTGCTCATCACCCCTCACTCTTCACCACGCTTGGCGGATCACCCAATGACCAGCGCGAACCGGTGACCCGACTTTGTGCGGTCTCGACTGGCGGGGTGGCCCCGCATGGCGGAGTCTGATCGCACCGCACTCCGGTCACTCGCCGCCCTGCACCGTCGCAGGGCACCGCCTCAGGCCCTTTCGGCCCTCGCCTGGAACCAGGTCCACTCATGACTGTTCGCTCCGCCGTCACGCGGCGTCACCCCGTCGACGAGGTTCTCCCCGCCCACAAGCTGGCGGCCTACGGGTTCCAGCACGTCGTCGCCTTCTACGCCGGGGCGGTGCTGGTCCCGATCATCATCGGTGGGGCCATCGGCCTCACCAACGAGCAGTTGATCCACCTGATCAACGCCGACCTCTTCACGTGCGGCATCGCCTCGATCATCCAGGCGGTCGGCTTCCGGAAGATCGGTGTGAAGCTGCCGCTCCTGCAGGGCGTCACCTTCGCCGGTGTCAGCCCGGTCATCGCGATCGCGATGGCGAACGGCGGCGGAACTGAGGGCCTGCTGTACGTGTACGGCGCCGTCATCGTGGCGGGCCTGTTCACGTTTCTCATCGCCCCCTGGTTCAGCAGGCTGCTGAGGTTCTTCCCACCGGTGGTGACAGGGACTGTGATTGCCATCATCGGTATCGCGCTGCTGCCGGTGGCCGTCAACGATGCCGTCACCAATCCTGCGACGCACGAACAGGATCCGACGAACGGTCGCTGGATGGCCTACGCGATCGGCACGCTGGTGATCATCGTGCTGATCCAGCGATTCTTCCGCGGCTTCACCGCCACCATCGCCGTGCTGCTGGGACTCGTCATCGGCAGCGCCACCGCGTACGTGTTGGGCGACATGACGTTCGACGGTGTCTCCGAGGCCTCGTGGGTCGGGTTCACCCAGCCGTTCCTGTTCGGTGCGCCCAAGTTCAGTGTCATTGCCATCATCTCGATGATCGTGGTCCTGATGATCACGGCGGTCGAGTCGACGGGCAGCGTCTTCGCGACGGGCGAGATCGTCGGCAAGCGGATCACGAAGGACGACATCGCCGCCACCCTGCGTGCCGACGGCGTGGCCACGGTCATCGGCGGTTCCTTCAACTCGTTCCCGTACACGGCCTTCTCGGAGAACGTGGGCCTGGTGCGGCTGACGCGCGTACGCAGCCGGTGGGTGGTCGCCGCCGCCGGTGTCATCATGATCGTCCTGGGCCTGCTGCCGAAGACGGCGGCGGTGGTCGCGTCCATTCCGTCGCCCGTCCTGGGCGGCGCCGCGTTGGCGCTCTTCGCCACCGTGGCGGTCGTGGGCATCCAGACCCTGTCGAAGGTGGACTTCACCGATCACCGCAACCTCATCATTGTTGCGACCAGTCTCGGCCTCGCCCTGCTGGTCACCATTCAGCCGACCGTCTCGGAGGGTGTCCCGAGCTGGCTCGAGCTGCTGTTCTCGAGCGGCATCGTGCTGGGTGCGTTCACCGCGATCGTCCTCAACATCCTGTTCTTCCACGTGGGTGGCTCGCGCGGGGCGACGGTGGCGGGCTCCCCCGGCGACTCGATCACCCTCGACGCCGTCAACGAGATGAGCCTCGACGAGTTCTCGACGACATTCGGCGACGTGGTGCAGGGATCGGACTGGGTGGTGCGTCGCGCGTACGAGCAGCGTCCCTACGCGGATGCCCACGCGCTGCGGGAGGCGTTCCAGGATTCCCTGCTCGCAGGCACCACGGAGGAACAGGTCGAGCTGATCAGTGCCTTCCCCGATCTGGGCAGCGAGGACGACACGGGTGAGGCGTTCGCCAAGGATCACGTCTCGCTCGCCCACCTCGGCGACGAGGAGCACCGCTCGGTGGTCGACCTGGCCACCGCCTACCGCGATCACTTCGGCTTCCCCCTCGTCATCTGCGCAGCCGAGACCGAGCACTACGACCGTGTGCTGGCCAACGGGTGGTCACGGATGGAGAACTCCCCGGGTGCGGAGCGGTCGTTCGCCATGATCGAGGTCGCGAAGATCGCGAACCATCGGTTCGACGACCTGGTCGCCGATGCGAATCCCATCGCCGCGGCGCGCTTCGGCAGACTGAACGACCTGTCCTGATCCTCACCACAGAAGGGAACGCCCCGTGTTCCTGCACGAAGCACTCGGGCTCGACGGATTCAATCGGCTGTCCGATCGCGCCGCGATGCACGCCTTGTTCGAGTGCTGCTCGTCGTCCATCTGGGCGCGCCGGGTGGCCGCCGGTCGCCCCTTCGACAGCGCCGACGCCCTCCTGGAACGCGCCGACAGCGAGTTGGAGGAACTGTCCGAGACGGAGATCGACCGCGCACTCGACGGTCATCCGCGTATCGGTGCCTCGGTGACCGCCGGCTCGTCGTCGCAGCGCGAGCAGGCCGCGGTGAACGAGGCGGACCAGGGTGTCAAGGACGCGCTCGCGGCGGGGAACCGGACCTACGAGGAGAAGTTCGGCCACGTCTACCTGGTGTGTGCGACCGGCCGACCGGCGACGGAGCTTCTCGCTATCCTCACCGAGAGGCTCGACAACGATCCGGAGACGGAGAGGCGCGTGATGAGAACCGAACTGGCGAAGATCAATCGAATCAGGTTGACCCGCATGCTGACCGAGCGGACCGACCAGTGAGTGTGAGCACCCACGTCCTCGACGCGGTGCGCGGAACACCGGCGACGGGAGTGGGTCTGGCGGTGGTCGACGAGCACGGCGACGTGGTCACCACCGGCATCACCGACGAGGAGGGCCGCGCCAAGGAACTGCTGCCGGACGACGCGGTGGCCGGTGTCTACACACTGGTGTTCGACACCGCCGCGTACTTCGAGCAGTCCGGGACGCAGACCTTCTACCCCGAGGTGTCCATCACCTTCACCGTCCTCGATGTCGATGCGCACCATCATGTTCCGCTGCTGCTGTCTCCGTTCGCGTACTCCACCTATCGAGGAAGCTGACGCCATGACCGACCTGACCGGAAACATCGTCCTGGGAGCAAACCAGTACGGCAAAGCCGAGAACCGAGTGGTGCGCATCTATCGCGACACCGCCCGCCACGAGATCCGGGACATCTCCGTGTCGTCGGCACTGCGGGGTGATTTCTCCGCCGCCCATCTGGTCGGTGACCAGGGCGCCGTCCTGCCGACGGACACGCAGAAGCAGACCGCGTACGCGTACGCGAAGGAGAAGGGCCTGCTGCATCTCGAGTCGTACGGTCTCGATCTGGCACGACATTTCGTCGACGACGTCGAGCCGGTGACGGAGGCTCGGATCGAACTCGAGGAGTACGAGTGGGAGCGCGTCACCGTCGACGGCCGCCCCCACGATCACACCTGGGTGCGCAAGGGCCAGGAGACGCGGGTCGCCTCGGTCACCGTGGCCGACACCGGGGCGGAGCAGAAGACCTGGGTCACCGCGGGTTTCAAGGATCTGATCATCCTGAAGTCGACGGGTTCCGAGTTCGCCGGTTTCCTCGAGGACTCCTACACCGTGCTCGCCCCGACTCATGATCGCGTCATGGCCACCTCGCTCGAGGCCCGGTGGCGCTACACCACCACCGACGTGGCGTGGGACGAGGTGTACGCCGGCGTCAAGGCGGTGATGATCGAGCAGTTCGCCACACTCCAGTCGCTCGCGTTGCAGCAGACACTCTTCGCGATGGGACGCGCTGCGCTGGAGGCATTCCCGTTCATCGCTGAGATCCGGATGAGTGCACCGAACAAGCATCACTTCCTGTACGACCTCGACCGCTTCGGCGTCGAGAACAACGGCGAGGTCTTCCACGCGGACGACCGTCCGTACGGGCTCATCCAGGCGACCGTCGAGCGCGAGGACGCCCCGGGCGCAGGGTCCGCCTGGCGGACCTACAGCGTCGTCGGCTGAGGCCCGAGCACGGCCAACGCGACGAAGACATCGGTGCGGTCCTCCGTCGTCCCCAGATCTCGGTCCGTCAGCGCCTCCACCCGTCCGATGCGGTACCGCACCGTGTTGACGTGCACGTGGAGTGCATCCGCAGTGCGACTCCAGGAACCGTCGTGGTGCAGGTACGCCCGCAGCGTGTCCAGCAGTCCGGCGTCGGTGCGGTGGTCGTGGTCGAGTACCGCGCCGAGCACCCGCCGGGCGTAGGCGGCGCGCAGTCCGTCCGGGACCACCGAGAGCAGGACGGCGGCCGATCCGGTGTCCGCGCTGGTCCGCACTGCGATGCGGTCGGCCGATGCCGCCGCCACCTCACGCGCATGCTGTGCCGACCGCATACATCCGACGAGGGCCGCGGCCTCCACCGCCGTACCCACGCCCACGGCGATCTGTCCGGTCACGGTGTCCTCGAGGCGACGCAGTGCCCGGGCGAGATCGGCGGCCGTGCTGGTGGACGTGCGACCGGGAGGCAACCCGACGACGCCGATCACGAGGTCCCCGCCGGTGATTCCCACACTCACCACACCGTCGACCGAGTCCCGCACCGCGTCGGTGAGCACCGCGGCCAGGACCTCGACCGGCATGTCCGCGGTGGCGGCCAGCGCGACGACGTCTCCTGTCACGTCGACGCCGATCTGTCGAATGCGTTCCAGTGCCTGCTCTCCGGATCCGTCGACGAGGAGCTCGGCCGCGCGGTCGGCCATGGTGCGCAGCACCCGCGCGCCGTCGTCGACGCGCACGCGATCGAGGGCCGCGATGCTCGCCAGCTGACCGAGCGCATCGAGAACCTGCCCGTCCATGCGCTCGTGGTCACCGTCCACGACGAGGTACCACGCGGTCGCGCGGTGACCGAAACTCGACCCGACGGGCAGTACGGATCGCACCGTGTTCTCGGTGACCACGCGGCACGGAAGACCCTGCGCCGCAGTGCGGACGAGAGCGTCCACCACCTCCGTGGTCAGCGGCTCGGCGGACACCACGGGCCGGCCCACCGCGGTGATGATCCGGCAGGTCACGCCGGTGTCGCGCGCCGTCTCGTGTGTGAGATCGGCGAGCGCGCGTCCGTCGGTGACCGCGGTGAGCAGTCGGTGCTGGCGGGCCAGACTGGCGGAGAGCCGCGCCACCCGATCACCGGTCACCCGGCTGGTGACGGCGTCGATGACGTCCGCGAACGCGACCGCCGACGGCACCGCCAGCAGCGGTAGCGAGTACTTCTCGCACGCACGCACCACGTCGTCGGGAACGGAGCCGAACACTTCGTCGCCCGCCGCGAGCGCCACCGCACCCGCCGCGACGACCGACGCCACGAAGGCATCGCTGTCCTCCGGCGCGCGGCGCCACACCATGCCGGTGACGACCAGCTCGCCGCCCACGATGTACCGCGACGGGTCCGGCAGATCGGTCGCGAAGGCCCACCGCACGGTCCGACCGAGTTGGTCGTCGGTCCCGACGAGGCGCCGCAGCGCGAGTTCCGGTACGTCGAGCACGTCCTGGATCAGCACACCCGTTCACCTGCCCGCATCGTCGTTGGAGGATCCGACAGTAGGCGGCGCTCGTTTCGGCCACGTTTCGTCGGCGCGCGCCCTGCGCGGGTGGCCGACACGGTGTTGACTCGGTGACACAGCGAGGACAGGAGTACGACGTGCCGGACCGCATACTCATCACGGGCGCCCACGTGATCACCGTGGATCCCGCCCGTTCCGAGTGGGCGGCGGGCTGGGTCCTGATCGAGGACGGGCTCATCGCGGCGCTCGGCGACGGGACACCGCCGCCACTTCCCGAGGGTCCGGAGATCACCGTCATCGACGGCCGCGGTTGTGTCCTGACTCCCGGCCTGGTGAACACGCACCACCATCTCTATCAGTGGATCACCCGTGGTCTGGCAGCCGACTCGACGCTCTTCGAGTGGTTGACGACGTTGTATCCCGTGTGGGCCGGCATCGACGCCGACTCGGTCCGCGTCGCGGCGACCGGTGGACTCGCCCGGTTGGCCGCGACCGGGTGCACCACCACGACCGACCATCTCTACGTCTTCCCCCACGACGGCGGCGACGTGTTGGGCGCCGAGATCGACGCCGCGAGGACGGTCGGTCTGCGGTTCCACCCGACGCGCGGATCGATGGACCTGGGACACAGTCAAGGTGGCCTGCCGCCGGACAGCGTCGTGGAATCGCTCGATGCGATCCTGGCCGCGAGCAGCGCCGCGGTCGACCGCTGGCACGACCCGTCCTTCGGATCGATGCTACGAATCGCTCTCGCACCGTGCTCGCCGTTCTCCGTCACCGCCGACCTCCTCCGCGAGTCGGCGAAGCTGGCGCGCGAGCTCGGCGTCCGGTTGCACACACACCTCGCCGAGACCTTGGACGAGGAGGAGTTCTGCCGCAGCAACTTCGGCATGACGCCGGTGCAGTACATGGAATCGGTCGGCTGGGTCGGCGACGACGTCTGGTACGCGCACGCCGTGCATCTCGACGACGCCGCGATCGCGACCATGGCGGCCACCGGAACCGGGGCGGCCCACTGCCCCACGTCCAACGCGCGACTGGGCGCCGGCATCGCCCGAGCGCGCGATCTGATCGACGCGCGGGTGCCCCTGGGGCTCGGTGTCGACGGCGCCGCCAGCAACGAGTCCTGCAGCATGCTCGAGGAGGCGCACCACGCGGCGCTGTTCGCACGGGCGCGCGGCGGCCCCCGCGCCATGACCGTGCGCGAAAGTCTGGACCTCGCGACTCTCGGCGGTGCCCGAGTCCTCGGGCGCGAGAACGAGATCGGCTCGCTGGAGGTGGGGAAGCTCGCCGATCTGGCGCTGTGGCGCATCGACGGCGCCGCCCACGCCGGCATCACCGATCCCGTCGCCGCGCTGGTCCTGGGCGACCGGCCGCCCCTCGAACGGCTCCTCGTGCACGGGCGGGTGGTGGTCGAGAACGGGGTGGTGGTCACCGTCGACGAGGAGACGGTGGCCCGCGACGTGGCGGCGGCGCACACGGCGCTGCTCACGAAGGCCGGGCGGTGATCGTGTGGACCTGAACACCGTGCGCGAGGTCGTCCGAGCCCGCACGCGAGACGACCTCTCGGTCATCGACGCCGACACCGCCCTGGTGGCGGGCGGGACGTGGGTCTTCTCGGAACCGCAGGTGGGGGTGCACCGACTGGTCGATCTGACGGGCCTCGGCTGGGAACCCGTCGTCGTCGGCGAGGGGCTCGAGATCGCCGCGACGTGCACCGTGGACACGCTGCGCCGGATGTCGTGGCCGCCCCGGTGGCCGGACCTCGAGTCGCTGGTGGCCCTCTGCTCCGACGCGTTGCTCGCGTCGTTCAAGGTGCAGCAGTTCGCCACGGTCGGCGGGAACATCGCCCTCGGACTGCCCGCGGGATCCATGACCTCCCTGTGTTCGGCGCTCGACGGCGTCGCGGTGATCTGGACCCCCGACGGTCACGAGCGGCGCGTCCCCGTCGCCACGCTGGTGACCGGACCCCAGCGCACGTCGCTGGCACCGGGCGAGGTGATACGCAGCATCGACATCGACGACGCGGTGCTGCGCTCCCGATTCGCCTGTCGCAGAATGTCCTTGGCGCCTCGCGGGCGCTCCGGCGCCGTCGTGATCGGTCGCCGGGACGCCGACGGATCGTGCGTCCTCACCGTCACCGCGTCGACGCGCCGTCCGCACCAGCTGCGACTCGAGGCAGTGCCGCACGCCGAGGACGTGGCCGCGCTGCTGGACACCGCGATACCCGCCGACCAGTGGTACGACGACGTGCACGGGGCACCGGACTGGCGACGCCACGTCAGCGCTGTTCTGGCACAGGAGATCTGCGAGGAGCTGTCATGAGAGTGGGAGTCAACGGGGAGACCGTCGAGATGTCGCCGCGACCGGGCCAGTGCCTGCGCACGGCTCTGCGCGACATCGGACGGTTCGAGGTGAAGAAGGGCTGCGACGCGGGCGACTGCGGCGCGTGCTCGGTGCTGCTGGACGGTGCCGCCGTCCAGTCGTGCATCGTTCCGGCCTACCGCGCCGAAGATCGGGAGATCACCACGGTGGCCGGACTCGGCACGCCGGACGACCTGCATCCGGTGCAGCAGCGCTTCGTCGACGCCGCCGGATTCCAGTGCGGGTTCTGCACGGCCGGCATGATCGTCACCGCCGCCTCGCTCACCGACGAGCAGACCGAGGATCTGGACACCTCGCTCAAGGGAAACCTGTGTCGCTGCACCGGGTATCGGGCGATCACCGACGCGGTCACCGGTGTGCGCACCATCGAGAAGTCCACCGAGGGACCGGCGTGCGGACGCTCGGTCGCCGCACCGGCCAGCGCCCACGTCGTCACGGGAACGGAGCCGTACACGCTCGACGTCGCGATGCCGGGCCTGCTGCACCTGTCGGTGCTGGGGAGCCCCCACGCCAGTGCGCGCATCGTCTCGATCGACACGTCGGCCGCGCTTGCCGTCGAGGGTGTGGTCGCGGTGCTCACCCACGAGGACGCGCCGCCCGTCGCCTTCTCCACCGCACGCCACGAGTCACGGGACGACGATCCCGACGACACCCTCGTTCTCGACCGCGAGCTCCGCTACGTCGGGCAGCGGGTGGCGGCGGTGATCGCCGAGTCGGTGGCCGCCGCGGAGGAGGGCAGACGGCGCCTCCTCGTCGAGTACGAGGTGCGGCCCGCCGTGCTGCATCCCGTGGACGCGCTCGCACCGGGAGCCCCGATCGTCCACGCCGGCAAGGGTCCCGAGGCCAGGATCGCAGATGTCGAGCGCAACATCGTGGCCGCGGTGAGCGGTGCGACCGGCGATGTCGACGCGGGCCTGGCGGCCGCGGACGCGGTGGTGACGGGGACGTGGCGCACCGCCCGCGTGCAGCACACCCACCTCGAGACGCACGGTGCGATCGCCTGGTTCGCCGAGGACGGGCGCCTCACCGTCCGCACGAGTTCGCAGGTCCCGTTCCTCGTGCGGGACGAGCTGTGTCACATCTTCGACCTCGATCCCGACACCGTGCGGGTGTTCACGACGCGGGTCGGCGGCGGGTTCGGTGCCAAGCAGGAGATGCTCACCGAGGATCTCGTGACGCTCGCCGCTCTGACGGTGCGTCGACCGGTACAGCTCGAGTTCTCCCGTGCCGACCAGTTCACCGTCGCGCCCTGTCGGCATCCCATGGAGGTGTCGGTCACCGCAGCGGCCACGGCCGACGGCACGCTCACCGCGCTGACCCTCGACGTGCTGAGCGATGCCGGCGCCTACGGCAACCACAGCCCCGGTGTGCTGCACCACTCCACCGACTCGATCGCCCTCTACCGCTGCGCGGCCAAGCGCGTCGAGGCGAGAGCGGTGTACACGAACACGATTCCGTCCGGCGCGTTCCGCGGGTACGGCGTCGGACAGACCGGCTTCGCCGTCGAGTCGGCGCTCGACGAGTTGGCGCACCGGTTGCACATCGATCCGCTCGAGTTCCGGCGTCGCAACGTCGTCGTGCCGGGTGATCCGTTCGTCGCCGCGCACGTCCTGGACGGCGACCTGCTCTTCGGCAGTTACGGACTCGACCAGTGCCTCGATCTGGTGGACGAGGCACTCGCCGAACCCGGATCGCCGGCGCCCGACGGATGGCAGGTGGGCGTCGGCGTGGCCATCGGCATGAACGCCACCGTGCCGCCGCGCGGCCATGTCTCCGACGCGTCGATCACCGCCCTGCCCGGAGCGCGCTACCTGGTACGTGTCGGCACTGCCGAATTCGGTAACGGCACCACGACGGTGCACGGTCAGATCGCGGCGTCGATCCTGAACACGACCGTCGATCGCATCGAGATCGCGCAGTCGGACACCGATGTCACCTCCCACGACACGGGCGCCTTCGGGTCGGCTGGAACGGTGGTGGCCGGCAAGGCCGTCGCGCTCGCCGCGGAGTCGTTGCGCGAGCGCATCATCGGTGCTGCGTCGACCCTGACCGGATCGCTGCCGACGCAGGGCGTGCTGGGCCCCGAGGGCGTCACGGTGGACGGCGCACTGTGCTCCCTCGACGAGATCGTCGCGGCCCACGACGGACCGTTGGCGGCGGACGGGTACCACGGCGGATCGCCCCGCTCGGTGGTGTTCAACGTCCACGGCTTCCGGGTGGCGGTCGACCCCGGGAGCGGCCGCGTCGCGATCCTGGACTCCGTGCAGGCCGTCGACGCCGGCACGGTGATGAATCCGGTGCAGTGCCGTGGGCAGGTGGAAGGTGGTGTGGCGCAGGCGTTGGGCGCGGCACTGTACGAGGAGATGCGGCTCGACGAGACGGGGCACGTGACCACCGCGTCGCTACGGAACTATCACATCCCGCAACTCGCCGACGTTCCGACGACCCGAGTGCTGTTCGCGGACACCTACGACGCGCTCGGGCCGCTGGGTGCCAAGTCGATGAGCGAGTCTCCGTACAACCCCGTCGCGCCGGCGTTGGCCAATGCCGTCACGGACGCCGTCGGCGTGCGGCCCCGCGAACTGCCGATGTCGGCGGACCGCGTCTGGAGGATGCTGCAGCGCGATCAGGAGTCGTAGAAGGTCTGCAGGATGATGGTGCTGCGGGTCTGCACGTTGGCAGTGGTCCGGATCTGCTGCAGGAGCCGCTCGAGATCCCGCGGTGACGCGACGCGCACCAGCAGCACGTAGCTGTCCTCCCCCGCCACGGAATGGCACGCCTGCACCTCGGGAAGCGGTCGCAGACGCGCGGGCGCGTCGTCGGGCGCCGTCGGATCCAAGGGAGTGATGGCCACGAACGCCGACAGTGGCTGGCCGATGGCCTCCCGGTCGACGCGTGCGGTGTATCCGAGGATCACACCGGACGATTCGAGCCTGCGCACCCGTGACTGCACGGCCGAGACCGAGAGACCCGCCCGCTCGGCGAGGTGAGCGAGAGTCGCGCGGCCGTCGGTGATCAATTCCTCCACCAGTACGCGGTCGGTGGCGTCCAGATCGTCCGAACGGACGGACTTGCCTCGTGCACCGGTCATGGGCGCAAGCCTGCCACGTCCCGATCGAGGAGCGTCAGGCGAACAGTGGGGGCATGGCGAAGACCATGACCGTCGACCACGCGACGTGCGTCAGGATCGGCGCGAGAATACCGCCGGACGCCCGGCGTTCGAGTCCCAGCACGAAACCGAGGGTGATGGCGGCGAAGCCGAGCATAGGGTTGCCCGTAGCCAGCGTGGCGATGGTGTAGACGATCGTCGAGATGACGACCGGTCGCTTCACGCCGATGGCCGAGAACAGAGCGCCGCGGAAGAAGATCTCCTCGGCGACCCCGTTGAACAGCGTGATGAAGACGATGAGCGCGAGTGGTCCGACGCGAGCGTGATCGAGCACGTTGGCCGTGAAGTCCCGCAGCGGCGGGATCTCCCGCACGACCAACGCGCCGAGGATGAACACGCCACCCGCGGCGAGACCGATCGCGATCGGCGTGATGATCGGCCGCCGCAGAGTCCCGCGGAAGTTGATGCGGCCGAGGTGCAGTGGCCCGGACAGGAACCCGCCGACGATCCACACCAACGCCAGGGCGATGGTCAGCGTGTAGAACATGGGGTCGCCGGGCTCGGTCGACAGCGACACTCCCAGCAGCGTCGCGCCCACGACGAGCACGACCGCCACGATGATGCGCCGCCGTAGGAAGGCGCGATCGGTCTCGTGATGGTCGCGGTCGACCTTGTCCACCAACGCGTTGCGCACGATGGATTCGGCCCTCATCTGCCAGGACACCATGAAGTACTCCTCCGGCTCGTCGAACCTGTCGGTCGTGTCGGAACTGCGGTCTGTGAACGAGAGACCGACTAGAACTTCAGAAGAGACCGTACCCGGGACGAGACCGCGGCAACCACGTCCAGATTGGTCCGGACGACCGGAGCGACGGGCCACGAGTAGAGCACCGCGCCGATGCCGAGTGCCTCGGCGAGCTTCCACCCGTCCTCGCTCAGCAGTTCGGCGCCGCGGCGCCGAATGCTGCGGACGTCGCCGCCGGTCCACTCCGCGTCCGAGGACACCAGGCGCAGCGAGTCGGGCGTCGTCGCCAGACCGCGGGTGGCGCTCGCGCCGAGCAGGCTTCGGCGCATGGCGTCGTCGACGTCGGTGAGACCGCCCTCGGGCTCCGGGACGAACTCCGAGATGCGATTCTCGGAGGCTGTCATCGAGTTGACGAGAGACTGCACCAGGTCGTCGGCGAGCAGTCCCGGAACCGGGATCAGGCGGCCGATCACCAGAGCCGCGAGCTTGGTCGGGATGCCCGGGGTGGGCACACCCAGACGATGCAGTTCGGCGGCGCGGACGTAGGCGAAGACGAGGTCCTTGTACGGGAGGATCTCGGGGCCCGCGATGTCGTACGCGTCGGCGGGCACGTCGGGCGACGCGCACGCGAGGAGGTAGTGCACGACGTCGTCGACGGCGATCGGCTGCACGGGCTTGCTCAGCCAGCTCGGGAGCGGCAGCACCGGGAGTCGGTCGGCGAGATACCGGATCATCTCGAAGGACGTGGACCCGGCACCGATGACGATGGCGGCGCGCAGCCACACCACCTCGATGCCGTCGATGGTGAGCGCCTCGCCCACCTCGGCGCGGCTCGCGAGGTGCTCGGACAGCTTCTCGCCCTCGGGGACGAAGCCACCGAGGTAGACGATGCGCCGGACACCCGCGGCGCGTGCCGCCTCGGCGAAGTACCGCGCGGACGCGAGGTCGGTGGCCCGGTAGCCGGACTCCCCGATGGCGTGCACCAGGTAGTACGCGACGTCGACGTCCTCCGCGGACAGCGCCTCGGCGCACGAGTCGGCGTCGGTCACGTCGAGTCGCACGGCCCGCACGTCGTCGTGCCAGTCGAAGGAGGTCAACTTCTCCGGCGTGCGCGAACCCACGACGACGCTCTCGTCGGCCGACACGAGCGCGTCGACGAGGCGAGAACCGATGTAGCCGCTGGCCCCGGTCACGAAAGCAGTCATGTTCTCGACATTACGGGTGCGGTGCGCTCGCATACCGCCGCGTGAGGGGCGTCACCGTGCAGACTGTGCTCATGGCCGACGTGGATCGACACCGAGCACCCGACAACGATCTGTCGGTGCGCACCGTCCGGCTGCCCGTACCGTCACTCGGCGACATGCTCGGACTCGCCCGCGGGACCGTGCTCTGGTCGCTCGACACCGTCGCGTTCGTCGCCCAACTGCCCCGCCGGATCGACGACCTGTTCGTCCGTGTCGACGAGGTGATCGCCGCGATCGAGCGCATCACCGACCAGGCTCAGACCGTCATCGGCAAGGTCTCTGCCACCACCGAGGACGCGCAGGGCGTCATCGTCGGGGCGGAGTCCGCCTCGTCCAAGGCGCTGGCGATGATCTCCGAGCTCGAACCGATCACCGCGCGCGCGATCCCGCTGGGCCGCACCTTCGTGGACAACTTCTCCGAGGCCGAGGTGGAGGCGGCCGTGAAGCTCGTGGACCAGCTGCCGGAGCTGGTGCAGCGAATGGAGGGCATCATGCCGATCCTCGCGACGCTCGACACGGTCTCCCCCGAGATCCACGAACTGCTCGAGGTCACCAAGGACGTGCGCAAGGCCGTCATCGGCATCCCGGGGTTCAAGTTCTTCCGCAATCGCGGCGAGGAACGCCTGCACGACTGATCGTCGCGCCGCCACACCTCGCGAGTACGTCCACAGTGCCGTGATCCCGGCCTGCTCGGCGACATTCTCGACGTACTCGCGGGGGGGTGGGCACGCGCATCCGGCATTCGTGTCGGAGGGTCCGTGCACTATGGAGAGGTGAAGAACCCTCCCACTCCGGCACCGGAGGACGTGCTCGCGCGATTCACGGCTCCGACGCGGGCGTGGTTCGACGGCGCCTTCCCCGCGCCCACGGCCGCTCAGCTCGGTGCCTGGGACTCCATCTCCAGCGGCGCACACACCCTCGTCGTCGCCCCGACCGGCTCCGGCAAGACCCTGTCCGCGTTCCTGTGGGCGCTGGACAAGCTGGTCAGCCGTGATCCCGAGGACACCGCACCCGGCACCCGCGTGTTGTACGTGTCGCCGCTGAAGGCTCTCGCCGTCGACGTCGAGCGCAACCTCCGCGCACCGTTGGTCGGCATCACCCAGACGGCCAAGCTGCAGGGCGTCGCGCCGCCGGAGATCTCGGTGGGCGTGCGCTCCGGCGACACCAGCCCCGCCGATCGTCGTCTGATGCTCAAGACCCCGCCGGACATCCTCATCACGACACCCGAGTCGTTGTTCCTGATGCTGACGTCCGCGGCGCGCGAATCACTCGAACGCGTCGACACCGTCATCGTCGACGAGGTGCATGCCGTCGCCGGCACCAAGCGCGGCGCGCACCTGGCGCTGTCGTTGGAGCGGCTCGACGCGAGGTTGGACAAGCCCGCTCAGCGCATCGGTCTGTCCGCCACCGTCCGTCCGCACGAGGAGGTGGGGCGCTTCCTCACCGGGTCCGCACCCATCAGCATCGTGTGCCCGCCGTCGCCGAAGACGTTCGACCTCTCGGTGCGCGTGCCGGTCGAGGACATGACAGAACTAGGAACCACCGAGCCGCAGGAGGGATCCGCCTCCGCCGCTCCGCAGCAGGGGTCCATCTGGCCGCATGTCGAGGCGCAGATCGTCGACCTCGTCCTGGAGCACCGGTCGTCCATCGTCTTCGCCAATTCTCGACGGCTCTCGGAGCGACTCACCGCGCGCCTCAACGAGATCTACGCCGAACGCCTCGGTGACGGTGCACCCGTCGATCACGCGCCGCCGTCCCAGATCGGCGCGTCCGGGGACGTCGTCCACGGTGCCGAGCCGCTGCTGGCCCGCGCGCACCACGGCAGCGTGAGCAAGGATCAGCGCGCGCTCATCGAGGACGACCTGAAGTCCGGCCGACTGAAATGCGTCGTCGCCACCAGCAGCCTCGAGCTCGGCATCGACATGGGCGCAGTCGATCTGGTGGTGCAGGTCGAGGCACCGCCGTCCGTGGCCAGTGGTCTGCAGCGCGTTGGTCGCGCCGGCCATCAGGTCGGCGAGATCTCCCGCGGCGTGCTGTTCCCGAAGCACCGCACCGACCTGATCCACTGCGCCGTGACCGTGCAGCGGATGACCGACGGGCACATCGAGGCCCTGAAGGTGCCGGCCAATCCCCTCGACATCCTGGCCCAGCACACCGTGGCGGCGTGCGCCCTCGAACCCATCGACGCCGACGAGTGGTTCGACATGGTCAGGCGCACCGGCAATTTCGGGTCGCTCCCCCGGTCCGCCTACGAGTCCACGCTGGACCTGCTGTCGGGAAAATACCCGTCGGACGAGTTCGCCGAGCTGCGGCCACGTTTGGTGTGGGACCGCGACGGTGGGTCGCTGACCGGTCGCCCCGGCGCCCAGCGTCTGGCGGTCACCTCCGGCGGCGCCATTCCCGACCGCGGACTGTTCGGTGTGTTCATGGTCGGCGAGAAGGCCAGCCGCGTGGGTGAACTGGACGAGGAGATGGTCTACGAATCCCGCGTCGGAGACGTCTTCGCCCTCGGCGCCACCAGCTGGCGCATCGAGGAGATCACGCATGACCGTGTCCTGGTCAGCCCTGCCTACGGTCAACCGGGCCGGCTTCCGTTCTGGCACGGTGACGGCCTCGGCCGTCCGGCCGAACTCGGGGAGGCACTGGGCGCGTTCCTGCGTGAGTCGTCGGACGACGACGCCCTGCGCGGCCGACTGCAGGAGAGCGGGCTCGACGTCAACGCGGTGAACAACCTGTCCGCGCTGCTCACCGAGCAGCGCACGGCGACGGGCCACATGCCCACCGATCGCACGTTGGTCGTCGAACGGTTCCGCGACGAGCTGGGCGACTGGCGTCTGGTGCTGCACTCCCCGTACGGCCAGCAGGTGCACGCACCGTGGGCCCTGGCCATCGGCGCGCGCCTCATCGAGCGGTACGGCATCGACTCGCAGCCCACAGCGTCCGACGACGGCATCATCGTGCGGCTCCCGGACACCGACGACGAGCCGCCGGGCCCGGACCTGTTCGTCTTCGAGAAGGACGAGATCACCGACATCGTCACCGAACAGGTCGGCGGATCGGCCCTGTTCGCGTCGCGGTTCCGTGAATGTGCCGCGCGCGCACTGCTTCTCCCCCGCCGCAACCCCGGAAAGCGAGCGCCGCTCTGGCAGCAGCGTCAACGTGCCGCGCAGCTACTCGACGTCGCCAAGAAGTATCCGACGTTCCCCATCCTGCTCGAGACTGTGCGCGAGTGCCTGCAGGACGTCTACGACCTGCCTGCACTGGAAGACCTGTGCGTCCGCATCGCGCGCCGCCAGATCCGCATCGTCGACGTCGAGACCGACTCGCCGTCACCGTTCGCCACCTCGTTGCTCTTCAGCTACGTCGGCCAGTTCATGTACGAGGGCGACTCCCCGCTGGCCGAGCGTCGTGCTGCTGCACTGTCCCTCGACGCCTCGCTGCTGGCGGAGCTGCTCGGGCGGGTCGAGCTGCGCGACCTTCTCGACGGCGACGTCGTCACCGACACGGAGCTCGAACTGCAGCGCCTCGTCGACGACCGCAAGGCCCGCGACGCGGAGGGCGTGGCAGATCTGCTGCGCCTGCTCGGCCCGCTCACGACGGCGGAGCTCGAGGCACGCATCGAGTCGCCCGGCTCCGCAGCGCAGTGGGCGGGCGAGCTCACCGCGGCGCGCCGCGCCCTCGAGGTCTCGTTCGCCGGGTCGCAGTGGTGGGTCGCCATCGAGGACGCCAGCAGACTCCGTGACGCCCTCGGTGTTCCGTTGCCCATCGGCACGCCCGCCGCCTTCATCGAGCCCGTCGAGGATCCGCTCGGCGATCTCGTGAGCCGCTACGCGCGCACGCACGGCCCGTTCTCGGTCGCGGACGTCGCCGGCCGCTTCGGCATCGGGTCGGCGGTCGCCCGTGACGTGCTGTTGCGCCTCGTCGCCCAGAAGCGGGTGGTGGAAGGTGAATTCCGGCCCGGCGGTTCCGGCAGTGAGTGGTGTGACGCCGAGGTGCTGCGCAGGCTCCGCCGGCGGTCGCTCGCCGCCGCACGCCAGGACGTCGAACCCGTGTCCACCGGCGTCCTCGGCCGCTTCCTTCCGCGCTGGCAACACGTCGGCGGCACCCTCCGCGGACTCGACGGCGTGGCCACGGTCATCGACCAGCTCGCCGGCGTGCCCGCGCCCGCCTCGGCCTGGGAGTCGCTGATCCTGCCGCAGCGCGTCCGCGACTACTCCCCCGCGATGCTCGACGAGCTCACCGCCACAGGCGAAGTGGTGTGGTCCGGCCAGGGCGCGATCTCGTCCAAGGACGGGTGGATCTGTCTGCACCCTGCGGACGCCGCCCCGGTCACGCTGCCGCCCGCCAAGGACGACGAATTGACGGACTTGCAGCAGACCGTGCTGCAGGTGCTCTCTGGCGGCGGCGCGTACTTCTTCCGGCAGCTCTCCGACACTGTCGGGCAGCTGCACCAGACCGAGTCCGGTGCTCCGGCCGACGACCCGACTCTGGTTGCCGCCCTGTGGGACCTGGTGTGGACCGGGCACCTGACCAACGACACGTTCGCACCGCTGCGCGCGCTGCTCCACGGCACCACCCGTTCCGCGCCGAGCCACCGCCCCGCGCGGCGCTCGCCGCGGGCGCGGTCCTACCAACGTTTCGCGCGACCCTCCCTTCCGACGCGCACGGGCCCACCCTCCGCGGGTGGTCGGTGGGCGTTGCTCCCGGAGGCCGAGTCCGACCCCACCATCCGGGCACACGCCACCTCGGACATCCTGCTCGAGCGCTACGGCGTCGTCACCCGAGGGTCCGTCATGAACGAGGGCGTTCCCGGCGGCTTCGGCGGGGTCTACAAGGTGCTGACCGGCTTCGAGGACAGCGGCCGCGCGCGTCGCGGGTACTTCGTGGATTCGCTCGGCGGTGCGCAGTTCTCCACCTCCGACGTCGTCGACCGACTACGCAGCGAGTCCGAACGGCCCGTCGGGGCCGTCGCCCTCGCCGCCACCGATCCCGCCAACCCGTACGGTGCCGCACTGCCCTGGCCCAAGAGTCCCGTGGACGCCGCCTCGGGCCACCGTCCGGGACGCAAGGCCGGTGCCCTCGTCGTCATGGTGGACGGCGAACTCGTCCTCTACGTCGAGCGGGGCGGCAAGACGGTGCTCACCTTCACCGAGGAGCGCGACGTGCTTGTCACCGCCGCCTCGGCTCTGGCCGCACTGGTCACCACCCGCTCGGTGGACAAGCTGGTGATCGAACGCACCGACGGGAGCGACATCCACGGCTCCGTCTTCGCGACGATCCTCACCGAGGCGGGCTTCTCGGCGACGCCGCGTGGCCTCCGGATCAGGGCCTGATCCATGCCCGAAGGCGACACCGTCTGGCGCACGGCCAACAGTCTGCGCGACGCACTCGACGGCAAGGTCCTCACCACGTGTGATGTCCGCGTGCCGCGCTACGCCACGGTCGACTTCACCGGCGAGACAGTGGAATCGGTGCTGTCGGCGGGAAAGCATCTCGTCATCGAGGTCGGCGGCAAGGTCATCCACTCCCATCTGAAGATGGAAGGTGCGTGGCACGTCTACCAGCCGGACACACCGTGGCGACGGCCCGCCTACCAAGCGCGCATCGTGCTGGGAACGAGTGACCGAGTCGCGGTCGGGTTCGAACTCGGTGTCGTCGAGATACTGGATACCGTCGAGGAGGCGGTCGGGTATCTCGGGCCGGATCTGCTGGGGCCCCTGTGGGATCCGGCCGTTGCTCTCGGAAACCTGGAAGCGGAACCCGACCGACCCATCGGCCTCGCTCTGCTCGACCAGCGCGTCATCGCCGGACTCGGGAACGTCTACCGCAACGAGATCCTCTTCCTCCGCGGAGTGGACCCGCACACGCCGGTCTCCGCGGCGGGGAACCTGGCGAAGATGATCGATCTGTCGCACCGCACGATCACGGCGAACAAGAACCGCAACGCGCGCACCTTCACCGGGGATCTCCGCGCGGGCCGGCACTTCTGGGTCTACGGCCGGGAGAACAAGCCGTGCCGCCGATGCGGAACGCGCATCCGCGACGGGCTGCTCGGCGACAACCCGCTCGAAGAGCGGCAGATCTACTGGTGCCCGAGGTGCCAGCCCGCTCCGTGAACCGGCTGTCCGGTCACGACTTCTCGGGCACCTCCGGTGCACCCAGTCGTGCCGAGGCGTCGAGCATCGTCTCGGTCCGATCCCGATGTGAGGTGGCCGGAGTCGTGGTGTCCGGCCAGTCCTCGATCTCCGCCAGCGCCCAGTCGCTCCACTCGACGATGTGGGAGAAGTGTCCGACCATGAAGCGATTGGCGAGTGCCATCAAGTGCTGACGCTCGGGAAACGTCGCGACGGTGGTGTCTCGCAGCGTCACGGCGTGCCGCCCGAAGAGTTGACGGGTGGCGTCGGCCTGCTCCCGCATCGTCCGTAGGTTGCTGCGCAGGTCCTCGAGGGAGCCCTGGTCGGCGAACAGCACCCGCATCATGCCCTCGAACTCGAGGGCCGACGGGCGGGACTTCTCCGCCAACCACGCCGTCAGGGCGGCGCGCCCCTCGTCGGTGATCGAGTAGACGGTGCGGGGACGTGCGCCCACGGCATCCGCCCTTGCTGTCACGAGCCCGCGCTCGAGCAACTTCTTCGGCGCGTTGTAGTGCTGCCGTCCCGCCCGAGGCCACAGTTCGCCGACACCACGGCTGAACAGTTCCGAGATGTCGTACGCGGTGAGGTCCCGCGACACCAACATGCCGAGCACGACGTACGACGTCGTGGTGAGGTCGCCCTGAGCCACCGGTTTCACCTCTGGATTTCTCCCCCGGTAGCGAGCCTACTTGCCGGTGTCCTCCGCCACCTCGTCGATGTCGTCGGCTGTGTCCTCGGCGCCGGAAGACGGCCCGGACTGCTGCGCATACAGGGCTTTCGCCAGCGACCCGGCCAGCGCCGCCGCCGGCGCACTCCCGTCCGTCCCGGGCGCCATGTTCGCCCAGACCACCATCGTCAGGTCGTTGACCGGGTCGTACCCCATGAAGGAGTTGTATCCGGGCATCTCTCCGATGTGTCCGAACATCGGTCCCATTTGCGCGAGCCCGTAGCCGTACCCGGCCGAGGACGGGTTGTCGGGATCGGTCGGCTGCACACTGTCCATCCGCAACGTCTGGGTGTCCGCGTCGAGCAGGTCGCCCTTGACCAATGCCCGAACCCACGTGGCCAGATCGTTCGCCGTCGAGATGCCCTGGCCGGCCGCGCTGGTCCACGACGGGTTGTCGTTCGTGGTATCTCTCGGCTGGACCGAGCCGGCCTCGATGGCAGCGATCCGCTCAGGGGACAGCGCTTCCTTGCCCTCCCCGAGCGTTTCGACGTTGCCGCTGTAGCTGTACCCGCGGGTGAACGGCGCCGGGATGCTCGTGTCGGTGGTGGCGGGATACGACGTCCCCACCAGCGCCAGCGGACCGAAGAGCCTGTCCTGAAAAATCTGAGCGATGGGCTTGCCGTCGAGCTTCTCGGCGATCAGTCCGAGCAGCACGGTGTTGGTGTTGGAGTAGCTGTAGCCCTCTCCCGGTGGGAAGTTCGGCGGGTTGCTCAGCCCCAGTGCGACAAGCTCCTCGGCGGTCCACACGCGGCTGGGATCGGTGTCGAGTGCCTCGTTGAGCTCCACGGTCTGGGTGTAGCTGTAGAGCCCACTGCGCATGTCGAGCAACTGGCCGATCGTGATGGCATCACCGTTCGGCACATCCGGCCGGAACTTGCTCACCGGATCGTCGACGGACAGCAACCCCTCCTGGACCATCTGCAGGATGACCGTGCCCGTCCACGTCTTCGTGTTCGAGCCGATCCGCACCTTGGTGTCGAGAGTCGGGACCTCCGAACGATCGGCCGCCACCGAACCCCGGGTGTTGACGTACTCACCGTCCGGCGTGGTGATCAGGACGACCATGCCGATCTCCCGCGACGTCGTGGCGACGTCCTCGACCATCGCATCGAGAGCTGCGGGATCGAGTGGCAGGAGAGCCGATTCGGTCGCTGACGACGTGACCGGTGCCGGCGACTCGCCGCTGCCGGACGAGCAGGCCGCGATAAAGATCAGCGCAGAGGCCGTCGCGATACCGACGGTACGAGAGACAGTGCGAACAGTCATGAGCGTGTGAACCTTCCGAGTCCCTGCTTGTCGAGGTATTCGACCGTGAACGAGGCGGGAGCACCGTTCGCGATCTCGAACGTGACCCCGGTCGGGCCGACCGCGTTCTCGCCGGACGTCTCGAAGAAGTAGGTGTCACCGTCGTAGTGGGTCAGGGGGTACGTCAGCTGGCCGTCCTTGCCGACGGTGAGCGAGAGCCGATCACCGTCCGCCGAGACCTGTGCCGGTCCGTGGAACGGGCTGTCGAACGTTCCGACGTGCTCGATCGCGGAACGAGCAGGGGTCACCGAGGCTGGCGGTGTCGCGTAGTCGACCGGCGACGCTTCCTCCTCTGCGATCCCGTCGAAGATTCCGGCGATCAACGGCGCCCAGTCGACGGTCTGCCGGCCGTTCCGCACCTGGTCCATGAACTGCGCTGCAACGGTTTCCGAGCCCCCGACCGGTGCCGAGTTGGACAGGACGACGATGCCCAGCTGTTCGCTCGGCAGCATGAACACCGTGGTGCTCGCTCCGAGGGCGAATGCTCCTGAGTGCGACAGCTCGACGCGCCCCCTGTCGTCCGTTCCCACGTTGAATCCCAACCCGTAGAACGAGTCTCGTGCGCCCTCCGTCCCGGACTCACCCGACAGGGAGTGCGAGGTGTGCGTGTACTGCAGTGCGTCCGCGTCGACGATGCGACGCCCCTCGAACTCGCCCCCACCGAGTTGCATGCGGATCCACTTCGTCATGTCGTCGACGGACGAACTCGCTCCGCCGGCAGGGGACTGATTGTCGGGCTCGCGGACGTACTTCGCTTCCCACTCGGTGGTCGAACCCTCGGCGAGCACGTGGTTCACCGCGTGGTTGGGCGAGTTCGCCCAGTCCTCGAATCGTGACGAGGTGTCGGCCATACCGAGGGGCTCGTAGATGCGACGACGAGACAGTTCGGGCCAGTCGGTGCCCTGCGCCTTCGCCGCGGCATTGCCGGCGGCGGTGAATCCGAAGTTCGTGTACGCGTAGCTGTCCCGGAACGACGCCAGCGGGAGCTGGTCGAGTCGGCCCATGATGTCGTCGTAGTCGTAACCGAAGTCCTCGAGGACGTCACCGGCGTGATCGGGCAGGCCCGACCGGTGCGAGAGCAGGTCGACGAACGTCGCGTGCTCGCTCACGTACGGATCCGCCACCGCGAACTCGGGCTCGTACCGCCGGACCGGATCGGCCCAGTCGACCGCTCCGTCTCCGACCGAGGCGGCGATGACGCTCGACGCGACCGGCTTGGACACCGACGCGAGTTGGAACCGGGTGTGGGTGTCGACGGGCTCGTCGGTACCGACCTTCCGGACACCGAAGCCCCGCGAGTACAGCACCTCGTCCTGGTACACGACCGCGGCCGCGACACCCGGCGTCCCGGTCCGCGCCATCATCGCCTCGACGAACCCGTCGAGATCGCCGACGGCCGCGTCGACGTCCGCGCGGTCGATCTGAGCGGCAGGGACGGCCGGTGGACTGTCCGCGAGTGGCTCCGGCGTCGCCTCCTCGGCGCTGCATCCCGCTGCCACCAATGCCAGCGTCAGTACCGTCGCAGCAGTTCTCGCGGCCATCTCGTCATCCCCGTTCGACGTGCCGAGTCCCCGTCCCACGAACATGGGCTGGAGACCGATCGGTTCGAGACCCTACCCCGACTGTGTACTTTGCACCATGCAAGTTGCACTATCTACTCGACCGCGGTGTGCCGACAGCACTTCCCGGGTATCAGCACCGCAACCGATGGAAGGAACCGACACATGCCGAAGGACGAATTCACCAAGGGTGACAAGGTCGAGTGGAAGACGCACGGCACCAAGACCGAAGGCGAGGTGGTCGAGAAGATCACCTCCGAAACCGAAGCCGGTGGGCGCACGGTCAAGGCGTCGAAGGACGACCCTCAGTACCGAGTGGAGAGTGACAAGTCCGGCAAGGACGCGGTGCACAAGCCCTCCGCACTGGACCCGAAGGACTGACCCGCACTCACGCCTGGTCGTCGACGCCGGCCTTCGTCCGTTTCACCTGGTAGAGGTCGGCGTCGGCACGCGCGAGGACGTCCGACGCCGACTCGCCGGGGAACGCGGACACTGCGCAGCCGACACTGACGTGCGGGAAGGCGGCGGCGGTCGTGTCGACGAAGGCACGGCTCACGGTCGGCGATGCCCCGTGCACGAGTGCCGCGAACTCGTCGCCGCCCAGTCTCGCGATCACCGTCCCCGGTGGTGCCAGTTCGGACCACGAGCGGGCGAGTGAGATCAACAATCGGTCGCCCGCGGGATGACCGGACGTGTCGTTGATGGCTTTGAAGCCGTCGACGTCCAGCGCGACGACGGTGATCGACGACGTCGTCACTTCGCTGACCGCCATCTCCCACCCCGCCCGGTTCCATACACCGGTGAGGGGGTCCGTGTGGGACGCGTCGATGAGCGCCCTGGTGACCGATCCGAACGCCTCGGCCGCTCCGACGATCGCGACCACGAAGACCAGGTAGCTGATGGGATACAGCGTCGCGGGAGATGCCGCTGCGGCACCACACACGGCCACCACCAGCACGACCACGAGAACGAGTGCCACCGTCCGGCCGTGAAAGGCCCGGATGTACATGGCCAGGAACATCACCGCGATGAGGCACATGAACTGCGACGCGGCGAGGACGTGGAATGCCATGACGGCGGGCGTCGCGATCAGGGCCGCGGCCACCGCGATGCCGAGAGCGGTGCGTCCGTGCGGCCGGACCGCCAGGACGAGCAGCGCCGTCACCCCGACGACGACAGCCACCACGCCGCCCGCCACCGGTGACGTCACCCGGTCACCGTGCGGCAGCAACGAGACCGTCACGCCCACCGCGTACAGCGATGTCGTGACGAGCAGATACTGGCGCAGCAGGCGGGTCCGAAGTTGGGCGGTTCCGTGCCGAACACTCGGTGGCTGTGCGCCGTCGACGGACCGCATGCCGACACGATGCCAGGTTCGGCGGGAGTCGGAAAATTGAAGACGATCACCGCGCCTCGTGCGCCGCGGCGAGACGTCGCACGGCCTCCCGCAGCTCGTCCTCGCTCGACGTCGCGAAGCAGGCGCGCAACGCAGTGCCGAGTTCGTCGCCACCGGCCGGATCGAAAGCGCGACCGGGAACGTACGCGACACCGCGGTCGAGCGCTGCCGGCAGCAGCGCCGACGTGTCGGTGCCGTCCGTGAACCGCACCCACAGGAACATCCCGCCGCGGGCCGCATCGACCTCGATCGCCGGTCCGAGTTCGCCCCGCAATGCTCCGACCAGCACCTCCGCCCGTGCCGAGTAGACCGCACGCACGTCGTCCAGGTGCTGTCGCAGCCACGGCTCGTCGGCGAGCAGGTCCGCCGCGACCAACTGCGTCAACGACGACCCGCACAGATCGGCGCTCTGCTTGATCCGCTCCACGGCGTCGCACACCGGTCGCGGCGCGGTGAGCCACCCGACGCGCAACGACGGTGCGAGGATCTTGGAGGCCGAGCCGAGACGGATCACCCGGTCGGACGCGATCGGGCCCGGCGGGGGCGCGTCGAACCACACGTCGCCGTAGGGATCGTCGTCGACGACCCAGAAGCCGTAGCGCTCCGCGAGGTCGACGAGGGCGCGGCGTCGCCCGACCGACAGCACTCCCCCGCGAGGATTGTGGAAGTTGCTGACGGTGTGCACGGCGCGGGGACGCACGCCCGACTCGAGCAGCCGCGCGAGGGCATCCGTGTCGGTGCCGTCCGCATCGACCGGAACCGACTCGATACGGGCACCGACGGCCTGGAACGCCTGCAGCGCACCGGGATACACCGGTCTATCGACCACGACCACGTCACCGGGATCGACGAGCACGGACGCGAGCAGGCTGAGCGCCTGCTGGGAGCCGTGCGTCACCACCACCGAGGTGGGCGGCACCTCGTCCCGGACCAGCGCCGACTCCCGTGCGGCGATGACGTCCCGGAGCCGCCGTACTCCCGTGGTCTCCGCGTACTGCAGGGCGGCGGTGGAGCCGCTCAGTATCCGATGCGTGACCTCACGAATGGTGCTGTGCGGCATGACGTCCGGCGAGGGCAGACCTCCCGCGAGAGACAGGATGTCCGGCCGCGCGGTCAGCGTGAGCAGGTCGCGGATGGCCGATCCGGTGATCGCCGACGCGCGGACGGACAGGGGTGGCAGAGCAGAGGACGACATGGCTTCTCCGAGCATCGTGGGACACGAGGCGTCGCGGCGCGCTCACCGGGGTGGGCTCGGAGTCGGTCGTGACGAGAACGGCGCCGCGGGTGGGGCGCCGTTCTCGTAGCGTAGCGCGCTGGCTCACCCAGTGGAACCACTGTCTCACAGTGTGGGAACAAGCGGAGGTGTCAGTCCAGATCGTCGTGGCGCATGAGCTGGCGCGCCGCCTCGGTGATCGACCCCGTGAGAGACGGGTAGACCGAGAAGGTGGCGGCGAGATCGTTCACCGTCAGGTTGTTCTGCACCGCGATGGCAATGGGAAGAATCAGCTCGGACGCGGTCGGAGCGACGACCACTCCGCCGATGACCACACCCGTCGCGGGACGGCAGAAGATCTTGACGAAGCCGCGACGCAGGCCGGACATCTTGGCACGGGGGTTCGTGTTGAGCGGCAGCATGACCGTGCGCGCGGGGACGTCCCCGTTGTCGATGGCGGACTGGCCGACACCCACCGTGGCGATCTCGGGTCGAGTGAACACGGCGGAGGCGACCGTCTTGAGCTTGATGGGGCTGACACCCTCGCCCAGCGCGTGGTACATCGCGATACGGCCCTGCATGGCGGCGACGGACGCCAGCGGCAGCAGGCCCGTGCAGTCGCCGGCCGCGTAGATGCCGGGCACGCGGGTACGCGAGACCCGGTCCACGCGAAGGTAACCGCCGCGGTCGAGCTCGATGCCGACGCTCTCGAGGCCGAGGTTCTGCGTGTTCGGAACGGAGCCGACCGTCATCAGCGCATGCGAGCCCTCGACGGTCTTGCCGTCGGACATCGTCACGACGATGCCGTCGGCAGTGCGGGTCACCGAGTCCGCGCGCGCGTTCTTGATCAGCGTGACACCACGCTCGGACAGGACGTCCTCGAGCACGAGTGCCGCGTCGGCGTCCTCACCGGGAAGGACGCGGTCGCGACTGGACACGACGGTGACCTTGACGCCCATCTCGGTGTACGCGGAGACGAACTCGGCGCCGGTCACGCCGGATCCGACCACGATGAGGTGGGTGGGCAGGGAGTCGAGGTCGTAGAGCTGACGCCAGGTCAGGATGCGCTCACCGTCGGGCTCGGCGCCGGGCAGGATGCGCGGGCTCGCACCGGTCGCGATGAGCACGACCTCGGCGTCGATCTCCTGCGTCGACCCGTCCGCGAGGGTGGCCTCCACCTGGTGGGCGGCCAGGCCGGGCTGCGTGTCGACCACCTTCGCCGTTCCCGACAGCACGGTCACGCCGACCGTCTGCAGACGGGCGCGGATGTCGGACGATTGTGCCTGCGCAAGGGATTTCACGCGGTTGTGGATCTGCGGCAGGTCGATGGTGGCCGCGGTCGGGTCGAGCTCGATACCGAGGTCGGACGCGCGACGCATGTCGGTGCGGATGCCGGTCGAGGCGATGAAGGTCTTGGACGGAACACAGTCCCAGAGGACGCAGGCGCCGCCCACTCCGTCGGAGTCGATGAGCGTCACCGTCCCGCCGTGCTGGGAGGCGACCAGAGCGGCCTCGTATCCGGCCGGTCCGCCTCCGATGATCACGATGCGGGTCATTCGTCCTCCGTTGCGGGTTTTCGGGAGAGTCCTGGCGAGCGTGAGGGTTGCTCACAGCCTCAAACCTATTCCACGGGGTGCTGCGGCTGCACGTCAGGCCGAGCCCGGATAGGTGGGCACCTCGATCCGCGCGAACCGGGTACGACGGTTTAGGCTGACCGCCGTGCCGATCTATGCCGCTTACGGCTCCAACATGCACCCCGAGCAGATGCTCGAGCGGTGCCCCCACTCCCCTGCGGCCGGAACCGGGTGGTTGCCGGGGTGGCGGCTGACCTTCGGCGGCGGCGACATCGGCTGGGAGGGCGCGCTCGCGACCGTCGTGGAGGACCCTGATTCGAAGGTGTTCGTCGTGCTCTACGACGTCTCACCGGAGGACGAGGAGAGCCTCGACCGGTGGGAGGGTTCCGAGCTCGGCATCCACCGCAAGATCCGCCTCCGCGTCGAGACGGACGACGAACCCGTCCTCGCGTGGCTCTACGTGCTCGACGCCTACGAGGGTGGGCTGCCCTCGGCGCGCTACCTCGGAGTCATGGCCGAAGCCGCGGAGATCGCCGGCGCCCCGGCCGACTACGTGCGCGACCTGCGCACGCGCAACAGCCGCAACGTCGGCCCCGGGACCTCGTCGCTCTGATCGTCGGGCAGCTACGATTCTCAGGCGGCGGGGTCGTCTCCCAGTCCCAGCGCCAGTGCCGTCATCGTGCGGACACCGACGGCCAGCGCACGCTCGTCCAGGTCGAACGTCGGCTGATGGATGTCGAGTTGCGGCCCGACACCCGACCACACGCCGAGACGCGCCATCGCGCCCGGCACGTGCTCCAGGTACCACGAGAAGTCCTCGCCGCCGCCGGACTGTGCGGTGTCGGCCAGGGCGTCGGGGCCCAGTGAGCGGATGGCCGCTTCGAAGCGCCGGGTGGCGTGTTCGTCGTTGACGACCGGCGGCACGCCGCGGCGGTAGTGCACCTCGTACTTCACGCCGGTGGGCGCGAGCACGCCGGCGACGATCTCCTGCACCAGCGGCTCGAGCAGCGCCCAGGTCTCGTGGTCACCCGTCCTCACCGTGCCTGTGAGCATGCCCTTCTGCGGGATGGCGTTCGGGGCCTGACCTGCGACGACGGCGCCCCACACCATGACGGTGCTGGTACGCGGGTCCACGCGGCGGCTCAGCAGTCCCGGCAGACCCGTGATGACCGTGCCCAGCGCGTACACCAGGTCGGACGTCAGATGCGGACGTGAGGTGTGTCCGCCGGCCGAGTCCAGCCGCAGTTCCACGGTGTCCGCCGCGGAGGTGATCGCGCCGACGCGGATGCCGACGCGTCCGACCTCGAGCCGGGGATCGCAGTGCAGCGCATAGATCTGCGACACGCTGTCCAGTGCGCCCGCGGCCACCATGTCGAGAGCGCCGCCGGGCATGACCTCCTCGGCGGGCTGGAAGATCAGCCGGACGCCGTGCGGCAGCGAGTCGAGTGAGGCCAGCGCCAGTCCGGTCGCCAGCAGGACCGTCGTGTGGGCGTCGTGTCCGCACGCATGGGACACACCGGGGACCGTCGACGAGTACTCGGCGCCGGTGAACTCCGTCAGGGGCAGCGCGTCCATGTCGGCCCGGAGAGCGACGCGCGGACCGGCGGGGCCGATGTCGCAGATGACGCCGCTGCCACTGGGGAGCACCACCGGGGACAGCCCCGCGGCGCTGAGGGTCTCGGCGACGAATTTCGTCGTCTCGAACTCCTGCCTCGCCAGTTCGGGGTGCATGTGGATCCGTCGACGCCACGTCACGAGATCCGCCCCGTGTGCTGCGATCCAGGCGTCGGCCGGATTCATCGTCGTACCGTCCTCTCGTGTGTGCCCTCGACGAGTCGAGAGCGTTGCTGTGGGTCGGTGGCCGCCGCGACGGCCACGCGGGCGAGGGCGCGGGCACCGTCGACGACGGCGCGGTCGGCCGACTCGGTGATGCAGGCCGTGGTGAAGCCGGGCTGGTGAGTGACCGCGCCGCCCGAATCGAGACCGATCACCGGATGGATGCCCGGGATCCGCGCGGTGACGTTGCCCATGTCCGTGCTGCCGAACGGGCGGGAGGTCTCGAACTCCTCGGGGACCAGTGCGCGGCCGAGAGTGCCTGCGACACGACGGTATTCGGCCACCAGCCAGGGATCGGGGGTGAGTTCGGTGTAGGTCGGGGACACGGTGACGATCTCGTGGGTGCACCCGGTGGCCACCGCTCCGGCCTCGAAGCATCCCCGGGCGCGGCGATCGAGATCGGCGAGCGCCTCGGCGGTGTCCGCGCGCAGGTAGTAGAACATCTCCGCCGATCCGGGAACGATGTTCGGGGCGGTGCCGGCGTGACCGACGATGCCGTGGATCTGCTGACCCGGACGCAGATGTTGACGCAGCAGGCCGACACCGACCTGCGCGACGGTGACGGCGTCGCCCGCGTTGATGCCCCACTCGGGCGCCGCGGAGGCGTGCGCTTCACGCCCTGCGTACCGAACGGCGATGTCCGACAGCGCGAGTGAGCGCGCGGCGGCGATGTCGAAGGGACCGGGGTGCACCATCATCGCCATCGAGACGTCGTCGAACACCCCGGCGTCGAGCATGAGGACCTTGCCGCCGCCGGACTCCTCGGCCGGGGTGCCGAGCACCCGGACGGTCAGCCCCAGCTCGTCGGCGACCGCCGCCAGCGCGAGCCCGGCGCCGACCGCGGACGCCGCGATGATGTTGTGACCGCAGGCGTGGCCGATCTCCGGCAGCGCGTCGTACTCGGCGCACACGGCAACCACCAGCTCGCCCGAACCGTACGTCGCGTCGAACGCCGTCGGGAGGTCTGCGACACCCCGACGCACCTCGAAGCCGCCACCTGCGAGTAGATCGGCCGTCGCCGCCGACGCGAAGTGCTCCTCGAAGGCCAGCTCCGGACGCGCGTGCACGGCGTGCGACAGGGCGACGAGATCGCCGGTCGCGGCGTCGAGAACGGAATCGAGGGTCGAGGACACGGGACTCAGTGTGTCACTGCCCCAGTGAGAAGGTGCTCTCCGCCGTGGGGACGGACAGCGCGGCGAGGGTGCGCACGTGGATGCTGTCCTTGATGGACGTGAGGTTGGCGCCGCGGGTGGACACCCGTTCGGCCGCCTGCGCCACCGCGGTGGACAGCAGCTCGTCCTCACCGGCGACGGCCTGCACGATGCCGAACTCCAGAGCATCCGCGCCGCCGTAGCGACGACCGGTGGTCATCGCGTCGATCATCGTTCGACTCGGCAGACGCTCGGCCAGCAGCGTCGACATGCCCTCGGTGAACGGCATCCCGAGGTTCACCTCGGGAAGGCAGAAGAAGCCCCGGTCAGCACGCATGACGGACGTGTCGTGGCACAGGGCGAGCATCGCGCCGGCGCCGAAGGCATGCCCCTGCACGGCGGCGACCGTCGCCATCGGGAAGCGCAGCAGTCGGGTGTAGACGGTGTGCACCAGGTCGAGGTACTCCGGAATGGAGTCCGCGTGGCTGAACAGATAGCCGGTGTCCAGGCCGTTCGAGTAGAACTTGCCGCCGCCGACGGTCACCAACGCGGCCGGGCCCTCGGACGCCTCGGCCTCGTCGAGGAGCGTGTGCACCTGCTCGATCCACTCCGGGTGGAAGCGGTTCTCCGGGTTGACGCCGTCGGCGTGGGCGAGGCTGAGGACGAAGACGTCTCCGTGGCGATCGAGTGAGGGCATGGACGGATGATACTCGTCGGTAACCAGACCCCGATCGACGCCGGCGACGCTCGGTTGCGCAGGACCGATTTCCGGAGGACCGTGCAGTCATGGCGCTCGCGGAGATTCTCCAACTGTGTGTGATCGTGCTGCTCGCAGCCGTGTCCACGATGCTGCTGTTCGTCGGTGCCTACGGGTCGGGGGCCGTGCTCGCGTCCGCGGCGTCGGTGTGGTTCTGGCGTCTCTACCGAGCTCACACCTGACACTCCGCCGTCTCGTCTGCCGCAGCGAACGCCCGCCCGCGGCGATAGGGTCGGACATGTGAGCACTCCCCCCGTACCGGCCGACTCGGAGAACGCACTCGTCGATCCCGAGACCGATCCCACCGGAGCCGCCGAGGCGGCCGCCGCCGCCCTCGCCCGGATCACCGGCATCGCCGAGCACCCCGTGGCAGTGGTCCTCGGATCCGGATGGCAGAAGGCCGCGGAGCAGTTCGGCACGCCCCAGCACATCGTCCCCATGTCCTCGCTGCCCGGCTTCGCCGCACCCAGGGCGCTGGGCCACTCCAACGCCATGTGGTCCGTGGACGTCGAGGGCACGCAGGTCCTGATCCTGCTCGGCCGCACCCACGCGTACGAGGGACATCATCTCGGCCGCGTGGTCCATCCCGTCCGCACTGCGGCAGCCGCCGGCGCTCGCACCATCGTCCTGACCAACGCGGCGGGCGGCATCCGTGAGGGCATGGCAGTCGGTGATCCTGTGCTGATCTCCGACCACCTCAATCTGACAGCACGGTCGCCGTTGATCGGAGCCCAGTTCGTCGACCTGGTCGACGCGTACTCGGCCGACCTGCGCGAGGTGGCCCGGGGAATCGACCCGAGCCTGACCGACGGCGTCTACGCCGGACTGCCCGGCCCGCACTACGAGACGCCCGCCGAGATCCGCATGCTTCGCACGCTGGGCGCCGACCTCGTCGGCATGTCCACGGTGCACGAGACCATCGCGGCGCGGGGTGCGGGTGCCCGCGTCCTGGGTATCTCGCTGGTGACCAACCTCGCGGCCGGGATGACCGGAGAGCACCTGGACGGCGACGAGGTGATCGCCGCCGGCGCCGCCTCGGCCGAGCGGATGGGAACTCTGCTGCGTCGGCTGGTCCCGCAACTGTGACGGACCTCGGTGCCGTCGTCCGGCAGTGGATCGAGGACGATCCGGACCCCGCGACGCAGGCGGAACTGCGCGATCTCGACGAGAGTGATCTGGCCTCGCGGTTCGCCGGTGCGCTCACGTTCGGCACCGCGGGTCTGCGCGGACCCGTGCAGGCCGGGCCCAGCGGTATGAACGTCGCCGTCGTCACCCGGGCAACACACGGTGTGGCGCAGTATCTCTCCCGTCATCACGTGCCCGGCTCCGAGGTGGTGGTGGGCCGGGACGCCCGGCACGGCTCCGCCGAGTTCGCCGTCGCCGCGGCCGAGGTCCTGGCCGCGGCCGGCTTCCGCGTCACCCTGCTCCCGGACCCGGCGCCGACCCCGGTGCTGGCGTTCGCCACGAGATCACGTGGCGCCGTCGCCGGAATCCAGGTCACCGCCTCGCACAACCCCGCGGCCGACAACGGCTACAAGGTCTACCTCGACGGTGGCGCCCAACTGGTGTCGCCCGCCGACAGAGAGATCGAGGAGTTCATCCGGCAGGCGCCGGGTGCGTCCTCGATCGCACGCACTCCCGTCGCGCCCACCTCGGACCCCGTGATCACGCAGTACCTCGACCGGGTGGCGCAGCGAGTTCCCGAGCGGCCGTCGCATGCCGGGCTGCGCATCGCACTCACGCCGATGCACGGGGTCGGCGGGCCTGTGGCCGTGGAGGCGCTGCGCAGCAGCGGTTTCACCGACGTCCACACCGTGACGTCGCAGTTCGACGCCGACCCGGACTTCCCCACTGTCACCTTTCCCAACCCGGAGGAGCCGGGCGCGGCGGACCAGGTGCTGGCGCTCGCCGCCGAGGTCGACGCGGCACTGGCCATCGCCCTGGACCCGGACGCGGACCGATGCGCGATCGGCGTGCGCGGGCCGAACGGCGTCCGCATGCTCACCGGCGACGAGACGGGAGCGGTGATCGCGGACCGCATCCTGCGGTCGGCGCCGGCGGGATCACTCGTGGCCAGCACCATCGTGTCGTCGAGCCTGCTCTCGGCACTCGCGCCCGCCCGCGGCGCCCGCTACCGGCGCACGCTCACCGGCTTCAAGTGGCTCGTGCGCGCCGGCGACGGCCTCGTGTACGCCTACGAGGAGGCGATCGGACACTGTGTCGACCCGGACGCCGTGCGGGACAAGGACGGCATCTCGGCGGCCGTGCTGCTCGCACACATCGCGGCCGACCTGGCCGAGGAGGGACGCACGATCCTCGACGTCCTCGACGATCTCGACCGCGAGTTCGGAGCGCGCGTGGGCACCCAGGTGTCTCGGCGCGTCACCGACCTCTCGGAGATCGGGGACATGATGACGCGCCTGCGTTCCGCACCACCGACGACGTTGGCGGGTGCGACGGTGACCGTGCGCGACCTGAACACGCCCGACACCGAACTCCGCACGGACGCAGTGGAACTGACCAGTGAACGGTTCCGCGTCATCGTTCGGCCGTCGGGAACCGAACCCAAGTTGAAGGCCTACCTGGAAGTGGTCGAGCCAGTGGCGACGGCGGAGGATCTGGCGCCGGCCAGGACTCGCGCAGCCGACACGCTCGAATCCCTGGCCGACTTCGCCCGCTCGCTCTAGCGAGGACCGAACTGACGGTCCCCGGCGTCACCGAGGCCCGGCACGATGTACGCGTTCTCGTTCAGCCCCTCGTCGATGCTCGCGGCGACGAGGCGCACGGGCAGTCCCGACGACGCGAGTGCCTGCACTCCCTCGGGGGCCGCCACGACGCAGATGCACGTGACGTCGTCCGCGCCGCGCTGCACCAGAAGCTCGATGGTGTGGACCATCGACCCGCCCGTGGCCAGCATCGGGTCGAGGACGTAGACCGGGTAGCCGGCCAGGTCGTCGGGCAGCGATTCCATGTACGGCACCGGCTGATGTGTCTTCTCGTCGCGCGCGATGCCGACGAAGCCCATCCGCGACTGCGGGATCAGCGAACTGGCCTTCTCGACCATGCCCAGGCCCGCGCGCAACACCGGTACCAGCAGCGGCGGCGACTTCAGGCGCGTTCCGGTGGTCACCGCGACCGGCGTCGTGACGTCGAACTCGACCACGGGCGCGTCGCGCAGCGCCTCGTAGACCAGCATCTGGGTCAGCTGGCGCAGTGCGGATCGGAATGCGGGGTTGTCCGTCGACTGGTCGCGCATCTGGGTCAGCAGCGCGGACGCGAGGGGGTGGTCGAGTACGCGGGTGTCCATGTCGGGCGTGGTGTTCACCGGGATCACCCTAGTCGGCGATCGGCGCCCACTCCCGGTCGAACGGATCCGCGTGGTCGGGGAACCGCGGGCCGCTCCGCACCGTCTGACTTCGAGACGGTGCGAGCACGCGAGTGAACGGTGGACTGCAGTGGCCGAGAGCGGTACGACATTCGACGTCCGAGTGGACGGTCTGCACGACGGCGCCGGCCGTCTGACCGACGCCGCACTCCTCGTGCGGGACGCGTCCACGGTGGCGCGGGCGGCAACGGGCTCCGCGGCGACGCTCGGACTCGTCGGAGCCGACTTCGGAGCCGCGTTCGCCGGTGCCGCGGCGCGCTACGCCGACGGCCTCGGTGCCTTGTCCGACCTGTTCGAGCACCTCGGGGCGTCCGTCCAGTCCGCGGCGCGGTCCTACGGCGACGGCGACACCGCGCTGTCCGACGCGCTCGCCGGCACCGGTGCACCACGATGATCGACCTGCTGGCCGCGCCCCTCGAGACTCTGATCCGCTCTCTCGGCACCGGCTGTCCGTCCCCCGACACCGATTCCCTCGACTCGGGCATCGCGTCACTGTCCGATGCCTCGCGACAGGTGACCGACGGAGTCACCGCTCTCACGGACGCGTGGTCCGGACCCGCGTCCGAGGCTGCTCTCGACCTGACCGTGCGCGGCGCCGCCGCTGCCGGGTCGATGATCGAGCACGCCGGCGCGCTGCAGTCACTCGCCGCGGAGGCGCAGGCGAGCGTCGCGCGTGGGGTCGCCGAACTGCAGACCATCATGGCCGCTTTCCTCACGGGCGCAGCCGCACTCGCGCCCGCGGCCCTCACTCCCCCGGGACAGAGCGCACTCATCGCCCACGCGACGCACCACCTCGACAGTGCTCTCGCCGTCCACGCTCGGGTGCGAGCAGAGCTCGATGCCCTGGCTGCCCGCGTCGGTGCACTCGTCGTGCCGGAGGTTCCCGCACTCCCGTCCCTGCCCGCGTCGCCGGACGCGGCTCTCCGCGGGCTCTTCGGGCCGACGACTCCGGAGCAGCTGGTCGATCCGGCGTCGCCCGGTACCGACGGGACCGGCACGCTCGTGACGCTTCCCGACGGCAGCACCGCCATGGCGCCCAACGAGCGCGCGGCCGGTGCCGTTCGCTTCGCGCTGGCCCAGCAGGGCACGCCGTACGTGTGGGGCGGCACCACCCCTGGCCAGGGCCTGGACTGCAGCGGGCTCACGCAGAGCGCGTACGGCACCGCCGGAGTGGACCTGCCGCGGCTGGCTGCCGACCAGGCTGTGGGCAGCCCGGTGAGCGCCGAGGACCTGATGCCGGGCGACCTCGCCGTGTGGGACGGTCACGTCGCGATGGTGGTGGGGAACGGTCAGATGGTGGAGGCGGGCGACCCGGTCAGCGTCAGCGCCGTCCGGACGTCGAACGTCGGCATGAGCTTCCACGGCTTCTACCGGCCGACCGCATGACCGGCGGATCCGCTTCCACGCGCGCCGGACGCATCGCGGTGCTGCCGTCCGGCGAGATCGTGGACCTGGAGCTCGAACGGAACGAGCTCGCCTTCGGGGGTTCCGCGGTGGCTGCCGCGGTGCGGGTGCTGCACGGGCTCGCGCACCCGGTCGCACCGGTGCCCGGGGCGGGCCTTGCCGACGACGACCTCGTCGAGACCGCCTCGTCCGGTTCGGCACGACGCGTGTCCACCCTGCTGCACCGCACTCTCGACGACCTCGCACGCGTGCGCGGCCGCAACGACAGAGATGACGCGCTCGTCCGCGCCGAGGTGGACGCGCACGGGCGTCTGGTCGGCCTCACCATCGAGGACGGCGTCCGGGAGATGCGCTGTCACCGGGTCGAGGCGGCGATCGTCCACGCGGTGAACACGGCCGTTCTGGCCGTCGTTCTCGAGCGTGCCGACATCCACGCCGCCCTGCGTCTGGGACTCGACACGGCGTCCAGTGAGGACGCCCGGCGGCTGGGATAGGCTCGCGGCCATGGCTGGAGACATCGTCCCGATCGAACTCGGTGTGACTGCCGGCGACCTCGTCACCCTGTGGGCGCCCGAGTGGCGTGAGGACGGCGAGGAGTGGGAGGCCTTCCTCGGTCGCGAGGACGATCTCTACGCGTTCCCGTCGGTGGCCGAGATGGCGGCGTTCATCCGCACCGACACCGACAACGACCTCGTCGACCATCCCCAGTGGCGCACCGTCGTCGCGCTGTCCGCAGCCCACATCGAGCCGGACGACGACCACGTCTACGACCTCGTGGGTGTTCCCGAGCTCGCCGCGGGCGATCCCGACGAGGATTCCATCATCGAGCTGGCCCGCTCACTCGAGATGGCACGCACGCTCGGCGAGGTCTGCGAACTGGATGCCGTCACCCGTTTCTTCTCTGCCAATGCGCTTCTCGGAGTGCTCTCTCGCGGCGCCGACGCCTTCGTCGGGCGTGAGGGCTCGCAGCTGTGGAACCGCATCGGTGCCGTCGTGGCGAAGGGGTGGGACGCCGTTCTCGACGCCATCGACACCGTCCTGACCACTCCCGACGTCGACGCCGAGGCGACCGCCGTGGCCGATGCCGAGATCACGGCCGCAGCCGAGAACATCGTCGACGCAGAGGATCTGGACGACGAGGACATCGACACCGACGACGACACCGCTTCGGACGACTCCGATGTGCTCGTGGTACCCGTCGACACCGAGGACGAGGACGAGACCTTCTGGGGCTCGGTGGGTATCGATCCGGTGCGCATCATCACCTCCGAGGACACGTACTACACGCTGCGCTGCTACCTCGACGACGAGCCGCTGTTCCTGGGACGGTCGGGCGCGATCTTCGTGTTCGGTAGTGAGCGGGCGCTCGCCCGCTACCTGGCCGACGATCACGACCACGACCTCACGACGGTCAGCACGTACGACGACGTGCGCACCGCGGCCGTCGACGGTTCTCTCGACGTGCAGGTGACCGACGAGAACGTGTACGTGCTGCCCGGGCTCGCCGACGACCTGGCCCGCGGGCCGGAATCCGTCGACGCCGATCAGCTCGATCTTGCCGTCGAACTGTTCACCGACGCAGCCGACTACGCCAAGGACGCGTCCGTCGAGGAGGCACTGGCGCCGGCCACTCCCCTCGGCTGGCTCATCTCCTACATCCTCGAGCCGGTGGACGGACGCATGGCTCCGAGCGCCCCGTTCGACGCGGAGGCGGAATCGTGGCGCGCCCTCGAGCGCGAGTTCGAGACCCGGTTGCGTCCGACCACCTGACCGTCGGCGCGCCGATCAGGCGCGCAGGATCTTCGCCATCGGTCGCCCCTTGGCGAGCTCGTCGACGAGCTTGTCGAGGCGACGGATGTTCTGCATCAGCGGATCCTCCACCGACTCCACCCGCACACCACACACCGACCCCGTGATGAGCGGCGCGTTCGGATTCAGCTGTGCGGCCTCGAAGAAATCGAGGAACGTCGTGTCCGCCGACAGGTGACGGGCCAACTCGGCGTCGTCGAAGCCCGTGAGCCAGCGGACGACCTCGTCGAGCTCGTCCTTGGTCCGACCCTTGCGCTCCACCTTGGTGACGTACAGCGGATACACGGATGAGACGGGGGTGGTGAAGATGCGGTGCACGGGTGGGAGTGTATTCGGCTCGTCGGCCACGTGGTGCGATCCCATCAACTGACCGGTTCGACCCGAGTGCACTCACCTGCTTCACATCACCATTCATGATCGAACCGTCGGGTACGTTCCAGGAATGGCGCCGACATGGGAGCAGTTGCGAGGTTCCAACTACGGGACGATGGGCCGGTCCGTTCGAGGAGTCGTCCACCGACCGGACGGATCCTCGCAACTCGTGCGCCATGCACCTGAGTCCAGCTGGCGTTACGAGAATGAACTCGGCGAGCCCACATACGTGGAAAATGCGACCGATCGGTGGTCTCGCGATCAAGACGCGGTGATGGTTCATACCGTCAAGCACCCCGGAACCGTGTACGTCGTCATGGGTCCCGGCTCGCCGTCGCTGCTACTTCGCGCGTACGACCTTTTCCCTCCGAACCCCACGCCCGGCTATCACGACAAGCTGTTCGGCGAGCCGAGCACGCCGCGGGCAGCCCGAGTGCGGGGCCGCGACGGTTGGGAAGTGAGTGGTCAGGACAGCCAGATGAACCTGACCGTGACGTACGTCTTCGATGCGGAACTCGGCGTCGCCATTCGATGGCAGCGCGGCGACGAGTGGATGGAACTGACCGACTCTCACCTCGACGATGCTTTTGATCGAGAGCTGTTCACGTGGTCCGGACCATCCCGACCGTTCGAGGAAGCCGTATCGCGGGCGCAGCGCGAATACGACGAACGCCAACGTGCACTGGCCCAGATCCCGCAGGCAGTCCCGACGTGGCTTCCGTTGACGACGAATGTGCATCCACAGTCCGGCGATGCCCGTACAGGCGAGCTGAGCCTGGACATCAGCGGTCACGCCCCCCAATTCACGCTGCGGCGGTGGGTGACATCGATCGGTGAGCCGGCTCTGGCGTGGCCGAACGAGAACACGCCGGAACGCTACCGGCGGACCATCGGCGACTGGACGTACGAGATCCGCAGCTACAACGACTTCTCGGAAACCGACTGCGGTCGTATCATCGAGTCCATCGTTCCGGTCGCTCCACCCGATCGCGATCCAGCAGACATCCTGGCCGAGCTCGCCGACGAGGAGTCCGACCGACGCGAGGCGGAGGTGTCCGAGAGTCTCGGGACCGGGCGCGTGATCACCGACCATCTCGGCGGCGAGTCTCTCCTCATCCGAACGGATTTCACCGACGACGCACGATGGCGCGACGTTGCGGTAGCGGCGATGGCGCCCGTACCGAGCGGCGGCGAAGGGGAGTTCGCGGCGTACCTCACGTGCATCGACAACCGGCAGTACGACGGCCTGACCGTCGACGGACTGATCGACATCATCGGGGATGAACCGACCCACTACGTCTTCCTCGCCGACTCCGTTACCGTCAACGATCCCGAGATGCCCATCGTTGCGATGCATACCGGTCCCGACAACCCGGAAAGCCCGCGCGGCAGAACGTTTCGCGTCATTCCCACGGAGATGTGGGGCGTGGAGAACAATCTGTCGATCTCCAACATGGACTTCGAGTCCTTCGCCGACAGCGTCGACGAGGACGGCGTGTTCCGGGGGTTTCCCCAGCCGCCCCAGCCCGTCGAACAGGTGACCACACGTGACGTCGCGCAGTGGATCGCCGGCGACCTCACCACGGACGCACTCCGTGACTTCCACGCCGAGATCTCCGGGTGGAAATACCGCTACCCCGTCCAGCTGTTCGACGTCGACCTGAGCGAGATGCACGCCCAGTTCGGAGACAACGAGATGTCGGCACCAGCCGCATCCTCGGGGTACGAAGAGTTCGTGGCCGCGACAGCCGAAGGCGGCACCGCACTGCGTGGGTCCGTCTGGACGCACGACGGGCACTGGACATTTCTCGTGCATCACGACTCTCACCGCCCGATCGCGGCGTACCGCGTCACGCTCGCTCCCTATGCTCCCCCGCCGCCGCAGGAAGGCGTACAGCAGACCCAGAGATACGAAGTGCCGTTCGTGTGCACCGAGCCGAGATCACCGATCCTCACCGACGAGGACGACCTGGTCGACCGCGATCTCGTACAACGGGCCGTCCTCGCAGAAGCTTCACGGCTGCACCCCGATGCCGACATCACCGGAGGAATGCCGCTGATGAATCGGATCCCTCGCCTCGTCGGTATACAGATCGGCAGCCACGTCCAGGTCGACCGTCAGCCGGTCTTCTACGTAGCCATCGTGACCGATGTCCAGGACGTGTTCCTGGTCATCGAGGTGCCACAGGAGGGACTGAGAATTGTCGGACCCGGCGAACCCTGATTGTGCACCGTGATCCCCCGGTGGGTGGTTCGGTCGATCGCCGCATCCCACCGGAACCAGCGGACGGTCCATCTCCCACTGGTCTCCGACCTGACCGCGCCTGACGAGTCCCCGTCAGCACATGCTTCACCCGAAGCCCAGGGCGTTGCCGTGGCGTCTCTGCGTACGCGGGGTGCCGGTCCGATGCCTCACGACTTCGAGGTGCCCGCGCTCGTGCGCCTGCTGTTCCCTCAGAAGCGGGACGGTGAACGAGATCTATCAGCGAGTCGAATGCACTGGATCAGCAGCTTGCGGGGAAACTGACACCGACTCGTTGCGGAGTCCAAAACAACCACGTCAGAGGCAGTCTCGACGGTTGCCGCAGCGGTCATCCGCGCGTCGTATACGCGTAGTACAGACCGTCCCTCCAGCGCAGAAAGACTGATGGCCCGGCGCCGTCTCGTGGGGTGAAGATGTCGTACCAGAGTGGCCACATGTGATGGTCAGCGATCCACGCCACGGTCGGCGGCAGGCTCGTGGCGGCTGGCGAGGACGATACCAACGCGTACCCGGTGCCCGCGATGTAGAGCTTGGGCGGTGGATCGATGAACCAGGTCACTGTCCCGTAAAAGGGATACAGGGCCATGAGCAGGGCAATGACCAGTGCAACGAGCAACATCACGGAAGTAAGTAGCCGGCTGCGCATCTTCTCGCTCATCGCACTTACCCGCTCCCGTCGGATCCACGGCCACCACCGTGCGCACAACTATCCACTGTTAACGCACCGTCATGGATGCCGAACGCATGGCGCCGTAGGAGTGGGCAGACCCGCCTGCGACCGTAGCGTCCAATTTTCGCCGACTGCGGTAGATGCCGGGTCTAATCGATGGCGTCTTCGATCAGTCCGTATGGAGGTCGGTTTGAATCGCCGCTGTACCGAACCACGACGTTAGCCTCATCGACTGATGCCGGAGGTTCATTATCGACGATAATAATCTGCGCTCGCCCGGCGTGGGTACTCAACCACTGTTCGATATGAGCGTAGATCCGATCTACTTTCGAACCTGCTTCCAATGCGATGTCACTAGCGAGAGCGGATCCGTCACTGACTTGCCGCAGCCCCTTTTGAGGGCTGTCGATCAGGAGGAAGCCGGGATGGGACCGACCCTGCTCGATGGACAGCTCGAAGATTGCCAGTTCCCATGCCAAAGCAACGAGCGTCATCGCACCGGCGGAGCCAAGCTGGTCATATCTTCCCCCGCGAGCGTGCGGCACAAGTGAGCTGTCGATGAAAGGCTCGCTGATCTTCGGAAATGCGAACGTCGTTAGCAGTTCTCCAAATCGCCTACTCAGTTGGTCCAATACTTCATCGCGATCCAACTGTGCTAGCTCAAGTTCTTTACGCCGCTCACGCGCGGCCGCGAGTATTGCGCTGATGCGATTCGCTTCGCGTTCACGTTCCAATAGTTGTTTTTGCATTCGGAAGTGCCCCTGTAGGGTACCGAGTTCGGAATCTAGACCAGCAATAGTGTTCGTCAAAGTGTCACGCTCAGTGATGAAGGGTGCGACGGCAGGGGCTGTAGACGCGTCCAGAGCCCGTTGCGCCTCGTTGAGCGTCTGCTGGACCTGCTGTTGTTGGGCAGTGAGGTCAGCGACCTCGACTGCAACTTCGTCGACAAATGAAGCTAGCTCTCTCAAACGTCGACGAACATTTCGCCTTTCGCGACTAAGGTCGACCTGGGGGCCGCCGTTCTGGTCTAGAGCGGGTTCAGCTAAGGCTGCGTTCACCGGTTGCCGACACAATGTGCAGTTGCCGTTCGCGATGGACAAAGCCTCAGGCAGATGGTTCTGACATGCAGGACAGACTGTGACGGACAATGCATCGAACAGCTGCTGTGCTTCTGCAAGAAGTTCTATCTTGTGTAGGTCGTCTGCATACTGCGATCGCAGCGTCCCTAACCTCCCTAAAAGCGTATCTCTTTCGCGAATTTGACCGGCCAGCTCACGAGCGCTTTGCGCAGCATTGTTATACGTTGCGCGAGTTGCCGCGGCGAACCTCGTAGACGCAGTAAGTGTCTGCGTAAGCTGCGAGAGCTGTTGTGTTGCAAGTACTTTTCGAGCATTAGCGCGTGTGGCGGCCTCACGAAGATCCGCTTCGCCGCGTACGCCAGCTTCTAGCAGGAACGACCGAAGTGTACTCAACCCAACCTGCGCTTCGCGAAGCTCCTCCCGCAATGCTTGGATGTGGGCGGTTATGTCCGAGTACTCGTGGTCGGAGACCTCGAAGAGATAGTCAATAACTTGCCGTAACTTAATGTTTCGGTGCGGTTGCCTTTCGTACACCAAGTCGGTACTGCCGATCCGGGTGTGCGCGAGGAACGCCAGTGGCATGACGTCGCGAAAACTCAACACCGACGTAGTCGAGTCGTCCTTAGTCGGTGCCTGCCGCACACGTAGTCCATCGAGACCGCAAGCGCGTAGCAGAAACTGAGACAACGAATCAGTATCCGATGGATTCATTGTCAACCTACGGAACCAGGAGCCGTCGAACCTTTTGTGATCGCCTCGAAATAACAGCACGGTGGAGGTGCTGCCTCCGACTGGGCGTTCAATCACGTATCGAGAGATTTGGTGTGTATGCGGGGGCGTGACCGAGCCGCCGGCCTCGGGGTCGGATTGTCCGTCCTGCTGGCTTTGTTGCGCGTCGTGTTCGCGCTCACGTTCTTCATAGTCCGGAAAATCAGTGCCGAGGCGCTCGAGAATCTCGACGGCTAGCTGTGCTCCGCGTACATTGTCGGTGACTTCAGGGTGCGTCGGATGGTTGGCAGCACCTAGACAGTAGTCGATGAAATCCAGCACAGTTGTTTTGCCCGTTGAGATCTCGCCGACTACGAGGGACAGATCCTTCCCCGCGCCTGCCTCGTCTGTGAAGTCCACCTCGTAGTCTCGGCGAATGCCTTTCAAACGAAGACCGAGTACGCGGATCCGCGGGTGCGCTTCCGGGTTACTGACAGCAGTGAAGTTCCGCTCGAAAGCCGATACGGCTGTTTGTTCCGACGCCTGATCGGCCTTATCGGCCGGTTCAGTGGGTTCTGAGGGTTCTGCTGCCTCGTTCACTTCGGTTTACCAAAGAGGGTCAGCTCGGCGTCGACCCCTAGGAGGTCGAACATGACGGGATCGGCGCGCAGCCAATCCGATAATTCCCGTTGAAGCGCGGTGTCGTTCAAACGAGCAATACGTGCAAGCATCAACTGCGCGCTCGACCGATATGCGTCTGCGTAAACGGAGGTGAGCTGCTCGGCGATCGCCGATCCCGAGTCAGTGACAAGAAAGACCCTGCGCGCATTGGCGGTACCCATGCGGGCGAGCCCAAGCGATATGAGGCGACTCAGATCTTCAACGAGTCGCTCGCGTCGGGTGGCATAGCGCTGGCCGGGCGCGGCGTTGCTCAGCGGGTGGTCGGTGAAACCCGCGAGGCGGAGTCGGCGGTATGTAATGTCAGACGGCTGGAGGATCAAAAGTGGATGAGAGGCCGCAAAGTCGGTCACCCCAAGCCTGTGCAGATCTAGAGTGACTGACAACTTGTTTGCCTCGGTCAGAAGCAGCAGTAGCTGGGCATGCCGAAATTGAGGTACGTCGTCGGGACGTAGACGACCGGTTGCTGAAGATGGTTCGATCAGGCTGGTCACTGCACCCTCTCCGTAGCAGTCTTGGACTCTGATTCTATCGCCTTCAATTCGCCAGCGGTTGGGGCAGTGCCCAGCTCTTCGACTGGACTCACTTGTGCGAAATTGTCGCGGATTTCTGCGATCTCGCGCCAATTGCGAACCCATCCTGCGCGTGCAGCCTCGACTTGCTGATGCATGAGTCCCTGGCCGTGGAGTGTTTGCGCGCGGAGGCCTTCGGCGTGATCGTTGTGTTTGGAATCGATGACGTCCATCACGTGTTCGTATAGTCCCGGCAGTAGGTTCCCCGTAGTGTCAGCGGCGATGCTGTTGTACTTGTTTTCCCACGTGGATCCGATTCTCGCCCGCCATGTTCGAAGGGCACCAACTTCCCGAGGAACCGCTTTATCTGCCACTTCCGCTTCAAGTATTTCTGCGTTGAAGAACGCCTCTCGTGCGCTTCTGGTCTCGTGCATGTTCGCATGAGCGAGCTGGTGAACGAACAAAAAATCGTCGTATCGATTCTCGTTAGAAACGTCCTGCCACAGAACTGGATCTGGGGTTGATTGCTGGAGCGTTGGGTGTGTGGTGTGGCTGCCAAACCAGTACTCTCGTGTGGCACGCGCCTGCTCAGGCATCAGCAGGCGTCGCAGTCGGCCCGCATCCCACAGATCAAGTGCAACGTTGTCTCGCTTCTCTGTCCTCTTCTTCCAGTTGTCCCACCATTGCATCATTTTCGGAGTGAGCTCACTGGGTACTGCCAGGGTCCAGGTCGACAGTGTGTATCCGTTGCCTCCAGCAGCTCTGTGTGCGGACTTGTAGGAGTCGCGAATGTCGCTTTGATGTCCGACATCGGTCTTGGTCGGGTAGAACTTGGCTTGCCACACGCCGACGGTTCCGCCATCCAAGTCGCCGATGAACGCATCGATGCCCCAGTCACCGGGACTGGCTGTGGGTGACCGAACCTCCGGATGCGCCACTCCAACGACGTCGTTGACCAACTGTTCGAAAAGTGGGCGAGCGCCCTCGACGGAACCGGCAAGCACGATCAGTTTATGGAAGTTGACCAGGCCCGCGGAGTTGATCGTGTGATCAGCCATCGTCGTCCTCCTTGCGTGTCAACCCGCGTAGCATAGCGATCGGTCGGTTGTCGCGACTGCAACGGGCGGAGCCCACGTTCGCGTAAGTCTCATGTTCGGCAGACCGCCGAACACTGATATTATCCGAACATGCAAGGTCTTGTGGGAAGCGACGGACCACCGCAGAACGACGCAGACGTGATCGAGACCTGCACGCGGGTGATCATGGACCACTTGCCACGTTCGTGGACTGTGTCCGTGCAACCCAGGTCGGAAGCAGAGTTCCACGGCGCCCGCGAGGTAGATGCTGATATCGTCCTGTCGGCTCCCAACGGACAACGGGTCATCCTTGAAGTTGAGGTCAAGACCGGTGACTTCCGCGCTGCAGACGCACAACGGATCGCCTCCCGGTTTGATCAACTGTCAGGCCACACGGCCGACACCGCCCCACAGGGGCGGAACCGCAACTCGCGGTCGAGCGTAGTTCCGACGCTCTTCACCAAGTACCTGACCAGGCCAACCCAGGAACGACTTGCCGAATTCGGGTTGAGCTACGTGGATGCAACCGGGAACCTACGGCTCAAGTCGGACAATCCAGTCATGTATCTGTCAGATCGTGGCGCCGATAGTGACCCGTGGCGGATAAGAAGTGGACGTCCTCATCTCGCGCTGAGAGGAGAACCCGCCGCGAAAATAGTGCGCACGTTGGCTGACTTCCGCGGGCCATGGAAGACCCGTGGTCTCATCGAAGCCGCTGGCGTGTCTACCGGCGCAGCGTACCGGGTGCTTGAGTATCTGGAGAGCCAGGAGCTACTGGAACGACGCGGCAGCCGAGGACCAATCAACGTTCCAAATTGGGAGACCCTCCTTCGACTTTGGAGCCACGACTACCACCTGATGGAGACCAACAGAATCACGCGGTGGATAGCGCCGCGGGGCCACGAAGATCTACTCAACCGTATGAGTCAATCGTCGATCCTCGATTACGCCGTCACCGGATCGCTTGCAGCGAGTGTTTGGGCACCATACGCGCCGACGAAGTCAGTGATGATCTACACGTCGACGCCAGCTCACGCTGCACATGAGTGGGGACTCCGCGCGTCAGACAGAGGCAATAATGTGCTACTTGTTCAGCCTGCATATGCTGTTGCACTGGATCGAACGGTGCCAGGTCCTGCCGGTCTTAGGACCGCAGCCCCCGCACAGGTAGTCGTTGACCTGATGACAGGGCCGGGACGTGCACCGTCCGAAGCTGAAGAACTTCTAAACTGGATGGGGCAACATGAGCACACCTGGAGACGGCTGCAGTGAGCCACCGGGAAACTTGCTGGTCCGCGCACGCACCGTATTACTAGATGCCCTAGAGGCGTTGGCAGATCACCGTGACGCTGTGATAGTCATCGGCGCTCAGGCCGTATATCTGCATACAGGCGGTGTCGACGTTGCGATTGCAGAAGCAACCAAAGACAGCGATGTCGCGCTCGATACTCGCATCCTGGGGAATGATCCGAAGGTAGACGCAGCAATGAAAGCTGCCAACTTCATCCTGAACCCTGATACGGGGCAGCCGGGGTCCTGGGTCAGCCCTGACGGTATCCCTGTGGATCTGATGGTGCCAGAAATGCTTGCGGGGGCAGGCAGTCGCAGTGTCGAAATGCCTCCTCACGACAAGATGACGGCCCGTCGTGCAGTTGGACTGGAAGCGACGGTTATCGACTACAGCGAGATGCCGGTTCCGTCCCTGGACACTTTCGACCGTAGGGTTGTTACCGCAAAAGTTGCTGGTCCGACTGCTCTTCTAGTGGCTAAATGTCACAAAATTGGTGAGCGGGCGGCCAACGAAAATCCGAGTCGGCTCGTCAACAAAGACGCTCATGACGTGTACCGAATTCTGCGAAAGTTTCCTACAGAAGTTCTCGCTAACAAGTTCACGGAATTACTTACTGACGAATTAGCCGGAACAGTTTCCGCGGATGCACTCGACTACTTGCAGAGTCTGTTTGGCGACGGTCCTGAAGCAACTGGATCAGTGATGGCTGGGCGTGCGGAGGAAGGCGTCGGAGAACCTGACGAGGTATCAGTTTCGGTCTCGTTTCTGGCCGCGGACTTAGTAAACGCGATCCGGCCGAGTTCATAGCACCGCTCATAGTTACAGCCCAATGTCGTTGACAGCATTGCCGATCAGCGGTGCGTTTTCGCGAGCGTAGCGCTCGAGCATGGCGGGGGTGGCGTGACCGGTCTATCGCATTATGGCGTGGGCGTCGGCGCCATTGCGGAAGGCTTGAGTGACGAACCCGGCACGGAGGGAGTGTCCACCAAGCTGCGTGACCAGACCAGGGTCGTAGCCGGCGCGTTCGGCCCGGCGACGGATAGTTTTGTAGATAGCGGCGCCGGACAAAGGTGTGGTGCCGAGGTTGCCGTTCTTCGCAACGGCGCGGAACGGCGGTGTCCGCGCCGTGGTCCGGGGCTCCCCCGCGGCACAAATGCCCCTCGAACGGCTCACGACCGCGGAGCAGCCGGATGACGGAGGTGCGCCCGCCGGCGTCGAATGCCACACAATTTGCACCCATCGCGCATACGCGCAGGGCGGGCAGGTTGCGTGCGATTCGGTCGTCGGGAGTGCCCGGATGACGCCGTGGCCTTCCTGGTCGGTCTTGGTTTTGCGGAGTTGGACGTACAGGCCGTCCTCGCGGTGCAGTGTGACGTCGCGGCGTATGAGGTCAGCGAGTTCGGAGCGGCGGAACGCGCCGGCGAATCCGACGAGCAGCAGTGCGGTGTCGCGGCATTCGAAGACGTCGTCGGCCCACCCGTCGCACTGGCCGCGGGCTGCGTCGACGAGGTGCCAGATGCCGGAGACGAGCAGTGGCGCACGTTGCGTGCGGTGGCGATCGCCGGTGCTGGCGTAGTCGCGGCGTATGCCCGCGAGGGTGGCGGCGACGAGCTCGCGCGCCGATGGCTGCGGGTGCCCGGCGGTGCGGTGGTAATGGTTGATGGCTGCCGCCCGGGCGGAGAGAGTGTTTGCTGCCTAAGCCTTCTCCCCCGCCGCGGTGACGGTGTCGGCGGCATCAACGAGGTAGGCGGCGACCGTGACGGGGTGCGCCGGCGGCGCATCGTGCCTGTTGCGGGTGCACCTGTCGGTGAACCGTCTACACCCGGATCCAAAGGCGCAGCGGGTTCCGGCCGACCGGGACGACTCCACCGCAGCGGTGATGCGTGCGGACACCGCCGCAGGGATCGCGGGCGCTGCCGTGCCCTCCGAGGGACCCGAGACGGCCGTCAGATAGCGCACGGGGGCCGCTTCAACAGGTCTGGACTCCTTCGCTGCCTAGACCCCTCGTCGGACACGGCCGCAAGCAAACTGTGCTGAACTGACTCTTCAGCAGTCATGATGCGTTAAGTGACATTATCGACGCTGATCCCCCTTCGGGCGGCGTTGAAATCCTCTTCCGCCCCAATAAGCCGCTACCCCAACAACACCCGATACCCGGGCTTCACGACATCGTCGATCAACGCCAACCTCTGGTCGAACGGCAGGAACGACGACTTGAGCGCGTTGATGGTGAACCGCTCGAGGTCCGACCAGCCGTAGCCGAATGCCGTGGCCAGCCGGTACATCTCCTTGCTCATCGAGGTGTCGCTCATCAACCGGTTGTCCGTGTTCACGGTGACGCGGAACCGTAAGCGGGCCAGAATGTCGAAGGGGTGCTCCTCGACACTGGCCACTGCGCCCGTCTGGACGTTGGAGCTGGGGCACAGTTCCAGTGGAATCCGCTTGTCCCGCACGTAGTTCGCGAGCTGGCCGAGTTCGCGGGCACCGTCGGCATTGATGGTGATGTCGTCGACGATGCGCACCCCGTGGCCCAACCGGTCCGTGCCACAGAATGCGATCGCTTCGTGGATGGAAGGCAGGCCGAACGCCTCGCCGGCGTGAATGGTGAAGTGCGCGTTGTTGGCCCGCATGTACTCGAACGCGTCGAGGTGCCGGCTCGGGGGGAAGCCCGCTTCCTTGCCGGCGATGTCGAAGCCCGCGACACCCTGATCGCGGTACCGGACCGCGAGTTCGGCGATCTCGCGGGAACGGGCGGCGTGCCGCATCGCGGTGAGGAGGCACCCGATGACGATGGGCCGACCGGCCGCACGGGCGGCACTCTCGCCCTGGCGGAACCCTTCGAGGGTGTGTTCCACGACTTCGTCGAGCGTGAGCCCCTTCTCGAGGTGCTGCTCGGGTGCATAGCGCACCTCGGCGTAGACGACACCGTCGGCGGCCAGATCCTCCGCGCACTCGCGCGCCACGCGCTGCAGGCCCTCGGCCGTCTGCATGACGGCGACGGTGTGCGCGAACGTCTCGAGATACAGCTCCAGGGAGCCGCTGTCGGCGGCGTCGCGGAACCACCGGCCGAGGCTCTCCGCGTCCGACGCGGGAAGCCCGTCGTACCCGCACTCGCTGGCCAGTTCCAGCACGGTCGACGGCCGGAGCCCACCGTCGAGATGGTCGTGCAACAACGCCTTCGGCGCGCGGGCGATGTTCTGCATGTCCAGGGGTGCCGGACCGCTCAGTCGTGCCGCGCTGTCCGGAGCAACCGTCAGATCGTCATCCATGTCCCGACTGTAGTGTTCGCGGCCGCGCCTCGCGCCCCTCGCCTACAGCGGGTCGAGGATGCGTTTGAGGAACTGTTGCGTCCGCTCCTGCGCCGGGTGCGTCAGCACATCGGTGGGGGTGCCTCTCTCGACCACGACTCCCCCGTCGACGAACAGCACCTGGTCGGCCACCTGCTGCGCGAATCGGATCTCGTGGGTGACGACGACCATGGTCCAACCCTCGCTCGCGAGGTTCTTCATGACCGCCAATACCTCGCCGACGAGCTCGGGATCGAGCGCCGAGGTGGGCTCGTCGAACAGCATCAGCTCGGGCGCCAGGGCGAGTGCGCGGGCGATCCCGACGCGTTGCTGCTGACCGCCCGACAGCTGGAACGGGTACTGGTCCTCCTTGCCGGTGAGACCGACCTGCGCGAGCAGTTCCCTGCCGGCCGCCTCGGCCTCCGCCCGTGGGTGCTTCTGCACGATCACGGGACCCTCGACGACGTTCTGCAGCACCGTCTTGTGCGGGAACAGGTTGTGGCTCTGGAACACCATGCCGCTCTGCGCGCGCAGCGCTGCCGTCGCCGACCGGACGCGCCCACGCGGAGCCGACGCCAGGGCACCGAAGTCCGCGGACACGTCGCCGATGCGCACGGTGCCGGAGTCCACCGGGTCGAGCGCGTTGAGCCCGCGCAGCAGCGTGGTCTTGCCGGAGCCGGACGGACCCACGACGACGGTGACCGTGCCGCGGTCGGCGGTGAAATCGACTCCCTGCAGGACGTGGTTGTCGCCGAACGACTTCCGCAGTCCCGTCGCCTCGATCAAGGGCTTCTCGGTCATCGCGCCACGTACCTGTCCAGTCGGGTCTCGAGTCTGCCCTGCACGGAGGACAGGACGATGCAGATGATCCAGTAGTACACCGCGGCCACCGAGTACAGCGCGAAGAAGTCGAAGGTGGGGGCTGCCGCGAGCTGCGCCACGCGGAGCAACTCGGTGACCAGGATCGTGGACGCCAGCGACGTGTCCTTCACCAACGAGATCAACGTGTTGGACAACGGCGGCACCGCGGTGCGCAGTGCCTGCGGCAGGACGATGCGCTGCAGCGTGGTGCGGTACCCCATGCCGATGGTCTCGGCCGCCTCCCACTGGCCCTTGGGCACGCCGAGAATGGCCGCCCGCACGATCTCGGCCGCGTAACCACCGACATTGATGCTGAACGCCACCACCGCCGCGGGGAACGGCGAGATGACCACCCCGAACTGCGGCAACGCGTAGAACACGATGAACAGCTGCAGCAGCAACGGCGTGCCGCGGACGATCGAGACGTAGAAGCGCGCGAGCAGCGACAGGGGTCGGATCGAGGAGATCCGGGCCAGTGCCACGGCCAGCGCGATCGCGAGACCGATGACGAAGCTGATCGCGGTGAGCGGCAACGTCGTGGTGACGGTGGCCTTCAGCATCGGCACCAGGTTGCGGGTGATCAGTTCCTGAGTCGACTCGGTGGCGCCGGCCTCGGCGGTGGGCGCGGTGGCCGCGGCGGTCTGCGGATCGGGCACCGCGACGTCGGACCCGAAGTAGCGCTCCGAGGTCGCCGCCAGCGTGCCGTCGTCCTGCAACTCCTCGAGTGCCGTGTTCACCTGGTCCATCAGCCCGCTGTCCTTACGGGCGGCGAAGGCCTGCAGGCTGGTGTCCCCGGTCTGCGCGGCCACGGCGACGCCCGTGTCCCCCGTCTGGGCGAAGTACTCGGCAATGGCGAGCGAGTCGTTGACGGTGGCGTCGACACGGCCGTCCTTGACCAGCGTCACCGCCTGGACGAATCCCTCGACTACCTGCACCTGAGCGCCGGCGTCGGTGGCCACCTCGGCCCAGTTGCTCGTCGACGACTGCGCCGTGGTCCGGCCGGCCAGGTCGGCGAGCGAGGTGATCGACGTGTCCCCGGCCCGCGCGACGATCTCGCCCTCGGAGACGGTGTACGGCCGCGAGAGGTCGTACTTGGCCTGCCGTTCGTCGTTGACGGTCACCTGGTTGGCGATGAGGTCGAACCGGCCGGACTCGAGACCGGCGAAGATCGAGTCGAACGGCGTCTGGACGAACTCGACGCGGACGCCGAGTTTCTCCCCGACCGCGCGGACGACGTCGATGTCGTACCCCGTCAGGTCACCGTCGGACCCCTGGAAACTGAAGGGGCTGTACGTGCCCTCCGTGCCGACAACGAGCACACCGTTGTCGGTGACCGTGTCGATCAACGGTTCGTCCGAGGACGACCCGCACGCGCCCAGCAGGATCGCGAGCATCACCCCCACCAGCGTGACGAGGGACCACCGAGCGCGCGTCACGCTACGTACCGATCCGATCCAGGATCAGCGGCGAGGCGGCAGGCGCGTCGTCGCCGACGGCCCATCCGTCCGTCAGCGCCTCGAGCGCACCGTCGAACCGTTCCGGGGTGTCCGTGTGCAGCGTGAACACCGGACTCCCGGCGGACACCCGCTCTCCCGGTCTGACATGCATGCGCACCCCTGCTCCTGCCTGGACCTGTTGGCCCTGCCGCTCGCGCCCCGCACCCAGCCGCCAGGCAGCGATACCCACCGCCATGGCGTCCACACGGGTGACCACGCCGTCGCGGTCGGCCACGACGTCGTGAGTGTGTCGTGCCACGGGCAGCGGCGCAGCGGGATCGCCACCCTGTCCGGCGATCATCGACCGCCACCGGTCCATGGCCGTGCCGTCGCGCAGCTTGTCGGCCGGATCGACACCGTCGAGTCCGGCGGCCGCGACCATCTCCCGCGCCAGCGCGAGAGTCAGCTCGACGACGTCCGCGGGTCCGCCGCCGGCCAGGACGTCGAGGGATTCCTGCACCTCGAGAGCGTTGCCGGCGGTGAGGCCGAGCGGGGTGGACATGTCGGTGACCAGCGCGACGGTGTCGACGCCCGAGTCGGTGCCGAGTTCGACCATCGTCGCGGCGAGCTCGCGCGCCTGATCCAGCGACTTCATGAACGCACCCGATCCGCACTTCACGTCCAGGACCAGTGCGCCCGTCCCCTCGGCGATCTTCTTGCTCATGATCGACGCGGCGATCATGGGGATCGATTCGACGGTGCCGGTGACGTCGCGCAGGGCGTAGAGCTTCTTGTCCGCCGGGGCCAGATCCGCACCCGCAGCGCAGATCACCGCGCCGACAGCGGGGTCGTCGAGGAGTCGGGTCATCTCGTCGGCCGTGAGATCGGCCCGCCAGCCCGGAATGGACTCCAGCTTGTCCAATGTGCCGCCGGTGTAGCCGAGACCGCGTCCCGACAGCTGCGGCACCGCCGCACCGCACGCCGCGACGAGGGGTGCGAGCGGGAGCGTGATCTTGTCCCCGATACCGCCCGTGGAGTGCTTGTCGACGGTGGGACGCGAGATGGACGAGAAATCCATGCGGCTGCCCGAGGCGATCATCGCGTCGGTCCACTCGCGGATCTCCACGCGCGTCATGCCGCGCAGCAGAATGGCCATCGTGAGGGCCGACATCTGCTCGTCCGCCACGTCGCCACGGGTGTACGCGTCGACCATCCACGAGATCTGGTCCGAAGAAAGGGTGTGGCCATCGCGTTTGGTGGCTATCACCGATACGGCATCAGGCATCGGTCACCGCCTTCTCAGCGGTGTTCGAGACCTGGCCGGCGGCGAGATCGTCGGGGCCGAACGCCTCGGGGAGGAGGTCGCTCAGTGGACGCACACCCGACGCCGTGTCGATCAGCAGATCGCCTCCGCCGAACTCGAACAGAAGCTGCCGACAACGGCCGCACGGCAGCAGGATCGAGCCTCGACTGTCGCAGCACGAGAACGCGATCAGGCGTCCGCCGCCGCTCGCGTTCAGCGCCGACACCAGTCCGCACTCGGCGCAGAGCCCGAGACCGTATGAGACATTTTCCACATTGCATCCGGCGACGATGCGTCCGTCGTCCACTGTCGCAGCGGCTCCCACGGGGTAGTTCGAATAGGGCGCGTAGGCGTGGGTCATAGCCTCACGAGCACTGTCGCGCAAGGATTTCCAGTCGACTTCCGGCATGTGGGCGATCCTGTCACGTCGAGGCTGCCACTGCAGGCAACTCCGAGCGACCCACCAGGTCATTGGACAGGCAAACCTAACTTCCGGTCGGCAGGGAAACGCCAGGCCCAACGCGAATTAGTGCGCGTCCGAGCATGGGATTAGAGTTCGAAGAAGTCGTTTCACACACACGATCGAGCTGGATTTCTCCGGTATCTCTCCGGGCGTCTTCGCTCGTCGCGTCCATCAATGATGTTGGAGGCACTGCACTCGATGGCTAGCACGACCGAAGCCGCCCCGACGCGGGAGCGCACGCGGTCTCTGTACCGCGGAGACCCTGGCATGTGGTCCTGGGTTCTGCACCGGATCACCGGTGTCGTCACGTTCTTCTTCCTGTTCGTGCACGTCCTGGACACGGCGCTCGTCCGCGTCGATCCCCAGGCGTACAACGACGTGATCGACACGTACAAGACGCCGATCGTCGGCCTGATGGAGCTCGGCCTGGTGGCCGCGGTGCTCTACCACGCACTTAACGGCATCCGAGTCATGCTCGTCGACTTCTGGTCGAAGGGAACCCAGTACCAGCGCCTCATGCTGTGGGTCATCCTCGGCATCTGGTTCGTCGTCATGATCCCGGGCGCGGCACGCATCCTCTACAACACCTTCACCGGGGGGCACTGAGCCATGGCGACCACCGACGCAGGTGCCAAGCAGGCACGCACGCTGGGAACGTCTCACGACCGTCCCGCCAGCCTCGACAATCCGCGCTCACCGCGCCGGAAGAACCGCGGCAACTTCGAGCTCTACGCATGGCTGTTCATGCGCTTCTCCGGACTCGCGCTCGTCGTCCTCGTCCTCGGCCACATGTCCATCATGTTGCTGCTCGACGACGGTGTTCACCGCATCAACTTCGCCTTCGTGGCCGGCCGCTGGTCGAGCCCGTTCTGGCAGGTGTGGGACCTGACGATGCTCTGGTTGGCGCAGCTGCACGGCGGCAACGGTCTGCGGACCGTCATCGCCGACTACTCGCGCAAGGACTCCACGCGGTTCTGGCTCACCACGCTTCTGGTGCTCTCGATGATCCTCATCATGGGTCTGGGCACGTACGTCATCTTCACGTTCGACCCCAACATCACCGCCAGCTAGGGGAGATTGCACATGCAGGAACATCGTTACGACGTACTGATCGTCGGTGCCGGTGGTGCAGGTATGCGCGCGGCGATCGAGGCCGGTCCGCGCGCCCGCACCGCGGTGCTCACGAAGCTCTACCCCACTCGCAGCCACACCGGCGCGGCGCAGGGCGGCATGTGTGCTGCCCTCGCCAACGTCGAGGAGGACAACTGGGAGTGGCACACCTTCGACACGATCAAGGGCGGCGACTACCTGGTCGACCAGGACGCCGCCGAGATCATGGCGAAGGAGGCCATCGACGCGGTCCTCGACCTCGAGAAGATGGGCCTGCCGTTCAACCGCACGCCCGAGGGCAAGATCGATCAGCGTCGCTTCGGCGGACACACCCGTGACCACGGCAAGGCGCCCGTGCGCCGTGCGTGTTACGCCGCCGACCGCACCGGTCACATGATCCTGCAGACGCTGTACCAGCAGTGCGTCAAGCACGACGTGGAGTTCTTCAACGAGTTCTATGCGCTGGACATCGCGCTGACGGAGACCGACGAGGGCCCCGTGGCCACCGGCGTGATCGCCTACGAGCTGGCCACCGGCGAGCTGCACGTGTTCCACGCGAAGTCGATCGTGTTCGCCACCGGCGGTTCGGGTCGTATCTACAAGACGACCTCTAACGCCCACACCCTCACCGGTGACGGCATGAGCATCATCTTCCGCAAGGGCCTGCCGCTCGAGGACATGGAGTTCCACCAGTTCCACCCGACCGGCCTCGCCGGACTGGGCATCCTCATCTCCGAGGCCGTGCGCGGAGAGGGCGGAATCCTCCGCAACGCGGACGGTGAACGCTTCATGGAGCGCTACGCCCCCACCATCAAGGACCTCGCGCCGCGCGACATCGTCGCCCGCTCGATGGTGCTCGAGGTGCTCGAGGGTCGCGGTGCCGGACCGAACAAGGACTACGTCTACATCGACGTGACCCACCTCGGCGCCGACGTCCTCGAGGAGAAGCTCCCGGACATCACGGAGTTCTCCCGTACGTACCTGGGCGTCGACCCGGTCACCGAGCTGGTGCCCGTGTACCCGACGTGCCATTACGTCATGGGCGGCATCCCCACCAAGATCCGCGGTGAGGTGCTCCGCAACAACGACGACGTCGTCCCCGGCCTCTTCGCCGCCGGCGAGTGCGCCTGCGTGTCCGTGCACGGCTCCAACCGCCTCGGCACCAACTCGCTGCTCGACATCAACGTGTTCGGCCGTCGCGCCGGCATCGCTGCCGCCGAGCACGCCAACAGCGTCGACTTCACCCCGCTGCCCGAGGCTCCGCAGAAGATGGTCGAGGAATGGCTCGAACTCATCCTCTCGGATCACGGCAACGAGAAGGTCGCGACCATCCGCACCGAGCTGCAGCAGTCGATGGACAACAACGCGTCCGTCTTCCGCACCGAGGACACCCTCAAGCAGGCCCTGAGCGACATTCAGGGACTGAAGGAGCGCTACGGCCGGATCACCGTGCAGGACAAGGGCAAGCGCTACAACAGCGACCTGCTCGAGGCCGTCGAGCTCGGCTTCCTGCTGGAGATGGCGGAGGTCACCGTCGCCGGTGCTCTCAACCGCAAGGAGACTCGCGGCGGACACGCCCGCGAGGACTACCCGGAGCGCGACGACGTCAACTTCATGCGCCACACCATGGCGTACAAGGTGGGCGAGGGTCTGCTCTCCGATATCCGCCTCGACTACAAGCCCGTGGTGCAGACCCGCTACGAGCCGATGGAGCGTAAGTACTGATGAGCGCACCCGCTATCGACAAGTCCGAAGACAAGGGCGGTCTGCCTGCGGTTCCGGACGAAGCAGTGATGGTCACACTGAAGATCGCTCGCTTCAACCCGGAGGACGACAAGGGTTCGCACTGGGACAGCTTCCAGGTCCCCACCCTGCCGACCGACCGTCTTCTCAACCTGATGCTGTACGTGAAGAACTACCTGGACGGCACGTTCTCGTTCCGCCGCTCGTGCGCTCACGGCGTGTGCGGCAGCGACGCGGTCCGTGTCAACGGTGTCAACCGTCTGGCCTGCAAGGTCCTGATGCGCGACATGCTCCCGAAGGACTCCTCGAAGTCCCTCACCATCACGATCGAGCCCATCCGCGGTCTGCCCGTGGAGAAGGACCTGATCGTGAACATGGAGCCGTTCTTCGACGCGTTCCGCGCCGTCAAGCCGTACCTGATGACGTCCGGCAACGAGCCCACGCGTGAGCGCATCCAGTCGGCCGCCGACCGCGCGCGGTTCGACGACACCACCAAGTGCATCCTGTGCGCGTGCTGCACCACCTCGTGCCCCGTGTACTGGAACGACGGCAGCTACTTCGGTCCCGCTGCCATCGTCAACGCACACCGCTTCATCTTCGACAGCCGTGACGAGGGCGCTCCCGAGCGTCTGGACATCCTCAACGATGTCGAGGGTGTGTGGCGTTGCCGCACCACCTTCAACTGCACCGACGCGTGCCCCCGTGGCATCCAGGTGACGAAGGCGATCCAGGAAGTCAAGCGCGCACTGCTCTTCGCACGCTGATGTGCGCTTCGCGCCCGTGAGTCTTTTGCGCATCCCTGGATGCGCGAAAGGCTCACGGGCGGCGGAGCCGCACTAGACGAACGCCGAGTACCCCGTCACTCCCCTGCCGACGATGAGATTGTTCATCTGCGACGTGCCCTCGTACGAGTACAGCGCCTCGGCATCGGTGAAGTACCGGATCACGTCGTAGTCGAGCACGATGCCGTTGCCGCCCATGATCTCCCGCGCCCAGCCGACCACCTCGCGCAGTCGCGTGGTGGTGTAGCTCTTCGACAGCGCCGCGTGCTCGTCGTGGCGCACACCCGAGTCCTGCAACTGGGACACTCGTAGCGCCATACCGAGGCACGCGGTGATGTTGCCGGCCATACGGGCGATCAGGTCCGAGATCAACTGGAACGACGCGATGGGCGCACCGAACTGCTCGCGTTCCTGCGCGTACGCCACCGCCTTCTCGAAGGCACCGATCATGACGCCGACCGCGCCCCACGCGACGCCGCCGCGGGTGAGGGACAGGACCTTCGCGGTGTCGGCGAACGAGTTCGCGTGCTCGAGCTTGTTCGCGGCGGGCACCCGGCAGTCCTCGAAGTACAGATCCGCGTTCTCGACGGCGCGCAACGAGTACTTGCGCTCGATCTTCTCCGCACGGAACCCCTCCGCGAACCCGTCGTCACCCTTCTCGAGGACGAAGCCCTTCACCTCACCGTCCGCTTCGTCCTTCGCGTAGACGATGATCAGATCGGCGAAGGTCGCATTGCCGATCCAGCGCTTGCTGCCGTTGAGCACCCAGTGGTCACCATCGAGCCGGGCCGTCGTCTCCATGCCGCCGGCGACGTCGGATCCACCGTGCGGCTCGGACAGGCCGAAGGCGCCGATCTTCTCCATCCGGCGCATGGCCGGGAGCCACCGCTCCTTCTGCTCGTCGGAACCCAGGATGGCGATGCTGCTCATCGCGAGACCGCTGTGGACGGTGAACATCGTGCCCGTGGACGGATCGACCCGCGAGAACTCCATGCCCAGCCACCCGGTGAAGACCTTGCGTGCGGGCTCCCGACCATCGAACTCGTACTCGAGTCCGACGATGCCGAGGTCGGCCAGGCGCGGAAGCAGATGAACCGGCGATTCGGCCTTCTCCCAGAACTCATTGGCACGCGGGGCCACCTCGTCCTCGAGGAAGCGACGCACCACCGCGACCGTCTCCGACTCCTCGTCCGTCAGAATGCCCTGGTAGCCGAACATGTCCGCGGCGAGGAACCCCTTCGAGAGAGGTCCCAGCGGTTCGTGCTTGCTCATGTGCGACTCCTGTGTCGGTCGTCCGGCGAGTGGTCGGGTGACGCCTGTGTCTGTCACCGTGCTGCACGGATACCCCGGCTGTCCCGAGATCAGTCGAACCCGTCGAACGGATCTCGAGGTGTTCTCGAGGTACCCGGGGTCCCCGCTGTGCGGTCTCGACGAGGTGGGGCCATAGTTGATCGGTGACAGAACCCGGGGGCAGCTCGACGACCGAACCCACCATCGGCCGCGGGCTGGTCCTCCTGCTGGCCGTCACGTGCGGCGTCCTGGTCGCGAATCTGTACTACGCGCAACCGCTGCTCGACACGATCGCTCGCTCCTTCGGCATCGAGGAGGGCACGGCGGGGATCCTCGTCACCACCGCGCAGATCGGCTACGCCATCGGTCTGGCGTTCCTCGTCCCGCTCGGCGACCTGATCGAACGGCGGCGCCTCATCGTCACCGCCGCCCTGATCTGCGCAGTCGCGGACGGCATCGCCGTGGTGTCCCCCGGATTCCCGATGCTCGCCGCCGCCCTGGTCCTCGCCGGGGTGGGAGCGTCCGCCGCCATGGTCATCGTCCCGCTCGCCTCGGCCCTCGCCGCCGAGGAGGACCGCGGACGCACCGTCGGCACCGTCATGAGCGGTCTGCTCACCGGAATCCTGCTGGCGCGCACCGTCAGCGGGCTCCTGTCCGAGCTGGGCGGCTGGCGGTTGGTCTACGGGGTGGCCGCCGTGGCCATCGCCCTGCTCGCGGTGGTGCTGCGGAAGTACGTGCCGGTGTCGACCCCGGTGGTGACCGACACCTACCGCGGCATTCTCGGCTCGATCCTGACTCTCGTGCGCGAACTCCGGGAGCTCCGGTTGCGCATGGCTCTGGGCGCGCTCCTGATGGCCGCGTTCTCGGTGCTGTGGACCGGGCTCGCGTTCCTGCTCGCGGCTCCGCCGTTCTCCTACGGAGACGCCGTGATCGGCCTGTTCGGCATCGCCGGGGTCGCCGGTGCGCTGATGGCACCCATCGCCGGACGCATGACCGACAAGGGACACGGACGGCGCGCGACGACGCTGTGCCTGTCGATCCTGCTGGCCAGCTGGGCGCTGCTCTTCCTCGGATCGGGCAGCTCCGCCCTGTGGGCAGTCGTCGTCCTGATCGTCGGCATCATGGCGCTCGACCTGGGCACCCAGGGCGCGCACATCAGCAATCAGAACGTCGTGTTCGTCCTCGATCCGCCGGCGCGGAACCGTCTCAACACCGCGTACATGGTGAGTTACTTCGGCGGCGGCGTCCTCGGTTCCGTCGCCGCGTCCGTCAGCTATTCCGTCGGCGGCTGGGCGGTGCTGTGCCTCACCGGGGCAGCGATCTCCCTCGCCGCACTCGCCATCTGGCTCCTCGGCCGGAGCGCGTCATCGGGGAGTGTTGTGCGGAGTGACCACGTGCACGGGTGACGGTTCGTCCCGCACACCCTCGAGCGCGCCGGCGGCCTGCATGAGCAACCGGCACGCCGACCGCGCGTCGGCGCGCAGATCATGGTGCAGCACAGCCGAGATGGAGCGCTCGGCCAGCAGCCGACGGTTGTCCGCGTCGAGGTCGTGGGCGATGAACACCCGGCACCGACGGCCCACCCGCTCGAAGGCCCGCACGGTGGCGACGTTGCCGCCGCCGATGGAGTAGACCGCCTCGATGTCGGGGTGCAGCGTCAACGCCTCGACCACCAGATCCTCCACCGTGTCGTCGAGACCACTGCTGCGAGCGATGTCGAACACGGCCCGCGGCACCCCGGACGCCGTGCGGCGGAGGGCCCGACGGAACCCGATCTCCCGTTCGCCCTCGTTGCGGAACGTGTCGTGGCTCAACGTGACCAGCACGCTCGACGTCGACTCCCCCAGCCACTGATCGACGAGGTACGCCGCGGTGGCGCCCGCGGCGCCGTCGTCGATGCCCACGTACGCGGTGCGCGCGCTCGACGGCACGTCGCTCACGTAGGTCACCACCGGGATGCCGGCCGCCACGACGGCGTCGAGCGCGTCGGACACCTGCGGATCGTCCGGTGCCTTGACGATCAGTCCGTGCGAGCCGCGCGCGCGGATGCCGTCGAGCGTCTCGAGCATCGCGGGCACCGACTCCGTCTCGCGGAAGTGGAACCGCGACCGGACCACGGCCGGTGACAGCATCGGCAACTCGGCCTCGAGCGCGGACCGCACCTGGGAACAGAACCGCTCCGGTGCCTGCATCACCACGTCGACGAAGAACTTGCGCCCCGACAACCGCAACTGGGTGCGCTGCTTGTCGAGGTCGGCGATGGCCTGGCGCACCTCCGCTCGGGTGTCCTCGCGGACACCGGGCCGCTCGTGCAGCACCCGGTCCACGGTCGCCTCGCTCAGGCCCGACTGCTGCGCGATCTCCCGCACTTTGTAGCGATGTCCCACAGCGGTGTCCTCTCGAGGTGTTTTTGATGCGTTCAGAGTGTTGATCACCGGCGCCGGGACCGCAAGACTTCCCGGTGTGGGCACTCTTCTGGACGACACCGTCGTTCTCGTCAGCGGCGGCACGTCCGGTGTGGGCGCCGCCGTCGTACGGGCGAGCCTCGCCGCGGGTGCACGAGTGGCCTTCAGCGGCCGGCGCGACGACGTGGGCACCGCGTTCGAACGCGAGCTGCGCGCCGACGGCCACGACGCGACCTTCGTGCGCGCCGACATCGCCGACCCCATCGAGGCGATCGCGAGCGTCGAGCGCACCGTCGAGCACTACGGCCGCGTCGATGCCGTGTGCAACGCGGCCGGACTCACCACCCGCGGGTCGCTGCTCGACACCACCCCCGAGCTGTTCGACCAGCACGTGGCCGTCAACCTGCGAGGACCGTTCTTCGTCATGCAGGCCGCCGTCCGAGACATGCTCTCGCGCTCGGCTCCCGGCACCATCGTGAACATCGGCTCCGTGAGCGGCCGCGGCGGGCAGCCGTACCTCGCCCCGTACGTGGCGGCGAAGGCCGGACTGTCGGGGCTGACCAAGAACGCGGCACACGCTCACCGATTCGACCGGATCCGCATCAATGCGCTCGACATCGGCTGGACCGAGACCGGGGGCGAAGCGGTGACGCAGAAGACGTTCCACGACGCGCCGGACGACTGGGCCGCCGACGCCGCGGCGCGCATGCCGATGGGCAAGCTCGGACAACCCGACGAGATCGCCGACATGGTGGTGTTCCTGCTGTCGCCGCGCAGTGGCGTCGTCACCGGCTCGGTCATCGAATGGGATCAACAGGTAGTAGGAGGGCAGGACTGATGGGCAACGACGTTCGGAACCAGCGAATCGGAGTCGTCGGACTCGGACGCATCGGTGCGTTCCACACCGAGACTCTCGCCGGACTCGACGGGGTGTCGAGCCTCGTGGTCACCGACGGCCGGCCGGAGGTCACCGACGCCGTCGCCGCGAAGTACGGCGCGGACAAGGTCGACGGGGTCGAGGCGATGCTCACCGCCGGAGTGGACGGCATCGTCGTCGCGGCGGCCACACCCGCGCACGCCTCGCTGCTGCTGGCCGCGGTGGACGCCGGGATCCCCGTCTTCTGCGAGAAGCCGTTGGCCTTCACCGCGACCGAGAGCAAGGCCGTGGTCGACGGCATAGCGACCTCCGACGTGCCCGTGCAGATCGGGTTCAACCGGCGATTCGATCCGGCCGTCGCAGCCGCCGAACGTGCCGTGCGCAGCGGAGATCTCGGGTTCCTGCACACCGTGCGGTCCACCACTCTCGACCCCGCTCCCCCGCCGATGGCGTACATCGCGGAGTCCGGCGGCATCTTCCGCGACTGCAGCGTCCACGACTTCGACGTCGTGCGCTGGATCGTCGGTCGCGAGGTCGTGTCCGTGTTCGCCACCGGCTCGAACCAGGGCGATCCCGCGTTCGCCGCCGCCGGCGACGTCGACTCCGCCACGGTGTTGCTCACGTTCGAGGGTGGCGCCGTCGGTGTCGTGTCGAACTCCCGCTACAACGGCCGCGGCTACGACTGCCGCCTCGAGGTCCACGGCCGGGACGACACGGTGGTCGCCGGCTGGGATCCCCACACACCGGTGCGGAACATGGAAGCGCCCCAGCTCTTCCCTCACGGCGAGCTGTTCCCGTCGGACACGCCCCACGGGTTCTTCATGGACCGGTTCGCCGCCTCCTACCGCGCCGAGCTGTCCGCGTTCCTCAAGGTCTGCGCCGGCACCCGCCCGTCCCCCTGCACCGCGCAGGACGCTCTCGAGGTCGCCTGGATCGCCGAGGCCGCCACCGAATCCCTGCGCCGCGGCGCACCCGTCACCCTGGAAGAGGTCCGCTCATGACCGCCGCACCCGTACGTATCGCCGGAGCCCCCATCTCGTGGGGCGTCTGCGAGGTCCCAGGCTGGGGATACCAGATGGACAACGATCGCGTGCTGCGCGAGATGCGCGGCGCCGGACTCACCGCGACGGAGAACGGTCCCGAGGGCTTCCTCCCGGCCGATCCGGCGTCCCTGGCCGCAGTGCTCGCCGGTCACGACCTGACCTCCGTCGGGGGCTTCGCTCCCGTTCTGCTGCATGAGGAGTCGCACGATCCGGTGCCGACCATCGCGTCGCTGCTCGACGGCTTCGTGGCCGCGAACGCCGACGTCATCGTCCTCGCCGCGTCCACCGGCCAGGAGGGCTACGACGCCCGTCCGACGCTCACCGCCGATCAGTGGACCGTGTTGCTGCGCAACCTCGATCGTCTCGCCGCCGCCTCGGCCGAGCGGGGAATCCTCGCCGTCGTGCATCCCCACGTCGGCACCATGATCGAGCAGCGTGACGAGGTGCACCGCGTGCTCGACGGTTCCTCCATCCCGCTGTGCCTGGACACCGGGCACCTCATGATCGGCGGCACCGACCCGGCCGAACTGGCCACCGCGGCAGCCGATCGCATCGCGCACGCTCACCTCAAGGACGTCGACGCCGCCCTCGCAGCACGGGTCCAGGCCGGCGAGCTCACCTACACCGACGCGGTCCGCGCCGGCATGTACACGCCGCTCGGCACCGGGGACGTGGGCATCGGCGGCGTCGTCGACTCGCTTCTCGACGCCGGATACACCGGCTGGTTCGTGCTCGAGCAGGACACCATCCTGTCCGAGGAGCCGGGCGAGGTGGGCGGCCCGGTGACGGACGTCGTCGCCAGCGTGCAGCATCTCCACGACATCGTCGCCGCCCGAACGGCCGCAGTGTGACGGCACCTCTGCGCATCGGGGTCCTCGGCGCGTCGCGCATCGCGGAGCAGGCGATCATCGGCCCGGCTCACGCGCTGGGTCATCGACTGGTGGTGGTCGCGGCACGCGATCGCGGCCGCGCCGAGGCCTTCGCACAGCGGTACGGCGTCGAGCGCGTCGCCGACGACTACGACGCAATGATCGGCGATCCCGAGGTGGACGCCGTCTACAACCCGCTCGCCAACGCCCTGCACGCCGAGTGGAACATACGCGCCCTGCGGGCCGGCAAGGCCGTCCTGACGGAGAAACCGTTCGCGCGCAACGCCGCCGAGGCGCGGGCCGTACGCGACGTGGCTCGCGAGACGGGCGGAGTGATCGTCGAGGGGTTCCACTACCTCTTCCACCCGGTGACGCGACGGCTGCTGGACATCGCCGCGAACGGCACCCTCGGTCGCCTCACGCGCGTCGAGGTCGTCATGGCCATGCCCGCACCCGCCGACGACGATCCCCGATGGTCGCTCGACCTCGCGGGCGGGTCCGTCATGGACCTGGGCTGCTACGGGCTCCACGTGCACCGTCTGCTCGCCGACGTCGCCGGTGGGCCTCCCCGCGTGGTCTCCGCCGTCGCCACCGAACGTGATCCCGGCGTCGACGCGACGTCGACCATCGAACTCGCATTTCCCGACGGCGCCGTCGGCACCGTGACGAACTCGATGGAGCACGCCGAGCACGAGTTCACGGTGCGGCTGACCTTCACCGAGGGAACGGCGTTCGCGCACAACCACATCAAGCCGAACACCGATGACCGCGTCTCCGTCACGGACACGTCGGGGACGACGGTGGAGCACCTCGGCACCCGCCCGTCGTACGAGTACCAGCTCGAGGCCTTCGCGGCGCGGGTGCAAGGCGGCGCTCCGATCCCCCTGGACGCCGACGACGCGGTGGCCACCATGGAGCTCGTCGATGCCGCGTACACGGCGGCAGGTCTCCCTCTCCGGTAGACACCGAACGACGGCCCCGCACCTCTCCCCGGTGCGGGCCGTCGTCGTTGGTGCAGTTCTGCTCACAGGCGCGGACCGCACGGCACATCCAGCCGTGCCGACACGGGTTGCGTGCAGAAACAACACGGGCCCCGCACCTCGTGTGAGGTGCGGGGCCCGGGAGTCGAGCGTCAGCGGCGCAGTTCGTGCGTCAGCGTCTCCAGCTCGTCGCCGCCGGCCATCTCCTTGGTGAGATCGTCGAGGCTGATCTCGTCGTAGGAGCAGTCGAGCTTCTGGCGGCCACGGTTGAGCAGTACGAAGTGGTCACCGACCATGTACGCGTGGTGCGGGTTGTGCGTGATGAACACGACGCCGAAGCCCTGCTCCTTCGCTGCCGAGATGTAGCGCAGCACCATGCCGGACTGCTTGACGCCCAGCGCGGCGGTCGGCTCGTCGAGGATGAGGACACGGGCGCCGAAGAAGATGGCGCGGGCGATGGCCACACACTGGCGCTGACCGCCGGAGAGCGAGCCGATGGGGGCGTCCACGTCGGGCAGGTCGATGCCCATCTTGTGGAGCTCCTCCTTGGTCGTCGCGCGCATCGCGGCGGCGTCGAGGGTGCGGAAGACACCCTTCTTCCGGAGCTCCTGGCCCAGGAAGAAGTTGCGCCACACCGGCATCAGGGACACGACGGCGAGGTCCTGGTAGACCGTCGCGATGCCCTTGTCGAGCGCGTCCTTGGGTGAGGAGAACTTGACCTCCTCGCCGTCGACGAGCAGCTGGCCCTCGGTCTGCTGGTGCAGGCCGGCCATGATCTTGATGAGGGTCGACTTGCCGGCACCGTTGTCGCCGAGGACACCGGTGACCTCACCGGCGCCGACGCGCAGGTTGATCCCGCCGAGGGCGATGATGTTGCCGTAGCTCTTGCCGACGTTCCTCAGCTCGATCAGCGGGGTCTTGCCGCCACTGTTCGATTCGAGGGGAGTCTCGATGGTTGCACTCATGTCAGGTGTCACCTTTTCGCAGCGTAGGAACGGAAGCTGTTGTTGGCGATGACGGCGAAGAGCAGCATCGCACCGAGGAAGAACTTGAACCAGTCCGGGTTCCAGCCGGCGTAGACGATGCCCTGGTTGGTCATGCCGAAGATGAAGGCGCCGATGGCCGCACCGATGGCGGTACCGAAGCCTCCGGTGAGCAGGCAGCCACCGATGACCGCGGCGATGATGTACAGGAACTCGTTACCGACACCCTGGCCGGACTGAACGGTGTTGAAGGCGAAGAGCAGGTGCATGCCGACGAACCAGGCGCAGAAGCCGACGAACATGAACATGCCGATCTTGACCTTGGTCACCGGCACACCGATGGCGCGAGCCGAGTCCTGGTTGCCGCCGACGGCGAAGATCCAGTTGCCGATGCGCGTCTTCATCAGCACGTAGGTGGTGATGAGCGTGAAGACGAGCCACCACAGCACGGTGATGCGGACCGAGACACCGAAGACGGAGAACGACGAGGCGAAGACCTTCTTGGCGGACTCGAACCCGTCCATGTCGGAGATGGACTGCGTCGCGACCTGGCCGGTGACGAGCTTGGTCACCGCGAGGTTGATGCCCGTCAACATCAGGAACGAGGACAGCGTGATGAGGAACGACGGGATCTTCGTCTTCATCACCAGGTACCCGTTGAGGAATCCCACCCCCAGTGCCAGCACCAGGGCGAGAACAGAGCCGATCCAGACGTTGAGGTGGAGGTTGTAGGCCAGCATGGAGGCGGCGATGGAGGAGAACGTCACCGCCACTCCGGTCGACAGGTCGAACTCGCCGCCGATCATGAGGACCGACACGCCGCACGCCATGATGCCGATGGTCGACGAGGCGTACAGCACGGTGGCCAGGGCCTCGGGGCTCCGGAACGGCGGCGCGACGATGGCGAAGAACACGAAGATGATGATGGCGCCGAAGAGGGCGCCGATCTCCGGACGGACCAGCAGACGCTGGAACGGCTTCTGCTTCTTCACCCGCTCGTCGGTCACGACGGTATGCGTGGCGAGATCGAGATCTGCCTGAGTGGACATGGACTTCCTTACCTGACGGGGGATTCTCTGCGCGGGCGGAGCATTCGTTCGGATGACGCTCCGTGAAGGGGGCGAGCGGCGAACGTTCCGTGTGATGTCGATGTAATACGCATCACAGCCATAAGTCAATACTTTGTTCGGACATTAGGACTGCAGCCGGACATATCCGCTAGAGCGTGACCCACCTTCCCGACTCCACCGACTCCGTCATCGCGTCCAGCACCGACGCGCTACGGACAGCATCCCGCACGGTCGCGCCGACGGAGACGTTCTCGGCGATGGACTGCAGGAAGCGCGCCGCCTCGACCACCTTCAGGTCGTCGTACCCCATCGCGGACGCGGACCCCGGCTGGAAGACGCCGTACTCGCCGGCTCCCGGACCGACGAAGAGCGTGGACTGCGGCTGGTCCTGGTACAGCGGCTGATCCTCGCCGGTCGCCCGCAGGCCCAGCTGCAGCTCCCCCATCCGACGGAAGTCCCACGAGACCGAGCCCTTGGTCCCGTGGATCTCGAACCCGTAGGAGTTCTGGTCACCCACCGCCACGCGACTGGCCTCGAGGACGCACCGTGCGCCGGTCGCCATGCGCAGCTGCGCGGACACGAAGTCCTCGTTCTCCACCGGGCCCTGCTCACCGCCCGTGGCGCGCATGTGGCCGCTGGTCACCCCCGCCGGCTTGGCGCGCTGCGGGATGAAGACGGCGGTGTCCGCCACCAGCGAGGCGATGTCGCCGAGCAGATACCAGATCAGATCCGCGCCGTGGGACGCCAGATCGCCGAGCACGCCGCTGCCGCCGCGCTCACGCTCGAAACGCCAGCTCAGCGCGCCGTCCGGGTGGGCCGCGTAGTCACTGAAGAACCGGAAGCGTGCGTGCGTCACGTCGCCCAGTTCGCCGGACGCGATGATGCCGCGCGCCTGCTCCACGGCCGGTGCATTGCGGTAGTTGAAGCCCACCGCCGTCTGCACGCCTGCCTTCTCCGCGGCGATCGCCACCGCACGGGCATCGTCCGCCGACAGACCCACGGGCTTCTCGATCCAGAGGTGCTTCCCGGCCTCGGCCACCGCGACGCCCATCTCCCGGTGCAGGAAGTTCGGCGACGTCACCGACACGGCACCGATGGACGGATCGGCCACGACGTCGCGCCACGACTCGGTGGACGAGCCGAAGCCGAACTGTTCGGCGGCCTCGGCAGCGCGGCCGGGTACCTCGTCGGCCACGGTCGCGAGAACGGGCAGGGGTCGGAGCGCGGGGTAGTGGTGGCGCACGCGGCTGTAAGCCTGCGTGTGGACGCGGCCCATCCAGCCGAAGCCGATGACGGCGACAGGCAGAGTGGTGGGGCGAGAGTCGGACATGGGTGCACTCCAGACGAGGGTTGTTGGACCGTTCCAAAAGGAAGCCTGTCCGCAGTCTGCCCGTCGCCCGAACGCGCTGTCAACGGTCTTCCGTTCACCGCGTCCGTCCCGCTAGGCTGCGGTTGGCACGGTCCAACTCTGCGGGGCCGCCTCACCGGACGGAGCGAGCCGTGACGAACATCGAGCGGCCACCCACCATCCGCACCGTGGCCGAACGCGCCGGCGTGTCCAAGTCGCTCGTCTCCCTGGTCCTGCACGACTCCCCCAACGTCAGCGACGAGAAGCGCGCAGCCGTGCGCGCGGCCATCGACGAGCTGGGCTACCGGCCGAACCTGTCGGCCCGCAACCTGTCCCGGCAGCGGACGGACATCGTCGGGGTCCTCATCAACGACCTCCGCAACCCGTGGTTCGTGGACTGCCTCGAGGGCCTGGCCCCGGTGCTCGAAGCGCACGGGCTGACCATGATGCTCGGCGACGGCCGAGCCGACCGGAGCGGTGACGACACCGTCGTCCGCAAGTTCACCGAACTGCGACTCGACGCGCTCGTCCTGGTCGGCACCCGGTCGCCCACTCCCCTGGTCGCCGATGCCGCCACGTCCATGCCGACGGTGATCGTCGCGAGTCGCGACCTCGAACTCCCCCGTGCGGACGTCGTGGCGAACGACGACACCGCGGGATCCGCGCTGGCCGTGGCGCACCTCGCGGGGCTGGGTCACCGCCGGATCGCCCACGTGGCCGGGTCGTTCGGCGCCGTGTCCGCCCTGCGCGCCGACAGCTACCGCGTAGCGATGGCGTCGCGCGGTCTGGACACCGACGGCCTCGTCGAATCGTGCGACCTCACCGAGGACGGCGGATACGACGCTGCCAGGAGACTGCTCGCCCGCACCCCCCGCCCGACCGCCGTGTACGCCGTGAACGACATCGCCGCGGTCGGCGTCATGACGGCCTGCCAGGAAGCGGGGCTGGCCGTGCCGCAGGACATCTCGATCGTCGGATACGACAACACCTCCATCGCACAGCTGCGCCACGTCTCTCTGACGTCGGTGGACAACGCCAGCGCGTCGGTCGGTCGCCGGGCCGCCGCGGCGGTGATCGACCGGATCGCTCGCCCGGCGGCAGCCGGCACCCTCGACCTCATCGCCCCGACCCTGCAGGTGCGCGGCAGCACGGCACCGCCGGCCGACACGTAGCTCCCCACGCGGTCTCCCCGGTGACTTAGGGTACCCCTACCTCCGTGGTCTCCGGAGGCATCGCGAGCAGCAGGGGTACCGCATGCGCAGCACGACATCACGACGATTCGCCACGGCCCTCGCCGTTCTGGCACTCCTCACGGCGGCGGGGTGCAGCAATGACCAGGCAGCCGACGCGGTGCCGGACGGCGACACCCCGACCGGCATCGTGACCATCGAGCACGCACTCGGCTCCACCTCCATCGACCGCGCCGAGCTCGGGACCGACCCTCGCATCGTCGCCCTCACCGTTCCGGCCGTGGACGCCGCGCTCGCCCTGGGGGTGCAGCCGGTGGCCTTCGCCTCGGACACGACGGGGGCACCGGACGGCCGTTATCCCTGGCAGTCGGGGCTGGCGGCGGACGTACCGCTCATGTCCATTCCCGTCGACGGCACCCTCCCCATCGAGGAGATCGCTTCGTACGCACCGGATCTCATCCTCGCCGACTTCGCCGCGTCGACGCCGGCCCAGTACCAGCAGTTGACCGCACTGGCCCCGACCATTCCCGTCATCGGCGACACGGTCTCGCCCTACGACGCGTTGACGCGCGCGTTGGGCACGGCGCTCGGCCGCGAGGACGACGCCGACGCGGTGATCGCGCGGACGCAGACCGCCCTCGCCGACGCCGCCGCGGAGCTGCCCGGACTGGCGGGGCGGACGGCGCTGCTGTCGCAGTACATCCCGGCCACCCAGCAGCTCGTCGTGGTCGCCGACCCCGACGACGGCGCCTCGGCGTTCTACCGGCAACTGGGAATGACGCTGCCGCCCATCGAGCGTGCGGAGACGGTCGGCAACCGGCTCGTCGTCGGGCCCGAGCGCCTCGACGTCCTGAACTCCGACCTGGTGACCATCCTCGTGAACGGCGGTACCGCCGCCGATCTCGAGGCACTGCCCGGCTGGGCCGATCTGCCCTCCGTGCGCTCGGGCGGCATGCTGATCACGGACTACGCGACCATCATCGCGCTGAACACACCGTCACCGTCGTCGCTGACGTATGCGCTGGAGAAGGTTCGGCCGACGCTCCGGTCGATCGCAGGCTGACGCCTCCGGGTCAGCGGTCGACGAGGGTCGTGTCGAAGTAGTACCGCGACGCGCGATACACGTGCGACCCGTACTCGACCACCTTGCCCGAGTCGTCGAACGCCGTGCGGTGCATGGTGAGCAGCGGCGCCTTCGGCTTCTCGTCCAGCAGGTGCGCCTCGTCGCGATCGGCCGCCTTCGCGCCGATGCGCTGGCGAGCGAGCCGGATGTGGACGCCCTTGGTGCGAAGCGACTGGTACAGGCCGTGCGCCTCGAGCTCGGCGGGCTCCGGCGCCACGTCCACGGGCATGTAATTGATCATCAGGGCGAGCGGTTCACCCTTGGTCAGCCGCAGACGCCGGACGGTGACCACCTCGGACTCCGGGCCGATGTTGAGCTCACGCGCCACGTCCTCGGTGGGCAACCCCACCGAATATTCGAGCAACTTCGTCGTCGGGTCCTGGCCGGCGCGCGCCAGGTCGTCGAAGAGGCTGGTCAGTTCCACGGGTCGATGCACCGGGCTCTGCACCACCTGTGTGCCGACGCCGCGCTTGCGCACCAGCAGCCCCTTGTCCACCAGTTCTTGGATGGCCCGACGCGTGGTCGGCCTCGACAGGTTGAGGCGCTTGGCGAGGGCGAGCTCGTTCTCGAAGCGATCGCCCGGGGCCAGACTGCCGCCGAGGATCGCGCCCTCGATGGCCTGCGCGAGTTGGTAGTAGAGCGGAACGGGACTCGACCTGTCGAGCTCCACGGCGAGCGGTTGACTCACGTACCAGCTCCGATCCGAAACTAGGCGGGTGTGCGGGCGGGCTGCCCGAGAACAGAGTGTAAGGGACCGTGCGCAATATGACGGCAAGTTAGAATGTCAGGACAAACTATTGACAGGTTGGTGTGGCGCGGAGCACAGTGATACCGGCCCCCACGCACACGCCCCGAGTATCGATGGAGCAGACCTTGACCACAGTGAACAACACCGGCCCCACCGGTGAGGCACGTTTCGACGTGCTCGCCATCGGACGCAGCGGAGTCGACATCTATCCCCTGCAGGTCGGTGTGGGCCTCGAGAACGTCGAGACGTTCGGAAAGTTCCTCGGTGGCAGCGCCGCCAACGTCACCGTCGCCGCCGCGCGACTCGGGCGCCGCACCGCGCTGATCTCCGGGGCCGGCGACGATCCGTTCGGCCGCTTCGTGCGCGCCGAGCTCGCCCGCCTCGGCGTCGACAACCGCTACGTCGTGGTCGACGGCCAGTACGCCACCCCGGTCACGTTCTGCGAGATCTTCCCGCCGGACGACTTCCCGCTGTACTTCTACCGCAAGCCCACCGCGCCGGACCTGCAGGTGCGCCCCGAGGACATCGACACCGAGGCCGTCCGCAGCGCCGCTCTGTACTGGTCGACGGTCACCGGTCTGTCCGAGGAGCCCTCGCGCAGTGCACACTTCGCCGCCTGGGAGGCGCGCGGACGCGCTCCGCTGACGGTGCTCGACCTCGACTACCGGCCCATGTTCTGGGAGAGCCCCGCAGCCGCGACCGAGCAGGTCCAGCGCGCACTGCGCCACGTCACGGTGGCCGTCGGCAACCGTGAGGAGTGCGAGATCGCCGTCGGCGAGACCGAGCCGGACCGGGCCGCCGACGCGCTGCTCGACATGGGGGTGGAACTGGCGATCGTCAAGCAGGGCCCCAAGGGCGTGCTGGGCAAGACGCGCACCGAGCGCGTGGAGGTGCCGCCCAACTTCGTCGACGTCGTCAACGGACTCGGCGCCGGCGACAGCTTCGGTGGATCGCTGTGCCACGGACTGCTGTCCGGCTGGCCGCTCGAGAAGATCCTCCGCCACGCCAACGCGGCCGGCGCCATCGTCGCGTCGCGCCTCGAATGCTCCACCGCCATGCCCACCGCCGACGAGGTCGCCGCCCTCGCCGAGTCCGCGGTCACCGCACCGGGTTCCGATCTCGCCGATTCCGAGGAAGCACATGTCTGAGACCATCTCCGCGACCTGCACCACGTACGCCGACGTCACCGAGATTCGGGCCCACGACCCGGGCGCGATCGACCGCGCCTGGGCCTCCCGCGTCACCCGTGAGACGGTGCGCGGAGACGGGCGGCTCATGATCGTGGCCGCCGACCACCCTGCACGCGGAGCCCTGTCGGTCGGCTCGAACCCGACGGCCATGAACAGTCGCACCGAACTGCTCGACCGCCTGCGCACCGCGCTGGCCGACCCGGGAGTCGACGGTGTGCTCGCGACGTCCGAGATCCTCGACGACCTCGTCCTGCTCGGCGCCCTCGACGACAAGGTCGTCATCTCCTCCATGAACCGCGGCGGACTCGCCGGTGCGTCGTTCGAGCTCGACGACCGGATGACCGGCGCGACCGCGGCGTCCACCGCGAAGGCGCGGATGAACGGCGCCAAGATGCTGACCCGCATCGACCTCGACGATCCCGGCACGCTCGGCACGCTCACCGCCTGCGCGCAGGCCATCGACGAACTGGCGGCAGAGGGCCTCATGGCCATGGTCGAGCCTTTCCTGTCGTCACGCCGCGACGGCAAGGTGGTCAACGATCTGCGCGCCGACGCCGTCATCAAGTCCATCCACATCGCCCAGGGCCTCGGCGCCTCGTCGGCGTACACCTGGATGAAGCTGCCCGTGGTCGACGAGATGGAGCGCGTCATGGACGCCACCACGCTCCCGACGCTGCTGCTCGGCGGCGACCCGCAGACCGCGCCCGACGAGACCTTCGCCAGTTGGGCACGCGCACTGAAGATCCCGGCCGTCCGCGGCCTCATCGTGGGCCGCACACTGCTGTACCCGAAGGACGGCGACGTCGCCACCGCGGTCGCGACCGCGGTCGACATGGTGCGGGGCGGGACGGACGCGTGAACAGCGAGTTCTACATTCCCGCCGTCCCCGGTGCCGGAGTCACAGTCACTCCGGAGAGCGCGGGATGGACCGAGTCCAGCCTCCGCACAGTGCTTCTCGCACCCGGCGAGTCCGTCGACCTCACCTCCGGCGACGACGAGATCATGGTGGTCCCTCTGCAGGGATCCGCGACCGTCACGTGCGGCGAGGAGTCGTTCGCACTGACGGGGCGTGCGTCCGTCTTCGACGGGCCCTCCGACTTCGCGTACGTCGGCCGCGACAGCAGCTACACCCTGCGCAGCGAGCAGGGTGGACGCTTCGCTCTCTGCGGCGCCCGCGCGTCGCGGGCCCTGCCGTTCCGCTACGTGCCCGCCGCCGACGTCGCCGTCGAACTGCGCGGCGCGGGCAACTGCAGCCGTCAGGTGCACAACTTCGGTACCGCCGACACGTTCGAGGCCGATTCGCTCATCGCGTGCGAGGTCATCACCCCCGGCGGCAACTGGTCGTCCTACCCCGGCCACAAGCACGACGAGGAGACCGAGACCGAATCGGCACTCGAGGAGATCTACTACTTCGAGATCGACAGTGGCCGCGACGGTTCCGCCGGCTTCGGGTACCACCGCGTGTACGGCACACCCGAGCGCCCCATCGAGGTGCTCGAGGAGGTCCGGACCGGTGACGTCGTCCTGGTCCCGCACGGGTACCACGGACCGTCCGTCGCCGCGCCCGGCTACCACATGTACTACCTCAACGTCATGGCCGGACCGGGCAGCGAGCGCGCCTGGAAGATCGTCGACGATCCGGACCACACCTGGATCCGCAGCACGTGGGACGGCCAGGACGTCGATCCCCGTCTCCCCCTCACCCCCCGCCCTCCGCTGGACTCAGCGCACCGTGGAAAAGGAGCCTGACGATGGTGTCCACCGCACCGATGTCACAGAGCAAGACCGAGAACGCGGAGCCGATGGTGCACCTCACGGTGTCCCAGGCCATCGTCCGCTTCCTCGCCAACCAGTACGTCGAGCGTGACGGGGTCCGGACCAAGTTCTTCGCGGGCTGCTTCGGCATCTTCGGCCACGGCAACGTCGCCGGTCTCGGTCAGGCGTTGCTGCAGGCCGAGATCGACGCCGTCGAGGCGGGCACCGAGCCGGAGCTCCCCTACGTCCTCGGCCGCAACGAGCAGGCCATGGTGCACAGCGCCGTCGGCTTCGCCCGCCAGAAGGATCGTCTCCAGACCTGGGCCGTCAGCGCCAGCGTCGGACCGGGCTCGACCAACATGCTCACCGGCGCGGCGTTGGCCACCATCAACCGGTTGCCCGTCCTGCTGCTCCCGGCGGACACCTTCGCCACCCGCGCCTCCTCGCCGGTGCTGCAGGAGCTCGAGCTCCCGTCCAGCGGCGACGTCACCGTCAACGACGCGTTCAAGCCGCTCTCGCGCTACTTCGATCGGGTGTGGCGTGCCGAGCAGCTGCCTGCGGCCCTGCTCGGCGCCATGCGCGTCCTCACCGACCCGGTGGAGACCGGCGCCGCCACGGTCGCCGTCCCGCAGGACGTCCAGGCCGAGGCCCACGACTGGCCCGAGTCGTTCTTCGCGCCGCGCACCTGGCACGTCGCCCGCCCGCTGCCCGAGCGGTCCGTCGTCGCCCGCGCCGCCGAGATCATCCGTTCGGCGAAGGCGCCGCTGATCGTCGCCGGCGGCGGCGTCATCTACTCCGGTGCCACCGAGGCGCTCGCGTCGTTCGCGGAGAAGACCGGAATCCCCGTCGGCCAGAGCCAGGCCGGCAAGGGCTCCCTCGTCTACGACCACCCGCAGTCGGTCGGCGCGATCGGGTCGACCGGCACCACGGCCGCCAACGCCCTCGCGACCGAGGCCGACGTCGTCATCGGGATCGGCACGCGCTACAGCGATTTCACCAGCGCGTCGCGCACGGCCTTCTCCCACCCCGACGTGCGTTTCGTCAACATCAACGTCGCGTCCATCGACTCGGTCAAGCAGGGCGGTCTCTCCGTGGTCGCCGACGCCCGCGAGGCGCTCGAGGCACTGACGGACGCGCTGGCGGACCACGAGGTGAGCGCCGAGTATCGAGCGCGCGCAACCGAACTCGCCGCCGAGTGGGATCGCACGGTCGCCTCGGTGTATGCCGTGGACGACGACAACCTCGGCATGAACCAGAACCAGGTCATCGGCCTCACCAACTCGCTGTCCGACCCGCGCGACATCGTCGTGTGCGCCGCCGGCTCGATGCCCGGAGACCTCCACAAGCTCTGGCGCACACGCGATGCCAAGGGTTACCACGTCGAGTACGGGTTCTCCTGCATGGGCTACGAGGTGGCCGGCGGCATCGGCGTGAAGATGGCGGCACCGGATCGCGACGTCTTCGTCATGGTCGGCGACGGCAGCTACCTCATGATGGCCACCGAGCTCGTCACCGCGGTCCAGGAGGGCGTCAAGGTCATCCTGGTGCTGGTGCAGAACCACGGATTCGCTTCCATCGGATCGCTGTCGGAGTCGCTCGGCTCCCAGCGCTTCGGCACCGCGTACCGCTACCGGTCCGAGTCCGGTCGACTCGACGGCGGTGTGCTGCCCGTCGATCTGGCGGCCAACGCCCAGAGTCTCGGCGCCGACGTCATCCGCGTGAACACCGCCGGCGAGTTCGCCGACGCCGTCAAGGTGGCCAAGGCCGCGGACCGCTGCACGGTCATCCACGTCGAGACCGATCCGCTCATCGCCGCACCGGACAGCGAGTCCTGGTGGGACGTCCCGGTCAGCGCCACCTCGACGCTCGAGAGCACGCAGGCGGCGTACGAGACGTACGAGGCGTGGAAGAAGGTCCAGCGGCCGTACCTCCGGCCGTCCGCCGACTGACTTCTCCATCCGGACACACCCGGTCACCCGGGGCGGCGTGCACGAGCGCGCCGCCTAGGGTGACCGGTGATGAACATTCACGACCGCACCCGGCGCGGCCGACGGACAGCCGCGAGTATCGCCACGGCGGTCGTGCTCGTGAGTACGCCGGCCGTCCTTCCGGGTCTCGCCGGGGCGCAGCCCGCACCGCCCCCGACGTCCACTCCGTTCCGGACGCCCGACACCGATGCCTGTCCCCACCGTGACGTGCCACCGCCGGCCATCGATGCGTCCGAGGTTCCCGCTCCCGGCGACGCGGAACCGCAGCCCGTACCCGTCCCGGCCCAGACGGTCGGCGGCGAGGAACTGGCGGCGTGCGGTGTGATCACCGCGGCCGGTGCGCCCGCTCTTCCCGCGGACATCTCGGCGGCGGGATGGGTGCTCACCGATCTCGACTCGGGCGCGGTGGTCGCCGCGAAGGATCCGCACGGCCGGTACCGGCCGGCGAGCACGATCAAGGTCCTGCTGGCGCTCGTCGCGCTCGACGAACTCGACCTCGACCGCACCGTGGTGGCCACCGCGGAGGACGCGGCCGCCGAGGGCAGCGCGGTGGGCATCGGTGCCGGGGGCGTGTACTCGGTGCGCCAGCTGATGCAGGGGTTGGTGATGGCGTCGGGGAACGATGCCGCACACGCCCTCGCCGTCCAGCTCGGCGGCGTCGACACCGCCGTGGAGAAGATGAACGCGAAGGCCCGTGCGCTCGGTGCACTGGACACGCGCACGGCGTCGCCGTCGGGTCTCGACGGGCCGGGTATGGCCTGCTCCCCCTACGATCTGGCGCTCATCTTCCGGGCCGCGATGGACAATCCGACCTTCGCGGAACTCGTTGCCACCGAATCGGTTCCGTTCCCGGGTTACCCCAAGGACGCGTCGAAGCCGGACAATCCCTCGCGGCCCGACATGCCCGGCGTCCCGGTGAATCCCGATCTGCCGCTCAACGAGGATCGGCCGGGCTTCACCCTCGCCAGTGACAATGCGTTGCTGTTCAACTACCCGGATGCCCTGGGCGGCAAGAACGGCTACACCGACGACGCACGCCAGACGTTCGTCGGCGCGGCCGAACGCGGCGGCCGCCGATTGGCCGTGTCCCTCATGAATGCCGACGTGCTGCCCATCCGGCCCTGGGAGCAGGCCGCCCGCCTGCTCGACTACGGCTTCACGCAGCCCGCCGACACGGCGGTGGGCACCCTGGTGACCGGGAACCCGGACGCGGCGCCGGCGTCCACGACCGCGTCGACTCCCACCTCGACCGCGCCGACCGATCGGCGGACCGAGGCGAGCACTGGCGGCGCCTACGCCGGAGTGGACGACGAGAGCGATGCGGCGATCAGGGTGGGTGCTGGAGTCCTGGGCCTGATCGTCGTGGTGGGGCTCCTTCTGTGGGCGCGCACGCTGCACCGCAGACGGTCCTGACCACACGTCAGCGTCGGCGTCGGCCGCGCCATCCGCCCAGGCCGAGCACGGTGAGAACGCCGGCGCCGACGAGAGCTGCCGCGCCCGCGGGTGAGACACCCTCGCGGACCACCACCTGCGGTGCGATCACCGCACTGTCGGGCACCGCGGGTGCCGCGAGGGCCAGGTTCTCGGTGGCCGTCGCCGCCCACGCCGTCGCGAACAACAGGAAGCGTGACGTCGTGAACGCGAACACGAGGATGCCGATGATCGGTCCGAACGTGGCACCGGCCGGACCGGACGTGACGCTCTCGAGGTAGACCGCGCCGACCTGCTTGAAGATCTCGAACACCACGGCGGCCAACAGCGCGGCGCGTGCCGCGCTGCGCACGGTCACGGGCTCACGGGGCAGCCGGGCGATGACCCAGACGAACAGTGCCCACGTCGCGGCGATCGCCAGGGCGAACGACGCGATCTGCACGGCGACGCCGACACCGGGGACGTCGTCCAGGTTCAGGGCCTTCAGAAGTGCGGGGACCACCGACCCACTGGCCACCGCCGACAGGCCGAGCGAGATCACCAGGGCGAGACCCAGACCGAGCAGCGCTCCGAGATCCTTGGCCTTGGTGGCCAGGAAGCTGCCCGCCTCGTGCGGCGTCTCCCACATCGCGGTGAGCGCCTCCCGCAGATTGGCCGTCCATCCGAGGCCCGCGTAGAGCGCACCCAGGAGACCGATGATGCCCACGCTGGTGCGCGTCTCGATGGCACTCTCGACCAGTTCGTTGATGGTGCCCGCGAAACTGCCGGGAACGTTCTCGGCGATCTGGGACTGCAGTTCCGTCAACAGGTCCGGCCGCGAGGCGAGGACGAATCCCACCACGGCGAACGCGACCATCAGCAGCGGGAAGAGAGCCAGAACGCTGAAGTAGGTGATACCCGCGGCGTAGTAGTCGCCCTTCTGTTGCTGGTACACCGAGCCGGCCCGCGCGAGATGGTCGAACCACGGCCACCGCCGTCGACGTTCCTCGATGATCGCCGCGAAGTCCGGCATGGCGCTCAGCCTTTCGGTGGAAGGAATCCGACCCTGTCGTACACCTGCGCCAGCGTCCTGGACGCGATCGAGCGTGCGTGCTCGGCCCCGTCCCGAAGAATCCGGTCGAGTTCGGCCGGATCGTTCATGTACTCCGTGAACGCCGTGCGCACCGGGGCGGAGAACGCCGACACCGCATCCGCGGTGTCGCTCTTGAGATCACCGTATCCCTTTCCGACGTATCCCTCGACGAGCGTCGCGACGGGCGTGCCGGTGAGGGCGGACTGGATGGTGAGCAGATTGCTGACCCCGGGCTTCTCGGCGGTGTCGTAGCGGATCTCACGCTCGTTGTCGGTGACCGCCGAGCGAATCTTCTTGGCCGACACGGCGGGGTCGTCGAGGATGTCGATCCGGCCCGACACGCCGGAGCCCGACTTGCTCATCTTCGCCGTCGGCTCCTGCAGGTCGTAGATCTTCGCGATACCGGTGACGATGTGCGCCTCCGGCACGACGAACGTCTTCTTGTAGCGCGAGTTGAAGCGTTGGGCGAGATCGCGCGTCAGCTCCAGGTGCTGGCGCTGATCCTCTCCCACGGGCACTCGCTGCGGGCGGTAGAGCAGGATGTCCGCGGCCTGCAACACGGGATAGGTGAACAGACCCACGCTCGCCTGATCGCTGCCCTGGCGTGCCGACTTGTCCTTGAACTGCGTCATGCGGCCGGCCTCGCCGAATCCCGTGATGCAGTTGAGAACCCACGCGAGTTGGGCGTGCTCGGGTACGTGAGACTGCACGAACAGAGTGGACCGCGCAGGGTCGATGCCGACGGCCAGCAACTGCGCTGCGGCGCGGCGTGTCCGGGCGCGCAACTCCTTCGGATCCTGCGGCACCGTGATGGCGTGCAGGTCCGGGATGAAGTAGAAGGCGTCGTACTCGTCCTGCAGTTCGACCCACTGCCGCACCGCGCCCAGGTAGTTGCCCAGGTGGAAGGAATCCGCCGTGGGTTGGATGCCGGAGAGCACTCGGTGCCGAGGTGCGACTCCTGCGCTGTCGGTCGCGGTGTCGGTCGTCATGATCTACAGATTCAATCACTTCCGGTCGTAGGGTCTGCGCCATGACCACTCACAGGACGTCCGACACCGCCGTGACCATCGGCTCGGTGACGGGGATCGAGGTGGAGGTGCTGCCGTACGGTGCGACCCTGCTGCGCCTGACCGTCACGGGCGGGGACGGCGTCCGCCGCGACGTGTCGGTCGGCGTCGCCGGCGAGGCCGAATTGCGCGCGGGAACGGACTACCTCGGGGCGACCGTGGGGCGCTACGCCAATCGCATCGCGCACGGGCGGTTCGACCTCGACGGTGAACAAGTGGAGGTGACGCGCAACGACGGCGACAACCACCTGCACGGCGGAGTCGACGGCTTCGACTCCCGCACCTGGACGGTGGAGCGGGTCACCGCTGACGAGGTGGAACTGTCCTTGGTGAGTCCCGACGGCGACCAGGGCTACCCCGGCGAGGTGCGGGCACGCGCCGTCTACTCGGTCCGGGGAGACACGATGCGCATCGAGTACCTCGCGCAGACCTCACGTACGACAGTGGTGAACCTGACCAGCCATGCGTACATCGATCTCGACGGACACGGTGTCGACGACCTCGAACTGCAGGTGGACGCGGCCTCGTTCGTGCCCGTGGACTCCGCGGGGATTCCCACGATCGGTGTCGTCCCGGTCGACGGCACGGCACTCGACCTACGGCTCCCGCGCCGCATCGGCGACGTCGTCCGGTCCGATGATCCCCATGTGGCGGCCACGCGAGGGGTGGACCACAATTTCGTCCTCGACGGGCCCGAGGACGGCGGGGAGCTGCGCCGCGCGGCGCGTGTCACGTCGCGTCGCAGCGACACGACGCTCGAGGTGTGGACGAATCGACCCGGGCTGCAGGTCTACACCGGCAACTTCCTCGACGGCAGCACCGTGTCCCGGCGCGGTACCGCGCTGCGTCAGGGTGACGGACTCGCGCTCGAGCCCCAGTTCTTCCCCGACAGCCCGAACCAGCCGGCGTTCCCGTCGGCTGTCCTGCGCCCGGGCGAGACGTCCCGCTGCGTGATCGAGTACAGATTCGCCGCCTCCGGCCGCACCGCGGTGTAGCCGACCGACCTTCCCGCCGCATCGCCACAGCATGATGCCATTGATGTGAGCGTTCACATCACTTTTCGGCAATGTTCGCGAAGCTCTTGACGCGGACGAATGTTAACGCTCACACTCTGTGTCACGCGTCACACGGAGTGATGCCTACAGAGGAGACCACGATGACGTCGAAGAGAGTCGTTGCAGCGAGCACGTTCCTGATGAGCAGTGCGTTGATCCTGAGTGCCTGCGGCGGCGGAGGCGACTCCGCGAGCGGCGGAGACGGAACCGTTCTGGGGTTCTCGCAGGTCGGAGCCGAGAGCGGCTGGCGCACCGCCAACACCACGTCGATCCAGGGCGCGGCGAGCGAGGCCGGAATCGATCTCAAGTTCTCCGACGCACAGCAGAAGCAGGAGAACCAGATCAAGGCCATCCGCACCTACATCCAGCAGAAGGTGGACGTGATCGCCTTCAGCCCGGTAGTCGAGACGGGCTGGGAGCCGGTGCTGCAGGAAGCGAAGCGCGCGAACATCCCCGTCATCCTCACCGACCGCTCGGTCGACACGACGGACGAGTCGCTGTACGCCACGTTCCTCGGATCGGACTTCGTCGCCGAGGGCGTCAAGGCCGGCGACTGGCTCGTCGAGAACAGCGCGACGTCCGACGTCAACGCCGACGGACGCATCAACGTGGTCGAGCTCGAGGGCACGACGGGTGCCGCACCGGCCATCGATCGCGCCGAGGGCTTCCGCGAGGCCATCGCCGCACAACCGACCATCGCCATCTCCAAGTCCCAGACCGGTGACTTCACCCGCGACGGCGGCAAGCAGGTCATGGAGTCGTTCCTGAACTCCGACAAGGCAATCGACGTCGTCTACGCCCACAACGACGACATGGGCCTGGGCGCCATCGAGGCCATCGAGGCGGCCGGCCTCGTCCCCGGCAAGGACATCAAGATCATCACCGTCGACGCGGTCAAGGACGGCATGCAGGCGCTGGCCGACGGCAAGATCGACTACATCGTCGAGTGCAACCCGCTGCTCGGACCGCAACTGATGGACCTGACGAAGAAGGTCGTCGCCGGCGAAGAGGTACCCAAGCGCGTGGTCACCGAGGAGACCACCTTCACTCGCGATCAGGCCGCCGCCGTGCTCGCCGACCGCCAGTACTGACATGAGTACCGAGATGATCGTCCCCCCGCCGACCACGACGGCGACGGAACCGATCGTGGAGATGACGGACATCTCCATCACCTTCGGCGCCGTCCGTGCCCTCGACGGCGTCTCCCTTCGGCTCTACCCGGGCGAGGTCCACTCGCTGATGGGCGAGAACGGTGCCGGGAAATCGACGTTGATCAAGGCGCTCACCGGCGTCTACCCGATCGACAGCGGCACCGTCACCGTCGACGGGACCGTGCACGAGTTCGCGAGTCCGGCGGCCGCTCAGGCCGCCGGCATCAGCACGGTGTACCAGGAGGTCAACCTCCTGCCCAACCTCACCGTGGCCGAGAACATGCTGCTCGGGCGCGAGCCGCGGCGGCTCGACCGACTGCTCGGCAGCACCGGCGGCGCGGTGCGCACCGTTCTCGGTGCCGTGGGCGGTATCGACACGCGGGCGATGAACCGCCGCGCACGTGCGACGCTCGATCGACTGGGCCTCGCGGTCGATCCCGCGTCCGTGCTCGGCGATCACCCCATCGCCGTGCAGCAGCTGATCGCGATCGCTCGTGCGGTGGACGTCGACGCCCGCGTGCTCATCCTCGACGAGCCCACCTCCAGCCTCGACAAGGACGAGGTGGAGACCCTGTACGGGGTCATCGAGCGGCTGCGGGACGCCGGTACCGCCGTCGTCTTCGTCTCCCACTTCCTCGACCAGGTCTATCGCATCTCGGATCGCATGACGATCCTGCGCAACGGACGCCTGGTGGAGGAGCGGTCGGTGGCGGACACCCCGCAGCTGACCCTGGTGGAACTGATGATCGGCCGGGAACTCGACACCCTGCGCGAGTTGGACGACCGCGAGCCCACGGTGGTCGATCCCACCACCGAACCCGTCATGGAGGTGCTCGGCCTCGGCCGCAAGGGCGCCCTCGAGGCGACCGATCTCCGGCTGTACGCCGGGCAGGTCGTCGGCGTCGCGGGGCTGCTGGGGTCGGGCCGCACCGAACTGGCGCGGTTGCTCGGCGGGGCGGACCGCGCGGACTCCGGCACCATCGAGATCCATTCCACCCGTCGGCGCTTCCGCACTCCACGCAACGCGGTCGATCGACGGGTCGCGCTCACCAGCGAGGACCGCAAGGCGGACGGCGTCGTGGGCGACCTGACGGTGGCCGACAACATGATGCTCGCGCTCCAGGCCACGCGCGGGTGGATGCGCCCGATTCCCCGCGCCACCCGCACCGCCCTGGTGCAGAAGTACATCACCGCACTCGACATCCGCCCCGCGGACCCGAACGCGTTGATGCGCAACCTCTCCGGTGGCAACCAGCAGAAAGTGCTGCTCGCGCGCTGGCTCGTCACGGAACCGGAGATCCTGATTCTCGACGAGCCCACCCGCGGAATCGACATCGGCGCCAAGGCGCAGATCCAGGCACTCGTGGCCGATCTCGCCGAACGCGGGATGTCGGTCGTGTTCATCTCGGCCGAGCTCGAGGAGATCCTGCGCCTCAGCGACCGCGTCGTCGTGATGCGCGATCACCACCTGATCGACGAGCGCGTCAACCGCGGAGTCTCCGTCGACGACGTCCTCGCGACCATCGCGGCGGGAACCCGCGCAGACGACAGGAGTTCCGAGGCATGACCGACACACTGGGAGTACGACCGACGTCGACTCCCCCGCCACGGCCGGGGTCGGACGCCCCCGCCGGTCGCCGGATGCCGGGATGGATGTCGCACCCGGTCGTCTGGCCACTGCTCGCCCTGATCGCGCTGATCGTCGTCAACGTCGTCGCGACACCGGACTTCCTCGACATCAGGATCGAGAACGGTGGCCTGTTCGGCAACGTCGTCGACATCGCGCGGAACTCCGCGCCGCTCATCCTCGTCGCGGTGGGCATGACGCTCGTGGTCGCGACCCGCGGCATCGACCTGTCGGTCGGCGCCGTCGCCGTCATCGCGGCGGCCGTGGCCTGCACCCGTATCGCGGCCGCCCCGGACGAGGGCGCCGTCACCACCGTCGTCATGGCCGTCGTGTGGGCACTGGGAGCCAGCCTGCTGCTGGGCCTGTGGAACGGACTGCTGGTCTCGGTCTTCGGAATCCAGCCGATCATCGCGACCCTGGTCCTCATGGTGGCCGGCCGCGGCCTGGCCATGCTCATCACGGACGGTCAGATCACCACCGTGCAGGACGGGGCCTTCAGCTCGCTCGCCTCGGGAATCGTTCTCGGACTCCCCGTGGCACTGCTGATCGCGCTCGCCGTCGTCGTGGTGACCGCCCTGCTGACCCGCCGTACCGCTCTCGGCATGCTCGTCGAAGCGGTCGGCATCAATCCCGAGGCCAGTCGCCTCGCGGGGGTGAGCGCCCGCACGATCGTGTGGACCGTCTACGTCTTCGCGGCGACGTGCTCCGGCATCGCCGGTCTCATCATCGCCGCCAACACCAACTCGGTGAACGCCAACAGCCTCGGTCTGTGGATCGAACTCGACGCGATCCTCGCCGTGGTGATCGGCGGCACGGCACTCACGGGCGGACGCTTCTCGCTCGCCGGCACCGTGGTCGGTGCGCTGCTCATCGGCACCCTGACCCGCACCATCCCGAATCTCGGAATCCCCTCCGAGGCCAACTACCTCTTCAAGGCTCTGGTCGTCATCGTCGTCTGCCTCCTGCAGTCACCGCGTGCCCGAGCGTCACTGCTGGGCCTTCGACACAGGAGACCGACGACTCGAAAGGCGGCCCGGTCATGACCGATCTGCTGACACGCCCCCCGGCCACCTCCGCCGCGCCGTCCCGATGGGACCGCATCCGGCGCTATTCACCGCCGAGCAGGTTCCTGCCGGTCATCGCCACCTTCGCGTTGCTCGTCGGCCTGTTCGGCGTCGGCGAGATGCGCTACCCGGGCTTCGCCGACCCGCAGCTGTTCCTCTCCCTGTTCGTCGACAACGCATTCCTGATCGTCCTCGCCGTGGGCATGACCTTCGTCATCCTGACCGGCGGCATCGATCTCTCGGTCGGCTCCGTCGTGGCGCTGTCGACCATGATCGCGGCGCGCACACTGCAACTCGGCTGGTCCCCCGTCCTCGTCATCGCCACCGTGCTGCTGTGCGGCACGCTGCTCGGCACCACGATGGGCGTGCTGGTCCACTACCTGCAGATCCAGCCGTTCGTCGCCACTCTCGCCGGCATGTTCCTCGCTCGTGGTCTCTGCTACATGATCGGCGTCGAGTCCATCCCCATCACCGACGAGACGTTCAGCTCCATCGCGTTCGCCGTGATCGAGCTCCCGGGCGGCTACACCATCACCTGGAGCGTCGTCATCGCACTCGTGACCGTCGCGGTGGCGGCCTACGTCCTGGCATGCACCCGTTTCGGCAGGTCGGTCTACGGCATCGGCGGCAACGAGGCGTCGGCCGTGCTGATGGGACTTCGTGTCGCAGCGGTGAAGGTGGGTGTCTACTCGATCAGCGGTTTCTGCGCCGCGCTCGGCGGACTCCTCTTCGCCTTCTACGCCCTGTCGGGCTACAGCCTGCACGCGGTCGGCATGGAGCTCGACGCGATCGCCGCCGTCGTCATCGGTGGGACGCTGCTCACGGGTGGCCGAGGCTACGTCCTCGGCTCGGTCGTCGGTGTCCTCATCCTCGGTGCCATCCAGACGTTCATCGCGTTCGACGGGACCCTGAGTTCGTGGTGGACCCGGATCACGGTCGGAACACTGCTGCTCGTCTTCGTCGTCGCTCAGCGTCTGACCACGGTGCCGCGGGCCCGCTTCCGTCCGAGGCGAGCATGACCACCACGACCGGGACCGACGGTCGACCTCCCGTCATGGCCGACGTCGCCCGGCTCGCCGGCGTGTCTCATCAGACGGTCTCCCGAGTCATCAACGGGCAGAACAATCTTCGCCCAGAGACTCGGGAACGGGTCCAGCGCGCCATCGACCAGCTCGGATACCGTCCCAACCGGGCCGCTCGCGCCCTGGTGACGAAGAGGTCGGCCACCATCGGCATCATCGGCTCCAAGCTCGGGTTCTGGGGCCCGAGCACCACCCATCGCACCGTCCAGAGCGCCGCCCGCGAGGCCGGTTTCTCGGTCAGCGCCGTCAGTCTCACGACCCTCTCGCGCGACGAGCTCGTCGACGCGATGCACCACCTGCACGACCAGGGCGTCGAGGGCATCGTCCTCATCGCCGCGACCGACGACGCGGTGGCCGCAGCGCGTTCCGAGGAGGCGGTGGTGCCCGTCGTCGTCGTGGAGGGCGATCCGCTGACCTCCCGCTGGACGGTCGGCATCGACCAGGTCGGCGGCGCCCGCCTCGCCACCCGCCACCTCGTCGATTCCGGACATCACCGCATCGCCCACCTCGCGGGTCCGCTGGGCTGGGCCGAGGCCCGCGCGCGCGAGCAGGGGTGGCGGGAGGTCCTCGACGAGGCGGGGCTGCCGTGGACCCCTCCGCTCCGCGGTGACTGGTCCGCGCGCAGTGGGTTCGAGCGCGGCTCCCGGTTGGCAGCCGATCCCGACATCACGGCGGTCTTCTGCGCCAACGATCAGATGGCGCTCGGCCTGCTGCGTGCGTTCCACGAGCACGGCCGTCGGGTGCCGCAGGACGTGAGCGTCGTGGGCTTCGACGACATTCCCGAAGCCGCCTATCTCATCCCTCCGCTGACGACGATTCGACAGAACTTCACCGAGGTGGGCCGACGCGCCATCGAGATCCTACGAGCGGCGATCGACGGGACCGACGGTCCCGCGACGCAGATCGCTCCGGAACTCGTCGTGCGCGCGAGCACCACCCGAGCCACAGGAGAACAGCCATGACGACGCCTGATCACGAGACCTACACCATCGGAGTCGATTTCGGCACGCTGTCCGGACGGGCCGTCGTCGTGCGGGTATCCGACGGCGCGGAGCTCGGCACGGCCGTGCACGAGTATCGACACGGAGTCCTGGAGTCGACGCTGCCCGGCGGCTCCGTGCGGCTCGGCGACGCCTGGGCACTCCAGGTTCCCGACGACTACCGCGACGTGCTCCGCACCGCCGTTCCGGCAGCCCTGCGCGATGCCGGTGTCCCGCCCGACCGGGTGGTCGGCATCGGAACCGACTTCACGGCGTGCACGATGGTGCCCACGCTCGCCGACGGCACTCCGCTCGACGAGGTCACCCAGTTCGCCGATCGGCCGCACGCCTACGTGAAGCTGTGGAAACACCATGCGGCGCAGGGCCAGGCCGATCGCATCAACGCCCTCGCCGCGGAGCGCGGCGAGACGTGGCTCCCCCGCTACGGCGGACTGATCTCGTCCGAGTGGGAGTTCGCCAAGGCGTTGCAGATCCACGAGGAGGACCCCGAGGTCTACGACGCCATGGAGCGGTGGGTCGAGGCGGCGGACTGGATCGTCTGGCAGCTGTGCGGACGCTACGTCCGCAACGCCTGCACGGCGGGTTACAAGGGCATTCTGCAGGACGGCGAGTATCCGTCGGCCGAGTTCCTCACCGCCCTGGCACCCGGGTTCGCCACGTTCGTCACCGACAAGCTCGACCAGCCGATCGGCGAACTGGGTTCTCGGGCAGGATCTCTGACCACCGAAGCGGCCGCGTGGACCGGACTGCCCGAGGGAATCGCGGTGGCCGTCGGCAACGTCGATGCGCACGTCACGGCGCCGGCGGCCCGCGCCGTGGAACCCGGGCGCATGGTGGCGATCATGGGCACCTCCACCTGTCACGTCATGAGCGCCGACGTACTGCGGGAGGTTCCGGGGATGTGCGGCGTCGTCGACGGCGGCATCGTCGCGGGCTCCTACGGGTACGAGGCCGGGCAGTCCGGGGTCGGCGACATCTTCGGATGGTTCACCCGCACCGGGGTACCTGCCGACTACCGCGACGCCGCCGCCGAGGCCGGCGAGTCGGTCCACGAGCATCTGACACGCCTGGCGTCGGAGCAGGAGGTCGGCGAACACGGGTTGGTCGCCCTCGACTGGCACAGCGGCAACCGATCCGTCCTGGTCGACCACCGACTGTCGGGACTGTTGCTGGGGACGACTCTGGCCACCAGGCCCGAGGACATCTATCGGGCGCTGCTCGAGGCCACGGCCTTCGGCACCCGGGTCATCGTCGAGACCTTCCGCGCGAGCGGTGTTCCGGTGGAGGAGTTCGTCGTCGCCGGTGGACTGGCGAAGAACCCACTGCTGATGCAGATCTACTCCGACGTGCTGCGCATGCCGCTCTCGGTCATCGGGTCCGACCAGGGTCCGGCACTGGGGTCGGCGATCCACGCGGCGGTCGCGGCCGGCTGTTACGCCGACGTGCCCGTGGCCTCGAAGGCGATGGGCCGCGTGCACCGCGGCGCATACCAACCCGACGAGGGCCGGTCGCAGGCCTACGACGCCCTGTTCCGCATCTATTCCGATCTTCACGACCACTTCGGACGTCAGGTGTCCACCATGCGCGACCTGCGGGCCCTCCGCGGCGACGTGCTCGACCGGAAGGCGGCGGGGCGATGACTGTTCTCGACAGCGCTCGCGGCACCGTGGATGCGGTCCGTGCCGAGGTGTGCGCGCTGCACGCCGAACTGGTGCGGTACGGACTGGTGGTGTGGACCGCCGGCAACGTCTCCGCCCGGGTCCCCGGCCACGACCTCTTCGTGATCAAGCCGAGCGGCGTCTCCTACGACGACCTCACCCCCGAGAACATGGTGCTGTGCGATCTGCACGGCACCGTGGTCGAGGGCGATCACGCCCCGTCCTCCGACACCGCGGCCCAGGCCTACGTCTACCGACATCTCGATCACGTCGGCGCGGTGGTGCACACCCACTCGCCCTACGCGGTGGCGTGGGCCGCCCGCGGCGAACCGATCCCGGTGGTCACCACGATGTGCGCCGACGAGTTCGGCGGCGACATCCCCGTCGGACCGTTCGCCGCGATCGGTGACGACTCCATCGGACGCGGCATCGTCGACACGCTGCGTGGCAGCAGGTCGCCCGCCGTGCTGATGCAGAACCATGGCGTCTTCGCGGTGGGCCCGACGGCACGGTCCGCCGTCAAGGCCGCGGTGATGTGCGAGGACGTCGCACGGTCGGTGCATCTCGCGCACCAGCTCGGCCGGCCGCTGCCCATCCCGCCGGACGCCGTCGACGCGCTGCACGACCGCTACCAGAACGTGTACGGCCAACGCTGAACCGCCGCAGCACCACTTGCTCCACACCCGTCTTCACCCGCACTCGTTCCACCGCCTCTGCGGTGACCAGGAGGTTCCCATGTCCGTCGTCGAAACCAGGTCCGCCCCGTCCCCCTCGCCCGCACCGTCCGGTGTCGCCCGACCCGAGGTCTGGTTCCTCACGGGCAGCCAGAGTCTGTACGGTCCCGAGACTCTCGAGCAGGTGGCGGTGCAGTCCCGCACGATCGCCGAGAAGCTCGACGACGCACTGGGTGTGACGGTGGTCTGGAAGCCGGTGCTTCTCGACGCGTCGTCCATCCTGAACCGGATGCGCGAGGCCAACACGACCGACGACTGCATCGGGGTGATCACCTGGATGCACACCTTCTCCCCCGCCAAGATGTGGATCGCCGGCCTCGACGCCCTCGACGTGCCCCTCCTGCACCTGCACACGCAGGCCGGGATGTCGCTGCCGTGGTCGACGATCGACATGGAGTTCATGAACCTCAACCAGGCCGCGCACGGCGACCGGGAGTTCGGTCACATCCAGTCCCGCGTCGGCGTGCTGCGGACCACCGTCGCCGGACACGTCGACGATCCCGCCGTCGTCCGGCGCGTCGAACAGTGGACGTGTGCGGCGCGCGGCCGCGCCGACATGCGATCGCTCCGGCTGGCGCGCTTCGGCGACAACATGCGCGACGTGGCCGTCACCGAGGGCGACAAGGTGGAGGCTCAGCTGCGATTCGGCGTCTCGGTGAACACCTACGGTGTCAACGATCTCGTCGAGGTCGTCTCCGCGGTGGACGACGCCGCGGTGTCCGCACTGGTCGACGAGTACGTCGAGACCTACGACGTCGCGGCCGCACTGCGGCCGGGCGGCGACCGACACGAGTCGCTGCGCTACGGCGCACGGGTCGAGGCCGGAATGCGGCAGTTCCTGACCAAAGGCGGATTCGGCGCCTTCACCACGAACTTCGAGGACCTCGGCGGGCTGCGGCAGCTCCCCGGACTCGCGGTCCAGAGGCTGATGGCCGACGGGTGGGGCTTCGGCGGCGAGGGCGACTGGAAGACCTCGATGTTGTTGCGCGCCATGAAGACCATGGCCATCGGGCAGCCCGGCGGCACGTCGTTCATGGAGGACTACACGTACCACCTCGTGCCCGGGGAGGAAAAGATCCTGGGCGCACACATGCTCGAGGTGTGCCCGTCCATCACCACGGCGACCCCGACCCTCGAGATTCATCCGTTGTCGATCGGCGGGCGCGAGGATCCCGTGCGACTGCGCTTCACGGCGGATCCCGGCGCCGGCATCGTCGTGGGCATCTCCGACGTCGGTGACCGGTTCCGCCTCACCGCCAACGTCATCGAGGTCGTCGAGCCGGACGAGGCGCTGCCATCCCTGCCGGTGGCCTGCGCCGTGTGGAAGCCGCAGCCCTCGCTGTCGGTGTCCGCGGAGTCGTGGCTCACAGCCGGCGCACCCCATCACACGGTGCTGAGCACTGCACTCGATCTACCGGTGCTGGAAGCGTTCTCGGACATGATCGCGGTTGAGCTTCTCACGATCGAGGAGGGCACCACCACGCGAGACTTCCAGCGCACGTTGCGCTGGAACGCGGCGTACCACCGGCTGGCCGCGGCGTTGTGAGCCGGCCGGTCAGCGGTAGACGACGGTGACCGGTGCGTGGTCGGACCACCGCTGGTCGTAGGTGTCGGCCCGCTCGACCACGGCGTCCTTCGCGCGGTCCGCGAAGTCCCGGGTGGCCATCTGGTAGTCGATGCGCCACCCGGCGTCGTTGTCGAAGGCCTTGCCGCGGTACGACCACCAGCTGTAGGGCCCGTCGACGTCAGGGTGGAGCGCGCGCACCACGTCGACCCACGCTCCCGACTCACCGACGAGAGCGTCGAGCCAGGCGCGTTCGCTCGCCAGGAAGCCGGACTTGGTGCGGTTGCCCTTCCAGTTCTTCAGATCCCGTTCGGTGTGCGCGATGTTCCAGTCACCGCAGACCACGTGATGGTCCCCCGAGGACGCGAGCGCCGCGAGACGGTGCTCGAACGCGGCCATGAACCGTTCCTTGGAATTCTGCTTCTCGGTACCCACCTCACCGGACGGCAGGTAGAGACTCGCGACGGTGACGGCCGGATCTGCTCCGACGGCCGGGAAGCGGGCCTCGATCCAGCGCCCCGCGTCGTCGAACTCGGCGCTCCCGAACCCGACGACAGCACTGTCCGCAGGAACCCGCGACAGGATGGCGACACCGTTGCGGCCCTTCGCGGACGGCTCGGCGGACACGAGGTGCCAGCCCTCGCCCAGCGCGGGAGCGAGGCATGCGAGCAATTCCTCGTCCGTCGCCCGCGTCTCCTGTAGGCAGACGATGTCCGCCGCGGAATGCTCGAGCCACTCGAGCATGCCCTTGCGCACCGCGGCGCGCACTCCGTTGACGTTGACCGACGTGATGGTGTGAGACACCGCAGCACCGTATCCGACGGCGCGGACAGGACCGTCAGGCGGCGAGACGAGCGTCGGTGCGACGCTGCATCGCCACCGACGTGGCCAGGACGGCGATGCCGGCGATCGCGAGACCGGCACCCACCACTGCCGGCGCCGTGTAGCCGAAGCCCGCGGCGATGACGGCGCCGCCGAGGGCGGCCCCCAGCGCGTTGGCGAAGTTGAACGCCGCGTGGTTGAGCGAGGCGGCGAGGGTCTGCGCATCGGCGGCGACGTCCATCAGTCGCGTCTGCAGCCCGGGCACGATGGCGGATCCCGATGCGGCGATGAGGAACACGACGATCAGGGCGGTCACGGGGTTGTGCGCTGCGGCGACGAACACCGCCAGGCTCACCGCGACGGACGTCATCGCCAGGAAGAGCCCGGGGATCAGCATGCGATCCGCGATCCATCCGCCGGCCATGTTGCCGACCACCATGCCGAGGCCGTAGATCATGAGCGCCAAGGGCACCGCGGCCTTGGAGAGCCCGGCCACGTCCGTCAGCGTCGTGGCGATGTAGGTGTACACGGCGAACATGCCGCCGAAGCCCACCATGCCGACGAAGAGTGTCATCCAGACCTGCGTGCGCCGGAAGGCGCCCAGTTCGGTCCGCGGGTTCGTGGTGGGCATCGAGTCCAGTCGCGGCAGCCACACCGCGAGGGCGGTGACGGTGAGTGCACCGATGACGGCGACGATGCCGAACGCGCTGCGCCAGCCGAACGCCTGGCCGATCCACGTGGCCGCCGGCACACCGACGACGTTGGCGACGGACAGCCCCATCATGACCATGGCCACCGACTTGGCGCGCGCACCGGGATCGGCGAGGTGGGCGGCCACCAGCGCTGCCACACCGAAGTACGCGCCGTGCGGCAGACCGGCGACGAAGCGGGAGGCCATCAGCTCGTGGAAGCTGGGCGCGAACACCGTGCCGAGGTTGCCCAGCGTGAACGCCACCATGAGGGCGAGCAGCAACGTCCGCCGCGGCACTCGCGCCGCGAGCGCGGCGATGACGGGCGCACCCACCACGACGCCGACGGCGTAGGCGGAGATGAGGTGACCGGCGCTGGGCTCGGAGACCCCCATCGTGGTCGCCATCTCCGGGAGCAGACCCATCGAGACGAACTCCGTGGTGCCGATGCCGAAACCGCCGAGAGCGAGCGCCAGCATCGCGACGCGTCGGCGGCGCACCCGCAACCGATCCGCCGCGGGGTCCGCGGCAGCAGCGGGAAGGACGTCGAACGCGACGGAGGGGGGTGTCACGAGCTCACTTTCGGGTCTGCGCCCCGCATCGATGGTTCATGATCGATTCAGAAGCGCTCGGGTGGTCAACGACGACGGGCGCCCCGAGAGGCGCCCGATCACCTGTCCATTCTGACCGCCGGCATGATCATTCGCCAATCGAACGATCGTGAGTTCGGCCACCCTCGTGCCGTCGACACCCGACCCGCTACCATTTCCGCCAAGGTCATGAGTGCCAGCATCGAGCCCCGGCTTGCTGGCCGGCAACCCTCCAACCGCGGTGGGGTGCCCCGGGTGATGACCGGGTTACTCGGCCCGCACGGGCCGAGAGCAAGCGCGGGCCCGTCTCCTCGGGCCCACCGACCGACGATCTCGGAGGTACCCATGTTCTCCCACCGACGGTGTTGTAGCCGGCGATAGGCCCCGACCCTTCTCTCCACGAAGATCGGCTCGCCTACTGCGCTCTGCACACGGTGAGGTGCCTCTCGTGCTGCGGGCGTGGCGGCTGCCGACGTGGATCCCACTCGAGCACCACCCCCACGAGGAGCACCACACCCATGACCGATCACACATCCGACACCGGTGCCACCGAGGGCGACGTCGTCGATGCAGCCGGAGCACCCGTCGAGGATCCGGCACTGAACTGGAGCTTCGAGACGCGGCAGGTGCACGTCGGACAGGTTCCCGACGTCACCACCCACGCGCGCGCCCTGCCGATCTACCAGACGACCTCGTACACGTTCGACAACACCGACCACGCCGCCGCGCTGTTCGGGCTCGCCGAGCCGGGCAACATCTACACCCGCATCATGAACCCGACGCAGGACGTCGTCGAGCAGCGCATCGCGTCGCTCGAGGGCGGCGTCGCCGCACTGCTCGTCTCGTCCGGCCAGGCCGCCGAGACGCTGGCGATCCTCAACATCGCCGAGACCGGCGACCACGTCGTCTCCAGCCCCCGTCTGTACGGCGGCACGTACAACCTCTTCCACTACACGCTGCCCAAGCTGGGCATCACCGTGTCGTTCGTCGACGATCCGGACGACCTCGACCAGTGGGAGAAGGCCGTCCGCCCCGAGACGAAGGCGTTCTACGGCGAGACCATCTCCAACCCGAAGAACGACATCTTCGACATCCGCGGAGTGTCCGACGTGGCGCACCGCCACGGCATCCCGTTGATCGTCGACAACACCGTGGCGACGCCGTATCTGATCCAGCCGCTGAAGCACGGCGCGGACATCGTGGTGCACTCGGCCACCAAGTACCTCGGCGGCCACGGCACCGCGATCGCCGGCGTCATCGTCGACGGCGGTGGCTTCGACTGGACACAGGGTCGCTTCACCAACTTCACCACCCCCGATCCCAGCTACCACGGTGTGGTGTTCGCCGATCTCGGCGCGCCGGCCTTCGCACTCAAGGCCCGCGTACAGCTGCTGCGCGACATCGGCGCGGCCGTCTCCCCGTTCAACGCGTTCCTCATCGGCCAGGGCATCGAGACGCTGTCCCTGCGCCTAGAGCGACACGTGCAGAACGCGACGGCGGTCGCACAGTTCCTCGAGCAGCGCGACGAGGTGACGAGCGTGAACTACGCCGGGTTGCCGTCCTCCCCGTGGTACGAGCGCGGACAGGAACTCGCTCCGCGCGGAGCGGGTGCCATCGTGGCGTTCGAACTCGCGGGCGGTGTCGACGCCGGCAAGCGTTTCGTGGATGCGCTGGAGCTGCACAGCCATGTCGCTAATATCGGGGACGTGCGTTCACTGGTGATCCATCCCGCGTCGACGACGCATTCGCAGTTGACGCCCGAGGAGCAGCTGGCCTCCGGAGTCACGCCGGGTCTCGTGCGACTCGCAGTCGGTATCGAGGGAATCGACGACATCCTGGCCGATCTGGAGAAGGGTTTCCGGGCCGCATCTTGACACTCGATCTCCACTCGCCTGCCCGTCCGTCGGCATTTCCGCCGGCGGACGGGCAGGTGGGTACCGTGCACATCGGCGACGTTCCCCTCGAGAGCGGACGCGTGGTTCCCGACGCGACGGTCGCCGTGCAGCGGTGGGGCGAGGTCTCGCCCGCGCGGGACAACGTCGTTCTCGTCCAGCACGCGCTCACCGGGGACTCGCACGTCACCGGACCGGCCGGACCGGACCATCCGTCGCCCGGGTGGTGGACCGGCATGGTGGGTCCCGGCGCACCCCTCGACACCGATCGCTGGTGCGTGGTGGCGACGAACGTGCTCGGCGGCTGCCGGGGTACCACGGGGCCCGCGTCGCTCGATCCGGACGGTGTCGCGTGGGGATCCCGTTTCCCCGCCATCTCCATCCGCGATCAGGTGACGGCGGAGCGCATGGTCGCCGATGCCCTCGGCATCGACCGCTTCGCTGCCGTCGTCGGCGGCTCCATGGGCGGTATGCGCACTCTCGAGTGGCTGGTCTCGTACCCGGACCGTGTCGCCTCGGCACTGGTGCTCGCCGTCGGCGCGCGCGCGTCCGCCGACCAGATCGGCACCCAGACCACGCAGATCGCCGCCATCACCGCCGACCCCGACTGGCAGGGCGGTGACTATCACGCCTCCGGTCGCGCTCCGCGTGCCGGACTCGCCGTTGCTCGGCGTATCGCGCACCTCACCTATCGCACCGAGCACGAGCTGGACGCCCGGTTCGGCAACGAGCCCCAGGTCGGCGAGGACCCGCTGAACGGCGGGCGCTACGCGATAGCGAGCTACCTCGAACACCAGGCGACGAAGCTCGTCGACCGCTTCGACGCCGGGACGTACGTGCTGCTGTCGGAGGCCATGAACCGGCACGACGTGGGCCGAGGGCGAGGCGGACTCGAGGCGGCCCTCGGCTCGGTCCGCACGCCCACCATCGTGGGCGGCGTCGACTCCGACCGGCTGTACCCCTTGCGGCAGCAGCAGGAGATCGCCGACCTCGTTCCCGGATGCGACGGGTTGCGCATCATCTCCTCGCGCGACGGCCACGACGGCTTCCTCACCGAACCCGACGCGGTGTCCACGATGCTCGTGGCCACCATGGCGTTGGCCTCGGACGCGCTCGCGGCGAAGGACTGATCCGCACCGTCCCCTGAGCTTGGCAACTCTCACAAAGAAACCTGAAGTCCTCGAGGACGAGGGAAATCAAGTTTCCGGTTTGTTAGTGTTCGACATCGTGTGGTCTGCACCGCAGCGCTCGACGCTGCGGTGACCGAAGGGCCCACGTGGGGATGCGAGCGAGCCGGGGGAACAGCATGTCGGACGATCACCCGGGCTCGGGCGCGGGAGCGGACGACTACACGCAGGTCTTCGATCTCACCCGGGCTCAGCGGGACATGTGGTTGCTGCAGGAACTCGACCCCGAGGTCACCTTCGCGGTCGCGCACTACATGGACATCCGCGGTCCGCTCGACGTCGATCTCCTCGAGCAGGCCATGCGCCTCGCCACCCTCGACACCGGCTCGATGCTCACCCGCCTCGTCACGAGTGACGCGCAGGACGAGCACGTCGACTCCGACTCGCTCCGTCAGCGTCTCGACCTCTCACTCCTCGACATCGACCTCGATCGCATCGACGTCAGCGACGACGAGTTCCCCGAGGAGGCGGCGGCCGAGATCATGACGGAGTTCACCCGTCCCCTCGACATGTATCGGGACGCGCTGGGCTACACCGCCGTCATCACCCTGGCCGAGGACCACCACTACTGGTACGCCCGCGGCCATCACGTGGCCATCGACGGTTACGGAGCCTCGGTCGCCGCCGCTCGCACCGCCGAGATCTACACGGCGCTGGTACGCGGCGAGGATCCACCGCCGTCGCGAGCACGGCATCCCCGGGCCTTCGCCGAGGCCGAGGCGCGCTACCGGGCGTCGTCGCGGTACGAGCGCGATCGAGCCCACTGGGCCGGTCTGCGCGACGTCCTCGGTGAGCCGGTCTCGATGTCCGGGCGGGTCGCGCCGCCGTCCGCGTTCAACCACCGCTGCGACACGCTGCTCGGTACGTCGGCGGACCGGACGGTCCACGACGCGGCGGAGCGTCACGGATCCACCGTCGCGGTCGTCGTCGCCGCCGCGTTCGCCGCGTTCCTCGCGCGGGTCACCGACACACCCGACGTCGTCCTGACGATGCCGATGGCCGCCCGCGTGACGTCGTGGATGCGCGAGTCGGCGTCCATGGCCGCCAACGCGGTACCCGTGCCCGCGCACTGCGGCGGCGGCGTCGACATCGGCTCGGTGGTCCGCGAGGTCGGGAACCGCGTCAGCGAATCACTCCGTCACCAGCTGCTTCCCGCCTCGGAGATCGCCCACCTGCTCGGTGCCCCCGGCGTCACTCTCGGTCCCACCATCAACCTCATGATGTTCGGCGAACGCGTGGTGCTGGGCGACATTCCGGCCGATCTCGAACTACTGACCTCCGGACCGACCGCGGACATGGCCGTGACGGTGCACGAGAGCACCACCACGGGTCGCCTGCGGGTGGACCTCGAGGGCAACCCCGCCCTGTACACGGCCGACGAACTGGTCGTCCACAGCGAACGGTTCGCCCGCTTCCTCGTCGACTTCGCCGAGGCCGACGTCGACACACCACTGCGCGCGCTGTCCCTCGTGACCGACGAGGACCGTGCCGCCGTCCTGCCGGCGCTCGATCCGCTGGTGCCGCCGTTCGCCACGTTCGCCGACATCCTCACGCACGGGCTGGTGCTGGGCGAGAAGGTGCCCGCCGTCGTCGACGGCGACATCGCACTCTCCTATCCCGAGCTCGACCGCCGCTCGGACGCACTGGCCCGCGAGTTGCTCGATCTGGGTGTCGGTCCCGACGTCATGGTCGTGTCCGCGCTGCCCCGCTCGCACGCGTCCGTCACCTCGGCCTGGTCCATCGCGAAAGCGGGCGGCGCGTACGTACCGGTCGACCCCACCCTGCCGGCCGACCGGATCACCACCATCATCGGCGACAGTGGCGCGCTGGTCGGCGTCACGACGAGCGCGCTGGTGAATTCGCTTCCCGCGCAGGTCGAATGGGTTCTCGTCGACGAGGACAGAGCACCGCTCACCGGCGGGGGCCTCGTGGGAGCGCGGCGCCCCGGACCGGACGACCTCGCCTACGTGATCTACACCTCCGGCAGCACGGGGACCCCGAAGGGCGTCGCGGTGACGCACCGGGGCTTCGCCGCGATGACGTACGCGGCCGTCTCGGCGCACCGACTGCCGCGCGGCGCGCGAGTGATGCACTTCGTGTCACCGGGATTCGACGCCTCCGTCCTCGAGATGGTGTTGGCCTTCGGGTCCGGCGGGACGTTGGTCGTCGTGCCCACCGACGTGCACGGCGGCGAGGAGCTGGCCGAGGTGCTCGACGCCCAGCGCATCGACGCCGGCTTCATCACGCCTTCCGCTCTCGCCACCGTTCCCGTGGCGCCGGGCGCGGGTCCGCGTGCCATCGGAGTCGGCGGAGACGTCGTCCCGGTCGCGCTGGTGGACGAGTGGGCGCCCGGACGCCGGATGGTCAACGTGTACGGGCCGACCGAGAGCACGGTGGCCGTGACGTTCGGTCCCCTGGTCGCCGAACACGAGGTGGAGCTGGGGTCACCCTTCCCGGGCATCCGCGCCTTCGTCCTCGACAGCTCGCTCGCGCTGACACCGCCCGGCTGTGTGGGTGAGCTCTACCTCGGCGGTACCGGCATCGCTCGCGGGTACCTCGGCCGTACCGCCCTCACGTCCGAGCGCTTCGTCGCCGATCCGTTCGGGAACTCCGACAGGCTCTACCGCACAGGCGATCTGGTGAAGTGGACCACCCGCGGCACCCTGGTCTACCTCGGGCGCCGGGACAGCCAGGTGAAGGTGCGCGGATTCCGGATCGAGCTCGGCGAGATCGAGGAGGCGCTGCGAGCGCTGCCCGACGTCGCGGACGCCGCCGTGGTGGTCCGCGGTGACGGCACCCTCCGCACCGTCGAGGGCTACGTGCGCATGACGCACGCAGGCGCCGTCGCCGACACACTGCTCGACGATCTCGCTCTTCTGCTCCCCCACTACATGGTGCCGAACCGGCTCACGATCCTCGACGAGATGCCGCTGACGCCGAACGGCAAGATCGACAGGCGACGCCTTCCCGAACCGCGTGCCCGCGAGAGTCGTCCCGCGCGCGCTCCGGAATCGGAGAACGAACTCCTGGTGGCGAGCGTCCTGGCCGACGTCCTCGGCCTGGACGACGTGGCCGCCACCGACGACTTCTTCGAACTGGGCGGCAACTCCCTGCTCGCGACGAGGGTCGCCGCCCGCATCTCGGCCGTCGGGGGCCATGCCCTCGGGGTTCGCGAGGTGTTCCGGCACCCCGTGGTCGAAGCGCTCGCACTGCACCTGGACGACGGCACCCCGTCCACCGGCGATCAGGACGGGCCCGTGCCCGTCGACCGGTCCGCGCCGATTCCCGCCTCGCCGTCCCAGCGCAGCATGTGGTGGATCGAGCAGTACCGGCCGTCGGCGACGTATCACGTGCCGCTCGCCCTCCGCGTCACCGGTTCGTTCTCGGTCGAGGCGGCGCGGGCCGCGCTTCTCGACGTCCTCGATCGTCACGAGAGCCTGCGCACACTCTTCGACCGCGACGACACCGTCGACGGCCCCGTGCAGCGCGTCGTCGACATCGACACGGCCACCACTCTGTTCGATGTCGACGTGCTCGACGCGCCGGACGCGGACGCCGTCCTCCCGGCGCTGAGGGACGTCGCGTCCCGCCCCTTCGATCTCGCTGTCGACCTGCCCCTGCGCGCCCGGATCGTCCGCGTCGCCGGCACCTCCGGACCGGCGACCGATCATGTCGTGGCTCTCGTCCTGCACCACGTGTGTGTCGACGGGTGGTCGCTCGGCGTGCTGGCCACCGACCTCGTCGTCGCGTACTCCGCGCGGCTCGAGGGCCGCACCCCGACCTGGTCCCCGCTGCCCGTGCAGTACGCGGACGCCTCGGAATGGAAGCGGCTGGCACTCGGGTCCGCGGACGATCCGGAGTCGGCCCTCGCGACGTCCGCCGCCTGGTGGACCGACGCGCTCGCGGATCTCCCCGACGTCCCCACTCCCGGTGCCGATCGCCCGCGTCGCGCGGAACCGTCCGGACAGGGCGCGACGGTGTCCGTCGTCCTCGACGGCGATCGTGGAGTGCACGTCGACGCCCTCGCCCGTCGAATCGGCCTGTCCCACTTCATGATCGTCCACGCCGCACTGGTGCTGGTTCTCAGTCGATTCGGAGCAGGAGCCGACGTCACCATCGGCACCGCCGTCGCCGGACGCGATCACCCGGACCTCGACGGAGTCGTCGGCATGTTCGTCAACTCCGTGGTGCTGCGCACCGTGGTCGACGGCGCGGCGACCGTCGCCGACCATCTCGACGCCGTGCGGGCGGCCGATCTGGACGCGTTGGCCCATGCGGACATGCCCTTCGACACCCTCGTCGACCTGCTCGACCCACCGCGCACTCCGGGCCGACACCCTCTCTTCGACGTCATGCTCACCACCCGGAGCACGCCGGACACGTCGGGCACGGTGGGCGATGCGCGGGTGACCGCCCACGGGATCGACGTCGCACGGGCGAAGTACGACCTCGAACTGGTGCTCGACGAGTCACCCGGGCAGGCCGGCCCGCGGTCGAGCATCGATCTCACCTATGCCACCGACCTGTTCGACGAACGCACCGCGCGCGCCGTGCTCGATCGACTCCTGGCCGTGCTCGACGCGATCGCCGCCGACCCCGACGCGCTCGTCGCCGACATCGACGTCCTACTGCCTCCCGAGCGCGCGGCGACGGTGCCGATGCGGGAACGCGCGCGAGCTCGGTCGACGGACTCGACCTCCGCGCTCGACACTCTCGTGGCCCACCACGCCGCGACCACCCCGGACGCGGTGGCCGTGGTCGACGGCGACCGCCGGACCACCTACGCGGAGCTCGAGGTACTCGTCGCCCGCGGCGCCGCACGCCTCGTGGACAACGGCGTCTCCGCCGACACGCGTGTGATCGGCCTGCTGCGACGCTCGACCGAGTCGGTGGCCGCGATTCTCGCCGTCTCGCGCGCCGGTGGTGCCATCGTCCCGGTCGATCCCGACTACCCGGCGGACAGGCGCTCGTTCATGGTGCGGGACAGCAAGACGCTGCACGCCGTGTGCTCCGATCCCTCGGACGTCCCGAGCGACGGCTTCCTGTGGTCCACGACGGACTCGCTGTTCGCCGAGGAGAACGTTCCGGCGTGTCCCGACGACGGTGGCTGGGTCGTTCCGCTCGGCTGCACGGCGTACGTCACCTACACGTCGGGAACGACCGGACGTCCCAAGGGTGTCCAGGTCACCCGTCAGGGCTACGCGAACATCACGAGCGAACTGGTGCGCGCCTACGGGGCGGACACCGACGCCCGCGTGCTCGCCTTCGCCTCTCCCAGTTTCGACGCCTCGATGCTCGAACTGGGCCTCGCCTTCGGGTCCGGAGGCGCGCTGGTGATGGTCCCCCCGGGAATCGTGGGCGGCACGGAACTGGCGACGCTGCTGCGCCGCCACGACGTGACGCACTGCTTCCTCACCCCCTCCGTCCTGTCGACACTGTCCGCCGACGACCTCGTCCCCGGCGACCCGGTGCTGCTGTCCGCACTCGGCGTCGGCGGCGAGAACTTCGGCTCGGATCTGCTCGAGTCGGTCGCGCCCGGACGCACCGTCATCAACATCTACGGGCCCACCGAGACCGCGATCTGCACCCACGCCAGGACGCTGCACGAGGGTGACGACGTCGCACTCGGGCGCCCCGTCGCCGGGATGCGGGCGACCGTGCTCGACGCCTCGCTGCACCCGGTGCTGCCCGGAGTCGAGGGCGAACTGCACCTCGCCGGAGTACAACTCGCACGGGGTTACCTCGACCGGCCGGGCCTCACGGCGACACGTTTCGTCGCCGACCCGTTCGGCCCACCGGGAAGCCGGACCTACCGCACCGGCGACCTGGCACGGTGGACCTTCGCGGCCGATCCCGACAGCACCGAACCGGTCGTCCGCATCACCGGTCGCAGCGACTTCCAGGTCAAGATCCGTGGTCTGCGGATCGAACTCGGCGAGATCGACGCCGTGCTCGCGTCGGCACCGGGTGTCGGTGGAGCCGTCACGCTGACGACGCCCGGACCGACCGGCGAGACCGTGCTCGTCTCGTTCGTCCACCCCGTCGTCGACGAGTCGGCCGCCCTGCGATCGAGCGATCTGCTGCGCCTCGCCCGCACTCGGCTGCCGCGTCACATGGTGCCCACCGCGATCGTCGTCGTGGACGCGTTTCCGCTGACACCGGTGGGCAAGCTCGACCGTGCGGCGTTGCCGATGCCGACCGTCCTCGTCGACGAGGACGACCGCGCTCCCGGAACCGCCGCGGAAGCAGCCGTCGCGGGTGTGCTCGCGCAGGTCCTGGGTGTCGAGCGCGTCGGTGTCACAGCGGACTTCTTCGCGCTCGGCGGAACGTCGCTGACCGCGACGCGCTACGCCGCGCGCATCACCGAGGTCACCGGTGTGCCCGTCGCCGTACGCACCATCTTCGATCGCCCCACTGTCGCAGAGCTCGCCGAACTGCCCGAATTCGCCGACCTGACAGCACATTCGGGCGCCCTCCCACGGGCCGACGCGGTGACACCCGCGGAGCGACCCGATCCCGTCCCGCTGACCCCGGCGCAGCTGTCGATGTGGTTCTCGTCGAAGGTGGCGAGCACCGCCACGGCGTACACGATCGTGGCCGGACTGCTCGTGGAGGGTCCGCTCGACGTCGACGCCGTCGGTGCGGCCGTGAACGACGTCATCGCGCGGCACGAATCGCTGCGCACCGTGTATCCCACGGTCGCGGGCGAGCCGGTGCAAGTGGTCCTCGACACCGCTCCCGTCTCCGTCGAGCTGGTCACTCCCTCCGACTCCGATCTCGATCCGTCGGCGCCCGAGGTGCAGGCGGCACTCGACGAGGTCGCCCGGCGACGGTTCGATCTCGCGACCGAGGCCCCCGTCCGTGCCGTCGTGGTACGCCTGTCGGAGCACACCCACGTCGTCGGGGTCGCGGTTCATCACATCGCCGCCGACGGCGAATCGGTGGCGCCGCTCACCACCGACCTGCTGCTGGCCTACGAGGCTCGCCGCACGGGAGTCGCACCGGTGTGGCCGACGGAGCCGGTGCAGTACATCGATCACGCGCTGGCACTCACACTCTCAGTGGGCAGCGCCGACCACACCCGCGCCGTCGACTTCTGGCGCTCGGTCCTGGACGGCGCTCCCCCCGTGCACTCGGTACCGCTGAACAGCCCGCGCCCCGACCGGCCCACCGGCCGCGCCGACGTCGTCGACGCGGTCCTGAGCCCGCAGGTCCGCGATCGCGTGCTCGCCTACGCGGCCGATCACCGCGGTACCGAGTTCATGGTGGTGCACGCCGCACTGGCCGCCGTGCTGGCCGCGCACACTCCCGGGATCGACCCGCTGCTCGGGACGGCGGACGTCGTCGTCGGCACCCCGTACGCGGACCGCGCCGGAGCCGAGTCGATGGTCGGCATGGCGGTGAACACCCTCGCGCTGCGGGTGCCGGTGTCGTTGGCATCCACCTTCGACGAGATCGTCGACGTGGTGCGGGACCGCGATCTCGCGGCGCTCGACCATGCCGCGGTTCCGTTCGAGACGCTGGTGTCGACACTGCAGCCCGAACGTCATCCGGCACGCCACCCGATCGTCCAGATCATGCTCTCGGTCCACGCCGCTCCGCCGCTGCACCTCGACCTCGGCGGGCGCACCGTCTCCGCGCTCCGCCTGCCCGTGGAGCGATCCGCCTTCGATCTCGTCGTGACCGTCCGCGCCCGGACGGACGGCGGTGCCGACGTGTCGGTCGCCTATGCCCGAGACCTGTTCCTGCCCAGCACCGCCCGCCATCTGGCCGACGCCGTGGTGGACACACTGGACCGCGCCACGTCCGATCCCGCACTGTCGATCGCGAGCCTGACGGGCCCGTCCCGTCTCCCGTCCGAGACGGAGTTCCTGGACGTGCTCGTCGAGCGGGTCGCACGCGACTCCCCGGAGCGCCCCGCCGTCGTCGCTCCCGAGGGCACCCGTACCTACGGTGAACTCCTCACCGCCGCAGACGCTCTCGCCGACCGACTCCGCGCGGCCGGCGCCGGGCCCGGACGCACCGTGGCGCTCGCGATGAGCCGGTCCGCGTCCTCGGTGACGGCGTTCTGGGCCGTCGCGAGGACCGGCGCGACGATCCTGCCTCTCGATCCGACGTATCCGGAAGAACGTCTGAGCTACATCCTCGACGACGCGGATCCCGTCCTGGCATTGCGAGCGGCCTCGGATCCCGTGGTCGCGCCGGACGCCGTCACGTGGTGGACCCTCGACACCGACGCAACGCCCGATCACCCCTCCATGCCCGACGCGGCCCTGCCGGCGACGGTCCGGCGCAGCCTCGACGACGTCGCCTACCTCGTCTACACCTCGGGAACGACCGGGCGCCCGAAACCTGTCGGCGTCACCCATCGCGGCCTCGAGAGCCTCGCCGTGGCCCTCGGAACGGCGTTCGACACCGACCGGACGTCCCGCGTCCTGCACGCGGCGTCCCCGGGGTTCGACGCGGCGATCCTCGAGATGCTGGTGACGGTGATCCGCGGATCGACGTCCGTGGTCGCGCCGGCCGCCGCCTACGCCGGCAGGGCGCTCGAGGCCCTGATCGAGCGTGAGCGCGTGGACGTGCTGTTCCTGACGCCTGCCGCGCTGGCGACCCTCGATCCTCACACCGTGTCCGGTGTGCGGTCGGTGGGCACCGGCGGCGAGGCGCTTCCCGCGGCTCTGCTCGAGGCGTGGGCCCCGGGTCGCCGGATGGTCAACGCCTACGGCCCCAGCGAGACCACGGTGGCGGCGACGATGGGTGTCCAGCGCGCCGGCCGCGCACCCCACATCGGACTCGCCGTGCCCGGCACCGCCCTGCGCGTACTCGACACGAGACTGGTAGCGGTCGCCGACGGCGACGTGGGTGAGCTGTACGTCTCCGGACCCGGAGTGGCACAGGGCTATCCGGGGCGCCCGGGGCTCACGGCAACACGCTTCGTGGCCGACCCGTCGGGACGCCCGGGCGGCAGGACGTACCGCACCGGCGACCTGGTGCGGGTCGCATCCGACGGCATGGTCGAGATGACGGGCCGATCGGACACTCAGAGGAAGATCCGCGGTGTCCGCATCGAACCGGCCGAGGTGGAGGCCGTGCTGGCCGCCCACCCGGCCGTGACGTCGGTGGCCGTCGTCGTCGAGGAGAACTCCGTCGGCGCGGCGCTCGCGGCACACGTGACGGTGCACGGCACCGTCGACTCCGCCGCCCTGCGGAGCTTCGCCGCCGAGAAGCTCCCCCGCGCCCTCGTCCCCGCGACGGTCACCGTGCATTCGTCGTTGCCGCGCACCCCGCACGGCAAGGTCGACCGACGTGCACTGCTCATCCCTCTGGGCCGGCTCGAACCGCTGGCTCCCGATCACTTGAGCCCGGATCATCCGAGCACTGCCCCGGCCCGTACGACCACCGCCACGGCGATCGCGCCCGCCCGGTCGATGCTCGACACCGTCCGAAGCGTCTTCGCCGACGTGCTCGGGGTCGATGCCGTCGGCCCGGACGACGACTTCTTCGCTCTCGGCGGCAACTCCCTCGCCGCGGTACGGGTCATGGACGTCCTTCGTGAGCGCCTCCGTACCGACATCGCTACCGACGTCGACCCCGATTCCCTCGACGTCACCTGGTTCTTCGACGCAGCCACCCCGGCTGCGTTGTCCGCTCGCGTACAGGAGCTGATCATGCTCGACGACAATCACGGCACCCGAGGCGACGGCGGCAGCCACGCGAACGGTTCCTCCACGAACGGCTCGGGCACGAACGGGTCCGGAGCCAACGGAACCGCCACGAGGACCGGGTCGCACGCGGCACCCCCGCCCGTCACCGAGCCGACCGCTCGCACACCGAAGCCGCCGGTCCGTCGCACCAGCACCGACGCGGTACTGCCGTTGCGTGCCGGCGACGACGGTGTGACGCCGCTCATCTGCGTGCATCCGGCCATCGGGCTCTCCTGGAGCTACACGGGACTGCTGCCGCACCTCGATCCGTCGATCCCCGTGCTGGGTCTGCAGGCCCGCGGCATCGGTATCCCCGCACCCGAGCCCGCGTCGGTCGCGGAGATCGCGCGCGACTACGTCAACACCGTGCGCGCCCAGTTCCCCACGGGCCCCTACCGACTCCTCGGGTGGTCACTCGGCGGCCTCATCGCCCACGCGATGGCCGTGGAGATCGAGAAGCTCAGCGACGAGGTCGAACTGTTCGTCATGGACGCCTATCCCCTCGCCGGCACCGACCGCCCGCGCACCGAGATGTCCGTGGCGTCGCTGATGCGTGAGTTCCTTCCTCTCGAGGTGACCGTCGACGACGACATCGATCTCGACGCGGCCATCGCCATGATCCGCGGCGCGGGGGGACCGACCGCCCATCTCGACGAAGGGCAGATGCGACGGCTGTACGAGCGCTACCAGCTGTTCGTCGACCTCGGCCACGAGCACACTCCGGCCCGGTTCTCGGGCGATCTCCAGTTCTTCTCCGCAACCGTCGATTCCGATCCCACCCTCACGCCGTGGGCATGGCGGCGCTACATCGCCGGGTCGATCACCGACTACCCCGTCGACGTCCCGCACAACGCGATGGGCACGCCGGACGCGCTGGCCGCCGTCGCACGTCGCCTCGGCGGTGTGCGTCCGGCGCTGCTCGCCGGTGCCCGGTGACCGCCGGACTCTCCGGAGGAGCGACCCTCGCCGTCGACGTCCGATCGTTGGTCAAGGACTACACCGGACGGCGTAACACGCACCGGGCCCTCGACGGCGTCGACCTCACGGCCGCTGCGGGACAGGTCACCGCGGTGCTCGGCCCCAACGGCGCCGGCAAGACCACCACCGTGCGGATCGTCGCGACGCTGATCCGGCCCACGTCGGGTTCCGTCCACGTCGCGGGCGTGGACGCCGTGAAGGACCCGCGCACGGTGCGTGGGCTCATCGGGCTGTCCGGCCAGTACGCCGCCGTCGACGGTCGGCTCACCGGCTACGAGAACCTCCGCATGCTCGGGCGGCTCTACGGGCTCAGCAGCCGAGACGCACGCGCGCGAGCGCGCGAGCTCCTCACCCGGTTCCGCCTCGACGACACGGGAACCCGCTCGGTCTCCACATTCTCCGGCGGTATGCGCCGTCGTCTCGATCTGGCGGGCGCGCTGGTGGCGCGGCCACCCCTCATCGTGCTCGACGAACCCACCACCGGTCTCGACCCCCGCAGTCGGAACGACATGTGGGACATCGTCACCGACCTCAAGGCGGACGGAACGGCAGTGCTGCTCACCACCCAGTATCTCGAGGAGGCCGACCGACTGGCCGATGCGATCGTCGTCGTCGACGGCGGTGTCGTCGTGGCCAGGGGCACCCCGTCCGATCTGAAGTCGCGCGTCCGTCCGCCGTCCGTCGAGGTGCGCCTCGCCGACCCTCGTGACCTGCGCCTGGCAGCGGATCTGCTCCCGCGGATGAACTTCCGCGTGCACCGCGCCTCCGCGTCCGCCGGGTGGTTCACCGTGGACGCACCGTGGGGCAGCGAATCCATGGTCGACGTGCTGAGTCGCCTGCACGGCACCGGTATCCGGGTCGGCGACGCGCGGGTGAACGTACCCGATCTCAACGACGTCTTCTTCCAGTCGACCGGTAGCGCCTCCCCCGCCGCCCCCTCCCTCGCGACGGCCACCGCATGACCGCCGAACTGGTCGGTCCCCGCGGCGTCCGGGAGCAGAACGCCTCCAGCTTCCTCGTCGACTGCGTGACCATGACCCAGCGCAACCTGCTGACCATCCTGCGGGTCCCACAGTTGTTGCTCGGGGCGACGATTCAGCCCCTCATGTTCGTCCTGCTCTTCAGCTACGTCTTCGGCGGAGCACTGGGCGGTGCCACCTACCGCGAGTTCCTCATGGGCGGCATCTTCACGCAGACCGTCGTGTTCAGCGCCGCGTTCACGGCCATCGGGCTCGCGACCGACAGCAAGGAGGGCATCGTCGACCGGTTCCACTCGCTGCCGATGTCGCGTCTGTCCATCGTGCTGGGGCGCACTCTCTCCGACATGCTCGTGTCGGTGGTGAGCATCGCCGTGATGATCGGCGCGGGCTACGCCGTCGGGTGGCGCATCCGCGGGAGCGCTCTCGACGCACTGGGCGCGGTGCTGCTGCTGATGTTCTTCGGCTTCGCCATGTCGTGGATCGGCGCCGTGGTCGGTTCCGTCGCCAGCACGGCCGAGAGTGCCCAGAGTGCGCTGATGATCATTCTGTTCCCGATCACCTTCATCTCGTCCGCGTTCGTGCCGTCGTCGACGCTGCCGGGCCCACTCCGCGCTGTCGCGCAATGGAACCCGATCACCTCGGTGGCCCGGTCGACGCGCGAGTCGTTCGGCAATCCCACCGCGCCGTCCGTCGCGATCCGCGAACCGATCAACTGGGCGTCGACACACCCGATGCTGTACTCGGTGATCGTCTCGCTGCTCATCCTCGCGATCTTCGTCCCGTTGACGCTGCGGGTCACTCGCTCGCGCGAGGGCTAGTCCGTCCCGAGCGGATCGATCGAGACCGCGAGCCACACCACTGCGCTGCCCACGGCTGCCAGGGAGAAGGTGTCGAACGCGCGGGACCGCACGGCCAGGATCCCGACACGCTCACTGCCGAGGCACAACCGGCACGCGGCGGCGATCAGGGTCGCGACACCGAAGACGAACGCGCCGCGGCGCCACCGATCGGCGAGCACCAGGGCCACGGCGACGACGATCACCAAGACGACGGCGACCACCGGGATGCTGCGCCGGAGCATGTCCCGCGCCGGCCTCCGCCGCGTCGGTCCCCCGACAGCCGACCCGAGCCGGCCTCTCATGACGAGACCGACTCCGATGCGGCCAGCATGCGCTCCGCTCGCTCGACGACGTTGCTCAGCAGGAACGCGCGCGTGAGGGGTCCGACTCCGCCGGGGTTCGGGGACAGGAAGCCGGCGACCTCGTCGACGCCGTCGGCCACGTCGCCGCGCAGTCCGTCGTCGGTGCGCGAGACACCGACGTCGATCACAGCGGCGCCGGGCTTGATCATGTCCGGGGTGATCAGCCCGACGACACCGGCACCGGCGACGACGATGTCGGCTCGCCGCACCTCGGTGGCCAGGTCACGGGTACCGGTGTGGCACAGCGTCACCGTGGCGTTCTCGGATCGGCGCGTGAGGATCAGACCGAGGGGCCGGCCGACGGTGACTCCGCGACCGACCACGACGACGTGGGCGCCGGCGATCGGGACGTCGTACCGGCGCAGGAGGTGCACGATGCCGCGCGGAGTGCACGGCAGCGTCGACTCCTCGCCCAGCACCAGGCGGCCGAGGTTGACGGGATGGAGGCCGTCGGCGTCCTTCTCCGGATCGACACGCTCGAGGGCGCGGTTCTCGTCGAGATGCTTCGGCAGCGGCAACTGCACGATGTAACCGGTGCACGCCGGATCCGCGTTCAGTCCGTCGATGACGGCGTCGAGTTCCTCGCTCGAGACGTCCGCGGGCAGGTCGCGGCGCAGGGAGGCGATACCCACCTTGGCGCAGTCGTTGTGCTTGCCGCGGACGTAGGCGGCGGAACCGGGATCGTCGCCCACCAGCACCGTGCCGAGCCCGGGGGTCACGCCGCGCTCCCGCAGCGCCGTCACGCGCGCGGTGAGGTCGACGAAGATCTCGTCGCGGGTGAGTTTGCCGTCCAGTCGCGTTGCGGTCACACCACATAGTTTCCCACGCTCGGGCAGGCGGGTGGGACGTGGCAGTCTGATCAGGTGTTCCGTCTGATGTTCCACGAACCGCGTATCCCGCAGAACACGGGAAACGCCATCCGCCTGGTCGCCGGTACGGGGTGTGAGCTGCACCTGATCGAACCGCTCGGCTTCGACCTGTCCGAGCCCAAGCTGCGGCGCGCCGGCCTCGACTACCACGACCTGGCGTCCGTCACGGTGCACCCGAACCTCGAGGCGGCGTGGGACGCCCTCGCGCCCGAGCGGGTCCACGCCTTCACCGCCCATGCCACCACGTCCTACGCGTCGGTGTCGTACCGGCCCGGCGACGTGCTGCTGTTCGGGCCCGAGCCCACCGGCCTCGCACCGGAGGTACTGGCCGACGAGCACGTGACCGACCGCCTGCGCATCCCGATGCTGGCGGGGCGCCGGTCGATGAACATCACCAACGCCGCGTCGGTCGTGGTCTACGAGGCATGGCGTCAGTGCGACTTCGAGGGCAGCGTCTGACGGTCGGGACAGACCGCAGGATCAGCGGAAGTCTCGCGAACGCAGGAGGACGCGGAGGTCGAGGGTCTCGAGTTTGTCGGCCACCAGCGTCACCACCCCCTCGGCGTTCTGGACGATGCCGCGGATGAACAGAGCCTGCGACAACTGCGCCGCCGAGCGGTACTTCTGCCACAGTCCCACCGAACACACCACGTTGATCATCCCGGTCTCGTCCTCGAGATTGATGAACGTGACACCAGCCGCGGTGGCGGGACGCTGACGGTGGGTGACCGCCCCGGCCACGAGCACCCGATCTCCGTCGGCCACCGACAGTAGGCGGTCGGCAGGGACCACGTCCATCTCGTCGAGCCGCTCGCGCAGGAACTGGGTGGGATAGCTGTCGGGTGAGACGCCGGTGGCCCAGATGTCCGCTGCCGCCAACTCCCACGCACTCATCCCCGGGAGCGACGGCGCGCGCGTCGACGCACCCAGAGCGGGCAACCGATCGGGACGCTCGGCCGCCGCGGCCCCGGCGGCCCACAGCGCCTCTCGGCGTGTCACACCGAAACACGCGAGAGCGCCTGCGGTGGCGAGAGACTCGGCCTGCGTCACGCTGAGTTCGACGCGACCGGTGAGATCGAGCAACGAGGTGAACTGTCCGCCGGACACCCGCTCCGCCACGATCCGCTCGGCCAGTGCGGTGCCGATGGATCGGACGTCGGACAACCCGAGGCGCACCTCGAGGCCGTCGTTCTCGACGGTGGCGTGGGCAAGGCTGGCGCACACGTCGGGACCGTGCACGAGTACGCCGTGCCGCCGGGCGTCGGCCACCAGTGACTGCGGCGAGTAGAAACCCATGGGTTGCGCGCGGAGCAGACCGGCGCAGAACGCGGCGGGATGGTGCAGCTTGAACCACGACGAGTAGAAGACCAGCGACGCGAAACTTTGCGAATGACTCTCGGGGAAGCCGAAATTGGCGAAGGCATAGAGCTTGTCGAAGATGCGGTCCGCCTTGTCGCCGGTGATGCCGTGCAGGTCGCGCATCCCGTCGTAGAAACGCTGACGCATGCGGTCCATCTTCTCCGGACTGCGTTTGGACCCCATGGCCCGACGCAGTTGGTCCGCCTCGGTGGCCGAGAACCCCGCGACGTCGACGGCCATCTGCATCAGCTGCTCCTGGAACAGCGGTACGCCGAGAGTGCGCTCGAGTGCCCGCTCGAGCGACGGGTGATCGAAGGTGACGGGCTCGAGTCCGTTGCGGCGCCGGACGTACGGGTGCACCGAATGTCCCTGGATGGGTCCGGGTCTGATGAGGGCGACCTCGACGACCAGGTCGTAGAACTCCCGCGGTTTGAGTCGCGGGAGCGTCGCCATCTGAGCACGCGACTCCACCTGGAAGACACCGACGGAATCGGCGCGCTGCAGCATCTCGTAGACCGCGGCCTCGCCGAGGTCGAGTTCGGCGAGATCGACGTGCAGTCCCTTGTGCTCCTTCACCAGATCGATCATGTAGTGCAGCGCCGAGAGCATGCCGAGCCCGAGCATGTCGAACTTCACCAGACCCACTGCGGCACAGTCGTCCTTGTCCCACTGCAGCACGGTGCGGTTCTCCATGCGCGCCCACTCGACGGGGCACACGTCGGCGATCGGCCGATCGCAGATCACCATGCCGCCGGAGTGGATGCCGAGATGCCGCGGGAAGTTCTCGATCTGCGCGGCGAGTTCGAGCACCGGGAGCGGGATGGTGGTCTCGCGGGCCTCGGCGGACAGGTCTCGCCCCGGCACCCCCGACCAGCGGGTGATCTGCTTGCTCCACGCGTCCTGCTGACCCTGCGACGCCCCGAGCGCCTTCGCCATGTCGCGTACCGACGACTTCCCGCGGTAGGTGATGACGTTGGCCACCTGCGCCGCGTAGTCGCGGCCGTACTTGGCGTAGACGTGCTGGATGGCCTCTTCACGACGGTCGGACTCGATGTCCACGTCGATGTCGGGTGGGCCGTCGCGCTCGACGGACAGGAACCGCTCGAACAGCAGACCGTTGCGCACCGGATCGACGTTGGTGATGCCGATGGCGTAGCACACCGCAGAGTTGGCCGCGGATCCTCTTCCCTGACACAGGATGTCGGCCCTCTTGCAGAAGTCGACGATGTCGTGGACCACCAGGAAGTACCCGGGGAAGTCGAGTTCGGTGATGACGGCGAGTTCTCGGTCGATCTGGGCGTAGGCCGCAGGTTCGTCCTCGCGCCGACCGTAGCGTCGCTCGGCACCGCGCATCGTCAACTCGTGGAGCCACGTGATCTCGGTATGGCCCTCCGGCACGTCGAACGGCGGCAGCTGCGGCGCGATGAGGTGTAGGTCGAACGCGCACTCCTCCCCCAGCACCGCGGCGTGGGACACGGCGGTGGGATAGGCGGAGAACATCGCCGCCATCTCGGACCCGGAGCGCAGATGGGTTCCGCCGAGCGGCGGGAGCCACCCGGATGCATCGTCGAGACTGCGCCGCGCACGGACCGCGGCCATGGCCATCGCGAGCCGGCGCCGACTCGGCCGCGCGAAGTGTGCCGACGTCGTCGCGATGACCGGGAGCGAGAGGCCCGCGGCGATGTCCGCCAGGGTGTCGTTGCGATCGTCGTCCTCGGCGACGCCCTGCCGCGTCAGTTCCACCGTCACACGGTCTGCGCCGAACCGCTCCACCAGGTCGCGCAGCGCCTGCTCGGCAGCTGCGGGACCACCCTCGCTCAGCGCGCGACGCACGCTGCCCTTGCGGCACCCCGTCAGGATCTGCCAGTGCCCCCCGGCCGCCTCGGCCAGCGAATCGATGTCGTATCGCGGGCGACCCTTCTCCCCACCGGCCAGATGCGCGGCGGCGATCTGGCGGGACAGGCGCCGGTACCCCTCCTGTCCGCGCGCCAGCACCAACAGATGCGTTCCGTCCGGATCGGCTGCGCCGGTGCGTGATTCGGTCGGCATTCCTGGATCACCGAGCGACAACTCGGACCCGAAGACGGTCTTCATCTCCAACTCGCGTGCCGCCTCCGCGAACCGCACGACGCCGTACATGCCGTCGTGATCGGTCAGCGCGATGGCGTCCAGACCCAGCCGTACGGCCTCCTCGACCATCTCCTCGGGCTGGGAGGCGCCGTCGAGAAAGCTGAAGGACGAGTGGGCGTGCAGTTCCGCGTAGGGAACGGTGTCGCGCGGCCGCACCACCGCACCCTCGTAGGGATCACGCTTGCGCGACCAGGCCGGACTGTCACCGCCGTCACCCATCGCCAGCGGATCGATGACACGAGGCTTGCCCGAGAGCAACCGCTCCATCTCGGTCCACGTGGGCGGTCCGTCGTTCCATCCCATGACGCACCCTCGTCCGCTTGCTGGAGAACTTGTGTTCGAACGTATGTTCCCATTGGACCACCACCTCCACTCCGGCGGCAAGTCGACGGAAACCGTGGTCTCGCCCGGAACCACACCCCCACGGGGACACCCGGTACGCAAGGTGCCGAATGGTCCGCTTCCGTTGCACACTTCCCCTGGAAGCGACCATCGACGACGAAGAGGACATGCCGTGCGAAAACTCACCCGAACCCTTCTCGGCACTGCAGCAGCGATTCCCCTGGCCCTCGCCACTCCCGGTCTCGCTGCCGCGGCGGAACCCACCGACGTCACCTACGCGTTCGCTGTCGACGGCACGTCCGTCACCGACACCATCACCTCTGCTGCCGACGACACCCTCAGCTGTGCCACGTCGTTGGCACCCGCACCTGACGGTGTTCTGCCGCCGCTGGAAGACGTTCTCGGACCCGGCCAGACCCTCTACGACGGCGGCGACATCGAACCCGGCACGTCGACCCAGACGGTGTCCGACGTACCTCCCGGCTCATACGTCGTGCTGGCCACCTGCGCCCTCCAGGACGGCGACGCAACCGAGGCGATGTGGGTGTCCGACTACCCCGGCTTCGCTGAGTACATGGCCACGGTGTTGCCCTGGACCGTCTACACGGTCCAGCAGGCGTCGACGGTGATCACGGTGCCCGGGGCAGCACCGGAACCGGCTTTCCCGTCGCTCGACGACCTTGCGGAGGCCTTCGGAAGCTGACCTGTCAACCGTTCGACGTCGGGTTTGAGGAAGGGACGAATCGGGCACATCACGGCGATGTCGACTGCCGAACATGCGCCCACCGCCACAGTATTCGCGCCGTCCCCGCTGCTGACCATCACCCTGGACGCAGCGCCGAACGGCGACACCGAACTCCACGTGCACGCCGGCGGCCAAGGCCACTGGATCGCCCGCATGGCCACCAACCTCGGCATGGACGTGACGCTGACCGGCGCGTTCGGCGGCGAGAGCGGCGGCGTGCTGCGGGATCTGATCCACCGCGAGGGAATCACCGTGCGTGCGGTGGACGTCGGCCACGAGTCCGGGTCCTACATTCACGACCGGCGGGACGGCGACCGCACCGAGGTGGCGACGATCGATCCCCCGCACCTCGCCCGGCACGCGCTCGACGACCTCTACGGGATCACCCTCGAGTCCGGAGCCTCGTCCGACATCGTGCTGCTGGGGGGCCCGCACACCGGGTCGGTGGTGCCCGCGGACTTCTACCGGCGGCTCACGACCGATCTGCGATCGCTGTCGAAGCCCGTCGTCGCGGATCTGTCCGGACCGACCGCGACGGCGGCTCTGCAGGGCGGGCTCACGGTGCTCAAGATGAGCCACGAAGACCTCATCGAGGACGGGCGCGCGGAGTCGGACGACCCGGACGTCCTCATCGACGCGATGCGCGCCCTGCACGACGAGGGTGCCGACATCGTGGTTCTCTCCCGCGCGGCGGACCCGGCGCTCGCCCTCGTCGACGGCACGGTGCTCGAGGTGGTCACTCCCGACCTGGAACAGACGGACCACCATGGTGCGGGCGACTCCATGAGCGCCGGCATCGCCACCGGACTCGCCCGCGGCATGTCCATCGAGGAGGCACTCGCCCTCGGCGGCGCCGCCGGCACCGCCAACGTGACCCGCCGCGGACTGGGTACAGGACAGCTGGGGCTCGTCGAGACCGTGATGGCGACGGTCGAGGTACGCCCCTTCTCGTCCTGACCGGCTGTACCCACTCGCAGGAGGCACACGTGCGCGTGCTCATCACGAACGACGACGGAATCGACAGTCACGGGATCGCCGTGCTCGCTCGGGTCGCCGTCGAGGCCGGTCACGACGTCGTGGTGGCGGCGCCGCACGAGGAGCGCAGCGGTGCGAGTGCGTCGCTGTCGGCGCTCCAGAACCGCGACCAGCTCGTGGTCTCCCGCGCGTCGGTCGCCGACCTGGACGTCGACGCGTTCGCCGTACAGGCCTCGCCCGCCATGATCGCGTTCGTCGCGACGCGCGGAGCATTCGGTCCGCGGCCGGACATCCTGCTGTCCGGCATCAATCACGGTCCGAACACCGGCTCCGCCGTCCTGCACTCCGGCACCGTGGGGGCGGCCCTCACCGCGTCCACCCACGGGGTTCCGTCGATGGCCCTGTCCCTCGCCGGCCTCGACACGGCGTCTCTCGCCGCGCCTGGCGACATCCACGACCAGATCGACCGTGAGGTCGCCTCGGGCGCTCCGAGCTGGGACACCGCCCACCTCGTGGCCCGGCGCGCACTCGACTGGTTCGTCGACCACGGTGCAGCGGACTGGGTTCTCAACGTCAACATCCCCCCGGTCGCGCCATCGGAGCTCCGCGGCATCCGCCCGGCCGACCTCGCTGCCTTCGGCGCCGTCCAGGCGGAGATCGGCGACACCGACGACGAGTTCGTCACCGTCCGCTTCGACGCCATCCACGCGCGGGACGACGATGACAGCGACGCCGGCCTCGTCGCCCGCGGATGGGCGACGACCACTGCACTGCGACCCCCGTCGAGGGTGGACGTCGACCTGGCCGGGTTGGAGTGATCGCGTCCGTCGTGTCCAAGTGAGGAGGAGGCGACCGTCACTCCCGCGCCCGCTCTCAGAGCTTCCCCATGACAGTTCACTACAGTCACAGACGACCGTCGATGCTCGACCTGACCGAGATGGGGATTTTCTGTGACTCGCTGGGCTTCGTTCGTGGTGTCGCGGGCACGGTGGGTCCTGACCGCCGCGATCGTCATCGTTCTGGCAGGTGCCACGTGGGGACTCGGGGTCTTCGGCAGCCTCAGCCAGGGCGGATACGAGGATCCCGGCAGCGAGGCCGTGCAGGTCGCCCGACAGATCCAGGGCCTGGGAACCGCCGCACCGGACATCATCGTCATCTACTCCGCGCCCGACGGCCGCACGCTCGACGACATCGGGGCGGACGTCACGCCGGTGCTCGACGCGTTCCGGGCGGAGGTGGGTCCGAACGACATCACCTCCTACTGGACGGCCGGACCGGTGCAGAAGCCGTTCCTGGAGAGCAAGGACGGCACGAAGGGACTCGCGACCGTCACCCTCGGCGACGCCAGCGGCATCACCGTCGCGTCGTTCTCGGAGTTGCTGCCGAAGCTCGAAGTCGCCGGCATCGACACGCAGTTCGCGGGCGCCTCCGTCGCGGGGGTCTCCTTCAACACCCAGCTCCAGGAAGATCTGGTCCGCGCCGAGATCATCGCGATCCCGATCACGCTGATTCTTCTGGTCATCATCTTCGGCGGCGTCGTGGCCGCCGCCGTCCCGGTGATCGTGGGGGCGCTCTCGGTGGCCGGCGCGCTGACCGTCCTGCGCCTCTTCACCACGTTCACCGAGATCAGTTCGTTCGCCGTCAACGTCGCCAGCCTGCTGGGTCTCGGCCTCGCCATCGACTACGGACTCTTCATCGTCAGCAGGTTCCGCGAGGAACTCAGGGGCGGAGCCACGTCCCACGAGGCCGCACGACGCACAATGCTGACCGCCGGGCGCACCATCGTCTTCTCCGGTCTGCTGCTCATCTGCGCCTTCGCGGGGATGCTCGTCTTCCCGCAGGCCATCATCAGATCCCTCGGCTTCGGTGCGATGGCGGCTGTCGGATGTGCGGCTCTGCTGTCGTTGACGGCTGTGCCGGCCGTCCTCGCCATGCTGGGTCACCGCATCAATGCCATCACCTGGTCGAGGACCGCCTCGGATCGCGGAGATGCACGCGCACACAAGTTCTGGGGCGGCGTTGTCACGAAGGTGATGAAGCGCCCCATCACCGTCGCCACCCTCATCATCGTCGGCCTGCTGGTCGTCGCCGCACCGCTGGTCAAGGCTCAGTTGGGCGAGGTGTCCTACACCGCGCTCCCCGCCGACGATCCCGCGCGTATCGCGTTCGAGACCCTGTCCTCGGACTTCAGCAGCACCGGTGACAGCGCCACCATTGTGTTGGACGGAGAGTCGGCGCGGCCGGACGGCCCCGCCATCAACGCGGTCACGACGGCTGCTCGCGCGGTGAGCGGTATCGCGAACGTCCAGTTCGGCACGGCCAGCGGCGACTTCGTGGTCATCAACGCGACGTTCTCGTCGGACGTGTCCCAGGAAGCGCAACAGGATGTGGTGCAGCAACTCCGCGCGATCCCGGCACCCGACGGAACCGACCTGACGGTGGGCGGAGCGGCGGCCCTGGTCCTCGACGGCAACAACGCCATCGTGAACTGGCTGCCGGTGATGCTCACCATCATGGTGGTGTCGACGCTGATCCTGCTGTTCCTGGCGTTCGGCTCCGTGGTGCTGCCGATCAAGGCAGTCGCGATGGCGGGACTGAGCATGGCGGCGACGTTCGGAGCTCTGACGTTCATCTTCCAGGAGGGCCACGGGGCGGGCCTGCTCGGCGTCACACCGGCACCGCTGGAGGCGACCTTCGTGGTTCTCATCCTCGCTGTCGTGTTCGGCCTGTCCACCGACTACGAGGTGTTCCTGATGTCCCGCATGGTGGAGGCGCGCACCGCCGGCGCCACCACGGAGGAGGCGGTGCTGATCGGCGCCCAGCGGACCGGCCGCATCGTGACCGCGGCGGCGTTGATCCTGATCATCGTGACGGGGGCGTTCTCGATGTCAGGACTGTCCATCATGCGATTCCTGGGTGTCGGCATGATTCTGGCGTTGATCATCGACGCCACGATCATCCGTATGCTGCTGGTTCCGTCGCTGGTCAAGCTCATGGGCGAGGCCAACTGGTGGGCACCGGCCTGGATGCGGAAAGTCCACGCGAAGGTGGGTATCGGTCACTGACACCGCCCGTTCTTACTGCGCGGTAAGGTGCCCGCCATGAGCGACTACGTGGTCACCGGCGGCACGGGATTCCTCGGCCGGGCGGTCGTGCGGAGAATCCTGGAGCGGGACGCGAGTGCGACGGTGCACGTGCTCGTGCGCCCGGGCTCGGTCGACCGTCTGCGAGCCTTCGCGGACGGGGCGGCAGGCGGCGAGCGGATCAGCCCGCTGGTCGGCGACCTCGAGGAACCCGGTCTCGGTATCGACGCGTCGGCCCTGCCCGACGTCGGCCACGTGGTGCATCTCGGCGCCGTCTACGACCTCACGGCAGGCGACGAACAGCAGGCGACCAACGTGCAGGGCACCGCGGCGGTGGCCGCGCTCGCCGTCCTGCTCGGGGCGACGATGCACCATGTGTCGTCCATCGCGGTGGCCGGAGACCATCGAGGGGTGTTCACCGAGAACGACTTCGACCTCGGTCAGAACTTCCCGACGCCGTACCACCGCACCAAGTTCGAGGCGGAGAAGCTGGTCCGCGCGACTCCGGGCCTCACCTGGCGGGTCTACCGACCGGCAGCGGTGGTCGGCGATTCGACCACCGGGGAGATCGACAAGATCGACGGCCCGTACTACCTCTTCCGGCTCATCTCCCTGCTCGCCGAGTTGCCCTCGGCACTTCCGATGACGGTGCCCGCACTCGGCGCGACCAACATCGTCCCGGTCGACCACGTCGCCGACGCGCTGGTCGCCCTCCTGCACGCCCCGGATCTCGACGGCCGCGTGTTCCACCTCGTCAACCCGCGTCCGCAACCGATGCGGGAGATCTACTCCGCTCTCGCCGACGCGGCCGGCGCACCCCGCGCCGTGGGGAGCATTCCCGGCTCCGTCGTCACGCCGCTGCTCCGCTCGACCAATCGTCATGTCGTGGCCGCCCGCGACGCGGTGTTCGAGAACTACGACATCCCGCCCGTCATGGCCGAGCACCTCACGCTGCCCACCCGGTTCGACTCGACCCTCACCCGTGCTGCACTGGACGAAGCGATGGGCGAGAACAGGAGCCGGGTACCGGAGTTCCGCACGTACGCCCCCGCACTGTGGTCGTACTGGCGTGCGCATCTCGACCCGTACCGGGCGCGACGCGACGATCCGGCCGGTCCGCTGGTCGACCGACACGTCGTCATCACCGGCGGTTCCTCGGGTATCGGCAAGGCCTCGGCCTTCGCGGCGGCGCGCAAGGGGGCTCGGGTCATCCTCGTCGCCCGCGACGAGGAGAAGTTGACGGCGGTGGTCGAGGAGATCCGGGCGACCGGCGGCGACGCCCACGGCTACGTCTGCGACATCACCGACGACGCGTCCGTCGCCGAGACCGTGCCCGCGATCCTGCGCGACCACCACCACGTCGACATGCTCGTCAACAACGCGGGCCGATCGATCCGGCGCTCGCTCACGCTCTCGACCGACCGTCTGCACGACTTCGAGCGGACCATGGCCGTCAACTACTTCGGTGCGCTCCGCCTGATCCTCGCTCTGCTCCCCCACATGCGCGAGCGGAAGTACGGCCACATCGTCAACATCAGCAGCGCCTCGGTGCAGAGCCATCCGCCGCGCTTCGCCGCATACGTGGCGAGCAAGTCGGCGCTGGACGCCTTCACCTCGGTCGCCGCGTCGGAGACTCTGGCGGACGGCGTCTCGTTCACCACCGTGCACATGCCGCTGGTCGACACCCCGATGATCGCCCCGACCGGCAACAAGAACGTCAACAAGGTCGAGACGCCGGAGAAGGCCGCCGCGATGGTGATGCGGGCACTGATCGAGAAGCCGAAACGCATCGACGTTCCCACCGGGACCGCCGCCGAGTGGGGCAACCTGCTGATGCCTCGCTCGAAGGACCGCGTACTGGCGTCGTACTACAAGGCGTATCCGGACAGTGCCGCCGCCAAGGGAATCACCGACACCAGCTCGTGGTCGTCCGGTCCCCGCGCACCGAGGAAGAACCGACGCGAGTTCCGGATGCCCCGGGTCGTGCGGCGGGCCGGACGATGGGTTCCCGGCGCGCACTGGTGATGTCACAGATGCTCGCTCTCCCTCGTCCTACTCTCGAACGGGTTCCACCGAGGACTCGCACGAGGGAAGGATGACGCCATGCGGATCGCAGTGGCAGGCGGAACGGGCGCAGCGGGGCGGCACGTGGTGGAGCAGGTGCGGGCCCGAGGACACACTCCCGTGGTGCTCGCGAGATCGGCCGGTATCGATCTCACGCGGCCGACGCCGGAGCTCGACCGGGCACTGACGGACGTCGACGCGGTAATCGACGCCGCGAACGTCACGACGATGTCGGCGCGCGCGTCCGAGGAGTTCTTCGGCGCCGTCACGTCGACGTTGCTCGCCGCCGGGGAGCGCACGGGAATCCGTCACCACGTGGCGTTGTCCATCGTGGGGTGCGATCGTGTCGATTACGGCTACTACGCCGGTAAACGTCTGCAGGAGAAGCTCGTACGCGAGTCGACGCTGCCGTGGACGATCCTGCGTGCGACGCAGTTCCACGAGTTCACCGGCCAGGCTCTCGCGATGACTCCGGGTCCGGTCGCAATGGTCCCGACGATGCGGAGTCAGCCGGTCAGCACCGCCGAGGTCGCCGCCCACATCGTCGACCTGGCGGTGGGGACACCGCTCACCTCCGTCGTGGAGTACGCCGGTCCGCGCCCGGAGTACCAACCCGATCTGGCGCGCAGGCTGCTGCGCGCGCGTGGATCGAAGCGACTCGTCCTCCCCCTGCGGCTGCCGGGCGCCGGGGGTCGCGGCATGGCGAACGGTGGGCTCCTACCCGGTCCGGACGCGGCGCACGGCGACGAGACGTTCGACCAGTGGCTCGCGCGCGTGGGTGCCTCGACCCGGTGAGTGTCACCGACGACTTCGTCCGCGTCCGCCCACGGCTGGTCCGCATCGCCTACGCGGTGCTCGGTTCCCACGCCGACGCCGAGGACGTCGTGTCCGACTGCTGGCCGAAACTGGTCGCGGCCGATGCGACGTCACCCGTTCTCGACGTCGAGGCGTGGGCGGTGGTCGCTGTCTCCCGCGCCGCACTGGACGTGCTGCGGTCGGCCCGCGTGCGACGAGAGACGTACGTGGGACCGTGGTTGCCCGAGCCGTTGGTCGGTCCGGCCGACTCGCCGCCGGACCGGGTGACGCTCGACGAGAGCGTGCGCTTCGCGCTCATGGTGGTGCTCGAGACGCTGTCCCCGGCCGAACGCACGACATGGGTCCTGCACGACGTGTTCGACGTCCCGTTCGACGAGATCGCGCGCATCGTGGGCCGCACTCCGAACGCCGTGCGGCAGCTCGCGTCTCGCGCACGGCGGCACGTGACGGAGGGGGCTCCACGTTTTGCGGTGTCGCCCGAACTGCACGCCGGTGCCGTGCGTGACTTCACCCGTGCCGCCGGTACGGGAGCGCTCGCCGACCTGCTGACGACACTCGATCCGAACGTGGTGCTGGTCAGCGACGGCGGCGGAATCGTCTCGGCGGCGCGGCGTCCCGTGATCGGTGCCGACCACGTCGCGAGATTCCTCCTCGGTATCGCGACCAAGGTCGGCGACACGCTGCGGCTGTGTCCCTGCCGAGTGAACGGCAGGACGGGCCTCGCTCTGATCGTGGGCGGTGTCCTGGCCGGAGTCGTGTCGTTCGAGGTGGCTCCGACCGGCCGGGTGACCAGGATCGACATGATCCGCTCACCGGACAAACTCGCGCTGGTCGACCCCTCGGTCTGGCAGGGCTGACCCGACAGCTAGCGGCCGATCGAGTCGAGGGACGCGAGCGTGCGCACCACCGCGCTCGCGGCCTCGACGCCCTTCTTCTCGAGGTGCTCCGCGAAGAAGTTCGTGTGATCGGCGTGCTCGTGGAAGTGGTGCGGGGTGAGGACGACCGAGAACACGGGCACGTCGGTGTCGAGCTGCACGCGCATCAGACCGTCGATGACAGCGGTCTCGACGAAGTCGTGGCGGTAGATCCCGCCGTCGACCACGAGTGCCGCCGCGACGACGGCCGAGTACCGGCCGGTGAGCGCGAGTCGCTTGGCGTGCAAAGGGATCTCGAACGCGCCGGGCACCTCGAACGTGTCCACGTCGCGCCCGAACTCGCGCACGAAACCCTGGCGCACCCGGTCCACCAGTTCGCGATGCCAGGTCGCCTGGACGAAGGCCACCGAGGGAGTCGCGTCCGTCGTCATCGAACGGGCGCAAGCACGGTCAGCACCGGCGCCGCGGTGACGATCGAGCCGAGTTCGCTGCGGCCCTCGGGCGTCGCCCGGAACGCGCGGTAGGCGGCGTCGGCCTCGACGCTGGCCCAGCTCTCGACGATGACGACGTGCGCCGGATCCTTCACGTCCGCCGTCACCTCGACACCGAGGCATCCCTCGAACGCGCGGGTGGCGACGAGGGTCTCGTCGATGATGCGGTGCGACTCCTCGAGCCGGGCGGGATCGAGACGCAGTTCGAGCAGAGCGGTGATGGCCACGGGACGTCCGTTCGGTCGGGGATCGTTGTCGATCCCAGTTCACCACGCGTGTGGTCAGCCCCAGTTGGCGGCATCCGTCAGACAGAACGGATGGCCGGCCGGATCGAGGAGAACGCGCCACGTCTCACCCGGCTGTGGTTGGGCGAGCGTTGCCCCCAGCTCGATCGCGCGGGCCTCGGCGGCCGGGATGTCCTCGACCGCTACGTCGAAGTGGAACTGCTTGCTCCCGTCGGGGTTCGGCCAGGCGGGTGGCCGATAGCCGTCCACGCGGCCGAAGCCCAGCGCCGGGCCTCCGTTCGCGGCAGAGAGCATGGCGTAGTTCTCGCCGTCGCCCATCGTCTGGGTCAGACCGAGGAACGCCGCCCAGAACTCGGCCACAGGAGGAACCTCGGCACAGTCCAGAGTCATCATCGCCAGTCGCGTCGTCGTCATGACCCCAGCCTCCCTCACCATCGGGACCGTGACTTGAACAAACGCGCCACCTCGAGCGGTACGGTTCGCTCCGTGACGGAGGATCCGTTGACCCGAGCAGGCCGACGCGCGCAGTCGGCGATTCTGCATCCCGCACGTGCGGACGGCCGAATCATCGTCGGCCGGTCCCTGCCTCCCGACGACCTCGCGACCGTCGTCGACTACTTCTGGTGGGTGGAGTGGCACTGTCCCGAACCACACGTGCAGGAGGTCGTTCCGCGCCCGGTGATCCATCTGACGGCGGAGTCTCGGAACGGCGCTCCGCGGCTGCTGGTGCACGGCGTGATGCGACATCGCTTCGAGCGCACCCTCGTCGGTGACGGGCGCACGGTGGCAGCAGCGTTCCGTCCCGGGGGTTTCCGCCCGGTCCTCGGCCGGCCCGTGAGCTCGATGACCGATCGGATCGGGACCGTCGAGGAGGTGCTGGGGACCGACGATCGCCGACTCGCCAGTCTCCTGCTCGTCCCGGACGCGGACGTCACCGCGTGTGTGGACCGGCTGTCCTCGTGGCTGATCGAGCGGACCGGGGCGGCCGATCCTGTCGCCGCCGACATCGCGGACCTCGTGGAACTGGCCGAGACGGACACGACCATCATCCGGGCGCAGCAGCTCGCGGATCGCGCGGGAGTGAGCCTGCGGACGCTGCAGAGACAGTTCGCCGACCATGTCGGCGTCGGGCCCAAGTGGGTGGTGCAGCGGTGCCGACTCCTGGACGTGGCGGGCGCCGCGCACACCGGCGGCGCGGTGGACTGGGCAGCGCTCGCGGCCGATCTCGGGTACGCGGATCAGAGCCATCTCGTCCGGGCGTTCACCGCCCTGGTGGGCAGTCCTCCCGCGCGCTACCGGGCGAACACCTGACTCACCCGTCCCGCGTGTGCGCTTCCCGTGCCTCGTCGACGAGGCGGTGGATACGGCGTGCGACCTCGTCCAGCTGATCGACGATGTCACGCCGAAGTTGGTCCACCGCATCCTGATCCAGCGGCACCGTGGGCGCACGATCGGGGTCACCGATCTCGATGAGCAGCTCGATGTTGGTGCGCAAGGCGGTGAGCGGTGCCAGCAGCTCGGTACCCGCGTCGACGATGAGGTGGTTCTGCGCGAGCCGTGAGCGTTGCAAGGCCGCCAACATGTCGTTGAACCGATCGGCGAGGTGCGCCAGCTCGTCGTCACCCACCACGGCCACCGGACTGAGGTCGCCGGTCTCGGTGATCCGCCGCGTGGCGCGGGTGAGCCGGCCGACCGGGCGCAGGCCCGTCCGCGCCACCAGGTATCCCGACAGTCCCGCCAGCACCACCAGTGCGCCGCCCACCGTGACGAAGATGAGGAGCAGTCCGCTCATCACCCCGTCGAGCGACCGGTAGGACTCTCCGACCAGCACGGTCGACCCACTCGGCGCCTTCTCGATGGCCACCGCGTAGCCGTTCAGATCGGTGACGACGCGGTCCGACTCCCCCGCGACCACCGACGCGACCACCGGTTCCAGCACGCCGTCGGGCGAGGCGAACGGAGTGAAGCTTCCGGACGCGGAGTACACGTCACCGTCCGCGCTGACGATGCCCACCTGCAGATAGCGTCCCGCGCGAGGTCCGGCGGCGAAGCCGAAGGCCGCGGGCGAGAGCCCGGAGGAGTCACTGGCGATCAACTTGTCGGCGTCCCGGCCCACCCGATCGGCGAGCTGCGCACGCAGTGCGTCCTCGGTGACCATGTAGATCACGAAGGAGCAGATCGCGACGGCCAGCGCCGCCACGCTCACCGTGAGAAGTCGGATACGACTCCGCAGCGACAGCGTCGCCGCGCGGGGCCGGGTGACGGTCATGACACGACGGTAACCGGCGGATCGCTCGGCGGCCGTGCGGTTCTATCGACCGCGTGCGAACCGATCCCGCACGGCTCGGCCCCAGATGGGAAGGAAGCCGACCGTCATGTAGGCCAACGGTCCCACCGTCCCGCCCCACTTGACGATGCTGAGCGCACTCGACACGGTCGCCGTCGCGTCGGTGATGCGGCGGGTGTCGCGGTGGAGGTAGAGGTTGACGACGTTCTCGGTGATGTCCGCGGTGGCCGCGACGGCCGGGGCGGCGACGAGCACCGCGCGCAGCGACCGCGACATCGGGACCAGCTCGGCGAGCCGCACGGCGCCCAGCCGCAGCGCCGCCGCGTACAGCACCGGGTGGTGGAAGTTGGCGTGGTATCCGTTGGTCAGCTCCCGCGCCGCGCGTGGACTCATGCCGTCGACGACCGACCGGTAGCGCGCACCCGACGGGCACACCTGCAGTTGCGCGTAGGCGGCCCCGCCCTGGCCGGTCACCCTGATGAGGCTGAGCTCGGACACGGCGTACATCAGGGCCCGAGCAGCGAGTTCGCCGTCGGTCCGGGTCACGGTGAACTGCTGGGTGGGTGCCGTCATGCGCCGACCGTAACGACTGTGGTCGCGAGGGACGGCGAGGACGTCGTCGATTCTGGACGCCTCACAGGGCGCGGGGAGTTTCCTGGTGCTCGGCGAGGAACGGGCCGACCGCGGCGTCGAAATCGGCGAACCGATCCCGATGCACACTGTGCCCGCTGTCCACGGCGACGACCCGGCTGCGCGGCACCAGCGCCGTCATCGCCTCGAGGCGCGCGCGGTCGACCATGCCGGTGGGACCACCGACGACCAGCAGCACGTCACTCTCCATGTGCGCCAGCGCATCCCACCACAGCGGATCGGGAGCGCGGAACTGGGTGAGCGCGGACGACGTCATCGACCGATCGAAGGCCAGCACGGCGCGCGGGTGGCGGATCACGCTGGTCGTGGCGTGCAGCAGTTCGCGCGCGGACGGGAACTTCGTCGTGATCGACGGGGTCTCGTCACCGGGACGGATGGGGAGTGGTGCTTCCTCGACCACGAGCTTGCGCACCGTCGTCGGACGGCGTTGCGCGACGAGCGTCGCGGCGTGGCCTCCCAGGGAGTGGCCGACGAGGTCGACGCGGGTCAGCGAGAGATGATCCAGGAGCGCCTCGAGGTCGTCGCCGAACTCTCCGAACAGGTAACTCCCTGCGCGTCCGCTGCGGCCGTGCCCGCGGAGGTCGGGGACGACGACACGGCGACCCCGCCGAACCAGCGTGCGCGCGAACGTGTCCCAGGTGTGACCGTCGCCGCCCATGCCGTGCACCAGCACGACGGGCGACCCCAACACGTCGGTACCACCGGAATCTCGATAGTGCAGCCGCACGCCCCCGGCGTCCACCGCACCGTCCGTCATGATCATCGAGCCATCCTCCCAGAGGCGCCGACTCTCACTCGTGGAGCATCGGCACCGACGTCTGCTCTTCTCGCCCGAGCAGCACACCGCGCGTGAGCGCGGAGGTGCCGAACCGGCGTTGCACTCCGTCGAGCGCCTCGTCCAGGGCCGTCCGGTCGATGGTCGGATGCTCGTCCTCCGGCGTCTCGAACGGCAGCTCGAGCTGCATCGCGGCGCCGTCCTCCAGATTCGACACCGCCACTCCGACGAGGGTGAGGCCCTGCATCGTGATGGTCGACATCGATGCGCCCAGCAGCGATCGGGCCGCGGTGAGCACGACGTGGGTGTCGGCCGTCGCGCGGCTCAGCGTCGTGGATCGCGTCGCTCGCGTGAAGTCATCGAAACGCAGGCGCAGCGTGATCGTGCGACCTGCCCAGTGACCCTTCCGCATGCGGTGGGTGACACGGTCGACCAGTCCGACGAGGGCTGCGTCGATGTCCGCCGGGGTCTTGTGACGACGCCCCAGAGCATGTTGGGCGCCCACCGACCGCCGGCTCCTGCCGGTGCTCACCCGGCGCGCGTCGACACCGTTCGACAGGGCGTGCAGGTGCCGACCGGCGGCCGATCCGAGGACGGCGGCCAACGCGCCCTCGCGGTGCGCGGCGAGATCACCGATGGTGCGGATGCCCTGTGCGTGCAGCTTGTCGGCGGTGATCCTGCCGACGCCCCACATACGCTCCACCGGAAGCGGATGCAGGAACTCGAGCTCACGGTCCGGCGGAACCTCCAGCAGGCCGTCGGGTTTGGCGACGGCACTGGCGATCTTGGCGAGGAACTTGGTACGCGCCACCCCGACGGTGATGGGGAGACCGACGTCCTCCGCCACTGTGCGACGCAGGTCCCGAGCGATGTCCGACGGCGATCCGGACAGCCGCGCCAACCCGGTGACGTCGAGGAAGGCCTCGTCGATGGAGATGCCCTCGACCAGCGGGGTGACGTTCTCGAACACCTCGAAGACGTCCTTGCTCGCCTGCGAGTAGGCGGCCATCCGGGGCGGCACCACCACCGCCTGCGGGCACAGAGCGCGCGCCTGCCGGCCACCCATGGCCGTCTTCACGCCGAAGGCCTTGGCCTCGTAGCTCGCCGCCAGAACCACACCCCCACCGACGATGACGGGTCGCCCGCGCAGCGACGGATCGTCCCGCTGCTCCACCGAGGAGTAGAAGGAGTCGAGGTCCGCATGCAGGATCGTGGCCTCGCCCGTGCGTTCGCGTGCGCGTTCCGCCGTCATTCGTAGATCCCTTCCACGAACCATCGTCCACCGTCGTGCAGGACCAGCAGGGCACGGGTGTCCTCCAGCAGCACCTGCGCCCGCGCCACCTGGCGGGCCGTGGAGGTGGCGCCGAGATCCCACCACCGCTCGTCCGCCGCCCACGGTCCCGCCCAGCCGTGCAGTACCCAGCTCCGCGATCCCCAGTCGACCCGGCCGGGCACGCGATCGAACATGCCGCGCTCGGTGACCTGCACCGCCACTCCCGACTCGTCGGTCACGGCGATCTCCGGACGCGTCGGCATCAGCGCCGAGGGCGACGGGGACGGCAGCCGGCCGGGCCACGGAGCGGAGGGATCAGCATCGGGCACCGGCTCGTCGCCCCACGGCAGCATCGTCACGCGCTCACCCGGCCCCCGACCACCGCTGAGCACACCCACCTGGACGGCGTCGCCGCCCAGCAGACCCTGCACCCGCACCAGGGCACGGCGGGCCCGCTCGTCCTCGTCGCCGACGCCGCCCCACAGTCCCAGCTGCAGCGCACCCGCCGACACCACCTCCACCGGCTCGAGACGCAGCAGAACGATGCCGGCGGTCGGCTTGTTCTCACTGCGGCCGGTGAGCCAGCCGTCGAGCTGCCACCGCACGCGATCCGCGGTGCCCTCGGGAGTGAGCGGTTCCGCACATCGCCACGTGCGGGAGAGGTGTTCACCGTTGGCCGTGGTGGCCTGCACCAGCAACCGGGTGCAGGCCACGGCCGCGGCCGACAGCGTCACGTGCAGCCGCTCGGCCAGGGCACGACCCGCGAACGCCGCCGCGTCGACGCGATCGATCGGAGGGTCGCAGCGGTACTCGACCTCCAGGTCGGGAGGAAGCACGCGCGCCGAGGGCGGCCGTTCCGGCTCACCTCGCGCGCTGCGGTGCGCGAGGACCGCGTCGGTGCCGAAGCGGGAGGCCACGTCCACCGGTGACAGTGCCCCGAAGTCCCCCACCGTGCGCAGACCCAGCCGCACCAGCAGATCCACCAGGTCCACCCGCTCCGGCGCCGCGAGAGACGGTTCCGCCGACAACTCGGCCACCGGGAGCGGAGCCAGGAACTGCGCGCCGCTCCCCCGCGGCACGATCGCGCCGTGCCGAGCCGCGACGACGGCCGTCGACACCTCGTCGGCGATCCCCACCTGGCACTCGACACCGACCGCCGCGACGGTGTCCACCAGCTGCTCCGCCGCGGCCTCCTCCGAACCGAAGTACCGCGCCGCACCGCGCGCCGACAGCAGCAACAGGCCGGGCCGCAGCACCTCGATACCGGGCACCACCTCGTCCACCGCCGAGGCGACCGGCTCGAACAGTCGCGCGTCACGATCCGGATCCGCCCGCGCCACATACAGTTCCGGACAGCGGGCCTGCGACTCACGACGACGTCCGCCGCGACGGACCCCCTCGGCGCGTGCCGTCGCGGAGCAGGCGACGACGCGATTGGCGGAGACCACCGCCACCGGCGACGAGGCCGGGATCTCCGCCGCGGCGGCAGCGGCCACGGCAGGCCAGTCGGGGCACCACAGAGCCAGTACCCGGCTCCGACGGTCGGTGCTCACGACGGCAACGCTTCCAGCACCGGATCCCGATGCGACACGGTGGAATCGGCCGGTCCCCACTCGACCCCGTCGCCCGTGGACGTCAGGGTCAACCGGCCGGTCCGCGGCCGGACGGCACGGCCCTGCACCTCGACGCCCAGATGCACGGCGCGCACCCGGCCGTGACCCGTACGGGCCCCCGAGCCGAGCCCGCCGTACCCGCGGATGCGGGCGTCCAGCCGGAGCTCGGCGCCGTCCCAGCGTCCGTCGGTGACGATCAGCGTGGCGCCCTTGTTGCGCGCCCGAGCGACCACCGCCCGTGCTCGCGACGGCGGTACCGACATACCGCCCAGCCCCAGCACCACCAGATCGATGCCGTCGAGCAGCACGGCAGCGACCTCCACCGGGTCCGGCCCGGGATCCGGGACCAGCGCCACCCGCTGCAGATGCGCCCCCATCTCCGACGCCGCCAACAGTCCCAGCCGCGGCAAGCCGATGACGGCGGCGTGCCGTCCCGATCCGGTGACCGACGCCAGGATCCCGAGCAGCAACGATCCGGCGCCGGACACCGAGACCACCGTGCCGCGGGCCAACCCACCCTCGGGGAGCAGCGCCGACAACGCCTCCGGGACCGGGAGAACCGGGCGGACCCGGGCCGGCGCAGGATCCGGGGCAGGTGCGGTGGCCGTGAGGGTGACCGGTGCGGCAGGAGCGGGGGCATCGGCCACACGCGCAGGTGAGGACCGGATACGACGACGCAGGAACTCGATCCGCTCGGCGCGGGACAGCCCTTCGAGGCCTTCGAGATCAACGGAAACAGGCATACTCACTCCCCGGTCGGGACGGTCGAGACTGCGTTGGAGACCCGGGGGAAGACCGAGAATTCGAACATACTTTCGAACGCTCACACCAGTAAAGCCGCTGCCCGTTCGAACGTCAAGACGCCCGGAAACGTCCTGGTGACAGCCCTGCCCGGCACTCGATCGGCTCGTCCGATAACCTCGAACACCGTGACTGATCACCAGCAGCCCAGCGGAGCGGTGGCCGGCTCGGGGCGCACGCGACCGGTCATCGGACCCGACTACCTCCTCGCCGGTCGCTACCGACTCGACTCCAAGCTCGGCGGCGGCGGAATGGGCGCGGTGTGGCTCGCGAGCGACACGTTGCTCAGCCGCAAGGTGGCCGTCAAACAGGCCACCTCGACCGTGGACCTCACCCCCGAGGCCGCCCGCGAGATCCGCGACCGCGCCATGCGCGAGGGACGGATGGCGGCCCAGCTGAACAACCCGCACGCCATCGCCATGCACGACGTCGCACTCGACAGCGGCGAGCCCTGGCTCATCATGGAGTACCTCCCCGCCCGCAGCCTCGCGATGGCCCTCAACATCGCCGAGTCGCTGCCCCCGGACGAGGTCATCCAGATCGGTGCCCAGATCGCCGACGCCCTCACCGCCGCCCACGCCGCCGGCATCGTGCACCGCGACATCAAGCCGGGCAACATCCTGGTCGCCGATCGCGGCAGCGCGCTGGGCATGGTCAAGATCAGCGACTTCGGCATCTCGCGCGCCAAGACGGACACGCACGAGGAGAACAGCGCCGTCATCACCGGCACCCCCGCGTACTTCGCACCCGAGGTGGCGCGTGGCGCGGACCCCACCGAGGCCAGCGACGTCTTCTCGCTCGGCGCCACGCTGTACACCGCGACCGAGGGGCAACCACCCTTCGGCATCGATGCCGACTCCATCGCCCTGCTGCACCGCGTCGCCGGGGGGCGCATCATCCCGCCGCGCAAGAGCGGACCCATGACGGCCACGTTGCTGCACATGCTCGAACCCGACCCCGCACGCCGCCCCACCATGGCCGAGGTCCGCACCCGCTTCGTCACCCTCGCCGTGGGCAAGAACGGCAACGCCGGATCGGTGATCAACCACCCGCTACGCGCGGCCGACGGTCAGGTCCCGTTCTGGGCGCTGCGCGGCTCCCGAGTCCCGGGCACCTCCCGCCGGGACGAACGCATCCACGGCCGCACCATGACGGGGCTCCCGGCAGCGGACACCGCCACCCCTCTGGATCGGGTTCCGCGTCCGACCGCGGCGTCCACCACGCCGGCACCCGGGCCGGCCCCACGCCCGACGTACTCGCCGCCCGCATTCGAGACGAAGGAACCCAAGTCCTTCACCGCCCCCGCCGGGCTGCCGCTCTACCTCGCGATCGGCGGCGCGGTACTGCTCCTGCTCATCGTCCTGCTCCTGGTGCTCTGACCCGCCCCCGGCCCCTGCCCCCCCCCGGCCCCGCCCCCGGCCCCGGCCCCGCCCCCGGCGAGTACGGCCATACTGTCGCGAACATCCCCCACAGGACGACAGTTCGGACGTACTCGCGGGGCGAAGACGCGGTCAGGGGACGTCGACGGTCGCGACGAGCCCGCGGTGGTCCGATCCCACGATGTCGATGGGCTCGAGTGAGCGCACCTGCGCGTCCCGCACCACCACATGGTCGATCCCGACCACCGGTGGGTACCACTTGTCCATCGGGTAGGTCGGGATGACCCCGGCACCGACAGCGTCCGCCGCGTCCACGTATCCGCCGGTGAGCAGATCGCGGAACCGCTTGTGCGCGTGCGTCGAATTGAAGTCACCACCGATGATCACCGCTCCCGGCGACGCCTGCGCCAACTCCTCACCGAGCATGTCGAGCTCCGACGCCCACACCGGGGTGGGTGTCGGCCAGGGCGGCACCGGATGCACCGCGTAGACCCGGAGGGGCTGCGCCGCACCGACATCGAGATCCGCCGTCACGCTCGCGAGCAGGTAACCGGGCAGTTCCCGGCCGTTCGACAGCGGGAACCGGCTGTAGATCGCGGCGCCCGCACCGCCCTGATACGGCGCCACGAACCGGTAGGGCAACGCGGCGGAGAGCCCGGCGGCGTCGAACGCCCCCACCGAGTCCTCGGTGAGCTCCTGCACGGTGAGGACGTCGATGTCGCGCTCCCGCACCGACGCCACCAGTGCCTGCGGATCCGCCTCTCCCAGCATGACGTTCGCCTGCATCACGCGCAGCGACTCACCGGGGGCGGCATCGGCGACTCCCGCGGCGCCCGGTACGTACAGCGGCACCACGACCACTGCGGCCAGCCCCAGGAGAACGGCCGACGCCGCGGCGATCCACCACCGCCGCGCGAGCAGGCACACCAGGACTCCGACGACGGTCACGCACAACAGGATCGGCGCCGCGGAGGCGGGACCCACGACCACCATGCTGCTGGTCTCGAGCATCGACGAGACGACGGCCACCAGGCCCGCGGCCACCCCACCGAGACCGACGACGACGGCCGCGATCGTGCGGGCCCTCATTCGATGCGCCGTCGGTGTGCCCAGCGGGTGAGGGCGTTCCTGTTGGACTGCTGCGTCTTCCGCAACACGTTCGAGGCATGGGTCTCGACGGTCTTGATCGAGATGAAGAGCGTCTCGGCGATCTCGCGGTAGGTGTAGCCGCGGGCGAGCAGACGCAGCACCTCCATCTCGCGCGGCGTCAGGGAGTCGAGCTCCGGATCGAGCGGCGGCTCCGCTGCCGCGGAGCGACCTGTGAACGAGTCGAGGACGAACCCCGCCAACCGCGGTCCGAACACGGCGTCACCGCCTGCGACACGGCGCACCGCGTCGGCGAGATCGGACCCCGAGATGGTCTTGGTGACGTAACCCCGAGCGCCGGCGCGAATCACGGCGATGACGTCCTCGGCAGCGTCGGACACGCTGAGCGCCAGGCACACCGGGCCCTCCGCGATGGACTGCAGAACGGCGACCCCACCGCCGTCGGGCATGTGCACGTCGAGCAGGACGACGTCGGGACGGATCTCGTCGATACCGCGGACCGCATCCGCGACGCCACCGGCCTCACCCACCACCTCGATGTCGGTCTCGCGCCCCAGTTCCGCACGCACCCCCGACCGGAACACTCCGTGATCGTCGACCAGGAAGACTCGCAGGGTCACGCGGACCGTTCCTCTCTCGCGGTGTCGGGCACGGAGTCCGCGTGCCCGGTGGTACCCGTGCCGCGCACCCGCGGCACACAGATGTGGATCTCGGAGCCCTGCCCGGGTGCGGACCGCACCCGCACCGAGCCGCCGCGGCGTTCGATGCGTGCCCGCACACTGCGCGCCAGTCCCTGTCGATCCTGCGGCACGCTGTCCGGATCGAATCCGCACCCGCGGTCGCGGACGAAGACCTCGACGGTGTCGCAACCCGCCTCGGCGTACAGGTCGACGGAGGTCACCCCGGAGTGCTTGGCGGCGTTGACGAGTGCCTCGCGCGTGGCTCCGAGCAGAGCGGTGGCGACCTCACGGTTCAGCCCCGAACTCTCGACCGGCTCGTCCAGAGCCACGTCGCCCACCGTCACGGGATCCACGGTCACACCGTAGTGGTCCTCGACCTCACCGGCGATGGTGGCCAACGCGCGGACGAGAGACGCATGGTCGTCCCGGTCTCCCCCGAACAGCCACTTGCGCAACTCTCGCTCCTGGCTGCGTGCGAGGCGCATCACCTCGGCGGAATCGGCGGACTGCTTCTGGATCAGCGCGAGGGTCTGCAGCACCGAGTCGTGCAGGTGCGACGCGATCTCCTCGCGCTCGTCGTTCCGGATGCGTGCCGCGCGCTCGTCACCGAGGGCGCGCCACAACCGCATCCAGAGCGGCACGGTGAGCAGTACTGCCCCGACCAGCGTCACGACGACGGCGAGCAGGGACGACTGCAGGGCCCGCACGTCCACGCGGGCGACGAGCACGACGCAGAGCCCGATGATCACAAGCGTGACCCCGGCGACGATGCGCGCCCACCCGAGCACCGAGGTGCGGGCGTGCCGAGGCCGGGTGTCCGCCGTCCGGGTCCCGGCCGCGTCGAACTCCCGCCACACCAGCGCGGCGCCGAGCGCGACGACGACGACAGGGGCGATGATCGTGGACGAGCTGCCCGTCAGCCCGGACCCCAGCGCGACGGCGCCGCCGATCCCGAGAGCGATCAGCCCGTACGCCCGACGCTTCTCCGAGCGGTCCGGCCTGCGGACGTCGGTACCCGCGGAGGTGAAGATCCACAGCAGTCCGTAGGCGACGGCACCGGCACCGGCCGCGGCGCACAGCACCGCGAAGACGACCCGCACCCGGAAGACGTCGACGTCCAGGTGATCGGCGACACCGCCCGCGACACCGCCGACGACACGTCCGGCCGCACGGCGGCGGAGCGCCGGCGTCGGCAACGGCGGACGGCCGGGAGGCTCCCGCGTGTGCGGAGGCTGTGCGGGCAGGGTGGACACGCCTCGATACTGGCACGGCTCACGGCTCCGCGGTATCGGGGTTCTCCCCCATCTCGGTCGAGTCGAGCGACGCGCGGACACCGGCGAAATCAGGGTTCGCCCCGATGTGCCGGGGCGCCCCGGCAGCCCAGGATGTAACCATGACCCACGCCACCGCGTCCGCCCAGCTGTCCGAGATCTGGCGAACCCGACCCGTGCGCCTGCCCGATCAGGGCCCCGGCGCCGGTGTCGCGGCCGGAATCGGCCACCGCTACCGCGTCGACCCCGTTCTCGTCCGTGTCGCGTTCGTCGTCTCCACCCTCTTCGGCGGATCCGGCCTGGTCCTGTATCTCGCTGCGTGGCTGGTGCTTCCGCGCCGCGGCGACGTCGTGTCGCCGGCGGAGTCGTTGCTCGGCCGCGGCCGCACGTCGGAGTCCCACACGACGGCCGTGGTGCTGTCCGTCGCTCTCGTCATCTCGGTCCTCACGGTCGGACCACTCGGAATGGGATCGGGGTTGGTGTCCACGATCGCCATGCTGGGGGCCCTGTACCTGCTGTTCCGTCGGACTCCGAACGCGCCGTCACCGGTCGAGCTCGCCGGCGCTCCCCTGTCTGCGCACGATCCGGCCGCGCAGCAGTGGAACGCCTACTCGACGCTTCCCGACCAGTACGTCCCGGAACCGGCCGCCGCACACACCGCGCCCGTCTCGTTCTCGAAGGACACCCCGGACACACCGTCCGCTCCGCCGCCGCCGAGCTGGGATCCGCTGGGGGTCGCTCCGTTCGCCTGGGACCTCCCCGAACCTGGTCGCCCCGTTCTCCCGGTCCCCGCACCCGCGCGGAAGTCGCACCTGACGTCCACGGTGATCGGCCTCGCCATCATCGCCTCCGCCGTGACCATCGGCATCGGCGCCGCCACGGGCGCCGCCGTCGTGACCGCTCCCCGTGTCGGCGCGGTGGCGCTGACCGTCGTCGGCATCGGACTGATCATCGGCGCCTTCCTGCGGCGCGGCTACGGGTTGCTCGTTCTGGCGGCCCCGCTCGCCGGGTTCGTCCTCGTGTCGTCCCTGGTCGACGTGCAGGACCTGCGCGGTGTCGAGTCACCGAACATGGGCAACGTGACGATCGCGCCCACGTCGATGGCTGCGCTGGCGCCCTCGTACGAGTCCGGTGTGGGGAACTTCGTCCTCGACCTGCGCGGGCTCGACCTCACCGAGGACCGCACCGTGACCGTGGAGAAGGCCGTCGGCAACACCGAGATCCTGCTGTCGCCGACCATGAACGTCGTCACCGACTGCACCAGTGCCGTCGGCAACGCGAACTGCGTCGGCACCGGCGGGGTCGACGGCGGATCCGACGGGACGGCAGGACCGACCCTGACCATCGAGGCCAGCACTGCGCTGGGAAATCTGGAGGTGCACCGTGACCGATGAGACCGGACACGACACGAGCGGTACCGATCGCCGCGGACCCTCACCGGTCCTGCTGATCGCCGGTGTGGCGGCGCTGCTGCTGGCGATCCCGACGCTCGTCGGCGCGGACCCCACCGCGATCGTCGCCGGCGCCGCGTCGGGCTGGACCCTGGTGATCGCCGCGATCGTCGTCGGCGTGGTTCTCGTGCTGGCGCCCGTCAGGCGCCGGAAGTCTCGCTCGCAGTAGAGCTCTCGCCGTTCGACCGCAGGCGGTCCGCCGCCGGGCTCACTCCCATTCGATGGTGCCCGGCGGCTTGCTCGTCACGTCGAGCACCACCCGGTTCACCTCGCGCACCTCGTTGGTGACGCGGGTGGAGATCCGTTCGAGCACGTCGTACGGCAGCCGGGTCCAGTCCGCGGTCATCGCGTCCTCGCTCGACACCGGACGCAGGACGATCGGATGGCCGTAGGTCCGGCCGTCGCCCTGCACACCCACACTGCGGACGTCGGCGAGCAGCACCACGGGGCACTGCCAGATCTGGGAGTCCAGACCCGCCATCGTCAGCTCCTCGCGGGCGATGGCGTCGGCGTGGCGCAGCGTCGCCAGGCGATCGGGCGTCACGGATCCGATGATGCGGATGGCGAGGCCCGGGCCGGGGAACGGTTGCCGCGCCACGATCTCCTCGGGCAACCCGAGCTCCCGGCCGACGGCGCGGACCTCGTCCTTGAACAGCAACCGGAGCGGCTCCACGAGCGAGAACTGCAGATCCTCGGGCAGACCGCCGACGTTGTGATGGCTCTTGATGTTGGCGGTACCGCTGCCGCCGCCGGACTCGACCACGTCCGGGTAGAGCGTGCCCTGCACGAGGAAGTCGATCGACTCCCCCTGCGCCGCACTGTCACCCAGTTCCGCGCTCACCGCACCCTCGAACGAGCGGATGAACTCGCGGCCGATGATCTTGCGCTTGGTCTCCGGATCCGAGACGCCGTCGAGCTCGCGCAGGAAGGTGTCCACGGCGTCCACCGTCACCAACCGGGCACCGGTGGCGGCGACGAAGTCCTGCTGGACCTGCTCACGCTCGCCGGCACGCAGCAGTCCGTGGTCGACGAACACACACGTCAGACGGTCACCGATCGCGCGCTGCACCAACGCCGCGGCGACCGCGGAGTCGACACCACCGGACAGACCGCAGATGGCTCGGCCGTCGCCCACCTGCTCGCGCACCTGCTCGACCAGCGCGTCCGCGATGTTCGCGGCCGTCCACGTCGGAGCGATGCCGGCGATGTCGTGGAGAAAGCGGGACAGCACCTGCTGACCGTGCGGGGAGTGCAGGACCTCGGGGTGGTACTGCACCCCGGCGAGGCGTCGTGCCCGATTCTCGAATCCGGCGACGGGGGCGCCGGCGCTGGTGGCCACGACCTCGAAACCCTCGGGAGCCTCGGTGACGGCGTCGCCGTGACTCATCCACACGGGCTGCGTCGACGGCAGACCGTCGTGCAACGTCCCGCCGGAGACGTCGATGTCGGTGCGCCCGTACTCACGCGTGCCCGTGTGGGTGACCGTGCCGCCCAGCGCGCCCGCCATCGCCTGAAAGCCGTAGCAGATTCCGAAGACCGGGACGTTCAGGTCGAACAGCGCCGGATCGAGTTGCGGCGCTCCCTCGGCGTAGACGCTCGACGGACCACCGGACAGCACGATCGCTGCAGGCTTCTTCGCCGCGATCTCGTCGACCGTCATCGTGTGCGACACGACCTCGGAGAACACCCGTGCCTCACGGACGCGCCGCGCGATCAACTGGGCGTACTGCGCGCCGAAGTCGACGACGAGCACGGGATTCGCGTTCTCGAGGGGCGGGACGGGATCCTGCTGCGGGGAGTCGGTCACGCGCACAGTCTAGAGAGCGCGTCCGCCCTCATGCCGCGCCGGTGCTGCCCGCGTGACTGGCGACCCGCGTCGAGGACGGCGGCGTACTCGTCGGCGTCCGGATCTCGACGATGGGCAGCACGAGCGCCGCCGGTGCGTGCGCGGGAACCACCGGGCTGCGGGGCGCGATGGGCTCGATGCGCTCGTACGGCAGACCCTGCGCGGGCCGAAGGTCCTTCTCTCCCTTGTTCGGCCACAGCGACGCGGCCCGCTCGGCCTGCGCGCTGATGGTCAGCGAGGGATTGACGCCCAGGTTGGCGGACACCGACGAGCCGTCGACGATGCTCAGCGTCGGGTAGTTGTGCACGCGGTGGTACGGGTCGATGACGCCGTTCTCGACGTCCTCGGAGATGACGCAGCCGCCGAGGAAGTGCGCGGTGAGCGGGATGTTGAAGACCTCTCCCCACGTCCCGCCGGCGATGCCGTCGATCTTCTTCGCGATGCGCCGGGTGGCCTCGTTGCCCATCGGGATCCACGTGGGGTTCGGCTCGCCGTGTCCCTGCCGGCTGCTGACGTGACGACGCCCGAACGGACCACGCTTGGTGAAGGTGGTGATGGAGTTGTCGAGGTTCTGCATCACCAGCGCGATGATGGTGCGCTCGCTCCAGTGTCGCGTGTTCATCATGCGCAGGAACCGGACGGGATTCTTGACCACCTCGGCAAGGAACTTGAGCCACCGCGGCGTGCGGCCGCCGCCGTCCGTCATGAGCGTCTGCAGCAGGCCCATCGCGTTCGAGCCCTTGCCGTAACGACACGGTTCGATGTGCGTGTCTGCACTGGGGTGGAACGACGACGTGATCGCGACACCGCGGGTGAGATCGATGGACGGGTCGTAGGTCAGCTTGCCCGCGCCGACGATGGACTCCGAGTTGGTGCGCGTCAGGCGCCCGACCGTGGGCGAGAGGTTCGGCAGCGAACCCGTGTCGCGGAACTTGTGCATGAGCTGCTGGGTGCCCCACGTGCCGGCGGCGAGGACGACGTGCCCCGCGGTGTAGGTGGCACGGCCCTTGCGCAGGCGGGCACCGGTCCGCTCGGTGGACACGACCCACGAGCCGTCCGGTCGCGGTGTCAGGTCGGTGACGGTGGTCATCGGCACGATGTCCGCGCCGGCCTTCTCCGCCAGGCCGAGGTAGTTCTTGAGCAGCGTGTTCTTGGCGTTGTGGCGGCAGCCCGTCATGCACTCGCCGCACTCTGTGCAGCCGGTGCGATCCGGACCCATGCCGCCGAAGTACGGATCGGGCACCGTCTTGCCGGGCTCGTCGCCGAAGAACACGCCGACGGGCGTCTGAATGAAGGTGTGGCCGACGCCCATGTCGTCCGCGACGGACTTCATGACGTGGTCCGCCGGGGTCATGTGCGGGTTCTGCACGACGCCGAGCATCTTCTGCGCCTGCTCGTAGAACGGCGTCAGCTCGGAGTGCCAGTCGGTGATGTGGGACCACTGCTGGTCCTGGAAGAACGACCGCGGCGGCTGGTAGAGCGTGTTGGCGTAGTTCAGCGACCCGCCGCCGACACCGGCGCCGGCCAGGATGAGGCAGTCACGCAGCAGGTGGACGCGCTGGATGCCGAAGCAGCCCAGCTTCGGCGCCCAGAGGAACTTCTTCAGGTCCCAGCTCGTCGCCGCGAACTCGTCGTCCTCGAACCGACGCCCGGCCTCCAGAACGCCGACCGAGTACCCCTTCTCGACGAGCCGCAGCGCCGTGACACTGCCACCGAAGCCGGACCCCACGACGAGGACGTCGTAGTGCGGGGTGGCGCTCGTCGTGGTTGCGTCGCTCATCGAGACCTCCTGATAGACCCGGACGTGATCGGCACCACGATACCGTACGTGTGAATCCGGGTGACAGGAACTGGTCGCGACTATCCGCGAATGTTGAGGCCCACCTTCTGGAACTCCTTGAGATCGGAGTAGCCCGACTTGGCCATCGACCGTCGCAGGCCGCCGACCAGGTCCAGCGAGCCGAACGGGTCCGTCGACGGACCGGACAGGACGCGGTCCAGCGACGGACGGTCCTCGCCGAACGACACGGGCAGGAACGCACCGCGCGGCATCGACGGGTGCGCCGCTGCCGACGGCCAGTACCAGCCGCGGCCTGGAGCCTCGTCGGCCAGGGCGAGCGGTGCGCCGAGCACGGCGGCGTCCGCCCCGCAGGCGATGGCCTTCGCGAGATGGCCCGACGTCGAGATCCCGCCGTCTGCGAGCACGTGCACGTACCGGCCGCCGGTCTCGTCGAGGTAGTCACGACGGGCGGCGGCGGCGTCGGCGATCGCGGTGGCCATCGGGACACCGATACCGAGGACCTCGCCCGTGGTGGTGGCACCCTCGGTGGATCCGTAGCCGACGATGACGCCCGCGGCGCCGGTCCGCATCAGGTGCAGGGCGGTGCGGTGGTCGCTGACGCCGCCGGCCACGACGGGCACGTCGAGCTCGGCGATGAACGTCTTCATGTTGAGCGGTTCCTCGCTCGGGTGTCCCACGTGCTCCGCGGAGATGATCGTGCCCTGAACGACCAGCAGATCGATGCCCGCGGCCACCAGCGCCGGAGTCAGCGACCGTGCGTTCTGGGGACTGACGCGCACGGCGACCGTGACACCGGCCTCCCGCACCTGCGCGACGGCGGCCGCCAGCAGGTCCGGCTGCAGGGGTGCGGCGTGGAGCTTCTGCAGCATCTTCACCGGCGCGTCCGCGTCGACGTCCGATTCCGCGAGCTCGACGAGCTGATCGATCACCGACTCCACGTCGGCGTGCCGGCCCCACAGGCCCTCACCGTTGATGACGCCGAGGCCACCGCGCTTGCCCAGCTCGATCGCGAACGACGGAGACACCAATGCGTCGGTCGGGTGGGCGACGATCGGGATGTCGAAGCGGTAGGCGTCCAGTTGCCACGCCGTCGACACCTCCTTCGACGACCGGGTACGCCGGGACGGGACGATGTCCACGTCCTCGAGCTCGTACGTCCGTCGAGCCGTCCGGCCCATGCCAATTTCCACCAGGTCGCGCACGCGCGTCCTCTCTCGTAAGCCGCCCGTACCTCGTGGGACGGGGGCGCTCGACTCCGGCCGGAGTCGAGTCAGCGGGCAGTGTAGTTCGGTGCCTCGACGGTCATGGTGATGTCGTGCGGGTGGCTCTCCTTGAGTCCGGCAGAAGTGATCTGCACGAACTGCGCCTCCTGCAGCTCCTCCACCGAGTTCGACCCCGTGTAGCCCATCGCGGCCCGCAGTCCGCCTGTGAGCTGATGAATGACCTGGGACAGCGGGCCTCGGAACGGCACGCGCCCCTCGATGCCCTCGGGCACCAGCTTGTCCTCGGCCAACACGTCGTCCTGGAAGTAGCGGTCCTTGGAGAAGGACTTCGTCGCGCCGCGTCCCTGCATGGCGCCGAGCGAGCCCATGCCGCGGTAGCTCTTGAACTGCTTGCCGCCCACCAGGATCAGCTCACCGGGCGACTCGGCGGTACCGGCGAGCAGGGATCCGAGCATCGCAGTGGAGGCGCCGGCGGCGAGAGCCTTGGCGATGTCACCCGAGAACTGCAGTCCGCCGTCGGCGATGACGGGCACACCGGCGGCCTTGCACACCGCGACCGCCTCGAGGATGGCCGTGATCTGCGGGGCGCCGACACCGGCGACGACGCGGGTGGTGCAGATGGAACCGGGACCCACGCCGACCTTCACGGCGTCCGCACCCGCCTCGACCAGGGCGCGCGCTCCCGAGCGGGTGGCGATGTTGCCGCCGACGACCTGGACGCGCTCGCCCACCTCGGCCTTGATCTTGCTGACCATCTCGAGGACCTGGGAATTGTGCCCGTGCGCCGTGTCGACGACGAGCACGTCGCACCCCGCCTCCGCGAGGAGCATCGCGCGGGACCAGGAGTCGTCGCCGACGCCGACGGCGGCACCGACCAGCAGACGACCGTCGCGGTCCTTGGTGGCGTAGGGGTGCTGCTCGGTCTTGACGAAGTCCTTGACGGTGATCAGACCGGTGAGCCGGCCGTGTCCGTCGACGATGGGCAGCTTCTCGATCTTGTGACGACGCAGCAGGCCCAGTGCGGCGTCGGCCGTGACACCCTCGCGCGCGGTGACCAGCGGAGCCTTGGTCATGACCTCCGCGACGGTGCGGTTCTGGTCGACCTCGAAGCGCATGTCGCGGTTGGTGATGATGCCGACCAGTTCGCCGCGCTCGTCGGTGACGGGCAGGCCCGAGATGCGGAACTTGGCGCACAGCGCATCGACCTCGGCGAGCGTGTCCGACGGCGAGCACGTCACCGGGTCCGTGACCATGCCGGCCTCCGACCGCTTGACCACCTCGACCTGCGCCGCCTGATCGGCTGCGGACAGGTTGCGGTGCAGGACGCCCATACCGCCGGCGCGGGCCATGGCGATGGCCATGCGTGCCTCGGTGACGGTGTCCATGGCGCTGGACACCAGCGGGACGCGCAGCCGGATCTCGCGAGTGAGCTGGCTGGACGTGTCCACCTTGCTCGGAATGAGATCCGATGCGGCGGGTATGAGGAGAACGTCGTCGAAGGTGAGGCCCAGCATGGCAACCTTGTTCGGGTCGTCGCCACCGGTGCGGACACGGGGTACCTCGACGCGGGCGGTCGAGTCCTCTGCGGCGGTCACGGGCCTGTCGGGGGTACTCATACGGATCGGGCCCTCCTGAGCTGCGGTCGATCGATGTGCGAGCCGGGGACTTCCCTCGTCCGCTCGCGGTACATCGTATCGGTCCCGCGCTCGGCGCAGGTCACCCCGTGCGCCGGAGGCCGCTGGACCGCAGCGGAGCCGTGTAGCGCTGGCGCAGACCGGCACTTGCTGCGTACCGTGGACGTGTGCGCGATCAACTGCCTCCAGGTCTGCCGCCGGATCCGTTCGCCGGCGATCCAGCCGACCCCTCGGCCGCCCTCGACGCCATCGAGCCCGGACAGCCCCTCGATCCCCAGGAACGCCTGGCGGTCGAGGAGGATCTCGCGGATCTCGCCGTCTACGAGGCACTCCTCGCCCACCGCGGCGTGCGCGGTCTCGTCGTGTGTTGCGAGGACTGCCAGCAGGACCACTACCACGACTGGGACATGCTGCGCGCGAACCTGCTGCAGCTGCTCGTCGACGGCACCGTGCGTCCGCACGAGCCCGCCTACGACCCCATTCCCGACGCGTACGTCACGTGGGACTACTGCCGCGGCTACGCGGACGCGTCCATGAACGACGCGCTCCAGGGCGACGGGTACGACTCCTAGGACGTCGGCCCGCACCACCACGTCACGACGAAGGCCCGCAGACAGTGTCTGCGGGCCTTCGTCGTGAACGAGAGTCGTGATCGGAGCTCAGTTGGGCACCACGGACGTGTCCGGGGTGACCGCCGCCGTCGTCGAGGGCGCGGGCGCGGGGGCTCGCAGGATCTCCGGCGACAGCGTGACCGTGGTGGTGGGCGCCTGCGGGAAGAACGGCAGGTCCGTCGGCACCGGGAACGGCAACTGGATGTCCGTCGGCAGCTGCGGGATCTCCGTCGGGAGCGGTATCTGCGGGAGCTGCAGGCTCGGATCCACGGGGATTTCCGGGACGATGTCCTGCGGCACGGTCGGCACCGTGGTGACCGGCGTGGTCGGCAGCGTCGGCGGCGGAACGGCAGCCGGTGCGGTCAGCTTCGCCAACTCGTCCGACAGGCGCGTCCACCACATCTGCAGCTGGGCGCGCTCGTCCTCGTCGCGGATGCTCTCCGTGCGCTGTGCGGCCTCGGCCAAACGAGTCTTGGCCGTCTCCGCGTCACCGCGAGCGAGCAGATCCTCGACCTCCTGCAGCGCCGACGTGGTGTCGACCTGTGCGACCGTCGAATCGGCCTGCTGAGTGAAGACGACCTCCTTCACCTTCCACAGGGGATCGCCCGGCATAGCGCTGTACGAGAATGCCGTGACACCACCCGCGAGGAACGCGACGGCGGCCGCGGCACCAGCGACGGGACGCAGGAAACGCATCCGGCTCCGCGTGCGCTGACGGTGCAGTGCGTCCTCTGCCAGAGCGAGATCGATCGCCGCGGCGACCTGATCGAGATCGGGACTCTCGGGGAGCGGGTCGGCGAGGATGTCGGAACGCCATTCGGCCAGCAGACTGGCCAGGCGATACTCGTCGGAGTCGACGGTCGCGACGGGACCGTCGCTCGCGATCGCATCGATGAGCGCGTCATCACGGCGCACGGCCATGATGTCGACGGGGCCGGACGACTCGAGGTCGTCGACCGTTCGGGGATCGACGCCACCTGCGCCGGAGGCGTCGGGGCGGCCGGTGGCTCCGTGTCCGGAGGCGCCGTGCCGAGAATCTCCAGCGCTGCCGCGCCACGAGTCCCTAGCCATACTTGTCACCTGCTCCCACTACTTCGTTCTTCAGCTTCGCTATTGCCCGGTGCTGCGCCACACGAACGGCGCCTGCGGTACTACCCACGGCGGCGGCCGTCTCCTCTGCCGACAACCCGACCACCAACCGGAGCACCAGGATCTCGCGGTGCTTCTCCGACAGCGTCGACAGCAGTTCGTTCATGCGGCGTCCTGCCTCCGAATCCAGCGCCCGTTGCTCGGGGCCGTCCTCGATGGACATGACATCCGGTACATCGGCCATCGGTTCGGATTTGTTACGCGACGAGCTGCGATGGGCGTCCGCGACCTTGTGCGATGCGATCCCGTACACGAACGCCATGAAGGGGCGGCCCTGGTCCTCGTAGCGCGGCAGCGCTGTCATGACCGCGAGGCACACTTCCTGGGCGACGTCGTCAGCCGACAGCTGACCCCTCTCACCTGCACCGACGCGCGCCCGGCAGTACCGGACCACGATCGGCCTGATGGTTTCGAGGACAACGGAGAGAGCCCTTCGGTCACCGCGAGCAGCTGCGGCGACGGCCGAGTCCAGCCCCTCACCCGTGGCAATCATCGTCAGAGTGTTTCCCACCTCACATCGGGCCCGCTCCGGAATCGAGCGCGCTTCCTCCCGGCCCCCGACGGCCCGGTGCGGAACCTCTCAAGGATAGTCGCCGCCCGACGCCGCTCGACCGAACCGTACGGTTCGGTCACGAGAATTGCCCACCGCGTGACCGGATCGCAACCTCGAACCCTCGTCGGACACCACTCGCGTCGCGGTCACCGCACGCTTCGGACAGGCAGGCGGAGGCCCACGCGAGCGGGAGCAACTCGGCGGCGACGGCGTCGTCGCGCGCCGAGCGCGCTGCCGTCGCGGCGCCGGCGTGGTCACCCGCCACCAGCAGGGCCGCGGCGTGCACCACACGGGACTTGACGAGGTGCCGCGGCGATCGGAACTGCCGTGCCGCCCGAACGGATGCCTCCGCCGCGTCGAGCGCGCGCCGCGCGTCACCCGACGCCATCGCCACCTCCGCCCGGACCCACAGCACGCGTAGGGACACTCGCTCGTGCCCCGGCCGGGTCGCGAGCACCGACTCCGCTCGCGTGAGGAGGGCGTCGGCCCGCGCGAGGCGGCGGGGACCGATGGCATCGGCGGCGAGACCGACGAGAGCATCGACCACGGCATCGACGTCGATCGCCCGGCGCGGACCCGTCGCACGTGAGAAACCGCTGTCGACGAGCGCCGCGCCGTCACGTACCGCGGCATCGGCGTAGCGGCCGAGTTGGCGCAGCAGCGATCCCTCGAGGCTCGCGCTCAGGGACCGCACGGCCGGATCGGCGTCGCGCCGCAGCGACCGGGCTCCGGTGAGCGAGGCGGCGTACCACCCGCGGGCTCCGGCGTCGACGGCCTCCGACCACCGTGTCAGGGAGTCCGGACCGGGCACGGGACGACACGAGGAGTGCACGGGAAACAGAATAGTCTTCGGGCGTTATCCAGGAATTTACACACGAAATGTCACGACATTTCCGGGCACAGTGTGTCGGTGTCTTGTCGACGATGTGACAGGGACATTACGAGGACTCCCCTTCCGGCTCGACACCAGAGAAAAGTGTCGTCCGAGTTAATTAATGCCTGCTCCGAGTATGCAGATCACCACGATCGAGACTGTTGACGGTGAAACTCGCCCGGCTCTACGGTTGCGACAGATCGTGAACTGCACCAGAAGAATTCACGACCGTGCGTGAGAGTCCTAGGAGTACACAATGCCCCAGCCCAATCACCTTCCCGGACCCAATGCCGATATCTGGGATTGGCAGATGCACGGATCGTGCCGCGGCGAGGACTCGTCGATGTTCTTCCATCCCGATGGTGAACGAGGACGAGCGCGAGCGCAACGCGAGATGAAGGCCAAGGAGATGTGCCGCGCGTGCCCCGTCCTCGCCCAGTGCCGGAGCCACGCGCTCGCCGTGAGCGAGCCGTACGGAATCTGGGGTGGCATGTCCGAGACCGAGCGAGAGGTCTTCGCGCGGCGCAACCGCCGCCGCCTGGCCTCCTGACCCCACCGACGAGCGAGGCCCCACCGGACCGTGTCCGATGGGGCCTCGCTCGCCTCGAGGGTGGTCAGTGGTTGTGACCGTGACCGTGGCCGCCCTCGTCCTCGACGACCTCGGGCTTGTCGACGATGGTCGACTCGGTCGTGAGAATCATCTTCGCGACGGACGCGGCGTTCACCACGGCCGAGCGAGTGACCTTGACCGGGTCGATGACACCGTCGGCGACCAGGTCGCCGTACGTCAGCGTGGCGGCGTTGAAGCCGGTGCCGTCGTCCGCGTCGACGAGCTTGCCGACGACGACGGAACCGTCGATACCGGCGTTGCTCGCGATCCAGTACATCGGGGCCCGCAACGCGAGGCGCACGGCCTCGACGCCGATGGCCTCGTCGCCCGTCAGACCGAGGTGGTCCTTCAGGCCCCGGCTGGCGTGCACGAGTGCGGCGCCTCCACCGGAGACGATGCCTTCCTCGACTGCAGCCTTGGCGGCGTTGACGGCATCCTCCACGCGGAACTTGCGCTCCTTGAGGTCGGTCTCGGTGGCGGCACCGACCTTGATGACAGCGACTCCGCCGGCCAGCTTCGCCAGACGCTCCTCGAGCTTCTCGCGGTCCCAGTCGGACTCGGTCGCCTCGATCTCACGTCGGAGCTGTCCGACGCGATCGGCGATGGCCTCCGCGGTGCCCGCACCCTCGACGATGGTGGTCTCGTCCTTGGTGACGACGACGCGGCGCGCGCTGCCGAGCAGATCGAGACCCGCATCCTTGAGGCTGAGGCCGATGTCGGAGTTGATGACGGTGGCACCGGTGACGATGGCGAGGTCCTCGAGGAACGCCTTGCGACGGTCTCCGAAGAACGGCGCCTTCACCGCGACGGCCTTGACCGTCTTGCGGATCGAGTTGACGACGAGCGTGGACAGTGCCTCGCCCTCGATGTCCTCGGCGATGATGAGGACCGGCTTGCCCGACTCCGCGATCTTCTCCAGGAGCGGCAGGAAATCGGGAAGGGACGAGATCTTCTCGCGGTACAGCAGGATCTGCGCGTCCTCGAAGACCGCTTCCTGGCTGTCCGGATCGGTGACGAAGTACGGCGAGAGGTAGCCCTTGCCGAACTGCACGCCCTCGGTGATGACGAGTTCGGAGACGAGCGAGCTCGACTCCTCGACCGTCACGACACCGTCGGCGCCGACGCGGGTGAGCGCCTCGCCGACCATCTGGCCGATGACCTCGTCGCGGGACGACACGGTGGCGACCTGCGCGATGGACTTCTCGCCCTGCACGGGAACCGCGGCGGCGAGCAGTGCCTCGGACACGTGCTCGACGGCCTTGGTGATGCCGGCGCCGAGCGCGATGGGGTTGGCACCGGCGGCAACGTTCTTGAGACCCTGCTTGACCAGGGCCTGCGCCAGCACCGTCGCCGTCGTCGTGCCGTCGCCGGCGACGTCGTTGGTCTTGGTGGCGACGCTCTTGACGAGCTGTGCGCCGAGGTTCTCGAAGGGATCCTCGAGGTCGATCTCACGGGCGATGGACACGCCGTCGTTGGTGACGGTGGGACCACCGAAGGCCTTGGCCAGCACCACGTGCCGGCCGCGGGGCCCGAGGGTGACCTTGACGGCGTCGGCGAGCTTGTCGACGCCCCTCTCGAGGCTGCGTCGTGCAACCTCGTTGAATTCGATTTGCTTGGACATGTGGCCTACCAACTCCTCATCAGTACGGCGTGACGCATTCCGCCCCGGGTCCTCGAGACAAGGACACCGGGGCGGAGGGCGTGGGGCTTACTTGGAGATGACTGCCAGCACGTCGCGTGCGGACAGGATCAGGTACTCCTCGCCGGCGTACTTGATCTCGGTGCCGCCGTACTTGCTGTAGATGACGGTGTCACCCTCTTTGACGTCGACAGGGATGCGATTTCCCTTGTCGGTCACTCGGCCTTCACCCACGGCCACCACGGTGCCCTCCTGGGGCTTCTCCTTGGCGGTGTCGGGGATGACCAGGCCGGAGGCGGTCGTCGTCTCGGCCTCGACGGCCTGGACGAGGATCTTGTCCTCGAGCGGCTTGATGTTCACGCCTGCCACGATGAGCCCTCCACTTTCACGATTGTCGGTCCGGGGCTGGTCCCCGGCACGGATTGTGCTGGTGTTCGTCCTGCTGGGTACTGCTCTGGTTCACGACGCGTGAGTGCGGTGGCCCGTCGTCGCGGGTGCCGGGTCACTGAACCTGGCGTCGACTAGCACTCTATACACGCGAGTGCCAGCACTCAACCTTCACGAGTGCACATTCTCGTGTCGCGTCGAGGACGCCATCGCCTTGCGGACGAGCGGCGCGACCTCGCGGCCCAGAAGTTCGATGGAGCGCAGCACCGTCTCGTGGGGCAGGGTGCCGACGCTGATGTGCAGCATGAAGCGATCGAGACCCAGCAACGTCGACATCGAGACGATCTTCGCCGCGACGGTCTCCGGCGATCCGAGAACGAGCGAGCCGCGCTCGGAACGGGCCGCGTCGAACTGACCCCGACCGATCGGCGGCCACCCGCGCTCGCGGCCGATGTGCGACATCGCGGTGCGGTACGGCGGGAAGAACACCTCGGCCGCGGAGTCGTCCGACTCACCGACGAAACCGTGCGCGTGGACGGCGAGCGGGGTGGCGGGCTTGCCGAACTCGTCGAGCGCGCGCCGGTACAGATCGCCGAACGGTGCGAACCGGGCGGGTTCGCCGCCGATGATCGCCAGCGCGACGGGCAGCCCGTACGACGCCGCGCGGACCACCGACTGCGGGTTGCCGCCCACTCCGACCCAGACCGGCAGCGGCTCCTGGAGGGCACGCGGATACACGGCCTGATCGGTGAGGGCGCTGCGATGACGGCCGGACCAGGTGACCCGCTCGGACCGGGAGAGCGCCACGAGAAGGTCGAGCTTCTCCGCGAACAGTTCGTCGTAGTCCTCGAGCTCGTAGCCGAACAGCGGGAACGACTCGGTGAAGGATCCGCGTCCGGCGATCACCTCGGCGCGACCGGAGGAGAGCTGATCGAGTGTCGCGAAATCCTGGTACACCCGCACCGGGTCGTCCGAACTGAGGACACTCACGGCGCTCGTCAGACGAATGCGCTCGGTGCGCGCCGCGATCGCCGCGAGCACGACGGCGGGCGCGGACGCGGCGAAGTCCTCACGGTGATGCTCACCGACGCCGTACACGTCCAGTCCCACCTCGTCGGCGAGCTGGGCCTCCTCGACCACCTCGCGCAGTCGTCGACCGTGGCCGCGCACCTCCTGCACACCCTCCTCCGGATAGGTCTCGGCGAAGGTGGTGATGCCGATCTCGAAGCTCGCAGACACGGTGACGCGCCCCTTTCTCACTTTCGTGACGTCTCGTCATTGCACTGGTCAGGCAGGGGTTCGGTGTCCCTCTGCGAGTGGAACCACCGCGGGATGTGCACTATTTCCGTAGGAGTTCGGTAACATTCGTATAACGGCAGCGTAGGAACGACGGCCCGAGGAGGTGCATGCACGTGTCGGACACACAGCAGGAGAGTGTGGTCCCCGAACCCACGATCGGGGTCTCGGCGGGATCCGAGGTGGTGTGCTGCGCCGTCCTCACCACCGCTCGCGACGGCACCGAGACCTTCGACTACCGCACCGTGACCGCCGAGGGCGCCCGCTCCGACATCGGTGACCTGGTCGCCACCTCGCTCGACCTCGCCTCCCACCACCTGGTCGACGACGACACCCGCCCCGCCACATCGGGCGGACGTATCGCCGTGGCGCATCGCGGCGGCCTCGGATCGCGGTCGATCCTGTCGGCGACCCGTCGTCATCACGTGACGGGCGACCATCTCGTCACCGACACCGACGCCGTGCTGTGCTGGCTCCGGCACACCGGTGAGGTGGCGCGGTACGGCCACGTTCTGCTCGTCGACGTCGGCGCCTCGGGCACCACCACGACGGTGATCGATCAGGTCGACGGCACCGTGCGCGCGGTCCGGCGCACCGACGAGGTCAGCGGCGCCGTCCTCGACGCGCACCTCCTCGCCCTGACCGCCGAGAGGCTGCCCGCGGTCACCACCTCGGACCGCCCGGTGGTCGCGGCGCGTCTGCGCACGGCCAAGGAGCAACTGTCCTTCCACGAGTCCGTCACCGTGGATCTGCCCGGTGCCGAGACGCTCACCGTGACTCGCGCCGAGATGGTCGTCGCCATCGCCGCACCGCTGGCTGCGCTGCGCGAGTTGGTTCTCGAGGTGCTCGACGAGGCCGGCCCGACCGCGCGCCCCGAGGTGGCCGCCGTGGTCGGCGGCGGCGCACACGTGCCCGCCGTGGTCGAGACCATCACCGACGCCGCCGACGTGCCCGCGGTGCCGACGCCCGAACCCGACGCCGCCGTGGCCAAGGGTGCAGCCCTGCTGGCCCGCGACCTCGGCCACTCGGTGCTGCCCGCGTCCACCCGGCCACCCACGTCGATCGCCGGGAGCCTGCGAACGGTCGGGCTGCTCGCGGCGGCGTGTGCCGCCATGGCCGTCGTGCTCGCGTACGGCGTCCAGGCTCTGACCCCGTCGAGCGAGTCGGCCGTCACCACGGTGGCCACCTCGCAACTTCCGAACTCGACCACGGAGGACACAGCCACCAGCGCGTCGGCACCCGAGGCGGCGCCGCCGACTCTGACCGGCGGCTGGGAGGACGACGCTCCGGAGCCCACGGTCGCAGAGCCGTGGCCGACGACCGATTACACCTACACCCCCGAGGTGCGCCCCTACCCGACTCGCTCGTCGTCACCGTCGGCCACGGCGACGACGACCGTGGCGCCGCCGACGTCCACCACCCCGACGCTCCGCCCGGCTCCCGATCTTCCGGTCATCGTCCTGCCGGACGTTCCCGGAATCCCGCCGTGGTGGACGGACCTGACCAGTGTGCTGCCGACCCCGCCGGTGACGCCGGAGAGCACGCCCGAGTCCGGATCGACATCGGTGTCGCCCGCGCCCAGCGCCGTGGTGCCGGAGTCCGTGCTCCCCGAGGGCCTCGTTCCCGTACCGACCACGTCCGCTCCGGCGGTCACACCGTCGACTGCACCGCCCGCCTGACGGGCCGTCAGACGATTTGGCTGACCGAGACGGGCAGGCCCGGATCGGTCGCCGCCGTCAGCGGTGACGGCTCAGCCCCGGATGCGGCGATGTGCGCGCCGAGCGTGGCGATCATGACGCCGTTGTCGGTGCATCGACGCGGAGTGGGCACGCGCAACGTCACCCCGGCCGCAGCGCACCGCTCCTCGGCGAGCGATCGGATACGCGAGTTCGCAGTGGCACCGCCGCCCAGGACGAGAGTGCCGATCCCCCGGTCGGTCACGGCGCGCAGCGCCTTCATCGTCAGGACATCGGCGACGGCCTCCTGGAACGACGCGGCCACGTCGGCCACCACGATCGGACGGCCGGCACGCTGCGCCGACTCGACGTGGCGAGCCACCGCGGTCTTGAGGCCGGAGAACGAGAAGTCGTAGCGCGAGTCGCGCGGTCCGGTCATGCCCCGAGGAAATGCGACGGCGCGCGGGTCACCCTCCGCGGCGAGCGCGTCGAGCACGGGACCGCCGGGATACCCGAGTCCGAGGAGCCGGGCGACTTTGTCGAAGGCCTCTCCCGCCGCATCGTCGACGGTGCTGCCCAGTTCGACGATCGGTTCGGCGAGGGAGGACACCTCGAGCAGGTGCGTGTGTCCGCCCGAGACCAGCAGCGCGACGCACTCCGGCATCGGGCCGTGCTCGAGCGTGTCCACCGCGACGTGACCACCGAGATGATTGACCGCGTAGAACGGCACGTTCCACGCCGCCGCGTAGGCCTTCGCCGCCGCGACACCGACGAGGAGCGCACCGGCGAGGCCGGGTCCGATGGTGACGGCGACAGCGTCCGGGCGACGAATGCCCGCCTGCGTCAATGCTCGTCGCATAGTGGGGACGATCGCCTCGAGGTGCGCGCGCGATGCGATCTCGGGGACGACACCACCGAAGCGGGCGTGCTCGTCGACACTGGACGCGACCTCGTCGGCGAGCATCTCGCACGTGCCGGTGCCCGACGCGTCTCCCGTGTAGCGGACGATGCCGACACCCGTCTCGTCGCACGAACTCTCGATACCCATGACGATCACGGGTGACCACCTCTCGTAGTCGGGGCGGGCCTGGTCATGGTGTACGCGTCCGCACCGCTGGGCTGGTAGTAACGGCGGCGCGTCCCGACGATGTCGAAGCCCGCCCGGCGGTACAACTCGATGGCCGGCTCGTTGTCGGTGCGCACCTCCAGGAACACCGGACCGCCGTGCAGGTCCGCCTCGTGCAGCAACGCGTCGAGCAGTGCCCTGCCGACGCCGCGACGCTGCGCGGCGGGATCGACGCCGATGGTGTGGACCTCGGACTCGGTGTCGTCGCCCTTGCCCAGCAACGCGATCCCGGCGTACCCGACGGCCCGCCGGTCGTCCTCGCGCACGACGAAGTACCGCACGTGCGGGCCTCGCAGTTCGTCGACGAACGCCGATGCGGGCCAGGGGCCGTCGGTGGGGAACAGCACGGCCTCGAGCTCCGCGCACCGGTCCGCGTCCTCGACGCGCATCGGTTCGACCGAGCCGATCATGCGCGGGTCTTCGCCGCTCGATCGGCCGTCGCCACCGCGTCGGGACGCCGGAGATACTGCGGCACCAGCGCCGTCGGCTCCGCGCCGGAGCGCAGCGCCTGCACGGCCACGGCGACGAGGCATTCCGGGGACGGGCTCTCGACCGGTTCCACGGGGAGGTCCACCAGATCGACGTGCAGTGCCGATCCGGCCACCACCGTGGACTCCCCCACGACGATGTCCGCGGCGGGCGAGACGAACGGTCCGGCCACGCGCTCGGCGCCGCGGAACCGTGCCCAGTACACCTCCCGGCGACGCGCATCCGTGACGACGAGGACCTCGCGATCACCGGGCACGGCCGCGGCGATGGCGTCGAGACTGCCGACACCGTGCACCGGGATGCCGAGAGCGTCACCGAAGGCGGCTCCGGTCGCCATGCCCACGCGCAGGCCGGTGAACGGCCCGGGTCCGGTGCCGACGACGACGGCGGACAGGTCGTCCGCGGTGATGCCGGCGTCGGCGAGGCACTCGAGGATGTGTGGGGTGAGAACTTCGGCGTGCTTACGGGCGTCGACGGTGACGCGCGTCGCGAGGGGCTGCGGGCCGGTGTCGTCGAGCCGCACCACCCCGGCCGTCACGGCGGGAGTGGAAGTGTCCACGGCGAGTATCAGCACGGGGATCCAGATTACCCGTGCTCACCCGATCCACTGCCACGTGGCGGTACGGACGTCGGACTCCGGCTCGCGCCGCAGCCGGATCAGCAGGTGCCGGTCGGCGAGTGCCTCCGCGATGCCCTCGCCCCACTCCACGACGACGACGGAGTCCGCCAGCTCGGTGTCGAGGTCGAGGGCGTCGAGCTCGTCCATCGCCGAGGCGCCGGTTCCGAGCCCCAGCCGGTAGGCGTCGACGTGCACGAGCCCGGGGCCGGTGTCCCCGCCGGCGCGGTGGGTGCGCGCGATCATGAACGTCGGCGAGCTCACGCGGCCGAGCACACCGAGTCCGCGAGCGAGACCCTTCGTCAGCGTCGTCTTGCCGGCGCCGAGGGGGCCGTCGAGCACCACGACGTCGCCCGCTTCGAGCTCCGCGGCGAGGCGCTCGCCCAGGTGCTCGGTGTCCTCGGCAGTCGAGAGGACGGCCTGCCCCTCGTCAGCCAACGGTTCGCCTCGTCGGTTCGGCTCGGACCCGTCCGTCGCGAGCGCGCTGCACCAGACGGTCCAGGGCGTCGTTCACCTCGTCGGGGAACTCGAGCTGCACCAGGTGACCGGCGCGGCGGACCCGCACCATCTCGGCGTGTGGGAGCGCGTCGGCCAGCTGCTCCGACTTGTCGAACGGGATGACCCAGTCGTCGTCGCCGCACAGCACCAGCGTCGCCGTGTCCGCGATGACGGGCAGCGCCTCCAGTTCGTCGTGCAGCTCGAGCGCCTGGAGGAAGTTGACCATCGTCACCACCGAGGTGTCGTGGATCATCTGCTCGGCGAACGCCTCGAGGGCGGGACTGACCTCGGTGCCGAACGACGCCGCGCGCAGCACCGGGGCGATGACTCCGCGCACGACGCCGCGGCCGAACTGGACCGCACCCGGAGCGGTCCGCACCGCGAGCCGGAACGCGTCGACGGCCGGGTTCTGGAGATTGCGTCCGAGACCGGTACGCGCGAGACCCGCTGCGGTGGTGGACATCAGCGCCACGCCGACCACCCGCTCGGCCACCGCGTCGGGGAACTGGCGCGTGGCCGCGAGCACCGACATGCCCCCCATCGAGTGGCCCACCAGCACCAGCGGCCCACGCGGCGCGACCGCCCGGATCACGTCGGCGAGATCGATGCCGAGGCGGGCGATGTCGCACTCGTCCGGCGAGACGTCGCCGGATCTGCCGTGACCGCGCTGGTCGTAGAACACCATCCGCACGTCGTCGCCCCACCGGCGGGCGAGCTCGCGGCGCTGGTAGTGCCAGCACTCCATGCGCAGGCAGTACCCGTGCACGAACACCACGGTCAGCGGCGCCTCGAGTGGACCGACCTCGCGCACCGCCAGCGGCACACCGTCTCCGCTGGCGACGACGCACCCGCGATCGAACTCCATCGACTCGAAGTCCTCGCGCCGGCCGGTGTCGGGCACCGGCGGGCCCACCCGCCGCCGCACCGCGGTGATGCCGGCCACGGCGGCCACTGCCGCGATACTCGCTGCGCCTCCGGCCATTCCGGCGAGACGGGCGCTGATCACGAGACCCCTCCGGCGAACGTCCGTCGTACTCGACCGCGGATGCCGGTCACCACCTCGTAGTTGATCGTGTCGAGCGTCTCCGCCCAGTCCTGGGCCGTGGGCTCCCCGTGGTCGCCCGGTCCGAAGAGGTACGCGGTGTCCCCCTCGGCGACGTCGGGACGGCCGGGGCCGAGGTCGACGACGATCTGGTCCATGCACACCCGGCCGACCGCCGGATACCGCACGCCGTGGATCGACACCTCGTACCGGTTCTTCAGGGCGCGCGTGATGCCGTCGGCGTAACCCACGGGCAGCAACGCCACCGTCGTGTCGACGGGAGCGATCCACTCGTGACCGTAGGAGACGCCGTCGCCGGCAGCCACCCGCTTGAGCAGGACCACCGTGGCGCGCAGGGTCATCACGGGGCGCAGTCCGAACCATCCGAGATCGGGCGCCGGCGACAGGCCGTACAGCGCGATGCCCGGTCGGACCAGGTCGTAGGCCAGGTCGGGGCGGGTCAGAGCGCCGGCGGAATTGGCGATGTGCCGCACCTCGGGTGCCACTCCCGCTCGGGCCATCGCGTCCGCGGCGGTGTCGAAGCGTTCCTTCTGCCGGTCGTTGATCGGATCGCCGGGCACGTCCGCGTCGACCAGATGGGAGAACAGGCCGCGCACGCGCAGTGCGCCTCCACGCTGCTCCGCGACCAGGGCGTCGACGGCCGCGTCGAACTCGTCCGCCCCCACGCCGTTGCGATTCATGCCGGTGTCGACCTTGAGGGACACCACGGCGGGACGGCCGACACGGCGTGCGGCGTCGGCGACCTCCGCGATCTGACGGGGCGAGGACACGCCGATCTCGACGTCCGAGTCGATCAGTCCCGTGAAGTCGGTGCCGGGGGCGTGCAACCAGCACAGCACCGGCGCCGTGATGCCCGCAGTGCGCAGTGCGAGCGCCTCCGCCGCCGTGGCGACACCGAGTTCACGAGCACCGGCCGCGAGCGCCGCCCGAGCGACCTCCACTCCGCCGTGGTTGTAGCCGTCCGCCTTGACGACGGCCATCACCGCAGCATCGCCGGCGTGCTCGATCAGGATGCGCGTGTTGTGCGCGACGGCGTCCAGATCGATCAGCGCCTCGGCCTGCGGGCGAGAAGTCGGAGCCGGTGCGACCGGACTCGTCGGCACCTCCTGCGCGCTGTTCACCGACGTCATTCTGCCATCGACACCCCGCACCGACGTGCGGTGGCGGGTGTCAGGCCCGTGCGCGGAGGTCGCCGACCGCGTCGGGAACGGCGCGGAGCAGCGGTGAGGCGGAGATGGGGGCAGCGGTACGCCGACCTCGATCGGTGGCGGCGAGCGCAGCCGCCCGCGAGTGCGCGCGAGCGCCCATGACCGCGGCGGTACGGGCCGGTACGCCCGCCGCGAGCAGCGCTCCGATCATGCCGGACAGCACGTCGCCGGACCCGGCCGTCGAGGACCAGGACGATCCCGCATCGTCGACGGAGACGGTGCCGTCGGGATCCGCGATGACCGTCGCTCGCCCCTTGAGCAGCACCGTCACGTTCCAGTCGGCCGCGAGGGCGCGGACGGACCGGACGCGATCGGGCCCGGGCGCGGACCCGGTGAGTCGCTCGAACTCTCCCGCGTGCGGTGTCAGCACGGTCGCGGAGGATCGTCCGCGCAGCAGCTCGGGTCGCTGCGACAGCACGGTCAGTCCATCGGCGTCGACGAGGACCGGGACGTCGGACTCCAGGACGGAGCGCAGCCGGTCGGCCGCATCGTCGTCGGTGCCGAAGCCGGGCCCGACCACCCAGGCCTGCACGCGTCCAGCCTCGTCGAACGAACGGGCGGTGACCACCTCCGGGTAGTGATGCACCACCTCGGCGCCGCCGTGCCCGACGTAGCGGACCATGCCGGACGTCGCTGCCACCGCAGCGCCCGTGCACAGCACGCCCGCGCCGGGATACTTCTCGCTGCCCGCCATGATGCCGGTGACGCCCTGGGAGTACTTGTCGTCCGCGGGTCCGGGTACCGGCCACGCGCGGCCCACCTCGCCGTCGTCGGGAGAGGTGATCGTCGCGGCGTCCGGATCGAGGCCGATGTCGATCAGGTGCAGCTCGCCGCACCGCGCGCTCGCGAGCACGTGCACCGGCTTGTAGGCGCCGAACGCCACCGTCACGGCGGCACGTACGGCGGGACCGTCGACGGCGCCCGTGTCCGGGTCGACACCCGACGGCAGGTCCGCAGCCACGACGGGGGCGGTGAGTCCGTCGACGATCGCGGCCGCGTCCGGTCGGAGCGATCCCCGCGCGGACAGGCCGACGATGCCGTCGATCACCAGATCGGGGTCGCCGGCGCGCGTCACGACACGTCCCGCGGCGGCCCGGAACGCCGCCAGTGCGGCGGGATGGGCGCGATCGGGGCGGAGCAGAAGTGCCTCCACGGCGACGCCGCGCCCGCGTAGTTCGGCACCGGCGAACAATGCGTCGCCGCCGTTGTCCCCCGATCCGGCGAGAACGAGCACCCGTCTGCCGACCACTCCGCCGGTGCGGACCCGGAGCTCACGAGCGACGACCGTCGCCAATCCGTGGGCCGCGCGGCGCATCGCCGCGTACTCGGGCAGTCGGGCCAGCAGCGGGGCTTCCGCCGCTCGCACCTCGTCGGCGGTGTGGAAGTGGCGCATGCGTCCCACGGTAGCGCCGACCGGCCACGATGCACGGCAGGTCTACCGTGGGAATCATGGCTCGCCTGACAACACTCGCGGCGACGATCGGAGTCACTGCCGCACTGGCACTGTCACTCACGTCGTGCACCGAGGACGCCCCCGCCGCCGAACGTCCGACCGGACCGAACGTCGTCACGGTCGCCGCGATGGCCTACTCCCCCGCCAGTGTCACCATCTCGCCCGGCGACACCGTCACGTGGTTCTTCGACGACACCGGTGTCGCGCACAACGTGATCGGCATCGACGCGGCGTCGCGTCTGCTGCACAGCCCGATGATCTCGTCGGGTCAGTTCAGCCAGACGTTCGACGACCCCGGCACGTACCCGTACTTCTGCTCGGTGCACCCGAACATGACGGGCACCGTCATCGTCCGAGAGACCTGATCACTCGACGGTGACCGACTTAGCCAGGTTGCGCGGCTTGTCCACGTCGTAGCCGCGCGCCTGCGCGACCTCGGCGGCGAACACCTGCAGCGGCACCGTCGACAACAGCGGCTGCAGCAGTGACGGCGCTGCCGGGATCTCGATGAGGTGATCGGCGAACGGCCGCACCGTCTCGTCGCCCTCCTCGGCGATCACGACGGTCCGGGCGCCGCGAGCCTGGATCTCACGAATGTTGCTGAGCATCTTCGAGTGCAGCACCGCTCGGCCCTTCGGCGACGGCATCACGATGATCACCGGCAGGTCGTCTTCGATGAGCGCGATCGGACCGTGCTTGAGCTCGCCGGCGGCGAAGCCCTCGGCGTGCATGTATGCGAGCTCCTTGAGCTTGAGCGCACCCTCGAGAGCTACCGGATAGCCGACGTGGCGACCGAGGAACAGCACGGTCGGTGACGACGCCAGCTCTCGGGCCAGGGCGCGCACGGGCTCGACCGTCTCGAGCACCTTCTTCACCAGCGCAGGCATGGCCTCGAGATCCGCGTACTCCCGCGCGACCTCGTCCGGGTACTTGGTACCGCGAGCCTGCGCCAACGCCAGACCGACCAGGTAGTTGGCCGTCACCTGGGCGAGGAAGGCCTTGGTCGACGCGACGCCGATCTCCGGTCCCGCCCGCGTGTAGAGCACCGCATCGGCCTCGCGCGGGATCTGGGAACCGTTGGTGTTGCAGACGGCCAGGACTCGGGCCTTCTGCTCCTTCGCGTGCCGGACCGCTTCCAGCGTGTCGGCGGTCTCGCCCGATTGGGAGATGGCCACCACCAGCGTCGAGCGGTCGAGAACCGGATCGCGATAACGGAATTCACTGGCCAGCTCCACCTCCACGGGGAGTCGGGTCCAGTGTTCGATCGCGTACTTCGCCAGCAGCCCCGAGTGATACGCGCTGCCGCACGCGACGACGAACACCTTGTCGACGTCGCGCAGCTCCTGATCCGACAGTCGCTGCTCGTCGAGGACGATGCGGCCGTCGGTGAAGTGTCCGAGGAGGGTGTCGGCCACCGCCGCGGGCTGCTCCTGGATCTCCTTCAACATGAAGTAGTCGTGGCCGCCCTTCTCGGCGGCGGCGAGGTCCCAGTCGATACGGAACGGACGCCCCTCGGCCTCGGACCCGTCGAAGTTCATGACGTCGTAGCCGTCGGCCGTGATCACCACGACCTGGTCCTGCCCGAGCTCGACCGCGTCGCGCGTGTGCTCGATGAAAGCGGCGACGTCGGACCCGACGAACATCTCGCCCTCGCCGACGCCGACGACCAACGGGGTGGAACGACGGGCCGCGACGATGGTGCCGGGGTGATCGACGTGGGTGAACACGAGCGTGAAGGCGCCTTCGAGGCGCTGCAGCACCGCGAGGGCGCTCTGGACGAAGTCTCCGGCCGTGGGGCCGTCGTCGTAGGCGGCGGCGACCAGGTGGACGGCCACCTCGGTGTCGGTGTCCGACTGGAAATCCACGCCGGCGTTCTCGAGCTCGGCGCGCAGCGGAGCGAAGTTCTCGATGATGCCGTTGTGCACGACGGCGACGCGGTCGGCGCGGTCGCGATGCGGGTGGGCGTTGCGATCGGTGGGCCGTCCGTGGGTGGCCCACCGGGTGTGGCCGATTCCGCTGGTGCCGACGAAGGTGTCCCGCCCGAGTTCGTCCAGTTCGGCCTCGAGATTGGCCAGCTTTCCGGCCTTGCGCTCGACGGCCATTCCCCCGGATCCGTCCAGGACGGCGATGCCGGCCGAGTCGTATCCGCGGTACTCCATCCGGCGCAACGCCTCCACCACCACCGGTAGGGCTCGACGATGTCCGACGTACCCGACGATTCCGCACATGGGACGACAGCCTACTTCGGCGCGGACGGCGCTCCGGCCGCCCGCACGTCGACGGCATCGCGAAACGCCGCGTCGACTACGGTCAGTGCTGTGCCGAAGACGCAGAAGTTGGTCGCCGACCTGACCAAGCGGGGTCCTCATCGTGTGCTGCGCGGTGACCTCGCTCTCGCGGGCCTGCCCGGTGTGATCTACACGCCCAGTGAGGGCACGGGCCTGCCGGCGATCGCCTTCGCGCACGGCTGGATGACCGGCGCCTCCCATTACGACTCGACGCTGCGGCATCTCGCGTCGTGGGGCATCGTCGTCGTCGCGCCGAACACGCAGCGCGGACCGGTGCCCTCCCACAGCGCCCTGGCGCAGGATCTCCTCGTCGCGCTCGACGTGTGCACCGGCATCCGTCTGGGCACCGGCGACATCAGCGTGCACCCCGCCAAGCTCGGCCTGGTGGGCCACTCGATGGGTGCCGGCGCCGCGGTGATCGCCGCGGCTCAGCGATCGGACGTCGCCGCTCTCGGTGCGCTCTATCCGGCGCCCACCTCCCCGCGCGCCCTGTCGCCCGGGATCGCCGACGCGGTCACGGCGCCCGCTCTGGTTCTCGGCAGTCCGTCCGAACTGAACTCCCTCACCGCCGAGCCCGTGGCGCTCGCCGATGCGCTCGGTGGCCCCACCCTGCTCCGCGTGATCGACAAGTCGGAGGGTGACGGCATGGTCGAGGGCCGGAAGCTGCTCAGCTTCCTCGGCGTCGGCAACGCCCAGCCGAAGACTCGGCGCTCGGTGCAGGCTCTGCTCACCGGCTTCCTCCTGCACCGCCTCGCGGGCGACGACACGTACTCCGACTTCTCCGATCCCGACGCCGTCGTCAAGGGCACCGAGGTGGTCGACCCGAACGCGCCGACCGCGGACGCCCCCAAGAAGGTCAGCGCGATCCGTCAGCTGAGCCACCTCGCCGGTCGCTGAGGCGCCGCCGGCGGAGCCTCGTCGCCGGCCACTGCCTCTGTGGCCGATCGCAGGATCACTCCCGCGCGACGCGGCACCACCCGCACGGCCTCCGAGCGCTGCCGAGCCTCCTGGTCGATGGCCGCGAGACGGGTCCGCACACGCCGCGTCGCCCGCCGGTGTTCCCGCACGACGGCATCGATGATGTCCGCGGTGTTCTGCGAGTTCACAGCGGACCGGCTTCCGCGAGCTCGGGTCGAGCCGGCTCGCCGGATGCTGCGGCCTCACCGCTCGGCTCTGCGTCCGGTTGCGGCACTGCGGGTTCCGCGGTATCGCCGGATTCCGCAGCAACGGGAATGCAGTCCGGTGGTGCGACCACCGGCTGCTCGACCACCGGCTGCTCGACCACCGGGGGCTCGACGACCGGGGTCGCCGGATCCGCTGCCTCCGGTTCGACTGCCTCGTCATCCAGCGCTTCCCGTTCCGCAGTGTTCGGGGCCTCGGACGACGGCTCTGTCGGCTGTTCCGATTCCGGCGCCGCCTCGTCCATCACCTCGGTGAGAACGGGCAGTCCGAGAGGACCTGCAGCGAGAGCGAAGTGACGGGACTCCCCCGCCGCGTCGTGGGTACGGATGTCCACTGCCCCGTCCGCGCCGAGGGCGACACTCACCCCGCGACCGTCGAGCTCCGCCTCGAGGTGACCGCGCTCGACGTCCCCGGTAGGCGCGGTCGACGCCGCCTCCGGTGCCCTCGGCGCCTCGGCGGGCGGTGGTTCGCACGGCACCGCGGTCGCCACCACCTCGGTCACCGCGTCCCGCACCGCCCGTCCGATCAGGTCGGCGAGTGGCGAGCGATCCTCGACGGGAGCGACAGGCAGCGTCGTCGGCGGCTCCGCGACCACGGGAGAGGGCGCGACGGCGACCGACGACGGCTGTGGTGCGGCGGCCGGCACCGACGCGGGCGCGGTGGCTGCAACCGGCGCGGTGCCTTCCGGCGCCACACAGTCGCACGTGTCGTCCTCGACGGACCGGTGACCACTCGGCCACGGCGAGTCGTCGATGTCCGCCGCGGCGGCGCAGAGTGCCGCGTAGACCTCCGACACCGCGGTCTCCGTCGAGGCGCACAGCTCCTCGAACGCGGCCACCCGCTCGGTCATCGCCGGCACGAACACGGTGTCCAACCACTCTCGGCATCGGGCCGCGACCGGTTCGAGGACCTCGGCCTGCCGCCTGCCGGGATCCGACGCGGACAGCAGCATCGCCTCGAGACCCGGGAACACCGAGGCCAGCGTCCGCACCGCGTCCGGTGCGGACGGACCTCCGGCGCCGGCGATGGTGGCCGCGACCTGCGCTGCGTCGCGGCCGTCCACCTGGTCGGCGCGGAACGCGGAGGCGGCGATCGACTTGTCCTCGACGATCGCGTGCAACCCCGTCGACGCGGAGGCCATCGCTGATCCGATCGCCTCGAGCTGATCGGCGTGGCCGGCGGACCTTGCGCACTGCCGTCGAAGGATGTCGAGCGCGGCGTCGGCGGCATCTCCCGACCAGGCCTCCCCCAGGGCGTCCGCTGCGGCGGACTGTCGACCGATCTCCACGCGCGCGTCGGCCGCCGCGGCACGGAGGCGGTCCGCGTCCGCCCGGAGGGCCTCGGTATCGAGTCCGCGTTGCTCGTCGTAGCGAGCGCAGAGAGCGACGTGGGAGGTACTCATCGGTGCACCGCTCGCACCGACCATCGGGAGGAACGTCTCGAAGAACGTCAGGCCCTCGCTCCCGAGGTCCAGCAGACCGTCGATCGTGGGCGGCACCGGTGCGGTCACCGATCACCTCGTTGTGCCGGCACGCCCGGCGCCGCGACGCGCAGGGCGGTGACATCGTCGAGCGACACCGAGCCCTCGATCGATGCCCGGAGGGCGGCCGACGTCGCAGCGGTGGCCTCGGACCAGGAGCGCAGGCCCTCCGACAGCCGCCCGAGTCTGTCCTGCAGGACGGCGGCCTCCGCACGGTGGTTCCGGCCCGCCGACTCGACACCGAACAGACCGCCGACACCGCGCTCGGCGGACACTCCTACGGCGCTCGCGGACTCCTCGAGGGCCGTGATCGCCTCTCGAGCCGCCCCCTCGTCCAGCGCCGTTCCGCCTGGCGACCTTCCACTGCTCATGTCTTCCCCTCCCGAGTGATCCCACGACAGCGCGACCCTCACGGATCAGACGCATCACCGCGCCCGTGCGTTCCCGGCGAAACGGCAGCCGTCGGTCGGCACAACCGGTAGGACCGGTAACCTCCGATTTCACAGGTGAGTAACACACACTTCGGCGATCAGGGAGCCCCATGCGCATCGGTATGCAGTTGAACTACTCGGGCGGATTCAGCGAGACGGTCGAGGAGGTCGGGGCTCTGGAGAGGGCGGGAATGGACATCGTGTTCATCCCCGAGGCGTACTCGTTCGATGCCGTGAGCCAGATCGGCTTCCTCGCCGCGAAGACGTCCACCATCGAACTGGCGTCGGGAATCTTTCAGATCTACACCCGCACACCGTCGCTGCTGGCCATGACCGCCGCCGGCCTCGACTTCGTCTCCGGTGGCCGCTTCGTCATGGGTATCGGCGCGTCCGGCCCCCAGGTCATCGAGGGCTTCCACGGCGTCAAGTACGACGCCCCGCTCGGCCGCACCCGCGAGATCATCGAGATCTGCCGCCAGGTGTGGCGCCGCGAGAAGGTGCAGTTCGAGGGCAAGTACTACCAGATTCCCCTGCCCGCCGATCAGGGCACGGGTCTGGGCAAGCCCCTCAAGCTCATCAATCATCCTGTGCGAGCTGACATTCCGATCGTCATCGCGTCACTCGGACCCAAGAACGTCGCGCTCACAGCCGAGTTGGCCCAGGGCTGGGAGCCCATTTTCTTCCATCCGGAGAAGGCCGAGTCGGTGTGGGGCGAGTCGCTCGCGGCAGGCAAGGCGAAGCGCGACCCGTCACTGGGTGAGCTGGACGTGTACGCCAGCCCTGCCGTGGCCATCGGCGACGACGCCGACCAGTTCCTGCCGTGGATCAAGCCCCAGTTGGCCCTCTACATCGGCGGCATGGGCGCCAAGGGCAAGAACTTCTACAACGACCTCGCGGTGCGGTACGGCTACGAGGAGGAGGCCGAGAAGATCCAGGATCTGTACCTGGCCGGCAAGAAGGAGGAGGCCGCGGCCGCCGTTCCGGACGAGCTGGTCCGGTCGATCTCGCTGATCGGCACCGAGAGCTACGTCAAGGAACGCCTCGCCGCCTTCAAGTCCGCGGGCGTGACCACCCTGAACATCCACCCCATCGCGGCCGATACCGCGGGCCGGGTGGGCCAGGTGGAGCAGCTCAAGGCCCTCATCGGCTGACGGGCCGAGACGTCAGCCGACGGCGCCGACCACATCTGCGATGTGGTCGGCGAGTCGGCGAGCGGTGTCTGCGGTGTCCGCCTCCACCATCACGCGGACGAGCTGCTCGGTTCCCGAGGGACGCAACAACACTCGACCCTCTCGTCCGAGCTCGTCCTCCGCACGGGTCACCGCGTCCTGCACCAGCGGAGCCGACGTCGCGGCGGACTTGTCCTGCACGGGCACGTTGATCAGCACCTGGGGCAGCGTGCGCATGACGGACGCGAGGTCCTCGAGGGTGCGTCCCGTCTCGGCCATCCTGGCCATGATCTGCAGGCCCGTCAGCACGCCGTCACCGGTGGTGCCGAATGCGGGCAGGACGATGTGCCCCGACTGCTCACCGCCGAGTCCGTAGTTGCCGGCGCGCAGTTCCTCGAGAACGTAGCGATCGCCGACAGAGGTGGTGCGCACCGTGATTCCGGCGTCACGCATCGCGATGTGCAGTCCGAGGTTGCTCATGACGGTGGCGATCAGCGTGTCGTCGGGAAGCTCACCGCGCTGGTGCATCGCGATCGCAAGGATCGCCATGATGGCGTCCCCGTCGACCACGGCGCCGTTCGCGTCGACCGCGAGACAGCGGTCCGCGTCGCCGTCGTGGGCGAGTCCGAGGTCGGCGCCGTGCTCGACGACGGCCTTCTGCACCACGTCGAGGTGGGTGGACCCGCATCCGTCGTTGATGTTCAGGCCGTCCGGGTCGGCGTTGATGGCGATCACCGTCGCGCCCGCGGCGCGGTAGGCGTCCGGGGCGGCGGTCGAGGCGGCTCCGTGAGCGCAGTCGACGACGACGGTGATGCCGTCGAGGCGACGGGTGACGATGGTCGCGAGGTGGCTCTCGTAGCGGGCGAGGGCGTCCGGGGCCTGTCGCACGCGGCCGATGGCGGCACCGACAGGGCCGGTGGCGGGCGCGTCGAGCAACGCTTCGATGCGGTCTTCCTGGTCGTCGTCCAACTTGTGGCCGCCGGCCGCGAAGAACTTGATGCCGTTGTCGGGCATCGCGTTGTGCGATGCGGAGATCATGACGCCGAGCTGCGCGTCGTTGTCGTCGGTCAAGTAGGCCAGGGCCGGGGTGGGGACGACACCGACCGTGAGGACGTCGACTCCGGCCGAGGACAGTCCGGCCACGATCGCGGCTTCGAGCATCTCGCCGCTCGCGCGCGGGTCCCGTCCGACCACGGCCAGGGGGCGGGTGGTCGACGAGTCGACCACACCGAGCACTGCTGCGGCGGCACGGCCGAGTCGTAGCGCGAGGTCTGCCGTCACCTCCTCGTTCGCCAGTCCCCGAACTCCGTCGGTACCGAACAACCGGGCCATGACAGTTACCTCTTCCGAGCAGGTGGAGCGAATGCAGGTGCCGTGACACGAAGCAGGCGCCCGCGGCGGTCCGAGGACCAGCCGGAGCGCCTGCTTCTCCAGAAGAGCTGAGATCAGCGCTTCGAGTACTGCGATGCCTTACGAGCCTTCTTCAGGCCGTACTTCTTGCGCTCCACGGCACGCGGGTCACGCGTGAGGAAGCCGGCCTTCTTGAGGGCGGGGCGATCGTCCGGGGTGACCTCGATGAGGGCACGAGCGATGGCGAGACGCAGGGCGCCTGCCTGGCCGGACGGGCCGCCACCGTGCAGGAGGGCGACGATGTCGAAGCCGTCCGCACGCTCGACGGTGACGAACGGGGACTTGATGAGCTGCTGGTGCACCTTGTTGGGGAAGTAGTCCTCGAGGGTGCGGCCGTTGAGCTTGAAGTCGCCCGAGCCGGGGGTCATGCGCACGCGCACGACGGCTTCCTTACGACGACCGACCGTGGTGACGGGGCGATCGATGTAGATGGCGGGACGAGCGGCAGCCTCGATGTCGGCGACGACCTCGGGCTCCTCGACGGAGACGAACTCGTCGGCGATCTCGACGGAGTCACCGATGGGGACGGTCTCTTCGGCCGTCTCGGTCACGACGTTCTCTTCGGGAGCGGTCACTGGGACACCTGCTTGATCTCGTACGGGACGGGCTGCTGAGCCGTGTGGGGGTGATCGGGACCTGCGTAGACCTTGAGCTTGCCGGCGATCTGGTTGCCGAGCTTGGTCTTGGGGATCATGCCCTTGATGGCCTTCTCCACGACGCGGTCGGGGTTCTTGTCCAGAACCTCACCGATGCTGCGCGCGCGGAGACCGCCCGGGAAGCCCGAGTGGTGGTAGTGGAACTTGTCGGTCCGCTTGTTGCCGCTGATCGCGACCTTCTCAGCGTTGATGACGATGACGAAGTCTCCGCCGTCGAGGTTGGGGGAATACGTGGGCTTGTGCTTGCCACGCAGCAGAGTTGCTGCCTGGACTGCGAGGCGGCCGAGAACGACGTCGGTGGCGTCGATCACGTGCCAGGTCCGGGTGACATCCCCGGCCTTTTGGCTGTACGTGGACACAGAACTTCCTTGTCTCATCGCTGATGGTGCTGGCCAGGCGCGTGGTCGATCGTCTCGGCGGCCAGTGGAGACCCGAGGGATCGGTATCGGTCGTGCATGACGACTCGATGTACCGAACGCCAACGGTGTACCTTACCGGCCCACGTACTGGCAGGTCAAAACCCCTCGGTCGAACCCTGCACGGTCACCGCCGGCGAGAGGTGCAGTCGATGCACCGGCGAGCAGTGGGCAGCGCCTCGAGGCGGGCGTCGGCGATCGCCCCGCCGCAGACCTCGCACTGTCCGTAGGTGCCGCGCTCGATTCGCATCTCCGCGTCGTCGAGTTCGCGCAGTTCTTCCCGGGCCTCTCGCGACATCGATGCGATGGCGGCGCGCTCGAAAGCGATGGTCGACCCCTCGGGATCGTGTTCGTCGTCGTCGGTGGTCCACCGCGACCCTTCGACGATGGCCTGGTGCTGTCGTGCCAGCGACACGATGCGGGCCTCGGTGAGCGCACGTTCCGCCGCGACCCTGCCACGGGCGATCGCCCGAGCCGCGTGGTCGCGGTCGCTCGGGTCGGTGACGGGCTGATCCGGCTGTGTCATGACGACGTCCAGTATCCGCCTCGCACCGACCGGAGTCGTACGGACCGTCGGAGGTGGGCAACCGGACACCCCCTGCGCCCCGGTTGCCCACCCCGTCCGTGATCAGGCGAACATTCCCCGGTTCGCCGCCTCGCGTGCCTGCATGTCGGCGTTACCCTGACCGACAGCACTGCCGACCGCCTCGAGGACCTGGTTGAGCTCGAGGGCGGCCGAGTCCCACTGGCGCTGCTTGTCCTGGTACGACTCCGACGCCGTGCCTTCCCATTCCGCCACCAGCGGCGAGATGACTTGGCGCAGTTCGTCGAGCTTGCTGTTCAGAGTGGCCTGCTTGGCGTCGATCTGAGCAGTGACCTGGTCGATGGCACCGAACACGTATCTCATGGTGAACGTCCTTCCTGACGTGAGTGATGGGCAGATCGAATGATCGGCGGGTCAGAGGTTGAGCGAACCGCCCGCGGCGGTGACGGTGCGCGTGTTGTCGTCGTCGGCAGCGCCGTAGGCGGTCCCGCTCGACTTGATGGCGTCCCCGATCGATCCCAACGCCAGTTGCAGCTTGTTCGCGCTGCCGTCCCAGCTGGTCATGACGTTCTGGAACGCGATCGCCGCCGCGCCTTCCCAACTCCCTCCGACCGCCTGGACGTCGCCACGCAGCTGGTCCAGCAGCGCCTTGATCTCGAGCGTCAGCTGGTCCACCTTCCCTGCGGTGACGTGCATCGTCTCGACGGTGGTCTTCATCTGCGACATGGTCTCTCGATCCCCCCTCGGTGTGATCCGGGCCGGTACCCGGAACTTCCCCTGCACCCTCTTCGACGCGACGACTCGGCGAACGGTTCCGTCTCCACCACCTCGTCAGCCGACGACGAGGGACGCGAGGACCGCGGTGCAGACCTCTGCCATCACGGGGTCCGCGGCGTCGGCGCTCTGGCAGCCGAGACTCGTCTGCTCCCCTGGTGACACGATCACCGTCCACGCGACCGTAGAGCCGTCGGACGCCTTCTCGGTGTAGACGAGCGCGGGACGGTCGGCGACGTCCGACCGTCGATCGAGCCCGCCGAGGCGATCGGGTGCGGCGTCGACCCCGGCCGACAGGGTGGCCTGCACGTCGGGTAGTCCGACTCCCGCACCGAGTTCGCGGACCACCATCACCAGTCGCATGCCGGCGGGTGTGTCGGGACGGATCTCGACCCGCTCCGTACCCGGCTCGACATGCCACCCCACCGGCACGGTCAGGTGTGTTCCCGCGACCGAGAAGTCGGTTCCGGCGGGAGCAGTCGAGGTCGTCGTCGCAGCGGTCGACGTGGTGGTGGGGTCGGTGTACCGGGTGGGCCCGGCAGGGACCATGGACGGCTCCGCGGCGCGTGGTCGCTCCGTCGCAGGCGCGGGCGACCGTCCGCTGGTCAGTGCCGCGACCCCGAGACTGACGCACACCAGCGTGGTCGCCACCGCCGCCACCAGGATCGGGCGTCGGGTCGTGCGCCGACGGTCCACGGCCGCTGCGGCGGCTCGTTCGGCCAGCCACGCGCCCGTTCTGCCGGGCGTCGGCTCGGCCGGCGCGGACGGTGTGGACGGTATGGACGGTGTGACGGGCGGAAGTGGAAAGGGACTCGCGCTCGCGCTGGGGACCACGGCTGCCGCCATCTCCTCGTCGTCCACCGTCACCACCGTCAGGTCGCTCATCTCCTCAATTACGGCCCGCGGCAGGGTGTCACCCGCGCCGTGGACGACGAGTCGACAGGCCGCCGCGGCGGCCAGCGCACCGTCCACCGCGGCACGAGTGCGGGACACCGTGAGCGCACCGTCCCCTCCGATCGTGGGCTCGGTCAGGACGCAGTCCACGACGTCGCTGCTGATGACCGTGCTCACCACTGTCGACACCGTGGTGCGATGCGGAGTGCGATCCAGAACGACTGTGCGGCAGCGTGTTCCTCCGCACGGGCAGGGGCGGGCCGACTGCGCCGCGTCTCGTGCGACGAGCGCCGACGACACGAGGAGGACGTCGCGCGCGAGGGGTCGTGCGGCCGCGGTGAGGACGCTGCAGCGCACGGCCCCCCAGTGCGGTGGGTGCACCAGCACGAGGTCGTGGTCCCCGCCGTGCACACCCGCATGGTGCAGGGCGTCGGTGAACATGTCGGACACCATCGTCGACACCTCGACCTCCTGTCCGTCGGCGAGGGTGACGACGCGGTCGTCGATGTGGCCGAGGACGTCCACGGACGCGGAACCGTCTGCGGGAGTTCTCGACAGCACCCCGAACCGTGAACACCACACCGCGTCCACGGTCGTGACGAGCCCGACGGGCGACGTCACTGCTCGTCCGGTGCGGTCTCGCACAGCGCGATCTGCACCAGTGCCGACGTTCCGCGTCCGACCAGCACACCGCGTCCGGGTGGGAGTTCGGTCGGACGGACGGAGCCGAGCAGGACACCCTCCTCTCGGCTCCCGCTCATCACCAGTCCCGGTGATGCCAGATCCTTGAGCCTCGCCAGGACCGGTTCGTACAGCGCCCGAGCGGATCCGCCGCACCGACGTGCGACGACGAGGTGCAGACCGACGTCCCGCGCCTGCGACAACAGTTCCAGCAGTTCGGTCAGCGGGTTTCCGTGCGGCGTGACGACCAGGTCGTAGTCGTCGACGACCACGACGATCTCGGGTCCGGTCCACCAGGATCGCGCAGCAAGTTCGCGACGAGTGGTGTCCGGTCCCGGACGGCGGGCACGCAGGTACGTCGCGAGTTCGGCGACCATCGTCGTGGCCTGTTCGACCGTGGACGCGTGACCGGCGAGCCGATCGGACGGGATGTCGCCGAGCAGGGTTCGCCGGTAGTCGACGGCGAGGATTCTCAGCGACGCGGCGTCGTTTGCCGACGCGAGCGACCGGCACATCGATCGCAGCAGACTGGTCTTCCCGCAGCCCGAATCGCCGAGGACGAGAAGGTGCGGATGCTCGGCCAGATCGAGAACGACCGGCGCGAGATCGTTCTCGTCGACACCCACCGGGACGGTGCCGACGAACGTCCCCGAGGCGGACGGTGGCCACCACGCCGACACGGACGACAGAAGGTCGTCGCGCTCGAGTCGCCGCGGTAGCAGTCGCACCGGCGGCGTCGGTGCGTCACCCCGCCACCGGTGGACCGACTCGGCGATCGCGCGGTCGGTCCCGTGACCGAGATCGTCCGTGTCGGCTGTGCCGTCGACGCGCGGAAGCGCGACGAGCAGATGCAATCCGTCCGGGGTGATGCCTCGACCGGGTCGACGCGTCGGGACGTGCATCGCCCGCGCTCTGCCGATGTCCGAGTCCGACGGATCACCCATGCGCAGTTCGAGTCTCGTGGTGACGGCATCCTTCACCACGGGACGGAGCTCGGCCCACCGACTCGCGGCGAGGACGACGTGCACCCCGTACGACAGTCCGCTCGACACCAGCTGGTGCAGGGACGGTTCGAGAGCCTCGAACTCGGCTCTGATCGTGCTCCACCCGTCGACGACCAGAACGATGTCCGGCAACTGCGGTGCACCGTCGCCGTCCGATTCTCGCCTCCGCCGTACGTCGGCCATCGACCGGATCTCGCCGGTGCGGAACGACTCCTCGCGGCGTCGAACGGTTCCGACCACGTCGGCGACGATGCGTCGCACGGCGTCCGCTTCCGAGCGGACCGCGACGGATCCGACGTGGGGCAGGCCGACCAGACGTCCGACGGATCCACCGCCGAAGTCCAGGACGTGGAACTGCACGTGGTGCGGGGAGTACCGCAGAGCCAGATCGAGGACGAGCGTGCACAGCGCGGTGGACTTGCCGGACTGCGGCCCACCGACGACCGCGACGTGCCCGGACGCACCGGTGAGGTCGAGTTCGAGTGCGTCGCGCCGCTGGTCGTACGGCCGGTCGACGAGTGCGACCACGGCGCGCAGTGACCCCGCCGCGTCGGGCCGGTCGCCGTCGAGTGCCGTGTCCGGTGACACCGAGTCGAGTGTGACGGGCCGGTCGAGCGGCGGTAGCCACACGCGGTGTGCGGGACGCCCGTGACCGCGCACCCGCGCGACGACGGCGGAGAGGACTGTTCCGCCGTCCGACGACTCGGACGGAGACGGTGGTTCGCCCGCCGGTTCGAGGACGGTCTCGTCGAGCAGCGGCACCGGTGCCGCAGTGAAGAGACGGGGCACGGTCGAGCCGACTCCGACCGAGGATGCCGCCGGCCCGTCGCTCCGCTCACGGGGACCCGAGACGTACATCGCGGTGAAGCGCACCAGCTCACTGGAGTCCGTTCTGAGGAATCCCACTCCCGGACCCCCGGTCACGTGATGCGCGTCGGCGACACCCAGTACCGATCGAGATTCGGAGGCCGAGAACGTCTTCAGGCCGATGCGGTAGGAGAGGTGGCTGTCGAGTCCGCGCAGCCGACCCTCGTCGAGCCGCTGGCTCGCCAGCAACAGATGGATGTGCAGCGAGCGTCCGAGTCGGCCGATCGCCACGAAGAGTTCGGCGAACTCCGGGAACCGGGTCAGCAGTTCGGAGAACTCGTCGACGACGACGAAGAGCGCCGGAAGAGGCGCGAGTGCGGCACCACCCTCGCGCGCACGGGTGTAGTCGGAGACGTTCGCGTAATTGCCGGCGGCTCTGAGCAGTTCCTGCCGTCGAGTCATCTCGCCCGCGAGCGCGTCGCGCATCCGCTCGACCATCTGCGCTTCCTCGGACAGATTGGTGATGACGGCCGCGACGTGAGGCGCCGATTCCAGTCCGAGGAACGTGGCCCCACCCTTGAAGTCGACCAGGACGAGATTCAGGACATCGGGCGGGTGCGTCGCGACGAGTCCGAGCACCAGGGTCCGCAACAGTTCCGACTTTCCCGATCCCGTGGCGCCGATACAAAGTCCGTGCGGTCCCATACCCCCCTCGGCGGCCTCCTTGAGGTCGAGCTCGACGACGCGACCGTCGTCGTCGAGTCCGAACGGGACACGCAGTCTCGACCGCCCGGACCGGGAGGACCAGGCGACGCTGGGGTCGAGACTGTCGGGAGACGTCATGCCGGGCAGGTGTTCCCATGCTCGGACGCGCGGGCCACCCTCCGCCCGCACGACGGTGTCGGCCGTCCGGAATCGAGCGAGTCCCCGCGCCACGACGGCGGCGGTGACGACGTCCACACCGTCCGCGGTACCGAACATCTCGACTCCGGCCGCGCTCCGTGCGCCGAGCGCCGGCCCGTCTGCGCCGTCGCCGACGACCAGGACGAGTGTGCGATCCGCGGCGCCGTCCCGGCCCACACCGGACACGGTCAGGACCGTCACGTCCTCGCCCCTCGTCACGGTCTCCCACGCCTCGGCATGCTCGACACCGTCCTCGACACCGCGATCCACGACGACGATGCGATGGGGCCGCGTACCGGACGACGAGTCTGCCGCCGGGACGGCGAGGTCCCGCGCTGCCTCCGCCGACGATCCGAAGGTCAGCCGCCGTCGCCCGCCACCGTCCGACGTCGTCTCGTCCCCGTGGTGCGGCAACCACTTCGTCCAGTCCCACGTGGCCGCGGTGCGGTCGTCCACGACGACGACCACAGAGAGGTCGTCCGGTCCGTGAAAGGTGCATGCCTGCAATACCATCGAGCGTACGAGCGCTCGCGCCGACTCGACGGGGCCGTCGACACCGATCTGAGAGAAGGCGCGCAACGAGACCGCGGTGGGAAGGTCCGACACGATGGAATGGGCCCGGACGAACGAGCGCAGGAGGGCGGCCGACACCGGCTCGAGGCCCTCGGGCGGACCCGTGTCCGGTGTGACGAGACGAGTGGCGAGTCGTTGGTCGCCCACGCCCACCCGCAGATGGACGAAGTCGTCGTCGGTCGACCGCCTCTCCCACATGCGCGAGGTTCCGGCGAACGAGGACAGCATCGACGGATCAGGATGGGAGAAGGCCAATGCCTCGTGCTGCGCCGACGCCGTCGACCGGACTCGCTCGCGCATCCCACCGAGATACGTCAGATAGTCCTTGCGCGATTCGTCGAGCTCGGCCGTCCGGGGCCCGCCACCGCGGCCTCCCCCGGCGAACATCCCGAGCATGGACACCACCATCATGGCCGGGAAGAGCAGCGTCATCGGGTTGGCGGCCGCGCCCGACGTGATCATGAGGGCCACCATGCCGACCATCGCGACCACCATGACCAGCGGCAGCATCTTCAGGAGCGGGTTCCCCGGAACCACCCGCGGAATCTCCGGCGGCGGCTCCATCTCGACGGTGCCGCCCGGCACCCGCGGCGCGTCCTCACGCGGCGATCGACCCTGGACCACCCGCGTGTCCACCGCCGTCGCGTACTCGCCCTCACGTCCGACCACCACGTCCACCCCCCAGTGGCTCGCCACCCCGTTCGGCGAGTCGGGTCAGACCGTAACGCCGGACGCCGACGACCGGGAGGGAAGACGACGAGGGTTGTGGACGAACCCTCGTGCCTGTGCATATCGCGAGGCGATGTCACCGAACTGACCTATAGTGCTCGCACGACCCGCGGTGCGACCGCGAGAAGAAGTTCGGGGGGACTTTCGATGACCATCGCGCCGACCGCTGCGCCGATGTCCACGACGCGCGAATCCGCGGTACGCCGGATCGACTCGGCGATCCTGCGCATCACCGTGATCACGGGGGACGTCGAGGTGGACGTCTCGGTACCCGGCGGAGTCGCCGTCGCCGCGACGGTGCCCGCGCTGACGGCGCTGATCGACGAGCGCGCCGGCTCGGAATCTCCGCCGGGCCCACGGTCGCTCTCCACCATGGTGGGAGTGCCTCTCGACGCACGTCTCTCATTGCTGGACAACGGCGTTCGGGACGGCGACGTCCTGGTTCTCCACCGTGGACGAGAGTCGTCACCGCCGGTCTTCGACGATCTGACGGAGGCGGTGGCCGTCCTCGGCAACGGCCGCTCGTGGACCCGGTCCGACTCGGTCGTCGCAGCCACCGTCGTGTCGTCGGCGGCCCTGGCGGCCGCGGGATGGACCGCGACGAGAACGAGCGGAGTCCCTGCGGCGGCGAGTCTCGCCGTCCTCGCGCTGCTCACCGTCGTGGCCGCGTGTGTGTGCACCGCGGCGCGCGTCCCCTCGGCCCTGAGCTTCGGGCTCAGGTCCGCCGGGTGTCTCCTCGCGTTCGCCGCGGGCACGATGCTCGTTCCCGGCCAGGATGCCGCGGCCGACGCGGTGCTCGGGTTCGCGCTGAGCGCGGCGGCCTCCGTCGTCACCTCGATGATCGCCGCCCGCGAGGGTCGCGCCACGTTCACCGCGGTGTCGACGGTGAGCCTCGTGGGCGCCGTCGCCGCTGCTGTCGAGGCGCTGAGCGACGTGCCCACCGTGACGATCGCGGCGATCACCGCCGGAGTGTGCACCCTGGCGCTCACCCGCGCCCCTCGACTGTCGGCCGCACGAGCCGGAATACGCCTTCCCCCGGTGCCACTCGCCGATGCCGGCGCTCGTCTCGACCATCCGGGACACGAGGGACCGCCGACGCGGCCGTCGGAGGCCGCCCTCGTCGCCGCACACGAATCCGCACTCGCCGACGTCGGTGTCGTCGCGGAACGAGCTCGCACGGCTCAGCAGTACCTCACCGGCTACACCACGGGGTTGTCCCTGCTCGCCTCGGTGGGAGCGATCGTCGTGGCCACGCACGACATCGCCGCGACCGTCGATCCCGGCAGACTCGCTACCGCTGCCGCGATCGCCCTCGTTCTGTGCTGCCGAGGCCGCGCGGGCGTCGATCGTCTGCGCTGCGCCGTCGCTGTCACCGCGGGTGTCGCGGCCGTCCTCGTCGTCCTCGCAGTCGGTGCGTCCACACGTCCCGACCTCTGGCCGTGGTGGACCGGGGCGGCGGTGACTGTCGGGGTCCTCGCGATCCTGATCGGTGTCGTCGCGCCCGGTCGGCGGTTCTCCCCCGTCGCGCGCCGGGCCGCTGAACTGGGCGAACTCGCCGTCGTGGTCTCGATCGTTCCCCTGGTCTGTCTCGTCGTCGGGGCGTACTCGGCAGCGCGTGGCCTGTGACGAGCCAGCGGCGACCAGGCAGGACGGCCGCATGTCTCGTCGCAGCCGTGGTCGTTCTGGCCGTGCCCACGGCGGGTACAGCAGCTGCGGACACACCGATGATCGACCCCGGACTGCTCCCCGAGCCGGCTGCCGCGGCCCCGTCCGAACCGACCGAGCAGCGCACGCGGTGCGCGGCCGTCTCCGAGGTGCCCGTGACGGCGGTGGTACCCGCGGCTCAGAGGACGCTCCGGTTCTCGGACGTGTGGAGCCTGACCCGAGGCGCCGGTCAGATCGTCGCCGTCATCGACACCGGCGTCGCACCACATCCCCTCCTTCCGACTCTGCGCGCGGGCGGCGACTACGTCTCGACGGGCGACGGGCTCGAGGACTGCGATGCTCACGGCACCGTCGTCGCGGGGCTCATCGCTGCTCGGCCTGCCCCGGGTTCCGGCTTCGCCGGCGGAGCGCCGGACGCCACGATCCTCTCGATTCGTCAGTCCAGTGCAGCCTTCGCCGCGACGTCCTCCGAGCGGGAGGCCGACGAGAACGGTTCCACCTCCGCGGGGTACGGCGACGTCGAGTCGATGGCCGCGGCGATTCGCACCGCTGTCGACGCGGGCGCGGACGTCGTCAACATCTCGGAGGTCGCCTGCGCGAGCGCTGGATCGTCGATGGGCGACGGCGCGCTGGGAGCTGCGGTGCAGTACGCGGCGGTGGACAAGGACGCCGTGATCGTCACTGCTGCAGGGAATCTGGACGGCCGTCGGTGCCGGACACAGAACGACCTCACCCGCGGCATTGATCGACGAGACACGGCGCTGCCGGTGACTCTCGCGTCGCCGGCGTGGTTCGACGAGTACGTCCTCACCGTGGGATCGCTGGACCCGGACGGGCGGCCGTCGTCGTTCAGCTTGAACGGGCCGTGGGTCGACGTCGCGGCTCCGGGTACCGAGGTCACTTCCCTGGGTATCACGGGTGCCGGCCTGGCCGACGGCACCCTCGACGACGAGGGACGCCGAACAGCGTTCACGGGAACGAGTTTCGCCACCCCGTTCGTCTCCGCGACGGCAGCCCTGGTGCGAGCGCGTCATCCGGAGCTGTCCGCGGCGGACGTCATCGACCGCATCGTGACGACGGCGCACTCACCGGCAGGTGACTGGGACTCGGCTGTCGGCCACGGCAGTCTGGATCCGGTCGCGGCGGTGACGGGCAGCGCGGTCGCACGGGGTGACGACGCGTCCGTACGACTGTCCCCTCGCACCACACCGCCGGTCACCGACCGTCGCGACGCACTACTCGCCCTGGCGTCCTCCGTCGGGATCCTGCTGCTCGTCTGCGGCGCACTGGCGGTACGCGCGGTGGTCCGGCGTCAGGACCCGTCGTGACCCACTCGAGCCGCATCGACGGTCAGCGCCGGACCGGGCGGCAGCAGTCCCACGACGGGCCACGGCGCCGGTGCCGGATCGCCGAGCCCGAGCGCCTGCGCGTCCTGCGTGAACGGGACGCCGAAGCGGGTCCCCGCGTCGGCGACGTAGAAGGCGGAATCGCGGCGTGGGTCGTCGGCCGCCTGCCCGGTGGTGGCGACGTACAGGCCGGACCCCGGTGCCACGAAGAAGGTGTCCAACGCATCCCCTGCACCGTCCGCCCCGGCCAGCGACACGGCGCGCGCGTCGGCCGTCGCGCCGATCGTCATCCTCGTCTCCGCACCGCGACCCGTCGACTCGTCCGGACCGACCCACTCCACGCAGGTGGCGTCGCCGCCCGTCACGATGGTCGGTGGTCGCTCCGGGAACGTGTCGACCGCCAATGGAGCAGCGGTTCTCGGAGCCCGAGCGATCACGTCGGGCGGGACGGCGTCGACACCCACCCGGCCTGCCGAATCGGAGAAGCGCAGGAGCTGCGCCGTGGCCGCTCCGATCGCCTGCACGCCGTCCTGCAGAACGACGTAGTGCTCACTGCGGTCCCCCAGATCGACCGTCACCACGGATCCGACGGGCCGACCCCCGATCGGGTACGGGGCAGCAGCGCCCGACCCGATCACCCCGGGAGTCACGATCTCCGGCGCTTCGGGCACCGCGTCGAAGAGCCCCGCGGACACCGGAGTGGGCACCGCGTCCTCCAGGCCGAGGGCTCGGGTCACCGCGGTGTTCTGCAAGTCCACCCGTGCGCGCACCTGTCCGTGCACCAGGTAGTCGACGCCGTCCCGTCGCCACACCAGCGCGTCGTCGGGGTCGAGCACGCGACGCGGTGCCACGGACTGCGTCCCCACCGGTTCGACGGTCACATCGGTCGTGCCACTGCCCGACTCCTCGCACACGGACCAGACCATCGCACCCGTCGTGACGGGAAGTGCCTGCGGGGCACCGCCGATGCCGATCGCGGCGCCTCGAGCACGTCGAGCGATCTCGTCCGGACCGACCGCGGTGGGCTCGTCCGGCCGTCCGACGAACAACCGGGCGGACGCCAGATCGGACGCGGGGTGAAGCGTGTCGTCCTCGACGACGTACAGAGCGCCGCTCTCGTCGTCCAGCACGATCACGGCATCACCGATACGTGCGGCCGGTCGGACGAAGGCGAGAGCCGCACAACCGGCGAGGATCAGGACCGCCACGACGACGCCGACCGCGGAGGCCCGCGCCGTCGATCGCAGAGGTTCGTGCCGCATCGACGTGTCGCCCAGGACCAGTGCGTGATCGAGCCGTCTCATCGAGAACCGATGCGCGCCGATCTGCCATCGCGTTGTCGGTGTTCCTGCCATCGAGATCCCCTGCCCTCGGTGCCGCTGCGACGCGGCCCGGCCCCCCGCCGGACACGCAGGACCCGATGGAGGAGTCCCGCGTGAGGGCACAGTACATCGACCACAGAGAAGGAGCCACGATGTCCGAGAGTCGCCCGGGGATGACGGCCGCACGCGACGTCGTGGTGTCGCAAGCGGTGGCGCTCGGCGTGGCCGTCGCCCTGACGACGTCGGGAGTGCCTGCGCGATGGGCGATCACGGCCGCGGTGGTCGTCATGATCGGACTCAGCCTCCCCCGGGACGGGCGTCCTGTCGTAGGTCACGTCTCGACGTGGCTGCGGCTTCTCGCGCGTCGCCCGGTACCCGCGCGCACGGTGCTGTCGTTCGACCGTCCCGGCGGTCCGATCGGAGTGGTGTGGAACGGATCCGACCTGACGATCGTCGCGGAACTCGTCGTCGAACCGGCTGCGAGCGGATGGTCGACGGTCGGCTCACGCGGCGCGACACCCGATGCGGTGGTGCCGCTCCGCGACCTCGTCGACCGACTGTCGCAGTGCACGGACGCGCCCACCCACCTGGGTGTCTCCTCCATCGGCACGCGCCCGGTTCGGGGTCGTCGCGCCGCGGACGCATACCTGTCCATGGCCGGACCACTGGCGTCGGTGGCGCGACGGCGAACCTTCCTCTCCCTCTCGACCGACGTCCACGAGGGTGCGCCGGCCGCAGCACGCCGGGGCGGAGCTGCTGCGGGGTCGGTGCAGATGCTGGCCACGACCATGGCCCGACTGCAGCACGTCATGCGCACCCATCGTCTCGTGGGCAACCTTCTCACCGCCGATCAGATTCGTGCAGCGGATCTCCTGGTGACGAGCGGGGCCCCCCTCCGTCACGTGCGTCCGCAGTGGCGCTTCGCCCGGCTCGGCGGATCGACCTGGCGCACCCGGTCGCTCCCACCGTCCGCCTGGAACGCGGCGGCGGTCGACTCGATCGGCGATCACGACGCGGACGTCACGAGTCTCGCCGTCCGGGCGACCCTCTCGACCACCACCACCGCTGCGACGGCGACGTACGGCTACCTGTCGGCCGACGTGCCGCAGCGCCGATCGATCCGGGTCGCGGGATCCAGAACGCTCGACGGCCTGCATCGACACGGTCTCGAGGACATTCTCGTGTCGTCCGCCCGGCCGGCGACGCCCACGCACCCCGTCGAGGCTGCGCAGTGGGGCACTCTCGCGTTGCCGGTCGCGGGATACGGTCAGGTCGTCGGTGTCGACTCCGACGGAACCACGGTCACCGCGCGACTGTTCGGCAGGGACGTCCACACCGTCGACGTCCACGGCGAGCTGTACGTGGTCCACCAGATCGTCTTCCGCTCCGTGGCCGTCGGCGCGGTGGTCCTGGTGATGACCGACCGACCCCATGCATGGCGCCATCTCGCCGTCGCGGTCGCGGATTCGGGCACCCTCTCGGTGGTGACTCCCGTGTCGGACGTCGAGTCCGACACCGCGGTGGATCTCGTGGTCGCCGATCATGCCGGAGACAGACCGACTCCGGTAGCAGGAACGGTGTTGCGGGTGAACCCGGCCTCGTCGACCGGCGCGACCGACATCGTGATCGACCAGTCCTCGGACGTCACCGACGAGGTGATTCTCACGATGGCGTCGCGGAGCATCACTCTGCGGCTCGTCACCACCGCGGCCGAGACCGAGGCCATCGGTCGACCGCGAGGTCTCTCGCGACCGGTCTCAGCCGTGCGGGTAGGGCTGCCCGGCGCCCTCTGACCACCACAGCAATTGATCGATCATTCGCTGTGCGCCATCGATCGCGGCACCGTCGGACGTCTCGCCGTGCGCGTCGAACGCCTTCTTCACTCGGGGAAACAGCACGGCGTCGCGCACGGAGGCCATGTGCAGCTCCGCCACCACCTGGCGCAGCTGCTCCACGGCGCGCACTCCCCCGGCCGTGCCGCCGTAGGAGACGAAACCCACCGGCTTGCCACGCCATTCGAGCTTCACCGAGTCCAATGCCAGCTTCAGCGATGCCGGGTAGCCGTGGTTGTACTCGGGAGTGACGAGCACGAAGGCGTCGCAGCCGTCCACCCAGCGGGTCAGCTCGTCGACACCGGGGCCACCCGAGAGATCCATCGGCAGAACGACATCCGCGAGGTCGAGTACTCGGGCTTCGAACCGCCCGTCCGCCGAGGCACGGCGCACGAACCACCGCGCCACCGTGGGGCCGACACGCCCCGTCCGGACCGAACCGATGATCACGCCGAGAAGAGGAGCCATGCCTGAAGAGGCTAGCCGCAGCAGGCACCGGGCAACGAGCGCGTGGCCCGGGTCGTGCGACTCCGATCGGCCAGCTCCGCATCGGCTGGATAATCGACGCGCACCAGCGACAGACCGTGAGCCGGGGCCACGGTGATCGAACTCGACCGCGCACCGGCCCCCAGCAGGCCGCGTACCCAGGTGAGGTCGCGGCGTCCTTCACCCACAGCCAGCATCGCCCCGACAAGGGAACGCACCATCGACCAGCAGAACGCGTCCGCGCTCACGTGCGCGGTGAGATCGTCTCCGTCCCGCACCCAGTCGAAGCGCTGCAGCTCTCGCACAGTGGTCGCGCCCTCACGGCGTTTGCAGAAGGCGACGAAATCGTGGAGGCCGACGAGGGTCGACGACGCGTCCTGCATCGCCGCCACGTCGAGTGTGCGGGTCCATGGCACCACGAAACCCGCTCGCAGGGGCGGAGTTCCGTAGGGCGCGGTGGACAGTCGATACGCGTAGTGGCGCCGCAGTGCGGAGAACCGGGCGTCGAAATCGTCGGACACGAACGTCACGCGCAGGACGCGGACGTCCGGCGGCAGGAAACGCGCGAGTCGCCGCACCAGCAACGACGGGTCGGGTGCGCGGTCGGGATCGCGAGGGTCGATGCGGGCCAACGCGGTTCGCGGCACGTCGACGTGCGCGACCTGCCCCTCGGCGTGCACGCCGGCATCCGTCCGCCCGGCCACGGTGAGCTCGAGTGGGGTGCCGAAGATGGCGGACAGTCGCTCTTCGAGCACACCGCACACGGTCCGTTGGTCGCGTTGTCGAGCCCAGCCGGCGAAGTTCGTTCCGTCGTAGGCGATGTCGAGACACAGTCGAACGACGTCGGAGGAGCCATGTGACAAACGGGCGAGCCCGCCACCCCCGGAAGGGGTGACGGGCTCGCCCAGAGAGTCCGAGGACACTTTTACTTCTTGTCTGCCTCATCGGCGTTGGCCGCGTGAGCGTCCTCTGCCTCGACACCCTCGATGACGGCGTCTGCATTCTCGACCTGAGCGTCGGTTGCCTCGGCCTCGACGGCCTCGACGACGTTCTGATCGGATGCAGCCTCGTCAGCGGCGGTCTCGTCGTTCGTGGCGGCAGGCGCGGCCTGCGATGCCTGGACACGACGAGCACGGTCCGCCTCGTTGGACACCGTCTGCTCGCGAACGAGCTCGATGATGGCCTGAGGAGCGTTGTCGCCCTTGCGGGGGACAGTCTTGATGATGCGGGTGTAGCCGCCTGCGCGCTCGGCGAAGTGCGGGCCGATCTCTGCGAACAGAGTGTGAACGACGTCCTTGTTGCGGATGTCCTTCATGACCTCACGACGGTGAGCCAGCGAGCCGGCCTTCGCGTGCGTGATGATCTTCTCGGCGTAGGGGCGGAGGCGCTTGGCCTTCGACTCCGTGGTGGTGATCCGTCCGTGCTCGAACAGCGCCGTGGCCAGGTTGGCGAGAATCGCCTTCTGGTGCGACGCCGATCCGCCGAGACGGCGACCCTTGGTGGGCTTGGGCATGTCAATCTCTCCTGATCAAGAGCTCGGGACGCGAGTGCGTCAGAGCTGTTCGGTCTCGGCGTAGTCCTGCTCGGCGCCGTCGGCATCGCTCACGGCGGTGTCGGTGTCGCTCCAGGTACCGGTGGCGGCGTCGTATCCGGCGACAGTGCTCGGATCGAACGTCGCGGGGCTGTCCTTGAGCGAGAGGCCGAGCGAGTGCAGCTTGACCTTGACCTCGTCGATGGACTTCTGTCCGAAGTTACGGATGTCCAGCAGATCCGACTCGGTACGGCCGACCAGCTCGCCGACGGTGTGAACACCCTCGCGCTTGAGGCAGTTGTAGGACCGGACGGTGAGGTCCAAGTCCTCGATCGGCAGACCGAAGGATGCGATGTGATCGGCCTCGGCGGGCGAGGGTCCGATCTCGATGCCTTCTGCTTCGACGTTGAGCTCACGGGCAAGCCCGAACAGCTCGACCAGGGTCTTGCCCGCCGAGGCGAGCGCGTCCCGCGCGGTGATGGAGTTCTTGGTCTCCACGTCGAGAACGAGCCGATCGAAGTCGGTGCGCTGCTCGACGCGGGTGGCCTCCACCTTGTAGGTCACCTTCAGCACGGGCGAGTAGATCGAGTCGACCGGGATACGGCCGATCTCGGCGCCCGACGCCTTGTTCTGAACAGCCGGAACGTATCCGCGGCCACGCTCGACGACGAGCTCGATCTCGAGCTTGCCCTTGTCGTTCAGGGTCGCGATGTGCAGATCCGGGTTGTTCACGGTGACGCCGGCCGGAGGAACGATGTCGCCTGCGGTGACAGTGCCGGGGCCCTGCTTGCGGACGTACATGGTGACCGGCTCGTCCTCTTCCGAGGACACGACGAGACCCTTGAGATTCAGGATGATGTCGGTGACATCCTCCTTCACACCGGGGACCGTGGTGAATTCGTGCAGAACGCCGTCGATACGGATGCTGGTGACAGCAGAGCCGGGAATCGACGAGAGAAGCGTGCGGCGAAGCGAGTTGCCGAGGGTGTACCCGAAGCCAGGCTCGAGGGGCTCGATGACGAACTTCGAGCGGTTGTCAGCGATGACCTCTTCGGTCAGCGTGGGTCGCTGAGAAATGAGCATTGATGTCCTCCTGGGAAGAGCGTCCGCTATTTGACGCTCGGGATGTGGCCTACGGCCCCGTGCGCCTTTTGCGTATCCGGAGATACGCAAGAGGCGCACGAGGCGCGAAGCGCCTTACTTCGAGTAGTACTCGACGATGAGCTGCTCGGTCAGCGGGATGTCGATCTGCGAACGCTCCGGCTCCTGGTGGACCAGGATGCGGAGACGGTTCGGAACGACCTGCAGCCAACCGGCAACGGGACGATCGCCATAGGTCTCACGGGCGATCTGGAACGGCAGCGTGCTCAGCGACTTCTCGCGGACGTCGATGATGTCGTACTGCGAGACGCGGTAGCTGGGGATGTCGACCTTCTTGTTGTTGACCAAGAAGTGGCCGTGCGTGACCAGCTGGCGTGCCTGACGACGCGTGCGAGCGAGGCCCGCACGGTAGACGACGTTGTCGAGACGCGTCTCGAGGATGCGGAGCAGGTTCTCACCCGTCTTGCCCTTGAGGCGGTTCGCTTCCTTGTAGTACAGCGAGAACTGCTTCTCCATGACGCCGTAGGTGAAGCGTGCCTTCTGCTTCTCCTGCAGCTGGAGCAGGTACTCGCTCTCCTTGATACGCGCGCGGCCGTGCTGGCCGGGCGGGTACGGGCGACGCTCGAAGGCCTGGTCGCCTCCGACGAGGTCGACGCGCAGTCGACGCGACTTGCGGGTGATGGGTCCGGTATAACGAGCCATGTTCTGTTACTTCCTTCCCGCTAGACGCGACGGCGCTTGGGCGGACGGCAGCCGTTGTGCGGCTGGGGGGTGACATCGGAGATGGTGCCGACCTCGAGGCCTGCCGCCTGGAGCGAACGGATCGCGGTCTCGCGGCCGGAGCCGGGACCCTTCACGAAGACGTCGACCTTCTTGACGCCGTGCTCCTGCGCCTTGCGCGCGGCACTCTCGGCAGCGAGCTGAGCGGCGAACGGAGTCGACTTGCGCGAGCCCTTGAAGCCCACGTGGCCCGAGGACGCCCACGAGATGACGTTGCCCGACGGGTCGGTGATCGACACGATCGTGTTGTTGAACGTGCTCTTGATGTGAGCGCTGCCGTGCGGGACGTTCTTCTTGTCCCTGCGGCGCGTCTTCTGGGTCTTCTTCGGACCGGAGGTGCGTGACTTCGGGGGCATTACTTCGCCTTCTTCTTGCCGGCAATGGTGCGCTTCGGTCCCTTGCGGGTGCGCGCATTGGTCTTCGTGCGCTGTCCACGGACGGGCAGACCACGACGGTGGCGAAGGCCCTGGTAGCAGCCGATCTCGATCTTGCGACGGATGTCGGCCTGCACCTCGCGGCGCAGGTCGCCCTCGACCTTGAGCGACTCCTCGATGTACTCGCGGAGCTTGGTCAGGTCCTCGTCGGTGAGGTCCTTGCTCCGGAGGTCGGGGCTGACGCCCGTGGCGGAGAGAATCTCCTGCGAACGGGTACGGCCGATGCCGTAGATGTAGGTGAGTGCGATCTCCATGCGCTTCTCGCGCGGAAGATCCACACCGGCTAGACGTGCCATGTGGCGTTTTCCTTCATTCGTGCGGAGGTCTGCTCCCAGTCCGTCCCCATACATGTGGTGCTCGGGGCCCCGGCCTCCGCGGCCGGGGGTGTACTACCCGCGTGTGGGCAGCTGGTGCTGGGAGGTCTTCTTCTGGCATGTGGAGCCAAGTAGATCTTCGAGAGGGGGTTGATCAGCCCTGACGCTGCTTGTGGCGCAGGTTGTCGCAGATCACCATGACCCGGCCGTTACGGCGGATCACTTTGCACTTCTCGCAGATCGGCTTGACGCTCGGCTTGACCTTCACGTCTGTTCGATCTCCTGGTCGCGTCCGAGAGTCACGCGCGAACGCGTCGAACCTCGGACATGGTTGATCCCCGGCTCACGAGGAACCGGGGACTCTTGACTACTTGTAGCGGTAGACGATTCGCCCGCGTGTGAGGTCGTAGGGAGACAGCTCGACCACGACGCGATCCTCGGGGAGGATGCGGATGTAGTGCTGCCGCATCTTGCCGCTGATGTGGGCGAGCACCTTGTGACCGTTCTCCAGCTCGATGCGAAACATCGCATTGGGCAGGGGTTCGACTACTCGGCCCTCGACCTCGATTGCGCCGTCCTTCTTTGCCATGTCCTCCGCGATCCTGGCTTGTCACACCTGATTGACTCGTAACCACACTTCGTGCAGGCACGCGTGAACGCACCGACGTTCCATGTTACCGGGTCGGAGCGAGCAGGCCAAACCAGCCGTCCACAGGCGCGGAGCACCCTCAGCCCGAATGGCCCCGATAGGTGCCGAAGGACCAGTGCACTCCCTCGGGATCGAGGCAGGTGAAACCCTGGCCGCCGTAGTCCTCGTCGCGCAGGGGTTCCACGATACGGGCGCCGGCCTCGCGCGCGCGATCGTGCAGTCGCGTCAGTTCGTCCTGTCCCACGGCAACGTAGACGGCGCCGACTCCGGGCGGCAGGCCCGCGATGGTGCTGTCCGGTCGCACGGAGCCGAGCATGACGGCTCCGCCGCCCGGGCGGACGAGCTCGGCGTGGTCGATGCGCTCCCCCTCGCCGTACACGGCGGCCTCGGTGAAGCCGAGGACGTCGACGAGGAAGGCGATCGCGGCACGCGCGTCGTCGTAGCGGAGTGCGGGCCAGACGACGGTCGGGGTGGTCTCGGTGTGCTGTGTCTCGGTCATGCCGTCGATCCTGTCGCCGCGGAGGTGCGCTCGTCTTGTACGGATGCGAACACCTCGTTCGCACGCCACACGGAGGGAGCCGACCCCGCCAGCGCGCGCCAGTCCCGCGCCATGTGCGCCTGGTCGAAGTAGCCGCAGACCGACGCCACCTCGGCGAGCCGGGGCGGATCGGCCACCCGCAACATCGCATGGGCCCGGGCGAACCGCCCCAACCGGACCGCGTCCCGCGGTGTGACCGCGTACTCGGAGGCGAACCCGGTCTCGAGTCGTCGCCGGCTCCACCCGACCTCCGCGGCGACCTGCTCGACCGACATCGCGGTGGGTCCGGTGGTCCGTGCCCACGCCCGCTCCAGCCGGGCATCCGGCTGCGGGGCCCGGCCCAGTCGCGCGCACAGCGTGCGGTCCAGCAGCGCGAACACCGCACGCCACTCGGTCGCTGCGTGCACGCCGTCGAGAAGCCGAGAGGCATCGCGCCCGAGCAGGTCCTGCAACGGCACGATGTACTGGCGCAACTCGGCGGGCGGGACGTGGAGCAGCGCGCGGCACCCCGCAGGCGTCAGCGTGATCTGGACACCGTGCTGCTCGCCGTCGTGCTCGATCACGACGGGTTCGGTCCCCAGACCCGATGCGAGGGCACCGAACTCCCCCGGCCGCTGGTCCGCCATCGCGGTGCGGGAGATCGTGAGCGGTGGCCCGATCGGCAGAATGATCGTCAGGTCGACGGACGGCATGCCGACGTGCGAGCCCGGCGCGAATCCGGAGAGGCGGTACCCCTCGTAGCGACGCACGAGGCCGCGGAGGGGCCGCGACGGTACCGCGGTCGCGCCGTCCGACACGGCTGTCATGGGCACACGGTAGAACGGTACGAGCGAGGCCGCACGGCATTCGTGCACACGCTGCGGACGAGGAGGACCGATCGATGGCCGAGGATCCAGGACGCGTCGAGAAGGCGTTGGTGTCGATCCTCGACAACGGGAGCCGACTGCAGGGCCCCGCCGTCGAGAAGTACGTCTGGCGAATCCGCCGGGCGCACCCCACCGAGTCGCCCGCGCAGATCATCGGTCGCCTGGAGAAGACGTTCCTGAACGCCGTGACGGGAAGCGGCGGGGCTGCCGGCGCCACCGCCGCGGTGCCCGGCATCGGCACCGTCGCATCGGTCGCTGCCGTCGGCACCGAGACGGCCTTCTTCGTCGAGGCCTCCGCACTGCTCACCCTGTCGGTGGCCGCCGTCCACGGCATCGCCGTGCACGACCACGAACAGCGACGTGCGTTGGTGCTGGCGGTCGCTCTCGGCGAGTCCGGCCGGGAGATCGTCGGCAAGACACTGGGCCGCGGCAACGTGGGCCGCGTGCTCACCGCCGGGATCCCCGGCGCGAACCTCGGCAGTCTGAACAAGCGGCTCGTCCGCAAGTTCGTCGCCAAGTACGCCGCGAGGCGTGGGGCGGTCATGCTCGGCACGCTGCTGCCCGCAGGCATCGGAGCCGTCATCGGCGGTGCCGGCAACCGCGCGTTGGGCAAGGGCGTCATCACCAATGCACGCGACGCCTTCGGGCCCCCGCCGGCGCGGTGGCAGGACGCACCGGGCGTCGTCGAGCCGGACGCCTGACACGTGCACGTCACCACCGAGACGAGCCCCGGACACGCGCTCGAGGCGCGTGACCTCACCAAGACGTACGGCACCGCGGTCGCCGCCTCGCGGATCGGATTCGTCGTACCGCGCGGATCCGTGACCGGGTTGTTCGGACCCGTCGGTTCCGGCACGTCGACCACACTGAGAATGCTCCTCGGGCTCGTGCAGCCCGACGAGGGTGCGGCGCTGGTGGAGGGCGTGCCGTACGCGGCACTCGTCGAGCCGGGCCGCACCGTCGGCGCTGTGCTGGGCGGCGGCGCGCACCCCCGCCGGACGGCGCGAGCTCACCTGCGCACTCTCGCGCCCGTCCTCGGTGTCGCCGACTCTCGCGTGGAGGAGGTGCTCGCACTCGTCGGTCTACACGACGTCGCCGGTCGCCGCGTCGGCGAGTTCTCTCTCGGGATGCGGCAACGCCTCGCGCTCGCGGCGGCGCTGCTCGGCACACCCCGCATCCTCGTGCTGGACGAGCCGACCGACGGTCTCGACCCCGGCGGCATCGTGTGGCTCCGCGACTTCCTGCGCGGATTCGCTCGTGCGGGCGGCTCCGTTCTGGTGTCCGGCCACGTCGTTCGCGAGCTCGAGGGGATCGTCGATCACGTGGTGATCCTCGACCGCGGCTCGGTCGTCTTCCACGGCAGCATCGGCGAGCTCCGTGGTACCCGTCCCACCCGCATCCTGGTGCACAGTTCCAACCCCGCCGCCCTCGCTCTGGGGTTGGCCGCGTCCGGCCACACCGACGCCGTGCTGGGTCCCGACGGCCGACTCGCCGTCACCGGCGTCGGCGAGACCGTGATCCGGTCGACGGCGCACGCGTCCGGGGTGACCGTCCACGGAACCGTGGTGTCCGCCGTGGACCTCGAACAGATCTATCTGTCCCTCGCGACCCCGGTCGGTCCGCATCCCGCCCTCACCGGAGCTCGGCGATGAGCCCCACGGCAGGCGGTCTGCTCCGATCGGAGATCCGCCGGGTCGGATCGTTGCGGTCGTGGTGGGCGCTGGGTCTGCCGCCCGTCCTGATCGGCGGATTCGCCAGCGCCGTGTACGCCGCCATCGCGTCGTCGGACGCGCTCACCGGCGTCGACGACGCGAACCGCGTCGCTGCTCTCATCGGGTTGTACGTCACCGTGGGCGTGTCGGTGCTGTTCGCCGCCGTGTTCGGCGCGGTGCACGCCGCCACCGACCTGCGCCACGGCGCCGCGTCCACGACCTTCCTCGCCGCGCCGCGTCGCGGTCAGGTGGTGGCCGCCAGGATTCTCGTCTCGGCCGCCGTCGGTGCGGCGTACGCCGTGGTGTCCGTCCTCGTCAGCGTGGCGTCGCTCGCACTGTTCGGGGGCAACGCAGTGGTGGACGACGGACTGTTGATCGCGATCTGTCTCCTCGGCATCGTGGTCTCCGCGCTGTGGTGCGTCCTCGGCTGCGGCCTCGGGCTGCTCACCGGCTCCCCCGCCATCGCGGCGATCGTCGTGGTCGCGTGGCTACCGATCGGTGAGCTCGTCGTGATCGCGGTGCTCAGCGGGATCGGCGCGGACGCGGTCGCCGCCCTGCTCCCCGGAGCCACCACCGTCGCCGTCCTGGCGGCGGACAGGGGGACGAACGGCGACATGCTGCTCCCGTTCTCCGCAGCCGTCATCGGACTGCTGCTGTGGACCATCGGCATCGCCGGAGCCGGGTGGCTGCGCACCACTCGCCGAGACGTGTCGTGAGCACTCCCGATTCGCGAGGGTGGATCCGCAGGCTGGCGTCGGACTGCTTCGCGCATCGCCGCGTCGCGGTGGGCGCACTCGCGGTGACCTTCGTGGCCGCGGCCATCGACATCATGTTCCCCCTCCTCACCCGCGCCGCCGTCGACGGCGCATCCGCCAGTCGGACCGACGACATCGCCACCATCGCCGCGGCCATCGCCGGACTGGCCGTCGTCCGCTTCGCGTGCCAGTTCGGGCGGCGCCTCCTCGCCGGCGCTCTGTCCATCGACGTGCAACACGGACTGCGCCAACGCCTGCTCGCGTCGCTGCACCGCCTCGACGGAGAGCGGCAGGACGAGGTACAGGTCGGTCAGGTGGTGTCGCGATCCATCACCGATCTGCAGCTCGTTCAGGGTCTGCTCGCCATGGTCCCGTTGTCGGCGGGCGCCCTGCTGCAGTTCGTGCTGGCTCTCGGGGTGATGGCGTATCTGTCGCCGTTGCTCACCCTGGTGGCGCTTGCCGTCGTGCCGGCCATCAGCGTGCTGGTGGTCCGCATGCGCCCCACCCTGTACGCGGCCACCTGGTCGGCCCAGCAGCAGGCCGCGGAGCTGGCCGGGCACGTGGAGGAGACGGTCACCGGCGTGCGCGTCGTCAAGGGCTTCGGCCAGGAATCGCGTGCCGTGGACACGCTCGAGCGCATCGGTCGCCGGCTGTACGCCGAGCGCCTGCGCGCCGCCGTCGTGAACTCCCGATTCGCCCCCGGCATGGCGGCGCTGCCGCAGCTCGGTCTGGTGGGTGTGGTGGCCCTGGGCGGGTGGCTGGCTCTGTCCGGTTCCATCACCGTCGGCACGTTCCTGGCCTTCGCGAGTTATGTCGCCACGATGGCCGCCGTGACCCGGACGCTCACGTCCGTCGTGGTCATGGCCCAGCTGTCCCGTGCCGCGGTCGAGCGGGTGTACGGCGTCATCGACACCCGGCCGGCGCACGAGGAACCCGAGAATCCGGTGCCGATCCCGGACGGACCACTGGGGCTGCGTCTGCGCGACGTCCGCTTCGGTTTCGACCCCGACGCCCCCGTGCTGGACGGACTCGACCTCACCGTCACTCCGGGCGAGACGGTGGCGGTGGTGGGCCCTTCCGGTAGCGGCAAGTCGACCCTGTCCATGCTCCTGCCGCGGTTCTACCGACCGTCGTCGGGCAGCATCGTGCTCACCTCCGAGGACGGCGACGTCGACATCGCCGACCTGTCCGCCGACGACCTCCGCGCGGCGGTGTCGGTCGCGTTCGACGATCCGTTCCTGTTCTCCTCCAGCGTCGCGCGCAACATCGCCCTCGGTGCCCCCGACGCGTCGGAGGCGCGTGTCCGCGACGCGGCCACGCGCGCCATGGCCGACGACTTCGTCCGCAACCTGTCCGACGGATACGACACCACGGTGGGTGAGCGCGGTCTCTCGCTGTCCGGTGGCCAACGCCAACGCATCGCGCTCGCGCGGGTCCTGCTGTCCTCCCCGCGTGTCCTGGTCCTCGACGACGCCACCTCGGCCGTCGATGCCCGCACGGAGGCGGCGATCTTCGACCGACTGCGTTCCGGTCCACGCCGGACGACGGTGGTGCTCGCACACCGCCGGTCGACGCTGGCGCTGGCCGATCGTGTCGCGGTCCTGGACCGGGGGCGCATCGTCGACATCGGCACCGAGGCCGAACTCGACGAGCGGTGTCCCCTGTTCCGCGCCTTGATGTCCGGCGCCGGCGAGAAGTCCGAACCGGCGCAGGACGACGCGCCCGCCGGCCCCCTGTGGCCGGACGACGGCGACTCCACCGAGTTCGCGTCGTCGCCCGCCTCCCGTGCGAGCGCGGACGGCGCCGCTGCCGGCGGCCCTCCCGGCCCTGGCGGTCACATGGCGTCGTCACTCGGCGGCGCCGTGCCCACCGAGGCGATGACCGAGATCGTGACCCGCCTCGCTCCGGCCGACGAGGACCCGCGTGTCGACGTCGCAGCGGCTCGGCGGGACGAGTCGACGTTCACCCTGCGGCGCACCCTCGCTCCCGTCGCCGGACTGCTCGCGGTGGTCATGGTCTGCCTGGCGTTCGACTCGGCCGTCACCATCGCCTTCCCGTCGATCGTGCGGTTCGCCGTCGATCACGGTGTCGCCGAGAGGTCCACCGGAATCCTCGCGGCGGTGTCGGGCATCGCGCTGGCGCTGGTGATCGTCGACTGGCTCGTGGTCCGCACCATGACGGTGGTGACCGCGCGCGCCGGCGAGCGCGTGCTGTTCGGGCTCCGCGTCCGCAGCTACGCGCACCTGCAGCGCCTCGGCCTCGACTACTACGAGCGAGAACTGTCCGGCAGGATCATGACGCGTATGACGACCGACGTGGACGCCTTGTCGGCGTTCATGCAGACAGGTCTCTCGACGGCCGTCGTCAGCCTCCTGACCATCGTCGGCGTGTCGGCCGCGTTGATTCTCACCGACGGCGTCCTCGCCGCGGTGGCCCTGTCGGTCGTCCCGATCCACGTGGTGGCGACGCTGGTGTTCCGTCGCATCTCCGCTCGCGCGTACTCGACGTCACGCGAGCGCATCTCGGCCGTCAACGCGGAGTTCCAGGAGAACGTCACCGGGCTACGGGTCACACAGGCGTACCGGCATCAGCCGGCCGCGGCACGCTCCTTCCTCGCCCGCTCCGAGTCGTACCGCCGCAGCCGGATGCGGTCGCAACGGGCCATCTCGGTCTTCTTCCCGTTCATCGCGTTCCTGTCGGACCTCGCCCTCGCCGCCGTGGTCCTCGTCGGTGCGTACCGCGTGGCCGACGGTCGCACCTCGGCCGGCGCTCTCGTTGCTTTCGTGCTGTACCTGGGCCTGCTCTTCGGTCCCATCCAGCAGTTGTCCCAGGTGTTCGACGGCTATCAGCAAGCGTCCGTGGGTCTCACCCGCATCGGTGATCTGTTGCGCACCCGCAGCTCGATCGAGCAGGCCGGGTCGTCCACACCGGTCGCGGTCCCACCGCGACTGCGCGGCGACATCGCGCTGAAGGACGTCACCTTCCGCTACGCCGGGGCCCCTCGTGATGCGCTGACGTCGGTCGATCTGCACGTTCCCTCGGGATCGACGGTGGCGCTGGTGGGCCGCACCGGCGCCGGCAAGTCGACCATCGTGAAACTGATGGCGCGGTTCTACGACCCGACCACCGGGGACGTGGTCGTGGACGGCGTGCCGGTACGGTCCTACCCGCTCGGCGACTACCGCCGACGTCTGGGAGTCGTTCCGCAGGAGGCCCACCTCTTCAGCGGCACCATCGCCTCCAACATCGCCTTCGGGCGTCCGGACGCGACGCGCGCCGACATCGAGAGCGCGGCCCGCGCCGTGGGGGCACTGCCCGCCATCGCCGCACTCCCCCTCGGCATGGCCACGCCCGTCGGAGAACGCGGCCGAGGCCTCGCGGCGGGAACCCGGCAGTTGCTGGCGCTGGCGCGCGCCGAGCTGGTCGATCCGGACATCCTGTTGCTCGACGAGGCGACAGCGACCCTGGACCCGGCGACGGAACGAGCCGTCCTGGACGCCGGCCGCACCGTGACCACCCGTCGGACATCGGTGATCGTGGCGCACCGCCTCGCGACCGCCGCGCGGGCCGATCTGGTCGTGGTGGTCGACGACGGACGCATCGTGGAGAGCGGAACTCACGAGAATCTGGTGCGCTCGGACGGTTTCTACGCCGAACTGTGGGAAACCACGGAGGGACGCACGACGGCTGCGAGTAGCACGGGTCACACATCCGGCGACGGCACGACCACGCCACACACCGGTGAAGCCGATCACAAGGGTGATCCGGACACACGGCCGCGGACCGAAAGGTCTAACCTTGATCGTGCCGTGCGCTGAGCGAGAACGAAGAAGGAAACGAGGCGAACACCTGCCGTGAGCAGCAGCTCTACAACACAGTTCGGACAGAATCAGTGGTTGGTCGACGAAATGTACCAGCGTTTCAAGACCGATCCGTCGTCGGTCGACGAGAGCTGGCACGAGTTCCTCGCCGACTACACGCCCGAGCAGAACGGTAGCGGCGATCCCGCCACCGACACCGAGACCACCACAGCCGCACCCGCTTCGGCGAAGGGCGCGAGCGACAAGTCCGCTGCGCCGGAGGCGGACAAGTCCGCTGCGCCGAAGACCGAGAAGGCTGCTGCGCCGGAGGCCGACAAGCCTGCCGCAGCGAAGTCCGACAAGCCTGCACCGAAGGCGGAGACCAAGCCCGTGACCACAGCTGCCCCCGCGAAGTCGACCGCCGCCGCCGGGCCGGCCGAGAAGAAGTCCGCCGCCGTGCCGCCTGCACAGCCGGAGTCGGACACGCCGAAGGAGGACACGACCAAGGTGCTCCGCGGCGCCTCGGCCGCGGTCGCCAAGAACATGGCCGCCTCGCTGCAGATCCCGACGGCCACCAGCGTGCGCGCCATCCCCGCGAAGCTGATGATCGACAACCGCCTCGTGATCAACAACCACCTCGCGCGCACCCGCGGCGGCAAGATCTCGTTCACCCATCTCCTGGGCTATGCCATCGTGCAGGCGGTCAAGTCGTTCCCCAACATGAATCGGCACTTCGCCGAGATCGACGGCAAGCCGAACGCCGTCACCCCCGCGCACACCAACCTCGGCCTCGCGATCGACCTGCCGGGCAAGGACGGCTCGCGGTCTCTCGTCGTCGCCGCGATCAAGGGCTGCGAGGAGTTCACGTTCAACCAGTTCCACACCGCCTACGAGGACATCGTTCGTCGTGCGCGCGACGGCAAGCTCACGGCCGCCGATTTCAGCGGCGTCACGATCTCGCTGACCAACCCGGGCACCATCGGCACCGTGCACTCGGTTCCGCGTCTGATGAACGGTCAGGGCACCATCGTCGGCGCCGGCGCCATGGAGTACCCGGCCGAGTTCCAGGGCTCGAGCGAAGAGCGCATCGCCGAGATGGGCGTCGGCAAGCTCATGACGCTCACCTCGACGTACGACCATCGCCTCATCCAGGGTGCGGAGTCGGGCGACTTCCTGCGCACGATCCACAACCTGCTGATCAGCGACGAGTTCTACGACCAGATCTTCCACGGTCTGGCCATCCCGTACGAGCCGATCCGGTGGCGGCGCGACCTGCCCACGGGCGGCGTCGACAAGAACACGCGCGTCCTCGAGCTCATCGCGGCGTACCGCAACCGTGGCCACCTCATGGCCGACACGGACCCGTTGATGTTCACCAAGGACAAGTTCCGGATGCACCCGGACCTCGACGTGATCAGCCACGACCTGACGCTGTGGGACCTCGACCGCGAGTTCCAGGTCGGCGGCTTCCACGGCGAGGACAAGATGAAGCTGCGCGACGTGCTCAGCGTGCTGCGAGACTCCTACTGCCGTCACGCCGCCATCGAGTACACGCACATCCTCGAGACCGATCAGGTCGCCTGGCTCCAGGAGCGGGTCGAGGCCAAGCACGTCAAGCCGACGGTCGCACAGCAGAAGTACATCCTCAGCAAGCTCAACGCCGCCGAGGCCTTCGAGACGTTCCTGCAGACGAAGTACGTCGGTCAGAAGCGCTTCTCGCTCGAGGGCGCGGAGTCCGTCATCCCGATGATGGACTCGGTCATCGACCAGTCCGCGGAGCACGCCCTCGACGAGGTCGTCATCGGCATGCCGCACCGCGGTCGCCTGAACGTGCTCGCCAACATCGTGGGCAAGCCGTACTCGAAGATCTTCACCGAGTTCGAGGGCAACATGAACCCCGCTGCCGCACACGGCTCGGGTGACGTGAAGTACCACCTCGGAGCCGAGGGCAACTACATCCAGATGTTCGGCGAGAACGACATCAAGGTGTCGCTCACGGCCAACCCCTCGCACCTCGAGGCGGTCGACCCGGTCCTCGAGGGCCTGGTCCGCGCCAAGCAGGACATGCTGAACAAGGGCGACTCGTCCGACGGCTTCTCCGTCCTGCCGCTCATGCTGCACGGCGACGCGGCCTTCGCAGGCCAGGGCGTGGTGGCGGAGACGCTCAACCTCGCACTGCTGCGCGGGTACCGCACCGGCGGCACCGTGCACATCGTCGTCAACAACCAGGTCGGGTTCACGACGGCACCGGAGCACTCGCGCTCCAGCGAGTACTGCACCGACGTCGCGAAGATGATCGGCGCGCCGATCTTCCACGTGAACGGCGACGACCCGGAGGCGTGCGCCTGGGTGGCCCGACTGGCGGTCGACTTCCGTCAGAAGTTTCACAAGGACGTCGTCATCGACATGATCTGCTACCGCCGTCGCGGCCACAACGAGGGTGACGATCCCTCGATGACGCAGCCGGCGATGTACGACGTGATCGACACCAAGCGCAGCGTCCGCAAGAGCTACACCGAGTCGCTCATCGGTCGTGGCGACATCAGCCTCAAGGAGGCCGAGGACGCACTCCGCGACTACCAGGGGCAGCTCGAACGCGTCTTCAACGAGGTGCGCGAACTCGAGAAGTACACCCCGGAGCCCAGCGAGTCGGTCGAGCTCGACCAGCAGCTGCCCGCCAAGCTCACCACCGCGGTGGACAAGTCGGTCCTGCACCGCATCGGCGACGCGTTTGTCAACGTTCCGGACGGCTTCACCGTGCACCCGCGCGTGCAGCCCGTCCTCGACAAGCGTCGCGAGATGGCCTACGAGGGCAAGGTCGACTGGGCGTTCGGCGAGCTGCTCGCACTCGGCACGCTCATCGACGAGGGCAAGCTCGTGCGTATGTCCGGCCAGGACACCCGCCGCGGCACGTTCACGCAGCGCCACTCGGTCATCATCGACCGCAAGACCGGCGAGGAGTACACGCCGCTGCACAACCTGGGCAGCGACGATCCGGGCAAGTTCCTGGTCTACGACTCCGCGCTGAGCGAGTACGCGGCGGTCGGCTTCGAGTACGGCTACTCCGTGGGCAACCCGGACGCTCTCGTGCTCTGGGAAGCGCAGTTCGGCGACTTCGTCAACGGCGCGCAGTCGATCATCGACGAGTTCATCTCGTCCGGTGAGGCCAAGTGGGGCCAGCTGTCCGACGTCGTGTTGCTTCTGCCGCACGGCCACGAGGGCCAGGGCCCCGACCACACCTCGGGACGCATCGAGCGGTTCCTGCAGCTGTGCGCCGAGGGATCGATGACGGTCGCGGTGCCGTCCACACCGGCGAACTACTTCCACCTGCTGCGTCGTCACGCACGTGACGGCATCCAGCGGCCCCTGGTCGTGTTCACGCCGAAGTCGATGCTGCGCAACAAGGCTGCGGTCAGCAACATCGAGGACTTCACCGACGGCAAGTTCCACTCCGTGTTCGACGAGCCGACGTACGACTCGGGCGACGGCGACCGCAAGAAGGTCGAGCGGGTGCTCATGGTCAGCGGCAAGCTGTACTACGAGCTGCTCGCCTTCAAGCAGAAGAACAAGCGGGACGACGTCGCCATCGTGCGGGTCGAGCAGCTCTACCCGATCCCGAGCCGCCGCATCGCGGAGGCGCTGGACGGCTACCCGAACGCCACCGAGTACCGGTGGGTCCAGGAGGAGCCGGCCAACCAGGGTGCCTGGCCGACGTTCGGTCTCGCGTTCCCGGAGCTGCTGCCCGAGCGTCTGTCCGGCATCAAGCGCGTCTCGCGGCGTCCGATGTCCGCACCGTCGTCGGGTTCGAGCAAGGTCCACGCGGTCGAGCAGGCCGAGATCATCGACACGGCCTTCAACGGGTAGACATTCACCTGTGACGCTGCCACTGAGCCGGGTCGAGTTCACTCCACGGAGAGGATTCGACCCGGCTTCGTGGTATCTGCAGGTACCCGTGGTCGCCGAGATCGTGCGCACCGGGCTCGACTTCGACAGTCCTGTGACCGTGATCGTCGGGGAGAACGGAACCGGGAAGTCGACGCTGATGGAGGCGCTGGCCGCGTGCTGGGCCTTCGGACTCGGTGCGGCCGACGCGATGTGGTCACCCGGCGGCGGAGCGCAGGACACCGACCTGCACAAGCACCTGACATGCCACGGTGCTCGACCTCGGCCGCAGGGCGGGTGTTTTCTGCGCGCCGAGACGATGCACGGGTTGTTCGAGTCCGCGGACGCACGGCGAGTCCGCGACACCGACGTCGTCTACAACGCGCTGTCCCACGGACAGTCGTTTCTGCGCTATGTCGCGGATCGCCCTGTCGCAGTGGGGCTCTGGTTGATGGACGAGCCCGAGGCGGCCTTGTCGTTCCAGTCGTGTCTCGCGTTGATCTCGGTGATGAAGGAACTGGTCGAGGAGGGCTCGCAGATCGTGATGGCGACGCACTCACCGGTGCTCGCGGCCATGCCGGGAGCACGCCTGCTCGAACTCGGCGAGGACGGTCTGTCGTCGACGACGTGGGAGGAGGCGCAGGTCGTCCGGGACTGGTCGGCGTTCTTCGACGCCCCCGACCGGTTCCTGCGCCACCTCTGACACGATCAGGCGGTCGGAGCCTCCGGCAACGTGACGACCTGACCGGCGAACGACAGGCCGGCACCGAACCCGAGCAGCAGGGCGGTGTCGCCCTTCTTCGCCTTGCCGGTGCGCAGCACCTCCTCCACCGCGAGCGGGATCGAGGCGGCCGAGGTGTTGCCGGCCTCGGCGATGTCGTGCGCCACCGGGATGTCCTCGGCGAGCTCGAGGCTCTTCGCCAGCAGATCGGTGATGCGGGAGTTCGCCTGGTGCGGTACGAAGACGTCCAGCTCGGAGGCCTTCACGCCCGCCTTGTCGAGGGCCTCGCGCGCCACCTTGGCCATCTCGAACGCCGCCCAGCGGAAGACCGCGATACCGGTCATCGCGATCCACGGACGATCGGCGTTCGGATCCTCCTTCAGGTCCGCGAAGTACTGCAGCCAGTCCTTGTCCTGCTTGATGGCGTCGGCCTGCGAACCGTCCGAACCCCAGACGACCGGTCCGATGCCGGGCTCCTCGGTGCGGCCGACGACCATGGCACCGGCGCCGTCGCCGAAGATCATGCGCGTGCCGCGATCGTCGGGTCGCGTCGTGACACTCAGGTGCTCGGTGCCGATGACCAACACCTTGTCCGACGTGCCCGCGCGGACCATGTCCGAGGCGAGCGCGAGGCCGTAGCAGAAGCCCGCGCAGCCCGCGCCGAGGTCGAAGGCGCCGGGACCACCGGTGCCGAGAGCGTCCGCGATGATCGACGCGGCGGGCGGTGTGAGCAGCAGGTGAGTGGATGTCGCGATGATGACGCAGCCGATCTCGGCGGCGTCCACGCCGGAATTCTCGAGGGCACGGCGTCCGGCCTCGATCGACATGGAGACCACGTTCTCGTTCTCACCGGCGAAGCGGCGGGACTCGATGCCCGTACGGGTACGGATCCACTCGTCGCTCGAGTCGATGGTCTTGCAGATCTCCTCGTTGGTGACGACACGCTCGGGCCGGTAGGCCCCGATTCCCAGGATTCCTGAGTGTCGCGTCTCGGTCGGGATACTGATCTGCGCGCCCATCGAAGGCCGTCCTCTCGTGCTGCCGACCGCCGCTCGTGCGCCGGTGTACGCCCTCACGTTACTGGTGCGGACCCGTCGATCGAAGGGGGTGTCTCTCGAGGTGTCATCCCGCGTCGGCACTCGCCCACGACAACTCGGTCGTGTCCGCCGTCGGCAGCACCACGGCAGGCAGCGCGTGCACCAGCAGTTCGATCAGCTCGTCCCGGCTGAGGTCCTCCTGGTTCAACCAGGTGATGGTGACCTCCTCGCAGAACGCCACCCAGCCGCGGATGGCCAGTGCGATACGCGGGGTGCACTCGACACCGAGCAGCGGGAACTGCGACACCGTTCGTTCGACCATGACGTCGCGGGTGCGCTCGAAGACGGCCCGCATGTCGGGATCCCCGCTCGCGGTGCCGCGCAACAGCGAGACGTAGCTGGAGCGGTGCTCGGTGACGTAGTCGACGTAGGACGCGAGCGCCACGGCGAGCGTCGTCAACGGGTCGAGCCCGACGGGCGGCTCGGTGGCGTCGAGCATCTGCCGGCTGGTGTGCTCGACGATCGCGACGTGGAAGTCGTGCTTGGACGAGAAATAGTGGAAGAGCAGCCCACGCGACACGCCCGCCTGGTCGGCGATGTCCTCGACCGAGATGGCGTCCAGCGTGCGCTCCGAGAGCATCTCGACCCCCAGGTCGATGAGCTGGGCCCGCCGCTGTTCCGGACTGAGCCGCGTTCGCTTCACGCTGTCCATGCGCTCCATACTACTGAACGTTCGTCAGTAACTGTTGACCTGCGCTCAATAAGGACCTAGTCTGAGTTCATGAGTCTTCCAGTCACAGATACCGAAGCTGTCGCTGCACGCTACGTCGACACCATCATCATCGGCAGCGGTTTCGCGGGACTGGGCGCCGCGATCAAGCTGAGCCAGCAGGGAAGCACCGACTTCCTCGTCCTCGAGCGCGGCAGCGACGTCGGTGGCACATGGCGCGACAACACCTACCCCGGTGCCGCCTGCGACGTGCCCTCGCACCTCTACTCGTACTCGTTCGCGCTGAACCCGGACTGGACCCGCTCGTTCTCCCGTCAGCCGGAGATCCAGAAGTACATCGAGAGCGTCGCGCGGCAGTACCGCGTGTACGACCGTCACGTCTTCGACTGCCACGTCGAGTCGGCCCGCTGGAACACCGCCACCTCGCAGTGGGACATCGTGACCACGCAGGGAAACTTCACGGCGAAGAAGGTCGTGTCCGCCGTCGGCGCCCTGTGCGAGCCGAATCTCCCGGACATCGCCGGCATCACCGATTTCCAGGGCGAGATCTTCCACTCGGCCCGCTGGAACCACGACGCGAGCCTCGAGGGCAAGCGCGTCGCCGTCATCGGCACCGGCGCCTCCGCGATCCAGATCGTCCCGGCCATCGCGCCGACGGTCGCCCATCTCGACGTCTACCAGCGCACCGCCCCGTGGGTCCTCCCGCGCTTCGACCGCGAGTACACCCGCATCGAGAAGCTGGCGTTCAAGCACCTCCCCGGCTACCAGCGTCTGTCACGCACCGGCATCTATGCCGCGCGTGAGACCCAGGTCGTCGGCCTCACCCGCGTCCCCAAGCTCATGAAGGCGTTCGAGTTCATCGCGCGCCGACAGATCGCGAAGGGCATCCGCGACACCGAGCTGCGCCGCAAGGTCACACCGAACTTCCGCATCGGCTGCAAGCGGATGCTGATCTCCAACAACTACTACCCGGCACTGGATCGACCGAACGTCGACCTGGTGACCGACGGTATCCGTGAGGTCCGGGCGCACTCGATCGTGACGGCGGACGGCACCGAGCGCGAGATCGACGCCCTGGTGGTCGCCACCGGATTCCACGTGACCGACTCCCCCACCTTCCAGGGGATCTTCGGCAAGGACGGCCGCTCGCTCGCCGAGGTCTTCGACGAGCGCGGACAGCAGGGATACAAGGGCGCCACGGTCGCAGGCTTCCCCAACCTGTTCTTCCTGGTCGGACCCAACACGGGCCTGGGCCACACCTCGATGGTGTTCATGATCGAGTCGCAGCTGAACTACGTGATCGACGCGCTCAACACGATCGACAAGCACGATCTCGGTGTCGTCGAGGTGCGCCGCGAGGTGCAGGACGAGTTCAACGCCGACCTGCAGACCAAGCTCAACAAGACGGTGTGGCTCAACGGCGGGTGCGCGAGCTGGTACCTCGACAAGCACGGCAACAACACGACGCTGTGGCCGGACTTCACCTTCGAGTTCCGCCGCATCACTCGCAACTTCGACCTCGAGGCGTACGACGCCCTCGCGGCCGGCGACGTCGCGAGGCCTGTGAGCGCAGTCGACGGCACCCCCGCCCCTGCGACGACCGACAACGACGACGAGAAGGCGATCTCCCGATGAGCGAGTTCCGTGGCCGAGTGGCCGTGGTGACCGGGGCCGGATCGGGTATCGGCCGCGCGCTGGCTCTCGAACTGGCCTCGCGCGGAGCACGACTCGCACTGTCCGACGTCGACTCCGTCGGCCTGGCCGCCACCGTGGCGGCCGTGGAGCAGCGCGGCGCCGAGGTCCGCAGCGACCACCTCGACGTCAGCGAACGCGGCAGCGTGCTCGACTACGCCGAGACCGTGCGTCGGCACTTCGGTGTGGTGAACCAGGTCTACAACAACGCCGGTATCGCCTTCCACGGCGACGTCGAGAAGACCGAGTTCAAGGACCTCGAACGCGTGATCGACGTCGACTTCTGGGGCGTCGTCAACGGTACGAAGGCATTCCTCCCGCATCTCATCGAGTCGGGAGACGGTCACGTGGTCAACGTGTCCAGCCTGTTCGGCCTCCTGTCGATCCCGTCCCAGTCCGCCTACAACGCAGCCAAGTTCGCCGTGCGCGGCTTCACCGAGGCGTTGCGCCAGGAAATGCTGATCGCCCGCCACCCGGTGCACGTCACGTGTGTCCACCCGGGCGGCATCAAGACGGCGATCGCTCGCAATGCGACCGTCGCCGAGGGCCAGGACCAGAAGTCGGTGGCCGAGTTCTTCGACCGTCGACTCGCGAAGACCACCCCGGAGCAGGCCGCCCTGGTGATCCTGCGCGGAGTGGAGAAGAACAAGGCCCGCGTGCTCATCGGCAACGACGCCCGTGCGCTCGACGCCCTCGCCCGCGTCACGGGATCGCGGTACCAGGACATCATCGTCAGGCTGTCCTCGCGCGTCCTGCCGCGGACCACCACCCAGCGGTAGGGCTGACGGTAGGTTCGGGCGATGCGACCGATGACTCTGCCGTTGCCCGTGGTGTCGCGAGTTCTGAAACCGGTGTTCCGTGTGATTCTGAACCCGCACCTCCCGGTTCCGGTGCAGCGCACACTGCTCGAGGTCGCGGCCCGGTCGCTACCGCTGCCGGAGGGCACGGTGATCCGCAGCGAGACCGTGGGCGGTGTTCCGGTCGAACGGGTCACCGTCGGTGCCACCGTCCGCCGCACCGCCGTGCTGTATCTGCACGGCGGTGCGTACACGCTGGGGTCGCCGCTGACGCACCGTGTCGTCACGTCGTCGCTCGCTCGGGACAGTGGCGCCGTCGTGGTGGCGGCGCACTACCGACTGGCTCCGGAGCATCCCTGCCCGGCCGCGCTCGAGGACGCACTGGCCGTGTTCGACGGGCTGGTCGCCGACGGGTTCGACGCGAATCATATTGCTGTCGTAGGCGATTCGGCCGGCGGGGGTCTGGCCGCAGCGACGACACAGGCGCTCGTCGACCGTGGCACACCACCGTCGTGCGTCGCGATGATCTCCCCGTGGGCCGATCCGGCGGACCAGGACTTCCCGGCACCGCGCGACTTCCTGCTCGACGCACGATGGTTGCGGAACTCGGCTCGGCAGTATCTCGGGGACGGTGACCCGACCGATCCGCGCTACGCCCCCGCCCGTGGCACGTTGACCGGCTTCCCCTCGACGTTGATCCAGTACTCCGCCGGCGAGATCCTGCGGCCACAGATTCTCCGATTCGCCGACGCATTGACCGAGGCCGGCGTCTCCGTACGGTGCACCGAGCTCACGGATCTGTGGCACGTCGCCCACCTGCAGGCCACCCTGCTGGCCGAGGCGGCGGCAGCGGTCCGGGAGATCGGCGCCTTCGTCCGCGACGCGACAGCCTGGTCAGAACGACTGCATCCCTAGCCAACTCGCGGCGATCGCGCCCGGATCCTCGCCGTCGCGGACACGATCGACCATCTCCGCGAGATCCGCGGTGGTGAGTTCGCCGGCAACGACCTGCAGCGGACGGTCCAGTGTCTCGTCCACGGCGCCCTTGCGCACGAGGGGGACGAGGACGTCGGCGGTGAGGCCGTCCCGATCGTCGGCGAGCACCACGTCGGTCGCATCGACCTCGGCGACCCGGTCCGTGGCCCGGACGACCGTCACCTCGGTGGGGCCGGCAGGAGCGAACGCACAGTCGTAACTCTCGGCGAGGGCACGCGTCACCGCGGCCACATCGACGGCCGGGTCGATCGCTGCGGAGAGGCGGGAACACTGCGGAGACAGAGCCGACAGAGTGGCTTCCGGGAGAGCCGATCCCGCGGCCGCGGTGACGGACACCGTCGGCCCGTTCTCGGCGAGACCCTGGTCGGTGACGGCCAGCCACTCCGGCAGTGCGCGCGCCAGATCGGCGTAGACGTCCTCGGGTGCCCGCGCGGTGGACGACGGATCCAGTTGTGCCAGCAGCGATCCGGTGAAACCGGGGACGAGCGCGACCGAAGCGTCGTCGAGGCCGGCGAGCGCGCCGGTGAGACCGTCGACCGTGTCCACCCGAGCGGCCGCTCCCCCGCGCGACAGCGCGTCGGCATACAGGTGCGCCAGTACCGTCTGCACCGGAGTTCCCGTGTCGGCGACCACCAGCGGCTGCGGCTGCGTCGTCCCCGCGGGGCCGCCGGTGCTCGAACACCCGGCCACCACCGAGGTCGCGAGCAGCGCCGCGACGACCGACCTGCAGACCCGCATCGACCATCCTCTCGAACCCGCCACCGGCGTTCCGGCGCCGAAAGCGGGCCGGTGTCGGGGCCTATCGTTACACTCGAACAGTGAACACGACACGTCGCACCACCTCACGTTCCGTGCGCGTCGCCGCCACCGCTCTGGTGGCCGCTGCAGCACTCACCCTGTCCGCCTGCGGCGGCGACTCCGATCCACTGAGCAGCGGCGGTGAGGGTGGTAGCGGAGGCGATCCGAACACCATCGTCGTCGGTTCCGCGAACTTCACCGAGTCCGAGATCATCGCCAACATCTACGCCGACGCGTTGAAGGCCAACGGCTTCGACGCCAGCACGCGCCTGTCCATCGGCAGCCGTGAGGCCTACATCCCGGCCGTCCGCGACGGCTCCATCGACCTCATCCCGGACTACACCGGAAACCTGTTGCTGTACTTGGACCCCGAGGCCACGGCCACGGCCCCCGACGAGGTGAACACCGCCCTCACGGCGGCACTGAGCGATGACCTGCTGGCATCCACGCCGGCCCCCGGCGAGGACAAGGACGCCGTCGTCGTCACGCGGGACACCGCGACGCGCTGGAACCTGACCAACATCGCCGATCTCGCGCCGTACGCGGGTGAGGTCAAGTTCGGCGGGCCGCCCGAGTTCGCCGAGCGTCCCGTCGGCCTGCCCGGTCTGCGCGACAAGTACGGCGTCGACATCCCGGCCGCCAACTTCGTTCCGATCTCCGACGGCGGCGGCCCGGCAACCGTGGCCGCCCTGGCGGCGGGAGACATCACCGCGGCCAACCTGTTCACCACCACGCCTGCCATCGTCGAGAACGACTTCGTGGCACTGGGCGACCCGGACAACAACTTCCCGGCGCAGAACGTGGTTCCCGTCTACAACGCGTCGAAGAAGTCGGACAAGCTCACCGCCGTTCTGGACGCCGTCTCGGCCAAGCTCACGACGGTCGAGTTGCTCGCGCTGAACCAGGAGGTGTCGGGCGACGCGAAGACCGAGCCCGCCGCCGCCGCGAACGCCTGGGTCGTCGAGCAGGGTCTGGACAAGCCGGTCTCGTGATCTCGTTCGAGGGAGTCACCAAGCAGTACCCGGACGGAACGCTCGCGGTCGACTCTCTCGATCTCCGGATCGAGGATCGATCGTTCACCGTCTTCGTCGGCCCGTCGGGCTGCGGCAAGACGACCTCGATGCGGATGATCAACCGGATGATCGAGCCCACGTCGGGCACGATCAGCGTCGACGGTCGAGACATCTCGACCGTCGACGCCGTCAAGCTCCGGCTGGGCATCGGTTACGTCATCCAGAGCGCCGGCCTGTTGCCTCACCGCACCGTCGTCGACAACGTCGCCACCGTTCCGGTGCTGACGGGTCGTTCGCGCAAGGAGGCCCGTCGCGACGCGATGGAGGTCCTCGAGCGCGTCGGCCTCGATCTGTCGCTGGCCACGCGGTACCCCTCTCAGCTCTCGGGCGGCCAGCAGCAGCGAGTCGGAGTCGCCCGTGCCCTGGCGGCCGATCCTCCGATCCTGTTGATGGACGAGCCGTTCAGCGCCGTGGATCCGGTGGTGCGCGAGGACCTGCAGACCGAGATGCTCAGGCTGCAGGCCGATCTGAAGAAGACCATCGTCTTCGTCACGCACGACATCGACGAGGCCGTCAAACTCGGCGATCGCATCGCCGTCTTCGGCACCGGCGGGACGTTGCAGCAGTACGACACTCCCGACGTGGTGCTGTCGGCTCCCGCGACCGACTTCGTCGCGTCGTTCGTCGGGCGGGACCGCGGGTACCGTGGACTGTCGTTCCGGCACGGTGACGAGTTGTCCGTGCACCCCATCACGACAGCGTCGGAACAGGACGCGGCGTCCGTCCGTCTCGACGAGGGCCAGTGGCTGCTCGTCGTCTCCGCCGAGGGCCGTCCGCGAGGCTGGATGGACGTCACCGGTCTCGAGGCCCTCAAGTCCGGCGCGAGCATCGCGGACAGCACCTCCGCGGGCGGCTCGCTGTACCCGCCGTCGGGCGATCTGCGGCAGGCGCTGGACGCGGCCATCTCGTCGCCCTCCGGCGTCGGCGTGGCGGTCGACGCGAACGGTGCCGTCCTGGGCGGGATCGACGCCACCGAGGTGGTGGCGTTGCTGGCGGACCAGCGTCGAGCCGAGGACCGCGAGCGCGGCCGCCAGTACTTCGAGAAGCCCTGATGCGCTGGTTGATCGACAACATCGACATCGTCCTCGAGCTGACGCGGACCCACCTGTACCTGTCGCTGGTACCGCTGCTCGTCGGACTGGTCGTCGCTGTGCCCGTGGGCGCGGCCGTACGCACGGTGGGCTGGCTGCGGCGTCTGACCCTGGTGGTGGCGAGCGTCGCGTTCACGATCCCCTCGCTCGCACTGTTCGTCACCATCCCGCTCATCGCGGGACTGCAGGTCCTCGATCCGCTGAACGTGGTCATCGCGCTCACGGTGTACTCCACGGCGCTGCTCGTCCGCGCGGTGCCCGAGGCACTCGACTCGGTATCCCCCGCCGTCGTCGACGCGGCCACCGCGGTCGGCTTCGGACGGTTCCGCCGCGCCGCGACCGTCGAACTGCCGCTGGCACTTCCCGTGCTCGTCGCGAACGTCCGCGTCGTCGCGGTCACCAACATCTCGATGGTGTCGGTCGGATCGGTCATCGGCATCGGTGGTCTCGGACAGCTCTTCACCCAGGGCTACCAGCGCGACTATCCCGACCAGATCCTGGCGGGCATCATCGCGATCGTCGTGTTGGCCCTGGTCTTCGACGCTCTGCTGTTCCTGCTCGGGCGGGCGCTGACGCCGTGGACCCGCGCCGGCGCGCCCTCGACGCGCCGGCGACGAGTGACGGAGGCCCACGCATGAGCATCTTCTCCGACGCGATCGGCTACATCCTCGACGGCGCCAACTGGTCCGGCGGCACCGGTATCGCGACGCGTCTCACCGAGCACGTCTGGTACAGCTTTCTCGCCGTGCTGTTCTCCGTCGTCGTGGCGGTTCCACTGGGACTGCTGATCGGGCACCTGCGCCGCGGCGAGGTGGCCCTGGTCGGCCTCGTGAACAGCCTGCGCTCGCTGCCGACGCTCGGCGTGCTGACGTTCCTCGTCCTGCTGCTCGGGCTGGGCCTGGTGCCCCCACTGATCGCCCTCGTGCTCCTGGGCATCCCGCCCATTCTCGCCGGGACGTACGCAGGTGTGGCCAACGTCGACGCCACCGTCGTGGACGCGGCACGGGCGATGGGCATGACCGAACGCCAGGTGTTGCTCCGGGTGGAGATTCCCAACGCGCTGCCGCTGCTGCTCGGGGGCATCCGCAACGCCACCCTGCAGGTCATCGCCACCGCCACCGTCGCCGCCTTCGTCAACCTCGGCGGCGTCGGGCGGTACATCTTCGACGGTCTGGCGCTCTACAGCTACGACCGGGTGGTGGTCGGTGCGATCCTAGTGGCCGTGCTGGCTCTCGTGGCGGACGGCCTGCTGGCCCTCGCGGTGTGGGCCTCGGCGCCCGGGACGGGGCGGCTGCGCCGCGCGCCCCGTCTCTGAGACTTCTCAGGCGACGCCGTCCGCCTTCGCGGCCGCGGCCACCGCCGCAGCGACGGCCGGAGCGACCCGCGGGTCGAGTGGGCTGGGCACGATCATGTCGACGCTCAGATCGTCGCCGACCACGGACAGGATCGCGTCCGCGGCGGCGAGCTTCATGTTCTCGGTGATGCGCCGCGCTCCCGCATCGAGAGCACCACGGAACACACCGGGGAACGCCAGCACGTTGTTGATCTGATTGGCGAAGTCGCTACGTCCGGTGGCGACGATGCCGGCGTACTTCTTCGCGTCCTCCGGATGGATCTCCGGGTTCGGGTTCGAGAGAGCGAAGACGATGCTGTCGTCGGCCATCGAGGCGATGAGCTCGTGCCCGATCTTTCCCGCGGAGACCCCGAGGAACACGTCCGCATCGGTCAGGGCGTCGGCGGCCGCCCCGGAGAGGCCGCGCGGGTTGGTACGCGAGGCGAGGTCCACCTTCACGGGATTGAGGTCGGCGCGGTCCGCACCGACGATGCCCTTCGAGTCGAGCACCACCACGTCCGAGATGCCCGCGGCGAGCAGGATGTTCGCGCACGCGACACCCGCGGCTCCCGCACCGGAGATGACGACACGCAGACCCGCGAGCTCGCGCTTCTGCACTGCCACAGCGCCTTTCAGCGCAGCCAGCACGACGATGGCCGTGCCGTGCTGGTCGTCGTGCATCACCGGGCAGTCGAGTGCCTCGACGACGCGCTTCTCGATCTCGAAGCACCGGGGTGCCGAGATGTCCTCGAGGTTCACGGCTCCGAAGCTGGGGCGCAGTCGGATCAGCGTCTCGACGATCTCGTCCACGTCGTTGGTGTCGAGCACCAGCGGGATCGAGTTCAGGCCGGCGAACTTCTTGAACAGTGCTGCCTTTCCCTCCATGACGGGCAGCGAGGCGCGCGGGCCGATGTCGCCCAGACCCAGCACCGCGGAGCCGTCGCTGACCACCACCACGAGTCGCTCGGTCCAGGTGTACTTGTTCACCAGCTCCTGATCGGCGGCGATCGCACTGCTCACCTTGGCCACCCCGGGGGTGTACGCGATGGAGAGGTCGCGCTTGGTCTCGAGGGGCGCGGTGAGCTCGACGGACAGCTTGCCGCCCACGTGGCTGAGGAAGATCTCGTCGTCCGTGATGGTCGTGAGGTCTTCGCGGGCAGGCCGGAGGCCGGTCGTGTCGTCGGTGGCAGGCCGGAGGCCGGTCGTGTCGTCGGTCGGATCTGTTGCGGCGGTCACTGGGGGCGCTCCTTCATCGTCCGCACGAAGAGTGCGGAACACAGGCGTGAGGGGAGGTCGAGATGCGCGCCCGGGGGATGGGAACCGAGGGCACACGACATCTCGATGCGTGCGCGGCGGGTGAGCCGACTTCGCGCGCCACCGACGAGCGGTGACCGGGGTCGATCACCACGGGGTGGCGGTGATCGCGAGTGGAGCCAGTGTGCCACCGCCGGTTCCTCGGGAGCAAACAGGTGCCGGTCGGCCCCACGACTGCGTCGTCAGCCCCACCACTGACTCGTCAGCCCCACCATTGCGTCCACAGCAGGGCTCCCGCGACCACCAGCACGCCCAGGGAGCCGAGGAACGACACCCCGCGCGAGCGATGGTCGGCGATGCGTTGGAGCAGGAGCGCCGCGACGACGGCGGCGACGTGCCACGCGATGGACGCGGTGCCGGGACCGGGGAATCCCCGATCACCGCCGACGACGGCGGCAGCGATGACGAGCGCCGTCAGGACGACGAGACCCGCGGTGATCGATCCGCTGAGGGCCTTCACCGGCGGCCTCCGGGTACGACGAGCGGCACGCCCGTCGCCCGGCTCACCAACGCGTCGAACTGGTCCTCGGCGGTGGTGCGGGCCGCGATCGGCGTCGTCTTGTTGGTGCCGTGGTAGTCGGAGGATCCGGTCACGACGAGACCGTGCTCGCGCGCGATCTCGCGCAGGACGTCCGCGTCCTCGGGGCTGTGGTCGGGGTGATCGACCTCGAGTCCGCCGAGTCGCCCACCGGCGGCGAGTTCGAGAATGTGCTCGATGTGCAGGAGTCGACCTCGCGTGCGCGCGCGGGCGTGGGCGATGACGGGCACTCCCCCGGCGTCGGCGATCATCTCGACGGCGAGGTCGAGTGGTGTGTCCGCCTTCTCGACGTAGTACTTCCCACCGGTCCGCAGCAGGTCGGTGAACGCGTCGTTCACGGTCTCGACGACTCCGGCCGTGACGAGTGCACGGGCGAGGTGCGGGCGGCCCGCCGACGGACCGGCCGCGGCGAGGATGGTGTCGGCGTCGACGTCGTAACCGTCGGCCGCCATGCGGTCGATCATGCTGCGCAGGCGCACTTCCCGCTCTCCGCGCAACCGGCTGCGTTCCTCGGCGAAGGCGACGTGCCCGGGGTCGAAGAGGTACGCGAGCAGATGCACCGTCACCGGGTCACCGTCGGCTCCGCGGCCCTGGCACGACATCTCCATGCCGCGGACCAGGGTGGGCGCCCCGGGCGTCGCGGTCACCGCGGCCACGGCCTCGTCCCAGCCGTGGGTGGTGTCGTGGTCGGTCAACGCGATCACGTCGAGGCCCGCGGCGGTCGCCGTGGCGATCAGCTCGGTGGGCGTCTCGGTTCCGTCCGACGACGTGGAATGGGTGTGGAGATCGATCAGCACGCGCTCAGTCTGTCAGGTGGGCGAGCGGTCAGGTGGGCGGGCGCAGCGACGCCGCCGAGCGCCGCGGATCGGCGATGTCGATCCCCGCCTCGGTCCACGCGTCGCGCAACGCGTCGGCTCCGCGCAGGCGCACCCACGCCGCCTCGGTGCCGGTGATCGGCACGGCCCGCAGGAACCGCACCGGATCGTACGGTTCGGGCAGGTCGAGATCGGCAACCCCGGACTCGGACGTCAGCAGCACCGCCGTGAACGGAGCACCGGGCCAGAGAGGCTCGCCGGCGTCCAGCAGGGCGTCGGGCACCAGCACGATGCCCTCCACCGCGGGCGACGCGGCGAAGACGGCGAGCGTGCGCCAGACCTTCGCGACGGATTCGTCGACTCCGCGCAGCGCCAGGATCAGCTCGGCCCGCGGACCGCGTTGCGAGTCGGTGACCATGTCGGACGGGTCGGCCATAGGATGCCGCGAGCACCCGAGTGTGGCGAACCGCACGACTCCCTCGACGTCGGCAGCGAACAGCAACACCTCCAGTGGCTCGAGGCCCAGGAAGGTCACGGAGGCGCTGGACGGGTCGTCCTGACCGAGCACCGTCTGCAGATGGGTTCGCACCTGCGCTGTCACGTCGCTCCCACTCACGTCGTCCATCCAACCCCACGACGTCCGTACCGGCTCCGACGGGACCGGCGTGCCGGTACGGTCCTGCGTGTGGTGACTGTGCTGACGGTGTCCGACGAGGTGGTCGAAGGCCTGTGGAACGCGCGCACACTCCCGTTCGACGTCGACCTGGTTCTCGGTGCCGGCGACCTGCCGTTCGAGTATCTCGAGCACCTCGCGGAGGCCGCCGACGCCCCGTGCGTCTTCGTCCCCGGCAACCACGACGCCGACCTCACCGGGTACTCGGCCGGTCGAGCCGGCTGGATGCGTGCCGGGCTGCCGTCGAGCTGGCCCGGTCCGGACGGCGCCGTCAACGCCGATCGACGGATCGTCAGCGCCGCCGGTCTGCGGATCGCGGGGCTGGGCGGGTCCATCCGCTACCGCGACGGACCCAACCAGTGGACGGAACGGCAGCAGAAACGGCGCTCCGGGTCGTTGATCCGGACCCACACCTGGCACCCGCTGCTGCGACGCGGAGCGGACGCACACGGGGTCGACGTCCTGCTGACCCACAGCCCACCCTTCGGTCTCGGCGACGCCGAGGACGCACCACACCGCGGTTTCCGGTGTCTCGATCCGCTCACCGAGCGGTTGCGGCCTCAGCTCCTCGTCCACGGACACATCCACCCGCACGGCACGAGACCGGCCGACCGACAGCTGCACGGAGCCACGGTGATCAACACCGTCGGCTACGCCCTGATCGACATCACCCCGGGCGGCGACACCGCGCCCATCATCGAGAGGCGACGTCATGGCTCGTGACACCGGATTCCCCGCTGCCGATGCGCAGAACGACTTCTCCCGCCAGCGCCGGCGCGCGGACGTGGCGCGGTTGGTCGGCTGGCTGCGCCGTCAACCGGACGACATCAACACGATTCTGCCGTTCGACGAGGTTGTCGCGGCCCTGGGCAAGGTGCGGGAGCGCCGCGTCGGACTCGAGGTCATCCGGGTCGACTCGATCGTGGGCAGCGTGGATCGCACCCGCGACTTCGACCGGTACTTCCGCCCCACGTCGACGCGGACGCGCGAACGCTGGCAGCGCCTCGCCACCGCCTGGCGACGCGGGGAACCGATGCCCCCCATCGAGGTGTACCGCGTCGGCGGCATGCATTTCGTCATCGACGGGCACCATCGCGTGTCCATCGCCTGTGCGATGCACAGTCTCACCATCGAGGCCTACGTCACCGAGATCATCACCCGCATCTCACCTGACGGCATCTCCACGAGGGGCGACCTCCTGGTGAAGGATCACCGGCGCATCTTCCTCAGCCGCGTCCCCCTCACCGGGAAGTCGCGAGAGGCGATCGAGTTCACGGATCCGTGGCAGTACGCCGAACTCTCGGATGCGGTGGAGGCCTGGGGTTTCCGTCTGATGCAGGAGCTCGGCGAGTTCGTCGACCGCCGCACCGTCGCCCGCCGGTGGTTCGGTGAAGAGTTCCTGCCGGTCGTCCGGATGGTGCGGTCCGTAGGGGGCATGCTGACCCGCCACACCGACGCCGAGGCCTACATGTGGGTGGCGCGTGAGCGTTATCGCTTGGTGCGCAGCCACATCTGGAACGACGAGATCATCGCGCAACTCAAGGAGGCCGCCCCGAACTGAGACGGGCGCCGACCGAGACGACGACGGCCCCCACCGTGCGGTGGGGGCCGTCGTCGCGTTCGAGCGGTCAGAGCGTCAGGTTGGCACCCGACTCGACGTCGAACACCGACACGCGCTTCTGGTCGAACCACAGCTCGATGGACTCCCCCATGCGAGCGGCGGACTCGGCCGAGAGTCGAGCGACCAACTGGCCGCCGTCCGCGCCGGAATCCGCAGCCAGCTCGTCGAGTTCGCGCGAGGTGACCTTGGGGCCCTCGGCGGAGAAGTAGATGTACTTGTCCGACCCCATCGACTCCAGCACCTCGACGCGCGCCGAGAACGTGCTGCCGTTGATCTTCTGGTACGACTCGACGAGCGAGGCGTCCTCGAGATGCTCGGGGCGGATGCCGACGACGACGTCCCCCTTCGCGTTCTTCGAGGCGATCTTCTGCCGCGCCTCGTCGCTCAACCGGATCTCACCGAGCGAGGTGGTGACCCCGCCCTCGGTCAGACGACCCGACACGAAGTTCATGGACGGCGACCCGATGAAGCCCGCCACGAACAGGTTTCGCGGGTGATCGTAGAGCTCCTGCGGCGAGCCGATCTGCTGCACCAGTCCGCCGCGGAGCACGACGACGCGGTCGCCGAGCGTCATGGCCTCGGTCTGGTCGTGCGTCACGTACACCGTGGTGGTCTCGAGACGCTTCTGCAGCTGGGCGATCTCGGTCCGCATCTGCACGCGCAGCTTGGCATCGAGGTTCGACAGCGGCTCGTCCATGAGGAACGCCTTGGGGCTGCGGACGATCGCGCGTCCCATCGCGACGCGCTGACGCTGACCACCGGAGAGGTTGGACGGCTTGCGGTCGAGGTGCTGTCCGAGGTCGAGGATGCGGGCGGCGTCGTCGACCTTCTTCGCGATGTCCTCCTTGCTCATCTTGGCGAGCGTCAGAGGGAAGGCGATGTTGTCGCGCACCGTCATGTGGGGGTAGAGCGCGTACGACTGGAACACCATCGCGATGTCGCGATCCTTCGGCGCCCGCTCGTTCACGCGCTCGCCGGCGATGCGCAGCTCGCCGCTCGAGATGTCCTCGAGGCCGGCGATCATGTTGAGGGTGGTGGACTTTCCGCAGCCGGAGGGTCCGACCAGGATGATGAACTCGCCGTCGGCGATGGTGATGTCGACGTCGCTCACCGCCGCGGCACCGTCCGGGTACAGCTTGGTCACTTTGTCGAGAACGATTTCGGCCATGGACTTATCCCTTCACTGCGCCGGACGTCAGGCCCGCCACGATACGACGTTGGAAGAACAGGACGAAGATGATGATCGGGATGGTGATGACCACGGCCGCAGCCGCGATCGAGCCCGTCGGTTCCTCGAACTGCGAACTACCGGTGAACTGTGAAATCGCTGCCGGCACCGTGACCGAACGCTCGGTGGCCGTCAACGAGATGGCGAGCAGCAGGTCGTTCCACGCGAAGATGAAGACGAGGATCGCCGCGGTGACGATGCCCGGTGCCGCGAGCGGTGCGATGACCTTGCGGAACGCCTGTCCCGGGGTGGCACCGTCCATCTTGGCGGCCTTCTCCAGCTCCCAGGGGATCTCACGGAAGAACGCGGAGAGCGTGTAGATGGCGAGCGGGAGCGCGAACGTGATGTACGGGATGATCAGGCCCGGCCAGGTGTCGAACAGTCCCAGCGCACGCTCGATGTCGAACAGCGGTGTGACGAGCGAGATCTGGGGGAACATCGCGATGAGCAGCGCGGCACCGACGAGGAGCTTCTTGCCGGGGAAGTCGAGACGAGCGACGGCGTAGGCCGCCATCGTGCCGATGACCACCGCGATGAGCGTGGTGATGAGACCGATGCCGATGGAGTTGATCAGGGCGCTGGTGAACTGGGACGTCTGGAAGATGCCCTTGTAGTTGTCGAACGTCCACGTGGTGGGGATGAACTTGCCGTCGGCGATGTTCGCCACCGGCTTGAACGACAGGCTGATGATCCACACGAGCGGGATCAGCGCGTACAGCAGGACGAGAAGGTTGACGATCGACCAGCCGGCCTTCGTCTTCGTGGTGGCTGCCATGGGTCAGCGTCCTTCCGCGTCGGAGCCGGGTGCGGACGCCCCGAACAGTTTGATGAAGACGAAGGCGATGATGGCCACGCAGAAGAAGATCAGCACACTGATGGCCGAGCCGATACCGAGGTTGAACGCCCCGAAGAGGTTGTCGTAACCCAGGATCGACAGTGAGCCGGTGCTGTTGCTTCCCTTCGTCAGAACGTAGATGTTGTCGAAGATGCGGAAAGCATCGAGCGTGCGGAACAGCAGCGCCACCAGGATGGCCGGCTTCATCAGCGGAATGATGATGCGGATCAGGCGGGTCCAGGCACCGGCGCCGTCCACCTGGGCGGCCTTGGTCAGGTCGTCCGGAACCAACGCGAGACCGGCGAGCAGAAGCAGCGCCATGAACGGCGTCGTCTTCCACACCTCGGCGAGAACCACGATGGCCAGCGATGGAATCTGCTGTGTCAGCGGTGCACTGCCGTCGGGCAGGAGATTGGCCAGGTAGCCCGTCTCCGGTGTCCACGCGTAGTACCAGCTGTACGCGGCGGCGACGGTGACGATGCCGTACGGGATGAGGACCACGGTGCGCACCAGTCCGCACCCGAAGATGGTGCGGTGCATGACCAGGGCGACGGCGAGTCCGAGGACGAACTCGATGGCGACCGAGATGACGGTGATGGCCACCGTCACGGCGAACGCCGTCCACCAGTACCCGTCGGTGAGGACGGAGACGTAGTTGGAGAGACCGACGAATTCTTTGTCGTCGGGGAATGCCAGGTTGTACTTCTGCAAGCTCAACCAGAACGCGTAGATGATGGGATACGCGGTGACGGCGAGCATCAGGATCGCGGCGGGAGCGATCAGCAGCAAGCCGAGTTTGCGCTCCGCCTTCTTCCCCTCGGACAACGCTTCGGCCGCTTTCGCGTGCTTCTGCGTGCGCCGGGGCTCGTCGGTGACGGTCATGGGATCAGCCCTTCGGAGTTCACGGCCTGGCGCACCAGGTCGGCGAGCTTGTCGACGTCACCGACCGGATCGATGTTCTGCGGCGGGTTCAGTGCGTCGGTGAGAAGAATCGAGATGGACTGGTAAGCAGGCGAGACGGGCCGTACTGCCGCACTCTCGATCGAGCCGAGAACGCCCTCCCATGCCGGGTAGGCGGCCTGGAACTCGGGATCGTCGTAGAGCGAGCGGATCACCGGCGGCACACCGCCGTCGACGGCGTTGTTGCGCTGGTTCTGCTCGTCGGTCAGGCACGCGACGGCGGCCCACGCCTCGTCGGGATGCTCGGTGGTCTTGGCGACACCGATGTTGAACCCTCCGATGGTGACCTTGGCGGGCTCACCGGGGTTCACCGAGGGGTACGGCGCGCTGCGGAACACCTCGTTCACCGCCGCGTCCTGCTGGTCGGCGGGAACGGTGGACAGGTCGAGGAAGGACACGCCGCCCGCGGCGGCGTTCTCCTTGAGTCCGGGGAGCACGAACGGGTAGTTCACCTCGGCGAACATGGTGCCCGCCTCGACGCCGAGACGTGCTGTGCCCTCGTCACTCTGGGAGACCGAGGGGTCGGCGCCGGGAGCGGTCGCGACGCTCTTGATGATCGAGAGCGCCTTCTCGGTGGCCGCGCGGTGCTCGGGGGTGTCGTTCAGTGTCACGGTGGTGCCGTCCTCGCCGACGACGGATCCGCCGGCACTCTCGAGGAGGGTGTTGAACCAGACCATGAAGCCCTCGTACTGCTTCGCCTGCACACCGATGGCCGCGGGCTTGCCGGAGGCGGCGTTCTCGCCGGCGGTGGCGATGAGGTCGTCCCACGTCGCCGGCGGCTGGCCGTTCGGCACCATGTCCGGGCGGTACCAGAGCAACTGGGTGTTGGAGTTCAGCGGGACCGCGTACAGCTTGCCCTTCTGCTCCGTCTCGGGATCGAGCCACTCGGCGGTGGCGAGCGGGCCCTCGAGCACCGATCCGTCGCGCAGCTTCGCCTCGAGATCGTCCGGAACCGGCAGTGCCCAACCGGCTTCGGCGAACTCGGCGGTCCAGACCACGTCGAGTGTCATCAGATCGAGCGTGCGGTCGTTGCCCGCCAGACGGCGAGCGAGCTGCAGGCGCTGATCGTTGGCGCTCTTGGGGAGCGTGCGCTGCTCCACCCGGTACGCGCCGCCCGACTGCTCGGTGCACGCCTGCGCCGCCGCCGCGTACTGCTCCGCGCCGTCGGCGGCGGTGTAGAAACTCAACACGATTCCGTCGTCGGAGGATCCACACCCCGCCAACAGACTTCCGGCCACCACCGCGGCGGCCCCTGTCGCTGCGAGTTTCCTCGCCCTGTACCTCTTCGGCACGACCGCCTCCTCTGCCGCAAGAGAAGGCGCCACAGTCGGCCCGACTCCGCAGCGTGTGCTTCGTTGGACACGCATTCCCTGCGAAGTGGAACCTAGTCGAAAGCTGAGAGGAAAACGGTGGCTTGTTGCAATCCCGTGATGCTTTCGGTACCGACGGGTCGGTGGTGAGAGGTCAGATGGCGAGACGCGCCAGCAGATCGCGCGCCTTCTCGGCCGTCTTCGGCTCGCACAGCACGTCGTACCGCCCCGCGACCAACTGCATCGTCGACGCGAAGTCGCGCTGCCCCTTGGTCGCCGCATAGGGAATGGTGGCCGAGATCAGTCCGAAGACGATGCCGCCCAGCACACCGACGAGAAGTGCACTCAGGTAGTTGGTGTTCGTGATGATTCCGAGAACGAGTCCGAGGAAGACACCGAGCCAGGCACCCGAGATGATGCCGCCGCCAATCACTTTGGCCCAGGTGAGGCGACCGATGACACGCTCGACCTGCATGAGGTCGACGCCCACGATGGTGACGTCCTGGACCGAGAACTCCTGATCGGAGAGGTAGTCGACCGCGCGCTGCGCCTCGGCGTAGGTGGGGTAGGAACCGATGGGCCAGCCCGACGGCGGGGTGGGAAGGCCCTGCCCGGGGCGGCCGGACTGCGACATGGGGTTCGTCATGACTCCATTGTGCCTGCCTGCGGGTCGGTCGTGGGGTCCGGTGCGGGCCGCGAACCGCTGCGGACCATGCCGGCCGCGTCGGCGGCCTCGACGAGGGCCCGAGCCATCCGATGACCTGCCTCGTCGACCATCTCGTCCCCCACCATGACCGCCCCGCGTGCTCCCCCGTCGACGGAGAGGTACCGACGGTAGGTCTCGACGATGTCGTGGGCGCGGTCGACGTCGGCCTGACGCGGCGAGAAGGTCTCGTTGGCGATGTCGATCTGCGAGGGGTGCAGCACCCACTTGCCGTCGTAGCCCAGAGCCGCGGAATGCCGGGCGGCGCGGGTGAACCCGTCGGTGTCGCGGACCTGCACCCAGGGGCCGTCGATCGCCTGGAGCCCGTGGGCCCGTGCCGACAGCAGGATCGTCATCAGCACGTGATGGTAGGCGTCGCCGCGCTCGTAGCCGGGCGGCTGCTCCCCCACCGTGAGAGTGCGCATGCCGACGTCGGCCATGAAGTCACCCGGCCCGAACACCAGGGTCTGCACCCGCGGCGAGGCCGTCGCGACGGCGTCGATGTGGAGCAGACCCACGGCGTCCTCGATCTGCGGCTCGATCCCGATGCGGCCGACCGGCAGGTCCGACTCGCGTTCGAGTTGTGTCAGAAGCAGATCGAGCGCCTGCACCTCACCGGCCGAGCGCACCTTGGGCAGGACGAGGGCGTCGAGGTGGGCACCCGCTCGACCGACCACGTCGAGCACGTCGCGGAACGTGGCCTCCGTCGTCCAGTCGTTGACCCGCACGAGCCGGAGCTGCGTGCCCCATCCGTCCCATCCGAGCGCGTCGGCGACGTCGATGCGCGCCTGCGCCTTGGCGGCCGGCGCGACCGCGTCCTCGAGATCGAGGAAGACGGCGTCGGCGGGCAGGCCCAGCGCCTTCCGCATCATCTTCGGACTGCTGCCCGGCACGGCGAGCACGGAGCGTCGGAGGCGGGCGCGCGGCACTGTGGTGGTCACCACGGCACACTATCGGCCCGCACCGCGTGCGAGGCCCCCGTCTACTGTTGCGCCCATGGCAGCAGTGAACAAGGTGTTCGCCGCCAGGCTCGCGGGCCTCGTGGTGCTCGGACCCGACGGTGAGAGCATCGGCCGCGTCCGCGACATCGTCGTGACCGTGCGCGTGGGCCGCCAGCAACCGCGCGTTCTCGGCCTCGTGGTCGATCTGGCGACACGGCGCAAGATCTTCGTCCCGATGCTGCGCGTGACGGCCGTCGAACCGACGTCGGTGACGCTGACCACCGGCAACGTCAGTATGCGCCGCTTCGTCCAGCGACCGGGCGAGGTGCTGGCCCTGGCCCAGGTGCTGGACTCGCGGGTGCGGACCGACGATCCGGACGCCGAGGACCTGCACGGTGTGGACTGTGTCGTCGTCGACCTCGGCATCGAGCAGACCCGCACGCGGGACTGGGTCATCGCGCGCGTCGCCGTACGCCCCCACCGCACCCGGCTGGGTCGGCGCGGCAGCATCCACGTGCTCGACTGGCAGAACGTGCAGGGCCTCACCTGGTCCGATCTGTCCCTGCCGGGGCAGGGTGTGTCGCAGCTTCTCGCCCAGTTCGAGGGACTCCGGCCCGCCGACGTGGCCGACGCGATCCGCGACCTCCCGGAGAAGCGGCGACTCGAGGTCGCCTTCGCCCTGGACGACCAGCGCCTCGCGGACGTCATCCAGGAGATGCCCGACGACGATCAGATCGACCTGGTGCAGGCGCTCGCCCCCGCCCGCGCCGCCGACGTGCTCGAGGCCATGGACCCCGACGACGCGGCCGACCTGCTCGGCGAGTTGCCGGAGCCGGAGGCCGAATCCCTGCTGCGCCTGATGGATCCGCAGGACTCCGAGCCGGTGCGACGTCTCCTCGAACACTCCCCCGACACGGCGGGTGGTCTGATGACACCCGAACCGGTGGTGCTGAGTGCGTCCGCGACGGTCGCCGAAGCACTCGCTCGCGCGCGCAACCCCGACCTCACGCCCGCCCTCGCATCGCTGGTCTTCGTCGTGCGACCGCCGACGGCCACGCCCACGGGCCGCTACCTCGGCTGCGTCCATCTCCAGCAGTTGCTGCGCGAACCGCCCGCCAGTCTGGTCGGCGGCGTGATCGACACGACACTGTCGACGCTCTCCCCGGACGACAGTCTCGCCGCCGTCACGCGATACTTCGCGGCGTACAACCTGGTCTGCGGACCGGTCGTGGACGCCGAGGAGCATCTCATCGGCGCCGTGACCGTGGACGACGTCCTGGACCACCTTCTTCCCGACGACTGGCGCGAACAGGAGCACGTGGGACATGAGTGAGAAGTCGGCGGCGACCGCCAGACAGCGCCTCGACACCCCACGCGGATCCCGACGGTTCAAGCTCGACTTCGACGTCGACTCGGTCGGCCGGACCGGCGAGAACGTCGCGCGGTTCCTCGGTACGGGGCGATACCTGGCGATCCAGACGGGGATCGTCATCGTGTGGATCCTGCTCAACGTCTTCGCCGTGAGCCTGCAGTGGGACCCCTACCCCTTCATCCTGCTCAATCTGGCGTTCTCGACGCAGGCCGCCTATGCGGCCCCGCTGATCCTGCTCGCCCAGAACCGGCAGGACGACCGCGACCGGGTGTCGCTCGAGGAGGATCGCTCGCGCGCCGCGCAGACCAAGGCGGACACCGAGTTCCTCGCTCGTGAGCTCGCCGCGCTCCGCATCGCGGTCGGCGAGGTCGCCACGCGTGACTACCTCCGCCGCGAACTCGACGACCTGCGCGCGGCGCTGCTCGATCCCGCGCAGGCGGCGGTCGAGGAACAGAAGGCGCGCAAGAAGTCTCGCAAGAAGCCGGTCGACGAGGACCCCACCTCGTACGCCGCCGCCTCTCCCGCCGAGGAAACAACTCGTTTCGACCACAGCGAGGACACGCGACGGTAACCTCGGTCACACTGCGCGTCGGGTCTCGGTGAGTGCGCAGCTGAGTGTCCGTGGGGGTTTGTCGTATGCGCGTCGGTCGAGACTCTCGACTCGGAGGTGCACTGAGTGCCTCGATTCTTCTCCTCAGTGCGGTCACGCTGGCCGCCGGCTCGGTGACGCCGAGTTCCGCGCACAGTTCCGTCGCGATGGCGGCCGCCGAATCGGTTGCGGCGCCCACACTCTCACCGCGGGAGCGCGCTGTCGGCCTGGTCGAGCCCGCCGAGCGGCAACCGGTCGCGTTCCGCTCCCCGAAGCCTGCCGTCGCCGCACCCGCGGGCGCCCCGGCCACTGCTGCGGCGCCGCTGTCCGCCGTACTCGTCGGCGCACTCGGCATTCCCGAACTCGTCCTGCAGGCCTACCGCTCCGCCGAGGCACAGCTCGCCACCTCGACGCCGGGCTGTCACCTGCCGTGGCACCTGCTCGCCGCCATCGGGCGCATCGAGTCCGGCCATGCGGGCGGCGGCCGCACCGATGCCGCCGGCACCACGATCACGTCCGTGCTGGGCCCGGTGCTCGACGGACGATCGGCCGCGGACGCGGTCATCACCGACACCGACGGCGGCGCGCTCGACGGTGACGCGGGGCACGACCGCGCGGTCGGCCCGATGCAGTTCATCCCCGCCACCTGGGCCGGTTATGCCGCGGACGGCAACGGCGACGGTCGCAGCGATCCGAACAACGTCTTCGACGCGGCTCTCGCCGCGGGCAAGTACCTGTGCTCGGGCGGCCTGGACATGACCAATCCGGCGCAGGCGACCACCGCCGTCATGCGCTACAACAACTCCGCCGCCTACACCGCCAACGTGCTGGCCTGGTCCGCGGCGTACTCCGGCGGCGGCACCCCTGTCGTCGGCCGGATCGGCGAGGCGGCGCCCTCCCCGGCGGACGCACTGGCCGTTGCCGCGGCGGCCGCCGCCGGCGGCGAGATCACGGATCCGACGACCGCGGCCCCGACGTCGACAGCGACGACCGCGATGCCGGACACCTCGCTCACTCCGGCGACACCGCCGCCGGCGTTCGGCATCCCCGGACTGCCGCCGCTCCCGGTCATCGAACTCCCCACGATCCCGTGTCTCCTGTGCCCTCCCGCACCAGTGGCACCACCCGCCCCACCTGAGCAGGACACATCCGTCACGACGCCGTGACCGCCCGTGGCCCACATCACGGGCCGGTAACGGATCGGCAACGGATCAGGTAGCCTCGCTCCGACAGCAAAGGTCGGAAGAGTCCCGAAACGGGGCGGGAACAGTCGTCGCGGATCACAAATCTCGCGGCGGCGAGGAGGTTGTGTATCCGTGGGTCGGCACCGCAAACGATCGTCGTCCACCCTGCGACGGAACACGGTCATCGCGCTGACCGGTCTGATCCCCGCGGGAGCGATCACCGTCGCCAGTGGCTACGGCGCCAGCGCCGACATTCCGTTCCTCCGGACACACACCACGGCCAGCGAATCCGCCCTCGAGCCCACCGACGTGACCCCGGCAGTGGATGTCGCGCCCGCACCCACCACGCAGTCCGCGCCCGAGCCCGTGGTTCCACCCGCGCCGGAGCCGGCTCCCGCACCCGCGCTGCCCGAGTCTCTCGCGGCCGGCCCGCTCGGCGTCCCGGGCATCAACGTCGCCGCCTACCGGAGCGCCGAGACCCTCCTGGCGCAGACCACCCCCGGCTGCTCGATGAACTGGGCCCTCCTCGCCGGTATCGGGCGGGTCGAGTCCACTCACGCCAACGACGGCAAGGCGGGTGCCGACGGGACGTTGTTCGAGCCGATTCTCGGACCGGTCCTGGACGGCAGCCTCGCCGGCAACAACGTGATCATGGACACCGACGGCGGCGAGCTCGACGGCAACCCCACGTACGACCGCGCCGTGGGGCCGATGCAGTTCCTGCCGGCCACGTGGAAGCACTACGCCACGGACGGGAACGGGGACGGCAGGGCCGACCCGCAGAACCTGTTCGACAGCGCCGCCACCACCGGGAAGTACCTGTGCGACGGCGGCCTGAACATGGCGGATCCGATCCAGGCCACGCAGGCGATCCTGCGCTACAACAACTCCATGGCCTACGTGGCCAACGTGGTCGCGTGGTCGGTCGCCTACTCCACCGGCATCGCCCCCTCCGAAGCGGACCTGCCCCGAATTCACTGACGCGGTACCGCATACCATGGACACATGCCCGTAGCCACCGAATCGGATGTTCGCAGCGCCCTCGCGCGCGTGAACGATCCCGAGATTCGCAAGCCCATCACCGAACTCGGCATGGTCAAGAGTGTCGCGCTCGGGAACGACGGATCAGTGGACGTCGGCATCTATCTGACCACCGCCGGGTGCCCGATGAAGACCGAGATCTCCGACCGGGTGCGCAAGGCCGTGGCCGACGTCGCCGGTGTCGGTGAGATCCGCGTCGAGCTCGATGTCATGAACGACGAGCAGCGCACCGAACTGCGCAAGTCGTTGCGGGGAGATTCTGCCGAGCCGGTCATCCCGTTCGCTCAGCCCGGCTCCCTCACCCGCGTGTACGCGGTGGCGTCGGGGAAGGGCGGTGTCGGCAAGTCGTCGGTAACCGTCAACCTGGCCGCGGCGATGGCCGCGAAGGGACTGTCGGTGGGCGTTCTCGACGCCGACATCTACGGCCACTCGGTGCCCCGCATGCTCGGTACCGACGCCCGCCCCACGCAGGTCGAGCGCATGATCATGCCGCCCGTGGCGCACGACGTGAAGATGATCTCGATCGCGCAGTTCACGCAGGGCAACACGCCCGTGGTCTGGCGCGGACCCATGCTGCACCGCGCCCTGCAGCAGTTCCTCGCCGACGTGTTCTGGGGCGACCTGGACATACTTCTGCTGGACCTGCCGCCGGGCACCGGCGACGTCGCCATCTCGGTGGCCCAGTTGATCCCCGGCGCCGAGATCCTCGTCGTGACCACCCCGCAGCAGGCTGCGGCCGAGGTCGCGGAACGTGCCGGAGCCATCGCCCTGCAGACGCGTCAGCGTGTCGTCGGAGTGGTGGAGAACATGTCGTGGCTCGAGCTACCCGACGGATCGCGAATGGACATCTTCGGTTCCGGCGGCGGCCAGGCCGTGTCGGAGCGACTCACCACCGCGGTCGGAGCGAAGGTCCCGCTGCTGGGCCAGATCCCGCTCGACACCGCAGTGCGCGAGGGCGGCGACTCCGGCGTGCCGATCGTGCTCAGCGATCCGGAGTCGCCCGCGGCCAAGGCCATGATCGAGGTGGCCGAGAAGCTGTCGGTCCGCAGTCGTGGCCTGGCGGGCATGAGCCTGGGTATCGACACCACCCGGCACCTGTAGGCGTTCGGGAGAACTCAGGTCGCGTCGGGGTCGATCGGGGGACGGTCCCCGGTCGGCAACGGCGCCGACCCGGTGGACTTCGTCATGTTCGGTGTACCCGCCTGCGGTGTCGACGACTGCGTCCCGGACTGCGGCTTCTCGTCGAACTTCCCGGTGAAGATCGAGTCGTCGCCGTCGAGCAGGTGCTTGGTGATGACCGCGCGTGGGGTCATCCCGCGAAGCTGGTTCAGGTCGGCGAGAGGCTTGCGCAGATCGTCGAAGTCCGTCCCCAGCTCGTCCTTGAGCTGTTGGCTGGCGCCACTGGCGTAGTCACGGACCTGCCGGAGCGACCGGGTGGTCCAGGTGATGGCCCCGGGCAGACGCTCGGGACCGAGGATGACGAGTGCGGCGACGAGAAGAACCATCATCTCGCCCCAGCCGATGTTCGAGAACACGTCTACACCTTACGCATCCGACACCGGAGTGACCGTCACGTCGACGGTCCGCCCCGAGCGGACGAGTTGCACCTGCACCGGCCGACCGATCTCCTGCTCCTGCACGGCGACCGTCAGCTCGTCGGCACCGGAGACGGTGCGGTCGCCGACGCGGACGATGACGTCGCCCTCCGCGATACCCGCCTGCTGTGCGGGGCCGCCGGCGGTGACGTTCGCGATCTGGGCCCCGGTGAGCGCGTCGTTGACGACGGACCGCGCATTGACGCCGATGTCCGGATGATTCATCGCGCCGGTCCGGATGAGGGACTGCGCGACCTCGGTGACGTCGTCGATGGGGATGGCGAAACCCAGTCCCACTGATCCCCCGCTCTCACTGCGGATCGCCGAGTTGATGCCGATGACGCGGCCCTCGGCGTCGATCAGGGGACCGCCGGAGTTACCGGGGTTGATCGCCGCGTCGGTCTGGACCGCGTCGATGACGGCGTCGGTGTCCGTGCCCTCCCCGGACAGTCGAACGGGACGGTCGAGCGCGCTGACGATACCGCGAGTGACCGTCTTGCTCAGTCCCAGTGGCGATCCGACGGCGACGACGTCGTCGCCGACCGCCACGTCCGACGAGCGGCCCAGCTGGGCGACGCTGAGGTCCGCGACGTCCGTCTTGAGCACGGCCAGATCGGTCTTCGTGTCGCGGCCGACGATCTGCGCGGGCACCTTGGTGCCGTCGGAGAAGGTCACGTTGAGCGTCGCGCCCGGGTTGGTCGCGGCCATCGAGATGACGTGGTTGTTGGTGACGATGTAGCCGGCCCCGTCGATGACGACTCCCGAGCCGGTACCGGCATTGCCACCGAACGTCTCCTGGACCGACACCACGGACGGCAGGACGGCTTCGGCGACCCGGGCCACCTGGCCCTGCGGGAGTTCGCTGCCACCCTGTTCCAGCGTCACGCGCGAGCTGGTCAGCGAGCCGCCCAGATCGGCCGCGACACTACCGACGACGCCGCCGAGCAGACCGATGACCAGCGCGACACCCGCGAGCGAGGCGAGAGCGCCGGCGGAGACTCGGCGGCCGAACAGCACTTCGCGAGCGCCAAGTCTCGTGCCGGGTGTCAGCGGCGCAGGTTCCGGTTCGTCGAGTGCGGGCGACACCGTCGTGACCGCCGACGACGGCACGCGCCACGGGTTCTGCGGTTCGGGCTCCTGCTCGACCTCGGGGGCCTCGGGCTCGCGCACCAGGGAGTCGGTGACGCCGGGTGGCCGACCGAAGGCCTCGGTGAGGACGGGATCGGGCGCCGCGACGCGGATCGACGGACTGTCCCGGCGCCGGGTCTGCGCGTCACCGAAGGAATCGCGGATGCCGTGGGGGCGACCGAACGCCCGCACCACGTGCGCGTCGATGGTGGGCCGGTAGAGCGGACGCGGAGGAAGTCGCGGCGCATCGTCGTCGGGTGCTCCCCCGTCCGCCGTGGAAGCCGTGGGGTCCGGTCGGTACTCGTCGGCTGGAGTCACCTCTGCACGCTACCGGCGCCGGAAACGTGACCCGACGACCGACCCCAGGCCATGACGCAGGCCGGAACCGATGCCGGGTTCGGATCGACCGGGTTCGGGAGACGTGCAGTGCGGGATCTGGTGCAGGAGACCCAGGAGTGAGGACGGCATGGACATCTCCGGCGAGCGCTGCAGGGCGACACGGGCCTGTTGCTGCGCCTCGACCTCGGCGGCACACGAGGCGCACTCGGACACGTGCCGCGCGGCGCGCAGGTAGGCGTTCATGCGCAATTCGCCGTCGACGTAGGCGGCCACTGCCTCACTGGCGAGGTGGTCGGTGGGGCTGAACTGCCGAGGATCACGAAACCGAGTCATGCTGCCTCCACTTCATGCCGTGCCGATGTGCGGATCGTCCCGGGGTGAAACGCACGGCACCGGCCGGAAGTTCCCGGTCCGCATCCGTCCCCACAGAACGGTACTCGCGCCGGCGGCTACTCGGCCGAGGTCAGCGACTCGCGGGTACGCCGGCTGGCGGCGAGGTGGTCGCGCAGCGCCTGGCGGCCACGGTGGATACGGCTGCGGACTGTGCCGAGCTTGACCCCCAGCGTCGCGCCGATCTCTTCGTAGGACAGACCCTCGATGTCGCACAGCACGATGGCTGCGCGGAATTCGGGAGCGAGCGAGTCGAGCGCCGCCTGCAGATCCGGATCGAGCCGGGCGTCGTGGTAGATCTGCTCGGGATCGGGGGTGTCGGACGGCACCCGGTCGTAGTCCTCCGGCAGCGCCTCCATGCGGATGCGGTTGCGGCGACGCACCATGTCCAGGAACAGATTCGTCGTGATGCGGTGCAACCAGCCCTCGAAGGTGCCGGGCTGGTAGTTCTGCAGCGAGCGGAACACGCGGATGAAGGTGTCCTGCGTGAGGTCCTCGGCATCCTGCGCGTTGCCGGACAGCCGGTAGGCGAGGCGGTAGACGCGGTCGCCGTGCTCGCGGACGAGTTCGTCCCAGGACGGCATCGACGTCGCGTCTCCGGTCGCGTCGAACACCGCGGTGCCGGACAGCTCCTCCGGACCGTCGACGGTCTGCTCGGACTCGGCGGCGGGGCGGGAGGTCGGGGAGGTGAGAGCAGCGTGTTCGCGCGGGCTGGTGATCATGTGGATCGTTCAATCCTCCTACTCGGGCGATCATCGCGGCGTGGTGTCGACGTGCGATGTGGTGTTACCCGTGTTCGGCGCGACCGAAGTGTGAGGACGATCCGACGAACCCGCGTAGGGAAACTATGTCGCGGGCAGGTGTGCGACCCGTGTGAGGAGGCTGAGTGTGGGCTGAGAGTCTGGCGGCGCAGTGTCCGGCCGCGGGGAGTTCGCGGGCGGGTTAGGGTCCTGTCGTGACTGCCGACGCCGCCAAGATGCTGCACTACGCCGAAGCCTCCGTCGTGGAGGACGAGATCCTGCAGGCCGCGCGCGAGCGCGCCGTCGATCTGGGCGCTGCGCCGATACCGGCGTCCGTCGGTGCCGTGCTCAGCATGGTCGCGCAGTTGTCCGGAGCTCGCACGGTGGTCGAGGTGGGAACCGGCGCCGGCGTCAGCGGGCTGTGGCTGCTGGACGGGATGCGGCCCGACGGGGTCCTCACCACCATCGACACCGAACCGGAGCATCAGCGCGCCGCCAAGGAGGCGTTCCGTTCCGGCGGCATCGGAGCGTCGCGGACCCGGTTGATCAACGGCCGCGCCCTCGACGTGCTCCCCCGCCTGGCCGATGCGTCCTACGACCTCGTGTTCGTCGACGCGACGCCGCGCGACCACGTCGGGTTCCTGACCGAGGGCGTCCGAATGCTGCGCCCCGGTGGGGCCCTGATCCTGCACAACGCCCTGCTGGGTGGACGCGTCGCCGACGCCTCGTCGCGGGACGAGGCCACCGTCGCGGTCCGCGCGGCCGCCCGCGCCATCGCGGAGAACGACGACCTGACGGCGGTCGTCCTTCCCCTCGGCGACGGTCTGCTGTGTGCCTCGCGCGTGCCGGAGTGACCTAGATCCAGACACCCTTGCCGACGGCGACCACGCCGTTGGCGCTCACGTTGAACCGCTCGCTGTCCCGCTCGCGATCGACGCCGATGATCTCGCCGTCGTTCACCACCACGTTCTTGTCCAGGATGGCGTTGCGAACCACCGCGTTCCGACCGATGCGCACCCCGGGCATGATGACGCTGCCCTCCACGGTGGCACCCGCGTCGATGATCACCGACGAGCTGAGCACCGAGTTGCGCACCGTCGCACCGGACAGGATCGATCCCGCTCCGACGATCGACTCCTGCGCCAGACCGCCCTGCACGAACTTGGCGGGCGGCAGGTTGTCCGCGCTGCCGCGGATCGGCCACCGCTTGTTGTAGAGGTTGAAGATCGGGTGGACCGACACCAGGTCCATGTGCGCGTCGTAGAACGCGTCCAGGGTGCCGACGTCGCGCCAGTAGCCCTTGTCCCGCTCGGTCGCACCGGGGACGACGTTGTCCTTGAAGTCGTACACCGATGCCTTCCCGGCCGCGACGAGCGCGGGAATGATGTTGCCGCCCATGTCGTGATCGGAGTCCGAGTCCTCGGCGTCGGCACGGATGGCGTCGACGAGCACCTTGGTGGTGAAGACGTAGTTACCCATCGACGCGAACGTCATGGTGGGGTCGTCCGGCGTTCCGGGCGGGTCCGACGGCTTCTCGAGGAACTCGGTGATGTTGCCCGAGGCGTCGCTGTCGATGCAGCCGAATGCCGTTGCCTCGGCGCGCGGTACGCGGATGCCGGCCACCGTGACACCGGCACCGGAATCGATGTGCTGCTGCACCATCTGTTCGGGGTCCATGCGGTACACGTGGTCCGCGCCGAACACGACGATGTACTCGGGATCCTCGTCGTACACCAGGTTCATCGACTGGAAGATGGCGTCGGCACTGCCGGTGTACCAGCGGGGCCCGAGCCGCTGCTGCGCGGGCACGGGGGTGATGTATTCACCCGCGAAACCCGACAGCCGCCAGGTCTGGGAGATGTGCCGGTCGAGCGAGTGCGACTTGTACTGGGTCAGAACGCACAACCGCAGATAGCCGGCGTTGACTAGATTGCTCAGCACGAAGTCGATCAGGCGGTACGCACCACCGAACGGGACCGCGGGCTTCGCGCGATCGGCTGTCATCGGATACAGGCGTTTGCCCTCACCTCCGGCGAGCACGATTCCGAGTACATGCGGCTGGGTCCTCACAACAGCCAACCTATCCGGTTGTGACGAGCAATCGCTACGTATAGGCCGAATGCACACCGACGCGTTACGTTCCTCTCATGCGAGTGGCGATGATGACGAAGGAATATCCCCCCGAGATCTACGGCGGCGCGGGCGTTCACGTGACGCAGCTGGTCGACCGTCTCCGCGCCCTGTGCGAGGTCGACGTGCACTGCATCGGCGCGCCGCGCGACACCGCCGTCGTGCACTCGCCGGACCCGGCCCTGGCCGACGCGAACCCGGCGTTGACCACGCTCTCCACGGGCCTGCGGATGGCGAACGCGGCCGGCGACGCCGACGTGGTGCACTCGCACACCTGGTACACCGGCCTGGCCGGTCATCTCGCGGCCGAGCTGTACGGGATCCCGCACGTGCTCACCGCGCACTCGCTGGAACCGCGCCGACCCTGGAAGGCCGAGCAGCTGGGCGGCGGTTACCGCATCTCGTCGTGGTCCGAGCGCAACGCCATCGAGTACGCCGACGCCGTCGTCGCGGTCAGCGACGGCATGAAGGCCGACGTGCTGGACTGCTACCCGCGCATCGATCCGGACCGAGTTCACGTGGTGCGCAACGGTATCGACACCGAGGTGTGGCATTCAGGCGGCCCCGCCGACGGCGCCCCGTCCGCGCTCGAGGCGATCGGCGTGCGCACCGACGCACCCATCGTCGCGTTCGTCGGCCGCATCACCCGGCAGAAGGGCGTGGGGCACCTCATCGCCGCGGCCCACTCGTTCGACCCGTCCATTCAGCTGGTGCTGTGTGCGGGTGCGCCCGACACCCCGGAGATCGCGGTCGAGACCGAGCGCGCCGTCACCGCCCTGTCCGAGAGCCGCGGCAACGTGTTCTGGGTCCGCGAGATGCTGCCGACCGAGCAGATCCGCCAGATCCTCTCGGCGGCCGCCGTGTTCGTGTGTCCGTCGGTGTACGAGCCCCTCGGCATCGTCAACCTGGAGGCGATGGCCTGCGAGACGGCCGTCGTCGCGTCAGACGTGGGCGGCATCCCCGAGGTCGTGGCCGACGGCCGCACCGGGGCCCTCGTGCACTACGACGCCGCGGACACCGCCACGTTCGAGGCGGACCTGGCCGCCGCGGTCAACGACCTCGTCGCCGACGAGAGTCGAGCAGCGCGGCAGGGTGTCGCCGGTCGAGAGCGCGCCGTCGCCGAGTTCTCCTGGGAGTCGATCGCGCAGCAGACGATGGAGGTCTACACCGCGGCGCGCGCGTAGACGCCGAGGGTCACCGACACGGTGACCTCGCGCGCGGGCGGCATCTCGTCGACCCGCGCGCGCAGATCCGCCGGCGGGATGTGGCGCGCCGACGGCCCCATGCTCACGACGTCGACGATCTCGTCCCGCGTGAGCGTGGTCGAGTAGGTGATCGGGACCCGGCGCACCCGCTCGAACCGGCCGCCGAGCGTGTCGCCCAGCCTTTGCGTCTTGTTCTCGTCCACCCGAACGAGACCGAGATCGTCGACCAGCTCGACGAGATGACGCTCGGTGGGGGTGAGCACCACCAGCACCCCGGCGGGTGCGAGGACGCGCGCGAGTTCCTCGGCGTTGCGCGGCGAGAACACCGACAGGGCGGCATCGATCACGCCGGAGCGGACCGGAATGCTCTGCCAGACGTCGGCGACCACCGCGGATGCTCGCGGGTGCGATCGCGCGGCGCGGCGCGCAGCGGCCTTGGACACGTCGAGACCGACGCCGACGGCATCGGGAACGCCCGCGTCCAGCACTCTGGCGAGGTAGTGCCCGGTACCCACTCCGACGTCGAGCACACGGCGACGGTCCCCCACGGCGTCGGCCACGGCGTCCATCAGCGGGTCGTAGTGCCCGCGGTCGAGGAACTCCGCGCGCGCAGCGACCATCTCGGTGGAGTCGCCGACGATCTTGCCGCCGGACCCGGAGAGCAGGCTGACGTATCCCTGGCGCGCGACGTCGAACGTGTGCCCGCGGTCGCACAGCAGCGCAGCCGATCCCGAGTCCGGATCGTCCGCCTCGAGGTCCGACCCGCAGTGTGGGCACGCGAGCAGGGCCACCGCATCGTCGTTCACGGTTCCTCCGCTCGTCGTGGTGGGTCGCTCGTTCGGTCGGGACGAGAACAGCCCCACCGGTCAGGGTCGGCCGGTGGGGCTGTTCTCACGGTGATGACAGGTGTGGTGTCAGCTGGTGACGCCCTTGAGCTCGTCGCCCAGAGCGGCTGCCTCGTCGGGAGTCAGTTCGACGACCAAGCGTCCTCCGCCTTCGAGTGGAACCCTCATGACGATTCCTCGTCCCTCTTTGGTCGCCTCGAGCGGACCGTCCCCGGTCCGGGGCTTCATGGCCGCCATTCTCTGCTCCCTCCAGATCTGCGCTGCCCTGCATCGCGCGCTGCATCAATTCGGTCGCGCCTCGCCGGGGTCCGACGAGGCTCGTGCACTTATTCTTCCCTATCCTCCGGATCCGTGGGCAACGGACACCCTCGAACGAGCGGGACACGGGTGTGTACTAGCGCGCGGGAACCCAGCATCCGGCGAGGTGATCGTCCACCATTCCGGTCGCCTGCATCAGCGCGTACGCCGTGGTGGGACCGACGAACGCGAACCCCGACTTCTTGAGAGTGCGCGCGAGAGCGGTGGACTCGGGTGTCACCGCGGGAACGTCCTGCAGGCTAGTGGGGCGACCGCGTCGCGGCGGTGCGAACGACCACAGGAGCGCGTCGAGATCGAGGTCCTGATCGACGATGGCCCGCGCATTGCGCACCGCGGCAACAATTTTCGCGCGGTTGCGGACGATGCCCGCGTCACCCATGAGGCGTTCGACGTCGTCGTCTCCCCACCGCGCGACGACAGTCGGATCGAAGTGCGCGAACGCCGTTCGAAAGGCGTCGCGCTTGCGCAGAATGGTGATCCACGAGAGCCCCGACTGGAACGCCTCGAGGGTGACCCGCTCGTAGAGCGCGTCGCGACCGTGGACGATGACGCCCCATTCCTCGTCGTGGTACCGGGCGTACAGCGGATCGGTCGTCGGGTCACCGGCCCAGAGGCAGCGTGCCCGTCCGTCCGAACCGATCCGGAGACCGGACTCAGACGTCGTCACCGGGCGCGTCCTTCGCGACGGGTTCCGACGGCTCCGCCTCGCGCAGGCGTAGCCGCAGGCTGTCGATCTCGACTGCGAGCCGATCGAGGGCCCAGTCGACCTCGCGGGCGTCGTACCCGCGCAGTGTGAGGGAGAAGCGCAGCGCTCGCACGTCGCGCCCGGAGATGCCCCGTGCGGGCAGCGCGGTGGCCGTGGTCCCCTCCGGCAACGGTTCCATCTCCTCCCCGCGGCCGAAGACGACGGACGCGAGGAGGAACAGGGCCGCGGCCACGACCGCGATCACGACGACGTACAGCAGGATCGTCACCATGACGCGAATCCTGTCACGGCGAGTCGACAGGATCCGCGGCGGTGGTGCGACTCGTCAGCCCCCCGACTTCTCGGCCCCCGTCTTGCCCGCCCACGGCCGCACCGTGCGCATGGGCGGCCGGTCGGCCAGCGAGACGTCGGTGATCGAGGGCACGAAGGTCTCCCCGTCGAGGACGAACTGCGTGAGACCGGCTCCCGAGTCGGCGATGCCGGCGCGCGCCAGCATGGTTCCGACGATCTGACGGCTCATGGCCCCCAGCTCCACGAGCGGCCGGTTGCGGTGGCGCCGAACTCCGAGGTTCACCTGTCCGATCGCGTCCATGCCCAACCTGTCGTACGTGTCCATCAGCAGACCGATCTCCACGCCGTACCCGGGCGCGAAGGGCACCGAGGACAGCAGTTCGCGGGTGCCCGCGTACTCCCCGCCCAGTGGCTGGATGACCCGACCGAGCTCGGGCCGCAGCGCGGCCAGCAGCGGCCTGGCCACCAGTTCGGTCACGCGCCCACCACCGTGTGCTTCCGTCGACCCGCTCAGCGGCCGCCGGTAGTACCCCTTGACCAGATGGATTCCGTCCCCCATGAGCAACGGCCCCAGGAGCTTGGGCACGAACTGCGGGTCCGGATCGATGAGGTCGGAGTCCACGAACGCGATGATGTCGCCCGTCGTGGCCGCGATCGCGCGCCACAACACCTCCCCCTTGCCGGGAGCGGGGGCGAGTTCGGGAACCGCCTCCTCCCGGGAGACGACGGTGGCACCGGCGGCCGTCGCACGCACGGCGGTCCGGTCGGTCGACCCGGAGTCGAGCACCACCAACTCGTCGACCAGTCGCCCGAGGAGCGGCGAGATGGTGTCGAGGACACCGGCGACGGTCTCCTCCTCGTTCAGAGCGGGAAGAACGACCGAGACGGTCCGGTCACCCTTCGCCGCCTCGAGTTCTTCGAGGGTCCAGGAGGGTGATTCCCAGCTGTTCTCGCGATCCCAGTCGGTCGCGGGGGTGAGCATGCCTGCGAGTGTCATGCCAGCCCCCGTACCGTCCGGGCGGGAGCCCTGGTGCCTGCTATCGCTGCCACCATGTCGACCACCCGTCTCGTCGCTGCCACCTCGTGCACCCGGAACATCCGAGCACCCTGTGCTGCCGTCAAAGCTGTCGCGGCCAATGTTCCCTCCAACCGTTCGGCAAGTCCTACACCCAGAGTCTCCCCGATGAAATCCTTGTTGCTCAGTGCCATCAGGACAGGCCATCCGGTGTTTACAAGACTGTCGATCCGACGCAACAGTTCGAGCCCGTGATAGGTGTTCTTGCCGAAATCGTGGGTCGGATCGATGATGATCCCGTCCGCTCGCACGCCCGCGGCGAGTGCGTTCTCGGCCGATCGAGTCACCTCGGAGAGCACGTCGGCGACGACGTCGGCGTAGCGCACGCGGTGCGGCCGGGTGCGGGGGATCGCTCCGCCGGTGTGAGAACAGACGATGCCGGCACCGACCTCGGCGGCGACGTGGACGAGCTCGGGGTCCGCGCCGGCCCACGTGTCGTTGATCAGATCGGCGCCCTCGGCGCACGCGAGCCGAGCGACCTCGGACCGCCAGGTGTCCACGCTGATCACCAGGTCGGGGTACGCGGCGCGGATGGCGGCGACGAACGGCACGACCCGTCGGGTCTCCTCGCCGGCGTCGACCGTGGCGCCGGGTCCGGCCTTCACACCGCCGATGTCGACGAGATCGGCGCCCTCGTCCACCGCACGGCGGACCGCGTCCATCGCGGCGTCGTCCTCGAACGTCGCGCCGCGGTCGTAGAAGCTGTCGGGGGTGCGGTTGACGATGGCCATGACCAGCGCACGGTCGGTAGCGACCGGTCTGCCGCACAGGGTGTCGGCGGGGACGGACGTCTCGGGTGCACTCACACCTCCATGATGCCCGTCCCCGAGGGCCTCTCAGCCCTTGGGCAGCTTGCCGGCTCCGACCTCGTCGACGTACTCGTCGTAGCTCTCGACGTAACCGCCGGACTTGCCCTTCAGGACGAACAGGTCGCCGTCCCCGTCGCCGTAACCCACCTTGCGAAGCTCGACCTTCTTGCTCTTGAACGTGGACGTGGCCTCGAGCGAATCGACGACGCGGATGAACAGCGGCACGGCGTAGCCGGGCAGGTTCTTGTAGGCGTGCTCGGCGAAGTTCGCACCGTCGAAGCTCTTGTCGTGGCGCAGGGTCACCGCCGCCATGCCCGCCTTGCCGTCGGTGCCGGGGACGTCGACACCGAAGACCACGGCCTGATCGACATCGGGGTGCGAGTTGAGTGCGCCCTCGACCTGGGTGGTGGCCACGTTCTCGCCCTTCCACCGGAAGGTGTCGCCGAGACGGTCGACGAACGCGACGTGCCGGAAGCCCTGCTGACGCACCAGATCTCCGGTGTCGAACCAGCAGTCGCCGTCCTTGAAGCCGTCCTTGAGGAGCTTCTTGTTCGTGGCCTCCTCGTCGGAGTACCCGTCGAACGGCGCGCGGTCGGTGATCTTCGACAGCAGGAGGCCGACACCGCCGGACCCGACCTTGCGCAGTCGGCCGTTGTCGTCCCGCTTGGCCTTGCCCGTCTCGTCGTCGTACTCGACGACGGCGTACGGCAACGGGCAGAACCCTGCGGTGCGGTCGATGTTGAAGGCGTTGATGAACGCGATGTTGCATTCGCTCGCGCCGTAGAACTCCGCCACGCGCTCGATGCCGAAACGGGTGGTGAACTCCTCCCAGATCTCCGGGCGCAGCCCGTTGCCCACGATCAGCCTGATCGTGTTGTCGGAGTCCTGCGGGGTCTCGTCCTGCGTCAGCAGGTAGCGGCACAGTTCACCGATGTAGGTGAATGCGGTGGCCTCGTTCTCGCGGACGTCCTTCCAGAAGTTGGACACCGAGAACTGCTTGCCGATGGCGATGGTGGCGCCGGACGCCAGCACGGACGACAGGGACACCGTCAGCGCGTTGTTGTGATAGAGCGGCAGGCAGCAGTAGAGGACGTCGTTCTTGTCGAGACGCACGCCCATGCTGCCGAGGCCGGACATGGACTTCATCCAGCGGAAGTGGCTCATCAGGCTCGCCTTGGGCATGCCCGTGGTGCCGGAGGTGAAGATGTAGAACGCCTTCTCCTTGGCCTGGATCTCGGCCGTGGTGGCAGGGTTCTCCGCGCTCGCCGACGCCGCCTTCTCGTCCAGCTCGTCCGCGTGCAGGATGACCTTCTCCGGGAGCGCCTCGTCGAGCGACTCGAGGGCCTCGACGCAGTCGCCGTCCACGACGAGGACGCGCGCGTCGAGGATGCCGAGACTGTGCTCGAGCACGTCGCCGCGCTGATTGAAGTTCAGCATTCCGGCCGTGGCACCGAGCTTGACGGTGGCCAGGGCCACCAGCAGCGTGCGCATCGAGTTCTTGGCCAGGACGCCGACGACGTCGCCGCGCCGGACGCCCCGGTCGGTGAGCACGCTGGCGTACCGGTTCACCAGATCGTTGGCCTGGCCGTACGTGAGGGTGTCGCCCTCGAAACGCACGAACGGGTGGTCCGGCGTCTTCGCCGCGACGCGCTGGAAGATGTGGCCGATCGACTCCTTGTCGTCGGGCTTGCGCAGGAACCCGGGCACACCCCGGAGGACACTGGGCAGCGCTGCCGTCATCTTCGGAAGTGTGGCGGCGATGTCGAGCAATCCGACCTTGTGACGAGCCTCGGCACCCATGTTGTGGTTCCCTCCCCTGGCGAGCCGGCTGCGTCTCCGGCTGTGACGACGCTTACCTTACTGATTGGTAATGTTCACGGTGCGCGTGCCCTGCACGAGCCCACACGCCGTCAGAGCCGCGTCCACGTCCGCCGTGACGACCAGGCGATCGAGCGAGCGCTCGGAGACGAATCCCGTCCCGACGAGCGAGCGCATCCAGTCGAACAGCGGTGTGAAGTGATTCACGGGGTCCAAGACTACGACCGGCTTGTCGTGCATTCCCAGATATCCGGCGGTCCAGGTCTCGAACAGTTCCTCGAGCGTGCCGATCCCGCCCGGGAGCGTGATGAACGCGTCGGCCCGGTCGTCCATGATGCGTTTACGTTCGCGCATCGTCTCGGTGACCACCAGCTCGTCGGCATCGATGTCCGCCACCTCGCGGTGCACCAGGGCCTGCGGGATGACGCCCACCGTGAACGCCCCCGCCGCGCGTGCGGCCGCCGCGACGGCGCCCATCATGGAGACGTTGCCGCCCCCGGACACCAGCGTGCCGCCGCGACGTCCGATCTCGGTGCCCACGGCGGTGGCCAGATCGAGGTGGTGCTGCTCCACCGGGCCGGACGCGCAGTAGACGCAGACCGCGATCGATCCGGTCACTGCTCGGTCTCGCTCGCCCGCGACTCGGTCGCCGCGATCTCGGCCGCCCGGCTCTCGTCGACCCAGCGGACCACCTCCGCGATGCTGTCCGTGCAGCGGATCAACTCGAGGTCCGCCTCGGACACCGTGCCGGCGGCCACCAGCGTGGTGCGGATCCAGTCGAGCAGCCCGCCCCAGAACTGCGTGCCGAACAGGATGATGGGGAACCGGGTGACCTTGCGGGTCTGCACCAGCGTGAGTGCCTCGAACAACTCGTCGAGCGTGCCGAATCCGCCCGGCATGCAGACGAACGCCTGCGAGTACTTGACGAACATCGTCTTGCGGACGAAGAAGTAGCGGAAGTTGACACCCAGGTCCACCCACTCGTTGAGCGACTGCTCGAAGGGCAGCTCGATACCGAGGCCGACCGAGAACCCGCCCGATTCGCAGGCTCCCTTGTTGGCGGCCTCCATCGCGCCCGGTCCCCCGCCCGTCACCACGGCGTAGCCGGCGCCGGCCAACGCGGTGCCCAGCTCGACGCCGAGCGCGTACTCCGGGGACTCGCGCGACGTCCGCGCCGACCCGAACACCGTGACGGCCCGTGGCAGTTCCGCCAGAGCGCCGAAGCCCTCGACGAACTCGCTCTGGATCCGCAGCACCCGCCACGGATCGGTGTGCAGCCAGTCGGCGGAGCCCCGCGAGTCGAGGAGCCGCTGATCGGTGGTGGACCCGCCGAACTCCCGTCGGTCCATGACGGGCCCGCGGTAGTTCGTGGACCTCTCGCCGGTGTTCTCGCGGCTCTCGTGCTCTCCCATGAGGGAGAGGCTAGTGGGCGTCGGTGACGGTCAGATACCGGCGCAGGACGTCGGCGACATCGGTGATCTGCTGCACCGGTACGCGCTCGTCACGCTTGTGCGCGAGGTTGGGATCGCCGGGACCGTAGTTCACCGCCGGGATGCCCAGCGCGGAGAACCGGGAGACGTCGGTCCAGCCGTACTTGGCGCGGAACTCTCCCCCAGCCGCCGTGACCAGTGCCGCCGCCGCGGGTGCGGCCAGACCCGGCAGCGCGCCCGGCGACCTGTCGGTCACCTCGACGGTGAGATCGAGATGCTCCACGTCGGTCGCCTCGCGCACGTGCTCGATCGCCTGCTCCACACTGCGGTCGGGGGCGAAGCGGAAGTTGACGTCGACGAACGCCTCGTCGGGGACCACGTTCCCTGCGACGCCGCCGCTGACGCGGACCGCCTGCAGTCCCTCCCGGTACACGCAGCCGTCGATGTCCACGCTGCGCGGCGTGTACGCGGCGAGCCGGTCGAACAGCGGGCCCAACTTGTGGATCGCGTTGTCGCCCAGCCACGATCGCGCCGAGTGGGCGCGCGTCCCCGTCGCGGTGAACCGCATGCGGAGCGTCCCCTGGCAGCCCGCCTCGATGTAACCACCCGACGGCTCACCGAGGATTGCGACGTCGCCGCGCAGCCATTCGGGCATCTCCCGCTCGATGCGGCCCAGACCGTTGGCCGACGCCTCGATCTCCTCGCAGTCGTAGAAGATCAGCGTCAGGTCCGCGGTGGGCTCCGCGACCGTCGCCGCCAGGTGCAGGAACACGGCGTCCCCCGACTTCATGTCGACGGTTCCGCATCCGTGGAGGACGTCACCCTCGGCGTGCCCGGGCTCGCGGCGACTCGGCACGTTGTCGGCGATGGGGACCGTGTCCAGGTGACCCGCGAGGATCACCCGCGTCGGGAGCCCCCGATTCGTCCTGGCCAGCACGGCGTCGCCCGAACGCACGATCTCGAATCCCGTGGTCTGCTCGCGCAGCGCCCGCTCCACCGCGTCGGCGAGCGCGGCCTCGTCGCGCGAGACGCTGGGAACGTCCACCAGCGCCGCCGTGAGGTCGATGGGATCGGCGTGCAAGTCCAGGGAGATCGGTGCGCTCACGCAGCCGACCTTACGTTCGCCCGGCCGTCCGGTCGTCCTCTAGGCTCGGTCCCCGTGACCACAGGAGCATCGGCAGTCGGCATCGCACACATCACCGCGTCGGGAACGGTGCTCGACACCTGGTTCCCCGCTCCCGAGCTCGCCGAGGTGGCCGAGACCGGCACCGCGCGACTCGACGCGGCGGACGTTCCCCCGGAACTGGCCGCGCTGGTCGGACACGACGACGCCCGCGATCTCGACATCGTCGCGGTGCGCACCACCATCTCCTCCCTCGACGACGCCCCGGTCGACGCGCACGACGTCTACCTGCGCCTGCACCTGCTCTCGCACCGCCTCGTCCGGCCGCACGGCCTGAACCTGGACGGTCAGTTCGGCCTGCTGTCCAACGTGGTGTGGACCAACTTCGGCCCGGCGGCCGTCGACGGCTTCGAGGTGACGCGCGCCCGTCTCCGTGCACGGGGCGCCGTCACCGTCTTCAGCGTCGACAAGTTCCCGCGTCTCGTCGACTACGTGCTCCCCACCGGTGTCCGCATCGGCGACGCCGGTCGCGTGCGCCTCGGCGCCCACCTCGCGTCCGGCACGACGGTCATGCACGAGGGTTTCGTGAACTTCAACGCCGGCACGCTCGGCTCGTCCATGGTCGAGGGCCGTATCTCCGCCGGCGTCGTCGTCGACGACGGCTCCGACGTGGGCGGCGGCGCCTCGATCATGGGCACCCTGTCCGGCGGCGGCAAGGCCGTCATCTCGGTGGGACAGCGCTGCCTGCTCGGGGCCAACGCGGGCCTCGGCATCTCCCTCGGCGACGACTGCGTCGTCGAGGCGGGGCTCTACATCACTGCGGGCACCAAGGTCACCGGCCCGGACGGCACCGTCGTCAAGGCGGCCGATCTCAGTGGGCAGTCGAACATGCTCTTCCGTCGTAACTCCGTTTCCGGTGCCGTCGAGGTCGTGCCGTGGAAGGGTACGGGCGTCGAGCTCAACTCGATCCTGCACGCCAACGACTGATCGATTCGGCGGCAGGCTGCGTCCGGGGGGACCGTGAGCCAGGAAGCGATACAGCAGGAACCGCGACTCGAATCGGTGCCGACCGACGATCTGGGTGACGCGGACGCCCACACGTGCGAGGGGCTGGTGCGCGGCGCTTTCGGTGAGCGCTTCACCCCGCACGACTGGCAGCACGCCCTCGGTGGCACCCACGTGATCCTGCGCGACGGCGACCGCATCATCGGCCATGCCGCTGTGGTGCCGCGCCTCCTCCACCACGGCGGCGACGACGTCGACGGCGGCTTCGTCGAGGCCGTCGCCCTGGACCCGGAGTTCCGGGGCACAGGGCTGGGTGCGCGGCTCATGGCCGCGATCGAGGAGCAGATCGAGTCGGAGGACATGGTCGGCGTGCTCAATTCCCTTCCCGACGCCGTCGGGTTCTACGAGCGGCGCGGTTGGGTGCTGTGGCGCGGACTGCTCGGCGGCATCGGCAACACGGAGGAGCCGACACCGCCCGAGGAAGACGACGCCGTCATGGTGTTCCGTCCCGAGCCCCGTCTCGATCCGGACGGCACGCTGCTGGTCAACAATCGCGTCGGGTCGCGCTGGTAGTCCCACCCTCCCGAACATGTGAATCACCGTTCCATCCTTGACACCAGTGCGGAACGGGCGTTCACTTCTTGCCATGGTGTACCGACGGACCGCTGCGGTCCAGGAGCGGCTCGATGCAGCCCGATCTCGAATCGTCACCGCTGCACTGTCTCTCGTCGCCGAACGCGGGTACGCCGCATGCTCGATGGCCGACGTGGCCGCCCGCGCCGGCATCGGGGTGGGCACCGTCTACCGCTACTTCCCCGGCAAGGGCGAACTGTTCGCCGAGGTCTTCCGCGACGCCTGCAGCCGCGAGGTCGCCGCCGCCACAGCGGCGGGTGTGCGCGCCGCCGCGACCGGTACCCACACCGACAGCCTGCTCGCCTCGGTCCACACCTTCTGCGATCGCGCTTGTCGCGCACCGACTCTCGCGTACGCGCTGCTGGCCGAGCCCATCGACGCACTCGTCGACACCGAGCGCCTCGCCTTCCGGCAGTCGTTCGCGGACGCGTTCGCCGCCGCCATCCGTGCCGCCGTCGAGGCCGGTGAACTCCCGGACCAGGACGCGTCCCTGACGGCGGCGTGCATCGTCGGCGCCATCGGCGAGGCACTGGTCGTCCCACTCGCCCGCGGTGAGGCCGACGCTCGCGTTCTCGCCGCACTCGAGACCTTCACACTCCGCGCCCTCGGCGCCCCGACCGACAGGAGAGCGTCATGACCCCCACGCACACCGTCACCAATCAGGTTCCGCCGCTCATCGGTCACGACGTCGCCGACCACCCGGTCGTCCTGGAGGCCCTGCACCGCGAGGGCGCCGACGACGCGCTCGACGAACTGCACCGGCTCGGTCGGCTGGCCGGGAGCGAGCAGGCGCAGCGCTGGGGCGATCTCGCCGAGGAGCATCCGCCCGTCCTGCACACGCACGACCGCTACGGGAACCGCATCGACGAGGTGGTCTACGACCCGGCGTACCACGAGTTGATGCGCACGGCAGTCGAGTTCGGCATGCACGGGGCGCCGTGGCGCGATCCGTCACCGCACGCTCACCTGATCCGGGCCGCGAAGTTCAGCGTGTGGGGTGCGGTGGACGCGGGGCACGGGTGCCCGATCTCCATGACCTACGCCGTCGTTCCCGCACTCCGGGCGAACGCGGAACTGTCCGCGCTGTACGAACCGCTGCTCACCTCGTCGACGTACGACCCCTCGTACCGTCCTCCCGCCACCAAGACGGGTCTGATCGCGGGCATGTCGATGACCGAGAAGCAGGGCGGTTCCGACGTCCGGGCGAACCGCACGACGGCCGTGCCGCAGCCCGACGGCTCGTACCGGATCACCGGCCACAAGTGGTTCACGTCGGCGCCGATGTCGGACGTCCTGCTGGTCCTCGCGCAGGCGCCCGGCGGCCTGTCGTGCTTCTTCCTCCCCCGCGTCCTCCCGGACGGCACCCGCAATGCCATGGCGATCCAGCGCTTGAAGGACAAGCTGGGCAACCATTCCAACGCCTCGAGCGAGGTGGAGTACGACGACGCGACCGCCTGGCTCGTCGGCGACGAGGGTCGCGGCGTGCGGACCATCATCGAGATGGTCAACATGACGAGGCTGGACTGCACCCTGGGGTCGGCCACGGGAATGCGGGCGGGCACCGCTGCGGCCGTGCATCATGCGGTGCACCGGCAGGCGTTCGGGAAGAACCTCGTCGACCAGCCGCTCATGCGCAACGTCCTCGCCGATCTCGCGATCGAGTCCGAGGCGTCGACGACCGTCGCCCTGTGGCTCGCGGCGCTCACCGATCGGGCCGCCGCGGGCGACGAGCGTGCCGCCGCACTGCGGCGCATCAGCCTCTCCGTCAGCAAGTACCTGGTGTGCAAGCGCGGCCCGGCGCATGCGGCGGAAGCTCTGGAATGCCTGGGCGGCAACGGGTATGCAGAGGAGTCGCGCATGCCGCGGCTCTACCGGGAGGCACCCCTGCTGTCGGTGTGGGAGGGCTCGGGCAACGTCGCGGCGCTCGACACTCTGCGCGCCGTTGCACGACAGCCGGAGACGCTCGCCGTGTTCTTCGACGAGCTCGACGGCTGCCGCGGAGCCGATGCGGCGCTCGACACCGCGGTGCGGGCGCTGAAGGACTCCTTCACCGACATCGCCACCCTCGAACAGCGGGCACGCCGCGTCGTCGGCGAGATGGCGCTGGCGCTGCAGGGCTCGCTGCTCGTGCGGCACGGCCACCCCGCGGTCGCCGACGCGTTCACGACGAGCCGACTCGGCGGCGACTGGGGCAGCGTGTACGGCACCCTGCCGACCGGGGTGGACACGGCCGCCATCATCGAACGATCGACGCCGAAGGTCCCGGCATGACCGACGCACCCGCCCCGTGGCGGGAAGGGTGGGACGAGGGAGCCGACTCCCCCTTCACCGGCCGCACTCCACAGCAGGACTCCCAGACGTTCCGGACGCTCACCTACGAGGTCGACGGGCGGATCGCCCGGATCACCTTCGACCGACCGGAGCACGGCAACGCCATCACCGCGGACACCCCCGTCGAACTGGCGGCGGCCGTCGAGCGGGCGGACCTCGATCCGCGGGTGCACGTGATGCTGCTGTCCGGTCGCGGAAAGGGGTTCTGCGGCGGCTACGACCTGTCGATCTACGCGGAGAATCTCGATCGGGGCGACAGCGGGTCCGCGGACACCACGGGGACGGTTCTCGACCCCGTCGTCCAGGCCCGCAACCACGATCCGTCGGGCCAGTGGGACCCGATGATCGACTACGCGATGATGAGCCGATTCAACCGCGGATTCGCCAGCCTGCTGCACGCGAACAAGCCGGTGGTGGCCAAGCTGCACGGTTTCGCCGTGGCGGGCGGTACCGACATCGCGCTGTACGCCGACCAGATCATCTGTGCGGACGACACGCGGATCGGCTACCCACCGACCCGTGTCTGGGGCGTTCCCGCCGCCGGGATGTGGGCACACCGCCTCGGCGATCAGCGCGCCAAACGACTGCTGTTGACTGGTGACTGTCTCACCGGAGCGCAGGCGGCGCAGTGGGGTCTCGCCGTCGAATCGGTGCCCGCGGATCGACTCGACGCCCGCACCGAGGAACTGGTCGCCCGCATCGCGCGCATGCCGATCAACCAGCTGATGATGGTCAAGCTGGCGCTCAACAGTGCGCTGATCAGCTCCGGCGTGCACACCTCCACGATGATCAGCACGGTCTTCGACGGCGTCGCCCGGCACACCCGCGAGGGCTTCGCGTTCCAGACGCGCGCTGCCACCGTCGGATTCAGGCAGGCCGTTCAGGAACGCGACGAACCGTTCGGTGACGCGAAGCGGAGGTGACGTGAGAACGGGGGGAACAGGCCCCACGATAAATCGGTTGGCTCCGAGTACGGCTCGATGAGACAGTCGAGCGGTACGTGAGGAGTCGTGTGTGTCCACCGGAGTGCTCGATCGCGGAACGACGAGTGCGGTCGAGGCGTCCCCCGCGAGGGTGACCTCGTCGCTTCGCCGCTTCGCCCCGTTCCTGGCGCCGTATCGCTGGTACTTCGTCGGGTCCATCGTGGTCTCGCTGATCGCCACGCTCACCGGCCTGGTGATCCCGCTCGTCATCCAGAGCATCATCGACGGCCCGATCACCCGCGGCGACGTCGCCGGCGTGTGGTGGCCCGCGGCACTCGTGCTGCTGCTCGGAACGATCGACGCCGCCGGTATCTGGATCCGCCGGTACCTGGTGTCGGGGCCGTCGAGTCAGTTCGAGATCACGGCACGCGCGCACGTGTTCGCGAAGCTGCAGCACGTGTCGGTGGCCGCGCACGACAGCTGGGAATCGGGCCAGCTGCTCTCCCGCGCCATCTCCGACCTGTCCGCGCTGCGCCGCTTCGTCGCCTTCATCGGACCGTTCATCATCATCAACGCGGTGACCCTCGTCGTGGGACTCGGTGTCCTGCTCTCCCGCGCATGGCAGTTCGGCGTCATCATGCTCGTCGTGGCGATCCCGCTGGTGTGGGCGTGCGTCCGGTTCGAGGAGCTCTATCGCGTCGTCGCACGCGACGCCCAGGACCAGGCCGGCGACGTCACCACCACCGTCGAGGAGTCCATCCACGGCATCCGGGTGCTCAAGGCGTTCGGCCGCAGCGCCCACCTGGGCCGCCGCTTCCTCGCGCAGGCCGCGACGCTCCGCACGACCGAGCTGACCAAGGTGCGGTACCTCGCGATCCTGTGGACCGTCATCGTCGGACTGCCACCGGTGGCCGTCGGCGGCATGCTCGCCTACGGGACGTACGCCATCGTGACGGGGACCCTGACGGCCGGAACCCTGGTGGCGACCATGGCCATCGTCGCATTCCTGCTGTGGCCCATCGAGTCCTTCGGTTTTCTGCTCGCCGAGCTGAACAACGCACGGACGGCGGCGGATCGGTACTGGGAGATCATGGACACCCCGGACACCATCGTGGATCCGGTCTCCCCCGTTCCCCTGCCCGACCCGGTGCGGGGGCACATCCGCGTCGACCACGTCTCCTTCGCATTCCCGGACGCGTCCGACCACCTCCTGCGCGACGTCACGTTCGAGGTGCGTCCGGGTGAGACGGTGGCACTCGTCGGCAACACCGGAACGGGGAAGTCCGTCCTGACGACGCTGATTCCTCGGCTGTTCGACGTCGACGGTGGCGCCATCACTCTCGACAGTGTCGATGTCCGATCGATGCGGCTGGCGGATCTGCGCTCGGTGGTCTCGGTCGCCTTCGAGGAGCCGGTGCTGTTCTCGGCCAGTGTGCGCGAGAACGTCGCGCTGGGCCGTCCCGACGCGACCGACGAGGACGTCGCGGAGGCCCTCGAGATCGCGCACGCGACGGACTTCGTCGAGAAGCTCCCGTGGGGCCTCGACACCCGGATCGGCGAGCAGGGACTGAGCCTGTCCGGCGGTCAGCGCCAGCGTCTGGCGCTGGCGCGGGCAGTGCTCGGCCGGCCCCGCGTGCTGGTGCTGGACGATCCGCTCTCCGCGCTCGACGTGGACACCGAGGCGAAGGTCCAGCGCCGGCTGCGCACCGTGCTCGCGCACTCCACGACCGTGCTGGTGGCGCACCGCCCCTCGACCGCCGCGCTCGCGGATCGCGTCGTGCACCTCGGCCACGGCACGGTGATGGAGACCGGGACGCACGAGCACCTGCTCGCCACCTCGGCGGCGTACCGCGACGTGATGGGCTCGATGTCCGGACCGGAGCGAGACCATGGCTGACACCGACTGGCGAGGCGTCGGCGGTGAGGACACCGACGTGGACCGGGCCGGCAATCTCGTCCTGGCCGGGCGCTCACGTCGACTGCTCTTCTCGCTGCTGCGCCCGCACCGCCGCCGCACGGTCCTCGCGATGGCGATCATCTTCCTGGACAACCTGGCGTTCGTCGCCGGACCGCTGTTCATCGCCCACGCCCTCGACACCGGCGTCGCCGCTGCCGTCGACGGACGATGGGCGCCGCTGGTGTGGACCGTGGCGGGATACGTCGTGGTCGGGTTCCTCGGCGCCGCCACGACGTACGCGTTCCTCATGGTCTCGGGGCGCCTGAGCCAGGACATCCTGTTCGATCTGCGCGAGCGGGTGTTCCGCCACACGCAGGCACTGTCGCTGTCCTTCCACGAGAAGTACACGTCCGGCAAGGTCATCTCGCGACTGACGAGCGACGTCGAATCGCTGCAGACGCTCCTCGAGAGCGCGCTCAACGATGCGTTGACCGCGATCCTGTCGATGGTCTCGATCGCCGTCATCCTGTTCTGGCTCGACGTGCCGCTGGCCCTCGTCGTGCTCGCGGGTTTCGTTCCGCTGCTACTGATCACACGCTGGTCGCAGCGCCGCCAGCGCCGCGCCTACCGACGCACCCGGGTGTCGATCGCGCGCGTCGTGGTGCACTTCGTCGAGTCGATGGTCGGCATCCGCGCCGTCCAGGTGTTCCGCCGCGAGCGCCGCAACAACGCGATCCTGCTCGCGGAGGACACCGAGTACCGGGACGCCACCACCACCGCGCTGCGCGGAATGGCGAGCTACACCGGCATCGTGCGCTGGATCGGCAACGCCACCCTCGCCGTCATCGTGGTCGTGGGCAGCATGCGGGTCATCGGCGGTGCCCTCGACATCGGCGTGCTCGCCGCCTACGTGCTGTACCTTCGCCGGTTCTACGGGCCGCTCGACGAACTCGCGCAGGTGTTCAACGCGTACCAGTCGGCCGCGGCGGCGCTCGAGAAGATCTCGGGCGTGCTGGAGGAGGAACCGACCGTGGCGCCGCCCGCCTCCCCGGTACCGATCGGAGTCGTGGCCGGCGACGTGGAGTTCGATCGGGTCTCGTTCGGCTACGCCGCGGACGCGCTGGTGCTGCAGCCCTTCTCGCTGCACGTGCCGGCCGGACAGGTGGTCGCCATGGTCGGCGCCACCGGTGCCGGCAAGTCCACGGTGGCCAAGCTCCTCGCGCGGTTCTACGACCCCACTGACGGCCGGATCCGTCTCGACGGCATCGATCTCCGCGACCTGGCCGACGACGACCTGCGTCGCAACGTCGTCATGGTGACGCAGGAATCGTTCCTGTTCTCCGGATCGATCGCGGACAACATCCGCCTCGGCCGACCGTCCGCGACCGACGACGAGGTGCGGGCGGCCGCCGACGCCGTGGGCCTCACCCCGTTCCTGGCCGCACTGCCGCGGGGCATCGACACCGACGTGCGCAAGCGCGGTGGACGTCTGTCCTCCGGACAGCGACAGCTGGTGGCTTTCGCGCGGGTATTCCTCGCCGCACCGTCGGTGATCGTGCTCGACGAGGCCACGTCCAGCCTCGACATCCCCGGCGAGCGCCTGGTCCAGCGCGCCCTCGAGACGATCCTGCACGGCCGGACCGCACTGATCATCGCGCACCGCCTGTCGACGGTCGCGATCGCGGACCGCGTTCTCGTCATGGCCGACGGACGGATCGTCGAGGACGGCACCCCGAAGGCACTCGTCGCCGGCGACGGCAGGTTCGCGCACCTGAACACGGCGTGGCAGGAGAGCCTGGTCTGACGCGGCCGATTCCGGAGCGTGCCCCCTGATGGTGGATACTTCTCGACGCCGCACCAGGAAGGGCGCCATGACCGAGACGACCGCCAGCCCCTCACTACGCCAACGTATGGGCTACGTCACAGGACGAACTCTGCCCGCACACCTGCACGCGTGGGTCGTGCAGGACGTGACGGGTCCGGGCGCGACCCGGCGCTACGCCACGCGGTGCCTCGCACCGCTCGTCCCCGTACTCGTCGCGCTGCTGTTCCTTCCGGCGCCCTGGCTGATCCGCACCGGCGTGGTTCTGTTGCTGTTCCTGCCGTTCGTCTACTTCCTGCTGGCGCTGAAGACGGTGTACCTCCGTCACCGACTGGTCAGCCACGGACTCGATCCGCACCTTCTCGATGCTCGACGATCCGTGAGAACCGACTCCGACCGGAGCCGGTACGAGTCGCGGTACCGTCCCGCGCCCTGAGGGCTCGTCAGACCGCCGGCTCGGTGGCGTCGTCCACCTCGGCCGGTGTGGCGTCCGACATCAGCTCGGTCAGCACGTCGAGTACCCGCGGATCGGACAGCAGCGCGAGGTGCCCGGTCCCGACGAGGGTGTGCAACTCCGTCATCGGCCCCCGTGCGCTGCGCAGCGTCACCAGTCCGTCTCCCACGGCGTCGGCCCACCAGGCCGTGTCGTCGGCGGCCAGGGTGGCGGCGACCGCGACGTGTCGGATCCCGGGGGCGAGCGCCACGTCCGTGGCCAGTCTCAGGTCGTCCACGCCGCGGCTGCGGACGTCGAGCAGGTCCGCCCACACCACTGTCTGCCGCACCTTCCGCAAGGCACGGGAGAGGTGGTACACGCCCGTCGCGAGCGGTGCGCCCTCGTGCGGTGTGCCCAGGTAGCAGGCCGTGCGCACCAGCGGCAGCCAGGTCGCCCTGCTCGCCTCGACCGCACAGGCGCGCCGCACCACGAGACCGCCCATCGAGTGACCGACGAGATCGATCCGCTCGACGGGGACGGGCCAGACCGCGATCAGCTCGTCGAGGAGGCCGGCCAGTGCCGCCCCGTTGTCCTCGATCCCGGCGCCCGTGTTGTACCGCAGACTGACCGCGCTGATGCCGTGCGCGGCCAGTGCCTCGCCGTAACTGCCCCGCCCGTCGTGGCGGTAGTACCAGGCCTGCTCGGTCTCCCCCAGCCCGTGCACGAGCACGGCGACGTGACCCGTGGCCTTCGGATACGCGGTGGTCAGCATCGCGGTGTCGTTCCCGACGATGCGGCGCTCGTGATGCGGCCCGAGTTCCACCGTCAGGTCGTTGCCCTCGGCGGCGAGCCGGTCGCCCAGCAGCCCGTTGACGGCGCCGACCACGACCGATCCGGCCGCGGTGGACGTGACCGCGTGGGACACGCGGTCCTCGGGCAACAGCCGGGACACCGCGGTGACAGCCTCGGCGGCTGCCACACCGCCCCCGCGCACAGCCTCGTAGACCAGGTCGGCGATGCCCTCGTTCAGGATGCGCACGGGTGCCGCGGAACGGCCCAGCACCCCGAACACCAGGTCGTTGATCGCGCGGTGGGTCCCCTGGACGGGGCGGCTGAGGATGTCGATGGCCGTGGCCACGACGTCGGCAGCGCCCGCTACTTCGTTCCGATCGCGATTCGAGTGCACACGTGTACTCTAACCGTCACGCCACCTTGACGACGAGCTTGCCGAAGTTCTTGCCCTCGAGCAGCCCGAAGAACGCCTCGGGAGCGTGTTCGAGACCCTCGACCACGTCCTCGCGGTAGCGGAACGATCCGTCCTCGATCCACTCGGCGACATCGCGCAGGAAGTCCTTGTAGAGCTCCGGAACGAACTCGCTCTGGATGAAGCCGCGGATGGTCAGGCTCTTCGTCAGCACGCGCGTGAAGAAGCCGGGCAGCCGATCCGGGCCCTCCGGCGCCTGCGTGTCGTTGTACTGCGCGATCAGACCGCACACCGGCACGCGTGCGTAGAGGTTGAGCCGCGGGAGCACGGCCTTCGCGACGGCGCCGCCCACGTTCTCGAAGTAGACGTCGATGCCGTCCGGCGTCGCGGCCTTCAGCTGATCCTTGAAGTCCGGCGCCCGGTGATCGACGGCGGCGTCGAAGCCGAGCTCGTCGATCAGGTAGGCGCACTTCTCCGGGCCGCCGGCGATACCGACGGCGCGCGCACCCTTGATCTTGGCGAACTGACCGACGGCCGAGCCGACGGGCCCACTGGCCGCGGCGACCACGACGGTCTCCCCCGCCTTCGGCTGCCCGATCTTCGTCATGCCGGAGTACGCGGTGAAGCCGGGCATACCCAGGACGCCCAGCGCGGTGGACACGGGCGCCTTCTCCGGATCCAGCACTCGCACGGACGACGCGTCGACGACGGCGTGCGACTGCCACCCCGTGTAGCCGAGCACCACGGCGCCGACCGACACGGCGTCGCTTCGGGACTCGATCACCTCGGAGACCGTGGCGCCCACCATCGTCTCGCCCACCTCGACGGGCTCCGCGTACGACTCGGCGTCGCTCATACGGCCGCGCATGTAGGGGTCCAGCGACAGGTACAGGGTCTTCAGCGAGACCTGCCCGTCACCGACCTCGGGAAGATCGACCGTCTCGGTCCGGAAGTTCTCGGCAGTGGGTGCGCCGGTGGGACGCGAGGCCAGGACGATGCGAGTGGAGGAGGTCATGTCTCCCGACGCTACTCCAACAGGTTCTTGCGGACCTTGCCCATCCCGTTCCGCGGCAACGCGTCCACCACGCGCACCTCACGCGGCCGTTTGTGCACCGAGAGCTGTTGTGCCACAGAGTCGATGACGGATCGCGGCTCCACCTCGTCACCCACGACGAACGCCACGATGCGCTGGCCGAGGTCGTCGTCGGGCAGTCCCACGACCGCCACCTCACGCACTCCGGGAACGCCGAGGATCGCCGTCTCCACCTCGCCCGCGCCCACGCGGTACCCACCGGTCTTGATCAGGTCCGTCGACTCCCGGCCGACGATCCGATGGAAGCCCGCCGGATCGATCGCCGCGACGTCTCCCGTCCGGAACCACCCGTCCTCCGTCCAGCAGGCCGCGGTGGCCTCCGGCTTGTTCAGGTAGCCGTCGAAGAACCGGCCGCGCACCTCCAGCGAGCCGATGGACTCCCCGTCTCGTGGGACCTCCGACCCGTCCTCACCGCGCAGCCGAGTCTCGATGCCGCGCAGCGGAACTCCGACCCAACCGGGTCGTCGCTCACCGTCGGCGCGCGTACTCAGCGTGATGAGGGTCTCGCTCATGCCGTAGCGCTCGATCGGCTCGAGACCCGTGAGAGCGGCGATCTTCTCGAACACCGGCACCGGCAGCGGGGCACTGCCCGAGATCAACAACCGAGCGTGGGACAGCGCCGCGGCGGACTCCGGGTCGGCCGCCACCCGCGACCACACGGTGGGCACCCCGAAGTACATCGTTCCCCGCGCCGCGGCGTACCGCTCCGCGGAGGGCTTGACGGTGTGGATCACCCGACTGCCGAGTCGGAGCGGACCCAGGACACCCAGCACGAGCCCGTGCACGTGATAGAGCGGGAGTCCGTGCACCAGAGTGTCGTTCACTGTCCACCCCCACGCCTCGGCGAGCGCGTCGATGCCGGCGGCGAGTGCACCGCGGCTGAGGATCACGCCCTTCGGAGGGCCCGTGGTTCCCGAGGTGTAGAGCACGAGTCCGGTCGCGTCGTCGGACGGCTCCGCGTAGCTGTGCCAGGACCGTGCGTGCATGCGGACCGGGACGGCGGGCAGACCGCCGTCGTGCTCGGGGGCGACACCCAGCCACCCGCGGGCACCGGAATCCGCGAGGATGTGCTCGATCTCGGTGGGCCCCGAGTCCGGGGGCACCGGCACCACGGCCACTCCGGCGATGAGCGCACCGACCACGGCGACGACGGTGCGGGCGGTCGGCTCCGCGAGGACGGCCACCCGGTCGACGCCCATGATGCGCTCGGCCACCGACGTGGCGGCCCCGAGCAGATCGCTTCGAGAGAGGACGACGTCACCGACGGTGACCGCGTCGTCGACGTCGCCGCCGTGGGTGATCGCGTACGAGTTCAGTGACCGGAGCAGCACACCGAGCAGTCTCTCACGACGCCCGCAGCTGCTCCGTGACCTCGACGCACATGCAGCCCCCGGCGACCGCGGAACAGTCGACGACGAGGGTGTGCCGGACGGCGTGCAGCAGAACACAGGCGTCGTCGGTGCACTCGACCGCACCGTGCGAGTGGACGACGAGCGTGCCGTGACAGTGGTCGAGAGCGCCGAGACACTCGACGCATCCCGTCAGCGAATCCTTCATGACTCCATCTGTACCACCGGCCCCCGACACGTCCTCGACCTCGCGGCGGCGCGTCGTCAGAAGAAGACGGTGAGAACGGTCGCGATGGACGCGGTGCCGATCATGGCGATCACCAGGACGGCCGCGACCATCTTCACACCGGACCGGGACGAGACAGGAGCGTCCGACCACTCGTCGAACGCCTCGACGTCGACGCCCTCCTGCGCGAAGTAGTGCACCTCGCCGGGCGGCTCCCACTCCTCGCCGCTGGCACGCACCCGGGACTCGAGCACCGCGAGCCGCTCGCGCACGCGAGGCGGATAGGCCCGCGACGGCGCGTTGATGGGCAGCCGACGCGCGAGCACCAACGGCGTCGGACACGCGGCGACGAACGAGTCGAGCGCGTGCCGCACCAGCGGGTCGGCGTCGTCTCGATCGGTGAGGAACCAGGCCGCACCGGCACCGGCCGGGTCGTCCATCGCCAGGCACGCGTAGCCGAGGAGGTCGAGCGCGGGTTGCGAGGCGGCGTCCTGATCCAGGAGCGCGGTCAGGCGCTTGCGCGCACTCCACGGTTCCCCGCGGGCCAGATCCTCCTGCGCGCGGTCGAGCGCTCCCACGGCGGGGCCTCAGACCGTGAGACGGGCGACGGCGGCGGCGATGCGCTCGTCGGTCGCCGTCAGCGCGATGCGGACGTGGGTGCCGCCGTCGGGACCGTAGAACTCCCCTGGAGCGACGAGGATGCCGCGTTCGGCGAACCAGCGCACGGTGTCTCGACACGGTTCACCGCGCGTGGCCCACAGGTACAGGCCGGCCTCGGAGTGATCGATGGTGAATCCGGCCGCCACCACGGCGGCGGCGAGCGCGGTCCGACGATCGCGGTAGCGCTCGCGCTGCACGTTCTCGTGGTCGTCGTCGCTCAGCGCCGCGGTCATGGCCGCCTGCACCGGAAGAGGGACCATCATGCCCGCGTGCTTGCGGACCGCCAGCAGTTCCGCGACCAGGGCGGGATCGCCGGCCACGAAGCCTGCGCGGTAGCTCGCGAGGTTCGACGTCTTGGACAGCGAGTGCACGGCCAGCAGGCCGGTGGTGTCCCCGCCGCACACCTCGTCGTCGAGGATCGAGACGGCGCGTCCCTCCCAGGTGAGTCCGAGGTAGCACTCGTCCGACACGACGATCGTGCCGCGCTCGCGGGCCCACTCGACCACCTTGCGCAGATGAGCGACACCGAGCACCCGGCCGCTGGGATTGGACGGCGAGTTCACGAACATCAGGGACGCACGTTCGGGACCGACGCGCGACACCCCGTCCGCGCGTAGGGTGCGACATCCCGCGAGCAGGGCCCCGACCTCGTAGGTGGGGTACGCCAGCTCCGGGATGACGACGAGATCGTCCGGGCCGAGCGCGAGCAGGGTCGGCAACCAGGCGATGACTTCCTTGGTGCCGATCACCGGCAGGATCGAACGATCGTCAAGCCCGCCGATGCCGTAGCGGCGTGCGAGCGCGCCGACGGCCGCCGCCCGCAGTTCGGGTGTGCCCACGGTCGTGGGGTACCCCGGCTGCGCGGAGGCCGCCGCGAGGGCGTCACGGATGACGTCGGCGACCGGGTCCACGGGCGTACCCACGGACAGGTTCACGATGCCGTGCGGATGCGACCGCGCCAGGGCGGTGACGTCGGCCAGCGTGTCCCACGGAAACTCGGGCAACAGGCTCGCCAGGGATCGACGAACAGCGGGCGACCGACGCGAGACGACGGGTGCGTCCGTCACGCTCAGTTCTCACCCATGGGGGGCAGAGCCTTGATGAACGGCGGGTCGAAGTCGGTCTTGCCGACCTTGGCCGCGCCACCGGGCGAGCCCAGTTCGTCGAAGAAGTCGACGTTGGCGCTGACGTAGGCGGACCACTGCTCGGGAACGTCGTCCTCGTAGAAGATCGCTTCGACGGGGCACACCGGCTCGCAGGCACCGCAGTCCACGCACTCGTCGGGCTGGATGTAGAGCATGCGTCCACCCTCGTAGATGCAGTCGACAGGGCATTCCTCGATGCATGCCTTGTCGAGGACATCGACGCACGGTTCAGCAATGGTGTACGGCACTGAGGTTCTCCTTAGCCTTTCCGAACTCTGAGCGTGTCACGGCCCCGCGGGGACGCGTTCGACGCGGACGTGCTGTTCTGCTCGACCCACCGGCGCCCCAGCTTCGCAGCTCGGGACAGTGCGCCGCGCTCGCCGAAGTACCCGGCGACCGCACCGACCACGGGCAGGTTACCGAGCCACCGGTAAACGGTACGGCTGCGGGGCCGCTTGTCCAATTCGTCGGTGACGGCCTTGAGGATCTTGGTGACCGACCACAAGGTCGACAGCAGCGCGAACGGGGACCGGGACAAGCGCCCGGACGGCTCGGTCACCCGGCTGTCGTCCGTGACGCCGTCGACGTCGGGTTCGGGCGCATGGACGCTGGCACCCTTCGGCAGCTCGCGGTTGCACAGCACCGATGCCAGCAGGCGGACCTGCTCGTCCTGCTCGGTGATGCCGTACTCGCGGGCGACGGCCACCAGGACGATGGCCTGGTTCGCGAACCCGAGGACGTCGCCGAGCGGAAGTCGGCGAGCGAGCACACCGAAGATGCCGGGGAACGCCACCGCCACGGTGCCGATCCCGCCGACGCGGCCGACCCACCACGAGACGCGCTGGTCGACGGTCATCGACTCCCACGCCTTGGTTCCCGGTGTGTCGGCGGCGTCGAACACCGACGCGACGGCGTTCAGCGCCGTGTCGACCTTCGTGCCGCTCGCGTCCGCCTGCTCGCGGAACGTGCGCTTCTTGAGGCCGAGCGGGTCGCGGTCCGCGAGCAGTTCGAGTACCGGCACGATCACGCGCACGGCGGCCTTGAGAACTCCGGCGACGCGCTCGTCGCCCAATCGATCAGCGCTCATGCTGCTTCCGTCCGATCTGCGTAGGCGGTGGTGCGCTCGACTGCGCGTCGTCCGATTCCCTCGGCGATCGCGTGTAGTTCCTCGACGGTCTTCTCCGATCCGTGCTGCGATCCCGCCATCCGCGAGATCGTCTCCTCCATAAGCGTGCCACCCAGGTCGTTGGCGCCGCCGTTCAGCATCACCCGAGTTCCCGTCACGCCGAGTTTCACCCAGCTCGTCTGGATGTTGTCGATGCGGCCGTGCAGCATGATCCGCGCCAGTGCGTGGACGGCGCGGTTGTCGCGCTGCGTCGGTCCGGGCCGCGACGCCCCCGCCAGGTACAGCGGCGAGCTCTGGTGCACGAACGGCAGCGGCACGAACTCGGTGAATCCGCCGGTGCGGTCCTGGATGCGCTTGAGCACGTTCAGGTGTCCCACCCAGTGCGACGGGTTGTCGACGTGGCCGTACATCATCGTCGAGCTCGACCGCAGTCCCACCTCGTGCGCCGTGGTGACGACGTCGATCCACGTCTGGGCGGGCAGCTTGCCCTTTGTCAGTACCCAGCGGACCTCGTCGTCGAGGATCTCCGCCGCCGTTCCCGGGATGGTGTCCAGTCCGGCCTCCCGCAGTTCGGTCAGCCAGTCGCGCACCGACTGACCACCGCGCGAGGCCCCGTTGACGATCTCCATGGGCGAGAAGGCGTGCACGTGCATCGACGGCACCCGCGCCTTGACCGCGCGCACCAGGTCGGCGTATCCGGTCACAGGAAGCTCCGGATCGATGCCGCCCTGCATGCAGACCTCGGTGGCGCCGAGGACGTGCGCCTCCCAGGCCCGGTCGGCGACCTCGCTGGTGGACAGCGAGAACGCGTCGGCGTCGCCCTTGCGCTGGGCGAAGGCGCAGAAGCGGCACCCGGTGTAGCAGATGTTGGTGAAGTTGATGTTCCGGTTCACGACGTACGTGACGTCGTCGCCGACGACGTCGCGGCGCAGCTGGTCGGCGAACGCGGTCACCGCGTCGAGGGCCGCACCCTCGGCGGTGGCCAGCGCCAGGTACTCCTCGTCGGTGCAGTTGCCGGGATCCTTCTCCGCGGCACGCAGTGCGGCGACCACGTCGCGGTCGACGCTGTCCAGCGTCGCCAGGTGCGCCACCTGCTCCCGGATGGACTCCCAGTCACCGAACGCACTGCCCATGTCGCTGCGCGTCTCGGTGTTGCGGCCCTCGGTGTCGATGCCGGTGTTGAGGTCGACGCGGCCGGTGGACTCCCACACCTCGTCGGGTTCCTGCCACGGCAGACCGGACGGGATCGTCTCGGGCACCGCGAGCCCCGTGGCGTCGTCGGCGAGCGCACGCACGTGCGCCGAGATCCGCGGGTCGATCCACGGTGAGCCCGCCAGGACGTACCGCGGCTGCACCGCCGTGCGTTCGGTCAGCGTGAAGCCGGCGTCCGCGGACAGCTGTGCGAGGGTGTCGAGATTCGGCCACGGCCGCTCGGGATTGACGTGGTCGGGGGTGAGCGGCGAGACACCGCCCCAGTCGTCGACGCCCGCGGCGAGCAACGCCGCGCACTCCTGCGCGGACACCAGATTCGGCGGCGCCTGGATGCGCATGGCCGGGCCGAGAAGGATGCGGGACACTGCGATGGTGGCGAGGAACTCCTCCAGGCCGGCATCGGGTGCGGAGCGCATCGCGGTGTCGTCCTTGGCCAGGAAGTTCTGCACGATCACTTCCTGCACGTGACCGAAAGCCTTGTGCGACTTACGGATCGCCATGATCGACTCGGCACGGTCACGGATCGTCTCGCCGATGCCCACGAGGATGCCGGTGGTGAACGGAACGGTGAGGCGGCCGGCGTCGGTGAGCACGCGCAGACGCACCTCGGGGTCCTTGTCGGGGCTGCCGTAGTGGGCCTGCCCCTTCTCCTCGAAGAGTCGACGCGAGGTGGTCTCGAGCATCATGCCCATCGACGGCGCGACCGGCTTGAGGCGCGACATCTCCTCCCAGCTCATCACTCCGGGATTGAGATGCGGGAGCAGACCCGTCTCCTCGAGCACGCGGATCGACATCGCCCGCAGATAGTCCAGCGTGGAGTCGTAGCCGCGCGCGTCCAACCACTCCTGCGCCTCGGGCCAGCGAGCCTCGGGGCGGTCGCCGAGCGTGAACAACGCTTCCTTGCATCCCAGTTCGGCACCGCGCCGCGCGATGTCGAGCACCTCGTCGGCCTCGAGGAACATCCCGTGCCCCTCGGCGCGCAGCTTGCCGGGGACCGTCACGAACGTGCAGTAGTGGCACGTGTCGCGGCACAGCCGGGTGAGGGGAATGAACACCTTGCGCGAGTAGGTCACCGTGCCGGGACGGTTCTCGGCGAGCAGTCCCGCGTCCCGCACCCGCGCCGCGGACGCGCACAGATCGGTCAGGTCGTCGCCGCGGGCGTGCAGCAGTGTCGTCGCCTCGTCGACACTGATCACCACACCGTCGCGGGCACGGCGCAGCGCACGTCGCAGCGCCGATGCGGTCGGCGCCGGGCTGTCGGGAGGCGTCACTCGGGTGTCGGCGCGCGCGGAAGTACTCGGATCGGGCAACATCGTCACCGTTCGATCATGCGCCCTCCGGCCGGAGGCGTGCCACAGCAGGGGTGATGCGACGTGTCCGACAACAGTCCCGGTGTGGTCCTCACCGATCCCGCGCATCGCCCCGATCCGCGGGCGAAGATTCTGTGGGCCGTGGCCGCCGCCCTGCTGTGGCTCCCGGTGGCCGTCGCCGTGATCGTGTGGGCCGTGGTGCTCGCGGTGAACGTCGAGCGCCCGTCCTGGACGCCCGTGGTGGCCGCTGCCGTCGCCGTGGTGGTCCTCGCGGCAGCGCACGTGACCGTCGCGCCGCAGTGGCGCTACCGGGTGCACCGCTGGGAACTGAGCGACACCGCCGTCCACACGCGCACCGGCTGGGTGACTCAGGAACGGCGCATCGCTCCCCTGTCCCGCGTGCAGACCGTCGACACCGAGCGCGGACCGCTCGACCGGGCACTCGGACTGGCCACCGTCACGGTGACGACCGCGTCCTCCGCGGGGGCTCTGGAGATCGCGGGGCTCGACCTCGCGACCGCCGATCGCACCGTCGCCGCCATCACCGCGGCCGCGGCACGCTCGCGAGGCGACGCCACGTGACGCAGGACGCCGGCGTGCGCGTCGACGAGTTGCCGTGGCTGCGACTCGACAAGCGCATGCTCCTGATCCACCCGGTCACCGAGCTGGTCCGCCTGCTGCCGGTGCTCCTGCTGTCCCTCGTCCTCGGATCGCAGAGCGGCACGCACGTCTGGGGCCTGATCGTCGTGGTCCTCCTCGTGGGCGCGGCGATCCTGCGCTGGTTCACCACCGGGTACCGCATCGGCTCGGACGACGTCCAGCTGCGCCGCGGGCTCTTCCAGAAGAAGGTGCTGTCCATTCCGCGTGGCCGCATCCGCAGTGTGGACGTGCGAGCCGGGCCGCTGCACCGACTGCTGGGACTGTCGATCCTCACCGTGGGCACCGGTCAGCAGAAGTCGGACAAGGCCGACTCGTTCGAGCTGAACGCCCTCGCCTCCGACCTGGTCCCCGCCCTGCGTGAGGAGTTGCTGGCGGGCACAGGCCGGACGGTGGGAGTGGATCCGGTCGCAGTGACCGAACCCGCCGTGACGCCCGAACGTGAGATCGCCCACTTCCGCACCGGGTGGGTTCGATTCGCCCCCTTCACGGCCACGGGCATCGTCGTCGTCGGTGCCGGATTCGGGCTCGTGTTCCAGTCCGGGTTCGCCGGTGACATTGCCTCCTCGCCGGCCCTCGACGACACCTGTCAGGCCATTCTGCGCCTCGGCATCGTGGTCGCGGTGGTCGTCGCCGCGGCCCTGCTGCTCGTCGTGTCGAGCATCGTCTCCGTGGTGCGCTACCTGGTCGTCTACGGCAATCTCTCCGTGACCGACGACGGCACCAGGCTCCGCGTCGGCCACGGACTGCTGTCGACGCGGCACACGACGCTGGACCGCGACCGCCTCCGCGGCGCGACGCTGCGTCGACCGCTGGTCCTGCGGTGGGCGCGCGGAGCACGCCTGGATGCCGTCATGACCGGGGTGTCCGCCTCGGAGAAGGAGTCGTCGCTGCTCCTGCCGCCCGCTCCCCTGCCGGCCGCCCGCCACACGATGGACGACGTGCTGGCGGGTCTGCCGGAGAGCGCGCCGGCCACGGTGACACTGCAGAAGCACGGACCGGCGGCCCTGCGGCGCAGGCTCACCCGCGCCGTCGGGCCGGTCCTGCTGGTCGCTGTCGCACTCCTCGTGGTCCGGTCGACCGGCCGGGACGTCCCGATCGCCGCGTGGATCGGCGTCGCGCTCCTCGTAGTGGCCGCCGCCGCCCTGGCGTTCGACCGGTACGCCGCCCTCGGCCACCGTGCCCACCCGGGAGTTCTGATCACCGAGCACGGCAGCCTCGACCGGCGACGCGTCGTCCTCGACACCGACGGCGTGGTCGCCTGGGGTGTCCGGCAGACCTACTTCCAGCGACGCGCCGGTGTCGCGACCATCGTCGCCGCCACCGCGGCCGGCACGGGCCGCTACACGGTCCTCGACGTACCCGCCGACCACGCGTGGTCGATCATCGAGAGTGCGCAGCCCGGCGCCGGCGACGCCTGGGTGGAGCGCCCGTGACACCCGCCTCCGGACCACCGAGGACCATCCCCGAGCTCGATGTGGCGGTGTCGGAGTGCCGTGCGTGTCCGCGCCTCGTGGAGTGGCGTGAGCTGGTGGCGCGCGAGAAGCGTGCCGCGTTCCGTGACGAGACCTACTGGGGCCGACCGGTTCCGGGTTTCGGCCCCGTGGACGCTCGACTGTTGATCGTCGGTCTGGCGCCGGCGGCTCACGGCGCGAATCGCACCGGGCGGATGTTCACGGGCGACCGCAGCGGCGACGTTCTCTACGCAGCCATGCACGCCGTCGGCCTCGCGTCGCAGCCCACCGCGACCCACATCGCCGACGGCCTCGAGCTGATCGGCACCCGCATCACGTCACCGGTGCACTGCGCTCCCCCGGCCAACAAGCCGACACCGCAGGAGCGCGACCGATGCCGTCACTGGTTGGAGACGGAACTGCACATCCTGGCGCCGACCGTTCGGGCAGTGATGGTCCTGGGCGGATTCGGCTGGCAGGCATTGCTTCCCGTCCTCGAGGGCGCGGGGTGGACGATCCCCCGACCGCGCCCGAAGTTCGGCCACGGTGCGCACGTCGTGCTGACGTCACCCGAGGAGGAATTGCCGGACCTGCATCTGTTCGGGTGCTTCCACGTCAGCCAGCAGAACACCTTCACCGGACGGCTCACGCCGGCCATGGTGGAGCAGGTGCTCGCCGCGGCGGCCGACGCCGCCGGTATCGATCGGAGTCAGCCGCGTCCGAGCTCGGCGAACTGACCCATGCGCAACGCGAACAGTTGAACCACAGCGGGAAGCAACCCGCCTGCCACGAGGACCAGGGTGCGCCAGTCGGCCACGACGAGCACGTCTCCACCCGGTCCCCCCAGCATGGCCAGCACGAGACCCACGAAGAATCCCGCGACCGGGAGAGCGGCGCGGGAGACGTTGTGCGTCACCGAGAACGCGACCCGCACGAGGATCACGTTGACGATGCCGGCGAGGACACCACTGATGGGGAACGGAGTGCTTCCGAGATACAGCGGGAGGAACAGCACCGCGGTCACGGCGCACAGGAACCCGTCGAGCACCAGTGCGCCGACGATCGACGCCTTGATGCCGGACACCACGCCCTCCCCGGCGTGGCCCGTCATCGCGCCGATCCTGTAAGCGCCGTGAACGTCAGCGAGGAGGGAACCCGATCGACGTGAGGTAGTTGCTCACGAACGTCGCGAAACCGCCCACGGAGTTCAGGTAGATCTCGCGCTGCAGATCGGCTGTGGGTCGCAGGGAATCCACGAACGCCACGATGGCGTACTGAAGATCGAAATTCATGGGAGGAGCTCCTTCGAGTCGAACTCACCGGGTACGTCCGACCCCGTCCGGTGATGCCGCTCACAGCATAACCCGGCACCGTGCCCGCTTCGGACCCGCACACCGTCCGTGCGCAGACACTGGGGGCCGTCACACGATTCCCGCGAACAGGTCGGTCTCGCGCCCCGACGAGTCGACGGGTCCGAGTTCGCCACGGACGAGGATGTACTGCTCGTCCTCGAGGACCGGCTGCGCGATGTCGTTCGACAGGGCGTAGACCCGACCGGACTCCGCGACGGTGACCTGAGTTCGGTGCGCGCGCAACGCGAGTCGCTTGAGATCGAGCACCGGGCGGACGTCGACGGACGTGGTGATCGTGTCGTCGGGCACGCTCGGCAGCTCGCCCTCGACAGGCATGCGCCACTGCTGGGGGACGTCGCCGAGGTCGCTCAGGCCTGCGGTCAACTGATGCAGACCGGTGACCGTCCAGTACATCTTGTCCACCGACCAGGCCGGCCCCGTCTCGGCGAACCGGGCAGGGTCCTCCGCCGCCTCGACGGCCAGTCCAGCCAGCCGGTGCACCTGCATGTGGTCCGGGTGGCCGTAGCCGCCCTCGGGGTCGTAGGCCACGAGGACCTGCGGGCGCACGTCACGGATGACCTCGACCATCGCGCCGACGGCCTCGTCCGGGTCGGCGTTGACGAAGGCACGCGGGTGGCGTGCCGCGGGGGTTCCGGCCATGCCCGAGTCGCGCCAGTGCCCGGCACCGCCGAGAAACCGCGGCGGCCGGCATCCGAGCGCCTCGAGCGCCACGGTCAGCTCGTGGATGCGGTACCCGCCCAACTGATCCGCGCGATCCGCGACCAGTCCGGCCCACGTCTCCCCGATCACCTCACCCTCCTCGCCGAGCGAGCAGGTCAGGACCGTCACGTCCACGCCCGCCTGCACGGCGCGGGCGATGGTGCCGCCGGTGGTGATGGTCTCGTCGTCGGGGTGCGCATGGACGACCAGCATCCGGGGCCGCTCCGTCACGGCGTCACCCGCATCCAGTCGTCCGCGTCCCCGAAGACACCGAGTTCGACGGGCCCCGCGAGCGTCGCGCCGCTCACGCCGGGACCCACGGCGACGACGGAACTGTCCTGCGCGATGGGAAGCACGGTGTGCAGGTTCCACAGCTGCGGCTGCGCCGCGATGACGGCCTCGGTCGGGTTCACGTCGCCTCTCAGGCTCTGGTCCATCGCCGGCTCGAGCGACGGATCGCAGATTCCGGACAGGTTGCTCGCCGCCACCGGGTCGGCGTCGGAATCGGGTGCCGTCGTCGTCGACGTCGCGAGATCGGTTGCTGCACATCCGTAGCGCGACGACCAGGCGGTGGCCACATCGGTACCCACGTGGCTCCACCCGACGACGGCGTCGACGGTGCCCTCGAGCAGCGCGGTGCCGTACAGCTCCTCCGGATCGGTGGGAGCGACGCTCGCGTCGACACCCGCGTCGCGGAGTTGGTCGGCGGCCGTGTTGGCGACGGCGACCGCGACCGCGTCGTTCTCGGGAGCGCCGATCACGACGGTCAGCGCGCGAGTGGTACCCGGCACCGGCGTCGTCGTCGCGGTGGGTTGGCCCGAGGTGGGAGCCAGGGCCGGCGGCAAGGGCACCGGAACGAATCCCGCGTCGGCGAGCAGTTGCAGTGCCTGGTCCCGCGGGAGAGTCTGCGGAGCCGTGGGAACGTAGCCGGGCTGGGACGGCGAGAGGACCTGCGCGCGAACGGTGTTCGCAGCCGTGCCGGTGCCGGACGCGACGGTCGACAGCAGGTCCACGTCCAGGAGACCCATGACGCCGCGGCGCACGTCGGCGTCCGCGAGCTCGGGCACCCGGCCGTTCAACGTCAGTTCGAGGGTCCGCGAACGGAACCGGGTGTCCGTGCGGACATTGGGGATGGCGCCCAGTTGCGCCAGTGTCGCCGAACCCCCGCGCACCTCGGCGATCTGGGCGTCGCCGGAGCGCATCGAGTCGGCCAGCTGGGCGTCGCTGCCCCCTCGTCGGAGCAGGATCTGATCGGGCGTGGAGGGTGACCCCCAGTAGCGATCGTTGCGCTCGAGCAGGATCTCGTCGCGGCCACGATCGATCGACTCGATGCGGAAGTGTCCGCCGGAGACGGACACGTTGTCGCGCAGTCCGCGCTCGAAGCCACCGAGCGAGTCCTTGAGCAGATGGGAGGGCAGGAGATTCTGGAAGAGCTCGCGCCACGCGGGGTACGGGGTCGTCATCGTCACGGTGACGGTCTTGCCGCCGTCGGAGGACGCGATGTCGTCGATCGCCTCGTAGCCGGCGGGATCCACCACACCGGGCGCGTCGATCATCTGTTGCCAGAGGTAGCGGAAGTCCTCGGCCGCGATGGGGGCACCGTCCGACCACTGGGACTCGTTGCTCAGCCGGTAGGTGATGGTGAACGGGGCCTGCGACGTCACCTCGGCCGAGAGCACCAGCGACGCGTCGGGTAGCCACTCGACTCCCGTACCCACGGAGGCGGGGCGGAAGGGGCTGGGGAACACCAGCGTGGACACCGCGGTGTTCGCGGGCGACTGGTCGGCCAGCAGGTGCGGGTTGAATCCCGTACCGACATCGTCGATGGCGACGACGACCGGATTACCCGTGGCCGCCGGCGCTGCGGGCGGCGTCGTCGTGGCCGTCTCGGTGCTCTGGATCGGCGGCGGCGGGTCAGCCGTGCACGCGGACAGCGCGAGCAGGGCAGCGGCGACCGCCGCACCCACCCGCGCCACCGACATGATTACAGAGCAGCCTTGTCGCGAGACTTGCTGCGCGAACGCTCACGCGCACGCTCGTTCGAGTCGAGGTGCACCTTGCGCACGCGGACGACCTCGGGTGTGACCTCGACGCACTCGTCGCCGGCACAGAACTCCATGGCCATCTCGAGGTCGAGCTTCTTCGGCTTGGCCAGGGTCTCCATGACGTCGGCGGAGGACTGACGCATGTTGGTCAGCTTCTTCTCGCGGGTGACGTTGATGTCGAGGTCCTCCTGGCGCGGGTTGATGCCCACGACCATGCCCTCGTAGGTGTCGGCGCCGGGCTCGACGAAGAACGTTCCGCGATCGGCCAGCTGGATCATGGCGAACGGGGTGACGCTGCCCTGACGGTCCGAGACGAGCGAGCCGGTGTGGCGCGCACGGATCTCGCCGGCCCACGGTGCGTACCCGTGGAAGACGGCATTGGCGATGCCGGTGCCGCGCGTGTCGGTGAGGAAGTCCGTGCGGAAGCCGATGAGACCGCGCGAGGGGACGATGAACTCCATGCGAACCCAGCCTGCGCCGTGGTTCGTCATCTGGACCATCTTTCCCTTGCGGGCGGCGAGCAGCTGCGTGACGCCGCCGAGGTACTCCTCGGGAGTGTCGATGGTGAGCTCCTCGAAGGGCTCGTGCAGCTTGCCGTCGACCTGGCGGGTGACCACCTGCGGTTTGCCGACGGTGAGCTCGAAGCCTTCGCGGCGCATCTGCTCGACCAGGATGGCGAGCGCGAGCTCGCCACGACCCTGGACCTCCCACGCATCGGGGCGACCGATGTCGAGGACCTTGAGAGAGACGTTGCCGATGAGCTCCTGGTCCAGACGCGACTTCACCATGCGGGCGGTCAGCTTGTGGCCGCTGACGCGTCCGACGAGCGGGCTGGTGTTGGTGCCGATGGTGACCGAGATGGCCGGCTGATCGACGGTGATGCGCGGCAGGGCGACCGGGTTCTCGAGGTCGGCCAGCGTGTCACCGATCATGATGTCCGGGAAGCCTGCGACGGCGACGATGTCACCGGCGACACCCTTCTGACCGGGAACGCGCTCGACACCGATGGTGGTGAGCAGCTCGGTGATCTTGGCCTTCTGCACGACGGGCTCGCCGTCGACCTCGCGCATCCAGCTCACGGTCTGGCCCTTGTTGAGCTCACCGTTGTGGATGCGGACCAGGGCGAGACGGCCCAGGAAGGCGGAGGCGTCGAGGTTGGTGACGTGAGCCTGCAGCGGCGCCTCGACGTTGCCCTTCGGTGCCGGGATGTAGCTGAGCAGGATCTCGAACAGCTCGTCGAGGTTCTCCGCGTCGGGAGCGTGGCCGTTCTCCGGCTGCTTCGTCGACGCCTTGCCCTCACGGCCGGAGGCGTACAGGACGGGGAGGTCGAGGGCCAGCTCGGCGGCCTCGGAGGCCTCGTCGTCGAGGTCCGACGCCAGGTCGAGGAGCAGGTCGTGGCTCTCGGAGACGACCTCCTCGATACGCGCGTCGGGACGGTCGGTCTTGTTGACCACGAGAATGACGGGCAGCGACGCGGCGAGCGCCTTGCGGAGCACGAAGCGCGTCTGCGGCAGCGGGCCCTCGGAGGCGTCGACGAGCAGTACGACACCGTCGACCATGGACAGGCCGCGCTCGACCTCGCCACCGAAGTCGGCGTGGCCGGGGGTGTCGATCACGTTGATGACGGTGGTGCTGCCGTCGGCGTTGCGCTTGTGCACGGCCGTGTTCTTGGCCAGGATCGTGATGCCCTTCTCCTTCTCCAGGTCACCCGAGTCCATCACGCGGTCGATGGCCTCGGCGCGTTCCTCGAAGGCACCGGACTGGCGCAGCATCGCGTCGACGAGCGTGGTCTTGCCGTGGTCGACGTGCGCGACGATGGCGACGTTGCGGAAGGTGGTGGGTACGGTCTGACTGGCGGTGGGGCTGGTCACGCGTGAAATCTCCTGGGTCGAATGCGGGGTGAAGAGCGAGCGGCTTCCTCTCCCAGAGAGCGCGCTGCGTCGCCGACGAGAAGCGCGACCGGATCAGTTTACTCGGTCGGCTCGGGTGACGGCGGTCACGCAGGCCGGGACGGTCGGCACGGGCTCCACCTCAGGGTACCCTCACCCGATGTCCTCGGCATCGAAGGTCGCTCGCGGCAAGGCCAAGAAGAAGTGCTGCCGCAGCAAGACTCGCTGTCTGACGTGTCCGGTGGTGATCATGCGGATGAAGAAGCTGGAACAAGCAGGTGTCACGGGCAAGGACTTGAAGAAGGGCCTGAAGAAGGCCCGTGCGGCCTGACTACAGCAGCGCCGCGAGATCAGGCAGCCACGCGGCGTCCGCCGGCACCAGATCGACTCCGCGCAGATCCGCCGCATCCACCCAGCGGAGGGCTTCGTGCTCGAGCGCCGTCGCCGTCCCCGCGAACCGTGTCACCGCGTAGGCGCGCAGTGTGAGAGTCGCCGAGAGCGCGACGTCGACACCGACCGGCTCACCGACGGTCACCTCGATACCCAGTTCCTCGCGCAGTTCCCGGACCAGTGCGTCCTCGGGGGTCTCGCCGGGGTCGACCTTGCCGCCGGGCAGTTCCCACAGTCCCGCGAGTTCCGGCGGGGAGGCGCGACGCGCGAGCAGCAGGCGCCCGTTCTCCACGAGGGCGCCCGCGACCACCAGCGCGGGCTCGGGAACTGGCACCATCGCAGTATGGCCGACTTGCTGAACGACACGGAGATCGACGACGCACTCACCCGCCTGACCGACTGGCAGCGCGACGGGGACACACTGGTCCGCACCATCGAGTCCGCGAGCTTCCCCGAGGCGATCGACCTCGTCCGGCGCGTCGCGGAGGAGGCCGAGTCGGCGGACCATCACCCGGACATCGACATCCGGTGGCGTTCGGTGACCTACCGGCTGTCGACGCACTCTGCGGGTGGACTCACCGGGAAGGACGTCCTGCTCGCAGCCGCGATCGACCGTCTGGCGAGGTGACGCGGCGGCCCACCACCGCGATCCAGACGAACAGAGCCAGGGTGCCGACGGCGTAGACCGATCCCGCCAGAGCGAGTGGCCACGGACGCGAGATGTCCCAGATGGACGGTTGTTCGAAGCTGAGGATCCACGGCACGCCGATCAGGGTGACCACGAGCCAGTATCCCGCGAGCACGCGCGCTCCCGGCGCACCCGACAACGGTCCGTGCATCAGCCAGATCAGCATGGGCACCACCCAGACCCAGTGGTGGGACCAGGAGATCGGCGAGATCATCAGGCCCACGAACGAGACGACGACGAGCGTCCCCAGGCGATCGTCGCGTGCCAGCGTCCGCCAGGCCAGGAAAGCCGCGGCCAGCACCACGGCCGCCGCGACCAGCCACACCGGACCCTGGCCGACGTCCTGCCCGGCCACGCGTGACAGCGCTCCGCGCAGGGACTGGTTCCACACCGAGCCGACGGGACCGATCCGGTCCGCGTCGCCCAGCAGGGTGGTGAAGTACGTCGTCGCGGCGGACCCCACGAGCAGGAAGCTGATCGCGACCGTCCCCGCGAAGGCCACGGCAGAGAACGCGGCGGCGGCCCACCGACGCTGCGCCAGGAAGTAGAGGCCCGTGATGGCGGGGGTGAGTTTGACGCCTGCCGCGACGCCGACCAGGGCACCCGACAGCCACCAGCGGGAGCTGCGGGCCGCGAGCATCGCCAGCAGGACCAGGAACACGTTGACCTGGCCGTAGTCCAGGGTGGTGCGCATGGACTCGGTCCACAGTCCCACCGTCGTCCAGAGCAACGCCGCCCGGCGTCCGGACCAGAGGCCCGAGTCGACCATGCCCTGCGCGAGCCGGACCACCGCGTACAGCGCGGCGATCGTGGCGATCATCCAGGCAGCGCCCACCACCGGGAACGGCAGGAAGTGCAGCGGATAGAACACGAGCGCGGCGAACGGTGGGTACGTGAAGGGCAGGGGGAAGTCCGGGGTCTCCTCCGAGTAGGTGAAGTCGTAGAGGTCACCGCTGAACAGGCGGGCCGAACCGTCGACGTACACGTGGAGATCGACCCAGTTGCTGCCGTTGGGGGTGGCGACGGTCCACACCACACGCAGGATCAGCGAGATCACGAACAGGGCCGGTGCTGCTGCCAGCAACGCGCGCCCGGCCGATCGCCGTACTTCACTCACGAGTGTTCTTCCGATCGACGGGGGTCGAAGCCAGAGCGCAGCCTATCCGCACCATCCGACGTGACTCTTCTGCACCACGGGGCCACCGCGTTGTCACACGACACGGCTCACAGCAGTAACGATCGCATCACTGTTCACTCTGACAACACCAGACACTCTATTAACAGACTACGGTTCGAATCGGAGCGAGCGACACGGGTCGATCGACCGGTGAGCTGCTGTACAACCGTCACTCCGTGTACATAGAGTGACCCCGCGCCCGACTGCCTCGCACGGCGGTGACGGGCAGATAGTGCATCGTGGGTCGCCTCGGATCGGTTCGAGGCGGCCGGAGGAGAAACGGGGACATCATGCGGGACATCGGGACAACGGGAACGCGCGTCGCAGCGCGACGTGTTCTGGGCGGAGTGGCCGTCGCCGCCGCCTGCGCTTTCGTCGCACCTGCCGCGGCCGGCGCAGCCCCCGCCCCCGTCATGCCGCTGCCCGCCGAGGTTCCGGTGGTGCCGGGCTACGAGGCACTGGCCGCCCTGGCCCCCACTCTGCTCGACGCCGCGGAGCGCGACGCCGCGTCGCCGCAGAGCGATCTGCTGGTGCGCGCGAAGGCGCTGCTGGCCACGGCCCCGCTGTCGGACCAGGCGAAGCGCATCCTCACCAGCATTATCACGTTCCTCGACGGCAGCGGCGGCGGCGGCCCGGAGATCCCCGAGAACGGCCCGGTCATCTCCCAGTTCTTCTACCCCACCGTCGGCAAGGGCTGCATCTCCGCCACGGCCGACTCAGTCGCGAGTGCGCTGGCGGTGCCCGGCCCGGCCCAGTTGCCGCCTCCCGGACCCGCAGCCGGTCAGGCCGGCTTCGTCTTCACGGCACTCGGCACCGCGCCGCTCGCCGACGTGCAGGCAGCGCCGCTGACCGCGAACTGGGTCAACGTCGACACGGGCCGCACCGGAGCAACCGTGCTCACGGGTGCCGCGGGGATCAACCCCGACGGCCCTGCCACGCTCTCGGCGCTCGCGGACACCGGGACCGGTCGCGTCCTGGCTGCCGTCTCCGGATCGATCAGCACCGAGGCCGGCATCACGTGCAGCTTCCTGCCGACCATCGGTGCCTTCGTCGTCTGACGATCGGAACGAGACCGGCGTTCAGGAACCGAACGCGGTCGAGATCTGGGTGTAGATCGCTCCGGCGATCGCGTACAGGTAATCGATGAGCTCCATGGTGGCGCCTCTCTATAGGTGTGACTGCTGTGACAGGTGTGTCGTGAGAGGTCGCCGCCGCGTTACGCGGACAGGCTCCACTGCCCGTAGTCCTCGCGCAGCACGGTGTTGACGTCCACACCCACTCCGTCGATCGCTCGCTTGTCGATCTCGATCTGATGCAGGTGGGCAGCCGGGTTCACGTACCCCTTCGGCGTCCCCCAGTTGTGCTGCCAGTACCAGGCACCGAGTCCCGCTGCCGCCGCGAGATCGATGGTCGGCGAGTTGGCGTACACGCCCGTGTTCTCGGCGCCGACCACCGACTGCCAGCCGAGCAGGTACGGCGCGATCATCGCGGCGAACTCGACCGCGGTCGGGTTGTCGTCGATCGACGCGTAGATGGGCCGATCCGCCGGTCCGCCTGCCTCCGTGTGCACTTCGAGGCCGCGCGTCGCGTGCTTCACGCCGGCGGCGAATCCGCCACGCCAGTCGGCCGTCGCCCCCTTGCCGAACTGGTAGCACGACACCACCTGCAGACCGGCCGCGGTGAGCTCGTCCGCCTCGGCGGCTGTCATCGGCTTGCCTGTCATCCAGGCGGCACCGGGTCGACGGTCGGAGACGTAGCGGATGGCGCCCAGATGACCTGCTGCCGCGATGGCGGAGGCAGAGGGCACTCCCCCGGCGTAGTCGACGATCGTGCCCAACGCTGCGGGTGCTGCGGGCGCGGCAGAGGCGACGCCACGAGCGGCGACGCCCGTGACCCCGACCGCGACGGAACCGGCGGCGGCATAGCGGAACAATTGACGACGCGACACGTGCACTGGGGACTACCTCTCGATTCGCCCGGCGCGCCTTCCTCGACTTGACGGCTCGGGCTGGTAACTTCTCACGATTTCCGGCGCTATTGCACCACAGACCTCAGGGACCTCGCTAGTCCCGTGAGTCCCCCGGTCCCCACGGTTCAGTACCACTGCGTCCAGAACCGCGTGAGCACGCCGCCGCTCTGGGCCCACCCCGCGGGGATGCCGGACAGCTCGTAGAGGGAGTACACCGCGTCGAAGAAGACGCGATTGACCTGCGGTACGAACAGCAGGGCCACCACGATGAGAACTCCGTAGGGCCCGATCTGCGCGAAGGACCGCCGCGCACCGGGCGACAGGTAGGGCTCGATCGCCCCGAAACCGTCCAGGCCCGGCATCGGGATCAGGTTCAGCACCACGGCGACCACCTGCAGGAAGGCGAGGAAGCTCATTCCGAACCAGAAGGAGGCGTGCTCACTGCCCGGCGCCCACACCGCGATGATCGCCAGAAGAACGACCGCGAGAACAAGATTGGCGAACGGGCCGGCCAGGGACACCGTCGTGCGCTGCCGCCTGGTCATACCGCTGGTGTTCAGCCACACGGCGCCGCCCGGCAGACCGATCCCGCCCAGCGCGACGAAGATCAGCGGCAGCACGATCGACAGACCGGGCACCGTGTACTTCAGGGGGTTCAGCGTGAGATAGCCGCGCGCGGCGGTGTCGTGATCACCGAAGCGCCAGGCCGTCACCGCGTGGGCGAACTCGTGGAGACACAGGGACACCACCCATCCACCGATGACGAGGACGAAGACACCGGCGTACGACAGGACGTCGCCCGGCCTGGTCGAGTTCCAGGCCAGAACACCGCCGATCACGGCGACGGCGACGACCGCGAGGAAGACGGGGCTCGGCCGGACCGAGGTGGACGTGGACATGTCGTCAGGGTAGGTCGGTCACCTGAGCGCTTCCCGCACTCGATCGACGGCCTCCCGCAGACAGTCGGAGTACGCGTCGGCGTCCATGACGTCGTCGCTCGTCACGATCGAGAGGGTCACCACGTCGCCGATGCCGTGCACCCCGTGCGTGATGCCGACCGCCGGCGAGAGGGCCGGGAACCCGGCGCTCAGCACGACGGGCCGACCGCTCAGCGTGAGGTCGGCGACGCCTCGGTTCACACTGGAGACCACCGTGTGACCCGCCACCGTCGTCGGCGCCATCGACAGGTCGGCGCGGTCGACGTCGCGCCGGACGATCACCGCGGGAACGGTCTCCGTCGCACGATCGCCGACCCCGAACGCGGGGTGCTCCAGCCGGCGGCGCCGATCTCGCAGGGAGTCGTCGATCGCCCGTGCCCGAGCGCGGAGATTCTGCACGGACGGGTGCAGGTCCACCCCCGCGTTGTGAAAAGCGTTGGCGGCAGCGATTGTTCGACTCTCCCGCGGTATGGCGATCATGACCTCGGCCCCGAGGTCGTCGGGAACCGGCTCGCCCAGAGACGCGAGATGCCGACTCATCGCGTCCGACACCACGACGAGCGCGGCCACGGTGACACTGACGGTGTCGGTGCGGAGGTCCGACGCCGGGCACACCACGCATCGGATGCGGGTGATCCCGCCTGCCGGACGGGACAGCACCGTCGGCGCTCGGGGAAGCGGCGGGGCGGGGACGACGCCGGCCGCCGTGTCGGCCGTGCGCCGACGATCGGCCACCACCGCCTCGCGTGCGCGACGCACCATGCCGATCACTCGCGCGGGAAACTCGACGGCACCACGTGCGACCGCGAGGGGCGCCGGCAGCACCACCGTGCGCACCGCCGGGGGCGGCTCGTCCGTCAACAGCGCGCGAGCCAGCGCCGACACCCGCCCGCCGTCTCCGAGGGAATGCGCGATCTGCAGGACGAGCACCGTCGCCGAGCCCGTCGTGCCGGGCACCCCGTCGACGCGCGGGTACAGATGCACGCGCCACGGCTCTCGGCGCGGGTCGACCTGGTCCCCGAAGGACTCCGCCACGCGGTCGAGGCACTCCTGCCACGTCCCGCCGGCGTGGACGCCGACCCGGTCGCGGGTCACCTCCGTGGGCACCCAGTAGGGGTAGTCGGCCGTCCACCGCGTTTCCCGCAGACGGACCGACAGTCCGTCCACCACGTGCGCTCGACGCACGAGAGCCGCGGCGGCGTCGTCGGGGTCGTCGAGCGCACCGTCGAACGCGTAGAGCAGGAACTGGTCGCTCGGCAGACGCCGCGACAGCCAGTACATGCGGGCGTCGGTGGCGGTGAGCCGACCGGTCACGTCGGTGTCAGTCGCGCCTGCACAGGCAGAAGAGGTGACCCACGGGGTCCTGCAACACGCGGAACCCCGGGTGTTCGCCGTCCTCGTCCAGCACGCGGGCACCCTGCTCCACAGCGAAGGCCTGCGCCGCCTCCATGTCGTCGACCACGAGATCGAGGTGAATACGGATGCCCTCCCGCGGCCAGTACAGCGGGACGAAGTCGGGAGCTTTCTGGAAGGCCAGACGCGAGCCGCCGGTGCCCTCGATCACGGTCCAGTCGGGATCGTCCTGCACCACCTTCCACCCCAGCAGTGCGGTGTAGAAACGCCCGAGCGCCACCGGATCGGGACAGTCGAGAACCGTGTAGTCCATGTCGATCGTGGGTCGTGTCATGTCCGGATTCTAACCAGGGGTGCCGACACCCGAGAGACTTCCCGCTTGTCGGTACCCGGTCAGGACAACCCATTCCGCATCGTCGCGCCACGGTGCCACCGACCAGGTGGAGAAGCGCTGAACGGCCGTGAAGCCGGCCTCCAGGACGTCTCGTTCGGCCCGGTCGGCGGTGTACTCCCGGTCCGTCGCGAACCCCAGGATCACCACCCCGCCCGGCACCACCGCCTCGTGCCAGCGCCGGAGCACCGTCGGCTCGGTGCCCGGGGCGAGGAAGACCATGACGTTGCCGGCCGCCACGATCGCGTCGAACGACCGCGGCTCCAGATGCATCGTCGCCAGGTCGCCCTGCACCACCGTGATGCCGTGCTGTCGACGCGCCTCCTCGACCAGGACCGGGTCGAGATCCACGGCGGTCACCGTGTGTCCGCGCCGCGCGAGTTCCGCACCCAGTCGTCCGGTTCCGCATCCTGCGTCGAGGACGCGCGCGGCTCGGGGCAGCACGGCGTCCACGAAGCGCGCCTCCCCGTGCATGTCCGCGCCCGACGCCTCCAGTTCCCGGAAGCGCGCGACGTAGGCGTGGGAGTCCTCGGCGCTGCGCTCGGCCGACCACCGGGTAGCGGTCACCGGTCGAGGTAGAAGCGAGCGGTCTCGGTCGCCACGTCGGACACCGCGGACGCCAGCCCGGGCTCGAGATCCAGGGCATCGGCGAGCTCGCCACCGCGCAGCCCCTGCGAGCGCAGCAGGTCCCACGCCTTCTCCACCAGACGTACCGACGTCGCGTGATCGAGTTCCGGCCGATTGGACCGCAGAGCCGTCGCCGCCCAGTCCGCGTCGAACGTGCCGTTGGGCGGTCCGAACACCCGCTCCCCCGTCGAGTAGGGCTTCGGGTCGGTCCCACCGGCGTGTGTCATGCCCGTGACGCTATCCCCTGTCGGCAGCGGGCGCCGCGATGCTCGTCTCGATCCCCGCCGACCACGCGTGGGGCAGGTCCTCGGACTGCTCGTCGGCGCTGTCGGCGTCGGACTCGAGGAGATTCTCTCCGCGCCCGCCGCCCGCGGCAGTACGGTGACCCGAACGGGGGGAGAACATGGCGCTGTCACGCAGCATCGATCGACTGATCTCGGGGCGGATCACACCGGAGATGGCGGCCGATCCACACGCCGCCATCCTGCCGACCCCCATCGCCGGCGACTCCTTCTTCGACGCGCCGGATCAGGACCTGTCACCGGGTGCCCTCGTGCGTCACCGCGATGCGACAGGATGGTTCCCGCGACCTCGAACCCGACTGCGCCAGTTCATGGTCGGCTCCACCGACGCTCTCGGCCGTCCGGTGCCCGTCACCGCCACGCTGATGGAACCGAGGAGGCCGTGGCGCGGCTCGGGTCCCCGGCCAGTGATCGTGCACAACGTCGCGATCGACTCGCTCGGCACCCGATCGACACCGTCGTGTCGCATCGTCCACGGCGTCGGTCAGGACTTCCCCACGGTGGTTCCGCTCTGGCTTCAGCGCGGGTACGCGGTGCTGATCCCGGACCATCAGGGACCGCGCATGGCCTACGCCGAAGGGACCATGGCAGGGCACGCCGTGCTCAACAGCATCCGTGGACTCGTCGCGCTCGACTCGTCCTACGCGACGAGCCCGACCGCGCTCTACGGATACAGCGGCGGCGCCATCGCGACGGCCTGGGCCGCGCAACTGCACCCCTCCTACGCGCCCGAGCTCGTCCTGCGCGGCGCCGTGGCCGGAGGATCACCCGTCGACGTGGGCCTGCTGCGCGGCACCATGAACGGCACCCTCGGAGCCGGCCTCTTCGGGGCGGCGATCATCGGCATGGCGCGTGAACACCCGACCCTGGTCGAGCAGTTCAGCCCCACCGGCATCGTCCTCGCGTCGATGATCAAGGACCTGTCCGTCGTCCCGCTGGCCCTGTCCGGGCTGGCGCGGTTGCGACTGGAACGGCTGTCCGTGGACCCGGGCGTGTTCGAGTCCGCCGCCGCGCGCGCCGTCATCGAGGCCAACACTCCGGGAGCGGACGCGCCCGTCGTTCCCGTGGCGTTCTATCACGGTGCTGCGGTGCCCCGGTTCGCCGATCGGTGGATTCCCGAGCAGGGCGTCCTGAACCTGGTCGACGCGTGGCGCGGACGCGGCGCGGACGTCGAGTACCGGCCCGTGTTCGGTGACCACTTCGTGGGCGCACTGTCCGGTCTGCCGTTCGCGATGCGGTGGATCGACGCGCGCTTCCGGGACGGCTAACCGTCCACCACCCACCAGGCGGCGTACGGCGGCAGCCACACGGTCTCGTCGTCGACCGACCCGACACCCGTCAGCACCTCTCGCGGAGCCACGAGTCCCGAGCGGCCGAGGACGGACGCCGCCACCGGGCGATGCGTGTCGCTCACGTTGAACAGGGCGACGAGTGTGCCGCTCGGGTGGCGGCGGCGGACACCCAGCACCCCGTCGTCCAGATCGTCCAGCACGTCGACCGGCGCCTCGGCATGCAGCATGGGCAGATCCGACCGCACCCGGGCGATGTGCGCGATGCCGTCGAACACCCGCTGCGCATCGGAACCCTGCTCGTGGCGACGCGCCCTGTCGGCATCGGTCACGCGCGGTCGGTGCAGCCACCGGTTGTCGTCCTCGTGGCCGGGTTCCGCCGCCCAGTCCGGATCACCCGGCGAGCCGATCTCGTCCCCGCTCCACACCACGGGGATCCCGCCCCAGACCGCGACGAGGGCGTGGGCGAGGAACAACCGGGCGAACGCGCCGTCCGGATCCCGTCGCTCCGCACCGAGTCCCGAGAGCGCCGCGGCCGTCCCGCTGATCCGACGGTCGCCGGTGTCCGGGTTGTGTTGGAACACCAGACCTTCCGCCCACGACTGCGGGAACTCCCCGGAGTACCAGTCGGCGAGGAAGTGCCGGTGGCCGGCGCCGGACAGGCCCGTCGCGGCCGCGTCGCCGTCGTCGATCGCCCACCCGATGTCGTCGTGGCACCGCACGTACGTCACCCACGTCCCGCCCGGCGGAGTCGGCGGCAGTGTCGACAGGGCGTGGCGCGCCAGCTCGGTACTGCCCGAGGCCAGCATCGACCACACCTGGACCATGAGGCTGTTGTGATAGGCGATGTCGGACACCCGACCGGTGTGCGATCCGGTTCCCAGGTAAGGCAACAGATCTCGCGGTCCGACGATGGCCTCGGCCTTGAACAACAGCGCAGGCGAGGCCATGCGCGCCGTCGCCCGCAGAATCTGCGTGATCGCGTGCACCTCGGGCTGATTCTGGCAGTTGGTTCCCAGCCGCTTCCACAGGAAGGCGATGGCGTCGAGACGGACCACCTCGATCCCAAGATTCGCGAGAGCGGCGACGATGTCGACGAACTCGACCAGGACCGCGGGGTTGGCCCAGTTCAGATCCCACTGCCACTCGTTGAAGGTCGTCCAGACCCAGCCGTCGACGCCGTCGTCCCACGTGAAGTTCCCCGGTGCGAAGTCGGGGAACACCTCGGGAAGCGTGCGCTCGTAGGCATCGGGCGTCGACCTGTCGGGGTGGATGTGGAAGTAGTCGCGATGGACTGCGTCGCCCTGACGCGCCTGCACCGCCCACTCGTGTTCGCGAGCAACGTGATTGAGGACCAAGTCGATCACGGGACTGATCCCGCGCTCGCGCAGGGTGGTGGCGAGCGCCCGCAGATCGTCGACCGTCCCCAGGTCTTCCCGCACCGTGCGGTAGTCCATGACCGCGTACCCGCCGTCGTTGTCGCCCGGACGCGGCGTGAGCAACGGCATCAGGTGCAGGTAGGTGACACCGAGATCCGTCAGGTGGTCCAGCCGATCCGCCAGACCGGACAGAGTGTCGCCGAAACGGTCGACGTAGCAGGCGTATCCGAACATGGTGGGCTGCTGGAACCAGTCGGGCTCCAGCAGACGCCGCTCGTCCAGCCGGTGCAGCTCGTCGGGCCGATCCGCGAACGCGTGTGCCGCGCGCTCGACGAGAGTGCGCGCCACCGCATCGGGCTCCGCGTACACGGCGGTGACGGCCTCGTGGAGATCGGGCCACCAGCGCTCGACACGGAGAGTGAAGGTGTCCCGCCGGTGCGGCGGGAGCGGGGCGAGTGCCGCACCGATGATGTCGTGGATCGTGTCGGGTACGGCGGTGCGCGGCATGGTCGGGATTCTTCCACGCCCTGCAGTGGGTAGCCTCGAACTGCAGCTCACACGATCAACGAGAGGACGACCGATGGTGAACTTCGGCGAGATCAAGCGCAAGCTCGACCAGAACGAGGAGAAGGTCGAACAGGCACTGGACAAAGCGGGCGACGCGGCCAAGAAGAAGTTCGCCGGTCACGACTCTCAGATCGACGGCGCACTGGACAAGGCCAAGGACGCCATCGGCGAGAAGAACAGCGACCGCACCGACGGTCCTCCCGCCTAGTGGTCGCGGTGGGGAACTTTCTGACGGGGGTGCTCGACGAGGCGCTCGACCGTACGGTCGTGCCCGGCTACTCCCGCATCGGGTCGGCCGTCCGTCGTCGATTCTGGGCGGCCGATCCCGCCCCGTTCCCCGCCCCGATCGACGTGATCGTCACCGGCGGCAGCTCGGGTCTCGGCGCAGCCACCGCTCGGCAGCTGGCCGTGCTCGGTGCGCGGGTGCACCTGGTCGGGCGATCGGCGCGGCGGCTCGACGCCTCCGCGACCGAGATCCGCCACACCGTTCCCGGCGCCGAGCTCGTCGCGCACGAGTGCGACATGAGCGACCTCGATGCCGTGGCTGCACTGGTCACCACCCTGACCGCTCAGCTGACGTCGATCCACGCGGTGGTGCACTGCGCCGGCGTCATGCCGCCCGAGCGCACCGAGACGGCACAGAAGCACGAGATGGCCTTCGCGACCCACGTGCTCGGGCCCGTCGCGCTCACGATCGGGCTACGCGAGCTGTTCGATGCGGGGTCCCGCGTCGTGTTCGTCTCCAGCGGCGGTATGTATCCGGTGCCGCTGCAGACCACCGACGTCGAGTTCGCTCACGGCGAGTACTCCGGCCTCACCGCCTACGCCCGCACCAAGCGCATGCAGGTGGTGATCACCGAGCAACTGGCGGAGCGCCTCACCGGGCCAGACGATCCCGTCGTGCACAGCATGCACCCGGGGTGGGCGGCCACACCCGGTGTCACGGACTCCATTCCGATGTTCGGCTCGGTGATGAAGCCCATCCTCCGCACGGCCGACGACGGAGCCGACACCATCGTGTGGCTCGCCGCCGCCGATCAGCCACTCGCGTCCACGGGGATGTTCTGGCACGACAGACGACCGCGCCCCACGCACTACCCGTCCTGGCGGCGGGACTCGCCGGAGGCACGGGAAGCGCTGTGGAGCGCGGTCGTGGAGGCCACGGGTATCGACCTCGGCTGACGTCTCCGTCAGAGGAGATCGGTCAGGTTCGACACGATCGAGGACCAGACCCACGGTTGATTCCAGATCCAGAGCGAAAGCATGGCGGTAGTCCTCACTGCAGGGAACATCTGTCCCTGACAGTCAAGACGCGTCGTTGCAGGCGTGCACCTCGGACGGCGGAAGTCGGTGACGAGTCACTGTCACGCCCGATGCATCACGACATTCACGACGTTCCCGTCAGGAGCGCGCACGAGGAATCGTCGAACTCCCCACTCCTCCGTGGTGAGCGGATGCACGATGTCGTGACCGCGACGGACGGCCTCCTCGTACGCCGCATCGACGTCGTCGACGTGAGTCGACATCGCCGACTCCACCGGACTCGTCGCATCTCGCGTCACCAGTTGTACGTGTGCGCCGGTCTCCGGTGACGTGAAGCGGGCGACCCAACCGAGATCGAACTCCTCGACCGCGAGTCCCAGGAAATCGGTGTAAAACGACTTCGCCTCGGCGATGTTCTCGACCGACAGGTTGGTGGTGATGCGCTCGACTCGCATGGTGCGCATTCTGCCCCTCTCGGCCTGTTCGTGTCGGTGCCCACTGCTACCTTCGCACACATGTTCGAACAGGGGTGGGCGACGCGTGATCCGGAGGCCATGGGCCTACCCGGAAACCTCGCCGACGTCACTGTCGACGGCGTCCTCGGCGCACTGACCCACGCCACCGCCGGCGCCTCGTACCTCGAATGGACCCGCTACCAGGCCGCGGCGGAACTGCACACCCGACTGGTTGCACCGCTGGACACCGCCGACCGCCGCCGCTTCGACGCCACCACCCACTGCGCCGCACGCATCGCCGCAGTCCTGTCGATCACCCAGGGCGCAGGCGAGGGCATTCTCACCCGTGCCGTGGCCCTGCGAGACCGTCTGCCCGACGTTGCAGCCTGCCTCCGCGACGGCCTCGTGACCCCGAAGTACATCCACACCATCATCGCCCGCACCGACCTCGTCGACGGCACCGACCATGCCCACCAGGTCGATGCCGAGATCGCGGCGGCACTACGGCGACGCGGCTCCTGGTCCGCTGGCCGGATGCGCGACATGGTCGACCGCATCATCTATCGCCACGACCCCGACGCCGTCCGCGAGCGTCGCACTCGCGCGAAGGACGACCGCGGCTTCTGGATCGACCCCGCACCCGACGGCATGGCTTATCAGTGCGCCACCATGCCCGCCGAGAACGCCGTCCTCATCGCCGCTGCTGTCGACGATCTCGCCGGACGCATCTGCCCGAAAGACCCGCGCAGCGCCGGCGCCCGACGCAGCGACGCTCTCTTCGCCCTCGCCACGCGCACGCCGTTCGAATGTCAGTGTGACCGTGACGACTGCGACGCTCCCGGCTGGACCGGCGAGGACGGTCTCCTGACCACCGTCAACGTGCACGTCGTCGCCGACGCCGCCACCGTGAACGGGGACACCGCCTCCGCACAGCAGGGCAACCCGGGTTTCCTCGCGGGCCACGGCGTCATCTCCGCCGAACACGTCGCCGACCTCGCCGCGCGCCCCGACGCCGTTTCGAGGCCGGTCGCCGCCACCAACCCGGCCTCGCAACCGGCGGATCCCTACCGCCCGTCCAGTGCCCTCGACACGTTCGTGCGCATCCGCGATCAGTACTGCACCTGGCCCGGCTGCAGCAACGCCGTCTGGACCGGCGACCTCGACCACATCACCGAGTACGACCACGACGACCCCGCGGCCGGTGGACAGACGACCGACGTCAACCTCGGCGCCAAGTGCCGCTTCCACCACAATCTGAAGACGTTCGGCGACTTCGTCGACGACCAGTACCTCGACGAGGACACCGGACGCGTCGTCTCCACCATCGCCACACCCGAGGGACGCGTGATTCCGGGCCCGGCACACAACGGGTACGACCTGCACCCCGGACTCGCCGAGATCACCTTCGATCAGCCGGCGCAGGCCCCTCCGGATCCCCCGCGCACATCACCTACCAGACGACGAACCCGTCTGGCGGACAAGCATGCCCGGCGGCGGTCCGAACGCTCTCGAAACCGACGCAGACGAGAGTTCGCCGACAACGACGACCCACCACCGTTCTGACGGGACGTCAGTCCAGGCAGAACTCGTTGCCCTCGTCACCGACCATGCCGACGCCCACACGGCCGTTGGAAGGGAAATATTCGGGCGCCCTCAGCGTTCTCCGGTGCATGAAGAACATCGGGTTTCTGTCGTTCGGGCACTGGTCACCGTCGCCGCACTCGCAGACGCGCTCCGCATCGGACGTGCTGCTGCAGTCGATCGACCTCGCGGTCGCCGCGGAGGAACTCGGTGCCGACGGCGCGTACTTCCGCGTCCATCACTTCGCGAACCAGCTCGCGTCGCCGTTCCCTCTGCTCGCGGCAGTCGGCGCCAAGACCAGTCGTATCGAGATCGGCACCGGCGTCATCGACATGCGCTACGAGAACCCGTTCTACATGGCCGAGGACGCCGGGTCCGCCGACCTGATCTCCGGCGGGCGGCTGCAGCTCGGTGTGAGCCGGGGATCGCCCGAGCAGGTCATCGACGGCTTCCGTTACTTCGGCTACGCCCCGGCCGAGGGCACCGACAGCGGAGACATGGCCCGTGAACACACGCGCATCTTCCTGGACCTGTTGGAAGGCAGGGGCTTCGCGGAGCCGAACCCCTCCCCCATGTTCCCCAACCCGCCCGGCCTGTTGCGCCTCGAACCGCACTCCGACGGGTTGCGCGAGCGCATCTGGTGGGGTGCAGGTACTCGTGCGACCGCCGAGTGGACCGCGCAGCAGGGCATGAACCTCATGAGCTCGACCCTGCTCAGCGAGGACACCGGCGTGCCGTTCCACGAACTGCAGGCCGAGCAGATCGAGCGCTTCCGCAAGACGTGGTCGGACGTCGGTCACTCGTTCGAACCGCGAGTGTCCGTGAGCCGCAGCATCTTCCCGATCGTCGACGACGTGGATCGTGCGTACTTCGGCCGCGAGGGCGGCAGCGGCGATCAGGTCGGCTACATCGACGGCGGCATCGCCCGTTTCGGCAAGACCTACGCCGGCTCACCCGACAAGCTCATCGCAGAGCTTGCGCGGGACGAAGCCGTCGCCGCAGCCGACACGCTGCTCCTGACCGTGCCCAACCAGCTCGGCGTCGAGTACTGCGCACACCTCATCGAGTCGGTGCTGACGCACGTGGCGCCGGAGTTGGGCTGGCGGTAGCAGTCCCGCTCACACGTTGAAGCGGAACTCCACCACATCGCCGTCGGCCATGACGTATTCCTTGCCCTCGATGCGGACCTTGCCGGCCGACTTGGCGGCGGCCATGGATCCGGCGGCGACGAGGTCGTCGTAGGACACGACCTCCGCCTTGATGAAGCCCTTCTCGAAGTCGGTGTGGATGACACCGGCGGCCTGGGGTGCGGTGTCGCCCTGATGGATGGTCCACGCGCGGGACTCTTTCGGACCCGCCGTGAGGTAGGTCTGCAGTCCGAGGGTGTGGAAGCCGGCGCGGGCCAGGGCGTGCAGGCCGGGCTCGGTCTGACCGATGCTCTCGAGCAACTCCATCGCGGATTCGTCGTCGAGTTCGACGAGCTCGGACTCGATCTTGGCGTCCAGGAACACCGCGTCGGCGGGTGCGACAGCGGCCTTCAGCTCGGCGACCTTCGCGTCGTCGGTGAGTACCGACTCGTCGGCGTTGAAGACGTAGAGGAACGGCTTGGTGGTGAGCAGGTTCAGCTCACGCAGTGACGACGCGTCGAACGTGTCCTTCACCGAGTACAGCGTCGTGCCGCTGTCGAGGATCGTCTGCGCTTCCTTGGCCGCGGCGACCATCGGCGCGCGGTCCTTCTGCGTGCGAACTTCCTTCTCGAGACGCGGGATCGCCTTCTCGAGAGTCTGCATGTCCGCGATGATCAGCTCGGTCTCGATGACCTCGATGTCGGCGGCCGGATCGACCTTGCCGTCGACGTGCACCACGTCGTCGTCCGCGAACACGCGCACGACCTGGCAGATGGCGTCGGCCTCACGGATGTTCGCGAGGAACTTGTTGCCCAGGCCGGCGCCCTCGGACGCACCCTTCACGATGCCCGCGATATCCACGAACGTGACCGGCGCCGGAAGGATCTTCTCCGAACCGAAGATCTTCGCGAGTTCGTTCAGCCGCGGATCCGGCAACGGGACGACGCCCTCGTTCGGCTCGATGGTGGCGAACGGATAGTTCGCCGCCAGCACGTCGTTGTTGGTCAGCGCGTTGAAGAGGGTGGACTTGCCGACGTTGGGCAGTCCGACGATTCCGAGGGTGAGGCTCACAGGGAGGAGAGTCTACGTGCCGCCCCCGGCCGCCCTGTCAGTACGTGTAGTCGGTGCCCGATCCCGCCGAGATCGCGAAGGCGATGAGCAGCACGTAGAAGAGGATGAACAGCGCGAAGAGACCCGCGAAGATGTAGAGCGAGTACTTGCCCAGCTGCTTCGTGCGTTCCGACGCGTAGTGCGCACCCTGGTAGTCGCCCAGCGACCACCGCGGAAACACCGAGCTCGAGTGGTTGAACGCGGAGAACGCCAGCGGCCAGAAGAAGATCAGCGCGGCGGCGGCCCAGCCGGCGTTGGTCGGCGGCAGCGGCGGCGGCCCGTACTGCTGCTGGGGATAGCTCGGCTGCTGCTGCTGCGGGAAGGCTCCGGTGGCCGGGAAGGCTCCGGTGTCCGTCGGCCCCTTCGTCAGGTCGGGCTCGTACGACGAACCGGTGTACGGCTGCTGCGGGTACTCGGGGTGGTCTGACACACGAGCATCGTAGGCAGTCGGGGCGCGCGAGTGGGGTCTCGTTGTCATGTCGTGACGTTCGGCGACGGTCCTGGACCGCTCGGCGCAACGATCCGCACACGCCAGGCCCACAACCGCACGAAATGTCGGTCGGTCTGCTTACAGTGACTGCGATCACACGATGATCGCCGCCCCTTCACCGCATGCCAGGAGCCCGCAGATGACTGCCGTGTCCGACAGGGGGAACTCGCACGTCGAGTTCCTCAAGACCGACGACGACCTCCCCCCCGTGGGCGTCGTGGACCGCTCACCCATGACCGTGCCGAAGCGCGTGATCTTCGTGATCATCGGTCTGCTGGGCGCCATCGCGTGGACGGTCATCGCGATCATTCGCGGCGAGCAGGTCAACGCCGTGTGGTTCGTCGTGGCGGCGGTCTGCACGTACATCTTCGCGTTCCGGTTCTACGCACGCCTCATCGAGAACCGCATCGTCCATCCGCGGGACGATCGGGCCACTCCCGCCGAGATCCTGGAGAATGGCAAGGACTACATGCCGACGGACCGTCGGGTGCTGTTCGGCCACCACTTCGCCGCGATCGCCGGCGCCGGTCCCCTCGTCGGACCCGTGCTCGCCGCGCAGATGGGCTACCTGCCCGGCACGATGTGGATCATCATCGGCGTCGTCTTCGCCGGAGCTGTGCAGGACTTCCTGGTGCTCTGGATCTCGACTCGCCGTCGCGGCCGCAGCCTCGGTCAGATGGCCCGCGAGGAGCTCGGCGTGGTCGGCGGTATCGCCGCCCTCATCGGCGTCTTCGTCATCATGATCATCATCATCGCGGTGCTCGCGCTCGTCGTCGTCAACGCGCTGGCCGAGAGCCCGTGGGGCGTCTTCTCCATCGCGCTGACCATCCCCATCGCCCTCTTCATGGGTGTCTACCTGCGCTACCTGCGCCCGGGCAAGGTCTCCGAGGTCTCCCTCATCGGCGTCGTCCTGCTGCTGCTCGCCATCATCTCCGGCGGCTGGGTCGCCGAGACCGAGTGGGGCGCCGACTGGTTCACGCTGTCCAAGATCACCGTCGCGTGGTTGCTCATCGCCTACGGTCTCGCCGCGTCGATCCTCCCCGTGTGGCTTCTGCTCGCCCCGCGTGACTACCTGTCGACGTTCATGAAGATCGGCACCATCGTGTTGCTCGCCGTCGGCATCCTCATCGCTCGACCCGTCCTGCAGATGCCGGACATGACGTCGTTCGCCAGCGAGGGCAACGGTCCCGCGTTCTCCGGCTCGCTCTTCCCGTTCCTCTTCATCACCATCGCCTGCGGCGCGCTCTCCGGTTTCCACGCGCTGATCTCCTCGGGCACCACGCCGAAGCTTCTCGAGAAGGAGAAGCAGATGCGGATGATCGGCTACGGCGGCATGCTCACCGAGTCCTTCGTCGCCATCATGGCTCTGGTCACCGCCTGCATCCTCGATCAGCACATCTACTTCGCGCTCAACGCACCGACGGCACTCACCGGTGGAACACCCGAGACCGCTGCGACGTACGTCAACGGGCTCGGACTGTCGGGCGGGGACATCAGCGCGGCCGAGCTGTCGCAGGCCGCGACGGACGTCGGCGAGGAGTCGATCATCTCGCGCACCGGCGGCGCCCCCACACTCGCGTTCGGTATGTCCGAGGTGCTGCACCAGGTCTTCGGCGGCGAGAGCTTGAAGTCGTTCTGGTACCACTTCGCGATCATGTTCGAGGCGCTGTTCATCCTCACCACCGTCGACGCCGGCACGCGTGTCGCCCGTTTCATGCTGTCGGACTCGCTCGGCAACCTCGGTGGCGGCGCGAAGAAGTTCCGCGATCCGTCGTGGCGCGTCGGTGCCTGGATCTGCTCGGTCATCGTCGTCGCAGCCTGGGGCGCCATCCTGCTCATGGGTGTCACCGATCCGCTGGGCGGCATCAACACGCTCTTCCCGCTGTTCGGCATCGCGAACCAGTTGCTGGCCGCCATCGCGCTCACGGTCGTCCTGACCGTCGTGGTGAAGAAGGGTCTGCTGAAGTGGGCGTGGATCCCCGCGCTGCCACTGGCCTTCGACCTCGTGGTCACCATGACGGCGTCGTACCAGAAGATCTTCTCCGACGTTCCGGCCATCGGTTACTGGGCGCAGCACAGCGACTTCAAGGAAGCGAAGTCGCAGGGGCTCACCGAGTTCCGGTCCGCCGCCACCCCGGAGGCCATCGACGCCGTCATCCGCAACACCTTCATCCAGGGCACGCTGTCCATCGTCTTCGCGGTGCTCGTCCTCGTCGTCGCGCTCGCCGGGTTCACCGTCTGCTTCAAGGCGATCCGAGCCGGTGGACTGCCGAGCAGCGAGGAGGAGGACGTGCCGTCGAAGCTGTTCGCGCCCAGCGGTTTCCTTCCCACCGAGGCGGAGAAGTCGGTGCAGGCGGAATGGGACGTCCTCATCGCCGACGGCACGGTCCGTCGGCCGGGAACGGGCCACTGACATGAATGCCGTCCTGAAGTCCGTCCGTGCCGCCACGTGGTGGATCACCTCCGTCATGGGTGATCACGACTACGAGCGCTTCGTCGAGCACCGGAACCGGGTCCATCCCGGGCATCCGGTGCCCACCGAGCGCGAGTACTGGAAGGCACGTCATGCGGAGGCGGACGCGAATCCGGGCGCACGCTGCTGCTGAGATCATGACTGGGTGACGTCGCCGCGCTGGACCCTCGACACCTCCGAGCTGCCGTACTCCGCTCCGTACGACACGGGGTGGATGCGGTGGTTCCTGGCGGGTCACGCGGTTCCGGGCATGGAGACCTTCACGGACGGTGTCTACCGCCGGGCTCTGCGCCTCGATCATGGCCCCGCCGTCGTGACGTGCCGGTTCGTCCCGGGTGCGGGCGGTGCGGGAGTCGTCCGGGTGGAGACGCGAGCCCGGGACGAGTCGGACGTCCCCACCGCGCTGTCCCGAGTGCGGCGGGTGCTGGCCCTGGACGTCGACGCGGCTCCCGTCGACGCTGCGCTCGCGGCAGACCCGGCGCTCGCTGCGTCGGTGGCCGCGGCCCCGGGGATCCGCGTTCCCGGGGCGTTCGATGCCGCGGAGGTGCTGCTTCGCACGATGATCGGACAGCAGATCTCGCTCGGAGCCGCGGCCACGCACACCGCCCGGCTCGTCGCGGCCCTCGGAGATCCGGTGGGCGACGACGAGGGCGAGGCCGAACACGGCATCACTCACCTGTTCCCCACTCCCGAGGCCGTGGCCGCACGCGGCACCGAGATCCTCACCGGTCCGGCGCGGCGGGTCGCCGCGATCGCGTCGACGGCCGACGCAGTGGCATCGGGCGCCGTGGACGTGCGCCACGACGGCGACGCGGCCACCCAGGAGCGGGCACTACTGGCCCTGCGCGGTGTCGGTCCGTGGACCGCCCGCTACGTGTCGATGCGGTTGCTGGGCGACCCCGACGTGCTTCTCGACACCGATCTGGTGGTCAGGCAGGGCGCGGCCCTCCTCGACATCGACCTGTCGGACACCACCCACTGGGCACCGTGGCGGTCCTACGCCTCGATGCACCTGTGGCGGACCGCCCTTCTCGCCCGCGGGCTCACCATCGGGTAGTCCCTCCGTCGCCCTGCGTGCGGGACCGGCTTCCCGGGTACAGTCACAGCGCGTTCGACTCTGCGTTCGCCGCACCATCGTCAGACGAGAGGACACACGTGAGCGAGAACGCGCCCACCACATCCGGCGGCTCCGCGTCGAGCCGTGATCGCAGCGACCTGTTCGGCGCCGGCGGACTCTGGCTGGCCAAGTGGTCCGCGGTGCTGCTCGTCGTCTCGGCGGCGCTGTGGATCGCCGGCTGGTTGGTCGGCCAGCTGTGGGTGATCATGCTCCCGGTTCTGCTGGCCCTGGTGGTCGCGACGGTGCTCTGGCCGCCCACCAGGTTGCTGCGCCGCATCGGCTTCCCGCCCGCGCTCGCCGCACTGACCACACTCGTCGGCTTCCTCGCGGTTCTCGCCGGTGTGGTCGCATTCATCGTCCCCTCCGTCATCAGCCAGGCTCCCGATCTCGCGGACAGCGCCACCCTCGGCGTCTCGCAGGTCCAGGAATGGCTCGAGGGCCCGCCCGTCAATCTGGACGACGAGCAGATCGACAACGCCGTCCAAGCCATCGTCACGCAGCTGCAGGACAGCGGCACGGCGATCGCCTCGGGTGTCTTCGCCGGCGTCGCCACCGCCGGGTCGATCCTGGTCACCCTCGGTCTGGTGCTCGTCCTGAGCTTCTTCTTCATCAAGGACGGCCCGCGCTTCCTCCCCTGGCTGCACGGACTGGCCGGACGCAAGGCCGGTGGTCATCTCGCCGAAGTACTCCGACGAGTGTGGGACACCCTCGGTGGCTTCATCCGTACCCAGGCCATCGTCAGCGCGATCGACGCGATCTTCATCGGCATCGGTCTGTTGATCCTCGGCGTACCGCTGACCCCGGTGCTGATGACGCTCACCTTCCTCGGTGGCTTCATCCCCATCGTCGGTGCCTTCGTCGCCGGTGCCCTCGCCGTCCTGGTCGCGCTGGTGGCCAACGGTTTCACCACCGCGGTCATCGTCCTGGCGATCATCCTGGCCGTGCAGCAGATCGAAGGCAATGTCCTGCAGCCGATCCTGCAGAGCAAGTCGATGAACCTGCATGCCGCGATCGTGCTGCTGGCCGTCACCGCCGGCGGTTCCATCTTCGGCATCATCGGGGCATTCCTCGCGGTCCCGGTCGCCGCGGCCACCGCGGTGCTGCTGCGCTACATCAACGAGCAGATCGAACTGAGGTCCGACGAGGACCCCGGCGCGAACGACATCGCCGAACGCATCCACGACGATCTCGGCACCCCCGGTGACGACGCGCCCGTCGTCGTCCACGACGAGAAGACCCGGTACGCGCCGGCGCCCTCGGACCAGTCCGACGACGTGGCACCGACTCCGATCGACGTCGACGCGCACGAGGACGGCGAGAAGAAGGACGACTGAGCGGTCACACTCCCGCGTGCACTCGTAGCGTGGATCCGTGACGTTCGCGGATCACCTCGAGGCGTGAGGGCACCCGGTCACGGATCTCGTCGACGTGACTGACGATGCCCACCGTGCGCCCACCGGACCGGAGTTCGTCGAGCACTCCCATGACGGCGTCCAGTGATCCCGAGTCGAGGCTTCCGAACCCCTCGTCGATGAACATCGTGTCCAGGGTGATGCCGCCCGCCTCGGCCGCCACGACATCGGCGAGACCCAGCGCGAGCGCGAGCGACGCGCAGAACGCCTCGCCGCCCGACAGGGTGCCTGCCGACCGGACCACCCCGGTGTAGTCGTCGCGTACGTCGAGACCCAGCCCGCCTCGGGTGCCTCGGGGGCCCACGTCGTCGGAGTGCACGAACTCGAACCGACCCTGCGACATCAACCGGAAGCGCACGGACGCCGCGGTGGCGACGTCCTCGAGCCTCGCGGCCAGCACGTAGGACCGCAGCGACATCCGACGCGCGTTGGCGCCCTTGCCGGCCACCACCTCCGCCAGCTGCTCGAGTTCCGCGTGCTCGAGGTGGGCGGGTCCCAGACGGTCCGCAGCGGCCCACAGTTGGGCGACGAGGTCCTCGAGCATGCGCAGCCGACTGTCGGCGTCTCCGGCCGAGGCGATGGCCTCGTCCAGCAACCCTCGCAGTCGGATCTCTTCCGCATCGACGGCAGCGGTGTCGACGACGTCCCCCGCCATCGCCTCTGCCACCTCCGGCTCCGCGAGGACGGCCGCGGCCGCGGAGCGCTGCTTCTCGGCATCGAGAACGGCGTTCTCCAGCACCGTGCACCGAGCCCTGTCGCGGACAGCAGCGAGAGCGTCGGTCACCTCGGTGAATCCGTGTTCGCGCGCGCATTCCGCCAGGTCGGTCTCGAGCCGCGTCACCGCCTGATCGGCCGAGTCGGCGTCGCGTCGAGCGTCGCGCCACGCCACCGCGGCTGCGATGGCCGCGTCGAGTGCAGCACGCCGTTCCGCCACGGTGGACGTCGTCCCCACGGCGGCCGTGATGCGCGCCGTGGCCTCCGCGATCCGAGTCTCCAGCGCCTCCGTCCGCCCGCGAGTGACGCCCAGTTCGGCGGTGATCGCATCAGCCCGCACCCGCAGACCAGCGGTCTCCTCGTCCAGTGCCGCCAGCGCGGTGTCGATCGCCGTGAGACGATCCGCGGCGCGACGCGCCTCCGCCAGTGCCGTCGTGGCTTCGTCCAGTTCGGCGGCGAGTTCGGCTGCGGTGCGATCCGCGCACCGGGTCGCGAGCTCGTCCACACGCTGTCGGCAGCGCTGCACCGCGGCGTCCGCCGTGGTGCGCTCCACCTCGGCTGCAGAGACCCGCTGTCCCGCGCGATTCTCGTCGTCCTTGGACACCCGCCCCGCAGTCGGTGATGCGGGCGCCGGATGTTCCGTCGCGCCGCAGACTCCGCAGGGGGCGCCGTCCTCGAGTCCTGCAGCCAGCTCGGCGGACATCCCTTCGAGACGTCGTTCCCGCAGGTCCAACCATTCGGTGCGCAGATCGTCGTATCGGGTCCGGGCACGCTCGGCCGTCGTGACGGCCGCAGCGAGGCGCTCGGACTCGCGAGCCCACTCGACGTGTGCGCGGGCAGCGTCCTCGGCACCCTGATGCCGCGCCTCCAGGCCGGGGAGACCCGCACGAGCCGCGACAGCTACCCGATGGTCGGCGTCCAGTCTCGCGCGTTCCGCAGGCACCGCGTCGAGACGTACCCGTACCGCCCGCAGGTCCGTCTCCAGACTGCGCACCCGGGCAAGGGCACGTTCCCGGTCGGCCACCGCCGTCCTGCGATCGGACTCGTCGCCCGCGACACTGTCGAGCACCGCACGCTCGCCGCTCCACCGGTGCACCGCGGCATCGAGCACCTCCGCATCGGCGGGACGGGGCGGCCACGACAACGTCCCGACCAGCACGGCGGCGTCGGTCTCCGCAGCTGCCTGCTCCCGGCGCCGCATCGTCGCGGCGGCGACGGCCGCGCGCTGACGGTGCTGGTCGAGGGTGACGGCACGATCGCGCACCGGCAGCGCTCGACGCGCACGGTCCAGTTCGGCGATCTGCTCGGCGCGCTCGGCGTCACCGTCCGCCAGCACTGCGAGCCGCGCTGCTGCCGCGGCCCCACGCTCGCGTGCCTCCCGGCGGCGGTGCGCGAATCGAGCGGTCTCACGAGACACCGCGTGTTCGGCGCGCGCTGTCCGCAGATGCTCCGTGCGCGCACGAGCCTGCTCTCGCGCACCGTCCAGCAGATCGGTCCCCCACTCCACCACGTCGGTGCCCGTGAAGAGGTCCACGCCGGCGGCGGTGGCCACCTGTGCGGCCAGTCTGTCGACGGACTCCGATCGCCCCGCCAGACGCTCCGCGCTGGCGCGACGCTGGTCCTGGAACCACGTCTCGATGTCGCGGAACCGATCGGTGTCGAACAACTGCTCGAGAAGCGCGCCCCGTTCCTCGTTGCGCGCCCGCAGGAACCGCGCGAAGTCCCCCTGCGGCAACAGGACGACCTGGAAGAACTGGTCCACCCGCATGCCGAGCAGGCGCTCGACCTCGAGCGCGATCTCGTCGATGCGCGTGAGGTTCTCGCCCCGACCGTCGTGCCACGTCAGCGTCGCCTTGGCGTTCTGTTTCGTGGTTCCCACCCCGCGCCGCTTGGGGCGCAGGAACTCCGGCTGCCGAACGATGGTGAGGCGCCGGCCACCCAACGTCGCGTCGAGTTCGACACACGGAACCACACCCGGCGCAGCATGATCCGACAACAGGCGTCGACTCTCGCGCCGCGAGCCGGGGAGGACGCCGTAGAGAGCGAAGGCGATGGCGTCGAGGACGGACGTCTTTCCCGCTCCGGTGGGGCCGTGCAGGAGGAACAGGCCGTCGGCCCCGAGATGGTCGAAGTCGACATCGACCGTACCGCCGAACGGCCCGAACGCGGTGACCGACAACGCATGCAGTCTCACGCCGAGCGCACCCACTCGTGCTCGACGGGCGATGCGGACGTCGAATCCTGCTGACCCGTGACGTTCTCGACCGCACGATCGAGCAGCTCGACCTCGGACGACGAGGGCGCGCTTCGCACGTCCGCGAGGAAGCTGTCGAGCACCTCACGATCCGACCTACCCTGCACCTTCTCGCGGTAGCTTCCGGAATCGACACCGGCCGGGCGCTTCCACTCGAGATGCACCGCATGGGGAAATCGCTCCTGCAGACGGCGCATCGCGTCGACGGGCCGCACCGCATCGGTGAGCACAGCGGAGACGTAATGCTCTGTCGCGAAATCGAACCGGTCCTCCGTGCAGAGATCCTCGAGCGTTCCCTCCAGGACGGACAGGCCCCGCACCACCGGTAGATCGACGCGTGTGACGACGCGGCCACCCGAGCCGTCGATGTCGACCAGCCACGCAGCCTTGCGATGCGAACGCTCACCGAACGAGTACGGCAGCGGCGATCCCGAGTACCGGATGTGGTCGTCGATGGTCTGCGGAGAGTGCAGGTGCCCCAGCGCGACGTAGTCGATGCCGCCGAAGAGCGAGGCCGGCACGGTCTCGACGCCACCGACGGAGATCGAACGCTCGGAACCCGTACCCTCGCCGCCGATCACGAAGGCGTGCGCCAGCACCACCGAGCGGACCGACGAGTCGCGCGTCGCCAGATCGGCCGCGATGCGGCCCATCGCCGCCTGCAACACCGCGGCGTGCGAACGAGCGCCGGGTACTCCGAGCTCGGTGCGGGTGGCGTCCGGCTCGAGGTACGGAATGCCGTAGAACGCCACGTCGCCGTGCTCGTCCGTCAACACGACCGGTCGATCGACGGCGTCCACGGTGGTGAACAGATGCAGACCGCCGGCAGCGGAGAACGCCGAGCCGGCACCCAGCCGGGCGGGCGAGTCGTGATTGCCCGACGTGGCGACGATGACGGCCCCCGCGTCGCGGATGGCCTCGAATGCCTTGTTGCACAGCCGGACCGCGTCCGCATTGGGCACAGCACGGTCGTAGATGTCCCCGGGGACCACGACGACGTCCACGCTCTGCTCCCGGACGACGGTGGCGAGAGCCTCCAGGGCACGACGCTGATCGGCCAGCAGGTCGACACCGTGGAAGGTGCGCCCGATGTGCCAGTCCGAGGTGTGCAGGATTCTCATGTCGCCGACGCTAACGGAGACCTACGACAAAGACGCTCGGGCCGAAGGTGTGTCGGTACCCCGGTTCATAGTGAGCCTCATGACCGCCCTCACTGCCGTGACCACCCTCGTCACCCTTCTCGTCGGCCTGGCGTTGGGCTGGTGGTTGCGTGCCGCGCGCGGCGATGTCGAACTCGCCCGCGCGGGTGAGCGGCTCGCAGTCTCCGCAGACAACGAGGAGACGTTGCGGCGCTCGTTGTCCCTGCTCAACGAGGACTCCGCGCGGCGCCATTCCGGTGCCATCGGCCAGCAGGTCTCCCATATGGTCGACCCGCTGCGGGAGGCGGTCGACGCGCTCGAGGAACACGTCCGGCTCGTCGAGCGCGATCGTGTGCACGCGTACGCGGGACTGACGGAGCAGGTCGCCGGGATGCACCGCGCCTCGCGGCAGCTGGCGTCGCAGACGGACCAGCTCGTCACCGCGCTGCGGGCGCCGCAGATCCGCGGCCGGTGGGGTGAGATCCAGCTCGAGCGGGTCGTGGAGCTGGCCGGCATGACGCGCCACTGCGACTTCGACACCCAGGTCGCCGCGCCCGGCGTACGCCCCGATCTGGTGGTCAAGCTCGCCGGTGGCAAGCGCATCGTCGTCGACGCCAAGGTTCCGCTCGTCGCCTTCCTCGACGCGAGCGCCGAGCAGGATCCCGAGACCATCGATCGGCATCTCGAACGCCACGCCAAGCACCTGCGCACACACGTCGACCAGCTCGCCGACAAGAAGTACTGGCACGCGTTCGACCCGTCGCCGGAATTCGTCGTCCTGTTCGTTCCGGGCGATCCGTTCCTCGACGCCGCGTTGACGCGCGACCGCGGCCTGCTCGAACACGCCTTCTCCCGCAACGTGGTGCTCGCCACCCCGACGACTCTCATCGCCCTGCTGCGGACCGTCGCGTACACGTGGAAGCAGGACGCGCTGGCCGAGGACGCCGCTCGCGTACGCGTGCTGGGCCGTGAACTGTACGAGCGCCTCGGCACGGTCGGCGCCCACGTCGATCGACTGGGATCACAGCTGGGCAAGGCCGTGGACTCGTTCAACGCGGCGGCAGGATCGTTGGACGCCCGGGTCTTCGTCACAGCACGCAAGCTGCACGAGATGTCCCTCTTCGACGGTGAACCGCCGCAGGTCACGAGTGTGGATCAGCGGCCACGCACCATGACCGCGACTGCGATGGAGAGCACCTCCTCGACGTGTCGCGAGCATGCCGACGACGCAAGTCGTTGAATAAACGCTAACCTCGCTGTGTGTCTTCCCCCCAACGCGCACGCTCGGGAGTGCCTCTCGACCAGCGCTCGGCTGTGCCGTCGGTACCCGGTATCCCCGCATGGGGCGCCGTCGCGGTGGCAGTGGGCGCAGCCGTCCTGGGCTTTCTCGTCGATGCCATGCGTGGTGACGAGCTGGGATCGACGTTCGCCGTCCTGTACGTGCTCGGTGCACTCATCGCCGTCGTCGCGGTCCGCCATCGTGGACTCTTCACCGCCATGGTGCAGCCGCCGCTCATCATGTTCCTCGGCGTTCCCATCGCGTACCAGATCCTCACCGACGGAGCGGGCACCTCGATCAAGGACATCGTCCTGACCGTCGCCGTGCCGCTCGTCGATCGCTTCCCGCTCATGGCGCTGACCACGCTGTTGGTTCTCGGGGTCGGTGGCGCCCGGCTGGCGCTCGATCGTCGGCCGACGCCGGTCCGGAAGCCGGCGCGCGCAGCGCGACCGGCCGCGGCGGCGCGCGACGCCGCACCCCGGCGGTCCCGCTCCGAACGCCCCGCCGCTCGCGAGACGGCAGGACGAGCGGACGACCGCCGCAGGGCGCGCCAGGAACCGCGGACCGTGTCACCCGACGCTCGACACGAGCGCACCCGGCGGGCACGGCCCGCCGCACCGCAGCCGCGCGAAGAGTCGCGCGCTGCTCGGCCCGCCCCTCGCGCCTACGAGGGCCAGGTCACGGCCTCCGACACCGGTCGCCCGCGGGAGGCTCGCCCCCGGTACGAGGCGACACCGTACGAACCCAAGCAGTACGAGGCCGCGCCGTACGAACCCCGTCGCACCGGTGCGGAGAATCTGTCGCCGTACCCGGCGCCACGAGTGCGTTACCGCGACCGGGACTGAGCCGGCCGCGGTCGGTTCACACCCTGCTGGTGGTTCGCAGCTCGCGAGGAAGCGCGAAGACCAGCGTCTCGTTGGCCGTCGTCACCGACTTCACGTCACCGAAGCCATGCGTCTCGAGCAGATCCAGTACTCCCCGCACCAGCACCTCCGGCACGGACGCGCCGGAGGTGATGCCCACCGTGCGGGCGCCCTCGAGCCAGGCGAGATCGATGTCCTTGGCGTAGTCGACCAGGTAGCTCGCCCGCGCGCCCGCGGCGAGCGCGACCTCGACCAGGCGCACCGAGTTCGACGAGTTCGTCGAGCCGACCACGATCACGAGATCGCATTCGGGTGCCATCGCCTTGACGGCGACCTGACGGTTCTGGGTGGCGTAGCAGATGTCGTCGCTGGGCGGATCCTGCAGGTTGGGGAACTTCTCCCGCAGTCGGGCGACGGTGGTCATGGTCTCGTCGACACTGAGCGTCGTCTGTGAGAGCCAGATGACGCGGTTCTCGTCCCGGACGGTGACGGCGTCGACGGAGTCCGGCCCGTCCACGACCTGCACGTGGTCCGGGGCCTCGCCCGCGGTGCCCTCGACCTCCTCGTGACCCTCGTGGCCGATGAGCAGGATGTCGAAGTCGTCGCGTGCGAACCGCTTGGCCTCCTGGTGCACCTTCGTCACCAGCGGGCACGTCGCGTCGATGGTCCGCAGGTTCTTGGCGGCCGCGGACTCGTGGACCGCCGGTGAGACACCGTGTGCGGAGAACACGAGGAGTGCCCCGTCCGGCACCTCGTCGGTCTCGTCCACGAAGATGACGCCCTGATCGGACAGTGTCTCCACGACATGGCGGTTGTGCACGATCTCCTTGCGCACGTAGATCGGGGCGCCGTGCTTCTCGAGCGCCTTCTCGACCGTCTCCACCGCTCGGTCCACGCCGGCGCAGTACCCGCGCGGCTCGGCGAGCAGGACGCGCCGCGGGCCGTCGTACACCTCACCGGTGACCGCCGGCCGGGCGATACCCAGCTCGAGCGGGATGGCGGAGGAGGTGGTGGAAGACGAGGACACCGGAAGAGCCGAAGACATACCACGAGGATACGGGTAGTCGGGCGGGCGTCGCTTCCCGCGCACGTCGACTGGGAAAAATGCGCGACGTGGGGCACTCTGTGAGACATGATCCGTCCACCCTTCGCCGCCCGCGTCGCGCTCGGAATCGCCGTGACCGTCGTCGAGGAGGCCCGGCGTCTTCCCACCACCGCCATCTCCCTGCCGATGACCGCCGTGAGCGAGGTCCTCCAGACCGCGATGCGTCTGCAACAGACCGTCACCGAACTGGCCATCAAGGGCGACCAGGTGTTCTCCCTGATCGGTTCACGCCCGGTCGAGACCGCGGAGTGGGCGACCTTCGACGACGACGCGGACGTCGCACCCGCGCGGTACACACAGGTGCCGCTGTCCACCGAGCCCGAGCAGGTCGGTGACCCGGCAGGAGAGATCGACGTGCCGGAGCCCGGTGCGCCCGCGGGGCGGTTCGCCCTGTACTCGACCCCGCCGTCGGAGATCGAGACGACCGAACCCGTCCCGGCCCCGGCTCTCGCGACCGCGCCGACCGCGACTCCCGAGATCGTGGAGTACCTCGACTACGACGCCCTGACGCTGGCCCAGCTGCGTGCGCGACTGCGGTCGCTGTCGGTCGAGGACCTCACGTCACTTCTCGAGTACGAGACGTCGGCCTCGGACCGCGCGCCGTACCGGACCATGCTCGAGAACCGCATCACCACCGCCCGAGCGAAGTGATTCTCGGACCACGATGACCACGGCCGCCACCAGCACCGCGGAGAACCCGCTCCCCGTCCGCACGGTCGCGACGAAGGTCGCCGGGTGGATCGATCGCCTCGGTAGCGTGTGGGTCGAGGGCCAGATCACGCAGATCTCGGTGCGTGCGGGAACGCGCACGGCGTTCCTGACGCTCCGCGACCCGTCCGCGGACATGTCGCTGTCCGTGACGTGCTCACCGATGCTCATCCAGAACTCCCCCGTGCCGTTGACCGAGGGCGCTCGCGTCATCCTCTACGGCAAGCTCAGCTTCTTCACCGGTCGCGGCACACTGTCGTTGCGCGCCACGGAAATTCGAGCGGTGGGAGTCGGCGAGCTCCTCGCCCGCATCGAGCGCCTGCGCGGTCTTCTCGCGGCCGAGGGACTGTTCGATCCGCGGCTGAAACGGCCGCTCCCCTTCCTGCCTCGCGTCGTCGGGCTCATCACCGCACGCGCCAGCGCCGCCGAACGCGACGTGCTCAGCGTCGCGGAGCGACGGTGGCCCGCGGTGCGCTTCGAGGTACGCAACACTCCCGTGCAGGGCCCGTCGGCGGTACCCGGAATCCTGCGGGCGCTGGCCGAGCTGGACGAGGACCCCACGGTCGACGTGGTGATACTCGCCCGTGGCGGCGGCAGTGTCGAGGATCTGCTGCCGTTCTCCGACGAGGCGCTCTGCCGCGCGATCTCCCGTGCGACGACGCCGATCGTGAGCGCCATCGGACACGAACCGGACAGTCCGCTCAGCGATCACGTGGCGGATCTTCGTGCCGCCACCCCCACCGATGCCGCCAAGCTCGTGGTACCCGACGCCGTGGCCGAACGGGAACTGGTCACCGAGCTGCGGAGCCGCAGCGCCGCGGCGCTGCGCAGCTGGGTGCAGCGCGAGGCGCGCGCCCTCGACGCCCTGCGGCACCGGCCCGTGCTGGCCGATCCCCTCTCCGCTGTCGCCCGCCGCGAGGAGGAGATCGCCGAGATGCGCCGCGTCGTCCGCCGCGACGTGGAGCGGGCGGTGTCGCGAGAGGCGACCACCGTCGAGCACATGCGCGCGCGTCTGACCACGCTCGGACCGGCGGCGACCCTGGCCAGGGGCTACTCGGTGGTGCAGCGCATGGTCCCCGGATCCGACCCCGAGGTGCTCCGGTCGGTCGACGACGCCGCACCGGGTACACAGCTCCGGGTCCGCGTCGCGGACGGCGTGGTCACGGCCGTCACGATGGGTCGCAGTTCCGCCACCTGACTCGTCCGCTGTCGGACTCTCGAGGCAGCATGGGGACTCATGAACGAGACACCGATCGCCGAGCTGGGCTACGAGGACGCGCGCGACGAGTTGGTCGACGTGGTCAAGCTGCTCGAGCAGGGCGGCCTGGATCTCGATGCCTCACTGGCGCTGTGGGAGCGCGGCGAAGCACTGGCCACGCACTGCGAGCAGCACCTGGCCGGCGCGCGCACGCGCATCGAGAAGGCGCTGGCCCGCGACGAGGAGTGAGCGAGCGCGTCAGCGCTTGTCGAGGACCGGAGCCGTCGCCGTGGCGGACGCCAGCGCGACGAACTCCTCCTGCGACCCGGATCCGGTGAGCATCGCGCGGGTGTCGCCGAGATCGGCCACCCAGTACGGCTCCGTGTCGTCGTTGCCGTAGACCACCCAGTTCAGACCGGCGATGGCCTCCGCGCCGCCGGCGGACACCCGTGACCCCTCGGTCCTCGAGCGGACCAGCTCGTCCTCGGAGGCATCGCTCTGGGAGAGCGAGAGGAAGTTGCCGTTCTCGGTGACGAAGCCGACGGTGCTGGACTGGAACTCCGAGCCGGAGACCGGGCCACGGTTCGCCGAGTTCGGGATCCACTGGTCGGGGACGTCGGGACTGCGCACCGGGAAGGCCAGTGCGTTCGCGTCCGCCTGCAGGGACGCCCCCAGATCGATGCGAGGAACCTCACCCGCCTCGGGGCCGCCCACACGCAACGAACACTGACCGGCGATGGCCGCGATCACCAGGCATGCGAGAAGAAGCGGGATCAGGGACCAGGCCATGTCCTTGTTGTTCTGCAGGTACCTGGGTTTCTTGTCGGCCACCTCTCCAGTATCGCACCGAGCGCGCGGGGGCTCGCCATCCGCGCAGCTCCGCGCTTCCCCCGGCAGGCCGGGGCCGTACGACTAGTGCGACAATCACGCCGAGTCTTTTTCGCCCGAGTCGATGTTCATTCCGTGCGGACGACGCCCGTCAGTCGGGCTGCGAACCGCGCCATGTGCAAGGAGGCACAGCCCCATGACGGCCAACACCGACGTTCCCACGCAGATGGCGCCGGATCGAAACCTCGCGCTCGAACTCGTCCGCGTCACCGAGGCCGGGGCGCTCGCGTCCGGGCGTTGGGTCGGCCGCGGCGACAAGGAGGGTGGCGACGGCGCTGCCGTGGACGCCATGCGCCAGCTGGTGAGCTCGGTGTCGATGCGCGGCGTCGTGGTCATCGGAGAGGGCGAGAAGGACGAGGCGCCCATGCTCTACAACGGCGAGCAGGTGGGCAACGGCAACGGTCCCGAGGTCGACTTCGCCGTCGATCCCGTCGACGGCACGACGCTGATGGCCAAGGGCATGCCCAACGCGATCTCCGTGCTCGCGGTGGCGGAGCGCGGTGCGATGTTCGATCCGTCGGCCGTGTTCTACATGGACAAGATCGCCGTCGGCCCCGACTACGCCGATGCCATCGACATCACTGCTCCGGTCGCCGAGAACATCGCCCGGATCGCGAGGATCAAGAAGGGGTCGTCCTCGGACGTCACCGTGTGTGTGCTGGACCGTCCCCGCCACACCGAGCTGATGCAGCAGATCCGGGACACCGGCGCCCGTATCCGGCTGATCTCGGACGGTGACGTCGCCGGCGCCATCGCGGCTGCCCGTCCCGATTCGGGCACCGACATCCTGATCGGTACCGGCGGCACGCCCGAGGGCATCATCGCCGCGGCCGCCATGCGCTGTATGGGTGGAGCACTGCAGGGCCGGCTCGCCCCGACGGACGACGACGAGCGCCAGAAGGCGGTGGACGCGGGCCACGATCTCGATCGCATCCTGAACACCAACGACCTGGTCGCCGGGGAGAACGTCTTCTTCACCGCGACCGGCGTCACCGACGGCGATCTGCTGCGCGGAGTGCGCTACTCCGGCGGCGGTGCCCACACGCAGTCCATCGTCATGCGCTCCAAGTCGGGCACCGTGCGGATGATCGACGCGTACCACCAGCTGAACAAACTGCGGGAGTATTCGTCCGTGGACTTCGACGGGGACACCTCCGGCGCCGTCCCGTCCTTCTGACACGCACTCCGACTTCCCGACCCATCTACCGAGGCACGAGGTACATGACAGACAACGATCAGCAGTTCCGCATCGAGCACGACACCATGGGAGAGGTTCGCGTACCCGTCGACGCGCTGTGGCGTGCGCAGACACAGCGCGCCGTCGAGAACTTCCCCATCTCGGGCCGCCCCCTCGAGCGCACCCAGATTCGTGCGATGGGGCTGCTCAAGGCCGCATGCGCACAGGTCAACAAGGACCTGGGTCTGCTCGATGCGGACAAGGCCGACGCCATCATCGCGGCTGCCGGCGAGATCGCGGACGGCAAGCACGACGATCAGTTCCCCATCGACGTGTTCCAGACCGGCTCGGGCACCAGCTCCAACATGAACGCGAACGAGGTCATCGCGAGCATCGCGAAGAACGCGGGCGTCGAGGTGCACCCCAACGACCACGTCAACATGTCGCAGTCGTCCAACGACACGTTCCCCACCGCGACGCACGTCGCCGCGACCGAGGCCGCGGTCACCAGCCTGATCCCGGCCCTCGAGTACCTGCACACCGCTCTGGCTGCCAAGGCGACCGAGTGGAAGACCGTCGTGAAGTCGGGCCGCACCCACCTCATGGACGCGGTGCCCGTCACGCTCGGCCAGGAGTTCGGCGGCTACGCACGTCAGATCGAGGCCGGCATCGAGCGCGTGCAGTCCACGCTCCCCCGCCTCGGTGAACTCCCCATCGGCGGCACCGCCGTCGGCACGGGTCTGAACGCTCCCGACGGCTTCGGCCCGAAGGTCGTGGCCGAGCTGGTGAAGTCGACCGGTGTCGACGCCCTCACCGCGGCGAAGAACTCGTTCGAGGCCCAGGCGGCTCGTGACGGTCTGGTCGAGGCGTCGGGCGCGCTGCGCACCATCGCCGTCTCGTTGACCAAGATCGCCAACGACATCCGCTGGATGGGGTCGGGTCCGCTCACCGGTCTCGGCGAGATCCGGCTCCCCGACCTGCAGCCCGGCAGCTCGATCATGCCCGGCAAGGTCAACCCGGTCCTCCCCGAGGCGGCCACCCAGGTGGCGGCGCAGATCGTCGGCAACGACGCGGCGATCGCGTGGGGCGGCGCAGCCGGCGCCTTCGAGCTCAACGTCTACATCCCCATGATGGCGCGCAACCTGCTCGAGTCGTTCACGTTGCTCGCCAACGTCTCCCGCCTGTTCGCCGACAAGTGTGTCGACGGCCTCGTCGCCAACGAGGAGCACCTCAAGCAGCTCGCCGAGTCGTCGCCGTCCATCGTGACGCCGCTCAACAGTGCGATCGGCTACGAGGAGGCTGCGGCCGTGGCCAAGCAGGCCTTGAAGGACAAGAAGACCATTCGCGAGGTCGTCCTCGAGCGTGGACTCGTCCCCGAGAAGCTGTCGGAAGAAGAGCTCGACAAGCGCCTCGACGTCCTGGCGATGGCCAAGGTCCAGGACTGACCCAGCACTCCCCGCCTCGCATCACGGCGAAACGCCGTGGTGCGGGGCGATCAGGAGGAGTGTGACGTGTCATGAAGAGAACTGCAGTGACACTCCTGGGCTGCACCGCCGCGATCGGCGCAGCGTTGGCCGCCCCGGCACTGGCGTCCGCCGGCCCCGTTCTCGACGGCGTCTACGTCGGCACCACGCCCGAGGGCGCTCCCGTCCCGCTGTGGGACGGCAAGACCATCACCGGCGACACGACAGTGAATCGGCTTCTCGGCGTGAACGCGATCCCGGGCGACGTCTACCGCGCCCCGAGCATCGCCACCGGGGCCGATGTGGTCCACGTCGACTATTCGCGCCTGTCCCCCGCCTTCGGAGCCGTCTTCCACGACGAGATGACGCTCGATGCCGTGAACCCGAACCGCTGGAACGGCACCGTGTACTTCGTCGGTGCCGGTCAGCCCGTGGTGGTGGGCGGGTTCGCGATCACGCGCTGATCAGGAGGCGGCAGTGGCGAGCGCACTCTCGAGCTCCGCGCGGGCCGCGAGGCCGTCCTCGCCGAGGCCGTCGAGGGTGAACACGTTCCACGCCTCGAGCAGTGGCTTGATCACCTCTTCGGTCTCGATGGTGCGGTCGTAGAGCCCGATGCCGGCGAGCAGTTCGGCGCTGCCGCCGCGGCCGGGGAGATCGACGGTGGGGACCGAGAAGGACGCGACGGTGTCGGCGATGGCGCGGACGGCACCGTCGGCGTCGATGCGGATCGCGGCGGAGACCAGGTCGGTGAAGAGCGTGGTCTGCAGCTCGTCGTCCTCGGCGATGCGGTCGAGGATGCTCGACAGGAGAGCGTCCTGCGACGATGCGGAGGCACGACGGTGGCGCACGGCCGCTGCGCGCTCGTCGAAGGCGAACTTCGCGAGAATGTGCAGCACGTGGAGCGACGGTGCGGAGTAGCCGGTGGTCATGTGCTCGATGCGCACGCGCTCGAGATCCACCGGGTCGACCGCGCGAGTGGTCATGAGGTAGTTGCGCAGCACGATGGCGTGCCGGTTCTCCTCCGCGGTCCACCGGCCGATCAGCTTCCACCAGACGTCGCTGCTCCGGAGCGCGAACGCCAGGTCGCGGTGGTACTCGGGCAGGTTGTCGGCGACCAGCACGCTGACGGTGGCACCGACGACCTCCGCGTCGCCGAGCGTCACCTGCTCCGGAGACCAGTCCTCGCCGCCGAGGAACGCGAAATTGCGGCCCGAGTCCCACGGAACGTAGTCGTGCGGCTGCCAGTCCCGAGCAGCGTCGATGTGCTTCTGCAGCAGGTGCGCGGCATCGGCTTCGAGCTCGCTCAACAGGTCCTGGTCACTCTTCGGCATCACAGCAGCATAACGGCCGTAGGTGTCCACTCCGAACCTTCGGACCTCGCGACGCGGATTCCGGTGATCTCCCTGACAAAGAGGGCAGTGATAGTTCGGCGTCACATCGCGCCGGGCGGTACGTGTCGCCCGGCGCGAACGGTGACTCAGGCCGGCCCGAACTCCTCGAGCATCTCGGTGACCAGTGCCGCGATGGGCGAACGCTCCGAGCGGGTCAACGTGATGTGGGCGAAGAGAGGATGCCCCTTCAACTTCTCGATCACGGCAGCGACACCGTCGTGGCGTCCGACCCGCAGGTTGTCGCGCTGCGCCACGTCGTGCGTGAGCACCACGCGCGATCCCGTACCGAGCCGCGAGAGCACGGTCAGCAGGACGTTCCGTTCCAGCGACTGCGCCTCGTCCACGATGACGAACGAGTCGTGCAGCGACCGTCCGCGGATGTGCGTGAGCGGCAGCACCTCGAGCATGCCGCGCGCGGTGACCTCCTCGATGACCTCCGGGCTCGCGAGACCGTCGAGCGTGTCGAACACCGCCTGCGCCCACGGACCCATCTTGTCGCTCTCGCTGCCGGGGAGGTAGCCGAGCTCCTGGCCGCCGACCGCGTACAGCGGCCGGAACACGACGACCTTGCGATGGGTCCGTCGTTCCAGGACGGCGTCGAGGCCGGCCGTCAACGCGAGTGCGGACTTGCCCGTCCCCGCCTTGCCGCCCAGCGACACGATGCCGATGCTCTCGTCGAGCAGCAGATCCAGGGCGACGCGCTGCTCGGCGGACCGGCCGTGCAGGCCGAACGCCTCACGCTCGCCGCGCACCAGCTGAACCTGCTTGTTCGCCGTCACCCGCCCCAACGCGCTGGACGTGCCGCCGAGCAGTCGAACTCCGGTGTGGCACGGCAACTCTCGTGCTTCGTCGATGTCGGCGAATCCCTCGGCGAACAGGCCGTCGATGGTCGCGCGCGACGCCTCGATCTCGGCCATGCCCGTCCATCCCGACGGGACGACGTCGTGAGCGTGGTACTCGTCGGCCGGCAGGCCCACCGCACCGGCCTTGACGCGCAGCGGGATGTCCTTGCTGACCAGCACCACGTCCTTGCCCTCGGCGGCGAGGTTCAGCGCACACGCGAGGATCCGCGAGTCGTTGGAATCGGTCCGGAAGCCGACGGGGAGCACGGCGGGGTCGGTGTGATTGAGCTCGACCTGCAGGGTGCCGTTCTCGGTGCCGATGGGCACGGGCTGATCGAGACGCCCGTGGCGGATCCGCAGGTCGTCGAGCATCCGCAACGACTCGCGCGCGAACCACCCCAGTTCGTGATGATGCCGCTTGCCCTCGAGCTCGCTGATGACGACGAGTGGAAGGACGATCGCGTGCTCGGCGAACCGAGTCACGGCCCAGGGGTCCGAGAGCAGAACCGAGGTGTCCAGCACGTAGGTGCGGACGGAAGTACCGGAGCGAGCTGCAGTCACGTGGGGCTCCTAAGGACGCGCGGTCACCGCGCATCCGTCGATCGCTGGACCGGTCGATCCCGACACCGCAGGGACCGGGGCCGGCCCCTCCCGACCGAATGACTCAGTCATGTGTGAGGACCTCCCGTACGGACGGCTTCCCCGCCACCCGCACTGCTGACGCTAGACCGGATCGGGGGCGCAGGCTCGGCGACACGTGGGGACGTGTGGGTGAACTCTGCGTTACACGCCCGTGCGCCTTTCGCGCATCCAGGAGTACGCAAAAGGCGCACGGGGCCGCAGGCCACGGTGTTAACTTCGGCCGATGCAGAACGCGCAGGAAATGCAACAGCTCAGGGGAACCCACGGCACCGTCGCCTACCGTTCCTGGCCGTCCACCACCCCGGGATTCGTCGCGCTGCTCGCGCACGGGTACGGCGAGCACTCGGGCCGCTACGGTCACCTGGCGTCGACCCTCACGTCGGCCGGTGCGGCGGTGTACGCCCCCGACCATCACGGTCACGGGCAGTCCGACGGGACGCCCGCGGAGATCTCGGACGTGGACGGCATCGTCGCCGATCTGCACTCGATCGCGGACATCGCCCGCGGCGAGCACCCCGATCTACCGGTGATGCTGCTGGGCCACTCGATGGGCGGTCTCATCGCCACGCGCTACGCGCAGACCCACCCCGGCGAGCTGGCCGCACTCGTGCTGTCCGGCCCGCTGGTCGGGCAGAACCCGGCGTTCTCGATGCTGCTGTCGATGGACGAGATCCCCGAGATCCCGATCGACCCGTCCGTGCTGTCCCGCGACCCCGAGGTCGGCGCCGCGTACCAGGCGGACCCACTCGTCTTCCACGGCCCCTTCGCGCGCGTCACCCTCGAGACCTTCACCGCCGCGGTGGAGACGGTGGCGTCCTCCGGCACTCTCGGCGACCAGCCGACGTTGTGGCTGCACGGCGGCGACGATCAACTGGTGCCGCTGGAGCCGACGACCGAGGCGATGCGCACGCTGCGCGGCCCGTCCTTCGAGGAGAAGGTCTACCCCGGTGCGCGGCACGAGATCCTGAACGAGACCAACCGCAGCGAGGTCGAGTCGGACATCCTCGACTTCCTGGGCCGCGCGGGCCTGCCGCTCACTCGCGACTGAGGTCGCGGACGATCGACGAGTAGAGGCCGGGGCGGCGGTCCACCAGATACGGGTTGTCTCGATGGGCCGCCGCCACGACGTCGGTGTCCACCGTGCCGAGAATCAGGCCGGTCTCCTCGTCGAGCCGGTCGATCACCTCCGCGTCGGGGCCGACGATGCTGCTGTGGCCGACGTAGGTGGTGGCACGCTCGGTTCCGACGTGGTTGACGTACGCGACGTAGAGCTGGTTCTCCCACGCGCGCGTGCGGATCACGACGTCGGCCACGAACGTGAACGGCACCATCTGCGCGGTGGGAACGAGCAGGGCGTGCGCGCCCGCGAGGGCCGCGGCACGGACGTTCTCGGGGAACTCGACGTCGTAGCAGATCATCAGACCGAGCCGCACGCCGCGGAAGTCGACGACCGTCACCGCGTCGAGCCCGGGCGTGTACCACTCCCGGTCGAGCTCGCCGTAGAGGTGCGACTTGCGGTGCTGCGCAACCAGACTGCCGTCCGCGTCGACGAGTGCGACGGTGTTGTACACCGCTCCCGCCTCGGTCTCCGGCAGACCCACGAGCAGCGCGATGCCGCGGCGGCGCGCCAGTGCGCACACCTCGGACAGAAGGTCCCGTGACGTCAGTTCACCGAGGCGGTCGCCGATGTCGTACCCCGTCAGGAACATCTCGGGAGTGACCAGGAGGTCGGCTCCGCGCGCCAGAGCCGCCCCCGCGGCACCGTCGAGTTCCGCGAGGTTGGCGTCGGCGTCACCGGGTGACCCCGCCGTCTGCAGACCCGCCACGGTGAGCCGCATGTCGGATCAGCCCAGCAGTCCCCAGCCCTCGAGTCCCTCGTACAGCGGGAAGTCGTGGGCGAGCGTGCTGACACGACCGCGCAGATCGTCGGTGGCCTCACCGGTGGCGAGTGCCGTCGCGATGATGTCCGCCACCTCGGTGAACTCGGCCTCGCCGAACCCACGGGTCGCGAGCGCCGCGGTACCGATACGCAGACCGGAGGTGACCATCGGCGGGCGCGGATCGAACGGCACCGCGTTGCGGTTCACGGTGATGCCGACCTCGTGCAGGAGATCCTCGGCCTGCTGGCCGTCGAGCTGCGAGTTGCGCAGGTCCACCAGCGCGAGGTGGACGTCTGTTCCGCCCGTCAGCACCGAGACACCCTTGTCGGAGACGTCGGCGCCGGTCAGTCGCTCCGCGAGCAACGATGCACCGAGCAGGGTGCGCTCCTGACGCTCCCGGAACTCGGGGGTGCCGGCGATCTTGAAGGCGACGGCCTTGGCCGCGACGGCGTGCATGAGCGGACCGCCCTGCTGGCCGGGGAACACCGCGGAGTTGAGCTTCTTCGCCCACTCCCTCTTGGCGAGGATGATGCCGGAGCGGGGCCCGCCGAGGGTCTTGTGGACGGTCGAGGACACGACGTCCGCGTACGGCACCGGCGACGGGTGCACACCGGCCGCGACGAGTCCGGCGAAGTGCGCCATGTCGACCCAGAGCAGGGCACCGACCTCGTCGGCGATGGAGCGGAACGCGGCGAAGTCCTGGTGCCGCGGGTAGGCCGACCATCCGGCGATGAGCACCTGCGGGCGCGCGTGCAGCGCCTGCTTGCGCACCTCGTCCATGTCGATGCGGTGGTCTTCCTTGCTCACGCCGTAGGACTCGACCTCGTAGAGCTTGCCCGAGAAGTTCAGCTTCATGCCGTGCGTCAGGTGGCCGCCGTGCGCCAGGTCCAGACCCATGATCTTGTCGCCCGGGTTGATCAGAGCCATGAGAACGGCGGCGTTGGCCTGGGCGCCCGCGTGCGGCTGCACGTTGGCGAACTCGGCGCCGAACAGCTCCTTCGCCCTGGTCCGAGCCAGATCCTCGACGATGTCGACGTGCTCGCACCCGCCGTAGTACCGACGACCCGGGTACCCCTCGGCGTACTTGTTGGTGAGGACGCTGCCCTGCGCCTGGAGCACCGCGCGGGGAACGAAGTTCTCCGACGCGATCATCTCCAGGGTGTCGCGCTGGCGACCCAGCTCGCCGGCCATCGCCGCGGCGACCTCGGGATCCACCTCGGCGAGGGAGGCGGTGTCGATGTTGGTGGCAGAGACAGGCGCAGCAGTCATGCCGCCGAGTCTAATGCCCGTGATCAGCGCAGCTGAGATGGGATGAGGGGTTCGTCGAGCAGCCGCTCGAAGCGGTCGGCTCGGCCGTCCGCCGAGTCGGCCTGGTGCAGCCACGAGCGCAGCAGGCGATACCCCTCGACGTAGGTGCTGGTGTAGGCACGCCAGAGCGGCGAGGACAGGAACCGCAGCATCTGACGGGCGCGTTCCGGTGTCGCGAGCGACCACTGCCCCAGGAAGGCGGCCACGTCGTCCTGACTGCGGTGCTCGTCGTGCAACAGCAGTGCGGCGTCCTGACGCACCCCCAGCAGCTGTGCCGACGCCGTCTGCAGCGCCTCGGCGCGTTCCCCGTCGAATCGCAGCCCGAGGTCGGCGTAGATCTCCTGCGCCCACACTCCCCAGCCCGGCCCGACGATCGACTCGAGCGCCAGGTCCGCGAGGCCCTCGGCCATCAGACACTGCGGAGTGTTGACGACGAAGAGCGTCTGCTCCGCCTGCCCGGCACCGCGTACCAACCCGGCCTCCTTGCGGCAGTGCTCGGTGTGGTGGCCCGGATACGACTCGTGCGCGATCAGATGGGGCAGATGCGCCATGTGCTGTTTCAGATCCGAGTTGATCGCGACGGTGGACCGGTAGTCGCCCAGGTAGTAGTTGAACCCGGACCACGGCTTGTCGCCCACCACCTCGTAGGTGACCTTCTCGGTGTCGGGCAGCGGATACCGGCCGCGCACCTTGTCGCGCAACGCACTGGAGAACGCCTCGACGCACTCGGCGAGCCGCTCGGGCGGGATCTCGTCGGCCACGCGGTGAGCGCGCACCCGCTCCCCCAACGGCCCCGCCCCGGCCAGCACCTCGTCCATCAGACGATGGGCCTCGCGGTAGTCGTCGGTGTCGCCCGGTGCGATCGCGACGTCGAAGTAGTCGTGCACCTCGTCGACGAATCCGATCTCGTCACCGGCCAACTTCCGCGCCGACGTCTCGAGCGCGCGCAGGTGGACGTCGAGGAACGCGGCGCGGTCCTCGGAGAGCCCCGACGAGGGCAGTTCGGTCCGCAGTTCCGCCGCACGCCGCGCCAGCGCGCGGGGTTCGGGCGGGGGCGCGTTCTCGACCTCGCGTCGCAGAGCGGGGTCGCCGGTGTAGGCGTCGACGAACCCCTCCTCGAGGCGATCGAAGGACAACCCCAGCACCAGGTAGTCGTGGACGAGAGTGTCGGCGTGCATGACGCTCGACTCTAGTCACGCACCACCCGGCTGTCGGTTCGCCGGAGCCACCCAGCACAATTCAGTCATGGAGGCAGCGTGTCCCGAGTGAGCGAGTCGAGTCCGTACGTCGAATTCGACCGTCGACAGTGGCGCACTCTCCGCAACGCGACACCCCTGGTCCTGACCGAGGACGAGCTCACCGGTCTGCGCGGCCTGGGCGAACAGATCGATCTCGACGAGGTCGCGGAGGTCTACCTCCCCCTCGCTCGACTCATCCATCTCCAGGTCGCCGCTCGTCAACGCCTGTTCGCGGCGACGGCCACGTTCCTCGGGGAGAAGACGCCGGACCGCCAGGTCCCGTTCGTCATCGGCATCGCCGGCAGTGTCGCCGTCGGCAAGTCCACCACCGCGCGCGTGCTGCAGGCACTGCTGGCGCGATGGGAGCACCACCCGCGGGTGGACCTGGTGACGACGGACGGGTTCCTCTACTCGTCGGCCGAGCTGGTGCGTCGAGGAATCATGCACCGCAAGGGTTTTCCCGAAAGCTACGACCGGCGCAAGCTCCTGCGCTTCGTCACCGAGGTGAAGTCCGGCGCTGAGTCCGCCCGCGCACCCGTGTACTCGCACGTCTCGTACGACATCGTGCCGGGCAAGTACACCGAGGTGCGCCAGCCGGACATCCTCGTCATCGAGGGACTCAACGTCCTGCAGACCGGTCCGCGCCTCATGGTCTCGGACCTCTTCGACTTCTCCATCTACGTCGACGCCCGCATCGAGGACATCGAGAAGTGGTACGTCGACCGCTTTCTCGCCCTGCGCTCCACGTCGTTCGCCGACCCGGCCTCGCACTTCCACCACTACTCGGGACTGTCCGACGAGCACGCCAGGATCGCGGCCGCGGACATCTGGCAGTCGATCAACCGGCCCAACCTGGTGGAGAACATCCTGCCGACGCGCCCCCGCGCCACCCTGGTGCTGCGCAAGGACGCCGACCACACCATCAACCGTCTACGCCTGCGCAAGCTGTAGCTCTCGCTCAGGTACCGAATCTCCGGTGCCGCGCGGCGAAGTCGCGCAGCGCGCGCAGGAAGTCGACACGGCGGAACTCGGGCCAGTAGGCCTCGGTGAACCAGATCTCCGAGTACGCGCTCTGCCACAGCAGGAACCCGGACAACCGCTGCTCCCCCGACGTGCGGATCACCAGATCCGGATCCGGTTGGCCCGACGTGTAGAGGTGCGAGTCGATGCCCTCCACGGTGACCGAGCGGAGCAACTCCTCCCCGTCGGCACCGTCGGACAACCGTTCCGCGATGAGCGACTGCACGGCGTCGGCGATCTCCTGACGGCCGCCGTACCCGACCGCGACGTTGACGTGCGTTCCCGAACGACCTGCCGTGCCGGCGGCGGCTTCCTTGAGGCGGCGGGCGGACTCGGCGGGAAGCAGATCCATCGTGCCGACGATCTTCACGGACCAGTTCTTTCCCGGTCCGCTGATCTCCTCGACGACATCGGTGATGATCTCGAGCAGCGAGTCGAGCTCGTCCGGTGACCGGCGCAGGTTTTCGGTGGACAACAGGTAGATGGTCGCCATCTCGACGCCGGCCATGTCGCACCACGTGAGCAGCTCCGCGATCTTGAGCGCGCCCATCCGATGCCCGTGGCTGACGTCGGTGAAGCCGTTCTCCCGAGCCCAGCGACGATTCCCGTCGCACATCACGGCCACGTGCCGAGGGTGCTGAGCGCCCTCGAGCTGACGCAGCAGGCGCCTCTCGTAGAGCGTGTACAGCAGACCGCGAGCCTTCACCCAGCTCCCCACTTCGACAGAATTGTTCAGCAGGTGATCACCCTACGCCCGCAGTACGACGCGATCGGCGTGACCGACTCGTCACCGCGCCCCATGATGGTTCCGTGGCGTACGGGGTACCCGGCACCGACCGCACACGAGAGACAGGAGCAGTCATGACTGTTGTCCGGGACACCACGGCGAGCGTCGATGCCGTGTGGAACGTGCTCTCCGACGGGTGGAGCTACGCGACGTGGGTGGTGGGTGCCTCGCGCATCCGCGCCGTCGACCCCGAGTTCCCCGCACCCGGTTCGCGGATCCACCACTCGGTCGGACTGTGGCCCGTCGTACTGAACGACGAGACGCGGGTTCTGAGCATGACGGAGGGACGCGAGGTGACACTCGAAGCGCGCGGGATGCCGGCAGGCAAGGCGACGATCGTCCTGCGCCTGACGCCGCGAGGCTCGGGGTGCCGGATCGAGATGATCGAACACGCCCGGACCCTCCCGTTCTCGCTCGTTCCCGAGTCGGTCCAGCACGCACTCGTGTATCCGCGCAACACCGAGGCGACGCGGCGACTCGCGCTGCTGGCCGAGCGTTCCGCGGTTCCCCGATGACCACCACGACGGTGGACGCCGTCGTGATCGGAGCGGGTCACAACGGACTCGTCACAGCCTCCGTGCTCGCCGACGCAGGATGGGACGTCGTCGTCCTGGAATCTGCCCCGGTGCCCGGCGGCGCAGTGCGCAGTGCCGAGCTCACCCCGGGATACGTGAGCGACCTGTTCAGCGCCTTCTACCCCCTCGGTGCGTCGTCCCCGGCGTTCACGGCGCTCGAGCTCGACCGCCACGGGCTCCGCTGGACCCACTCACCCGTCGTCTTCGGTCACCCGCGCTCGCCCGACGACGAGAACGCCCCGGTGGTCCACCACGATCCCGAGGACACCGCCGCCATGCTGGCGGAGCACGATCCGCGCGACGGCGAGTCGTGGATGTCCGTGGTGGATCAGTGGAACCGGATCCGCGATCCCCTGCTGCACTCGCTGTTCGGCAGCTCCTTCCCACCGGTCAAGGGTGCCGCGACACTTGTCCGTCGCCTCGGGACCGCGGAGACGCTGCGGTTCCTGCGTTTCGCGGTGCTCCCCGCCCGAGCGATGGCGCACGAGTTGTTCCACAGCGAGGCGGCGCGGTGCCTGCTGCTCGGCAACGCCATGCACGCCGACGTCCCCACCGACGCACCCGCGAGCGGCATCATGGGCTACCTGCTGACGATGCTCGCGCAGGACGTCGGCTACCCCGTCCCGGTCGGCGGTGCGCAGGAGCTGACCAGCGCGCTCGTGCGCCGCGCCGAGAGCTCCGGGGCGCGGGTCGTCTGCGGTACCGAGGTGACCTCGATCGACGTCTCCGGCGGTGTCGCCCGCGGCGTGCGGACGGCAGGCGGCGACACGTACGTCGCACGACGCGCCGTCGTCGCCGACGTGTCCGCTCCCGCGCTGTACGGCTCGCTGCTGCCGCGCGACGCGGTTCCCGCGCGGGTGCACGCCGATCTCGAGAAGTTCGAGTGGGACACCCCGGTGGTGAAGATCAACTACGCGCTCGACTCCCCGATCCCGTGGCGCTCGAAGAGTCTGAACGAGGCCGGCACGGTGCACGTCGGCGCCGACGACGACGGTCTGGTGCGGTGGAACGCCGACCTGGTGACGGGCCGCATCCCGGAGCGGCCGTTCATGCTGTTCGGTCAGATGACGACTGCGGACGCCACCCGCTCCCCGGCCGGGACGGAGAGCGCGTGGGCGTACACACACCTCCCCCGCGGTGTGACGGACGACGCCTCGGGCGACCTGCTCGCCGAGCGGGTCGACACCGTCCTCGAGGAGTACGCGCCCGGGTTCGCGGCGTCGATCGTCGGCAAGCACGTTCAGCGGCCGGGCGACCTGACAGCGGACGACGCCAACCTGTTCGGTGGGGCGGTGAACGGCGGAACGTCACAACTGCAGCAGCAGTTGGTGTTCCGGCCCGTTCCCGGACTCGGACGTGCGGAGACCCCCGTCGGTAGGTTGTTCCTGGGGAGCGCGTCCGCCCATCCGGGCGGCGGCGTGCACGGGGCACCGGGACTGGCCGCGGCGAGGGCCGCATTGGCGAGCGACGGTGTGCGCGGATGGGTTCACCGCAAGACGATCAGCGCACTCATGGATCTGACTCTCGGCGACCGCTAGTTTCACCACGGTCGGATCACGAACCTACGGTACCGTAGGTTCGTGACTGTCTTCGGGCTCGACGAACTGCCGGTGAAGCCGCGCATGCGCGGATGGATCCACCTCTACGCCTTCGGCGTGTCGGTGGTCTGCGGGATCGTGCTCGTGGTGCTCGCCTACTCGGCGGTGTCCGTCCGGGCCGGCCTCGCGATCACCGTCTACGCGGTCGCGACGTGTGGTCTCTTCGGTGTGAGCGCGACGTACCACCGCGTCCACTGGCAGACCGTGCGCAGCCGGACGTGGATGAAGCGCGCCGATCACTCGATGATCTTCCTGTTCATCGCCGGCAGCTACACGCCGTTCGCGGTGCTCGGGCTGCCGAGCCGCACCGGAACCCTCGTGCTGATCGTGGTCTGGACCGGTGCGCTGGCCGGGGTCACTCTGAAGATGCTGTGGCCCACGGCCCCTCGCTGGCTGGGCGTGCCCCTGTACCTCGTGCTGGGCTGGGCCATCGTGCCGGTCGCGGGCGAACTCACCCATCGTGTGGGCGTCGGACCGATGGCACTGCTGGTGGCCGGCGGCGTGTTCTACAGCATCGGCGCGGTCCTCTACGCCACCAAGTGGCCCAACCCCTGGCCCACCACGTTCGGCCATCACGAGTTCTTCCACGCCGCGACGGTCGTCGCCGCGGTGTGTCACTACATCGCCGTGTGGCTGGTGCTCTTCACCTGATCCGGCGTCACCGGACCAGCAGTGCGGTGAGGTCCTCGGGGTCGGTGACCGGTCGGTCGCACACGAAGCCGTGACACACGTACGCGGCCGACTCGCCGCTCACCAGCGGGCGATCCGCGAGCAGCGGGACCGAGTCGGGCGGACCCGCGACCACCACCGTGCCGCCGGCGGCGACGCGGCGGGCGGTGCGTACGAGGTCGTCGTCGACCGACTCCGTGGCGATCGCCACCTGCACCGGTCCCGCCACCGCGGCTTCCGCGACGGTCAACCAGTGGCCGGCTGACCGGGGTGCCCGCTCGAGCAGGATCGACGCTCGCGCCAGCGACCTGTCCGCCGCCGCACCGAAGCGCGAGGAGTTCTCGCTGGACGCGGCCACCGTCAGCAGAGCCTCGGTGATCAGTGCCGCTCCGGACGGGGTCGCGTTGTCGAGTGGATCGCGAGGCCGGGTCACGAGCGTCTCCGCGTCGTCGGCGGTGTCGAACCAGCTGCCCGGCTGCTCAGGATCGGCGAAGTGGTCGAGCGCGACGTCGAGTACCTCCTCCGCCGCCGTCAGCCAGCGTGCCTCCCCGGTCGCCTGGTGCAGCGCGGCGAGAGCGACGGCGAGTGCGCCGTGATCCTCCGCGATAGCCGCCGCATCGCCCACGACACCGCCCAGTGACGCACGCCGTAGTCGGCCGTCGACGCGGTGCAGGTCCAGGATGCGGTCCGCGCAGCGTGCTGCCGCATCGACCCAGTTCCGGTACCCCAGCGCGGCGCCGCCCTCGGCCAGCGCCGTGATCGCGAAGCCGTTCCAGGCGGTCACCACCTTGTCGTCGCGCCCCGGCTGAGGACGCGTGGCCCGCGACGCGGCAAGGGCGGAACGCACACGCGCGAAACGTTCGGGGTCCGTCGGTTCGGCCCGCAACTGCAGCACCGACGCACCCTCCTCGAACGTGCCCGTGTCGGTCACCCCGAACACCTGTGCGGCCATGGCTCCGTCCTCGGGGCCCAGCACCTCGACCAGCTGCGCGGGTGTCCACGCGTAGGTCAGTCCCTCCACTCCGTCGGTGTCGGCGTCCAGGGCCGAGGCGAAGCACCCGTCGTCCGTGCCGAGATCGCGCAGGAGGAAGTCGGCGGTGTCGACGGCCACACGATGAGCGAACGCATCGCCGCGGCGCGCCAGGTGAGCGTAGAAGCGCAGCAGCAACGCGTTGTCGTAGAGCATCTTCTCGAAGTGCGGCACCACCCAGTCCGCATCGACGGAGTATCGCGCGAAACCGCCCCCGAGCTGGTCGTACATCCCGCCGCGGGCCATGGCGTCGGCGGTACGGCTCACCGCGGCGCGCGCGGGTTCCGACCCGGTGCGCTCGACGTGACGGAGCAGACCCTCGACGAGAGACGACGGCGGGAACTTGGGGGCTCCACCGAAGCCGCCGCGCGGCACGTCCTCGTCCGCCAGGACGCGCGCCACCGCCTCGTCGAGCAGGGCGGCGTCGACGACGCGGTCGCCCTCCGGGATGCCCGCGGCGGTCCTGCGCAGTTCCGCCACCACCGATGCCGATGCCTGCTGCACCTCGCCCCGACGGGTGCGCCACGTCTCGGAGATGGCCTCGAGCAGCTGCGTGAACGACGGCATTCCCTGGCGAGGCGTGGGCGGGAAGTAGGTGCCGCAGTAGAACGGTTCCGCATCGGGGGTGAGGAACGCCGTCATCGGCCAGCCGCCCTGACCCGTCATCGCGACCGTCGCGTTCATGTAGACGGCGTCGATGTCGGGGCGTTCCTCGCGGTCGACCTTGATGCACACGAAGTTCGCGTTCATGATCTCCGCGATCGCGTCGTTCTCGAACGACTCGTGCGCCATCACGTGACACCAGTGACACGCCGAGTAGCCCACCGACAGCAGAACCGGGACGTCTCGTTCGCGAGCCCACGCCAGAGCATCGTCGCCCCACTGCTGCCAGTGCACGGGATTGTCTGCGTGCTGGCGTAGGTAGGGGCTCGTCGAGTCGGACAGGGTGTTGCGCTCACGGGTGGCCACCCCTGCAGTGTCCCCCGTGACACCGACCGCAATCACCGCTCGGGTCGGAAGCCTCTCACCGCTCGGGTCGGAAGCCTCTCACCGCTCGGGTCGGAAGCCTCCGCGGTCCGTGCCCTCGTCCGCCGCCTGGTCCGGCGTCGGATCCTCCGGCTCGAAGGACGCCGGAAGCTTCTTGAAGTGCGCGTTCATCGACCGCACCAACAGGGCGGTACCGATGAGCAACAGCACGATGATGACGAGACCGACGGGTGACGCCTTACCGAACTCGGGCCCGGTGTTGTTCTGCGCCAGCATGATCGACGCGCTGAGCACGGTCATCTAGGACTCGATCCCGGCGAACAGGTCGGTCTCGGGCAGCGACGTGCGCACGCGGGTCCGCGCCAGCTCGTACTCCTCGGTCGGCCACAGCTTCTTCTGCACGTCGACCGGGACCGCGAAGAAGCGGCCGTTGGGATCGATCTGGGTGCGGTGCGCACGCAGTGCGTCGTCGCGCTGCTGAAAGTAGTCGGCGCACTCCACCTGGGTGGTGACGCGCTCCATGATCTCGCCGCGATCCTTCGGCCACTGTGCGAGCCACTCGGTGAACGGCCCCTCCTGACCGGCGGCGATCATCTCGTCGTCGAACAGCTGCATGCGCTGACGGATGAAGCCGTGGGAGTAGTACAGCTTCGAGACCTCCCATGCCTCGCCCGTTCCGGGCAACTGCTCGGGATCGCCGGCCGCCTCGTACGCGGCGACCGACACCTCGTGGCAGCGGATGTGATCGGGGTGGGGGTAGCCACCCTTCTCGTCGTAGGTCGTCATGACGTGCGGCTTGAAGTCGCGCACGACGCGCACCAGAGCCTCGGTCGACTCCTCGAGCGGGACCAGCGCGAAGCATCCCTCGGGAAGGGGCGGCAGCGGATCGCCCTCCGGCAGACCGGAGTCGACGAACCCGAGCCACGTCTGACGCACCCCGAGAATGGCTGCGGCAGCAGCCATCTCCTCCTTGCGCACGTCGGACATGCGCTCGCGCACACCGGGGATATCCATGGCCGGGTTGAGGATGTCGCCGCGCTCACCGCCGGTGAGCGTGACCACCAGCACCTCGTTGCCCTCGGCCGCGTACCGCGCCATGGTGGCGGCGCCCTTGGAGGACTCGTCGTCGGGATGGGCGTGCACTGCCATCAGTCGCAGTCCGCTCACGTGTGCCTCACTTCAACTATCGATGGTGCTCCGGTTCCGGTCCGGGCACCTCCAATAGTTCCACTTCGTCCGGTACCCCGCCGAGGCGGGACCGGGTCCGCGGGTAAGTTCGACGGCGATGTCCACCACGCCGCAGAGCCTCCCCGAGGGTCGCTACCCCACCAGTCGGGGAATCGCTCCGTCCCGTGTCCTCGCCGTGGCTCTGACGCTGCTGGTCATCGCGCTGGGCGTGGCTGTCGCCTACCTCGGATACACCAAGTTCACCACCCCCGACGTGGACGGGACCATGGTGTCGTTCGACATCGTCGGCGAGGACCGCGTCGACGTGCGTCTGAACGTGACCAGGGACGACCCGTCGCAGCCCGCGGTCTGCATCATCCGATCTCGATCGCGCGACGGGACCGAGACCGGGCGACGCGAAGTGGTGATCCCGGCGTCCGAGAACGGCACCGAGGACGTCCGCAGCTTCGTGATCACCTCGGCCGCGCCGGGCCTCGCCGACCTCTACGGATGCAGCCTCGACGTGCCGGAACATCTCACACCTCGGTGACCGTCGGGTGCCGACCAAGAAACCGCGAAGTTCTTTCGTGGTAAAATCAGTTCGTACACGGCTCACCCAGTGGGGCCGTGTATTGCTGCATTGACGGGCGTAACGCGAGCACTCGAACCAAGGGCCGTTCGCGATGACCTCGTTCCGCCCCGGCGGAACGCCCTGCTCGTGACCGAGCTCGCGCACCAGCGCGGGCTCTCTTTCACGTGTGGGCTCGGTGACACCACCGCACGCCGCCTACGAATACCGGAGCCGAACGGCTCTGAAGAACACGAGGGAGTGATCGAGATGAGCGAGACCCAGGTGACCTGGCTGACCCAGGAGTCGCACGACAGGCTCAAGGGCGAACTCGACCAGCTCATCGCCAACCGACCCGTCATCGCCGCGGAGATCAACGAGCGACGGGAAGAGGGCGACCTCAAGGAGAACGGTGGATACCACGCCGCCCGCGAGGAGCAGGGCCAGCAGGAGGCGCGTATCCGCCAGCTGCAGGAGCTGCTGAACAACGCCAAGGTCGGCGAGGCTCCCACCCAGTCGGGCGTCGCGCTCCCCGGGTCGGTCGTCAAGGTCTACTACGACGGTGACGAGTCCGATTCCGAGACGTTCCTCATCGCCACCCGCGAGGAGGGCGCACGGGACGGCAAGCTCGAGGTCTACTCCCCCAACTCGCCCCTCGGCGGCGCGTTGATCGACGCCAAGGTCGGCGACACGCGCGAGTACTCGCTGCCCAACGGCAAGACCATGAAGGTCACGCTCGCGAGCGCAGAGCCGTACCACAACTGACCTCGTACGACGCATGTCCGTTCGGCCCCGTACGTTCGCGTACGGGGCCGAACTGCGTTGTCCCATCCGTGTGGCCGCCGGGCTCGAAGCCCTCGTGTAACGGGCACGCGCTCGCCGAGCGATGAACGCCATGGAGGTGCCACCAGATGAGTCTCGCCACGAAGGCATTCGCAGGGTTCGACATCGACGACCGCCACGTGCGGGTCGTCGTCACCGACGCCGCCGTGATCACCGACGCGGCAGCCGCGGCGCGCACCGCCCTGGACTCGTGGCTCGACATCGTCTCACTCACCCGTACGGACTCCGAACTGCAGCGACTGAACCGCTCCTTCGGCCGGACCGTGCGCGTCTCCCCTGCCCTGGCGGACCAGGTGCGTCACGCTCTCGCCGCCGCAGTTCTGACGGCCGGCGCCGTCGATCCACTTCGCACCCCGGGCACGGACACTCATGCCGCCATCGAGATCGACGGTCTCGGCGTGCGTCTTCCCGGCTGGGCCACAGTCGATCTGGACGCGACAGCGCTCGCCGTCGTCGTGGAGCGCATCGCCGCGGCGATCGCACACCGCTTCGGCTGCGGCGCACTGGTGTCGGTCTCCGGCGCGAACTCGGCCGACACCCACATCGCCGTGGCCGGGACGGAACCCGTACAGGGATGGCAGATCTCGGTGATCGACGGCTCGACCGAACGCCTCGTCCCGATCGCCTCGGGAACCACGGTGGTGACCAGCACGGCCACCACCACGGCCACGGTGGCCGCGTCCTCCCCCGTGGTGGCGGCCGCGCTGTCGCGCGCCGCGGCAGCGGGCTCCGACACGCTGGTCGATCGCGCCTCGGCCGCGGTCTTCATCGCGGCCTGATCACTCCTGAACTGTCTGATCACTCCTGGACTTCGGCCTCGTATCCGGCGGCCGCGAGACCCGAAAGCACGGCCGCACGGTGATCCGGGCCGCGGGTCTCCAGGGTCATCATGATCTCCACCTCGTCCATCGCCAGCCGCCCTGCCGTGCGCGCGTGCACCACGTCGACCACACTCGCGGCGGTGTCGCGTGCCACGCCGAGCACCCCCACCAGGCCGCCCGGGCGGTCGGGAATGACGATGCGCACCGTCAGATATCGACCCGCCGCCCGCAACCCGTGCGCGACGACGTGTGTCAGCAGGAGCGGATCGATGTTGCCGCCGGACAGAACGGCGACGATCGGCCCGTCACCGTGGAACTGCTCGGGGTGGTCCATGAGCGCAGCGACGGCCGCCGCTCCGGCGGCTTCGACGATGAGCTTGGCGCGCTCCATGCACAGCAGCAGCGCCCGCGACAGCGCGTCTTCGCTGACGGTGATCACGCTGTCCACCATCTCGGTGACGTGTGCGAAGGGAACCGCTCCGGGACGCCCCACGGCGATGCCGTCGGCCATCGTCGACATCCGTTCGGCGGAGATCGGCATGCCGGCCTCGAGCGAACCGGGCCACGCGGCGGCCTGTTCCGCCTGCACCCCGACGATGCGAATGTCCTTGCCGCTCAACGCGACGGCGGCAGCGATGCCCGCGACGAGACCGCCGCCGCCGGTCGGCACCACGATCGTGCCCACATCGGGCATCTGGTCGAGGATCTCGACACCGACGGTGGCCTGGCCCGCGACCACGTCGATGTGATCGAACGGGTGAATCAGCACGGCGCCGGTCTCGTCGGCGAAGGCCATGGCCGCGAGGAGCGCCTCGTCGATGGTGGTGCCCACCTGGTGAATGGTGGCCCCGTACGCCTTGGTGGCCACCAACTTCGGCAGCGGAGCACCGTTCGGCATGAACACCGTCGACGCGGCCCCGAGTTCCGACGCCGCCCACGCGACGCCCTGCGCGTGGTTGCCGGCACTGGCCGCGACCACCCCGCGAGCGCGCTCCTCGTCGGTCAGACCGGCGATGCGGTTGTACGCACCCCGCGGCTTGAACGATCCGGTGCGCTGCAGGTTCTCGCACTTGAGCCACACCTGACGGTCGGTGCGGTCGGACAGGACACGGGACGCCACGAGGGGTGTGCGGCGCATGACCGGGGCGAGCAGCGCGGTGGCGCGATCCAGCCGATCGGCGGTGAGGAGATCCATGGCTGGAACCCTAAACCCGAATGCTCCTAGGCGAGCGCCTGTTCTATGTCTCCCACCAGGTCTGCGGCGTCCTCGATGCCGACAGACATGCGCACCAGGTCGTCCGGCACCTCGAGCAGCGAGCCGGCGGTGGAGGCGTGGGTCATCGCTCCGGGGTGCTCGATGAGCGACTCGACGCCGCCGAGCGACTCCGCGAGCGTGAAGATCTCGGTGCGGGCGCACAGGTCGAGCGCGGCCTGGCGGCCACCCTTCAGACGGACCGACACCATGCCGCCGAACCGACGCATCTGCTTCGCGGCGACGGCGTGGGACGGGTGGCTCTCGGATCCCGGGTAGATGACGGAGGAGACGGCAGGGTGACCCGTCAGCAACTCGACGATCTTCTCGGCGTTGTCGCTGTGCCGCTCCATGCGCAGGGCGAGCGTCTTGATGCCGCGCAGCGTGAGGAACGCGTCGAACGGTCCGGGAACACCGCCGGCGCCGTTCTGCAGGAAGGCGAACGACGCGTCCAGTTCCTCGTCGTTGCACACGAGGGCGCCGCCGACCACGTCGGAGTGTCCACCGATGTACTTCGTCGTCGAGTGCAGCACCACGTCGGCTCCGAGCGTGAGGGGCTGCTGCAGGTACGGCGACGCGAACGTGTTGTCGACGACGATCTTCGCTCCCGCCTCGTGCGCGACGCCCGACAGGGCTTCGATGTCGCCGACGTTGAGCAGCGGGTTGGTGGGCGTCTCGACCCAGACCAGCTTGGTGTTGGGGCGAATGGCCTCGCGCACGGCGTCGACGTCCGACACCGCGGCCACCGAGTACTCGATGCCCCACTGCGTGAACACCTTGTCGATGAGCCGGAAGGTGCCGCCGTACGCGTCGTTCGGGATCACCAGGTGATCGCCCGGGCGCAGCGACGCCCGCAGGAGGGCGTCCGTCGCGGCCATGCCCGAGGAGAACGCGCGACCGTAGTGGCCGTTCTCGAGGGCTGCCAGGTTGGCCTCGAGCGGGCGTCGGGTCGGGTTGCCGGTGCGGGCGTACTCGAACCCGCTGCGCATACCACCCACGCCGTCCTGGGCGAAGGTGGAGCTCGCATAGATCGGAACGTTGACCGCGCCCGTGAGCGGATCGGGCTCGTACCCGGCGTGCACCGCGCGAGTGGAGAACCCCTGCCAGGACGTCGTGTCGGACTTGCTGCGCTGCTCACTCATGCGCACCAGCCTAACGAGCGGGCAGGCCGGAGGCCGGTCGGGATGGGTCAGTAGTTCCGTGTGTCAGGACGCGGTGGTGACGAATCCGAGCAGATCGTGGCGGGTGATGACGCCGACCGGCTTGCCGTCGTCGACGACCATGACGGCGTCGGTGTCGCCGAGCGTCTTCGTCGCTGCCGAGACCGGCTCGCCGGCACCGATGAGCGGGAACGGCGCACTCATGTGCGTCTTCACGGCGTCGGACAGGTTCGCCCGGCCCTCGAACACGGCACTGAGCAGATCGCGCTCGCTGACACTGCCCGCGACCTCGCCCGCCATGACCGGCGGCTCGGCGCCGACGACCGGCATCTGGGAGACGCCGTACTCACGCAGGATCTCGATGGCGTCGCGCAGCGTCTCGGACGGGTGCGTGTGCACGAGGTCGGGCAGTGCACCGGACTTGCCGCGCAGCACGTCACCGACGGTGGGCTCGGCGGTGCCGCCGTCGAGCCGGGTGCGCAGGAAGCCGTAGGAGCTCATCCACTTGTCGTTGAAGATCTTGCCGAGGTAGCCGCGACCACCGTCGGGCAGCAGGACGACGACGAGGGCGTCCGGGCCCTCGCGCTTCGCCACCTGCAGCGCGGCGACCATGGCCATACCGCAGGATCCGCCGACCAGCAGGCCCTCCTCGCGGGCGAGGCGACGCGTCATCTCGAACGAGTCGGCGTCGGACACGGCGATGATCTCGTCCGGGATCGACGGGTCGTACGCGCTGGGCCAGAAGTCCTCGCCCACGCCCTCGACGAGGTACGGCCGACCGGTCCCGCCCGAGTAGACGGAACCCTCGGGATCGGCGCCGATGATCTTCACCGCCCCGCCCGACATCTCCTTGAGGTAGCGACCGGTTCCGGTGATGGTGCCGCCGGTACCGACGCCGGCGACGAAGTGCGTGATCTTGCCGTCCGTGTCGTTCCAGATCTCGGGTCCGGTGGTCTCGTAGTGGCTCTGCGGGCCACCCGGATTGGCGTACTGGTTGGGCTTCCAGGCACCGTCGATCTCGCGCACGAGGCGGTCCGAGACGCTGTAGTAGCTGTCCGGATCCTCGGGGGCGACCGCGGTGGGGCACACCACGACCTGCGCGCCGTAGGCACGCAGGACGTTGCGCTTGTCCTCGCCGACCTTGTCGGGGCACACGAAGACGCACTTGTAGCCGCGCTGCTGTGCGACGAGGGCCAGGCCGACTCCGGTGTTGCCGGAGGTGGGCTCGACGATGGTGCCGCCGGGCTTCAGTTCACCGGACGCCTCGGCCGCCTCGATCATCTTGACGGCGATGCGGTCCTTCGAACTGCCACCGGGATTGAGGTACTCCACCTTGGCGGCGAGGAGTGCGGACCCGGGGGCGACGACGGTGTTCAGCTTCACCAGCGGGGTGTTGCCGATGAGGTCGACGACGCTGTTTGCAATGCGCATGTGTCCATCCTCCCAGATGTCCGGCCGGGCACCCACCGAGCCTCGTCGTGCTGCGGCGATCGCACTGCACGGCACCACCGTCGGCGCACCTAGAATCGGACAGGTGAGCGGAGGTGCGATGCAGCAGGGCGGCTCGGGTCGCGGTGGGTGGCGACAGGCAGCGGTGGCGGGAGCCGCCACCGTCGTCGCGGGATCCGGCGCGGGAACGCTGTCCTGGGCCGCGTACCGGCATCTGTTGGCGCAGGCGGCCGCCGCCCGGACGGTGATCGGCCGCAGCACGGACCGGCCGCCCGAGGCCGACGGTGTGTACGCCCCGGGTGCGCGCGTCCCACAGCGGTGGCGCCCAGGCGTCCAGTCCGACCTGCACCTGATGATCTTCGGCGACTCGACGGCGGCCGGCATGGGCTGTGTCGTCGCGGACGAGGTGCCGGGCGTGCTGATCGCGCGGGGTCTCGCCGACGAGAGCGGGAAGCGGATCCGTTTGAGCACCAAGGCCATTCCCGGCGCGACGTCCAAGGGACTCGAGGGTCAGGTCGATGCGATGCTCGTCGCCCACCACGACAGACCCGATGCGGCGGTCATCTTCATCGGTGCGAACGACGTGACCAAGAAGCATGCGGTGGCGGCCTCGGCGGAGCGTCTGCGTACCGCGGTGCGCCGCCTGCGGGCGGAGGGCACCGTCGTGGTCGTCGGAACGTGCCCGGATCTCGGTGTCGTCACCGCCATTCCGCAGCCGCTCCGAGCGGTCGTGCGGACATGGGGCCACCGACTCGCGCGGGCTCAGACATCGGCGACGCTCGCCGCCGGTGGCCACCCCGTCGCGCTGGCGGATCTGCTCGCCCCGGAGTTCCTCGCGGCGCCGGAGCGGATGTTCTCCGCCGATCGTTTTCACCCGTCCGCGGCCGGATACGAACTCGCTGCCCAGCAGATCCTGCCCGTGCTGGCGGCCGCGCTGGGCGAATGGGCGGGCGGCCCCCTGCCCACGTTGCCCACCGTGTCGGACGTCGCCGAGCAACGTCGCCTCGTCTCTCGCCTCACCGCCTCGGCCAACCGCCACGTGTCGCGGCTACGGCCGCGAGACGCCCTGCAGTGACCGGGGGCCGACCGGACGAGAGTTACCCTCCAGTCATATCGTCGCCAACCCGAGGAGTCCTCCCATGCCAGAAGCAGTGATCGTGTCCGTGGCCCGTTCGCCCATCGGGCGCGCGATGAAGGGATCGCTCGTCAGCATGCGCCCCGACGACCTCGCAGCGCAGATGGTCAAGGCAGCCCTCGACAAGGTGCCCGCCCTCGACCCCACCATGATCGACGACCTTCTGATGGGCTGCGGACTGCCCGGCGGCGAGCAGGGCTTCAACATCGGCCGCAACGTCGCCATCCAGCTCGGCTACGACTTCCTCCCCGGCACCACCATCACCCGCTACTGCTCCTCGTCGCTGCAGACCACCCGCATGGCCCTGCACGCCATCAAGGCCGGCGAGGGCGACGTGTTCATCTCCGCCGGCGTGGAGACCGTCTCCCGCTTCGTCAAGGGCAACTCCGACTCCTACCCGGACACCCAGAACCCCATCTACGCCGACGCGCAGGCCCGCACCGAGAAGATCGCCGAGGGCGGTCAGACCTGGTCCGACCCCCGCGAGAACGGCAACCTCCCCGACGCCTACATCGCGATGGGCCAGACCGCGGAGAACGTCGCCCAGCTCACCGGCATCAGCCGTGAGGAGCAGGACCACTGGGGCGTCCGCAGCCAGAACCGCGCCGAGGAAGCCATCGCCAAGGGACACTTCGAGAACGAGATCACCCCGGTCACGCTGCCCGACGGCACCGTCGTCAGCACCGACGACGGCCCCCGCGCCGGCACCACCTACGAGAAGATCTCGCAGCTCAAGCCGGTCTTCCGCCCGGACGGCACCATCACCGCCGGCAATGCCTGCCCGCTCAACGACGGCGCCGCGGCACTGGTGATCATGTCCGACACCAAGGCCAAGGAGCTCGGGCTGACCCCGCTCGCCCGCGTCGTGTCCACCGGCGTCTCGGGCCTCTCGCCCGAGATCATGGGCCTCGGCCCGATCGACGCGTCGAAGAAGGCGCTCGCGCTCGCCGGCAAGACCATCGACGACATCGACCTCGTCGAGATCAACGAGGCCTTCGCCGTGCAGGTGATCGGCTCCGCCCGAGAGCTGAAGATCGACGAGGACAAGCTCAACGTCTCCGGCGGCGCCATCGCCCTCGGACACCCCTTCGGCATGACCGGTGCCCGCATCACCGCGACCCTGCTCAACAACCTGCGCGCCCACGACAAGCAGTTCGGTCTCGAGACCATGTGCGTCGGCGGCGGACAGGGCATGGCCATGGTACTCGAGCGCCTCAGCTGAGTCGGTCCCGCCACGGAAGCCGGTCCCCCTGTCGGGGGCCGGCTTTCGGCGTATCGGGGTGAGACGTAGATGGAACCGCCAGTCCAGGTCGCTGTTCGAACATACGTTCGACTCATCGGTCGATTCGGGGTAGTGTTCCACCTGATCCCGGGGGGGGTGATCGAGTTGGACACGGTGACGGTGGAGTCGCTGATCGCGGACAAGACAGCGGCGCAGGCGCGGTATGCAGCAACCGTGCTGCATGCCGCCGAGTACGTCGAGACCGTGACGCTCCGGGAACTATCGGGTGACCACACCCTCGTCCCCGACGATGTCGAGGCCTCTGCTGCCGCGGAGGTCGCGGCCGCGTTGTCGGTCTCGGGGTCGGCCGTATCGGAGTGGCGGGCTCTGAGTGCGTCCGCACGTCCCGCGGTGCGAGAAGCATTCGCCGCCGGCCGCCTCGCCTACCCCGCCTTCCGAACCGTCGTGCGCTCACTCGCCGGCGTACCCGGGTTGACGGAGGCGAACGTGCAGGACATCCTCACCGCCGCTCAACGATGCACGACCGGCGCTGTCGCGGCAGCGGTCGACCGCATCCTCGCCCGCGTTGATCCCGAGTGGCACCGCACGGCCCGGAACCGCGCAACCGCAGAACGGACGCTCACCGTTCGCCGCCTTGCGCGCGGTCAGGCCGAGTTGCGCCTGCGCGGGCCGCAGGAACAGATCGCAGCCGCACGCCGCGCTGTCGTGGGCACCGCCCGAACCCTGTGCCAGGCAAAGCACGTACCCGCCAGTGCGAGGTTGTTCGACGCGGCTGTTGCCACCCTAACCGGTGAACGGCCCGCGTGCACGTGCACGATGCCCGAGTGCAGCAGCCCGGGCGGCGACGCCGAGAAGCCGAGGATGCTGGCGTGCATCGTGCTCGACGCGGCCACCGCTGCCGGACTCGCAGGTGAGCCGGGCCACCTCGTCGGGTGGGGTCCGGTTCCCGCTGACGTCGCCCGCGCGCTCGCCGCCGACGCCACCTGGCAAGCCCTCATCACCGACGCGCTCACCGACGACACCGACACCCGCCCCGACCTCCGGGAGGTGCGGCGCAGCCGCCGCCACCCACCCGGGTGGACCCCGCGCGGCGGTGAGATCCGCAGCAGAGTCACCGACACCGTCGACACACATCTGCGCGAATTACGGATGCTCGCCGACAGATACCCCGACGATCTTGCCCGCCGCAGAGGCCCGAACCCCGACGGTCATGGTGGCCGACACATTCCACCGGCCGGGGCACTGACCTACCGACCTTCCGACGCTGTGGTCATGGCGGTCACCACCCGGTACTCGTCGTGCGTGCACCCGGGTTGCGGCGTGCCCAGCGCCGACTGCGATCTCGACCACATCGTCCCGTTCGACCACAGCGACCCGCTTCGCGGCGGGTGGACGATCATCGACAACCTCGAACCCCTCTGCCGCCACCATCACGGACTGAAGACCCGCGGCCAATGGACCTACCGCGCACTGGAACACGGGATCATCCACATCCGTGATCCGCGCGGTCGCGACTACTTCACCGCGCCCGAACTGCCCGTGCGTGGACACAGTCATTCTCTGGAAGAGAGAACCCTCGATGCACCGAAAGACGGGCCGGAGGACACCCTGCGGTGGAGCGCGTGAGAACTACAGCGGACACGACAATGCCCCTGCCCTGCGCAGCGCGCAGAACAGGGGCATCGGAGTTACTGACGTCAGTCGTTGTTGAAGTAGCTCAGCAGTCGCAGGATCTCGACGTACAGCCAGACCAGGGTGATGGTCAGACCGAGCGCGACGCCCCAGGCGGCCTTCTCCGGAGCCTGTGCCCGGATCAGTTGGTCGGCCTGGTCGAAGTCCAGCAGGAAGCTGAACGCTGCGAGGCCGATGCAGACGAGGCTGAAGATGATGGCGATCGGTCCGCCGTCGCGCAGACCGAAGCCGCCGTCCATGAAGAAGCTGGCGATCAGGTTGCCGAGCATCAGCACGACCACGCCGATGAGGGCGCCGACGATCATGCGGGTCAAGCGAGGGGTCACGCGGATCGCGCCGGTCTTGTAGACGATCAGCATGCCGAAGAACACGCCGAACGTACCGAGCACCGCTTGCACGATGAGGGAACTGCCATTGCTGACACCGAACATCGGACCCGTGAAGAGAAGCGACAGGGCACCGAGGAACACGCCCTCGAAGGCCGCGTACGCGAGCACCAGGGGCGCGCTGTCCATCTTGCGGCCGAACGTCGCCACGAGGACGAGGACGAAGCCGATGAGTCCGCCGCCGATGACGAACATCGGGGCCAGGCCGGGGTTGTTGCTCGCGAGCACGTAGGACGCGATGGCGAACACCGTGAGGACACCGAGGGTGGTGGCCGTCTTGGTGACGACGTCGTCGATCGTCATCGCACGCTGCTGCGGACCGGTCTGGTACGGCTGCGGCTGTCCCTGCGGGGAGCCGTACTGCTGGGTGACCGCACCGGCACCGGCGGCGGCCGAACCGAAGGAGGCATATCCGCCTCCCGCCTGCTTGGGCAGATTGCGGAACACCGGGTTGCTGGAAGTGCGCACCGTGTCTCATCCCTTTCGTGTGGTGGAGCCTGTGTATCTCTCAACGTTCGGATGCGACGGAAAAGTTCCCATCGGACAAAACGGACTGTACCGGGCGAACGTCGCCGTTCCCCCAGCGCAGTACCGCATCAGTACACACGGTCCGCACACGTTTGTCCGCTCACGTTTGTCGCTCGAGTGATCCGGGCACCTTCTCCCTCATGAGCATCGAAGACGGACCCGGAGACACGCTGGACCAGAGTGAGAGTCTCGACTCGGACGAGATCCGAGGCACGGACGACGTCGACGACGTGGTCACCCCGCCGGACTCGTGGACCGAGGCCGACAAGTTCGGCACCACCGAGCGTGAGGCACGGGAGGGTGAGAGCCTCGACCAGAAGCTGGCCGAGGAAGTGCCGGACGTCCCGCTCGAGGAGGAACTCGACGTCCCCGTGGCGGCGACACCCGACGACGACCTGACCGAGGAACTGGTGGACCGAGTCGTCGACAGCGACGACGAGAACGACTACATCGCGGATGCCACGGAGGACGACGGCACCGACGGTACCGCAGTGAAGGACGCGGACGTGGTGGACGGTGTCGTGGTGGAGAACTCCGCGACACACCGTGGCCAGATCGACGGGACCCCCGAGGACGCGGGCTCCTACTTCGACTGAGTCACGCCCGCCTGATCTGTGCGGCCGACCGGTTCACCGTCACCTGATCGACCGGGTGACGGTGAATTTGTCGTTGCGGCCCATCACCTCCGTCGGCCCCACCATGCGCGCGAGCATGGAGCGGAATCGCAGGTGTGAGTTGTGCACCGCCCACAGCTCGCCGCCGGGGCGCAGGACGGTCCGTGCTGCTGCGAACAGCTTCTCTGCTCCCCCGGTGTGCACGGCCGCGTTCTCGTGGAACGGCGGATTGCACAGGATCACGTCGGCGCTCGCGGGCGCCTCCGACGCCATGGCGTCGTCCCGACGCGCCGTCACTCGCACGCCGGACGCCTCCGCAGTGGCCGCCGCCGACGCCACCGCCGCGGTCGAACGATCTGTGGCGACCACCTCCGCGTCCGGCCGTAGGCGCGCGGCGAGGGCTGCCAGAATGCCGGTCCCGCACCCCAGGTCGACGATGCGGCGCGCGTCGGGCGCCATCCGGTCGAGGAACGTGCACAGGTACCGCGTGCCGATGTCCAGCCGGTCCCCGGAGAAGACGGCGCCGTGGGCGACCACGGTGAGGTCCAGATCGGCGAGGACGGTCGACACGGGGTACGTCGCGTTCTCGCGAGGTAGCGGCCCGGTCGCCACCAACCCGCGGGACTTCTGCACCGCGCGGGTGGCCGCCACGTCGGTGAAGTTCGCGGCGAGGACGTCGTTCATCGACCGACTCATGTGTTTGAGTCGACCCGCCGAGATGACGCGGACAGACGGATCCGCCCATCGGGCAACGGCTTCGGCGATCTCGGTGAGCTCGGCGAGGACGCGGGGAAGCTGCAGCAGCACCACGGTCGCACCGTCGAGCAACTCCCGATCCAACGCGTGGTTCGTGTACACGTCGCCAAGGCCGAGCGTGCCGGCGTTGCGAGCCAGCGCGAGCTCCGAGGTGAGGGGATCCTGGTGCACGCGAATGCCGGTGAGGCCGTGCGCGGCAGCGGCCCCGAGGGTCAGCGCGCCGTACCGGTCGCCGATCACCACGACCGTCCCGGGCGCGGCGGTGGAGGTCGACTCGGCGGCCTCGGCCAGGATCAGCCGGTCGGAGGCGTCGACGGCATGGAGATTGGGCGCCTCGACGTCGGGAGAGCGACGCAGCGCGCCGAGAACATGGTCCGGATCCTGCATCGTCGCAGTCTCCCACTCCGACCGAACCCCGCGTGAATCTCGACGTCAGCGGGCATCATCGACCCATGGGACTCACAGTGGCAGTGACCGGTCCGACCGGCGAGATCGGGATGTCGGCGGTGGACGCGCTCGAGCGCGATCCCGCCGTGGACCGCATCCTCGGCATGGCGCGACGACCGTTCGACGTGGCCGAGCACGGCTGGACCAAGACGGAGTACCGGCAGGGCGACATTCTCGATCGTGAGGCGGTGGACGCCTTCGTCGCCGAGGCGGATGTCGTGGTGCACCTCGCCTTCCTCATCATGGGGTCTCGTGCCGAGAGTTCACGGATCAACCTGGCCGGAACGCGCACCGTCTTCGAGGCGACGGTGGCCGCCGCGAAGCCGACACGGCTCGTCTACACCTCGTCCGTCGCCGCGTACGGCTATCACTCGGACAACCGGGTGCCGCTGACGGAGGACACGCCGACGCGCGGATCGAAGGAGCACTACTACTCCGAGCAGAAGGCCGAACTCGAGGAGGTCCTCGACGAGGTCACCGCGGGATCGGACCTCGAGGTGTACGTCCTGCGGCCGTGCATCGTCGCCGGCCCGAAAGCGCCCGCCCTGGCCGACTCCATGCCGTGGCGCTCGATCGCGGCCCAGCTCCCCGCACCACTGGGGGCCGTGGTCGGCGCGGTGCGTCCGGTGTTCCCCGACCCGGGGCATCCGCTGCAACTGGTGCACCACGACGATGTGGCGACGGCCATCGCGCTCGCTGCGACCACGCACGCACCTCCCGGCCCGTACAACATCGCGGGCGACGGGGTGGTGTCCCTGTCGCAGGTGGCGGCCGCGCTGGGCGCCTTCCCGGTGCGGGTGCCGTCCCTCCTCGGGTCCGCGGCCTCGGCGGTGATCCGCACCCTCCCCTTCGTCCCGTCAATGGTGGAGTGGGTGCACGTGGGTCGGACGTCCGTCGTCATGGACACCTCGAAGGCCAAGCGCGACCTCGGGTGGCACCCCGCGCACAGCAGCTCCGCCACTCTGAACGCCCTCGTCGCGTCGCTGTGACACGACGGGGAGTTGCACCGCGCGCAACCACACCACTAGCGTGACTCCGCGCACTTGAACACCGTTCAAGTGGTTCTCGCTCACGCCACGCACAGGAGTCCCGACCGTGTCCCCTCGTTTCTCGGCTCGTGACCTCGCTCAGGTCGCCGTCTTCGCGGCTCTGATCGCGGCACTCGGCCTTCCCGGCTCCATCACGGTCGGCATCAGCGGTGTGCCCATCACCCTGCAGACCCTCGGAGTCATCGCCGCGGGCGCGGTTCTCGGTGCCCGCAAGGGTGCGGCGGCGGTACTGGTCCTGCTCGCACTCGTCGCGATCGGCCTGCCGTTGCTCGCCGGCGGACGCGGCGGGCTCGGCGTCTTCGCTGCGCCCAGCGTCGGGTACCTCGTCGGGTGGGTCGTGGGCGCCTTCGTCATCGGCGCGCTCACGCGGCTGATCGTCCCGTCCTACCCGCTGTGGGCCGGTCTGCTCGTCAACGCCGTGGGCGGCATCGCCGTCATCTACGTCTTCGGCGTCCTCGGCCTCCTGGTGCGCACCGACCTCGGTGTCGGGGCGGCCATCGCGTCCACGGGCGCCTACGTTCCCGGCGACGCGGTGAAGGTCGTCGTCGCCACCGTCGTCGCGAAGGGCGTGCACCGCGCCTACCCCGGTCTCGTCGCGCCGCGGCGTCGCGCGACCGTCGGGTCCGCCGCCTGACATGGTGCGCTCGTCCCCGCGCGATCCGATCCTGCTGGCGGGAAGGCGGACGGCGATCGGCACGGCGGGGCATGCGTTCGCCGACCTGACGGCCGCCGATCTCGCGGCACCCGTCATCGCCGACGTCGCTCGCCGGGTGCAGCATCTCGGGCGCATCGACGACGTGGTCCTGGGCAACTGCCTCGGTCCCGGCGGCGACCTCGCTCGGGTCGCTGCGCTGCAGGCCGGTCTCGGTCACCACGTCCCCGGCGTGACGGTCGACCGCCAGTGCGGTTCGGGCCTCGACGCCGTGGCCGTGGCCTCGTCCCGTGTCCGCGCGGGTGACGACGCCCTGATCCTCGCGGGGGGAGTCGAATCGGCGAGCACGGCCCCGTGGCGCTTCCACGCCCCGGTCGGCGACGCGGGTCCGCAGCGGTACACGCGCGCACCGTTCACCCCGCGCGGTCATCCGGACCCCGACATGGGCACGGCCGCGGACGATCTCGCCCGCACCCTCGGCATCGACCGGGCACGACAGGACGCGTACGCCGAACGCTCGCACCGACTCGCGTCGCAGACGGACTTCTCGGCGGAGATCGTCACCGTCGCCGGGATCGACCGGGACGAGCGGGTGCGCAGCGGACTCACCGCGGCGCGTCTGAGCAGGCTGCGCCCGGCGTTCTCCCCCGAGGGCACCGCCACCGCGGGCAACTCGTGCGGCATCTCCGACGGCGCGGCCGTGCTCGCCGTGACGACCGCGGACCGGGCCGACGGCCCTGCCCTTCGGGTACTCGGCTGGGCCGTCGCCGGGACGGATCCCGCACTCCCCGGACTGTCCCCCGTGCCCGCGGTCCGCGCCGTCCTCGACCGTTGCGGAGCGGCTCTGTCCGACGTCGGCATCGTCGAGATCACCGAGGCCTTCGCGTCGGTGGCCCTGGCGGCCGTCGACCGGCTGGGCATCGATCCGGACATCGTGTGCCCGCACGGAGGTGCCATCGCGCTCGGGCACCCGTGGGGCGCCTCCGGAGCGATTCTCCTCGTCCGGTTGGCTGGGCAGATGACCGCGACCGACTCCCCTGCTCTCGGTCTGGCGGTGTGCGCCATCGGCGGCGGTCAGGGCATCGCCATGCTCGTGGAACGAGTCGGAGCATGAGCGTGATCCGGTTCGATCACGTCTCGCACGGATACGGCGATCGGCCCGTGCTGCGCGACATCGACCTCGAGATCACCGAACACCGCGTCGGCATCGTCGGATCCAACGGCTCCGGGAAGTCGACATTGGCCCGCATGATCAACGGTCTGGTGTCGCCGAGTTCCGGCACCGTCACCGTCGACGGCCTGAACGTCGCGCGCAAGGGTGGACAGGTGCGACGGAAGGTCGGGTTCGTGTTCACGGACCCGGACAACCAGATCGTGATGCCGACCGTCGCCGAGGATCTGGCGTTCTCCCTGCGCCGCACCGGGGCGTCGAAGGAGGAGGTGTCCGGCCGCGTCGCCGACATGCTCGACCGTTTCGGGCTGGCCGGTCACGCCGATCATCCCGCGCACCTGTTGTCCGGCGGACAGAAGCAGATGTTGGCGATCGGCGCGGTGCTGATCCGCCGACCCGAGGTCCTGGTGGCCGACGAACCCACCACGCTTCTCGATCTCCGCAACTCCCGCAAGGTCGGTGCGGTGTTCGACACTCTCGAGCAACAGGTCGTCGTGGTGACGCACCACCTCGATCTCCTGACGAACTTCGATCGCGTCATCGTGATCCACGACGCTCGGGTCGCCCACGACGGACGGCCCGCCGACGCCCTGCCCGCGTACGAGGCGCTGCTCGAATGATCGGCCTCTACCGCCCCGGTCACTCGCTCCTGCACCGGCTTCCGGCCGGGTGGAAACTTCTTCTCCTCATGGTCGGCGTCATCGCGGTCATCGCCCTCGTGCGCCGGCCGGTCGATGTCGCGGTCGCTGCCGGCGTGGTCGCCGTTCTCTTCGGGATCGGCGGCATCGGCCCGCGGACCGCCCTCGCGCAGATCCGGCCGCTCTTCTGGATGATCGCGATCATCGCGGTGTTCCAGGTGATCATCACGACCCCGGCCCGCGCCGTGGTCGTGTGCGGGATCCTCGTCGTCACGGTGGCCGCGGCGAGTCTGGTCACCCTCACCACTCGGGTGACCGCGATGCTCGACGTGTGCGGACGGGTCCTGGAACCGTTGCGGCGCTTCGGCGTCGACCCCGACCGCATCGGATTGCTGTTGGCACTGACGATCCGGCTCGTCCCCCTCCTCACCGGCATCGTGCACGAGGTCTCCGACGCGCGGAAGGCCCGCGGACTGCAGTGGTCGATGACCGCGCTCGCGACACCCGTGGTGGTCCGTGCGCTGCGGACCGCGGACGCGTTGGGAGACAGTCTCGTCGCCCGCGGTGTGGACGACGACCGGGACGAGGACGCGTGACCACGGACTCGATCGACCAGCGCATCGGTCGTCGCGCCCGTGATCGTCCGGACTCGCTCGCGGTCGTCGCCGCGGACGGCAGCCTCACCTACCGCGAGATGTGGGATCGCTCGGGACGCGTCGCCGCACGCCTGGTCGGCGCGGAGCGAGTGGCCGTCCTCCCTGCGTCCGATCTCGGTTCCGTCGTCACGGTTCTCGGTGCGATCCGCGCGGGTTGCTCGCTCGTGCTCCTGCACCGCCACCTGCTTCCCGACCACCTCGCATCGGTTCTCGAGATCGGTCGCCCCGCTGCGGTGATCGCCACCGAGCGCGGACGGACCCGGCTGCGCCGACTCGGCGTCACCGGCACGCTCACCTCGCCCGAGGACCTCGCGGCCGCGCCCGCGGTACCCCTCCCGGCACCGGACGAGGCCGGAGAATTGTTGGCGGGGTTGACGTCCGGCACGTCGGGCACCCCCAAGCTGTTCGTCCGCTCGCGGCGGTCGTGGTCGCGCACGCTCGATCGGTCCGACGAGGAGTTCACCGTGGACCGGCACTCCCGGGTGGCCGCACCGGGCGTCCTGGACCACACCCACTTCCTCTACGGACTGGTGCACGCGCTCACGCGAGGTGCTGCCGTGGACCTACGGCCCCTCGAGTCGTGGTCCGCTGCGAAAGACGTCGACCCGACGCACATCTACACCGTGCCCACCCTCGCGCACGACATCGCCGTGTCCACCCGACCGCGGCTCGCGCAGGTCCGGGAGGTGTTGTCCTCGGGTGCTTTCTGGCCGCGCTCCGGTCGCGACGCCCTGTTCGCTCGCGTTCCCGGCGCTCGGCTCGTGCACTTCTACGGCGCCTCGGAACTGTCGTTGGTGGCCGTGGACTCCTCCACCGAACCGGTTCCCGACGGCTCCGCCGGGCGGCTCGTCTCGGGTGTCCGCACGAGAACCGTGGACGGCGTGGTCAGCGTGCACAGCGACATGCTGTTCGACGGATACCTGACCCACCCGGGTCACGCGGAACCGTCCGACGGGCCGGTGGACGGGTGGACGAGCGTGGGTGATCGGGGCGAGATCCGCGGCGGGTGGCTGTTTCTCGCGGGCCGCAGTTCCGACACGATCGTGCGCGGCGGCCTCAAGGTGGAGCCACTCGATGTGGAGACCGCCCTGCGCGGGTTTCCCGGCGTGCTCGACGCGGCCTGTGTGGGCGAACCGGATCCGAGGATGGGGCACGTCCCGGTCGCGGCGATCACCGTCTCGGAGCCGGTCGACCGCACCGCCCTACGGCGTCATCTGCGCGCGCACCTCGAGGCACCCGCGATGCCCACCCGCGTGGTCACGGTGCCGGCACTCCCCCGCACGGCCCGCGGCAAGCTCGATCGCCCGGCCGTCCTGGCGATGATCGCGGCCGGGCCTGGATCCTGACGGCTCGCCTCGCTGCGGACGTATTGTCCGAACAAACTATTGACTTCCCTTGTGATGTGGATTACACATATGTCGGGCCGTGACCGAACAGGTCACCGGCTCGATCCATTCCAGTCGTACCCAGCATGTCGCCGCGTTGTTCTCTCGTCGGCGTTCGAGAAAGAGACCGAATGACACGTCATTTCACCCGTCGGGGCACTGCTGTCGCTCTCGGCGTGGCACTGAGCGTCAGCCTGGCAGCGGGCTGCTCCAGTTCGGGCGGCGCACCGGAGTCCTCCGGTGACGGCGGCGGCAACGCCGGCACGGCCGACACCCCGCGCGCCACGATCGCGATGATCACGCACGAGGTTCCCGGTGACACGTTCTGGGACCTCATCCGCAAGGGCGCCGAGGCGGCTGCGGCCAAGGACAACATCGAGCTGCGCTACTCGGCCGATCCCGAGGCACCGAACCAGGCCAACCTGGTGCAGAGCGCCATCGACTCCGACGTCGACGGCATCGCGGTCACACTGGCCAAGCCCGACGCCATGGCACCCGCCGTCGAGGCCGCCACGGCCGCCGGCATCCCGGTCGTCGCCTTCAACTCCGGCTACGACGCGTGGAAGGACCAGGGCGTCCAGCAGTACTTCGGCCAGGACGAGACCATCGCCGGCCAGGCGGTCGGTGCGCGTCTGACCACCGAGGGTGCGAAGAAGACCCTCTGCATCATCCAGGAGCAGGGCCAGGTCGCCCTCGAATCCCGTTGCGCCGGTGTGTCGCAGGGCTTCACCGGTGGTTCCACCGAGATCCTGAACGTCAACAGCAAGGACATGCCGTCCGTCGAGGCCACCATCACGGCCAAGCTGCAGCAGGATCCGACCATCGACCACATCGTCGCCCTCGGCGCTCCCATCGCACTGACCGCGGTGCAGTCCAAGGCGAACGCGAACTCCGAGGCCACGGTGGTCACCTTCGACACCAACGCCGCACTCGTCGAGGCCATCCAGAGCGGCGACGTCGCGTGGGCCGTCGATCAGCAGCCGTACCTCCAGGGCTACCTGGCCGTCGACTCGCTGTGGCTGTACCTGAACAACGGCAACACCATCGGCGGCGGTACGCCGGTCCTGACCGGCCCGGCCTTCATCGACTCGACGAACATCGACGCGATCGCCGAGTACGCCGAGGGCGGCACTCGCTAGCCTCCATGCACACGAGATCCGGTGCAGACATCCGCGGTGAACGCGGATCTCTGCACCGGATTCGTCGTCATGGGGTCAGGTCAGGTCGTTGTTCTTCGTCTCCACCAGCGCTCGCGTGCAGACCAGACTGAGCACCGACAGGAGCGCCAGCATGACGCCCACGGCGATACTGCCGAACTCCGCCGTCAAGGGCGCGGCCAGCAGCGGCGGGATCGCACCGCCCAGGACGCCGGCGAGGTTGTAGCCGAGACCGGCACCGGTGTACCGGAATCGGGTCTGGAAGAGCTCGGGCAGCAGCGCACCGGTGGGGCCGTAGGCGATACCGAAGATGGACAGGGTCACGCACATCGCGATCACGTACGCCGTACTCGAACCCGAGTCGAGGATCGGGAACAGGGCGAGCGACCACGGAACGGCCACCGCGCAGGAGACCATGATGACCTTGCGCCGACCCACCCGGTCCGAGAAGGTGGCCGACAACGCGATGGTGATGCCGAAGATCACCGCGCCGACGATCCCGGTCCACAGCACGAACGGCCGGTCGAAGCCGAGGGTCTTCGTGCCGTAGCTCGTGAGATACGCGGTGCCCATGTAGAAGAGCGAGAACAGCGACGCCAGCGCGCCGGCCGCGAGCAGCACCTCGCGCTTCTGCACGTGCCACGCCTCGAGCACCGGGAGCCGGGTGGGAGCGGACGGCGTCGCCGCTGCGGCGGCCTGATCGGCCTTGAACACCGGCGTCTCCTCGATCGCCAGGCGCATGTAGAGACCGATCAGCACCAGCACGGCGCTGAAGAGGAACGGGATCCGCCAGCCGTAGTCCAGGAACGTGTCGTTGGTGTCGCCGAACACGGCGCCGGTCACCAGGAACGTCGCGCTGGAGAGGATGAAGGCGGCGGCCGGACCGAGCTGCGGGAACATGCCGTAGAAGCCGCGCCGCTTCGCCGGCGCGTACTCGGCGGTCAGCAGCGTCGCTCCCGCCCACTCGCCGCCGACGGCGAAGCCCTGCCCGAATCGCAACACCACCAGGATGATCGGTGCGGCGACGCCGATGGTCGCGGCACCGGGGAGCAGCCCGATGACGAAGGTGGAGACACCCATCAGCAGCAGCGTCGAGATCAGCGTCTTCTTGCGACCGATGCGGTCGCCGAAGTGGCCGAACAGCACGGCGCCCGCGGGGCGCGCGATGAAGGCGACGGCGAAGGTGGCGAAGGAGGCCACGGTGCCGGCCGTCGATCCCAGTGCCGGGAAGAACACCGTCGGGAACACCAGCGCGGCCGCGGTGCCGTAGATGAAGAAGTCGTAGAACTCGATGGTCGTTCCGATACCGCTGGCGACGGCCACCTTGCGGACGCTCGTGGCGGGCGATGCCGCGACGGGCGGTGCCGAGGTGGCGCGCGCCGTCGCGTCGTCCGGCGAAACTGTGGTCATGGTTCTCCATCCGAGGTGAGGATCGTCCGAATCGTCGGACTCGAGGAGGAACGTATGTGACCTGAACCACTCCCACCACCCTCCGAAGAGGGGGGCGGGATCCGGTCGGAGGACGGTCGCCCGGCGCTACGCTCGACCGATGATCGTCGATGCCCTGCTCGCCGTACTCCCCGCCGATCGGGTGGTGCTCGATCCCGACGTCATGGCGTCCTACCAGCACGACGAGGCCGAGTGGGCGCCGTCCGCGACCCCTCTCGCGGTGGTGCGTCCCGCCACGGCCGACGAGGTCCAGGCAACGGTACGGGCGTGCCTCGACCACGGCACCGCCGTCGTGACCCGCGGCGCCGGAACAGGGCTCTCCGGGGGTGCGAACGCCACCGCGGGGTGCATCGTCCTCGCTCTCGACCGCATGACCGCGATCACCGAGATCGATCACCTCGAGCGGTACGCCGTCGTGCAACCGGGCGTGATCAACGACGATCTGCGCGCTGCCGTCGCGGAGGTCGGCCTCTGGTACCCACCGGATCCGGCGAGTTCGCCGTGGTCGACCATCGGCGGCAACGTCGCCACCAACGCCGGCGGCCTGTGCTGCGTCAAGTACGGCGTGACCCGCGACTACGTCATGGGCATGGAGGTGGTCACGGGCACCGGTGAGAAGGTCCGACTCGGCCGACGCACCGCGAAGGGCGTCGCGGGGTACGACCTCGCCGGACTGATGGTCGGCTCGGAAGGAACACTCGGCGTCATCACCGAGATCACCGTCAAACTGCGCCCCCTGCAGGACCCGCAACGGACCGTCGCCGGCTACTTCGACTCGATCGTCGACGCGGGCCGAGCGGTCGCCGCCGTCGCCGCCGCCGGGCTCACCCCCTCCGCTCTGGAACTGGTGGACAAACAGTGCCTCCTCGCGGTGGACGCGTGGAAGAACATGGGACTGTCCGTCGACGCCGAAGTGGTGCTGCTCGGCCGCGTGGACACCCCCGGGCAGATCGGTGACCAGGAGGCGGAGAAAATGCTCGCCTGCTTCGACGAGGGCGGCGCCACCTGGTCGGCGGTGTCCACCGATCAGGAGGAGGCGGACGCGCTCTTCGCGGCGCGGCGCCTGGCCTACCCGGCCATGGAACGACTGGGCCCGGTGCTCACCGAGGACGTGTGCGTCCCCAAACGGCATGTCCCGGAGATGCTCTCGCGGATCGAGAAGATCGGCATCGCCCACGACGTCGTCATCGCCAACATCGCCCACGCCGGCGACGGCAACCTGCATCCCCTGCTCATCACACCCCCGGGAGACGACGCCGCCCGAGCTCGCTCGCAGGCGGCGTTCGCCGAGATCATCGACGCCGCGCTCGCCCTCGGTGGCACGGTCACCGGCGAGCACGGTGTCGGCCTGCTCAAGATGCACGGACTCGTCCAGGAGCTCGATCCGGTGGTCCTCGCCATGCACCGCGCGGTCAAGGGAGCACTCGATCCGCAGGGCATCCTCAACCCGGGCAAGGTGTTCGACCAGCTAGGCTCGCCCGTGTGACCGACACCCCCGCACGTCCCGTCATGCCCGCCGACCTGCGCGAGTTCGCGGAAGCGGCAACAGGATTCATGCCCGCCGACGAGGGACTCGCACTCTTCGACGCCACCGCCGAGTTCCTGGGCGACGGCGTGGTGGTGGAGATCGGCACCTACTGCGGCAAGTCGACCGTGTACCTCGGCGCCGCGGCACGCGCCACGGGCGGCCGTGTGGTCACCGTCGACCACCACCACGGATCCGAAGAGCACCAGGTCGGCTGGGAGTACCACGACACCACGCTCGTCGACCCCGCCACCGGTGCGTTGGACACTCTCGGACGATTCCGGCGCACCCTGGCGGGGGCGGGCCTCGAGGACGTCGTCGTCGCCGTCGTCGGCCGTTCCGGCGACGTCGCCGCACTGTGGAAGCACCCTGTCGACGTGTTGTTCATCGACGGCGGTCACACCGACGAGGCGGCCACCGTCGATTTCCAGGGGTGGGCACCGTGGGTCGCGGTCGGAGGCGCCCTGCTCATCCACGACGTGTTCCCGGATCCGGCGGACGGCGGGCAGGCCCCGTACCGCATCTACCGGCGCGCCCTCGACAGCGGCATGTTCACCGAGAACCGCGTGATCGGCTCACTGCGCGTCCTGGTGCGGACCTCGGGTCAGCCGGGCACGCTCGCCGGGTAGAACTCCCCCGCGCAGCCGCAGCTGCGATGCGCACCGGAGAGTCCGACGGGCAGATCGTCTCCTCGGAAGATTCCGGATCCGGCACTGGACCGGGACAGGGCGTCGGCCGCCAGGATCATGGCTCCGGTGGTCCACGTCGTCCTCTCGACGGGCCACCGCTTGCCGTCCGCGTAGACCAGCCCGGTCCAGTACGACCCGTCGTCCTCCCGCAGGTGCTGCATGTTTCCGAGCAGGTCCGTGGCCACGTCGACCCGGTCCATCGCGTCGAGAGTCAGGACCAGTTCACACGTCTCGGCACCGGTGACCCAAGGCCGATCGTCGACACAGCGGATACCGAGCCCCTCCACGACGAAGTCCGACCACCGGTCGTCGATGCGCCGCCCGGCCGCCGGGCCGCGCACGGCGCCGCCCAGGATCGGGTAGTACCAGTCCATGGAGTACGACGGCTTCGGCGTGAAAGCCGAGAGATGATGCCGCAGAACATGACCCAGCCGGCCGACGGCGACCTCCCAGTCCGGCTGCGGGTCGCCGATGTACGCCGCGAGTGCCAACGCGCACCGCAGACTGTGGTGGATGCTGGCGTTCCCGGTGAGCAGCGCCTCGGCACGTGATCCGTTCGGCCCTGCGGCCCAGGCGATCTCGCCGCGGTCGGTCTGCAGGCCGAGGACGAAGTCGACGGCGCGGCGCACGGTGGGCCACAGGGCGAGGGCGAAGTTGTCGTCGCCGGTGACGAGGAAGTGGTGCCACACTCCCACCGCGATGTACGCGCAGAAGTTGGTGTCGGCGCCGGCGTCCTCCACGACGTCGCCGCGCAGCCGGATCGGCCAGGTGCCGTCACTGCGCTGCGTGCGCCGCGACCACTCGTACGCGGCGTCCGCCTCCTCGACGAGGCCCGCCGCACTGAGCGCCATCGCCGATTCGACGTGGTCCCACGGGTCGAGGTGCCCGCCCTCGGACCACGGAATCGCCCCGGATCGGACCTGGACGGCGGCGATGCTGCGCGCACTGGCGAGACACTGCTCGGCGGACAGGATTCCCGGAACCGACGGCGTCACGTGATCAGTGAGCGCCACGCCCGGCCCCCGGTCCGCCGATCCCGGTCTGCGGCTTGCGCAGATAGATCACCACGGACTTGCCGATGACGGGATTCAGGACCTGCTCGAGCACTCGGGTGGTACGCGGGGCCTTCATCATGTCCCACACCAACATCGAGTGATAGCCGCGCACGAGCGGGTGATCATCGTTCCGCACCCCGACCGCGCACTTGAGCCACCAGTACGGAGCGTGCAGTGCGTGCGCGTGGTGGGTGTGCGTGACCTCGAGGCCTGCCGCGGTGAGCGACGCCGCCAAGTCACTCGCACGGTAGATCCGCACGTGGCCGCCCTCGTTCGCGTGGTACTCGTCGGAGAGAGACCAGCAGACCCGCTCGGGTAACCAGCGCGGCACACTCACCGCCACCGTGCCGCCGGGGCGCACCACGCGAGCGATCTCGGCGATGGCCGACGCATCGTCCGGCACGTGCTCGAGCATCTCGGACACGATCACCCCGTCGAACCACTCGTCCGGGAACGGCAGGGACAGCGCGTCGCCGACGACCGTCTCCGCCGTGGCGGACTCCGGTACCTGCTTCTCCTCGGCCATCGCGCCGAACATGACCTTGACCTCGTCGAGTTCGTCCGCGTTCTGGTCGAAGGCGGTGACGTGGGCCCCGCGGCGGTACAACTCGTAGGAGTGACGCCCCTGGCCGCACCCGATGTCGATGACGCGATCGCCCGCACCGAAGCCGAGCCGGTCGAAGTCCATCGTCAGCATGTCGTCTCTCGATTCCCTCGTCCACGGCGATCGGCGATCGCCTTCTCGTACTCCGCGACGGTGGCGGCGGCCACCGCCGGCCAGCCGTAGGTCTGCGTGGCTCGTTCCCGCCCGCGCTCGCCCATGGCGCGTCGGCGGGGCTCGTCGTCCAGCGCGCGCATCAATGCCCGCGCCAGGGCATCGCTGTCACCGGGGGGCACCAGATCGGCGCAGAGCCCGTCGGGCCCCACGACCTCGGGGATCGCCCCGGTGCGGCTCACCACCAGGGGGGTCGCGCAGGCCATGGCCTCGATGGTCGGGAGCGAGAAGCCCTCGTACAGCGACGGCACGCAGGCCACGTCGGCCGACGCCAGCACGCGGGCCAGCTCGGCGTCGTCGAGACCGCTCCGCGTCCGCACGATGTCGTCGATTCCGAGATCGTCGATCAACGTCCGGGTCGGCCCTGCCGGGTCCACCTTCGACACCAGTTCGAGTTCGACCTCCCGCTCGGTGCGGATCTTGGCGACCGCCTCGAGGAGGTGCCGCACGCCCTTGAGTGCGACGTCGGCACTCGCGACCGCGACGATGCGGCCGGACACTCGCGGCGCCGCGCCGGGGGTGAACACGGTGGTGTCGACCCCGAGCGGCACCACCGTCACCGCACCCGGAGCGACACCGAAGGCGCCCACGATATCCACCGCGGACGAGCGGGACACGGTCAGCAACCGCGGGATCCGGCGCGCCACCCGCCGCTGCATGGTGAGGAAGCCGTACCAGCGCCGCACGGTGATCCGTCGTCGCCACGGCGCCGCCGCGAGGTCGAGGGCGCGGTCGCGGGTGATGGGGTGATGAATGGTGGCCACGAGCGGCAACGGGATGCGCAGAAGTCCGTAGCTCAGCGACTGGTTGTCGTGCACCACGTCGAACTCGTCGGCTCGCGCGCGCAGCAGACGAGCGGCGCGTGCCCCGAACGTGCGGGGCTCCGGGAACCCGGCCGTCCACATGGTCAGCACCTCGGACACGTCGACCAGGTCGCGGATCTCGGAGGGCCGCGGGGTCCGGAACGGATCGTCGTCCCGATAGAGGTCGAGGCTCGGTACCCGGGTGAGCCGCACCCGCGGGTCGAGATCGGGATACGGCTGACCGGAGAACACCTCCACCTCGTGCCCCTCGTCCACCAGCGCTCGGCTCAGACGCGCGACGTAGACACCCTGACCGCCGACGTGGGGCTTGCTCCGGTAGGACAGCAGAGCGATGCGCACGTGGGTCCCCCGAGCTGTCGCGGCAGTGTGATGGCAGACACCCTCGCCGCGGTGGAACCGGCGATCATGTCCCGATGTGTCTACCACCTTCCGTTCTTCTCGAATCCACACGACCGACCACCAGCACTGATTCACACTGGACCTCCCCGCCACCCGAGATCGAGGAGACCACGATGACCGGAACCGGCGACAGGGCTCTGCACATCCACTCACCGGCAGGTCTGCCGTTCATCGATGTCCGGCGCCAGTTCGACGCACCCGTGTCCGCGGTCTTCCGGGCCCACGCGGAGCCCGAACTGGTGGCCCGCTGGCTCGGTCCCGCCGGCTACGAGATGTCGGTCGAGGAGTACGACTTCCGCAGCGGTGGCCGGTACCGCTACGTCCACCGTGATCCCGGTGGTGCGGAGTACGCCTTCCACGGCGTGTTCCACACGGTGCGGACGGACGAGTTGGCCGTGCAGACCTTCGAGTACGAGGGCTTCCCCGACGTGGTGAGCATCGAGTTCCTCACGTTCGTCGACCTGGGTGACCGCTGCCGGCTGGAGGGCCACTCGGTGTACCCGACGATGGAGGCGCGGGACTCGATGGCGGCGAGCGGGATGGAGAAGGGCATGCGCGAGGGCTACGAGCGCCTGGACGATCTGCTGGGCTGACCGGGCGGTCACAGGCGCAGCGCGGGGTCCATCCGCTCGATCAGGGTGTCGAGAGTGATGGGCAGGTCTCGCACCCGGACACCGCACGCGTGGAACACCGCGTTGGCGATGGCGGCGGGCGACCCCACGATGCCGATCTCACCGATCCCCTTGCTGCCCATCGGATTCAGATCGTCGTCGTGCTCCTCGACCCAGATCGCCTCGATGTCCGCGACGTCGGCGTCCACCGGCAGGTGGTACTCCGCGAGGTCGGCGTTGAGGAAGCCGCCGTGCCGACGATCCACGATGCCCTCCTCCATGAGTGCCATGCCGATACCGAACACCATGCCGCCCAGGAGCTGTGAGCGCGCCAGCCGAGGATTCAGTACGCGCCCCACGGAGAAGACGCCCAGCATCCGCGTCACCCGGACCTCCCCCGTGTCGACGTCGACGTGCACCTCGGCGAAATGGGCGCCGAACGCCTGCCGCGCCAGCGCCGCACGCTCCTCGAGGTCGTCGGTGGTGTCCGCGGTGGCTGTCGCACCCGGTGAGAGGTCTCCGTCCGAGCGCAGCGCACGACAGGCCTTGGTCACCGCCCAGCCCCACGACGACGTGCCCGAGGACCCGCCCGCGCCGGGCGCGGTGGGCAGCGCACTGTCCCCGACGTGGATGTGGACCCGGTCCAGCGCGACCTCCAGCGCGTCGGCTGCGATCTGGGCGAGCACCGTTCGGGCGCCGGTACCGATGTCCGACGCGGCGACGGACACGTCGACCGTCCCGTCGTCGCGGACGGTCGCCCGCGCCGTGCTCGGCGATGTCATCGCGGGGTAGGTCGCCATCGCGACACCGGTGCCGACGAGGGTGCGCCCCTCGCGGCGCACCGCGGGCCGCGGGTCGCGCCCGGACCAGCCGAAGCGTCGCGCGCCCTCCTCGAACACGGCGCGGACGGTCCGCGAGCTGTAGGGGTGCCCGTCCGCGGGGTCGACCGACGGCTCGTTCCGCAGCCGCAACTCGACGGGGTCCGTTCCGAGCGCGTGGGCCAGTTCGTCGACCGCGCACTCGAGGGCGAACATGCCGGGCGCCTCACCGGGAGCGCGCATCCAGCGTGGTGTCCCGACGTCCAGTGCGACCGCGCGGTGCGTGGTCGAGACGTCGTCGATGTCGTACACGTGGCGACTGCCCTCGGAGGTCTGCTCCACGTACTCCATCACGGTGGAGGTCTGCTGGAGCGAATCGTGCAGCAACGCCGTCATCGAGCCGTTCGCGTCCGCGGACAGTCGGACCCGTTGGATCGTCGGCGTCCGGTAGCCGACGAAGTCGAAGGTCGACCGACGTGGGACCGGGAACGAGACCGGCCGACCCACGACGGACGACGCCATGGCAGCCACGACAGCGTTCGGTCGGGTGCTCCCCTTCGATCCGAAGCCGCCGCCCACGTGCCGGGCGATGACGCGCACGGCGTCCGAGTCGACGCCGAAGAGATCGGCGAGATCTCCGGCCACTCCGGACGGCGCCTGCGTCGAGTCCCAGACCGTGAGGGTCGACCCGTCCTCGCTCCACGCGGCGATCGACGCGTGCGGTTCCATGGGCGCATTGTGTTCGGGCGGCGTCGTGTAGCGGACGTCGACGCACACCGCAGACTCCTCGAAGCGCCGCTCCGGTTCCCCGGTGACGACATCGGTGTCGAAGCCCGCGTTCACCTGCTCGGGTGCGTAGATGCCGGGGTGATGCTCCCGTAATTCGTTGTCGCACTGTCGACTCTCGTACGTGACGTCCAGAACGGAGGCCGCGTACGTCGCCTGCTCCGACGTCTCCGCCACGACCACGGCGACGATCTGCCCGCGGTAGGCGACGACGTCGGACTGGAGCACCTGCAACTCGCCGTCCCCGGCGGACCCGATCGTCGGGGCATTGCCGTGCCACAGCACGGCGAGGACACCCGGAAGCGTCAGCGCCGAGGCGCGGTCCACGTCCAGCACGCGCCCCGCCGGAACGGCGGCGCCGACGATCGCCGCGTGGGCCGGTTCTCCGCCGACGTCCCGGTACTCCGCCGCGTACCGAGCGGCTCCGGTGACCTTGTCGCGGCCCTCGAGCCGCGCGACCGGTGTTCCCGTGACGGTCATCGGGTGGCCGCCTCGTCTGCGGCCGCGTCGGCGAGGGACATCACGGTGGAGGCCACCGTCGACGCGAGGAGCGACAGCTTGTAGTCGTTGTCGGGGAACGTGTGTGCCGCCGCGAGCTCGTGCTCCATCGCAGCGATCACGCCGCTCCGGGACGGGATCGCCCCGAGCAGCTCGGACTCCGCTACTGTGGCCCGCCACGGCTTGTGGGCAGCTCCGCCGAGCGCGATGCGCGCCGTGGTGAACACCCCGTTCTCCACGACCACGACGGCGGCGACGGACACCCTCGCGAAGGCGTAGGACGCACGGTCCCGCACCTTCCGGTAGGTCGAGCGCGCACCGGGTGGAAGCGGCGGTATGTCGAGATGTGTCACCCACTCGTCCTGTCGCAGAGTCGAATCGCGTTCGGGTGCGGACTCGGGAAGCCGATGCAGATCGGCGAACCGGATCTCGCGCACTCCGTCGGTCCCGACGACGGTGACAGTGGGATCGAGCACCGCGAGACCCACGGCCATGTCCGAGGGATGGGTGGCGATGCAGTGCTGCGATGCGCCCAGCACCGCGGCGTTGCGCCGATCGCCGTCCAAGGCCGAGCAGCCGGAGCCCGGTTCGCGCTTGTTGCACGCGGTGTCGACGTTCATGAAGTACGGACAGCGGGTGCGCTGGAACAGGTTCCCGCCTGTGGTCGCCATGTTCCGCAGTTGACCGGACGCACCCGAGAGCACGGCGCGCGACAGGACGGGGAACTGCGAACGCACGACGGGGTCGGCGGCCAGATCGCTGTTGCGAACGAGGGCCCCGACGCGCAGACCCGGCGCCCCGCCGCCACTGCCGTCGTTCCACTCGATGTCCGCCACGGCCAGACCCGTGATGTCGACGAGCCGGTCCGGGGTCTCGATTCCCAGCTTCATCAGATCCACGAGGTTGGTTCCGCCGGCCAGCACGCGGGTGGACCCCTCGGCGAGTGCGGACGCGATGGTCGACGCGTCGGCGGCACGGTCGTACGCAAAGGTTCTCACTGTTCCGCGCCCGTCTCCATCGTCCGATCAGATCTGCCGTCGACGTTCTCTCGCACGGCATCGACGATGTTGGGATAGGCGCCGCACCGACAGATGTTGCCGCTCATCCGTTCACGGATCTCCGCGTCCGAGGCCGTCGGCACGCTGTCGAGGTCCTCGGTGACGGCGCTGGGCCATCCGTTCTTCACCTCGTCGAGCACAGCGACGGCGGAGCAGATCTGACCGGGGGTGCAGTAACCGCACTGGAACGCGTCGTGCGCGAGGAACGACGCCTGCACAGGATGCAGGTCCTCGCCGTCGGCGAGCCCCTCGACGGTGGTGATCTCGTCGTCCTGCGCCGCGACGGCCAGCGTCAGGCAACTGACCACGCGCCGACCACCGGACAGCACCGTGCACGACCCGCACTGGCCGCGGTCGCATCCCTTCTTCGACCCGGTCAGCCCGAGCCGTTCACGGAGCGCGTCGAGGAGGGTCGTCCGGACGTCGCACTCGATCCGGTGCTCCTCGCCGTTGACCGTGAGGCGTACTCCGACATCTCCTGTGGCGAGGCTCATACTCCGGGCTACCCTGCGCTCCCGCCGTCAAACCGTCCCCGGAACACCGGACTACAGGGGCAGGGCGGTCTCACGCACGGCGTCGGGCGCCTCGACCGGGGGCACGATGCGTCGGAACCACTCGGTGCCGAACGCGGACGCGAGATCCTCGTCCGACATGGGGATGAACGGGCCGAAGTCACCGATCTGCGACTCGTGCACCACCATCGCCGCACGCTTGGCGGCCAGAACACCGGACACGTCCACCGCGGTGGTGAGTTCCGACTCGGGCAGGCCGAACGCCTCGATGTCGAGCTGCGAGGCGTCCTCGTTCTCGCTCGGATCCCAGTTGGGGTTCGCCGTCATCATCTCGCGCATGCGGTCACGGTTCATCGTCGCCTCGTAGACGAACGGCACCTCGGCGATGGCCGCGGCGCGCACCCCCACGTGGTGCACCTGCACGTGGTCGGGATGGCCGTAACCACCGTGCGAGTCGTAGACTGTCAGGACACGGGCCTGCTCCTCGACGAGAACGTCCGCGAGCCGCCGAGCGGCCTCCTCGACATCCACGTTGGCGAAGGCGTGCGGGTTCGTGTTGCCCTCGGTCCCGGCCATCCCCGAGTCCGCGTATCCCAGCAGGACCACACGCTGCGCACCCAGCACCTCGGCCGATCGCTCCAGCTCGCGCTGCCGACGATCGTGCAGCGACTCGCCCTCGGTCAACAGGCCTTCGGGCACCTCACCGAGCGCACCGTCCGTCGCCGTCACCAGCACCACTCGGTGGCCGGCGTCGGCCGCCGACCGCATGATCCCGCCGGTGCCGAACACCTCGTCGTCGGGATGGGCATGAAAGCACACCAACACACTCATCGGCAGATGGTCGCACGGGCGCGGTACGCGGGCGCGATCACATCGGGTGTCCATCCGTCTCGTCGGTGCGCCGACAGATCGTGATTGTCGCCCTCGCTTCCGGGGAACGCGATGCGCCATGACACAGAGGAACGAGACGGTGGACGACGTGTGGGACGACTGGAAGGACGCGGTCACCATGACGCGAAAGGAACTCGAGGACTGGCTGACGACCGACGAGTCCCGGTCCGTCGGTGACTCGAAGGACGGTGAGTCCACGGGGCACGAGATGGGGCGGCGCATCACCACGATCCTGGACACGAAGAAGTCCGATCTCACGGACGACGACGTCGCCGCGATGCGCAAGGTCGTCGGATACGTGCACCGACACCGCGCCCAGGGCCCCTCGAAGGACGTGGAGCACTCGCGGTGGCGCTACTCGCTGATGAACTGGGGACACGATCCGCTGAAGTGACACCCACGTCAGATGCGGAGGAGGTATTCGGAGCCGATCGGCGTTCGGATGTTTTCTTCTCTCGATTCGGGATATCCACAATCTGAGGCTCGTCCGCGTGTTCATCACTCACGGCATTCGACGGCGCGCGTACTCCCGCCTGCTCTCGACACACTCGCGGACCCGACGTTCTGTCCGATCCGGACACCAGCCGACCTCGACTTGCACCACCGACAGTAGCGAGACGTCGTTCAGTCACCAGCGACGACTCGGAACGCACGATCCGAGGGACGGACTCCTCATGCGCATCGCCATGGTGTCAGAACACTCCAGCCCGCTCGCCGCGCCGGGCGGCATCGACGCCGGGGGGCAGAACGTCCATGTCGGATGCCTCGCCGTCGCCCTCGTCGACCGCGGCCACGACGTGTCGGTTTTCACTCGACGCGACTCCCGAGACCTCCCCGACGAGGTCACCGTCGATCACGGCTACCGCGTCGTGCACGTTCCGGCAGGTCCGCCCGAGCCAATAGCGAAGGACGAACTACTGCCCCACATGGGCGAATTCGCCTCTCGCCTGGCCGAGCGCTGGACGCGAGACCGACCCGACGTGGTCCACGCCCACTTCTGGATGTCGGGGCTCGCGGCCCAGCTCGCGGCTCGTCCGCTAGCGATTCCCACCGTCGTGACGTTCCACGCACTCGGTGTGGTCGAGCGTCGGCACCAGGGCACGCGGGACACGTCGCCGCTGAGCCGACCCAAGATCGAGCGGCTCATCGCACGCGGAGCCGATCACGTCGTCGCGACGTGCTCGGACGAGGTCACCGAACTGGTCCGGATGGGCATACCGCGCCGACGGGTGTCGGTGGTGCCGTGCGGCGTGGACCTCGAGAAGTTCCAGCCGGCGCCGGTCAGCTCTCCCGGCCCCGCGCGACGGCGGCGGTTGGTCGCGGTCGGCCGTCTGGTGCCTCGCAAGGGTTTCGACCTGACGATCGCGGCTCTCGCGTCGATTCCGGACACCGACCTCATCATCGCCGGCGGCGAGCGCAGCGACGTCTCGGACGACGACGAGGCTCGACGCCTGAAGCAGATCGCGGTCGCCCACGGTGTGGCCGACCGCGTCCGCCTGGTCGGGCAGGTCTCCCGCGACGCGATGCCCGACCTTCTCCGCTCCGCCGACATCGTGGTCTGCACTCCCACGTACGAGCCGTTCGGCATCGTGCCGCTCGAGGCGATGGCGTGCGGGATCCCTGTGGTGGCCACCGCGGTCGGTGGCTTCCTCGACACCGTGATCGACGGTGTCACCGGCGTGCTGGTCCATCGCCGCACACCTGCCGCCGTCGCCGACGCCGTCCGTCGCCTGCTGAACGACGAGGGTCGACGCACCGGCTACGGCATGTCGGCCGCCGATCGCGCTCGTGCGCGGTACTCGTGGGAGCAGATCGCCGTCGACACCGATCGGGTCTACCGGTCATTGCTTCCGGAACCGGCCGCCACCGACACCGCGGACGTATCGGGGGACGACCAGCTGGACCGGGTGTGAGGCCCTGTCACCAGCCCACGACGAGAACGCGTCGGCCGTCCGTACCGATGCTGCTCATCGGGGCTCGATACCCTGGAAAAACCCCGTCAAACTCCCCACCCGGCGCTCGGAGCCGGTGTGGCATCGGTCGGACTCGGCTGCTTGAATGGCCTTTCTGGACCGAACACCGAAAGGCAGGACATCCGATGTCGATCGCCGAGAACACCACGGACGCATTCCGTGTCGACACCGAATGGCACGACGACGCAGCGATCCTGACAGTCGTGGGCGAACTCGATCTGGCCACCGCGCCGATTCTTCAGGACGCGGTGGACGCCGTACGGACCACGGCGTCGAGCGCGCTGATCATCGATCTGACGGGTGTCGATTTTCTCGCGTCGGCCGGTATGACCGTGCTGGTGACCTCGCATCAGGCGGTGGGCGACGACGTCGCCTTCGCCGTCGTCGCCCGCGGTGCGGCCACCGCTCGCCCCCTGCAGTTGGTCGGTCTCGACGAGACGTTCCCCGTGCTCGACACCCGCGAGGCGGCGCTCGCGGCCGTCACCACGTCCGGTTCGCCCGTCGACGACCTCGCATGAGCAGCGCTCCCGGTGTGAGGACCGGGCACGCGTGGGGTACTCCTCCCCTCGTGATCGACGACGCGACGACTGAGCACCACCAGCCCCCCACCCAGTTGTCCCTCACCGATCTCGACGCCGAACCGCAGCGCATCACCGACGCTCGCGTCCGCTTCGGTGCGTGGTTGACGCACACGCCGTTCGACACGGCGCGGACGTACGACATCGTGCTCGCCGTCTACGAGGCGATGGCCAACGTCGTCGAGCACGCCTATGCCGCCACCACCGGTCGACGCGTCTTCGACCTCCAGGCCACCTACGACTCCGCTCGGCTCGAGGTCGCCGTCCGTGATCACGGGACGTGGTCCGACTCGTCGCCCGGGCCTCTCCGTGGCCGCGGTCTGCCGCTGATCGAGACCCTGTCGGACGACGTCACGCTGTCGTCCGCCGACTCGGGCACCACCGTGACCATGGCATGGGACGTGGCACCGACATCCGGCATCGACACCGACGATCAGGTCTCGTAGACTCGTACGCGATTGCTGAGGCTCCCCGCGAGCCTCTCCTCCTCCAGCCCCGGGGAGAGCATTACCGCTCTCGTATCACCGGAGGCTTCGTGACTGCACTCTCGTCCCACGCGTTCGACTCCCCGCGCCGTGCCACGTCGAGAACGGCGATGGATGCCTTCGATCTCGGTCCCGACCTCGCGCAGGCCGCCGAGGCGGCACGTCTGGCCGCGTTGGCCCGGTACGACGTCGAGCACACCGCCGCCGACGGAGCCTTCGACCGCATCGCCCGACTCGCAGCCCGCTGGTTCGACGCGCCGTACGCGTCCGTGTCCATCATCGATGCAGACCTGGTGCGGTTCACCGCCACGTACGGCGACGGGCTCCCGGACCACACCGAACGTCACGACGCCCTGTGCACGATGGCGATGACGCACGACGGGCCGTTCGTCGCGTCGGACACCCTGGCGAACCCGGCCACCGCCGGTAGTGCCTTCGTCCGCGGTGATCTCGGCATCCGCTTCTACGCCGGCGCTCCCATCGTGACCGCCGACGGCTTCCGGCTCGGCACGGTGAACGTCTACGACGTGGTGCCGCGCAAGGTGTCCGACGATCGCGCGGACATCCTGATGGAACTGGCCGACATCGCGATGGACGAGTTCGAGTTGCGGCTCTCGGCCGCGACCACCGTGCGCGCCGAGCGGGAACTCCGCACGCGCGCCGAGGCGGACTCCGCGATCATCGGCGACTACGCCGCCGTGCTGCAGCGCACGCTGCTCCCACCCTCCCTTCCCACCATCGAGGGTCTGACGCTCGCGTCGCACTACCACGCCTCGTCACCGCTGCAGGTCGGCGGCGACTTCTACGACGTCTTCGCGCTGGGCAAGGACCGGTGGGCGTTCTTCCTCGGCGACGTCCAGGGCCACGGCGCCGGCGCGGCAGCCGTGACCTCGCTGGTCCGCTACACCCTGCGGGCCGCGGCGCTCCATCACGACGATCCGACGGAGGGGCTCGCCGAGCTCAATCGACTGTTGTTGATGGACACCTCGCATCAGCGTTTCTGCACCGTGCTGTTCGGTGTGATCACCCCGGATCCTCGCGGCGGCTTCCGTGTCACACTGGCGACGGGCGGGCACCCGCCCGCTCTGCTTCTCGACCCCGCTCGCGGCGAGGTGCACGAGATCCGTTCCAGTACAGGCATGTTCGTCGGCGCTCTGCCGAACGCGACCTTCAGTGCGTGCAGTTTCCGGTTGCAGGAGGGGCAGACACTGCTGCTCTACACGGACGGCATCACGGAGGCACGTCCCGACGGGCGCACCATGTTCGGCGAGGACGGTCTCGCGCAGTTCACGCAGGCCCGCCTCGGACTGTCCACGACGAAGATGGTCGAGGATCTGGTCGCCCTCATCCCCGACCTCTCTCCGATCGACGACATCGCCCTACTCGCGCTGGGCGCCTGACCGGGCGTGGTCGCGCAGCAGGCGTAGCGCGCGTTCGATGGTCGCGGCCAGGACGTCCTTCGGGTCGCCCTCGAAGATCACGCGCTCCGCGCTGGTCGTCCCGTGGTCGGCGATGCCGAACCAGACCGTTCCGGGTTCCACGTCCTCGTTCGTCTCCGGTCCCGCCTCACCGGTGACGGCCACGGCGAGATCCGCGCCGAGCGCCGACGCCGCTCCGCTCGCCATGGCCGTGGCGGCCTCCTCGCTCACCACGGGGCCTCGGGGCACCTGCAACAGCGAGTACTTCACCTCGCTGGCGTACGCGACGATCGACCCGCGGAACCACGTTCCGGACGACGACGCGCGGCCCAGGTTGGCAGCGATGTTCCCGGCGGTGAGCGACTCGGCGGTGGCGATACGAAGGTCGCGTTCGAGTGCGAGTTCCGCGATCTCCGAACAGAGCTCGGCGAGATCCTCGTCGGTGTCGACGCGCTGCTCCGGTTCGGCCGCCTCGCCCTCGATGAGTTCCTCGTTCCCGGCGTGTTGCGACATATCGCTTCGGGTTTCCTCTCGACGTGATGCGTGGACCGGTAGTCCTTCCCGCTCCGTCCGGTGACAAACATCCCCGGCACGCACGGAGGATCGGCGCTAGCGTTGAGTCATGCCAAGCCTTCGCGACACCATTCGAACCGAACTCGAGGTCCGTCCGACCATCGATCCCGCAGCGGAGATCGACACGCGGGTGGGCTTTCTCGCCGACTACGCCGTCGCCACCCGAACTGCCGGCTTCGTGCTCGGCATCAGTGGCGGACAGGACAGCACACTCGTGGGACGCCTGTGCCAGCTCGCCGCGGAACGCGTCCGTGCCGGCGGCGGCGATGCGACGTTCATGGCCGTACGACTCCCCTACGGCGAGCAGGCGGACGAGGCCGACGCGGCGATCTCGCTCGATTTCATCCGCCCCGACACCACGGTGACGGTGGACATCAAGGCGTCCGCGGACGGCGCCGGCGTGGCAGCTGCCACCGCCCTCGGAGTCGATCGACTGCGCGACTTCGTCCGCGGCAACATCAAGGCGCGCGAGCGGATGGTCGCCCAGTACGCGCTCGCGGGCGAGCGGAACCTGCTCGTCGTCGGCACCGATCACGCTGCCGAGGCCGTGACGGGGTTCTTCACCAAGTACGGCGACGGCGGTGTGGACCTCACGCCGCTGACCGGCCTGACCAAGCGCCAGGGTGCGGCCCTGCTGCGCGAACTCGGAGCCCCGGAGAGCACGTGGAAGAAAGTGCCCACCGCCGACCTCGAGGACGACCGGCCGGCACTGCCCGACGAGGAGGCACTGGGTGTGACGTACGCCCAGATCGACGCCTACCTCGAGGGCGAGGACGTGCCCGACGAGGCCGCAGCCACCATCGAGAACTGGTTCGTCAAGACCCGGCACAAGCGCACCACTCCCGTCACCCCCAGTGAGACGTGGTGGCGCTGACCGTCTCGGGCGGTCGGTGTGATCCTGCTCCGAACGGGTAATCCCCCCTCACAGCGCTCGAGAAGTGAGGCGTCGACGCATCACGGTGTTTCGACAGGAGTTGAACAGATGGACATCGACACGGTGGTCTGGACCGAGACCGGTCCGCGGCAGGAATGGTGGGAGGCCGTGATGGCACGGTGCGGAGCAGAGACTGCGCGAGCGGTTCCACTCGACTCGGCATCCTCCCGCCGAGTACGACCGGAACACTCCGACACCCCGATCAGGCGTGCGGGCTGACCCCGGACCGACGAACGACGAAGCCCCCGAGGATCGATGATCCTCGGGGGCTTTCGCGTGTGTGGATCAGGAGATGCCGACGATGTCCTTCGCCAGCGCTGCCAGACGAGTCTGCGCAGCGGAGACCACCGAGTGGCGGTTCTTGTTGCGCTCCTCGTAGGCGACCACGGTGCGCAGATCTGCCGGATCGGTCAATTCCTTGATCTCGGCGACCGCTGCGGCGACGTTCAGACCGTCGTAGTCGGCGATGGGAAGTTCGTGCTCCTCGAGCGTTCCGCCGGCCGCACGGGTGCGGTGGATCGCGTCGGCGACACCGGTCGCGCCGCCGTCACGAGTGACCTCCTCGGCCGTCTCGAGCGCCGCGTCGCGGCTCGCGGTGACGGTGTCGACGGCCAGCTCGGTCGCGCGCTGGCCGCGGCCGATGAGGGTGGACACCTTCGAGGGAACGTCCTTCGCCGTGCCCACGACGCGGTCGACACCTCGTGAGGACCAGGTGACCGGCGTGTTGATGAGACGCACGGCGGCACCGGTGGCGGCCTGGATCGGCGTACGGCGCAGTGCGGCCGGTCCACCCAGGGCGTCCTCGGCGAGGACGGTGGTGAGCCACTCGACGGTCGCGGTGTGGGCGGTCACGAGATCGTCTGCGAGCGACACGACGCCCGGCGTGGACGCGGTCGTGGCGAGAGCCTTGACGTAACGGGCGCGGTCGAGCAGCTGGTGCTCCAGCGCGAGATCGCCGAGCAGGGCCTCGTCGAACGGCTGGGCCTGCTCGCCGATGGCCTTGAGCAGCGCGGTGAGGCGCCCGACGACGGGTGCGACGACGCCGGGGAAGCCACCGAGTTCACGAATGGCGGCATCGATGCGAGCAGCGCGATCGCGTCCGTTCGACGCGTTCTGCAGCAGTTCCTCGCGGACAGCTTCCGTCCGAGCCTGTGCGACGCGAGTCTCGGCCACCTGCACCTCGGTGTTGGTGAGCGCGAGCAGAGCGCGAAGCTGGGCGACGAGCGTCGCCCGTTCGGTGTGTGCGGTGGTGCTGACCATGTGATGTGCCCCCTGTGATGGTTGAGTCTCGGTGCACGAGCAGCCGGAACGACCGCCCCGTGTCAATCGGTGACAGATCGTGGTTACCCGCCGGTACAACGGGGAAAACACAGTGTGACGAGGCACATTCCCCGCGATCGAAGGAGTTCTCATGGCCGACGAACTGGACGAGACGATGCTCGACTCCGTGCAGGAGAAGATCGACGAGGCCAAGCAGGCGGCCGGAGACATCCCCGAGCGGCGTGAGGGCGGGCCGGATCAGGACGATCTCCACGATTCTTCCGACGGTGCCGCCGGGCAGACCGGCGACGCGGCGGAGGCGACACTCGACGAGTTCCGCAACGCCGACGGTGACCGTGACGAGGGCATGACCGAGGGCGGCGGCGGAGGTCAGGGCGCCGCCTGAATGGCCAGAGCGCTCCGCGCCTTCTCAGATCGTGTGCAGTGATCCGCGTTCACCGCGGATCACTGCACACAGGTTCTCTGCACACAACTCTGCCGCGCCGGACGACGGTCGCCGCGCGACCTGCGCCTCAGAGCTGCTCGAGGTGGCGGTCGAGGGCGTCGAGAAGCGGAACCTGCCCGCTCAGCAGCCGACGCCGCGCGGACTCGCGATCGCACCACTCCACTCGGTCGATCTCCGGAAACACCAGCCGCCGACCTGATCTGGGTGGCCACTCCATCTCCACACTGTTGCTCACGGCGGTCGGGGGGTCGAGTTCGCCGCGCACGGCGAACGCACGAACCGACTTGGCCCTGGACTGCGCGACCGTGCCGAGATCGATCCACTCCCCGACGGGCACCGGGGACCCCAGTTCCTCCTCGAACTCTCGGGCCGCCGCTGTGCGCGCATCCTCGGTGTCGGCGTCGTACTCGCCCTTCGGTATCGACCAGGCGCCGGCTTCTCTGCGCGCCCAGAAGGGTCCGCCGGGATGCGCCAGCAGCACCTCCAGCTCGCCCCCACCACCGCGGAACAGCAGCACACCGGCACTCGTCCTCATTCCAGGATTCTGTCGGATCACGTTTTCTCGCGATCGTGTCGGGTACGCGGTCCGCTGCACGAAGCCGCCGTTCCACAGAGCAGTCAAGGAGCCGACACATGACAGACGTCGCGTCGCAGGGGTCGACACCGGCAGACGACCGGGACATCCTCACCAATCGTCAAGGGCATCCCGTCTACGACAACCAGAACCAGCGCACCGTGGGCTCACGCGGTCCTGCCACCCTCGAGAACTACCAGTTCCTCGAGAAGGTCAGCCATTTCGATCGCGAGCGCATCCCGGAGCGCGTCGTCCACGCCCGCGGAGCCGTCGCCTACGGTTATTTCGAGGCCACCGGGAAGTGGGGCGACGAACCCATCGAGAGGTACACCCGCGCGAAGCTGTTCGCCGAGGCCGGCAAGCGCACGGACCTCGCCGTCAGATTCTCGACCGTGATCGGCGGGCGCGACTCGTCCGAGGCCGCGCGCGACCCCCGCGGCTTCGCGATCAAGTTCTACACCGAGGACGGCAACTGGGACCTCGTCGGAAACAACCTGGGCGTCTTCTTCATCCGTGACGCCATCAAGTTCCCCGACGTCATTCACTCGCTCAAGCCGGATCCCGTGACGTTCCGGCAGGAGCCCGCGCGCATCTTCGACTTCATGTCGCAGACACCCGAGGCGACCCACATGCTCGTGAACCTGTTCTCCCCCCGCGGGATTCCGGCCAACTACCGGACGCAGCAGGGTTTCGGAGTGAACACCTACAAGTGGGTCAACGCCGAGGGCGAGACTCACCTGGTGAAGTACCACTGGATCCCGAAGGCGGGAGTCGCGTCGCTCACCGAGGCGGACGCCGCCGCGATCCAGGCGAACGATCTGGGCCATGCGAGCAAGGATCTGTACGAGCACATCGAGCGCGGCGACTTCCCCGAATGGGAACTGCGCGTGCAGATGATGAGCGACGACGAGCACCCAGAGCTGAACTTCGACCCGCTCGACGACACCAAGGTGTGGCCGGAGAACGAGTTCCCGCCGAAGGTGGTGGGCCGCATGGTGCTGGACCGCAACGTCTCGAACCACTTCGCCGAGAACGAGCAGATCTCGTTCGGCACCGGTGTGCTCGTCGACGGCCTGGACTTCTCCGACGACAAGATGCTGGTCGGCCGGACCTTCTCGTACTCGGACACCCAGCGCTACCGCGTGGGGCCGAACTACCTGCAGCTGCCCGTCAACCAGGCGAAGAACGCGCGGGTGTCCACGAACCAGCAGGGCGGCCAGATGCAGTACTCGGTGGACAACACCGGCAGCAATCCGCACGTGAACTACGAGCCCTCCATCACGGGTGGTCTCCGTGAGGCCGAGTACCCGACCCACGACGAGCAGGGTCCGGAGATCCACGGCCGCCTCACCCGCAAGCGGATCGATCGCACCAACGACTACGAGCAGGCCGGTCAGCGGTACCAGCTGATGGATCAGTGGGAGAAGGACGACCTCGTCGCGAATCTCGTCGCGAACATCTCGGAGGCGACGCGCGAGGTGCAGGAGCGGATGGTCTGGCACTTCTTCATGGCCGACGACGAACTCGGCGCCCGCGTGGGAGAGGGGCTGGGCATCTCGGCCGACGACGTCCGCGGACTCGAACCGCTCGCATCGCAGACCCTGTCGGAGGAGGAGGACCAGCGGCGCGCGAATCTCGGGAAGAACGGCCCCCGCGACGTCGCCGACCTGCAGATGACGCACTGCGTCCCGAACGAACGCGCGACGACTGCCGGATGACGTCGCCATGACGCAGGTGTGGACAGCGTCACTCCGCGGGGTTATCGTCGAAGACGCAAGCCGAACAGGTCGTAGGACGAACTCGAGGCAGGTGGTGCGTATCAACACGGTGACGACGAGACACGTGTTCATTCCGACGCGAGGACGATCACGCGGAGCCTGTTCTCCGGATCGACTCGCACCATCCACATCAACCTGACAGAACCCCGGCGCCGTATCGGCGCCGGGGTTCTTCGTCGTTCGGGTCGACCGATCAGCCGGCGTCGGGGTCCAACGTCTCCTTGATCTTGCCCATGACGCCCTTCTCCGTGCCGAGGGCCGCGTTCGACGGTTCGCCGAGTCCGCCGTCGTAGGTGGCGTAGAGCTTCGGGTCCGGCGGCGGTCCGCTCTGCTTGTTCCCCAGCGGCTGCGGATCGGCGAGGAACCTGTTCTCGTGGCGGCCGTCCGGTGCGGTGCCGTGCGCCCACCGGCCCTTGTCGGACTCGGTGCCGTCCGACAGATGCCACAGCGTGCTCGCGTGCTCGTCGTACTCCTCGTCGAACAGGTCGTTCGGCGCCACCACACCCTCCAGACCGTCCGCCTGCAACTCCTCGATGGCCGCGAGCCACATGTTCTGGTGATACGTGTCGCGGGCGAGGTTGAACTTCAGCATGTTCTTGACACCGGGATCGTCGGTCATGTGCCACAGGCGTGCGGTCTGCACGCGGCCCTGCGCCTCGGCCGCGACGTTGGCGCGGAAGTCCGCCAGCAGGTTGCCGCTGGCGACGATGAAGCGGCCGTTCCACGGGACACCGTTGCTGTCGGCGAGCGTGGGTCCGCCACCGGACACGATGGCCTGCTGCGGATCCATCCCGCCCAGTACCGCGGCGACGACGGGATCGGCGGCTGCGTTCTTGGTGGACTCGGTGGCCGGTGCGCCCTCGAGGAGCCGCGCGACCATGGTCGCGATCATCTCCACGTGACCGATCTCCTCGGTCGCGATGTCCATGATGAGGTCCTTGTACTTGCCTTTCATGCGACAGTTCCATCCCTGGAACAGGTACTGCATCGTGACGGTCATCTCGCCGTACGCGCCGCCGATCAACTCTTGCAGCTTGCGGGCGTAGACGGGATCCGGCTTCTCCGGCTTCACGTCGAACTGGAGGTGGTCGGTGTGACGGAACATGAAGGCTCCTGACAGTGCTCGGGGGTCGTGCTCTTGTCGGGCCCCGGCTACCCGGAGGCGGACCCGACAAACGACCCGGATCGCCGGATCGTGCGCGTGGGTAACGGCCCCGCGAACGGGTAACCGGCTGCGATGAGCACCGACCTGAACGACCCTGCGGCCCCGGGCGACTCCCCCGGTCTGCGTCGCGCCGTCACCGGCAAACTCTTGTTCGTCTTCATCCTGGGTGACGTTCTCGGAGCGGGCATCTACGCACTCGTGGGCGAGATCGCCGGCGAGGTCGGCGGTGCCGTGTGGGTGCCGCTGCTGGTGGCCCTCGCCATGGCCATGCTCACCGCGGCTTCGTACGCCGAGCTGGTGACCAAGTACCCGCGTGCGGGTGGCGCCGCCGTGTTCGCCGAGCGAGCCTTCGGACGGCCAGTGGTGTCGTTCCTCGTCGGGTTCTCGATGCTGGCGGCGGGTGTGACGAGTGCGGCCGGGCTGTCCGTCGCCTTCGCCGGTGACTATCTGGGCGCCTTCCTCGACGTCCCGACGGTTCCTGCCGCGCTGGTGTTCCTCGCCGTCGTCGCTCTCCTGAACGCGCGTGGCATCAAGGAGTCGATGCGGGCGAACCTGGTCATGACCGTCGTCGAGGTCAGCGGACTCGTCCTCGTCGTCGTCCTCGCCTGCATCGTGCTCGGTCGCGGCGACGGCGATCTCGGCCGCACCCTCGAGTTCACCGACGCCGTGAACCCTGCCGTGGCGGTCCTCGCGGCGGCACTGCTCGCCTTCTACTCGTTCGTCGGGTTCGAGACCTCGGCCAACATGGCGGAGGAGGTCCGGGACGTGCACCGCGTCTACCCTCGCGCGCTCTTCCTCTCGCTGGCGACGGCCGGTGCGGTCTACGTCGCGGTCGGACTCGCGGTGAGTGCGGTCGTGCCCGCGAGCGACCTCGCGGACACCTCGGCGCCCCTGCTCGCCGTCGTCTCGGCCGCCGACGTCGGTGTCCCCGACAGGCTGTTCGGACTCGTCGCGTTGATCGCCGTGGCCAACGGCGCTCTGCTGACCATGATCATGGCCAGTCGCCTCACGTACGGCATGGCCGGACAACGACTGCTGCCCGCCGTCGCGGGCCAGGTGTTGCCACGGCGGCAGACACCGTGGGTGGCCATCGTCGCGACCACGGTGGTGGCCATGATTCTCGCGGCCACCGGCACGGTCGCAGCACTCGCCGAAACCGTCGTCCTGTTGCTCCTCATCGTGTTCGTCAGCACCAATCTCGCCGTGCTGGTGCTACGCAAGGACCGTGTGGACCATCCGCACTTCCGCACCCCGGTGATCCTTCCGGTGCTCGCTCTGATCAGCTGCGGCGTGCTCGCGACGCAGCAGACCACACAGACATGGCTGCGTGCCGGCGTGCTGCTCCTGGTCGGCGGCGTGCTCTACGCGGCGATGCGGTGGACACGGAGTTTGAGAAGTCCCGAAATCGTCAACACGTGACCTGTCTCCTGTAGAACGGGGACGTTCGATGTGTGTCCGACGCCGGAATTCCGGCGTCCGGTCGTGACGACTGAAAGGTAGACGATGGCTATCAACGACGACGACATCACCACTTCCGGAGCAGCAGGCGGCGAAGGCCCCGCCGACGGCGGCTCCAACCCGAACGGTCACGACGGCGGCGCCGACGGCACCGCGTCCAGCACGGAGGGCCCCGCGGACGGCGGCTCGAACCCGGGTGGACACGACGGCGGCGCGGACGGCTCCGCGGCCAGCGGCGAGGGCCCGGCCGACGGCGGCTCGAACCCCGACGGCCACGACGGCGGTGCGGACGGTACGGCTTGAGCCGACCGACCGATGACGAGCGCGGACCGGGAGACCGGTCCGCGCTGCGTCGTCTTCTGAGCATCGAGCCCCGCGCCTTCGCCGAGGACCACTGGGGTCGCGCGCCGCTCCTGACGCGCGCGGTCGATCTACCCGCTCCGTTCACCGATCTGCTGTCGACGGACGCCGTCGACGAGCTGGTGTCCGAACGCGGCGTGCGCACTCCGTTCGCCCGGATGGCCCGGAACGGCGCACTGACCGACCGCAGTCAGTTCACCGATTCGGGTGGCTTCGGGGCCGAGGTGACCGACCAGCTCGACTCCGCCGGAATTCTGGCGGCCTTCGCGGACGGCCACACCCTCGTCCTGCAGGGACTCCATCGACTGTGGCCTCCCCTCATCCACTTCACCGGCGACCTGGTCGCCGATCTCGGCCACCCGGTGCAGGTCAACTCGTACATCACCCCCGCCTCCTCGCGGGGATTCGATCCCCACTACGACGTGCACGACGTCTTCGTCCTCCAGATCGCCGGCGAGAAGCGGTGGATCCTGCACCCCCCGGTGCAGGAGCATCCCCTGTCGAACCAGCCGTGGTCGGATCGCCGGGACGCCGTCGCCGCCATGGCGCGCACGGACCCGACCCTCGACGTCGTTCTGCGCGAGGGTGATTCGCTGTACGTGCCGCGTGGCTGGATCCATTCCGCCGAGGCCCTGGGTGACACCTCGATCCATCTGACCGTCGGAATGTCGGCCTTCACCCGCTACGACCTGCTGCATCACGTGCTGGGCACCCTCGCGGACGACGCGAGCTTCCGGGCCCCGCTGCCCGTGGGGCTCGATCTGACCGATCCGGACGCCGTCGCACCGCACGTGCGCGCGCTGATCGCAGACCTGACCGCGGCCCTCGCCGAGACCGACGGCCGCGACAGTCGAGCGCGGGCGGCAGCAGAGCGTGTCGGCCGTCGCTTCGTCGAAGTCACGCGGCCGGCCCCGGTGCGTCCTCTCGAGACCGTCCGCACGATGGCCGGCCTGTCCGCGGCCACCGTGGTGACGTGGCGATCCGGGCTCGCCGCGCGGGTGACGCAGTCGCCCGAGTCGGTCGCCGTGACGACGCGGACCAAGACGGTCACGTTGCCCTCGATCGCGGCGGACGCCGTCCGGCAGCTGCACAGCGGAAAAGACTGTGCTGTCGGAGATCTCACCGGTCTCGATGATCAGGACGCGATCGTCGTGGTGCGTCGTCTGCTCCGCGAGGGTCTCGTCGTCGCCCGATCGTGACGACGCCGGTGAGCACCACCGCGGCGTGGCGCCCGTGCAGCGACAACGCTCGTGATCGGGGAGACACGCTGCCCGGCAGCGGTTCTCGTGGAGATCGATGGTTCCTCGTCGAGCTCGCGGGAAGCTGGGGCCCGTCGGCGTTCCTCGATTCCCCGTCCGTCCTCGATCCCGTACTGGGTGGTGCGCTCGTGCGCCGCATCGAGGGTGCCGGATTCCGCCCCCTCGCCGTCCGGGAGCCCGGCCGTCGCCGAGGCCGAGGCAGGTGGCGGTGGGCGTCGGTGGACGCACGGCCGGGGTACGAGAGCGTGCACCGGGGCGAGGTGTCCGACGCGGCCGATCTGCTCGACGTCCCGCTCGACGGATCGTCGGGAATCGCGTCGACGGAAACCATCGTGGCCGTGTGCACCCACGGCAGGCACGACCGCTGTTGCGCCGTCCGCGGTCGCACGATCCTCGCTCCGGCCGTGGCGGCGTACCCCGGCGAGGTGTGGGAGTGCTCGCACCTCGGTGGCGATCGATTCGCCGGCACGATGATCGTCCTGCCGCACGGTCTCTACTACGGCAACGTCGACGACGCGGACGTCGTCCGCATCCTGCGTCGCCACCACGACGGACTCGTCACCCCGGAGTTCCTGCGTGGCCGCAGTGCGCTCTCGGGCGCCGTGCAGGTGGCCCAGCACGCCGCGCGAACCGTCCTGCAGGACTTCGCCATCGACACCCTGCACCCACTCTCGGAGGCCCCCGGCCCGGACGGTCGGCGAGAGGTGCTCCTCGACCACCACGGGGACACCGTCGAGGTGGTTCTCCGGGAGACTCGGTCGGCGCCGATACTCACCACGTGCCACGCCCGCGTCGCCGGGCCGGTACGCACCCACGAGGTCCTGTCCGTCCGCCCGTCTCGGCCCAGCTGATCGACCACTACTCTGGACCGGAAGCCGGTCGTACACATCCGGAAGGACACGTGTGGAACTCGTAGTACTGCTCGATGAGGACGGTCGTGCCATCGGCACCCACGACAAGGCCACTGTGCATCACGACGCCACACCGCTGCACCTGGCGTTCTCGAGCTACGTGATAAACCGCGAGCGCGAGGTCCTGGTGACACAGCGGGCGCACGACAAGCGCACCTGGCCGGGCATCTGGACCAACACGTGCTGCGGACACCCCGCGCCGGGTGAACGTCTCGACTCCGCGGTGCTGCGGCGCCTCGATCACGAACTGGGCATCGGTGCGGACAGCGCAGCTCCGGTGCTCCCGTCGTTCCGGTATCGCGCCGTGATGGACAACGGCGTCGTCGAGTACGAGATCTGCCCGGTGTTCCTCGTCCTGCACGACGACAGGACCGTCGATCCGAGACCGGACGAGGTGGCCGACTACCGCTGGGAACCGTGGGGCGAGTTCGTGACGACCGTGTTGGCGGGCGAGAGCGATCTGTCGCCGTGGTGTCAGGACCAGGTCCGTCAGCTGCACGCCCTGGGTTCCGACCCTCTGGCGTGGCCCACCGGCGGCACCGATTCCCTCCCACCCGCGGCACGCGTCGCGTGACGCACGGGTCGGGACAGCGCGGGGCAGGACAGGACGGCGCCGAGACGGGTGCACCACCTCGCGGCAACGTGCTGATGACGGCGGTCGACCGCATCTCGAACGCCCTCGGTCGATCGTCGATCTTCGCCGACATCGACTTCGACGACGAGACCCATCCCTGGTTCCTGTCCGCGGAGGAGCGCGCCAACCCGGACACCCGCATCCGCGCCTGGACGGAGGGCAACCGCTGCGTCGCTCTGGTGCACGGCGACACCTACTTCCGCGTGCTGAACGAGCACCTCGCCGACGCGGAACCCGATGATCTGGTGATGTTCACCGATTGGCGCGGCGACCCGGAGCAGGTGCTCACCGACCGTGGTCCGACGGTCGAGGACGCGCTGACCGGTGCCGCGACGCGCGGTGTCGTCGTCCGAGGTCTGCTGTGGCGCTCGCACGCGGACGGCCTCGGATACACCGGCGGCAAGAACAGTGCCCTCGCGACCGCCCTCGAGGACGCGGGCGGTGAGTGCGTTCTCGATCAGCGCGTCCTGGCATTCGGGTCCCATCATCAGAAACTCGTGGTGATGCGCTCCGCGTCGCGTGTCGACGGCAATGTCGCCTTCGTGGGCGGTATCGACCTGGCCCGCTCGCGACGCGACGATGCGCACCATCACGGCGATGCCCTGAGCCGACCGTTTCCACCGGAGTACGGGGAGACCCCCGCCTGGCACGACCTGCAGCTCGAGATGCGCGGTCCGGCCGTGCGCGACGTCGAGGACACCTTCCGGGAGCGCTGGGAGGATCCGGCGGCGCTGTCGCGGCTGCCGTGGCACGTGGTGAGCGACGTCGTCCGCCGGCATCGGCGCGAGCCGTCCGAGCTGCCCGCTGCCCTCCCCGACCCGGAGGCGACGGGAACGTGCTCGGTGCAATTGCTCCGCACGTACCCGCGTCGCCGACCGTCGTACCCGTTCGCGCAGGACGGTGAGCGCAGCGCCGCCCGTGCGTACGCCAAGGCCCTCGGTCGCGCCGAGCGCCTGATCTACATCGAGGACCAGTACCTGTGGTCCTTGGACGTCGCGCGGGTCTTCGCGCGTGCGCTGCGCCGCTCGCCCCGGCTCCGCATGATCATCGTGGTACCCCGTCACCTCGACGACGACAGCGCGATCACCATCCCACCGTCGCTCCTCGGCCACGCCGCCGCGTTGGATCTGCTACGTGACGCGGGCGCCGACCGGGTGCTCGTCCTCGACGTGGAGAACGACGACAGCGTGCCGGTCTACGTGCACTCCAAGGTCTGCATCGTCGACGACGTGTGGGCGGCCATCGGTAGCGACAACTTCAATCGCCGTTCCTGGACCCACGATTCGGAGCTCACGGCGGCCGTGGTCGACGAGGAGCGGGATGCGCGCGAGCCCGTCGATCCCGGTGGCCTGGGTGACGGTGCGAGGGTGTTCGCCCGAGACCTCCGCCTCGAACTGCTCGCCGAACACCTGTCCCGTGGGAGCGGCGCGGACGCCGACGTCGCCGACCTCCTCGACCCGGACGACTGCTTCGACGCGGTCGCCGATCAGGTCAGCGAGCTCGACGCGTGGCACGACGGGGGCCGCGACGGTGATCGCCCGCGAGGACGGTTGCGCATGCATGCCATCGAGGTGCCGCCGCTGTGGAAGCAGCGAGTGTTCTCGCTCCTCTACCGGCTGGTGGTCGACCCCGACGGCCGACCACTGCGCCTGCGGTTGACGCGCCGCTTCTGACGGTGCGGCCGCGCGGGCGCTCGGTCATGCCCGAACTGCATCCGCGACAACGTGACTCCTTCGATGCCGTCGTGTCCGGACGAGACGTGCCGGCACTGCTGGTCCTGAGCCCGCTCATCGCGTTGCAACGCGACCAGGTGGACGGCCCGCGTCATCGTCTACGTGGTGTCGGCCGGGTCGCCCTGGCAACCACGATCCTTCGAGGAGCGCGACATCGCCGAGTGACGGCCTCGAAACGGACTTTCGACGACCTGCGGGAGCCGAGAACCGGGACCGACCACGACGGACGCTCGAGACTCGGACCGCAGGTACGTTTAGCGCGTCGACCTGGCGGTTCCGAGCGCGGATCGACTGGGAAGACCGTAGATTCGCGCATGACAGACATCCCCGGGGGAGGGTGTGCCGTCGCTCCTTCCTGCCCGTCGAGTGTGAGGTTGCTAGACCACATGACAGACCTGAAGCCCTTCTTCAAGAACGTTCAGTCGCACTACGACCTGTCCGACGACTTCTTCGCGCTCTTCCTCGACCCCACGTGGACGTACAGCTGTGCGTACTTCGAGCGCGAGGACATGACGCTCGAAGAGGCACAGCTCGCGAAGATCGATCTGGCCCTGGACAAGTTGGGCCTCGAGTCGGGCATGCGCCTGCTCGACGTCGGCTGCGGATGGGGAACCGCGATGATCCGCGCCCGCGAGCGGTTCGATGTGGACGTGGTCGGCCTGACGCTCAGCGAGCACCAGTTCGGACGCGTCCAGTCCCGTCTGGACGACCTCACGGGCGACCGCAAGGCCGAGGTACGCCTGCAGGGCTGGGAGGAGTTCGACGAGCCGGTCGACCGGATCGTCAGCGTCGGCGCCTTCGAACACTTCCGCCGCGCGCGCCACGTCCCGTTCTTCGAGAAGGCGCACTCGTTGCTCCCCTCCGACGGAGTCATGTTGTTGCACACCATCGTCGGCTACGGTCTGGACGATCTGGCGGAGAAGGGTGTCGCCGTCGACAAGCGCGACGCCGTCTTCATGCGCTTCATCCTCCGGGAGATCTTCCCCGGCGGGGAGCTCGAGCGCCCGGGCACCATCCAGGAACGCGCGACGTCCGTCGGGTTCTCGGTCGACCGGGTGCACTCGTTGCAGCAGCACTACGCCCGCACGCTGGAGATCTGGACGGAGAACCTCGAGGCCCGCAAGGACGAGGCCATCGCGATCGCCGGCGACGAGGTCTACGAGCGCTACATCAAGTACCTCGGCGGATGCGCGAAGCAGTTCCGGCGCGGAACCATCGACATCATGCAGTTCACGCTGTCCAAGTAGAACCACGTCGTGGGGAACCATGTCGGCGGGGACGCCGCCGGCATGGTCTGCCACGGCAGCTACACGTTCGTCGTCGGGGTTTTCGCGCCGCCGGACGAGGGTAGGCCACCTGAACACGAGACCCGACGTTCAGGACCCGAGAGAAGGAGGCAGTCGTGCCCACGACGGACGACGACGGCAAGCCCATCGAGTCGGAGCTGCCCTCCACCCTGCAGAAATCGGACGAGAAGGCGCAGCGCACCTTCGCGAAGACACTCGACTCCGCGGAGGAGGAGTACGACGACGAGCAGCGGGCGCACCGAGTCGCCTACTCCTCCCTGAAGCACAGCTACGAGAAGGTGGGCGACCACTGGGAGCCGAAGGACGAGAAGGGCCCCTCCGACGAGCGCGCCGAGAGCGGCGGCCCGAACCCGAAGGGCCACAGCGCCGGCGGCGTCGATGCGAACGCGTCGAAGAAGCACCTCGAGGAGGTCGCTCGCGACCTCGACGTGCACGGCCGATCGACGATGACCAAGGACGAGTTGGTCGACGCCATCGACAAGGAGAACAGGAAGCAGACCGCGAAGAAGCGGTGAGGGGTCAGCGGAAGGCCTGCTGGCCGGTCAGCGCCTTACCGATGGACAGCATGTGCATCTCGCTGGTTCCCTCGTAGGTGAGCACCGACTCCAGGTTGTTGGCGTGCCGCAACGGCGAGTACTCCAGAGTGATGCCGCTACCGCCCAGGATCGTGCGGCACTCGCGAGCGATGGCGATGGCCTCGCGCACGTTGTTGAGCTTGCCCAGACTCACCTGATCCGGCGTGATCTCACCGCGGTCCTTGATCCTGCCGAGGTGGACGGCGAGAAGGAACCCCTTGCCGAGCTCGAGCGTCATGTCGGCCAGCTTCTGTTGCGTCAGCTGGAAACTCGCGAGCGGCCGGTCGAACACCTCGCGGGAGTTCGCGTACGCGATGGCGGTCTCGAGACTGTCTCGCGCTGCGCCGAGAGCGCCGAACACGATGCCGAACCGCGCCTCGTTGAGGCAGGAGAGCGGAGCTCCGAGACTGGTGGCACCCGGCAGCATTGCCGACGACGGCAACCGGATGTCGTCGAAGACGAGTTCCGCCGTCACCGACGCACGGAGCGACAACTTCTTACCGATGGCGTGAGCGGCGAAACCCGGTGCGTCCGTAGGCACGACGAATCCACGAAAGCCCTCGTCGGTCCGCGCCCACACCGTTGCCACGTCGGCGAGGGTGCCGTTGGTGATCCACATCTTGGAGCCGGAGAGGATCCAGTCGTCGCCGTCCCGTCGGGCGCGGGTGCGCATTCCCGACGGGTTGGAGCCGAAGTCGGCCTCGGTCAGCCCGAAACACCCGATGGCCTCCCCGGTGGCGAGACGCGGGAGCCATTCCTGCTTCTGCTCCTCCGACCCGTAGCGGTGGATCGAGAACATGGACAACGAACCCTGCACGGAGACGAAGCTCCGGAACCCGCTGTCGCCCGCCTCGAGTTCCATGCACGCGAGGCCGTAGCTCACCGCATTGGTCCCGGCGCAGCCGTACCCCTCGAGGTGCATGCCCATCAGACCCATGCCGCCGAACTCGCGGGCGATCTCACGCGGAAGGGTGCCGGCCTCGAACCAGTCCCCCACCTCGGGCTTGAGCCGCTTGTCGACGAACGCGCGGACCGTGGCCGCGATGTCCCGCTCGTCCTCGTCGAGCAGGGAGTCGGCGGCGAAGAGGTCGAGCGGTCCGACGGGTGCTGCGGTGGTACGCGGTGCGGTGGTCGTCATTCTGTCGAACCTACCCGGATTCGGGCCTGTACTCGATGAGTCTCGCGCTGTTTCCGACGACGATGATGGACGACGCATTGTGCAGGATCGCCGCGAGAACCGGCGACAGTGCTCCGCCGGCACTGACGGCCAGTCCGATCGCGTTGACCGCGATCGACATGCCGTAGTTCTGGCGGATGACGGCCACCGAGCGCCGCCCCAGGGCGCGCACGTCGAGCAGTCGCGCCAAGTCGTCCCCGGCGAGCGCCACGTCCGCGGTCTCCACCGCGACGTCGGTCCCGGCGGCACCCATCGCGATGCCGATGTCCGCGGCCGCGAGCGCGGGCGCGTCGTTGGTGCCGTCGCCGACGACCGCGACGATGTGGCCCTCCGCCTGCAGGGCGCGGACGACGTCGAGCTTGTCCTCGGGCATGACCTCGGCCCGCCACTCGTCGATGCCGAGTTCGGCCGCGACCGCCGCGGCCGTGGCCGGGTTGTCCCCGGTGAGCATCACGATGCGGTGAACGCCGTCGGCCCGCAACGCGCGCAGCACCTCCGCAGCGTTGTGGCGGATCTCGTCGCGGAGACTGACCAGCCCGACCAGCACACCGTCGACCGCGAGGAGCAGGGGCGTCTCCGCGCGGTGCTGCAGACGGGACACCCACTCGGACGCGTCCTCGGAGACCTCGACGTTCTCCCGGCGCAGCAGGGATGCACTGCCCAGCAGCAGAGTGCGGCCGTCCGAGACGGTCCGCATGCCCAGCCCGACGAGCACCTCGCACTCCTCGTGCGGCGGGATCTCGATGCGACGCTCCTCGGTACTGCGGATCACGGCTTCCGCCAACGGATGTCGAGAGTGGATCTCGGAGCTGGCCGCGTACGCGAGCACCTGCTCCGGCTCCCACGCGTCGTGGAAGGCGATCACATTGGTCACCACCGGGCGCCCGACCGTCAGCGTTCCCGTCTTGTCGAAGACGACGGCATCGACGCGGCCGGCCTGTTCGAGGTGGGACCCGCCCTTGATGAGGATCCCCCGACGGGCACCGTTGCCGATGGCGGCGCTGATAGCGGTGGGAGTGGACAGGCCGACCGCGCACGGGCACGCGACGAGCAGCATGGTCATGGCCCGGCGTACGTCACGGGTGACCAGCAGCGTGGCGGCCGAGAGCAGGAACGACGCGGGCACGAAGCGACGGGAGAAGTTGTCCCCCACGGTCTGGATGGGCGCGCGATCCTCCTGCGCCTGTTCGACCCGCGCGATGATGCGGCCGATCGCCGTGTCACGGCCCACGGCCGACGCGCGGACGACGACCCGGCCGCGCAGCACGACGGACCCGGCCGACAGTCGGGTGCCCGCCGTCACGGTGACCGGCAGTGTCTCGCCGGTGATGGCGGACTGGTCGACGACGGCGTCGCCCTCGATGACGGTGCCGTCGACCGGGACTCCGACATGGTCGTGCACCACGACCTCGTCGCCGACCTCGAGCGAGTCGATGTCCACGGATACCTCGGTGCCGTCTCCGGTCCGGATCCACGCGGTGTCGTGGGTTCCGCTGAGCAGATCCGAGATGGCACGCCTGGTGCGGCGCAGCGTCAGCTCCTGCAGGTACTCGCCGATGTTCAGCAGCCACAGCACGGTGAGGGCGACGACGTTCTCACGCAGGACGAGGCTCGCGACGGTCGCCGCGGACACCAGGGCGTCCGTTCCGGCGGCGCGGCCTCCCGTGAGGGACCGCACGGCGCCCTTCAGGAAGGGATAGCCGGTGAAGACGGTGACACCGGTGGCGACGAGCCGGCTGGTGGGACCCAGCACGGGAGGTCGGCGCAGCGCGTACCGGCGGAGGCCCAGCAGGACCAGGGCCGCTCCGCCCACGGTCATGCGCAGCAGTTCGCCGGTACCGACGTCTGCCGACCGCGGTGTACGCACCGCGACCTGGCCCGGAACGAGCGCGGTCGCCGCGGGTACGGCCGTCAGCGCGGCCAGCACCGACGCGGGGTCGGTACGGGAACGGGAGTACCAGACGACGACGGACGCCGTCCGAGGGAACGCGTGCACCGCGCGGATGCCGGGAACGGCGTCGAGAAAGTCCTCGACCGCGACCGCGCGGACGTCACTTCCGGTGATCCAGTCGAGTCGGACGCGCATCCTGCCGGCGCCGTCGGAGAGGACCTCGGGTGCTGCGGGTGTCGGCGTCTCGGCGGGATCGGTGTCCGCCCGACCGGCGACCGCGGTGCTCACGTCGGCGATCAGTGGTCGTGGCCGTGACCGACGTCGGACGCGGCCGGGGGCCGCGCCTCCTCACCCATGCGATCCTTCGCCTCGGCGACCACGTCGGAGACCGCGAGACGGGCGGACTCGGCCTTGACCTCCGCCTTGCGCACCCCACGCAGGCTCACCTCGGTGACCCGGACTGCAGTCTCGCGCAGCGGTGCACGCTCGACGACCTTCTTCACACCGTTGTAGGCCGCGACGCCCACGACCCCGGTCACGACGGTGGACGCCGCCTTGGCGATGACGGGAAACATCATGATGGGACTCCCTCTGCACCGCGCTGCGAGCAGACGCGGATCGGTGACGGTGGATCGCCTGTGAGGACGACGTGCAGCGATCATAGCGTTACCGACAACCGTTGTCGGATCAGTCGATGATCGCGACCGGTTTGCCCCCGACCGTCACGAACCCCTACTGTCTCGACGACAACGATTATCAGTATCGACAGAAGGCGGAGGGACACCACCGTGCTCGAGGTCGACGACCTGACCGTCCGAGTCGGCGCCACCACGCTCGTGACCGGAATAACGTTCGATGTCGTTGCAGGACAACGTGTCGCGCTGGTCGGCGCGTCCGGTTCCGGAAAATCGGTGATCGCGTCCGCTATCGTCGGCGTCACCGCTCCCGACCTGATCGTCAGCGGTCACGTGCGCATCGGCGGTCACGACGTGGCGGGCACGCCCGTCCCCCGCCGCCCTCGGGACGCGCGGGCGGCGATGGTGTTCCAGGACTCGTCGTCCGCACTCGCCCCCTTCCTCACTGTCGGACGGCAGCTCGATCTCGCACTGCGCCACCGCGGCGAGACGAGTCGGCGACGTGCCGACCGAGAGGAACTGTTGCGCGGCATGGCCTTCACCGATCCCGAGCGCATCGCAGCAGCACGTCCGGCCCAGCTCTCCGGCGGCCAGCGTCAGCGTGTCTGCATCGCGATGGCACTGGCCTCGAACGCCCCGGTGATCGTGGCCGACGAGCCCACCACGGCACTCGATGTGGTCAGCCAGAGCACTGTCGTCGCGACTCTCGGCGCTGCGACCGGCGGCGACCGGGGACCCGCCCTGCTCTTCATCACGCACGATCTGGCCGTCGCCGCTGCTCTCTGCGACCGCGTGGTGGTCGCCGACCAGGGATCGATCATCGAGACAGGTTCCGTCACAGACGTTCTCTCGGCACCGCGCCACCCCGTCACCGCGAGGCTCGTGTCGCGCGCTCGGTCGGCCGACGCGGCGCTGCACTCCGCCCCGGTCGCATCGTGACGTCGGGATCTCCCGGTCTGCACGGCCGCGCACTGACGCGCCGGTACGACGGACACACGATCGCGGTCGACGAGGTCACCGTCTCCGTCGCTCCCTCCGAGCGAGTCGCACTCGTCGGCGCCTCCGGATCGGGCAAGTCCACCCTGCTCCGGATGCTGTTGGCGATGGAGACACCCGACTCCGGCGACGTGACACTCGACGGCGCCGCGATCCGGCCGGGTCCGGCCCGCTCGACCCGGTGGTTCCGCCGCGAGGTGCAGTACGTTCCGCAGGATCCCGGTTCCTCGCTCGACCCGCGTCGCACCGTGCTCGACTCGGTCGCCGCACCGCTGAACTGGCTGCGGTGCGAGGGCGATCACCGCGCTCAGGCGCTCGCGGCCCTGGACTCGGTGGAGGTGGCGGTGTCGATGGCCGGCGCCCGCACCGGTGAGCTCTCGGGCGGCCAGAGGCAACGGGTGGCCATCGCTCGCGCCCTCGCGTGCCGACCCCGCTACCTCGTCGCCGACGAACCGGTCAGTGGTCTCGACCTGCCGCTGCGGGATCTCGTCCTCGACGTCCTCGAGACCGTGTGCGCCCGCGACGGCACCGCGTCGCTGCTGGTGACGCACGATCTCGCCGTGGCCGCCCGCACGAGTGATCGTCTTCTGGTCATGGCCGACGGCGTGATCGTCGAGAGCGGCTCCACCACCGGCGTTCTCAGGTCCCCGCAGCACACCCACACCCGCGCCCTGGTCGATGCGGTACCGCGTCTTCCCGTCCTCTCGCGTCCGTAGTTCGTTCCGTCCGACCCTCCCCCTCGAAAGAATGCCCATGATGCGGTCCCTCCGCCGAATGCTGCCCTTCACGACCGTTCTCACCGTGTCGGCGCTCGCGCTGTCCGGCTGTTTCGCGGCCTCACCGTCCGCCGACGACGGGAGCGGCCGAGTGCGCGTGGCGATGCTGCAGCCGCCGCGCTCCGGACTGACACCGCTGAGTGACGACGCCTTCAAGTTGTCCCGGTGGTCGACGGCCGAGACCCTCGTCGTACTGGACGATCTCGGCGAGGCACAGCCTGCCCTCGCCACCGCCTGGACTCGCGTCGACGACACGACCTGGAGCATCGACCTGCGGCCCGACGTCCGGTTCCACGACGGTGCGCCGCTCGACGCCGCCGCGGTGGTCACCGCGCTCACCGCGGCCACCACCGCCTCGCCGAAGCCCCGCATTCTCGACGGTGTCGACATGACCGTCGAGGCGGACGGCACGGACACCGTGACGGTGCGCACCGCGACGGTGGATCCGCTGATACCCCAGCGACTGTCGAGTCCGCAGCTGGCCATCCTCTCGCCGGACGCGTACGCGGGCGGTGGCCCCGTCGATCCCGTCGGACACGGCACCGGCGCGTTCGTGCTCACCGCGGTGGACGGCACGTCCACGGCGACACTCGATCGCAACGACGATTACTGGGGTGGTCCGGCCAAGGCCTCGGGCATCGACGTGAGTTTCGTCCCCGACGGCACGGCGCGGGCCGCGGCGCTGCGAAACGGCACCGCCGACATCGTCGAGGCAGTGCCGGTGTCGCAGGCGGCGCTGGTCGATCCGGCACTCGTGCACGAGGTGCCCATGCCGCGCACCAACACCCTGTATCTGAACAACAGGACGGGCGCCTTCGCCGACCCGTCGATGCGTGCCGCGGCGCGGGAGGCCGTCGATGCCGATCGACTCGTCGACCAGGTGTACGAGGGCCGAGCCGACGTCGCCCGCGGACTTCTGGGACCCGCCCTGCCGTGGACGGCGGATCGGCCCGCACGCACGACCGCCCCGGCCGGCGATCCCGCGGGACGACGGATCACCCTGGGCACCTTCACCGATCGCGCGGAACTACCCGAGGTGGCGGTGCTGCTGCAGCAGGAGCTCGAGGCCCGCGGTTTCGTGGTGGAACAGGTGGTCCGGGAGTACCAGTTCATCGAGGCCGATGCTCTCGCCGGCGCGTTCGACGCGTTCATCCTGTCGCGGGCGACCGTACTGGACTCGGGTGACCCCGTCGCCTACATGTACTCCGACTTCGCCTGTGCCGGATCCTTCACGATCGCGCAGTTCTGCGACCCTGCCGTCGATTCCGCTCTGGCCACCGCCTCGGCGACCGAGCCGGGAGCAGCGCGCCGCGCCGCCGTCCTCGAGGCGGAACGGCTGATACTCGAGCGCGATGCGGTGGTGCCGATGCTGCACGAGCGCGTCGTGCAGGGTGAGGCCGCGTCGGTGTCGGGTGCGGCGCGCGATCCGCGGGAACGGATGTTGGTCACCACCGACACCACGGTCGGATGACGTCCGGCCGCGTCCTCGTCTCCGCCTCTCGCCTGCTGTCCGTCCTGGGCGTGATCGTGGTGGTCGCACTGCTGCCGTGGCTGTCGGGCCGCGACCCGGCGTTGTCGATCCTGCGTGCGCGCTCCGCCGACCAGGAGCCGACACCCGCCGCGCTCGCCGCGATCCGCGCCGATCTGGGACTCGATGCGGGTCCGATCACGCTGCTGCGCCAGTGGTTCGGCAGAGTCCTGCGGGGCGATCTCGGTACGTCGTGGAACACCGGCAGGCCCGTTCTACCCGGCGCCCTCGACGCGCTCGCCGTCTCGACGACCCTGATGGGCTTCGCCCTCGCGGTGGCCTGTGCGGTGGCGACGGTGATCGTGGCTCCGGCACTGCGCGCCGGGCTGCGGGGGCGGCCGTCCCGCTCGTCGGGTGTCGGCGCCTCGGTTCTCACCTCGGTGCCGGAGTTCCTGCTGGCATCCGTCGCGGTGATCGTCGGCAGTGTGTGGCTGTCGCTACCGTCGTACGGCTGGACCGGTCCGACCTCGGCGATCCTCCCGGCTCTCGCACTCGGCCTCCCGGCCGGCGGGCTGCTGGGCCGTCTGCTCGCCGATGCCGTGTCGGTGTCGTTCACCGAGGCGTGGGTGACCACGTGGACGGCCGCCGACGTGGATCGCGGCACGCTCGCGCGTGCGGTGCTGCGCCGCGCGGCCTCGTCGCTCACCTCCCAGATGGCCCTCGTGATGGTGGGGCTCCTCGGTGGGGCCGTCGCGGTCGAACGCGTCTTCGCCATTCCGGGGATCGGACGATCGATGCTCGGAAATGCTCAGTCGCAGGACCTTCCGGCACTGCAGACCGACATCCTGCTGCTCATGGGGGTCAGCGTCCTCATCGGTGTGGCCGCGCAGGCCGCCCGCCGGGCACTGCTCGGCCGGTCGGTGCACGATCGCGCTGTCCCGGTACCCACCGCACGAGTCGCCGCGGGTCGGTTCCCGTTCGTCGTGCCCGCCGTCGCCGCGAGCGCGCTGGGCATCATGGTGCTCGTCGGCCTGCCCCGCGACCCGTTCGCCACCACGCGAGGCAAATTCCTACCGCCGTCCCTCGCACATCCCTTCGGCACCGACGCATCGGGACGCGACGTGCTCGCCCGCGTCGCTCACGGTGCGGCACACACCGTCACCGTGTCCGCGACGGTCGCTCTAGGATGTGTGCTCGTGGGTCTGGTTCTCGGTTCGGCGGCGCGGGTGTTCACCGGTCCGATCGAGGTGACCAACGCTGCGCCTCCGGTCATCGCCGGCGTGATCGTCGCCTCCGTCGTGGGCCCCGGTGCCGCAGCAGCGGCCGTGGCCGTCCTGTCGGTCTCGTGGGCACCCCTGGCCGCGCACACCGCAGCGCTGTCGGCCGAGGTCGCGGCCAGGCCGTACGTCGCCGTCCTCCCCACCCTCGGCGCAGGTCGACTCCGCGTGCTGTTCGGGTCGGTGCTGCCGGCGGTCGGCCCCGCCGTTCTGCGTCACGGAGTGCTACGGCTGCCGGGCATCGCCCTGGCGCTCGCCGCCCTGGGCTTCCTGGGGCTCGGACCGCAACCACCCAGTCCCGACTGGGGTCTCGTGCTGGCCGACGGGGTGTCCACGGTGGAACGGGCGCCCTGGGTGGCTCTCGCGCCCCTGGCGAGCCTCGTACTGCTGGCGGTCACGGCGGTCTCGCTGTCGAGCGCCGTCCGATCCCGCCGTGGGCGTCGGCCGACCGCCGATCCTGCCGCACAGGCCGACCGTCCCACCGCGCTCTCCGCGTGCTGAGGGCATCTCGCCGCGGTCGGGTGCTTCCCTGGCACGACCTCCACGCGGCCACCCCCACCGTGAGACTGCTCGTCCTGACGCAGATGGCGTTCAACATCGGCTTCTTCATGGTGTTGCCGTACCTGTCCGTGCACCTGACGTCCGATCTCGGTCTCGGCGCCGCGGTGGTCGGTGTCGTACTCGGAGTCCGCACGTTCTCGCAGCAGGGACTCTTCGTCGTCGGCGGAACGCTGGCGGACCGCCTCGGCATCAAACCTGTGGTGCTGACGGGGTGCGTCCTGCGCGTGCTCGGATTCGTGGGACTGGCGTTCGCTCAGAGCCTTCCGGCCGTCCTGGCGGCCACGGCCCTCACCGGTGTGGCCGCGGCACTGTTCTCGCCGGCGGTCGAGAGCGCGGTGGCGCTGGAAGCGGGCGAGGGTGAACGCGCGGGTGGCCAGTCCCGCCTCGACGCGATCGCGTTGTTCACCGTGTTCGGCCAGATCGGCGCGTTCACCGGTCCGTTGCTCGGCTCCGCGCTGCTCGCGGTGGACTTTCGCCTCACCTGCCTCATCGCTGCCGGGGTGTTCGTCGTCATCACGATCGCGCACATGGCGCTGCTGCCCGCTCGACGTGCCGACTCGACCACGGACTCCTGGCTCGACGACTGGCGTGAGATCGCCCGCAACCGCCTCTTCCTCGTCTTCGCCGCAGCGATGAGCGCGCAGCTCGTCGCCTACAACCAGCTCTATCTCCTGCTGCCGCTGCGGGTCGAGCAGGTGTGGGGATCGCAGGCTCCCCTGGGATGGTTCTTCGCCGCGGCATCGGCACTCGTCGTCGTCGGGCAGATGAGCGTGACCCGAGCACTGCGCCGGTTCTCGCTGGTACGCGTGCTCCCGCTGGGTTTCGCCGTCATGGGGATCGCGTTCGGAGCGGCGGCCGTGGCCGCCCTGCTCGGTGCCGAGGGTGCCGCGGGGCTCGTGGGACCCGCCGCGTTCGTCGTGCTGCTGACGGTCGGTCAGATGATCGCCATGCCGTTCGCGCGCGACCTCGTCCCCCGGATGGCGCGGGAGCGCAGCACGGGCTCGTACTACGGCCTGCTGGCCTCGCTGGGCGGGATCGGGGTGCTCGTGGGATCGGTCGCACTCGGCGCGATCATCGACGTGATGCCGGACACGCCTGTGGGCGAAGCGGTTCCGTGGGCGGCCGCGGCGGTCCTGCCGCTCGTGGCGGCAGTGGCGTTGCGCTCGGTGGCTCGCCGACTGGTACCGGTGACCCCAGCGATCACGCCGCCAGAATCAGATCGCGACCCGTCAGAACCTCCGTCTCGCGAGTGATGCGTGCCCACACGTCCTCGGTCACGTCGTCCATGATCGAGAACCGGTCCCACCACATCATGCGGGTCCGGTAGCGCTCGTCGGGGTACGCGGCGGGGGCGATGTTCTCGGCCACACGGCCGCCGCCGGACTCCCACCGTCGCAGCACGTGATCGGCCGCCGTGGCCATGACGTATCGGGCGCCCGTGAACACCATGGTGGGCAGCGCCGTGCGGGACAACAGTGCGGAGAGCGCACCGGGATGCTGGGCGTCCGCGGAGACGAACGCGGTCTTCATCTCCACCACGCCGGCGGGCAGTCGACTGTGGATGAGTTCCGCGACGTCGGGTCGGGCGGCATTGCCCTCCCACTCCACCAGAGCGTGCGACTGGTCCGCACTGAGGTACGGGCCCTGGCCGCGGACGCCGGCGACGACCTGCCCCGCACGGTCGACGGCCGCGTAGAACACAGCGGTGTCCGCACCGTCGGCGACGCGCTCGACGTCGAGCGCGACACCCACTCCGTGGCGCTCGTAGGACCGCGTGGCGCAGGCGAGGTACTCGTCCCACAGCCCACGATCGGCGGACGGGGAACTCATAACCAGAACGGTCCCACTATCACGATCTGCAAGGCGCGTGCTGCCTTGCGTGATCAGGCGGGTGGGGGCGAGCAGAGTCGTCGACATCGGACACCTCTCGGACAGAGTTGTCGGATCGCCGTCCGGCGCCCCGACCAACAGACCACGGACTCGCCGGACGACGAATCCACACACTTATTGTCCCGCTTCCCGGGCAAAAAGTGGATTCCGCCCCGAAATCGGTGACGTGCGACGGAACTGCCCTTTTCGAGGCCCGAGAACGAACCGCAGGTCATTGACCCGTTACGACAACCTATATCCGAGTTACCCGTTCGTATTCCGGGTCGCTTTGGTGACTCTTCGTAGAACTGCACCGACGAAGCAGACTGAATTTCGTGAAAAGCCACGAAGAGCTGGTCGGCGATTCGTGGCGAATTCGCGCCCCACGACGGCGACTCAGGCGCTCTCACAGCGTCACACCGACACCCGGGAACGCAGTCAGCCCCGGACCACACCTCCTGGAGGTGCGGTCCGGGGCTGACGGTGGAGACCGGGAACGGTCGCTCGCCGCGGCTCGCCTATCGGCCGGTGCGGCCGAACAATGGTCGTCGGCCGGCCGTCGCGCGACCCGACGACGTGGCTGCGGAGAGGGAGTCCGCGAGCATCAGCTCGACGGTGCGCTCGGCATCGAGCTTGTTGTCGCCGATACCTCCCGTGGCGCCACGCTTGGCCCATCCCACGACATAGGCCCCGGCCACCGGGCGGTCGTCGGAGTCCACGACGCGACCCTCGACGTTGCGCACGGTTCCGCGGTCCGCGTCGAAGGGAAGTCCGGGAAGTGCAGACCCGCGGTACCCGGTCGCCTGCAGCACCAGGTCGGCGGGAATCGAGCTGACGACACCCGCGTCGGACGCGCCGGATCCGCGGACATCGAGCGCTCCCGGGCGTACCGCCACCGGTGCGCGCCCGAACGAGAAGACGATGCGCCGCGCGCCGTCACCCGTCTCGGCCTCGTCGGCGCGCGGTACCGAGGCGAGCGGTGCGGCGGACGCGGACAACGGCAGCGCCGCCAGGACGGAGGAGAGATCGTCGTCGCCCGCGACCAGAACGGGCACCGATGTGCGATCGACGAGCGCCTGGCACTCGGACCGGGTGAACGCGGCGACCTCGGGACCGCGGCGACCGAGCACGGTCACGTCCTGCACCGCACTGTCCCGCAGCGCAGCGAGCGCGTGGGCCGAGATGTCCGTGCCCACGAGATCCTCGACGGGAGCTGTCAGAATTCGCGCCGCGTCGAGCGCCACGTTCCCGTTACCGATCACGACGACTCGCGTCACGCCGCGCAGATTCACGGCGTCGGCGGGGACGTCGGGGTGACCGGTGTACCAGCCGACGAGGGTGCGGGCGCTCATCGGGACGACCTCGGACTCGAGGGGAAGCTGCCTGTCCCGATCGGCACCCACCGCGTAGACCACCGCGTCGAAGGTCCGCGAGAGTTCCTCCACCGTGACGTCGACACCGACCTCGACGCCGAGGCGCATCGTCACGCGCGAGTGCACGAACAGCGACCGGAAATGTTCACCGATGCGCCGGGTACTCGTATGGTCCGGCGCCACACCGTATCTGGCGAGACCACCCGGCACCGGCAGCTTGTCGAAGAAGGTCACTGCGGCATCGGTCTGCCGCAGGAGCGCCGTCGCGGTGTAGCAGGCGGCCGGTCCGGTTCCCACCACGGCGACTCGCTTCAGCGACACGGAGCCGATGTCCGCCGGTGGGAACGTCGGTGCGCCCCACGCGTGATCGACCGGCCGGTCGCGGTAGTAGTCGGCGTTCAGTTCCGCGTAGATCGCCTGAGACGGCGACAGCCGGGACACCCGCGTGATCGCGTCCACCGGGCACGCGTCCGCGCACGCGCCGCAGTCGATGCAGGACCGCGGATCGATGTACAACAGGTCGGTCTTGCCGAAGTCCGGCTCGTCCGGCGTCGGATGGATGCAGTTGACCGGACACACCGACAGACACGATGCGTCGTTGCAACAGTTCTGGGTGATCGCGAAGGCCATGGGAGCGTCAGACCATGTGGATGGTGCGGTAGACGGCCGCGGCGGGCTTCGTCAGCAGTCCACAGTCGCTGAGAAACGCCATCAGGTGCTGGCTGCTCGTGCGCATCATGACGTGGTGGTGCGTGTTGTTCTTCGCCTCGCGCACAGCCCGGTCCCGGTCGAGACCGGCCGCGGCGTAGACGTCCTTGTTCACCATGTTGGACACGATGACTCGGGCAGCGATGGCGATGAGCAGGGCCGCGGACTTACGGCGGGCAGTGGAGATCCCCGCCATGTTCTCGCGCATCTGCTGACGCGCGAAGGTCATGTGCCGCGATTCCTCGACGACGTGGATCTTGCTGGTGGTGCGCACCAACGGGAGCACGTTCTCGCCGCGCATCCAGTCGCGCTGCATGACGTCGAGCACCTCCTCGGCGACGAGGATGCCGCCGTAGGCGGCCTCGGACACGGCGAGGGTCTTGAAGCCACGACCGAGTTCGATGCTGAGCCGGCGCGGGATGTACGCCTTGATGCCCATGGTGCGGCACGCCTTGGCGAACATCAGGGAGTGGCGGCACTCGTCGGCGATCTCGGTGAGCGCGAACTGGAAGTCCGAGGACGACGAGTCGCTGCAGTACTGATCGCGCAGGACCATCTGCTGCAGGATCATCTCGAACCAGATGCCGGTGCTCATGATCGAGCAGACCTCGTGGCGGGTGAGAGTGACGCGCTGTTCGGGCGTCATCTCCTTCCACAGATCGGTGCCGTAGAGGGTGCTCCACTCGGGATTGAGGCCGAACTGCTCCGGGTCGAGGGGAGCCTCCCAGTCGACCTCCTGCATGGGGTCGTACGAGAGCGCTGCGACGGAATCGAGCAGCCGAGCAGACACGTCCTCTGCATCCGAGACGGTGAGTTCCGGGTCGAGTGTGCTGGTCATGGCGTCGTCCTTCCGTGGGCGGGTACATCTCCGTGACTAACTGTGACAGAGGTTATCAGGTACTCGCCGTCACGGGAAGACGTCGCAAGGTCCGGACGGTGCCGGATCGTCAGGAGATCTGGGGCATCTCCAGATCCGTGTGCGCCACTGCCCGAGCGGTGTCGGGGTCCGTTCCGAGCATCACCAGCAGACGCTCCGCTGCGTCGTCGATCCGGCGGTCGTCGACGGAGCCCGGGTCCTCGAGCCACCGGTGCACCAGGGCGAACAGCACACCCGCGGTCATCGCCGTCGCGAGAGACAGGTCCTCGATCTCGAGTCGTCCGGCGTCCACGGCCGCCGCGAGATCCCGGCGAGCCCGCGGCCCGAGACCACCGGGCGCGTCGAGCAACGCGAACCCCGACCGGTCGACGATCTCCGCGGCCTGACGATGCGAGACGGCGGCACGACCGGTCCGCCTGACGGCGTCGCAGAAGATCTGCACGGGATCGTCCGAGCGAGGCGAGACTCCGTCGAGCGTGTCCCCCATCTGTTCGAGAACCTGCTCCACGGCGGCAGCGAAGAGTGCTGGCTTGTCCTCGAAGTGGTTGTAGAAGCTCCCGAACCCGACGTCGGCGGCGGCCGTGATGTCGGCGATGCTCGCGGTGGAGGAGCGCCCGTCGGCGATCATCTCGCGCGCGGCGTCCACGAGAGCCTGGCGCGTGCGCGCCTTCCGTCGCTCGAGCCTGTTCCCGGCAGTCTGCATCCGGAAAGTCTAGGTCGACGGGCGCTCGATCGTCGGCGCGGCGAGCCCGCTGACGACGCGTCGCGACGTCAGCGGGAGACGGGAGCGGACCAGATCCCCACGATCGCGTCGACGAGGTCGATGCCGCACGCGGTCCAGTACGGCGTCGGATCGGCGCCCGACGCGGCGAACTCCGCCTCTCGTTCGGCCATCACGTGCGTCAGCAGAGTGCGCGCCATGGCTCCTCTGGCCGAGCGGACGTCGGCAGGAATCGGGGGCAGACACGAGGTGATACCGGTGAGCGTCTCTCGCAGTGTCGCCGACGACAGTGCCTCGTCCACCAGGATCGGCCGCAGCACCGGATCCGTCATGACCTGGGAGGCGAATCGCGCGTACCAGGTGGGGGCGCCGAGCTCGGCGAAGTACTGCGTCGACGGCAGGACCAGGGCCGACACCCACGCTCGCAGATCGGCACCCTCCCCGATCGCCGCGACGTGGCCGGATCGGATCCGTTCGACTCCGCCCGTCCGACGGACGACGATCGCGCGGACGAGGTCCTCCTTGCTGCCGAAGTGATAGCCGACCACGGCGCTGTTGCTCTGCCCTGCCGCGTCGCCGACCTGACGATTCGACACCGCCACGACACCGTTCTCCGCGTACAGCCGCTCGGCGGCACCCAGGATCGCCTCGCGCGTCGCCTCGGACCGCGCGGACGGCGCTCGCGTCGACCGGGCCTGGCTCATTCCACCGTCTCGGTGGCCCGGTCGATGACGGAGCCTCCGACGACCTCGGACGCCTCCCCCTCGCCGCCCTGGTGACGCGGAAGGAAGGAGGCGAGCACGACCGAGAGAATCGCCGCGCCGGCAGCGACGGCCATGGTGACCCGGAACGCGGCCTCGGTCGGCACCGCGGTGGATCCGAACGACACGGTCATCGACGCGAGGACGACGCCCGCGACCGCACTGGCGAACGACGTTCCGAGGGATCGCATCAGCGTGTTGAAGCTGTTGGCTGCCGCCGTCTCGGAGGCGGGCACCGCCGACATGATCAGGGCGGGCATCGCTCCGTACGCCAGTCCGATGCCTGCACCGATGACGAGAGAGACCACGATCAGCTGCCACACCGCGCCCATCATCACGATGCCCAGCAGGTAGCCGACGGCGACCGTGGCCGCGCCGGCCATGAGCGTGGTCTTCGGTCCGCGCGTGGTGGTGATACGGGAGGACACCGGCGCGACGGCCATCATGATCAGTCCGGACGGCGCCATCACCAGGCCCGCGACGAGGATCGACTGTCCCAGACCGACACCGGTCGCGGCGGGCAGCTGAAGGATCTGCGGCAGAACGAGACTGAGCGCGAACATCGCGAAACCGAGCATGATCGACGCGGCGTTGGTGAACAGCACCTGCCGCCGCAGCGAGACCCGCAGGTCCACCAGTGGCTGGGGAGTGCGCAGTTCCCACACGATCCACGCCGCGAACGCGAGGACGGACACCAGCAACAGGCCGAGGATCGACGCGCTGCTCCACCCCCAGTCGGAACCCTTCGAGATCCCCAGCAGCAGGGTCACCAGGGCGACCGACAGCGTGAGCGCTCCGCCGATGTCGAACGTGCCGCCGGTGCGCACCGCCGACTCGGGGACGACGACGACGACCGCGACCGCCACCAGCGCGCCGAGCGCAGCCGCCGTCCAGAACAGGAAGTGCCAGTCCGCGTACTCGGCGATGATCGCCGCGGCCGGAAGACCCAGCGCTCCGCCGACTCCGAGCGACGCACTCATCAGCGCGATCGAGCCGGGAAGCTTGTGGCGAGGCAACACGTCCCGCATCACGCTGATGCCGAGGGGAATCACACCGGCGGCGAGACCCTGCAGTGCCCGTCCCACGACGAGGGGCACGAGGCTGTTCGCGAGGGCACCGACCACCGATCCGGCGACGAGCAGCGCCAGGCTCACCAGCAGCATGCGCCGCTTGCCCACCATGTCGCCGAGTCGGCCGGTCACGGGAACGGCGACCGCACCCGCCAGCAGGGTGGCCGTGATGGCCCACGCGGTGTTCGCCGCCGAGGCGTTCACCAGACCGGGGAGCTGGGGAACCAGCGGGATGATCAGTGTCTGCATCAAGGCGACCGTGATGCCGGCGAAGGCCAGTACCGCGACGATGCGTCCGGTTCCGGTCTCCTCCGTCTCGGCCGTGGCAGCGATGGGTGAGGACATGAGGCGAGTCTCTTCTCAGCTAGTTTGAAACAGCTGTTTTAAACTAGGCACCGATCCTTACCCACGTCAACGTTCTCGACGCTCCTGTGGCCCGCATCACCACGGCACCGGATGTCGCACCGCCGCCGAGGGGGATTGCGTTCTGTCATGCGGGCGGGGGCTGCCATGCCGCGATGTCCGCACCCATGGCGGTGCTCGGCGGTTCGTCGTACAACCACTCGCGCGCGATCCGCCCCCAGTTCGCGGTGGCACGGAGTTGCCCCAGGATGCCGAACGTCAGGAAGTCGGCGCGACGGGAGAAGACGTGCTCGGGCGGCAGCCACTGCTTGGTCATGGTGCCGAAGCTGCCCGATCGGGGGTCGACGGCAAGGACGAAACACGCCCCCGCCATCTCGGGCGTCACGGTGACCGACCCGTCGTTCAGGCTGAGTTCCGCTGCTGCGCAGACATAGTCGAGACAATCGCTCGCCGTCACGGCGGCGCCGGGGTCGAGAATCCCCCGCGCGGACATGGCGGTGAGTAGATCGTCTCCGCGCCCCTCGATCGCCGCTCGCAGGCACTCTCTCTCGAAACGCACGTCCGCCGGACTCATCCGCAGGTACAGACCGAAGTCGACGAAGGTGACCCGCCCGTCCCGAGCCAGCAGGACATTGCCCGGATGGGGGTCACCGCAGAACTCGCCGAGCGTGTGCAGAGACCCGATGTAGAAGCGGAACACCGTCTCACCCACCCGGTCTCGCACCTCCGACGACATCACCCGGATCTCGTCGAACGGCACCGCGTCGACGAACTCGGTCGTCAGGACCGCCGCGCCGCACCGCTCCGGCACGGTGTCCGGAATGAAGAAGTGCGGGTGCTCCCGATACAGTGCCGCGACGCGGCGCTGCGTCCGCTCCTCCGCCGGGTAGTCCAGTTCCGCCTCGAGGTTTCGGCGCAACTCGTCGACGACGGCACGCGAAGACAGCATGGGGATCGACGCCGGCAACAGCTTGACGTAGAACGACAGATTCTTCAGGTCGGCCCGCACCGCGTCGTCGATACCGGGGTACTTCACCTTGACGGCCACCTCCCGGCCGTCGTGCAAGCGGGCGCGATGCACCTGGCCGATCGACGCGGCGGCGAACGGGCTCTCGTCGAACTCGGCGTAGAGCGACTCGATCGACTCGCCCAGGTCCGCCTCGATCACGGTGCGCACGTCATCGAACGAGACGGTGGGTGCGCGGCTCTGCAACTCGGCGAGCTTGCGGTGGAACTCGTCGCGGTGCTCGTCGGGGACGAACGACAGGTCCAGCATCGACAGCATCTGGCCCAGCTTCATGGCCGCTCCGCGGAGACCGCCCAGGACGGTCACCAGCCGTTCGGCCGAGCGGACGGCCTCCTTCGCCGTGAGTGCGGCACGTAATTCCTCGGTGCGACCCGCCATGCGTACTCGCATGGTGGCGTTGCGCGCCGTGCGACCCGCGACGAGGCGACCCACCTCGGCGCCCCGGGCCACCCTGGACGTCGGCATCTTCTCCGGCACTCCCCCAGTATCCCGCACCGCGCCGAGGCTCGATCGATCGCGGCACCGCGGACCCGGAAGTTTCTGGCGCACCGGACATCTCGGGCGCTCTATGTCGCACATCACGTTTCCGGAGGTCCGCGAGGGCTTACTCTTACTTCGAGTAACGATATACCGCGCGACGGGGACCGCGCGACGTCGATCAGAGGGGGAAACACAGCATGACCAGCACCATCACATCAGGAGACACACGGACCGACGCTGTTGCCGCCCGCGCGGCACACCTGTTCGACACCGATGCCGAGGTGCGCGCCGCGGCCGCCGACCCCTCGGTGTCGGCTCAGGTGGCGGACCTGACGCCCGATCTGCATGCCATGGTCGAGGTGGTCATGGATCGCTACGCCGACCGGCCCGCACTGGGTCGCCGGGCGTACGACGTCGAGGTCGCGGACGACGGTCGCCGGGTACGTCGGTTGCAGCAACGAATGGACACCATCACGTACGGATCGCTGTGGTCCGATGCCCTCGATCTCGCGACCGCGCTCGGCGACGTCGCCACTCCGGATGCCTTCGTCGCGACCCTGGGATTCGCCGGCGCCGACTACGTCGTCGCCGAACTGGCGACGGTCCGGGCCGGTGCCGTCGCCGTTCCCCTCCAGTCCGGCGCTGCTCCCGGACGCCTCGCCGACATCGCCGCCGAGGTCGAGCCCGTCGCGCTCGTCGTCGACAACGAACAGTTGTCCACCGCCACGGACGTGGCCGCAGCGTGCCCGAGCATCCGCCGCATCGTCGTCCTCGACCACGACGACCGTGTGGACGACGACGTGGACCGCCTCGCCGAGGCTCGACGATCCGCACCGGGCACGGTGCTCGCGATCGAGACGCTGCGGGAAGCGATCGCACGCGGTCGCACCCTCCCCCGGCTCGCTGGTCCCGAGGCCGTCGACCCCGACCGGATCGCCACGTTGATCTACACCTCCGGCAGTACCGGAACCCCGAAGGGCGCCATCCACACCCAGCGCATCGTCTCCCGCCTGTGGTCGACGTCCCACTGGTACGACCAGAGCACCGAGTCCGACGCGGCCGTACGACCCGGTGCGATCACGCTGGACTACCTGCCCATGAGCCACCTCGCCGGACGCGCAGTGGTGTTCACGACCCTGGCTGCCGGCGGCATCGTGTACTTCGCGAGTTCGAGCGATCTGTCCACGCTTCTCGACGACTACGCACTCGCCCGGCCGACCGTGGCCATGCTGGTTCCCCGTGTGTGCGATCTGCTGCGGCAGACGGCCCTCGGACGCATCGAGACCAGGGCGCATCGCACCGGCGAGAGCGCGGACGACGTCCGCGCCGAGGTCCTCGAGGACATGCGATCCACCACACTCGGTGGCCGCATCCTCTCCGCAGTGGTGGGTACCGCGCCGACCTCCCCCGAGGTGATCGAGTTCGTCTCCGAGCTCCTGGACACGGCAGTGCAGAACAACTACGGCTCCACCGAGGCCGGCATGGTGTTGTTCGACGGCGTCGTCCAGCGGCCGCCGGTGCTCGAGTACCGCCTCGACGACGTTCCGGAGCTCGGGTACGCGGTGACCGACCGCCCCTACCCGCGCGGTGAGCTTCTCCTCAAGACCGATTCCCTCGTACCCGGCTACTACAAGCGGCCGGACGTGACGGCCGAGATGTTCAGTGCGGACGGCTTCTACCGCACCGGAGACGTGGTCGCGGAGACGGAGCCGGACCATCTCGTGTACGTCGATCGCCGCAAGAACGTGCTGAAACTGGCGCAGGGTGAGTTCGTCGCCCTCTCGCGCCTCGAATCGATCTACGCGTCCGCCGACGCCGTCGACCAAATTCATCTGCACGGCAGCGGCGAGCGGTCCTACCTCCTCGCCGTGGTCGTGCCCGCCGACGGAGCCGACACCACCACCGTGCTCGACTCCCTGCAGGCGCTCGCGCGCGAGGAGCAGCTCGAGTCCTACGAGGTTCCGCGCGACATCGTCCTGGCCGCGGAACCTTTCACGCAGGAGAACGGGTTGCTCTCGGGAGCGAACAAGCAGCTGCGTCCCGCGCTGACGGCGCGCTACGGCGAGGCGCTCGAGGACAGGTACCGCGAGATCGACGAGGGGCAGACGGCGAAGATGAGCCAACTGCGCCGCCGCGGCGCCGACGCACCCGTCCTGAGGACCGTCGGTGAGGCCGCCGCGGCGCTGCTGGGATGCGCCGGCACCGAGGTCTCGCCCGATGCGCACTTCACCGATCTCGGCGGTGACTCGTTGTCCGCGTTGACGTTCGCCACCCTGCTGCAGGACATCTTCGAGGTGGACGTCCCCGTCACGGTCGTCATCGCGCCGTCGTCCGATCTCGCGGCGATCGCGACCCACATCGAGCGGCGACGCGGCGACGCGGATGCCACGGGAGCCGCGACCTTCGCCTCGGTGCACGGAGCGCAGGCGACTCACGCCCGCGCCGATCAGCTGACGCTGAGCGCAGTCCTCGGCGCCGAGTTCCTCTCGTCCGCGGATGATGTGGGACCGGTGCGCACCGACACCCGGACGGTGTTGCTCACGGGCGCCAACGGGTATCTCGGTCGCTTCCTGTGCCTGGAGTGGCTCGAACGCCAGGCCGCGGTCGGCGGCACCGTCGTGTGCCTCGTGCGCGGACGCACCGCGGCGGACGCTCGTGCCCGTCTCGACACCGCGTTCGACACCGGTGACCCGGCCCTGTGGTCGCGGTGGACGGAGCTGGCCGACGCCGCACTCGAGGTCGTCGTCGGCGATGTGGGCGAGGCGAACCTGGGCGTGAGCGTCGAGGAGTACACGTCGCTGGCCGAGCGGATCGACCGCATCGTGCATCCCGCGGCCCTGGTCAATCACGCACTGCCGTACGAGCAGTTGTTCGGCCCCAACGTGATCGGCACCGCAGAGATCGCGCGGCTCGCCCTGACACATCACCTCAAGCCGGTGACCTACCTGTCCACCGTGGCCGTCGCGGCGGGCGTCGCGTCCTTCTCCGAGGACGGCGACATCCGCGAGATCAGTCCGGTCCGCGTTCTCGACGAGTCGTACGCCAACGGGTACGGCACCTCCAAGTGGGCGGGTGAAGTGGTGCTGCGCAACGCCTCCGATGCCTTCGGACTCCCCGTGACCGTGTTCCGTTCGGACATGATCCTGGCGCACCCCCGGTGGACCGGTCAGCTCAACGTCCCGGACATCTTCACCCGCACGGTGCTGTCGCTGATCGCCACCGGCATCGCTCCCGAGACGTTCTACCGGCAGGACACGGGCGCACCCGTCGACGATGCGGGACGTCCGCGCGCACACTACGACGGACTCCCCGCCGATTTCACCGCCGCGGCGATCACCGAGCTCGGTGGCGGCGCGACGTCGGGGTACCGGACCTTCGACGTGCTCAATCCCCACGACGACGGCATCTCTCTCGACACCGTCGTCGACTGGATCATCGAGTCCGGCAGGCCGATTCGGCGCATCGCCGACTACGACACCTGGTTCGCCGAGTTCTCCGACGCACTCGAGTCCCTGCCGTCGGCGCAGCGGTCCGCCTCGGTGCTGCCGCTGCGGCACGCCTACGCGCGGCCGGACCTGCCGACCGCCGGGTCACCGCTGCCGGCCGAGGTGTTCCGTGCCGCGGTCCGCGACACGTCGACACCGGGGTCGGCACTGGCGGACATCGACGACATCCCGCACCTGTCACGCGACCTCGTCGCGAAGTACGTGCGTGATCTCGAGGCGCTGGGGTTGATTCCGACGCTCTGACCGGCGATCAGCGTCCGGTGCGTGACCGGACGAGCCGGACGGCGGGATCGAGGATCCGGTGGCGTGCGAGCGCGAACGCTGACCCCACGGGGGAGCTCGCACCGCCACCGGATCCTCGCCGCGCCGCGGTGAAGGCGTCGATCCCGTTGCGCTGCAACGACGACAGCAACGTCTTCGCCACCGGCCGCGCCGGATCCGGATCCTTGCCGGCACCCATCAGATGCAACTGATCGGTGTGCCACTGTAGATCCAGCAGTCCCCCCAGCGACCGGACGGAGCGGTGGGTGGCGAAGCGGGCAGGCACCGGAACGGAGATGGACGGGCTGGGCAGTGCGGTGACGGTGCCGTCGAGAACGTCCCGCGCCGCTCCGGGCAGCACGGCGGTCGGGCGGCCGAGTCCCACCATCTGACACGCACCGGACCGCACCGCGTCCAGCATTCCGTCGCGCGTGCGGAACCCGCCGGTCACGGCGAGCGGGATGTGCGGCGCGAGGTCGCGCACCGTCACGGCGTAGTCGAGGAAGTACGCCTCGCGCGACGCCGTACTGGCCGACACCGCGGTGCCCATCATCGCGGGCGACTCGTAGCTGCCGCCACTGATCTCGAGGAGATCGACCGGCAGATCACCGATCATGGAGACCACCTCGCGGGACTCGTCCTCGCTGAAACCGCCGCGCTGGAAGTCCGCCGAGTTGAGCTTGATGCCGACGGCGAAGCCCGGGGAGACGGCGGCGCGTACTCGTCGCACCACCTCGAGCAGGAAACGCGCGCGCCCCTCGATGTCGCCGCCCCACTCGTCGGTCCGCAGGTTCGTCAGGGGCGAGAGGAACTGACTGACGAGATAGCCGTGGGCGGCGTGGATCTGCACTCCGTCGAACCCCGCCTCCTCGGCCACCGCGGCCGTCGTCGCGAACCGCGACAGGATGTCCTCGATGTCCGCACCGGTGGCCGCGCGGGGCGCGGGGATCCCGGGGATGTCCAGGCCCACCGCGGACGGGGCCAGGGTGCCGCCGACCGTCGTCACCGGGTTGCCCTGACGGCCGGGGTGGTTGATCTGCATCCAGATCGGACTGCCACCGTCCTGCGCCGTCTTCGCCCACCGGGAGAGGGCGTCCAGATCGCGGCCGTCCGCGACTGCGACGTTGCCGGGCTCACCCAGATGCCGGTGGTCGACCATGACGTTCCCGGTGACGAGGAGCCCGTAGCCGCCGTCGCCCCATCGGCGGTAGAGACGCGACAGTCTCTCGTCCGGAGCGTTGTCACGGGTACCCAGCGCCTCACTGAGCGCGGACTTCATGATCCGGTTCGGCAGGACCTGACCGTTGGGCAACGTCAGCGGTGCGGACAGCGACACGTCAGGCATGGAACCCCTCGTCGGGTGAATGGGTGGGTGGATCCGTTCCCCGGAGTACACCAGATGTGGTGTGATGATAGTTGTCATCACTTACCGCCGGTGATCGCCCGGTTCCCGGGCCCGCATCGACCGACAACGAGAGAGTCGCAGCATCATGACCTCTGGCACCCGGAACATGTTCCGGAGATCACCGCGGCTCCACCTCGACGGCTGCGTGGCCGTCGTGACGGGGGCGGGCGGCGGCATCGGATCCGCCGTCGCGCGCGAACTCGTCTCCCGCGGCGCGGCGGTCGCTCTGCTCGACGTCGCTCCGTCTGTCAACGACGTCGCTCGTTCCCTCGGCGACCGGGCGATCGCGCTCCGCGTGGACGTGACGTCTCTCGACGAACTCCGCACGGCCGTCGCCACCGTCCACGATCGGTTCGGCGGGATCGACGTGGTGCACGCCAACGCGGGCATCTCGAGCGGCGACACCGCGTACACCGTGGCGACTGTTCCCGACGGGGTCTTCGAGCGTGTCGTCTCGGTCAACCTGAACGGAGTGTGGAACACGATCCGGGCGACACTGCCGGATATCGTCACCGCCCGCGGCCACGTGCTGATCACGTCCTCGACCTACGCCTACCTCAATGGCCTGGCGAACGCTCCGTACGCTGCGACCAAGGCCGCGGTGGAGCAGATCGGTCGCGCCCTGCGCGCCGAGCTCGCCCACACGGGCGCGACCGCGGGGGTTCTGTACCCGGGGTGGGTCGCGACCCCCATCGCAGACGTTGCCTTCGGCGCCGACGACATCGCGACGGCCCTGGTGGCGCGAGCCTTCCCCGCGCCCCTGCTCACGCCCATCTCCCCCGAGGTGCTCGCGGCGGGAGCGGTCGACGGTATCGAGCGACGAGCAGCACGGATCCAGCTTCCCCGCAGGTGGCGGGCCTATTCGTCGATGCGAGGGATTGCGAATCCGCTGTCCGATCTCGTGCTGGAGAAGGACCGCACGATCCGGGCGCTCGTCGCGAGGCTCGAACGTCGCCACCTCTGATCCGGCAATTTCCCCGTTTGTGACCCACATACTGGTCATCAGCACCACTGGTGTCTGTTGTCACGGGTACTGTCCCGATGCATGACGCTCGCCGCGCTGCTCAGGGAATGCTGGTCCGCCCAGCGTGACACGCAGCAGTTGCGGCTGTTCGTGGAGTCGCGTGGTCTCGCGCGATGGATGCGCGGCCTGATCTCCTGCCTCACCCTCGTCGTCACGGCCATCGCGATCCTGTCGCTCGGATCGCCGTCCGGGGCGCAGGGCCTCGTCGACCGCGCGGTCGTCCTCGTGACCATCGTGGTCGGAATCGGCTGGGCCGTGCGCTGGAACGTCGCGCACTGGCCGTCCTTCCGCGAGTCCGTCGTCTTCTTCGTCTACGCCGACGTCGCCATCGCCGTGGTCTGCTTCCTCGACTCGAGTTCGCTCGCGGGTCTGAGCGGCGCCGGCCTCCTGGTGCTCCTCGGGACCTACGCGACCTTCCTGCTGGGGCCGCGAGTGTTACTGGTGCACGTCCTGTGGTGCGCGTTCTCCATCACGGTCCTCGCCGTCAAGGTCGCGCTCGATCCCGAGTACGACCTCGCCATCGCCGTCGCGAAGGCGATCATGCTGACCGTTGTCGGCGTGGTGGTACCCCTCGTGATCGAACTGGGCGTGCATCTCATCCGCGTCGACGCGGACAAGTCGTTGACCGATCCGCTCACCGGCCTCAGCAACCGCCGGGGGCTCGAGTCACGACTGATGCTCCTCGCCGACGACATGCGCTCCACGACCACCCGCGCCGCCGCTGCCCACCCCGTGGCTGCCGTGATCGTGCTCGATCTCGACAAATTCAAGGCGATCAACGACGAACTCGGGCACAACGTCGGCGACGAGGTGCTGATTCGCGTCGGACACAGCCTGGTGCGCGCGGCGGGATCCACCGCCGTGGTCACACGCCACGGCGGCGAGGAGTTCCTCGTCTTCGATCTGTACGACGACGCGCTCGCGGCGCTGCGGGCCGCCCGCGCCGTCCGCGACGCGGTGGCGGAGAGGATCTCGGGGCCCGCGGTCACCGCGAGTGTCGGGCTGGCGATGGCGAGCACGACAGCCCTGCTGCACGATCGCCACCGCCTGTCGGCCACACTCACCGAACTCGTCGACCGGGGCGACACCGCGATGTACCGGGCGAAGCGATCGGGTGGGCACTGCGTCGCCGTGGACGGGGGAACGGCGCGTGGTCTCGCGTCGACCGGTTGAATGGTGGTGTGACCGATCCATCGCCCGCACGAACCTACGGTGGGGAGAGCGTCGCGGAGCGCACAGCTCGTCGGCGGCGCCAACTGCTCGACGCGGGGCGCGCGTCCTTCGGATCGGTGGGTTTCCGAGCATCGACGGTACGTGGCATCTGTCGTGACGCGCACGTCGCCGATCGCTACTTCTACGAGCTGTTCCCCACCCTCGAGGATCTTCTGGTCGCGGTGTACCGCGAGTGCATCGACGCGCTGACCCGATCCACCATGGCGGCGGTCGACGACCTGCCCGCCGGAACGGACGCGTCGACGCTGTCGCTTCGTGGGCTCGACGGCTTCTTCCGAGCCGTGGAGGACCGCGAGCTCGCGCGGATCGTGTGGCTCGAGGTGCTCGGGGTGAGTCCTCGTGTGGACCGCACGTATCTCGACACGATGCACGGATTCGGCGAGCTGATGGTGGGGCTCCTCGGTCGCCACACGCCGAACATCCCCGTCGGCAGTTCCCTCGACAGGTTGGCCACCGCCGCTGTCGGCGGCATCAGTCACACCGCCATGACGTGGCTCATGGACGGATACCGCGCGGACAGAACCGATCTCGTTCACGGGACCGCACGGTTCCTCGCTGCGGTCGTCGGTGCGGCCGAGCCCGAATAATTCGGTCGACGCGGTCCCCCCTCGGGTGTTTCAGTGGTGCGACATTCGACAAGGCCGGAGGCCGGCCGACACCGAACCGACCACGACACGAGGACGCACGCATGTATCCCACCGATCCCGACGTGTTCCTGCTCGTCCGACGGCAGGAACACGCGACCTTCACCCGCAACGCCGAACACCGGCGCGTGGCTCGCGCCCGCGCACGTCTCGCCCGCGACGAACTCCGCGTCCAGCGCGCATGGGAGGAACTGACGGCGGCACTGGCCGAGTCCTCGCAGTCGCGGCAGTCCCTGGCCGACCTGGTGCGCAGCAGCCGCTGAGTCAGCGGCTGTCGAGTCAGCGGCCGATGCCCCGAAGGAGAATGTCGACGGCGGCCTCGATGGTGGCGTCGTCGGGCAGGGTCCCGTACATCAGCGTCGGGCAGACCACGGAGCCGGACAGCATGGACACCGCCGCCTCGAGCTCCGGGCCCTGGATCACCGCACCGAGCATCTGCCGAGTGTGCTTCTCGCCGTCGTCGACGATGCGGCGGCGCACTCGGCCGATCTCGGCGACGGTGGCCCCCCACTGGGCCATCGCCATGAGCACGCGATCGAGGCGCTGCGTGGCGATGGCGTCGCGGAGCATCCGCAGCTCACCGATCAGGTCCGTGCGGACGTCGCCGACCAGGTCGTGATGCGGCATGTCGCCGATCGCCTCGAGTGCCATGGTGAGCAGGTCGGAGCGGGACGGCCAGTGGGTGTACAGCGTGGTCTTGGAGTAACCGGCCACCCGTGCGACGTGGGCATGGGTCACCGCCTCCCACCCCTCGCCCGTCAGCACCTCGAGCGCGGCGCGCGAGACGTCCGCGCGAGTGCGAGCGACGCGGGCGTCCTCTGCCACGGCGTCGGGCTCGATTCCGATTCCGTTCTCGCCCGACGGGGTATCACTCATTTCGTCACTCACCTCCTCGGTCGACTGGTTCATCGAAGTTCGGGCATCGACGTTCGAGCATCGAAGTTCGAGCATCGAAGTTCGAGCATCGAAGTTCGGGGGTTGAAGTTACGCGATTTTCGAGTACAGACCTATTGAACTAAATGTTCACTACTGTACTGTTGGACCAGCTTCATGCACGGCATTTCGACCGCGAACTCCCCCACCATCATTCGCGACGGGTCTTCCGTCGCCTCGGGCCTCGGCGCACCACAGCGTCGGGCCGGTCCACGGAAGGACACCGATGTCTGCCATCCTCTTCGGCTCCATCAGTACACTCGCCGACACGTCCGAGCTCCAGCGACGCGCCTTCAACGAAGCGTTCTCCTCGCACGGGCTCGACTGGAACTGGTCACGCGACGATTACCGGTCCATGCTCGGGTCCAATGGCGGCGCGAACCGGATCGAGGACTACGCGGCGTCCAAGGGTGTCGAGGTCGATGCCTCCGCGGTGCACGCGACGAAGTCGGAGATCTTCCGGTCACTCCTCTCCTCGGCCGGTGTGAGCCCGCGACCCGGCGTCGTGGACACCATCGCCGCGGCGAAGAAGTCGGGTGCCAAGCTCGGTTTCGTCACGACCACCTCGAAAGAGAACGTCAGCGCGGTGCTCGAGGCACTGTCGCCGCAGGTCTCCCGCGACTCGTTCGACGTCCTCGTCGACGCGGACGACGTCGAGCAGGGTAAGCCCGACCCCGCGTCCTACGCCTTCGCCCTCGACAAGCTGGGCGAACAGCCGTCCTCCTGCGTCGCGATCGAGGACAACGCCGGTGGCGTCGCTGCCGCAGCGGCAGCCGACATCACCTGCGTCGCGTTCCCGAACGAGAACACGGCCGGCAGCGATTTCTCCTCGGCATCGGAGACGGTCGAATCCCTCGACCCCGCTCGCATCGAATCTCTGGTGACGGCTCGACCATGACCCTCACCAGTCGACTCCACACCCTGTCGAGCCACATCCACGTCAACCCCGGTTCCCCCGTCGAGCGCGATGCTCGCGAACCGTTTTCCTCGGGAGAGAAGTAGTGAGCAACCTCCAGGCACGTGTCACCGCAGACGATCGCACCTTCCACGTCGAGGGATACGAGAAGATCGAGTACGACCTCGTGTACGTCGACGGCGTCTTCGACATCGCGAACACCGAGCTCTCGGACAGCTACCGACCGTACGGCCGCGCTCTGATGGTGGTGGACGACAGCGTTCTCGCGCTGTACGGCGACGCGATCCACACCTATTTCCGCCACCACGAGATCGCGCTGACCATCGTCCCGGTGCAGATCCGCGAGACGGCGAAGTCGATCGAGACCTTCGAACGGATCGTGGGCGAATTCGATCGCTTCGGCCTGGTACGCACCGAACCCGTCCTGGTCGTCGGCGGCGGACTCACGACGGACGTCGCCGGCTTCGCGTGCGCCAGCTACCGCCGGAACACGCCGTACATCCGCATCCCCACGACGCTGATCGGTCTCATCGACGCCAGCGTCAGCATCAAGGTCGCCGTCAACTACGGCAAGCACAAGAACCGTCTCGGCGCGTACCACGCCTCGCAGAAGGTGTTGCTGGACTTCAGCTTCCTGGGCACCCTGCCGGAGGACCAGGTCCGCAACGGCATGGCGGAGCTCATCAAGATCTCCGTCGTGGGCAACCTCGAGATCTTCGAGATGCTCGAGAAGCACGGCCCGGAGCTGCTGGCGACGCGATTCGGTCACCTCGACGGCACCGCGGAACTGCGCGGGATCGCCGACCGCCTCACCTACAAGGCCATCGCGACCATGCTGGAGCTGGAAGCGCCCAATCTCCACGAGATCGACCTCGATCGCGTGATCGCTTTCGGCCACACCTGGAGTCCGACGCTCGAGCTCACCCCGCCCGCGCCGTTCTTCCACGGACACGCCATCAACATCGACATGGCGCTGTCCACCACCCTCGCGGAACAGCGCGGCCACATCACGGCCGACGACCGCGACCGCGTGCTCGGCGTCATGAGCGGGATCGGGCTCGCGCTCGACAGCTCCTACCTGACGGCCGACCTGCTCGCCGAGGCCACGTCGTCCATCCTCAAGACCCGAGACGGGATTCTCCGCGCGGCTGTGCCGGCGCCCATCGGGTCCTGCGAGTTCCTGAACGACGTGACCGTCGACGAACTGTCGGACACGCTCACCCTGCACAAGAAGATCTGCCTCGAGCACGACCGCGACGGCGACGGCGTGGACATGTTCACCGCGCCGCAACCGGAGGTCGCGGTCGGTTCGTCGCACGATGAGTGATGCACGGCCGGTCACACCGACCACCATCGCCGCGGCCGAGCTGACGGAGCTGTGCCGGGACCTCGACGACCTCGGGGTCCCGGCAGCCGTCCTCGGCCGCGCTCGACGTGCGCGTGACGTGATCGCGGGGCTCGACCCGTACCTCGACGAGTGCACCACCCCGGAATCTCCCGCTCTCGCGGATCTGGCCGCACGCACGCGATCCGCGGAATGGTCCGGCAGCACGCTCGAGCAGGAGATGCTGTCCGGCCACGTCGAGGGCCGTTTCCTCGACTTCCTGGTCCGGATGACCCGCGCCTCGTCGGTTCTCGAGATCGGCATGTTCACGGGATACTCGGCACTCGCCATGGCCGAGGCGCTTCCGCCCGGCGGCACCGTCGTCGCTTGTGAACTGGACGAGCCCGTCGCGGCGTTCGCCCGACAATGCTTCGACGCGTCGCCGGCAGGCGAGATGATCGAGATCCTCGTCGGTCCTGCGTCGGAATCCCTCACCCGTCTCGCCGACGAGGGACGCCGATTCGACCTGGTCTTCATCGACGCCGACAAGGCCGGGTACCTCGGATACCTGACGACGCTTCTCGACTCCGAGCTGCTGACGCCGGACGCCGTGGTCGCCGTCGACAACACACTCCTGCAGGCCGAGCCGTACCTCGATACGGCCATGTCGGACAACGGTTCCGCCATCGCGGCGTTCAATCGCGCCGTGGCGGCGGACCCCCGTGTCGAGCAGGTTCTGGTCCCGCTGCGGGACGGACTGACGCTCATTCGTCGATCGAGCGCGTCGTGACGAGCGCCGGTCGGTCCCTGGCGGTCCTCGTCGGCTCGCTCGTGACCGCCCCGCTCGACCTCGTGCCCGTCCTGGCGGCACTCGCCCGACCGCGCACAGCACCCGGTTCGCCTGCCGCACAGCGCAGGACGGTCGTGATCAACGGCGGCAAGATGACCAAGGCGCTGCAACTCGCGAGATCGTTCCACGGCGCCGGTCACCGGGTGGTGCTGGTCGAATCGGCAAAGTACCGGTACACCGCGCATCGGTTCTCCCGGGCTGTGGACGTGTTCCACACCGTCCCGGAGGCGTCGGAACCCGGATATGCGCGCGCGATCGCCGACATCGTGTTGAGCGAGCGAGCGGACGTGTTCGTGCCCGTGTCGAGTCCGGCGTCCAGCGTGCCGGACGCCGAGGTCGGTCGACTGCTCGACGGGCGGTGCGACGTGGTCCACGTCGACCCGGCGACCGTGCGCATGCTCGACGACAAGGTGCAGTTCTCGGAGGTCGCGGAGTCGCTCGGTCTGCGCGTGCCGGAATCACACCTCGTCACCGACCGTCGACAGGTCGAGGACTTCGACTTCCCCGACGGCCGTACGTACATCCTCAAGCGCATCGCGTACAACCCGGTGGGCCGTATGGACCTCACGCCGTTGACGGGGCGGGACCGCGCGGCGAACGCCGCGTTCGTCTCCCGGCTCGACATCTCGGACGAGGATCCGTGGATCATGCAGGAATTCGTCACCGGGCAGGAGTACTGCACCCACTCGACGGTCCGCAACGGCCGCGTGCAGGTGTACGGGTGCTGCGAGTCGTCGGCGTTCCAGATCAACTACGCCATGGTGGACAAGCCCGAGATCCGGTCGTGGGTGGAGCATTTCGTCGGCGAGCTCGGACTCACGGGCCAGGTCTCCTTCGACTTCATCGAGGCGGCGGACGGCCACGCGTACGCCATCGAGTGCAATCCACGCACGCATTCGGCCATCACGATGTTCCACGATCACCCGGACGTCGCGGCCGCGTACCTCGACGACGGACACCCCGTCATCACGCCGCTCCCGTCCGCCCGGCCGACATACTGGATCTACCACGAGATCTGGCGGCTGCTCACCCAGCCGGGCCGCCTCGCCCGCGCGCGGACCATCGCCACCGGGAAGGACGCGGTGTTCACGCGGTGGGATCCGTTGCCGTACTTCATGCTTCACCACCTCCACATGCCGTCGCTGATCTGGTCGAACCTTCGCGCCGGCCGCTCGTGGAGCCGCATCGACTTCAACATCGGCAAACTCGTGGAGGCCGGCGGTGACTGACGACACGGCTCCGGCCCACCCGACCGCACGAGTGACCGTGCTCCACCTCGCGGGATCCGCCGAGGACGAGTTCCACTCGGACCTGTCGCGGGTGTACGCATCGGACGCGCTGACCGCGCTCGCCGATCCCGCACGGTACGAGTTCCACGTCGCACTGGTCTCGCCCGACCGCACGTGGCGGTTCCCGGTCGATCTCACCGACGACGCCGTGGCGGCGGCTCCGCCGCTGACGCTCGCGGACGCGCTGCACCACATCGAGGCTCTCGGGGTCGACGTCGTCGTGCCCCAGATGTTCTGCCTGCCCGGCATGACGTCCTACCGTGCTCTGGTCGACGTCGCGGGTCTGGCTCTGCTGGGCAACACCGCCGACGTGATGGCCGTCGCGGCGGACAAGGCGCTGACCCGAGCGGTGGTTGCCGCGGCGGGGGTTCCGGTGCCGGAGGGCCACGTCGTCGTCGTGCCCACGGACGCACCGCGTTCCGGCACGGGGTCGCCCGTCTCGTTACCGGCGGTCGTCAAGCCGGTGGACTCCGACAACTCGGTCGGGGTGGCGCTGGCGCGTACCCCGGACGAGTACACCGACGCGCTCGCGGACGCTGCGCGGTTCTCCCGCCGGGTGCTGGTGGAACGCTACGTCGAGTTGGGGCGTGAGGTGCGCTGCGGCATCGTCGTCGTGGACGGTGAACCGGTGTGCCTGCCGCTCGAGGAATACGCCGTGGACGCGGACAGTCGCCCGATCCGCACACGCGAGGACAAGTTGTCCCGCGACGAGGACGGGGCGCTGTACCTGGTGGCCAAGAACGCCACGAAGGCGTGGATCGTCCCGGAGGACGATCCGATCACGGAGCGGGTTCACGCGATGGCCCTCGAGTGCCACCGGGCGTTGGGATGTCGGCACTACAGCCTCTTCGACTTTCGCGTGGACCCCGACGGTCGGCCGTGGTTCCTCGAGGCCGGTCTCTACTGCTCCTACGCGCAGGGCAGTGTGGTCGCGGTGATGGCCGCGGCCGCCGGCATCACTCTCGCGGACCTGTTCGCCGCAGGACTGCGCGAACTCTCGATCGAAGGAGCACGATGATGCGGCACACCACCCTCGAACCCGTCGGCGCACTCGTCGAGGACGTCCGGGTCGAGGACCTCGACGCCGCGGGAATCGCCGAGACCCGCCGTCTCGCAGCGGAACACGGCGTCGTCGTCTTTCGCGGACAGACGCTCGACGACGCCCGCTTCACCGAGTTCCTCCGCGCGTTCGGCGACATCGTCTTCACCGAAGGCGAGACACCGGTCCCCGGGCACCCGGATCTCAACGTCATCAGCAACGTCGGTCGGACGACGACGCCGCGCTCCACCTTCCACGTGGACACGAGCTACGTGGCACAGCCGCCGGCGTACACCTCGCTCCGTGCAGTCACCGTGCCGTCGGAGGGAGGGCAGACCGTCTTCAGCAACCAGTACCGCGCGTGGGACACACTGCCCGACGACCTCCGCGACGAGCTCGTCGATCGCACGCTCACGCACGTCGTGACCGGTCTCGATCTCGCCGACGATGCCGAATCGTCCGCGGTACACCCGCTCGTGGCGACCCACCCGATCAGCGGACGGCGCTCGCTCTACCTGTCGACTCCCGCGCGATGCGCGTCGATCAGCGGGATGTCGCCCGACGAGACGGCCGAGACCGTCCGATTCCTGTACGACCACTCCACGGCCGAGGACAACGTGCACCGGCACACGTGGCAGCCGGGCGACGTCGTGCTGTGGGACAACCGGTGCGTCATGCATCGGGCCGACCACAGCGGAGTGGTGGGCGACCGGGTGATGCACCGCGGGATGGCCACCGACGGTCACGCTCGGTCCTGACGCCGATCGTCAGCGCGCCAGGACAGCGGCCCCTCGCCGCACCACCATGTCGCGGAAGGCGAGGGCCTGCGCGGGCAGGGTGCGTGCGGGCCACACCACGCCGATGCGTCGCCGCGCCGCGGGGTCGTTCACCGCGATGTCGACCGTGGGCAGCGGGCCGGCGGGAGCGGTCGTGCGAGGCAGGACGCTGACACCGAGCCCCGCCCCGACCAGCCCGCGCACGGTATGGATGTCCTGACCCTCGAAGGCGATGGTCGGGGCCATTCCCGCAGCGGCCCACAGTGTCTCGCAGAGGGAGCGCATTCCGTACCCGTGTTCCATCGCCACGTACGGGTCGTCCGCCGTCTCCACGAGGTCCACCGATCGGCGGCCCGCCAGTCGGTGATCGGACGGGACGACCAACACCAGCCTCTCGTCGTACAGCCCGAAGGACGTGTCGGTGCCGTGTTCGGCCCCGAGCGCCACGAACGCGAGGTCCGCGCTCCCGTCCTCCAATCTGTCGAGGCACCGGGCCCGCGCGCCCTGGTCGAGGGTGAACGTGACGGCGGGATGATCGGCGCGGAAGCGCTTGATGAGCAGCGGGAGGACACCCTCGCCCACCGTGTTCTGGAAGCTGACCGAGATGCGGCCACGAGTGCGGGCGTCCTGCTCGGTCATGGCGTCGAGCCCGGCCTCGAGTTCGCGGACCGCCCGATCGAGGAAGGGCATCAGTGCACGTCCCGCCGGCGTGAGGGCGATGCCCCGACCACGACGCTCGACGACCGCCACCCCCAACGCGGCCGAGGCGCGGGCGAGTTGCCGGCTCACCGTCGGCTGCGGCAGACCGAGGATGTGGGCCGCCTCCGTGATGTGTTCGGTCTCCGCCACGGCGAGCAGCGTCGGGATCAGAGGCAGGAGCGCCTCGGCTTCCTCACGCATGAATCGAACGATACGCCACCGTCATGATTGTGCGAGCTGCGATGCATTGGACGAATAGGTCGCGTCCGGCCTACCGTCGGATCCCGTGACCATCGACGAGGCGACCGACACCGACTGGGACGGACACACCCGCGGATCCCGCGAGTACCGACGGCTCGTCGCCGGACTGCTTCTCGCCGGTGTCGCCACCTTCGCCCAGCTGTACTCCGTCCAGGGCATCCTCCCGCTCATCGCCGCGAACCTCTCGATCACGCCGTCGCAGTCCTCGCTCGCGGTGGGGTGCGCCACGGTCGGCGTCGCGGTCGCTGTGCTGCCGTGGTCCGTGGTGGCCGACCGCGTCGGCCGGGTGCGCGCCATGAGCATCTCGATCGTCACGGCCACCGCCCTGGGGCTCGTCGTCCCGCTCTCCACGTCGTTGCCGATGCTGCTGACGGTGCGGTTCATGGAGGGCGCCGCCCTCGGCGGGCTGCCGGCCATCGCGATCGCCTACCTCAGCGAGGAGGTGCACCGCCGGAACACCGCGGTGGCCGCGGCCACCTACGTCTCGGGCACCACGCTGGGCGGGCTGCTCGGCCGCATCGTCGCCGGACCCGTCGCCGAGTACACGAACTGGCGCATCGGAACACTGACGGTCTCGATCATCGCCGCCGTGGCCGCGATCGCCTTCCTGCGCCTCGCTCCCGCACCGCGGCGTGCGCTCCCCGCGCGGGACGGCGGCCCGGGGCTGGGTGAACGCGTCACCGCACACCTCCGCGACCCCGGCATGCGCGCGCTGTTCGGGCAGGCGTTCCTGCTCATGGGCGGCTTCGTCACCGTCTACAACTATCTGGGCTTCCGCCTCGAAGCGGCCCCGTTCGGACTCCCCCAGTCGCTGATCAGCCTCATCTTCATCGCCTATCTCAGCGGAACCGTCTCGTCTCGCGTCGCCGGGCAGCTCGCCGGCCGATACGGACGCTCCGCGGTGCTCGCCGGGTCGACGGGCGTCATGATCGCCGGGGTCGCCCTGACGATCGCGCACTCCCTGATCGTCGTACTCCTCGGACTGGTGGTGTTCACGATGGGATTCTTCGCCGCGCACGCCATCGCGTCCGGATGGACCGGGCATCGCGCGGCGGACGGGCGCGCCCAGGCGGCGTCGCTCTACAACCTCTTCTACTACGGCGGTTCGAGCATCGTCGGCTGGACGGGCGGCGTCGTCTATCAGGCCTACGGCTGGTCGGCCATGGCCGCATTCGTCATGGCGCTGGTCGTCGTCGCCGCCCTGTGGGCACTGGTCCTGCGGTCGCCCGGCGCCGAGGCTCGGACGGCGTAGTCGCTCGGATCAAGGGCGCCGGTACTGTTCGCCCATGGCCACTCTCGATCACGGCGACCCCGGCGACGCCCCGTCGATGCCGACGCCCACCGCTCCAGTCACCCGTCCCCGCCGCCCGTCCGCGGCGGAGGAGGCGCGCACGGTGGCCGCGTCGACCAACACTGCCACGCTCGCGAGCCTCTCGGCCGACGGACACCCGTGGGCGTCGTACGTGACGTACGGCCTCATGGGCGGGAACCCTGTGCTGTGTGTGTCCCACATGGCGGAGCACGGTCGCAATCTCGCGGCCGATCCACGGGTGAGTCTGTCCGTCGTCGCTCCGGGCGAGAACAGCGATCCGCTTGCGAGCGGACGGATCACACTGGCGGGCACCGTGCTTCGGCCGTCGGGCTCGGACATCGACGCTGCGCGGGCGGCCCATCTGGCGGCTGTCCCGGCAGCGCGCTACTACATCGACTACAGCGATTTCACCGTGTGGATCCTGTCGGTGGACCGAGTCAGATGGGTGGGCGGTTACGGCCGCATGGACTCGGCCACCGCGGCGGACTACGCAGCCGCCGTACCGGATCCGGTACGGCCGGTGAGCGGGCCGGCGGTGGAGCACCTGAACACCGACCACGCGGACGCACTCACCGCGATGACCGCGGCATTCGGCGGATTTCCCGATGCGACGTCCGCGGCGTGCACCGGCGCCGACCGCTACGGACTCGACATCACGGTCACCACACCGAGAGGCGTGTCGTACACGCGAGTCGGCTACCTGTCGCCGTTGGCGTCACTCGACGATCTCCGCGCCGCGACGATCGAGCTGACGAGAAACGCCCGCCGCTCCTGAGGGGAGCGACGGGCGTCGATGGTCGACGGACTCAGCTGACCGCAGCGTTGCGGCGCGGCAACTTCCAGTCGGGGCGTACCCAGTGGCAGGTGTATCCGTTGGGGATTCGCTGCAGGTAGTCCTGGTGCTCGGGCTCTGCCTCCCAGAACTCGCTCGCCGCGGTGACCTCGGTGACCACCTTTCCGGGCCAGATACCGGACGCGTCGACGTCGGCGATCGTGTCCAGCGCGACGCGCTTCTGCTCGTCGGAGGTGTAGAAGATGGCCGAGCGGTAGCTCACTCCGCGATCGTTGCCCTGCCTGTTCTTCGTCGACGGATCATGGATCTGGAAGAAGAACTCGAGGATGTCGCGGTAGGTCGTCCGGGTCGGATCGAACACGATCTCGACCGCCTCGGCATGCGTCCCGTGGTTCCGGTACGTCGCGTTCGGCACGTCTCCGCCGGAGTAGCCGACGCGCGTGGACAGCACGCCCGGCTGCTTGCGGATCAGTTCCTCGACGCCCCAGAAGCATCCGCCCGCCAGGATGGCCGTCTCGGTCGTGGAACCTGCCTGTGTGCTGTCCGCCATGGTGTCTCCTCTTGTCGCAGTAACACTCTGTTTCCACAACGTCGGCGCGCGCCACGTTGTTCCGACGGGCGGTTCCGGCGGGCTGTCACGCGACGGGCGGAACCTCGACGGACCTCGTGGGATGCGACTCCTCGATCAGGGACAGCGCGACTTCCCGCAGCGGGCGGTTCTCGGACTGCGAGATGTGCGCGAGCATCGTGAAGGCCTGCACGGCATCGACGTCGAAACGCTCCATGAGGATGCCCTTGGCCTGGCCGATGATGTCACGACTTGCGAGGCCGTCCCGGAAGTTCTGGTCGTCGCGGGCACTGAGCAGAGCCACTGCGCCGTGAGCAGCGAGTGCGGATCCGACCATCTGAGCGTCGGCGTCGAAGGTGTCGGCAGTCCGGCTGAAGAGCAGCAACACGCCCAGATCGCGCGCCGACGGATCGGTGTAGAGACGGAACGCCGCCATCGACTCGATGCCTCGGTCGCGCGCGGCCGCGGCGAAGGAGGGCCACCGCCGCTCGTTGCCGAGGTTCTCTGCCACGACGGTGTCGATCTGCCAGATCTCGTTCTCGGTGGGCCCCTCGCCCAGTTCGAACTGCACACGGCAGAGATCGGCCGCGACCTCGTCGGTGCGGGCGTGGATGGTGCGCCGCGCGCCTGTCATCACGGTGACGCACGCGTGATCCACACCGGGCATCAGCTGCGTGGCCGACCGCACCAGGGCCGTCAGCGTGTCGTCCACCGATCGACGAGTGCCCCGCAGAGTGCGTGCCATCTCGGCGATGTCGCCCAGGGCGGAGGCGTTCCGATCGACCGCTGCGTCCTCACCGATGGTGCGCACGATGTCGCCGTGATCGCTGTACGGCACCGTCATGTGTTCCCCACTCTCGACGCCCATGACACCCCACCGTGTCGCGGACCTGTGTTTTAAGACCCGGTCCAGAATAGAGCGAGCCCCGAGGGGCCGTTGCGCGACCGCCCCCATCACCTCGCGCCGGGTCGCGGCCGTCACCTGATCGGCTCGAGCAACCGGCGAGGTTCGCGAAGTGCGCGGGACACGGCGTCGGGCCGCGGGGTCGCGGTCACACCAGGCCCCGGCGACACGACGACCCGACCGGCAGCGGGCACGATCCCGCACCGGGGGCAGCTGCCACGCTCGTCGAGCTCGCCGCCGCACGGTTCGTGACGGAACACCCGACGGGGGCCGTCCAGCGCGGGAGCTGCTCGTTCGCCCCACACCGTCAGGGCGTGCAGCGCGGGCCACAGGTCGACGAGGATCTCGGTGGGACGGTATTCCTCGCGCCCACCGACACGTTCCCTGCTCAACAACCCATGCTCCACCAGAGCCGACAGGCGCTGCGACAGCACCGCCTTCGACGTACCGAGGTGATGCTGGAAATCGGAGAACCGGCGCACACCGAACAGGGAGTCCCGCACGACGAGCAGTGTCCATCGCTCCCCCACGATCTCGAGTGCGCGGGCGAGCGAGCAATCCTGCGCGGCGTAATCCGTTCCCATCGCCATGGCTCGAGCGTACCTCGAACGGTCTGTTGACCGAACCACATCGGCGGGTTACGGTTCGCTCACCGAACCGAAGGACGGGCATGACACAGCAGCGATCCGCACCACCTCTCGCCCGTCCCCTGCCCGTCGCAGCATTCGGGACCCTGCTCGCCCTGGCCGCGTTCACCTTCCCCCTGGCGACCATCGGCAGCACCGCCGCGACGCTCGGCAGCGACGCGTCGGGCAGAACGTGGATCCTGAGCTCGATGAGCATCGGTCTCAGCGCCGCGCTGTTGGTGTCCGGCGCGCTCGCCGACGACATCGGCCGTCGCCGCACCTTCGTTCTCGGGCTCGTCGTCCTCGCCCTCGCGTCCGCTGTGTGCGCGGCCGCGCCGTCCACCCTCGTGTTCGTCCTCGCCCGGGTGGTCCAGGGCATCGGGGCGGGCGCGGTACTGGCGTCGAGTCTCGGCGTCATCGCGCACGCCTTCGAACCCGGCCCGCTGCGCGCACGTGCCAGCGGTGTCTGGGGCGCGGCCGTCGGCGCGGGCATCACCCTCGGGCCCCTGCTGTCCGCGACCTCGGACCGTCTCGCCACATGGCGCGCGGGGTACTGGCTGCTCACCGCGCTCACACTCGTCGCCGCGGTCGTCGCACGGCGCCTTCTCGCCGAATCCCGCACGGAGACACCGCGCGGGCTGGATCTGATCGGCGCCATCGCCCTGTCCGGCGGCCTGTCCGCTCTCCTCGCCGCGCTGGTCGAGGGTCGCGGTGGGTGGACGCGACCCGTACCCCTGGTCCTGCTTGCCGTGGCGGCGCTGCTGCTCGCGGGTTTCGTTCTGCACGAACGCCGGACCGCGTCGCCCATGCTCGATCTCACGCTGCTGCGCCAACCCGCCTTCCTCGCAGCCACCGTCGCCGCACTCGCCACCGGAGCCGGGGTGATCGCGCTGATGTCGTACATGGCCGGATTCGTCGGCGCCACATTCGGTCTGGATGCACTCCACAGCGCTCTCCTGCTGTTCGGCTGGTCGGCTACGAGTGTGATCACCGCTCTGCTCGCGCGGCGCATTCCCGCGTCCGTCTCCGGCCGAACACAACTGGCCCTGGGGCTCGTCGGTGTCGCCGTCGGAATGGGCCTGTTGCTCGGGCTGTCCGAGACGTCGTCACCCCTACGCCTCGTGCCGGGTCTCGTGCTGGCCGGCGCCGCGACGGGGATCGTCAACGCCGCACTCGGCCGAGAGGCCGTCGCGAGCGTCCCCGCCGGACGCGCCGCCATGGGAAGCGGGGCGAACAACACCGCGCGCTACCTCGGCTCCGCGATCGGAGTGACCGTGGTGTCGGTGGTGGTCCTGTCTGCCGGCACCACGCCGTCCGCGGTGTTCGACGGCTGGAACCACGCCGTGATCGTCGTCATCGCGATCACCGCACTGGGGGCCGCGGTCGTGGCTGCCACCCGGCCGAGCGCCGGACGCTGACCGCTCGTCAGACTCCCTCGGAGACGAGGTGTGCACCGCGGCGTCGACGCATCAGGCGGACCAGTGCGCCGCGCCACTCACCCCCACTGGTTGCCCCGTCGCCACGACGGGTAGCCCGAGCGTGATCGAGACACGATCACCGATCGGAGGCATCACACATGGCAGCACGAAGTCCGGGCACGGCGCTCGTCGTCGGAGCCACCGGCATCTCGGGGCAGACCATCTGTCGACGACTCGTCGACGCGGGGTGGCGCACCTACGGGTTGTCCCGCAAGACCGAGTTGCCGGTCGACGGCGTGACACCCGTGACGGCCGACCTTCTCGACGCGGACGCGCTGCGTGAGGCACTGCGCGGAACGGCGCCCGATCTGGTGTTCTTCACGGCGTGGATGATGCAGGACTCGGAGGCGGAGAACATCGAGGTGAACACCGCCACGCTCCGGAACACGTTCGACGCGCTGGCGCCGGAGAACTCGGTGAAACACGTCGCCCTCATGACGGGTCTCAAGCACTACCTGGGCCCGTTCGACGCCTACGGCGCAGCGGTGACGGCGGAGACCCCGTTCCACGAGAGCGAGGAGCGCCTCGACACACCGAACTTCTACTACGCCCAGGAGGACGAGTTGTTCTCGGGCGCAGAGCGGCTGGGCTTCACCTGGAGCGTGCACCGGGCACACACCATCTTCGGGTTCGCCGTGGGCAACGCCATGAACATGGCACTCACGCTCTCGGTGTACGCCACTCTCTGCAAGGAGACCGGCGAGCCGTTCGTCTTCCCGGGCTCGGAGACCCAGTGGAACGGCCTGACCGATGTCACCGACGCCGATCTGCTCGCCGAGCAGATGATCTGGGCCGCCACGAACGAGAACGGCGCTGACGAACCATTCAACGTCGCGAACGGCGACGTGTTTCGTTGGCGATGGCTGTGGCCGCGCATCGCCGACCATTTCGGGATCGAACCCGTCGGTTTCGACACCGAACCGCGACCGTTGGCGACGCGAATGGACGACGCACCCGACGCGTGGCGCCGCATCGCTGAGAAGTACGACCTCGTCGAGTCGGACGTGACTCGACTCGCATCGTGGTGGCACACGGACGGCGACCTCGGCCGCGACATGGAGTGCCTGACCGACATGACGAAGAGTCGCAAGGCGGGGTTCCTCGGATTCCGCTCGACCAGTGAGAGTTTCGCGGAGAACCTCGCTCGTTACCGGGACGCGCGGATCATTCCTCGTTGACGCCGGACGCAACGGCCGGGCGGGAGGAACCGCCCGGCCGTCGGCGTCACCGGCCGGCGATGGCGGTCACCTCGTCCGCGATGATGCGGCCCAACTCGTCGGTCCCCGACGTTCCGCCCATGTCGGCGGTGAGAGCGGCGCCGCCCCGTGCGAGCACGTTCTCGACCGCGGTCAGAACCGTGCGCGCGGCTTCGGGCTCGCCGAGGTGATCGAGCATCATGCTGCCGCTCCAGATCTGTCCGATCGGATTGGCGACGTTCTTGCCTGCGATACCCGGCGCTGATCCGTGCACCGGCTCGAACAGACTGGGAAAGAGTCCCTCCGGGTTGATGTTTCCACTCGGGGCGATGCCGATGGTGCCCGCGATCGCCGGTCCGAGATCGGACAGGATGTCCCCGAACAGATTGCTCGCGACGACCACGTCGAACCAGTCCGGGTGCAGCACGAAGTTCGCCGTGAGGATGTCGATGTGATAGCTGTCGACGTCCACCGTGGGGTGATGCGACGCCATGGCGGCGACCCGCTCGTCCCAGTAGGGCATCGAGATGGAGATGCCGTTGCTCTTGGTCGCAGACGTCAGGTGGCGCTTCGGCCTGGTCTCGGCGAGTTCGAAGGCGTACTTCAGGATTCGGTCGACGCCGATGCGCGACATGACCGTCTCCTGGATCACCGTCTCACGCTCGGTCCCCGCGAACATCCGGCCGCCGAGATCGGTGTACTCCCCCTCGGTGTTCTCCCGCACCACGTAGAAGTCGATGTCGCCGACCTCGCGCCCCGCGAGCGGGCTGGTGACGCCCGGCATGAGCCGGATGGGCCGCAGATTCACGTACTGGTCGAAGTGACGACGGAACTGGAGCAGACTGCCCCACAACGAGATGTGGTCCGGCACCACCTCCGGCCAGCCCACCGCTCCGAAGTAGATCGCGTCGAACGGTCGGAGTTCCTCGAACCAGCCGTCGGGCAGCATCTTTCCGTGCTCGACGTAGTAGTCGGCACTGGCGTAGTCGAAGTACTCGTACTCGAGGTCGAGGTCGAACGCCGCCGCGGCGGCGTCCAGTACTCCGATGCCGGCGGGAACCACCTCCTTGCCGATGCCGTCACCCGGGATCACTGCGATGCGTCTAATAGCCATCGTCCGAGCCTAGTCGGGCCGAAACCTTGACACTCGTTGACCGAACTGTCTAGGTTCTGAGCACCCGGCATCGAGATCGGGTGTTCGCCGGGGGGTGCCCACAGGTAGCGGCGGACTGCATGAACGATCCGGGGGAAGCCGCATGTCACCGTTCACTCGCCGCACATTCCTCTCCGGCGCCGCTGCGGCCGGCGGTGCGCTGATCGCCGGCAACCACGCCGCCCGCGCCTCTGCTCACGGCATCGCCGCACGCACACAACGGGTTCCGCTCTCCCGCGAAGATCACCGCGTGGTGATCGTCGGGTCCGGGTTCGGCGGCGGCGTCGCCGCACTGCGCCTCGCGCAGGCCGGCGTTCCGGTGACCGTGCTCGAACGCGGCCTGCGGTGGCCGACGGGCCCGAACGCCGAGACCTTTCCGCATGCTCGCTCACCCGACGGTCGTTTCCTCTGGTACGGATCCGCGAAGAACGTGTTCGGACGTCCGATCGACGTACCCGCCTTCACCGGCCTCGTCGAGGCGGTGCCCGGCGAGAACATGACCGCGCTGTGTGCGGCCGGGGTCGGCGGCGGGTCCCTCGTCTATCAGGGGATGACGCTGCAGCCGGCCGAGGCGGTGTTCGCGTCGCAGTTCCCCGGCGCACTGGACTGGGGCCTGCTCGATCGCGTCCACTACCCGCGGGTCGCCCGGATGCTGCACCTCGCGGTCGCGCCCGACGAGTTGATCGACAGCCCCAATTACGCTGCACCACGAGCATTCCGGGACAGTGCACGACGACTCGGACTCCCCGTGTCGAAGATCCCGATGCCCATCGACTGGAACTTCGCCCTCGACGAACTTCGTGGCGAGATGGCCCCGTCCTACACCAACGGCGACGGCGCCATCGGCGTGAACAACGGCGGCAAGTTCTCCGTGGACGTCACGTACATCGCCGAGGCGGAGGCGACCGGGCTGGCGACGGTACAGACCCTGCACCAGGTCACCGACGTCGAAAGGGCGTCCGACGGCCGGTGGACGGTCTACGTCGACCGCATCGACACCTCGGGGGCGGTGGTGGAGAACAAGATCCTCACCACGCCGACCCTGATCATGGCTGCGGGCAGCATGAACACCACGCGACTGTTGATGCGGGCGGCAGCGTCCGGCCGGATCCCGGACATGCCGGACGCGCTCGGCGACGGCTGGGGCACCAACGCGGACAGGATCTACTCGTGGACGACGTTCGACCAGGACTTCGGACCCGCACAGGGCGGACCGGTCGTCTTCGGCAGTCTCGACTGGGCGGACCCGTCCCGCGCGATGACGGTCATCCAGGCGTCGTTCCCCCCTCTCGGCGTGGACGCCCGAACCACCGTTCTGGTCGGCTACGGCGTCAGCGACGCCCGTGGGCGTTTCGTCTACGACGGCGCGCGGGACGATGCGATCCTGCGGTGGCCGCACGAGGGGGATGCGTCCATCCAGAGTCACATCGATCCGCGCGTGCGCGCGATCGCCGGACCGAACAGCCTCGTCGTGGACACCAATGCGGTGTTCCCGTCCACCTGGCACCCTCTCGGCGGAGCCAACATGGGGACGGTCTGTGATCTGGAGGGTCGAGTCCGGGGACAACGCGGCCTCTACGTTCTCGACGGCGCCCTGATCCCGGGCAACTGCGCGGCCTGCAACCCGTCGATGACCATCGCCGCAGTCGCGGAGCACGCTCTCGACAGCATCGTGGCCGCCGATGTCGGCACGATCATCTGAGCCGCCGCGCAGCCGAGGTCACTCCACGACGACGGTTCGGCCGCCGTCGTTCATCGACGCGACGAGAGCGTCGGCGACGAGCCCTGCACGCAGACCGGCGTCCGCGTCGGCGAGCTCCGAGACCCGGCCGGCCTCGAGCGAATCGACCCATTCCTGGAGTTGCAGGCGGTAGGCGTCCGCATAGCGGGGAACCCAGTCGGCCGGGTAGGCCACGGACCGTCGGCGGTCGCTGTCGGTGACCACGTGAGTGGGCAGCACGAGCGCGGACGCTCCGACGTCACCCACGACCTCGCACCTCGTGTCGTATCCGTAGCGGGCGTTGAGGAAGATCTCGACCGTCACCAGCACGTCGGACTCGGTCCGCAACAACATGATCTGGGGATCCTGCCGCGTTCCGGAATGCGCGGACGTGCGGCCCGCATGCCAACTCACCTCCGTGATCGGCGACGACAGCAACCACGGCACGATGTCGAGTTCGTGAATCGCGGAGTTGGTGATGGTCGACGCGGACGTGCCGCCAGGGTAGGCCTCGACGGTGCGACTCACGCAGTGTGCGACGAGGGGGTCACCCAGCTCACCGGACGACACCACGCGCTTCAGTTCCACGTAGGCCGGGTCGAACCGACGCATGAAGCCGACCGTGATCAAGGTGCGATCGCCCTGCGCGGCGATGATCTCGCGGCACTCCGCCGCCGTGGGCGCGAGGGGCTTCTCGCACAGCACCGGCTTGCCCGCGGCCAGCGCCAGGTGCACCAGTTCGGCGTGGGTCGAATCGTGCGAGGCTATGACGACGGCGTCGACGTCGTCGCGCTCGATCAGCGCCGGGCCGTCCGCCGCGACAGTGGCGCCGCGGAGGGTGGAGGCGACTGCACTCGCCCGTGCTGCATCGACGTCGGCAACGGCGGTCACCGTCGCGCCCGACACCCGTCGATCGAGGGACGAGGCGTGGTCCGCTCCCATGACGCCGACACCGATGATTCCAACCCGCACAGTCATGATCGAAAGTATTACATCTTAATGTCCTGACAAAAGCACTTTCCTCTGATTGGCTCTGCCGCATGACGCAGAGCGCTTCCCTTCCCCTGTCACGAGTGCCCGATCCCCGTGACGCGCCCGTGCTCCGATGGGCAGTCCTCGGGCCGGGCTGGATCGCGCACCGGTTCGTCGAGTCACTTCACCGACACACGACTCAGTCCGTCGTCGCGGTGGGGTCCCGCTCACCGGAGCGCGCACGCGCCTTCGCCGACGAGCACGGCCTCGACCGCGCGCACGGCTCCTACGAGGCCGTCTTCGCCGACGACGACGTCGACATCGTGTACATCGCCACGCCACACACCGAGCACCTCGCGAATGCCCTCGACGCCATCGCCGCGGGCAAGCACGTGCTCGTCGAGAAGCCGCTCGCCGTCGACGCGGCCGGCGCTGCCCGGATCGCGGAGGCAGCAGAGTCGGCCGGGGTGTTCGCGGGAGAAGCGATGTGGACGAGATTCCTGCCCAAGTTCGACGTGATCGAGCAGGTGCTCCGCAGCGGCGTCCTCGGGCCGATCCACACGGTGCTCGCGGATCACGGCGAGTTCTTCACCACCGATCACCGCATCTACGACCCGGCGCTGGCCGGTGGCCCGCTCCTGGATCTGGGAACGTACGTCGCGTCCTTCGCCTACTCGGTTCTCGGTGCACCGGAGACCGTGGATGCCCGGAGTCAGCCGGCGAACGACGAGATCGACGGTCAGATCTCGGCCCTTCTCACCGGAGAATCCGGACATGCGGTGCTCAACACCACGATCCTGACGAACACGCCCACGACGGCGGTCGTGTGCGGCCGGGACGGCACGCTCACCATCGCCGGGCCCTTCTTCATGCCGGGACCGTTCACGGTCGCACTGCGCGGCGGCATCACCCTCGCCTACGACGAGGCCTCGGGCCTCCAGGTCGACGGACTGCACCTCGCCGCGGTGGAGGCCGCGCGAAGGATTTCGGTCGGCGAGCTCGAGTCCGCCGTCCATCCCCTCGCCGACGCCATCGCGACCCTGGAGATCATCGACCGGATCCGCGACCGGATCAGCTGATCAGATCGGCGTAGACCACGATGTTGTCGTCGTAACTGGCTGCTCCGCTGTCGAACCGACCGCCACACGTGATCAACCGGAGTCCCGGGTGGTCGATGTCGCCGTACACAGTTGTCGTCGGGAACTCCGCCTTCGGGTACTGCTCGACCTGCGTGACCCGGAAGCGCGAGATGGTGCCGTCCTGCAGGGTGACGATCACGTCGTCGTCCGCTGCGAGGTCACCGAGCCGGGAGAACACACCCGGCGCACCGTCCCAGTCCACGTGACCCGCGATCACGGACGGCCCCAACGCGCCGGGGATCGGCGAACCGGTGTACCACCCGGCGGGAAACGCCCCGGGTGGTACCTCCATCGTCCCGTCCTGCTGCAGACCCAGGCCCATGAGGCCGGAGCTCACGGAGATCGCGGGAACGTCGATACGGACCGGCGGTGACGAGACGGCCGCGGCTTCCGAGACACCGGTGGTGCCCTCGTCGACCACGGCGACGTCCGCCGGAGCGGTCGCGACCGGCACCGGTGACTCGGTGCCGGCAGCAGTGGAGCATCCGGAGATCAGCGCCAGCGCGAGCACCACCGCAGCGCACAGCGCGCGCGCCGCGGTGGTGACCGAACGTGCTGCCATGTCAGCTCTTTCGACGACGCAGCACCAGGGCCGACCCGATGATCGCCGCGGCCGCGAGGCCGACCGACACGGGCTGCCAGTGGTCTGCCGACCGGACGGTGCTGCCGTCACCCGTGTCGACGCCACCACCCGGGACCTGAGTGATCTGACTGCCCGGCGAGTACTGGCCCGGAGCGTCCGGACCCGTGGGGACACCGGGGGTTCCGGGGGTGTTCGGGGTGTTCGGGGTTCCCGGCGTGTTCGGGGTTCCCGGCGTGTTCGGGGTACCCGGCGTGTTCGGGGTACCCGGCGTGTTCGGGGTTCCCGGCGTGTTCGGGGTTCCCGGCGTGTTCGGGGTACCCGGCGTGTTCGGGGTACCCGGCGTGTTCGGGGTACCCGGCGTGTTCGGGGTACCCGGCGTGTTCGGGGTACCGGGCGTGTCCGAGGTGGGCGGGACCGCCGGTGCGGTGGGCACCGACGAGGTGGGCGGTGTACCCGGCAACCCCGGGAGACCCGGGATGGTGATCACGGGAGGGACACCGGGGATCGACGGCAGTCCCGGGATCGACGGGATCGGAATCACGATGGGAGGCACGACGACTCCCCCGTCGTCGACCGGGGTGGTGGTCGTCTGCGGGGAACAGTCGTTGGCCGTGATCACGTTGTTGTCCAGAGTGACCGCACCGTTCCGCGCCAACATGCGACCGGAGACGGTCGCACCGTTCTGCACGCTGATCGAGGTGAGGGCCAACACCGTTCCGACGAACGTCGTGGAGGTACCGATGGTCGCAGAGCTGCCCACCTGCCAGAAGACGTTGCAGGGATTCACGTTGATCAGCGCCACCCTGCTGCCGGACCCCGTGATCAACGTGGACGGTGCCTGGAAGACGAAGACGGCGTCGGGATCCGATCCACCGTCCAACGTGACGGTACCGTTCAGGCCCAGTGCGCTGGAGGCCTTGTAGACCCCGGGAGCGAGGGTACTTCCGGTGATGTCGGCAGAGACGTTCGCCGAAATCGGCTCAGCGCTCGCCTGGTCGTATGCCGTGGTGAGATCCGACTGCGCCTGCAGCGCAACCGCATCGGCTGCGTGGATCGTGCCGTTGTTCACGACGCCGGGCGGGAACCCCGTGACGGCCGCGTTCGGACTGGTTCCGAGATCACCCGAGATGACCGACGGGCCGGTGTTGGTCACCCCCGCACCGGCCAGGACCGCGTATCCGGCGGCGGTGCCGAGTCCCACCGGAGTGGCGGCGTCGGCGGTACTCGCGCCGACGATCATCAGAGCCGCCGTAGCGACGGCGACGGTACCCAGCGCGGGGAGACGGCCTCGCTTACCGGCGTCGGAGGAAGAGCGGTCGAGGTGAGTCCTGGTCATTCGGTTCCTTGCGCGATGTGGTGAGCGTGCCGCATCCGAGATGCGGCGCGCGTGGAGCGCAGACTCTGTCCCCGACGACGCAGAGCGGTGCGATGAAGACCCGGCGACGTCGGCGCGTCGGTGACCGTCCGAAGAGACGACCACGGCGCCGAGGGGCAGGTGTGAGATCGAGCCGACTCCATCGAATGCGATGAAGATTTACGGCATAAACGAGAGTGAACAGGACGATAAAGGTAAAGTCAATGTGTGCCGTATTTGTAACGTTTCACGAAGCCACAGAACCACGTTGAACGCTATCGAATCAACTGTATGACAACAGGTATCGGTACATCTTGTAATGATCGACGCAACCTCGTACACGCATTCTCCATATAACGGGCGAATAACTTGGATGCGCCGTCCGCGTTCTGTCCGACCGGCCGAATTCGGCCTCGGATCACCGCAGACGTGAGGTCAACACGTGGGCGGCCCGCAACAGCTGTTCGCCGAGAACGGGACGCCGGGCATCGTCGAAGCGGCCGGCCACGCCCGTCAGACTCAGCGCCCACGCCGGGGCGTCGCGGCGATCGAACACCGCGGCCCCGAGCCCCCAGCTACCTTCCACCAACAACCCGGGATTCACCGAGTATCCCTGCACGAGAACCTGTTCCACCCGTTCGGCGATATTGTTCGGCGAGTGACATTCTCCCCAGCCCCCGAGATCTGCACGGCCCAGATACTCCGCCCGCTCACGTTCGGGCAGGTGCGCGAGGATGACCAACCCGGCGGACGCGACACCGAGAGGCATGCGCAGGCCGATGTGGAGGACGTGCGAGCGCAGCGGAAAGCTGCCTTCCTCGCTCGCGATGCAGACCGTCTCGTCGCCTCGACGTGCGGACAGGAAGGCGCTCTCCCCCGTCGTGCGGGCCAGATCGCGCAGGATGTCTCCCGCGCTCGACGTGATGTCGTACCGCTCCGCTGCCATCGATCCGAGAAGAAACGTCTCGGGCCCCAACGCCCACCGGCCCGACTCGTGCCGATCGACGAAGCCCTCCGCCGCCAACGCGGTAACCATCCTGTGGACGGTGGGCCGCGCCAATCCGGCGGTTCTGGCGATGCCTGTGGTCGACGCGCCGTCCGGCTCGTGGTCACCGATGGCACGCATCACCGCCGCAACTCGTGCGATGACCGATCTCGCTGCCTCCGCCATCACCACAGTCTAGGGCTCGCGGGGTGTCCATTCAGTGAACGCCGAGCCGCTGATCGTTCCACGAGTCGAGCAGTTCGCTGTCCGAACCCCGTATCGCCTGCGAATACGCCGCGGTCCTGGTCGAATACAGACAGTGCGCGCGTCCACTCACCGGACCCGTACGTCCGATCGGTATCCGAATCTCAGGAGGAACTCGTGGCCACCGAAGTCCTGTCCACACCCGCCGACGCGGTCCGCGGCGTCACGGACGGCGCCACCCTGGCCGTCGGCGGCTTCGGGCTCTGCGGCATCCCCGACGCGTTGATCGACGCCCTGGCCGCCACCGACGTCACCGATCTCGAGGTCTTCTCCAACAACTGCGGAGTGGACGACCACGGCCTCGGCATCCTGCTCGCGGCACACCGTATCCGTCGCGTCACGGCGTCCTACGTCGGCGAGAACAAGGAGTTCGCCCGGCAGTACCTCTCCGGCGAGCTCGAGGTCGAGCTCACTCCCCAGGGCACTCTGGCCGAGCGACTACGAGCCGGGGGCGCGGGCATCCCGGCGTTCTTCACCCCGGCCGGTGTCGGCAGCCCCATCGCCGACGGCGGGCTCCCGTGGCGCTACGCCACCGACGGATCCGTCTCACTGGCATCACCCCCGAAGGAGACCCGCGTCTTCGGCGACAAGCGATACGTCCTCGAGGAGGGCATTCGCGCCGACTTCGCGCTCGTGCACGCGCATGTGGGCGACACCGACGGCAACCTCGTCTTCGACAAGGCAGCCATGAACTTCAACCCTCTCGCCGCCATGGCCGGCCGCATCACCGTCGCTCAGGTCGAGCATCTCGTGCAGCCGGGCGAGATCGACCCGGCGCACGTGCACCTTCCCGGTGTGTTCGTCCAGCGCATCGTCGAGACCGGCCCACAGACACCCCGCATCGAGAAGCGCACCACCCGACCCGCAGGAGACGCACGATGAGCACGGACACCGGATGGACCCGCGAGAACATGGCCCGGCGCGCGGCGGCGGAACTGCGCGACGGTGATTACGTGAACCTCGGGATCGGGTTGCCCACACTGATTCCCGGCTTTCTCGATCCCGCGATCCGGGTCACGCTGCACTCCGAGAACGGCATCCTCGGCACGGGCCCTTACCCCACCGAGGACGAGGTCGACGCCAATCTCATCAACGCCGGCAAGGAAACCGTCACCACCCTGCCCGGCGCGGCATTCTTCGACTCCGCGCTGTCCTTCGGCATGATCCGCGGCAGCCACATCGACACCGCCGTCCTCGGCGGCATGCAGGTCTCGTCGACCGGCGACCTCGCCAACTGGATGGTCCCGGGCAAGATGGTCAAGGGCATGGGCGGCGCCATGGACCTCGTCCACGGCGCCGCGCGCGTCATCGTCGTCATGGAGCACACCGACCGGGACGGCAACCCCAAGATCGTCGACGCGTGCACCCTCCCCCTCACCGGTCAGGCCGTCGTCGACCGTGTCATCACCAACTACGCCGTCATCGACGTCGTCGGCGACGGCACCCTCGTCCTACGGGAGACCGCGCCCGGTGTCACGGCCGCGCAGGTTCACGACGCCACCGGCGCCACCCTCACCGACGCGGACGACCTCGTCGCGCACTGACCGGCGGCGGGCCGTTCTCACGGCGTGAGGATGGCCCGCCCCCGCACCGTGCCCGCGTCCAGATCGTCGATGGCACTCTGGAAATCGTCGAGTGCGTACTTCGCGGTGTGCAGAACCACGGACCCGCGGGCCGCGAGAGCCATGAGGTCGCACAGGTCGTTGTAGGACCCGACCAGGTTGCCGATGACGTTGATCTCCGACGACACGATGTCGATGGTCGGCACGTCGATGTTCTCGCCGTATCCTACGACGTGGTAATTGCCCGCCTGCCGCAACATCGCGATGCCCTCCGCCGTCGCGCCGCCTTCACCGACGAAATCGATGACCGCTTCGCCGCCCTGCCCGCCGGTGAGCTCGAGCACCTGCTCGATGTGGGTGCCGTCGGCGACGACGCCATGATCCGCCCCGATGGACAGGGCCAGCTTCACCGCGTCGGCGTTACGGTCGACGACCACGATCTCGGCCGCGGTCAGCGCCTTCAGCACCTGAATCCCGATGTGCCCCAGCCCGCCTGCGCCGATCACCACGACGCGGTCGCGGGGAGTCAGATGCCGGGAAGCCTTCGCCGCGGCGTGATAGGCCGTCAGTCCGGCATCGGCGAGGGCAGCCACGTCCGCCGGCTCCAGGGAGTCGTCCAGCTTCACCACACTGCGTGCCGACGTCTTCAGGTACTCCGCGTAGCCACCGTTCGTGTCGATGCCGGGGAACTGGTTGATCTCGCAGTGCACGTCGTCGCCGGATCGGCAGGCGCGGCAGAGCCCGCACGTGATGAGCGGATGGACGATGACCTTGTCGCCCTCCTGCACGTTGGTCACGGCGGAGCCGACGGCGTGAACCCACCCGGCGTTCTCGTGGCCGATCGTGTACGGCAGCGTCACGTTCGACTTCTCGGCCCACTGCCCCTCGAGGATGTGCAGATCCGTACGGCACACCCCCGCTCCGCCGATCCGGACGACGACGTCGAACGGCCCTGTCGGGGTGGGAACGGGCACCTCGGTCATTCGGAGCTTCTCGTGGTACCCCACGACCTGGACTGCGCGCATGGTGCTCATGTCATGTCTCCTCGGTTCTCGGAAAGGTCAGGCGTCGACCGTCGTACGGTCCGGATCGTCGTAGCGGGTACGGAGCAGTCCACGGCAGAAGTGGGCGTTGCCGTCGATCGAGATGCGGGTCGATCGAGCCCGACGCAGCGCGAGCGGCACGTCGAGCTGCGCGTAGCAGGCTCCGGTGTGATCGACCATGACGATGCTGCCGGGCGCCTCCTCCAGGCCGAGGGACCGGCGCCGCGAGAGCAGCGCCCTGGTCGTCTCGTCGTCCGGGAGATCCCCCAGCACAACGGTTCCCATGTCCTCCATGCGACGGGACGGATCCCGCTTCAGCAGTGCGGTCAGGCACCGCTCCATCGCCGCGACGTGAGCCTTGCGCTGAAACGTCGTCCGGAGCTCCTCCAGGTCGTTCTCCGCCTCGTGCGCGAAGGTACCCCGGTACCCGGCGTCCGCGGCGAGTCCCGCGTTGATGATCGGCGAGTCGTGGTGGTCGTCGAGTTCCACCGTCACGTTCCGCGTCCACGGCAGGCCGGTGAGCACGTCCTTCGCGTCGGAGGCCATGAGGTAGGCGAAGTTCGGCGCGCAGAAGGATGTCGGCAAGCGCAGGTGCACCACGACGTCACGGTCCTCGGAGACGGTGAGCGACTGCACGAAGTCGAGGTCGGTGATCGGCTCGTCGAGCTCGGGATCGATCACCACGTCCAGAGCCCGCATCGCCGAGTCGGCACGGGTGGTCATCTCACGCACCCACGAGAACGTCGTCGGCGGCCGCACGGTCGGCACCGCGCGGGCCGGTGGCGGTCTCGTCCGCATCGGCGATCTGCAGCTCCGCCGGAACCGGGATGTCGTACATTTTCGCAGCGTTCAGGCCCAGCACCTTGCGCTTCTGGTCCATCGTGATCTCCGGGTACTCATTCAGCTCCGCCGGGATCTGGAAGTCGACGAACGACTCGATCAGCCAGCGCGGTGTCCACAGGGCGTAGTCGGACGAGAACTGGATCCGGTCCTCACCGAGCCAGTAGAGCAACTCGCCCATGATCTGGCCGAAGTACTTCGGCCGGGAATGGATGAACGGCATCGCGACGGCGAGCCCTGCATGCACGTTCGGCTCCTGGGTGGCGATCCAGCAGAAGTCCTCGAGCCGCGGGAGACCGCAGTGCTCGACGACGAAGTTCAGATCGGTGAAGTCGGTGGCGACATGATCGACGTCCGCCACGTCGAAGGCATCGCGATCGAGCGGCCTGATGGTCGGTCCCTTGTGGACGTGGATGTTGGTGATCCCGAGCTCGCGGCAGACCTCCAGGTAACGCCGGGTCCAGTCGTCGTCGAGCTTGTAGCCGCGAGAGTCTCCGTGCCACTCCGCCGTGTAGAGCTTGACGCCCTTCAGCCCGAACCGTTCGGCATCGGCGCGGAGCTGATCGAGCCCACGCTCGCCGTTGCGCGGATCGAAGTGGTGGTTGTAGGTGAGCTTGTCGGGATTCTGCGCCGTGAGGGCCCATGCCTCCTCCGTCTGCCCGAACCCGTTCACGTAGAACTCCCCGAGGTGGGCCGGCTGGAAGATCGCATGATCGACGTACCCGTCCTCGAAGAGGTCCTTCATCAGGCGGTCGCCGCCCTGGTAGAGATACTCGTCGTACGGCCACAGCTCGCTCTCGGGCGACAGGTTGCGGTGGTAGTCGTAGAAGCAGTCGATGAACTGCTTGCCGTGGATGTTGCGCTGGTTCTCGGGCCGCGCGTCCCACAGCGCGACGTGCGCGTCGACGATGAAGAAGCTGTTGTCGCCCTTGGTGTACATCGAGGTCCCTTCGTCGTGTGACTGGCGTCACCTTCACTGGCTCGACGCTAGGGCGCGACGGACGGGAAGCGGGCGTCGCCGGCGTCTCAATCTGAGACGGTCGACCACCTCCCGGGCGCTGTAACCTGGATCACAACCCGACCGCTTCGACCCACCAGGACGCCCGCGTGCCCGCACAGCTCCCCGAACACCGGACCGGCTCCGGCCGCGAGGTGGACGCGGTCGCCGGTGCGGTACCCCCTCGGCTCCGCGCCTCCTGGCTACGGAGTCGGCGCTACGGCATCCCGGTGGATCATGTCGAGCCGGTCTTCGCCGGGACGGAACGGCAGGAGTCGCTCTTCCGGCAGTGCGGGGACGAAGTGCTCGCCGACCTGCAGCAGACCCTCACCGCCGAGCCGGTGGGCCTCATGCTCACCGACGCCGACGGCCTCGTCCTGTCCCGCCTGAGCGGGGACCACACGTTGCTCCGCGCGCTCGACGACGTCCACCTCGCGCCCGGCTTCGGCTACTCGGAACGGGAGGTGGGGACCAACGGTCTGGGTCTCGCGCTGGCCGACCTGGCACCCACCCTGGTCCGAGCGGAACAGCACTACTCCCACAGCCTCACCGGCTTCACCTGCGCGGCCGCCCCGGTGCTGGATCCCGCGACGGGTCGTCTGCAGGGTGCCGTGAACCTCACCACCTGGTCCCGGACGTCGAGCGACCTCCTACTGACACTCGCACGGTCGGCCGCGAGCACCATCTCGCTGTCGATGTCGTCCCGATCGACCGGTCGACGAGAGCGACCGACGGTGCGTCGCAGCCTCTTCCGCATCGAGCACGGGTCCACCGGCACTGGCGTTCGACTCGGCGCGGAGTGGTCACGACTGGAGGCGGACGCCCACTCCGCGATGGCCGCGGGATCGACCGTCGCGGTGATCGGCCGCCCCGGCTCCGGCCGCTCGTCGCTGGTGACGCACGCTGCGCGGCGCGCCTTCCCGCGCCACCGCATTCTCTCGGCAGCGGCCCCCGCACCCGACGACGTCGACACGTGGCTCGACCTGTGGACGTACGAGGCGGATCGCAGCGATACGGTCGTCGTTCTACGCGACGTCGACACGCTCCCCGACTTCGCCGCGCAGTCACTCGTCGACCTGCTGCGGTCCGCCGATACCCGGATGCCCTTCGCGGTCACCGCGGAACGCTTGCACGACATCCCGGCCGCACTCGCCTCCGCGGTCGCGTCGGTCGTGTCGCTGCCCCCGCTGTCGGACCGACCGGACGACGTCGTGCCGTTGGCTCACGAGTTCGCGCGGGCTGTGCGCGGCCGCGATGTACGCATCACCTCCGCGGCGGAACGCGCTCTGCAGCAACATGACTGGCCGCAGGGCGCGGCAGAGCTACGTGACGTCGTCACCCGGGTCGCGTCACGGGCGGACGTCGTCGACGTCGCGATGCTGCCCGCCGCACTGCTGGCGGGCCGAACCCGCCGATTGTCGAGCATCGAAGCCTTCGAGCACGGTGAGATCGTCCGGGTGCTCGCCTCGGGCAAGGTCACGATGAGCCAGGCGGCCAGGCAACTCGGGATGAGCCGCGCCACGCTCTACCGAAAGATGGCCTACTACAAGATCGATCCGCGCAACCCCGGCTGAACCACCTCGGCCGCGTAGTCTCCTCCCCAGACGACTCGACATCAGCGGGAGGAGCGCGACCATGGACGACGAACTCGCGCGACGTCTTCTCGCACTGCGCGACCTCCCCCACTTCCGTCGGGCCCGCGAACGGGACTCGACGGCGACGACCACGGTCTCCGATTTCCTGACCGGCTCGGTGGACGACGATGCCGCTCTGCTCGTCGTGCTCGAGCAGGGCGCGGCGGCGGCGGTCCGGACACTCGACGGCGTGACGCACGCCGGCATCACCGCCACCGTGGACGGCCACCCCTTCACCGTGTCCCCCACCGACGCCGTCGTCTTCGCGCTCGACGCCCAGCAGTACGACCTCGACGACGGACCCTGCCTGCGCGCGGTGCGGACACACTCGTCGCTGCACTTCTCGCACGACGAGGTGGCCCGACTCTGGCCGCCCCTGGCCGCCCTCGCGGCGAGGGCCGGCGTGGACCGGGTGCACGCGTGCGCGCTGACCGTCGACGGAGCGGCCGCCGGCTCGGTCAACCTGTACGCCGCGGGGTCTCCCCTGTCCTCCGCGCAACTCCAGGCCGAGGACGATCTGGTGTGCGTCCTCGTCGACCACCTCGACAGTGCCCTGTGGTCCTACGGCCGCGGGCGCGACCTCGACGCCGGAGTCCGACGGATCGGTGCGGCCATGGCGGACCGCCGGGTCGTCGGCATCGCGGTCGGCATCCTGATGGTGAGGGACGATCTCGACATGGGTGAGGCACGCGACGTCCTCGAGAACGCCGCAGCCGCAGCGGAACTGCCACTCGTCGACGTGGCCCGCCGCATCACCGAGGACAGCTGACCGAGATCATGGCGCCGTGAACGCCGCCTCGAAGGCGTCGAGCGCCTCGTCGGGGTCGGCGCGTGCCCACCCTTCGAGTCCGACGACACCGTCGTACCCCATCTCGCGTAGTGCCGAGGCGACGACGGGGTAGGCGATCTCCCCGGTGCCCGGTTCGCACCGACCCGGAACGTCGGCCACCTGGATCTCGCCTATCCAGGGAAGCGAGCGCCGCACGGTCTCGATCAGGTTCCCCTCGCCGATCTGAGCGTGGTAGAGGTCCAGATTCAGGCGCAGTGCCGCACTGTCCACCGCGGACACGAGAGCGAACGTGTCCGCCGCGGTGGCGAACGGAGTGCCCGGGTGATCGACCGCGGTGTTGAGGTTCTCGAGGGTGAACACGCGACCGGCACGCTCGCCCAGCTCCGCGACCCGGCGCAGTGTGTCGGCCGCCCGGAGCCACATGTCGGGGGTCACCGTGTGCTCGGGGTGGACCGGCAACCCCTCCGAATCGAGACCCGTGCCGTGCAGATTGAGGCGCGGGCAGTCGAGCCGATCGGCCACCCGCAGCGACTCCGCGGCCGTGCGGAGCAACTCGTCGATGCCGTCCGGGTCGGTGAGGCTTCCGCTCAGGTACCCGGTCATCGAGGAGAACCGGGCACCCGTGGCCCGCAATTCGTCGATGTTCTTCGTCGACCAGTTCCAGATCTCGACCTGCAGGCCGCGGTCCGCGATCCGTCGGACCCGATCGACGAACGGCAGATCGAGGTGGAGCATCTCGGCGCTGGCCGCCAGCGCGTACGTCACCGGACACCGTCCGAGTCGAGATCCGCGACGGTGACCGTGGCACCGGACCGCACACTCTCGATCGCGGCGAGCGCGATCGACAGGGCGACCCGCGCGTCGGAACCACCGACGAGCGCGGGCGTCGAGTCGCGGACCGAGGACACGAACGCGGTGAACTCGCCGATGTAGGCCTCGCGCAGCAGATCGGTGTCGCGACGGGCGGTGTCCACGGTGATCCCGCGAGCGTCGTACAGCGTCATGTCGCTCGACGCCGCGGTGCCGGCAGTGATCATGCCGCCGGATCCGAACACCTCCCCGCGGACGTCGTAGCCGTACAGCGCGGAGAAGTTGGCCTCGGCCGTCGCGAGGGCGCCGTTGTCGAACGCTATGGTGACGACGGCGGTGTCGAGAAAGCCGTCGTCCCTGGCCTCGGGCCGGATCAACGCGTCGGCCATGGCGTGCACCCGCACCGGAGCGGCTCCCGGGTTGAGGAAGCACAGCGTGTCGAAGTCGTGGATCAGAGTCTCGAGGAAGACGGTCCACGGTGGAACGCGGCTCGGATCTCCACCCCACGGACCGGGATCACGGGTGAGCGACCGCAGCAGCTGGGGCGTCCCGATCCTGCCCTCGTCGACGGCCCGGCGTGCCGCCGCGAACCCCGGCGCGAAGCGTCGGTTGAAGCCCACCTGGAGTGTCACTCCCGCCGCTCGTGCGGCGGCGATGGCACGGTCCGCGTCCTCGAGGGTCACGGCCATCGGCTTCTCGACGAACACGTGCTTCCCTGCCTCCGCGGCCGCGACGACGAGATCGGTGTGACTCCGCGCAGGAGCAGAGATCACGACCGCGTCGACGTCGTCACGCCGCAGGGTCTCCTGGATGTCGGTGGACGCCGTCGGCGCACCGAGTTCTCCGGCGAGCCTGTCGGCGGCGCCGGGCACCGGATCCGCCACTGCCCGCAGTGCGGCACCCGGTACCCGGCGCGCGACGATCTCGGCGTGGTTGGCGCCGATCCTGCCCGCACCGAGCACCGCGATGCCCACCACCTCCGAACGATCGACTGCCATGTCGCCTCCTACTAGTACGTTCTAGTTTGCCTGATGGCAGAGGCTAGAACGTACTAGACGCCGACGTCAACACCCCCGTACGATCGGGGCGTGACCACCAGGAGACGAACCGCGCGTCCCGTCACGATGACCGACGTGGCACGGGCGGCAGGAGTCTCCACCGCCCTGGTGTCCATCGTCTTCCGCGACTCCCCCGGCGCCAGCGACGCGACCCGTGCGCGGGTCCGTGAAGTCGCCGACGAACTGGGGTACGTCCGCGATCGACGGGCGAGCAGCCTGCGGCAGTCCCACTCCCGGCTTCTCGGGGTCGTCTTCGAGCTGCAGCAACCGTTCCACGGGGATCTGGTCGAGCACGTCTACGCGGCCGCGGCCCGACGGGGATACGAGGTGGCTCTCAGCGCCGTCGCACCCAGCCGAGGTGAGACGGCGGCCATCGACTCCCTGCGTCACGATCGCTGCGAGGCGACCATCCTCCTCGGCAGCCGACTGCCGGAGGACGAGCTGGCCGCGCTCGCGCGCACCGTTCCCACCGTCGTCGTCGCCCGCCGTGTCGACAACCCGGACACGGTGACGGTGCGCAGCGACGACGTCGCCGGCATCACGCTGGCGGTACGGCATCTCGCGGAGCTCGGCCATCGGCGCATCGCCTTCGTCGACGGCGACGGCGCACCGGGCAGCGAGGACCGATCCGCCGGTTTCCTGGACGCCCTGTCCCACATCGACGACGCCCGGGCCGAGGTGGTGCGGGGCGGCCTCACGGAGGACGACGGAGCGCGAGCCGTCGAGGGACTCCTCACCGCCGAGCGGCCGCCCACCGCGGTGATCGCCTTCAACGACCGGTGCGCCACAGGCGTTCTCGCCGCACTGGTGGCTCACGGACTCGCGGTGCCGCGGGACATGTCGGTGATCGGGTACGACGACTCGCGCGTCGCCGGACTGGACCACGTCGCACTCACCACGGTGTCCCAGGACGCCGAGAGCCTGGCCGAGGCGGCGGTCGACGCCGCACTCGCCCTCACCGTCGACGACGGTGCGCCGAGCATCGTGCTGACGCCCAGCCTGGTGTCACGGTCGACCACCGGCGCCCCCAGAGCTACGTCGTGACGTCCGGGGCGGCGCCGGTCACCACGGTCCGCAGATCACGGCAAGCGACGCGATAGATCTCCGCCAGGTCGGCGTCCCGATCCCCGTCGTCCACGCGCGCAGCCCACGTGTCGAACGCGACCCGGACGGTCATGATCGCCGTCTCGGCGGTCAGACGGGAGGGCGATCGCGGAACTCGCGCCGCCAGCGCGTCGGCCAGGCGAGCGATGACCACTTCGTCGAGGGCGATCGCCGCGGACCGCAGGTGCGCATCCGACACGATCAGCCGACGGACACGCATCACGCGATCCGACGACGCCGTGTTCGCCGCATTCATGCGCCGGAGGAACCGCGCCACGATGTCCTCGATGCCGACCAGACCGACACTGTCGAGGTCGGCCTCGGTCACCCACGTCAGGATCTCGCGCTCGAGCCCGGCATCGAAGCCGACGACGGACTGCTCCTTCGTGGGGAAGTGACGGAAGTACGTGCTCTGCGAGATACCCGCGCCGCGAGCGATGTCGCCGACCGTGGTGGACGCGAATCCCTGTCGCTCGAACAGTTCCAGTGCCGCCAGCGAGATCTCGGAACACATGTCGCGGCGTCGACGTTCCCTCAGATCGGGCACCGCTGTCGCCGCCGCATCGGTCGAGCCGTCTCCACTCACGACATCACTCCTCTCCGAATGGCCGTCACCTTACATCAACAATCAGTTTGACAGTGACTGTCATACAGGAAGACACTGTTACGACACCGAACGACAGAGAGGCCCCACGACGATGCAGGTTCAGCAGACAGAGGCGGACGCGCCGCGCGTGGCGGACGGGCCCATGCCACGGAGCAGTCGGCTGTTGATCGCGGTGCTCGTGGTGTCGGCGTTCGTCATGATCCTCAACGAGACGATCATGAGCGTCGCGCTGCCCACCCTGATGGTCGATCTGGCCATCGACGCCGGCACAGCGCAGTGGCTCACCACCGGCTTCCTCCTGACCATGGCCATCGTCATCCCCACCACGGGCTTCCTCTTCCAGCGCTTCACCCTCCGCCAGGTCTTCTTCGCGGCAATGACGCTGTTCTCCGTCGGCACCGTTCTCGCCGCGTCGGCGCCTGGCTTCCCACTGCTGCTCACCGGTCGAGTCGTCCAGGCCGGCGGCACGGCGATCATGCTTCCTCTTCTGATGACGACCGTGCTGCGGCTGGTCCCCGCCGATCGGCGCGGCCGCATGATGGGCGTGATCTCCATCGTCATCGCCGTGGCTCCGGCCGTGGGCCCGACCATCTCGGGCGTCATCCTCAGTGCGCTCGACTGGCGGTGGATGTTCTGGCTCGTGCTCCCGATCGCGTTGCTGGCCTTCGCGATCGGATCCCGCCTGGTGGAGAACGCCACCGCGGCGAGCACCGTGGCCCCGTTCGACGCCGTCTCGGTGGTGCTGTCCGCGCTGGCGTTCGGCGGCATCGTGTACGGACTCGGCAGCCTGGGTCACGCCGCCGAGGGCACCGCGGTCCCCGTGTGGATCCCGTTGGGTGTCGGCGTCGTCGCACTGATCGTGTTCGTCCTCCGGCAGATCGCTCGTCAGGACTCGGGCCGGGCCCTGCTCGACCTGCGTCCGCTGCGCACCCCCACGTTCAGCATCGGCCTGGGCATGCTCTCCATCAGCATGATGGCGCTGTTCGGTGCCCTGATCCTGCTGCCGATGTATCTGCAGAACGTCCGCGGGCTGGACACGTTGACCACGGGCCTGATGCTCCTTCCCGGCGGTCTGATCATGGGCGGTCTCGCTCCCGTCGTCGGACGGGTCTTCGACCGGGTCGGCCCCCGCCCACTGGTGGTCCCGGGCGCCGTCGTCGTCAGCGCCGCACTGTGGTCGATGACGATCCTCACGGCCGACACCGCCCTCCCCGTGGTCGTCGCGATCCACTCGCTGCTCAGCGTCGGACTCGCTCTGATCATGACTCCGCTGATGACCTCCTCACTGGGTTCGGTTCCGCCGCAGCTGTACTCGCACGGCAGCGCGATCTTCAACACCGTGCAGCAGTTGGCGGGAGCGGCCGGCACCGCGCTGTTCGTGACCGTGATGTCGACCGCTGCGGCCTCCCGACTGGCCGGTGGCGTGGGCGACGTGGCGGCGCAGCAGTCGGGGATCCACACCGCGTTCCTGTGCGGGGGTGCCGTGTCCCTGCTGGCAGTGGGCGCCTCGTTCTTCATCCGTACGCCCGCGCCGACTCCGGCGTGACCTCGGTCGTCGTCGGAAGGTTGTCGGCCCGTCGTGGTGCAATGGTGCGGTGAACTCCTCTGACTCCCTGCCGCTCGCGGTCGTGATCGGTAACGCCGTCCGCTCGTTGAGCGCGTCGGGCACCGACGACGACCATGCTGCAGAGTTGATGCACCGCCTGGTCGACGCCGCGTGCGCGTGCATCCCCCACACGGACATGTGCGGAGTCACCGTCGAGCTGAACGGCGCACCCTTCGCGGCCGCGACGTCGTCGGCCACCGTCTCCGCCATCGACCTCGAGCAGTACGACGCGGACAGCGGTCCGTGCCTGCACGCCGCTCGTGAGGGCGAGACGGTGCTGGTCGACTGCGTCGCGGGAGACGACCGGTGGCCGGAGTTCGGCACCACCGCGCGTGCCGCCGGGATCGCCGCGATGATGTGCACCCCGGTGCGGGTGGGTGACCGCACCATCGGTTCACTCACCCTCTTCGCCCACACCCCGCACTCGTTCGACGACCTGGACCGTCAGGTTCTCAGCACGCTGGTCGGCGCTGTCTCGGACGCGCTGGAGCGCGACGACCGGCACCGCGACCTCTCGAGCACCGTCGACGGCCTCCGCGAAGCCATGGCCCACCGCGCGCCCATCGAGCAGGCCAAGGGCATTCTCATGGCCCTGCGCGGCATCGACGACGCCGCGGCGTTCGAGGTGCTCTCGACCGAATCGCAGCGCACCAACCGCCGACTGCGGGACATCGCCCGCGAGTTCGTGGCGTCGGTGACGGACGTCGCGCCGGCCGAGATGACCGGCGCGCGTCCCGCCTGACGTACCAGCTCGACCGGTCACCAGCCGGGCGGAACCTCCAGGTCGGGTGGAAGTCGGGTGTTCCGATCCCCGCGCGCGGACGCGAGTTGCGTCCGGGTGACGAACAGCGCGTCGCGCAGGTCCGCGCCCCGGACGTCCGCGCCGCGCAGATCGGCCCCGAGAAGGTCGCATCCCGCGAGATCGGAACGGCGCAGATCTGCCCCCACCAGTGACGCCCCGCGCAGGTCGGCACCGACGAGCCGCGGAGCACGCAGGTCGGCGCCCGCCAGGTCCGCTCGTGGGACGAGCCGAGAGTCTGTCACCGCTCCGTCCGCGAAGTAGGCCGCGCGCACCTCGACACTCACGGCGTCGAGCACCTGCCGAACACGTCCTCGCACGGACGCCACGTCGACCGCGAGAACCGACGCGGCGCCGGCCTCGATCGCGGCAGAGATCTCCGCGCACAGCAGGTCGACCTCGTCGGTCAGGTCGCTGTCGTGGCCACGCGTGCGCACCCGCGTCAGATGCCACAGCATCTCGTGCAGGTCCATCACGACCTCGAACGTCGAGAAGACGGTGCGCGCGGTCGCGTCACCGTCCCGCCACGACGTGGCCGGGAACATCGTCGTACTGACGAGTTGGCCGGCGCCGAAACAGTCGAAGGACACGCAGCCGCGGTAACCACGTCGAGGCAGCGCGGAGTGGATCGAACACCGGAACGTCGTGTCCAGATGGGGACACGGAACGCCCGGTGGTTTGTCGGTCGCGAACTCCACCGATCGCGAGAATCCGAGGGCAGTGCAGCACAGGCCGGTGCATCGCGCGCACTCGGCGCGCAGGGTGGACGGACGAGGGACAGGGGCCGAGAACGGCTCGTTCATGAGGTACTCCGGAGAGAAGTGACAGGGGCCGGAGGCGGCGGAGCCCTCGGAAGGGTCCGCCGACACGGGCGCACGCAGTCACCACCGAACGCACGGGGTGCGCTCGGTCGGAGCCACAGGGCCTGATCAGGACATCATGAAGAGAATCACTGCCCGCAGAGTAGCGCACCGACAACGGTCAGCCGAGCACGAACCTCTGCACGACGAGTCCTGCCAGCACGAGGTACCACACGGCGAGGGGGACGGCGTGGTAACGATTCAGCAGATCCCTCGTCCGGCCCGGTCCCGCCAGAGCCGACACGTTCACCACCGTCACGTACCAGAAGACGGGCACCGTGACGGCCCACACCACCATGCAGTACGGGCACAGTGCACCGATCTCGTACAGGCTCTGCACGATGAGCCAGTGCACGAAGGCGACGGCCGCGGTGACCCCCACCTGCAGCCCCGCCCAGAACCACCGGTCGAGACGCGTGCGCATGAGCAGGGCGACGCCCACCATGGCGACGATGGCGAAGCCGCCCACCCCCATGAAGGAGTTGGGGAATCCGAGGACGGCCGCCTGGCGCGATGCCATGACCGAGCCGCAGTTGACCACGTCGTTGAGGTTGCACGTCGGCGCGTACGACGGGTCCGCCGTCAGCCGAATCTTCTCGTAGGTCAGCACACAGGCGGCCGCGAATCCGATGATCCCGCCGATCAGCAGCACCCACGGCAGCACGCGCGCCGGGGTACCGCGGGACGGACGGTCGACGTCGACGTCGTCGTCGGACAGCGAGGACATCGTCATCGGTGGGATCCCGTCGGAGAGTCGGAGGGTCGGAGAGTGGTCGTCGAGTCCCCGAGTGTAAACAGCCTCCCTGAGAGATCGGCTTCGGCGAGTCAGTTGACCTCGCGGTCCATCCCGTCCCAGTAGGGCGTGCGTAGCTTGAACTTCTGCAGCTTGCCGGTGGCCGTGCGCGCCAGCACGTCCCGGAACTCCACGGTGGTCGGCGCCTTGTACCCGGCCAGTCGCTCCTTGCACCACGCGATGAGGTCGGCCTCCGTCTTCGAGCCGGCGTCCACGCCCGGCGCGAGCACCACCAATGCCTTGATCGTCTCGCCCCACTTCTCGCTCGGCACCCCGATGACGGCGACCTCGCTCACCGAGGGATGGGAGAAGAGGCAGTCCTCGACCTCGATGGACGAGACGTTCTCGCCGCCGGTGATGATCACGTCCTTCTTCCGGTCGGCGATGGTGAGATAGCCGTCGTCGCCGATGACGCCGCCGTCACCGGTGTGGAACCAGCCGCCGTCCAGCGTTCTGGCGCTCTCCTCGGGCCGTCCCCAGTAGCCCTCCATGACGACGTTGGATCGCGCCAACACCTCACCGGTCGGGTCGACGTCGAGTCGGACACCCAGCGCGGGGGCACCGGCCCGAGTGAGCTTCGCGGCACGCTCCTCGGGTTCCAGATCGTCCCACTCCTGGCGAGTGCGGTTGACGGTCAGCAGAGGGGACGTCTCGGTGAGCCCGTAGATCTGGATGAACTCCCACCCCAGCTCACGCTCCACTCGCGCAACGGTCTTCGTCGGCGGCGGCGCACCGGCCATGATGATGCGCACCCGATCCCGGCCGGGGATCTCGCCCTCCCACGACTGCGCGGCATCGAGCACCGCTGCCGCGACGGCGGGGGCCGCACACATCACCGTCACGCCGTGATCGCTTACGCGGCGCAGGATCTCGGCGCCGTCGACCTTGCGCAGGACGATGTGCTGCGCACCGACTCCCGTCATCGCGAACGGCTGGCCCCAGCCGTTCGCGTGGAACATGGGCAGGGTGTGGAGGTAGACGTCGCGATCGCTGACACCGACGTGCATGCCGAAGGTGACCGCGTTGACCCAGATGTTGCGGTGCGTGATCTGGACACCCTTCGGGCGAGCCGTGGTCCCCGACGTGTAGTTGATGGCGGCGGTCGCGTTCTCGTCCGGCTCCCAGGCTGCCGGAGTGGATCCCGGCGGGGCGTACAGGTTCTCGTCGTCACCGAGAACGACGACGTGTTCGCACTCCACGTCGCCGAGTGATTCCTTCAGCTCCGGATCGATGTAGAGCACGCGCGCACCGGAGTCCTGGACGATGTACCGCACCTCGTCCGGCCGGAGTCGAAAATTGACGGGGACGATGACGCGGCCCCAGCCACTGATTCCGTAGAACGACGTGAGGAGGCGGCCCGCGTTGTGGCTGACGATCGCCACTCGATCGCCACGCTCGATACCCAGATCGTCGAGCTTCGCGGCCTGCCGCCGGGCGAGGTCCGCCATCTCGGCATAGGTCGGCGATCCGAGGCTCGGAGCGGGCTGATCGGGCTCGTCGACGAGTCCGATCCGGTCTCCGTACACGGCGGCGGCGCGGTCGAGGAAGTCGGTGACACTGAACGGGACGAACATTCGACCGACACTAACAAGGCGCCGCGCCGTGCGGCGCGGTTCACCGAGAGGCGGTGCCCAACAGGTCGGCCATCATGCCGACGAGCCACTCCTCGACGACGTCGAGCGGCCGCGTGCTTCGTTGCGCCTTGCACATGAGGAGGGCGCCCTCGATGGCCGACAAGGCAAGGGTTGCAGCGCGTTCCGCGTCGTCACGAGCGACACCGCGCTCGCACAGAGATGCCGCGATGATCTTCTCCCACGACGTGAAGGCCGCACCTGCCGCATCGCGGGCACCCGGGGTGTTGGGCCCCTCGACGGCTGCCGCACCGACGGGGCACCCCGCGGCGTGATCCGTAGCGACGAGTTGGTCGCGGAACGAACCGACGATGGAGGCCATGGTGCGCTCGGGTCCCCGCGACGCGAGACCCGCCGAGATCATCGATCCCATGACGTCACCTGCACCCCGTGTCGCTTCCTCGACGAGCTGCGGGCGTCCTCCGGGAAAGTGGTGGTAGATCGACCCGCGCGGCGCATGGGCATGCTCGATGACGTCGGCCACAGAGGTGGCCTCGACACCCTTCTCCCGGAACAGCAGCGCCGCGCTGCGCAACATGTCGGTACGGGCGGTGCTCTGCCTGGGCATGGGATTCCTCTCGTTCTATGCACCGCACTATACCGAGAACGCTCGTGCTCAGCCGACGGTGAGAAACTCCCGGAACGAGAGCGGTCGGCGTCCGGTGATCGCCTCCACGTCACCCGACACGTCGGCGAGAGCGCCCGAGGCGATGGCCGTGTACGTCGACACCCACGCGTCGTTCTGCCAGTCGGGTGCCGCCCACCGTGCCCTCGACTCGTAGGCCTCCGCCACCGTCTCGTCGTGGAACCGCACGTCGACTCCCCGGACCTCGGACAGTGTGGCGGCCACCTCCGTCATCGACAGCGCCTCGGGCCCGGTCAGATCGTAGGTCCGGCCGATGTGACGGGCCGGGTCGCTCAGCACTGCCGCAGCGGTGCGCGCGACGTCGACGCGGGCGACGAGCGCGGCACGCCCCTCCCCCGCCGGTCCGCGCAGCACACCGTCCTCCCCCACGAAGTGCTCCATGACGTCGAGGTAGAAGTTGTCCCGGAGGAACGTGAACCCGACACCCGTGGAACGGATGTGACTCTCCGTGGCGTGGTGATCTCGCGCCAGGGTGAAGACGGCGTCCGGCGCGGCGCCGACGAACGACGTGTAGACGATGTGGCGCACCCCGGCGGCGACGGCCGAGTCGACGAACGTGCGCTGCTGGTCGACACGATCGGCGCTCTCGGAGGCGGAGACCATGAACAGGACGTCGATCCCGGCGAGTGCCTGCACCGCGGCAGTCGCGTCCGAGTAGGAACACTGCGCGACGTCGGCGCCCGGGTGTGACGGCGCGCGACCGGCGTCCCGCACCAGCAGACGCTGCGACGCGCCCGCAGCGGCGAGCGACGCGGCGACAGCGCCGCCGAGTGCGCCGGTCGATCCGGTGACCGCGACAGAGGTTCGGGTGACGTTCATGGGCTTCCCTCTCGTGACACGATGGCGCCGGACGATCACCGACCAGGAGACTTTTTCATGGCGACGTGGCAGATGCGTGCGGTGGCGGTGTACGTGCGGGCGACGGCGAAGCGGACGATGGCGTCCGAGGCGCGTGCCGAGCGCCGGATGCGGCGGCCGAAGAACTCTCCGACTCCTCCGACGCGCATGGCGGGACGGCACGACATCGAGCGGTTCGAGGTCGCGGGACGGCCCGTCGACGTGGTGCGTCCGCGCGAAGACCCTGCGTCGGCGGCGTCCTGTATCTCCACGGCGGAGCGTTCGTCAGCGAGATCGCCGCTCAGCACTGGTCGCTCGTCGATGAGCTCACCGAGGCGGGGCTCGCCGTCGCGGTACCGCACTACGGCCTGGCTCCGGATCACACCGTGGACGACGCCTACCCCCTCCTGAGGTCGGTCCACGAGAGGATGGTGGCCGAGCACGGGATCGACCACACCGCGATCATGGGTGATTCTGCCGGCGGCACCCTCGCCCTCGGGCTCGCACAACGGCTCGCGGCGGCCGGCAGACCGGGGTCTCATCTCTGCCTGATCTTCCCGTGGCTCGATCTCGCGCTGACGAACCCGGCGATCCCCGACGTCGAGGCGCGCGACCCGTGGTTGACGAGCGTCGGCCTGCGACATGTGGCGCGGAGTGTCCCGGTGCGATCCACGTCTACCCCCTGCTTCCCACACCCGAGGGGGCGAGCGCACGGCGCAGCATCGTCGGCACGCTGATGCGCGATCTCACGACCGCGCCCTGACGTCGAGGCGTCAGGTGTTGCTCACCGCGTCACGACGCGCGCGGAGACGCCGGAGACGGACGACGACGACCACGGCGAGCAACAGCCACCCGGCGCCGATCACACTGCAGCCGACCACGACCATGGTGCGTAACGGGTGATCCTGGTCGAGGCGCGCGCCGACGAGCGCCCAGAACAGGCCCAGCACCGCGAACAAGGCCATCGCTTGCGCGACGGATCGCTTGAACGTCACTCGTCTCGTCACCAGCGGGGTGTACCCCGAACCGGTCGCGAACTACCCCCGAGGGGGTGCGAGTCTCGTCACGCGGGAACGACGATGGTGCCGCGCAGGGTTCCCCGCACCGTGCGGGTCGCGACCGTGGCCCACGCGACCGACAGCACCGCGAACAGCGCGACGGCGAGATCGTCGACGAGTGCCGAACCGAGTGCGCCGCCGAGCGCACTCGCTCCCGTGACGCAGGTGCCGATGGGGAACGTGAACGACCACCACGTCAACGAGAAGGGCAAGGCGTGTCGGAACGCGCGCACGGTCAACGCCGTCGCCGTCGCGAACAGCAGGGCGGCGAAGCCGCCGAGCACCAGACCGAGGACGATGCCGACCACGTGCAGCCCGACCGCCACGGAGGCCTGCTCCCCCGTGAACACCGCTGCCGCCTGTGTGCCGAGCAGATTCGCCGCGGTGATCGCCTGGCCCACGACCCCGAGCATGATCCACACGGTCGGCGGCGGCTCCGGCGGGGACCGCGCCGCGCAGCAGCGCTCCGTGCACATGGGCCAGTGTCAGCATGCCGACGACGAGGGCCAGGCCGAACAGCGCGTAACAGAACATCGTCACGGCCACACGCAGCTCACCGCCGAGGAGCGGAAGCAGCAGGGCACCCGTGGACGCCGACACCATGGGCGGGACCACGGGCATCAGCCACGCGGGGATCGCGGTGCGATCGCGATGCTCGACGCGGGTCATCATGACGTAGGGAACGACGACGCTCGTCGCCAGCCCGAGCACAGTTCCGACCACCCAGAGGGTCACGAACACCGCGGTGGCAGCGCCGTTCCCCACGATGTCGCCACCGACCAGTCGTGCACCGGCACCCACGGTGAGCAGAGCCATCGGGACGGCGCCGTGGAACTGCATCATCACCGGGTCCGCTGCATGGCGCAGTGCGATGCTTCGGTGCCGCTGCCACGCCGCCGCGTAGGCCACACCGAGAACGACCAGTGTGGCGACGGCGCATAGCCAGATCGCGACCGCCAGGACGCGGATGCCCGGGATCTCCGTCCTCAGTGTCGCCGCTGCGGTGGCGACGATGCCGGTTCCCATGACGGACGCGAACCAGTTCGGCGTCACGTGCGCGAGTAAGTGGTCCGGACGTGCACTGGTGGAGACGGTGGTGGTGATCATGCCTCGATCGTGTCCGGACATGCGCCCGGTCGGTAGACCGCGCGCTCTTGTCACCCCACAATCCGAGGTTGTGGCCGCGCGAACCGCATCGCGGAACAAAACATGACCACGCTCGGTTATGAGTGCAGTCATATTTGTCCGTCACAGAATCGAGCGCGTCATGACCTCACTCGCCGGATCCGTCGTCCTTGTCACCGGAGCCAACGGTGGCATCGGCACGCAGTTCGTCCACGATGCCCTCGCCCGCGGCGCCGCCAAGGTCTACGCCTGCGCCCGGACGCCGCGCGACTGGGACGACGACCGCATCGTTCCCCTCACCCTGGACGTGACCGACCCCGCGTCCGTCGAGGCCGCCGCCGCACAGGCCGCGGACGTCACGGTGCTGATCAACAACGCGGGCGCACTTCCGCCCGGCGCCAGCCTGCTCGACGTCGAGGTCGCCGACATCCGCGCCACCATGGAGGTGAACTTCTTCGGTCCCCTTCTCGTGGCGCGAGCGTTCGCGCCGGCACTGATCGCCCACGGCGAGGGCGTGTTGATCGACGTGCACTCGGTCGCCAGCTGGTACCACTTCGGTGGCGCGTACAGCGTGTCCACGGCGGCGCTCTGGGCGGCCACCAATTCCCTACGTCTCGAACTGGCGCCCCACGGCGTGCTCGTCACCGGTGTGCACATGGGGTACGTCGACACCGCGATGGCGGCGGGCGCCGACGGGCCGAAGTTGACGACCGAGCAGCTCGTCGCGGCCGTTCTGGACGGAGTCGAGGCGGGTGAGACGGAGGTGCTGGCCGACGAGTCGACCGTCGGCACCAAGGCGGCACTGGCCGGACCACTCGATGCCCTGTACCCCGGATCCCGCCCCACCACAGTCTGATTCGACCGACACAAGAACTCAGGAGACTCACGATGCGCGCACTCGTCCTCACCCGCCACAAGGACCCTCTCGTCGAACGGGATGTTCCGGAGCCGATCGTTGGCGAGTTCAGGCAGATACTCCCGTACACCCTTCCCCGCACACTCGGCCACGACGTCGCCGGCACCGTTCTCGCGGTCGGCTCGGCAGTGCGGTCCTTCGCCCCGGGGGACGAGGTCTGGTCGCGGCCACCGACCGAACACATCGGCACCTTCGCCGAGCGCATCGCCGTTCCCGAGTCCGACGTGGCACCGAAACCGGCCGGCATCAGCATGGCCGAGGCCGGATCGTTGCCCCTCGTCGCGCTGACCGCGTGGCAGGCGTTGGTCGAGCGAGGCGGTCTGCAGGCCGGTCAGACGGTGCTGATCCATGCGGGGTCCGGTGGTGTGGGCACCATCGCCATTCAGCTCGCGAAACATCTGGGAGCGACCGTGGTGACCACGGCCAGTGCCCGCAACGCGGACTTCCTGCGGGAACTGGGCGCCGACGTCGTGATCGATTACCACACCGACGATCTCGACACCCTGTCCGGCGTCGACCTCGTGCTCGACAGCGTCGGCGGTGAGACACTCGAGAAGTCGCTCCGCGTGCTGAAGCGGGGCGGCAAGGCCATCGGGATCACCGGCCCGCCGGATCCCGCCTTCGCCTCCGACGCCGGCCTGAACATCGTCGTCCGCACGGCCATCGCCGTGATCAGCCGGAAGATTCGTCGACGGGCGGCGAAAGCCGATGTGTCGTACGAGTTCCTGTTCATGCACCCGGACGGCGGTCAGCTGCGCGAGATCGCCGCGCTGATCGAGAACGGGGCGCTCCGTCCCGTCGTCGGCCGCACCATCACCTTCGACGAGATCCCCGAGGCGCTGTCGGCGATGTCCGCCGGCGGCAACCGCGGAAAGATCGTGGCCACCCGTCCCGTCGCCTGATCGACGGCGGCTGCCGGTAGCGTCGTCGCGATGAGCTGGATTCGCATGAACGACGTCACCGCCGGCTACGAGCAGAAAGTCGTTCTCCGCGAGGTGTTCTTCCGTATCTCCGACGGCGACCGGGTGGGCCTGACCGGCCGCAACGGCTCGGGGAAGACGACACTCCTGCAGCTGCTCCTAGGGCGCGTGGCGCCGGACTCCGGCACGGTGGACGTCACCGAGGGTGCTCGGGTCGGTTACTTCTCCCAGTTCTCCGAGCTCGACGGCGATCGCAGCATCACCGCCGAGCTGGAGTCGCTCTTCGGGGACATCAGGGCGGTGGAGAGCGAACTGGCCGAGGTCGAGACGGCGCTCGGAGGCGACATCGACGAGAAGGAGATGTACCGCCTCGTCGACCGGCAGGCCGAGCTGCTCGAGCAGATGGAGGTCGGCGGTGGATGGACGTACCATCAGCAGATCGACACCGCCCTGTCGATGCTCGGTTTCGACGCCGAGCGTCGAGAACTGCCGGTGGACAAGCTGTCCGGTGGTTGGCGCAACCGAGCCGCGTTGGCCCGCATCGTCCTGAAATCGCCCGATGTCCTCCTTCTGGACGAGCCGACCAACTTCCTCGACGTCGCCGGGATCACGTGGCTCGAGCGGTGGCTCCGTGACTTCCGCGGCGCTCTGCTCCTCGTCTCCCATGATCGCCATTTCCTCGAGCAGGTGGTGACCACCATCGTCGAGATCGAGAACAACCGGTTGCACACCTACGACGGCAGCTACTCGGAGTACGTGCAGCAGAAACAAATTCGACTGAAGAACCTCGAGAAGGAATTCAGCACCGAGCAGCAACTCCTGGCCTACGAACAGGACGCGATCACCGACCGGAAAGAAGCCGCGAAGAATCCGAGCGGCGTACTGAAGCGGCGACTGGCGTCGATCAAGAAGAGCAAGACCCCTCGCCCGGTCGATCAGATCATCACGTCGATCTACGGCGGACTGCACGTGCACGACGACCTCTGCGTCGTCGACGGTGTCACGAAGGGGCACGGCGGCGATCCTCTGTTCGCGGATCTCTCCTTCGAGATCCATCGGGGCGACCGCATCGCGATCACCGGACCCAACGGCTGCGGGAAGTCCACGCTCCTCGACGTGCTGACCGGTCTCGCACCAGCCGACTCCGGAACGGTGAAGTGGAAGGTCAAGGCGCCCGCGTTCATTCACTACAACACGGTGCTCGCGAACCTCGATCCGGCCGACACCGTCACGCACGCGGTCAACGCGATGCCGGACAGCCTGGCACTGACGGCGACCCGGAAGGACGTGGCACGCTTCCTCGCTCTGCTGCAGTTCTCCGATGCCGAACAGAAGCAGCGCATCGGAACACTGTCCGGAGGTCAACAGGCACGCGTCGCGTTGGCGCAGTGCCTGCTGTTCGGAGCCGGCGTCATCGTGCTGGACGAGCCGACCAACCACCTCGACCTCCCCAGCGCCCAGGTCCTCGAACGTGCCCTGACGGCGTTCCCCGGGGCCGTCGTCGTCGTGAGCCACGACCGCTTCTTCATCGAGAAGGTGGCCTTCCGTCAACTCGCCTTCGACGGCCAGGGCGGCGTGGAGAAGATCGCCGGCGTGCAGATGTAGCCCGGGGTTCGCTCAGCGCGGCGGCACTCGGTGCAGAAGCAGCGTTGCCGCGTCGAGCACCTGATCGCGGTCGCGGGTGAGTCGATACTCCACACACGGCTCCCCGTCCGCGGTGCACGGCACCGCGGTCAGCGCCGCGGCGAATTCCGGGTCCACCACCACGATCGAGTGTTCTCTCGCCAGCGGCTCGCTCTGTCCGATCACGACGACGCGATGGTGGCCGGCCCATGATCGCGCGTCTCCCGCGGTGAACAGCACGGTCAGAGCACTACGTTCGGACAGCCCATCGAGCAGCTGCCGCCGAGTCCCGGCCATCGTCTCCGGCTCCGGGACTGTGACGAGCACCAGCGACGTCGGCCCACACTCCAGGGCACGACGGAGCAGATCCTCCTCCAGTCGGCCAGCGCGGCCGGGGTGGTCCGCACCGCGGTACCGCGGCCGTGGGTGAGCCCGAACGGCGTCACGGCCACCGGGGCACGCACCGTCACAGCGGGGCCGGCAAGCCCTGGATGCGGTCGACGCGGCGCGGCGTCGAAACGTGGCAGCGGGCCGGGGACGCCGAAGTACCACCCCTGCCCCCACGAGGCACCGAGCTCGCGGGCGCGGGCCTCGTGCGCAGCATTCTCGATACCTTCGGCGACGACGACGGAACCCGTTCGCGCGGTCTCCGCTGCCACCGCGGCCAGGAGCGCGATAGTCTCGGGCGTGGACGGTTGCTGGATCAGGCGCATCTCGAGCTTGACGACGTCCGGTCGCAACAACGCCAGCAGCGCGAGGCTCGACGAGTCCGCCCCCACGTCGTCGACGGCGATACGCCACCCGAGGTCTCGGGCGTGCGCGACCGCGCGCAGGATTCCGGCCGGATCCGCCATCAGGTCACGCTCGGTGATCTCCACGACGATGGACTGCTCGGCGGCGTCCGCCAGCGCGGCGCGCGCGAATTCCGGCGGTGGGGCGTCCAGGGCGGCGGGTTCGGAATTCACGAACAACGCCAGCTCACTCGGCAGCCCTGCCGCCGCTGCCCCGCGCACTGCGGACACGCGACAGAGCCAATCGAACTCGGCGGTCACACCCCGGCGCTCGGCCTCGGCGAACAACTCCTCGGGTGAGCCCCCGGACGCCGGCCTCGTCAAAGCCTCGTAACCGACGATCGAGCGATTCCGCAGATCGACGATGGGCTGAAAGACGGTGTCGATCGGGCCGGGAAGAAGAGGGGGTGCGTCCACCACGTGTCCTTCCCGATCCACCACTGTTCCGACGTCCCCACCCGGCCACACAGTGTGCCTCGAGTGTCGTTCGAGTCGGACATCGCCGCTCCGTGTGATCAATGGCCGGCCCGCCCTAGGATCAATGCCCATGGTGAACCCGTCGACAGGTGCGATCAATGGCTGAGCAGGTGGCCGCACCGCAGGCGGGCCCACCCCGCATCGTCGCCGGTCGCTATCTGCTCGGACCTGTCCTGGGCCGCGGTGGTGTCTCGGACGTGTTCCGGGCGACCGATCGGACGCTGGGCCGGGCCGTGGCTGTGAAGTTGTTCCGCAGCGACGACCACACACCGCACGACCGTCGACGCATCGACAGCGAGATGCGCACCCTCGCGTCGCTGACCCACCCCGGCCTGGTCACGCTCCACGACGCCGGCGCCGAGTCCGACGTCGTCGGCTACGACGGGCCCTACCTGGTGATGGAGTTCGTGGACGGCACCACGCTGTCCACGTTCCGCGCGGGCGGCGCCCTGCCGCCCGAGGTGGTCCGGCAGATCGGCCACCAGGTGGCGCAGGCACTGGCCCACATCCACGCGTCGGGCATCGTCCACCGCGACGTCAAGCCTGCCAACATCCTGATCACCCGCGACGACGACGCGGGACTGCGAGCAAAGCTCACCGACTTCGGCATCGCGCGCATCGTCGACTCCGACCCGATGACCGAGCACGGCACCGCCGTCGGGACGGCGCACTACCTCAGCCCGGAGCAGGCGACGGGCGAGCCGATAGGGCCGGCTTCCGACGTCTACTCGCTGGGCCTGGTCCTGACCGAGTGCCTGACGGGACGAATGGTGTTCGAAGGCAGCGCGATCGCCGCCGCGATAGCCCGTCTGCATCGCGACCCGGTGATCCCCGCCGAGCTCGGTCCGGCATGGGTGTCACTGCTGACCGACATGACCTCCCGGACGCCGACCGCGCGCCCGACCGCCGCCGACGTGGCTCGCCGGCTGGACACCCCCACCGAGGACACCGATACCGCAGTTCTCGCGACCCCGGTGGCGGCGCCGTCCGCAGCCGAGTCCGGTCGTCGATCCGCCGTGCCGTGGGTACTCGCCGCGCTGGGAATCTGCGCGGCGCTCGTCACGGTGCTCGCGATCCGCGGGGCGGGGTCGGACGGTGAACCGACGACGGAGCCGCCCTTGTCGAGCACGTCCGTGGTGGTCGAGACGGCGCCGGAAACGACGGCCACCCCCGCCCCGGTACCCGAGACGGTCCCGGAGGTCGCGCCACCGGTCGTCGAGACGACGACGGCTGCTCCCGCACCCGTCGTTCCGCCACCCGCAGCACCCGGGAACGGTAACTCCGGGAACGGCAACGCGGGCAACGGCAACGCGGGCAACGGCAACAACGGGAACGGCAACGCGGGCAACGGCAACGCGGGCAACGGCAACTCCGGGAACGGCAACGGCAACAACGGGAATGGGAACGGGAACGGGAATCGCTGACACGCCCATGATCACCCTCGTTTGTGGCGTGACAGCTCGGGTAGGCCGCACCGGAAGTGTCCGACACTTCGCGGGGAGTCGCCCGTAGGTTCAGAGCACTCCCCCACCGACCACACGTCGCTCCGGCACGCGGCAAGCCCTGACGACGCTGGGTCCGCGCGGCCTTCACCGGTCGGCGTGCGCCCAGCGTCGCGCGCCGGCGAAGGTTCCCGCGAGGACGAGCACGACGACGATCGTCACGGCGGACCACATGGTCGCGGACGCGTCGAAGGAGAACAGCAAGCCTGCTCCCAGTGCGGCCACCGTCGCGACCACCGCACCGAGGGGAAGCGCCACTGCCACCGCCGCCGTCGTGCGCCGGACCAGAGGATCGGAGGTCAGCCGCAGCGTCAGGAACACTGCGAGGAGTGCGAGAACATATGCCGCCGCAACGCTCCCCCCGTAGAGGACGAGCAACCCGTCCACGGGGAACGCGACGGACGCGTCGGGCGGCAGACCGACGAAGGCGGACGCGATCCACAGCACCCCCGGCAGCAGACCGAGCAGGACACCGGTGAGTCCCGCGGCGACGACTCGTCCCATGTCGTCAGCGACGAGCGGCCGACATCACGCCGGCTCTCGCATCACACCGAAGTGCCGCGCGGTTCCGGACACCCCGGGCAGTTCTTGCACCGGTGACCACGTGGTGAGACCGTCCGTGCTGTCCGAGTACAAGTACTTTCCGTCGGTGTAGGCATCGAGGTAGATGCGCCACACGTCGTTCGGCAGCTGGACCAGAGCCGGACCCTCGACCATGGAACCCCACGCGCCGGGGGCGACGAAGCGGTAGGGCCCGAGCACGGTCGGCGCGACGGCATGCTCGACGAACTTCTTCGTCTCGTTCTTGGTGAACGCGTGATAGGTGGACCCGACCTTCACGATCGTCGTGTCGATGTGGTCGGCTCCGATCCCGTCGAGCGGCACCGGAATGCTCCACGAACTCAGAGCGTCGTCGAGTGCCGTCATCAGGTAGGGCACGAAGCCGCCGCCCGTCGACAACGACAGGACGACGTGCACACGGTCACCGTCGACGAACCATTCCGGAGCCCAGGCCTTGGTGACGAACGGCGACAGGGACGGTCCGTCCGCGAAGCCCGCCGACTCGGAGAAGAACGGGATGCGTGGGCCCTTGCCGTCCCCGGTGCCGGGCATGAACGCGCAGCAGAACGGTACCGGTTGCGTGCCCGTGAACGTCCAGTTCACCCGGTCCGGGCTGCGAGCGAAGCCGATGTTCGCACCGTCGGCCGTGGTGTAGGTCAGGCGGTAGGACCCGTCGGTGTGGCGAAAGATGCTGGGGTCACGCACGAGTCCCGACGGCGGCCGGAAGGCGGACGTGCGCTCCGACGTGAACGTGGTCCCGTCCGTCGACCGATACACGTCGAGGTCACGGTCGCTGGCATTGCTGAACGCGACCATCGTGTAGGTCCATTCCGCCGGAGCGGCAGTACTGCTCGCCGGCGCGGCGACGAGCAGGCTCGCCACGGCGAGAAGCACCATCGGTAGGCCGGACAGTCGCCTGCGTCGGAGGGTCGTCACCGATGCAGTCTCCCAGTCCCATCTGTCTCATCTGCACCAGGAGTCACATCGGTGCGGGATCGTTACGCAGGTCGTTCACAGGAAACGCCGCTACCGAAGACGCGGGCCGTCGCGGGGCCCGGTGGCGCGATGCCGGGCGGGCGCATCTGACGATGCGGTTGCGCCCGGAGGTTCGCGGCGGGTAGTCAGGTGCAGATGAAGACCTACGAGCTTCCCGGCACCGATCTCCGCGCGTCCAGCATCGTGCTCGGCCTCATGCGCATCGAGACGCTGAGCGACGAGGAGATCCGAACCCTCGTCGGCACCGCGCGCGATGCGGGGGTGTCGGTCTTCGACCACGCGGACATCTACGGCAGCGAGCGTCATGCCTGCGAGCGCAGGTTCGGTGACGCAGTGACGTTCGCGTCGGATCGAGACGACGTCGTCATCCAGAGCAAGGTGGGCATCCGAGAAGGCTTCTACGACTTCTCGTCCGAGCACATCCTGACCACCGTCGACGAGTCTCTCGCCGCCTTGCGCACCGATCACCTCGACGTCCTGTTGCTGCATCGGCCGGACACCCTCGTGGAGCCGGCCGAGGTCGCGGCTGCCTTCGACACGCTGCACGCGGCGGGCAAGGTACGACACTTCGGCGTCTCCAACCACACTCCCGGACAGATCGAGGTGCTGAAGACCGAGGTGCGACAGCCCCTGATCGTGAACCAGGTCCAGCTGAGCATCACGCATGCACCGCTCGTGGCTGCCGGTCTCGCGGCGAACATCGCCGGACTCGAGCAGTCGGTCGACCGCGACAACGGGTTGCTCGACCACGCGCGACTGAACGGCATCACTCTGCAGGCGTGGTCACCGTTCCAGAAGGGAACGTCGGACGGCGTCTTCCTCGGGGATCGCGAGAACTACCCAGAACTGGACGATGCGCTCCGCGAGCTCGCCTCCGAATTCGGCACCACGCCCACCGCGATCGCCACCGCGTGGATCACCCGGCACCCGGCGAACATTCAGGTGGTGCTCGGAAGCACCAACCCCGGCCGCGTGCGGGAAGCTGCCGCCGGCTCGGACGTGGTTCTGAGCCGGGAGCAGTGGTACCACCTCTTCCGCGCTGCAGGGCACACGCTGCCCTGACACCGGTGAACCATGTTCGCCCGCACCCTTTCTCGGTTCCCGCACGCGACCTCGCGGAGCAACACGCGTGCAGAACGCGACGAGGGGTGCGGGAAGGTCCGGGCGGTGCGGGTGAGTCACTCGGTGCCGACGGGTCAGACCTGAGCTCTCGGCAGACCCCGCACCCAGAGCATCGCCTCGCGGCTCGATCGCAATCGGACGACTCGAAGATGCGGGTACGCACTCACTGCGTCGACCACGCGCCCGCGCATCTTCTTTCTGCCATTCCAGCCCCACCGGACGATGTGTTCCGGGTCGGTGAGGATCGTCCCCAGCGGCGGCTCGATGTTGCCGTTCCACAACGGAACTCGATGTCGGCGGCGATGGAGCGTACGACGGACGAGCCGCACCATGTGCACGTGAACGGGAAGGTCGAGCCACACCAGAGTGTCGGCGCGCTCCGGCAACAGCGGGCCCAGTTGCGTCGTGTACTGCCATTCGGTCACCCACCGCTCGCGGGCCGTGAACGCGTCGACTTCGGCGTGGAAGCGCGGTCGCACAGTCCACCCCGGTCCGTGGAAGAGCGCATCGATCTCGGTGTGCGGCAGACCCGTGCGGTTCTCGATCTCTCGCGCCAGCGTGGTCTTCCCGGCACCCGCCGGCGCCCCGATCAGGATGCGTCGCGGTGGCGGGTCGAGGTGGTCGCGGGATTCGAGCACCTGTCGACTGTAGGGGTTCGAGCCCGTGGACCGCGCCGCCCGGTGACCCGCGGGCTGGGTTCCCGCACTGTTTCTCGGCCCGCGCACGCAACCACGCCGAGCAACACCCGTGCGGCTCGCAAGGATGGGTGCGCGAACACCGGGATTTCAGCGCCCGCAGGAGAGGATGGTCGTCGTACACCCTTCATCGGCACGTCGACGAGGAGCCACGCATGAGCCCGTACGTCCACCTCAGCGGTCAGCTGGTCTGTCGGGACGATGCCGAGCTGGCCGTCGTGTCGGAATGCCTGCCCCGTCATGTCGAGCTGACGCGGGCCGAACCCGGCTGCGTGTCCTTCGACGTCCACCAGAGCGGTGATCCCCTCGTGTGGCTGGTGGACGAGTACTTCGCCGACGAGGCCGCCTTCGCGCGACATCAGGACCGAGTCACGTCGAGTGAGTGGGGCACACGGACGGCGGGCATCGAACGGCGATATGTCGTGGAGCGAGCGCGCGGTGAGGCACCCACCCCGACGACGAGCGGGCCGTTACGCACCGCGGGCATCTCCCTGGATTGTGCGGATCCGGAAGAACTCGTTCGGTTCTATCTGGCCCTTCTCGGTGGTCGTCGACTCTGGCGCGACGACCAGGCGTGCGGGATGCGCACCGATGAGGGACTCGTCGTGGTGGCACAGAAGGTCGAGGAGTACATACCGCCCGAGTGGCCCGGAACCGCCGTGGTGCATCTGGACATCGACGCGGGCAACGATCTGGCCGGTGCGGTGCGGTACGCGGAAACCTGTGGCGCGCGACAGTCCGAACCGCAGTTCGATTCTCGGTGGGCTGTTCTCCTCGATCCGGCCGGACACCCGTTCTGCATCACGACGATGGTGTGGTCCGACCAGTGACGAGTCCGGCGCGGTGGCCCCGCGGTCGATGGGCAAGTGGGATCCGGTGCAGCAGTCCGCGCTGTACGCGGCTGAGTGCACCGGATTCGCTCAGCGCGGCCGGCGTGTTGTTCTGGCACCCACCGAGAGGAACGACAGATGAAACTCCTGACGGCATGCCTCGGCGCAGCGATCGGGGCGCTCACGGCCACAGTGCTGTATTCGATTCTCGTGCCCCCGAAGCGGGTGAACTACGCGTTCGTCTCCGGGCGCGAGCCGCTGTTCGTCGTCGACTGGCAATGGCTGTTCACCGTCGGATCCGGCGCCGTGATCGGAGCTGCTGCGGGTGTGTGGGTCGGGATCGTCATCCGCCGGCGACGCGGCCGGTGATCCGCGGACTCGTCACTCGTCGGTCGAGTCGAACAGTGCGCGCACCACACCGTCGAGCGTCTGCGCCGAGACGTCCGCCTCGCGGAAAGCGGCACTGGGCACCTTCTCCTCGCGGCGGCACCATCCGGTGCGCATTCCTGCGCGTCCCGCTCCCTGAAGATCCCAGGAGTGCACCGCCACCATCGCGCACCGGTCCGCCGGGACCCCGGCGCTCGACACCGCCAGCTCGTACGGCGCCGCTGCCGGCTTCCACGCGCGGACGTCGTCGATGCTGAGCACTTGTTCGACGCGATCGGACACACCCGCCCGGTCGAGGAATCCTGCTGTCGAATCCGCGCTTCCGTTGGACAGGGTGAACACTCGCGCACCACTGGCGACAGCGGCGTCGAGTGCCGCGACGACGTCCGGGTGCGGTGTCGTCTCGGCGAACCCTCCCACGACGTGCTCGATGTCGGCGTCGGGGACGGATCCTCGTGTGTACGCCCGTAGAGCGGACGATGCCACGACGGCGAACGGCTCGTATGCACCGGACAGGGTCAGCGCCATGCCGTCACGCAACAGGTGCGCGAACCATCCGTCGAACGACGACGACGGCGCCACCGCGGTGAACCTGTCACGGACGATGCCGAGATCGGCGAGTGTGCCGACCACGTCGAACACGACGACATCCGGACCAGTGCGTTCTGCCATGCCACCGGCGTACCCGACGCGGCGAGACGTCAACCCGCTCGACCAGCACGCCGACGCCTCGGCGAGCCTCCCCGGACGTGCCCCGTCGTCGGAGTGCGTCCCGGACAGAATTTCACCGAGTCCTCACGCCTCGTCGATCGCCGCGTCCCCGGTGTCCGATCGGGCCACACCGACGGTGAAGGCATTCGCCAACTCGTCGAGCACGCGCTCCGCTCGCGCGGCGCGCCAGGTGTCACCGCACGCGAGCACTCTGTCGCGGTGCGAGGCGAAGTGGGCGCTGAGCAATGGGATGAGGTCGACCGGGATGTCCATCGATCCCCGCGACGGCCGGGCCTCGAACACCTGGTCCACCTCGGCGCGGATGTCCCCGGTCATGACGCATCACTCAGCGTCGCGGGCTGCCCACCGCTCGTTCGACGACGCTCGGCGAGCAGACGCTCGAGTGCCATCAGTCTGAACACCTCATCTGCGGGGGCGTTCTCCCGTACGGCGGCGCGTCGTTTCTGCACGATCGCCACCACGTCGTTCACGTCGGCCGTTCGGTCCATGTCGTCTGCTCTCGACACCATGGCGTTCTCCCTTTCCGACACCGGACGAGTCGTGGAACAGTCGGGCCGATGCCTGGTCTTCGGCCGTCGCGCGGCCGGGAACGAGCGCGCGGCTCGGAGCATCGACCGCGCTGGACGAGGTCGATACCCGGCGGGAGGGCCGGTAAACACCACGAGCGCAGTGCCGAGAAGACGGAAGCACGGTGTCGGTGCCCCCACCGGGACTCGAACCCGGAACACAAGGATTTTAAGTCCTCTGCCTCTGCCAATTGGGCTATAGGGGCCTGCTCGAGGCCAGCCTATCGCGGGCCGTTCAGAAGTCGCCCGCTCCCGTCTCGACCGGTCGCGCGGGATCCGACGACCACGCGGACCACGATCCCGGGAACAGGGCCGCATCGATCCCGGCGAGTGCGAGCGCTGCGATCTCGTGCGCCGCGGTCACACCGGAACCGCAGTAGACGGCCACCTTGTCACCGGGCCGAATACCCATGGTCGTGAACCGATCTCGGAGAACATCAGGCGCAGCGAAGGTCCCGTCGACGGTCACGTTGTCCGACGTCGGCGCACTGACGGCGCCGGGAATGTGGCCGGCACGGGAATCGACGGGCTCGACCTCCCCGCGGTACCGCTCCCCCGCACGTGCGTCGAGAAGACGACCGGGGAATGTGGCGGCATCGTCTGCCGTCACCGTCGGCAGATTGCCCTCGGAGAGCGTCACGTCTCCAGCCCGCGGCGCGGTCTCCTCGCCCGACCGCGTGGGTAGTTCGGCCGCCTGCCACGCGCCGAGTCCACCGTCGAGCATGCGCACGGTCTCGACGCCCGCCCAACGCAGCAGCCACCACGCCCGAGCCGCAGCCATGTTGCCGGTGGCGTCATAGACGACGACGGACGAATCGGTGTCGATGCCCCATCGCCGCGCATCCTTCTGCAGATCGTCGAGTGCGGGCAAGGGGTGTCGCCCGTCCGTGGGCTCCCCGTCACCGGCGAGTTCCGAGCTCAGGTCGACGAAGACTGCGCCGGGGATGTGTGCGTCGAGATAGTGCTGGTGGTTGTCGGGATCACCGAGTGCCCACCTGACGTCGAGCAGCACTGGCGGGTGCGGCGACGTCAGCGCTGCGGACAACTCCGACACGGTCACCAGGATCTCCGACATGGCGATCAGCTTACGACTCGGTGCGCCGCGCCCCTCCGCAACGGCTAAGCGGGGATGACCGGCGGCTCGAAGGTGAACGTCGTCCCGAGCAGCCAGACGAGCAGCAGCACCACCGGGAAGTGGAAGAGGAACTGCAGGAACGTGAATCCGATGAGATCGCGTGCCCGCAGACCCAGGACGGCGAGCAACGGCAGCATGAAGAACGGGTTGATCAGGTTGGGCAGTGCCTCGGCCACGTTGTAGATCTGCACCGTCCAGCCGAGGTTCATCTGCACGTCGGTGGCGGACTGCATGACGTACGGCGCCTCGACCAACCACTTGCCTCCGCCCGACGGTACGAAGAGTCCCAGGATCACGGTGTAGACGGCGATGACCACCGCGAAGGCTCCGCCGCCGCCGACCTCGGTGAAGAACGTGGCCAGGTGCTCGGACACCGTGACCCCGCCCCGCCCTTCGGATTTGGTCAGAATCGCGGCCATCGCGGCGTACAGCGGAAACTGCACCAGAATGCCCGCCGTGGCGGGCACGGCCCTGGCGACGGCATCGAGGAACCGGCGCGGTGTGCCGTGCAGCACGAGTCCCAACATCAGGAACACCAGCAGATAGCCGTTGAGGCTGCTCACCACCGACAGCACCGGCTTCGAGAGAAGTTGCGACACCAGCCATCCCAGCGTCATCGCCCCGGCGAGGATCGGCAGGACGCGGCTGTACTCGAGCCACTCGCCAGGACGGGTACGCGTCGGCGGCTCGGCGATCGTGTCGTCGAGGTCGACCTTCAAGGCCTCGGCGGTCGTGATCGCCGCACCGGTGGGCGCGGAGAAGTGCGCGATGATCACGGTGAGCACGATGATGATCACGCACATGACCAGTGACTGCCACGTGAAGATGGTGGTGCCGAAGTCCAGGACTCCCGTGATGCGGAGCAGGGCCGGCGGGAGCGAGCTCGCGGTGGCCTGGAGCTGCGCCGCGGACGACGACATGCCCAGTGCCCACACCGCGCCCAAGCCCATGAAGGCCGCGGCGCCGAGCGCCCGGTAGTCCACGCTCAGATCGCGTCGCCGGGCGATGGCACGGGCGAGCAGTCCACCGAAGACGAGGCTGAGCCCCCAGTTCAGGAACGACACCGAGCACGACATGAGGGCGACGAAGCTGACCGCCGTGCGTGGGTTGTTCGGCAGCGCGGCCAGTCTCGTGATCAGCCGCGCCACCGGTGGCGACGTCGCCACGACGTACCCGGTGAGCACCACCATGGCCATCTGCAGAGTGAACGCCGTCAGGTCCCAGAACCCGTTGCCGAACGCGTCGACCACGTTCTGCGGCGACGATCCGTTCGCGAACGCGGCGAGCGCCACCACGAGCACGCCGACCAGCGCGAAGATGTAGGCGTCGGGGAACCACTTCTCGGTGCCGCGGGCCAGTGCCTGAGCCGTTCGCGCCAGACCCTTCTCCGCGGGTGCATCGGTGTCGCGGACTGCCATGGTGACCTCCTGGTCGTCGGACGATCGGTGTGTCGGGGACCACAACGGCCTCGATCGACCCTTCCCGTGCGTCCGCCCGAAGGCAAGAGGCATCACTGCACCGTCGATCTGCGGCGATGCAGGAACGCAGGTGGCACACTGCGTCCATGGCGACAGAGGACGACGTCCGACGTATCGCACTCGCGCTGCGCGAGGTGACGGAGAAGCCGTCGTACGGCACTCCCGGCTTCCGCGTGAAGGACCGACTGTTCGCACGGGTCCACGAGATGCCCGACGTTCTGCTGCTCCGCAGACCGAGCGTCGAGGACCGCGAGGCCCTCATCAGCTCGAACCCGGCAGCGTTCTTCACCACCGATCACTACGAGGGTCATGCGTCGGTGCTCGTGCGATTGCCCGAAGTGGACGTCGACGAACTCCGTGAACTTATCGAGGAGGCGTGGGAGTGCCGCGCTCCGGTGACCGTCAGGAAGCTCGGCCCGAAGCCCCAGTGATCACCGCCCGGCGACGCTGAGAGCGATCCCGTCGAGGATGTCGTGCTCGCTCACGACCAGGGTGTCGATTCCGGCTTCGGCACCGATGTGCTCGGCGAGTGTGGCCGCGACGAGGGATCCGCCGCCGATGACGTCGACCCGACCGGGATGCATCGGGCCGAGCACGGCACGGTCCGCCCTCGTCATGCCGAGCAGTCGATCACAGACGTCGCGCAGATCGGTGAACGGGATGCGCGACAGGTGGATCGCGTCCGGATCGTAGGCGGGCAGATTCTGTGCCACGGCCGAGAGGGTGGTCATGGTCCCGGCCACCCCGACCCAGGTGCGGGCATCCTTCACGGGTACCGCGTCGAACGCCGGCCGGAGGCGCTCCGAGGTGAAGGCCTGCCCTGCCCTGCGCTCGGCCTCGGTGGGTGGATCGGAGGGCAGGCATCGCTCGGTGAGCCGAACACATCCGATGTCGGCGGAGAAGGCGGCGCGCACGCCGTCGGCATCTCCGAGCACCAGTTCGGTGGAGCCGCCGCCGAGATCGACCACGAGGAACGGCCCCTCGTCCGGATCGAGGTCGCCGACCGCCCCGGCGAACGACAGAAGAGCTTCCTCGTCTCCCGAGATGACCTCGGCCACTGCGCCGTCCGCGACGGAGGCGAGTGTCCGGCGCGTCATGTCGAAGAACAGATCACGATTGTCGGCGTCGCGCGTGGCCGACGTCGCGACCATGCGCACCGCGTCGACACCGCCCAGCTCGGTGATGATGTCGACGTACTCGAGCAGCGCCGCCTCGGTGCGGTCGATCGCTTCGGATGCGAAGGACCCGGTCGCGTCGACACCCTGCCCCAGCCGGACCACACGCATCTCACGTGCGAGGTCTCGGAGACCGTCGTCGTCCACGTCGGCCACGAGCAGACGAATGGAGTTGGTTCCGCAGTCGATCGCGGCGACCCTCATGCGCGGAGCTCCTCGATGGTGGGCCAGTCCGCGGGCAAGGCCGTGCCGCGCAGGGGCCCCTCGGCGGCCAGTGCCACCGACTCGTCGCCCAGCGGATTTGCACCCGGTCCCTTGGCCAGCGAGTGCGCCATCAACACGTGCAGGCACTTGACCCGGTCCGGCATCCCGCCGCCGGTGAAATCGGTTCCTAGCGACTCGATCTCGTTGCGCTCGGCCAGATACGCCTCGTGGGCTCGAAGGTAGGCCGCGGCGAGCTCCTCGTCCTGCTGCAGCCGCTCGGTCATCTCGCGCATGACACCGGCGGATTCCTGGCGGCTCGCCTCGGCCGTCAGACGGGGGTCCGTGAGGTAGAAGAGGGTGGGGAACGGCGTGCCGTCGGGCAGCTTCGGCGCCGTCCTGACGACGGCGGGGCGGCCGTCCGGGGTGCGGTAGGCGATCTCGAGCACGCCGCGCGGCTCTCGTCCGAGCTGGGCGGACACGGCGTCGAGGTCTTCGCGCGACACGTCGCTCACTGGGTCTGACTCATTTCCGGATCGGGTGGATCGGCGTGCGCCGAGGCGTCACCGTGGGGTGGTCGCCGTGGACCACAGGTCGCTGTACCAGGGTCCGGGCGGGGGCGGCGGCGGATCGTTCTCGATGTCCGATCGTGCACGCGCGCCGGGCAACTGGACTTGATAGGGGGTCTCGCCGGGCATGACGTAACCGAGGCGTTCGCGGGCCTGTGCGGTGATGTAGGCCGGATCGTCGGTCTGGTCCTTGCGTATCTGGAGTTCGGCCACGCGCTGTTCGAGGGCCACTCGCTCGGCGGCGACCTGGGCGGCGTCCCCGCGCTGGGAGATGTACGTCCGCAACGGAACTGCGAGAGTCAGGGCGAGAGCGCAGATCACCACGGCGAGGACGACGGCCTTGCCCGTGGACAGGCCGAGGAACGTGCGTTCCTTCTTCTCGCCGCCGCGGCGGCGTCCGCGCCGACCGACCAGTGCGGCACCCTCGGTGACGACGTCGTTGACCGCGCCGGCGACGGTCCGGGGCTGCGAGGCCCCGGACCCGTCGCGGCGCGTGGAGCGCCCGGGACGCGCGTCACGGCGCGGCGAACGGCCACCCGGCCGTGCCGCACTGCGTCGAGAGTCCCGGTCCGCCATGGGTGAGCTCAGCTGTCCTTCGAGGTGAAGTCGAGCCGCGGGAACGCCAGCTCGCCCGAGTAGCGCGCGGCGTCGCCGAGTGCCTCCTCGATGCGCAGCAGCTGGTTGTACTTGGCGACGCGCTCACTGCGAGCCGGGGCACCGGTCTTGATCTGTCCGCTGCCCACGGCGACGGCGAGATCGGCGATGGTGGTGTCCTCGGTCTCGCCGCTGCGGTGGCTCATCATCGTGCGGTAGCCGCTGCGGTGCGCGAGATCGACGGCGTCGAGGGTCTCGGTCAGCGTGCCGATCTGGTTGACCTTCACCAGGAGAGCGTTGGCGGCTCCCTTGACGATGCCCTCCTCGAGGCGCTCCGGGTTGGTGACGAACAGATCGTCGCCGACGATCTGGACCCGGTCACCGATGCTGTCGGTGAGGGCGACCCAGCCGTCCCAGTCGTTCTCGTCGAGCGGATCCTCGATGGAGACGAGCGGGTACTGGTTCAGCAGATCCGCGTAGAACGCCGACATCTCCTCCGCGGTGCGGGTATTGCCCTCGAAGGCGTATCCCTTTCCGGCGGTGAAGAACTCGGTGGCGGCGACATCGAGCGCGAGAGCGATGTCGGAGCCCAGCGTGAGGCCGGTCTTGCCGATGGCCTCCGAGATGAGGTCGAGTGCGGCCTTGGTGCCCGCGAGGTCGGGGGCGAAACCGCCCTCGTCGCCGAGACCGGTCGACAGGCCCTTGGCCTTGAGGACCGACTTCAGTGCGTGGTAGACCTCGGCGCCCCAGCGCAGGGCCTCCTTGAAGGTCGGCGCACCGATGGGGGCGATCATGAATTCCTGCACGTCCACACCGCTGTCGGCGTGGGCGCCACCGTTGATGATGTTCATCATCGGCACCGGCAGGATGTGGGCGTTGGGTCCACCCAGGTAACGGAAGAGCTCCAGTCCGGCGGACTCGGCGGCCCCCTTGGCCACGGCGAGCGAGACACCGAGCAGGGCGTTCGCGCCGAGGCGCGACTTGTCGGCGGTGCCGTCGAGGTCGAGCAGGGCCTGGTCGACCGTGCGCTGCTCGATGGCGTCGAGGCCGATGACGGCCGGCGCGATCTCGTCGAGCACGGCGTTGACGGCCTTCTCGACCCCCTTGCCGCCGTAGCGATCGCCGCCGTCGCGGAGCTCGACGGCCTCGTGCTCACCGGTGGAGGCGCCCGAGGGCACCGCTGCACGGGTCAGCGTGCCGTCGTCGAGCGCGACCTCGACCTCGACCGTGGGGTTGCCACGTGAGTCGAGGATCTCGCGAGCTCCGACCTGTTCGATGATGGCCACGAATGAACTCCTAGTCAGGCGTTGAACACACAGCTTCGGGCGCGAACCGGTCACCCGTGGTCGGGCGCGGCTCGAAGACAGACTAGCCGCCGCAGCCGCCGCGCTCGATCTTCGACGCGCAGGCGGGCAGGCCGGTGGGAGTTCAGGTCCGCATCAGGACGGCCGGGCACCGACGGAGTAGGCGGAGGCCGCGTCGCGGACGTCCCTCAGGTAGACCCCCGACAGGTTGTAGGCCATGAGGGCGGCCTGCCATCCCTCCGGCGTGGTGAGGTCTCCCCCGCGGGCGCAGAGGTAACGACCCGCGGTGAGCGCGGCGTCGTCGAGATTGTCGGGATCGGCGCGGCCGTCCCCGTTGGCGTCGACGCCCCACTTGCGCCAGGTCTCGGGGATGAACTGCATCGGCCCCATCGCGCGGTCGAGGACGGTGTCGCCGTCGAGTTCGCCGCCGTCCGTGTCGGTGATCTCGGCGTTGCCCGCAGTACCGTCGAGGGGCACTCCGCGGATGGGCGGGGACACTGTGCCGTCGGGACCGACCGACGATCCACCGAAGGTGCCGTGACGGCTCTCGATACGGCCGATCCCGGCGAGAGTGGTCCAGCCGAGACCGCACCCCGGTGACGAGCGGGCCATGACCGCGGCCGCGTGGCCGTAGGCCTCGAGCGCGGTGCGGCCGATACCGGTGGGGTCGACGAGCGGTTCCGCCCAACCGGCGAGCAGGTCGGCCGAGCGACCGGGCGCGTCCACGTCGATCGGCGGCAGGGGCGCTCCGGGCCCCGGCGGGATTCCCTCCGGGATCTCCACCGCGGGTCTGCCCGGATCCAGACCGAGGGCACCGCAGCCGGAGACGACGGCGGCCGTGGCAATGGCAGCCGCGACGACGCGGAGGCGCCGAGAGCGCGGTGGAAGCATGCCTCCATCATCCCGAGCCTGAGTAATAGAACAGTAAAGGTCTTCACAAGTCCTGGTCGGAGGCTGTTTCCCACCCCGAAGCCGGTGTATGTTCACCATTCGTATGAGGGTCGCCTTGCCTAAGACGCCCCACTCCACTCGAACCCGGGAGATCCCGCCGTGTCCACAGTCGCCGTCGTCGCGTCCGCGCCGTCCGTCGTGACACAGATGGTCGGCAGCGGACTGATCGGGGTGCGGGAAGGACTCGAGACCGGCATCGTCGTCATGATCCTGGTCGCGTTCCTCGTGAAGTCCGACCGCCGCGACGCGCTGAAGTGGGTGTGGACGGGTGTCCTGGCCGCCGTGGCCATGGTCGCCGTCGTGTTCACCGTCATCCACCTCGGCACCTCGACGGTCACGGGCCTCACCGCCGAGATCATCGCCGGCGTCGCCTCACTGATCGCCGTCGCGATCGTCACCGGCATGGTCTTGTGGATGCGGTCGGCCGCCGCCTCCATCTCCGGCACGTTGAAGGCCGGCATGGCCCGTGCACTCGACGTCGGACCGGTGGCCGTCACGTCGCTCACCTTCCTGGCGGTCGGGCGCGAAGGGATCGAGACGGCGCTCCTCATGGTCGGCTACGCGGAGAACACCAACGGCAGTTCCTGGCCGCTGCTGGGCCTGCTGGCCGGAATCGCCGTCGCTGCGATCCTCACCGTCCTCCTGTACTTCGGAGCAGTGCGCATCGACTTCGCCCGGTTCTTCCGCTGGACGGGCGTCTTCCTCGTGTTCGTCGCCGCCGGGATCCTGGCGTACGGACTGCGGGCTCTGCAGATCGGCGGAATCCTCCCCGGTGGCAGCGCGACCGCGTTCGACATCAGCGACACCTGGGACGCGGGCAGCTGGTACGGCACCGTCGTCGCCGGCATCTTCAACTTCCGCCCCGAGCCGACCGTGCTGCAGGTCGCGGCCTGGGTGCTCTACCTCGTCGTCGTTCTGCCCCTGTTCCTCCGGCGGCCGAAGGCCGTACCACGAGTCACCGCACCGCAGCCGCAACCCGCCGCCTCCTGACCACACACATCTCCCCGCTCCAGAGCCTCCGGCCTTCCCGCTCCACCACCGACCGGCCTCCGGCCTTCCCGCTCCCGAAAGGGCACCACTCCATGCGCACCACCACCCGCCTCCTCTTCTGCGCCGCCGCGCTGCCGCTGGCCCTCACGGCCTGCACCGAGAAGGAGGCCGCGACCTCGGCCGAGGGCGGCGACATCGTGGTCGACGCGACCGACAGCTCCTGCGACGTCGGAACGACGAGTGCACAGACGGGCAGCTCCACCTTCCAGGTGACCAACAACGGCTCCAAGGTCACCGAGTTCTACGTCTACGGCGAGGGCGACCGCGTCATGGGAGAGATCGAGAACATCGGGCCCGGCGTCTCCCGCCAGCTCATCGTCGCGCTGCCCGAGCCCGCCACGTACCAGACCGCGTGCAAGCCGGGCATGGTCGGCGACGGCCTCCGCGGCGACTTCGTCGTCACGGGTGACGCGAAGGAGTCCGACGTCGACGGGACGCTCGCCGAGGCGGCCGACGGCTACAAGCGTTACGTCGTCAGCCAGGTCACGGCGTTGCAGGAGACGACGGGGGCGTTCGTCACCGCGGTCACGTCCGGTGACGTCGAGAGCGCCAAGGCCCAGTTCCCGCTCGTCCGCACCTACTACGAGCGCATCGAACCCGTCGCGGAGAGCTTCCCCGACGATCTCGACCCTCGCATCGACCTGCGCGAGCCGGACGTCGAGCCCGGCGCGGAGTGGACCGGGTTCCACCGCCTCGAGAAGGACCTGTGGGCACAGGGACTTCAGCCGGACACGAACGCGATCGCCGAGCAGCTGAAGGCGGACGTCGACGAGCTGGTCGAGGGCGTGCAGTCCCCCGACTTCGTGATCGACCCGATCACCGTGGCGGGCGGCGCACAGGGCCTCCTCGACGAGGTCGCCCAGACGAAGATCACCGGTGAGGAGGATTTCTTCTCCCACACCGACCTGTACGACTTCCAGGCGAACGTCGACGGATCGCAGGCAGCGGTGGCGGCGCTCGCTCCGGTGCTGTCCGAGCGGAACCCGGAACTCGCGGCCACCATCGAGCAGCGCTTCGCCGAACTCGACACCGAGCTCGCGAAGTACCGCCAGGGTGACGGCTTCGTCTCCTACGACACGGTCACCGAGCCGCAGCGCCAGGACCTGTCGAAGAAGATCGACGCCCTGTCCGCGTCGGTGAGCCAGGTCCAGGGTGTCGTCGCAGGCGCCTGAGCGGACGTCCGACACGGACGCCGCCGCCACCCCGCCGAGTCGACGCCTCTCGCGCCGCGCGCTCTTCGGTGGTGTGGGAGCCGGCGCACTCGCAGTCGGCGCCGGCGCCGCGCTGGGCCGGTCGACCGCACCCGAACCCGTGGTCGCCGACGCGGCCGAGGCCGTGGTGCCGTTCCGCGGCGTCCACCAGGCGGGCATCGTCACGCCCGCGCAGGACCGCATGCACTTCGTCACCTTCGACGTGACGACCACTTCGCGCGACGAGATCGTCGCGATGCTCACGAAGTGGACGGCGATGGCCGAACGCCTCACCGTCGGCGCCGAGTCGGTACCCGCTGGCGTGGTCGGCGGCGGACAGTACGAGCCGCCGGGTGACACCGGCGAGGCCTACGGCCTGATGCCGTCCAACCTCACGCTGACCATCGGCTTCGGCCCGTCGTTCTTCGACAAGTTCGGTCTGGGCGACCGCAGACCGGCTGCACTGCAGGATCTTCCGCGATTCCCCGGAGACGACCTCGACCCGGCGCGGAGCGGTGGCGACATCGCGGTGCAGGCCTGCGCCGACGATCCGCAGGTGGCTGTGCACGCCATCCGCAATCTCGCGCGCATCGCGTTCGGCACCGCGTCGGTGCGGTGGTCGCAGCTCGGCTTCGGTCGCACCGCGTCGACGTCGACAGCCCAGGCGACACCGCGCAACCTCTTCGGCTTCAAGGACGGCACGAACAACATCAAGGCCGAGGACGCGGCGACCGTCGACGAGCACGTGTGGGTGAACGGCGGCGAGTCCGACTGGATGACGGGCGGCACCTACCTCGTGGCGCGGCGCATCCGGATGAAGATCGAACCGTGGGACCGCGCGGTGCTCGGCGAACAGGAACGCGTCATCGGTCGGTCCAAGGCCACCGGCGCGCCACTGGGCGGCACGGCCGAGTTCGACACCGTCGACCTCGGCTCGTCGACCATCGCGAAGGACGCGCACGTACGACTGGCGTCGTCGGAATCCCTGGGCGGCATCAAGATTCTTCGTCGCGGGTACAACTTCACCGACGGCTCCGACGGCTTCGGCCACCTCGACGCGGGGCTGTTCTTCGTCGCCTTCTGCAGCGATCCGCAGACCCAGTTCGTGCCGATGCAGCAGGCTCTCGCGCGACGAGATGCACTGAACGAGTACATCTCCCACGTCGGATCAGCGGTCTTCGCCTGCCCGCCAGGAGTACCGGAAGGCACCGAGGCCTACTGGGGCTCGACGCTCTTCGGCTAGACGGTCAGCGGTTCTTCTCGTCCGTCTGCGGCCGGTGGTGGGACGCGGCGACGCGCGCGTCGTCCGTGCCCGTCGCCGCGAGCGGCCGCCCGAACATGTCGGTGCCCGGCCAGTACTTGGACCACGCTCGTGCGTCCATCTCGGCCGATCGGACTCCGTCCATGGCGGCGGCGCGCTCCGCGGCTCGCACGTCGGCCACGAACTCGTTGACGGTGCGGCGCAGCGAGTCCTCGGCGCTGGTGGCACCGTGATCACCCGAGATGTCGATGCGCACCGAGAGCATGGACTCCGGGACGAAGTCCTGCGGGAGCCCGGCCTTGACCGCACGGGTGATGACCTGCTGGGCGAGCGCGAGCGAGGGCTGCGCCATGGCGATGCCGTCGAGGCACGACGCGCGAACTTTCTCCGCGGCCTTGCGCTCCTCCCAGGCCTTCTCCTGCGCACCGATGTCGATCGGGGCGCCGGACGTGTCGGCCAGGTGCGGGCTGCGGTGGGTCAACTTGGCCACCAGGGTGGACGCGACGTCGTCGATGTCGAACGCCTCGGCGCCCGCGTCCTTGGCGATGCGCGCGTGGAAGATGACCTGCAGCAGCAGATCGCCGAGCTCCTCCCGGATCGAGTCCGCGTCGCCGGTCTCGATGGCGTCGAGCAGTTCGTAGGTCTCCTCGAGCAGGTATCCGCGCAGCGACTCGTGCGTCTGCTGCGCCTCCCATCCGCCGAGTGAGCGCAGTTTGTCGATGACGAAGACCGCCTCGGCGAGGTTGCCGCCGCGGGGCACCGGCACCTCGATGACGTCCTCGCCGCGCGTGATGCGTTCCTGGACGTCGGGGTTGTCGCGGCTGGTGCTGATGAGCACCTCGGGTTCGTCGTCGCCCGCGGAGGTGAACCCCGTGAGGCGCCAGCGGATGGAGACCGGCACCTCTTCCGTGAAGCCCACCGGCTTGTCCAGCAACGTCACGGCCTGCACCGGCACCATGGTGGGCCGCAGGGGATCCAACAGCAGAATCGTCATCGCGCGCTCACACCCCGATCGGTTGCTCGACTCGTACGGAGCCCGCGGGCTGCCCGTCCATCGCGAGCAGTACGTCGGCGACGAACTGCAGAAGTTCCTCGTCGCGGACACGGGCCGAACCGACTCCACCACCTGCCACCCGCGGAATCGGGATCTGCACCGTGCCGGTGGTCGCCCGATACTGTGCGCTGGGGTAGAGCCGCTTCAACCGTATCTGCTTGGAGTCGGGTAGGTCCATCGGCGCCAACTTCACCATGGTCCCCGCCATCTGCACGTCCACGATGCCGTAGGAACGGCACAGGATGCGCAGGACGGCCACGGCCACGAGCCGGGCGACCTCGGCCGGCACGGGGCCGTAGCGGTCGGTCAGCTCGTCGATGACCGCACGGATCTCGGCGTCGTTCTGCGCCGCGGCCAGCTTGCGGTACGCCTCGAGTCGCAGCCTGTCGCTGGTGACGTAGTCCGGTGGGATGTGGGCGTCGACGGGGAGGTCGATGCGCACCTCCTTGGGCGCCTCGTCGGTGGTGACGGGGCGCCCGTCCGCGACGGCGCGGTAGGCCTCCACCGCCTCGCCGACCAGTCGGACGTACAGGTCGAAGCCCACGCCGGCGACGTGGCCGGACTGCTCCGCGCCCAGCACGTTGCCCGCGCCGCGGATCTCGAGGTCCTTCATCGCCACGGCCATACCGGCGCCGAGGTCGGAGTTCTGCGAGATGGTGGCCAACCGGTCGTACGCCGTCTCGGTGAGCGGCTTCTCCGGCGGGTAGAGGAAGTACGCGTAGCCGCGGTCCCGGCTGCGGCCCACACGTCCACGCAACTGGTGGAGCTGGGACAGACCCAGCGAATCGGCTCGCTCGACGATCAGCGTGTTGGCATTGGAGATGTCGAGGCCCGTCTCGATGATGGTGGTGCAGACCAGGATGTCGAACTCTCGCTCCCAGAAGCCCTGCACCGTCTTCTCGAGCGCGTCCTCGTTCATCTGACCGTGGGCAACCACGACGCGCGCTTCCGGCACCAACCGGCGGATGTTCGCGGCGGCCTTGTCGATGCTGCTCACGCGGTTGTGGACGTAGAAGACCTGGCCGTCGCGCAGCAGCTCACGGCGGATGGCCGCCGCCACCTGCTTCTCCTGATAGGCACCGACGTAGGTCAGGACGGGGTGACGCTCCTCGGGCGGAGTCAGGATGGTCGACATCTCACGGATGCCCGCCATGCTCATCTCGAGCGTGCGCGGAATCGGTGTCGCCGACATCGTCAGGACGTCGACGTGCGTGCGCAGCGCCTTGATGTGCTCCTTGTGCTCGACGCCGAAGCGCTGCTCCTCGTCGACGATGACCAGCCCGAGGTCCTTCCACTGCACACCGGTCTGCAGCAGCCGGTGCGTGCCCACGACGATGTCCACCGTGCCGTCCGCGAGTCCGGCGAACGTCTCCCGCGACTCGGCGGCATCGGAGAACCGGGACAGTCCCTTGACCGTCACCGGGAAGTTGGCCATCCGCTCGGTGAAGGTCTGCAGATGCTGCTGGGCCAGCAGGGTGGTGGGAACGAGCACCGCCACCTGCTTGCCGTCCTGGACGGCCTTGAAGGCCGCTCGGACGCCGACCTCGGTCTTGCCGTAGCCGACGTCGCCGATGACCACGCGGTCCATCGGGACGGGCTTCTCCATGTCCGCCTTGACCTCGTCGATGACGGTCATCTGGTCGACGGTCTCGGTGAACGCGAAGGCGTCCTCCATCTCCTTCTGCCACGGGGTGTCCGGCCCGTACGCGTGACCGGGCGCCGCCTGCCGCGCCGCGTAGAGCTGCACGAGCTCTCCCGCGATCTCTCGGACGGCCTTGCGGGCCTTGCGCTTGGTGTTGGTCCAGTCGGATCCGCCCAGCTTGCTCAGGCTCGGCATCTCGCCGCCGACGTAGCGGGACAACTGGTCGAGCGACTCCATGGGAACGAAGAGACGGTCACCCGGATGGCCGCGTTTGCTGGGCGCGTACTCGACGACGAGGTACTCACGGCGTGCCCCGCCGATGGTCCGCTCGACCATCTCGACGAAGCGGCCGATGCCGTGCTGGTCGTGGACCACCATGTCGCCGGCCGTCAGCGCGAGCGGATCGACCTGGTTGCGACGCTTGGCAGGCAACCGTTTGCCGTCGCCGGCCGCCACGACCCGGTTGCCGGTGAGATCGGCCTCCGTCACGACCACCAGGCCGGCGTCACGCAGGACGAGACCCGAGTGCAACGACCCACACATCACGCCGACGACGTCGGGGCCGGGCTCGGCTCCGGCGTCGAGTGGGAGCGCCGGCACTCCGGCCTCCCGCAGGCGTTCGACCGTGCGCTGCGCCGTTCCCGCGCCCGCGACGACGACGGCCACACGGCCGCCGGACGCGAGGTGCGCCGTGAACATCTGGAAGAGCGTCGCGAGCGCCTCCTCGGAGCCGCGCACGTCCGGCGCCGCGTCCACGTCGAGCACGATCTCCTCGTCGCTGCCCGAGGCGAGCGGGCCGACGGTCCACCACGGCCGACCGGCCGCCTCCGCGGACTCTCGGACCTGCCGGAGCGACCGGTACGCGGACGCGCTGAGATCGAGGTCGAGGACGGCGCTCTCGTCCGTCACGCTGCTGGTGTCGAGAGCTGCGGTGTCGAGCGGAGCGGCCGCACCGATGCTCGCGGCCGTCCACGACGCCTCGAGGAACTCCTTGCCGGTCCGTACCAGATCCGTCGCGCGCGTACGCACCTTCTCCGGGTCGCACACCAGCACGTGGGCGCCGTCGGGCAGCGCGTCGGTCAACAGTTCGAGACCGCCCGCCTTCAGCACCGGCAGCAGCGCCTCCATACCCTCGACCGGAACGCCGGCGGAGATCTTCTCGAGCATCTCCACCAGGATCGGGTCGCCGGTGTTGTCGGCGGCGAGACGCGCCGCACGCTCACGCACCGCCTCGTCGAGAATCATCTCCCGGCAGGGCGGCGCGATGACCGTGTCGACCTCCACGTCGGGGATGGAACGCTGATCCGCGACCGAGAAGGCGCGCAGGTCGGTGACCTCGTCACCCCAGAACTCGACACGGACGGGGTGATCCGCCGTCGGCGAGAACAGGTCGAGGATGCCGCCGCGGACCGCGAACTCACCGCGTTTGCCCACCATGTCGACCCGCGTGTAGGCCAGTTCGACCAGTCGCTTCTGCAAGTCCTCGAAGTCGAACTCCGCCCCAACCCGTAGGCCGACGGGCTCTATCTCGCCCAGTCCACGCGCCATCGGCTGGAGCACCGAGCGCACCGTGGTGACGATGATCTTCAGCGGGACGCCGTAGTCGGCGTCCTGCGGCCGGGCGAGGCGCCGCAGTACCTCGATACGACGACCGACGGTGTCCGCTCCGGGAGACAGACGCTCGTGCGGCAACGTCTCCCAGGACGGGAACTGCGCCACGGCGCCGCCCACCATCTCCGTGAGCTCGGCCGTCAGATCGTCGGCCTCGCGGCCCGTCGCGGTGACGAGCAGGACCGGTGTGGTGCGGGACATGGCCGCGGCGATGAACGCCCGTGCCGGAGTGGGTGCCACCAGGGTGGCCTCGCGGCGCCCGGACAGATCGACGATCTGCGCGAGCGACGCGTCACGCAACGCGAATTCCAGCAGGCCCGACATCCGGCCCGCACCGTCGTCCGGGGTCTGCGCGGGGGAAACATGGACGGACGGCGAGGACACCAGCAGAACTCCTGACGGAAAGACGACACGATCGTGCACCCGCAACGCTCGACACCCCTCACGGAGATCGATCGGTCGGTGACGACTCGGTATCGATTCTAGGAGCAGTCCCCGACAGAAACGACCATGGGCCGACCGAGGCGACCGCAGCGCGGCCGCTCGTCGTCAGGCGCCGTAGCGCAGGACACGACGGGCGGCGAACTCACGGAAGTAGTCGAGCTTGCGGCCGGGAACGAGCGACGGGAGCAGGTAGTGCCAGAGCCGCTCCATACGCGACGACAATTCCTTGGTGCTGTCGGTGGCCACCGCGACCATGTGGGCGCCGACGATGACCTCCAGGAACAGCATTCCGGTGGTCACGGGGTCGAGATCGGCCTCGAGGTCGCCCTCGTCGATGGCCCGGCGCGCCAGACCGGTGTGGTACTCGGCCCAGCCCTCCATGACGTTCTCTCCGGTGCCGCGGTAGTCGCCGATCTGGTGCTTGAGCCGGAACATCGCGGCGACCATCGGATCCGTGACCGCCAGATCGACCGTGATGTACGAGACACCGATCTCTGCTTCGAGGGCGGGGATCCGGCCGTCGTCCAGGGCGCGGCACGCCGTGGTGAGCCGCCGCACGCCCTCGTCGATGACGGCGCGGGCCAACTCCTCCTTCGACCCGAAGTGGAAGTAGAGAGCACCCTTGGTGACCTGCGACTGCGAAATGATCTCGCTGAGGCTGGCATTGGCGTACCCGAGCCGCAGAAAGACATGGGCGGCCCCCGCGAGCACCGTGTCTCTGGTGATCTCGGCGCGTGCCTGTCTGACCATGCGATCCGCCTCGAAAGTTTGGGGCATTCAATCCGTGAACAACGCGAGAACGGTACCACTGGACCACTACACAGCACGAGCACTCGTCCCGGAGTACGAGCGTCGTGTCGTCACGACCGACGAGGTGGTCCACCGTGACCACCTCCGGTGACACTCGCGCTTTCAGCTCCCCAACCGGGGATCGGGCTCCAGATTCGTGAGCCCGTTCCAGCACAGATTCACGATGTGCGCGGCCACCACCTCTTTCGACGGAGACCGTTCGTCCAGCCACCATTGCGCTGTCATCGACACCATTCCGACCAATGCCTGGGCGTACAGCTGGGCATTGGCCGGGTCGATGTCGCGGCGGGAGAAGTCACCCGCCAGGATGTGCCCCACCTGGCCGACGGCGTCGTTCAGCAGGCTCGAGTACGTTCCCTCGGCCGCGGCGACCGGGGAGTCGCGCACGAGGATGCGGAACCCGTCGCTGCGCTCCTCGACGTAGGTCAGCAGGGCCAGCGCCACCCGTTCGACCCGTATCCGGGACCGGTTCTCGGTCAGCGACGACGTGATCATGGACAGCAGTGTGGACATCTCGCGGTCCACCACCACGGCGTAGAGACCCTCCTTGCCGCCGAAGTGCTCGTAGACGACCGGCTTGCTCACCTGGGCGCGTTGCGCGATCTCCTCGATGGACGTGGCCTCGTAGCCACGCTCGGCGAACAGCGTGCGGCCGATCTCGATCAACTGGGCCCGGCGCTGGGTGCCCGTCATCCGGACGCGGGGCGCACGTTCCGGGACGCCGGCGTCACCGGGTGCACGCGGCTGATCGGGCTCGCGGGGCGCGTCGGGCGTCGAGGTCATGGAATCACTGTGACACGCGAGCGCTGCGCGGCGAGTGAGGCCTGCGGAGCGTTTTACGGAGCGGGTGCACTCGTGCGAGGATCGACGCGCTCGGCGCACGCCAGCCGAGGCTGTGATCCGCCGTGGTGTAATGGCAGCACCTCTGATTTTGGTTCAGATAGTTCAGGTTCGAATCCTGGCGGCGGAGCCGCTACGCCACAGCGGCGGAGCTGCTGTCGTAGAGCGGCGGAGCCGTGGCGACGCGTGTGGCGGGTCCCCCGCCCGGGGCACATCCGAAGTCGGTCGAGGAGATTCATGACGTCGAAGGTCGCTGTAGTCGTGCTCGCCGCGGGGGCGGGAACCCGGATGCGATCGAAGACTCCGAAGGTTCTGCACGAACTGGCCGGTCGGTCCATGCTCGCGCACGCTCTGCACGCGGCCGACGGGGTGGACCCCGACCACCTCGTCACGGTCGTCGGGCACGACCGCGAGAAGGTCTCGGCTGCCGTCGCCGATCTGGCCGAGACGCTGGGTCGGACCATCGACATCGCGGTGCAGGCCGAACAGCACGGCACCGGTCACGCGGTGCAGTGCGGCCTCGCGTCTCTGCCCGCCGACTTCGACGGCACCGTGGTGGTCACCGCGGGGGACGTGCCGCTGCTCGACGCCCACACGTTGCAGGCGCTCCTGCACGATCACCACTCCTCCGCGGAGCCCGTCGCGGTGTCGGTGCTCACCTTCGTCCCCGACGACGCGAACGGCTACGGCCGCATCGTCCGCGACGGATCCGGGCAGGTCCAGGAGATCGTCGAGCACGCCGACGCGACTCCCGATCAGCTCACCATCACCGAGGTGAACTCGGGTGTCTACGCCTTCGACGCGCAGTCGCTGCGGGTGGCTCTCGACTCGCTCGGCACCGACAACGCGCAGCACGAGCTCTACCTGACCGACGTCCTGAAGATCTCGCGCCGACGCGGCCTGCCGGTGTTCAGCACTCAGCTCACCGACCCGTCGCTGGTGCGCGGCGTGAACGACCGGGTGCAGCTGGCCGAGGTCACCCGCATCCTCAACGAGCACATCCTCGCCCGCCACATGCGCGCCGGGGTGACCGTGATCGACCCGTCGTCGACGTGGGTGGACATCGAGGTCGCCGTCGGACGCGACGCCGTGCTGCACCCCGGCACGCAGTTGCACGGACGCACCGTCATCGGTGAGGACGCGATCATCGGGCCGGACACGACGCTCACCGACGTGTCGGTCGGCGAGGGCGCGACGGTGGTCCGCTCGCACGGATTCGACTCGGTGATCGGTGCCGGAGCGACGGTGGGGCCCTTCACGTTCCTGCGGCCGGGCAGCGACCTCGGCGACCACGGCAAGCTCGGCGCCTTCGTGGAGACCAAGAACGCGACCATCGGAGCGCACTCCAAGGTGCCGCACCTGACCTATGTCGGCGACGCCAGCATCGGCGAACACTCCAACATCGGCGCGTCCAGCGTCTTCGTCAACTACGACGGCGTCGGCAAGAGCCGGACCGAGATCGGTTCGCACGTGCGCACCGGTTCCGACACCATGTTCATCGCGCCGGTGCGCGTGGGCGACGGGGCCTACACGGGCGCCGGAACCGTCCTACGCCATGATGTACCGGCGGGAGCGCTCGCCGTCTCCGGTGGTCCGCAACGGATCATCGAGGGCTGGGTGCAGAAGAAGCGTCCGGGATCGCCGGCGGCAGAGGCAGCCGAACGCGCCCGTTCGACCGAGGAATCACACGTGCACGAACCGAAGGACGGCGAGTAGAGCAGTGACCACAGCCAACTGGATCGACAACCAGAAGAACTTGATGCTCTTCTCCGGTCGCGCTCATCCCGAGCTCGCCGAGCAGGTGGCGAAGGAACTCGGGATCGAGGTCACCCCGCAGACCGCCCGCGACTTCGCGAACGGCGAGATCTTCGTCCGCTTCGAGGAATCCGTCCGTGGCTCCGACGCCTTCGTGCTCCAGAGCCACCCGTTCCCGCTGAACACATGGCTCATGGAACAGCTCATCATGATCGACGCGCTCAAGCGCGGATCGGCGAAGCGCATCACCGCGATCCTGCCGTTCTACCCCTATGCCCGCCAGGACAAGAAGCACCGCGGCCGCGAGCCGATCTCCGCGCGTCTGGTCGCCGATCTGCTCAAGACGGCCGGTGCCGACCGCATCATCACGGTCGATCTGCACACCGACCAGATCCAGGGCTTCTTCGACGGCCCGGTCGACCACATGCACGCGCACAGCCAGCTCGCCGACCACATCCGCGAGGGCTACAACCTCGAGCACATCACCGTGGTCTCCCCCGACTCCGGCCGCGTGCGCGTCGCGGAGAAGTGGGCCGACTCGCTCGGCGGGGCGCCGCTGGCGTTCATTCACAAGACGCGAGACCCGTTGGTGCCCAACCAGGTCAAGTCGAACCGGGTCGTCGGTGACGTCGAGGGACGCACCTGCATCCTGATCGACGACATGATCGACACCGGCGGCACCATCGCCGGCGCGGTGAAGGTGCTAAAGGAAGCCGGCGCGGGCGACGTCGTCATCGCCGCCACGCACGGCGTGCTGAGCCACCCGGCCGCCGAGCGCCTCGCATCGTGCGGCGCCAAGGAGGTCGTCGTGACCAACACGTTGCCCATCAGCGACGACAAGCTGTTCCCGTCGCTGACCGTGCTCTCCATCGCACCCCTGCTCGGCAAGACCATCCGTGAGGTCTTCGAGAACGGGTCCGTCACCAGCCTGTTCAACGGCAACGCCTGAGAAACGACGACACCGACAGACACTCCCCGCGGACCTCGTCCGCGGGGAGTGTCTGTCGTCGGGCGCCCTACTTCCGGGCGAGCACCAAGGCGAAGCGCTCGTCGGGATCGGTCCAGAACTCGTCGACGGTCAGCCCCGCGGCGGCCAGTTCGCCGGTGATCGACTCGCGGCGGAACTTGGCCGAGATCTCGGTCCGCATCTCCTCACCCGCCGCGAACTGCACGTTCAGGTCGAGATCCGCGACGCGCACCGTGTGGTCCCGACGCGCTCGGAGCCGCATCTCGATCCACTCGTTGCGCTCGTCCCACACGGCGACGTGCTCGAAGTCGTCCACGTCGAAGTCGGCGTCCAGCTGCCCGTTCAACACGGAGAGCACGTTCAGGTCGAACTGCGCCGTCACTCCCTGCGCGTCGTCGTACGCGGGCACCAGGATCGCCGGGTCGATGACCAACCCGACTCCGAGCAACAGGAACTCCCCCGTGTCGAGGGTGTTCGAGATGGCGGAGAGGAACTCGGCGCGCTCCTGCGGCACGAGGTTCCCGAGTGTGCCGCCCAGGAACGCCAGCGTCCTGCGCCCGCCGGTGGGCACCCAGAACAATCCACTGTCCGGGCCGCCGGTACTCGTGAAATCGCTGACCACTCCGTGGATCTCGAGGTTCGGATACTGACGCGACAACTCCTCCATCGCACCGGTCAGCGCCGACGGCGAGACGTCCTGCGGAACGTAGCGACGCAGGGTGCCGTGTTCCAGACCCGCGGACAGCAGCACTCGGGTCTTGTCCGACGATCCCGAGCCCAACTCGACCAACACCTCCACTCCCGTCACGCGCGCGATCTCCGCGGCCCGTTCGGTCAGCAGGGCGCGCTCGGTGCGCGTCGGGTAGTACTCGTCCAACTCGGTGATGCGCTCGAACAGTTCGCTGCCCACAGCATCGTAGAAGTACTTCGGCGGCAACCATTTCGGCGTCGCGGTGAGCCCGCGGCGGGCATCCTCCCGCAGCGATTCCTGTAGATCGCCCTCGGTGATGTGGATGTCCAGTGACGGCGCTGTCATGACGAACTCCTTGTTGCTGACGAGCATGGAAGGTGCAGGGATGGAGCGGTCAGAAGGTGGTGATGTCCACGGATCCCGGTCGGGCGGAGACGAGGCACCGATCGGGCACCTGCTGCCATCCGGGCAGCTCGTCGAGCGGTTCGGACGCGAGCACGACGCTGTCCTCGTCGTATCGGACGGAGAGCGAGTGGTACAGCGTCGTCGCCCAGAGCGACTCGCCGTCGCCGAGCAGCAGGTTGACGCGCGAGTCCGGAGCGGCGGCGTCGACGTCCGCCATCAGGCCGGCGAGCGCGTCCGCGGGATCGCGGTCCAGTAGACGCTGCTGCAGAATCGCCCACAGCACAGCGGAATCCGTCGGTGCCGCCAACCGCAGCAGCGTCTCGACGGGCACCTTCTCGGCGAGCGCGGAGACCGACTGCGGCCATCCGCGTACGACACCGTTGTGGCTGAACGCCCATCGCCCCTCGACGAAGGGCGCGCACGCCGACCGCTCGACCGGCATGCCGACGGTGGCGGACCGCACGGCCCCCATCACCGCCACCGAGCGGATGTGGGTGAGCGTGTCGGTGACGGCCGAATCACCCCACATCGGCATCGCGCTCCGATACGACGACGCGGTGCCGTTCGACCACCAGGCCGCACCGAAGCCGTCCGCGTTGATCGTGCCGCCACCGCGCATCTCGCGGGGTGCGTACGACTGGGTGAGCAGCGATGTCGGGCCCGCGGTGAGCACGTCTCCGACGGTGCGAGCGGGTCCGAGATAGCCGACGTGTCGGCACATCCGCTACCGGTGTCCCACGTCGCGGGCGCACCGGAAGCCGGCGAAGATCTGGCGCCGGATCGGGTGGTCCCAGTTGCGGAAGGTCGCGCGGACCGCCGTCTGGTCGGTGCCGAACGAGCCGCCGCGCAACACCTTGTAGTCGCCGCCGAAGAACACCTCGGAGTATTCCGGATAGGGAAACATCTCGAACCCGGGATACGGCTCGAAGTCGGATGACGTCCACTCCCAGACGTCCCCCATCAGCTGCTCGACGCCGAGCGGCGAGGCACCCTCGGGATACGCGCCGACGTCGGCGGGCTCGAGGTGTCGTTGACCGAGATTCGCGTGCCGTTCGTCGGCGTCGTCGTCGCCCCAGGGGTTTCGCCGGGAGAGCCCCGACGCGGGATCGAAGCGCGCCGCCTTCTCCCATTCCGCCTCGGTCGGCAGCCGCTTGCCGGCCCAGCGGGCGTAGGCGTCGGCTTCGAACCAGCTGACGTGAACCACGGGCTGCGCTGCTCGAATCTGCTTCGCGCGTCCGAAGACTCGACGCCACCACACACCGTCGTCGTCCTGCGACCAGAACTGCGGCGCGGTGAGACCGGCCTCGGTGCGGTGCGCCCAGCCGCGTTCGGTCCACAGTTCCTCGCGGTCGTAGCCACCGTCGGCGATGAACTGGAGGTACTCACCGTTGGTCACCGGAGCCGCGTCGATCGCGAAGGTGGGCACCTCGACACTGTGCGCGGGCCGCTCGTTGTCGAGGGCCCACGGATCGTCGCTGCTGCCCATCTCGAACGCACCACCGGGGACGATGACCTCGACGTCGTGGGCGGGCGGCAGTTGGGCGCGGGGAGCGTCGGGTGCCTCCAGCACGGCGTCGCCGGTGCGCAGCTGATGAGTCGCCAGCATCGTCTCGTCGTGCTGCTGTTCGTGCTGCGCGACCATCGCGAAGACGAAGCCGTTCTCCACCAGCCGACTCTCGTCGAAGGTGCAGCGCTGCAGCGCATCCAGCGACAGGGCTCGCACGGTGTCCACGTAGGTGCGCGCCTCGTCGGGCGACAGCAGATCGAGCCCCGGTCGGGTGGACCGTGCGTGGCGGAACGCGTCGTAGAGGTCGTCGATCTCCGGGTGCACGGCGTCGCGGCCGCCCACGTCGCGGACCAGCCACAGCTCTTCCTGGTTTCCTATGTGGGCGAGATCCCACACCAGTGGGCTCATCAACGGCGACACCTGCTCGCGCAGCCCGTCCTCGTCGAGGCACCGGGTGAGTGCCAGGGTCCGGGCGCGACTGCGCACCAGCATCGACTCGAGTCGGCCGCGCAACGCCACCGCGTCGACCGTCGTGTTCGCCGTCATCGTGAGAACTCCTTCCGTGCATCGCCTCGTGGTGGTGTCGCCGCTGTCCCGAGTGCCGTCGGCGGCTGGGCGGCGGAGCAGCGCGTCGCCGCGCGGCCCAGGGCTTCCCGCGCCTCGCCGTGGCTGGAATCGGCCGCGAGTGTCAGCAGCTCCACCGCGGCTCGCCGCAATGCCTGGTCGGCGAGTCCGTCCCGCGCCGCGTCCTCCCACCTGTTCAGAGTGGGTTCCGCCAGGTCCAGTGCCTGATCGGCCACCGAAGCGGAGGACAGCAGGGCGTCCACCGCGTACATCGGCACCTCCCACATCCCGTCGGGTTGGCCGTCGAGGTACCGGATCTCGAGGTGGCCGCTCGCTCGCACGAGGGGGAACACCGTCGTCAGGTGATAGTCCAGGTCGGCCGTCGTGGGGCGCCGACCCATGTCGTCGTCCAGGTCACCCGCGAGCCACTGTGCGAACGTGGCTTCGCGCGGCGGTGCGGTGAGGCGCCCGTCGCGTCGCACACACAGGAGCGGGACGTCCATCACCCAGCGCGCGTAGTCACGGACGGGGTCGACCCCCAGAGGGACGCGCGTGCGGGTGCGGTCCAGTTCGAACCAGGTGCGCATGCGCTGCGAGGCCCACCGACCGTCGGGAACGCCGTGCAGAGCGGGCGTGGTCGCGAACGCCGCCAGCAGCGCCGGACCCACGGCATGCACTGTGGCCCAGCGCCGTCGGATCTGCTCGTCGTCGCCGCCGGCGTCCACACTGACCTGGACCGCGGCCGTGTTGCACATCATGAGCTTGCCGTACGGGCCGTACTGCTCGAAGCGCCGCTCCATCGCGCAGTAGCGCGGCAGCGTGAGCAGTCGGTCGGGAGGTCGCTGCGTGTCCGCGCCGCCTCCGGCCAGCGAGATCCCCTGCGAGTCGAGCAGGCGGGACAACGACCGCTCGTCGTCGCGCAGCGCCTCGACGACGGAGGCGAGGGACGTGGCGGGCGAGGACGACAATTCGATCTGACCACCGGGCTCGACGGAGACGACACTTCCGGAGCGGAGGGCGAGTGCGGGGGACTCGCGCCGAAGAGACTGCGGGGTGTGGGCACCCAGTGCCTCGGCGAGCGAGTCGAGAGTGGGACGTGCGCCGGACGGGGTCCGGGTGAACCATTCGAGTTCTGCGCCGATCAGAGTCGGCGGCCCCACCTTGAAACAGACCCGGGCGAGGTATGCCTCGGCGGCGGGCCGCGAACTGAGAGTGCCGGAAACGGCCGTCATGGATGCCTCCGCGGGGTGACGGTGGAGCGTGAAGTGGAACGGGCACTGCGTACGGGAACAGGAACGGACACTGCGTGTCCGGATGACGACTACCCCCGCCCTCCACAGACTAATCGTTCCCGCGTGCGGTCGCCGGTAGTGTCGGCATCACTGTGAACGCCACCCCCGAGACGGACACCGTCGACGTACTCGCCGCCCGCGCGGACACCCCTGCCGCCGAGCACGGGGTGTTCCTCGACAGCGCCGGCTCGTCCCTACCGCCTCAGCGCGTCGTCGAGACGGTCGTCGGACACCTGCGTCGTGAGGCCGAGGTGGGTGGATACCGCGCGGCGCGTGAACGCTCCGAGGATCTCGCCGCGGTGCGCACGTCCGTCGAGACGCTGATCGGAGCCCCGACCGGCACCGTGGCACTGTCCGACAGCGCCACGCGGGCCTGGTGCGACTTCTTCTACGCGGTGCCGCTCTCCCCCGGTGACCGCATCCTGGTCTCCACCGTCGAGTACGCCACCAACGCGATCGCCGCGCTGCAGCGGGCGCGGGCCACCGGCGCCGTGGTCGACACCATTCCCGTGGACCCGTCCGGACGCATCGATCTCGAGGCTCTCGAGCGGATGATGGACGATCGCGTCGCGCTGGTCTCCCTCGTGCACGCGCCGACCAACGGTGGCCTGTTGAATCCGGTCCGGGAGATCGTCGACCTGGCCCACCGTCACGGGGCCCTCGTGCTGCTCGACGCCTGCCAGTCGGTGGGCCAGATCGCCCTCGACGTGGACGAGCTCGGCGTGGACGCTCTCTCCGGGACGGGACGCAAGTGGCTGCGTGGTCCGCGCGGTACCGGTTTCCTTCACATCGCTCCGTCGGTGCTCGACACCCTCGAGCCGCGATCACTGGATCTGCACAGTGCCTCCTGGACCGGTCCCGATTCGTACACCGTCGCCGACGACGCGCGGCGGTTCGAGACGTGGGAACACGACGTCGCGGCCCGGCTCGGTCTCGGAGCCGCCGTCGATCTCCTGCTCGAACTCGGACCGAGCGCGGTGGAAGCCGCGGTGCGTGCGCGGGCCGAGCGGCTGCGGAACGCCCTCGCCGAGGTGCGCGGCATCGCGGTGCACGACCTCGGCGAGCACCACACCGGCATCGTGACCTTCACCGTCGAGGGCGTCGCGCCCGCCGCGGTGAAGGATGCACTGGCGGATCGCGACGTCACCGTCTCCGTCAGCCCGGCGTCGTCGACTCTGCTCGACATGACGGCCCGCGGACTGGACTCCCTCGTCCGGGCGTCTCCCCACTACTTCCTGACCCTCGATCAGATCGATCACGCCGTGGACGAGTGCCGGGCCCTGACGTCGCAGCGGTGACCAACCGACCCGACGGTGACGAGCAGGGGCGATTCGCGGCCGATCGGCGCGTTCGGGTAGTGTTCACGCCGTTGTCTCGGCGAGGGTGACGAGTGCGCAGTGCGTACGTCACCGTGATCGACGCAGGCGCGGTCTCGCAGCCGTCCTCGTTCGTGTCCACGCCGAGCGAGTAGTACCCGCAGCAGTCACACCGGACCGCAGCCGTTTCAGACCGCAGTCACACCAGATCTTCCGAGGAGCCCCGTCACATGGCCAACGTTCTCAACGCCACCGTCCGCACCGAGTTCGGCAAGGGCGCAGCCCGCCGCACCCGGCGCGACGGTCTCGTCCCCGCCGTCCTGTACGGACACGCCACCGAGCCCAAGCACCTCTCGCTCCCGTCCCGCGAGTTCGCCGCCGTGCTCCGCGCCGACGGCACCAACGCCGTCATCGAGCTCCAGGTCGACGGCGAGAAGCACCTCGCCCTCACCAAGTCGGTCGTGGTCCACCCGATCCGTAACTACATCGAGCACGCCGACCTCCTCGTCATCCGTCGCGGCGAGAAGGTCACCGTCGAGATCAACGTCATCGTCACCGGCGACGCGGCGCCCGGCGCCCTCGTCACCACCGATGCCAACGTCATCGAGATCGAGGTCGACGCGACCCAGATCCCCGAGCAGTTCGAGGTCTCCGTCGAGGACGCCGAGATCGGCACCCAGATCCTCGCCTCGTCGATCGAGCTGCCGTCCGGCGCGACGCTGATCTCCGATCCCGAGCTCCTCCTCGTCAATGTCGTCGAGGCGCCCAGCGAGGCTGCACTCGAGGCCGAGGGCGCGGGCGACCTCGCCAGCAACGTCGCCGCCGAGGAAGAGGAGGCTGTCGAGGACAGCTCCGCCGCCGACGAGGCCGCAGCAGCAGACGAGAACTGATCCACCGAGTACCACCGCGGCGCGCCTCCCTCACCGGAGGCGCGCCGTTTCTCGTTCCCCACTCGGAACGACCCCGCACGTCACGAGCTGAAAGCGACTGCCGCACATGACCGATCGCCCTGCTCTCGTCATCGGCCTGGGCAATCCCGGGCCGCAGTACGAGCGCACCCGACACAACGTCGGCGCCGTCGTCGTCGACACCCTGGCGGAGCGGATGCGGGGGTCGTTCTCGTCGCACAAGCGCAGCAACTCCGACGTGCTCCAGGCACGGCTCGGAACTCGCCCGGTCGTGCTGGGGAAGCCGCGGTCGTACATGAACGAGTCCGGCGGCCCGGTCGCCAATCTCGCCCGGTTCTTCTCCGTGGCGCCGGCGGACATCATCGTGGTGCACGACGAACTCGACGTCGACCTCGGTCAGGTGCGGCTGAAGACGGGCGGCGGCGAGGGCGGGCACAACGGGCTGCGCTCGATCTCGAAGTCGTTGTCCACCAAGGACTACCTTCGCGTCCGGGTCGGGGTGGGGCGGCCGCCCGGCCGGATGGATCCGGCGTCGTACGTACTGAAGCCGTTCGCCGCCTCCGAGCGCGACGAGTTGGCGATCGTGGTGGAGGAGGCCGCGGACGCAGTGGAGCTGCTCCTGAAGGGCAGCCTCGAGGACGCGCAGAACCGCATCCACCGACCCTGAGGCACTGCGCTCAGCCGAGGAGCGATGCCGAGTTCGCGCGGCGGAGCTTGCCCGAGGACGTCTTCGGAATGGTGCCGGGACCGAGCACCGCGACTGTGCGAGGACGAACCCCCACTTCGGAGAACACCGCGTGCACGATGTCGTGCTCGATGCGCTTGACCGCATCCGGGTCGGCGATCTCGTTGGTCTCCGCCGCGACCGCGAAGCTCTCCCGCTTCTGCCCCGCATCGAGACGGATCGCGACGGCATTGCCCGGCCGGACGCCCGCGACGGTGCCCACGGCACGCTCGATGTCGGTCGGATAGATGTTGCGGCCGCCCATGATGATGACGTCCTTGATGCGCCCGCAGACGACGACCAGGTCCTCCTCCGTGAAGTACCCGATGTCGCCGGTGTCGAGCCACCCGTCGTCGTCCTGCGCGGACACCGCGCCCTCCACCGTGATGTACCCGGGCGTCACCGCCGGCCCCCGCACCTGGATGACGCCGACGCCGCGGCTCGGGAGCACCTGGCCCTCGCCGTCGACGACGCGCCCCTCGAGATTCGGCACCATCCGCCCGAGCGTCGCGAGACGACGGACGTTGCCCTTGGTCGACGGAACGGCGCGGCCCATCACCTCGAGCAGGTCCGCGTCGACCACGTCGAGCACCTGGCCCTGATCGCGTACCGGGATCGACACCGCGAGCGTCGTCTCCGCCATCCCGTAGACGGGTGCGAGAGCCGTCGGGGCGAGCCCGAACCGGGCGCCCGCCTCCGCGAGGGCGAGCATCGTGTCGGGATCCACCGGCTCGGCCCCGTTCCACGCGTAGCGCAACGACGACAGATCGAGGGCCGTGTCGGCGGACGCCTGCTTCAGCCTGCGCGCGAGCAACGAGTACGCGAAGTTGGGAGCGGCGGTGACGGTGCCGCGGTACTTGTCGATCAGTTGGGCCCACAGCAGCGGTGAGCGCAGGAAGTCGATCGGCGTGATGCTGACGACCTCGGCACCGACCTGCATCGGCACCGACAGGAACCCGACCATCCCCATGTCGTGGAACAGCGGGAGCCAGCTGACCATCACGTCGTCCTCGAGCGAGTACTCGATCCGATCGATCATCGCGTAGGCGTTGACGTAGAAGTTCTCGTGGGTGATGCGCACGGCCTTGGGAGATCCGGTGGACCCGGACGTGAGCTGTTGCAGCGCGATGTCGGACTCGTCGGTGTGCACGGGATCGATGTCCTCACCGCCGCGCAGGTCGTCGATGGTCAACACGGTGATCCCGCGTTCCTCCAGGATGGGCGCCGCGGCGTCGAACGGTGCGCCGAGCACCACCGCGGCGGCGTCGATCATCCGGATGACGGTCTCGGTGTCGGCACCCCACACGGCGAGATCGGTGCGCGGCGTCGGTTGATGCAGCATGGTCACGGACGCGCCGCGCATCCACGCCGCTTGGCACGACGGCGCGATGTCCACCGGCTGACCGGCCAGGATGCCGATCGCGTCCCCGCGTGAGACCCCCGCCGCAGCGAGCCCGCCGGCCATCCGGCGCGCGACCGCATGGATGTCGCCCCACGTCTGCCGCAACGGGGCGTCGGGCTCACCGGTGACGAGACCCCGCTCGGTCGTGGCCGCGGTCGCGTACATCTCCTCGGTGAACCTGCTCAACGTCACTCCCTCGTCGCTGGTGCGTGCCGGGTACGCGCACCACTGTTACATCCGGACGACGGTGACCGCTGTTACGGACGGACGGGCTCGGCGTGTCGGCCGAGTACCCTGGGTACGTTCCGACCAGTGATCCGCACAGCTGCGGTCACCGAAGAAAGGCCCTCGTGAGCACCCCGTCCGTCGACACCGACACCACCACCGCGGTTCCCGCCGCCGGCACCACCCCGCCGAAGAACCTCCGGCGCGAGGTGGAGCGTCGTCGCACCTTCGCGGTGATCTCGCACCCCGACGCCGGCAAGTCGACGCTCACCGAGGCTCTGGCTCTGCACGCGCGGAAGATCTCCGAGGCCGGTGCGATCCACGGGAAGTCGGGTCGCCGCTCCACCGTCTCCGACTGGATGGAGATGGAGAAGGCGCGCGGAATCTCCGTGAGTTCGACGGCGCTGCAGTTCGACTACGCCGATCACACCATCAACCTGGTGGACACCCCCGGTCACGCCGACTTCTCGGAGGACACCTACCGCGTGTTGACCGCGGTGGACGCCGCCGTGATGCTCATCGACGCGGCGAAGGGTCTGGAACCGCAGACGCTCAAGCTGTTCCAGGTGTGTCGGCACCGCGGCATCCCCGTCATCACCGTCGTCAACAAGTGGGACCGGCCGGGCCGCTCCCCCCTCGAGCTGCTCGACGAGATCGAGGAGCGCATCGGTCTGACGCCGACCCCGCTGTACTGGCCCGTCGGCATCGCGGGTGACTTCCGCGGACTGCTCGACGTGTCGGAGCACCAGTACATCCACTTCACCCGCACGGCCGGTGGCGCGACCATCGCACCCGAGGAGTTCATGGACTCCGAGGCCGCGCAGTCCCGTGAGGGCGACGACTGGACCACCGCCGTCGAGGAGAGCGAGTTGCTCGTCGAGAGCGGGCAGCGCCACGACGAGGACGAGTTCCTCGCGGGCCGGACGTCTCCGGTGATCTTCGCGTCGGCGATGCTCAACTTCGGCGTGCACCAGATTCTCGACACCCTCGTCTCGTTCGCCCCGGCCCCGGGCCCCCGTCCCGACGTGGCCGGCGGCGAGCGCGAGGTCACCGACCCCTTCAGCGCGGTCGTGTTCAAGGTGCAGGCCGGTATGGACACGGCGCACCGCGACCGCCTCGCCTTCATGCGCGTGGTCTCCGGAGTCTTCGAGCGCGGCATGGTGGTCACCCATGCGCAGACGGGCAAACCGTTCACGACGAAGTACGCGCTGACGGTGTTCGGCCGCGAGCGCACCACGGTGGAGAACGCCTACCCCGGCGACGTCGTCGGTCTGGTCAACGCCACCGCGCTCGCTCCCGGCCACACGCTGTACGCGGATCGCAAGGTCGAGTTCCCGCCGATCCCGTCCTTCGCTCCCGAGCACTTCGCCGTCCTCCGTGCGGAGAGCGCGAGCAAGTACAAGCAGTTCCGTCGCGCCGTGGATCAGATGGATCAGGAGGGTGTCGTCCAGATCCTCCGCAACGACATCCGCGGAGACGCGTCTCCCGTCCTCGCCGCCGTGGGTCCGATGCAGTTCGAGGTGGTGTCCGCGCGCATGAAGTCGGAGTTCGGTGTCGAGGCGCGCATGGAGCCCCTGGGCTACTCGATCGCCCGTCGCACCGACGCGGCCTCCGCCGGCGAGCTCGGTCGGCAGCGCGGCGTCGAGGTGTTCACCCGCACGGACGGCGTGATGTTGGCGCTGGTGAGTGACAAGTGGCGGTTGCAGTACATCCAGAAGGAGTTGCCGGACCTGCTGCTCGAGCCGCTGGTCGCCGCAGCCGACTGATCCTCTGGGACATCTCCACACCACCTCACCCTCAAATTGGTGTCATCTCCAATCCATAGGGTCAAAACTGTTCGCTGTTTCCTTCCCGTGGTACTTTTTCTCTGTTCGAACGTACTTCTGGTTTGTTCTTCGGAAGTACTCGAGTCACGTACCGAGACGATCGAGGAGCAGTCCGAGTAATGAGCGATGGATCAAGTGGGCCCCTCACGGGGATCAAGATCGGCAAGGCACCAGCCCACCGATCCAACGGGACACCTTCGAGCGTCACTCCGAGCAAAAGTGAGGTCGACATGACAACCAGTGATCAGATTTCCGAACACGCGTTGCCTGGCGGCAGCACGTCCACCAACGGATCGTCGAACGGCAGCAGCTTCGCCTCGGGCCGTCACCCGAGCCCCGATCGCCGCACGGCCATGGGCATCGCGTCCATCCGCATCGCGGGCCGGCTGACCCAGAACGAGATCACCAGCCGCGACACGCGCCCGATGGATTCCTCCACCGGCCCCGACGAGCTGCTGCAGCTCCTCGGTGAGTACCTCACCTCCGGTGGGCTCGCGAGCCCGGAGCTGCACGTGCGGTCCAACGGCACGACGGTGGTGCTCGATCTGCAGAACCCCGCCAAGGGCTTCCGCTGATCTTCCCCTGACGCACGAGAGAGGCCCCCGGCATCGCCGGGGGCCTCTTTCCTGCTCTCACAGTCCGTGCCCGTGACGCACGAAGGCGACCCGAGAAGAATCTCGGGTCGCCTCGTACTACTTCACGACGGACACAGTCGGGGGACGACCGCCGCGAAGAGAGTGTTCGTCCTCATGATCCCTGTGGAAAGGGATCAGGCGGGGGGCATCATGACCGAGTCGACCAGGTAGACGGTCGCGTTGGCGGTCTTGACGCCACCGCAGACCAGGTTCGAGTCGTTGAACTTGAGCGACTCGCCCTCACCGGTGATGTTGACTGCCTGGCCCTCGACCGAGGTCTGCTCGCCGGCGATCGCGTCAGGCGCGAGCTGGCCGGGGATCACGTGGTACGTGAGGATCTTGGTGAGCAGCGCCGAATCGGTCTTCAGCGTCTCGATGGTGGCCGGGTCGATCTTCGCGAACGCGTCGTCGGTCGGGGCGATGACGGTGAACTCGGAGCCGTTCAGCGTGTCGACCAGGTTGACGTCCGGGTTCAGTCCACCGGAGACCGCTGCGGTCAGGGTGGTGAGGATCGGGTTGTTGGAGGCGGCGACGGCGACCGGATCGGCAGCCATTCCGCTCACGGAGCCGGCGCCATCCGGAACCTGCTCGGCGTAACCGGCGCAGCCGGAGCCGACGAGGTTGGAGGCCGGGTCGGCGCTCGAGTTCATCGCGGTCGAGGAGGACATGGCCGACGAGGTCATCGACTCCATGCTGCTGCTCGCGGTGGTCTCGGTGGTGCTGCTTTCGTCGGACGAACATGCGGACAGTCCGAGGAGTGCAACTGCTGCGAAGCCGACTGCTACTGCACTCTTGCTCTTGGTGACGCTCATGGCGAGAACCCTTCTTGTACGGATCTGATAGCCGCTCACCGCCGGTGATGATCACCGGCCGCTGTCGGTTGTGTCATCCACCATTCGGATCCGGGTCCCATGGGGGATTGGTGACGGTTGTGAGAAAAATTCCGCACCAGTCACTTCGGGGTCCGACCAGCGATCACTCCCTGGGATCGGTACGCCCCGGCCCCAATTCGGCGGGCAGATCGGTCGGAAGGCAGGTTTCCTGTGTGGCCGTGAACCATCCGGTGTACCGGAACAACCGCCCGAGCGTGCGGCCACGCACCTCGATGTCGATGCGGTGGCGCTGCTGCTCCTCGTCCCACCACTCGCGGCCGATGGTCTCCGCCGACAGAAGACCCGGCGGCTTGATCGACCCACGCGGAGCGAGGAACCGGGGCAGACCGCTGTCGAGCCGCAGACCACCGTCGGCGTCCGCGGAGCACTGGGTGTGCACCACCATGTCGGGGCCGGCACCGATGTAGTCGAGTGCGCCGCGCGATCCCACGACCATCACCGAGTCGAGTGCCACCTCGTGGCCGGGGAACTGGAACCGCCGGACGAACGCCAGCGTGGGCCTGCCCAGCTCGTCCGTGTACGCGTAGTTGGCGATGGTGAAGGGGATGTTCTCGCCCGAGTCGGAAGGGACCATCCGCCGCTTGCCACCGAGCCACAGGGCCGGCGGCGGCAGCAGAGGAGAGTGCGTGATGGTCTCCATGACACCGGTACCGAACTGCGCCACATGATCGTCCGCACCGAAACCGAAGCGCCACTGCACCTTCGGGTGAAGCTTCTCGAACTCCGAGCCCATGACCTCGGACACGACGGATGTCATCGTCACTCCTCGCGCAGAACGCGGTCGCCGATCGACCGCCTGAACGCGAGGGTAGACCGTGTCAGCCCAGTTCCTCGGCCAGCTCCATCCACCGCTCCTCGACGGAATCCTTCTCCGCGACGACGGTGAGCAGCTCGGCGTTGAGCGACTGCAGGGTCGCAGGATCCGTGGCCGCCTCCGCCAGCGAGGTGTGCAGTGCGCGCACGCGATCGTCGAGCTTGACCAGGGACCGCTCGAGCTTCGAGAGTTCCTTGCGTGCGGCACGCTCGTCGGCGCCGCCCTTCGCCGCCGCCGGCTTCGCTCCCCCGCCCGACGTCATGCCTGGTGCCGCGTCGTCGGCCGCGGCGATTCGCGCGCGACGCCGCAGGTACTCCTCGATGCCACCCGGCAGGTTGGTGAGCTTGCCGTCGCCGAACAGGGCCCACGTCGAGTCGCAGACGCGCTCGATGAGGTACCGGTCGTGACTGATGACGATCATGGTGCCGGCCCAGCCGTCGAGCAGATCCTCGAGCTGCTGCAGCGTGTCGATGTCGAGGTCGTTGGTCGGCTCGTCGAGGAGCAGGACGTTCGGCTCGGACATCAGGACGCGTGTCAGCTGCAGTCGGCGGCGCTCGCCACCGGAGAGGTCACCGACGGGCGTGCGCTGCCGCGCAGGCGTGAAGCCCAGCCGCTCGGCGAGCTGCCCGGCCGAGATCTCCCTGTCGCCCAACTGGATTCGTTCAGCGACGTCCTGGACCGCCTCGAGTACGCGCATCCCGACGGGCAGGTCGTCGAGCTCCTGGCGGAGCCAGCCGATGCGCACCGTCTTGCCCTCGATGCGGCGGCCCTTCGCGGGTTCGAGCTCGCCGGCGATGGTGCGGAGCAACGTCGTCTTGCCGGAGCCGTTGACGCCGACGAGACCGATGCGCTCCCCCGGCGCGAGGCGCCACGTGAAGTCCTCCACCAGCACGCGACCGTCCGGGGTCGCCAGCGTGGCGTCCTCGAGCTCGATGACGATGCGGCCCAACCGCGTCTGCGCGAACTTCGACAACGCGACCGAGTCGCGGGGCGGCGGCACGTCCGAGATGAGGGCCTCGGCCGCCTCGATGCGGTAGCGCGGCTTCGAGGTACGAGCGGGCGGGCCGCGGCGCAGCCAGGCCAGTTCCTTGCGGGCGAGGTTGCGGCGACGATCCTCCGCGGCGTCGGCCTGGCGAGAGCGCTCCGCTCGGGCGAAGATCCAGTCGGCGTAGCCGCCCTCGTAGGTCTCGACCTGGCCGTTCACCACTTCCCAGGTGCGGGTGGCGACGGTGTCGAGGAACCACCGATCGTGGGTGACGACCACCAGTGCGGACCGCCGGTTCACCAGGTGCTCCGCCAGCCACTGGACGCCCTCGACGTCGAGATGGTTGGTCGGCTCGTCGAGCACGAGCAGATCGAGGTCCTGCACCAGTGCGGCGGCGAGCGCCGTGCGTCGGCGCTCACCTCCCGACAACTGTTCGACCGGTGCGTCGAGCCCGAGACCGGTGATGCCGATGCCGTCCAGAACGCTGCGGATCCGCGCGTCACCGGCCCACTCGTGCTCGGCGACACCGAGCGGCGCGAGGACGATGTCCCCGATGGTGGACCCGGGCGGCAGGACACCACGCTGCGTCACGACGGCCATCCGGAGGCCGCCCACGCGGCTCACCCGGCCCGCGTCGGGCTGCTCGACGCCCGCGAGCACCTCGAGCATGGTGGTCTTGCCGTTGCCGTTCAGGCCCACGACGCCGATGCGCTCGTTCTCCTGGACACCGAGCGAGACGCCGTCGAGGAGCGGCTTCACGCCGAAGGATTTGGAGACCTGCTCCAGGTTGATCAGGTTGGCCATCAGTGGTGTCCCCGGTCCCTGTCTGTCGATGTGCGGTCTGTCGCTGTGCGGTCGGGGTGGCGTCCGTCGGGTCGCGTGCCGTCACCCCGCACGCGGGCGCCGGGAACGGGTCCCGACGCGACGCGGACGGTGCGGCAGACGCCCGCTCCGGAGAGTTCCGCGCCGACCTCGACCGCGTGGTCGGCGGAGGCGCAGAGGAAGGCGCAGGTGGGGCCGGACCCGGAGACGATGCCGGCGATGGCACCCGCCTCGGTACCGGCGCGCAGGGTGCGACGAAGACCTGGTTCGAGGGACAGCGCCGCGGCCTGGAGGTCGTTGCCCAGGAGCGGCCCGACCCGCGCCGGATCGCCCGACGCCAGGGCCTGCATCAGCTCGTCGGGTGCGCCGAGGCGCGGGGGCGTTCCCCGTTCGCGCAGCCGGTCGAGTTCGCGGTAGACCGCGGGCGTCGAGAGGCCACCCTTCGCGAGGGCGAGCACCCAGTGGAAGGAGTTGCGTGAGAGCACCGGCAGCAGCTTCTCGCCGCGGCCCGTGCCGACGGCCGTGCCACCGGCGACGGAGAACGGGACGTCGCTGCCGAGCTGCGCCGCGAAGTCCATGATCTTCTCGCGGGACAGGCCGAGGTTCCAGAGCGCGTCCAGAGCGACGACGGTCGCGGCCGCGTCGGCGCTGCCCCCGGCCATGCCCCCCGCGACGGGAATGCCCTTGTCGATGCTGATGGCGACGGCCGGGCGACGACCGGCATGGGCGGCGACGAGTTCGGCCGCCTTCCACGCCAGGTTGGTGTGGTCGGTGGGAACGATGCCCGCATCGTCTCCGTACACGCTGACGGACAGTGTCTCCGCGGCCACGACGGAGACGTCGTCGACGAGGGAGAGCGCGTGGAAGACGGTGGTGAGTTCGTGGTAGCCGTCGGGGCGCAGGTCGCCCACGGCAAGGTGCAGATTGACCTTGGCGGGAGCGCGGACCGAGACCGGCCGCGGAACGACTGTGAGCACGTCTCACCACTGTAGTCGGCGTGCGCCCGAGTACCGAACCGGATCGAGGACCCGAACTGTCCGCTGTCGGGTGCATCATGACGACATGCGCGAGACGTCCGCTCGACTGCTGGCTCTGCTGTCGTTGCTGCAGACCCGGCGCGACTGGTCCGGGGCCGATCTGGCCGAACGGCTCCAGATCACTCCGCGCACCGTGCGCCGCGACATCGACCGGCTGCGGTCGCTGGGCTATCCGGTGGACGGAACGGTCGGCGTCGGCGGCGGGTATCGGCTGGGCGCAGGCGCGGAGATGCCACCCCTGCTCCTGACGGACGACGAGGTGATCGCCGTGGCACTCGGGCTGCAGAGTGGCGCGTCCGCGTCCGTCACCGGCACCGCGGAGTCCTCGATCGGGGCCCTCACCAAGCTGCGGCAGGTGATGCCGTCACGGCTGCGTCACCGACTCGACGCACTGCAGATCGACGTCGTGCAGTCACGTCCGGTCCAGTCGAGCGTCGACGCGTCGGTCCTGACGGCGTTGGCGACCGTGTGCCAGAACCACGAGCGCCTGCGTTTCGACTACCGCACCCACGGCGGGGACACCATGCGGCGTGAGGTCGAGCCGTACCGGCTCGTGCGATCGGGGTTGCGGTGGTACCTCGTGGGCTGGGACCTCGCCCGTGAGGACTGGCGGTCGTTCCGCGTCGACCGCCTCGACCCGAAGGTGCCGACAGGGCCGCGCTTCACTCCTCGCGCCCTGCCCGAGGGCGGCGCCGCAGAGTTCGTGTCGAGGGGCATCGATCGGGCGTTCTCGGCCGCCCGCGGACGGGTCGTCCTGCACGTGCCGTTCGAGCGGATCGAGGACCGCGTCGATCCGCAGTGGGGCACCCTCGCCCGACTCGACGACGAGCGGTGCGAGGTCTCGGTCACCGCGGACACCTACCCGTCGATGGCGCGGTGGCTCGCCGCCTTCGACGTGGACTTCACGGTGTGCGGTCCGCAGGAGTTGATCGACGCCTGCGAGGTCGAGTCACGACGACTCGACCGTGTCGCCGCCCGATACGCCCGTGCCCGCGACGAGCACCGCACGCGTCAGGACCCGTGAGCACCGGTGGTCTGCGCCAGTCGGACGAACGCCGCGGCGTCGAGCGTTTCCCCGCGCGCCGACGGATCGATACCCGCTTCGAGGAGTCGCGTCTCCGCCATGGCCGCCGACCCGGCCCACCCCGCCAGAGCCGCACGTAACGTCTTGCGCCGCTGCGCGAATGCCGCGTCCACGACGGCGAACAGGGTGCGGCGGAACGTCTCGTCCATCGGCCACTGCGGATTCTCGTGCCGATCGACCCGCACCAGACCCGACTCCACCTGCGGCACCGGCCAGAACACCGAACGGCCCACGGCGCCCGCGCGGCGGACGTCGCCGAAGTACGCGGCCTTCACACTCGGCACCCCGTAGGTCTTGCTGCCGGGAGGAGCCGCCAGCCGGTCCGCCACCTCCGACTGCACCATGACCAGCGCGGTGCGCAGGGTGGGGATCAGGGCGAGCAGGTGCAGCAGCACCGGCACCGCCACGTTGTACGGGAGGTTGGCCACCAGTGCGGTCGGCGCGCCGGGAATCTCGTCGCGGCGCACGCGCAGGGCGTCGGCACCGACCACGGCCAACCGGTCGACACGTGACTCGGCGCGCTCGGCGACGGTCTGCGGAAGACGCTGCGCCAGTACCGGGTCGATCTCCACGGCGACCACGTCGTGCACGACGTCGAGCAACGCAAGGGTCAATGATCCGAGCCCCGGCCCCACCTCGAGCACCGTGTCGTCCGGACCGACACCAGCCGCGGTCACGATTCGCCGCACCGTGTTCGCGTCATGGACGAAGTTCTGGCCCAGGGTCTTGGTGGGACGGACGCCCAGCTCGGCTGCGAGGGTGCGCACCTCCGCGGGCCCCAGCAGACGGACGCGTGCCGGACCGGTAGCGGAATCGGACGCCGGCGAATCGGACGTCGGCGGGGCGACGGGAGGTTCGGACACGGGTGGAGCGTATGTCAGCGCAGCCCGAGCCTGCTGGTGCAGGAGGGCCAGGCGCCCCAGCCCTGGGTGCGCTGGGTCTGCGACGCGATCGCGATCTGCTCCTCGCGGGTGGCCAGGTCGGCGCGCGCCGCGTACTTGAGCCCGCCCTGCCGCTCCCAGGTGTTCTGGTCGAACTGCACGCCGCCGAAGAAGCCGTTGCCCGTGTTGATGGCCCAGTTCCCGGTGGCCTCGCACTGCGCGAGCGCGTCCCAGACGGCGCCGTTCTCGACCGGCGGCACCTCGGTGCCGGGCTTGGCACCGACGCGCACGGTCTTGGCGACCGGCGGTGTCGTGACGTCGGCCTTCACGAGCGTGCGGGAGACCTCGACACCGTTGACCTTGTTCACCGAGTAGGTCGCGTTCTGCTCGCCCGGAGCACCGGCGGACTCCTCGATCGTCTTGCTCATGTTCATCGTCGGGTCCTCGATGCGCTGATCCGGCGCGACGACGGGTTCGGTGACGCTGACGGTCTCCGTCCGATCTCGGGTCACCGTGACCACGGCGCCCTCGACGAGCGGCTCGTCCGCCGCGGGTGCGACGGTGTCGTTCTGCTCGAGCGGCGCACCGGCCGCGGCGAGGAACTCGCCGATGGTGGGCGCGGCGAGCCGCATCGGTGCAGGCGACGCGGCGCCGTCGGCAAGGGTCACGGACTTCGGCAGCACGACGTTGACGGAGGCACCGTCGAGCGGCAGCGGGTCGGACTCCGACTCGTCGATGTGGACGTCGGGAGCGATGCCCAACTGATCCTTGGCCTCGGCGACGGTGGAGGCGGTGGTCCACACCGTCGTCGGCGCACCGTCCACGGTGAGAGTCACCTCGCGGGCCCGCTTGAGCGTGACGGTCTCACCGTCGTCGAGGGGCGCATCCGCGGCGGGCGCGACCTCGTCCCGCTCGGTGGGCTGATATCCGGCGGCCTCGAGAGCGCTGCGGACGTCGGTCGTCATCGTGGAGAGCTGGACCTGCTGCCCGTCCACGTCGATCGTGACGGTCTTGTGGCGGGCCACCGCGACGCTGGCTCCCACGACGAGGGTGGCGAGAAGTGCGGCCACCACGACGTACAGCAGGCGGGACCGGGCGGAGTTGAGTCTGGCGACGTGCGACATCGTTACTGCGCTCCCGCCCGGGTGGACACGACTGGTCGAACGGACATCACGGACGAATAACGCAACTTCGGTTCCTTGCCGGGTCGAGACGATCACGAGGCCGAGAGGCTCGCATCGGGGTCATACGATCACGATACGGTAACGAGCGGGCACAGGTTCGGCAACTTCGTGGCCTCGAGCAGCCCGTCGACCGTTCCTACCTTCCGGTAAGGGTCGTCACGAGCCCCCCGGCCGATAGGGTCCGACCCGACTGTTCACCTGCACCAGACCGGAAGGCTCTTCGTGAATCCGACCTCCCCACCGCGACCCGAACGGGGACGGTGGCACCGACTGCGCCGCCTCCCGGCGATCACCGCCGTCGTGGCACTCGTCGCGTTGGTGCTCGCACCCGCAGCGCAGGCCCAGCCGGCGCCCCCGAGCCCGGTGGAGGGTCGCACGTTCGCCATTGCCACCGACGTGACCTTCGCACCGTTCGAGTTCCAGAACTCCGACGGTCAGTTCGTCGGTATCGACATGGACCTCATCCGGGCGATCGCGGAGGACCAGGGTTTCCAGGTCGACATCCGGCCCCTCGGGTTCGACGCGGCGCTGCAGGCGGTGCAGGCGAACCAGGCCGACGGCGTCATCGCCGGCATGACGATCACGCCGGCGCGTGAGGCCGTCTTCGACTTCTCCGAGCCCTACTTCGAGTCCGGCGTACAGATGGCCGTGCTCGAGAACTCGTCGATCACCTCGTACGACGATCTCTCCGGGCAGCAGGTCGCGGTCAAGAACGGCACCGAGGGCGCCGACTTCGCGGAGAGCATCAAGGCGCAGTACGGCTTCACGACGCGATACTTCGCCGACTCCGCCAGCATGTACGACGAGGTGCGCACCGGGAACTCGGTCGCCGTGTTCGACGACTACCCGGTGCTGCAGTACGGCATCACTCAGGGGAACGGTCTGAAGACGGTCACGGAGAAGGAGTCGCCGAGCAACTACGGCTTCGCCGTGGACAAGGGCGCCAACCCCGAGCTGCTCGCCGCGTTCGACACCGGACTCGCCAACCTGCGGTCGTCCGGCCAGTACGACGAGATCCTCGGTACCTACATCGGCGCCGCGGCGGACGAGACGGACAACTCGATCCCCGGACTGATCAAGAGCGAGTACAAGGAACTGCTGAAGGGCCTCTGGCTCACGATCGTCCTGACGGTCATCTCCATCGTGCTGGCCCTGATCCTCGGCGCCGTCTTCGGACTCTTCCGGGTGTCGACGAAGGCGTGGCTGCGCGGGATCGGCGCCACCTACGTGGCGATCTTCCGCGGCACTCCACTGCTGGTGCAGGCCTTCTTCATCTACTTCGGCATTCCCGCCGCGCTCAGCTTCCAGATGTCGGCGTTCACGGCCGGCATCATCACGCTGTCGCTCAACGCCGGTGCGTACATGGCGGAGATCGTCCGCGGCGGCATCCTGTCGGTGGACAAGGGTCAGATGGAGGCCTCGCGCAGTCTCGGTATCAGCTACCTGACGTCCATGCGCAAGGTCGTGATGCCGCAGGCGATCCGGACGATGATCCCGTCCTACATCAACCAGTTCGTCATCACGCTGAAGGACACCTCGATCCTGTCGGTGATCGGCCTGGCCGAGCTCACCCAGTCGGGGCGCATCATCATCGCCCGCAACTTCCAGTCCTTCAACATGTGGCTGATCATCGGCGTCATGTACTTCGTCATCATCATGGCGTTGACGATGCTGTCGAACCGTCTCGAGAAGAGGATCAACAAGTGAGCACCGAGACCACCGCGCCCGACGCCGCTGCGGCCGAGGTCAAGATCCGCGCCATCGGACTGAAGAAGTCGTTCGGCGATCTCGAGGTGCTCAAGGGCCTCGACGTCGACGTCCACTCGGGCGAGGTGGTGTGTGTCATCGGCCCGTCCGGCTCCGGCAAGAGCACCTTCCTCCGGTGCCTCAACAAGCTCGAGGACATCACGGGCGGCACGGTCGTGGTCGACGGTTTCGACCTGACCGATCCGAAGGTGAACCTCGACTCCGTGCGCCAGCACATCGGCATGGTGTTCCAGCACTTCAACCTCTTCCCCCACATGAGTGTCATCGAGAACGTGATGCTCGCGCCCGTGGAGACGAAGAAGTCGGACAAGTCGAAGGCGCGCGAGAACGCCGTTCGTCTGTTGGCCCAGGTGGGCCTGGCCGACAAGGAGAACGCGAAGCCGGCGCAGTTGTCGGGTGGGCAGAAGCAGCGTGTCGCCATCGCACGAGCACTGGCGATGGACCCGGACATCATGCTGTTCGACGAGGCCACGAGTGCATTGGACCCCGAGATGGTCGGCGAGGTCCTGCAGGTCCTCCGCGATCTGGCGAAGGGCGGCATGACGATGGTCGTCGTCACGCACGAGATGGGCTTCGCCCGCGAGGTGTCCGACCGTGTGATCTTCATGGCGGAGGGGTACATCGTCGAGGAGGGTTCGCCGGACGACCTGTTCGGCAACCCGCAGCACGAGCGAACGAAGGACTTCCTCGACAAGGTCCTGTGAGATGCGGGCCCCGCACCGAGAAGCCGGCACACCGACGAGAGGCACGACAGTGAGCGACGACCAAGAGGTCATGCAGAAGATCACGGCGAAGATCGACGCTCGATTGGGTGCGCAGACGAACGGTCTGCAGAACGAGGTGCCGCCCGGAGCGAGCACGCAGGACGACGACGAAGACGGTGAGCGTGGTCCCCTGGGCCGCGACTACCACCTCGCGGGCAAGTACGCGCAGGCTCTGGCCATCAACGAGCCCAGCGTGATCGACCGCGCCGAGTTCGATCGACTGGTGGAGACGTACGGGGACGACGACTGACCCGTCGCCGCGACCCGATCGTGACCTGAGCATCGGTAACGATCGGGTGGTGGTCGCCGACACACCCTTCGACCGCCGAGCAGAACGCTCGGTACGGACACCCTGGAGGCCCGGTGACCACTCTCCCGCGTTCGATGGCCGTTCTCGCCGTGGCGGCATGTGCCGCTGCGGCCGTGTCGTGCAGTTCCGGCGGCACGACCGGGACGGCGCTCCCCGCCGACGACCCGGCACCCTCGTCGTCGACTCCGGCGCCTGCACCGGAGCCCGCGCCGGAGACGAGGGTGGAGACGCAGACCGAGACGGTCACCGTGCCCGCACCCGCACCCGAGCAGCCCGCGCAGGTGGTGCCGTGCGTCGACCCGAATTCTCTGAACGTGCGCACCGCCGTGGCGAACCTCGGCACCGATTCGCAGGGCGGGGTCTTCGTGATCGACGACCACACACCCGGTACCAGCGCGGACGGGTGTCCGACGCTCGAATGGGCGCGGGCGACGGGGACCGGTATCCGGAACGGCACCGTGCAGTCGCACGTCCTGTTCTTCACCAACTCGGGTGACTACCTCGGGACCGCCACGTCGGATGCCTACAGCTACACCTCCGTGGTCGGCGCATCCGACAGCACCGTCACCGTGCGCTATCGCTGGCTCGACGAGAGCGATGCGTTCTGCTGCCCGTCCAACACCTCGTACGTCGACTTCACGCTGGACGGCGGAATCATCGTCCCGAACGGGCAGTTCCCGCCCCCGAACTAGAGGCGGTAGACCCGCTCGGCCGTCGCCGTCGCCGATGCCGCGACGTCCTCGGCGGTCCGGCCGGTCGCCTCGGCCAGGGCGCGCGCCGTGTAGGGAAGGCAGTAGGGCTCGTTCGGTGCGCCGCGATACGGATGCGGTGTCAGGAACGGGGCATCGGTCTCGAGCAGGAACTGCCCGTCCGGCACCAACTGGGCCGCTTCCCGCAACTCGTGGGAATTCTTGAAGCTCACCGTCCCGGAGAAGCTGAGCACGTAGCCGGCGTCGACGCACACCTCGGCCATCTCAGGACCGGACGAGAAGCAGTGGAAGATCACCGTCTCCGGCGCGCCCTCGTCGAGGAGCACCGCGAGAACGTCGTGATCCGCGTCGCGGTTGTGGATCATGAGGGGCTTGCCGACGCGCTTCGCCAGATCGATGTGCCAGCGGAAGCCCTCGACCTGCTCCTCCACCGCGGCGCAGCCGTCGAGCTTCCCCGGCCAGTAGTAGTCGAGACCGGTCTCCCCCACGGCGACGGTGCGGGGATCGCGCGCGAGGCGCTCGATCTCGGCCTTCACCTCGTCGGTGAGCACGTTCGCCCGCGTCGGATGGATCGCGGTGGCCGCGTAGACACGGGGATCCCAGTGCGCGGCGGCGACGGCGAAGCGAGCGGCGTCCAGATCGTCCGCCACGGTGACGACCCGGCCCACTCCGACGGACTCGGCGCGGTCGAGCACGGCCGCGACGGACGCCGCATCGCTCGCACCGCACGCGTCCAGGTGCGTGTGTGCGTCCACGAGGGGGGCCAGCGGTGCGGGCAGGTCGGGGGCGGGACGGTCTCTCGGCACGAAAGATAGAGTATGCGCACCATGACTGAGACCGGTTCGACCAAGCCTGCGTTCTACATCACGACCGCTATCGCCTACCCGAACGGTGATCCCCACATCGGCCACGCGTACGAGTACATCGCCACCGACGCGCTCGCTCGGTTCAAGCGACTCGACGGTTTCGACGTGCGGTTCCTGACCGGCACGGACGAGCACGGTCTCAAGATGGCCCAGACCGCCGCCAAGGAGGGCATCTCGACCGCCGATCTCGCGCGCCGCAACTCCGACGCCTTCCAGGCCATGCAGGAGTCGCTGAAGATCACGTTCGACCGGTTCATCCGGACGACGGACGCCGATCACCTCGAGGCAAGTCGCGACCTGTGGCAGAAGATGACCGACAACGGCGACATCTACCTCGACTCGTACAGCGGCTGGTACTCGGTGCGGGACGAGGCGTACTACGCCGAGGGCGAGACCACCCTTCAGGAGGACGGCTCGCGTATCGCGACAGAGTCGGGCACACCCGTCGAGTGGACCGAGGAGTCGACCTACTTCTTCCGCCTCTCGGCCTACCAGGACAAGCTGCTGGCGCTCTACGAGGAGCGCCCCGACTTCATTCTGCCGGCGACGCGACGCAACGAGGTGGCGAGCTTCGTGAAGTCGGGTCTGAAGGATCTGTCGATCTCGCGGTCGACGTTCGACTGGGGTGTGCAGGTCCCCGGCGACGCCGATCATGTCATGTACGTGTGGGTCGACGCCCTGACGAACTACCTCACCGGCGTCGGCTACCCCGACACGGACAGCGAGTCGTTCCGCAGATACTGGCCGGCGGACGTCCACATGATCGGCAAGGACATCGTGCGCTTCCACGCGGTGTTCTGGCCGGCCTTCCTCATGTCCGCGGGCATCGAGCTGCCGAAACGCGTGTTCGCACACGGCTTCCTGACCAACAAGGGCGAGAAGATGTCCAAGTCGTTGGGCAACGTCGTCAGCCCGGCGGCGCTCGTCGACGAGTACGGACTGGACTCGCTGCGGTTCTTCCTGCTGCGCGAGGTGTCGTTCGGGCAGGACGGCAGCTACAGCCACGAGGCCATCGTCACCCGCATCAACGCGGACCTGGCGAACGAACTGGGGAACCTGGCTCAGCGGTCCCTGTCCATGGTGGCCAAGAACTGCGATGCGCAGGTGCCCCAGCCCGGCGCGTTCACGCCCGCCGACGAGGCGATGCTCGAGCGCGTGGACGGGCTCGCCCCCATCGTTCGAGCCCACATGGACGAGCAGGAACTACACCTTGCCCTGGAGGCGATCTGGTCGGTGCTGGGCGAGACCAATCGCTACTTCTCGTCCCAGGAGCCGTGGGTCCTGCGCAAGACCGATCCTGCGCGAATGGCGACGGTCCTGTACGTCACGCTCGAGGTGCTGCGCGTCACGGTGCTGCTGACTCAGCCGGTCATGCCGGACAGCACAGCGCGTCTACTGGACCTCCTGGGTGTCTCCGAGCGTGAGTTCGATTCTCTCGGAGCACGTCTCACCCCCGGCGTCGCGCTGCCCAAGCCCACCGGCGTCTTCCCCCGCTACGTCGAACCGGAGGAGTGAGCGTCGGTCGCGTCTCGGTCACCGAACGCGACCGACACCGCGAACACGACGTCCACCGAGCTGGCGAGACTCACCCGTCGGCCAGCTTCTCGAGCTCCTCCAACGCGGTGTCGAGATGCGTGAGCATGCGTTGCAGCGACGGCACACTGCGCCGATCGCCGACGAGTCCGAAGTTGACGTTGTCGGCGTTGGTCGCGAGCGTGATGTTGAGCGCCTGCCCGTCCAGCACGATCGACGCCGGGTAGACACCGTCGAGTTTGGCACCGTTCCAGTACATCTCGGTCTTCGGACCGGGCACGTTCGAGATGATCACGTTGAACGGAGGCGGTGTGTTGCGCACGAATCCCGGCACCGGCGTGAGCAGGAGCGGCGCCATCACGGCCGCGCCATAGCTGAGCGCCTGCAGCGGAGACAGGTTGCGCATCATCGCCTTCGACTCGTTCATCGATGAGACGACGGCGGCGAGTCGGCGTTCCGGATCGGGCTGATCGGTACCGAGGTTGCACAACACGGTGGTGACGGCGTTGCCGCCGTCCGCGTCGGCGCCGGCCTCCCGCATGGACACCGGCACCATCGCGATGAGCGGCTGATCGGGCAGTGCGTTGCGGTCGATGAGGTACGACCGCAGCGCGCCGGAGCACATCGTCAGCACCACGTCGTTCAACGTGACCCCCAGCGCTGCCGCGATGTCCTTCATCCGCGACTTGGACCACTGCTGCGAGGCGAAGCGGCGTGCCCCGCCGATCGGCACGTTGAGCATCGTCCGCGGCGCGGTCAGAGGCAGCACCATCTCGTTGCCGCGCAGCTTGTTCAGACCGATCCGCGCCGCGGCGGGTCCGACCCCGGCGAGCTCACCGGCCGCCTTGACGCCCGTGGACAGCAGCGACAGGACGCCGCCGTCGTCGACCTTCGCCACCTCGGTGCTCTTCTTCGGCCGCTCGAACAGCGCCGGGTCCCAGATCGGACCGCAGTCGCGGGCATCGGGGTCGGTGGTCAGGGTGCGCTCGAACAACTTGAGCGCCGAGACACCGTCGACCAGCGAGTGGTGGATCTTGCTGTAGAGCGCGACGCGGCCGTCGGCCAGCCCCTCGATGATGTGCAGCTCCCACATCGGGCGGTGCCGATCGAGAGGCGCACTGTGCTCGGCGGAGATGTAGCGCAGTAGTTCGCGGATGCGGCCCGGCCTCGGCAGCATGATGCGCCGGACGTGATGCTCGAAGTCGAGATCGTCGTCGTAGACCCAACGCACGGTGCCCATGAAGTTGACCGGCGGAGCCGGACGCTTGCGGAACAGTTTGTAGACGTCGGTGGCGGCCTGGAACGTCTCGTAGAGCTGCATCCCGAAGTCGTCGCCCGCGTCCTCCGGGGGCACGAACAGCTGCAGTCCCCCGACGTGCATGGGGTGCTCGCGCGTCTCGGCCAGTAGGAACATCGACTCTGTGACCGGCATGAAGGGCATGGGGCGGACCTCTCTCGAACTGCGGAACCGCGTGGTCACGGTGCGGCTCACCTGCAGGTTCACTGTGCTACCCGGAAGTAACGAACCCACAACTATTGCGACAACGTGGGGTCACGGTGTGACCCCGGCAACAACTATTCCTCGAGAAGTGTTTCGTTTCGGCCCTATCGTGCGATTCATAGGACGAGCAAGGAAGTGGAGGGCCACCCATGAGCATCGCCTCGGCCGAGATGACCGCACCGTCGTCGCTGACACGCACGTCCGCCAGTCGCCGGGTGCGACGCGCCCTCGGCGTCGGCACTGCCGTCGACCGTCAGGAGTTCGAGGGCGGCAGCGTGCAGTCCAAGCTTCTCGCCGCGTACCTGCGGCGCACGGTCCGCCCCTTCCTCGGCGTGTGGGCCCGCACCCACAGCCTGCCGTGGCCCATGTCCATGGTCGACCAGGCCGGCCGACTCCTCCCACCCGTGGGTGACACCACCATCGCGCCCGTACGACTCGACGAGTGCCGGGCCGAGTGGGTCCGCACGGACAGCCCGCGTCGCGTCGGTGCCGACGGCAGGTCCGTGCGCCCCACCCGCCGCGCCGACCGCGATCGCGTGATCCTGTATCTCCACGGCGGCGCGTTCGTGGTGTGCGGCCTCAACAGCCACCGACGCCTCGTCTCACGTATCGCGCAGTCCACCGGCGCCGACGTGCTGTCGGTCGACTACCGGATGATGCCGCGCAACCCCATCTCGCACGCGGTGGAGGACGGGGTCGACGGCTTCCGCTACCTGCTCGACGCGGGGTACCTGCCCGAACAGATCTTCATCGCCGGGGACTCCGCCGGCGGTTACCTCGCCTTCATGGTGGCGCTGGCCCTGCAGAGCCAGGGACTGCCGCCCGCCGGCGGCATCATCGCGCTGTCTCCGCTCACCGATCTGGATCCGACGCGGAAGATGGTGCATCCGAACGCTTCTCTGTGCTCGGTCTTCCCCAAGGGCGCCGTGCCGGCGCTCACGAAGCTGGCGGACGAGGTCGAGGCCCGCATCGTCGTGGACGGCAAGCGCGGTCCGCGCGTGTGTCCCGTCGATGCCGACCTGTCCGCCCTCCCGCCGGTCCTGATCCAGGTCGGATCCACCGAGATGGTCTACGCCGACTCGGAACTGATGGCGGAGCGCTTGGCGGACGCCGGGATCGAGTGCCGTCTCCAGGTGTGGCAGGACCAGGTGCACGTGTTCCACGCCGCGGACTTCGTTCCCGAGTCGGCGCGGGCCATCTCCGAGATCGCCGTGTTCGTCGACGAGCAGGTCCGCCGCGGCACAGTTCCCCTGGCCGGCACCGGGACATGACCACGACACCGACCCAAACCGCCCTGTAGGTGTGGACGGTCGGTTACATTCACGCCATGGCTGTCAGCGGAAACAGAGAAGTCGAGATCGAGGCACCACCGGCCGACGTGCTCGCGGTCATCGCGGACCTCGAGGGCCTGCCGGCGTGGTCGTCGATCCACAAGAAGGTCTCGGTGCGAGAGCGTGACGATCAGGGTCGTCCCGTCCTCGCCGAGATGACCGTCGCCGTCATGGGATTCACCGACGAGCAGGTGCTGCGCTTCACGTGGACCGACATGTCGGTGGCGTGGGACGTCGTCGAGAGCACCCAGCAGAAGTCGCAGCACGCGGAGTACCGCCTCAGCGAGACCGACAAGGGCACCCACCTCGAGTTCGAGATCACGCTGGACCCGAAGATCCCGGTGCCGGGGTTCATCGTCAAGCGCGGGACGAAGTCGGTTCTCGAGACGGCGACCGACGGGCTGCGCCAGCAGGTCGTCGGCTGACGCCGCGGGGCCACGTCACTCGCGCGCGGCCAGCACCGCTTCGTAGAGCGCGCGCTTCGACACGTCCGCCGCGGTCGTGGTGGCCACCCGTGCGCACGCGTCCTTGAGGCCGAGCCCGGCGGACACGAGATCCTCCACCTCGTCGACGAGGTCGGCGGGATCCGCGCTGACGGGCTCGGCCCCGGCCAGTACCACCGTGATCTCGCCGCGTACTCCGTCGGCGGCCCACTGGGCCAACTCCCCCAGCGTCCCTCGCTTCACTTCCTCGTAGGTCTTGGTCAACTCGCGGCACACCGCGGCGCGGCGATCCGGCCCGAGTACCTCGGACGCGTCGGCGAGGCAGTCGGCGATGCGGTGTGGGGCCTCGAAGAACACGACGGCGCGGCTCTCCGTCGCCAGTGTGCGCATCCACGCCTGCCGGGGGCCACGCTTGCGAGGGGCGAATCCGTCGAAGCAGAACCGCTCGACCGGCAACCCCGACAGGGCCAGTGCGGTGGTCACGGCGGACGGCCCGGGCAGGCAGGTCACGCCGATCCCCGCCTCGGCGCACGCGGCGACCAATCGGTAACCCGGATCGCTCACGGAGGGCATACCGGCGTCGGTGACCAGCAGGACCCGACGTCCCTCGCGCATCTCGGCGAGCAACAGCGGAACCCGATCGACTTCGACCTGGTCGTAGAAACTGACGACGCGACCGGTGATCTGCACACCGAGCGCCGTCGCCAGCGACTTCGTGCGACGCGTGTCCTCCGCCGCGACGACGTCGGCCGTGGCCAGTGCGTCGCGCAGTCGAGGCGACGCGTCTGCGGGGTCCCCCATCGGTGTCGCACCGAGTACCAGCACGCGTCGTCCTCATCTCGCTCGTCGGTCACGACCGCGGTCGCCGTCGGCACCTAGCCTACGATCGAAGCGTGACCCTCGTGACCGCGCGTATCCCCTCCGGTCGCGACGGTTCCGACGAGTACCTCACCGCGCCGCGCCCCGCTCTGCCGCCCGCGGTGTTCGGGCCCACCGACCGCATGCGCGGATGGATCGTCACCGCGGTCCTCACACTTCTCGCGGCCGTCACCCGCTTCACGATGCTCGGCTATCCGACCGACGCCGGCACCCCGGTGTTCGACGAGAAGCACTACGCCCCGCAGGGCTATCAGGTGCTCACCGGCGGCGGTGTCGAGGACAACCCGGCCTACGGGCTCGTCGTGCACCCGCCCGTCGGCAAGCAGCTGATCGCCGTCGGCGAGGCACTGTTCGGCTACACCGGATGGGGCTGGCGGCTGTCGTCGGCCGTCTTCGGTGTGGTCCTCGTGCTCCTCGTCGTCCGCATCGTGCGCCGCATGACGCGCTCGACGCTGCTGGGCGCGATCGCCGGGATCCTCATGATCGTGGACGGCGTCACGTTCGTGACGTCCCGGGTCGGCATGCTCGACATCTTCATGGTCGTGTTCGTGGTCGCCGCGTTCGGCGCTCTCGTCCGCGACCGTGACGACGTCCGGGAGCGGTTGCACCGAGTCGCCGTCGAGGGTCGTATGGAGATGACCACGTGGGGTCCGCGTCTCGGCGTCCGCTGGTGGCGGTTCGGCGGCGGACTCCTGCTCGGTCTGGCGTGCGGAACGAAGTGGTCGGGCATCTACTTCGTCGCATTCTTCGGGCTGCTCAGCGTCGCCTTCGACGTCGCGGCCCGTCGCCAGTACGGGGTCTCGCGGCCGTGGGTCGGCACCGCCGTGCGCGACGTGGGCCCCGCGCTGTACGCGCTGGTGGCGATTCCGCTCGTCGTCTATCTGGCCACCTACGCCGGCTGGTTCGCGAGCGAGACCGGCGTCGACCGGAACGCCGTGGGCACCGACGTCGGGACGGGTGGGCCGTTCTCGTTCGTGCCCGCCGCCTTGCGCTCGCTCTGGTACTACAGCGGCAACGTTCTCGACTTCCACGCCGGGCTGACCAACTCGGCCGGCAACCGCCACCCGTGGGAGTCCAAGCCCTGGACGTGGCCGATGGGCCTGCGGCCGATGCTCTACTACTTCGCCGACGGGCAGCAGATCACCGGTTGCTCGACGGGCGGCAACTGCGTCAAGGCCGTCATGCTCATTGGCACGCCCGCTCTGTGGTGGGTCGCGTTCCCCATGCTCGGCTGGGCGCTGTGGAGCACCGTGGCCCGTCGCGACTGGCGCTACGCCGCCGTTCTCGTCGGCTACGGCGCCGGCATCCTGCCGTGGTTCCTGACCCTCGACCGTCAGATGTACTTCTTCTACGCCGCGGCGCTCGCGCCCTTCCTCGTCATGGGTGTCACCCTGGTCCTCGGCGACATCCTCGGGCGAGGACTCCGCAGTGGACAGGATCGCGAGGGACGGGGGCGCGAGCGCCGCACGCTCGGTCTGTTGCTCGTCTCGCTGTACGTCGCCGTGGTGATCGCCAACTTCGTGTGGCTCTGGCCGATCCTCACGGGTCTGCCCATCAGTCAGGAGACGTGGCAGCAGCAGCTCTGGTTGCCGAGCTGGCGCTGACCGCTCAGAGCTCGGTGCGCCCGGCCTTCGTGAGCCGCAGACGTCGACGACGCTGCGTGAGCACCAGCGGATCGTGCGACAGATCGCGGTAGAGCGACACCGACAGCCCGATCATGACCAGCACGAACGGTGCCGCCGCGATGATCGTCATCGTCTGCAAGCCGGTGAGCGCGTCCGCGCCGCCCGTCCACAGGATGATCGCGGCGGTGCCACCGGTGATGGCTCCCCAGAACACGACGACCCAGCGGCTGGGCTCGAGGGTGCCGCGCTGGCTGAGCGTACCCATGACCATGGACGCCGCGTCGGCGCCGGAGACGAAGAAGATGGCCACGAGAATCATCACGACGACCGTGGACAGGCCGAAGAGCGGCAGGTTCTCGAGCATGCCGAACAGCTGGGACTCGCTGCTGCCACGAGCGGCCAGGTCGATGCCGTCGCGCTGCTCGCCGATGCCGGCGCCGCCGAAGATCGAGAACCACACCAGACTCACGGCACTCGGGATCACGATGACGCCGATGATGAACTCACGAACGGTGCGGCCACGGCTGATACGGGCGAGGAACATGCCGACGAAGGGGGTCCAGGAGACCCACCAGGCCCAGTAGAAGATCGTCCACGACGACAGCCACGACGCGGTCTCCGGATCGGACGATGCCGCCGAGCGGGCCGACATGTGGAAGAGCTGGCTCGCGTAATCGCCGATGGTGGTGGGAATCAGGTTGAGGATCAACACCGTCGGGCCCAACACGAACACGAAGAGGGCGAGGACGAGCGCCAACACCATGTTGATGTTGGACAGCCACTGGATTCCCTTGGCGACGCCGGAGACCGCGGACGCGACGAAGGCGAGGGTCAACAGCGCGACGATGGCGACGAGCAGGAGCGTGCCGGCCTCACCGAGCCAGCCGATGACCTCGACACCCGAACCGATCTGCAGCGCACCGAGTCCGAGCGAGGCGGCGGTACCGAACAGTGTCGCGAAGATGGCGAGGATGTCGATGACCTTGCCGATCGGGCCCTCGGCGCGGCGGCCGAGGAGCGGCAGGAAGGCGGAGCTGATGAGCTGGCGGCGGCCGCGGCGGTAGGTGCTGTACGCGACGGCGAGACCCATGACGGCGTAGATGGACCACGGATGCAGGCTCCAGTGGAACATCGTGGTGGCCATGGCCGTTCCGACACTGCTGTCGGTACCGGGCGGCGGCGTGACGAAGTGTGTCAGCGGTTCGGAGACGCCGTAGAACATCAGTCCGATGCCCATGCCGGCGCTGAACATCATGGCGATCCAGCTGACGGTCTTGAACTCCGGCTTCTCCCCGTCTTTGCCGAGCGGGATGCGTCCGTACTTCGACACCGCCAGGTAGATGCAGAAGAGCACGAAACCGGTGGCGGAGATGATGAACAGCCAGCCCATGTTGGTGACGAGCCAGTCCAGCATCGAGGACGTCACGTTCTCGAGGCTCGTCGGTCCGGCCAGCCCCCAGACGATGATGCCCGTGACGACGGCCGCTGCGACGCCGAACACGACGGGGTCGAGGGTAGCGCGCCGCGGCGCCGGCTCCTGCGACCCGGGGTCCTGCACATCGGGGTGCGCGGAGGTGGGCAGCACGGCAGATGCCGCGGACGACTGATCGTCCGCGGCATCATCGCGTGGGGTGTCAGCGGGTCCTGTATCCGTGTCCATACGCGATGTCATGAGAGGTCACGTTGCTCGCCTTGACGCCCCAGTGCAAGTTCACAGACTGTTTTCGCAGGTCACGACGTTGCGCGTGCACGCGATGTCGGACGCCGGAATGCGCGGTCGACACTGTACGTGCCCGAGCCGACGGCCGCGAGGAGAAGCGCACCGGCGCCGAGCGCGACCACCAGTTCCCAGCCCCCCTCACCGACGAACACGCCCTTGTCGAGGTGGACGAAGACGAGCGCGCCGACCATGTCGACGACCAGCAGCAGAGCCGCGACGGACGTCAGCACGCCCAGGATCAGAGCGGCTCCACCGATGAGCTCGACGAAGGTGGCGAAGTACGCCGACACCTGCGGGGCCGGAATACCCATGCCCTCGAAGCCGGCGATGGTGGCGTCGAGCCCGTTGGTACGCAGCTTCTGCCAACCGTGAGCGACGAACACGACGCCCAGGGCGATGCGCGCGACGAGTGCGGCGATGTCTCGAACGACGACAGGTGTCTTCACGGTGATTCCTCTGATGGGTCGGACGGGATTCGGGTCGGACGGGATTCGCGACCACGATGACACACGTGAGGTTGAAGCGTCAACCTAAGAGATTCAGGAATCCGAGATCGCCGTCCGCACGTAGCTCAGGGCCACCTCGTCGTCGATGCCTGCGCGACGTGCCGCGCGGACGTACTCCGTGGCCGCCAGTTGCACTGCCCCGGCCGAAGGATCGCCACCGGCCGCCACGAAGGTGCCCGAACGCCCCCGGGTCTCGATCACGCCGTCCTTCTCGAGTTCGCGGTACGCCTTCGCCACCGTGTTGGGAGCGAGGTCCAGCGTCGCCGCGAGAGCTCGCACCGTCGGCAGTTTCGATCCCGCGATGAGCTGCCCCGACCGCACCGCGGCGACGATCTGCGACCGCACCTGGTCGAACGGTGCCGTCCCCGACGCACCGTCGATCGTGACCTCATCGGTCCCACTCCCGCCATACTTGCTCCATGTCCGTCACGATCTATCACAACCCCCGGTGCTCGACGTCCCGCAACGTACTCGCGGCCATCCGCGACGCGGGGGTGGAGCCGACCATCGTGCCCTACCTGACCACCCCGCCGGACGAGGCGACGTTGCGAGCCCTCATCTCCGACGCCGGCCTCACCCCGCGCACCGCGGTGCGCAAGCGCGAGACACTGTACAAGGAACTCGATCTCGCGAATGCCGACGACGAGACGGTGCTCCGCGCCATGCTGACGCATCCGGTACTCATCGAGCGGCCCTTCGTGGTCGGCGAGAAGGGCACCGTACTGGCGCGCCCGGCGGACACGGTGAGCACGGTCCTCTAGCCGGACATCACGCAGGATCGCGGGCGACGGGGCAGGACATGCAGCGGGGACCGCCGCGGCCCGACCCCAGTTCCGATCCCGAGATGCGCAGTACCTCGATGCCGGACGCCTCGAGGCGCGCGTTGGTCTCGACGTTGCGTTCGTACGCGACGACGACGCCGGGAGCCAGTGCGAGCGTGTTGTTCCCGTCGTCCCACTGCTCACGTTCGGCGGTGACGTTGTCCAGGCCGGTGTCGATGACCCGCAGTTTGCCGATTCCCATGGCGTCGGCCGCGGCGTCGAGGAACGGGCCCGCGCCGGTGATGGTCACACCGGTGTCCTCACGGCGAATCGTGAAGGCGGACAGGGTGTCCTGGATGATCGGGTACATCACCACTGCGTCGGTGTCGACCATCGTGCACACGGTGTCCAGGTGCATGGACGCCCGCTCCTGCGCGATGGGCACCACGAGCACGGTGTGCGCGAGGTCGTCGTCGAAGAGGCTGCGCGCGAGCGCTTCGGCACCGGCGGGCGTGGTGCGTTCACCGACTCCCACGGCGACGACGCCGGGCGCCATGAGCAGCACGTCGCCGCCCTCCACCGGCGCGGTGTGCGACTCGTACGCCCGGCGCACACCGAGGAACCGTGGATGGAAGGCGTAGATCAGATCCGTCAGCGACGTCTCCCGAGCGCGTGCCCGCAGCGCCAGCGACGTGATCGCGACGCGTTGCTGGATCCAGAACGACGAGTCGCGGGTGAACAGCAGGTTCGGGAGCGGCTCGATGACGAAGTCGCCGCCGTGGTGCATGCGCCGGACGAGCGAGACACCCGAGTCGTCCGCGACCGGCAGTTCGTCGAAGGTCATGCCCGCCATCAGCACGGTCGCCAGTTCGGGTGCGGGCAAGCCGCGGAGGTAGGTCGCCAGGTCCCGGGCGAGCACGTGTCCGAGCCGCCGGGGCTCCACCGCGGCGGCGACACCCTGCACGCGCGCGGCACCGCTGAGGGCCAGGGTCTCGGTCAGCAGATCACCGAGGAGGAGGACCTCGACACCGCGTCCTCGCAGCAGGTCAGCGAAGGCGTCGTGCTCGTCGCGAGCGCGGTCCACCCACGGCAGCCCGTCGAACAGCAACTGATCGTTGTTGCGGGGGGTGAGTCGGCGCAACTCGTCGCCCGGACGGTGCAGCATGACCGTCCGCAGCGTTCCCACCTCGGAATCCGCTCCCAGCGGAGCCGTCGCATCCATGCCAGAACGGTAGTGCGTGAGCGCCGACTCGGCACGCGCTCCGCCGCGACACGCGCGAGAGGTCAGCGCAGCAGCCGGGAGAAGTAGTCGTTGGCCGCCTGCATGGTCATCTCGTAGGGGCGCGCGAACTTGCGCGACACCCAGTACCCCACCCGGATGTCGTTGCTCGAGTAGACGAGGAAGTGCCGCTTCGCCATCCCGGTCAGGATCTTCTCCGCGACCACCTCGGGCGTCACGGCGTGGGCCTCGAAGCGTGCGGTCAGCTTCGTCACGCGCGGGTCGTCGCGATCCACGCCGGCGATGTCCACCGTCTCGACGAGCGGTGTCCGCACCGCCCCCGGAACCACGAGCGAGACGTCGATGCCGTGCCGGGCGAGGTCGTAGCGCAACACCTCGGACATGCCGCGCACGCCGAACTTGCTGGCACTGTAGGCCGCGTGCCACGGAAACGCGAGCAGGCCGGCCGACGACGACACGTTGACCAGGTACCCACCGCGACCCGCCGCGATCATCGGGGGAACGAAGCACTGGGTGACGTGGATCGGGCCCATCAGGTTGATGTCGATCAGCGCCTTCCACGTCTCGTGGGCCATGTTCTCGACGGTGCCCCACGCGGAGATCCCGGCGATGTTCATGACGACGTCGACGCTGCCCACCTCGGCGTGCACGGCGTCGGCGAACGAGGCGACGGCGTCGTGATCGGAGACGTCGAGCGCACGCGAGGCGACGACGCTGCCGCCGTTCTCGGCGATGGTGGCGGCAGTGGCAGCCAGCCCGGCCTCCGCGATGTCGGTGACGACCAGCCGCGCGCCCCGCCGCGCGGCCTCGATCGCCGTGGCGCGACCGATGCCGCTGGCGGCGCCGGTGACCAGCACGATCGCCCCCCTCAGGTCGGTCCACGACCGCCGCGGACGCCTCCCCCTCAGCCTGCTCTGCACCATCGCGTCGCACTCCCCCCTCGCCGGCCTGCTGTGGTGCCCGACACTACCGGTCGGGGGTGCGCGCTCCGACTTGTCAGAGGCCCGAGGACCGGCGCAGAATCTGCCACCATGGCGTTGATCTCGAAGGGCTTCGTGGGCCGCCGACGCGGCGACGACGGTCGGACTCCCCCCGGCCAGTATCTGACCAACGATTTCCCGGTTCTCGCCATCGGGCCCGCACCCGTGGTCGCGACGGACACGTGGTCGTTCTCGATCACGTCCGAGACCGGGGAGACCCGGACCTGGACGTGGGACGAGGTGGCCGCGCTGCCGCACGAGACCCCGACGGTCGACATCCACTGCGTCACCAAGTGGTCGAAGCTCGACACCAGCTGGAACGGCGTGAGTCTCGACGTGCTGCTGGACGGTCTCGACACCGAGGCCGGGTACGTCGTCGTGCACGGCTTCGACGGATACACCACCAACCTGCCCCTCGAGGACCTGCGAGACGGGAAGGCCTGGCTGGTCACCGAGTTCGACGGAGCGCCGCTCGCGCGCGAACACGGTGGTCCGGCACGGCTTCTCGTGCCGCATCTGTACTTCTGGAAGTCGGCGAAGTGGGTCTCGCGCATCGAGCTCACCGAGGAGAACGAACAGGGATTCTGGGAGCGCGGCGGGTATCACGACTACGGCGACCCGTGGCGCGAGCAGCGATACCAGGGCGACTGACGTGACCACCGGATCCACGGCCGGGGTCGGGGTCGGGGCCAGGCCCTGGCTCGTCGCGGCGGTGCTCGAGGTGCGGCGCGAGACCCCGACCGCCTCGACGCTGGTGCTCGACGTCGACGGCTGGCCGGGACATCTCGCCGGGCAGCACGTGGACGTGAAGCTGACCGCCGAGGACGGGTACAGCGCGCAGCGCAGCTACTCCCTCGCCTCCGCACCGGACGGCACGTCGCGCATCGAGATCGCCGTGCAGAACGTCGCCGACGGCGAGGTGTCCCCCTACCTCGTCGGCGCCGTCGAGGTGGGCGACCGGTTCGAGATCCGTGGACCCGTCGGCCGGTGGTTCGTCTGGCGGCCGTCCACACCCACCGAGACCCCGTCACCGCCCGTCCTGCTCGTGGGCGGCGGCTCGGGCATCGTTCCGCTCCGGGCGATGGTTCGCGCGCAGGCCGCGGCGGGCTCGAGCGGTGGCCGGGTGCCGTTCCGCGTGCTCTACTCGGTGCGCGAGCCGGCGGAGGTCTACTTCGCCGATGAGTGGGCGCATCCGCCCGCCGGAGTCGACGTCACCACGCTCTACACGCGGCGCGCTCCCGCCGGGTCCCGCAGGCCACTCGGCCGCATCACGATCGAGGATCTCGACGCGCACGGGTGGCCGGCCGAGTTCGAGCCGCGGTGCTACATCTGCGGACCCACGAACTTCGTCGACACGGTCGCGGACATGCTGGTCGCACGAGGACATGCACCGGCGAACATCCGCACGGAGCGCTTCGGCCCCAGCTGACAGCCGTCCCCGCCCGGCCGAGGTCAGAGGCGGGTGGTCATCTCGTCCTGGTAGTCCCGGACGGTGCGTTCGATGCGTGCGGCATCGTCGGCGTCACCGCGTTTCCGGGCGTCGTCCGCGCGTGACTGCAGCACGCGAATGGCCTTGCGCAGCTCGTTGTCGGACATGCGGCGGTCGGTGCGCTCGCGCGTGGCAATGTCTTCCATGGGTATCTCCCGACGTCACTGGTGCTGTCGACACGCGAAATCGTGTGTCTCACGTCACAGTGTGCGCCGGAAGAGCGCCGAACGCTAGTGGTTGCTGGAGACGCCGGTGTCGCTGGTGGCGTCGGCGCCCGAGCGATCGCGCACGAAACTGGAGAGGCTCCGCGAGGCGAACTCGCGGAAGTACGGGAGCTTCGCCGGCGGCACGAGCGAGGGCAGGATGGTGTGCCAGACCTGCTCCATGCGCACGGCGGCACCGTCGAGGCGCGCGGTGCCCTCGGCGACCATCAGCACGCCGCTGAGCATCTCCGAGACCAGGCAGGACGCGGTCTCGGCGTCCAGCGAGTCGATGACGTCACCGTGTTCGATCGCACGCTCGAAGAGGTGCGAGAAGATGTTCTGCCAGGTACCGAAGACGCTTCCCCGCGTGGGGTCCGGTGCGTCCACCTCGAGTTGCAGGCGGTACATGATGCGCACCAGGTTGTCGGTATTGGCAAGGTCGAGAACGGAATACGTGATTCCGATGACGGATTCGAGTGCGGGAGAACGGCTGTCGACCATTCCGGTGCAGGCGGCCGCCACCCGTTCGCGACCCTCGTCGACGAGTGCGCGTGCCAGTTCTTCCTTGGAGGCGAAGTGGAAGTACAGCGCACCCTTGGTCACACCCGACTCCGCCGAGACCTGACTCAGGGTCGCCGTGGCGTGGCCGACCCGCAGGAACAGATCGGCGGCAGCCCGCAGGGCCGCGGACCGCGTTGCCTCCGCACGTAATTGCCTGACCATTGTTACTCCCCACTAGTCACGCGCGTTCGGGCCGGTGCTCCGAACCGCCGGTGTGAATCCCGTGTCACACCCTTCTACTGCGCGTGATCATGATAGGCACAGGTTGGACTCGAACACCGCCAGAGAAATGCACTCGAGACAAAATCACAATGCCGAACAGCATTCGAGCGAGTCCTGGCACCGCTCCGACTCCTTCTACTCGTCGGTAGGTTCTTTATCGCGGCGAGAGCCGACTTCTCGTCCGTCGACACCGGACGTCGGCGCACGTCATTGCAGCGAGACGGAGACGAAGATCTCGACGTTTCCGTCGGGCGCGAGGCACTCGAACTCCACCCCGCCGGCACGCACGATCGAGCCGTCGGCAATGGCATCCTCGGCCTGCGCCCACGCATCCTCCGCCCGGTCGGGCAGAGTCATCGAGGGGGTGAAGACGGCGAACGCTCCCGACGGAACCGTGACGAAGACGTCGCCGATCGGCACGTCGTCGACATTCCCCCGAGGAACACCGACGACGACGTTGCAGACCCCACGCTGATCCGGGACGTAGACGGTGTAGACGTCGGCGTCCTCCGGCTCGCGTTCGCGGATACGTTCACGCAGGAACACGACGAGATCGCTGGCGCTGCCCTCGGGACCGGGATCGACACCGGGTACGACCAGACCCCCGAACACCATGCTGGGACGAGCGACGAGACGAAACGTCATCCCGCACCGCCGACGCCCCGAGAACCGGGCGCCGCGACCGGAACGTACATCTCGATCTTGTACGCGTGGGGATACACCTCGAACTCACCGGTGAAAGCGCGAGTGAAGGACCCCATCTCCTCCGCGTGGGTGATCTCGTTCCACAGCGTCGTCAGAACCTGCGGGAAATTGCCGACCGCAGAGAATTTCGCATAGCGCCCCGCCGGCACACGCGCCACGATATGACCGCGGCGCACGTCACCGTCGGCGACGCGGTACCCGACGATCTGCGTGCTGTAGGACCCGATCGCGGGAACGAAGTCGGTGTACACCGATCCGAGCGGTTCACCGATGTCCTGGTTCAGGATTCCGGACCACGCGCGTTCGAGATTGGTGTCGTAGAGCGAGCCCAACGCCCGTTTCGGGCTGCGCACAGGGAGACCCGCAACCCACGTTTCCGCGAGGTCGACGAATTCGATGGTCATGACGGGCTCCCGTGCAACGGCTTCGATGTCCGCGTGGTGATCACTGCCATTCCGGCGGACCGGCACTCGCGACCCCGCCCGGAGAAGTGCCCACCCGCCGAACACCACGACGCGCCCTCACCATACAGTGCCGCGTCAGGGGAGAACGGATACCCCGTGAGATCCGTCCATTCCTGCCGAGGCCGGCAGCGCCTCCACGAGCGGCGGCGCATCGGAGCGCCACTGCACCACAGCGGCTCCCGTCAGAATTGCTGCACCACCTGCGATTTGAGTGAGAGACACCGTCTCGCCGAGCAGGAGCCACGCGGCTCCCACCGCGCACAGCACCTCGACCAGCGCGATCACCGACGCGGTCGAGGCCCCGAGCGCGCGGGACGCCATGATCCCGAAGACGTACGCGACGGCCGCGGAGACCAGGGCGAGCACCGCGACGGCGGTCCACCACGGCCACGCCCGGCCGTCGAGAGCCACGTCGTTCGTCGACACGTGCAGCGGAACCATTCCCAGCATTCCGGCGACGCCGACCACAATGGCGCCCACCGCCAGTCCGGCGGCCGAGAGAACCAACGGATCGACGGCGTCACCCTGTTTCGCGGACACCACGAAGTAGAACGCGAGACACACGGCGGCGGACAGACCCCAGAGCACTCCGACAGGATCGAACACGGCGCCGTCGAACACGTCGAGCACGACGAGGGCGCCACCGAGCGCGAGTGCGACACCCGCCATCGTCGTCGGACGGGGGCGCCGCCGGGTGGTGATCGCGATCCAGCCGATCACCAGGACCGGCCCGAGGTACTCGAGCATGAGTGCGACACCCACCGAGAGGTGTTGGATCGCATTGAAGAAGCAGACCTGGGCTCCCGCCACCGCGACGACGCCGTACGCGACGACGGTGACGGGAGCCGAGAGCAGGCCACGGAGTGCGCCGCGGCGCAGCAGGACGACCACGGGCAGGAGGATCACCGCACCGCCCACGATGCGAGCGAGCACCGCGGACTCGGGCGACCACCCGGTGTCGGTGAGCGCCTTCGCGAACGGGCCCGACATTCCGAACGCGATCGCGGAGGTCGCGGCGAACGCGACACCGGAACGGGAGCACACCATGAGCGACCCTTTCGAGGGACCCGGCCACACCGTCGGGCACGTCGCCCGTCATGTCATGACCGTAACTGTAGATTGGTCATGACATTAGAGACCAGGGAGGTCAGGAGTCAAATGCTTTTTGCTCATGACACACGCACGGCGCTCGTCTGGGCCGCGGCGCTGATCAACACGGCCGCCAACGGCGAGGACCACCTCGCCGACGTGGAGACCCTGTCCTCGATGCTCGACGAGCACGAGTGGACGGGGCGCCGCGACGGCACGCAGGAGGAACTCGATGCCGTGCGGGCCCTTCGCCCGGCCTGGCGGGCGCTGTGGGAGACGGGCGAACCCGACGCCGTCGTACCCGTCGTCAACGCGATGCTGGCCGCATCCGATGCCCGCCCGTACCTCACGCGCCACGGCGACTGGGGTTGGCACATGCACGTCAGCGACGACGACGCGCCCCTCGTCGACCGCATGACGGCCGAGACCGCCGTCGCCCTCGCCGACATGGTGCGGTCGGACGAGCTCGAGCGTCTCCGCCTGTGCGACGCACCGGACTGCGACGCGGTGCTCGTCGACCTCTCCCGCAACCGTTCGAGGCGGTACTGCGACACCGGAAACTGCGGCAACCGCGCCCACGTCGCCGCGTACCGGGCCCGCAAGCGGAGCTGACCACACCCGGTTCAGGTGAACCGATATTCGCATATTTTCCGATGCTCGGAGCCGCTTCCCGGTCACGCGACCAGCCACTCGGAGCTGCCCTGCAGGATAACGGTGATTCGCGTCATCTGTTGTCGCACAACATTATCGGACCATGCGTCCACTTTGACGCCACCTGCAGCCGGGGTTACCGTCGGTGATCGCGGCGACCCGCCGGGCCGCACGCCTCATCGCTTCTCCTCGTCTCGGGAGCCACACCATGTCGATCTCGACGTCCCTCGACGGGCGGGTGCAGAGCCACACCCGCGCGCATCTGTCCGAGTCTCGTGCACGCGTGGCCTCCATGCTGGGCGACATCGTCGAGGACCGTTCCCTCGGAGCCAGGCTGTGGTCGACCGACGACGTCGAGTACCTCAACTGCGGCGGGTACGGGACCCTCCTGCTCGGTGCCCGGCATCCCCGCGTGGTCGACGCGGTGATCGCTCAGCTCGGTCGCCATCCCGTCTCCACCCGCACCCTGCTCGAACCTCGGGTGGCCGAGGCCGCGGGGGCACTGGCGGCCCGCCTGCCGGACCCGCTGTCGAAGGTCTACTTCGGCGCCTCCGGAACCGAGGCCACCGAAGCCGCCGTCAAGATGGCGTGCAGCGCCGGCCACCACCGACTGATCGGGGCGAGCCGCGGCTACCACGGCAAGACCCTCGGCGCGCTCGCCCTCACGGCGAATCCGTCGTATCAGAACCCGTTCCGTCGGCTGTTCACCGCGGCGACCACCGTTCCGTACGGCGACGTCCAGGCACTGTCGGACGCACTCGGCGACGACGCCTCCGACGCCTGCGTGGTCCTCGAACCCGTTCAGGGCGAGGGTGGGGTCGTGCTCCCGCCCCGCAACTACCTCGCGGTCGCCTCGGCACTGTGCCGTGAACGCGGAGCCCTTCTCGTGATCGACGAGATCATGACCGGGCTCGGACGCACCGGCCTGATGTGGGAGAGCGAGCGGGACGCCGTCGACGCGGACATCGTCCTCGTGGGAAAGAGTTTGGGCGGCAGCGTGATTCCCGTGTCGGCCGCCGTCGCGACACCGCGCGCCTTCCGTGCCTTCGACATCGACTTCGGCATCCACACGTCGACCTTCTCCGGTGCGCCGCTGGGAATGGCGGCCGCGTGCGCCGCGCTCGAGGTCATCGACGACGAGAAGCTGGTGGCGCGATCCGCACGGACGGGCGCGCGACTGCTGCACGAGTTACGCATTCTCACAGCGAGTCTCGGGACCGTGGAGGTCCGCGGTCGAGGGTTGCTCATCGGGCTCGACTTCGGCGACGCCGGTACCGCCGGCCGGTTCCTGCTCGCGCTGCTCGACCGGCGCGTCGTGGCCAATCACTCCCTCAACGCCAGTCCCGTCGTGCGTTTCACTCCCCCGGCCACGATGACCGAGGCCGATGTCGACTGGATGCTCACCGCCGTCGGCGACGCGCTGCGCGAGACGTTCTCGAAAGGACACCTGTGACGATTCTGCTGACCGGAGCCTCCGGCGTCGTCGGACTGCCGACACTCCGCGCCCTCACCGAGGACCACGACGTCATCGTGCTGGAAGGTCGACGCGCCGTGCACCATTCGGGAGTCACCGTCCGCGGTGATCTCCGAGCGCCGCACCTCGGACTCGACGACCGGACGTGGTCCGCCCTCACCCGCGACGTGGACACCGTCGTGCACTGCGCAGGCGTCGTGGACTTCGGGATCGACGACGCGTCCACCCGGGCCGTCAACGTCGACGGAGTCCGCCACATCGTGGAGCTCGCCCGGGAGGCGTCGGCGCGCCTGGTGCACGTCAGCACGGCCTTCGTCGGCCAACCCGTGATCCCGGACGTCACCGGTGGACTCGCCACCATGCATCCCGGTGCGTACATCGCCAGCAAGAGGGACGGCGAGGATCTCGTGCGGAGCAGCGGCCTGGACTGGACCATCGTCCGCCCGTCCATCGTGTGTGGCGATTCCGAGACCGGTGAGATCTCCGAGTTGCAGGGGCTCCACACCCTCGTGCGCGCCTTCCTGCGCGGGACCTTGCCGGTCGTCCTGTGCGAGGACGCGCTGCAGTACGACTTCGTGCCGTGCGACGTGGTCGCACGGTCGATCGCGACGGTGGTCGACCACCCGAAGCGGTACGACCGCGAGCACGTGTGGGTCACCAGCGGGGCCGCGGCACTGGACATCGACTCGCTCGTCGCCGTGCTGGTCGACGAGGCCACCCGCCTCGGTATTGCGGTGGACGCGCCTCGCCGGCTGCACCCGGACGTGTTCCAGCGCCTGTGGAAGCCGGCCTTCTTCGACCTGCTCGACCCCGCGTCGCAGACGAAGTTCGCCAATCTTCTCGCCTCCGTCGCGAACCTGTTCAACACCAGCCCGTTTCCCACGTCGCTCGGATCCGGACCCCTCCCGCCCGCGCAGACGTCGGACACCATCGAACGCTCCGCCCGCCTCACCGCCCGACATCTGGTGGAGCGCTCCCCCGGCGCCTATCCCGTCCTGCAGTCCGCCTGATCGTCGATCCCCTTCGGAGAGTTCTCATGTCCCCCAGCATCATCAGTGTGATCGCCACCCTCAGCGGCATCACTCCGGACGACGTGTTCGATCGGGTCAGCGACTTCGCCTCCTTCGGCGATCACGTACCCATGGTCGACCGCATCACCGTGACGGATCCCGAGTCGCGGGACGCGGCCGGGTACGTCCGATCGTCGTCGTGGTCGACGCACTTCCGCGGCGGTCTGCTGCAGTGGGTCGAGACGGACACCGTCGACGTGGCAGGCCGCACCGTCACCTTCGAGCAGTCGAGCGGCGATCTGGGATCGTTCGACGGCCGGTGGGCGGTGCGGGAGACCGCCGACGGCGGCGTCGAGATGGCCTTCGACGCCGCCGTCGACATCGGCATTCCGTCGATGGCCGACATGCTCAATCCGGTCGCCGCGCAGGAACTGGCCACCGGCGTGCACCAGATCGTCGACGGGCTCTTCGGCTCGGGAGTCGTCTCCGTCGAGACCGGGTCGCGGCTCACCCAGCGCTGACGGACCGTGCCTGCTCGGCGTCCAGGAAGGTCAGTGCGCGGTTCTTCAGGACGAAGACGTACACCACGAGCGAGACACCGATGGCGATGGTGACGTAGATGCCGAAGGCGTCGAGCGCATCCTTCTCCTTGGCCGCTTCGTAGATCACCGGGGCCGTGCCACCGAACATCGAATTGGCCAGTGCGTAGCCGAGTCCCAGTCCCAGAGCGCGCACGTGCGCCGGGAACAGTTCCGCCTTCACGATCGCGTTGATCGAGGTGTAGCCGGTGAGGATGACGTAGGTGCCGGCGAGCAGCAGGAAGGACACCATCGGCGTCTCGACCCGCGGCAGCAGGTTCAGGAAGGTCCACGACCACAGCACGCCCGCGATGCCGAACCCGACGAGCAGCGGCTTGCGCCCGATCTTGTCGCTCAGCAGTCCGCCGAGGGGCTGGATCACCATGAGCAGCACCAGCGCAGCGAGGTTGATCCACGTCGCCGTCATGCCCTGATCGGCGTAGGTGCTCTTGACGATGAGCGGCCCGTTGACGCTGTAGGTGTAGAACGCGACGGTGCCGCCGAGGGTCACGAGGAAGCAGATGAGCAGCTGCTTCGGGTACGCGGTGAACAGCTCGGTCATCGAGCCGCTGCGCTTGCCGTCGACCTCGGTCTGCAGGGATTCGTCCATGCTCCGACGCAGGAACAGCACGACCACGGCGCCGAGGGCACCGATACCGAACGCGATGCGCCAGCCGAAGGAGGCGATCTGCTCGTCGGTCAGGACACTCTGCTGGATCAGCAACGTGACCTGGGCGAGGACGTGACCGCCCACCAGGGTGACGTACTGGAACGAGGAGAAGAAGCCGCGCAGCCCCGGCGTCGCCGCCTCGGACATGTACGTCGCCGACGTTCCGTACTCCCCGCCCGTCGCGAAGCCCTGCAGCAGACGGCAGAGAACGAGCATGACCACGGCGGCCGACCCGATGGACTCGGCTGTGGGGGTCAGCGCGATGAGCAACGACGCTCCCGCCATCAACGAGATGCTGAACACCAGCGCGGGACGGCGCCCGTGCCGGTCCGCGTACCGACCGAAGAACCACGACCCGATGGGGCGCATCACGAAGGTGATCGCGAAGATGCCCATCGTGTAGATGCCCGCGTTGGGCTCACCGTCGGCGAAGAAGCTCGACTGCAGGTACGACGCGAAGACCGTGTAGACGTACACGTCGTACCACTCGACGAGGTTGCCGAGTGATCCGCGGATGGTGTTGAACACCGCCCGCTTCGTCGAGGGAGGCCCCGCGGGGATGGCTGTCGTGGCCATGGATGGTCACCTTTCGGTCCGGTGCAGGGGATGCACCGAAGGAACACTAGGTGTGACCGGCGCCATATGAGGCACGGCTGCGGGCAGTCTTTACAGACACTTTGCAAACCCGACCGAGGCTGTCGGTGGGACCTGCCACCATCGCCGACATGACGACGACGCCGGCGCTCCCCGAAGCGTGCCTCGCGTGGTGCAGCACCCGTTCCTACGAGTACGACGTGCTGGGTGATCTCGCGGAGATCGACCTCGACTGGTGGAACAGTCGACTCACGAGCGCGCGGATCCCGGTGCGGGTCCGCGCCCGAGGTCTGGACGGAGACGTCGTCGAGACCGGCACCGGCTTCCTGCGCCGCGGCGATCTGCAGACCATCGGGGGCGGGTGCGATCTGACCACCGTGTATCACTGCGCCGCATGGCTCGTCGGTCATCGAGACCGAGACCGCGCTCGCCGCTTTCCCGATGCGCGGGATCTGGAGGAGCCCGCCGGCGACCGTCGGCTGCACAGCGTTCGGCAGGCGCTGGACGAGTGCCGCCGCGCACCGGCGCTCATCGACGTCGGTCCGCACCGGGACTGGTCCGGCTGGCCGAGGGCCACGGGATTCGGGCGCGTTCCGATGTCCCTGTACGTGTGGGCGATCGGGTCCGAGAGCATGCTGCACCGCCCGCAACTCCTCGACCAACAGGCGCTGTCGGAACTCGTGCACCTGGGGTGGGTAAACAATCCCTCGGTGTCGGCCATGACCGTGCGGCGCTATCTCGACTACTGCGAGGTGCTCGACGAGTGGGCGAGACTGGGCCACGTACGTCCCGAATTGATCGAGATGTGGCTGGTGCGGTCGTGGCGGAGCCGACGCGAGAAGCCGTCGCCGTTCCTGGACGAGTTCCGCGATGCGCTGTGACGAGAGTCGAACGTGGTGGAGCTGAGGGGAATCGAACCCCTGACCTTCTCGATGCGAACGAGACGCGCTACCAACTGCGCCACAGCCCCTGACCCGGCGAACCAGGATCGTCTCGAACTCTAGCAGCCCCGCGGGACTGCCAGAAATCCGGTCACTCCCCCGCTGCGCGGCGCATGCGGACGTCGAGGTGGGAGTCGCCGACGTGCTCGTCGTAGTGCTCGAGATGGTCGAACGCCGGGTCCTCGTCGTCCACCTCGAGCACCACGGCACCGGGACGACGCAGACGCTCGGGAGTGAGCTTGAGCTCCGGGTCGGTGCTCGACTCGACACCGAGGCGCGAGCGCTGCAGGCGCTGCATGCGCCGACGACGGATGTCCTCCTCGATGCGCACCTGGCGGCGGAGGTAGAACAGGTAGGACGACAGCCCGACGATGGTGACGGCGAAGACCCACCAGAAGATCGGGCTCGCAAGGAATCCGAGCGCCGCGGACATCGCGATGACGAACACGGAGCCGAGCACCGTGCGCTGACGGAACGCGTAGCGGGCCGCGCGCGCGATGGCGTCGGCCTCGGGATCGAAGCCGCCGCGGCCGCGTCGCTGCGGCACGAAGTCCTCCGAGAAGTACTCGTCGACGTGCTCGTCGCTCTCGTGGCCGTGCTGGGTCTCCATCGGATCCTCCGAAAGCGAGTCGGTCGAGTGCAGGTCGTCGTCGGACGGGCGCCAGTCGGGGTCGCTGCGATGCCCTGCCGCGGGGCCGGGATCGACGCGGAGCCGTGCTCCACCCCGGTGCAGGACCCGTGTCGCGAGCGCGACGTCGGTGGTGCGGCGGATGCGCGGGCGCGATTTCACCACCATCGGCACGAGCACGAACAGCCAGATGGCGACGAGGCCGATCCAGATCACCGAATTGGGCACACCCACCACCTCCTGACGTGAATCACATTCATGTGAGCTTGCACGTCAGCGTAGTGGGGAGCGGTGAACCGCCGACGACGACGCGCCGAACACGAGTGCACTCATGTCACTCCAGTCACAGGCCCGCGCTTCCCGTAGTGGTTGCGTGTTCCCGCGGACACTGCAGCACGCGCGGGAACACGGAACCCCTACGGGAATCGCAAGGCAACTACCGAGACCACGCCGCCCGGCCACTGCGCACCAGCACGTCGGCCACCGTCCCCGACGTCTCCCCCACCGTCATGGCGACGAGGATGTGGTCGCGCCACGCACCGTCCACGTCGAGGTACCGCTGCAGCAGGCCCTCCTGGCGGAACCCGACGTTACGCAGAACCGCTTGGCTGGCAGCGTTTTCCGGCCGCACGGTGGCTTCGAGCCGGTGCAGTCCGGCGGATGAGAAGCAGTGATCGACGCCCAGTGCGAGTGCTGCCGTCGCGACCCCCTGCCCGCCGACGTCCTTGGCCACCCAGTAGCCGATCCACGCCGATCGAAGGGCTCCGCGGACGATGTTGCCGACCGTCAGCTGCCCGACGAAGGTGCCGTTCAGTTCGATGGCGAAGGGCAGCATCATCCCGCGCCGAGCCTCGGCCTTGAGGCTCGAGAACAGGGGCGGCCACGACGACATCGCGTGCCGCATGTCCCACGGTGCCTCACCGGTGGGCTCCCACGGTTCGAGGTGCGCACGGTTGTCGATGCGGGTCCGCGACCACACCGCGGCGTCACGCAGACGCACCGGCCGGACCGTCACCTCGCCCGCAGGAACCACGAGAGGTCCCAGCTTCGCCGGCCATCCGGGATGGCTCGACCACGATCGCGGCATACTTCGAAACCTTAGCGAAGAGGACGGAGCGTCAGCCGCGCTGCGCGAGGAATGCGACGTCGACCTCTTCGCCGGTCCGCACCTCGGTCACCTCGGGGTCGACCATGACCAGGCAGTTGGCCTCAGCCAGCGTTGCCAGCAGGTGCGACGAGCTGCCGGGAGCTCCGCCGAGTGCCTGCACGAGGTACTCCCCCGTGCCCTCGTCCCGCATGAGCTGGCCGCGCAGGTAGGCGCGGCGCCCGGCGATGGACGTGATGGGTCCGACGGTGCGGGCCGTGACGATGCGGCGCATGGGCTGGCGTCGACCGAGCGCGATGCGCACGAGCGGCCGCACCATCACCTCGAAGACGACGAGCGCACTCACCGGGTTGGACGGCAGGAGAAAGGTGGGCACCTCGTCGCGACCGAGCTGGCCGAAGCCCTGCACCGATCCGGGGTGCATGGCCACGCGGCCGACCTCGATGTCGCCGAAGTCCTCGAGCGCCTCGCGGATCTCCTCGGACGCGCTGCCACCGACGGCTCCGGCGATGACGACGATCTCGGAACGGATGAGCTGCCCCTCGACCACCTCGCGCAGCCGCTTCGCGTCACCGCTGACGATGCCGATGCGGTTGACGTCCGCGCCCGCGTCCCGTGCCGCGGCGGCGAGGGCGTAGCTGTTCACGTCGTACACCTGGCCCTGGCCCGGTGTGCGTTCGATGTCGACGAGTTCGCCGCCGATCGAGATGACCGAGAGGCGGGGGCGGGGATGCACCAGGACCTTGTCGCGGCCCACGGCTGCGAGGAGCCCCACCTGCGCCGCGCCGATGATGGTGCCGGACCGCACCGCGACGTCGCCGGGCTGCACGTCGTCGCCGATGCGGCGCACGTACTCCCCGGAACGCACGGGTGCGAGCACCTCGATGCGGCCGCGCGCGAACTTCGCTCGCTCCACGGGAAGAACGGCGTCGGCGAGAGTGGGAAGCGGTGCACCCGTGTCGACGCGGACCGCCTGCCGCGGTTGCAGACGGATGGGCTGACGAGACCCCGCCGCGACCTCGCCCACCACGGGCAGCGAGATGTCGACGGGCGCGCCGTCGTCGTCGGTCGCCGACCCCGCGGCAGCAATGTCCACACTGCGGACCGCGTAGCCGTCGATGGCCGCCTGATCGAACCCGGGCAGCGGGCGCTCGGTCACCACTTCCTCCGCGCAGAGCAGACCCTGCGCCTCGGAGATGGCGACTCGCACCGGCCGGGGGGCAACCGCGGCAGCCGTCACTCTCGACTGCTGCTCCTCAACCGAGCGCATCCGCACCTTCCGTCATCCGTGTCGACCGGGCGTCACTCGTAGGTCGTGAGCTCCGGTGCCCAGCTGTCGCTCAAGCGCTCCTGGAGCCACTCGCGCAATGCCGGACCGTAATCTTCGCGTTCCAGTGCGAAGTCAACCGCAGCGCGGAGGTAACCCCCGGGATTTCCGAGGTCGTGTCTCACTCCGCGGTGCACCACCACATGTACCGGATGACCCTCCTCGATGAGGAGAGCGATGGCGTCGGTGAGTTGCAACTCGCCGCCTGCGCCGGGCTCGATGCGTCGCAACGCATCGAAGATGGCCCGGTCCAGAAGGTATCGGCCGGCCGCCGCGTAGTTCGACGGCGCGTCCTCCTTCTTGGGCTTCTCCACCATGCCGTTGACCTTGAGCACGTTGGGGTTCACTGCGTCGGGCACGATCTCGGTGTCGAACACTCCGTACGCGGACACCGCGTCCTCGGGAACCTCGATGGCGCACAACACGGTTCCGCCGCGCTTGGCACGCACCCGCGACATCACGTCGAGCACACCCCGCGGCATCACCAGGTCGTCCGGAAGCAGTACGGCGATCGCGTCCTCGTCGTCGTCGAGCACCTCCTCGGCGCACGCGACGGCGTGCCCGAGACCCAGTGGCTCCGCCTGGATCACCGACTGGACGTCCAGAAGACCGGGCGCGACGCGGACCTTCTCGAGCATCTCGAGCTTGCCGCTCGCCTCGAGCTTGTTCTCCAGCACCAGATCCTCGACGAAGTGGGCGACCACACCGTCCTTGCCGGGCGAGGTGACGATGACGAGGCGCTGTGCGCCGGAATCGGCCGCTTCTCCGGCGACGAGCTCGATTCCGGGCGTATCGACCACCGGCAAGAGCTCTTTCGGTACCGTTTTCGTGGCGGGGAGGAAACGTGTTCCCATGCCTGCAGCGGGTACGACGGCCGTACGGAACGACGGCTTCTTGCCATCGGCCACGGACTCACTGTTTGCTGAGCTCATGCGCACACCCTATCCATGTAGACCGCGAATCGTCCTTCGCGAGACACTGGGGTTTCCCCCGTGATCAGTGACGACAAACTCGAGTGGAGGACACGCATACTCACTGCCCGCAGGCAACGAGACGTCCTCGCACGAGAGCGGGCGTCAGAGGCACTCTCTCACGCCGTGTCGGTTTTGGCCTCCGATGCACGGGAGCGCGGCGGGGACACTCTCGCCGCCTACGTACCGGTGGGTAGCGAGCCCGGAGACGTGACCATGCTCGACTCCGCACTGGCCGCCGGACTGCGAGTCCTGCTGCCCGTCGCGCGCGAACCGGGGCCACTGTCCTGGGCCGAGTACCGCGGACCCGACTCGCTCGTAGCGGCCGCGTACGGCCTTCGCGAACCGTCCGGCCCGACGCTTCCTCCCGAGACCGTCGCGGACGCGTCGATCGTGCTGGTACCCGCACTCGCGGTGGACCGCAGCGGCGGCCGCCTCGGCCGGGGCGCCGGCTTCTACGACCGCACGCTCGACGCCGTCCGGCCGGACGCGTGGCTGGTGGGTGTGGTGTACGACGACGAGCTGGTCGACGCGCTGCCCACCGAGACGCACGACGTACGCATGACCCACGCGTTGACGCCACTGTCGGGGTTGCAGCGGCTCGTCCGCGACGGTCGCGGCTGAGGAATAGCGCCACCTGCACGGCCGTTGACTCGATTGCCGACGCTGGCACTGTCGACTGTAGAGTGCCAGTCAGGGACCGACAGCGGAGGAAACGTGCCTACCTACTCTTATGCGTGCACCGAGTGTGACAACCGGTTCGACATCGTCCAGAAGTTCACGGACGACTCGTTGACGGTCTGCCCCGCGTGCTCCGGCAAGCTTCGCAAACTGTTCAACACCGTGGGCATCGTCTTCAAGGGCAGCGGCTTCTACCGCAACGACAGCCGCGGCAGCTCCAGCAGCAGCGAGTCGGGCTCCTCCGACTCCGGCAGCTCCTCGGACAGCAAGAACTCGAGCGAGAAGAAGAGCGACACGAAGTCCGACTCCACCTCGACCACCTCGAGTGAGAAGAAGTCGAGCAGCACCTCCACCCCCGCCGCCGCAAGCTGATCGTCCGCCCCGGGGACCGCTGAGCCGCTGTCCCCGGGCACCGTCGATCCTGGCCGCGTCCTGCGTCGCCCGCGTTCTACGGTCGCGTCATGTCTCCCACGGTCGATCACCCGCTGACTGCGCGCCTGTTCGACCGCATCCCGCCTCTACCGCCGCGTCTGCGGTCACCTGCCGCTCGACGCATGCTCGCCGCTGCTCTCGTGGGGCTCGCCGTCGTCTCGACCTATCGAACCGACCCGTCGCGGACCGAGGTCTCGGTCGTCGTGACCGCCGCAGACCTCGCGCCCGGAACCTCACTCACGGCGGCCGACGTCACGCTGACCCGCGTCGACTCGTCTCTGCTCGCGGACGGAACGCTGCGGTCGGTGGACGACGCGGTGGGACGGACGGTCGCCGGACCCGTCCGATCCGGCGAGGCGCTCACCGACGTCCGATTGCTGGGGCCCCGGCTGGCGTCCACCACCCTGCCGTCCGGTGATGCCCGTATCGTGCCGATCCGCCTCGCCGATCCCGAGCTGGCGCAACTGCTTCGAGCCGGCGACGTGGTCGACGTGGTGCGGGCGGCGCCGGACGACACGTCGCCGTCCGGGGTGATCGCCGAGAGCGCCACCGTGGTGATGGTATCCGCCCCGAGCTCCGGAGTGTCGCGACGCGACCAGCTCGTCCTGGTCGCCCTGCGCGCGGACGACGCGTCGGCCGTCGCCGCTGCATCACTCTCCGATGCACTGACGGTCCTGCTGCGGTGACCGTCCCGGGCTTCGCCGCGCCCATCGAGGCGGTCTGGTCGGTTATTCTCGTCGTGGCTCAATCCATGATCGACGAGAGTAGGGGCGGATCGCATGTTGAAGGGCTTCAAGGACTTCCTGCTGCGCGGGAACGTGGTCGACCTCGCGGTCGCGGTGGTCATCGGTGCGGCCTTCACGGCCATCGTCACCGCATTCACCACCAACATCGTGAACCCGTTGATCTCGTCCATCGGGGCGAGCAATGAGCTGGGCTGGGGTTTCCTGATCCGCTCCGGCAACGACGCGACATTCGTGAACATCGGGGCCGTCATCACCGCGGTGATCAACTTCGTCATCATCGCGGCGGTCGTCTACTTCGTGCTCATCCTCCCGGTGAACACCGCGAAGAACCGCTTCGCGACGAAGAAGGAGAAGGCCCTGAGCGATCAGGACATCCTGATCCAGATCCGGGACCTGTTGGCGGAGGGCCGGTCCGACGGCGTCAAGACCACCTCGGACGGCATCACCGGAAACACGAAGCCGGACACCACCACGTAGTCACCCGCAGACACGACGAAGGGCTCGTCCCCACCGCACGGTGGGGACGAGCCCTTCGTCGTCTGTTCGGACGAGCGGGATCAGTTGAACGTGACCAAGGGGAACTCGTCCAGAGTGATCGCGGTGCCGGCCGCGGAGCAGGCATCGACCACGGCCGCCGAATTGTCGACGAACGCCTGACCGGACGAGCTGTCCGGCTCGGTGAGCTCGAGCGAATCGGCGGGAAGCGCTCCGATGAGGGTGCTGAGCGAAGACGCGACGTCACCGGTGGCGGTGTCCGCGAGCGGTTGGAATTTCTGCATCTCGGCGGTCTTCGCGTCGGTCCAGGTCTGGACGTCCGTGTCGGCCGGGCCGGCCTTGACGAGCGCGGTGAACTGGTCGTACGTGGTCTCGAAATCGGTGCAGGCGGTGGCGTTCTCGGACGAGTCGTCGGACGACCCGGAATCCCCGCTGCTGCAGGCGGACAGGCCCACCAGGGCCGTGAGGGCGAAAGCTGCAGTCATCACACGAGTCGCGGTACCGGAGTTCATGCCGACCATTCAACAGGACGCGTGGACGTCGGAACGCAGTGGGGCGGTGCACCTTCGGACACTGGTGACATGCCACCGACCGCCGTCATACACCATTGTCACGCCTCACGAACACGACGAAGCCCCACCCGGATGACCCGGATGGGGCTTCGTCTGTGTTCAGATCTGCTGTGGCAGCGGACTACCGATCAGCAGGCAACTGATACCGGCTGGGCCAGGATCAGTTGAAGCGCCACGGCTTGCCGTAGGTGACTGCGGTGTCGCCATTGCTGGAGACGACCTTCACGTACGGGCGAACCGAGACGTTGCCGGCGATGTTGGTCGCGGTGCCGTGCACGTTCGAGATCTGGATCTCGGTGCGCTCGCCCGAAGCCGAGCCGGTGCCGACCTCGACATCCTCGATGCCGGGGCCCGGCTCGAGGGTGACCGTGGTGCCGACCTGCGGGAGGATGTCCGAGACGGTGAAGTCGTCGGTGCTCACCGAGAGCTGAGGGGTGGTGTAGTTGAAGGTCAGCTCTCCACCCAGCGAAGCCGGGTAGCCGAACTGGTAGCCGAGGGTGATGTCGCCCTCGAAGTCGGCGGCGTCGGGGCCGGTGACCTCGACGATGGCGCGACCGTTGTGGAACCACTCACGGGTGAGGGGGCTTCCGTCGAGCGGGAAGACGCTGTTGATGAAGGTGTCGGCCTGCGAGACCGTGATGGTGTTGCCACCACCGTCGACGACGGAGTTCGAGTCGTCGACTGCTGCAGATGCCGAGCCGCCACCGACGACCAGGCCGACCACTGCGGCACTGGCGACCACTGCGGTACGCATGGACTTGAGCCCCCGGCTGCGCCGCGGCTTCTGAATTACGGTCATGTATTTCCTCATCATGTTCGTCCCGCGGCGTGTTCGCCTCGGGTGCGCTGTCGGGCTCTGACGTCCTCCCGAGCGGTTCGCTTGCGAGCGAACCGTATCAGGCGGCGACTGCAAGCTCATGGCTTACGCGTCGGGCAGTGCAGGAACACAAGTTGGACGCATCCTCGTATCGATTCAGCATCCACCGTTGAACCTGAGCGAAACCTTAGAGGGTGATTCGGACCGTGACAATCCCTACGTTCGCGGCGTTGCGTCCGTGAACCGCCGTCCACGTTTCGTGCGTGTGAACGTGCGTCACAAGCGTTTTGGCCGCACGACGCGCCGCAACTTCACATGCACGAAATGTCGTCGGACTGTGCTAGCAGGACCCCCGGGGTGCCCGTGACGTGGGCGTTATCGAACTCGGCCTCGAGCGGAACCACTGCTCGACCGGGCTTGTCAGTCACACCAGCCACATCTACCCTGCGGTAACTCGCGGGGCAGTCGTCCGAATTCAGGCGAATTCGCGGTTAACAGACAGGCAACACCGGGTTCGCATTGTGGTAGTTCCCAGTGATGTGGATCACACAAAACTAGTCGTAATGCGGAGGCCTCTGGCTCTTCAACCACTCTTCCGAGCCGGAGGACGAATCACCTCGGTGTGGTTCGCCGGACGTTCCGTCGTCTCGAGTCGACTCGGGAAGGACGTCGCCGAAGACACGAGCGAGCCGGGCCCGTCGTGCACGGGCCCGGCTCGCGGTGTCCTCTGTGTCCGGATCGACGGGTGATGCGCCGCCGGCCGGAGGGTCGTTCTTCTGGGGGCCGTCAGCCGTCAAGGCTGGACAACTCACCGATGACATGGGCGGCGAGGGGCGTCAGCGTCGCCATTCCGTCGCGGATGGCGGCTCGGCTCCCCGCCAGGTTGACCACCAGCGTGCTGCCGGACACTCCGGCGAGCCCGCGGGACAGGCCCGCGTCGAGCGAGCCCGCCGCCAGTCCGGAGGAGCGGAGCGCCTCACTGATGCCGAGGAGCTCACGGTCGAGCACCTCGGCCGTCGCGTCCGGGGTGACGTCGCGCGGCGACGTGCCGGTGCCGCCGACGGAGACCACCAGGTCGACTCCACCGATGACCGCGGTGTTCAGTGCGTTGCGCACGTCCACCTCGTCGTTGCTCACCACGACGACACCGTCGACGAGGAAGCCCGCCTCGGTCAGCAGTTCGTTGACCAGAGGTCCGGTCGAGTCGGCATCTCCGTGAGCCGTGCGGTCGTCGACGATCACGACGAGCGCACGTCCGGCCACGGCTGCATCCATAGTCATGTCGCTCACCGTAATGCCCGGGCCCGACGGAGACTCGATGTGCCCGACGATGGGCGTGAGGTGCCCACGGTCACGGACGATCCGGGGTCGCTTCATCAGTTGCCTCCGCTCGGGGCCGTCCCGAGCGTGACCTGCACGGTCTGCTCGTTGCCACCCTGCGTGTACGTCACCGAGACCTGGTCGCCGGGGGCGTGCGAGCGGACCGCCGCGATGAGTGCGTCGCCGCTGGCGATGACGCGGTCGTCGACCTTCGTGACCACCGCACCCGTCGGGATGCCCGCCTCCGCGGCCGGCCCGCCCTCGGTGACGGCCATGACCGTCGCTCCGTTGGCGTCGTCACGGCTCGGAACGCTGATACCGATGATCGCCTGCGTCGCCTTGCCGGTCTGCACCAGCTCGTCGGCGATGCGGCGCGCCTGATCGACGGGGATGGCGAAGCCGAGGCCGATGGACCCACTCTGCGACTCGGACGAGCTGGCGCCCGCTCCCAACGTCGCGATGGCGCTGTTGACGCCGACCAGCTTGCCGTTCATGTCCACGAGCGCACCGCCGGAGTTACCCGGGTTGATGGCCGCGTCGGTCTGGATCGCGTCGATCACCGTGGTCTGGTCCGTCGACTCGCCGCTGGTCGCGACCGGGCGGTTCAGCGAAGAGATGATGCCGGAGGTCACCGTGCCGGCGAGGCCGAGCGGCGAACCGACGGCCACGACACCCTGACCCACCTGCAGACCGTCCGAGGTGCCGAGCTCGATGGGCGTCAGGTTGCTGCGCCCCTGCGCCTTGATCACCGCGATGTCCGACGACGCGTCTGCACCGATCACCGTCGCCGACGACGTGGATCCGTCGTTGAAGGAGACGGTCAGCTGGGCGTTCGCACCCGCACCGGACACGACGTGGTTGTTCGTCAGGATGAGGCCGTCGGAGGAGAGGATCACGCCGGACCCCTCACCCTCGGCGGTGCGGCCCGCCACCTGGATCTGGACCACGCTGGGGAGCACCTTGCCGGCCACTGCCTGCACCGAACCGTCGGGGGCGTTGGCGGCCGGGTTCGCCTGCGTGACGGGCTGATTCAGGGCGTTGGTCACGCCACCGTTGCCGCCGTCCGCCGCGATGGCGCCGACCGCGCCACCGACTCCACCGCTCACCAAGGCCAGGGCGATGGCGCCCGCGACGAGTGCTGCACGCCCCGGCTTCCGCGACGTGGTCGCCGGCGCCGTCCCGCCGTAGTACTGCGGCTGCTGGTACGGGTTCTGCTGGTAGGGGTTCTGTCCCTGCTGATGAGGCTGCTGGTACGGGTTGTGGGGCTGCTGGTGGTGGCCCGACTGGTGTTGACCGGACTGTCGACCGTCCCACCCGGTGTACTGGGGCTGCGTCTGTCCCCCGTACGCGGGCTGCTGCGCGGTGGGCTCCGATGCGCCGTCCCGGCCGTCGCGGCCGGTGTCACCAGTGGTGCGGTCCTCGTTCATGCGTTTCGCTCCATCTCCATGACCGGCTCGCACCGGTCACCTCACGTCGTCCTGGTCGACGATGCTCCGCCGGACTGAGAGGGCGCTGAGATCATCGTGTCAGTGGCCTGTGGGTCCTGCGATGCGCCTTCCTGCGGATCCTGCGCACCCAGGGATTCCCCTGGCAGAACGATTCGAATCAGGGTGCCGCCGGTGACCGAGTCCTCGACCGCGATGGTTCCGCCGTGCTTGAGCACCACCTGGCGCACGATCGCCAGACCCAGTCCCGATCCGGGCATCGACCGCGACGCGGTGGACCGGTAGAAGCGTTCGAACACCAGCTCCCGCTCCTCCGGCGCGATACCCGGACCCGCGTCGGACACGGTGAGTTCGAGCAAGCCGTCGGGCCGGGCGATCATCGCCACGTGCACGGTGGCGCCCGACGGACTCCATTTGGCCGCGTTGTCGAGCACGTTGAGGACAGCGCGGGACAGACCCGCCTGGTCGCCGTACAGGATCCACGGTGTGGTCATCGAGTCGAAGTCGATCTCGTTGCGACGTCTGCGGACTCGCTCCAGGCTGCGTTCGACGACATCGGCCATGTCGACGCGTTCGAAGACGTTCTCCGGGGCATCCTCGCGCGCCAGGTCGACCAGATCGCCGACGAGCGTGGACAGCTCCTCGATCTGTGCCACCACATCGAGACGCAGCTCCGCCATGTCCTGCTCCGGGATGCGCGGCGCACCCGGCCGACTCGACGCGATCAGCAGTTCCATGTTGGTGCGCAACGACGTCAGCGGAGTCCGCAGTTCGTGGCCCGCGTCCGCCACGAGTCGACTCTGCCGCGCCCGCGACTCGGCGAGCGCCCGCAGCATCGTGTTGAAACTGTCGGTGAGGCGGGCGAGTTCGTCGTTGCCCGTCACCGGGATGGGGGTCAGGTCATCGGTTCGGGCGACACGCTCGGCCGCCGCCGTCAGCCGTCCGATGGGTCGCAGACCGGTGCGTCCCACGGCCGTGCCGGCCACCGCCGCGAGGACGACGCCGCAGCCGCCGACCACGAACAGCACCCAGGCCAGTCGGTCCAGGACCTGACCGGTGGGAGCGAGCCGCTGTGCGATGACCAGCGTGCTCCCGGTCTGCGTGCGCTCGGCGAGAACACGTGCACCGGAGGTGGTGCGCAGCGACGAGGTCGACTGTCCCAGCGCGACGTCCATCTCGGGATCACCGATGGGCACGATCGAACCCGGCGGGATGTACTTCGTCAGGTCCGGAAAGATGAGCGCGACACTGACATCGGTGCTGTAGAGAGTGGCACCCGCGACGTACCGGGGATCGAAGGCGACGAGGTTGGTCTCGATGAGCGCACTCGCCCGGGTACGCAGCTGGTTGTCGACGTCGCCGTACAGCGCGCGGGACACCACCGCGTACGCCGCGATCGCCATGACGGCGACCGCGATGGCCACCACGGACGCCGCGAGCAGCGTGACACGCCACCGCAGAGACACCGAGCGGGTGAGCGGCATCGGAGGACGCATGAGTCCGTCCTGTGCCGCACGACCCTTACTGTTCCCGGCCTCGCCCCGCCGACGGCCGAAGGGAGCAACCATCACGGAGGCGTTTCCCGCAGCACGTAGCCCACACCGCGGACGGTGTGAATGAGACGGGTCTCGCCGTCGGCCTCGGTCTTGCGTCGTAGATACCCGACGTACACCTCGAGGGCGTTGCCCGACGTCGGGAAGTCGTAGCCCCACACCTCCTCGAGGATGCGGCTCCGACTGAGCACCCGTCGGGGGTTGGCGAGCAACATCTCAAGCAACGAGAACTCGGTGCGGGTGAGGCTGATCGGCCGTTCACCCCGTCGCACCTCGCGCGTGACCGGGTCGAGTGACAGATCGGCGAACGTCATGGCCTCGCTGTCGGGACCCAGTTCCCCACCGGTGCGTCGCAACAATGCGCGCAGCCGTGCCAACAGCTCCTCGAGCGCGAACGGTTTGGGCAGGTAGTCGTCCGCCCCGGCATCGAGGCCCGCGACTCGCTCCGACACGGAGTCACGAGCCGTCAGGACCAGGATCGGAAGATCGTCGCCCGTGCTGCGCAGCCGACGGCACACCTCGAGCCCGTCGAGCCTGGGCATCATGACGTCGAGGACCAGCGCGTCCGGTCGCTCGGCCGCGACCTTCTCGAGGGCGTCGAGACCGTCGGTGGCCAGGTCCACGGTGTACCCGTTGAAGGTCAGCGACCGTCGCAGCGATTCTCGAACGGCACGATCGTCGTCGGTCACCAGTACACGCATGGGAACAGTGTCGCCCCGACGACTGAGACGCTGCTGAGAGGACACGGGGGCGGCCGGTGTCAGCGCCCGAACAGCCGGTCGACGAACGCGATGGCGTCGGGCTGCGAGTCCCGGAACGTCTGACTGTGATCGCCCGGGTAGGTCCGGAAGGTGAGCGGTTCGCCGTTGGCCGTCATGGCCGCCGCGAGCGACAGGGCGGACGGCGCCGGCACGTCGACGTCCCGCAGACCCTGACCGATGAACACCGGGCGGTCGTACCCGGAGGTGGGCACGCCCATGTAGTCGTTCAGCAGTCCGTACACGTCGGGAATCTGCGCCAACGGCCGCGAGAACATGTCGCCGAGTCGCAGCCCGGACACCGCGTCGTGGAACGGGTTGGCGCACTGCGTCTCGGCGGTGTCCACCCACTGCCGGCCGAGCGGAGTCAGGTAGGAGTTCAGATCGATCTCCGGATGGGCGGCCCGCAACCCCGCCAGGATGTAGAAGACGTACGACGTCAGACCGTCCGGAATCGCGACGGGCGGGACTCCGGGTCCGAGCGGAAGCAGAGCGAGTTCGATGTTGGCCGGCACACCGGTACCGACGGCACCGAGGTAGTCCAGGCCGTCGCCGCCGTACTCGGTGGCGTACCGCGCGGTCGTCACCGCGGCGCCGCCGCCCTGGGACTGACCGATCGCGACCCAGCGATTCGACAGCGTCGGCTCCAGTTCCCGTGCGGCAGCGACACTGTCGACGACGCTGTGTGCCTGCACCTTGCCGTCCAGGTACGGCATCACGCCGGGGGTACCGAGACCCACGTAGTCCGTGGCGACGATCGCGTAGCCGCGGTCGAGCCACGTCGTGAGATACGGGAAGTCGCGGTCCGGCAACGTGGGACCGACGACCGACGGAGCGCAGTCGTCACCGAGCCCGGACGTGCCGTGGGCCCACGCGATGACGGGCCAACCGCCCTCGGGCGCCTCACCGGGCGGCAGATGGACGCCACCGGTACTCAGGGCCGGCTCGTTCTGCGAGCCCACCGACCAGTAGGTGATGCGCCGGGCGTCGACACTTCCCGGAATCGGAGCCGGTGACGCCGTCGATCCGACGAGAGTGCCCGGATCGCGGTCCTGCGCCTGCGCCACACCCGTCAGGGTCAGCGCGACGGACGTCGTGGCGGTCAGGGTCACCAGGGCGCGCATCAGGCGGCGGGAGCGGTTCGGCACGGCGTCACCGTACCGCTCCGGCATCGGATTCCGGACTAGAACATATGTTCGATCACGGCTAGGCTCTTCAGTCATGGACGAGGTGGGTGCGACGCAGAGTTCGGTGAACGACAAGGTGCTCGAGCTGCGCGCGGTCGCGGACGAGCTCCGGGCTCTCGACGACCATCGAGTGGCCCTCGGCGACAAGCTGGTGGACCTCGAACACTGGTTCCGACGGGTGGGGTGCCTGGAGTTGTCCGACCACGCACTCGACGTCTTCGTCTCCCGCTACGTGGGCCGGGTCTTCGAGCTGGCGGACGGCTTGCGCGAGTAGCCGTGACCTCGCGTCACACTCAGTTGTGACCGTCGTTGCCCCGATCGGCGCCACGTGGGGTGCCCCTCATTCCGGTGGAAACCGCCTCGCAGCGGGCAATCATGGAGCACGGCGGGACACGCTCCCGCCGGGGCCGGTCAGGGGAACCGACCTCAGCACGATCGGAGGAAGCACATGATGATCACACTGACACTCGTCGGCGCCGCAGCACTCGCGGTCGCACTGTTGTCCGGCGGACGCGACCTGGACTTCCGGGGACGCCAGATGTCGCACAGCTACCGTTCGCGCTGACACCGACGCGCATCGACGACTGCCCACCGTTCACCTGTGAACGGTGGGCAGTTCTCTGTCCATACTTGGTGACATCCACTATCGAACATGTGTTCGATTCCCTGTAGTCTGAGGTCATGGAATCGGGGGATCCAGGGTCGGCCTGGCAGGTGCAGATGGGCCGACGTGTCGGTGCGCTGCCCGCTGTGGCCGCACCGGTCGACGATCCCCGCGTGTGCGCGCTGCTCGCCCAGCTCGGCTCCGCGGTCGAGGGCATCGCCGTGCTCGACGCGTCGACGCTCACCAGCGAGGACCGACTGGCGCTGATCTGCGGAGCCGAGAACACCCGGCGCCTGCTCACCGGCGCGTCACACACCTGGCTCAACGGCCTGGTGGCCGGCTCGGGGTTCGACTCTGTGCTCGGTGCGATCGGCGCGAGCGGCGTTCCGCACGCGCTGGCCCATATGCTGCGCATCACCACAGCTGCTGCGGCATCCCGCCTCGCCGTGGCCCGCGATCTCGGCACCGGAACCACCATGACGGGTGAGACGCTCGATTCGCCGTTGACCCACACGGCCGCGGCAGCGCGGGACGGCGCGCTGGCCGACGCGCACGTCTCGATCATCCGCTCGTTCCTGAAGAAGCTCCCTCACACCGTCGATGCCGAGACCCGCGACGCCGCCGAGCAGACTCTCGCCGACCTGGCGCGCACGGTAGGACCGGAGGAGCTCACGGCCATCGCGACGCGCCTCACCGAGTACCTCGATCCCGACGGTGCCGAGCCCGACGATCGCGACCGCGCCCGGAAGCGCTTCTTCGAGATCGACCCCCAAGGCCCCGACTCGATGTCGAGCGGCCGCTTCTGCGTCGACCCGGTGCTGCGCGCGCTCCTCGACGCGTTCCTCGCCAAGTTCGCGGCACCCGGAACGAACAACTCCGAAAGCACTCCCCCAGCTGTCGATCTCGACGACCCGCCTCGGACCGAGGACGCAACTTCCACCGACGCGACACCGGCCGACAGCGCAGAACAGCCGGACGACCGGGAGGCCGAGTGGGACCACCGCACACCCGGCCAGCGCAATCACGATGCACTGACGTACCTCCTGAAGGACTCGCTGGCCTCAAGACGACACGGACAGCATCGTGGCCTGCCGCTGTCCGTCGTCGTGTCGGTGTCACTCGACCAGCTCACCGCCGCAGCGGGTCTCGGGCTCACCGCCACCGGGTCCGCGGTCCCGGTGGCCGATGTCGTCAGGCTGGCGGCCGAGGCGCACCACTATCTCCGCGTCTTCGACGGGGCCACCGGCAGCACGCTGCACTTCGCCCGAGCCCGCCGGTGCGCGAGCACCGACCAGCGGCTCGCCCTGTTCGCACGCGACCGCGGCTGCACCGGACCGGGATGCTCGGCCCCCGCGTCACGGTGCGAGGCCCACCATGTCGACGACTGGGCGGCGGGCGGCCTCACCGACATCGACGACCTCGCGCTGGCGTGCGACGTCCACCATCCGCTCGTCGGCGAACGTGCCGGACAGTGGGCCACCAGCACCGCTCCCCCGAGTCATCCGTACCCGGGAACAGTGCTGTGGCATCCGCCTACCGTCATCGACGAGGGTCGGCACGGCATCCCGAACCACCTGAACTTCCCGGAACGGCACCTCGCACCGCCGCCGGACGACTGATCGAATACGAGACGGTGAGCCGAGGGCGACCTCAGGTTCGACACTGCGCCGGCCCAGCACCATCAGCCGGAATGTTCTGCCGTGAATTCCGTGATCTCGGCGAGCGCGGGTTTGGGCGAGAAATCGCGGCGCACCATTCCGAAATTCTGCTCGGTGTCGGATCGGTCGTTGCCCGAGTCGCGCATGCTGTAGACGTACGCGGGCCCGAGCCAGGAATTGCCGAGAAGGGCATTGAGCATGATGCCGATGGACTCGGCCTGCCCCTCCTCGCTCATGGCGTTGGCGTTCGTTCCCGTGGGCGCGCCCATCTCGGTGATCCAGATCTGCTTGTCGCCGTCACCCTCGGCGCTCATGACATCGTGCATCGACCACATCGCCATCGCGGTGTTCCACGGAGCCGTCGACAGATCGTTCGGAAGGAACGGCCACGTGTACGGATGGACGTTGAAGGCATCGAAGTAGCGATTCGCCCCGAGGGTGTAGAGCGACGAGAGGAATGCGGTCGGCGAGATGTTGGTGCCGTTGTTCACCGCGGGAGCCATGCCGCCGGCGAGCACCAGCGCCTCGGGTTGCACCTTCTTGATGGCGCGGTACGTCGCGCGCAGCATCAGCGCGTACACCGTCGGGTCCGGCAACGGCGTGAAGAAGGTGGTGATGTTCGGCTCGTTCCACACCTCCCACAACACGATTCGGTCGCGGTACCGCTCCGCGGCGAGTGCTGCGAAAGCCCCGAACGCGTCCGGACTCGCCGGCCGGGCGTAGGGCTGATCCCGAGCCGTCGCCACACGCGCCCAGGCAGGTGCGTAGGTCACGATGGCGTACGGGCACATACCCCGAGCGACGATGGCGTCGACCACTCTGTCCGTCGACGACCAGTCGCGCCGACCGGGCTGCGGCTCCACCACCGACCAGTCGATGTCGATGCGGACCGAGAACATGCCCGCGTTCTTCGCGATGTCGAGTTCGCGTCCGAGGTCCTCGTCCGACAGGAATCCGAAGGAGCCGCCGGGTGATCCGCCCACCCGGACGCCGTCGGACTCCGCGACGCACCGCGGTACCTCGCCCGACGGAACGCCGGATGCCGGTGCCGGCACACCGACGAGAACGAGAAGGACAGCGGCGCCGGACACGCTGCATCGCCGGAGAAACCCGGCACCGGCTCCGCGCCGAGTCGGCCTCGAACGCGAAACAGACCGATCGGTGAGCACCGGCCCAGGCTAACAGCGGCGGCCGCGCGGGGCGTACCAGCGAAAACGGACACCGGCGAGGCTCCGGCTGCGATGATTCTCCACATCGCTCGATCCCGTACAAGCCTGCATTAGTATCGGCGAAATGACGACGGGAAACGACGGCTTCGACGCCCGCCTCAACGAGGTTCTGGAACAGCAGGCCGTGAGGGTGGGCGAGACGGTGCCCGCCTATGTTCGGCGCGCCGTCATGACACGCCTGGTGAAAGAACTTGCCGAGGCGGACGACACCGATCTCGGCCATCTGCTCAAGCGCCTCGAGTCGACGGCGGATCCGGTGCCCGACACGCCCGCGTCCACACCTCCGGCGGCATCCGACATGCCCGCGATCGTCACCGATCCCGATCGCGTGCGCGCCGTCGAGGCCACCGGGCTGCTCGACACCCCGTCCGAACCGGCCTACGACCGCATCGTGGCCATGGCCGCGGACGCGTTGTCCACGCCGGGCGCCTCGATCTCCTTGATCGACAAGGACCGACAGTTCATCAAGAGCGCTGTCGGTTTCGGGCCGGAGGAGGAACGACCTCGGGAGATTCCCCTCGAGGCCGGAATGTGCCGCCACACGGTGGCCCTGGGTGAACCACTGCTGGTGGAGGACGCCCGCCTCGACGAGAAGTTCATGAACCACCCCGGCGTGCTGGACAAGACCTTCATCTCCTACCTCGGCATCCCGTTGGTGGACGACGGCGGTCACGCGGTGGGCACGCTGTGCGTCTGGGACGCCGAGCCACGTCAGTGGACGACGGGTCACGTACAGGTACTCAAGGACATCGCGTGGATGGTTCGCGAGCGAATTTTCGAGTGAGCGAACCATTCCGGGCGTGATCTGTATTTCTGCGCCGTTTCTCTGTCGATCGGTCGCTTTTCCGTAATGGCGCCGTGACCATTCTGAGAAGACAACTCCAAAGAATGGACTAGTGTTGACCTCGGTCGGTCAATCACTAGGTCCGTACGGAGTGAATCCTGTGTCCGAAACACTGGAATCGCGAGATACGTTGCTACGCAACGCCCCTGCCACGAGGGTGTCCAACGAACGTGGAATAGCGGACCGTCTTCGCGTCGATCCCGCACACACGATGGTCACCGTCGCGGCGGACGCGACGGCAGCGATCGTGGCTGTCGTCGTGGCGAGGTTCTGGCCGGGAACGGGCGACATCGACTACGGCTGGGTGCCGTGGTTGTTCGTGCCGCTGGTCCTGCTCATCCTGGCGTCCCGCTCGCTCTACCGACGCGGACTCCGCCGGAACTTCCTGGACGAGATCGGTCCCGTCGAGACATCGGTCGCGCTCGCCACCCTGCTGGTGCTGACGATTCTCCTGGTCATCGGCACGGAGTATCGGCCAGGCCTCTTCATGGTCCGGGTGTGGATCGCCGCGGCGATCCTGGTGGCCTTCGCGCGGTTCCTGCGCACCGCGATCCAGCGATACTTCCGTGTGAAGCACGGGTCGGCGGCCCCGACTCTGATCATCGGCGGCGGACCGATCGCCCACCAGCTCGCGTCTCGCATGCACCAGTTCCCCGAGTACGGCCTCGACCCCGTCGGCGTGCTCGACAAGGCGCCCGCGGTCGATCCGCAGCCGGACACTCCGGAGGCGCTTGCCGTCCCCTACATGGGCACACCGGCGCAGCTCGCGCACGCCATCGAGCAGACGGGCGCCGAGGAACTCGTCATCGGATTCTCGGACGTTCCCACCGAGAGTCTGGTCAAGGCGATCCGCACCGCCCACTCGAACGGCATGCGAGTGTGGTTGGTACCGCGCCTGTTCGACACCGTCGGCGTGCGGACCCGCGTCGAGCATCTCGGCGGGTTGCCCCTGATGGTGCTGCCGCACACCGACCCCAAGGGATGGCAGTTCGTCGTCAAGGGCGTCATGGACCGCACCCTGGCCGGACTGGGCGTGCTGGTCCTCTCCCCCGTCTTCCTGGTGCTCGCGCTGTTGGTCAAGACGAGCTCACCCGGGCCCGTCTTCTTCTCCCAGGAGCGCATCGGCCGCGACGGAAACTCGTTCGGCTGTCTGAAGTTCCGGTCCATGCGCCCGCCGCGAGCGTCGGACGCCGAGTTCGCTCGCGTCGAGGGCTCCGCGCCGGGCGGCGTCGAGGGCGTCGATCGCCGGACGCGTATCGGCAAGATCATGCGCCAGACGTCGCTCGACGAGCTCCCCCAGCTCCTCAACGTCGTTCGCGGCGACATGAGCCTCGTGGGTCCCCGACCGGAGCGCCCTGCGTACGTGGATCTGTTCGAGATGCAGATCCGCCGCTACGGTGAGCGCCACCGGGTGAAGGCCGGCGTCACCGGGTGGGCGCAGGTGCACGGACTGCGCGGACAGACGTCCATCGCCGACCGCGCCGAGTGGGACAACTACTACATCGAGAACTGGTCGCTGTCCCTCGACATCAAGATCCTGTTCCTCACCATCGCCGCGGTCCTGAAGAAGGCGGAAGACTGACCGTGTCGGCGGTCCCGTCGTGCTGATCGTCCTCGAGGGTCTTGCCGCGGTCGTCGTGCTGGTCGTCGCCTTTCTGTTGGCGCGCGCGGTCTTTCACCGACCGCAGCTCGGTGTACTCCTGCTGGCCGCGTTCGTCCCGCTGAACGGTCTCCTCGCCATCCTTCCTCTGCCCGGCTTCGTCGCCGGCTGGAAGGAGGGCCTGGTGATCTTCACGCTCGGCAGTGCCTGGATCCGGCGCAGTCGAGCGCTGGGCCCGCGTCGTCCGACACTGCTGATGCCCTGGTGGCCGGCTGCAGCCCTGTTCGTGGTGTTCGGGACGGCGTCGGCGCTGTTGTCGTTCGGCGTCATCGGCTTCGTCGGCATCAAGGTGACGTTCTTCTACCTGCTGCTGGTGGCGACCCTGTGGCTCGCGCCGTTCGATGCCCGCGATCGGGATCATCTCGTCAGCATCCTCATGGGCATGGGCGCGTTCACGTCCCTGGTCGGCATCGCCCAGTTGCTCGTGGGACCGGCAGCGCTCGTGGCGATCGGCTACGAGTACGGCACCCAGGTCCGGACGTCGGGCGGTCTGCTCCGCACGTTCAGCACGTTCAACCTGCCGTTCCCGTTCGGGCTCTACGTGATGCTGTCGCTGCTCGTCGGCGGAGCCGTGGCGCTCGCGAACCCCATGCGCCGGCGCAATCTGTTGTTCCTGTGCGCGAGTCCGTTCATGGTGGTCGCCATGTCGAGTGCCATCGTGCGAGCGGCGCTGCTCGGACTCGCGGTCGGGCTGATCTACATGACCATCATCCGGTTCCGGGCACTCGGCGGCCTGCTCGTCATCATGGCGGCGCTCGTCGGCGCGATCCTGCCGTTCGTTCCCAAGATCACGTCGGTCTTCTTCTCGTCGAGCAGCCTGAACGAACGCGGCGGTCGATGGAACGAGGTCATCGAGAAGGTGCGCACCCACTGGCTCGGCGAGGGGCTCGGGTCGAGTGGTGCGGCAGCGGACCGGATCTCGTCGGCGCAGGGTGAGAACATCACCGGATCGCTCGGGCTGTCCACCAACTACCAGCCCGACAACTACTACGTGAAGACAGCTCTCGAACTCGGTCCGATCGGACTGTGGGCCGTCCTCGCGCTCCTGGTGACCGCCCTGATCTGGTGCACGCGACTCTCCCGCACCCTCCCCGGTCAGGACGGCGCACTGACACTCGGTGTCGGCGCCTCCATCGTCGCGGCGATGTTCGCGTCGCTGGTGGCCACCTATTTCGAGATCTTCCCTATCGACGTCTATTTCTGGCTCTTGTTAGGAGTTGTGGGATGCGCAGCAGCACAACACGAATCGTCTTCGGGGCCCTCGCCCTCCGCCCCGGCGGCAGCGGCGTCCAGACGTACATCCGTGAGCTCCTGAGGGAGCTGCCCGGCCGTCTCCCCGGAACGGACCTCGCCGCCGTCGTGCAGAAGGACGCGATCAGCGAGCTACCGTCGGGCGTCGACGCGCTCCCCCGGCCGGTGTCCGGCGGTGCCGTCCGCGCGGTGCTCGGCGCGCTCCCGGTCGGGTCGCACGACGTGGTCCACGGGCTCGACGTGGATCTCCCCCTCGTCGGCCGGGGCGCCACCGTCGCCACGGTGCACGACATCTCGGTCATCGACATGCCGTCCGCGTCGAGTCGCTTCCGCGCCGCCGGCGAACAGCGCCTCGTCCGACGGTCGCTGCGCAAGGCCGATCTGCTCATCGCCGTCTCGCAGTTCACCGCCGACCGCATCAAGGCCGTCAGCGGCCGCGATGCCGCGGTCGTCGAACTCGCACCGGCAGCCTGGGCCATGCCACCGGAGGACGGCGCGGTGGAGACGGTGCGCGCGAAGTACGGCCTGCCCGAACGTTTCGTCATGCAGGTGGGCACCGTGGAACCGCGCAAGAACGTGCAGCTGGTCGCCGACGCCGCCGAGAAGCTCGGCGTGCCCTTCTTCCTGGCGGGCGCGGGATCCACGGGCCCGGACGCACCCCGCTACGCGAACGGGCTCGGCTACGTCGACGTGGAGGACCTGCCCGCGCTGTACGCGGCGGCGACCGTCACCGCGTACGCGTCGCGCTACGAGGGCTTCGGGCTGCCCCCGGTCGAAGCGATGGCGTGCGGCGGCGCCGTGGTCGCGAGCGCGGTGGGCGCCCTGCCCGAGGTGGTGGGCAAGGGTGCGGTGTTGCTCGACAACGAGCGGGTCGACGACTGGGCGGAGGCGCTGAGCCCGTTGATGTTCGACGACACGGCGCGCGCGGACCTGGTGACCGAGGCCCTGCACGCGATGGCCGACCTCACGTGGGCCCGGACCGCCGAGCGCACCGCGGACGCCTACCGGGACGCGGGCCTGCTCTGATGGACGACGACATCACCGTCGAGGGTGCCGTCACCCCCGAACCTGAGACTGCGGCACCTGAGACTGCGACACCTGAGACTGCGGCACCCGACTATCGTGCGCTCGCCGCCGATCCGAAGGCGGCGGCGCGGGCGACCGTGGCGGTGCTGATCTCCCGGGTGATCGTGGCGGGACTCGGCTGGGTGGGCAGCGTCATCGTGGCCCGCTCGCTGAGCCCCGAGGGGTGGGGCCAGTTCAGCTTCGTCTTCGCGCTGCTCGGGCTCATGTCCGTCGTCACCGACCTCGGCGTCGGCCGCGTCGTCCTGGCCCGACTGATGGACGACGACGCCGAGGAGATCGGCCGCACCGCCTCGTCGTTCCTCGCACTGCGCACCGTTCTCGGACTCGTGGGATACGTGCTCGCCGTCGGCTACGTCGTGGTGCTGCAGTACCCCGGTGAGGTCATCGCGGCGACCGCGCTGGGCGGCCTCGTCGTGGTGTTCGCGACGCCGTCCCACGCGCTGTCGGTGCTGTTCCAGGCTCGCCATCGACTGTTGCTGGTCGCGGTCATCGAGAGCCTGGGCCAGGGCCTGCAGCTGGTGCTCACGATCCTCGCCGCCGTCTTCGCGCCGGTGCTGCTGATCTTCGTGCTGCCGGCAGTGCTCAACGAGGCGTTCCGGGCGGTCGGCAAGGGTCTCGCGGTGCGGCGGCGGTCGGTGGGGCTGCGCCCGTCTCGTCACATCGACGTCCACCGGTGGGGTGCCTACCTTCGCGAGGCGATTCCCCTCGCGATCGGCTTCGCGTTGACCATCGCCATGCTGAAGATCGACGTCCTGATGCTGAGTCTTCTCGACACCTTCGACGCGGTCGGCCTGTATTCCATCGGCTACAAGTTCTCCGACATGATGGACACCATCGCGCTGGCCGCCGTGGCGCCGGTGAGCACCCTCCTCGTGGCGGCCTGGCCGCACGAGACCGCAACCTTCCGCGCCCGATCCCGTTCCGCCGGACTGTACTTCGCCACCTTCGGCGCTGTTGCCGTCGCCGGCTTCTGGCCGTCCGCCGAGCCGCTCGTCCGCCTGCTCTACGGCGAGCGCTTCGCCCCCGGTTCCGACGCAGCACGGCTCCTCGTCCTCGGTGCCGCGATCATGTCGCTCATCCTGCTCGGCATCTTCCTGCTCGCCTCCGCGGGGATGCAGCGGCACTACCCGCTCGTCGCGCTGTTCGGCCTCGCTCTCAACATCGGCCTCAACGTCGCGCTCATCCCGCGGTTGTCCTACAACGGATCCGCCATCGCCACCGTCGTCACGTTCGGTGTCACGGTGATCATGCTGTGGGTCGTGATCGAGCGCAGCATGCCCATGTCGGGGCTGCTCGCCGTGTCGCCGATCCTCGTCCTCGCCGTCGTCACGGCCGCGGTGACCGTCGGGGCGACCCTGCTCGTCGACGCGGCACCGTCCCTGTGGTTCCTGATCTCGGTCGTCGCGGCGCTCCTGGTCGCCGCGTGCGGGTTCCTCCTGTCCAAGCGCGACTCGCGCAGCAACTCTCCTGCCCCTGCACCTGCACCTGACCCGGAGGTCGCCCCGTGACTGCGGATCGCACCACCGTGTTCGTCGCGCACACCGCGAACATCTCGGGCGCCGAGAAGATGTTGCTGTCTCTGGTGACCGAGGCACTGCGGGGGCCGGGCGGCGTCACCGTCGTCTGCCCCGTCGGGGCGCTGTCCGAGGCGCTGCCCGACGCCGCGGTGCACGTCGCGATCCCCGAACTGGGCCTGGGCGGAGAGCAGGGCGTCGCCCGCATCGGCGCCGCGGCGCGGATGGCGGCGCGATGGGTGTCCGCGGCGCGGACGCTGCGCGCGGTGACGCGACGGCCGGCGACCCACACCGTCGTCAACTCGTTGTTCGCCCTTCCCGCAGCGCGACTCGCCCGGCCACCGCACGGTGTCGCCTGGCTGGTGCACGACGCGATCGCGGCGGGACGCCAGCGCGCCGTGGCATCGGCGAGTCGAGGCGCCGTCCGCCGCGCGGTCGCGTGCACGTCCGCCGCGGCAGCACCGGTACGTGACCTGGGCATCGAGGTGGAGATCGTGCCCTACGGCGTGCCGTGGCCCGTGGCGGACTTCGCGGCCCCCACCCACTCGCCGCCCGTCGTGGGCATGCTGGCTCTGCTCACTCCGTGGAAGGGGCACCTCGTCCTGCTCGACGCGGTCGCGACGCTCGACGACGTGGTGGTCGAACTGGCCGGCGGCAGCTTCTCCGGCGATCAGTCGTACGTCGACGAATTACACACGCGTGCAGCACGTCCCGATCTCGCCGGACGTGTCCGCTTCCTCGGGCACGTCGATCCCGACAGCGCGCTGCGCCGGTGGGACGTCGTGGTGTCGGCCAGCGTTCTCCCCGAGGCGGGGCCCTTGTCCGTACTCGAAGCCATGTCCCACGGGGTGCCGGTCGTGGCCACCGATCACGGCGGTCCGACCGAGTTCCTCGCTCGCGGTGAGGGCGTGCTCGTCCCGCCGGGTGACGCGGCGGCACTGGCCGACGCTCTGCGAAGGGTGCTCGCAGACGACGCGGCGCGCGCGGACATGGGAGCACGCGCGCGGGACACCGTCGCGACGCGTCACGACATCGCGCGCACGCTCCCCCGATTGTTGGCGGAATTGACCGCATGAATGCCACGATCGAAAGAGCCATCATCCATTCTTTCCACGTTCAGAATGGGGTCCTCGTCGGTTTCTCGACGGCCCGCGAACCAATGTCCCGAACGGTGACACACGGCAATTCGCCTTCGCCGGAATGGTCTCGGTCCCTGCGTAGTATCGAATGGAACATGCCGTCGACCGGGCATGACCGCACGCGCACCAGCAACTCGAGGAGATTCGGTTGGCGCCCGTAGACGACCCCGTGCACCGCGGAGACGTACCTCCGCCGATAGATCTCGCCGGGCACATGCGGGAACTGGGACGTGCGTTCCTTCCCGCTCTGATCATCGCGCTGATCGTCGGCGCCGGCGTCTTCGCCCTCCGTGAGTACGGCACCGAGAAGCAGTACGCGGCGTCCATCGTGACGGAGATTCGGGCGACCGGCGAGGTGATCCCCGGCGACGCGTTCATCGAGCAGCTGCGCGCCCCGTTCATCGGGCTGGCCGCGGACAACGACGTGCTCGACCAAGTGTTGTCGCAGGTCGACACCGGCTGGGACGCCGGTGAGCTCGCCTCGCACCTCGAACTCGCCCCCGGAACGTCGCCGGCGCTGCTCACCTTCACCGTCACCGCGGACTCCCCCGAGCTCGCCCTCGAGGTCGCGCGCACCACGGTGACCACGGTGTCGCAGGCGTCGTCGGCCAACGCCGCCCGCAACGCACAGGGGCAGCTCGAGCAGGTCCAGGCCTCGATCGCCGCCGAGGAGGCGCGCAACTCCCAGCTCATTCCGGGCGACCCCGCCCGCTCCGCATCGGACCAGTCGCTCGCCGACCTCCGCGACCAGTTGACGCAGCTCCAGAGCACGGGCGGCGGGAACCAACTGGCGGTGCTCGCCGTGCCCGAGCAGAGCACCGCCCCCGTCTCACCGATGCCGGCCTCGGAGGCCTCCGTCGCGGGCCTGGTGGCGTTCATCGTCTCCGCCGAGCTGATCGTGTTGCTGCGCAGCCGACTAGGGCGCCGACCGCGCCCCGCGTGGGCCCGCCGCGTCGCCCGCAAGTACCAGGCCGAGTTCGATCCGACGGTGACCACGGGCCTGCCGCCCGTCGTCGCCGCGACGGTGGCCGCGTCGGCTGCGGAATCCGACCGGGGCGCGCCGTCGTCCAACGGCAACGGCACCCGGTCGGCCGGCGCGCGGCACGCCGCCCACGGCCGCACCGAGCAGAACGTGCTCGTGCTCGTCGGTGACGATGCCGTGTACCCGGCTCCGACGTCCCTCTCCACGGGCGGGCAACCCCGCCACCCGGACGCTCTCGTCGGGGCCGACCTCACGAGCGAGTGGTGGACGTTCATCGACGTGCACGACGTCGAGACCGCGGTGGTACTACTGTCGTCCGGTGGACGCGACCGCCGAGCTGCCGAGGGAGTGCTGAAGCAGCTGCGGACGTTCGGGATCCACACTCACCTCGTCGTGCAACCGTCCGGCCGCAAGCGCCGGTCCGATCCCGCTCCGGGTGGACGCACGGCTTCCCAGCGCCCCGAGGAACAGGTCGGACACAATGCCAGACACTGACAAGATCGCGATCGTCCACGAGCGCTTCACCGAGATCGCCGGATCCGAGCACGTCGTCGAACAACTCGCTCTGCAGTGGCCGGGCGCGCGCGTCTTTGCACCCATCGCACGTCCCGAGGGAACTCCCGCCGGGCTGACGACGCCGCCGAACACCACGTGGCTCAACTCGATCTACAACGGCATCGGTCAGCGGTCCTACGCCCCGGTCCTGCCGCTGATGCCGACGGCGTTCCGTCGTCTGCCGTTGCGAGACGCCGAGGCCGTCGTCGTCAGCCACCACGCCTTCGCGACGCAGGCCGTGCACGCGACCGATGCTCCCGTCATCGCCTACGTGCACAGTCCGGCGCGCTGGGCGTGGGATCCGGAACTGCGGGCGGGTGAAGGCGGCGGCCGCGCGGGCGCTGCGATCCTCACGGCGCTGTCGGCCGTCGCACGGCGCTGCGAGACAGGAGCTGCGCCGCGTCTGACCACCGTCGTCGCCAACTCGACCGCCGTCGCGGACCGCATCTCACGCTGGTGGGGACGAGACGACGCCGTGGTGGTGCACCCACCCGTCGACACCGAGGGATTCACTCCCGATCCGACGGTGGAGCGTGAGGACTTCTTCCTACTCGCCGGTCGCCTGGTGCCGTACAAGCGTCCCGACATCGCGATCCGTGCGGCGGCCCTGGCGGACGTACCGCTCATCGTCGCCGGGGACGGCCGCGCGATGGAGCAGTGCCGCGCCCTCGCCGGACCGAAGACGGTGTTCCTCGGCCGCGTCTCGCACGAGAAACTGCTCGAACTCCACCGCTCCACGCGCGCACTGCTGATGCCCGGCATCGAGGACTTCGGCATCGTTCCCGTCGAGTCCATGGCCACCGGTACCCCGGTCATCGCGCTCGGTGAGGGTGGCGCCGTCGACTCGGTCATCCACGGCACCACCGGATTGCACGTGCAGCCCGGTACCGACGACGAGATCGTCACCGGTTTCGCCGATGCCATGAAGACGTTCGATCCGGCCCAGTTCGATCGAGCGCAGATCCGCGTCTGGGCGGAAGGATTCTCGCGAGCCAACTTCCGCTCACGGATGCAGGAGGTGATCGATGCCGCAGTCTGAGTACCCGTCGACCGAGCTCGACCGCACGTTCGCGCCCGCCCAGAACCTGGCGGTCGTGGGACCCGTGGCGGGGCTCGACGTCGAGGCTGCGCGGGCCATGCTCGCCGCGGCGGAGAACGCGTCCCCCACCTCCCGCATCCGTCTCGATCCGCGTGCGGATCAGCGACACTGGGCGTACCGCACCGACATCGGCGCCGGCACCGCCGTCACCAGCAGGCCGGATCTGGCCACCGACGACCTCGGTGAGTTGATGGATCGCGTGCGTACCCGCGAGGGCGTGCGAGCCCCCGTGGAGATCGTGCTGTGCGGTGATTACGCCGTGGTCCACTACTCCCATGGAGTGGGCGACGGCCTGATGGGCGTGACCATGGTCGGTGCCGCCGCCAGCGACCCGGGCTTCGCGATGGCACGCAGCATGGCGCCGTCGCTGCCGAGAAACGCCACGTGGAGCGCTCTGCGACGGCACTACCGATCCAACCCTCGCGCGCTGCAGGACTTCCGGCGCCTGCGCGCCGTCCACAAGCGGCGTGACGCGACGGCCGACGGAGTGCCGACGCGCCGTATCGAGCACTGGGAGTCGACGAAGACCGCGCGCGCGGCCTACATGCGTCCCGAGCAGGTGGCAGCACTGCGATCGTGGTCGAAGGCGAACGCGCCGGGCGCCACCGGCGCGTCGGTCTCGGTGGCCCTGCTCGTCGCCGCTCTACGGTCCGAGGGTGTGCCCCTCGACGAGCACGTCATGATCCTCTTCAACTGCCGCCGGTACCTCGACGAGAAGCACCGAGCGGAACACGGCAACTTCGCGATCGGTATCCCGATCCGCCTGCCCGTGCTGCCGACGCCGGGTGATGTCGCCGGTGTCATGAAGCAGGTCATCGACTCCGGCTGGCCCATCGCCGTGCTCGGAATGGCCGACGCCCGAGCCACTCTCAAGGGTCATCGGACGGCCCCGGCGCCGGCGCCGAGCGAGGACGTCGTCACGGTGCCCGACCGACCGCGACTCGCGGTGAGCGACCTGGGCACCCTCTCGCTCTACGACCACCTCTCCTGGCTCGACGACGGTCGACCCCGTCAGATGACGGCTTCTCTCGAACCAGACGGCCCGGACGGCATCTCGATCCTCGTCTCGCAGGTCCAGGGCGGCCGTTCGTACTCGGCGTCGTTCTGCAGCGGCATGATCGAGACCGAGACGGTGGACCGGGCCCTCGCCCGCGCGTGTGCCGATCCCGTCGGCCTGCTGAGCCGGAACACGGCCGACCTGCGCTCCGACGGCGAGTGACGTGCGGTGGCCGCGCTCGTCGACGACGACCGCGCGCCGCCACGTCGCGCCGACCTGGCTGTCGGTGCTGACCGTTCTCTGTGCGAGCTGCGCTGTCCTGCCGGGAGAGTCGGCACCTGCGACAGCCGTCGACTCCCTCGCCGACGTCGCCGCCGGCTCGCTTCTGGACACTCCCCGTGACTTCGCCGGGTACCCCGCACTCTCCACTCTGACAGCGGTGTCGAAGACGGTGCTCTACCGTTCGACCTCCGGCATCGACGGCGCGGCCACCGAGGTGAGCGGGCTGGTACTCGTTCCTCGCGGCGACCCACCGGCGGGTGGGTGGCCCGTCGTCTCCATCGGCCACGCGACCACCGGTACCGACAGTCGATGCGCGCCGTCCACCCACATCGGGCTGCTGGGGGCGGTCACCACCGTGATTCCGTTCCTCGCCAACGGTTACGTGGTCGCCATGACCGACTACGAGGGCCTGGGCACCCCGGGTCCGCACCCGTACCTCGATGCCGCCACGGCAGGCAACAACGTGATCGACGCGGTGCGCGCGGCGCGAGAGGTGGAACCGACGACGTCCGACTCCTGGATCGGGTACGGCGTCTCGCAGGGCGGGCAGGCGGTGTGGGCCGCGAACGAACGGGCCGCCGACTACGGCGACGGACTCCGCCTCGTCGGCACCATCAGCATGTCTCCCGCGACCGACCTGAGCCCGCTGGTCGACGCGATGGTCGCCGGAACGCTCACCGCCGAACAGGTCTCGCTGTTGCCGTCGGTCCTGACAGGTCTCTCCGTCGCGCACCCCGACCTCCAGGTGACCGACTACCTCCGCGGCACGCTCTACGAACGCCGGGACGTCTTCGCCGCCTGCGAGGGCGAGAACGACGGGCTCGAGAGCGCGATCGCCCAGTCGGTCACACCGGCGGACTACGCACCGGTGGACCAGGCCGCCGCAGATCGTCTGCGCGCCCGGCTCACCGAGGCCGGAGTGCCGGGCACCGCGGCGACAGCACCGATGTTCGTCGGCTACGGCGAACTGGACCGACTCGCACTCCCGGAGTGGACGGTGGCCGCGGTGCAGCGAGCGTGCGCACTCGGCGACACCATCGAACTTCGCGAGGCACCGGGGCAGGGCCACGGCATCCTGAACCTCGGGAGTGCGCCGGCGGAATGGCTGGACGGCCGGTTCGCCGGGACACCGGCACCGAGCACCTGCGGCTGACTCACTCCCCGCGCCACTCACGCTCGAACGGCAGCCGCCAGGCGTCGGGCGCGACCAGACTGTGGATCGCGTTGGGGCCCCACGACCCCGGGGCGTAGGACCGGACGGGCGGCGGGTCCTCGAGCAGCGGTGCCGATACCTCCCACAACCGTTCGATGCCCTCGGACGTGGTGAACAGGGTGTGATCCCCGTGCATCGCATCGAGGATCAGCCGCTCGTACGCCTCCAGAACGTCTGCGGCACTCTCGGTCTCGTGCAGCGCGAACTGCATGCTGAGCTTGTCCAGCCGCATGCCCGGGCCCGGCCGCTTGCCGTAGAAGGAGAGCGACACCTTCGACGAGTCGGTGAGGTCGAAGGTCAGGTGGTCCGGCCCCTGGGCGCCGACACCGGAACCGGCCGGGAACATCGACTTGGGCGGCTCCCGGAACGCGATCGAGATGATGCGCTGCCCCTCGGCCAATTTCTTGCCGGTGCGGAGATAGAACGGCACGCCCGCCCACCGCCAGTTGTCGATGTGGCACTTCAGGGCGACGAAGGTGTCGGTGTCCGAGTCGGGGGCGATGTCCTTCTCGCTCCGGTAGCCGGAGTACTGGCCGCGCACGACGTTCCGCGGATCGAGGGGAAGCATGGATCGGAAGACCTTGTTCTTCTCCTCCTTGATCGCCTCGGGTTCCAGCGCGGTGGGCGGCTCCATGGCCGTGAAGGCCAGCACCTGGAACAGATGGGTCACCACCATGTCCTTGAAGGCACCCGTCGATTCGTAGAAGCCGGCGCGGCCGTCCAGTCCGAGAGTCTCGGGCACGTCGATCTGCACGTGTTGGATGAACGTGCGGTTCCAGATCGGCTCGAACAGACCGTTGGCGAAGCGGAACGCGAGGATGTTCTGCGCCGGCTCCTTGCCGAGGAAGTGGTCGATGCGAAAGATCTGCTCCTCGGCGAAGGTCTCGTGCACAGCCGCGTTGAGCGCGACGGCGCTGGCGAGATCGGTGCCGAACGGCTTCTCCATGATGATGCGGGCCCGCTCCACGAGCGCCGCCTCGGACAGCATGTCGATGACGGCGAGCGCCGCGGACGGCGGTACCGACAGGTAGTGCAGCCGCTGCGCGCCGTCCCCGAGTTCCTTCTCCGCCGCCGCGACCGCGTCCGACAACGCCTGCGGACCGGCGGTCTGGGGGACGTAGGTGAGGCGGGTCGCGAAGTGGTCCCACTCGTCGTCCGTCGGTGTGCGCGTGGAGAACTGCTCGATCGCCTCCTTCGCCATCGCCCGGAACTCGTCCGACGTCATCTCCTGCAACGACGTACCGACGACACGCATCCGCGGCGCCAGTTCGGACAGGACGAGGTGCATCATCCCCGACAGCAGCTTGCGCTTGGCCAGGTCTCCGGTGGCTCCGAAGAGGACGACCACCTGCGGCGGCAACGCGTCCGGGACGGAGGATCTGCGGCGAGTCGTGGTCATGCCCGCGATGCTTCCATCGAACGCGCTGTCCCGCTCGGCGGGGGTGAGCGCCGCGCACGCGCTACCGTGGTGGTCAGCGCCGTGTCGTCGCGCTGCCCGATTCCGCACCTTACGGAGCACCCGCATGTCGTCCCGTCCTGCCCTTCTCCGCACCGTTCTCCTGGCGTGTCTCGCGTTCGTGATGCTGCTGGCCTCGGCCTGCACCATCGGATCGGGTGACGGCGGCTCGGGAGGTGATTCCGGCGGCGCGCCGGAGACGACGCAGGCCGCACCCGCGCCGACCGTCACCCTCGACCCGCCGGACGGCGCGGCCGACGTCAATCCGCTCGCGCCGGTGAGCGTGACGGCGTCCAACGGCACCATCACCGCGGTGCGGATGACGAACGCGGACGGTGTCGTCGTCGACGGTGTCGTGACACCCGACGGATCCACCTGGAAGCCGGCCACCACGCTCGGCTACGGGAAGCAGTACTCACTCGAGATCGACACCGAGGCGACCGACGGCGCCGCACACGAGCAGACGAGTTCGTTCACGACCGTGGAGCCGGACAACTACACGCTGCCCTCCTTCGTGACCTCGGGCGGCAACCTGCTCACGGACGGGGGCACCTTCGGCGTCGGCATCGTCGCGGTGGTGCACTTCGACGAGCCCATCGGTGACCGCGTCGCCGCCGAGCGCACGCTGTCGGTCCAGACCACGCCCGCCGTGACCGGATCCTGGTACTGGGCCGACGACCAGAACGTCCACTGGCGGCCGGAGAACTACTACGCGCCCGGAACCGCGGTGACGATCTCCGCGAAGGTGTACGGCGTCGAGGTCGGCGAGGGCCTCTTCGGACAGGAGGACGTCACCACGTCGTTCACCATCGGCGACTCGCACGTCTCCGTCGCCGACGACGACACCAAGCAGGTCGAGGTGTACGAGAACGGCACGCTCGTGCGCACCATGCCCACGTCGATGGGCATGGGCGGCAGCGAGACCGTCGGTGGCCAGACGTTGACGTTCTGGACCCAGCCCGGCGTCTACACCGTGCTGGACAAGGCGAACCCGGTGATCATGGACTCCTCGACGTACGGGCTGCCGGTGAACTCGCGCCTGGGATACAAGGAATCGATCAACTACGCGACGCGCATCAGCAACGACGGCATCTACCTGCACGAACTCGAGGACACCGTGTGGGCACAGGGCAACACCAACGTCTCCCACGGCTGCCTCAACCTGAGCCGGGCGAACGCGTCGTGGTTCTACGACTTCTCGGTGCCCGGCGACGTCGTCGAGGTGCGCGACACCGGCGGTGCACCGCTGCAGCAGTGGCAGAACGGTGACTGGAGCGTCCCGTGGTCCGAGTGGCTCGCCGGGAGTGCGCTGGCCTGATCCACGCGACGTCGTCACCACCCCGCGCGCACCTTTACACTGTACGGAGACGCGCGAGGAAGGTTCACGAGGAATGCCGGGGACGACGACAGCACACAGCTCATGACGGGTGTGCTCGCATGACGCACGTGGTCGCGTGACGACCCGCGACGAGCTGTTCCCCGGCACGGACGCCACCTCTACCGCCCATCGCGAGTTCGACTGGTCCTCGACGTCGCTCGGACCCGTCGAATCCTGGCCGGACGCGCTGGTGACCGCCATCCGCACACTGTTCCCGTCCGAGGTGGGGCAGCTCGTGTGGTGGGGCGAGGATCTGGTCCAGCTCTTCAACCACGCTTACACCCCGATGGCCGGTGACCTGTTTCCCGAGGCGGTGGGCCAGCGCGCCGCGGACTGCTGGCGCGTCGGCTGGGACCAGCTCGGCCCGTTGGCGCACGACGCTCTGCGCGGCACGGCGGTTCATCGCACGGAGCAGAGGCTGCTGCTCGACCGCTTCGGTTACCTCGAGGAGACGTTCTTCACGTTCTCCTACAGCCCGATCCTCGGTTCCGGCGACACGGTGAACGGGGTCCTCGTCGCCACCACCGACGTGACCCAGCAGGTGCTGGCGGAGCGCCGCATGTCGGTGCTGCACCAGCTGGGCTCGATCTCCGTGGCCTCCCGTGACATCGACGACGTCTGCCGGGCGTCGCTGGACCTACTCGCCGGCAACGAGGCCGACGTGCCGTTCGCGTCCATCCACCTCCGTACCACCCACGACGCGGAGCTCGGCGAGATCCGCCCCGTCGCCTCGACGTCCGCGACGCTCCCCGGTCGGCCGCACACCGCCACGACCGTCGATCGCGACGTGATCGATCGCGTCAGCGCGAGCGGCGTCGGCGAAACCGTCGACACCACCGCCGTCGTGCTCCCCCTGCACGCGTCCTCGGGCCGACCCGTCGGCGTTCTCGTGGCCGGCATCAGTGCGCTGCGGCGCTTCGACGAGCCGTACCGCGTGTTCCTCGATCTCGTGGCCGGACGCATCTCGACGGCGCTGACGGACGCGTACTCGTACGCGGCAGAACGCCGCCGGGCCCGCCAACTGGAGGAGCTGGATGCCGCGAAGACCCGGTTCTTCGAGAACGTCAGTCACGAGTTCCGCACTCCCCTGACACTGCTGCTGGGTCCGCTGGGCGACGTGGTGGACGACCAGGAGAACCCGCTGCCACCGCACCGGGTGCGATCGCTGCAGACCGCGCGGCGCGCGGCACTCCGACTGCAGCGACTGGTGGACACCCTGCTCGACGTCGCCCGCGGCGATGCCGACGGATTCGTCGTGTCGCTCGAACCGACCGACCTCGTGTCGCTCACTGCGGACTGCGCCTCGATGTTCCGCGACGCGACGGCGCGGGCCGGAGTCGAGCTGCACCTCGCGCTCGACGGCGTCACCCACCGCTTCGCCGAGATGGACCGCACGATGTGGACTCACGTGGTGATGAACCTGGTGTCCAACGCGGTCAAGTTCACGACGGCGGGATCGGTCACCGTGAGCCTGCGAGACGACGAGGACACGGTGACGTTGACCGTCACGGACACCGGCCCGGGTGTCCCCGACGCCGACCGAGCCAAGATCTTCGACCGGTTCTACCAGGTCGCCGCCGTCGCCGGCCGCAGCCGCGAGGGGTCCGGCGTCGGACTCTCCCTGGTGCGCGACCTCGTCGCCGCCCTGCACGGCACCATCGACGTGAGCGCCGGTCCGGACGGCACGGGGTCCACCTTCACCGTGCGACTTCCCCGTACGGTGGCGTCCGCGCCGCCCGCCTCCGACGCCACCACGCACGAGGTCGCGGAAGCGTTGGGCGCCGGGTACATCGGTGAAGCCGACACCTGGCGACCGCTGGACGGCGTCCGGACCGATCCGACACCCGATCAGCGCCAGGTGGTGCTCGTCGAGGACAACGCCGACATGCGCGACTACCTCGTCGGACTGCTCCGCGAGCAGAACTGGCACGTGACCATGTTCGCCGATGTCGACTCCGCGATGGCGCACGCCCGAGCCCACCCGCCGGACGTCGTCGTCAGCGACATCATGCTGCCGGGACGCTCCGGTCTCTCGCTCGTCGACGAGGCGCGGTCCGACGGCCGGTTGGTGCGCGTCCCGATCGTGTTGCTCAGTGCGCGCGCAGGATCCGAGTCGGTCGTCGAAGGGCTCCGCCTCGGTGCGGACGACTACGTGACCAAGCCGTTCCAGCCCGCGGAACTCGTCGCGCGCATCCGGGTGCACCTCGAGCTCGCCCGGCTGCGGGAGCAACTGCTCGGCAGCGCGCAGCGCGAGGTGTCCTCACTGCGCACGGCGCTCGACAGCCGCAGTGTCCTGAGTCAGGCCGTCGGTCTGCTCATGGTCACGCAGCGGATGTCGCCGGAGGCGGCCTTCGACCACATCGCGACGATGAGTCAGGCCGCCAACGTCAAGGCTCGGGTGATCGCGGAGCAACTGGTCCGCGAGTTCGTGGAGGAACTCGGGTCCGACCCCGTCGGGTAGAGGGCTCGGGTCCGACCCCGTCGGGTAGAGGGCTCGGGTCCGACCCCGTCGGGTAGAGGGCTCGGGTCCGACCCCGTCGGGTAGGCACAGCAGCACAGCAGGAGGTGTCGTCGCATGACGGAACGCAAGCCGTCGGACATCAGTGTCCAGACGTGGGTGGACCGGCAGATCGCGTCCGCTCAGGAGAACGGCGCCTTCGAGAACCTGCCGGGCCTCGGCAAGCCGATCCCGCCGTCGAGCACCGACGAGTTGTCCTGGGTGCGGGGGTATCTGAAGCGCGAGAACCTCTCGGGCGATGCTCTCCTGCCGACGCCGCTCCGCCTGCGCAAGGAGGTCGAGCGTCTCCCGGAGGCGCTGCGGGACGTGCGATCCGAGGACGCGGTCCGCGCGATCGTCAAGGATCTGAACGCGCGCATCATGGACTGGCTGCGGGCGCCCGTGGGACCTCAGGTACCCATCGGCCGCGTCGACGCCGACGAGGTCGTCGCGCAGTGGACGCAGGACCGGGCAGCGGCGCGGGCGGCGCTCGCGGCGAAGAAGGCATCGCTGCAGCAGGCCGGTCTCACGACGCCGGACCTCACGAACCCCGCGCGGCCAGAACGCGTTGCGTCACGGGCTCGACGACCCTGGCTGCGATGGGTCCGGCGACGGCCATGATCAACACGTAGGCCGTGGCGAGGGCGGCCAGCTCGCTCTCCACGGCGCCGGCCGCGACGGCCAGACCCGCGATGACGATGGAGAACTCGCCGCGGGCGATCAGCGCCGCTCCGGCACGCATCCGGCCCAGCTGTCCCACACCGATCTGCTTCGCGGCCCACGCGCCGGTGGCCACCTTGGTCACCGCGGTGATGACCGCGAGCAGCACCGCGTACCCGAGGACGGGCGGGATCGAGCGCGGATCGGTGTTGAATCCGAACACGACGAAGAAGATGGCCGCGAACAGGTCACGCAGGGGCTCGAGCACTCGGGTGGCGGCCTGGGCGGTGGATCCCGAGATGGCGATGCCGAGCAGGAACGCCCCCACGGCCGCGGACACCTGCATCGCCGACGCGATTCCGGCCACCAGGAGGGCGAGCCCGAAGACTTTCAGCAGCACCACCTCTCGGTCCCGGCTGGCGACCACCTTCGACACCACCCACCCGTACCGCAGTGCGACGACCAGCACGACGGCGACGACCAGCAGGGAGATGCCCACGGCCTCGGCGCCGCCGAGAATGCTGACGCCGCCGAGCACCGCGGTGAGGATCGGCAGGTAGAGCGCCATCATGAGGTCCTCGAACACCAGGATCGACAGCACGACGGGTGTCTCGCGATTGCCCAGTCGGCCCAGGTCACCGAGCACCTTGGCGACGATGCCGGACGACGAGATGTAGGTGACACCGCCGAGCACCAGGGCGCCGATGGGTCCCCAGCCGAGGATCAGCGCGATCACCGCACCGGGCACGAAGTTCAGCACCAGGTCGAGCAGGCCCGCGGTCCACGACCGTTGCAGCCCGGTGACCAGTTCGTTCGCGGTGTACTCGAGCCCGAGGAGCAGGAGCAGCAGCACCACGCCGATCTCGCTCGCGAGATGGGTGAAGTCGTCGATGCCGTCGAGCTCGACGATGCCGCCGTTGCCGAAGAACAGCCCGGCGAGGAGATAGAACGGGATGGGGGACATGCCGATCCGCGAGGCCAGCCTGGCGAGCAAACCCAGCGCGAAGAAGACAGCGCCCAGCTCGGTCAATCCGAGCGCAGTCTCTCCCACCCGTCAGCTACCGAGGATCTTCGCCGCGTGATCGAGACCGTCGCTCGTTCCGACGACGACGAGCAGATCGCCCGCGACGAGGGTGAAGTCCGGCGGCGGTGACGGCTGGACCTGCCCCGCCCGCATGACCGCCACGATGGACACCCCGGTCTTGGTCCGCATGGCGGTGTCGCCGAGAAGTCGGCCGTCGAAGCGGGATCCCTCGTGGATCGGCAACTGCCGGGTCCGGATACCGGGAAGGTCGCGGTGCTCCTCCCCCAGCTGCGCGACGAGTTGCGGCGTGCCCAGCAGGTTGCCGAGCGCCGCCGCCTCCTCGTTCGTCAGCGTGATCGACGCCTGCGTCGAGTCCGGGTCCTCCTTCTTCGACACGATCAGCTCGTTCGTGCCGTCCTTGCGCGTGATGACCCCGATGCGTCGCCCCGTGGACAACGCGAAGTCCTTGCGTACCCCGATGCCGGGAAGCAGGGTGACGTCGACGTTCATGCGGCGATGCTAACCCCTCAGGTCAGTCGTGACGGGTCCAACAGTCCCGTCTGCACCGCCTTCACCAGCCGACGCGGCACCCGGTGCGTCACGCCGCCGACGGTGACGGACACCAGATCCGGCGGCGTCGCCTTCCACTGCGAGCGTCGACTGCGGGTGTTCGAGCGAGACATCTTCCTCTTGGGAACAGCCACGGTTCAGGCCTTTCTCGTGCGGGTGCCGTAACGACGCTCGAACTTCTCGACGCGTCCCTGCGTGTCCATCACCCGCGCCGCGCCGGTCCAGAACGGGTGCGACTCGTTGGTGACGTCGACGACCACCAGGGGGTAGGTGCGACCGTCCGAGTACTCGACGGTGCGATCGCTGGTGACGGTCGACCTGGTCAGGAACATCGAACCCGTCCCGGAGTCCTGGAACACCACCGGGTGATAGTCCGGATGTACGTTCTTCTTCACTGTGCAGCCCTTCTGTCGTCGTCCGCCCCGATGGCGGAACTGTCGCTCTCGCAGGGATCTTCGTGGTACTGCCCGAAGGGGTCGACCCACTCGGCCCAGAGCTCGGGGTTCTCGAGCTCGTCGGGCGTGAGCAGCGCGTCGGACAGCGCCGCGTACACGTGCTCGGGATCGGCCTCGTGCACCAGCACCACCAGCGACTGCGCGCGGTCCCCGTACTCCTCGTCCCACGCGAGTGCGGCGAGAGCACGGCGGGCGGTGGGCGCGTCCTCGTACTCGTCCGGTGCCATGGCCGCGAGCCACGAGCCCGCGGAGGCCACTCGGAGCCCGCCGCCTGCGGACTCGAGCCACAGCACGGCGTCGGGCTGCGTGGCCACCCACAGCCGACCGCGGGTGGAGACGACGCCGTCGAGGAGAACGTCGATCGCGTCGTGCAGCCGGCCCGGGTGGAACGGCCGTCGGTCGGTGAACTCGACCAGAGTGACGCCGCACTCCGCCGACAGCGGTGGCTGCCCGTCGAGCAGTGGCGCGTGGGCGTCGTCGACGAGTCCTCGCCGCGCTGTCGCCGGAACGCGGGACAGCAGGTCTCGCGGACGTTCGCCAGGCAGGATCCAGACCCGCGGCGCGCGCGGTGCGAGCCGTACCAGCACCGCGTCGAGGCGCGCGGCGTCCCACCGATCGACTCCGGTGTCCGCGACGACCAGCAGGTCGGACCCTCGAACGTTGCCGACGGCGACCTGTGCGACGGTGCGGTCGTCGAGAAGATCCACGACCTGATCGCCGTCGGGCCCGGGCGGGAACGCACGTTCGCCGACGAGCTCGTCGCCGGTGGCGTCGGACAACCAGGTCGCGCCGTCGACGCAGCCGACGACCGCCTCGATGCGCACGTCTCGCGACGCCGTGGCGTCCACCCGGCCGACCATGCCGGTGACGACGGTGTTCTCGATCGCCCAGCAGATCGCCTCGACCTCCAGCGAGGGATCCACCCGGACGACGATGCGGCGCACGGACGAGTCCGCGGAGACCGATCGCAGCAGGGGCAGCAGATCCTCGCGCAGCAGGCAGGAGACGCAGCACCCGAGTCCTGCGAGGTCGACGACCCGGGTGGTCGAGGTGCCGTCGTCGTCCACCCGGACCGTACGCCGGCGCACGACACCGACGGAGGCGTCGGAGAGGTCGTGGTGCAGGACGATCGTGCCCGGCTCCTGGAACGTGGCGCTCACCGCGGCGCCGAGATCCTCCGGCCCGCACACCACGACCAGGGGCGTTCTCCTGTCGGGCGCCTCGAGGTTCTCCATCGGCACAGCACGTCCTTTCGGTCTTTCGCATTGTCGACAACGATTGTCAGTTACCGGCGTCCGAGCGTACAGTTCCGGCACAGCGCTTGTCGACAACTGTTGTCGATAAAGTCACCAGTCGACAGAGAGGAAGGGTCCGCGATGTCCGCGCACTGCGACGTCACAGGACGGGTACCGAGCTTCGGGAAATCCGTCTCGCACTCCCACCACCGCACGAGCCGGAGGTGGAACCCCAACGTGCAGCACAAGACCTACTTCGTACCGAGTCTCGGCCGACGAGTGCGGCTGACGGTCTCGGCGAAGGGGATCAAGACCATCGACCGCGACGGCATCGATTCCGTCGTGACTCGTCTGATCGCAGCCGGAAAGAGGTTCTGACATGGCGAGCAAGAGCACCGACGTCCGGCCGATCGTGAAACTGAAGTCGACCGCCGGCACCGGCTACACCTACGTCACTCGCAAGAACCGGCGCAACGACCCCGACCGGTTGGTGCTGCGCAAGTACGACCCCGTCGTGCGTCGACACGTCGATTTCCGGGAGGAACGCTGATGGCCAAGAAGTCGAAGATCGCCCGCAACACCCAGCGGGCCGAGATCGTCGCCCGCCACGCGGCACGTCGCCACGAGCTGAAAGAGCTGATCCGGAGGCCCTCGACGAGCGACGAGGACCGGTTCGCGGCGCAGCGGGCTCTCCAGCGTCTACCGCGCGATGCGAGTCCGGTAAGATTGCGCAATCGAGACGCTGCGGACGGTCGCCCGCGCGGGTACCTCCGGAAATTCGGACTCTCCCGCATCGGCGTTCGAGAGAGAGCACATCGCGGGGAACTTCCCGGCGTCCACAAGAGCAGTTGGTGAGATGGAGAACTCATGGCAGTGAAGAGGGGCCCGTCCAAGAAGGATCGGGTCGAGAAGGATCGCAAGCCCAAGAAGAACCCGCTCATCGCGGCGGGCATCACCGAGGTCGACTACAAGGACGTGAACCTGCTGCGTCAGTTCATCTCCGATCGCGGCAAGATCCGTAGTCGCCGTGTCACCGGGCTGACCCCCCAGCAGCAGCGTCAGGTCGCCACCGCCGTGCGCAACGCACGCGAGATGGCGCTCCTCCCGTTCACCACCCGCTGAGTGTCGACCGGTAGGGGCTGACAGGCCCCGCCGTGTCAGGAGTTCTCGCCGGATTCACCGTCATCTTCGTGGTCGTCTTCATCGGCTACGTCGTCGCCCGTACGGGCGTACTCGGTGAGTCCGGCGGACTCGTTCTGGGGCGGATGGTGTTCTTCGTCGCCACCCCGGCGCTGCTGTTCGACACCCTCGCCCGCGCCGACCTGTCGGTGATCTTCTCCCCCACACTCGCCATCACGGCCGTGGGGGCTCTGCTCGTCGGTGCCCTGTATCTGGTGATCGCCCTGACGATCACGAAGCGCACGGTCCCCGAGGCCACCATCGGAGCGCTCGCCGCGTCCTACGTCAACGCGGCCAACCTCGGCATCCCCATCGCCGTGTACGTCCTGGGCGACGCCTCGTTCGTCGCGCCGCTGCTGCTCTTCCAGATCATGATCTATTCGCCGCTGGCCCTGACGATCCTGGACGTGTCGACGTCGTCGCGACGCACCTCGCTGGTCGGTGTCGTGGCAGCCCCGTTCACCAACCCGATCGTCCTCGCCGGCCTCGCCGGACTGGCGCTCGCCGTGACGGGTCTGAGCCTGCCCGATCCCGTGATGCAGCCGTTCGCTCTGCTCGGCGGCGCCAGCGTGCCGGGCGCACTTCTCGCCTTCGGCATGTCGTTGCAGGGCGTGCGTGTGCTCGAGCGGGGAGCCGGACCGCGCCGCGACGTCGCACTGGCGACATTTCTCAAGATGGCCGTGTTGCCCGTCCTCACCTACGTTCTGGCGCGGTGGGTGTGGCGTATCGACGGCCACGACCTCTTCGCCGTGGTGGTGATAGCAGCGCTTCCCACCGCCCAGAACGTGTTCATCTACGCCACCCGCTACGGCCGCGGAACCGTGTTGGCACGCGACACCGCCTTCGTCACGACGCTGGTGTCCGTTCCTGTCATCGCCCTCGTCGCCGCGCTGCTCGCGTGACCGTGGGAGCGAGCGCGGCCGGGTCCGCGCGCGGCCGCGCTACCGTGGAGGTCATGAGGTCGTTCGCCCTGGGGCTGCTGTTGTGTGTCGCACTCGGCGGATGCGGCTCCTCCGACCCCGGCGACGTCGGCGACCTCGAGACCGGTGCGGCGTCCCCCACCGATCTCGTGCCCGTCCCCGGCTCACCGCCGGTTCCCCACGAGGTGTCCGCGGACCAGGTGGGCACCGAGTTCACACCCGGTGCGTCGCTGGTGATGGCGCAGTCCACACCGTTCGAGGCGTGGACCGCGCTGCCGGGCAACCGGATCGCGGTGCACTTCGTCACCGGCACCCCCGAGTGCTACGGCGCCGACGCGACCGTGGAGGAGACCGAGGAGACGGTCGTGGTCACCGTCCGGACCGGCACCCTCGAATCCGCGAAGGACAAGTCCTGCATCATGATCGCCGTGTACGGGACCATGGAGTTGCAGCTCGCGGCCCCGGTGGGCACCCGCACGGTGCTCAACGGGACCTGAGCCGACTCAGCGCTTCCTGCGGGCGCTCAGATAGTCGCTCACCACCGCGGCGCCGAGCCCGTCCAGGTCGGGTGCGATGACCCGCCCGCCCACACGCTGGGCCATCCGGTCCACGACGCGGGCCAGACCTGGATCGTCCCCCAGTCGGAAGATCGTCACCTGCGCACCGATCTTCGCCAGGGTGTCGAGCTCCTTGACCGTCAACCCGAGGGTCCGCGGATGCGGCGGATAGTCGAAGAAGGCGTGGCCGTCCGGTTCGAGATGGGCGGTCGGTTCGCCGTCGGTGACGATCAGAACCACGGGTTGGGCGTTGGGGTTGCGCCGCAGATGCGCCGCGGCCAGCATCAACGCGTTGTGCAGGTTGGTGCCCTGATCCCAGGCGCCGTCGAGCCCCGCGAGTTCCGACGGTGTGAGCGTCTGCGCGTGTCGACCGAAGCCGATCATCGTCAGATCGTCGCCACGGAACCGGGTGCTGACGAGATGATTCAACGCCAACGCCGTCCGCTTCATCGGAACCCAGCGACCCTCCATCACCATGGAGAACGACGTGTCCACCAGCAGGGCCACCGCGGCCTGTGACCGTTGCTCGGTCTCGCTGATCTCGACGTCGGTGACGGCCAGACGCACTCCGGTCTCGCCGTCTCCGCGAGGTTCCGTCGCGGTGCGCAGGACGGCGTTGGTCACCGTCCGGACGACGTCCCACGGCTCGGTGTCGCCGAACTCCCAGGCGCGCGACGCACCGGTGGGCTCGCCCATCGCGCCCGCTCGGCGGGTGTCACGCTCACCGCGGCGCGAGGCCATGCCGCCCGCGACGTCCTTCAGAGCCGATTGCCCCAACTGCCGCATGGCCTTCGGGGACAGGCGCCACTGTCCGTCGGCCCCCTTGTCGAGAAAACCCTCCTGCTGCAGCGCCTTCTCCAGATCCGCCAACGTCCGCGCGTCCGCGGCCGCCTCCGGGCCCAGTTGGCGCAGCAACGCATCGGCGTCGATGTCGTCGAGCGCCGCACCGTTGTACTGCTGCGAAAGCTGGTCCCCCAGCTCCTCGAGTTCGGCGATGTCCTGCAGCACACCGGTCCCGTCGCCGAGTCCCATGCCCTCCTGACCGCGGAACTTCTGGGCGGAGTCCCAGTCCTCCCCCGGCCGGGCCGACTGCAGATTCGCGTCGAGCCGGGACAGCTGGTCCATCAGGTCCTGGCTGCCGAAGGCTTGCTGCGCCAACGCGTCCAGCTCGGCACGCTGCTCCGCGGAGAGCGAGTTCCGCAGCCTCTGCGCTGCCGCGGACCGCTCCGCGAGAGCATCGATCAATTCGTCGATGGTCTCGGGATTCTCGGGGAAGTACTCGCCGTGATCGCGCATGAACTTCTCGAACTGCTCGTCGGTGTTCTCCCCGCGCGCGTGGGCGTCGAGCATGTCGTTGAGATCGGACAGCATCTCGGCGACCCGAGCACGGTCCTCCTCGGTGGCCCCCTCGAGGGCCTGCTTCATGCCCTTGAAGCGTTGATCGAGCACCTCGCGGCCGAGCAGATCCTTGATCTTCTCGTAGTTCTCGCGCGCCTCGCTGCTGCGCCAGTCGTAGTCGGCGAGCTCCTGCACGGCCTGCGCCGTCGACGGAGCCAGCTCGGCGATCTGCATCTCCTGGAAGCGGGCGTCGTCGTCCAGCGCACGGGCCAGGGTCTTGCGCTCCTCGAGGACCGCCTTGTCCAACAGCTCGCGCACCTCCTGCAGGGTGCCGTCGAGATTCTTGTTCTTCAGCAGTTCCCGCCGACGACGGTTCGCCCGCGCGGCGAGATCGTCCAATCCGCGCATGTTCTTCGTCCCGCGACGCAACATCTCCTGCATCGCGCGGCGCGGCGACGCACCTTCGAGAACGTCCTGTCCGATCGCGTCGAGCGCCTCCCGTAGATCGACAGGTGGTGCCAACGGATCCGGACCGTCGACGTACGGCCCGTACCGGGAGTTGTGGCCCGCCATCAGCTGTACACCGTCTGCCCGTCGTCGCCGGTGTCCTTGCCGATACGACGTGCGAGGTAGAGACCTTCGAGCGCGAGCTCGACGGCCGCGGCGCGCTCACCGTCGGAGGTCGCGCCCAGACGCTCGGCGATCTCGTCGATGACGGGGAGATCCGGCAACTCGTTCAGCAGCACCTTCGCGGTGACTCGATCTCCGGTGATCACGGGCTCACCCTGCTCGACGGCCGTGACGAGCGGGCTCAGGTCGATACCGCCGAGTGAGTCCCGTGCGGTGTCGGCAGTGGCCCGCCGCAGCAGGTGGTTCAGGACCTCGATCTCCCGTCCCTCCTCGCCCGACTCGAACTCCACCTTGCCCCGCAGGACGTCGACGATGGTCTGGGTGTCGACGGGTCGGGCCACCGGATCGGACTCGCCCAGCACGGCGGCACGGTGCACCGCGGCCGCACCGACGGTCTCGGCGGCGGCGACGGCGAACCGAGCCGAGACGCCGGAACGCTGGTCCACCGACGGCGATTCCCGCAGGAGCCGGGTGAACCGCGCCAGCACCTCGAGCACGTGCGGCGGCACGACGGCGGTGAGGTCGGCCTCCTGCTCGATGACCGCGATCTCGTCGGTCAGCAGAATCGGATAGTGGGTGCGGATCTCGGCGCCGAACCGGTCCTTCAACGGCGTGATGATGCGACCGCGGTTGGTGTAGTCCTCCGGGTTCGCGCTCGCGACGAGGAGCACGTCGAGGGGCAACCGCACCGTGTAGCCACGGATCTGGATGTCGCGCTCCTCCATCACGTTGAGCAACGACACCTGGATGCGCTCGGCGAGGTCGGGCAGCTCGTTGATCGCCACGATCCCGCGATGGGTACGCGGTACGAGGCCGAAGTGGATGGTCTCCGGATCACCCAGGCTGCGGCCCTCGGCGACCTTCACGGGGTCGACGTCGCCGACGAGGTCGGCAACCGACGTGTCCGGGGTCGCCAGCTTCTCCGAGTACCGCTCGGAGCGATGGCGCCAGGACACCGGCAGATCGTCGCCGAGTTCGGCTGCCCGGCGGATCGAGGCGGGGGTGATGGGGTCGTAGGGATGCTCACCGAGCTCGGAGCCGTCGATGACGGGCGTCCACTCGTCGAGCAGCGTGGCGAGAGTACGGAGCAGGCGGGTCTTGCCCTGCCCGCGCTCGCCGAGGAGAACGACGTCGTGCTGGGCGAGGAGTGCGCGTTCGATCTGCGGAAGGACGGTGTTCTCGAATCCGAGAATGCCGGGCCAGGCGTCGCGGCCCTCGCGAAGGGCGTCGAGCAGGTTGTCGCGGAGTTCGTTCTTGACTGTCTTCTGGACGTGTCCCGACGCGCGGAGTTCACCGAGGGTGGTCGCGCGTGGGTGTGGATCTCGACTGCTGGGAGACTGGGTCACCCTTCCAACGTACGAGCGTCGAGCCGTTTCGGCACGTGCACAGCTCGATCAGTGGCCCGACGGATCCGTCAGGTCCTTGCCCTCGGCGTTCTTGACGCGCTTGCGTTCGAGCAGGATCACCGTCAGACCGGCAGCCCAGAGGATCACCGTGGCCGGGAACAGGATCATCACCCATCCCTCGAAACCGCCTCCCGCAGCAGTGAGGCCCAGGCCCATGGCCCCGAGGCCCAGTGCGATGAGGAAGTAGCCGGGCCAGTTCCGGGCATCGGCGATGGCCTCGCCGGCGTGCGCGCGGAAGGTCCGCTCGTCGTCGCGGGGTTCGCGCTCCGAGCTGCCCTCCTTCATTCCGCCGTCCGGGTCGCCGTCACGGTGGTCCTGAGTCATGGCCCGCGTCTACCCTCGCCGAGAACAGACCAAACACGATGTGGCCTCCTGCCGGTAGCGTCGAGCGGTGACCGAGACCAGTGCATACGACTTCACCGCCACGACCATCGACGGCGAGCCCGTCGACCTCGCCGCCTACAAGGGCAAGCCGCTCCTCATCGTCAACACCGCCTCGCAGTGCGGATTCACCCCGCAGTACGAGGGCCTCGAGGTGCTGAACAAGACGTACGGGCCGCAGGGGCTGGTGGTTCTCGGCTTCCCGTGCGACCAGTTCGGACACCAGGAGCCCGGCGACGCCGACGAGATCAAGAACTTCTGCTCGCTGCGGTACGACGTCACGTTCCCGATGCACGAGAAGATCGAGGTGAACGGCGACGGCGCGCATCCGCTCTACAAGTGGCTGCGCGATCAGAAGTCGGGCGTGCTGGGCAGCCGGATCAAGTGGAACTTCACGAAGTTCCTCATCGACGCCGACGGCAAGGTGGTCGACCGTTTCGGGCCGACCACCAAGCCGGAGAAGCTCGCGAAGCCCATCGAGAAGGTTCTCGCGAAGGGCTGAACCCGGGGATCGAAGTTCGGGGGGGGTCGAAGTTCGGGGGGGTCGAAGTTCGGGGGAGCTCAGTGCGCGAAGTGGCGTGACCCGGTCAGGTACATGGTCACGCCCGCCTCGCGCGCTGCCTCCACGACCTCGGTGTCGCGGATCGATCCGCCGGGCTGCACCACGGCCGCCACTCCCGCTGCGGCGAGGATCTGGAAGCCGTCGGGGAACGGGAAGAAGGCGTCCGACGCGGCCACGGCACCCGTGGTGCGGTCGCCGGCGCGGCGCACGGCCAGTTCGGCGGAGTCGACCCGGTTGACCTGTCCCATGCCCACTCCCACCGACGCACCGTCCGCAGCGATGAGGATGGCGTTGGACTTGACGGCGCGGCACGCCTTCCAGGCGAACTCGAGATCGGCCAGCAGTGCCTCGTCGGCGGGCTCGCCCACGGCCAGGGTCCATCCCGACGGATCGTCGCCCGCGGCGTCGAGACGGTCGCGGTCCTGCAGCAGCAGGCCGCCCGAGATCTGCTTGATCTCCGGTACCGCCGTCGGCGGCTCGCACACCAGGACGCGGATGTTCTTCTTGCGCTGCAACACTCCCAGCGCACCATCGGCGTAGGACGGGGCGATGATGACCTCGGTGAAGATCTCGGCGACCTGCTCGGCCATCTCGACGGTGATCTCACGGTTGGACGCGATGACGCCGCCGTAGGCGCTCACGGGATCGCAGGCGTGCGCCTTGCGATGCGCCTCGGCGATGGAGCCGGACGACGACACCGCGATGCCACACGGGTTGGCGTGCTTGATGATCGCCACGCACGGGAGATCGTGGTCGAACGCGGCACGCCAGGCGGCGTCACCGTCGGTGTAGTTGTTGTACGACATCTCCTTGCCGTGCACCTGCTCCGCCTGCGCGATGCCGGCGGGAGCGGACGAGTCGACGTACAAGGCGCCGGCCTGGTGCGGATTCTCGCCGTAGCGCAGAACGGAGGCGCGCTCGTAGGTGGCACCCATCCATGCCGGGAAGTGCTCGGACTCGTCGGAACCGCCTGCGACGAGGACGTCGGTCATCCAGGACGCCACCGCGACGTCGTAGGCGGCGGTGTGCTGAAATGCCGTAGCGGCCAGCGCAATTCGCTGCTCGAGCGTGAAGCCGCCACCCTGTACCGCGGTCAGCACGTCGTCGTAGCGGGTGGGGTCCACCACGACCGCCACCGACGGATGGTTCTTCGCCGCGGCACGGACCATGGACGGGCCACCGATGTCGATCTGCTCCACGCACTCGTCCGGACTCGCACCGGACGCCACCGTCTCGGTGAACGGGTACAGGTTGACGACGACGAGCTCGAACGGAGCGACGCCCAACTCGTCGAGTTGCGCGAGGTGTTCCGGCTTGCGCGTGTCCGCCAGGACGCCGGCGTGCACGCGCGGATGCAGCGTCTTCACGCGGCCGTCCAGCGTCTCGGGGAAGCCGGTGAGGTCTTCGACCCGAGTCACCGGTACACCCGCGGCGGCGATGCGCGCGGCGGTCGATCCGGTGGACACGATCTCCACCCCGGCGGCGTGAAGGCCCACGGCCAGCTCGTCCAGACCAGTCTTGTCGTAGACGCTGACGAGTGCGCGCGAGACGGCGCGCGTGTTCTCTGGGTTAGTCACTGGGGATCTGGGCCTTTCGTCCATCGGTGATGACTCCGCGTGTGGCGACGGCGGCGACCACGTCGATCAGCAGCCGTCGTTCGACGATCTTGATGCGCTCGTGCAGCGACTCCTCGGTGTCGCCGTCGAGCACGGGAACAGCTTCCTGCGCCACGATGGGGCCGGTGTCCACACCGTCGTCCACCAGATGAACGGTGGACCCGCTGACCTTCACACCGTGGGCGAGGGCATCGGCCACCGCGTGCGCGCCCGGGAACGACGGCAGCAGAGCGGGGTGGGTGTTGACGATGCGGCCGCCGAAGCGTGCGAGGAACACCGGCCCGAGGATGCGCATGAATCCTGCGCTCACGACGAGATCCGGCGACCAGGAGTCCACGACCTCGGTGAGGGCGGCATCCCACTCCGCACGTGAACGGTGATCCGACACGGCCACTCGCCGCGACGGCAGCCCCACGCTCTCGGCGCCGCACTCGCGATCCACCACGACGGCGACGATCTCGGCCGGAAACCCGGGAGTGGACGCGGCCTCGACCAACGATCCGAGCAGTGATCCGACCCCCGAGGCGAGGACGACGACGCGGGCCGGGAGGTCCCGCCCGGGTGTCGAACGCGGGGCAGACAGCGTGCTTCTCCTCAGCTGCTCGGGCGGGTCAGGTGCTCTCGCGGCGTGGGATCACGCCGACTGGAAGCCTAGACGGCCGCCGTTCGCCCCCTCGATCGGCCTCGCTCGGTCTCGCGTCAGGGAGCGGTCGCGGTGCCGCCGCGCTTCTCGGGCTCGGTCGACTCGTCCGGCAGGTCGACGATCTCGGCGTCGACCACGTCCGCCTCCGCGGCATCGGCTTCTGTCTCGACGGCGTCTGTCTCGACGGCATCCCCGGTCTCGGCTTCGGCTTCGGTCTCGGCTTCGGCTTCGGCTTCCACGACGTCCGTGTCCGTCGGCGCGGCATCCGGGGCTGCGGGCAGGGCGGCCGGCTCACCGAGCATCGATTTGCCCGCGGGGTCGTCGGATCCGGTCTGCTCGGGGTCGCTGTCCTCGTGCCATCCGTGGATGTCGTGGCGCCGCATGGACCAGGCGGTGACGGCCGCGGTGAGCGCACCCACCACGAGGCACCACGCGAAGGTGGTGACGCCGAGGAGCGGCGCGTCGACACCGAGATGGCCGAACGTTCCCACCGAGCCACCGGCGACGACGCCGATCAGGACGGCCGCGACGCTGACGCACACCGCGGCGGCGGCGGCGCTGCGCACCGCGTCCGCCAGGGACGTCGTCGCACGGGCACACGCACGCCCGAGCACCACGGCGGCGAGTGCGGGAACGACGAGCATGACCGGCCACCACACCTGGGCCGACGATTCGGGCATGACCGCCAGCACCGGCACGGCCGGAAGCTGACCGCCGGTCGTCTCGGTGACGGACACCATCGCCGCGCCCACGTGGGCGGACGACCCGGTGACGACCGACGACGCTGCCACGACGATGTTGGGCAGGTACAGCATCGAGATCGCGGTCAGGCCCAGCGCTCCGCCGATCCCGCCGCCGGACTCGAGCAGCGTGCCGAGCGTGGAGAAGGACAGCACGAGAGAGGCCGCGACGACGACGGCGCCACCGGCGAGCAGCACCGCGCCGGCACGCGCCGCGGGAGCGAAGGACGACGCGAGCCACGGCGGCAGGACCACCGTGCGCATGAGCGAGGGCCAGGTGCCGCGGATGCAGCCGATCGCCGCACCGATGCCGTGCACGAGGATCACCCACCCGAAGGTGGCGAGCGCATTCGGCGTGCTCAGGGCGATGACGGTGGACGCGTCGTGAATCATCGCGAGCATCACCGCCGCCATCGCGAGCGGACCCGCGATCGCCGAGCCGACGACCCACCCGATGTCGCGACGGGTGGAGGCGTCGGACAGCGGCCGCCCGACCGCCGACGACACCGCGTGCACGAGCACGAGAGTGGGCAGCAGCGGAAGGATCGACAACGTCGCTCCGGCGATGCCCAGCGGCACCTGATGCACGGCCAGCCACGTGGCGGCCAACGCGCCGAACGTTCCCGTCAGGTCGCTGTTCGCGGAGACGAGCGTCACCAGCACCACGACCGTGACGACGGCCAGGAGTAGCCCGACGGGCCGGAACGCCACGGTGAGCAGCATTCGAGCCTCGTCGGGACTCGGACCGAAACGGCCCCGCGTGTGCGGTTCGCGATCGAGTAGTGAAGTCATCACCGATCAGGTTCTCACCGTCGGCGCGGTGGAGAACCTAGGCGCGCCGACGACGCGGTTCAGCGGCGCTCGTCCGACCGATCGCCGAAGTCGAGTGCGCGGGTGGCTTCCGGCGCCTGCTGCTCGGGTGCCTGCTGCTCGGGTGCCTGCTGCTCGGGTGCCTGCTGCTCGGGTGCCTGCTGCTCGGGTGCCTGCTGCTCGGGTGCCTGCTCGCCGGTGGGAGGCGACGCGGACTCCGCCGACGCGGCGTGCGCGGGTGCGGTGTCCGCGGAGGTCTGGCCGACGGGCTGCCCGTAGCGCTCGGTGGGAGCGCTGTAGGGCGATCCGTAGCCCTGCGGCTGGCCGTATCCCTGCTGACCGTAGGCGCCGGGCTGCGCCTGACCCTGCTGCCCGTAACCCTGCGGCTGGCCGTAGCCCTGCGGCTGGCCGTAGCCCTGGGGTTGCCCGTAACCCTGCTGGCCATAGCCCTGCGGCTGCCCGTAGCCCTGCGGCTGCCCGTAACTCTGCGGCTGGCCATAGCCCTGCGGCTGCCCATAGCCCTGCGGCTGCCCGTAACCCTGCTGGCCGTAGGCGCCCTGCTGTCCGTATGCCTGGTGGCCGTATGCCTGCTGTCCGTAGTTCTGCTGGCCGGGACCCTGTTGGACCGGGCCGCCCGGCTGGCCGAACGGCTGCTGCTGCTGCTTCGGGCGCGGCGCCGGAACCGTGACGACTCCCGAGTCGACGAGAAGCGCACCGACGGCCGCGGCCACCTGCACGATGGCCAGGATCAGCACCAGAATCGACCCGATCCCGATACCGACGCGGACGGTCTCACCGAAGGCTGTGAACGCCGCCCCGCGGTTCACCAGCTGGAAGATGAGCGTGAGCAGCGCGGTGACGGACAGTGCCGCGACCAGTCCCGGCGACGTCGTCTGCCGCGGCAGAAGGCCCGCGGCCGTGACGAGCGCGGCGAGGAGGAGCAGCGCCACGGACGTCGGGTCGCCGAGCTCACGTTCGAAGAAGTTGGAGGACTCGCCGCCGAGCGCGAACTGCGCGGACAGACCGAGCAGGAATGCGAGGACACCGGTGCCGATGACGACGTACGACGCGATGCGGGCGACCTGCGTCGTGCGCGCCGCGATCTGCTCGGTCGTGTGGCTTTCCGTGTCGGTGGACGGGGTCGCGGCGCCGTCCGTTCGGTCGACCGACGCTGAGCTGTCGTCGACCTGCCCGGTCTCCGTGGACGGGTCTCCGAAGGTGGTCGTCCGCGGGTCCGTCCGGCCGTGGTCGTGGTCGGGTCCCCCTGGTGAGAAGGTCATCTCGATTCCTCTTCCTCGGTGCTGGTCGTCGGTGGGCCGCCGACTGCGGCGGCCGCGCCGCTCACCCACACTACGGACCCGCGGTGAGTGACTTCTCGCTCAGGCGACGCCGACGGGTTCGCGGCCACCCACCCGCGCGGCCTCGATCTCCCGCACCAGCGGCAGGATCTTCGCTCCGAAGTACTCGATCTCCTCCTGAAAGTGCAGGAAACCGCCGAGGATGAGGTCCACGCCGCGGTCGCGGTAGTCGACGATGCGCGTCGCCACCTGTTCGGGCGTACCGATCAGCTGAGTCTTGAAGCCGTCGTTGTACTGCACGAGGTCCTCGAAGCTCGAGTCGGCCCACATGCCCTTCTTGTCCGAGGTCGAACTGCCGGCCTGCTGCACGGCACCGCGGAACCCCTCGACCGCGGGCCTGTTCGCCTTCTCGATGATCTCGCGGAGGGTGTCTCTCGCCTCCCTCTCGGTGTCGCGGGCGATGATGAAGCCGTTGAGACCGAACTTCACCTCACGCTGATGGGCCTGCGCGACGCGCCGCACGCCGTCGATCTGCTCGGTGATGCCGTCGAAGTCCTTACCGTTGGAGAAATACCAGTCGGAGTACCGACCTGCGTTCTCCCGCGCCGCCGACGAGTTGCCGCCCTGGAAGAGCTCGGGGTTGGGGCGCTCCGGTGTGTTGAGCGGCTTGGGCTTCAAGGTGAAGTCGTGGATGCGGTAGAAGTCGCCGCGGAAATCGACGTCGTCCTCGGTCCAGATCTTGCGTAGCACCTGGAGGAACTCGGCGCTGCGTCGGTAACGCTCGTCGTGTTCGAGCCAGGGCTCACCGAGATGCGTGAACTCGTCCTTGAACCACCCGCTCACCACGTTGACGGCGAAGCGTCCGTTGGACAGATGGTCCGCAGTCGCACCGAGTTTCGCGAGTACGGCCGGTTGCCAGAGACCCGGATGCACGGCGGCGATGACCTTGAGGCGCTCGGTCGCGAGGAGCAGTCCCAAGCTGAAGCTCGTGGACTCGTGCTGGAACTCGGCCCCGTAGCTGGCCTCGTACCGGACCTGACTCAGCGCGTACTCGAACCCGTTGTTCTCCGCCGTCTGCGCGAGCTTCTTGTTGTACTCGAACTCCCAGCTGGTGCGCTGCTCGATGTCGCTGGTGACGAGGCCACCACTGACGTTGGGCACCCAGTAGGCGAACTTCACTTCGTCGGCGATCTTCTCTGTACTCATGCAGTCCTCGGTTCGATAATAGTGCGCGACATATGATTTCAGGAGTACCAGGTGGGCTGAGGCAACTCGCCGGTGAGCACGTGGCGGCCGACCTCGCGGCGCTTGTAGGCCACCGGATCGTGCAACGTGTGCGTGCGCACGTTGCGCCAGAAGCGGTCGAATCCGTGACTCGACGCGGTGGCGCGGGCTCCGAGCCCCTCGAAGATGCCGGACGTGATCTCCAGAGCGACCTCCGTGGCGCGTGCCTTCGCTGCGGCGACGCGCACCTCGTGCTCGCCGCGCTCGTGCTCGGTGACGGTCCAGGCGTTCTCGTGGATGCGCTGCTGCTCCACGGCCACGGCGTCCGCGAGAGCCTCTGCGGCCCAGAGCTTCGCGGTCAGGTCTCCGTACAGGTCGATGATGTAGGGCTCGTCGAGCGCGTTGTCCACGGTGCTGTGCAGCCACGCTCGCGTGGTGGTGCGCGTGTAGTCGGCAGCGGTCTCGAGGGCTCCGCGTGCGATGCCGAGGTAGAAGTTGACGAACACCAGCTGGATGATCGGGACGTTGAGGGTGTTGTAGACCCGCGGCTCGAAAGCCTTGTTCGCGAATCCGGCGGCCGAGCTCCAGTCGGTACGAACGTGATCGATGGTGACACTGCCACTCTCGGTGCGACGCTGACCGATGTTGTCCCAGTCGTCGTGGAACGTCAGGCCCTCGGAGTTCGACGGGACGATGGCGAAGACGTGGGTGTCGGTACCGGCGAGCACCCCCTCGAGCACGGTCACGTCGGAGACACGACTGCCCGTGGAGAACGTCTTGGCACCGTTGTAGACGATCGTGTCGCCCTCGTCGGTGATCTCGACATCGTTGTCGCGCGGGTTGACCGCGCCGCCGAAGAACCAGGTGTTCTCGGTGGCGGCCTGCTCGACGGCGGCGATCTGCTCCTTCGTTCCGACCAGACGTGCCGCCCAGAACCACAGCAGGTGGTAGCCGAGCAGCTGTCCGATCGACCCGTCGGCGGCGGCCACGGCGCGGATCACCTGGTATGCGGTCTCCCAGGTCTGCCCGCCGCCACCGAACTCGGCCGGCCCCAGGATCGTGACCAGGCCGGACTCCTTCAGCAACGTCACCTCCTCGTGCGGCGCCTCGGTGGCGCGATCACGAGCGACGGCGTCGACGGCGAGGATCGCGGCCACCTCGTGGGCACGGTCGATCCATTCCGCGGACGTCGTGGGAGCGGTGATCCAGCGCGCTTCGGTGGCGGCGCCGGCGGGACGGGTGTCGGTGATCGTCATGCCCGGAAGTACATCGCCCGGGCCGATGCGGAACCACCGTTGCGCTCTGGGTGATTCGAACGGTTCGCTCACTCGCCGGGTGCGGTGAGGTAGTCGTTTCCGTGTGAGTCGCGGATGTGGACGATGCCGTCGCGGAGCATGCGATAGTGCCACTGCCTACGGGTTTTCAGTCCGTGGTGTCGGCGACAGAGGGGTTCGAGGTTGCCGGTGACGGTCCAACCACCTCTCCAGGGGTCGGTGTGGTCGAACGGCACTATGTGGTCGAGGTCGCAGTCCTCGCTGGGCACAGCACATCCAGGGTGCACGCACGTCCAATACAACGCTGTCACCAGCGCTGCGACCGCCTCGGACGGGCGATACGTCAGCGCCCCGTCCGGAGGCACGGCGAATCCGCCGTGGCCGTCGGGGTCGGCGACGGCTCGGTCCAACGCCGATGATGGGAGTGCGCGGAGGTACTCGACCTGCTCCCTGACTTTCCGGGTTGCCGTGCTACCCAGTTTCCCCGTGGTGGGGGTCCAGCCTGCCGGCATGCGTCGGGTGCGGCGGACTTCTCGCCCGGTGATCGGCACCGGCGGGCCCGGTGGTTCGGAGTCGGTCGGAGGGTCGTGCTGCGGGCACCGGCAACTGCACCCCGCCCGCGGTGCAGTGACCTCGGCGGCGGTGATGATCGCCTGCCAGGTCGCATCCCCGGCGATCGTGCGGGCCACATCGGCTGGTACCGGTCCCCAACCCACGAGGTGGCCGGGTTCCCCGGCCAACCCGGCTGCCGTGGCGGCGTCGAGGACGATGACGGCACGATCGGCCGGTGCGGCCGGCGACGTCGCGTGGACGCAACTCTCGTCGGCGCAGTCGCACGGCAGAGGTGTGCCGGTCATGATCGCGTGAGCGGCCGTCGAACAACCGCGCCGGCAGCGACGTCGGATCGGTCACCCCACGCGCGGCAGCAGCGATGGCCCGCAACATCCCGGCGACCTTCTCCGCCGGACCACGAATCTTCAGTTCCGCCTGATCGCGCGGGAGCTTCCGAACCGTCGCTGCCCGCTCCAGCGCCGCCCGCTCTCGGGCGATGCGGTGCCACTCCGCGTCGAAGTCGGCGAGGATCCGATCGATCGCTGCGGCGACCGCACCCGGGGTGCACCTCGATGCGGCCGCGACGACGCGCTGCAGCAACGCTTCGGTCGCATTCGGGAACCCGGCCAACGATCGGCACACCGTGCGGAACGCCGCGTACGCCAACCGGCCCGCATCGAACGCTTCCAACACCGCCGGCCGAGCCGTACGGGTGAGAAAAAGCCACTCCGTCACCGTGCCGGTGGACACCGACAGCGCCGAGGCGACCTCCGCCACCGCGCACGCTTCGGCGGCATCAGCATCGAACACCCCACCGGGGCCGAGCACCGCGGGACGACGAGATTCTTCGCGGATGTAAGAGCACGACGCGGCGACAGTGCGGGTGAACGAGGCCTGGGCCTCGACCTTCGTCGACACCAGTACACCGACGGAACCTGTTGCGTCGTACATGAATTCACCCCCCGGTGATGCCCCGATCAGGCCGCCCCCCGACGACCTGATCAGACAGTAACCGACCCCACCGACAAGAACTCGGGCACGATTTTCCTACTGCGCGACGACCACCTTGCCGATGGTGCCGCCGCTTTCCACCCGTCGGTGCGCGTCCCGCAGAGTGTCCACGTCGAGCGGTGCGAGCGTGGTCGTGGCGGTAGTACGGAGCGCGCCCTCGTCGATCATGCGCGACACGGTATCGAGGATGTCACGCTGAGAGGTGCTCTCCGGCAACGACAACGGCACCGTGAACATCAGCTCCCAGTGCCAGGTCTGGCTCTTGGCCTTCAGCGGCATCAGGTCCAGGCCGACCGGATCGTCGATGGCCACGACCTGACCGTGCACTGCCATCACCGCGGCGTAGGCGTCGACATTGCCCTCGGAGAACGGGGAGAACACGTACTCGACGCCGTCCGGTGCCAGGGCACCGACCTCGTCGACGAGCGCGTGTCGGTCGACCACGTGGTGCGCGCCCATGTCCACTGCCCAGTCGCGGGATTCGCCGCGCGATGCCGCGGCCACGACGGTGAGCGAGGTCAGTGCCCGGGCGAGCTGGATGATCATCGACCCGGTACCGCCGGCGGCTCCCATCACGAGAAGTGTTCCGGTGCTGTTCTTTCCGAGTCCGAGCCGGACGAACAGCGATTCCCACGCCGTGATGGCGGTCAGCGGCACGGCTGCGGCGTCCGCGGACGACAGCGACGACGGTGCGTGGCCGACGATCCGCTCGTCGACGAGTTGGAACTCGGCGTTGCTGCCGTCCCGAGCAATGGATCCTGCGTAGAACACTCGATCCCCCGGCACGTACACCTGAGCGTCGGAACCCACCGCGACGACCTCGCCGACGGCGTCGAAGCCGAGGATCTTCGGGCCGTCCGACGCATCGAAGGAGGTACGAACCTTCGTGTCCACCGGATTGACGGAGACGGCGTTTACACGCACGAGGATGTCGAAGCCGGTGGGAGAGGGGGTCTCTCGCTCGATCTGCACGAACGACGAGTCGGCGTCGACGGAGCCGGGTTCCGTGGAGACGATGGCGGAGTGAGTCGCGGGAATGCTCATACCTCGACGGTAGTCCCCCGGAACGACACGAGGGAGGCAGGCTTCCCGAGCGGGAAACCGGCCTCCCTCGTGTGAGAGAAGAAAGAGTGACTACTTCTTCTCGAGGATCTCGCGCGCGAGGGCAGCGGTCTCGGACGGCGTCTTGCCGACCTTCACACCGGCCGCCTCGAGGGCATCCTTCTTGGCCTGCGCCGTTCCCAGCGAGCCGGAGACGATGGCGCCGGCGTGGCCCATGGTCTTGCCCTCGGGAGCGGTGAAGCCGGCGACGTAGCCGACGACGGGCTTGGTGACGTGCGCCTTGATGTAGTCGGCTGCACGCTCCTCGGCGTCGCCACCGATCTCACCGATCATGACGATGATCTCGGTGTCGGGATCGTTCTCGAACGCCTCGATGGCGTCGATGTGCGTGGTGCCGATGACCGGGTCGCCGCCGATGCCGATGGCCGTGGAGAAACCGAAGTCACGGAGCTCGAACATCATCTGGTAGGTCAGGGTGCCCGACTTCGAGACGAGGCCGATGGGTCCCTTGCCGGCGATGTTGGCGGGCGTGATGCCGACCAGTGCCTCGCCGGGGGTGATGATGCCGGGGCAGTTCGGCCCGATGATGCGGGTCTTCTTGCCCTTCTCGACGTTGTAGGCCCACGCGTACGCGCTGTCCTGCACCGGGATTCCCTCGGTGATGACGACGAGCAGCGGGATCTCCGCGTCGATGGCCTCGACGATGGCGTCCTTGGAGAACGCCGGCGGGACGAACGCGATGGACACGTCGGCGCCGGTCTTCTCCATGGCCTCGGCGACGGAGCCGAAGACGGGAAGCTCGACGTCGGAACCGTCGGCTGCGGTGTGCTTCACCGTGGTTCCGGCCTTGCGAGCGTTGACGCCGCCGACGACCTGCGTACCGGCCTTGAGCATCAGGGCGGTGTGCTTCGTACCCTCGCCGCCGGTGATGCCCTGGACGATGACCTTGTTGTTCTTGTTCAGGAAAATAGACATAGTTTCGGTGCCCTCTACTTCGCAGCCAGCTCGGCGGCCTTGTCGGCGCCTTCGTCCATGGTCTCGGCCAGTGTCACCAACGGGTGCGCAGCATCGGCGAGAATCTTCCGGCCTTCTTCGACCTTGTTGCCGTCCAGGCGGACGACCAGCGGCTTGGAGGCGGTGTCGCCCAGCGTCTTCAGGGCGCCGACGATGCCGTTGGCGACCGCGTCGCACGCGGTGATGCCGCCGAAGACGTTGACGAACACGCTCTTGACCTGCTCGTCGCCGAGGATGACGTCGAGGCCCGCGGCCATGACCTCGGCCGAGGCGCCGCCGCCGATGTCGAGGAAGTTGGCGGGCTTGACGCCACCGTGAGCCTCACCGGCGTAGGCGACGACGTCGAGGGTCGACATGACCAGTCCGGCACCGTTTCCGATGATGCCGACCTGTCCGTCGAGCTTGACGTAGTTGAGGTCGTTCTCCTTGGCCTTCGCCTCGAGTGGGTCCGCCGCGTCGGCGTCCTCGAACTCGGCGTGGCCCTTCTGACGGAAGTCCGCGTTGGCGTCCAGGGTGACCTTGCCGTCGAGCGCGAGAATCTGGTCGTCCGGCGTGCGCACGAGGGGGTTGACCTCGACGAGCAGCGCGTCTTCCTTGATGAAGACGTCCCACAGCTTCTGGATCGTGTTGGCCGCGGCGTCGAGCACCTCGGCGGGAAGCTTGCCGGCCTCGGCGATCTCACGCGCGAAGGCGAGGTCGACACCCTTGACGGCGTCGACGGGGATGCGGGCGAGCGCGTCCGGGTTCTCCTCGGCGGTGACCTCGATCTCGACACCACCCTCGACGGAACACATCGCGAGGTACGTGCGGTTCGTGCGGTCGAGCAGGAAGGAGATGTAGTACTCCTCCGCGATGTCGCTGGCCTCGGCGACGAGGAGCTTCTTGACGACGTGGCCCTTGATGTCGAGTCCGAGGATCGCTTCCGCGTTCGCCTCGGCCTCGGCGACGTCCTTGGAGTACTTCACGCCGCCGGCCTTGCCGCGGCCACCGACCTTCACCTGGGCCTTGACCATGACAGGCTTGCCGATTTCTTCGGCGATCTGTCGTGCACCGGCAACCGTGTCGGTGACACGGCCTGCCGACGTCGGAACCTCGTGCTTGGCGAAGAGTTCCTTCGCCTGGTATTCGAAGAGATCCATCAGCTCACCATCTCGTCTGCGTTGACGCCCGCTCGAGGGGTAGGAGCGGGTCCGACTTGCGACTGTAACTTTCCACCGAGAGGCCTGATCGACAGCCCGTCGAACTTGTGGTTCAGATCACCGACCTGCGCCGACATCTACTCACCAGTACGAAAAAATCCCGCCGCCACCAGCGCCGATGCCGCAGCGCCGACAGCGGTCACGAAGGCCCCCGATGACGCCGTCACGCCGGGGCCGGCGCCGCCGAGGATCGGGCTCAGCGCGACACCTGCCAGAGCCACCGCGGACCCGACCTGGAGTGCCGCGGCGCGCGGCGCCCGAGCGCGGGCCGCAATGGCGGCGCCGACAAGCACGGCAGTCACGAGTGCCAGCCGACCCCACACGTCCCATCCCCAGGGCAGCGCCCCGATCCAGCCGCCGGTCTCCCCGCCCACGTCGTACTGCGGCAGGAGCAGACCCAGTGCGGCGACACCGGCCGCGACGGCCAGCGCGGCTGCGAGAGGGCGCGAGGCCCCGGCCAGATCGCTGGTGTCGACACCGTCCCGCTCCGAGGCACCCGCCGCGGCGACCAGCACGAGCGTGAGCAGACCGAGCAGCGTGCCGACGACCAGCAGCCAGCCGCCCGCGCCGACGGAGACGCCGTCGATACCGACGCCCAGCACGAGCGCCTGCAGCACCGCGGCCGCGAGCGCCAGATGGCCCGTGACGATCAGCGGCACCGCAGGCCGCACCGCAGCGGCGAACTCCGAGAACAGCAACAGCACGCCGCCGACGACGGTCACGACGGCGTACGCGGCCACCGCGCGATCCCCCACCACCGTCGGGACGGAGCCGGTCGAGACGTCGAGGAGCGGCAGGACCGCGCCGACACCGAGAGCGACGCCCGTCAGGACTGTCACCGCTCCCGCGACGACGTGCCGCCGCGTCGAGTTCGAGGGAGCGGCGGACCGTACGAGCCGGGGCACGGAGTTCGTGGATTCGGGGTTCGTGGATCCGGAGGTCGCGCGTGCCGTCGCCAGTGTGACCACGCCGAGGGCGAGGACCCCGCCGACTCCGACGACCGTGCCCGCGCCGAGGCCGATGCGGTCCCCCGCCCCGACCGCAGCAGCCAGGCGGACGCCGACGACGGTCGCCGACGCCGCGACCACACCGGTCAGTGCGCCGACCGCCGCGGATCTGCTGGTGGACGAGAACGCGTAGGCCACGCCCACCAGCACCGCGACCGCGGACAGTCCACCGCCGAGAGCCGACACGACGGGTCCGGCGACCGGAGCGGGAGCGAGGACGACGGCATCGGTGCTCACGTAGGCGGGCAGGAGGAACGAGACGGCGAGTGCGAGAGCGCCCACGACGCCCGCGGCGACCACGACCGATGCGGATCGACGGGCGACGGGATCCTCGTCGAAGTCGTCCCACTCGACCGACCGTGCGAGTGCGACTGCCGCCAGTGCCCCGGCGACGACGACCAGCGCGTGTCCGAGCGTCACCACCACAGCTCCGGGACCCGCCTCCAGCGCCGCGGCCGAGATCGGACGGAACAGCTCCAACCGGTCGGCGTCGATCGCTCCGACGAAGAGCTGAAGATCGGCCACGATCGATCCCAGTGCGACGGCGCCCAGCGTCGCGAGCACGGGCAGGGTGCACGGCCGGGTCGCGCGCACCAGGAGCGCCAGGGCGATCGCCGCCCAGAGCGCCGACGAGACGACGGCCGCGCCCCGCACCGGGGGGCCCACGTCGGCGCCGCCGACGACGGGAACATACGGAGCGGCCGCCACCGCCAGCGCTCCGACGACTCCGAGCACGCGGGCACCGAGCCGGACGGGGTCGGACGCGGAACGAGAGGTACGAAGGCCCGCGGATGTCGGCTGTGTCACGATGACGAACGGTATCCGGTCCTCGTGTCCGCCGATCGTGATGCTGCCCGCCTCGATCACAGGAAGATCACCGATGTGCCTGATCGGCGTCGGGACTCCTCCTCGAGTAAACCCAGGACACCTTGTGAGCCACCTCACATATGTGACCCGAGAAGCCGTTTGGCTTGCGCCCGCCGCGACCATTTCGTTACCGTCCACGAGGTTCCACATCACGGGTAGGTCACGAAACAGGAGGACGGCAGGTCTTGCAGCACCACCGAACTCCGTTCACACGCTCACGCTTCGTCTCGGACGCCACCGACGACAGTCGGTTCGATTCCCAGCAGTACGAGGCCCAGCAGTTCGAGCACGACACCACCGTGTTCACGCCGGCGGACGGTCATCTGACCGACACCGGCCCCCTCGAAACCCTGTCGACCGATGCAGCATCGTCCCCCTGGGACCGTGCGCACGAGTCCAGCGATTACGTGGCGTCGGCGCCCGCGTACACCCCGGCCGCCGTCGGCGATGCGCCCACGCGCCGCCGCCGCTCGGTGCCGGCAACGTCGTTCCTCGTCGCCACTCCGGCCGGAGCAGCGCCGTCGATGACGTCCGCCGCCATTGCCGACGAGATGGCCGTCAAGCGCAGCGGTGCGCACCGCATCCCGGCTCCGCCGTCCGCCCTCAAGGGACGCGTCGCTGTCGTCGCCGTCGCCGCAGGTGCCGTCGTCGCCGCCGGCCAGGCTGCCATCGACAACGCGCAGCCCGCCGAGCGCACCGAGACCTCCGAGTACGCGCTGGCCGCCGGCCAGGCACCGGCAGCTGCCGCGTCCGCAGGAATCGTCGACAGCTCCACCGCCGCCGGCATCGTCGCGGACCAGCCTGCCGCGCACGTCGACTCTGTGCCCACCGCCACGTCGACCGGAGCGCCCGTCACGGCCCCCTCCACGTCCGCGGCACCGCAGATCCTCAACATCGCCGCACCGGTCGACCTGGGCCAGTTCTCGGAGCTCCTGGCGAAGGGCCAGCGCTTCAGCGAGGAGCGCGAGGCTCGCGAGGCCGCCGCACGGCGTCCCCTCTTCGCACTGCCCGCACTCGGCACCTACACCTCCGGCTTCGGCTCGCGGTGGGGCACGCTGCACGCCGGTGTCGACATCGCCAACGCCATCGGCACGCCGGTGTACGCGGTGGCCGACGGAACCGTCATCGACTCGGGCCCCGCCGCCGGCTTCGGACTGTGGGTCCGGTTGCAGCACGCCGACGGCACCATCACCGTCTACGGCCACATCGATTCGTCCGAGGTCCAGGTGGGCCAGACGGTCATGGCCGGCGACGAGATCGCCAAGATGGGCAACCGCGGCCAGTCCACCGGCCCGCACCTCCACTTCGAGGTCCACCTCACGGGCGACAACAAGATCGACCCGCTCCCCTGGTTGGCGTCCCGCGGTATCGCCCTCGGCCCCGAGCGCGACTGAGGTCCGTCACCTCCACCACACGTCGAAGCTCCGGCGCCACCGTCATGAACGGTGGCGCCGGACTTGTGTCCGTGTCCTCTTACAGCTTGGTCATCGGCACTCCGCCGATGAGCATCATCTTCACGCGACCGGACGTGCCGAAGTCGATCAGCACCATCGCACGCTGACCTGATCCCTCGGACTCGACGACGGTCCCGAGGCCGTACTTGTCGTGGCTCACGCGATCTCCCACGGCGAGTGTCAGGGTGTTGTTGGACCGGGCCTTGCCGAAGCTGGGTGCCGGCGTGGCCGACGGCGACGACCCACCGGACCATCCACCACGGGGATTCGACGTCCAGTCGCGCTGGCGCCCCGAGCCGCCACTGGAACCGAAGCCGCTGCCGACGCCGGGATCCTCTCGCTTCCAGTCGATGAGATGCTGCGGAACCTCTTGCAGGAAGCGCGATTCGGGGTTGTTGATGGGTTGCCCCCACGCAGACCGCATGATCGCGCGAGTGAGGTAGAGCCGGTGCCGCGCACGCGTGATGCCCACGTAGGCGAGGCGACGCTCCTCGGACAACTCGGCAGGATCACCGAGCGCTCGCATGTGCGGGAACTGGCCGTCCTCCCACCCGGTGACGAACACGACCGGGAACTCGAGCCCCTTGGCCGTGTGCAGCGTCATGAGCGTGACGACGCCGTCGCCGTTGTCCGGGATCTGATCGGTGTCGGCCACCAGCGAGACCCGCTCCAGAAAGGCGGCTAGCGAACCCGGCTCGGCCACACCGTCGGTGTCCTCGGGTTCCGTGGACGCGACGCCGAGGTCCGCGTTGATGTCGACCCCCACCTCGAGATCCTCGATGCCCTGGAGGTTGCGTGCGTCGGCACTGAACTCGCGGGCCACGCTGACCAGTTCGTTGAGGTTGTCGAGGCGGGCGCCGTCCTGGGGGTCCGAGCTGGCCTCGAGTTCGGCTCGATACCGCGTGCGGTCGAGCACTGCCTCGACGATGTCGCCGATGTCCGCGACGTCGTTGCCGTCGGCATCGGTCGCGTTCATGGTGGCCCGCAGCTCGCCGATCATCTCCATGAACGACGCGATGGCGTTCTGCGCGCGTGTGTTGAGCAGCGCCACGGAGCCGGCCGCGGCATCGAGGAGCGCGGCGTTGAAGCTGATGTTCTTCCGCTCGGCGTGCACGGCGACACAGGCCTCGGCGCGATCACCGATCCCGCGGCGCGGGGTGTTGAGGATGCGCCGCATGCTCACCGTGTCGTCCGGATTGGCCAGCACGCGCAGGTACGCGACCACATCGCGTACCTCCTTGCGCTCGTAGAAGCGCACGCCGCCCACCACCTTGTAGGGCAGACCGAGGCGGATGAAGATCTCCTCGAGCGCGCGCGAGGAGTTGTTGGTCCGGTAGAACACCGCGACGTCGGAATACTTGTAGTCGGTGCCGTCGACCAGCCGATCGATCTCCGACGCCACGAACTTGGCCTCGTCGTGCTCGTTGTCCGCCACGTAGCCGATGATCGGATCGCCGTCGCCGGTGTCCGTCCAGAGCCGCTTGTCTCGGCGGTTGGTGTTGCGCGAGATGACGGCGTTGGCAGCCGCCAGGATGGTCTGGGTGGACCGGTAGTTCTGCTCGAGCAGGATGGTCCGCGCATCCGGATAATCGCGCTCGAACTCCTCGATGTTGCGGATGGTCGCGCCGCGGAACGCGTAGATCGACTGGTCCGCGTCGCCCACCACGCACAGTTCGCTCGGCGGGACCGCGGCGACGTCGCCCTCTGCCGTCGATCCGGTGCCCACCAATTCGCGCACCAGCATGTACTGCGCGTGGTTGGTGTCCTGGTACTCGTCGACGAGGACGTGGCGAAAGCGCCGCCGGTAGTACTCGGCGACGTCCGGATGGCTCTGCAGCAGTGCCACCGTCTCGCCGATGAGATCGTCGAAGTCGAATGCGTTGGCCGCCCGCAGGCGCTGCTGGTAGTGGCCGTAGACCTTCGCGATGACGGCCGGCAGCTCGGCCGGCTCCTTCTCCGCATCGGCGACGGCCTGGTCCGGATCGATCAGCTCGTTCTTCAGATTGGAGATCTGCGTCGCCAGCAGACGCGACGAGAACTTCTTCGGATCGAGCTGCAGATCCTTGCCGATCATCGTGAGAAGCCGACGCGAGTCGTCCGCGTCGTAGATGGAGAAGTTCGAGTTGAGGCCGGGAAGCAGCGCCGCCTGGCTGCGAAGGATCCGCACGCAGCTCGAGTGGAACGTGCTCACCCACATGAAGTTGGCGCGCGGCCCGACCAACTGGACGACGCGCTCCCGCATCTCCGCCGCGGCCTTGTTGGTGAACGTGATCGCGAGGACCTGGCCGGGTGTGACATCTCTCTCCGCCAGGAGATACGCGATGCGACGAGTCAGCACGGCGGTCTTGCCCGAACCGGCACCCGCCACGATGAGCAGTGGTCCCCCCGAGTGCATCACTGCCTCGCGCTGCTGGGGATTGAGGCCCTCGAGGAGCTGGTCCGAGGACCTGGTGGCACGTGCGGGTGACTGTGTGTTCATCGTCCGTCCAGATTACCGGCGGACACCGACACCGACACCATCACTCGGGCCGTGGGCGCCGAATCCCTGTTGTGACACACGCACGCGGACGACGGAACCGAACGACGCCGTTCGGCTACTTCTTTACGCCGAGTGCGGGCCGGGCATACTCTTGCTCGGGCCCGGACTCGCGGACGGCATGACGCCGACCGCATCCGATTCCCTGACCAGGCATTTCGTGGCGTCCTCGAGAATTCTTGGAATCTACGTAACAGAACGTGAGAGCAGAGCGACACACGTTCTGACACGAGGAGTTGATATGAGCACAGCGATTCACACCACCGCAGCATCGGCGTCGTCCGAGTCGAAAGATCACGCCGACGACGCGAACCTGCCGACGTCCGAAGCCGAGATCGACGAGCTCCGCAAGGAGATCGACCGACTCGATGCCGAGATCCTCGCCGCCGTGAAGCGCCGCTCCGAGGTGTCCCGCACCATCGGCCAGACGCGGATGGCACAGGGCGGACCCCGCCTCGTCCACAGCCGCGAGATGAAGGTCCTCCAGCGCTTCAGCGACCTCGGCCAGGAAGGTCACACGCTGGCCATGCTCCTGCTCCGCCTGGGCCGCGGCCGCCTCGGACACTGAGTCCACAGCTCGACCTGCTCGACCGGGAACCGCCCACGCGACGGGCGGTTCCCGCGCCTCACCGCATCACTGCAGGGCGATGTACTTGGTCTCGAGGTACTCCTCGATCCCCTCGCTTCCGCCCTCGCGACCGAATCCCGACGCCTTGATCCCACCGAACGGTGCGGCCGCGTCGGAGATCACCCCGCGATTGACACCCACCATGCCGGTCTCCACGGCCTCCGCCACGCGCAGCGCCCGATCCAGGTCCCGCGTGAAGATGTACGCAGCCAGGCCGAACTCGGTGTCGTTCGCCGCGGCGATCCCGTCCTCCTCGGTCTCGAAGCCGCGCACCGCGAGCACCGGTCCGAAGACCTCTTCGCTCAGGATTCGTGCGTCACCGGGAACGTCGGTCAGCACGGTGGCGGGGTAGAACCAGCCCGGCCCCTCCTCCGCAGTGCCGCCGAGTGCGACGGTCGCGCCCTTGGACGCCGCGTCGTCGACGAGTTCGGCCACCGTGTCGCGCTGCTCCTCGTTGATCAGCGGCCCGAGCTTCGTGTCCGGATCACTGCCCCGCCCGACCGTCATGGTGCGCATCTTCTCGGTCACCTTGGCGACGAACTCGTCCTTGACCGAGTTCTGCACGTGGAACCGATTGGCGGCCGTGCAGGCCTCGCCACCGTTGCGCATCTTGGCGAGCATCGCGCCCTCGACGGCAGCGTCGATGTCCGCATCGTCGAACACGACGAAGGGCGCGTTGCCGCCCAGCTCCATCGATGTCCGCAGGAGATTCTTCGACGACTTCTCCACGAGCATCCGTCCCACCTCGGTGGAGCCGGTGAAGGTCAGCTTGCGCAGTCGCGGATCGTCGATCAGCGGTCCGGTGACGGCGCTGGACTTCGACGTCGGCAGCACCGACAGCACGCCCTCGGGCAGCCCTGCCTCGGAGATGAGCTTCGCCAGGTAGAGCATCGTCAGCGGAGTCTCCGAGGCGGGCTTGACCAGGATCGTGCATCCCGCCGCGAGGGCAGGCCCGATCTTGCGGGTGCCCATCGCCAGCGGAAAGTTCCACGGCGTGATGGCCAGCACCGGGCCGACGGGCTGCTTGGTCACCAGGATCCGGCCGTTGCCCGCGGGCGCCGGCGTGTACCGCCCCGCGATGCGGACCGCCTCCTCGGAGAACCAGCGGAAGAACTCTCCGCCGTACTTCACCTCGGCCTGGCTCTCGGCGAAGGCCTTGCCCATCTCCAGCGTCATGAGCAACGCGATGTCGTCTGCGTGCTCGGTGATCGACTCGAAGACCGCCCGCAGGATCTCACCGCGCTGTCGCGCCGGGGTGGCGGCCCAGGACTTCTGCACCGCGACGGCCTCGTCGAGAGCGCGGGCGGCATCGGCGGGACTCGCGTCCGCGACCTCGGTGAGCACCTCCCCCGTCGAGGGATCCCGAACCGGGAACGTGGCGCCGTTCTCCGCGTCGACCTGCTTGCCCCCGATCCACAACTTCGTGGGGACGGACGCGATCAGGTCCTTCTCCCGGGTCGTCGCTGCACTGCTCGTTCCTTCACTCACGTCTCTCGCACTCCTCGTCGCTGCTCGCCGGGTCGCCCGGCTGTATCGACTGTCTACCCCGTGGGGCCGGACTCGTCACGCACTCCCGCACGGCGATCGCATGTCAGCGGGCAGGCCGGAGGCCGGTCGGCATGTCTGAGCGGCTCGGGTGCCCAGCGATTAGGGTCAGGGCTCATGAGCGCCGACATCACGAGCACCGAAGCCTGGACCGAGCTCGTCTCGCATCACGAGGCGGTGGCCGATCGCCATCTCCGTGACTTCTTCGCCGACGATCCGTCGCGCGGGAGCGAGCTGACCGTCACCGCGGGCGACCTGTACATCGATTACAGCAAGCACCGGGTCGAGCGGCAGACCCTCGAACTGCTGCTCGATCTCGCACGGGCAGCGGACGTGACCGGGCGTCGGGACGCCATGTTCGCGGGCGAGCACATCAACACCTCGGAGAACCGAGCCGTGCTGCACACCGCGCTGCGGCTGCCGTCGGACGCGTCACTCGAGGTCGACGGCCAGGACGTGGTGGCCGACGTGCACGAAGTCCTCACGCGGATGGGCGATTTCAGCGATCGAGTGCGATCCGGCGAGTGGACCGGCGCCACCGGTGAGCGGATCCGCACCGTCGTCAACATCGGGATCGGCGGCTCCGACCTGGGCCCGGTGATGGTCTACCAGGCTCTGCGGCACTACGCGGACGCCGGCATCTCGGCGCGCTTCGTCTCCAACGTCGACCCGGCCGATCTCGTCGGCACGCTCGCCGACCTGGACCCGGCGTCGACGCTGTTCATCGTCGCCTCCAAGACCTTCGGCACACTCGAGACGCTGACCAACGCCACGGCCGCCCGGCGTTGGCTCACGGCCGCACTGGGTGACGACGCCGTCGCCCAGCACTTCGTCGCGGTGTCCACCAACGCGGAGAAGGTGTCGGACTTCGGCATCGACACCGCGAACATGTTCGGCTTCTGGGACTGGGTCGGCGGCCGCTACTCGGTCGATTCCGCCATCGGCCTGTCGGTGATGCTCGCCGTCGGCCGCGAGGCGTTCGCGGACTTCCTCGAGGGCTTCCACGTGATCGACCAGCACTTCCGCGAGGCGCCGCTCGAGTCCAACGCGCCGATCCTGCTGGGCACGCTGGGAGTCTGGTACTCCAGCTTCTTCGGCGCACAGTCCCGCGCGGTGCTGCCGTACTCGAACGATCTGAACCGGTTCGCCGCCTACCTGCAGCAGCTCACCATGGAGTCGAACGGCAAGTCGGTCCGGGCCGACGGAACGCCCGTCACGACGGACACCGGCGAGATCTTCTGGGGCGAGCCCGGAACCAACGGCCAGCACGCCTTCTACCAATTGCTGCACCAGGGAACCCGACTCGTGCCGGCGGACTTCATCGGCTTCGCCGAACCGACGGACGATCTCCCCACCGCGGACGGCACGGGCAGCATGCACGATCTGCTCATGAGCAACTACTTCGCTCAGACGAAGGTGCTGGCCTTCGGCAAGACGGCGGAGGAGATCGCCGCCGAAGGCACGGACGCGGACATCGTGCCGCACAAGGTGATGCCGGGCAACCGACCGTCGACGTCGATCCTCGCGCCGAAACTCACGCCGTCGGTGGTGGGCCAGCTCATCGCCCTCTACGAGCATCAGGTCTTCGTCGAGGGCGTCATCTTCGGCATCGACTCGTTCGACCAGTGGGGAGTCGAGCTGGGCAAGACCCAGGCGCAGGAGCTGACGCCGGTGCTGACCGATGCGGACGGCCCGGGCACGGACCTCGATTCGTCGACGAGTGCGCTGATCGACTGGTACCGCAGCGAACGCGGACGCTGACGTACAGCGAGACCGCGCCGGTCCGTCGGGTCGGGGGTCTGACGGACCGGCACGGTCTCACACACCATGTCGCCGCCACCCGTCCGGGCGTTACACATCGGGCCAACTTTCTCCGGCGCCCTCGTGAACAACCACAACCGAGCGTGGGCAGCGGTACGGTCGGACCATGAACGTGCGGATCGAACGCCGAGGTCCGGTGGTCACGGTGATCCTCCACCGACCCGAGGCACGCAATGCTGTGGACGGTCCGACGGCGGCCGCTCTGGTGGAGGCCTTCGAGGAGTTCGACGCGGATCCGACGGCATCGGTCGCGGTGCTGTGGGGAGACGGCGGAACCTTCTGCGCCGGTGCCGACCTCAAGGCACTGGGCACCGATCGCTCGAACGTGGCGACCGAGCACGGTGACGGACCGATGGGGCCCACCCGTATGGAACTGTCCAAGCCCGTCATCGCCGCGGTGTCCGGCCACGCGGTCGCCGGCGGTCTCGAGCTCGCTCTGTGGTGCGACCTGCGCGTCGCCGACGACGACGCCGTGTTCGGTGTGTTCTGTCGGCGCTGGGGTGTGCCGCTGATCGACGGCGGAACGGTGCGATTGCCACGGGCGATCGGTACGTCGCGGGCGATGGACATGATCCTCACCGGGCGCGCCGTCGACGCGCAGGAGGCGCTGACGTTCGGACTCGCCAACCGGGTGGTTCCCACGGGCACCTGCCGCGCTGCCGCGGAGGATCTCGCCGCGTCCCTGGCCGAGTTCCCGCAGGCGTGCCTGCGCGGGGACCGCCTGTCGGCGCTCGAGCAGGAGGGCCTGGACCATCGCGCGGCGATGGCGAACGAGTTCCGGCACGGTGCCACCTCGCTCGTCGACGCGTTCGACGGTGCGCAGAAGTTCGCGTCCGGCGCCGGACGACACGGAGCACCGCTCGAGTGACTCGCCTCTCCGTCGTCGACGAGATCTTTCTCCGCACACATCGAGGCTTCGGCATACCCGTTGCGATGCAGGGTGTCTGGGTCACCGAGGAACCCATCACCCGAGACGCACTCGACCTGATCGACGCTCGGCTCGCCGAGGGACGTCTGGGTGTGCGGATCGTCAGTTCGCGTCTGCCCGGCGCGCGTCGACGCTGGGTCCGGGCATCGGGGCGCCCCGGCGTCCGGTGGACGGAGCCGACCGACGACCCGGTCCGCTGGGCCGAGTCGTGCGCCGACGTCTCGCTCGATCCCGAGTACGGACCGGGCTGGCGACTGACGGCGGCGCCCTGCGGGAACGGAACCACCGTCTCGTTGGTGTGCTCCCACGTCATCGCCGACGCGCGCGGACTCATCGACGCGGCAGCGGCGGCGCTGTCCGGCGTCCCGGACCCGATCGCCCCGGACGACGACACCACCGACACCGCCGATGCACTGGCGACACTGTCGACCGTCGTCGGCCGCACCGCCGTGGCCGTCTCCGCGCTCGCCGTCAGTCGCGCCCGTCGCGCCGAACTGATGAAGTACCTGCAGGCGTCGAGGACCGGAACTCCTGCGCCGGACCGTCCCCTCGCGTGGGAAGTCCTGTCCGTGAGCACCGATGTCGATGCGACGCAGTGGGATCGGGTCGCCGCCGAGGGAGCGGGTACTCCGAACGTGGTGTTCCTGTCCGTCGTCGCGGCCGTCGTCGCGACGCTGCGATGTTCGACAACATCCGGCGACACCGACGGGTCGGTCCTGCTCGGCGTCCCGATGAAGGTCGAGGCCGGCGGTGCCAACGCGATCTCGGTGACGGCGGTCCGCATCACGGAATCCGACTCACTGGCCGACATCCGACGACGCGCGAAGACGGCGTACCGAAGCCCGCTGACCGGTCCCGCGGGCTTCCCCGACGAGTTGCTGCACGTGGTCCCCGAACGCGCCGCCGCGCTCCTCGCACCGTCGACGGGACGGCGAGATGCCCTGTGTTCCAACATCGGTCCGCTTCCCGAGGCGGTGCGCACCATCGGCGGTCACCCCGCGGTACGCGTCGCCGCGCGGGCGATCCACCCGGGACTGCGCCACGAGCAGTCCGCCGCGTCGCCGACCATCCTGTCGGCCTATCTCTGTCGCCACGATCACGCCTACACGCTGTCGGTGGTGGTCACCGATCCTGCGGAGGCGCACTCGGTGGAGCAGGTTCGCGACGCGATCGCGACGGCACTCGGTCATCACCACCTCACACCCGACTTCTGGTGAGTACGGTGAACACCACCGACTCCAGAGAGGTGACTGCGTTCATGAGTGAGACCGACATCTACGCGAAGATCAAGGACCTGGTCGACACCGAGCACGAGTTGCGTTCGCGCACCGAGGCGGGCGAGCTCGATCCCAGCGAGGAGCGGGCGCAGCTCGACAAGCTCGAGAAGGCCCTCGACCAGTGCTGGGACCTGCTGCGTCAGCGGCGCGCCAAGAAGGACGCCGGACTCTCCCCCGACGATGCCGAGGCGCAGCCCGTCTCACAGGTCGAGAACTACCTGCAGTAGCTAGACGAGCCCGTCCGTGACGCGACGAGGGAGCGCGCGCAACACGACGTCGATCGCCTTCCAGGTGAGACCCGGCAGCGCGGAGCGCGTGACCTCCTTCTCGATGGCCTCGACCATGGCCGAGACGCCGTCGTCGAGTGACGACATCAGCCGGCCGGCGTCTCCGGCGCGGGAGGACATGTCGGTGGCGACGTACCCGGGCAGCACGGTGGTGACTGCGATGGGTGTGCGGCGGAGTTCGGCGACCAGCGCTTCGCCGAGTGCCGAGACTCCCGCCTTCGACGCGGAGTACACGGCCTTGGATCCGGGTAGTCCGCGATCGGCACTCACCGACGACACGAGGACGAGGTGACCGGCATTCTGCTCACGGAACACCGCCAGCGCTGCCTCGACCTGGGACACCACTCCGACGAAGTTGGTGCGTGCGGTCTCGAGGTTGACGCCCGCGCGGCCGGTGCCGAGTCTCGCGCCCTTGCCGAGACCGGCGTTCACGATCATGCGATCCAGTCCGCCGAGAGAGTCGCGCAGCGCCTCGACACCGGCGACGACCGACTCGTGATCCGTCACGTCCATCGCGGCGACCGCCACGGTGATGTCCGGATGCCGGGCGGTGAGCTCGGCGCGCAGAGCCTCGAGCCGGTCCACCCGCCGGGCACACAGCCCCACGTCGCGGCCCATCGCCGCGAACCGCCGCGCCATCTCCTCGCCCAGACCCGAACTGGCCCCGGTGATCACGATCTTCTGTCTCCCCATCGGGCACACACTAGCCACCACGACCAACTCAGAACTCTGGAGGATCAGTGAGCGACAGCAGCACCGACGAGTACGACGTCATCGTGATCGGCGGAGGACCCGTCGGCGAGAACGCGGCGCAGTACGCGATCGCGGGCAGTGATCGCACCGCCGCCATCGTCGAGCACGAACTGGTGGGCGGTGAATGCTCGTACTGGGCCTGCATGCCCAGCAAGGCGCTGCTCCTGCCCGCCTCCGTGCTGAACCAGGCCCGCGCGATGCCGGGGGTTCGCGAGATCGTCGGCGACGCGCGTCTCGACGTCGACGCGGTGCTCGCGCGCCGCGAGAGCTACACGCACGGGCTGGACGACTCCTCCCAGGTCGAGTGGGCCGAGGGCGCGAACATCCACGTCGTGCGCGGTCACGGCCGGGTGTCCGGGGAGCGCGAGGTGACAGTGGGCGATCGGGTTCTGCGCGCTCGGCACGCAGTGGTCCTCGCGACCGGCACCACGGCCACGGTGCCGCCGATTCCCGGACTGCGCGAAGCACTTCCGTGGACGTCCCGCGATTCGACCAACCTGCACGAGGTGCCGGAGCGGATCATCCTGATCGGTGGGGGCGTCGTCGCCTGCGAGTCGGCGACATGGTTGCTGGCCCTCGGCGCGGAGGTCACGATGGTCGTGCGCGGAACCTCGCTGCTGGCCGGATCGGAGCCGTTCGCCGGGGCCGCGGTGGCCGACGCGCTGACCGCCGCGGGTGCGCGCATCCTGTTCGAGTCGCAGGTCGCCACGGTGTCGCGACCCGACGCGCAGGACACCGGGTACGGCCACCTTCACGGCGGTCCCGCCTCGGTGACGATCGGCGACGACACACTCGAGGTCGACGAGATCCTGGTCGCCGCAGGCCGACGGCCGGCCACCAGGGACCTGGGACTCGACGCGGTGGGCCTGCCCACCGGGGACTCGATCGCCGTCGACGACCATCTGACGGCGAAGGACGAGTGGCTCTACGCGGTGGGCGACGTCAACGGTCGCGCCCTTCTCACCCACATGGGCAAGTACCAGGGACGCGTGTGCGGCGACGTCATCGCCGCGCGCGCCGAGGGGCGACCGATCGACGGCAGCAGGTTCCGCGCGAGCGCCGACCACGGCCAGGTGCCCCAGGTCGTCTTCACCACCCCCGAGGTGGCGTCGGTGGGTCTCACCGAGAAGAAGGCGCGGGACGCCGGTCTGCCGGTGCGGGTGGTCGAGATGGACATCGCCGTCGCGGGAAGCTCGCTGCGCCAGGACGACTTCGCCGGACACGCGTCGATGGTGATCGACACGTCGAGCGACGTGATCGTCGGATTCACGCTGGTCGGCCAGGGTGTCGCGGAACTCCTGCACGCCGCCACCATCGCGGTGGTGGGTCGCGTCCCGCTGGAGACGCTGTGGCACGCGGTCCCGTCGTACCCGACGATGAGCGAGGTATGGTTGCGCCTGCTCGAGGCCGCTCGCGACGGAAGCTAACCGCGCGGCAGCGGCTGGGCGCGCCGCACGGACAGTGCTGCGCGCGCGGGGTCGAGTGGGACCGGGGAGATCACGACGCCGTGTCCGACTCGGAGCGTGCCCGAGCTGATCGGCGCGGTCCGCAGACCACCGCGTCCGATCAATGCCTTGCGGGTGCCGTCCACCACCATGCTGTCCATCCACGCGCACGGGTGCGCGGGGCGCCCCCCACGCAGGAGCACCGGGCCGTCACCGGTGTCGACGACGAAGTCCTCGCCTCGGAGCGGGTCGAGCTCGAGACCACGCACGACGATGTTGCGACGGGCCACGCTCACGTCGCCGTCCCACGGTTCGTCGTCCGGGTGCAGGGCGTTCGCCTCGGCGACCGCCGTCTCCCACGCCTCGACGGCCAGGAACGTGATGGCCGCCTCGGTGTGGGCCTTCACGCCGAAGAACCGGTCGCCCCGGATGCCCTTCCCGGTCACCACCTCGACGGACGAGGGCAGCTGCGTGCGCACGTCGGCGGCGGGCCCGTCCTTGCTACGGCCGAAGTAGGCATGTGACGGAGACACGAGAAGCTGCACGATCTCGATGGGACAGGTGAACGTCATACCCCGAGTGTGCTCACTCGGCTCTCCGTATAGTCGGCCGGATGGGGCAGGGAGATTTTTCGACAGAGATCACCACGAGCGAGGGGCAGGTCCGCGGATTCGTCGCGCGCGGTATCGCGCAGTGGCGGGGCATCCCGTACGCGCAGCCGCCGGTCGGACCGCTGCGGTTGCGCGCACCGCAGCCGCCGACGGCGTGGGAGGGTGTCCGGGACGCCACCCGCTGGGGTGACGCGGCGGTCCAGGACTCGGGCCGCTCCCCCATCGGTCCCATCAAGGGACAGGGCACCAGCGAGGACTGCCTGACGCTGAACGTCAGCGCGCCGGCCACCCCGTCCACCGGCCCCCGCCCCGTCATGGTGTTCATCCACGGCGGCGCCTACACGCTGGGAACGTCGGCCACCTCCATGTACTCGGGCACGTCGCTGGTCCGCCGGGGCGACATCGTCTACGTCTCGCTCAACTACCGACTCGGCGCCCTCGGGTACCTCGACTTCCGACAGTTCTCGACGCCCGACCGGACCTTCGACAGCAATCTCGGGCTGCGGGACCAGGTCGCCGCGCTGCAGTGGGTCCAGCGCAACATCGCCGCGTTCGGCGGCGATCCGGACAACGTCACCATCTTCGGTGAATCGGCCGGCGGCAACGCCGTCACCACGTTGACGACCGTGCCCGCCACGAAGGGCCTCTTCCACAAGGCCATCTCGCAGAGCTCGGCGCCGGGCATGGTCGCCACGTCCGACCGCAGCGAGAAGTGGGGACGCGACTTCGTCGAGCTGCTCGGTGCCACTCCGGACACCGCCGCGGACGCGCTCGCGGGCGCCGACGTGGCCGATCTGCTGAAAGCTGCTCACCGGCTGGGTTCGAAGAGCCTGAAGGAGACTCCCGGGCTCATTCCGTTCGGGCCCAGCGTCGACGGGGACTACGTGCCGGAAGCGCCGCTCGAGGCGTACCGATCCGGCCGCGCGCACCCGGTGCCGATGATCATCGGCAGCAACGAGCACGAGGGCACCCTGTTCCCCAAATGGCTCGACGCCCTTCCCACTAATGTCGAGCGCATCGACCGCCTCTTCGCGAACACCGACCCGTCGGCCAAGGATCGCATTCTCGCCCAGTACCCCGGGTACCCGAAAGGCCTGTCCGCCATCGATTTCGGCGGCGACATCACCTTCTGGCGCCCGTCACTCGAGATCGCGGACGCACACACCGATCACGCGCCCACCTACGTGTACCGCTACGACTACTCGCCGCGGTTGTTCGACCTGCTGAAGCTGTACTCGACGCACGGTTCCGAACTGTTCGCCGTGTTCGGCGTCTACCGCGCCCGCGTCGGCAAGTTGTTCGCGCTCCTGGGCGACTGGGGCAGCTCGGTGGCCGTCACCGACGAGGTGCAGAAGCAGTGGCTCGCCTTCGCGAGAACGGGTGCGCCCGAAGCGGACTGGACCCGCTACGAGGTGCCCGGGCGCGCCACTCGGATCTTCGACAGCGCGACGCGGATGGAGAACGATCCGCTCGGATCCCGCCGCGCCGCGTGGGAGGGCTTCAGCGGCTACGACACACCGACCGGATCCTCGGCCGGAACGGAGAACGAGTCGTCGCAGGACTTCCGCTGATCGGCTACTTCACGAGACGGGACAGACGGCGGTCGGCGAGAATCCGGCCGCCGGTCTGGCACGTGGGGCAGTACTGGAACGACCGGTCGACGTAGGACACCTCGCGCACGGTGTCGCCGCAGACGGGGCAGGGCATGCCCGTCCGCGCGTGCACCCGCATACCGGACCGCTTCTCGCCCTTGAGCCGTGCCGCGTCCTGACCCTCGGACCGCGCGACGGCGTCGAGCAGGACCGAGCGCATCGTGGTCCACAGCAGGGTCACCGACTCGGGGGTGAGCGAGGCGGTGGTGGCGAACGGCGAGAGCTTCGCGGTGTGCAGGATCTCGTCGCTGTAGGCGTTGCCGATTCCGGCGAGCAGTTGCTGATCCACCAGCGCGGTCTTGAGCCGAGAACTCTTGCGGGCGAGCAGTTCCGCGAATTCCGGCTCCGTCACCGCGAGAGCGTCCGGGCCCAGGCGGGCGATGCCGGGCACCTCCTGCGGATCCCGCACGACCCACACCGCGAGCCGCTTGCGCGTCCCCGCCTCGGTGAGGTCGAACGCGGGCGTGAGCCCCTCGGGCGTGAAGAGATGCACGCGGAGTGCGAGCGGCCCCTTGCCCGGCTTGGGCGGCGCCGACGACGGTGTGTCGGCCCAGCGCAGCCAGCCGCCGCGGGAGAGGTGAGTGATCAGCCAGAGCCCGCCGGCCTCGATGCCGAGGTGCTTGCCGAATCGGGCGGCCGCGGTGATGTCCTTGCCCTGCAGATCGGTGACCGGCGGGTCGAACGTTTTCAGCACACTCAGGGCGGCGACGTCGATACGTCCGATCACCGCTCCCAGCGCATGCTCACGCAGGAAGCCCGCGAGAGCCTCGACCTCGGGTAATTCCGGCACACCTCGACCCTAATCGGAAGTCACGGTCGATGGACCAGATAGGTGTCCATCACCCAGCCGGCCTCGGCCCGCAGAGCCGCCCGGCGCGCGACGATCTCGTCGCCGATGTCGTCGACAGGGCCGGCCAGGGTCACCTCGCCGGGCGTGCCCAGGTTCGCACCCCACCACACGTGCCACCCGGGCAGTGACCGGAAGCTGCAGTCCGAGTCGAGCATCACCACGGCCGCCGTGACGCCGTCGGGCAGACCCTCGTCGCGAAGCCGACGCCCGGTGGTGGTGAGCACAGGCTCCCCCACTCGGTTCATCACGATGCGGTGCGCGGCCGCGAGTGCCGACGGACTGGTGACACCCGGGATCACCGAGACCTCGAACGGGCTGTGCAGCACCGCGCGCACCCGCTCCACCACGCGCAACGTGCTGTCGTAGAGCGACGGGTCGCCCCACACCAGCATCGCGCCGACCGACTCGGACGGCTCCGCGTCCACGAGATCGGCGAGCATCCGGGCGCGGAGGTCGTGCCAGGTGTCGACGGCGTCGTCGTAGTCCGACGGCGCACGGTCGCGCGGCGGATCGGTGAACTCGACCACGCGATGGTCTGTCGGCACGTGCTCGCGCAGGATGCGGGTGCGGACGTCGACCAGCTCCTGCTTCTGCGCGCCCTTGTCGATGACGAAGAAGACATCGACGGTGTTCATCGCCTTGATCGCCGCGACGGTCACCTGGTCGGGATCCCCCGCGCCGATACCGATCACGTGCATGGTCCTCATGGGCCTGAGCCTAAGGTGTAGCCATGGTCGCGACGCCCTACGAGGATCTGCTCCGCCGCGTGCTCGCGGAGGGCACGCCCAAGTCCGACCGCACCGGGACCGGCACCACCAGCCTGTTCGGCCACCAGATGCGGTTCGATCTGTCCGATGGGTTCCCGCTGGTGACCACCAAGCGCGTGCATCTCAAGTCGATCGTGCACGAGTTGCTGTGGTTCCTGCGGGGCGAGTCCAACGTCGCCTACCTGCGCGAGAACGGCGTCACCATCTGGGACGAGTGGGCCGACGAGAAGGGCGACCTGGGGCCGGTCTACGGAGTGCAGTGGCGCTCGTGGCCCACGCCGTCGGGCGACCACATCGACCAGATCTCGCAGGTGATCGACACCATCCGCCGCGACCCCGATTCCCGACGCATGATCGTCTCGGCCTGGAACGTCGCGGAGATCCCCGACATGGCCCTGGCTCCGTGCCACGCCTTCTTCCAGTTCTACGTCGCCGACGGAAAGCTGTCGTGCCAGCTGTACCAGCGCAGCGCCGACATGTTCCTCGGCGTGCCGTTCAACATCGCGAGCTACGCCCTGCTCACGCACATGGTCGCCGCGCAGACCGGTCTCGAGGTGGGCGACTTCGTGTGGACCGGCGGCGATTGCCACATCTACGACAATCACGTCGACCAGGTGCGCGAACAGTTGACGCGAGACGCGTTCCCCGCCCCCACGCTGCGGCTCGCCCCGCGTGACTCGATCTTCGACTACGCGTTCGACGACATCGAGATCGTCGACTACCAGCACCATCCGGCGATCAAGGCGCCCGTCGCGGTATGACGATCGGGTTGGTGTGGGCGCAGGCGCACGGCGGCGTCATCGGCAAGGACGGCACGATCCCGTGGCGGGTGCCCGAGGACATGGCGCACTTCCGGGAGGTCACGGGAACGAGCCGTGTCGTCATGGGACGGCGCACCTGGGACTCGTTGCCCACACGGTTCCGCCCTCTGCCGGGCCGGACGAACATCGTGCTCAGCCGTGACGCGTCCTGGTCCGCGGAGGGTGCCGCACGTGCCGCCACGATGGACGAGGCGCTGCTCGGCGGCCACGACACGTGGATCATCGGTGGCGCGGAAATCTACCGGCTCGCCCTGCCGCACGCCGATGTCGTCGAGATGACCGAGATCGATCTGGACGTCCCCGGCGGTGACACGGTGGCCCCCGAGGTACCGGCATCGTTCACGCGGACCGAGGGTGCCTGGCAGACGAGCAGCGCATCCGATGTTCGCTATCGATTCGTGCGCTTCACGCGCTGATTCGCCGCGCCGGGGGCCGGTGAGCGGGACAATACGACGCATGGACAAGAAATCGCTGACCGCGCTCGCTCGGCAACAGCTGAAACTGGCGAAGACCGCGTCCAGCGGACGGAGTTCGCACACCGTCTACGGCGGACATCAGCGCAGCCTGCGGCAGACCGTCGTCGGCCTGGCCGCGGGCAACTCGCTGGCCGAGCACGATCTGAACGGGGAGTCCACGGTCCTGGTCCTCAGCGGCCAGTTGCAACTGGTGAGCGGTGAGCGATCCTGGAAAGGTTCCGCGGGCGATCTCCTCGTCGTCCCCGACGCCCGCCACAGTGTGGAGGCCGTCGAGGACGTCGCGTTCCTGCTGACCGTCGCGATGTAGGACGGGCAGGCCGGAGGCCGGTCGGTTGGAGGCGGGCAGGCCGGAGGCCGGTCGGTTGGAGGCGGGCAGGCCGGAGGCCGGTCGGTTGGAGGCGGGCAGGCCGGAGGCCGGTCGATCGAAGACGGTCGTTGGATCGGTCAGACGGCGATGGCTTCGCCGCGCTCGCGGTCGCGGGCCAGCGCTCGGTCGCGCGACTCCTCGAAGCGCACCGCCTGCTTCTCGAGGTCGGCCAGGTAGTCGGCCACCATCTCGCGCAGCTTCTCGCCCTCGGGTCCGAAGTCGGTGCGCTCGAAGATGTCCCACTTGCGCAGCACCGGCATGATGACCTCGTCGAGGTGCTGGCGCAGGTCGTAGATGCCGTACTTCGCGATGAGGACGGCGTTGCGACGGAAGTCCGGCTGGTTGAGCCCGGGCATCTGGAAGTTCATGACGACGTCGGCGATCGCCTTCATCGTCTGGTCCGGCGCCAGCTCGATGGCCGCCGAGCACATGTTGCGGTAGAAGATCATGTGCAGGTTCTCGTCGGCCGCGATGCGGGCGAGCAGTGCGTCGGCGATCGGATCGTTGCAGGCCCTGCCGGTGTTGCGGTGCGACACCCGGGTGGCCAGCTCCTGGAACGTCACGTAGGCGACGCCGTGCAGCAGGTTGGCGCCCTCCATAGGCGAGTCGATGCCCACCGTCATGTGCTCCATCCGTGCCTGCTCGAGCGCGACGGGATCGACACTCCGGGTGACGACGAGGTAGTCGCGCATCGCGATGCCGTGGCGGTTCTCCTCCGCGGTCCAGCGGCCGACCCAGGTTCCCCAGGCCCCGTCCATCGAAAAGTTCTCGGCGAGTCCGCGGTGGTAGGAGGGCAGGTTGTCCTCGGTCAGCAGGTTGGTGACCATGGCCGCCTTGGCGACCTTGGACAGCGACGACTGCTCCGGCGACCAGTCCTGGCCGCCCAGCATCGCGAAGTTCTTGCCGTCGCTCCACGGGATGTAGTCGTGGGGGTTCCACGGCTTCGCCAGCGTCAGATGGCGTTCGAGATTGGTTTCCGCTACCGGCTGCAGTTCGCGCAGCAGCTCGATCTGTGACAGCACCTGTGGCATGAGATTCCCCCGTGACGCGTCGTGTTCCGTCGACCTGGCCGGCCGACGAGAGCTGACGCTAGGGCGGGTCCGATCGCGCCACCGCCGCCTTGCGTCGATGTTGGGACGAGTCGCAGGACGGTCCGATTCCGCCTGGCTCGGGTCACAGCGCCGTGAGAAAACGCGGGACGAAACTACACATATGAACTTTTATTGCCCTACAATCTGAACTTGCGCCCCGTTTTTGTGCGACTGACGAGCCAGTCGACCGTCGACGTGGAGGGAAACCGCCACATGACACGGAGTGGATGTACGGCTCGCCGACCGGAAGGAACTAGTTACGTGAGTGTCGAGAACACGCAGTCGTCCCAGGCGGCTGCGGTGGAGAAGAGCACCACCGGACTCATGGTGGCAGGCCGTACCGGCGTGCCGCCACGTGACCTCGAGAACGTCGCTCGTCGGACGGTGGGTCAGCCGGCCGCGGCCACCCGCACGTCGACACTCGGCGCGACCCTTCGGGCGGACGTCACGGAACTGACGGTGTCCTGCCTGTCGATGGCCGTCGGCGTCGGCGACGCACCGACCACCTCGGACGAGGACATCGCCGAGCTCGGTGGCCGCGCGGCGCAGTGGGCCCGTGAGGGTGTTCCGCTCCGCGCCGTTCTCGGCGTCTATCACGAGGGCATCCAGATCGGCTGGGACCTGGTGTCCGAGCGCGCGACGGGCAACCTCAAGGCTGTCGCGAAGGCGTTCGTCGCCCTGTCGGAGCGCATCTCGACGGCCGCGTCGGCCAGCTACGTCGACGAACTGCAGGCCGTCGCGAGTGAGCACCACACCGCGGCGCACACCGTCGTCACCGCACTGCTCAGTGGCCACAACGCGCGTTCGGTGGCCCGCCAGTCGGGCATCGAGCTCGCCGACTCGTTCACGGTGCTGGCCGTCTCCATCGCCGCGCACCCCGACGAGTCCAACCCCGCCCTGCCCCGCGCGGTCACCGCCCGTCGCAAGCTGCGCCGCGTGCAGGCCGAGCTGGCCCTCGTGTGCGATCGCTCTCCGCTGTCGATGCTGTCCGCCGAGGGTGGCACCATCCTCGTTCCCGGCGAGCGCGACGACGAATGGGTCGCCACTCTCGTGCAGCGCATGTCCGTCGCCGCCGAGACCGCGGTCACCGCCACCGTCGCCACCAGTTCCGTCAACGACGTGCCGGCCGCCTCGGATCAGGTGCACGAGCTCCTCGACCTCGCCCAGCAGCTTCGTCGGCCCGCCGGTGTCTACCGCATGACCGACCTGGTTCTCGAGTACCAGCTCACCCGCCCCGGCCCCGGCCGGGCGTACCTCTCGCGCGTTCTCGTCCCGTTGGACAACTCGCCCGAGCTGCTCGAGACCCTCGAGATCCACATCAACCACGACCTCAACCGTCAGCGGTCGGCGCGTCAGCTGCACCTGCACACCAACACGGTCGACTACCGCCTCAAGCGGATCGCGCACCTCACGGGGTTCGATCCCACGCGCCCGTCCGGAATGCGACACCTGCAGGCCGCACTGGTGGCACGCAAGCTGGAAGCCATCTCGCCCAGCGCCTGACAGACATGTCGACCCGGTAGAGTGCTGAGCGTCAGCCCGGCTCTCACCGGGTCGGCCCTCGTAGCTCAGGGGATAGAGCAACCCTCTCCTAAAGGGTAGGTCGCAGGTTCGAATCCTGCCGAGGGCACCGAAAGCCCCGCTACAGTCCAGCCATGACGCGTGCGCTTCTCCTGGTGGCAGCCCTGATCGGCTCCCTCTTCCTGTCTGTCCCGACCGCGTCGGCGGCACCGTCCACCACCTGGCTCTGTCGCCCCGGTAGCGCGAACCCGTGTGGTGGCGGTACCGACGCCCCCGTCGACTGCTTCTACGTCTACCCGACAGCCTCCCTGCAGCCGGCTCAGTCCGCGAACCTCGACGCCTCTCCCGAACTCGCCTTCGCTGCGGCAGCGCAAGCTCGCCCGTTCGGCTCCGTGTGCAACGTCTGGGCTCCGGTCTACCGTCAGGCCACGCTGCTGAGCCTCGCCACGGCCGACGGTCCCGCACGCGACGCCGCACTCGCCGAGGCCTACGTGGACATCGATCGAGCCTGGACCGATTTCCTCGCGCAGCGGGACTCCAACCGTGGTGTCGTGCTGCTCGGCCACTCGCAGGGGTCTCGCATGCTGCGTACGCTCCTGCAGAACCGCATCGAACCGGATCCCGCGGCCCGAGACGTGCTGGTGTCCGCCATCATTCCCGGCATCTCGGTGCGGACGTCGGACTTCACCACCGTCGCTCCGTGCACGGATGTGACCGAGACCGGTTGCGTGGTCGCGTATTCCACGTTCTCGCGTACTCCCCCGCCCGACTCCCGCTACGGCGGCGACGGCATCCTCTGCACCAACCCGGCCTCGCTCGGGGCGAATGCCAGGACGCCGGTACTGGGTCCGCTGCCGAACCTCACCGCGCAGTGCGACAGTGACAACGTGCTCATGATCGACGGACCGGGAGCTGCGGCACTGCCGACGCTGCCGAACGCGACCTGGGGGCTGCACCTACTGGACCTGACGATTCCGCTGCAGACACTGGTCGATCTCGTGCGGTCGCAGAGCGCGGCGTTCACTGCCTGACCCATTCGCCGGAGTGCACACCGGTTCCGTGAAGCGCACACCCGCTGCAGCCTGCGGGAAGGGGTGCGCGCCCACGACAAGGGGTGTGCACACGCGAACCAGCGCAGCACGGTAACCCATCTGTCGGACCGCACACCGGTTCCGTCAAGCGCACACCCACTGCAGCCCGCGGGAAGGGGTGCGCTCCCACGACAAGGGGTGTGCACACGCGAACCAGCGCAGCACCCACCCCACACGCAGACCGCACACCGGTTCCGTGAAGCGCACACCCACTGCGGCCTGCGGGAAGGGGTGCGCGCCCACGACAAGGGGTGTGCACATCACGCCGATCCCGTTCCACCACAACAACTCCACCACCGGAACGCGCACAGCACCCACCCCGCGCGCTGCGAGACGGCGGTCACAGCGACGGACCGGCTACACTGGGTCACGCTGCTGCGCCACTGTGCGCGGCGTACGTCGTGGAATCAGCACGAATTTTTCTTACGGCGATCGGAACTGCCCACCGGCAGTCTCGCCATTCTGCGCTCCGCCACAGGAGTGCTCAGATGCCCGAAAGGCACTCGAACTCTTCATGACTTCTCCCTCCTTCGCCGACCTCGGCGTCAGTGACCGTCTCGTCCGCGCTCTCACAGCTGCCGGCATCGCGTCACCGTTCCCCATCCAGGCGGACACTCTGCCCGACACGCTGAAGGGTCGCGACGTCCTCGGACGCGGAAAGACCGGCAGCGGAAAGACTCTCGCGTTCTCCATCCCCATGGTGTCCCGTCTCGGCGAGACCTTCTCGGGCGTGCGCAAGCCCAACCGCCCGCGTGGTCTGATCCTCGCCCCCACTCGTGAGCTGGCCACCCAGATCGCTGCCGCCCTCGAGCCGCTCACCATGGCGTCGAACCTGCGTGTCACCACGATCTTCGGCGGCGTCTCCCAGGCCCGTCAGGTCACGGCGCTGAACCGCGGCGTCGACATCGTCGTCGCGTGCCCCGGCCGCCTCGAGGACCTGATGAAGCAGCGTCTGGTGACGCTGGACGACATCGAGATCACCGTGCTCGACGAGGCCGACCACATGGCGGACCTGGGTTTCCTGCCCGGCGTCACGCGCATCATGAAGGCCACGCCCTCGCACGGACAGCGCATGCTGTTCTCGGCGACGCTGGACAACGGCGTCGACAAGCTGGTCAAGCAGTTCCTCACCGACCCGGTGCAGCACTCGGTCGACGAGGAGAACTCCCCCGTCGCCGCGATGACCCACCACATCTTCGAGGTGGGCGGCGTCGACGGCAAAAAGGCGCTGGTTCAGCGCCTCGCCTCCGGTGAGGGTCGCCGCATCCTCTTCATGCGCACCAAGCACCAGGCTCGCAAGCTGGCGCGTCAGCTCACCGAGGCCGGCATCCCGTCCGTCGACCTGCACGGCAACCTGTCGCAGGCAGCTCGTGACCGCAACCTCGCTGCGTTCTCCAACGGCGATGCGCGTGTGCTCGTGGCCACCGACGTCGCGGCTCGCGGCGTGCACGTCGACAACGTCGAGCTGGTCGTCCACGTCGATCCGCCCGCCGAGCACAAGGCCTACCTGCACCGCAGTGGCCGTACTGCCCGTGCGGGCAGCGCCGGCGACGTCGTCACCGTCGTCCTGCCGGAGCAGCGTCGCGACCTGTCGGTTCTGATGCGCAAGGCCAAGATCGACGCGGCGCCGCAGCGCGTCACCGTCGACTCACCGGCCGTCCAGGATCTGGTCGGCGACGTCGCGGCCTACGTCAAGCCCGCTCCCAAGGAGGCCGCACCGGCTCCGAAGCAGCAGCAGCCCGGACGCGGACGCTCCACCCGCGGCGGTCATGCCGGCAACTCCAATGCGGGCTCGGGTCGACGTCGTCGCCCCACCACCGCGCGCAGCGAATCAGCCGGTTACCGGGGCTGATCGCCGAGCGATCCCCACGCTGAGCACCGCCGCCACGACGCAGAGACCAGCTGCGCCGAACCAGGCGGCGGTGTACTCACCGGTGGCATCGCGCACGACCCCCGCCACCACGGACGCGATGCCCGCGCCCACCTGGTGGGATGCGAACACCCAGCCGAACACCAGCGGCCCCTGCGTGCCGAACACCTCGCGGCACAGAGCGATCGTGGGCGGCACCGTGGCGACCCAGTCGAGCCCGTAGACGACGATGAACACCACGATCGACGGGTGCAGGGCGTCCGACAGCAGCGCCGGCAGGAACAGCAGGGCGACGCCGCGGAAGGCGTAGTACGCACCCAGCAGCAGTCTCGGATCCACCCGGTCGGTGAGCCAGCCCGACGCGATGGTGCCCACGATGTCGAAGATCCCCACCACGGCCAGCAGCCCCGCGGCCGTGGTCTGCGGCATGCCGTGGTCGTGCGCGGACGGGATGAAGTGCACCCCCACCAGACCGTTCGTGGTGGCGCCGCAGATCGCGAAGCCCACCATCAACGCCCAGAACGTCCGCACGGACGACGCGTCCCGCAGTGCTCGGATCGCCCGCATCGCGGGATTCCCCGTGACGAGCACCGGGGCGGGCGGCTCGGTCGCTCCGTACGGCAGCTCCCCGACATCCTCCGGGGAGTTCCGCAGGAACAGCAGGACGAACGGCACCACGGCCAGCGCGCCGCCCGCGACGACGAGTGACGCCGTCCGCCATCCCGAGCTGTCGGCGAGCGCGGCGACCACGGGCAGGAAGATGAGCTGACCGGTCGCGGACCCGGCCGTGAGAATTCCGGACACGAGCCCGCGCCGCCGCACGAACCAGCGGTCGGTGACCATGGCGGCGAAGACGAGTGCCATCGATCCGGTACCCAGGCCGATGAGCAGTCCCCACGTCAGCAGAATCTGCCACGGCGCGGTGACGAACACGGTGAGGGCGCTGCCCAGCGCCACGACAGTGAGGGCGACGGACGTCACCGTCCGGATGCCGAAGCGGTCCATCAATGCCGCCGCGAACGGGGCGGTCAGCCCGAACAGCAGCAGGTTGATGCCCACCGCCGCGGACAGCACTCCGCGGGACCAGCCGAACTCGTCGGTGATCGGCACCATCAGCACCGACGGAGCGGCGCGGAAACCTGCGGCCCCGAGGAGTGCGAGGAACGCCACTGCGGCGACGATCCAGGCCCGGTGCACGCGTCTCGGGCGCGTGATCTGCACGGCGGCGTCGGAGTCGGACGTCATGGCTCACTTTCTCGTTCCGCGGATCTCCGTCGGAACGGGAACCGGACACGCCGGTGGCACACTCGAGGGGTGAGATCCAGGACGGCCACAGGTCGCGGTACGAAGACGCTACACCCGGACGAACTCGCGACCGGATCGGTGATGACCGCCCTCGCCGTCGCGTTCTCGGTGATCGGCGCCCTCATCCCCGTGGCGGGTGCGCTGCAGATCGTCGCCATCGTCCCGTTGGCCGTCATCGCCCACCGCCACCGCCTGCGGGCACTGGCCGTCGCCGGCACCGCCGGCATGCTCGTGTCGTTCGTCGCCGGCGGGTTCGGCACCGCGCTGACCATGACGATCTCCGGCGTTCTGGCCGGCATCGTCGGAGTGAGCGTCCGACGCGGACGTGGGTTCGCGTCGGTGCTCACCCTCTCGCTGCTCACCGGCGCCGTGGTGGGCGCACTCTCCGTGCTGATGCTGCTGATTCTCAGTGGTCTGCGCGAGCTGTTCCTCACCGTGCTCGACAACTCGATCCGCGGCAGCGCGGACATCGTCGGCAGGATCGCACCCGCCGAGGACGTCGCCACCGCCGTGGCCGACTACGCCTCCTTCGCCCTGGGGTACTGGTGGGTGCTCGTCTTCGTCTCGGCGCTGATGTCCACGGCCGTCAGCGGCGTCGTCGCGTGGTGGGTGCTGCGCGCCACCCTGTCCCGCCTCGGCGAGCTGGAGTCGCGCGGCGAGTTGCCCGACGTCGTGGTCACCCCCGACGACGCGGCCGCACCGCACCCCGTGCCCGTGCGGCTGACGGGCGTGACCTACCGCTACCGGGGCGGTCACGACGACGCGCTGGGCCCACTCGATCTCGAGATCGTGCCCGGTCGTTTCGTGGCCGTCGTCGGCGCCAACGGATCCGGCAAGTCCACCCTCGCTCGCATCCTGGTGGGCACCGAGCCGACGGGCGGTCGGATCGAGCGGACGGGTTCCACCGGCCTCGGCCTGATCGGGGGAACCGCGATGATCCTGCAGCACCCCGAGTCCCAGATCCTCGGCACCCGCGTGGCCGACGACGTCGTGTGGGGACTGCCGGCCGCGGCGCGGCCGACACCGGAACGAGTCGAGTCCCTGCTCGCCGAAGTGGGCCTGGCCGGGTACGGGCTGCGCGACACCGGCAGCCTGTCCGGCGGCGAGCTGCAGCGCCTCGCCGTCGCCGCGGCGCTGGCTCGCGAACCACGGCTGCTGGTAGCCGACGAGGCCACCGCGATGATCGACCCGGAGGGTCAGCGCGATCTCGTCGAACTGCTCGCCCGACTCCCCCGCCGTCACGGCATGGCCGTCGTCCTCATCACCCACCGCGCGACCGAGGCCGCGCTGGCCGACGACGTCGTACGGCTGCATCGCGGTCGCCGGGTGATGCACGACCCGCACTGGATGTCGTCGACTCCGCTACGGACGGATCCGCTTCCGTCGCCCGGGCCACCAATGTTGGTGCTGCGCGGCGTCGGACACGTGTACGACCGGCGCGGTCCGTGGGCCACCCGCGCGCTCGAGGGAATCGACCTCACGGTGCATCGCGGCGAGGGGTTGCTCGTCATCGGCGGCAACGGTTCCGGCAAGTCCACGCTCGCCTGGATCATGGCGGGCCTGACGAAGCCCTCCGAGGGCACGTGCGAGCTCTCGGGCAAGGCCACGTCGTCGTCCGTCGGCACCGTCGCGCTCTCGTTCCAGCACGCTCGGTTGCAACTGCAGCGCCGCACCGTGTCCGAGGACATCGAGGCCGCGGGGGGAACCGACGTGGGCACCATCGACGTCAGCCGCGTACTCGACCAGGTAGGACTCGATCGCCGCATCGCGGGCGCGCGTGTCGACGAACTGAGTGGTGGGCAGATGCGGCGCGTGGCGCTGGCAGGACTGCTGGTGGGCAAGCCGGACGTCCTGGTGCTCGACGAACCACTCGCCGGACTCGATCCGCCGGGTCGACGGGAGATCACGGCCCTGCTCACCCATCTGCGCCGCACGGGGCTGACTCTCGTCATCATCTCGCACGACGTCGACACCCTGGCGTCCGTCCGCTCGCGCACCGTCGTGCTCGACCACGGCACCGTGGCGCCCGAGTCCACGAACGACACCATCGAACGAGGAGCGATCCGGTGAGAGGCACACTGCTCCGCGAACTTCCGCGGGAGACCTCCGTTCACCGACTGTGGGCGGGAACGAAACTCGTGGCGGTCACGCTGCTGGGCGGGTCGCTGGTGGTCTACCCGACCTGGCCGATGCTCGCCGCAGTGTCCGTCGTCCTGCTGCTCGCGGCGATCGCCGCGCGAGTCCCGGTGTTCGCGATCCCCGTTCCGCCGTGGTGGCTCTGGGGACTGGTCGCGTTCGGTGCCGCGGTGAACGCGGTGGTCGGCGTCGACGCCGTGTGGATCTACTTCCGCGGCATCCTGTTCGGTGTCGTGCTGCTGTGGGCGACGCTCACCGTGGCCTGGACGACGTCGATGGCGGACATCGCACCGGCCATCGCCACACTGCTGTCGCCGCTGCGCAGAGTCGGTGCGCCCGTGGACGAGTGGGCCGTCTCGATGGCTCTGCTGCTGCGGTCGCTGCCGATGTTGGTCGACGACGTCTACACGCTGGTGGCAGCACGCAAGCTCCGACCCCGCAAGAGCACGCGCAGCGGCAAGACGCAGGACACGTTCCTCATCGACATCATGGCCGCCATCATGTCGGTGGCCATCCGGCGGTCGGCCGACATGGGCGAGGCGATCGCGGTGCGCGGCGGCAGCGGCAGCATCACGTCGGGCCGACGGCGCCCGCACGGATCCGACGCGGTCGCCCTGGTGCTGGTGATCGCCGCGTGTGCGACGGGCGTCGTACTGTCCTGACGCTCAGGAGAAGACGGCGACGAACGTGTCGACCGACTTCTCGATGTCGCCCTTCAGCGCCCGGGCCACACCGGATCCGACGGGACCGAACAGCGGCGCGCCGCCGAGATCGATCGTCATCTTCAGCTCGCTGCCGTCCTTCTTCTCCGCGACGGTGAGCTTCAGCGAGACCTTGACCCCGCCCTTGCCCGCGCCCTTCAGCTCGAGCTCGCGCGGCGGGGAGTACTTCTTCACGGTCCACTGCACCCGGTTCCGCATGCCCTTGACCGACACCACGGACGCCATCTGCGTACCCTCGGACAGTTCGGCGGGCAGGTCGCCGCGCCACCCGTCGTGAATGCTGAGCCACTCCTCGTACCGCGTCAGATCGGATGCGCCGTTCCAGGCATCCTCCGCGGACAGAGGAACGATGCGGACCACTTCAAGTTTCGCCACCGCGTCAGACTAGCCGGTGGGTGTGCTCGTAGTGGCCCGCATCGCGATCGGACTGTGGTCGAGATGTCAGTGAGCGGATGCCTTCTCGGCGCCGACGCCCGTCATGGACCGCACCTCCATCTCGGCTGCCTTGTCGGTGCTCTCGTTGTCCTTCGACGTCAACGTTCCGACGATGCCCAGGATGAAGGCGAGCGGGATCGAGACGATGCCGGGGTTGGACAGCGGGAACCACGCGAAGTCCGAGCCCTTGATCATCGACGTCGCCGAGCCGGACACGGCCGGGGAGAAGATGATGAGCAGGATCGTCGAACCCAGTCCGCCGTACATGCTCCACAGCGCACCGCGCGTGGTGAAGCGACGCCAGAACAGCGAGTACAGGATGGTCGGCAGGTTCGCGGCTGCCGCCACGGCGAAGGCCAGGGCGACGAGGAACGCGATGTTCTGACCGTTGGCCAGGATGCCGCCGCCGATGGCGAGGACACCGATGACGACCGCGGTGATCCGGGAGACCTGGACCTGCTTCTTGTCGTCCACCTGGCCCTTCTTGATCACGCTGGCGTAGATGTCGTGGGCGAACGACGCCGAGGCGGTGATCGTCAGACCCGCGACGACCGCGAGGATGGTCGCGAACGCCACTGCCGAGATGATGCCCAGCAGGATCACGCCGCCGAGTTCGAACGCGAGAAGCGGTGCGGCGGAGTTCTGTCCGCCGGCCGCGGCGAGGATGCGGTCCGGGCCGACGATGGCTGCTGCGCCGTACCCGAGCACCAGGGTGAAGAGGTAGAAGGCACCGATGAGGGCGATGGCCCACACGACGCTCCGACGAGCTTCCTTGGCGGTGGGGACGGTGTAGAAGCGCATCAGCACGTGCGGGAGACCTGCCGTACCGAGCACTAGGGCGATACCGAGCGAGACGAAGTTCAGCTGCGAGGTGGCCGAGCCGCCGTACTGGGCACCGGGAGCCAGGACATCGCGTGCTGCAACGGTTTCCGCAGCGGAGTCACTGACCATGGACTGCGCACTGCCGAGGATCTCGGACAGGTTGAAGCCGAACTTGGCCAGCACCATGACGGTCATCAGGCCGGCACCCGCGATGAGCAACGCGGCCTTGATGATCTGCACCCAGGTGGTGCCCTTCATGCCGCCGACGAGGACGTAGACGATCATCAGGATGCCGACGACGGCGATGACGATGGACTGACCGGTGCGGTCGGAGATGTCGAGCAGCAGCGCGACGAGGCCGCCGGCGCCGGCCATCTGGGCCAACAGGTAGAAGAACGACACGGTGAGGGTCGACAGTGCGGCCGCGGTGCGTACCGGGCCCTGCTTGAGCCGGAAGCTCAGCACGTCGGCCATCGTGAACTTGCCGGTGTTCCTGAGCATCTCGGCGACCAGCAGCAGCGCGACGAGCCACGCCACCAGGAAGCCGATGGAGTAGAGGAAGCCGTCGTAGCCGTAGACGGCGATGGCTCCGGCGATGCCGAGGAAGCTTGCTGCCGAGAGGTAGTCGCCGGCGATGGCGACACCGTTCTGCGGGCCGGAGAACCCGCCGCCCGCGGTGAAGAACTCCGCCGAGGTGGCGTTCTTCTTGCTGGCCTTGATCACCACGGCCATCGTCACCAGGACGAAGACGCCGAAGATCGAGATGTTGATCAGAGGGCTGCCGACGGTCTCGGCCTGGGCGGCTTGCGCGAGGAAGCTCATGTCAGGGGTCCTTCGAGTTCTTCGCGAATCTTCGCGGCGCGGGGGTCGAGCTCACGATTGGCGAACTTCACGTAGATACCGGTGATCGCGAACGTCGTGACGAACTGGGCGAGCCCGAGCAGCAGGCCGACGTTGATGTTGCCGAACACGGTGGTGGCCATGAAGTCGTGGGCGTAGGCCCCGAGCAGCACGTACACCGCGTACCAGATGAGGAAGAAGGCTGCCATGGGGAAGACGAAGCCGCGCAGGCGCTTCTTGAGTTCCTGGAACTCGGGCGTGGCCTGCATGTCGACGAAGTCCTGGGGGGACGGGGTCCGGGGTTCGGGGTGTGCGCCCGAAGGGGGTTGTGCGGTGGTCACGGGTGCTCCTACGTGTCGGGAGATACTCGGATGACGGTAGTGAGACCACCATCACACCGATACGGGGTGGCGCCGATCACACGCCGAGCAGCGCGCCCGTGCGCCGAACGGTCGGCGGAGAGGGACGAACGGTTACTGCTTGCGCAGTCGCTCCACGCCCAGACCGAGGCGTTCGGGTGCGTGCATGGCCGACATGATGCGGCCGATGTCCAGCGGAATCGAGGACCGAGTCGCCAGCGACACCGTCACCATGACGGCGAACGCGAGGGGAACACTGACCGCCGCCGGGTAGCCGACGATCGCCGCGGCCCACCCACCGAGGAGCTGGTCGGAGACCCCGCCGAGCACGGCGAGGGACGCGGCGGCCGTGGAGACCCCGCCGCCGACGATCAGCCCCGCGGCGGCCCCGGCCGCGGTGAGACCGCGCCACCAGATGCCGAGCACCAGCAGCGGACACAGCGTCGACGCCGCGACGGCGAACACGAGCCCGACCGTGCGGGAGAGATCGAGCGTCACCAACCCGACCGACAACAGCAACGGGCCGGTGCCGGCCACGATCGCGGCGATCCGGAAATCCCGGACCCGGCCGCGCAGGACGTCGGTGCTGAGCACTCCGGCGATGGTCACCAGCAGTCCTGACGACGTGGACAGGAACGCCGCCATCGCGCCCGCGGCGACGAGTGCGGCGAGCAGCAGCCCCGGCACCCCGTCGATGGCCGCCGACGGCAGCAGGAGCACGGCCGCGTCGGATGCTCCGGTGATCAGCAACTGGGGAACGTACAGGCGTGCGAACACACCCAGCACCGTCGGGAACAGGTAGAAGACCGACAGCAGACCCACCACTGTCAGCGCCGTCCAGCGAGCGGCCGGCCCGTCCGGGTTGGTGTAGAAGCGCACGAGGACGTGGGGCAGCCCCATCGTGCCGAGGAACGTGGCGAGGATCAGCGAGTACACCTGGTACAGCGGAAAAGGACCCCCGAAACCGTTGCCGGGCGAGAGCCAGTCGGAGCCCTCGACCGGAGCTCCCGCCACGACGGGGACCGGCGATCCGGCCTCGAGTTCGAGCACCGTGCCCGACTGCAGCGTGTGATCGCCCGCGTCGAGTGTCGTCGGCCCGTCCACCGCGGCGCCGTCGACGGTGCCGCGGACCACGACGTCGAGGTTCTCCTGCACCTGCACGACGACGTCGGTACTGATGTCCACCGTCGTGGCGGTGTCCACGGACGGCGGTGCGGGGGTGCCCATCTCGCGCGGATCGGCCGCGAAGTGCACCGCGAGCACCAGCGCCGGTACCGCGACGGCCGTCAGCTTGAGCCAGTACTGGAACGCCTGGACGAACGTGATGGAGCGCATGCCGCCGCCGACCACGTTGAGGATCACGATCACCCCGATGACGGCCGCGCCGACCCAACTGGGAACGCCGAGAAGGATGTTGAGCGTGAGCCCGGCGCCCTGCAGCTGCGGGACGAGGTACAGCGCGCACACCCCGGCGACCACCAGCATGGCCAACGTGCGGAGCCGCGCCGAACCGAGGCGGAACTCGGCGAAGTCCGGCACCGTGTACGCGCCGGACCGTCGCAGCGGCGCCGAGACGAACAGCAACAGCCCGAGATAACCGGCCGTGAAGCCCACCGGATACCACAGTGCATCGGCACCGTACTTGGCGATCAGGCCCGCGACCCCGAGAAACGATGCGGCCGAGAGGTACTCACCGGACACAGCGGCGGCATTCCACCGCGGACCCACGCTCCGGGAGGCGACGAGGAAGTCGGAGGTGGTGCGCGCCAACCGGACTCCGTAGGCGCCCACCGCGACCGTGGCCACCGCCGAGAAGATGACGGCGAGCACCGTGGGGACGGACACCATCAGCGCGTGCCGGACGTGAGAGCGCCGGCCATCAGTCCTCCACCAGTTCGGTGAACTCCTGCTCGTTGCGCTCGGCCGAACGGACGAAGAGGTACCCGGCGACCAGCAGGACCGGGTACGCGGCGACGGCGAGCGCCCACCACGGGACCCCTATGCCGGCGATGCGTGCGGTACCCGCGGCCGGCGCGAACACCCACACCAGCGGGATCGTGCCGAGGATCAGGACCACGACGGCCGCGGTGCGCACCGCGAGCGCCAACTGTGCGCGGACCAGGCCGTTGATCATGGCCTCGCCCACCTCGGTCTGCTCCTGGACCTCCACCCGGGTGCGCACGATGCGCGCGCCCCGGCGCTGGGCCAGCACCACCTTCTCTCGCTGCGCCGCCATCTCAGGAACGGTGCTGTCCGGCGAGTGCCGCTCGTGGGCCGCGGACGAGCCGATCGCGAAGTTCGCGGGTGTGGCGACGGCTCACCGGGAGCTCGACGGGTGGGCAGGCGCCCGTGCCGCGAAGGCAGACCACCAGTCCGGACCCGACGGTGCGGGTCCCCCCGACCTGACCGACGGACACGAGGTAGGACCGATGGACGCGCAGGAATCCGTGGTCGGCCCAGCGGGACTCCAGCGCCGAGAGGGCGATCCGCACCAGGTGAGTGCCGGTCGTCGTGTGCAGCCGGGCGTAGTCGCCCTCGGCCTCCACCCAGACGACGGTGGACCGCGGCACCATCGTCGTCACACCGCCGAGCTCGACCGGGATCACGTCGTCCTGGTCGCTGCGCCCCGCGGAACCCGGCACCGCGCCGGACCGCTTGTCGACGACGCGGCGGACCGCGTCGGACAGGCGCTGGTCACGGATCGGCTTGAGGAGGTAGTCGACGGCCCCGATCTCGAAGGCGGCGACGGCACGATCGTCGTGGGCGGTCACGAAGACGACCGCCGGCGGTGCGGCGAAGTTGCTCAGCACTCCGGCGAGTTCCATGCCGTCGAGTCCGGGCATGTCGATGTCGAGGAAGACACCGTCGACCGGCGCGTCGCGCAGGATGCGCAGCGCCGTGGTGGCGTCGCTCGCCCCCTCGACCGATCCGACCGACGGGTGGCGGCGCAGCAGGTAGACGAGCTCGTCCAGGGCCGGCCGCTCGTCGTCCACGGCGAGCAGCCGCAGAGGCCGGTCGGCAGCGGGGGGCGTGGTCGCCTCGGTGGCAGGGGTGCGGCTCATGGCGTCTTCATCGTGCCATGTCGCGTGCGCACGTCAGGGCCGGATGCCTGCCCGAAATTTCGGGATCCGCATACTCACCTTGGTGCCGGCGTCCGGCGCGGTCTCCACCACCAGGCCGTAGTCGTTGCCGAAGGCGGCGCGCAACCGGTCGTCGACGTTGGCGAGCCCGACATGCACCCCCTCCTCCGATCCCAGGTCGCCGGAGCGCAGCAGTTCCGGATCCATGCCGACACCGTCGTCCTCGATGCTGATGGCCGCGTCCGTGCCCGCGTCCGCCGCGATCACGGTGATGCGGCCGCGTCCCCGACCGGCGACGCCGTGACGCACGGCGTTCTCGACGAGGGGCTGCAGCGCCAGGAACGGCAACACCACTCCCAGCACCTCGGGAGCGATCTGCACCGTCACGTCGAGGGAGTCACCGAAACGTGCGCGCTCGAGCGTGAGGTACCGATCGATGTTGCGGAGCTCGTCGGACAGAACCGTGAACTCCCCCGCCGTGCGGAACGAGTAGCGCGTGAAGTCGGCGAACTCGAGGACCAGCTCGCGCGCACGGTCGGGATCGGTCCGCACGAACGACGCGATGGTCGTCAGGGCGTTGTAGATGAAGTGCGGGCTGATCTGGGCGCGCAGCGCCCGGACCTCGGCCCGGTCGAGACGTGCTCTGCTCGCGTCGAGTTCGGCCAGCTCGACCTGCTCGCCGACGTACCGCGCCACCTCGGTGCAGGCCCCGAGAAGACCGGGACCGGGTTCCCCCAGCGTGACGACGCCCAGCACGCAGACCACGCCGGCGCCCTCGGTGAGGACCGGCTGCACCACCACCGAGCGTGCCGGAGCGTCCGCGGTCGCGGCGGTACGCAGCAGCACCCGACGCTCGGTGTCCACGGCGCGGCGGGCGACCACGGGAAACTCGTCCAGGGTCCCGTCGACGGGACCGTCGTGGCCGAGCACCGTCCCGTCCGGTCCTGCCAGGACGACGGCGGCGGCGCCGGTCAGCGTGCGCAGGTGCGGCGCCGCCTCCGAGGCGGACGCGGCGTCGAGGCCCCGCCGCAACGGGCGTGCCGCGAGCGACGCGGTGTGCAGCGCGGCGTGCACCGCGCGTTCGGTGGGCGTGGTCAGCGGGCGCGTCCCGCGGCGCGTGATGACGACGACCGCACCGGCGACGACCGCGGCCATCACCAGCAGGACGACCGCCGTGGTGGCTGTCACGGCACCTGATCACACGTGTTCGTCGGTTGCCCGGTTCCCGCGAACCGCTGGGTGATCCAGTCGATGCCCTCGATGTTGGCGGCCGAGTCGGCGTGGCCCTGGTCCGCCCGGACCCGGTAGTCGATGACGTCGCCCTGCGCGCACGCCCGGCGGGACGCCTCCTCGGTCCACTGCGGCAGAATGAGATCGTCCCGCGAGCCGACCAGTACCATCATCGGCGCCGCGGCCCGTCCCTGCGGCAGGGCGTTGTCCGACAACCACTCTCGAATGGCGGCGTACGCCTCCGGCGAGCTGGGGCGCACGTCGTCCGGTCCGATGGATCCCGCGGCCGTCAACTTCCCGGCGGCCAGGGGTCCCGTGCAGGCCAACAGAACGTCCTTGTTCTCCAGCAACCCGCCGCTGAGGAAGTCCGCGTCGGTGTACTCCGGATGGTCCACCAGGAAGCCCTCGACGACGAACGGCATGATCGCCTTCTGCGGCAACGTGAGCTGCCCCAGTCCGGACTCCGGCGCGATCGGGCTGATGTCCGCGGCCGGGGACAGGTTGGCCGATCCCAGGAACTCGAGCCCGTCGCCGTACTCCGAGGCCATCTCGGCGGCGGCCCAGGTGGCCTGCCCACCCTGCGAGACGCCCAGCGCCGCCCAGCGAGTTCCGCTGCCGGGCGCCACGTTCCGCGCTGCACGGACCGCGTCGATGATGTCGTGGCCGGCCGACGGGGCGTTCAGGTACGGATGCGGATCGTCGGTTCCCAGGCCCTGGTAGTCCGTCACCGCGACGACGGCGCCGCGTTCGAGCATCGGCGTCACCAGACCGATGGAGCCGAGCAGGTTGGGATAGAGGGACGGTGCGCACTCGTCGGTCACACCCGTCGTACCGTGCCCGACGGACACGACCGGCCAGCCCCCCTCGGGAGGTGTGCCGGCCGGGACGAACACCGTGCCCGTGACATCGACGCCGCCGCCGTCCACCCCGGACGTCGAGCGGTACGTGATGCGGTGCGCCGTGGCGCCGAGGTTCGTGACCGCCTGATCGACCTGACCGAGGAGTATGTCGGCGACCAGCGAGCCGCGCTCGTCGCCGGTGGGTGCGGGCGATCGCGGTGCGGGAGAGTCGGGCGCCGCCTCCGTGGTCGCGTCGCTCCCCGGGGTGGGCGCGGGATCCGACGACGCACATCCCGACAACATCAGCGTCGATGCCGCCAGTGCCGATCCCAGCAGGACCGGAACCCTGCCGCGCAGTCCTGGTGTCGAACCGATCCTGCACACGTTCACTCTCGACCTCTTTCCGCCATGAATCGCTGCAACCGTGTCTCGGTGGCGGCCTGCTCGATGTCGAGCCCGTCCAGAACCGCGGCGAGAACCTCGTCGTCGAGGTCGCCCGCGTCGCGTGCGGCGAGCAACGCCTCGCGTTGTCGCCGTAGAGCGGTGCGCCGCCACCGATCGAACACCGCACCGGAGGACCGCGCCCGCGCGGCCTTCTCCTGATCGTCCTCGTCCTGCTCCGTGCGGAGTCGGCCCACCATCACGCGGCGCACCCGATCGACGACCTCGGCGGCCTCGGTTCCCTCGACCGTCGTCATCGCCTCGTCGAGCGACTCCTCGACCGCACGGCGCGCGATCTGTCGAGCGAGTGCGCGCTGCTCGTCGAGATGCCGGGCCTCGTCCGGGTCGGAGATGTCCAGCCGTCGGATCACCAGCGGCAATGTCACACCCTGGATCAGCAGGGTTCCGACGGCCACGGTGAAGGCGATGGCCTGGATGACGCCGCGGCCCGGGAAGTCGTCGCCCGCGAGGGTGGTGAAGGGGACACCGGCGGCCGCCGCGAGGGTCACCACTCCCCGCATCCCGGCCCAGGACAGAACCACGTTCTGGCGCCAGGTCAGCTCCGCGTCGTCGGTGGACCGAGCCCGGTGGTAGACGCGCCGCAGCGCCGAACCGGCGAACAGCATCACCGGACGCACCGCCATGACGAGCGCGAGGACCAGCAGTCCGTACAGAAAGATGTGGTGGACGGGCAGCCCCTCGCGGCTGATGTCGTCGATGACGAACTTCAGCTGCAGTCCCATGTAGGCGAAGACGAAGGTCTCGAGGAGCAGATCGAGCGTCGGCCAGACGTGCCGCTCCTGGATGCGCGTCGGGATCGCGTCACCGCTGCGCGCCGAACCGAGCACGAATCCGGCGGTGACGACGGCGAGCACACCCGAGGCGTGGATCTGTTCCGCGGCGAGGTAGGCGGTGAAGGGAACCAGGATGCCCAGCACGGTCTCCAGCGCGCTGTCCGCCATGCGGCTGCGGACGAAGCGCACGAGTCGGCTGAGCACGTATCCCACGGCGACGCCGCCCACGACCTCGTAGACGAAGAACAGCACAGGCGAGTCGATGCCGACCCGGCTCCCCGTGACGGAGGCGACGGTGATGGTGAACAGGGTCAGCGCCGCCGCGTCGTTGACGAGCGATTCGCCGGTGAGGATCGCCATCATGCGCGCGGGCAGACCCAGCTTGCGCCCCACGGCGACCGCGGCGACGGCGTCCGGCGGCGCGACCACGGCGCCGAGGACCAGCGCGGCACCCAGCGTCAGCTCCGGGACGAGCCAGTACGAGAAGTACCCCACCGCGACGGTCGTGATCACGACGAGACCGACGCCGAGCCGGACGATGGAGCGGAAGTTGTGGGTGAACGAGCGGAACGAGAAGTTCAACGCCGTCGAGTACAGAAGGGGCGGAAGAATCACGCCCAGAAGGAGTTCCGGTTCGAGAGCGGGACGCGGCAGCCCGGGGACGAACGAGGCGACGGACCCGACGGCGACGAGAACGAGAGGCACCTGCAGATCGAGGCGCTTGGCGAAGCCGGCGATGACGACGGCCCCGACGATCACCAGAAGCAGGAGCCACCCGTCCATCGACTCGACTACCGCGCGGGTCTGCTACTTCTCGGGGATCGCCTTCTTGGCGGCGTCCTGGACCTTGTCGATCTTGTCGGCGTACTTGCCCTGCGTCTTCTTGTCGGCGAAGTCCGCTGCCTTGTCCACGGCCTTCTCGATCTTGTCGCTGTTCTGAGCGGCGGCCTTCTTGCCCTGGCCGATCAGCTTCTTGAGGTTGTCCACGAGTGCCATGGACGTCACGATACCGCGCCGGACCACCAACGCCGGTGCGGGAGAGGACGCGCGAGATCGACTCGCTGACCCGGCATCGGCACCACCACCGAGATCCGCTCCGCCTCGGCGGCCGTCAGCAGCCGCTCCACGGGTTCGGACCACGGGTGGAACGCGAGGTTGAAGGTGGCCCAGTGGACGGGCACGACGATGCCGGAGGACGGGGTGCCCTGCTGCAGGTCACCGTGCGACCGCGCCGCCTCCTCGGGGTTCATGTGAATGTCAGGCCACCGGTCGTCGTAGGCGCCGACGGGCAGCAGGGTCACGTCGAAGGGGCCGAGCCGCGCGCCGATGTCCGCGAACGCCTCGGTGTAGCCGGTGTCGCCGCCGAAGAAGGCTCGGTGCTCCGGACCCACCACCGACCACGACGCCCACTGCGTGGTGTCGCGCACCAGGGACCGGCCCGAGAAGTGTCGCGCCTCGAGGCACGTGACGGTGAGCGATCCGATGCGGACGTCGTCGTTCCAGTCGAGTTCGACGATCCGGTCCTCGGGAACCTTCCAGCGGCGCAGATGGGCGCCCACCCCCAGCGGCACCAGGAACGGCGCCGACTGCGACGTGAGCAGTGTGGTCACCGTGTCACGGTCGAGGTGGTCGTAGTGATCGTGCGAGATGACGATGGCGTCGACCTGGGGAAGCGCCTCGGCCGCAACGGGCACCGGGTGCAACCTGGCCGGTCCGAGAACCCGCGACGGTGACACCCGCCGGCTCCAGACCGGATCGGTGAGCACGCGGTGACCGTCGATCTCGATGACCACCGAGGAGTGCCCGAACCAGGTGACGGCCAGGTCCCCGGCCTCCGCCGGCGCGAGCGGAGTGGCCAGCGGCACGGCGCGCTCGGGTCGTCCCGAGCGGCCGCGCGTGAGCATCGCGGCTCCGATGCTCGCCTGCTCCCCCGCCGCGACCGGCGAGCTGCTGCGAGTGTTGTGGAACTTCCGATCCCGGTAGTGCGAGGACGCGGCGGCGTACGGACGGATGGCGCCGCGTCCGGCTCCGATGGCGGACGGCACACCCCACGCCGCGCGCGCGAGCCAGGACAACCCTGCGGCGGCGAGCCCGATGGACACTGCTGCGGTGGCTGGTTTCACGCTTCCGACACTAGTCCACGGTTGATGTGTACCGGCTTCACAAGTATCGGCTCACGTCTGTTCGGGCAGGATGTGCTCCCCCGTCTTGTCGGTGCTCAGCGACAGCGACGAGATGTAGAGCGTCTCCCCGTTCGGCCCCTTCTTGGCCGACGCGATCATGTCCGGCCGCTCGAACTCCATGCCCGACACCGAGCACAGCAGCGTCGCGTCGGACGGGTTGCCGTACTCGTCGAACATCGGCAGGTCGATGCCGTCGTCGGTGCGCCGCAGGTAGTACTTGCCCTTGGTCGCGATCGCCAGCACGGGCGGCAGCACGATCGCCAGTACCAGCGCCACGATGGGCGAGTACGGCTTGATCGCCGGCCCGAACGCGCCGAAGAACACCAGGATGGACAGGATCGCGGACACCGCCATGGAGCCGAAACCGACGGGGTTCACCGCGTAGAGCATTCCCCGGCGGAACTCCGGCACCTTCGGGGACAGCTTCAGCAGGTACTTGTTGAACACGATGTCGGACGCGACCACCGCGATCCAGGCGATACCGCAGTTCGCGTAGAACCCCAGGATGTTGTTGAGGAAGTCGAACATGTTGGCTTCCATCAGGATCAACGCGATCGCGAGGTTGAACAGCACGAAGACCAGGCGTCCGGGGTAGGACTTGGTGACGCGGGTGTACGAGTTGGTCCAGGCCAGGGAGCCCGAGTACGCGTTGGTCACGTTGATCTTGATCTGCGAGATGACCACGAGCACCACGGCGAGGGTCATGGCGAGCCAGCCCGGCATGAAGTTCTCGTAGATCTCGAGGAACTGGTGCACCGGCTCGTTGGCGATCGACGATCCGTCGACGACGTTCGCGATGAGGTACACGGCGAGGAACAGTCCGACGATCTGCTTGAGCGCACCGAAGATGACCCAGCCCGGCCCCGCGAGCAGGACGGCCGTCCACCAGCGACGCGAGTTCTCCGGCGTCTTGGGCGGCATGAAGCGGAGGTAGTCGATCTGCTCCGCGATCTGAGCGATCAACGAGAGACAGACACCGGCGGCGAGCATGACGGATCCGAGGTTCACACCGGTGCCGGCGGCACCGTCGGCGCCCCCGTAGGCCATGAACTGACCGATGGAGTCGGGATTGCTCACCACGAGATAGACGAACGGCAGCACCATGAGGATCAGCCACAGCGGAGTCGTCCACACCTGCAGGGTGGCGAGCGCCTTCATGCCGTAGATGACCAATGGGATGACCATCAGGGTGGACACCGCGTACCCGATGGGCAGCGGGATGTTCAGCCCCAGTTCGAGGCCCTGGGCCATGATCGAACCCTCGAGGGCGAAGAAGATGAACGTGAACGTCGCGAAGATGACGTTGGTGACCACCGACCCGTAGTAGCCGAATCCGCTTCCGCGCGTGATGAGGTCGAGATCGATATTGTAGCGCGCCGCGTAGTACGCCAGCGGAAGACCGGTCAGGAAGATGACCACGGCGAACACGAGGATGCCCCAGAGCGCGTTGCCGGTGCCGTAGGAGATGCCGATGTTGGCGCCGATCGCGAAGTCCGCGAGGTAGGCGATCCCGCCGAGAGCCGACGTCGCCACGACGCCGGTCCCCCACTTGCGGTAGCTGCGCGGGGCGAAGCGCAGCGTGTAGTCCTCGAGCGTCTCCTTCAGTGCCGCCGACTGCTTCTGAGTGTCGGACGTGAGCGTGGAGTCGGGTGGAACGTCTCCGAGAGCGGTCATGGTCGGGTGCCTCCGGTCGTGTCGCACGCCGTGGCGGCGCGATGCGAGATGACCGTAGGAACGTTGTGTTGCCGGACTGTACGCACTCTGTGTCGAGTGGGTTACGTGGTGCCGAGGTGTCGCCTTTGTCCGAATCGGCAGATCAGCGAACCCGACTCTGTCACTGACCCTGGAAGACCGGGGGTCGCTTCTCCTTGCGCGCGATCCGCGCCTCCACGGCGTCGTTGCTCGCCCAGGCGGCCGCGAACGCGTCGAGTTGCGTGGCGTTCGCCTCGTCACGCGTGCCGTCGTCGTTGAAGACGAGTTTGAGGTGACGCAAGGACAGCGGCGCCAGCTGCGCGATCTCCTCGGCCCACGCGTGCGCGACGTCCAGATCACCGAGTTTGTTGGCCAGTCCGCACGTGAGCGCCTCCTCGGCGGACAACTGCTCGGCACCCAGGAGCACGGTCCGAGCAGGACCGCCGCCGGCCAGCGACACCAGCCGCTTGACGGTCCAGTTGTCCACGGCGATGGCCAACCGGGTGGAGGGAATGGCGAAGAAGGCGCCCGAATCGACCACCCGCAGGTCTGCGGCGATGGCCAACTGCGTGCCCGCACCCACAGCAGGGCCGTTCACGGCGGCGATGACCGGGACCGACACGGTCTGGAGCGCGCGGTTCATCGACAGCAGCGCCTCGGGGAACTCGTCGGCGATCGCTTCGCCCGAGAGATCGGCGCCCGCGCAGAAGCTCGTGCCCTCGCCGGTGATCACGACGACGCGGGTGCCGTCCGCCTCGGCACCCTCCACCGCCTCACGTACTTCGGTGCACAGAGCCGTGTTCAGAGCGTTGCGACGCTCCGGTCGCTGCAGTTCCACGGTGAGAACCGCGCCGTTCCTGGTGATACCAATGGTCACGTTGTGTCTTCTCTCTGCGTGGAACGAAGTGTTCTGTGAGACCCCCCGACGCGAATTTACCGGGTGCGGAGCCCTGACTGGTGTACTGGACGGGTGCAACACGTCGACGTCGCAGTGATCGGTGCCGGGCAGGCCGGCCTGTCCGCGGCCTATTTCCTGCAGCGAGCGGGGTTGCGGGCATGGGACGACTACGTCGTGCTCGACGGTGCGCCGGCTCCCGGTGGGGCGTGGCAGTTCCGCTGGCCCTCCCTGACCCTCGAGACGGTCAACGGCGTGCACGACCTCCCGGGCATGGCGTTCGCGGACACGCTGGCCCCCGACGTCGACCCCGGGCATGTGCCCGCGTCGTCGGCGGTGCCCGAGTACTACGCGGCGTACGAGAAGCACTTCGCGCTGCCCGTGCGGCGGCCGGGACGGGTGTCGGTCGTCTGCGACCGGGACGAGACGACGATGCGGTACCGGGTGGAGGCCGAGCAGGGCGACGTCCACGCACGGGGCTTGATCAACTGCACCGGCACCTGGGAGCACCCGTTCGTCCCGCGCTACCCCGGCATGGAGACGTTCACGGGGCGCCAACTGCACACGCGCGACTACGCCTCGGCGGAGGAGTTCCGCGGCGAGCACGTCGTCGTCGTCGGAGGCGGGATCTCCGCGGTGCAGTTGCTCGACGAGATCTCGCGCGTGACCACCACGACGTGGGTGACCCGCCGCGAGCCCGTCTTCCTCGAGCGGGACTTCACACCCGAGGTGGGCCGCGCTGCCGTCGCGCAGGTCGAGGATCGGGTGCGCCGCGGACTGCCGCCGGGATCGGTGGTGTCGGTGACCGGTCTGATCCTCACCCCGAGCCTGCGCGAGGCCCGCGATCGCGGCGTCCTGGTACGGCGGCCCATGTTCGCGGAGGTCACCCCCGACGGAGTGCGGTGGGACGACGGCACCTCCACCCGAGCGGACGTCATCCTGTGGGCCACCGGGTTTCGCAGCGCCCTCGATCACCTCGCGCCGCTCCGACTGCGCGGGCCGGGCGGCGGCATCACGATGACCGGCGCGTCGGCCACTCGAGTGGCCGCGCGGCCCAGCGTCCATCTGATCGGATACGGTCCGTCGGCCAGCACCATCGGCGCCAACCGTGCGGGACGCACGGCCGTGCGGGAACTACTTCAGGAGCTGGGCGAGACGTGAGTGCCGTGGTCCGTGTCGACGACCTGTCCGCCTATCGCGGCGAGCGGACGCTGTTCGACGGTCTCGACCTCACCGTCGGACCCGGCGACGTCGTCGGGCTGGTCGGCGCGAACGGTGCCGGCAAGTCGACGCTGCTGAGCCTGCTGGCGGGCACGGCGACCGGGGTCGACCACGACGGCACGGTGACGCTCACCCCGTCGGACGCCACGGTCGGCCACCTGGCGCAGGAGGTCTCCCGCGTACCCGGTGAGACCGTCGAGATGTTCCTGCAGCGCCGCACCGGAGTACGCGCGGCCGAGGACGCGATGAACGCGGCGGCGGAGACGCTCGGCGACGCGAGCGCATCGGACGATCTCTACACACCGGCACTGGAGAGGTGGTTGGCGCTCGGCGGCGCCGATCTGCCCGAGCGGGCCGAGTCGGTGCTCGCCGGCCTGGGACTGGACGCCGCGCTCGACACCGAGATGTCCGCGCTGTCCGGTGGGCAGGCGGCCCGCGCATCACTCGCGGGAATCCTGTTGGCGCGCTACGACGTCCTGCTTCTGGACGAGCCCACCAACGATCTGGATCTCGCCGGACTGGATCAACTCGAGAACTTCGTCACGAGTACCCAGTGCGCCGTGATGATCGTCAGTCATGATCGTGAGTTCCTGGCGCGCACCGTCACCGGCATCGTCGAGCTGGATCTGGCGCAGCAGCAGATCTCCGTCTACGACGGCGGTTACGAGGCCTATCTGGTGGAGCGCGACGTGGCGCGTCGACACGCCCGCGAGGAGTTCGAGCAGTACGCCGACACCAGGTCCGGTCTCGAGGATCGCGCTCGGATGCAACGGAACTGGCTCGAGCACGGGGTGCGCAACGCACGCCGCAAGAGCAAGGACAACGACAAGGCGAGCCGCAAGGTCCGTGCGGAGTCCACGGAGAAGCAGGCCGCGAAGGCTCGGCAGACCCAACGCCGCATCGAGCGCCTCGAGGTGGTGGAGGAACCGCGCAAGGAATGGGAGCTGCGCATGGAGATCGCGGCGGCGCCCCGCAGCGGCAGCGTCGTGGTCTCCGTCAACTCCGCCGCCGTCGAACGCGGGGCGTTCCGCCTCGGGCCGGTGACGGCACAGGTCGACGCCGGGGACCGCATCGTCGTCACCGGCGCCAACGGCTCGGGCAAGACCACCCTGCTGCACCTGCTGTTGGGCCGCATCACGCCGACCAGCGGATCCGTGAGCATCGGCTCCGGAGTGGAGATCGGCGAGATGGACCAGGCGCGTTCAGCTTTCGACGGATCCGACTCGGTCGCCGACGCGCTGGCAGCCTCCGTCCCGGACTGGCCGGACGCCGACGTCCGCACACTCCTGGCGAAGTTCGGTCTCCGCGGACAGGCCGCGCTGCGGCCGTCGGCATCCCTGTCTCCCGGCGAGCGCACCCGTGCGGGACTCGCGCTGCTGCAGGCCCGCGGGGTGAACCTGCTGGTGCTCGACGAGCCCACCAACCACCTCGACGTCCCGGCCATCGAGCAGCTCGAATCGGCGCTGGAGACCTACGAGGGCACGATGCTCCTGGTCACCCACGATCGGCGGATGCTCGACTCGGTGCGCAGCACGCGCCGGTGGACCGTCGCGCAGGGCGTTCTGCACCAGGACTGACGGCCGGCGGCGTGCACGGGTGGCTCAGCGCGCGCTCGCGCGAAAAGCCCTGCCTTCGGTATTGACACATCATTGGGTTTATACAACACTTCGATACATGAGTCCGGTCAAACGTGGGACCACACTCCCCATCCACAACCGCATCGGTGTGCTACGCGCCGAGCGTCGGATGACCCGCGCCCAGCTCGCGGAACTCGTCGACGTCAACCCGCAGACGGTCGGCGCACTCGAACGCGGTGACCACTACCCGAGCCTCGATCTCGCGATGCGCATCTGCGACGTGTTCGGGCTGCCGATCGAGGCGGTGTTCTCGCGTACCGAGTTCGCGCCGCTGTCCACCGAGGTCTACCGGCGCACCCGGCCGGAGGAAGGAACACCACGATGAGCGACACCGTTCTGGACCGCTACCAGGCGTTCCGCACCCGTCGATACCTGCAGAACGAGGCGCGGTACGCGCACTACCTCCCCGGCTGGCGCACCCGGTCGCGGCGCCGGCTGCTGGTGTGGATACTCGTCGCCTCGCTCGCGGCTCTGGTGGCGTCGTCCGTGTTCATCCTCGTCGGACCCGAATGGGCACCGCTCACGTGGCTACCGGGCGCGATCGTCATGTGCGTGTCGTGGACGACGCTGCAGATCGTCACCGGCCGCCGGAGCGACGCTCCCGCCGATGCGCTGGACGAGTGGGACCTGCAACGGCGCAACGCGGCTCGCTCCATCGGGTTCTCGATCACCCAGGGCGTGGTGACGGTTCCGGCACTGGCACTGGTGTGGGCGACGACGTTCATCGACGATCCCCGACTGGCGCTCGGTGGCGGCTTCATCATACTGAGTGGTTTGATTGCGGGGAGCTGCTCTCCGGGCATCATCCTCGCCTGGACGGCGCCGATCGACGATCCGGACGAATTCCCCACTCTCCCATCACACTCCCCCGAGGAAGGACCAGCATGAGCGGCTCGACTCTCGAGATCGACGACCTGCACAAGAGATACGGCGAGACCGTCGCCCTGGACGGCGTCGGGTTCACCGTGAATCCCGGCGAGGTGTTCGGCTTCGTCGGCAGCAACGGAGCCGGCAAGACGACGACGATGCGCATCACGCTCGGCGTGCTGGGAGCCGATTCGGGAGAGGCACGCCTGAACGGCCGGCCCATCGACCTGAACGTGCGCCGCACCATCGGATACATGCCGGAGGAGCGTGGGCTGTACCCGAAGATGAAGGTGGGAGCGCAGCTGAAGTACCTGGCCGAGCTGCACGGGCTCTCCACGGCCGATGCCTCCGCCGCGGTCGCGACCTGGACCGAGCGCCTCGGCATCGACGGCCGGGTGAACGACACGGTCGATTCACTGTCGCTGGGAAACCAGCAGCGAGTCCAGTTGGCTGCAGCCCTGATTCACGATCCCGCCGTCCTGGTGCTCGACGAACCCTTCTCGGGTCTCGACCCCGTGGCCGTCGACACGATGAGCGAGGTGCTTCTCGAGAAGGCCCGCACGGGTGTCCCCGTCCTGTTCTCGAGCCACCAGCTCGATCTGGTGCAGCGGCTGTGCGATCGGGTCGGCATCATCGGTTCCGGCCGGATGAAGGCCGTGGGCACCGTCGACGCACTGCGCGGCAAGTCCGGCACCACCCTCGAGGTGCACGCCCCGGCCGCTCCCGCCGGCTGGGCCGACGCGTTGACCGGGGTGACCACCGTGTCGCACTCCGACGGGCGCACCAGCCTGTCGTTGGCACCCGAGGCGGACGACCAGGCGGTGCTCGCCGCAGCGCTCGCCACCGGCCCCGTGCACGAGTTCGCCCGCAGCACACCGTCCCTGACCGATCTGTACCGAGAGGTAGTGGCATGAGCGAGAAGTCGACCACCCGATCACCACTCTCGGCGGGACGAGCCATCGCGCTCGTGGCCCGGCGCGAGTTCGACGTCCAGGTCCGGAAGAAGAGCTTCCTGATCTCCAACGCCATCGTGCTGCTGGTCATCGTCGGCGGCATCGTCGCGTTCTCGATCTTCGCCGGCGGCAGCGATTCCGAGGACCGCACGCCCGTCGGCCTGGTCGGTGATCAGGGTCTGTCCCAGACCCTCACCGCGGTGGGCGATCAACTCGGCGCTCCCGTCGAGGTCCGCGAGATCGGGTCGGCGGACGAGGCTCGGACGCAGGTCACCGACGGCGACGTGGACGTGGCGCTCGTCCCCGGGACCGGCGGCGCGTACACGGCTGTCACCGAGGACACCGTCGACGGCACCCTGAAGGCCGTCATCGACAGCGCGGTCGCCGCGCAGGCGCAGACCGACGCGCTCACCGGGCTGGGAGTCGATCCCGCCGCCGTCACCTCGGCGACCGACGCCGCCACCGTCACGGTCGAGGCCGTCGATCCGCCGGATCCTGCACAGGGTCAGCGACTCGCGCTCAGCTTCATCGCCGTCATCCTGCTGTACGCCCAGATCATCACCTTCGGCATGTACGTCGCGATGGGTGTCGTGGAGGAGAAGTCGTCACGGGTCGTCGAACTGCTCCTCTCCACCGTGCGCCCGCTGCAGTTGCTGTGGGGCAAAGTGATCGGCATCGGTGTGGTCGGACTGGTGCAGCTCACCGCGTACGGCGCCGCCGGCCTGATCGCGGGCACGGCCACCGGCACGCTCACGGTCACCGGTACCGCCGTCAGCGTCTTCGTCTCCACGATCGGCTGGTTCGTGCTGGGCTTCGCGTTCTTCGCGGTGCTCTACGCTGCCGGCGGCTCCATGGTGTCGCGGCAGGAGGACGTCAACTCGACGACCATGCCGCTGCTGATCGTGATCCTGGCGATGTTCTTCGCGGCGTTCTCGTCCATCGACGATCCGGGAGCGACACTGCCGACCGTCCTGTCGTGGATTCCCCCGTTCTCCGCCATCCTCATGCCGCTGCGCATCGCGGGTGGCGTCGCGGACCCGATCCAGATCGTCGGCACCATCGTGCTGATGATCGTCGCGACCCTGGTTCTCGCCGTCGTCGCAGCCAAGATCTACCAGCGCTCCATCCTGCGCATCGGCCGCACGGTGTCCTGGAAGGAGGCGCTGGGCCGCGCCTGAGCCACCACCCCGCGCGAGTACGTCCATAGTGTCGTCGGATCCGGAGGATTCACGACACTATGGACGTACTCGCGGGGGATGAAATGGTCCGGCCGACACAGGCGATACTGAGCGCATGACGACCTCGGCGCAGCAGTTCCTCGACGCGGTGCTCGATCCCGGGAGTTTCCTCTCGTGGGATCGGGCACCGCTCGTCGTCGCGGCGGACGAGCAATACCTCGCCGACCTCGAGCGCGCACGAAGCCGCAGCGGCGCGGACGAGGCGGTACTGACGGGTGCGGGCACCGTCGGCGGGCGGCGCGTCGCCGTGGTGGTGTGCGAGTTCGCGTTCCTCGCCGGATCCATCGGTGTGGCCGCGGCGGAGCGCATCACACTGGCCGTCGAACGCGCCACGGCGGAAGGACTTCCGCTGATCGCGTCCCCCACCTCCGGCGGCACGCGCATGCAGGAGGGCACCGCGGCGTTCGTCCAGATGGTGAAGATCGCCGCGGCGGTGACGCTGCACAAGGACGTCGGCCTGCCCTATCTCGTCTATCTCCGGCACCCCACGACGGGCGGCGTGTTCGCGTCGTGGGGATCACTCGGCCACGTCACGTTCGCCGAACCCGGTGCCCTCATCGGGTTCCTCGGGCCGCGGGTCTACCAGGCCCTGTACGGCCAGGACTTCCCCGAGGGCGTACAGACGGCCGAGAATCTGTTCCGCTGCGGCGTGATCGACGCGGTCGTCCCTCCCGCCGATGTTCGCGCCGTCCTCGAACGGGCCCTGGTGGTTCTGCAGGACGCGCCCGACGCGACGCCCGAGAACGCGGAACCGTCCGACGAGAGTGCGGACACCTCCGTGTCCGCATGGCACTCGGTCCTGCTCAGTCGGCGCGACGACCGGCCCGGTGTGCGAGAGCTGCTGGCGGCGAGCGTCTCTCACCACATCCCGCTGAGCGGGACGGGGCGCGGCGACTTCGACTCCACCGTGACCCTGTCCCTCACCCGGTTCCGCGGACGATCGTGTGTCCTGTTCGGGCAGGATCGCACCGGGCAGACGCCGGAGAACACCATGGGTCCGGGCGCTCTCCGAGAAGCGTTGCGCGGCATGCGTCTCGCGGAGCAACTGGGCCTGCCACTGGTGCTGGTGATCGACACGCTCGGCGCGTCGCTGTCCCGGGAGGCCGAGGAGCACGGGCTGGCTCCCGGAATCGCGCGCTGCATCTCGACGCTGATCACCCTCCGCACCCCCACAGTGTCGGTCCTGCTGGGGCAGGGCACCGGCGGCGGCGCGCTCGCACTGCTGCCTGCCGACCGCGTCGTGGCTGCGCAGCACGCGTGGCTGGCGCCGCTCCCACCGGAAGGGGCGAGTGCCATCGTGCACCGCGACACCGCGCACGCGCCCGCCATGGCCGAGGCGCAGGGGATCCGGCCAGTGGACCTCCGGGCGGCCCGGATCGTCGACACCATCGTGCCCGAGGACCCGGATGCCGCCGACGAACCGCACCGGTTCATGGGTCGCCTGGGGACTGCGATCGCCCGCGAACTCGACACCGTCACCGCCCTCGATCCGGACGTCCGGCAGTCCGAACGACTGCGTCGGTTCAGGACGCTGGGGCAGTAGCTCTCGCACGGTGCCGCCGAACCGCATCGCGGTTGGAACAGGCTGTGCCGCAGTACCGTTGGCGACCGGTGCGGGAGAAGTCGGCGTAGACACGGTCGCAGTCGTCCGCCGAACACCGACCGAGACGGTGCATGCCGCGGCCCACCAGATGCAGCGCGGTACCGACGCTCACCAGCGCGCGCACGACGTCCGCGAGCGGCAGATCCGGATCCCGGTAGTGCAGGTGCCAGCCGTCGTCGGCGTGGTTCGTCAACCTCGGATAGGCCGAGGTCTGCGCGAGCAACGCGTTCAGTGCGAGCGCCCGCTGCTCGTGCGTCGGTGCGTCGACCACGCCGAGCCACTCCTCGAAGAACACCTCCGCCCGGGCCAGATCGGTGTGCATGGCCACCGTGTCGTCTGACATGCCCGCCTCGAGGCACCGACGCTCGAACTCCACCGCATCGGTCGGGGGCGCGTTCACGATGTCGACGGCCAGCCGGACCGCATATTCTCCGTAAGGGTTGAGGTGCACAAGACCATTACAGCAGACTCGTCGTCATGAGCACCGTGGAATGTCTGCATCGATGGACGGTCGAGTCCCGCCACCGCACCAGCGAGGGCACCGTCGTCTATCACCGGTGCCACTGCGGACGGCACCGTGTCATCCGGGAGACACCGGTCCAGGAAGCGGTCGGGATCAGCTCCCCGACGTACCAGCCATGACGGGAACCATCACCGCCACGGTGACCGCGGTGTAGACGTCCTGCACCGCCTTGCGCACGGCATCGCTCGCCCACTCCCCCTGCGCGATGTCCTTGGCACGGTTCTTCACCGCGCGCTTGTCCGCGTCGGGGAAGACCTTGTGCGTCGCGTCGATCGCCGACAGCAACGCCACCACCGCGGACGTCCGTGCGTCGGGATCGAGACCGTCGATCAGGACGGAGTGCAGCGTCTCGCGGACCCGGTCCTCGTGCGACGAGTCGAGCGCCGGCCACGTGGTGGTCGGGAACAGTCCCAGGACTGTGCCCTTCTCCTCGCCGACGAACCCTCGCTCGACGACGCGGGCGACCACCTGCTCGCGAATGTCCTTGTGCAACTTCTCGACGGCCGACTTCGGCGTCATCGGACGTTTGGCCGTCTCGATCGCCTCCACGGCCCGCTCGAGTATCGGATCCGACACCGTTCGAGCGCCGGACACCGCGAGCCGGCCCTTCTTCGTCGTCTCGTTGTCGCCGGCCACCGACACGGTGCCGTCCATCGCGAGTTCCAGGATCACCGCGCCGGTGAGCACCCGCGGCAGCTTGGTGCTGTCGACGACGGGCTTGCCCGTTCCGTCGTCCAGCAGAAGAAGCAGCAGATCCTCGGCAATCAGGGTCATGTCTCGACCTTACGGAAGTGCGGCCGAGATTACAGTCGGCTCATGACCGAATCGGGCGCCTACCGCCAGGCCTACGACGCTGCTGCCGCCGACCCCGACGCCTTCTGGCTCGACGCGGCGCGGGCGATCGACTGGGACGTCGCGCCGACCATCGCCCTGGACTCGTCGAACGCACCCTTTCACCGCTGGTTCCCGGACGGTCGACTGAACACGTGCGTCAACGCGCTGGACCGCCACGTCGCGGCCGGCGCCGGCGATCGGACCGCGCTGATCCACGATTCGGCCATGACGGGCGCTCGCGTGTCCTTCACCTATGCCGAGTTGCTCGACCGGGTGTCCCGCTTCGCAGGGGCGCTCGCCGCTCGCGGCGTCGGTGCGGGTGATCGCGTCGTGCTCTACATGCCGATGATCCCGGAGGCCGTCGTCGCGATGCTCGCGTGCGCACGCCTCGGTGCGGTCCACTCGGTGGTGTTCGGCGGGTTCGCCGCGAAGGAACTGGCCGCGCGCATCGACGACGCGGATCCCGTCGCGATCGTGACCGCCACCGGTGGTCTCGAACCCGGCCGCACCGTCGACTACGTGACACCCGTCGCCGCGGCGCTCGCCATGTCGACGTCGTCCCCGCGTGCGGTCTTCCTCACGCGCCGACCGGAGATCGACATCGAGGCGCCGGGCGACTGGCTGGACTTCCACCGGGAACTCGACGCCGCGGCCCCCGCCGATCCCGTGTCGGTCGCGGCGACCGATCCGCTCTACATCCTCTACACGTCGGGCACCACCGGGAAGCCGAAGGGTGTCGTCCGGGACAACGGCGGACATGCCGTCGCGCTGCGCTGGTCGATGACGAACATCTACGACGTCGGACCCGGCCAGGTCATGTGGACCGCCTCGGACGTGGGCTGGGTGGTCGGCCACAGCTACATCGTCTACGGCCCCTTGCTGGCCGGAGCGACGACGGTGCTGTACGAGGGCAAGCCCGTCGGCACCCCCGACGCGGGCGCGTTCTGGCGGGTGATCGAGGAGTACGGGGTGCGCGCGCTGTTCACGGCGCCCACGGCACTGCGCGCCGTACGCAAGGTCGATCCGGAGGCCGCGCTGCTGCGCGATCACGACGTGTCGTCCCTGGAGACCCTCTTCGTCGCCGGCGAGCGCCTGGATCCGGACACCTTCGCGTGGGCGTCCCGCATCCTGGACCGGCCGGTGGTCGATCACTGGTGGCAGACCGAGACGGGGTGGGCGATCTGCGCGAATCTTCGCGGGCTGGAACCGATGCCGCTGAAATCGGGCTCACCGACGGTGCCGGTGCCCGGGTTCCACGTCGGCATCGTCGACGGCTCGGGGGCCGAGGTACCCGCCGGCACCGAGGGCAACATCGTGCTCGAACTCCCCCTGCCGCCCGGCACACTCACCGGACTCTGGCAGGACGACGACCGGTTCCTGTCGTCATATCTCGCCGCGTTCGACGGGTACTACCTGACCGGTGATTCGGGCTACGTCGACGAGGACGGCTACGTCTACGTCCTGGGGCGCACCGACGACGTCATCAACGTCGCGGGGCACCGACTGTCCACGGGCAGCATCGAAGCGGTCGTCGGCGCCCACCCGGCCGTCGCGGAGTGCGCCGTGATCGGCATCCACGACGAGACGAAGGGACAACGCCCCAGCGCGTACGTCGTGCTCAAGACCGGCGTGGACATCGACGACGACACCCTGCGCTCCGAACTCGTCGCCGCCGTTCGCGAGGACATCGGCGCCGTCGCCACGTTCCGTGACGTCACCGTCGTCCAGGCGTTGCCCAAGACTCGCTCGGGCAAGATCCTGCGCAAGACGATGCGTCAGATGGTCGACGGCGACGAGGTGGTCGTGCCGTCGACCATCGAGGACGCGTCTGTGCTCGACGCTCTGGCGGCCCTGTTCAGGGCCTGAACGGACAGCAGAGTCAGGGCCTGAACGGATCGCACAGTCAGGACTTGAGGGCTCCGAAACGTCGGAGCGCTTCCTCCCGCTCGTGCTTGTGGTCGACGATCGGCTCGGGGTACTCCTCGGGCCGATCGTTCTTCAGGGCGTGCACTGCCTTGCCGTCGACACCGCGGAGCTCCGGAACCCAGCGCCGCACGTAGTCGCCGTTCGGGTCGAACTTCTCGCCCTGCGTCGTGGGGTTGAACACCCGGAAGTACGGCGACGCATCGGTTCCCGTGCCCGCCGTCCACTGCCACCCGTGCTGGTTGCTGGCGATGTCGCCGTCCATCAGGTGCTGCAGGAAGAAGCGTGCGCCCCGCCACCACGGCAGGTGCAGGTCCTTCACCAGGAAGGATGCGACGATCATCCGCACCCGGTTGTGCATCCAGTTCTCCGAGACCAGTTGCCGCATGCCCGCGTCGACGATGGGAAAGCCCGTCTTGCCGTCGCACCACGCCTGGAAGAGCTCGTCCGCGTGCGGCCCGGAGTCGAGCTCGATGGCGTCGAATCTCTTGTCGTAGTTCTCCCGTGCACTGTCCGGTCGACGAAAGAGGATGTCGGCGTAGAAGTCTCGGAAACACAGTTCGCGTCGGTACGCCTCGGAGCCGTCGTTCTTCAGCGAGGCCAGATCGGCCAGCATGGTGCGCGGGTGAATGGTCCCGTACTTGAGGTGCACCGACATCCGGCTGGTGCTGTCCTTGTCCGGACGGTCGCGCTCGTCGTCGTACCCGCTAGCACGGTCGTCGCGGAAGTCCGCCCACGAGGACAGCGCCGCTTTCTCGCCGGCCTCGACGTCCGCATGGGTGTTCTCCGTCGGAATCGTCACCCGCTTGCGGCCACCGGACACGTCGTCCGGATCGATCCACGACGCCGACGACGCGGAGGTGTCGGCGGGGCCGCGCCAGCCGTGGTCCTGCCAGCGGCGGTAGAACGGCGTGAAGACCTTGAAGCCCTCGCCGTCGTCCTTGACGATGCGGCCGGGCGACACCGCGTACGGCGACCCCGTGCGGACCAGGTCGACCTTCTCGGCGACGGCGTCGTCGCGGCGTCGACCGTACGGACCGTAGTCCTCGCTCACGTGCACGGCGTCCGCGCCCACGGCCTTCGCCACGGCCGGAACAGCGGCCACCGGATCGCCCTTCACCACCATCAGGCGGCCGCCGAGCTGGTCGTCCAGCGCCGTCAACGACCGGAACAGCACGTCGCGGCGCGCGGCACCCGACGGGCCGAGGAGGTGATCGTCGAGCACGAACAGTGCCAGCACGTCTCGGCCGTCCTCGGCGGCATGGGCCAGTGCCGGGTTATCACCGAGGCGCAGATCGCGGCGGAACCACAGGACGGAGGGCCCGGAAGGTGACGATGCAGAAGAGCTCATGACAGATGTTCGTACCCGTTCCGCGCCCCGGCCGAACGTCAGGGGCCGGTGCAGGCCCGGATGGAACCGACAGCCGGGTCGGTGGGCACTGCGACCGACCCGGCACACGGACGTTCGACGCGCCTCGAGTGCATGTCACCAGCGCGTCGCATGCATCACAGGACGAACAACATCTCCTGGTAGGTCGGCAGCGGCCACAGGTCGTCCGCCACGATGTCCTCGAGCTGATCGGCCGCCGCCCGCACCTCCGCCATCGCCGGAAGGAGCGCGTCCCTGGCGTGGGTGGCCTCGCCGAGCGCGTCGTGCCCGGTGTCGGCGTCCAGCGCGCCCTTCAGGGTCGCCAGCCCGGCCCGCAGAGCCGCGAGCGGCACGGACACGGTGTCCAGCGGTGCCCTGTCGATCTCCACGCCCACCGCCTGCAGCGCGGCCAGGTTCTGGGCGACCTCCGTCTGGTAGCGCACCGCCGCAGGCAGCACGATGGTGGTGCCCATCTCGAGCGTCAACCGGGCCTCCACACCGATGGTGAGCGCGTACTGCTCGAGCCCGATCTCGTAGCGGCTGTGCATCTCTCGCGAGTTGAACACGTCGTACTTCGAGAAGAGGGCCAGCGCCTCGTCGGTGATGAGCTCCGGCAACGCGTCGAGCGTCGTGCGCAGGTTGGCGAGACCCCGCGCCTCCGCCTCGATGGGCCAGTTCTCCGAGTACCCGTCACCGTTGAAGACGACGGCGCCGTGGTCGGTGATGATCTGCGTCAACAGGTTCTGGACCGCGGTGTCGAAGTCGACGCCGTCCGCGACGGCCGTCTCGAGCTCGGTGGCCATGTGATCGAGCGACTCGGCCATGATCGTGTTGATGACGACCATCGGCTCGTTCACTGTCTGCATCGACCCCGGGGCGCGGAACTCGAATCGGTTACCGGTGAACGCGAACGGGCTGGTGCGGTTGCGGTCGCCCGGATCGGTGGGAAGCACGGGCAGCGTGTCCGCACCGATCATCATGGTGCCCTTGCCCTTCGAGGACGTCGCCGCGCCCTTGGCGATCTGGTCGAAGACATCGGCGAGCTGATCACCCAGGAAGATCGAGATGATGGCCGGCGGAGCCTCGTTCGCGCCGAGTCGGTGGTCGTTGGTGGCCGACGCCACCGATGCGCGCAGCAGCCCGGCGTACTTGTGCACCGCGCGGATCACCGCGGCACAGAAGACGAGGAACTGTGCGTTGTCGTGCGGGGTGTCGCCCGGGACCAGGAGGCTGCCGAGCTCGGAATTGCCCAACGAGAAGTTGACGTGCTTACCCGACCCGTTGACGCCCTCGAACGGCTTCTCGTGAAACAGAATCTCCATGCCGTGCTTCTTGGCGATGGTCTTGAACGTCGTCATGAGCAGTTGCTGGTGATCCGCGGCGATGTTGCCGCGCTCGAACATCGGCGCGATCTCGAACTGTCCGGGCGCCACCTCGTTGTGTCGAGTCTTGGCCGGGATGCCGAGCTTGAACAGTTCGCGCTCGGTGTCCATCATGAAGCCCAGGACTCGTTCGGGAATCGCGCCGAAGTAGTGGTCGTCGAACTCCTGACCCTTGGGCGGCTTCGCACCGAACAGGGTGCGCCCCGCGTTGAGCAGATCCGGACGCGCCAGGAAGAAGTGCCGGTCGACGAGGAAGTACTCCTGCTCCGGTCCGCAGAAGGACACGACGTGCTCGGGATCCTCGTGCCCGAAGAGCGTCAGAATGCGCTCGGCGTGCCGACCCATCGCCTGCTGGGAGCGCAGCAGACCCGTCTTGTGGTCCAGTGCCTCACCGGTCATCGACACGAACACCGTCGGGATGCACAGTGTGTTGCCGTTGGGATTCTCGAGGACGTACGCGGGGCTGGTGACGTCCCACCCCGTGTAACCGCGCGCCTCGAAGGTGTTGCGCAGGCCGCCGTTCGGGAAACTCGAGGCGTCGGGTTCGCCCTGAATGAGAGTCTTACCGGCGAACTCCGCCAACGCGGAACCGTCCGACACCGGCTCCAGGAAGCTGTCGTGCTTCTCCGCCGTCAGACCCGTCAGCGGGTAGAACACGTGCGCGTAGTGCGTCGCGCCCTTCTCGATGGCCCAGTCCTTCATCGCGGACGCCACCGCGTCGGCCACCATCGGATCGAGCGGCGCTCCGTGCTCGATCGTCTTCATCACCGACTTGTAGACCGACTTCGGCAGACGCTTCTGCATCACCACTCGGTTGAACACGTTCTCGCCGAAGACCTGACCCGGAGTCTCCGTGTCGGTGTAGCTGACGGCGGGAGGCTGGTACGCCTCGACCGCTCGCAGAGCCTGGAGACGGACCGTGTTCGCGCTCATCGTGATACCCCTTGCATGCTCGACCCCGACCGCGCTGGATGCACCGACGGCTTCGAGAGACGATAGAGACGCTCTGTTCCGGGAAGATTGCGCAGACGTGACCACCGCGATCGTTCCCGCACTCTTCCTCGCACCCCGCACGCGTGTTGCTCGGCGAGGCGGGGTGCGCGAACGGAGCATGGGTGCGGGAACCCGGCGCGACAGGTCGCGCAGCCGGTTGTGTGCACCGATCCGCGGTGAGCGCGGATCACTGCACACGAGTCGACTCCCGCCGCGCGGGGCGCATCCGCAGACCACGGGCGTCCGGCACAATCGACGGATGACCGCTCCGGACCAGCCCACCGTCCTCGTGGTGGACGACGACGTCGACGTGCTGGCTTCCATCGAACGCGGACTGCGCCTCTCCGGGTTCACCGTGCTCACCGCTCGCGACGGCGCCGCTGCACTGGACCTCGTCGGTGCGCAGGATCCCGACGTCGTGGTGCTGGACATGAACATGCCCGTCCTCGACGGTAACGGCGTGGTCACCGCGTTGCGCGCCCGCGGCAACGACGTCCCGGTGTGCGTCCTCAGCGCCCGCAGTTCCGTCGACGACCGCATCGCAGGCCTCGAGTCCGGAGCCGACGACTACCTGACCAAGCCGTTCGTCCTCGCCGAACTGGTGGCACGCATCAACGCGATGCTGCGCCGCCGCGGCACGATCGGCTCCAGCATTCCGGCCACGGCCGCCGTGGTGGTCGGGCCGCTGAGCCTCGACGAGCCGGGTCACCGCGCCACCATCGACGGGCGGCCCCTCGACCTCACCAAGCGCGAGTTCGAACTCCTCGCCGTCCTCGCGCACAACGCCGGGGTGGTACTCAGCCGGGAGCGGCTCCTGGAATTGGTGTGGGGGTACGACTTCGTGGCCGACACCAACGTCGTCGACGTCTTCGTCGGGTACCTGCGCCGAAAGATGGAGAGCGGTGGGGTGCCACGGATCCTGCACACCGTCCGCGGCGTCGGCTTCGTCCTGCGCACGTCCTCGTGAAATCCCTCCGGCCTTCCCGGCGCATCACGACCGGCCTCCGGCCTTCCCGGCGCATGAAAACTCTCCGGCCTTCCCGGGTCTTCTCGCTGCGCGCCCGCGTCGCCGCCGCTACCGCCCTGGGTGCCCTCATCATCGTCTCGCTCGTCGGTTGGTACGTCGCAGCGGCCATCTCCCGCAACAACATCCTGCAGCTCGACCGCCGGCTCGAGACCGCGTCGGAGGTGGTGGTGCCGCGTGCGCAGACGTTCGAGATGTTCCTCGGGAGCCTGAGCAGGTCCGAGGCGTTCGCCATCACGATCCGACAGACCGATGAGGTGCGGGCCAGTACCCAGCCGCAGCTTCCCGCGATGCCGCTCGGTTCGGCGACCGCCGACGTCGACGGCACCCCGTTCCGCGTCTACACCGCCGCGGTGCCGGACCGGACGGACGTCACCGTGTCCATCGCGGTGCCGTTGTCGGAGGCGCAGGACATCACGGACGACCAGCAGCGGCAGGTGCTGCAGGCCGGCGCCCTGGCGGTCGGCGCGTCGACGGCACTCGGCTGGATCCTCGGCGGGCGGGCCGTGCGCCCGCTGATGAGGCTCACACACGACGTCGCGAAGGACCCGCCGACACCGCCCCGCAAGTCGACGGGTGTGCGGGAGGCAGACGCCCTCGCGGCCGCCGTCGGCGACATGCTGCAGCGGGTGTCGGACGCCCAGGCGCGCACCGAGAGCGCCCTCGAGACGGCCCGCGACTTCGCCGCCGTGTCGGCGCACGAGCTGAGAACGCCCCTCACCGCCATGCGCACCGACATCGAGGTGCTGCGCACGCTCGATCTCTCGGCCGAACAGCGGCAGGAGATCCTCGACGACCTGCAGCGAACGCAGGGCCGGGTGGAATCGACTCTCGCGGCGCTGGAACGGCTCGCGACCGGAGAGCTGACCACCGACGCGGACCGGGTGAGCGTGGACGTCGTGGAGGTCGCCGACCTCGTCGCACGGGACGCCGCGCGGACGTTGCCGGAGACGCGGGTGCGGGTGGAGGCCGACGGGCCGGTGTCCGCCCTGGGCCATCCCACGGGACTGCGGCTGGCACTCGACAACGCCGTGCTCAATGCCGTGCGTCACGGCGGCGCGACCACCGTGGTGATCAGCGTGGCGCGCACAGCGGAGGGTGCGCGAATCAGCGTGGACGACAACGGGTCCGGTGTCCCGGAGGCTGAGCGGGAACGTGTCTTCGGACGGTTCGAGCGCGGATCACGGGCCGCAGCGGGCGGATCCGGACTCGGGCTCGCGCTGGTCGCCCAGCAGGCTCATCTGCACGGCGGAACCGTGCGCCTGGAGTCGAGCCCGCTGGGCGGCGCGAGGTTGGTGCTGGAGGTGCGCTGACCTCAGGCGTTCAGCAGATCGATGACGAAGACGAGGGTCTTGCCCGACAGCCGATGTCCTGCGCCCGCGGGGCCGTAGGCGAGCTCCGGCGGGATGGTGAGCTGACGGCGTCCGCCGACCTTCATGCCGGGAATGCCGTCCTGCCAGCCCTGGATGAGGCCGCGCAGCGGGAAGGTGATGGACTCACCGCGGTTCCAGGACGAGTCGAACTCCTCGCCACTCTCGAACTCGACGCCCACGTAGTGCACCTCGACGGTGCCGCCGGGAACAGCTTCCGCGCCGTCACCGACCGTGATGTCCTGGACCACCAGGTCGGTAGGAGGGGGGCCGGCCTGGAACTCGATCTCGGGCTTGGTCACGATGAACTCCTGTAGTCGACTTATACCGAACGACGATGTCCTGTACCGATCGACTGTAACGTGACTGCGCTCAGCCTATCGGGGACGGCATGGCGACCGTACGGTAGGCGCAGGTCAGAGAACGATCGGTCGCCGGGTCGCGTAGCTCGACCTTCCACGAGTTCGCGAACTGGTCCACCCCCGGAACCATCGACACCGTTCCGGACATCAGCACCGTGCCCGCCCGGAAGAGTCCCCGCTCGGTGAGGACGTCGAGCCAGTGATCGGGCGAGAGCAGATCGCCCAGAGTGCCGTCCTGGATCAGGGTCTCGTCGTCTCCGACCCACGCGCGCAGCGTGATGTCGTCGAGGCGGTCGGCGACCTCCGCGAGCCGCCAGGCGCCGGTGCCGAGCACATCGGGCGAGGCGTTCTTGCTCCACGCGACGCTGTGCACCTCGAGATCGCGATCGGTGTGGTCGCACGCGACGGTCAGCAGCACGTCGTCGCGGGTGGGACCCGTGATCACCAGTGCCCACTCCGCCTCGCCGGAGGTGTGTCCGTGCTGGACGTGCACCTCGGATGTCTGCTGTGCCAGGTAGGGCGAAATGGGGTACATCGCCGGGATGGTGGTCGGTGCGGGAACGCCGAGCTCGGCCAGTTCGGCGATGTGGGACGCGACCTCGGCCTGGTCACGGCCCGCGTATCCGGCGTTCAGGAGGGTGGTCACGGTGACCGACTCGGTGGAACCGTCGGGAAGTTCGAAGGTCAGTGTCGTCATCATTTCTCCTGTTACTTCTCTGTTTCGGGAGCGCTCCGGGGGTTGCGCATACGTCTTGTATACAGCAAGTATATGAACCACGACACCCGAAAGGACATCCCATGGACGGCACGACACCCGACGGCCGAGGGGCGGTGCGTCCCGACCGGACTGCGCTGACCAAGGCTTTCGCTGCCAGCCTGACCGGTACGGCACTGGAGTGGTACGACTTCGCGGTCTACTCCGCGTCGGCCGCACTGATCTTCCCCATCGTCTTCTTCCCGGAGAGCGACCCGTTGACGGGAACGCTGCTCGCGTTCTCGACCTACGCGGTGGGATACGTCGCGCGGCCCATCGGCGGATTCGTCTTCGGCCGCCTCGGCGACGTCATCGGACGCAAACAGCTGCTCGTCATCACGTTGTTGCTCATCGGCGTCACGACCTTCCTGATCGGACTGCTGCCGGGCTACGCGACCATCGGCGTCGCGGCCCCGATCATCCTGGTGGCGTTGCGCTTCGCGCAGGGTGTCGCCGTCGGTGGTGAGTGGGGCGGCGCAGTCCTGCTCTCGAGCGAGTACGGCAATCCGCGCAAGCGTGGATTCTGGTCGTCCGCAGCGCAGATCGGCCCGCCCGCCGGCAACCTGATGGCCAACGGCGCTCTCGCGGCCCTGACCTTCGCCCTCACCGAGGAGCAGTTCGAGTCGTGGGGCTGGCGCGTGGCGTTCCTGCTGTCGGCCGTGCTGGTCGGCTTCGGACTGTGGATCCGCCTCAGGCTGGAGGACACCCCGGTGTTCAAGGCGCTGCAGGAGAGCGGCGACCGACCCGAGGCACCGATCACCGAGGTCTTCCGCGAGCAGAGCCGCCCCCTGATCGCCGCGATCCTCTCGCGCATCGCACCCGACGTCATCTACGCGCTCTTCACCGTCTTCTCCATCACCTACGGCGTGCAGAAGCTCGGCTTCGTGCGCAGCGAGGTGCTCACGGCCATCCTCATCGGCTCGGCGTTCCAGCTGGCCACCATCCCGCTGGCGGGCGCACTGTCCGACATCGTGAACCGGCGACTGCTCTACGCCGTCGCCGCCGTGGGCGGCGTCGTGTGGGTGGCCGTCTTCTTCCTCCTCATCGGCGGCAGCTCGTTCGGCATGCTCGTCCTGGGCGTCGTCGTCGGACTGACGTTCCACTCGTTCATGTACGGGCCGCAGGCCGCGTTCGTGACGGAGCAGTTCTCGCTGCGCCTGCGCTCCACCGGTGCCTCGCTGGCGTACACGATCGCCGGCGTCTTCGGCGGCGCGATCGCTCCGCTCATGTTCACGTTCCTGCTCGACCGCACCGACAGCTGGGTGCCCGTCTTCGTCTACATCATGGCGATGGGTGTGCTCACCGTCCTCGGCCTGGCACTCGGCCGTGGTCCCGATCCCGCGGAGGAGGAGAGCTACGTCGCGCAGAACCTCGACGCCGAGCAGCTATCCGCGCGGGAGAGCTAGCCGCGCAACAGGATTCGCATGGTGACGTCCAGGTGTGCATCGATCTGCGCGGACGCCGCGGCCAGATTCCCCGAGGCCAACGCGTCGACGATCGCGCGATGCTCGGTGCACACCTGGCGCTTGCGGTCGGGAGCGCCGAACAACGCGGACAACCCGGCACGCAACTGCCGCGCCCGCAGTCCGGCGTATGTCCGAGAGAGCAACTCGCTGCCCGCGGAGTCGATCAGTTCCTGGTGGAACGTCCCGTCGAGATCGATGAAGGTTCGGGCGTGATCCTCGGCGGCACCGGCGGCCAGGGCCTCCTGCGACTCCAGGGTGGCCGTCATCGCCGCGATGGGCACGTTCCCGGCGTCGATCGCCTTCTCGGCGGCGTGCCGTTCGAGCACGCCGCGCAGGTCCATGAGTTCACCGATCTGGCGCCCGGACATCGGCGGCACGTACGCGCCCCGGCCCCGCACCATCTCGATGAGACCCTCGGAGACCAACAGCAGCAACGCTTCTCGGACGGGGGTGCGCGACACCCCGATCTGCGATGCCAGCTCACCCTCGTTCAAGAACGTGCCGGTGAACGCCGGTTCGGACAGCACACGGTCGCGGAGGTAGACATAGGCACGCTCGCGACCGGACTGTTCTTGCATACTGTGTGTATACCAGTCACGACCCTCTGTACCCCGCACGCCGACGTCAGGAGCACCGCATGAGAATCAGCCTCGCCCAGATCACCGCGTCCCGCGATCCGAACGAGAACCTGGACCTGGTGCGCTCGTCCGTCCGTGACGCCGTGGACGCGGGCGCCCGGCTGTGCGTTCTCCCCGAGGCCACGATGCGCCGCTTCGGCGGATCGATCGCCGACGTCGCCGAGCCGCTCGACGGCCCCTGGGCCACCGCGGTGCGCGAGATCGCCGACAACGCGGGCATCACCGTCGCGGCCGGCATGTTCACCCCGGCCGTCGGCGGTGACGAGCGGGTGCGCAACACCCTGCTGATCACCGGCGGGGGCGTCGAGGCGTCGTACGACAAGATCCACCTGTTCGACGCGTTCGGTTTCGCCGAGTCCGACACCGTCGCACCGGGAACCGAGCCGGTGGTCGTCGACATCGACGGCGTGGGTGTCGGCTTCGCGACGTGCTACGACATCCGCTTCCCCGGCCTCTTCCAGACCCTCGCGGACCGCGGAGCCCTCCTCACCGTCGTCGCCGCGTCGTGGGGCCGCGGCCCCGGCAAGGTGGATCAGTGGACGCTGCTCGCCCGCGCCCGTGCCCTGGACTCGACGACGTTCCTCGCGGCCTGCGGGCAGGCGGACCCCGCCGAATCGGGTATCGAGATCTCCGGCTCCGCACCCGTGGGCGTCGGCAACTCGATGGTGGTGTCCCCCACCGGCCACGTGCTCGACCAGCTCGGTGCGGCGCCGGGCCTGCTCACGCTCGACATCGACCCGAACGAGATCGACGCGGTGCGTCAGAACCTGCCGGTGTTGGCCAACCGGAAATTCTGACGCACCGCGTCGGGTGTGTCCTGAGGCGCGGACCGATCAGCGGCCGTCGATGCCCTCGTAGCCGCGCTCGGTGTACCCCGTGTAGATCTGGCGGGGGCGACCGATCTTGGCGTTGGGGTCCTGGTGCATCTCCTGCCAGTGCGCGATCCACCCGGGCAGGCGGCCGAGCGCGAACAGCACCGTGAACATGCGCTCGGGGAAGCCCATGGCGCGGTAGATCAGGCCCGTGTAGAAGTCGACGTTCGGGTACAGCTTGCGCTCGACGAAGTAGTCGTCGGACAGGGCGACCTCTTCGAGCTTCATCGCGATGTCGAGCAGCTCGTCGTTGGTGCCGAGCTTCTCGAGAATCGAGTGCGCGGTCTTGCGCACGATGGCCGCGCGCGGGTCGTAGTTCTTGTAGACACGGTGTCCGAAGCCCATGAGCTTGACACCGTCCTCCTTGTTCTTGACCCGCTTCAGGAAGTCGGCGCTGTCGCCGCCCTCGCTCTGGATGCGGTAGAGCATCTCGAGGACGGCCTGGTTGGCGCCGCCGTGCAGCGGACCCCACAGTGCGTTGATGCCGCCGGAGATGGACGTGAACAGGTTGGCGTCGGACGAGCCGACAAGGCGCACCGTCGACGTCGAGCAGTTCTGCTCGTGATCGGCGTGCAGGATGAGCAGCATGTCGAGCGCCTTGACCATCTCGGGGTCGGCCTCGTAGGGCTCGGCCGGGAAACCGAAGGTCATGCGCAGGAAGTTCTCGACGTAGCTCTTCGAGTTGTCCGGGTACAGGAACGGCTGGCCCACCGACTTCTTGTACGCGTACGCGGCGATGGTCGGCAGCTTGGCCAGCAGACGGATCGTCGAGAGCTCGACCTGCTCAGGGTCGTTCGGGTCGAGCGAGTCCTGGTAGTACGCGGACAGCGCGTTGACCGCGGACGAGACGACGGGCATCGGGTGCGCGTTGCGCGGGAAGCCGTCGAAGAAGCGCTTGAGGTCCTCGTGCAGCAGGGTGTGCCGACGGATGCGGTCGGTGAAGTTCTCCAACTCGACTGTGGTGGGCAGCTCCCCGTAGATCAGCAGATAGCTGACCTCGAGGAACGACGACTTCTCGGCGAGCTGGTCGATCGGATATCCGCGGTAGCGCAGAATGCCCTCGGCACCGTCGATGTACGTGATGGCGGACTTGGTGGAGGCCGTGTTGACGAACCCACCGTCCAGCGTCGTGTACCCGGTGTTCGCGAGCAGTTTGCCCAGCTCGATACCGTCGTTGCCTTCGGTCGCTCTCGCAATGGTCATCTCGTGTTCGCCGCCGGGATAGATCAGCTTGGCGGTGGCGGCGTTGTCGGCATTCTCAGCGGGCACGAAGGGTCCCTCTCGAGCTCGGTGTAACGGAACTTGTGGTGTCTCGATAAAACTAGTCGTCGCCGACCTCGTCCGCCCAGGGAGGGTCCGCCCCCGGTCGTGACACGGTGATGGCGGCTGCCTTCGCGGCGAACGTGAGAGCGGCCGTCCAGGCCTGTGAATCGAGTCTCCGAAGGTCTGCCGACGAGCGCACGCCGTGCTCCGTCAGGTGATGGAGAATCGCGCCGTGGACGGTGTCACCCGCGCCGATGGTGTCCGCGACCTGCACCGACACACCGGGAACGACTGTCTCGCCGGCCGTGGTGACCACCGACAGTCCGTCCCCGCCGCGCGTGACGACGACGGCGGTCACGCCCGCGTCCAACCAGTGCTGGACGGTGGTGCCCTGCGGCCCCTCCCCCAGCCATCCCGCGTCCTCGACCGACACCTTGAGGATGTCGATCGACGGAAGCCAGGTACGGAACCGGGTGCGGTAGCCGTCGCCGTCCGTCATCGCGGCCGGACGGATGTTCGGATCGAGCATCGTCAGGATCCCGGCGTCGTGCACCCGCGCGAGCAGAGCCGCGTACACGCTCGCGCCCGGCTCGTAGAGCAGCGACAGGGTGCCGAACGACGCCGCGGTCACCGACTCGGGGATGGTCGCGGGTGCCTCGACGAGTCGGTCCGCGGTGCCGTCGGCATAGAACGAGTACTCGGCGGCGCCGTGCGCGTCGAGCACGGTCAGGGCGAGCGTGGTCAGCTCCGGACCACGCTGGAGCAGGTCGAGTCCCACCCTCGACGCCTCGAGCCACGCCACGAGGTCGCGGCCGAACGGGTCGCGAGAAATACGCGAGAGGAACTGCACGTCCGCACCGAGGCGGCCGAGCGCGACGGCGACGTTGAACGGGCCGCCGCCCAGCTTCGGCGTCAAGGCAGGACCACCGCCCTGCCGATCCGGCACCAGATCGACCAGCGCCTCGCCGCACACCAGGATCGTCACGACGCGCTCCCGTCGTCCGCCCGGATGCCCCAGCTGCCGGTCCAGGTGTCCCCCGGCTCCAGCACGATCAGCCCCACACCGGAATTGAGCGCGTCGGGCGGGCACGTCATCGGTTCGATCGCCAGGGCGCGGCCGCGGTCCGGGTAGGCCTGATCGTGCGCCGGATCCGCCGTGAACACCTGCACCCACGGGAAGTTCGCGTCGGTCCACAGCACGGTGGCCGCGCTGTCCGGCGGCGTCAGGTACTGCCGTGCGATGCCGTCCGCGTCCGGGACGAGAGCACTGAACGGGGTGTCGAGCCACACCCCGGCGAGGCTCCGCGCCGCGGAGAAGTCGAAATCCGTGCCCTGCACGGGCACGGGGCCGCCGGTGGGCAGGTTGCGCTCGCCGTCCAGCGGGAGACGCACACCCGCCGAGAGTCGCAGCGTGCACTCGTCCAGGGGCGCATCGCCGGCGCGGACGAACGAGTGGACGCCCATGCCGAACGGCGCCGTGCGATCCCCGATGTTCGTCGCCGTGTGGGTGACGGTCAATCCGTCGTCACCGAGGCTGTGCCGAGCGGTCAGACGGAGCGCGAAGGGCCACCCCTGTTCTCCGCCGATGTCGATGGTGTGGGTGATCGACGAGTCGGACCGCTCGGCGACGTCCCATGCCCGCCGACGGACGAGTCCGTGACTCGCGTTGTTCCGGGCCGGCTCGGTGATCTCGAGCTGATGCGTCTCACCGTCGAACGTGAACCGGCCGTCGCGGGTGCGGTTCGGCCACGGCGCCAACACCAGCCCCGCCGACAACGGGGGTTTGGCGGCGACCCGATCCCGACCGGCCTCCGGCCTGCCCGCGTCCCACGTCTCGGTGAGCCGCCGGCCGGCGTGCTCGAGGGCTCGCAGTCCCGCACCGGTGGCGGCGACGTCGGCTCTGTACGCACCGTGGCGCAGCGAATGAGACAGGGCGGATGGCGCGTCGTCGACCATGGCAGCACGCTACCGCCCTGATGTGACGCGTCGTTCTCTGTACGGTGGATCGGGTGTCCACAGTCGTCGTCGCCACCGAACCGGTGGCACCCCGCCGCTGGGTCGACAGGACCCTCGTCGACATCGTCGTGGTCGTCGCGGCCCTGGTGGTCTTCAACCTGACCGCGCACTTCGCGCCCACCCCCATCGCGGTCGCCGCGGTGCCGGTCGGCGCCCTGCTTCTACTCGCCTTCGCCCGTGCGCGCGGCCTCCAGTGGAGCGACCTGGGACTGAGCAACGTCGGACGCGGAGCCCGTCACGGCGCCGCCGCGGCGGGCATCACGCTTCTCGTCGTCGCCGTCGCCGCGTCGATACCGCTGACGCAGAGCGCCTTCCTCAACGAGCGGTACGGCGTCAACGTCGGCGCCACGCTGTTCGCGGCCCTGGTCATCATCCCGCTCCAGACAGTCGTTCCCGAGGAGCTCGCGTTCCGCGGTGTCCTGCATGCAAAGTTGTCGCGGCGCTTCGGCATTCGCGCGGTCGCCGTCATCGGCTCGCTGCTCTTCGGGTTGTGGCACGTGGCGTCGTCACTCGGCCTGACCGTGGGGAACGACGGGTTCTCCGCCGTACTGGGAACGGGATTGTTCGGCCAGATCGTCGGGGTGTGCGGCGCCGTCGCGGGGACCACCGTCGCCGGCTTCGTCTTCACCTGGCTGCGCCATCGCGGCGGAAGCATTCTCGCCCCCATCGGTCTGCACTGGGCACTCAACGGCGCCGGCGCGTTGGCCGCACTCGCGGTGTGGCACCTCACCTTCCACTGAGTTCGAGCGACCTTCCACTGAGTTCGAGCGTCGTCGCGAGATCCCGCACGATGTCGGCGTAGAACGCACCGGTGTCCTCGGTGACGCCGACCAGATGGCCGAAGCGCTCGAACGACACCGCGCCGAAGACCGTGATCCACGCCGACAACGTCCGGGCCACCAGGTCGGACGTCATCACGCCGTCGACATCCTCACCCTTGGCCTGGCGATAGTGCTCCACGACGAAATCACGCGCCGGTGAATAGTTGTCGGGCTCGATGCGGACCGGCGGCGAGGACCGGTGCGCGTCGACGACGATGCTCACCACCACGAGAGTCGGGCGAGTGGCCGGACCGACCGTCGTCTGCGGCGCTCGATAGCCGGGCACGGGCGAGCCGTACAGCAGCGCGTACTCGTGCGGGTGCGCCGCGGCCCAGGACCTCAGCGCGTCACACACCGCCACCCAGCGGTCGACAGGCTTTCCACCCTGCGGATCGGCATCCTCGAGGGCAGCACCCAGCTCGTCGTAGCACTGCACGATCAGTGCCGTGAGCAGCTCGTCCCGGCTCGCCACGTAGCGATAGACGGCCGAGGACACCATGCCGATCTCCCGCGCCACGGCGCGCAGGGACAGTGCCGCGGGTCCGACGTCGGCGAGCTGGGTCCGAGCTGCGCCGAGTATCGCGGCCATCGTCTCCGTGCGGGCGGTCTCTCGGGGCGTCGGCATGCCTTCACAGTAACTGAGAGCACCGCTCTTGACTTTCGAGAGCAGTGCTCTCATAGTTGTGTCGAGAGCAGTGCTCTCCACTACGAAAGGTGTTTCCCATGTCCGATCGTCACGTCGTCGTCGGGGCCGGCCCCGTCGGTACCCACGTCGCCCGCCTGCTCGCCGACCGCGGCTCCGAGGTCGTTCTCGTCTCCCGTCGCGGCACCACCGCCCCCGGCGTCACCTCCGCCACGCTCGACGCCTCCGACGCCGACGCTCTCAGCGCCCTCACCGACGGCGCCGTCGCGCTGTACAACTGCGCCAACCCGAGCGACTACACACAGTGGCATCAGGTGTGGCCGCCGCTGGCCCGGTCGCTGCGACTCGCCGCCGAACGCACCGGCGCCGTCCTCGCCGTCACGGGCACCCTCTACCCGTACGGGCCCGTCGCCGACGGTGTCATGCGCGAGGGAATGCCCGACGCCGCCACCGACCACAAGGGTGTGCTGCGGGCCGAGATGTGGCGCGAGCTCGCCGACGCGCACCGCGCCGGTTCTCTGCGCGCCGTCGAGGTGCGCGGATCCGACTACATGGGAACGGGAGTGGGCACGAACGGCCACGTCACGCGCCTCCTCCCTGCGGCACTCGACGGCAAGGCCGTCTGGGCGATCGATGCAGCCGACGTGCCGCACTCGTTCACCGACGTCCTCGACGAGGCACGGGGTTTGATCGCCGCCGTCGACACTCCCGAATCATGGGGTCAGGTATGGCATGCGCCGACCAATCCTGCTGTGACACTGAGGCAAGCGATCACCGACACGCTCGCGGCCGTGGGCAGACCCCCGGTGCCCGTACGCGTCGTCCCCCGGCTGATCACGCGGGCGGCGGGTCTCGCCTTACCGATGCTGCGAGAGTTGAACCAGCTGTCCTACCAACGCACCGCGCCCTACGTCCTCGAGTCGACGCGCTCACAGCAGATGCTGGGTATCGAGCCCACCCCCTGGGCGGAGGTGTGCCGCCGCACCGCTCAGGTGTGAGCCGTGACGCGGTACTTGACGAAGGCCGGGATGGCGAGGGCCGCGATCATCACACCGACGATGACCAGCACCCCGCCGCCCGCCGCCGCGGCCGCGGTACCCACCATGAAGGCGGCCGCGCCGTGCAGGACGTCGCCGACTCGCGGACCGCCCGCGACCACCACGATGAAGACGCCCTGCAACCTGCCCCGCATGTCGTCGGTGGCCACGGACTGCAGCATCGAACTCCGGAACGCGGCGGAGATCATGTCGGCGCCGCCACCGATCGCCAGGAAGCCCAGCGCCAGGTACAGCGCCCACCCGCGCTCCCCGACCGTCGCGAGCCCCACCGAGACCCCGAAGCCGATCATCGCGCCGCCCCACACCACGATGCACGCGATCACCGCGACGCCCTGACGCTGCACGCGCGGCAACCACCCCGAGAAGATTCCGCCCAGCACCGCGCCCGCCGACAGCGACGCGAACAGCAGTCCGAGGACGAGTCCGCCCTCGGCCGGGTCGCCGAACGTCTCGGTGGCCACCTCCGGGAACAGTGCGCGCGGCATCCCGAACACCATCGCGATGATGTCCACGACGAACGAGGCGAGCAGCACCTTCTGCGTCGCCAGGTAGGCGAACCCCTGGAACACCTCGCGCAGCCCCGCGCGTCGCGACTCCCCCGTCGGCGGGATCTTCGGCAGTCGCACGACTGCCCACAGGGTCACCGTCAGCGCGATGGTGTCGAGCAGGTAGAGCGTCGGCAGCCCGAACGCCGGGATCAACGCACCGGCGAGCATCGGGCCCGCGATCGCACCGAAGTTGAACACCGTCATGTTGAGTGAGTTGGCAGCGGGCAACTGCCGCAACGGAATCAGGCGCGGGATGATGGCACTGCGCGTGGGTTGATTGACCGCGAAGAAGCCCTGCTGCACGCCGAGCAGCACCAGCACGATCCACACATTGTCCATTCCCAGGTGCGCCTGCAGCCACAGCATGAACGACGTCGCGCCGATCCCCACCGTGGTGATCATCAGCAGGGTGCGCCGATCCATCACGTCGGCCAACGCCCCGCCCCACAGCCCGAACACGACGAGCGGCACCAAGGCGAACGCGCCGGCGAGCCCCACGTACGCCGAGCTCGACGTGATCTGGAAGATCTGTTGCGGCACAGCGACGACCGAGAGCTGGGCACCGATGACGGTGACGACACCGGAGCCCCACAGTCGTCGATAGTCGGGGTTCTGGAGTGGAGTGGTGTCGGCGAGAAGCTTCACGGTTGCAGACGCTCGACGCCGGACGCCGTGACCACCAGCCTGTTGTGCAGCCGGTTGTTCCGGCCCTGCCAGAACTCCACGGATTCGGGCGCGATGCGGAGTCCGCCCCAGTTCGGGGGCACCGGCACGTCCCCGTTCTCGAACCTGTCCGTCACGTCGGCAAGTTGCAGTTCCAGATCCTGGCGCGATCCGATGGGGCTCGACTGCTGCGACGCCCACGCACCGAGCTGCGACCCCCGCGGCCGGGTGGCCCAGTAGGCAGCCGTCTCGTCGGCGCTCACCCGCGTGACCGGTCCGCGCACCGTCAGCTGCCGCTGGATGCCGATCCACGGGAACGTCGCCGATGCGAAGGGCGTCGACTCGAGATGGCTGGCCTTCGCCGAGCCGTAGTTGGTGTAGAAGACGACGCCCGACTCCGACAACTCCTTGCACAGCACCGTGCGCGTCGCCGGTCGGCCGTCCGCGTCCACCGTCGCGAGTGTGATGGCGTTCGGCTCCGGCAGACGCGCGTCGATCGCCTGCTGCAACCACACGCGGGCGAGCGCGAGCCAACCGCCGGCGAGGTCGCTCTCCTCGAGATCGTCGTCCCCGCCGTACGCCACCCGCATGTCCGCCAGGTCGATGTTCTCGGTCACCGCGCAGACGCTACTCCCGGAGTACGGTGTGGCCCGCGCTACCCACTAGGGTGCGGTGAGGTGCAGGTCCACGCACGAAAGCGGGGTCCGCGGACACAGGAGAACGAGGGATCTTCATGGCCCAGGAAACAGTGGTACCGGAGGGCTTCGTCGCCGGACTCGAGGGCGTCGTCGCCTTCACCACCGACATCGCCGAACCCGACAAGGACGGCGGCGCACTGCGCTACCGCGGCGTCGACATCGAGGACCTCGTCGGCAAGGGCGTCACCTTCGGCAACGTGTGGGCCCTGCTCGTCGACGGGCGCTTCGGCCCCGGCCTGCCCCCGGCCGAACCGTTCCCCCTCCCCATCCACACCGGCGACGTCCGCGTCGACGTCCAAGCCGGACTCGCGATGCTCGCCCCGATCTGGGGCTACGAACCGCTCCTCGACATCGACGACGACACCGCCCGCGAACACCTCGCCCGCGCCTCCGTCATGGCGCTGTCCTACGTCGCCCAGTCCGCGCGGGGCATCTACCAGCCGGCCGTGCCGCAGGCGCGGATCGACCAGTGCTCCACCGTCACAGAACGATTCATGACCCGCTGGAAGGGCGACCCCGACCCCGCCCACACCGAGGCCATCGACGCCTACTGGGTCTCCGCCGCCGAACACGGCATGAACGCCTCCACCTTCACCGCCCGCGTCATCGCCTCCACCGGCGCAGACGTCGCCGCCGCCCTCTCCGGAGCCATCGGCGCCATGTCCGGCCCCCTGCACGGCGGCGCCCCCGCCCGCGTCCTCCCCATGATCGAGGAGGTCGAGAAGTCCGGCGACGCACGGGCACTGGTCAAGGGAATCCTCGACCGGAGAGAGAAGCTCATGGGCTTCGGGCACCGCGTCTACCGCGCCGAGGACCCCCGCGCCCGCGTCCTGCGCGCCACCGCGCAGCGCCTGAACGCACCGCGCTTCGAGGTCGCCGCCGCGCTCGAACAGGCCGCACTCGCCGAACTGCGCGAACGCCGCCCCGACCGCGCCATCGAGACCAACGTCGAATTCTGGGCCGCCGTCATCCTCGACTTCGCCGAGGTCCCCGCGCACATGATGCCCGCCATGTTCACCTGCGGCCGCACCGCCGGCTGGTGCGCCCACATCCTCGAACAGAAGCGCCTCGGCAAGCTCGTGCGCCCCGCCGCCATCTACACCGGTCCCGCACCGCGCTCCCCCGAGAGCGTCGAGGGGTGGGGCACCATCGCGTGAGGTAGGTGGGTGCGGCGCCGGTTGCTGGGTGCTGGTCGCCGCCGCGCGCACCGCACGGTGTTCCGCGCACCTCTCGTCCTGCGCGCGTAGCCGAGCGGTGCGCGCGAGGCAAGGGGCGAGCGCTCGAACCCGGGGATGACGGCCGACTGTGGACGGCCGCAGCGAGGGCGACCGACTCGTGCGCACACTGCGGCCGTGAACTTCTACGGGGAACAGCTGCTCAGCCGTCGTGACGCACTCGCACGCGGCGCCACCGACGCCGAGATCAAAGCTGCACTGGCGCGTCGCGAGATCGCCGTCGTCCGGCGCGGCATCTACGTTCCGGCTGCGGTCCTCGACTCGCTCGACAGCACCGGTCGGCACCTGCTCGAGGTGCGCGCGACGCTGCTGGCGAGCGCACCAGCGGCGGCCGCCGCACACGGTTCCGCAGCCTTGGTGCACGGGATGTCGTTGTGGCGTGTCCCGGAACGGGTGCATGTCGGCATCCCGCGATCGTCTGGTGGTCATGTCGGTCGGCATCGCCACGTCCACGCCGACGGTCTGACCGAGCGGGACGTCGACGTCATCGACGGTCTGCGCTGCACGTCTGCTGCGCGCACCGTCGCCGATCTCGCGCGGACCCTCCCGTTCGAGGATGCGGTCTGCGCCGGTGACTCCGCGCTGAACCGGCATCTCGTGACGCCGGAGTCGGTGCGCGAGTCGCTGATCCGTACGCCGTCCCATCGCAGACGCACCGCCGCGGAGTCTGCACTCGACTTCCTGGACGGGCGAAGTGAGAGCGTCGGGGAATCGCGGAGCCGCGTGTATCTGCACCATCTCGGCGTTCCGTGCCCGGAACTGCAGGTCACGCTGATGCTCTCGGACGGCCGCACCACCTTCCGCCCCGATTTTTTGTGGGAGGAAGAAGGAGTGATCGGCGAGTTCGACGGCGTCTCGAAGTACTCGGCCCTCGCACGCCCCGGCGAGTCACCCGCCAACGTCCTGGTGCGCGAGAAGCGTCGCGAGGACCTGCTCCGCGCACACGGATGGACGGTGGTGCGCTGGACGTGGGCCGATCTGACGTCGCCGCAACTCGGCCGCGAACTGCGTCGGGTGCTGGCCGCAGGGTGCGGGGGCGCACGGCCGCGCACCACCCGAGTGGGGTGACCGCGCCCTCCACGCGCAGCGCCCGGCGACGAGCGCACGCTGCATCCTGCGCAGGGCACTGCGCGGTGCGCGCGCCGGGCAACCAGCGCCGGGCAACCAGCGCCGGGCAACGAGCGCCGGCAACCAGCGCCGGGCATCCAGCGCCGGGTAAACCAGCCCCGGTACGCCCAGCGGGGTGCACGACCCTCCTCACGGCTGCACTACCCTGATCACGCCGGTAACGCCCACACGACACTAAGGACGCGAACCCCGTATGGCCGAGAACCTGACCATTCCTTCCGACCTCAAGCCCGGCGACGGACGCTTCGGGTGCGGTCCGTCGAAGGTCCGGCCCGAGCAGCTCCAGTCCCTGGTGGACGTGGGCGCGTCGGTGTTCGGCACCAGCCATCGCCAGAAGCCGGTGAAGGACGTGGTGGGACGGGTGCGCGACGGTCTGCGCGAGCTGTTCTCGATCCCTGAGGGCTACGAGGTCGTGCTGGGCAACGGTGGCACCACCGCGTTCTGGGACGCAGCCGCGTTCGGCTTGATCAAGGAGAAGTCGCTGCACCTCACCAATGGTGAGTTCAGCTCGAAGTTCGCCTCGGTGGCCAAGGCCAACCCGTTCATCGGTGACCCGATCGTCGTGAGCGCGGAGCCGGGCAGCGCCCCGGAGCCCACGTCGGATCCGTCGGTCGACCTGATCGGGTGGGCTCACAACGAGACCTCGACGGGTGTCGCCATTCCTGTCTCGCGTCCGGCGGGCTCGGACAACGCCCTCATCGCGATCGACGCGACCTCGGGCGCCGGCGGACTGCCCGTGAACGTGGCCGATTCGGATGTCTACTACTTCGCTCCGCAGAAGAACTTCGCTGCGGACGGCGGCCTCTGGGTCGCGTTGATGAGCCCCGCGGCACTGGCCCGCGTCGACGAGATCGCGGCGAGCAAGCGCTGGGTCCCCGACTTCCTGTCGCTGCCCATCGCCGTCGACAACAGCACCAAGAACCAGACGTACAACACGCCCGCGGTGGCGACGCTGCTCCTGTTCGCCGACCAGATCGAGTGGCTGAACGGCAAGGGCGGCCTGGACTGGGCGACGTCACGGACCGCCGACTCCTCGTCGCGGTTGTACGACTGGGCGGAGCGCTCCGAGTACGCGACGCCGTTCGTCGTCGACCCGAAGCATCGCTCGCAGGTGGTCGGCACCATCGACTTCGACGAGAAGGTCGACGCTGCAGCCGTCGCGAAGACGTTGCGCGCCAACGGTATCGTCGACACGGAGCCGTACCGCAAGCTCGGCCGCAACCAGCTGCGCGTCGGCATGTTCCCGGCCGTCGAGCCCGACGACGTCACCGCCCTGACCGCCTGCATCGATCACGTGGTCGAACACCTGGCGTGAGAGCGTGCGTGTCCCCCCGACTGCTGCACTGTGGTGCATTACAGTCGGGGGAGGCACCGAACCCGGCCCCGTGCTCGGACAGCGAGCAGCCGAGGGGCAGGGGCCGTCGCGACGCAAAGGAGTGATCGTGCGAGAGATCCACGTGATCGGCCTGGCGTCGGACGGCAAGCACATCGTCTGTGCCGATTCCTCCGGTGAGAAGTTCCGTCTGCCGGCCGACGAGAAGTTGCGCGCCGCCGCCCGTGGTGACGCCGCGCGACTCGGACAGATCGAGATCGAGATGGATTCTCTGATGCGACCGCGCGAGATCCAGGCGCGCATCCGGTCCGGCGCCTCCATCGAGCAGGTGGCCAAGGAGTCGGGTATGCCGGCGAGCAAGGTGGAGCGCTACGCGCACCCCGTTCTGCTCGAACGTTCCCGCGCCGCTGAACTCGCCCAGCTGGGCCACCCCCTGCGTGCCGACGGGCCCGCCGTGCTCACCCTCGTGGAGATCGTGGGACTCGCGTTCCGCGGCCGCGGGCACTCGATGGACCAGGCCGAGTGGGACGCGTGGCGCGACGAGGACAATCACTGGATCGCCCAGCTGACCTGGCCTGCGGGGCGCACCACCAACACAGCGCACTGGCGTTTTCAGCCGGATGCTCACGGTGGCAGTGTCACTCCTCTGGACGACGCGGCCTCCGAGCTGATCGACCCCGACTTCGGCCGCCAACTCCGAGGACTGGCCCCCGTCGTCGCCGCCGAGGAGGACTCGCCGTCACAGCAGACTCTCGACGACTACTACGGGGTCGACGCGGACTCGGACACGGAGACCACGGCGGAGCAGCCCGAACCCGCGGAGACACCCGCAGCGCAGGCCGAGCCCGAGACCGAACCGACACGACCCAAGCCGGCGCCGGGCCATGCGAACGCGAAGGACAAACGGGGAAAGCCCGCCATGCCGTCGTGGGAGGATGTCTTGCTGGGAGTGCGCAGCAACGGCCGCTGAGCCGAGCAGTGTTCACGGCAGAGCGATCTTCACGGCCGAGTAAGTGACCGTCTGAGACCGGACGACGACAAGGGGGCGCCCGGTGGGGCTGGGTACAGCAGCGTTGTGGTTCGTCGACGCACCTGATCCGATCGCGGTGCTGCGGTCCGGAGTGCAGTCCGACACCGATGCGGCCGCGGCCGTGGCACGGAAGCTTCACCCCGGCCTCGAGCCCGCTCTCGTCGGCATGGCGCCCCTGACGGCGTTCGCCGTGGCGTCGGAGCCGAACCGCGTGCTGGTCGGCTGCTACCCGGGCATCACCGTCGTCTGCGCCTCCGAGCCCGCCGCGGTGCGCCCGTCGACTCTCGAGGAGTCCTGGACGTCGTTGCTGCCGTCCACGCACACCTTTCTCGTCGCCTCCGAACGAGAGCACGCGTGGGGCGCCTTCGCGCAATGGGACTCCGGCACCCTGAAGCGCTCGTTCAGCGCCGGCCCCACCTACATCCACGAGGACGAGGGTCTCCCCTTCCCGTGGGAACGGCCTTTCTGGTCGGGCGATCATCCGCTGCAGTTCGACGGTGAGAAGTTCCCCGATCCCCAGGCGCTGCCGTTCCATCCCCAGGAGTTCGCCGACGCGGCGAGCGCTCACTGGCTCGGCGTCCGCATGATCGGCGGAGCCCGCGACGGGGACACCGACCCCGGCTCGGTGCTGTTGTGCGACTTCGCGATGCGCGATCCGGCAGCGGCCCCTCCGCCCGAACCGCCGCGACCGGAGACCCCGGAGCCGCAGCGCAAGCGCGGCCTGTTCCGGCGTCGCTAGCCCAGCGCGTCGACGGCGAACGCCAGCACACCCACGGCCGCGCCGGCGGCGATGCCCGGTACGACGAAGCGCCACACCGGATCTGCGCGCCGACGGGCGACAGACGGCGCAGCGCCGCCCACCATCACGGCCATCACCAGGACCGCGAAGAGGCTGCTGACCCGGAGCAGGGTGAGGCCCAGCGAGATCACCGCGGCGGCGGTGACGAGTGCCGCGGCGACGGCACACGCGATTCCCGAACCCCAGGGTGTCGGTTCGGCCGGATCCCTCATCCCGTGCGCACCCGCTCGTAGAACGCCATGGCGGCCGCGGTCGCGACGTTGAGCGAGTCGGTGCCCGGTGCCATCGGGATCCGTGCCCGGACGTCGGTGGCGCGCATCGCGTGTTCCGTGAGTCCAGGCCCCTCGGCGCCGAGCAGCAACGCGACCTTCTCCCCCGTCATCGCCTCGGCCAGCGGAACGGCGGTGGGATTCGGAGTCAGCGAGACGAGCTGGAACCCGTTGTCGCGCAGCACGGACAGCCCGCGCGGCCAGTCGGGGACCGTGGCGAACGGCACGCGCAGCACGTGACCCATCGAGACGCGCACCGACCGTCGGTACAGCGGGTCGGCGCAGGCGCCGCCGAAGAGGACGGCGTCGGCACCGAGGCCGGCGGCATTGCGGAACATGGAGCCGAGGTTCTCGTGGTCGTTGACGCCCTCGAGAATCGCCACCGTCCGCGCGTCGGCCACGACGTCCGCGAGGTCCAGTGGTGCGGGACGACGGGCGGCCGCGAGCACCCCGCGGTTGAGGTGGAACCCGACGGCCTCCGCCATGACGTCCGCCGTGGTGCGGTAGAACGGCACGTCGACGTCCACGAGGTCGTCCGCGAGTTCACCGAGCCGCCGCTCGACGCCCAGCAGCGCGAGGGGCTCGAAGCGCGACTCGACGAGGCGCTGGACCACCAGAACGCCCTCCGCGATCACCAGCCCCTTGCCCTCGGGCAGGTCGGGGCGACGGTCCGAGGAGTTGAGGTCCCGGAAGTCGTCGAGACGAGGATCGGCTGGGTCGGTGATGTCGACGACGTGTACCACGGACCCATCTTCTCAGGACGTGTTCCGGCGGTGCATCGGCGCGGCCGATAAGGTCGTCTGCGATGACTACCGACGACACGATCACCATCCGCACCGCCACCGAGGACGACTGGGACGCCATCGCGCTCCTCGACGCCCACGCTTTCGGTGAGCACCAGAACAGCGAGGACATGGAGGAGACCAAGATCCTCACAGCCTCGTCCGAGATCTTCCTGGCGTGCGACGGTGACCTGCCGGTCGGTGTCACGATGCACTTCCCGATGGACGTCACCGTCCCCGGTGGCTGCACCCTGCCCGCGACCGGGGTGTCGTGGGTGTCGGTCGCTCCCACGCATCGCCGACGCGGCATCCTGCGCCGGATGTTCACCGCGCAGCACGAGCGCTTCGAGGATGCAGGTAAGCCTCTGTCGGTGCTCACGGCGAGCGAGGCGACCATCTACGAGCGGTTCGGGTACGGCGCCGCCACACAGGGTGTCAACTACACCATCGACCGCCGCTTCACCGCGTTCCGCAAGGACCTGCCGCCGCCCCGAGGTGCCCGGCTGGTCACGTCCGCCGAGGCACGTGAACTGCTGCCGGAGATCTACGGCCGGTGGCAGCGGCAGACTCCCGGCGCCCAACCGATGCCCCAGACCCGGTGGCACCGGTTCTTCGCCGATCGAAAGAACGCCCGCGGGGGCTTCTCCAAACTGTTCTTCATCGTGCACCCGGACGGGTACATCGCGTTCCGCCGCGGCTACCGCGTCGGGACCGCGGGAGCGCAGGAGGCCCGCATCGTCGACATCATCGCCGCGACGGACGAGGCACGCTCCGACCTCTGGCAGGTGATGTGCGGTATCGATCTCGTGGAGACGATCGAGGTGACGCTGCCCGTCGGGGACCCGCTGCTGACGCTCCTGACCGACCGCCGTGTCCCGCAGGTCACCGGCGTGAAGGACGGCCTGTGGGTGCGGTTGATGGACGTCCCGGCGGCGCTGTCGGCGCGGACGTACGCCATCGACACCGACCTCGTGATCGGCGTGGAGGATCCGTTCCTGCATGCCGGCGGCGCCTATCGCTTCGTCACCCGCGACGGGCACGCCGAGGTCACCCGCAGTGACGACGACCCCGACGTGACGGTGTCCTCGTCCGTCCTCGGCAGCCTGTATCTCGGCGCACACCGCGCTCGCCAGTTCGCAGCCGCCGGCCGAGTGGCGTCGACGTCGGAGAAGGCGTTGCACGAGTTCGATCTCGCGTTCGGCACCCCGAGCCAGCCCCAGATCGGCTGGTTCTTCTAGACGGTTCGGGGTTCGTCGACCCCGACGTCGGGCATCGCGACATCGTCGACATGGGTGCGGCGCACGACCAGCGCCGCGCCCAGGCCTGCGATCAGAGAGACGATCCCGCCGAGCACGAGCGGTGCACGAGGATCGACGACGTCGGCGACCCAGCCCAGCAACGGGCTGCCCAGCGGGGTTCCGCCGAGAAAGCACAGCATGTAGATGCCCATGACCCGGCCGCGCATGTCCGACGGGACCGACGCCTGCAGGATGTTCATCGCGATGGTGCTGAACGTGAGCTGAACGGCGCCGGCCGGGATCAGCATGATGGCGACGGCCCAGAACGCGGGCATCAGTCCGGCCAGAGTCTCGAAGATCCCGAACACCGCCGCGGACAGCACGAACAGACGGATCCCGGGGGTGCCGCGTCTCCGGGCGGCGAGCGTCGCGCCGATCAAGGTGCCCACTGCGAGCACCGTCGACAGGAATCCGTACGCGTCCGCACCCTTGTCGAAGGTGTTGCGCGCGATCACCGACAGGCTCAGCGGGAAGCTGATGCCGAACGTCGACACGACGAACACGGTGGCCAGGAGCACGCAGAGATCCGGCCGCCCCGCGACGTAGCGGAATCCCTCCCGCACCTGCCCTTTCCGACGCGGCGCACGCTCGACGGTGAACAATTCGGCGGGCCGCATGGCGACCAGGGCGCCGAACACCGCGGCGAACGAGGCTGCGTTGACGAGGAACACCCAGCCGGTGCCGACCAGCGTGATGCCCACACCGGCGATGGCGGGGCCGACGATGCGGGCCAGGTTGAACGTCATCGAGTTGAGGCCGATGGCGTTGGGAAGCCGTGCGGGACCGACCATCTCGATGGTGAACGATTGTCGAACAGGCGCGTCGATCGCCGACGAACAGCCGAGGAGCAGCGCCAGGACGTACACGTGCCACAGCGCCACCACACCGCCGACGTCGAGCAATCCGAGCACGAGCCCGAACACGGCGGCAGCGGCCTGGGTTCCCATGAGGAGGCGTCTCTTGTCGTACCGATCCGCCAGCACCCCGCCCCACACGGACAGCACCAGCGTGGGACCGAACTGCAGTGCCATGACGATGCCGACGGCGAGCCCGTTGCCCCCGGACAGTTCGAGAACCAGCCAGTCCTGGGCGATGCGCTGCATCCACGTGCCGATGAGCGAGACGATCTGCCCCGACGCCCACAGTCTGTAGTTGCGCGAGTGCAACGCCTCGAACAGAGAGGGCCGGGCCGCGGACCCGTCCGTCCGCCGATGAAGTAGTTGCACGAAGTACCAATCTACTCCGGTGGCGGAGACCTAGGCCCGAGGTCAGGCGGGGAGCGTCACTCCGACTCGTTGACGATGGCCGACATGATGTCGACCGCGGTGCGCATCGCCACGAGCTGGTCCGCGTCGAGCCCACGCAACTGTTCGGTCAACCACGCCTCGCGGGCGTTGACCTCGTCGTCGATGACCTGACGGCCTGCGGCGGACAGCGAGACGATGATCTGACGACCGTCGGTGGGGTGGGGCATGCGGTCCACGTATCCGAGATCGCCCAGGGACGCGACGACGCGCGTCATGGACGGCGGCTGCACGCGCTCGCGCGCTGCCAGGGTGCCCGGAGTCATCGCGCCTTCGCGTGCCAGCGTCGCGAGAGCGGAGAGCTGCGTGAGCGTCACCTGGCTGGTGCGGCGGCCTCGCAGGTGCCGCGTCATACGGACGACAGCGAGGGAGAGGTCGCCGGCCAACGCACGCAGTTCCTGAGGCATCGCCACAGGATACGGCACGTGCGGGTGCTGAACGACCCGCGCGAGCAGCGGATCTGCGCCGACTACGTGAGCGCGTCCGTGATGGGACCGAGGGCGAAGTACGCGACGAAGAGCAGTGCCACGATGCCGAGAAGTGGGTGGACGCTGCGGATCTTGCCGCGACCGACGGCGAGGACGACCCAGGTGATGAATCCGACGCCGATGCCGTTCGCGATGGAGTAGGTGAACGGCATGACCACGATGGTGAGGAACGCGGGCAGCGCCACGTGGAATTGGGTGAAGTCGATGTCGGCGACCTGCCCGATCATCAACGCGCCCACCACGACGAGGGCCGGTGCGGCCGCCTCGATGGGGACCACCGAGTACAGCGGCGTCAGGAACATCGCGGCGAGGAACAGCACGCCCGTCACCACGTTGGCGAGGCCGGTGCGCGCACCCTCGGCGATTCCCGAGGCCGACTCGACGAAGACCGTGTTCGACGACGCCGAACCCGCGCCTCCCGCGACCGCGCCGACACCCTCGACGACGAGCGCCTTGCCGACGCCCGGCAGCGTGCCGTCCTTGCTCGCGAGCCCGGCCTCCTTGCCGAGCCCGGTCATGGTGCCCATGGCGTCGAAGAAGTTGGCCAGCACCAGTGTGAACACCAGCAGGCTGGCCGCCAGGACGCCGATGCGAGTGAAGGCGCCGAACAGATCGACGTTGCCCACGAGAGACAGGTCGGGGAGATCGACGACGACGTCGGGCAGCGCCGGCACGCTGAGGTTCCAGCCCTTCGGATTCACCCCGGCCGAGGCACCGGTGTCGGTGATCGCCTCGATGATCGCGGCCACCACGGTGGTGACGACGATGCCGATCAGCAACCCGCCGCGCACCTTTCGCGCCACGAGGATGCCCATGAGAAGCAGACCGAAGACGAATGTCACCGTCGGCCACGACGCGATCGACCCGTCGATGCCCAGGCCGACCGGAACGGTGGTGCCGGCGATGTCCGGCACCCGACGCACGAAGCCTGCGTCGACGAGTCCGATGAGCGCGATGAAGGCGCCTATGCCCGCCGCGATGGCAGCCTTGAGTTCGCTGGGGATGGCCTCGAACACGGCGGTGCGGAACCCGGTGAGCGCCAACACCACGATGATGATGCCGTCGATGACGACCAGCCCCATGGCCTCGGCCCAGGTGACCTGAGGGGCGATGGTGACGGCGAGCAGCGTGTTGATGCCGAGCCCGGCCGCGATGGCGAACGGGTAATTGGCGATGACACCGAAGAGGATGCTCATGACGCCGGCGACGAGTGCCGTGACGGCGGCGACCTGGGGCACCGGGAGGATGTCGCCCAGCACGTCGGTCTTGGCCGCCGCGTCGTCGGGCGAGAAGCTGCCGAGGATCAGCGGATTCAGCACCACGATGTAGGCCATCGCGACGAACGTGACGACGCCTCCCCGCACCTCGGCGGACATGGTCGATCCGCGATCGGTGATCTTGAAGTACGAGTCGAGGAGAGACGTCGCGCGAGACATGAAGTGGAGACTAGGCCATGACCCGGTGAGGGGCGCGGGTAGCGTCGGCGCCGTGCGCCCCACCCCCGCCACCCCGCCCGGACTGCCACCGCGCGTGACCGATCCCGCTCCGGTGCTCGCTGCCGGGACTCTGCTGTTCCTGGTCGCCGCCGTCCTGTGCTCGGTGGTCGACTCCTTCTCGGGCGCGGCCGCGGTCTGCTGGACGGGAACCGCTCTGGGCGCGTTGGGGTTCGGACTGTTCGCACTGCAACGCCGGGCTGCTCGCCGCGGCCGACGCACGGCTCAGAAGGGGCTCGTGCACCCGCCCGAGGTGTGACCCTGGCGACAGGTTTTGAGCTCGAAAACACCTTCTGACGTGCTGGAACTCACCCTCGTCGAGGTTGAGTAACACGGACGTAACGTGGAGAATCGGTTATGTCAGTTCAGCTACTCGAGCAACGTCCGGAGAGATAGAAGTGAAGTACGTCGAAAGTTTCCTCAACCGCCGCCGCCACGTTCGGGCACTGCGTGATCTCTACGCACGCGCGAACAACGTGGGCAGCCCCGCGATGCGTGACGAGCTTCTCGTCATCGCCCAGCGCGACCACTGAGTCGCGACACCACCGCGATACCCGCGACACCGACCAGGGCCCCCAGGAGCCAGCCGACGACGACGTCGCTGAGCCAGTGCGCCCCGAGGTAGACGCGGGAGAACCCGATGAGCAGCGTTGCCGCCGTGACCACGGCGGCCGCTGCTCTCGTTCGTTTCCGGGCACTGTCGACCGCGCCGAGCACGACCAGCAGCGTGATGAACGCCGACGCGAAGGTTGCCGACACCATGGCGTGACCGGACGGGAACGAGTAGGTCGAGATGTCGACCAGCCGCTCGGGCACCGGCGGCCGGGTCCGACGGATCGCGTACTTGAGAGCGTTCATGAGGAGCCATCCGGTGAACACCGTGGCCACGAGGCCCAGCCCGAGATGTCGGTGCCCCCGGCGCACCAGCACCAGCGCGACCACCACCGTCACGAGTGCGACGCCCGCGGTGTTGCCCACCGTGGTGACCACCGTCATGACGTCCGTCCCCGCCGCGCTCCGGTGATCCACCATCCAGTCGAGGGCATCCCGGTCCGGGCTCACGGCAGCACCGTCCGTGACACGTGCGTCTCGCCGTCGTCGGTGACCCAGAAGGGCACCGCTCGCTCCACTCGCACGGTGCCGCGACACCGCACCACCAGGTCGTCGTGCAGGACGACGACGTCCGGGACCGCCCACGACGAGATCGCCCGTGCGGCCGCGAGGACGGCATGGGTGTCCACCGTCACCCGCTCCCCCACCGACACGATCTCGACGCTCAGCGCCGTGGACGCCGTCTCCACGTCGAGGAGATCCGCGAGGGTGTCGGCGGACGCCGTCGAGCCGAGCACGGCTCGGTCGACGGGTACCAGGGCGATCCACCGCGGGTGATCGAGGACGACCACCGCGGCGTGATCGGCCACGCTGCCGGCGAGAGTACGTACCGCCTCGGGCGGATCGATGTCGCGCAGATCCACCCGCCCGGAGTCCACCGCCTCGGCGAGGAGCGTGTGGGCCCGGATCGCCACCGCGGGCGACACCACACGATCGGGATCGGCCGCCGCGGCGAGCAGATCCGCCGCCGTGTCGGCGTCGTCGATCGCAGGACCCGCCAGCGCCGCAGCGAACTCGGCGGCCCGGGGATGGTCGACGGGGTCCAGCAGTCCACGCAGGGAGTCGTCGCCGGGCAGACGGAGCAACCCCAGCGGTGTCTCGTTCACCCGCGCGTGACGACGCAGCCACCAGGCGGTGTAGCCGGTCCGGTCCCGCACCGCCGCGGCGGTCACCGGATCGTCGACGATCTGGGTGAGCGCGTCCGCCCAGTGCGCCTCGTCCACCAGATCGAGATCACGCACGGCGACCATGGGACCGGGCTCACCGGAGAGACTGTCCCACCACGCCTCCTCGTCGTCGAGGTCGTGGTCGGGACCCGCGGGTGTCTCGTCCACCACCACGCCGAAGCCGTGACCCACGCCCACCACCCGCAGGGCGTCCGCGCCGTACCGATCGACGACAGATCGATCCACCACGCCGAACGGGCTGTCCCGCTGCAACACTCGCCGTAACGGCGAGTCCGGCAACAGCAGTTCGTCCGCCGCCCGCATCTCGCCGTCCGAGGAGAGCAACGGCAACGACCCGACGGAGCCGATCCTCGTCTCGCCGCCGACGGCTCCCGCGAGGGTCAGCACGTCGTGCACCAGTTCCTCCGGCACGTCGTCCGGATCCTCGAGCATCGCGGCCAACGCGGGGTCGGCGAGCAGGTCGGCCGGACGAGCGGTCCGCGCTCCCGCGCGGCGGAGCAGGGGATGGGCGGCGTCCGGGTGCACCACACGTGCCCACCCGACCGAGCCGAGACGGTCGCCGTCCACCAGCACGACCGTGCGGGGACCCGTGACGGTGCGGCCGTCCGTCAGCGGAACCGGCAGCGCCGCACACTCGTCGACGTCCGCCGAGTCGTGCACGATCTCGGTCAGTGCGTCGTACAGGCGGTGCCACCAGGTCGGCGGCCGCGACACCCCCGACAGGCTCTCGACGATGCCCGCGAGTCCCAGCCGGCGCACACCGACAGCCACCAGAGCCGTCGCCGACGCGCGATCCGATGCCTCGGGTGCCACCAGACCCGGCACGACGTCCACGAGGAGCTCGGCCAGTTCGGCCGAGATCGATTCCACCACTGCGGCGTTCGCGGGACGCACCGCCCGGCCCGCCGTCGTGGGCACCCAGTCGGCCGACTCCAGGTCGCGGACGAGCGCCGCGCGGACCGCCTCGTCGACCTCGGACGCCGGCAGCCCCGGCCGCGGTACCGCGGCGGCCCGATGAGACGCCGGCAGGTCGGCGACCAGTGCCGCATACCCGGTCGCCACGACCGCGAGATCGGCGCCCGGAAGAACCCGTCGACGGTCGGGCTGGAGGGGGACGTCCGCGACCAGGAGCAGCGGAATCGTCAGGACCTCATCGGATCTGGTGGGCGCACGCAGCACGTCCCGCGTCAGTGGCGCGGGTGCGTCCGGCGTGAGGCCGTCGTCCTCGAGCGGGAGAAACCAGCGTGCAGCCGCCGCGTCGCCGCGCCACCATCGTCGGCCGCCCACCCGCACGTCCGTCCAGGCCCCCGGACCCGACGACACCTCGCGCACCAGTTCGGTCCCGCCAATGGAGATCGACTGCAGCGCATCGAGTTCGAGCATCAGGTCGATCGACTCGCGGGCAGCGGCGGACAACACCTCGGCGATGTCGACGACGCCGTGCAGCACGACCTCGGTGTCCCAGCCCGGGGTCGGCACGTCGTCCGACGCCCACGGCAACCGGAGGACGGGAACGCCCTGCTCGGGCTCGCCGAGCCCACGCGCGGCGATCTCGCGGCGCGTCCTCGATCCGTCGAACACGATCGAGCCCGACGTGGATCGGATCTCGATGCGATCGGACACCGCACGGACGGCGGTGAACCCGACGCCGTAACGCCCGACGGACGTGGCGTGCTCGGCAGTCTTGTCGGACGCGCGCAGCGCGGCCAGCGCCTGCACCCCGGTGATCGACAGCGGCACACCGACATTCGCGACGTGCAGCGTGTCGCCGACGGACCACACAGCCAGGCGACCGGGAACGTCGGCGCGGGCAGCGGCATCGGCCGCGTTCTGCGCCAGCTCCGTGATCACGCGATCGCGGTAGCCCCCCACCACCAGATCGGCCTCCGTGGCCGCATCCTCCCGCAGTCGGGTGGGCGACGACGACCAGGCTGCGAGAACGGACTCGCGCAGCGCCTCCGTTCCGAAGGGGTCGGTCAGAGGGTCGACGACGACTCCGCGGGCTCGGTGGCGGCCTCGGTGCTCTCGGGCTCGGTGTTCTCGGTCGGCGTGGTCTCCAGGGCACCGTCGTCGTAGGCGGCGTACGCGGGCGATCCAGCGCCGGTCGGCCCCTCGGTGTCCGAGTGCGCACCGCAGCCGTACGCCGCGTGCACGACGTGTCCGTCCGCAGCCAACTCGTTCCCGCACACGCCGAACGCAGCGCTCAGTGAACCCTGCAGAGCGAGATAGAAACCGCACGTGACGCACGTGCCCGGCGCCGCCTTGGCCATCGGGGAATCGGGACCGAAGTCGCTCTCGGCCCACCGCTCGGCGGCCTCGAGCCGACCCTCGCGGCTCATGACCTGCTTGCGACCGAGACCGAGTTCGAGGGCGACGTCGTCGACGGCGGGATCGCCGGTGGCCAGGTACCCCGGCACCAGTCGGACGTCCTCGTGGCGCGGCGGCAGCAGGTCACCCGGAGCCAGATCGCCGGGCCGGATGCGCTCGTCCCACGGAACCCATGTCGGCGCCACCAGGGCGTCCGGACCGGGAAGCAGGGCGAGTTCGCTGACGGTGACGGTGACGGAGCCCGGGGGCGCTGCGACGACGACCGCCCACTGCCAGCCGCCGTATCCGGGCAGGTCGGCCGCGAAGCGATGGATCGCAGAGGCCTCGTCGACGGCCTCGACTCCGAGGTGGGCTCCGACCGGGCCCTCGCCCGACTCCAGAACGGCGGCCTGCGCCGTAGACACGGCGTCGGCGAGGAGCGGGGGGATCTCGGTCACGACAGGGGCACTCACACCCCTATTTTGCAGCATCGGCTCGCGTCGTGCGCCCACCGGGCCTGACAGGATGGCCGCATGCGTTCGGGTCTCTTGCGTTCAGGATCGAGAGTAGGCCGCGCGATCGCGTCCGGAACCGTCGCCGCCGCGGTGGTGCTCGGTGGATGCGCGCCGGACCCCGCACCGCCCGCCGCGGACGTGCCCCGCTTCGACGTCGAGATCGTCGGCACGTCGCCGCACGACACCGGCGCCTTCACCCAGGGTCTCGAGATCGACGGTGACCGCTTGCTCGAGGGGACGGGCCGCGAGGGCCGCTCCCGCGTCACGGCGTCCGATCGGGAGACGGGTGACGTGCTCACGGAGGCGGACCTTCCCGCACCGCTCTTCGGCGAGGGCATCACCGTCGCCGGCGACACGGTGTGGCAGCTGACCTGGCAGGATGGGATCGCGGTGGCCCGAGATCGCGAGACACTGCTGGAGCGGCGACGCGTCGACTACGACGGCGAGGGCTGGGGTCTGTGCCTCGACGAGTCGAGTGCGGGATCGAGCGGCCGCCTCGTGATGAGCGACGGCACCGACACCCTCACCTTCCGAGATCCGGTCACCTTCGAGCCCACCGGCACCGTGCGTGTGACTCAGGGCGAGCGGCCGGTGACGTCGATCAACGAACTGGAGTGCACCGCGGACGGCGTCTACGCCAACATCTGGAAGACCGACGACATCGTGCGGATCGATCCGTCGACCGGCGCCGTGACGGCGATCGTCGACGCATCGCCGTTGCGCGCCGCGCTGGACGACACCTCCGGAATCGACGTCCTCAACGGCATCGCGGCCGTCCCCGGCACGTCACGCTTCCTCGTGACCGGCAAGTTGTGGCCCACTCTGTTCGAGGTCGAGTTCCGACCACGGTGACCGAGGGACGCCGCCCCTGCCGAGCGAGTCGCCCACACTCCCCGACCCGAGGTGGGGGACAATGACGGGGTGACAGGTCCCGACGATCCGCGCCCCGGTTCGCGACATCCGGGATGGGACAACTACTCGCCGTCCGAGCGACTCCCACCCCGTCGATCGCCGCTGCCTCCGCTGCATCCACCGACGGCCGGCTCGGGCGAGACGATCCCACCAGACCCGACCACGTCGCCCGACCCGACGACCCGCATGCCGAACCAGGACACCGGTCCCCGCCGTCCCCGCGTACCGCGCAAGCTGACGGTCACCCGCGTCGCGGCGATGCGTGGTCGCGAGATCACGGGCAAGGGCATCGCGACGTTCCGGCGCGCCGCTACCGCCGACGGAGCCGACAAGTCCGGTCTCACGGCGCTGACCTACGCGACGATGGCCAACTTCGCCTCGGACGCGGCGATGGCGGTGGCGCTGGCCAACACGTTGTTCTTCTCCGCCGCGACGGGCGAGGACAAGACCAAGGTCGCCCTGTACCTGCTCATCACCATCGCCCCGTTCGCGATCATCGCGCCCCTGATCGGGCCCATGCTCGACCGCCTGCAACAGGGTCGCCGCATCGCGCTGGCCACCTCGTTCGTCCTGCGCGCGATCCTCGCCGTCGTGCTCGTCTTCAACTTCGACACCTGGCTCCTCTATCCCGCCGCACTCGGGATGATGGTCCTGAGCAAGTCGTTCTCGGTGCTCAAGTCGGCCGTCACCCCCAGGGTGCTGCCACCGGACATCGACCTCGTCCGCGTCAACTCCCGGCTGACCGTGTTCGGGTTGCTGGGCGGCACCATCTCGGCGGGAGCGGTCGCGGGTGCCATCGCGTTCGCACTGGGTTCTGCCGGGGCACTGTGGTTCACGTTCGCCGTGACGGTGTTCGGCGCGTATCTCTCCATGCGCATCCCGTCCTGGGTGGAGGTCACCGAGGGTGAGGTGCCCGCGACGCTCGGGTACCACGCCGAGGCGACCACCGGCGCGATCGGTATCGTCCCGGCGCCCAGCAAACGGCGGCAACCTCTGGGCCGCGACGTCCTCACCGGGCTGTGGGGCAACGGCACCATTCGCGTACTCACCGGCTTCCTCACGCTGTACGTCGCGTTCGTGGCGAAGTCCCGCACCGAGCACGAACCGCTCCAGCAGGCACTCATGTTGGCGCTGGTGGGCGCGGCGGCCGGACTCGGCAACTTCGGCGGCAACGCTGCCGGCGCCCGAGTGAAACTCGGTCGTCCGTCGGTGTTGGTGGTGCGCTGCACCGCGGCCGTCACTGCGGTCGCGATCATCGCGGCCCTGACGAACAGTCTTCTCACCGCCGCCCTCGCGGCGCTCGTCGCGTCGGGTGCGAGCGCGCTGGCGAAGGTGTCACTGGACGCGTCGTTGCAGAACGACCTGCCTCCCGAGTCGATCGCGTCCGGCTTCGGGCGCAGCGAGACGGTGCTGCAGCTGAGCTGGGTCATCGGCGGCACGTTCGGCGTGCTGCTCCCCACCGAGTACTGGCTCGGTTTCACCGTGGTGTCGGTAGTCCTTACGATCGGCCTGGTGCAGACATTCGTGACCCACCGTGGCGGCTCGCTGCTTCCGGGCTTCGGCGGCAAGAGACCCGTACGAGCGGACCAGGAGGTGGCGGGCAGCGAACTGCGCCACGCCACCGGTCGGATCCCCCGAGTGGATCAGGACGCAGACCGGACGCCCGCGGGCGAGGACGCTCCGCGATGACGACACGGAAGATGCTGTACGGATTGTCCGCACTGGTCGCCGTCGTCGGCGTCGCCTTCGTGCTGGTGGTCGGCAAGGCGATCCTCGACGCCCCCGAGGAGTCCCCGCGGGTGTCCGCGTACGCCGACGGCCGGTACGAGGAGGTGGAACCGTTCCGGTACTGCCCGGTGCAGGAGCCACTCTGCGACTACGAGGGCACGACCGCGACGATGCCCGTGCGCGAGGGCCATCCGCTGCAGCTGTCCCTGCCGGGCGCCATCTCGGAGAACCCGTGGGGCTTCGCCAGCGTCTACGGAGACCCGGATTCCGGCGACGTCGTGGAATCGGACGAGTACTTCGCCCCCGGGACTCGGAACACGCTCACCGTTCCGCCGGTGAACGAGGACGGACTCGTGCTCATCGGCGTCGAGGTCCGCCTGCCGTCCGGTGTCATCGACGTCGACACCGACCAGGAGGAGATCGTCAGCCACGCCATCTGGTCGATCGCCACCACGACGGCCCTCTAGGACACTGCGGGCTCGCGTGGCGGAGGACCGAGCACTGACCGAGTTCGTCATGAGCCCGCTGGACGCCACGAGACAACGGGACGTCACCGTGGTCGTCGTCGTGGCAGCGGTGACAGTGGTCGCGACCAACACGGTGTGGATGTGGACCTCGGGGTGGTGGAGCGTCGCCGCACTCGTGTTCGCCGCCCCGCTCGTGTGGACGGGCCGAAGGGCTCCGTACGAGCGAACCGTCGTGTACGCGGACCGACTCGAGGTTCAGCGGAGCAAGGACGTCACAGTCGTGATTCCCCGAGACACGATCGAGTCGTTCCGCACGAAGCCCGACGACGAGGGGGGACCTGTCGTCGCGGTTGTCGACGTGCACGGACGACGGACGATGCTCGAGGGAACCGGACATGCCGTCCGGAAGCGATGGCGAGACGGAGTCGGGGCGTACCTGTCGGACGCTCATCGTCGCACGATCGACGCCCTCGTCACCCAGTTCGAGCACTGGCGCACGCACGGCCGCTGGGAGTGACCGCCCGGGTCAGCTGTCCAGTTCGCGGGCGACGGCCCGGACCACCTCGGAGATCTTCTGGGCGGTCTTACGGTCGGGGTACTTGCCCTTGCGCAGTTCCGGCTGCACGGTGGCCTCGAGAAGCGTGATCATGTCCTCGACCATGCCGTGCAGCTCGTCGGGCGTGTGCTTGCGGGCGGTCGGCTGATCGCGGCGGGCGGTGGCACCCGCCTGACGCAACGAGGGCGCGGGGTCGAGAACCTTCAGCGACAACGCCTGGGGTCCGCGGCGTCCGGCGGCCATGCCGAACTCGACGCGCTGGCCGGCCTTCAGGCCCTCGACTCCCTGCGGGAGCGCGGACGATCGGACGTACACGTCCTCACCCTCGTCCTGCGAGAGGAAGCCGAAACCCTTGTCGACGTCGTACCACTTCACCTTGCCGGTCGGCACCGATCTCACCCATTCGTCTCGTTGATCGCGTCACATGAATAATCGCGCCCGTGACCGCCGCCCATGACGGGCCCTGGCGCTCGGGACGCGATGAGTCGATGGTACTCCGCTGCGCCAACGACGAGCACCTCGATATCGCGGGGGCGGCGGCGGGCAGGCCGGAGGCCGGTCGGGGCATCAGGCCGGGAAGGCCGGAGAGATAGTGTGCTGTCTCGTGACCGACTCTCCCCGTACCGGAACCCCGGCGCTCCTGGTCGCCGCCCTCGTCTGTTTCGGGCTGGGACTGCTGGCGATCGTCGTCATGTTCGTGACGTTGCTGGTCTGGGACGATCCGCCCGGACTGTGGATCTATCTCTCGGCGATGCTGTGCCCGCTGGGGTTCCTGCTCGGCCTGATCCACGCCCTGCGGTCGGGCCGCCGAGCCCGGCACTGACACGGCGGAACCGGGCATACTGGTCGCATGCGCCTGCTGCTGAACGTCATCTGGTTGATCTTCGGCGGCCTGTGGCTCGCTCTCGGCTACTTCGTGGCCGGCATCGTCTGCTGCATTCTCATCGTCACCATCCCGTTCGGTATCGCGGCCTTCCGCATCGGGGTGTACGCCCTGTGGCCCTTCGGCCGGACCGTGGTGGACAAGCCCACGGCGGGCGTCGCCTCGGTGATCGGCAACGTGATCTGGATCGTCGTGGCAGGAATCTGGCTGGCCATCGGGCACATCCTCACCGCGATCGCCATGGCTGTCACCATCATCGGGATCCCGCTGGCGTTGGCGAACCTCAAGCTGATCCCGGTGTCGCTCATGCCGCTGGGCAAGGACATCGTCGACTCGGACGCGCCGTTCGTGGCCACGCGCTACTGACCGCGAAGCGCGCCTTCAACAGAACGAACGGTTCCTTCTCGGCGTGGCCCGAGGGGTGATACACGTCGGATCGGTCTACCATCCTGTGCGTGATACTGAAGAAATCCGATGACCGCACCTTCGGATCACACAGGATCTTCGTCGCCCTCACCGTGATCGGTGCCGCCGTGGCGCTCGTCGCGCACGATCGGCTCATCCCGTTCGACGTCCCCAAGTTCGGGTTGTTCCAGTTCGGTATCGACGCTCTCGTGTACCGCGCCGGCGGAGCGACGGTGCTCGACTCGTCCCCGCTGTACGCCCACGATCTGGTCGGCGAACTCCCCTTCACCTATCCCCCGTTCGCGGCGCTCGTGTTCGCGCCGCTCGGGGTGATGTCCACCGCAGCGACCAACATCGTCTTCTGGCTCGGGAACATCGCGCTGCTCTACCTGATCGTCCGGTCCTGCTGGATGGTCCTCGGCTTCCGCGACGACCGCAGTCTCCGCATCGTCAGCGCCGCACTGTCCATCGTCTTCACGTGGCTCGAACCGGTGCGCATGACCATCTGGCTCGGTCAGATCAACCTCGTGCTGCTGGCGCTGGTGCTGTGGGACCTGTCGCGGCCCGAGGGCAGCCGGCTCCGCGGCATCGGAGTCGGCATCGCCACCGGCATCAAGATGACTCCCGGACTGTTTCTGGTCCACCTCGCGCTGACACGGCAGTGGCGGGCACTGGTCGTCGGCGTCGTCACCGCGGCGGCGACGGTGCTGCTCGGCTTCGTCGTGCTCTTCTCCGACGCGGTCACCTACTGGTTCGGCGCCATCTCCGACTCGTCCCGCATCGGCGACATCTCGTCCGGCGCCAACCAGTCGCTGCGCGCGTCGATACCGAGGTGGTTCGGGATGACCGAGGCGCCGACGCTGCTCTGGATCGTCATCGCCGGAGCCGTCTGCGTGGCCGGCCTTCTCGTGGGCGCCGCGGCTCACCGCCGGGGGTTGCCGCTCCTCGGCCTGATCGTCATCGGCCTGACAGCGCCTCTCGTGTCCCCGTTCTCCTGGGGCCACCACTGGGTATGGCTCCTGCCGCTGGTCATCGTCTGCATGGACGTCGCACTGCGTGCCTCGAACCCGCTCGCCTGGCTCCTGCCCCTCGTCGCGAGCCTGCCGCAGATCGCCTGGTTCTGGGTGGCGCCCGGCGACGTCTACGCGATCGGCACCTTCATGCTCCCGCCGTCCAACCGACTCGAGGGCGTGGCGCTGCAGACGGTCTACCCGACCACGGGCGTTCTCGTGCTCGTCGCCGTGGCTGTGATCCTGCGCACGTGTGACGTCGGACACATAACGAAGCGGTCACGAACGGGTGACGAGACGGTGGTCAGCACGTCTTCGCCGTCCTAGCTGCGACGACCCGTTCCCACACCTCACAATGGCGGCGCGACGCGCACACCAGGGGAAGTTATCGAACAGTGACATGTGTGCCCGTTTCGTAATACTGTCCATCACGGCCGGAAGTTCGGCCGACGTCCGGCCCGCCGCGCCAAACCTCGTCCCGCGGGTACCGGACATCCCTCACAGACAAGATCAGGGACGAGGGCGGGGGACCCACACGTCCTTCGTAGATATCCGGCCGGCTCTCGCGGCGCCCCACCGGGCACCGAGCAGTCGACCTAGGGGTGAAGCCTCTCCGCTCCAGCCAGGAGCGCACCGAGGCCGGGCTACCTCTCAGCCCGAATCCGACAGCTGACCTCGCAGGCGCGTGTGGAGAGGATTTCTACCCTTATGAGCGGACGTCATCGCAAGCCGAGCACCACGGGCAAGACCGTCGCCAAGGTCGCCGTCACCGGCGCACTGGTCGGCACCGCAGGTCTCGCATTCAGCGGCACGGCCAACGCAGCCCCCGATTCCGACTGGGACCGTCTCTCGCAGTGCGAGGCCGGCGGCAACTGGGGCATCAACACCGGCAACGGTTTCCAGGGCGGCCTGCAGTTCTCGCCGAGCACCTGGACCGGACACGGCGGCGGAGAGTTCGCGGCCACCGCGAACCAGGCCAGCCGTGAAGAGCAGATCGTCGTCGCCGAGCGCGTGCTCGAGTCGCAGGGCTGGGGCGCCTGGCCGTCCTGCTCCTCGCAGCTCGGACTGAGCAGCGGCCCGACGCAGCGCGACGCACCGGCGACCACGGCGCCCACCGCACCGGCACTCCCCGATCTGACGAGCATCCCGTCGACCGAGCAGGCCGTGCAGGGACTCACCCAGGTCGTCCAGAACTTCACCAACGATCCGGCGATCCTGGGCTTCGTCCAGGCCGCCACCGCGGATCCGCAGGTGGCGAGCTTCATCGCAGCGAACCAGGATCTCCTGCCCCGCTGACCCACACCACGAGAAAGGCCCCCACCGACTGGTGGGGGCCTTTCTCGTGTCTCGCGCGTCAGCGGTTGATGACCGTGTGCGGATGCGCGTAGGGCAGCGAGTCGACCGGCAGCGGGAACTCCGTCTCCTCGCCGAACGGGGACAGGTTTCCGGCGCGCGCCGACATCAGTTCGGTGACGGGATGATCGTCGTCGTCCGCACCGTGCGGCCAGCCCGGGTCGACATATCGCTTCTTCTCTGAGTTCGCCATGGTTCATTTCACCATCCGGAGTAGCGCCTCTGCCAGTCCAGGTCCCCGGACCGGTCTCTACGCTTGACCTCGATGACCGACAACGAGGGCACGCCGGCGGACACACTCACCGAGTGGTTGTCCGCGCGCAGCGACGACGAACTGGCCGAACTGCTGCGGCTCCGCCCCGACCTGACCATCCCGCCGCCGCCCACGCTCGAGGTCCTGGCGGGCCGGTCCGAGCAACGCGCCTCGGTATTGCGCGCGGCCGAGGATCTGGACACCACGTGCCTGACGGTCGTCGAGCTGCTCGCGCACGAAGGGGCCGACACAGCCCCGGTCGCCCGCGCCCGACTCGACCAGATCGTCGGCCGCCGAGCCACGAAGAAGGCGGTCGACGCGGCTCTGTCGGTGTTGCGAGCGCGCGCTCTGGTGCGCGGCACGACGACGCTGACCCTGGTCGCGGCCGCACGCGACGCCGTGCCGTGGCGGGTCGGACGGTTCTTCGACGTCGACGCCTCGCTCACCGCCGAGGTGGTCGGTGCGAAGCTCGCGGAGATCGACGACCGCAGCCGTGAGCTGCTCACCACGCTGACCCGCTCGTCGTCGATCGGCCGGACGCGCGACGCCGCACCCGGTACGCCCGCGGATCGGCCCGTCCAGCGCCTGCTCGCCGCCGGGCTGCTCACCTGGCTCGACGACAACACGGTCGAACTGCCGCCGCAGGTCTCGCAGGTCCTGCGTGGCGAACCCGTCACCGATCCGGTGTCGCTGGCCCCGCCGGCGGCGTCGACCACCGCTGTCGGGGTGGCGGACGTCGACGCGGCCGCCGCCGGAGAGGCCCTCGAGCTGCTGCGGCACTGCGAGGACATCGTCGACTCGCTCTCCCGCACGCCCGCGCCCGCACTCAAGGCGGGAGGACTCGGCGTCCGGGAGATCCGACGCATCGCGAAGGCAGCCGATCTCGACGAGGCGCGGGTCGGCCTGCTGGTCGAGGTCCTGGCGGGCGCCGGACTCATCGCGGTGGGGCTGCCCGATCCGGGACCGCTCACCGACATCGACGACATGTGGACGCCCACCCCCGCGGTCGACGCGTGGGTCACCGCATCGCCGGCACAGCGCTGGGCCACCCTGGCCGGCGCCTGGCTGGACCTCCCGCGGGTGCCGTGGTTGATCGGCATGCGCGATGCGAACGACAAGCCGATCGCCGCACTGTCCGACGAGGCCCGCTCGGCCGCCGCGCCCCGAGACCGGCGGATCGTGCTGGGCGTGATCGCCGATCTCGCCTCGGGCAAGGCCCTCGCCACCGAGGACGTCGTCCGCATCGCCACGTGGCGCAGGCCTCGCCTCGCCGCTCGCCTGGGCGTCGGCCCGGTCTCCCGCTACCTGGCCGAGGCCGGCGCTCTCGGGGTCGTCGGCCGCGGAGCACTGTCCACCCCCGGACGCGCACTGATCGGTGATCCCTCCTCCGCCGCGGCGGCGATGCACCGCGTCCTGCCCGAGCCCATCGACCACGTTCTGGTCCAGGCCGACCTGACCGTCGTCGCACCCGGGCCGTTGACTCCCGAGCTCGCGCAGCGGATGGCGACGGTGGCGGACATCGAGTCGGCGGGCGCCGCGACGATGTACCGCATCGACGAGCGGACGTTGCGACGTGCTCTGGACGGCGGCACCACAGCCGCGGAGCTCCACGCTCTCTTCGCGACCCACTCGCGGACTCCCGTCCCGCAGTCGCTGACCTACCTCATCGACGACGTCGCCCGGCGCCACGGACGCCTGCGCGCCGGGGTGGCGTCGTCCTTCGTCCGCTGCGAGGACCCCGCCTTGCTCGCGGAGGTGCTCTCCTCCCCTGCCGCCGAGGCCCTCGCGTTGCGGGCGCTGGCCCCCACTGTCGCGATCTCGCAGGCGCCGCTGGCCGACGTGCTGGCCGGGCTGCGCGCCGCCGGGTTCGCGCCCGCGGGCGAGGACTCCTCCGGCACCATCGTCGACGTCCGCGATCGCGGTGCGCGCGTCGTTCCCCGTCGCGGTCGCTCGCCCTACCGCACGCCCGCCGTCCCCACCGACGAGCAGCTGGGGCGCCTCGTCTCGGAGATGCGGGCCGGCACCCGAGCCGGAGAGGTGCGCCGGACCGAACGTGAGCGGGTGCGGTCCGACGGCACCCGTGCGTCCGGCGCCGCGACGATCGCGCTTCTCCAGCGCGCCGCGCTGTCCCGCTCACCGATCAGCATCGGCTACGTGGACGCTGCCGGTGTGTCGAGCAACCGCGTCGTCGAACCAGTGACCGTCGGCGGCGGCCAACTCGACGCATGGGACCCCGACGCCGGTGTCATGCGTCACTTCACGTTGCACCGCATCACGTCGGTGGCCCTGCTCGCCTGAACCGCCGCGCCGGTGCAAGGCACAATGGACTGGTTGCGCCCCGGTTCGTCCATGCGGGGCGCGTGAAGGAGAAACCGTGACCGACGGACCGTTGATCGTCCAGTCCGACAAGACCCTGTTGCTCGAGGTCGACCACGAGCTCGCCGGGCAGGCCCGCGCGGCCATCGCTCCGTTCGCCGAGCTGGAACGCGCACCCGAGCACGTCCACACCTACCGCATCACCCCGCTCGCGCTGTGGAACGCGCGCGCCGCGGGTCACGATGCCGAGCAGGTGGTCGACGCCCTCGTGACCTTCTCCCGCTACGCGGTTCCGCAGCCTCTGCTCGTCGACATCGTCGACACCATGGCCCGCTACGGCCGACTCCAGCTGGTCAAGTCGCCCGTGCACGGGCTGTCCCTGGTGAGCCTCGACCGCGCCGTGCTCACCGAGATCATGCGGCACAAGAAGATCGCCCCGATGCTCGGCGCGCAGGTCGACGACGACACCGTGCTCGTCCACCCCAGCGAGCGCGGGCGCCTCAAGCAGATGCTCCTCAAGGTCGGCTGGCCGGCCGAGGATCTGGCCGGGTACGTCGACGGCGAGGCGCACCCGATCGATCTGGACTTCTCCGGTGGCCACTGGGAGCTGCGCGACTACCAGCAGATGGCGACCGACTCGTTCTGGGCCGGCGGATCCGGTGTCGTCGTCCTCCCCTGTGGCGCCGGCAAGACGATGGTGGGAGCCGCGGCCATGGCCAAGGCCGGCGCGACCACACTGATCCTCGTCACCAACACCGTCGCCGGTCGGCAGTGGAAGCGTGAGCTCATCGCCCGCACCTCCCTGACCGAGGAGGAGATCGGCGAGTACTCGGGCGAGCGCAAGGAGATCCGCCCGGTCACCATCGCGACCTACCAGGTGATCACGCGCCGCACCAAGGGTGAGTACAAGCACCTCGAGCTCTTCGACTCCCGCGACTGGGGCCTGGTGATCTACGACGAGGTGCACCTGCTCCCCGCTCCCGTGTTCCGCATGACCGCCGACCTCCAGTCGCGTCGCCGACTCGGACTCACCGCGACGCTGGTGCGCGAGGACGGCCGCGAGGGTGACGTGTTCTCGCTCATCGGCCCCAAGCGGTACGACGCACCGTGGAAGGACATCGAGGCACAGGGGTGGATCGCTCCGGCCGAGTGCATCGAGGTGCGCGTCACTCTGACCGACGCGGAACGCATGTCGTACGCCGTGGCGGAGCCGGAGGAGCGCTACAAGCTGTGCTCGACGGCGCACACGAAGATCGCCGTGGTGAAGTCGATCCTGGCGCGGCACGAGGACTCACCGACGCTCGTCATCGGCGCGTATCTCGACCAACTCGACGAGCTGGGTGCGGCCCTGGACGCTCCCGTGATCCAGGGCTCGACCAAGAACAAGGAACGCGAACTGCTCTTCGACGCGTTCCGCCGCGGCGAGATCAAGACCCTCGTGGTCAGCAAGGTCGCCAACTTCTCCATCGACCTTCCCGAAGCCTCGGTGGCCGTGCAGGTCTCGGGCACCTTCGGATCCCGACAGGAGGAGGCCCAGCGACTGGGCCGACTGCTGCGCCCCAAGCACGACGGCGGGCAGGCGCACTTCTACTCGGTCGTCTCGCGCGACACCCTCGACGCGGAGTACGCGGCTCACCGCCAGCGCTTCCTCGCCGAGCAGGGCTACGCGTACCGCATCACCGACGCCGACGACCTCCTGGGACCGGCGATCTGACGTGCGTACCTTCGACTTTCCCGTCGACCGCGCGCACGCCCGGTCGGTGAACGAGACCCTCGGCGACGTGCGGCGGTTGCGCATCTCGTCCATCGTCTTCGCCGTGCTCCTCGCAGGCGGGGCGGCCTGGCTGTTCGTCCTCGACCATGCGTGGTCCTACATCCTGTGTGCGGTGCTGGCCGTGGCCGCCCTGATGTCGCTGTGGGTGTCCGTGTGGGCGCCCCGCAAGGTCGGGTCCATCGACGAGCTGTACGCCTCGAGCGCGTTGGTGCCGGCCATGGTGTCGGAGACTCGGCCGCGAGGAGCCACGATTCTCGCGCTGATCGACATCGCCAAGCCGGAGACCACCGTCCCGCACTACGCACTCGTCGTCCGGAACGTGCGAGCGCTGCCGGGACACACGATGACCGAGGGTGAGCGCGTCCCGTCCGTGGCCGTGCTGTCCGACCGGAGCGCAAAATCCATCTCGGAGACGTGGCAGATGGTCAGCCCCATGCCCATCGCCTGGGGTACGCGGGACCGGACCGTGCTGCGGACGGCCATCGAGGCCATCGATCCGGTCGAATGGAAGCTGCTGCGCAAGAACCTGTCCGTGTCGGAGACCGTGCGGCAGGCCGAGAACGATCAGCTCCTCATCGACCCCCACGACCTGCCCGAGGAACTGCTGCAGAAGCGCGCGGACTGACGCGTCGAGGGACTCGTGACTCGAACGCTAGGCTCCCCCTCATGGCTGTGACGTCGAACGACCGCGCATCGAACCCGGCCGGCCTCCGGGCTTCCCGCGACTCCGACCCTGCCGGCCTCCGGCCTTCCCGCGACTCCGACCCTGCCGGCCTCCGGCCTTCCTCCCGCACCGTCGCCCGATTGCGCCCCTTCGCGTCCACCATCTTCGCGGAGATGACCGCACTGGCGGCCACGCACGACGCCGTCAATCTCGGACAGGGTTTCCCGGACACCGACGGTCCCGCGCGCATGCTCGAGGTCGCCCGCGAGGCCATCGCGTCCGGCCTCAACCAGTACCCGCCCGGCCCCGGCATGCCGGTGCTGCGCGAGGCGATCGCGCGGGACCGGGCCGGCCGCTACGGCACCGAGTACGACCCGGACTCGGAGATCCTGGTCACCGTCGGCGCGACCGAGGCGCTCAGCGCCGCGATGCTCGGCCTGGTCGAGAGCGGTGACGAGGTGCTGCTCGTCGAGCCCTACTACGACTCCTACGCGGCCGCCGTCGCGCTCGCGGGTGCGCAGCGCCGCACCGTCCCCCTCGTCGTCGACGGCGATCGGTTCGCACTCGACGTCGATGCTCTCCGATCCGCCGTCGGCCCGCGCACCCGCATGATCGTCGTCAACTCTCCGCACAACCCCACCGGAACCGTGTTCACCGCATCGGAGCTGGCCGCGATCGCCGAGGTCGCGTGCGAGCACGACCTGCTGGTCCTGACCGACGAGGTGTACGAGCGACTGCTGTTCGACGACGCCGTCCACACCCCCATCGCCACGCTCCCCGGCATGGCCGAGCGCACCATCACGGTGTCGAGCGCGGCGAAGACGTTCAACGCCACCGGGTGGAAGACGGGGTGGGCCTGCGGACCCGCACCGCTCATCGCCGCGGTGAAAGCGGCCAAGCAGTTCATGACCTTCGTCGGCGGCGCCCCCTTCCAGCCGGCGGTGGCCCACGCCCTCGATCACGAGAGCGCCTGGGTGGATGCTCTGCGAACGGGACTGCAGGCCAAGCGGGACACGCTGTCCGCCGCGCTGGCGCATGCCGGGCTGGACGTCAAGCGCAGTGAGGGCACGTACTTCGTCTGCGCCGACATCGCTCCCCTGGGCGAGTCCGACGCCGACAGCTTCTGCCGCGCGTTGCCCGAACGCATCGGCGTCGTCGCCGTTCCGGTGGACGCGTTCGTCGATCACCGTGAAGGTTGGGACACCCTGGTGCGCTTCGCCTTCTGCAAACAGGATCACGTGCTCGCCGACGCGGCGTCGCGACTGGCCCGATTGTCCGCCACCCCATGACGACCGACACTGTGGCGCCGCCGACCATCTCGGTGGAGTTCGTCCGCACGGCGGTGACACTCGCGCAAGAGACGGGTGTGGACCTGTCCGCCTGCCTGCGCGAGGCCGACATCGACCCGCACGTCCTCACTCGACCCGGCGCCCGGCTCACCACGGACCAGGTCACCCGCCTCACCCGCGCGCTGTGGCAGATGACGGGCGACGAGCTGATGGGTCTCGGATCGGCTCCGGTGCGCCGCGGCACCTTTCGGGCACTCAGTCTGACGATGATCCACCGCCCCGATCTGGGGAGCGCGCTCGAGCGGATGGTGGACGTCGGTCGCGCCTTCCCCGGCGTCCCGCGCGGAGTGCTGATGCGCGGCGGGGGCCGCGCCCGGCTCGAACTCGTCGACTCCCCGACGATGATCGCCGATCAGCTCTCCCCGGAGGCGGCCGAGGCGGCGCAACGCATCCGCATCGAGTTCCTGCTCATCCTCTGGCACCGTTTCTCTGCCTGGCTCATCGGGCGGCGCGTGAAGCTGCTGTCCGTCCAGGTGCCCTTCCCTGAACCGCAGCATCCGTCGCCGCGGGTGTACGACGACATCTTCGGTGTGCACGTGACGTTCGGATCCGACGTCGCCGCACTGGAATTCGACGACGCCATCATGGCGTCACCGCTCGTGCAGACGGAGGAGAGCCTCGAGGAGTACCTCCGCGAGTCGCCCAATCGCCTGTTCTCGGAGCGGGACTACGGCTCCAGCGCGGCGAGTGTGGTGCGACGCGCCCTCGCGCTGGGCGCGATGGGCCGCGCCTCGACCACCACCGACATCGCGTCGATGCTGTCCATCAGCGTGCCGCACCTGCGCCGCCTGCTCCGCCAGGAGGGCACGTCACTGGGTCAGCTGCGCGACGAGGTGCTGCGCGACGCGGCGGTCGCCGGGCTCGAACGAGGCGAGACGGCCGAGGAGATCTCCTCGCGTCTCGGCTTCTCCGAACCCAGCGCCTTCCGCCGCGCCTTCAAACGGTGGACCGGAATGACGCCGGGGTCGTACCGCTCACACGCGTGAGGCGAGCACGAACTCCGACAGCTTCTCGCCGATGAGCACCGACGGTGCATGGGTGTGGCCACGGATGATCGTCGGCATCACGGACGCATCCGCCACACGCAGACCCTGGACGCCGCGCACCCGCAACTCCGGGGTCCACCACCGACGCCGCGTCCGAGCCCATCCGGGCGGTGCCCACCGGGTGGTAGAGGGTGTGGGACATGGTCTCCAGCGACTCGCTCAGCGCTTCGTCGAGTGCCTCGCTGTTGCGCAGCACCGGGCGCACCATCTCCCCCAGTCGCGATTTCAGCGGCTCCGTCTGCGCGATGTCGGCGCAGTAGCGCAGCCCGCTGAGCATCGCCGCACGGTCCACACCGCCCGGGTCGGACAGGTAGCGCGGATCCACGACCACCTTGTCCAACGGTGCGGACGACCGCAACGAGATGCGTCCGCGGCTCTCCGGCTTGAGCAGGATCGACGCCAGGATGGCCGCATGCGAGTCCGCGGGGATCAGACCCTCGTCGAAGAACGGGGCCGGCGCGAAGAGCAGTTCGATGTCCGGGAGGTCGAGCGAGTCGCGGCTGCGGACGAAGCCGTACGCCTCCGCGACGTTGGAGGTCAGCATGCCGCGGCGACGCGCGAGGTAGTTGATCAGCTCCGGGATCTTCTCCGCGGTGAACAGCGTGTCCGACTGCACCCCGTATCCGAGGGCGGACACCAGGTGGTCCATGAGGTTCTCGCCCACCTCGGGGGCGGCGTGCACCACATCGATGCCGTGCTCGGCGAGGTGCTCCGGCGCACCGATCCCCGACAGCATCAGCAACTGCGGAGTGTTGATGGCACCGCCGGACAGGATGACCTCCTTCGAGGCCCGAACCGTGTGCAGCGCACCGTCCTTCGAGTACTCGACACCCACCGCGCGGGTGCCCTCGAACAGCACGCGCGTGGCCTGCGCCTCCGTCACCACGGTGAGGTTGGGCCGCGACATGGCCGGCCGCAGGTAGGCGTCGGCGCAGCTCCACCGGGCGCCGCGCTTCTGGTTGACCATGGTCTCGGTCATGCCCTTGGGCGTGGGGAGATTCGCTCGCTCCGTCGACAAGCCCAGTGCCGCCGCGGATTCGAGGTACGCGCCGGTGATCGACCGGGGACTGCGCTGCTTCGACACGTGCAGCGGTCCACCGCTCCCCTCGTCGGACTCGGTGGCGCCCTCGATGTTCTCGATGCGGCGGAAGGTGTCCACCACGCTGTCGAACGACCACCCGGGTCCCGCTGCCTCCGCCCAGTCGTCGTAGTCGGCTGCGAATCCGCGCACCCACATCATGGCGTTCATCGACGAGGAGCCGCCGAGCATGCGCCCACGGGGCCAGAAGATCCGTCGGCCGGCGAGTTCGGCCTGCGGCTCGGTGTCGTAGTCCCAGTCCAGCTCCGAGCGGAAGAGCTTCGAGAATCCGGCGGGAATGTGGACGAACTTGTCCTTGTCCTCCGGGCCTGCCTCGAGGACGACGACGTCGGTGTTCGACGCGGCACTGAGCCGATTCGCGACGACGCATCCGGCGGATCCTGCGCCGACGACGACGTAGTCGGTGGAAGTCTCGGTCATGTCAACCTCTCAGAGCGGACGCGAAGATGGCGGGCAGGGCTTTCCAGGACGGGGCCGCGGCGAACGCCGTGAACCGCTTCGCGGTGATCGCCGCGGTGCGGTTGGTGACGAACCACGGCGGCTTCGGCGACAGGGTGAACTCGCCCTTCAGGATCGAGCGCGGGGCGGGCCGGAAGGGCCCGCGGACGATGGTGCGCTCGGGTCGGTCGATCAGCAGTGCGTTGTGCACCACGCCGATTCCGCTCTGGACGTCGTCGAGGGTGTGGCCCGGGAACGCACCCCAGGTCGCCGCCGCCGTGAGGAAGCCGACGCCGGTCCACGCGTTGAGCGCGATGGTGCCGTAGCGCAGGTCCTCGAGCATCTCGTCGACGGCGGCGCCGAGGGACGACAGCGTGTCGGGATGCGCGATCACGTTGACGCCGAGCGTGCCGACGAACTCCTCGTTCGACATGCGGACGGCCTCGTCCACGAAACGTTGCCCGGTGTACGGGATCTCGATGACACCGAGCACCGGTGCGAAGTACTCGGTGGTGAGCAGAGCGCGGTAGCTGTCCGGATCGAGGTCGCTCACCAGGGTGCGGCCGCCGGACGGGCCGAGCGACTCCGCGCCCGGGTAGTCCGCCCGGGCACCGGCGACGCGGGTGGCGCTGCCGGGGTAGTACGGCTCGCGGTCCGGCGCCTCGTGGAGTGCCGTGCGCAGTGCCGCCAGGAACGCGTCGCGCTGCGGCCACTCGGAGGAGATCACCACGACCTGCGCCGCGACGCAGTTGTAGCCGCCGTTGTGCAGCCGCTGGGTCACCACGTGCTCGGCCTGGAACCGGATGTCCGCGTCGGACCACTCACCGGGGATGACGATGACCGGCGAGACGCCGCCGAGTTCGCTCGAGATGGGCACGTCGAGCAACGGGGTATTGGCCTTCCTCCGCTCCGCACCCTCCTCGCCGGTGCCGAAGACGATGGCGTCGTGCGTGATCGAACTGCCCGTCATGTGCACGTGCGCCACGGCGTCGTGGTGCACGAGGTACGAGCCGACGTCCGGGCCACCGGTGAGTATGCGCACCGCGCCCAGCTCGACCAGCGGAGCGAAGACGGCGCGGAGCACCGGCTCCATCGGATCCGTCACCGGGTTGAGCTTCAGCGCGACGACGCGGTTGTGCGCGATCAGTTCGTAGAGCGTGTCGAGCGGAGCGATGGACGTGATGTTGCCGGCGCCGAGCACCGCACCGATGCCCCCGGTCTCGGTCGGATTCCGTTGCGCGAGTCCGGCGTCACGGCGCGCGGTGTCCGCGTCGACACCCGGTTCGAGCCACACCTCGGCGGAGAATCCGTTGAGCAGCAGCGTGTCGAAGATGTTCGACGGCAGCACCTGCACGGTGGTGCGCCCGCCCGGACCCGAGCCGATCCGGGCGTCCGCGAGCGGGCTCTTCCCGACGGCGAGCTGCCGCAGGCTCTGCGCGAGCACATGGCACGCGGTGACGACGGAGTACGGCCCGGAGAGCCATTCCTCGCCGAGGAGTGCGGAGGCCGCCGGCAGCTTCTTGAATCGAGCGGCCGCGTCGACCCACTCCTGCGCCTTCGACGCCGTGAGGGCCGCGACCCGGTCGAGAAGGTCCGCGCGGTCGCCGAGCGAGGCACGTGCCCATGCGGCCTCGCCCTGCGCGAGGTCGCGGAGAGCCGCGTCGACCTCGGGAAAGGCGGATGCGCCGGTGGTACTCGGGGTGAGTTCGCCTGTGGTCATACCGTTGATTGTGACCTGTACTACATCGGGTGGCCATAGGCGGACGTCGGCTGCTCACGGGCCCGGTTTGTGCCGAGGCACAGCAGCCCTGTGGTGTCCGTCACCGGACAGCCGTACGGTGGAGGGATGTCGACGCCTGTGGCAGTCCGCCGCTCCGCACCGGAACCGCTCACCTCGCAGGGTCTCGCCGCGCTGCTGGGAGAGCACGTCGGCGAACTCAGCGAGCGACTCGTCCTCGACATCCTGGTCGCCGAACAGTCGTACCTCGAGGCCACCTCGCTCACGCGGGACGAGCTCGCCACGGTGTGCACCGGCAATCTTCGGTCCATGCTCGACGCTCTGACCACGGGCGCGAGCGGCGACCTGGAACCCGCACGCGCGGCCGGCCGGATCAAGGCCGAGAACGCGGTGCCGTTGGCGGCGTTGCTGCACGCGTTCCGCCTCGGTGGTCGTCTGATCTGGGCCGAGCTCACCGCGGCGGCCGCGGGCCGGGCTCCGGAGGTGCTGCTCGCGATGGCCACCGAGGTGTGGGCTCTGGTGGACACCTACTCCGACGCGGCCGCGGAGGCGTATCGCGACGCCGCGGACCGGCTCGCCCTCGACGACGCCGATGCGCGCCGCATGGTGCTGCGCGCTCTGTTCGACGAGACCGCCTCGGATCCCGCGGCCGTGCAGGACGCCCTGCGGGCCTTCCGCATCCCGGACGCGGGCCACTTCGCCGTCGTGTCCGCCGAGACCACAGTCGACCGGGGTGCCACTCCGGGCAGCGCGCGCGAGAGCGTCCTGCCTCTCGGTGTCGAGTCGGTGTGGGACACCGATGCGGACGGTCACCTGGGACTGCTGGTCGCCTCCGCACCGACGGTGCTCGACGACGCGGTGGACACCCTGGGCCGGCTCTACGGCACCCGACTGGGTGTCGGCACGTACTACGAGCGGTCGCTGTCCACCCCGACCGCGGTGGCGCAGGCCCGGACGGCTCGTCGCTGCGCACCGCCGGGGAGCGCGCGCATCAGTCGCTACGACGCGTGTCCGGTTCCGCTGCTGCTGGTCTCGACTCCCGACGCCGCCGCGCGGGCGGCCCGGCAGATCCTGGGTCCGCTCGCCGTGGCCGAGGGCCCGCACCGCCTCGCGGACCGGGACAGCCTGCTCGAGACGCTCGACGCGTGGTTCGCGGCCGCCGGTTCCACCACCGCGGCGGCCGACCGGTTGCACTACCACCGCAACACCGTGCTCTACCGGCTCCGCCGCATCCACGACCTGACGGGCCGCGATCACACGAATCCGGTGGACGCGGCCGAACTGTACGTCGGTCTGCGCGCGGCGGAGCTGGCCCGCGTTCGCTGACGACGGCCGTCCGATCAGAACGTATGTTCGAACGATCGCGCTACGATGAACCCGTGACCTTTGCACTCCAAGCGTCCCTGTTCGACGACGGCGCGGACGGACCGTCGCTCGGCTCCCTCACGTCCGTCCGCCGGACGGTGTTGACCGACGGCGCGTGGATCGACGTGCTGCCGAACTGGGTGAGCGGATCCGACTGTGTCTTCGACCAGCTGGTGGACGAGGTCCCGTGGCGGTCGGAACGCCGACCGATGTACGACCGCGTCGTCGACGTCCCGCGCCTGGTCTCCTTCTTTCCCGATCCCGAGCGGCTGCCCTCCCCCGTCCTCGTCGATGCAGGCCGGAAGCTGAGCGAGCACTACCGGGCCGAACTGGGCGAGGACTTCGCCACGGCCGGACTCTGCTTCTACCGCGACGGCAAGGACAGCGTCGCCTGGCACGGCGACGACCTCGGACGCGGAGCGCGCGAGGACACCATGGTCGCCATCGTGTCCCTCGGCGCCGCACGGCCGCTGTTGCTGCGACCGCGCGGCGGCGGTCCCTCGGTGAGACACACTCTGGGACACGGTGATCTGATCGTCATGGGCGGATCCTGCCAGCGAACCTGGGAGCACTGCGTGCCCAAGAGCACGCGCGCCACGGGTCCCCGGATCAGCGTCCAGTTCCGGCCGCACGGCGTGCGCTGACGGCATCGGCCAGCGTCCGCACGGCGCGTTCGGTGTCCGCCCACCCGAGGCAGGCATCGGTGATCGACTGGCCGTAGGTGAGCGGCTCGCCCGGCGCGTCGAGATCCTGACGGCCCTCGACGAGGAAGCTCTCCACCATCACGCCCACGACGCCGCGGTCGCCGCCGGCGATCCGGTCGGCGAGGTCGCCCAGCACGTCGAGCTGGCGTCGGTGGTTCTTCGCACTGTTGCCGTGGCTGACGTCCACCACCACACGCGGTTCCGCGCCCGAGCGCCGGAGCCGCTCCCCCGCGTCGGTCACCGAAGCCGCGTCGTAGTTCGGCCCGGACGACCCACCCCGGAGGATGACGTGCGCGTCCTCGTTGCCCGTCGTGCGCACGGCAGCCAGTCGGCCGTCGTCGTCGACTCCGGCGTACACGTGCGGCGACCTCGCCGAGCGCACCCCGTCGACGGCCACCTGGACGTCGCCGTCCGTTCCGTTCTTGATGCCCACCGGCATCGGCAGACCGCTGACCATCTGGCGGTGAACCTGCGACGACGCGGTGCGGGCACCGATCGCCCCGTACGTCACCAGGTCCGAGAGATGGCCGGACAGAGCAGGATCGAGGAACTCCGTCGCCGTGGGCAGGCCGCCGTCGACGATGGCGGCCAGAACGCGCCGCGCCGCCCGGAGCCCGGCGTCGAGATCGTCCGAGCCGTCGAGTCCGGGGTCGCTGAGCAGACCCTTCCACCCCACCGACGTCCGCGGCTTCTCGAAGTAGACCCGCATGATCACCTGGAGTCGATCCCCCACCTCGTCGGCCAGGACGGCCAGCCGGCGGGCGTAGTCCAGTGCCGCGATCGGGTCGTGCACGGAGCACGGGCCCACCACGACGGCCACGCGGTCGTCGGCTCCGGTCAGGATGGCGCGCAGGGCGTCACGGCTGTCGGCGACGCGGAGAGCCGCGTCGGCGGATGCAGGTTCCGCGTCCCGCAGTGCACGCGGCGAGACGAGCGGACCTGTCCGCGACAGGTCGGGAAGAGTGTCGAGTGCGAGAGTCACGATGAGTCCTCGGGGCGGTCGGGTGAGACGTCACGACCGGGACACGCATTCCACGCGAGCCGGTCCTGCCGGCTCGTCGGGTGGAGTGGGTCAGCGCATGGTTCCGCTGACCGGACCACCGAGGGCCGGCCTGCTGAACCAAAAATATGCTCGCTGCACACCGGAACTGTAGCGCACGGCGGTACCGACGCACCCGGGCGGCGGAAGCGGACATTCTTCCCCCTCGACGTGGGACCATGGTCCGATGGCGATCGACACCTCTCGCGGGGACCGCATCCAGAACAGCACGGCGTTCGAGAGAGCCGCCCGCACAGGGCATCTCGTGAGCGGAGTGCTGCACCTCCTGATCGGATACATCGCGGTGCGGCTCGCCTTCGGACAGGGCGGCAACGCCGACCAGTCCGGTGCGCTGGGTGAGCTGGCCGCCAAGCCCGGCGGTGCCGTCCTGCTGTGGATCGCCGTCGTCGCCTTCCTGGCCCTCGCCGCGTGGCGCATTCTCGAGGCGGTGGTGGGCAAGAAGACCGAGGCCGACTCCGGCAGTGCGACCGATCGACTCGAGGCCGGTGCGCTCGCCGTCGTGTACCTCGCGTTCGCGTGGTCCGCACTGAACTTCGCCCGCGGCGCCGGGCAGTCGACGGGTCAGCAGAACGCCGGGCTCACCGCGCGCCTCATGGAGTCGACGATCGGCAAGGTCGTTCTCGTCGTGGCCGCGGCCGTGATCGTCGGCGTCGGCATCTATCACGTCTACAAGGGCATCTCCACGAAGTTCGAGAAGGACCTCGAGGGTCACGTCGGGCGTCCGGTCCGGGTCATCGGCGTGGTCGGGTACACCGCCAAGGGCCTCGCCCTCGTCGGTGTCGGTGTGCTGGTGGCCGCCGCAGTACTGACCGCGGACCCCGGCAAGGCGACGGGGCTCGACGGCGCCGTCAAGACTCTGGGGGCGCAGCCGTTCGGCCAGATCCTGCTCGTCCTCGCCGGAGTCGGTATCGCTCTCTACGGCGTCTACGCCGTCGTGATGGCCCGGCACGCCCGGATGTGACGTCCTGTGGGACACGCCACGAACCGCACGGGCGGTTCACAGCCTTTTCGCAGACGGGTGGTGCACAATACGGGGTATGAGTCTGGACCATTCCGACGAAACCACCACGGCACCGGTTACCGACGGTCAGTACCCATCGGTGCCCATGACGCCGCTCCGGCCCGCGCCCGCCGCGTCGACGCCGCGTGACGATGCCTACCCCGGCGTTCTCCGCACCCTCGCGATGTTCCTGTTCGCACGCTGACGTCCGCCTCGATCACTGCGCCGGGGGTTCGCGTCGCGCAAAAGGTTGTGCACAATTCAATTGTGCGCTACGGTTTGTCCTGTGAACGACGCGCTGACACTGGACAAGCAACTCTGCTTCGCCCTGTACTCGGCGTCGCGGGCCACCACCGCGGTCTACCGGCCCCTGCTGGACGACCTGGGCATCACCTACCCGCAGTACCTGGTGATGCTCGTGCTGTGGGAGCGGGACGAACTCAGCGTCTCGGAACTGGGCGATCGGCTCGGCCTGGACTCCGGGACACTGTCCCCCCTGCTCAAGCGCATCGAGGCACTGTCGCTCGTCACCCGCGAACGCTCACCGGGGGACGAACGACGCGTCGACATCCGGCTGACGGAGGCGGGCCGCGCCCTGCGTTCCGCGGCCGCGCACGTTCCCGAGTGCATCTTCACCGCGACCGGCCTCACCGAGAACGAGGCGACCACGCTGATCGCGCTCGTCCGCAAGACCACCGCGTCGCTTCGCACCGCCTGACCCGTCCATCCCCACCACGAGAGGTTCACCCATGAAGACGCTGTACACCGCAGAGGCACTGGCCACCGGCGACGGACGCAACGGCCACGGTCGCACCACCGACGGCAAGGTCGACGTCGACCTCGCCGCCCCCACCGAGATGGGCGGCAGCGGCAACGGAACCAACCCCGAGCAGCTGTTCGCCGTCGGCTACGCCGCGTGCTACCACTCCGCTCTGCGCCTCGTCGCCGGCCAGCAGAAGGCCGACGTCACCGACTCCTCCGTCGGCGCGAAGGTCAGCATCGGCCCGAACGACGCCGGTGGCTTCGAGCTCGCCGTGGTCCTCGAGGTGACCCTCCCCAACCTCGATCACGACACGGCGCAGGCCCTCGCGGACAAGGCCCACGAGGTCTGCCCCTACAGCAACGCGACCCGCGGCAACATCGACGTGCAGATCACCGTGAGCGACGACTGACCCTTCAGATAGGGTAGGTGACGCCCGTGAGCTCGACCGACCTGGTCCAGAGCTCGCGGGCTTTCGCCTCGTCACGCGAGGCCTTGTTCGATCCGACCTTCTTCGGATGCCCGCTCAGCTCCTGGAATCCGTCCGGTCCGAAGTAGCCGCCGGACTGCAGCCCCGGCGCCGTCGCGGCGTAGAGCTCCGGCAGGCTTCCCATGTAGGCCGACTGGGCGAAGACCCGGCCGAGTGACATGAACGCGTCCTGCACACTCTCCGTCCGACCCATCAACTCGGTACTCGAGTAACCGGGATGCGCCGCCAGCGAGAGCACGGGTGATCCCGCCGCACGCAGTCGGCGATCCAGCTCGTACGCGAACAGCAGGTTCGACAGCTTCGACTGCCCGTAGGCACCCCACCGGCTGTAGCGACGCTTCTCGTAGTTGAGGTCCGACAGCTTCAGTCCCGGTACCTGGTGCATGAAACTCGACATGGTGACCACGCGGTCGGTGATCCTGTCCAGTAGGAGGCCGGTCAGCGCGAAATGGCCGAGATGGTTCGTGCCGAACTGCATCTCGAAACCGTCGGCGGTCCGCTTCAGCGGCAGTGCCATGACGCCGGCGTTGTTGATCAGCACGTCCACGGTGGGCGTGTTCTCGGCGAACTCTCGCACCGAGCTCAGATCCGCGAGGTCGAGTCGACGCACCTCGGCGCGCTCACCGATCTCGTCCGCGATCGGCTTCGCCTTCTCCACGGTCCGGCAGGCCAGCACCACCGTCGCGCCCGCGCGCCCGAGTGCCTTCGCGGCCTCGGCGCCGAGCCCGCTGTTGGCTCCCGTGACAACGAAGGTCCGGCCGGACTGATCCGGTACGTCGGTCTCGACCCACTTGTGTGCAGACTTCTGTGCCATGCGCTTCCCCCCTGAGACTTCTCTCGGCCGCTCGCCGCGGCCGACCGCGTTCGAGGGTACCGGCGCACTACGCTCGATCCGGTGCCCGCACCGCTGCCGATCCGAGACGGTCTCAATCCGACACGGATCCGCATGCCGGACGCGCCGGCAGAGCACGCGACCATCGTCGAGTACCTCGTCGCACGCTTCCCGCGCGATGCGGAGGCCCTGCGTGCGAAGGTGACGGACGGCGAGGTCGTCGATGCCGCAGGGCGACCCGTGCTGGTCGACACTCCCCTGGTCCCCCGCGCCGACGTGTATCTGTACCGGGATCCGCCCGTGGAACCCGAGGTGCCGTTCACCGCCCCGATCCTGTACCGAGACGATGCGATCGTGGTGGTGGACAAGCCGCATTTCCTGGCGACGACACCACGGGGGCGCTTCGTCGTGCAGACCGCCCTGACCCGGCTGCGACGCGAACTGGGAAACGATGCTCTGTCTCCGGCGCACCGCCTCGATCGCCTCACCGCGGGCGTGCTCGTCTTCACCGCACGACAGGACGTCCGCCGCGCATATCAGGAGATGTTCCGGGAGCGCAGCATGGTCAAGGTCTACGAAGCGGTGGCTCCTGACTCGCCGATCTCGTTCCCGCACACCGTGATCAGCCGCATCGTCAAGGACCGCGGATCACTGCAGGCGACCGAGGTGCCGGGTGAGCCGAACAGCGAGACCGTGATCGAGAAAGTGTGCACGGTGGGCGACCTGGCGCTCTACCGCCTGCATCCGCGCACGGGCAAGACCCATCAACTACGCGTGCACATGGCCTCTCTCGGTCTGCCGATCGTCGGCGACTCGCTGTACCCCGTGCCGCGGGACGTCGCCGTCGACGACTACCGGGATCCGCTGCGACTGCTGGCGCGGAGCATCGAGTTCACCGACCCGCTCACAGGCGCACCGCGGCACTTCGCGTCGCAGCGGACCCTCGCGCTGTCTCCACCGTGATCCGGTGCGAGATCGCGGCGAGCGTCAGCAGTCCGATCCCGAGGTTGGTCAGGGCGGCGAAGCCCGATTCCGCGAAGTCGACGAGCGCACCGAGCAACGCGTAGATCATTGCCGCCGACCGGAGTCGGTGCAGAGGCCAGAGGGACGCCGTGCGCCGCCGTGCGATCAGCGACGGGAGCCCGAGGGCGACCGTGGCGCAGGCGGTCACCCACAGGATGCCGCCCGAGATGGTCATCCGGTCGAGGGTGACATCGAGGTCGTCGCGTTCGATGACCAGACCGCCGGTGGCCAGTTGGGCGATACCCGCCACGACCGTCGCGGACGCGGTGAGCACCATGAGCCAGGACAGCGCGATCGCCCAGCGCGTACTGGTCACGAACGACGGGACGGTGCGCGCGAACCGCGCCCGCCATCGCGCCGACCGGGACCGTGCCGGAACACACCGGTTCAGAACGGTGTCGATGCTCGCGACGAGCTCGGGATCGGCGCCTGTCGTCCGTGCTCGGTCGAGCAGTTCGCGGGCCAGCTCCCGGCGTGAGTCCGGTACCCCACCCACGAGGCCTTCCGACGCGATGGCGGCAGCGTTCGCGAGGCATTCCCGGGGCGTCGGTTCGCGGACGTCGCGCACGGTGCGTCCGAGCACCAGGACCAGAACCACCGTCACGTACATGATCTCGGCGGACGGGCCGTAGAAGTAGTCGTTGTCCTTCGTCACGAACTTCCCGACCTCGTCCAGGAACAGACCGAAGCCGACGCCGCCCAGCAGCACGGCCGACGAGCGCGCTCCGACGCCGAGGAACAGCCATCCGACGACGAGCGCCGTCATCATCAGGGCACCGCCCCACAGTGCGTGGGCGATGTGCAGGCTTCCGCCGCCCACCTGCGGATAGTCGGTCAGTTCGAGGTAGGCGCGGGTGAGCAGGATGGTCGCGACCGCAGCGATGACGAACGACTCCACGGACGACGTCCCGTCGGCGCTGCGCACGATCGGCGTCCGCACCCGCCGCGCACTCGCACCCCGCTGCATGATGGCCATCCTCGATCATGGTCGTTCACAGGCCTCTTTCGCGGTGGAATGCGACGGTGCGCCCGGTAAAGTTCGTCCGATGAGACTTCTTCCCGCCACGCTCGCCGCTGCCGCCACCCTCGCCCTGGTCCTGGGTGGATGCAGCTCCGAGGATCAGCAGTCCGCACAGGACACCGCGAACAACGCTGCGGAATCGGTGGGCGACGCGGCTCAGGGCGCACTCAGCTCCGCCCAGTCGGCCGCGCCCGGCATCCAGTCGAGCGCCGGCAGCCTGGCCGACGATGCCGGCAACGTGTTCGACGACGCCAAGCGCGCGACCTTCGTCGCCGCCTACAAGGCGCAGTTCTCCACGCTCTCCGAGGGAAAGTCCGACGAGGACATCGAATCGCTGCTCGGCAGCATCTGCCAGCAGATCACCGACGGTAAGGAGAAGGACGCCGTGGTCACCGACATCCGGTCGCAGGCCACCAACAACGGCAACGAGCCCGGTGTCGACGAGGCCGGTCGCATCTACGACCAGGCGAAGGTCGCCTGCCCCTGACCGCACGAGCTCCGCGAGGTGCGCGGGCTGTCGGTGATCGGGGTTAGCGTGGCGATCGTTCCCCTTCGGAAGGATCTCATCGTGGCCACCCCCGACCTCTCGCGCACCACGCCCTGCTGCCAGGGTGTCGTGCCTCCTTACCTTCTGCAGCGCCTCGCGTCGGCCCCCGCGGAACGCAGTGCCCGCCTGGACACCGCGCCGTCCGTCGCGAGCCGCACGCTGGCACTCGACGACGAGATGCGGCGCCGACGCGACTCGACACGGTCCACCGTGTCGCCCACCGTTCCCCGCAGCGCCGTCGCGGATCGGCTGCAGCGCACCATCGCCGATGCGAGGAACACGCAGACTCTGCCCGGCGACGTCGTGCGCACCGAGGGCGGCGAGCCCGTCGGCGATCCGGCGGCGGACGAGAGCTACGACGGCCTCGGCGTCACCCACGCCCTGTTCGCCGAGGTCTACGGATGGTCCAGTCTCGACGGGCGGGGGCTGCCGCTCGACGCCACGGTGCACTACGGCGAGCAGTACGACAACGCGTTCTGGGACGGCACCCGCATGGTGTTCGGCGACGGTGACGGTGAGGTGTTCACCCGCTTCACCGTGTCGCTGTCCGTCATCGCGCACGAGTTGGCCCACGGTTTCACGCAGTACACCTCACAGCTCGAGTACGCCGGGCAGTCCGGCGCCCTCAACGAGTCGGTGTCCGACGTGTTCGGCGTACTCGCAGAACAGCGCTCGCGTGGGCAGAACGCCGAGGACGCGTCCTGGCTCGTCGGCGAGGGACTCTTCCTCCCCGACGTGCAGGGCAGCGCCCTTCGCTCGATGCTGGCACCCGGTACGGCGTACGACGACGATGTCCTCGGCAAGGACCCCCAGCCCGCGGACATGGCGGGATACGTCGAGACCACCGAGGACAACGGCGGGGTGCACATCAACTCCGGTATCCCCAACCGCGCGTTCGCCGAGGCCGCGGTGGCTCTCGGCGGCCCGGCGTGGGACCGCCTCGGACAGGTCTGGTTCGACACGTTGACCTCCGGAACTGTTACGCCGACAGCGGATTTCGCGACATTCGCCGCCGCCACCGTCAGCGCAGCGATCACTCGCTACGGCTCGGGTTCCGACGTTCACCGGGCCGTGCTCGGCGGGTGGACTACCGTGGGCGTCGAGCAGACGGGGTCCGACGCGTCGGACGAGGTGAGCCGAAGGACGTGACATGGTCATCGTGGTGGTGCGCAGCGGCGGTGTGGCCGGGATGACCCGCCGCGGCAGCGTCGACACCACCACCGTGGGCGACGACTGGCAACAGTTGGTCGAGCGCGCTCTTCCGTTGCTCTCCTCGCTCGACGACTCGTCGACGTCGGTGCGCGACGGTTTCCGGTGGCGCCTCCAGATCGGTGACCACTCGTGCGAGACCGGCGATTCGGCACTCACCGGCCCGCTTCGCGAGCTGGCAGAGCGCACTCTGCGAGAGGGTCGCTCGCCGCGATGACGGCGGCCTCCCGGCGTGCGAGGTTCGCGTTCCACCACGGGTCGCTCCCGGGTTCGTCGAGGATGCAGGCGCGCAACTTCGGCTCCAGAGTGGACACCGCCGGCACCGCATCCGCGGACAGCGTGGACAGATAGTCGACGTCGATCAGCCCGGTCCGCTCGTAGCGTTCGACAGCCCGCTCGGCGACCAACGCATCCACGTTCATCACCGCCATCACCAGCACGCCCACGGCCGCCGTACCGACGATCACGGCGGGCAGTCGGCGTGCGGACCAGCGCGCACCGGCGACGATGACGGCGAGCACGACGACGCCCAACCACACCTCGAAGGCCATGACACCGACACGGAGCCGGGTGAGACCGAACTGCTGCTCGTACAACGACATTCGATACACCGCCGACCAGACGACCACCAACGTCAGGACACACAGCGACCCGAACGCGACTCGGGCGAGAACACGGTCGCGGCGTACCTCGGCATCGACCTTGCGCGCCTGCACGGCGACCACGACGAGCACGCCGACGGTCACCGTGACGAGCTGCCAGAACCCCGACCGGGCATGGTCCGCGAAGGTCAGGTCGTCCGTCGTCATCACGTGATCGTGTCCGCCGAACAATGTGGCCGCCTGCACCACCACGAACGCGGCGAACACGACGACGAGCGCCGACACCGGCACCGCCCACTCCCACGCCGATCGTCGTCGACCGGCGCCCGGAGCGAGCGCGTCCAGTTCCACCTCGTGACGCTTCGCGTGCGCGGTACCCAGAATCCACAGTGCGACGCACAGAGCCACGACGGGACCCAGCGGGTCGACGTCGACGGTCACGGTCGGGATCACCACGTCGACGAGCGAGGCGAAGCGGTCGTCGGCGCCCGCGAACAGCAGCGTGAACACGGTGACCAGCACGATCGTGCTCCCCACGACGCGCAACGCTCGTACCGCGGACCCGCGCGACGGGAGCGTCACCTGTGCGGCACCGGTTCCGAGCGAGCGCAGCACGGCTCCCTGCACCACGACGGGCACGATCGGCGCGAGCACCGTGGCGGTGAACGTCGTCGATCTCGTGGTCGACAGGGCCACACACCACACGGCCAGTCCGACGGACGACGCTGCGAGCCATCCCGAATCGCGGACGAACGGGACCAGCAGCAGTGTGAACGCGGCACCGATCCATGCCACGGACCAGCGTGATCGCCGGTCGAGCAGCACTCTGTCCGGAAACCCTGCGGCGAGAACGGCAGCCACGCCGACGACGAGGTAGGCCACCGACGGCCGGTCGGTCAGCGCAGCGCCGGCGACCATCCCGATCGCGGCGGCGGAGCCCACTGCCCAGCGACGCGGAGACTCGGTGACGGTGCGGACCGGCGACTGCGCCGCCGGATCGGGAAGTAGTTCGGTGGTCATCGTGAACCTCTCTCGGGCAGGGGTGATCACGCGAGCACCGGATGCGGTGTCACGTGGTGAGTGCGGAAGGTGCGGTCAGACGGGGAGGGTGAGCCGGAAGCAACACCCGGCGCCGACGTCGACCACATCGAGTGTGCCGCCGTGCAACTCGGCGGCCCATCGAGCGATGGCGAGCCCGATGCCGGTGCCGCCGTCGGTCGATCCGCCGCGGACGAACCGGTCGAAGACCCGAGCGCGATCGGGCGGCGCGATCCCGTCGCCCTCGTCGACCACGTCGATGCGCACCGTGTCGTCACCCACCACGGCCGACACCGCGACCGCACCGTCGGGCGGACCGTGGCGCACGGCGTTCTCGACCAGATTGGCCATCACCTGCCGCACCCGCTCCTCGTCGGCGGTCACCGTCGCACCGGGCGGCTCGACCGAGACCGAGAACCGGGTCACCGTGCTCTGGCCGACCACGCTGGTCAGAAACTGTCGGAGGTCGAACGTGCTGCGCGACAGGCCGAGTGCGCCACCCTCGAGCTTCGACAGATCCAGGAGGTCGTCGACGAGCCGGGCCAGACGTTCGGTCTGCTCGAGGGCGACTCCCACCGTCGCCGGGGTCGCCTCCTGTACCCCGTCGGCGATGTTCTCGAGCACGGCCTGCAACGACGCGATCGGTGTCCGGAGTTCGTGCGAGACGTTGCCGATCAGTTCGCGCCGATAGCGATCGGCTTCGGCGAGGTCGGCCGACATCGTGTTGAACGCGACGGCCAGCTGACCGATCTCGTCCCGCGACGTGGCCCGGACACGATGCGTGTAGTCCCCGTTCGCCATCGCGCGCGAGGCGGCCGTCATCTCGCGGAGCGGCGAAGTCATGCCGTGCGCGACGATCTGTGTGACCACCAACGCCACGACGAGTGCGAGCAGCAGCGCGTACCGGAACGGCTGCTGCGCCGCGAGCCAGAAGGTGCCCGACGCCGCGAACAGGGCGATGACCACCACCAGGCCGGTCTTGACCTTGAACGAGCGCAGCGAGTCGAGAGGGCGGATCATCCGCGTGCCCGGAACGCATAACCGACACCGTGAACGGTGCGGACGACGTCGGAACCCAGCTTGCGGCGCAACGCCTTGACGTGGCTGTCGACCGTCCGGGACGGCACGGACGTCATGGAGTCGTCGCGCGACCACCCCCACACGTCCGAGAGCAGTCGGTCTCGGGCGAAGGCCGCGCCCGGGCGCCGAGCGAGGAACAGCAGCAGATCGAACTCCGTGCGTGTCAGGTGGACCTCGTCACCGTCGCGGAACACGCGCCGGGCGTGCTCGTCGACCCGGACGTCGTCGAACTCGTGCACGACGGTCGGCGTCGGCGCGGGGTGGCGCTCCACCCGGCGGAGCAGTGCGTGCACGCGGGCCACCAGCGTGCGCATCGAGAACGGCTTCGACATGTAGTCGTCCGCACCCACTCCGAGGCCCACCAGCTGGTCCGTCTCGTCCGACCGCGCCGTGAGCATGAGGACGGCGACGGCGCCCTCGGGGCGGGACTGGATGCGTCGGCACACCTCGAGACCGTCGAACCCGGGCAGCATCACGTCGAGGACCACCAGGTCGGGGTTCGTGCGTGCCACCGTCTCCACGGCCGCCGGTCCGGTCGACGCGAGGTCGACGTCGAAGCCCTCGGACCGCAGTCGTACCGCGATCGCGTCGGCCAGGGCCCGTTCGTCCTCGACCACCAGAATTCGTCGTCGATCCATGAAACAGACCGTAACGGCATCATGTGCGGGTCTCGGGGACGCGTTGTGAAGATTTCGTGGAGATCGCTCCGGCTCGTGAACCGGACGCCGCGTCAGCCGAGCAGCCACGCCACCTCGGCGGCCGCGCGACCACCCGACACCAGAGCACCCTGGATCGACGGGGTGTCGCGATGATCGCCGGCGAGCAGCACGCGGTCGCCGACCCGCAGCGATCGCCGCAGCGACGTTCCGGGTGCCTGGACCGGGAGCGCATGCCTCACGTCGTGACGCACGATCACCCGCCACGACGCGGTGGACCGACCCCACAGTCGATCGAGAACGGCGCGCACGACGGGCTCCTCGGCGGGACCGGCATCGTCCAGCAGCGTGGTCGCCTGCACCAGGGTCTTGCCGGTCGGCGCGTATCCCGGTGCGATGGAGCTCATCTCGGCGGTGTTGACCACCACGCCGCCCGTCCCCGAGATGCGGAGGAACTCGTCGGATTCCGCGGCGTCGGCCTCGAACCACCACGTCGACAAGCCGCGCATGGGAGAGGTCCGGGTGTCCGTCAGGTCGTTCGCGCCTCGCGCGTCCGTCGCCACCACCACGGCGCGGGCCCGCAGCACCGCCCCGTCGGCGATCCGTACGGCGGGTGCCGCGCCGTCGGTGACCTGCTCGACGCGCGAGGAGTACGCGATGTCGACCCCGGCATCGCGGGCGAGCTGCTCGGGGAAGGCCTGCATTCCGCGGTTCGGCACACCGGGTGTCGCGAGAAGGAAGCTGCGGAGCACGAGCCGGACGTAGCGGTCCGATGTGTCTCCCACGCCGTCGGCGAGGACGCCGCTGAGAAACGGGGCGAGCAGAGCGGAGCGCAGCGGACCGCGGAGGCCGACGCGGTCCCAGTCGTCGGCGAGTGCAGCGTCGGGGGATGCCGCCAGGCGGCGCACCGGTCCGACAGCGGGCACCGCCCACCGCGCGGCGCCGACGACGGCGCCCGGGTGCAGCAGGCCCAGGCGAGCCGCGGACCGCACCGTCCCGAGGAGAAGGCGCGGGTGCCGTGTCGGGTCGGCGACCGTGTGCGCTCGCCCCGAGTCGTCGACGATCCGCACCCCGCGACCGGCGACCCGCAGATCGAGTGCGGACACGTCGACATGACGCTTCACGGCCGGGTAGGAGGGGTTGAGGAGCTGGAAGCCTCGATCACAGCGGAAGCCGTCCACGACGTCGGTGCGGATCCGTCCACCCGGGGCGTCGGCCGCCTCCACGACCCGCACCGTGAATCCACGTCGCCGCAGCGCCGCGGCGCACCGTAGACCGGCGATACCCGCCCCCACCACGATCACGTCCGCATCGATGTCAGTCATGCCCTATCGATACCACCCGGTCGTCGGCGACCTCGGACGACGGGTCCGGAAACGAGAAGAACCACCTGCGCGGGCAGGTGGTTCCAGTCTGTGTCTTTCCTCGGTGGCCAGAGCCGGGATCGAACCGGCGACCTTCCGCTTTTCAGGCGGACGCTCGTACCGACTGAGCTACCTGGCCGTGGGCACCCTCGCGGGTACCGGTGATGCTGTACTACTCGGTGCTGACGATCATCGCATCACTGAGGCATTGCGACCTCTGAGGTGTTGCGACCCTGACGGGACTCGAACCCGCGACCTCCGCCGTGACAGGGCGGCGCGCTAACCAACTGCGCCACAGGGCCATGCTGTGAAGCATGTACTGCGTGGAAGACCCTACTGCATCTTCGTCCTACTTCTCACCACTCCCCGCTTCAGCGTTGTCACTCGCTGAAACGTACCCCCTACGGGATTCGAACCCGCGCTACCGCCTTGAAAGGGCGGCGTCCTAGGCCGCTAAACGAAGGGGGCCCGTCGAATCGCTCCGACCGTACCCCAACGGCGTTCCGTTGGGAGCTTGGATAGCTTAGGACACCGCCTCGGAATTTCACAAATCCGCAGCTGAGGCTATGTTTCGACGCTCACGGCGTCGACTCGGGGCCACCCGTTGACGCGCCACTTGTCGAGCCATTCCCGCGACGCCATCGCCATCAGGAGAACCTCGAGGGACTCCTCGAACAGCACCACCAGGTCGGTGTCCTCGGCGGTCAGATCGGCCATGTACCGCTGTCCGGCGAGCGAGGTCACGAGCACGCGTGTGAACATGCGCGGATCGATGTCGGGGCGCAGCAGACCGGTCTCGTGCGCCTCGGCCGCGAGCTTGTGCGCAGTACGACCCCACACGGCGCCGGCGCCCTCGCGGATGCTCGCATGGAACTCGGGCTCGACCACGAGACGGAACTCGGCACGGACCACGACGTTCTCGTCGAAGGACCGGGCGAGCTGGAAGATGAGGCTGTGCAGCCATTCGAGTGCATCGACGCCGTCCGGACGTTCGACGTCCATGATCGCGACGTACTTCTCCATCGCCGTCTGCAGAACGGCGCGAGCCAGTTCTTCCTTCGAGCTGAAGTGGAAGTACATCGCACCCTTGGTGGCGCGTGATCCTTCGAGAATCGTGTTGACCGATGCCGCGGTGTACCCACGCTTGCTGAACTCGTACGCGGCTGCCTCGACGATCGCGGCCCGGGTGCGTCGAGCACGTTCTTGCTGTGCCATTGCGCTGCTGCCTCCGAAATTGAACACCCTGAAGGGCCCTGATACTGACTGAAGGGTAGCCGACAAACCTGAGAATCCCCTCGGACGTGGCCGCAAACATCGAGCTCGAGCGGGTTCCTTCGGCGTGTTCGTACGGCTCCGCCAGCGTGTCGAGTGCTCCGATGACCGGTATGTCGGTTATCGCTCCGGCCGGTGTCCGAATGCCGACCGTCGAGAATGGTGATGATTCATAGCGAATAGGTGAATGGTGAATGCGTCACTCTCGACGTGAGGCCAGGTCGAGAGCGTCCGGCCGGGGTCCATTACACTCGTCGAGCACTGCCCCTATAGCTCAGTTGGTAGAGCTACGGACTTTTAATCCGCAGGTCGTAGGTTCGAGCCCTACTGGGGGCACAACATCCTTCCCACACAGTCGGCGCTCAGGAGTTCTGGCTCAGCCGGGCCCCGATGCTCTGATGGAGTGAGCGCAACGCGTTCTGACCGAGCGCCACGGTCTCCGACTCGATGTGTCGGAGCAGATGCGCGTCGCTCACCACCTTCTCGGACGACTGGATCAGCACCGTTCCCGCACCGGTGAAGTCGAACTGCCGCTCCTCCCCCGTCTGCGCTCCGAGGAGCATCCCCTGCGCCGCCCCCAGGAAGCTCTGCATCCACTGCGCGTCGAAGTGATGGGACGGAGCGGGGCAGTCGGCCCAGCCGACGAGTGCCTGCGGATCCACTCGAACGGGCGGTTCGGCGAACACGACCGCACCGTTGGACGAGGCGAGGAACTTCCCGGTGCCGAGCAGCGTGAGAAAACCGGGCACGATCGACTGCTTCAACTCGAGACCGGGTTCGAAGGCCAGCAGATTCGACGCGCGGATCGTCAGATTTCCGTCGTCGAGATCGAACGAGTTGATGTCGAAGCCGCGATCGCCCAGCAACACCTTGCCGTGTCCGCTCGCGAGCACCCAGTCGTTCGCGTACAGCGGCGACGAGAAGCGCGAGGCCACGACGGCCGCCATCGACGTCCGTCCGAGAGGCTCGAACTGCACCGACCCGTAGTAGGCGATCATCGCGCCCTTCGCCGTGAACCACGGCTGCCCCGCGAGTTCGATGCAGAAGGCGTAGTCGTTTCCCGGCACGTTGTCGTTCACCGGCAGGGTGTGCGGGTTGTGCACGACGTCGGTCATGTCCGATCCCTCTCGTCAGAACTTCTGCTCGGACGCCTGGACCCACACGGTCCCTGCGCCGCCGATCGCGAGTTGCACGGCTTCGCCCGAACCGCGGCCGACGGCGTCCCGCCACCCGACGTTCGCCGAGATGTCGACGGTCAGAGTGCCGCGGTGACACACGTAGGCCTGCGGATCGACCACCACCTGCGGCCGGTGCGGGCCCACCTCGATCTCGACCATCCCACCGTGGGACAGCACGGCCACCTGCCCACGGCCCGCGACCTGCGTCGTGAACATGCCCTGCCCGGTCATCGCCCCGCGCACCGCGCCGCGGACGCCTCCCTGCTGCGTCAGGGGTACGACCGATGTCGAGAGTGCGCCACTGTGTGCGAGCAACCGGGACGCCTCGACCGACAGGAGGCCGGTCCCGTCGAGATCGATGACGGACACGTGCAGCCCGGCGTGGCCGTAGTGCACGGTGCCGGACCCCTCGGCGGCCATCATGGCGACGTGCTCGCCCGACATCATCCGGCCGGCCATCCCCGCGACGGCACCCATCCCCGGCATGCCCCCCGCGCCGCCGATCGTGTGCGGGACGAAACGGACGTCGCCCTGATGGAACAGCATGGATCCACGGCGCGCGAGTGTGGGCGAGCCCGCGGCGACGGTCGACTTCACGACCTTGCTGTTGACGAGTTCCAACATGTCAGCGCTCCTGCGGCTGGATGTAGACGACGCCGGTGCCGTCGAAACGGAGGGAGAAGGCCTCGCCGCTCCCGCCGCCGACGGCCGACCGCCACGTGACATCGGTGACGAAGCTCTGCGTCACCTGGCCCCGGTGCGCGACGAAGGCGTCCGGATCGACCACCAACGGGTACTGCGGCGACACCTCGAGCGCGATGAGCGGTCCACCCGCGGACAGCAGCCCCACCTCGCCCTGCCCACTGACGACCGTCGTGAACAGGCCCTGCCCGGACGAGGCGCCGCGGAGCCCGGCGAAGGTCACATCGGACCGCAGCCCGCCGGACAGTGCGAGCAACTGCGACGACTCGACGTGGAGTGCGTCACCCGCCAGCGGCACGACGACGACGTGCTGCGCGTCGACCGCGAGCCGCACCGTTCCCTGCCCCGCCATCTCCATCAGGGACAGCGACTCGCCGGTGACCTTCTGCTTGAAAGCGGCACGCAGTCCACCGCCACCGCCCATCCCGGCGTTCCGGAAGGTCACCTGGCCCTCGTACGCGATCATCGATCCGGTGACCGCCCGCACGCTGTCCCCGTGCAGGTCGACGACCAGAACGCGGTGTCCCTCGGTTCTCAGTTGCGCCACGGCAGACAGAATGGCAGACAACGGTCGTTCCCACAGTGGCTCGGTGATCTGTCACCGGCCTCCGACTCCGAGTGACGCACAGTACATCGAGTTCGTTTCTCGCAGAAGTCACAACACCTGTACCCCGTACCCCGCGGCATATACTGAACGAGGTCGACGGCGGGTGGGCGTAACGAACTGTCGCCCCGCTCGATGAACGTCTACCGGACGGTACGCACCTCTCGCGGCGGCTCGTCGAAGCAATTCACATCGAAGTTACGGTGCCGTAGGCTGCCCTCACAGCACGAGGCAGCGCGGTCACCGCGCGGAAGCAGTGAGCCGAACACCATTCTGGAGGACACGCATGGCACGGGATCTGACACAACTGGAGCTGCTCGGAGAGCTGCAGCCGGTTGCGGAAGAGAATCTGAACCGGCATCTCTCCATGGCGAAGGAGTGGCACCCCCACGACTACGTCCCCTGGGACGAGGGGCGTAACTTCGCCGCGCTCGGTGGCGAGGACTGGTCGCCCGAGCAGTCTCGGCTCGACGAGGTGGCCAAGGCCGCCATGATCACCAACCTCCTCACCGAGGACAACCTGCCGTCGTACCACCGCGAGATCGCGGAGAACTTTTCGCAGGACGGCGCCTGGGGTACCTGGGTGGGCCGGTGGACCGCCGAGGAGAACCGCCACGGCATCGTCATGCGCGACTACCTCGTGGTCACGCGTGGAGTGGATCCCGTCGCCCTCGAGCAGGCCCGCATCGAGCACATGACCAACGGCTTCTCGTCGGCCGCGGCCGGTGGCCACGATCAGATGGGCTTCCTGCACTCCGTCTCGTACGTGACGTTCCAGGAGCTGGCCACGCGAGTGAGCCACCGCAACACGGGCAAGGTCTGCAACGACCCCATCGCCGACCGCATGCTCCAGCGCATCGCGGCCGACGAGAACCTGCACATGATCTTTTACCGCAACCTGTGCGGGGCGGCGCTCGACATCTCGCCCGACCAGGCGCTGCGCGCCATCGCCGACATCGTGCAGAACTTCCAGATGCCCGGCGCCGGTATGCCCAACTTCCGCCGCAACGGCGTGCTGATGGCCAAGCACGGGATCTACGATTTGCGTCAGCACCTCGAGGACGTCGTGATGCCGGTGCTGCGCAAGTGGAACATCTTCGATCGCACCGACTTCACCGCCGAGGGCGAGCAGACGCGTGAGGAGCTCGCCGCCTTCCTCGAGAAGCTGGAGAAGGACGTCCTCAAGTTCGAGGAGCAGCGCGACCGCATGCTGTCCCGCGAGGCTGCCAAGCGGCAGGCCGCGCAGGCATCCTGACCCGCACCGCACCACGGAGTGGCCGAGTGCCAGTTCCGGCGGATACCCTCGATGTGCCCGGCACCCGTTCCGCGGATGCCGGGCACATCGCTGTTTCCCGTCGACCATGTCTGGTGTGTGATCAACCATGACTCTGCAGATCGGTTCCCTCGCCCTGCGTAGTCCCGTCGTCCTCGCGCCGATGGCCGGTGTCACCAACGTGGCGTTCCGCACGCTGTGTCGGGAGCTCGAGGAGACGCTGACGGGCAGCACCTCCGGGCTCTACGTCTGCGAGATGGTCACCGCGCGCGCCCTTGTCGAGCGGCAGCCCGCCACGTTGCACATGACCACGTTCGGCCCGACCGAGACGCCCCGCTCGTTGCAGCTCTACACAGTGGATCCGGACACGACATACGACGCCGCGAAGATGATCGTCGACGAGAACATGGCCGACCACATCGACATGAACTTCGGCTGTCCGGTGCCCAAGGTGACACGCAAGGGCGGCGGCGCTGCCCTGCCGTACAAGCGATCGCTGTTCGGACGCATCGTCGCCGCGGCGGTGAAGGCGACCGAGGGGACCGACATCCCGGTGACCGTCAAGTTCCGGATCGGCATCGACGACGAGCACCACACTCACCTCGACGCAGGACGGATCGCCGCCGGCGAGGGTGCCGCGGCCGTCGCGCTCCATGCCCGCACCGCAGCGCAGCGCTACTCCGGCTCGGCCGACTGGTCCGAGATCGCGCGCCTCAAGGATCACGTCCGCGACGTCCCCGTCCTGGGCAACGGCGACATCTTCGACGCGTCCGATGCCGCCCGCATGATGGCAGAGACCGGCTGCGACGGCGTGGTCGTCGGCCGCGGCTGCCTGGGACGCCCCTGGCTGTTCGCCGAGCTGTCCGCCGCCCTGCGCGGCACCACTCCACCGACGCCGCCCACGCTGGGCGAGGTCGCCGTCATCATGCGTCGGCACGCGCAACTGCTGTCCGATCACCACGGCGAGGGCCGCGGGCTCCGCGAGATGCGCAAGCACGTCGCCTGGTACATGCGCGGCTTCCCGGCCGGCTCGGACCTGCGGGTGCGCATGGCCACCGTCTCGACACTCGCGGAGCTCGACGAGCTGCTGGCACGCCTGGATCCGACCGTTCCCTTCCCGGCCGACGCCGAGGGCCCCCGCGGTCGCCAGGGCTCCCCCGGCACCGTGTCACTGCCCGACGGCTGGCTCGACGATCCCGACGACTGTGCGGTGCCGGCGGGCGCCGATCTGATGCACTCGGGCGGATGATCAGTACTATGGCGTCGATCCGTCGACCGCTGTTCGACGCCCGAGAGAAAGACGGAACGACCAGTGGGTGACGAGAACGAACCGGGGTCGCCCACACCCGGACGACGCGCCCCCTGGGAGCGTCCCATCTCGCGAGTGCCGCGCTCCGACCGCGACCCCGAGACACCGTCTCCCCCGTCCGAGCAGCCCCCGTCACCCGCGCCGGAACCGCGCCCGGCAGCGGATCGACCCGAGCCCGACCGGACCCCGCAGTCGTCCGACGACCAGGATCGACGCCTCTCGGTGGCCGAAGTCGTGGACCGGATCTCCCGCATCGGTTCGAACCGGGGACGCGCAGCGGGCCGCGACGACTCGCCGGCCTCCGACGCGGTCGATCGAACGGTCGCGCCGAGCCCTCCTCCGTCCGCGCAGGCCCCGCCGGTTCCTCCTCGCGAGGATCCCGAGCCGCCCACCGAGGTGATCGCCCCCGTCGTGGACGAGCGCCGCACCGCCGAGCGCCCGGCACCCGAGGCGGTCGGACCCGTCGCACCCCCGACGCTCACGCGACTCGCTCTCAGCAAGGCACGCAAGCGCAAGCGGATGCGGGTCGCCGGCCGCGTCGGCGTCTCGATGGTCTCGATCCTGGCCCTGGTGATCACCGGTGTCGTGTGGGGATACCTCCGGGCGACCGACCGCGGTTTCGAGCAGGTTGCAGCCCTGGACACCGAGTCCACCGACGTGGTCGACGCGCCCGGCCAGTACGGCGACGAGACCTACCTCATCGTCGGTACGGACACCCGAGCCGGAGCGAGTGGCGAGATCGGCGCCGGCACGGTGGCCGACGCCGAGGGTGCACGGTCCGACACCGTCATGCTCATCAACATCCCGGCCGACCGCAGCCGCGTGGTCGCCGTGTCGTTCCCCCGCGACCTCGACGTCGAACGCCCCGAGTGCGAGGGCTGGGACAGCTCCACCGGTGATTACACGGGCGAGATGTATCCCGCCGCAGACGGCGACAAGCTCAACGCGACCTACGCGCTCGGTGGCCCCAAATGCCTGGTCAAGATCATTCAGAAGATCTCCGGACTGCGGATCGGCCACTTCGTGGGTATCGACTTCGCCGGCTTCGAGTCGATGGTCGACGAGGTCGGCGGGGTGGACGTGTGCTCCCCGGTTCCGCTGGTCGACGAGGAACTGGGAACGGTCCTGGCCACCGCGGGCGAACAGCGCATCGACGGACGGACCGCGCTCAACTACGTGCGCGCCCGCAAGGTGGACGCCGAGGGCACCGGCGACTACGGACGCATCAAACGCCAGCAACTCTTCCTGTCCTCGCTCCTGCGGTCCGTGCTGAGCAACCGCGTGCTGTTCGACCCGGGCGCTCTCAACGGTTTCGTCACGGCCTTCACCCGCGACACGTTCGTCGAGAACGTGAAGACGTCGGATCTGCTGACGCTCGGCAAGTCGCTGCGCGGCGTCGAGGCGGGCGCGGTCACGTTCCTCACCGTCCCCACCGCGGGTACCACCGACTACGGCAACGAGATCCCGCGCACCGACGACATCAAGGCGATCTTCCAGGCGATCATCGACGACCAGCCGCTCCCCGGTGAGGAACGAGCACCCGACGCCACCCCCGAGGTCGCGCCGCCGGTCACCACCGAACCGCAGATCGCGGTCGATCCCGCACTGGTGTCGGTCCAGATCTCCAATGCGTCGGACACCAGCGGACTGGCCGCCACCACTGCGGACGAACTGGCGGCCTACGGCTTCCAGGTCGTCGGGACCGGCAACGCCGAGACCACCGGTACCGCGGCGACCGTCGTGCGGTACGGCGCCGGGTCGATCGCGGACGCGTCGACGGTGGCCAGCACCATTCCGGGAGCGGTTCTCGAGGAGACGCCCACTCTGGGCGGCATCGTCGAGGTCGTCCTGGGGACGGATTTCCTGGGCTTCCTGACGCCGCCGACCGTCGTCGGTGACCTGCTTCCGACCTTCGCGACGGGGGTCTCCGGAGCGTCCACGGAGGTCGCGCTCCCCAGCGACCTGACGGTCACGAACGGGGCCGACGAGTCCTGTGTGTGAATCGCTGCTCCGCATTCACCGCCCGTTCACCGCCTGCATGCCCTGTACCCACGTACGGCCGAGTAAAATCGGGCCATGCGCGTGGCTTACAACGAACAGATGACAGAACTCGCCGACCTGCTCGGCGAGATGGCCGCCTTGGCCGGTAGTGCAATGGAGCGCGCCACGCAGTCCCTGCTGCAGGCGGATCTCCGGATCGCCGAGCAGGTGATCGGCGAGCACGACAAGATCACCGACCTCAGTGCCCAGGCAGAGGAGCGCGCCTTCGCGTTGCTCGCCCTCCAGGCACCCGTCGCCGGCGACCTCCGCTCGGTGGTCTCCGGCATCCAGATCGTCGCCGACATCGACCGGATGGGCGCTCTCGCCCTGCACGTCGCCAAGATCGCGCGTCGTCGCCACCCCCAGCACGCATTGCCGGAGGAGGTCAACGGTTACTTCGCCGAGATGGGACGCATCGCCGTCGCCCTCGGCTCCTCCGCACGTGAGGTACTCGAGACCCGCGACCCCGAGCGCGCCGCGAAGCTCCGTGAGGAGGACGAGGCGATGGACGACCTCCACCGCCACCTGTTCAGCGTTCTCATGGACAAGGAGTGGAAGCACGGCGTCGCCGCAGCCGTCGACGTGACCCTGCTGGGCCGCTTCTACGAGCGCTTCGCCGACCACGCCGTCGAGGTGGGCCGCCGAGTCATCTTCCTGGTCACCGGTAGCCTGCCCAGCGACCTGCCGACGCCTCCCGCGCAGCACGTGTCCTAGTTCTTCCACTCGGTATCCGGACGCACGAAAGGGCGCCCTCCCCGCGGGGAGGGCGCCCTTTCCGTGTGTGGACGCGCGAGCTGCGGTCTAGCCGAAGCGACCGGAGATGTAGTCCTCGGTGGCCTTCTGCGACGGGTTGGAGAAGATCTTCTCGGTGTCGTCGATCTCGATCAGGTTGCCGGGCTTGCCGGTGGCCTCGAGGTTGAAGAAGCCGGTCTGGTCGCTCACACGTGCAGCCTGCTGCATGTTGTGCGTGACGATGACGATGGTGAAGTCCTTCTTCAGCTCACCGATCAGGTCCTCGATCGCCAACGTCGAGATCGGGTCGAGAGCCGAGCAGGGCTCGTCCATGAGCAGGACGTCGGGCTGCACCGCGATCGCACGGGCGATGCACAGACGCTGCTGCTGACCACCGGACAGGCCGCCGCCCGGCTTGTCGAGGCGGTCCTTGACCTCGTTCCACAGATTCGCGCCCTTGAGCGACTCCTCCGCGACCTCGTCCAGCTGCTTCTTGCTGCGGCCACCCTGCAGCTTCAGGCCGGCCACGACGTTGTCGCGGATGGACATGGTGGGGAACGGGTTCGGACGCTGGAAGACCATGCCGATGGTGCGGCGGACGCCGACCGGGTCTACGCCGGAACCGTAGATGTCCTCGCCGTCGAGCAGCACCGAGCCCTCGACGCGGGCACCCGGGGTGACCTCGTGCATGCGGTTCAGCGATCGGAGCACCGTGGACTTGCCGCAGCCGGACGGTCCGATGAAGGCCGTGACGCTACGAGGAGGAACGGCGAGCGTCACGTTCGACACGGCGTGGAACTTGCCGTAGAAGATGTTGACGTCCTTGAGATCGAGTCGTTTTGCCATGTCGAGATCCTTCTGTCAGAAGTTCTTGGGAGCGAAGAAGCGGGAGACCAGCTTCGCGCCGATGTTCAGCACCGCGACGATGAGGATGAGCGTGAGGGCGGCACCCCACATCCGCTCGCTGGTGAGGGCAGCGGTTCCGGCCTTCTGGAGGTCGACCATCATGAGCGGCAGCGACGTCTGCGGACCGGCGAACAGGTTGAAGTTGATGGCCGTCGCGGACCCGACCAGGATCAGCACCGGCGCCGTCTCGCCCATGACGCGGGCGAGAGCGAGCATGATGCCCGTGACGATGCCCGAGAGCGCCGTCGGGACGACGATCTTGGCGATGGTCTTCCACTTCGGCACACCCAGCGCGTACGACGCTTCGCGCAGGTCCTGGGGAACGATGCGCAGCATCTCCTCCGCCGAGCGCACGATCACCGGGATCATCAGCAGGACCAGGGCGAGCGAGACTGCCAGACCCGACCGGTCGAAGCCGAACGTCGCGATCCACAGCGAGTAGATGAACAGCGCCGCGACGATGGACGGGACACCGGTGAGGATGTCGACCATGAACGTCGTGGCCTTCGCGAGCCGCGTGCCCACGCCGTACTCGACGAGGTAGATGGCGACGAAGATGCCGATCGGGATGGAGATGACCGCGCAGAAGAGTCCTTGCAGCAGCGTTCCGACGATCGCGTGGTACGCGCCGCCGCCTTCCTTGAAGGGGGTGACACCGGCCTGGGAGTACTGCCACCAGTCGGCCGACGCGACGGCGCCGATGCCGCGGGAGACGACGGTGTAGAGAACCCAGATCAGTGGAACGAGCGCGATGAGCACCGCGAGGGACACGAGGACCGTCGCGATCGAGTCGGAGGCCTTGCGACGGGCACTGACACCCTGGAAGGTCGGCTCCTTGACGGGGCGATCCATGGTGGCGGTTCCGCCGGACGTGGAGTCGGCCATGGGTCAGTCCTTCTTTCCAGCGATGGCGGCGCGGGCGCCGGCGTTGACGACGAAGGTGAGGACGAACAGCACCAGGCCCGCGGCGATGTAGGCACCGGCCTGCAGCTGGTTGTTGAACTCACCCGCGGCCAGTGCGATCTTCGTCGCGAAGGTGTTGCCGCCGTCGAACAGCGTCCAGCCGAACGTCTCCTGGGTGCTGCGGATGATGATGTAGAGCGCGATGGTCTCGCCGAGCGCGCGGCCGAGGCCCAGCATCGAGCCGCTGACGAAGCCGGACTTGCCGAACGGGATGACCGTGGTGCGCACGACCTCCCACCGCGTGGCGCCGAGGGCGAGAGCAGCCTCGATCTGGCCACGCGGCGTCTGGACGAACACCTCGCGGGTGACCGCGGCGATGATCGGCAGGATCATGACGGCGAGAACGATCGCACCGGTGAAGATGGTGCCGCCGCCGGCGATGGAGACGGAGCCGGTGGCGAAGAGCGGGAACCACGAGAGGTTCGTGTTGAGCCACTCCGCGACGGGCGAGATGACCGGCGCGAGGACGTACAGGCCCCAGAGTCCGAAGACGATGGACGGCACGGCGGCCAGCAGGTCGATGACGTAGCCCAGCGGGCCCGCCAGACGCTTCGGGGCGTAGTTCGTCAGGTAGATCGCGATGCCCAGTGCGACCGGCATGGCGATCAGCAGAGCCACCACCGAGACCGTGGCCGTGACCAGGAACAGGTCACGGACACCGAAGAGCATGGCGGACGTGTCCGACGTGCTCCACTGCCCGTTGTACGTGAAGAAGTTCACGGTGTTGTTCTGCAGCGCGGGGATCGCCCGCCACAGGAGGAACCCACCGATCGCCGCGATCAGGACGATGACGAAGACACCGGAACCGGTGGCGAGCGTCGAGAAGATGCGGTCACCCGGGCGGGTGACCGTACCTGAGGCTTTCTTGTCGGGCACTGGTGTCGGCGCTTCCGTCTTGCGAGCGGCGCTCACGGCCGATGTGGTGGCCGGCGTGACGTCGCTGATCGAATGGGTGTCGCTCATACCGCTCACTGTCTCGTGTGGGGTGGTACGGCATCGCCTGCATCACCCGGTGAATGGTCTTCGGGGTGATGCAGGCGAGAACCAGTGTGTCAGGAAATGGCGTTGATCGCCGTCACCAGACGCTCCTTGAAGCTGTCCGGGAGCGGCACGTAACCGGCAGCCTCGAGGCCTTCCTGGCCCTCGTTGGCAGCGCTGAGCAGGAACGACTTGACGCCGGCGGCGGTCTCCGCGTCGTAGCCCTTGGAGCAGACGATCTCGTAGGTCGACAGCACCAACGGGTAGGAATCGGCTTCCTTGCTGGCGAACAGTGCGTCGGTGTCGAGCGCGAGGTCGTTTCCGTCACCGGAGAAGGTGACCGTGTCGATCGCCTTGGCGGCGGTCTCGCTGGTGAGCTCGACGGCACCGGCGCCGAAGTCGATCTGCGCCGCGGTCAGGTTCTCCTGATCGGCGAAGCCCTTCTCGACATACGTGATGGCGCCCGGAGTGGCGGCAGCGGCCTGAGCGACGCCCGACGAACCGTTGGCGCCCTCGCCCACTCCACCGGCCCAGTCGGAGCTGTGGTCCAGCGTCCAGGACTGCGGTGCGGCGTCGGACAGGAAGCGCTGGAAGTTGTCGCTGGTGCCCGAGGAATCGGAGCGGTAGATCGGCGTGATGGCGGTGGTCGGGAGCGAGGCGCCCTCGTTCAGCGCGGCGATGGCCGGATCGTTCCAGGTGGTGATCTTGCCGGTGAAGATCTGGGCGATGACGTCGGGCGTCAGGACCAGGTCGTCGACACCGTCGAGCGTGTACGCCACGGCGACCGGGCCGAACACGAGGGGAAGGTTCCACGCCGGGTTGCCGGCGCAGCGCGTGGCGGCCGCGTCGGCCTGCTCTTCCTTGATGGACGAGTCCGAGCCCGCGAAGTCCACGAGACCGGCGACGAACTGGGTCCGGCCGTTGCCGGAACCGCTGACGGTGTACTCCACGGCCTTGCCGGAGCACACACCCGAGTAGACGGACGTGAAATTGGACATCGCGTTCTGCTGCGCCGACGATCCTTCGCCGGTGATGGGGCTCTTGCCCTCGCACGTCGCGGCGGAGTCGCCACTGCCGGTGGCCTCGACGTTCGCGTCGGAACCACATGCAGCCAGCGTCAATCCGCCGACAGCCAGTACACCCATGAGGGCAATGCTGCGCTCGAGCTTCACCTGTCTCCTCCAGAAACAGCCCGTCGGCGACCGATCGGTCGGCGGGCGAGAAAAGATGCGGTGACGTCGTACCGCAACGGGCAGCGTGCGCTACCCGTGGGAGAACGTAAGCGCCGGTGGTGGACGGTTCACCGCGCCTTTGTGAACGGAGGGTGAACAGACAGACCGAAAGCCCGGATCGGGATGCGATGCGCGTCTCAGGGACCGCACCGGTCCCGCGTCAGACGCGCGCGAACGCCGCGTCGACGTGGAAGGTGGTGAAGCCGAGCCGGTCGTACGTGTGCACGGCGGCCGTGTTGTCCGACTCGACGTACAGCAGCACGCCGGCGAGGCCGCGATCGGCCAGATACCGCAGGCCGGCGAGCGTGAGGGTCCGGCCGAGCCCCCTGCCCTGGGCCGCCGGATCGATGCCGACGACGTAGACCTCACCCAGTTCGGGATCGTCGCCGGTCGGCGGGTGCACCTTGGTCCAGTGGAACCCCAGCACGGTGTCCGGGTCGTCCGTCGACGTCGACACGAACAGGCCCGCGGGATCGAACCAGGACTCCGCGCGGCGCTCGTCGATCTCCGCCTGCGTCCAGCCCCCCTGCTCGGGGTGCCAGGAGAACGCGGCGTTGTTCACCCGCAGGATCTCGGCGTCGTCGGACTCCCGGTAGGTCCGCACGGTGATGCCGTCCGGGACGGTGAGTTCGGGCAGGGCCGCCGCGTCGGGGCCACCGAGCGGGCGGCGCATCTGCAGCAGTTCGCGGACCACCTCGAGACCGGCCTTCTCGGCGACGCGATCGGCGGCGGGCAGCCGTCCGTGGGCCCACACGCGCGCCCCCGGTGCTGCGAGAGCACGGTCGACCAGCGCGGTGCCGACGCCGCGGCCCCGGTGATCGGGATGCACGACGGCCTCCACCATGACCGGCGCGTCACCGCGCGCGGGCGAGAGCGTCGCGTACCCCACGAGGTGATCGCCGTCCAGTGCCAGCAGGTGCTCGTCGTCCCGCGGAGAGTCCACGGCGCGCTCGGCCTGCTCCGACAGCGGCGGTGTTCCGTCGGCGGTCGTGGCGGCCTCGATCGCGCTGCGCACTCGTCGGGCCTCGTCCCCGATCGGTCGCCGTGCCTCGAGTCGAATCGCGTCGCTCACGTCAGAAGGCCGTCCGATCAGCCGGGGCGAACGAGGATGTCGCCGTGTCGTTCTCGATGTCCAGGTCGCCGTCCGACGGCAGGTCCACCGCGTCGTCGCCACCCGCCGCACCCTTGCCTGCCCGGCTCGGGCGCACGGCCTTGTATCCCACGTTGCGCACGGTGCCGATGAGCGACTCGTACTCCGTTCCGAGCTTCGCGCGCAGACGCCGGACGTGCACGTCCACGGTGCGGGTACCGCCGAAGAAGTCGTACCCCCACACCTCCTGCAGCAGTTGCGCTCGGGTGAAGACGCGGCCCGCGTGCTGAGCGAGGTACTTGAGGAGTTCGAACTCCTTGTACGTGAGGTCGAGCGGACGCCCGCGCAGACGGGCGGTGTAGGTGCCCTCGTCGATGACGAGCTCACCGAGAGTGATCTTCCCCGAGGCCTCGGGACTGCTGACACCGCCGTGGCGTCCCACGAGCAGACGCAACCGGGCATCGAGCTCGGCGGGGCCGGTGGTGGGCAGCAGGATGTCGTCGAGGCCCCACTCGGCGTTGACCGCGACGAGGCCGCCCTCGGTGAGCACGGCGACCACGGGTACCGACGAGCCGGCGCTGCCGAGCAGCCGACACAGTCCGCGCGCGGCGGCCAGATCGGTGCGGGCGTCGACGAGCGCGATGTCCGCGCTGCCGGCCTCGAGCAACGACGAGACCTCGGTCGGTGCGGGACGCACCGTGTGCGCCAGAAGTGCGAGGGACGGGAGCACGGACTCCGGATCGGGATCGGAGGTCAGCAGCAGCAATTCCACAGGGCCTCCTCGTCCACTCTTGTCCGGCCGGACGAGACCACCAGCGGGTCCGCGACCGGCACTTCCTGTTGTTCTTCGGTCACAGACTAACCTGTCGGAAGGCAGGACAGTCGGCTGCGAGCCGCCACCGCCCGCCTCGGGACCCGCCCGCAGGACATCGAACCGCCCGAGAGGAACTCCGTGCGAAAACTGATCGTCGGACTCGTCTTCGTCCTGGCGCTCGCTCTGGCCGCCGATTTCGGGACCGCCGCCTACTCCGAGTACCGCGTCTCGCGGGCGCTGCGGGACGGCGGAGATCTGGTGTCCGATCCGCAGGTGACCATCCACGGCTTCCCGTTCCTGACCCAGGCGGCCGACGGCAGGTACGGCCGCGTGGAGATCCGAGCGCAGGACGTCCCGACCGACTACGTCGAGAAGACGACCATCGAGGCGACGTTGCGCGGCGTGCGCATTCCGGCCTCCGATCTCCTCGACGGATCGGTGCGCACGGTGCCGATGGACCAACTCGACGCGCGCGTCCGTATCGACGCCACCGACCTGGGCCGATTCCTCGAGATCCCCGATCTCCAGGTCTCCACTCCCCCCGCCGACCGCTCCGACGGCACCGGCGGGTCGGGCGGTTCCGGCGAGACCACCGCCGGGGCCGTGGTTCTCACGGGCACCGTGCCCGTCGGCCCACTGAACACCGCGGTCAGCGTCACCGCCGAGCTCCGGCTCGACGGTGGGACCGTGTCCATCGTCGCGTCTGACCTCTATTTCGGGCCCGAGGGGCAGGCCGACTTCACCATCCCCGACTTCCTGAAGCCCGCGGTCCTGGGGCTGTTCACCCGCACGATCGACGAGCAGCAGCTGCCGTTCGGCATCTCCCCCACCTCGGTCTACGCGGAGGGCGGGCAGATCGTCATCGAGGGCAGCGCCGAGGACGTCACCATCGAACTCGACGAGATCCGCACGCCGTGAGCGCCGTCGTCGTCCTTCTCCTCGTCCTGACGCTCGCCACCGTGGTGGGCCTGTGGGTCCGCCGCCGCGAGGGCGCCGTCCGCACCTCGGATCGCGGCGGCGCGTCGGGATCGCGGGCTTACGCTCTGCGCGCCGCCGGCGCCACCGACGGCGCGGTGACCGTGCTCCACTTCTCGGCCACCTGGTGCGGCCCGTGTGCGGCGGTGCGACGCGTCGTGTCCGCCGTGGTGACCGACCTCGAGTCGGCGGGGCACCGCGTGTCCGACGTCGAGGTGGACATGGACGAGAACCCGCAACTCGCGCGCGACTTCGGCGTGATGTCTCTCCCGACCACCTTCGTGCTGGACGGGGCGATGCGGGAACGATCGCGCGCGTCGGGTGTCCCGTCGTCGAAGGACCTGCGGGCCGCCGTGCTCTCGGCGTCCGATTCACCCTCGTCGGAGTGACGAGCGACACCCGGAACTTCTGGATCGGGACCGGCGTGGGTACGATGGCCGACGTGACCGCCAGCCACGAGCTTCTGCTCACCCGACGCCGCACAGTGGATCTGTGCCGCCTCGGTGGCTGTTGCTGCCGTTGCCGCTGACGACGGTCCTCCCCTCGTCGACCCGTCCGCTCGGGTACAGCCGTGCTGTACCGACCTCGGACCGCTCGACGAATGCCGGAGACCACGCGCATCCGCTCGGTCCCCCGTCCTCCACTCCAGGAGCATCTCGATGTCATCCATTCCCCCGCAGGTCGACGTACGTGGTCCGCGCTTCGTCGCGTGGGTGACCACCGCCGTCCTCGTCGTGACACTGCTCGTGTCGACGGTGTCCCTCACTGCTGCCGCGGTGATCCTGGGCCTGCAGACGCTGGTCTTCGCGTACGGCGCGGCTGCCGGGCCGGCAGCGCATCCCTACGGACGCGTGTTCCGCGCCGTCGTCGCACCGCGCCTGGGCCCGGTGTCGGAGACCGAACCGACCACCCCCCTGCGGTTCGCGCAGGGACTGGGATTCGCCTTCTCGATCGTGGGAACCCTCGGATTCGCGCTGTCCTCGACGACCGTCGGCACCGTCGCCACGGGTCTGGCCCTGTTCGCCGCGGTCCTGAACGCGGCGTTCGGAATCTGCCTGGGCTGCAAGATCTACCCACTCGCGAGCCGGTTCCTGCCGGCTCGACATGCCACCACCTGAACCACCCACCACCTGTCAGAGAAGAATCGAAAGGAACCACATGGCTCGCTCCGACGTCCTGGTCACTGCCGACTGGGCCGAGCAGAACCTGCATGCTCCCAAGACCGTGTTCGTCGAGGTCGACGAGGACACCAGCGCCTACGACACCGGCCACATCGAGGGTGCCGTCAAGCTCGACTGGAAGTCCGACCTCCAGGATCCGGTCCTTCGTGACTTCCTCAACCAGGAGCAGTTCTCGGACCTGCTGTCCACGCGTGGCATCGCCAACGACGACACCGTGATCCTCTACGGCGGCAACAACAACTGGTTCGCGGCCTACGCCTACTGGTACTTCAAGCTGTACGGCCACAAGGACGTCCGCCTGCTCGACGGTGGACGCAAGAAGTGGGAGCTCGACGGCCGCCCGCTGAGCACCGAGTCCGTGTCCCGCGAGGGCACGTCGTACAAGGCCGAGTCACCCGATCTGTCCATTCGTGCGTTCCGCGACGAGGTCATCGCCGCCATCGGCACCAAGAACCTCCTCGACATCCGCTCCCCCGACGAGTACTCGGGCAAGATCCTGGCGCCGGCACACCTCCCGCAGGAGCAGAGCCAGCGTCCCGGCCACATCCCCGGCGCCGTCAACGTGCCGTGGAGCAAGGCAGCGAACGAGGACGGCACCTTCAAGTCCGACGAGGAACTGAAGGAGCTCTACGACGGTGTCGGCATCGATCCCAGCAAGGGCACGATCGCGTACTGCCGCATCGGCGAGCGCTCGTCGCACAGCTGGTTCGCACTGACGCAGCTGTTGGGCTACGAGAACGTCAAGAACTACGACGGTAGCTGGACCGAGTACGGCTCCCTCGTGGGAGCACCTATCGAGTTGGGAGCGTAATCATGTGTGGAGCACCTGCTCAGGGACAGACCCTTCCCGCCGGCGTCGACGTGGAGAAGGAGACGGTCATCACGGGCCGCGTCCTGGCCGCGTCGGACGGTCAGCCCGTCGGCGGCGCGTACGTGCGCCTGCTCGACAGCACGGGTGAGTTCACCGCCGAGGTCGTCGCGTCCGGAACCGGAGACTTCCGGTTCTTCGCGGCGCCGGGCACGTGGACGCTGCGCGCGCTGTCCGCGAGCGGCAACGGCGACGTCACCATCTCGCCCGAGTCCGCCGGCCTCCACGAGGCCGAGATCTCGATCGGCGCCTGACCGAACACTCTTCGCTGTAGCCGAACACCCTCCCCAGCGTGGCTGGGGAGGGTGTTCGCGTCGTGGAGGGGGAGCGGTCCGACCGGCGGGTACTACTTGCCGGGCTCCGGCGGAAGGCCGAGAGACTTCAGCACTTCCTCCCAGGTCGACGGCACTGTCTCCCCGGGCTGCGCCGGCGGCGCCAGGTAGCCGGGATTCACGGGGGGAACGACGCGGGGCTCGGCGGGCCCCGTCGTGTCTCCCGCAGGAGGAGCGGCCGGTTCGTCGACCGGCGGCGCCTCGCTCTGCTCGCGAGCGAGGTCGGTGATCCAGCGGATCATCTTCTCGCTCTCCCAGTCGCGGCCGTTGTCCGGGAAGTTGTCCCAGTAGTAGAGGTGCTGCAGGAAGCCCAGTTCGACGTAGGGCTTCTCGAACAGCTGGGGGATGTCGGCGTTGTCCTCACCGAAACCCACGGCCTCCGCCTGCAGCTTGGCCTCGACGACGGGACGCCCGGGACCGAGCGCCCACGTCACGGCGTCGAACATCTCGCGGGGCGTCGGTGACGCCTCGTCCGGCAGGGGCTGGGTGCGGTCCGACACCCGGAGCATCACGTCGAGCAGGGACTCGTCCGACGTGGCGAAGTCCGGGTCGCTGAAGACATACGCGATGGTGCGTGCCGCGACGTCGGACGAGACCGCGACGAACTCGGTGACGGTGCGGCCCGGATCGAGCAAGGTGAAGTGCATCCGCCCGAAGACGTTGAGCGCCAACGGCAGAACCCCGAGGTTCTCCGGTGCGTCGCAGGCGATGTCCATCGGCCGGCACGCCCACCGGATCTTGTTCGTGAGGGTTCCGTAGTCCTTCGGCTCGGACGACATGAAGCCACCACCCGGCGGACCGGGCTCGTCCAGGGACGCAGTGCCGGCCGGGCGGTACGGATCTCCGACGAGGGCGACCCCGGCGATGTCGTCGGACGTCACGTGCGCCGTGGACGGTCGGGACCCGATGTCGACGGCGAGGCGTTCCACCACCTCCGCACCCACGCTGTAACCGAGCAGCACGTACTTCGTCGACGTGCCGCACGCGGTCTTGTTCGCATCGATCATCCGGCCCATCGTCGCGAGGCCCTCGGCGACGGATTCCTGGTACGTGGGTACCGGCTCGGCCACGGCCACCCCGTACTCCGACGCGTACGGCACGTACACCCAGCCGACTCGTCCGGGCGTCGACGCCGAGGCCTCCCCTGCCGGCACGGTCACGTTGCCTACCCAGTTGGACCACGGCAGCCGGTCCACCTCGTCGACAGGGTTCCGGTCCGAGTCCGAGTCCGTCGCGCCCGTGATGGCGACGATGAGCACGTCGGGGCAGTCGTACGCGTAGTTGTTCGGATCCTGATCGACCTTCGTGCCCAGCCCGAACGTGTCGAGCACCGACTCGACGGGGTCGTCGCCCAGACCGAGCGGATCGGAGGGGGTGATCGGTGCCGCCCCTGCCAGACCTCCGGGAATCGCGCACAGCATCAGTGCCGCGAGGGCAGCCGTTGCCGCGCGCAGCACGATCCTCGTCGGCCCGGTCCGCCGACGTCCGGTCGGGTCGAGCCCGGTCACACGAAGCATGGATGGATCACCCTCGTTTCTCGGTTCCAGAACCTCACGACCCTAGACAATGAATCGCGTCACCGGGCCCGTCACAGGTTGTCATCGGTCACACAGTCCGCGGACGGCCTGCGTCGACCGATCGCGACAGCGGCCCATGGCAGGTCCGCGGCACCGCCGGTCTACAATCGTCGCGTGGTCCTATTCTTCGAAGCACTCCTCATCCTGGCGTCGATCCTCATCGCCTGGTTCTCGCTGTACGTCGTCTATCGCCTGGTCACCGACGAGTCGTGACCGACGAGTTCGGCACCCCGGCGCCCCGCCTGAGCGGTGACGCCGCGGTCGCGCGTGCAGAGGAACGGGCCAAGGAGACGGCCGGGCGCAACATCCCGCTGCTCCCCGATCTGCCCGGTGACGGTGACACCGCGAATCTGCGGCAGGGTCCCGACATCTCGCACTCCATGCTGGCGCTGCTGCCGCTGGTCGGCGTGTGGCGCGGCACCGGTGAGGGGCACGATGCCGAGGGCGACTACGCACTGGGACAGCAGATCGTCGTGAGCCACGACGGCGGTCCCTACCTGTCGTGGGAGTCCCGCACCTGGCGCGTCGACGAGAACGGCGCCTACGCCGGTCGCGATCTGCGCGAGTCCGGCTTCTGGCGCGTGAGCGGAACCGGTGAGCCCGGCGACGACGGCGAGGAGACCCTCGAGCTCCTGTTGACCCACGCGAGCGGGCTCATCGAGTTGTACTACGGCCGCGCGCTGACGCAGTCGTCCTGGGAACTGGCCACCGACGTGGTCATCCGCAGCACGTCGGCGGCGCTGGTCGGCGGCGCGAAGCGCCTCTACGGCATCGTCGAGGGTGGCGATCTCGCGTACGTCGAGGAGCGGGTCGGACCGGACGGCGATCTCGAGCCCCGGCTGTCCGCCCGCCTCGAACGCTACGTGGGCTGACGCTCGCCCTTCTCGCTCTCCGCATCCTGCCCGGAACCGGTGTCGGCTCTCTCGGTGTCGGCTCTCTCGGTGTCGGATTTCTCGGTGTCGGATTTCTCGGAGGCGCCGTCCTCGTCGAAGTCCGCGAACGCGGTACCGGACACGGTGCCACCGGTGCCGGGCAGCGTCACGGTCTCGCGCGCACCGGTCTCGTAACGCGCGTTGAGGCCGTCCATCTTCTCGCCGGCGCGATCGAGATCCTCCTGCGTCAGCTCGGGGCCCACGGTCTCCTCGTTCGCCGAACCGGCGTCGGACGATGTGTCGTCGGTGTTCGTCGTGTCGGACTGCTCGTCACTCGTCATGTCCCCCACAGTGACACAGGCGAGGGGGTCTGCTCGGCAGAACGGGAAAGACCAGGCGCGCGGGCCTGGTCCGGACATGGAACGACCCCCGAGCCCTACCGGTACACCGTTGCAGGAGTACGGGTCTCGGTCTGGACGGACCGAGGGCTCGGGGGTCGGGTAGCTGCCTGGTATTCGCCCGCCGCTCGCGCGGTGAGAGAAGAACCGTCAGCGGTTGCGGCTAGCGGGCAGCCACCTCACGCGTCCAAGAGTCATACAATTCCAGACCACCTCCTCTCTCGTGTACAGACGACGCTACGCGTGGATCGGCCCGGTCGGCAACGTCTTTTTCCGTGAGCGAACACACCTGACGTTCACCGCGCACGGTCGCCACTCGAACACCCGTCGGCACCGGTCGATGTGTCACGACCAGAACGGTCGTCGCCCGGTCGAACAGTCCGCCGTCGGGGTCGAGCATCGCGGCGAGCAACGCGGTCGAGGACTGGTCGTCCACGTGTTCGGTGGGCTCGTCGACGATGATCACCGCCGCCCGTGAGAGCGTCGCGCGGGCCAGCAGCAGGCGGCGGCGCTGACCGCCGGACAGCACCTCCGCTCCGCCGTCGAGGTCCGTGTGGACACCGTCGGGCAGTGCGCGCACCCAGGCTCCGAGCCCGACCCGGTCGAGAGCCGCCGTCGCCTCCGCCTCGGTCACGTCTCCGCGCACCACACGGAGGTTCTCGAGCACGGTGGTCCGGAAGACGTGGGCGTCCTCGGCGACGTAGGACACCGTCCGGCGCATCGCGTCCTCGGACAGTTCGTCGACGGACCTGCCGTCGACGAGCACGGCGCCCGCGGCGGGGGCGACGAGCCCCGCGATCGTCATGGCGAGCGTGGACTTGCCGACGCCGCTGGGTCCGCTGATCGCCAGGCGCGCACCGGGTTCCGCCACCAGAGACACCGGCGCGGTCCGCGATCCGCCGCGGCCGGCGACGACGTCGCACACCTCGAGGCGCACAGTCGTCGACGGCGGCAGGTCGTCCTTCGGCGTCACCGCCGACCCGGAGCGGGCCTCGTCCACGAGAGCCATGATCCGCCGCGCCGCCGCGGATCCGCGCACCCACGCCACCGCGGCGGCGGGTATCGCACCCGTCGCCTCGAACGCGGCGAGCGGAACCAGCACCACGACGGCGAGCCCGGTGGGGTCGGTGCCGCCCGCGAACCCCGATCCGGTGCCGTACGCCGAGATGCCCACGGCGAGGGCGCCCAGCACCGCGACCCCCATCGACAACGGGGTCGCAGCGGCGGACAGGGCGGACCACCCGGCGGCGCGGTCCTGCGCGGCACCGACGGCGCGATCGGCCTCGTCGGCGCGGCGTCGCACGTCGGCCAGCCGACCGGACACCCGGAGCTCGGCGGCGTGATCGATCGCGGTGACGGCGTGGGCGGCGAGATCGGCTCGCGCAGCGACGAGATCCTCGGCGGCGGCCCGCTCGGCCCTGACGCTCAGCCAGGGCGCCACGACTCCGGAGACGAGCAGCGCGACCGCCAGGACGACGGCCGCGGCGGGCGACCACACGGCGACGAGTCCGACCGCGAGGGCAGAGACCATCGCCGCCACGGCGACGGGGACGAGGGCGCGCACCACCACGTCGCCGACGGCGTCCACGTCGGCGCCGGACCGCACGAGGAGATCCCCTCGCCGCGTCGTCACCGCCGTCGCCGAATCACCCTGCGACAGTTCGCGGTACAGGGTGGACCGCGCGCGGACGGTCCCACGCAGTGCGACGTCGTGGGTGGCCAGTCGTTCCAGGTACCGACACAGGCCGCGCGTGATGCCGAGCGCGCGCACCGCCACCACGGCCACCGACAGGTGCAACACCGGCGGCATCTGCCATGCCCGCGTGATGAGCCAGGCCGAGAGCGCGGACAACGCGAGTGCACTGCCCAGCGTCGCGACTCCCGCCGCCACGGCCCGCGCCACGCGCCCCGGTGGCAGGTCGAGCAGCCGCAGTGCCCGCGTGAGGTCGCTCATGCCGACACCGCCGCTCGATCCACGTGCACGACGGCGTCCGCGGCGGCGAGCACCTCGGGCGTGTGCCCCACGATGACGACCGTGCGGCCCCCGTCGGCCGCGGCCCGCAGGGACCGGAGTACCCGACCTGCCGACTCCGGGTCGAGGTGGGCGGTCGGTTCGTCCAGGAGCACGACGGATTCCGTCGCGGCGAGGGTGCGCGTCAGAGCCAACCGATGCGCTTCCCCGACGGACAGTCCCACTCCCCCGGCGCCGAGCATCGTCGCGGCGCCGCGCGGCAGGGATGCCAGCACGGACGAGAACCCCGTGGCACGAGCTGCTTCGGCCACGTCACCACGCGCCCCGAGGTCGAGGTTGTCGGCGACGGTTCCGACGACGATGGCCGGACGCTGCGGAAGCCAGGTCACGCGGCGCCACCACTGGTCGAGGTCGACGGTGGACAGGTCGACCCGCACCCCGTCGGAGCCCACGAGGGAGATGGACCCCTCGTCGGGATCGACGAGCCCGAGAACGGACGCCAGGACCGTCGACTTCCCGGTCCCGTTGGCGCCGGTCAGCACCGTCACCCGTCCCGGCCGGAACGCCGCGTCGAGGTGGCGGGGTGCCCACCCGTCCCTCCCGCGGACCGACAGGTTCGTCAGCACGACGGTCACCGGACCGGTGGGCGGCGCGGCCGTCCGCTCGTCACGCGGCGCCTGCGACTCGGCGCTCTCGAGCAGAGCGAAGGCACGTCCCGCGGCCTCCGCACCGTCCTCGGACGCGTGGAAGGCCGCACCGAGTGCGCGCAGCGGCAGGTAGACCTCGGGCGCCAGAATCAGCGCGATGATGCCGGGTGCCAGCTCCATGTCGCCGTACACGAGGCGCAGACCGATCGACACCGCGACGAGTGCGACGCCGAGCGTGGCCAGTAGCTCGAGCACCATGGACGAGAGGAAGGCGACGCGTAGTGCGGCCATCGTCCGGCGGCGGTGCTCGTCCCCGAGTTCGCCGACCCGCGCGGCCGGCCCGTCCTGTCGCCCGAGTGCGCGCAGTGTCGGGATTCCCGCGAGCAGGTCCATCAACTGCGAGGACAGTCGCGTCATCGCGTCGAGGGTCCGCCGGGATCGCCCGCGGGTCATCAGACCGATCAGCACCATGAACACCGGGATCGTCGGGAGTGTGACCGCCACGATCACCGCGGAGAGCGGATCGACGAACGCGATCACCAGGGTCGCGATCGGCGTGACGGTCGCCGCCAGAACGAGGGCCGGGACGTAGTCGGTGAGGTAGGGCGCCAGTCCGTCGAGACCACGCGTGACCACCGTCGACCACTCGCCCCGATCCTCCCTGCCCCGCGACCGCGTCGTGATGGCCGCGTCCAGCATGTCCGCGCGCAACCCGCGCACGACTCGGACCGCCGAGCGGTGCGCGTACCGCGACCGCGCCCACGAGGCGAGGACGCGGACCACCACGGCGGCAGCCAGGACCGTCGACTCGGCGGTCCAGGCTCCGACCGTCCGGCGAGTCGGGTCGGTGACCGCACCGCCCAGCACGGTCCCGACGACGACGGCGATGACGACGACGCACGCGGTCGTCACCAGCGAGAGCGCCACCGACCCCACGAGGTGACGACGGACGGGCACCGACCGGTGCCACAACCGGGGGTCGATGGGCCCGCGGGGTCGCCTCGGCGCGGTCATCGGGTGCGTGCCAGGCCGATGGACGCCGGGATCTGCGTCGTCGAGATGCGCCGGCGAAAGACCCAGTAGGTCCAGCCCTGGTAGGCGAGGACCACCGGTGCCACGATCGCCGACAACCACGCCATGATGCGCAACGTGTACGCGGAGGACGAGGCGTTGTCGACGGTCAGCGAGAACGCGGCATCGATGGTCGAGGGCATCACGTCCGGGAACAGTGAACAGAAGAGCAGTAGCACGGCTGCGCCGATCGTCACGGTGGTACCGACGAAGGCCCATCCGTCGCGCCCGCGCAGCACGGCCACCGCTGCCGTCACCAGCCCTGCCACGGCAGCGGCGACGATCCACCAGGTCCAGCCCTTCCCGTGCGCGAGCTGAGTCCACAGCGCGAACACTCCGGTGCCCACCACGGTCGGAACGATCAGTGCTGCAGCGAGTCTCGATGCGTCCGCGCGAACGTCGCCGGCCGTCTTGAGGGCGATGAACACGGCGCCGTGGAACGCGAAGAGCATCGCCGTGGTCGCACCACCCAGCAACGCATAGGGATTCAGGAGGTCGAGCAGTCCGGAGGTGACCTTCTTGTCCGCGTCGATGGCGACACCCCGCACGATGTTCGCGAAGGCGACGCCCCACAGCACCGCGGGCACCCAGGAACCGATCCCGATACCGAGGTCGCACCGACGCCGCCACACGGGGTCGTCGATCTTGCCGCGGTACTCGATGGCGCAGATGCGCAGGATGAGCGCCACGAGGATCAGCAGCAGCGGCAGGTAGAAGCCGGAGAAGAGCGTCGCGTACCACTCCGGGAAGGCCGCGAAGAGCACTCCTCCCGCCGTGATGAGCCACACCTCGTTGCCGTCCCACACCGGACCGATCGTGTTGAGCACGACGCGACGTCGGGTCTCGGCGTCGTCCCGGCCCGATCGACCGAGAACGGGCATGAGCATGCCGACCCCGAAGTCGAATCCCTCGAGAACGAAGTATCCGACGAACAACGCGGTGACGACGGCGAACCAGAATTCGGGAGTTCCCATGATCATGTCTCCGGCGGGTCAGTAGGCGAACGAGAGCGGGCGAGCGTCGGCGTCGGTGTCATCACCGTCGTCGTCGTGGGGGTGCCTGTCGTGCTCGAGCGGACCTGCCTGCACGTAGCGACGCATCAGCAGGAACCAGACGGCGCCGAGCCCGGCGTAGAGGACGGTGAAGGTCGCGAGGGACGCCGCCACCAGAGCGACGGGGTGGTCGGACACGCCCTGGTCGACCGTCAGGCGGATCATGTCGACCCCGCTGGGGTTGGGTGCGACGATCCAGGGTTGGCGGCCCATCTCGGTGAAGATCCAGCCCGCACTGTTGGCCAGGAAGGGTGTCGGGATCGCGAGCAGTGAGAGCCGGGAGAACCAGCGCTGGTCCGGAACTCGGCCACCTCGGGTGACCCACAAGCCGGCGAGCGCGAGCACGGCGGACCCGGCGGCGAGTCCGATCATCATCCGGAAGGCCCAGTAGGTCACGAAGAGGTTGGGCCGATAGTTGCCCGGTCCGTACTGCTCCTCGTACTGCTGTTGCAGCTCGGTAACCCCCTGGACGGTCGCGTCGAGGTCGCTCTTCGCGAGGAACGAGGTCAGGCCGGGGATCGCGACGATGTGCTGGACGCTGTCGCAGTTGTTGTGGGTGCCGATGGTGAGGATCGAGAACGAGGCGCCGGTCTCGGTGTGACACAGAGACTCTGCCGATGCCATCTTCATGGGCTGCTGCTCGAACATCAGCTTGCCCTGCACGTCTCCGGTGATCGCGAGTGCAGCGCCCGAGGCGATCATGACGACGAACGCCAGCCTGGCCGCGGGGCGGAACATCGATCGGGCCTCCGACGAGGGGCCGACGTCGCCGCGTCGTGCGTTGCGCACCATCCACCACCCGGCGATGCCGGCGACGAATGTCGCTGCGGTGAGGAAGGATCCAGCCACCGCGTGCGGGAAGGCAGCCAGCGCGGTGTTGTTGGTGAGCATGGCCCAGAAGTCGACGAGCTCGGCACGCCCCGTGTCCGTGTTGTAAACGGCCCCCACCGGGTGCTGCATCCACGAGTTCGCGGCGATGATGAAGTAGGCGGAGGCGTTGACACCGATGGCCACCAACCAGATCGTCGCCAGGTGAACGACTTTCGGCAGCCGTTGCCATCCGAAGATCCAGAGTCCGAGGAACGTGGACTCGAGGAAGAACGCGACGAGGCCCTCGAGTGCGAGCGGCGCACCGAAGACGTCGCCCACGAACCGTGAGTACTCGGACCAGTTCATGCCGAACTGGAACTCCTGGACGATGCCGGTGGCGACGCCGAGTGCGAAGTTGACGAGGAACAGCTTGCCGAAGAACTTGGTGAGCCGGTACCAGGAGTCCTTGCCGGTGATCACCCACATCGTCTGCATCGCGGCGACGATCGGAGCGAGTCCGATGGTCAGCGGGACGAGCAGGAAGTGATAGACGGTGGTGATTCCGAACTGCCATCGTGAGACATCGAGTGCGTCCATGACCAGCTTCTTGTCGTCGGCTGCGAGGCGGGGATCCTGCCTTCGGAGCCGACGCTACTACTACGCGTAGTAGTAGGCGATGGACTGTGTCGACCGTTACCTGTGGCGCGCGTCAACGCGCGACGGCGGCGTCCACCAGTTCGCGCACGACGCGATCCGACGGCATCTCCTTCAGGTAAGTGGTGTCGAGCGTGTGCACGCGCGCGGCCAGCGTGACCGAGGAGATCAGCCAGACACTGTCCGCCAGGATCAGATCGGCCACCCGCAACGGCTCGTGCGCACAGTCGAAGCCGGCGTCGCCCGCGATCTCGAAGAGGGCGTCCACCGTGGTGCCGCGCAGTACCCCGTGCTCCACCGGCGGGGTGATCATGCGGCGGTCCACCACGGCCAGCACGCTCGACCGCGGCCCCTCGAGCACCTGCCCCTCGAGGCTGCGGAACACGACCTCGTCGAAGCCCTCACGCGCCGCGTGGCGCAGGGCCGCCATGTTGGTGGCGTAGGACAGAGTCTTCGCACCGAGCAGGGCCCACGGCGACTGCTGTGTCGCATCGATGGAGAATCCCCGGTTCAGGGTCAGCGCGGACACGCCCTTCGCGCGCGACTGTGTGACGCGGTCGGCGACGGCGGAGACCATGACGAGCGCCGTCTCGGTACCGTCCGCCCCCTCGCGGCCCCGGCTCAGCAGCAGCCGCATCGCACCCTCGCCGCCGCCGGTCTTCTCCCACTGCGCGAGTGCCACGTCCACCGCGCGCCGCCATGCGTCGACGTCCGGTTCCGCGAGGTCGAGCATGGCCGCCGACCGGGTGAGGCGAGCGAGGTGGGCGTCGAGTCGGCACGCCCGACCCTCACGGACCAGCACGGTCTCGAAGATGCCGTCCCCGCGCACCGCCGCCAGATCGTCGGCATGCAGAACAGGCTCGGTCGGATCGAGTACGGCACCGTCCAGGGTCACCACCACGCGTGAAGTCATGGCCCCGAGGGTAGTGCCGTGGCCGGACCGGGCAGTCCGCTCCTAGACTGGTGGCGTGTCCGAGACCCCTGGCCTGTACTCCTCCCCCGTTCTGGCCCGCCCCGGCGCGGTGGCCGCACCACAGGACGGTCCCGATCGTGGAACCGCCTGGCACTACGGGGATCCGTTGGGTGAGCAGCGCGCGGCCGTCACGACCGCCGCGGTCGTCGATCGGTCGAACCGGTTCGTCATCGCCATCACCGGCGAGGAACGCCTGACCTGGTTGCACACCATCTCCAGCCAGCACGTCGCGACGCTTGCCGACGGAGCCTCCGCGGAGAACCTGAGCCTGGACGTCAACGGACGCGTCGAACACCACATGGTCATGACCGACCTCGACGGCACCACCTGGATCGACACCGAGGCGGACCGCGGACCGGACCTGCTCGCCTTCCTGTCGAAGATGGTGTTCTGGTCGAAGGCCGCGCCGCGCCGCGGCAGCGAACGGGTCGTCGTGTCGTTGCTCGGCCCGAAGGCGGACTCCATCCTGCGAGCGGTGGGCGCCGAGGTGCCCGCGATGCCGTACGACGCCCTTCCGCTCGACGCCGCGAATCCCGACCTCGGTCTCGTCCGCCGGATGCCGTGGCCGACCCGTACCGATTCCTTCGACGTCCTGGTCCCCGCCGACCGTCTCGACGAGTGGTGGGCGAAGTTCGTCGTCGCGGGTGCGCGTGAGGCCGGCAGCTGGGCGTTCGAGGCGCTGCGCGTCGAGTCCGGTCGACCTCGTCTCGGTCTCGACACCGACGACCGCACCATTCCCCACGAGGTCGGGTGGATCGGCGGGGTCACAGAGTTCGGGGCCGTTCACCTCGAGAAGGGGTGCTACCGCGGACAGGAGACGGTGGCGCGCGTCCACAATCTCGGCAAGCCCCCGCGCCGACTGGTCCTGCTGCACCTCGACGGCTCCGCGGACGGTCGACCGGAGACGGGCGACGACATCACCGTCGGCGGCCGGTCGGTGGGCCGCATCGGTACCGTCGTCGATCACTTCGAACTCGGACCGATCGCGCTCGCTCAGATCAAGCGCGCGGTGCCGGTGGAGACCACGCTCGACGCCGGGCCGTGTGCCGCCTCGATCGATCCCGACTCCTACGTCCTGGACACCGCGGTCCAGGCGGGCCGCGCCGCGGTGGATCGGCTGCGCGGCCGGTGACGCAGCCGGCCCCGTCGGGACGCGTGCTGTCGGTGTGCGTCGTGCACACCATCCACCCCATCTCTCGGCCGGCGGTGGTCGACTCCGCCATCGACAAGCGAGCGGTGTCCGGACCGGTCGACGTCACCGAGCTCGGTCTGCACGGTGATCGTTCGTGCGATGTCACCTTCCACGGCGGCGCGGACCAGGCGGTGTACGCGTACGACGAGGCCGAGGCCGACAGGTGGGCCGAGGAACTCGGCCGAGACGTTCCCGCGGGGTGGTTCGGTGAGAACCTGCGCGTGAGCGGACTGCCCGTCACCGATGCGGTCGTCGGAACGCGCTGGTCGGTGGGCACCGCCGAGCTCGAGGTGACCATTCCGCGGCGCCCGTGTGCCGCCTTCGCACGGTGGACGGGCGAGAAGACCTGGGTCAAGCGTTTCACCGCGCGGGGCGATGTCGGGGCGTACCTGCGCGTCGTGCGAGTCGGCGTGCTCTCGGCGGGCGACGACATCGAGATCGTGTCCGTTCCCGACCACGGAGTCACCGTGCGGGACCTCTTCACCGGGGTGTCGGCGGAGGCGATGCAGATCCTTCTGAACACCCCCGATCTGGCGCCCAAGGTCTACCGCGAGGCCCGCGACATGGCGGCCCGGGCGGCGCGGCGCCGACCGTCGGTGTGACACCGGCGTCGGTGGAAGCGCAGACCCGATTCGCACGCTAGAGTGTGGGCAGGAAGAACACACAATCAGACGGGGCCGCCAAAAAATCCCAGGCCGCCCCGCTACTCGCGAGGGGGTTAGCCATGGGCCGCGGCCGGGCTAAGGCAAAGCAGACCAAAGTTGCACGTGAGCTCAAGTACAGCTCACCGTCCACGGACTTCGAGAGTCTCCAACGAGAGCTCACAGGTTCCCCCGACTCGCACCGCAACGGCATCGCCGATCGGGAGCCGTCCCGACACGACGATGACGACTACGACGACTGGCGGCGCTGACCGCATCCCCTGATACGGGGGAACACACCCATCTCGCGCGACCGTGCGGGGCGTTCCGACTTCGGAACGCCCCGCACGGTCGTGTGTGCGAGGTTCTTCACGCGCAGGTCAGATCGCATACTGTCGCGGCGTGTGCTGGACGCTGATCCAGTGGTTAGTGGTGAACTCGTCGATGGCCCATTCGCCACCGAAACGGCCGATGCCCGAGTTGGTCAGGACGTCGCCCGAGTACGGGTTCACGTCGTCGGCGGTGCGGCCGTCTCGGCCCACTCGCCACTGACCGGCGATCGGGAGGGTGTCGAATCCGTCGTACGTCGTCATGCCGGTCGGGTGCCCGACCAGTCCTGCGACAAACGAGAACCTAGAAACGCGGGTGATTACCCGTCAGCACGGCGCGCTCGTCGGTGCCGCTGTCGGCAGACTTCTTCACCGTCCCCAGCGTCCAGCAGTCGATGTGGCGAGCGGTGAGCACGGCGAGGGCGCGGTCGACGTCCTCGGGTGCCACGATCGCGACCATGCCGACGCCCATGTTGAACGTGCGGTCCATCTCCTCGCGCTCCACGCGTCCGCGCTGCGCGATCATCGCGAAGATCGGAGCCGGGCTCCACGTTCCGCGATCGAGCTCGGCGACGAGGCCCTTCGGCATGACGCGAGCGAGGTTGGCAGCGAGGCCACCACCGGTGACGTGGCAGAACGTCCGCACGTCCGTCTCCGCCGCGAGCGCGAGGCAGTCCTTGGCGTAGATGCGGGTCGGTTCGAGCATCTCCTCGCCGAGCGTGCGGCCGAACTCCTCGACGTGGCCGGTGAGCGACATACGGCTGATGTCGAGCAGGACCTTGCGGGCGAGGGAGTAGCCGTTGGAGTGCAGTCCCGAGGACCCCATCGCCAGAACCACGTCGCCGGGACGCACCCGGTCCGGGCCCAGTACCTGGTCGGCCTCGACGACGCCGACCCCCGTCGCGGACAGGTCGTACTCGCCGTCCGCCATCATGCCGGGGTGCTCGGCCGTCTCGCCGCCCAGCAGTGCGCATCCGGCGAGGATGCAGCCGTCGGCGATGCCCTTGACCAACTGCGCGACGTGCTCGGGCACCACGCGGCCCACCGCGATGTAGTCCTGGAGGAACAACGGTTCCGCACCGCAGACGACGAGGTCGTCCACGACCATCGCGACCAGGTCGAGTCCCACGGTGTCGTGCTTGTCCAGAGCCTGCGCGACCGCGATCTTGGTACCCACGCCGTCGGTGGACGCGGCGAGCAGCGGCTCGCGGTATCCGCCCTTCAGCGCGAACAGGCCGGCGAACCCACCGAGACCGCCCATGACCTCCGGTCGCGACGCCCGCTTGGCGAGGGGCGCGAACAGCTCGACGGCACGATCACCGGCTTCGATGTCCACTCCTGCCGCTGCGTACGAGGCTCCTGCGCCGGGCTGGTGGGTGTCATCGGTCATGGGTGTACTGCTCCAGCCTGATCTGTGTGTGAGTACCCGGGAGGGTCGGATGCGGCCCTAACGGTACCGGAGGCCTGGAGATCCTTCCGGTCTCGTGTCACCTCGGGCCTGGGAATGGCCGCGATCAGGCGCTTGGTGTACTCCTCCGCCGGATCCCGGAGGATCCGTCCGGGCGTGCCGAGTTCGACGACGGCGCCGCCCCGCAGCACCGCCACCCGATGCGCGAGGCGGTCGACCACGGCGAGATCGTGACTGATGAACAGGCACGCGAAGTGCAGTTCGGTCTGCAGTTCCTCGAAGAGGTCGAGAACCGCGGCCTGCACGGAGACGTCGAGCGCGCTGGTCGGTTCGTCGGCGACCAACAGATCCGGCTTCAGGACGAGTGCCCGCGCCAGCGACGCCCGCTGACGCTGGCCGCCCGACAGCTCGTGCGGGTACCGCTTCTCCGTGCCCTTCGGGAGCTGGACCGCATCGAGCCACTCCACGACCGTGCGCGCGATGTCCGCCTTCGACCCGGCCTTGTGCACGATCATCGGCTCGGCGATGCACTGGCCGACGGTCAGTCGCGGGTTGAGCGACGTGGACGGATCCTGGAACACGAATCCGAAACGCTTCCGCAGACTCTTCAGCGCGGACCCCCGCAGCCTGCCCACGTCCTGACCGAGGACGTCCACCGAGCCGGACGTCGGCTTCTGCAGTGCGGCCACGCAACGGCCGATGGTGGACTTGCCCGAACCGGACTCCCCCACCAGACCGAGGGTCTCGCCGCGGTGCAGATCGAACGTCACCGAGTCGACGGCCCGGAAGACGGGCTGACCGATGCCGCCGGGGAACTGCACCACGAGATCGCGCACCGACAGCACCACCTCGTCCGAGACGGTGCGATCGGTGACCACGGGATCGAGCGTCGGGACCGCCGCCAGCAACGTCTTCGTGTAGTCGGCCTTCGGCGCGGCGAACAGATCGTGGACGAGTGCCTCCTCGACGACCTCGCCGTCCTTCATCACGACGACGCGGTCGGCGATGTCCGCCACCACGCCCATGCTGTGCGTGATCAGCACGATCGCGCAGCCCAGACGGTCCTTGAGATCGCGCAACAGGTCGAGGATCTCGGCCTGCACGGTCACGTCGAGCGCCGTCGTCGGCTCGTCCGCGATGATCACCTTCGCCTCGCAGGAGATGGCGATCGCGATCATCACACGCTGCTTCTGGCCACCGGACAGCTCGTGCGGGAAGTAGCCGAATCGCCGCTCCGGGTCGGGCAGACCCACCATGGTGAGCAACTCGATCGCCCGGAGGCGGGCGGCCTTCTTGTCCAGCACCTTCCCGTCCGGTCCGGCGTGCGCTCGCAGGGCCTCGACGATCTGGAAGCCGACGGTGAACAGCGGGTCGAGGGCGCTGCCGGGTTCCTGGAACACCATCGCCACGGCGTTGCCGCGCAGGTCGGCCCACTGCTTGTCCGACAGCGACGTCACCTCGCGGGACCCCACGGTGACGGTTCCGCGTACGCGGGCGGTGTCCGGGAGCAGTCCGATGGCGGAGCGGACGCTGACCGACTTCCCGGAGCCCGATTCGCCGACGACGGCCAGGACCTCGCCGGGGAAGACCTCGAAACTCACTCCCTTGACGGCGTCGACGGGCCCGGCGTCGGTGGCGAAGCTGACCGACAGTGCCTCGAGGGTCAGGGCCGCCTGCGGGGAGGCCGGAGGCCGGCCGGCACCGGGCGGGGCGGCCGGAGGGGTCGACGCTGTCATGAGGCGTCCTTCTGCTTGCGACGGGTACGGAGAACGGGATTGAGTGTCTCGCTGACGCTCTCGCCGACCATGGTCATACCGAGCACGACCAGGACGATGGCCGTACCGGGGAAGATCGACGTCCACCAGATGCCGTTGGAGATGTCGGGCAGCGCCTTGTTGAGGTCGTATCCCCACTCGGACGCGGACGTCGGCTCGATGCCGAACCCGAGGAATCCGAGACCCGCCAGGGTCAGGATGGCCTCGGCGCCGTTGAGCGTCAGGATCACCGGCAGTGTCTGCGTGACGTTGGCGAGGATGTGGCGGAACATGATCCGCACCGGGCCGGCGCCGGTGACTCGCGCCGCGTCCACGTAGGGCTCGGTCTTCACCGAGACCGTCGCGTTGCGCACCACGCGGAAGTACTGCGGTACGAAGACCGCCGTGATCGCGATGGCGGCGGACAGGACACCACCGAAACTGCTGGACTGACCGCCGGCCACGACGATCGAGACCACCACGGCCAGAAGCAGACTCGGGAACGCGTACATCGCGTCCATGAACAGCACCAGCACGCGGTCGACCCACCGGCCGACGTAGCCGGAGATCAGTCCGAGGGGAACGCCCACCACGATCGAGAGCACCAGCGACGTCACGATCACCAGGAGTGCCGTGCGCGCGCCGTAGACGACGCGGGAGAACACGTCCTCTCCGCGCACCGACGTCCCGAAGATGTGGTCCGCACTCGGCGCCGCCTGGCGCGCGAACTCCACACCGTCGGCGGACGTCTGGGAGAAGGTGTACGGCGCGATGAGCGGAGCGAAGACCGCCATGATCACGAACAGCGCCACCAGCACGAGCCCGATGACGATGGTGGCCTTCTGCAGCCCGGCGCTGGATCGGATGATCGACAGGCCCGGTACACCGCGGCGTCGTTTCGGGGTCTCGATTGCGCCGACGGTCACCTCGATACTCATCAGAACCTCACTCGTGGGTCGACGATCGCCACGATGGCATCGGTGAGGAAGCTGACGACCGCGACGACGATGGCCAGGAACGTGACGATTCCCTGGACAGCGATGAAGTCACGGGCTTGCAGGTAGCGGGCAAGCTGGTAGCCCAACCCCTGCCATTCGAAGGTGGTCTCGGTGAGCACGGCACCGCCCAGCAGCATGGCGATCTGCAGTCCCATCACCGTCACGACGGGAATGAGTGCGTTGCGGAAGGCGTGCCGACGGGCGACGACGCGCGACGAGAGTCCGCGCGCACGAGCAGCTTCCACGTAGCCGGACTGCAGCGTCTGCAGCAGGTTGACTCGGACGAGGCGCAGGAACACACCGGCCGTCAGGAGCCCGAGTGCGACGGCGGGGAGAACGGCGTGCTTCAGCACGTCGACCGTGTAGCTCGGCTCGCCGTAGAGGATCGAGTCGATCAGCAGGATGTTGGTCTTCGGTGACACGTTCTGCAGTGCCAGTTCGACGTTGGTGCTCGCCCGGCCCGCCACCGGCAGCCATCCGAGCTTCACGGCGAAGACCAGCTTGAGCAGCATGCCGACGAAGAACACCGGTGCCGCGTAGAACAGGATCGCCAGGATGCGCAGGGTGCCGTCGGAGATCGAGTCGCGGCGGGTCGCGGCGTAGAAGCCGAGGGGGATGCCGACGGCGAACGCGACGAGCAACGCCCAGAACGCGAGTTCCAGCGTCGCCGCGCCGTTGGTGATCAGCACACCGCTGATCTCCTGGTTACTGGTCGCGGAGCGGCCGAAGTCTCCGCGCAGCAGACCCGAGAGGTACTCCCAGTACTGCACCAGGATCGGCCGGTCGTAGCCGGCCGCGGCGCGTCGTTCGGCGATCTGATCGGCGGGCAGTCGTCCGCCGAGGGCGGCACTGATGGGATCGCCGAGAACGCGCATGAGGAAGAAGACGACCGTGACCAGGATCCATGCCGTGGGAATGATCAGCAGGAACCGGATCACGAGATAACGGGCGAGCGCGCCGTAGCGTGACGACGCGCTCGCCCGTGACTGCTTCCCCACCGACGCCTCGTCGGGCGTGGTGGTGACCATGGATCAGCCCTTCGTGAGCGGGGTGAAGCGGAACTTGAACGAGGCGTCGAGGGTCTCGTCGACGCCCTGGACCTCGTCCGTCGAGATCGCGATCTGCTTGCCCTCGAGGAGCGGCAGCGTGGACACGAAGTCCTGCGCCATCCGCGTCTGGATCTCACCGATGATCTCGGAGCGACGAGCCGGGTCGGTCTCGGTCCGCTCGGAGTCGATCAGCGCCGTGATCTCCGGGTTCTCGAAGTGGTTCTGCAGGAAGTTGTCCGGTGCGAAGAACGGCGTCAGGTAGTTGTCCGCGTCCGGGAAGTCCGGGAACCAGCCGAGCTGGTACACGGGGTACGTGTCCGCGACGCGCGCCTTGTTGTAGGTGTTCCATTCAGTGGACTGCAGGTTCACCGTGAACAGGCCCGAGCTCTCGAGCTGCGCCTTGACCGCCGCGTACTCCTCCGAGGACGAGGAACCGTAGTGATCGGGGTTGTACTGCAGGTTGACCGCGACCGGGGTCTGCACACCGGCGTCGGACAGGAACTTCGCTGCCTCGTCCTTGTTCGGGGCCTCGCCGTAGACGTCCTTGAACGCGGTGTTCGCGCCCTCGAGGCCGCTGGGCACGACGGACCAGGCCGGCGTGAACGTGCCCTTGTAGACGTTCTCCGACAGTGCGTCACGGTCCACCGAGGCGGCCATGGCCTTGCGGATCGCGAGCTTCTGCTCGGGGGTGTCGCCGGGCATCGTGTTCTGGTTGAAGACGATGTAGCGGAGCTCGCCGCCGGGGCCCTCGTGGACGGTGAGACCGTCGACCTGGTCGAGGGACTCGATGTCGGTCGGGGTCAGCGAACGCCACGCGACGTCGATGGACTTGTTCTGCATGTCGAGCTTGAGGTTGTCCGCGCTGGTGTAGGTGCGCAGGGTGACCGATCCGGTCTTCGGCTCGCCCAGCACACCCTTGTAGTCCGCTGCGGCCGAGAAGCTGACGAGGGAGTTCTTCTCGTAGCTGTCGATCGAGTAGGGACCGGCGAAGGGCTTGGCCTCCACGACGGCGTTGTCGTCCATGATCGAGTCGGCCGGGAAGACCTCGGAGTCGATGATGGGCCCGGTGTTGGTGGCGAGCACCTGGGGGAAGGTCTGGTCGTTCGCGGCCTTCAGCGTGAACTCGACGGTCTTGTCGTCCGGCGCGGCCACCGAGTCCAGGTTGGCCAGCAGCGAGGACGGGCCGTTGGGATCGTTGATGGACACGATGCGATCGAACGAGAACTTGACATCCTCGCTGGTCAACGCGTGGCCGTTGGCGAAGGTCAGGTCGTCCTTCAGCGTGCAGGTGTAGACCGTCGGCTGACTGAACTCGCAGCTCTCGGCGGCGTCGGGCTGCAGTTCGTCGCTGCCGGGGGCGTAGTTCATCAGGAACGGATAGACCTGGTTCATGATCGTGAACGAGCCGTTGTCGTACGAGGCGGCAGGATCGAGCGAATAGACCTGATCGGTGGTGCCGACGACGAGCGCCTCGCCGCCGCCCTCACCGCCTGCGCCGCCGCCGTCGTCGGTGCGGCCGGAGCCGCACGCTGCTGCGGTGAGAGCCGCGACAGACAGAATGGACACGGCCGCGGTGCGCCGCGCCGTGCGTCCTCGGGAGGGCACGCTCATGGTGTGGATGTCCTTCGTGAGTCTGGGCCCGCGGTGTCGGAGGCGCGCGTCGCGTCCCGTCCGGCCGGGTCGTTCCGGTGGTTCGGTGAACGGCACGTTACCGAGTGCGCATGTCGTTCATGTGTCGAACCACACGAAATTTTTAACATGACCGGTACTTACCTGTCCGACCGCCTGATGTCCAACAGCTTCTCGCCCCGCAGAGACAGCTGATAACCCACCTTCAGACTCTCGGTCAGACCCAACGCCTTCAGCCGTCGCACGCGCGGCTTGAACACGTCACGTTCGAGTCCCAGCACGGCGCCGAGGTCCGCCGCCAGCACCGCGGGGTGATCCCGGATCAGCTCGAGGGTGCGCCAGGCCCACGGCGAGTCGGCACGCTTGTCCATGCGATCGAGCTTCGTGGTCAACGCGGCGACGTCGTCGTCGGACAGATCGTCGTCGGCACGCAGCCCCACCCGCGGAACCTCGCCCCGATCCGGCCGGCCTCCGGCCTCCCCACCCCGATCCGGCCGGCCTCCGGCCTTCCCGCCCCGATCCGGCCGGCCTCCGGCCTCCCCACCCCGATCCGGCCGGCCTCCGGCCTCCCCGCCCCGATCCGGCCGCCCTCCGGCCTCCCCGCCCCGATCCGGCCGCCCTCCGGCCTCCCCGCCACCGAACGACACGTCGACCCGCCAGACGGGATCACCGTCCGCGCCGCGGAACCCCTTGCGCAAGGCCGAGATCGAGGACTCCCCCGCCGCCCGGGCGTCGTCGTCCGTGAGCGAGTCGGGGTCGCACTCGGTGATCGCGTCCACGACGATCAGACCGGCCGGCGTGTGGATCCACGTACCCGGCTTGACGCGCCGCGTCGCCCAGCGCCGGTACTGCACCCGAATCGTTCCCGCCGCGATCGCCTCGGCGATCGCGAGCCGGATCAGCATCTGCAGCGTCGGGGTGTCAGGGGCGCGAGAGTGCGCTCACGTTGTCGACGGCCGCGGGCATGGGGATGCCCGCCGCGGTCGCCAACATTCCCTCGAGGACGTTCTTGCCCATGGCGGTCTCCTTGGGGAGCTCGATGGGGTACTTGCCGTCGAAGCACGCGGAGCACAGCCGCGTCGCGGGCTGCTCGGAGGCGGCGATCATGCCCTCGATCGAGATGTAGCCCAGCGAATCGGCGCCGATGGCCTGGCGCACACCCTCGAGCATGCCGTCCTCGGAGTCCGTGCCGTTGGCGATCAGCTCCGCGGGCGAGGCGAAGTCGATGCCGTAGAAGCATGGCCAGCGGACCGGCGGCGACGCGATGCGCACGTGAATCTCGAGCGCGCCGGCTTCCCGCAGCATGCGAACGAGCGCCCGCTGGGTGTTGCCGCGGACGATCGAGTCGTCCACCACGATGAGGCGCTTGCCCCGGATGACCTCGCGGAGAGGGTTGAGCTTCAGCCGGATGCCGAGCTGACGGATGGTCTGCGACGGCTGGATGAACGTGCGTCCGACGTAGGCGTTCTTCATCAGGCCCTGGCCGTACGGGATGCCGGATCCCTGCGCGTAGCCGACGGCGGCGGGCGTTCCCGACTCCGGGACCGGGATCACCAGATCGCCCTCGGCGGGGTGCTCCTCGGCGAGGCGGCGGCCGATCTCGACACGGGTCGAGTGGACCGACCGGCCACCGATGACGCTGTCGGGGCGCGCGAGGTAGACGTATTCGAAGATGCAGCCCTTGGGCTCGGGAGCGGCGAAGCGGGAGGATCGCACGCCGTCCGCGTCGATGGCGAGCAGCTCGCCCGGCTCGATGTCGCGAACGAACGAGGCTCCGACGATGTCGAGTGCGGCGGTCTCCGAGGCCACGACCCAGCCGCGGTCGAGTCGACCCAGAGACAACGGGCGCACACCGTGGGGGTCACGCGCCGCGTAGAGGGTGTGCTCGTCCATGAAGGTCAGACAGAACGCGCCCTTCAGCGTCGGCAGCAGTTCCATGGCCGCCTGCTCGATGGTGCTGTCCGCGGCGCCGTGCGCCAGCAGTGCGCCCACGATGTCCGAGTCGGACGTGGCACCGGTCCCGCGCGGGCGGCCCATGATGCCGGCGTCGCGCGCCCGCTCCGACAGCTCGGCCGTGTTCACGAGGTTGCCGTTGTGGCCCAGGGCGATGCCGCTGCCGGCCGCGGTGGTGCGGAAGATGGGCTGCGCGTTCTCCCACGTCGTCGATCCGGTGGTGGAGTACCGGCAGTGCCCGATGGCGATGTGGCCGCTCATCGCGCCCAACGTCTGCTCGTCGAACACCTGGCTCACCAGACCGAGGTCCTTGAACACCAGTACCTGGGATCCGTCGGCCACGGCGATGCCGGCGGCCTCCTGACCGCGGTGCTGCAGCGCGTAGAGGCCGTAGTACGTCATCTTCGCGACGTCCTCACCGGGAGCCCACACGCCGAAGACTCCGCATTCTTCCCGCGGCTCGTTCTCGTTGATGTCCAGTTCCGGACCGGATGTGTCATCGAGCAGATTCGGGCTGTGGACCGAGGGGTCACGAGTCACGACGCGCTCTCCTAGAAGCCGGGAGGGGTGGGGTGCAGGCCACGCTGCACGCACACTCGAGGAGTCTACGGACAACCCCGCAATCAACAAGCCGTCGGCAGGCACCGATACCGCGGTGCGCTGTGATCCACGACTCGCGGCGCGGTGCCATGATGGAGACATGGCCAGCAGACTTCCGTACGGCGTCACCCCCGAACAGCCCGGCGAGGGGCAGGAATCGGTGTGGGACTACCCGCGTCCGCCGGCCCTCGAGGCGTCCACGAAGCACCTCGTGGTGCGCTTCGGCGACGTGATCGTCGCCGACAGTCACGCAGCCCACCGCGTCCTCGAGACCAGCCATCCGCCCACCTGGTACATCCCCCGCGCCGACGTCGACGAGAGCCGACTGCGGCGCTCGAGTGCGCGATCCACGATGTGCGAATGGAAGGGATCCGCCACCTACTGGGACATCGTGGGCGACGACGGCGCCGTGCTCGAGGCCGGCGGCTGGAGCTACGAGAACCCCACCCCGTCCTTCGCACCGATCGCCGGCGCGCTCTCCTTCTCTCCCGTCTCCCTGACGTGCGAGCTCGACGGCGAGGTGGCACGCCCGCAGGAGGGCGGCTTCTACGCGGGGTGGATCACCCGCGACGTCGTCGGACCGTTCAAGGGCATCGCCGGGAGCTGGGGCTGGTAGTGGCCGAGAAGAACTTCTACAGCCACTCCGACGCGGCCGAGAAGTCCCGCCGCGACAAGGCCGTCGCACTCGCCCGGTACCTGTGGGACCGCGACATCTCTGCGGACGACCTCGCGGCGATGGCCGCCGACGTCCGACGCAAGGTGGCGCGGGCCGCGGACATCAACCCGCCCAGCTCCGACGAGACATGGACGGTAGTCACGACGTTGTTGCGCGAGAAGGCCGAGTGGGCGCGCGATCACCCCGGACACGACGCGGCCCGCCGCGCGCACTCGGACGAGAAGATCCTGTGGGTGAAGCCGCCGGTGCAGCCCTGGCGGTGAGGGTCAGATCCGGACCAGCGGCAGCCAGTGCGCCACCTCGCCGGCTCGGCCGCCCGAGGCCGTGACGCCCGCACCACGGACGGCGTCCTCGAAGGCCACGCGGCCCGTCACCAGCAGCAGCCAGGTGCGCGGGTCGCACTCCACGACGTTCGGCGGCGTACCGCGGGTGTGACGCGGTCCGACGATGCACTGCACCGCGACGAACGGCGGCACGCGCACCTCGACACTCGAACCCGGCGCCGTCTGCTCGATGGTGCGTGCACTGAGCCGCACCGCGGCGGCGAGATCGGCGCGCGGCGGCTTCGGGAGGTCCGGGTCGTCGAGCCACGGGGACACGGTCTGCAGTGCGCTCCGGAGCTCGGCCGGGTCGACGGGTTTGGAGGGTGCCACGCCGTTCAGTGTCTCACCGACCGCGGTGATCCCCGAGCCGTGCCTCACCGTCCACAGGTCGCTCTGATCGACGGGATCCCGTCGATTCTCGCGAGTTGTGGATGCTGAGGCACGGCCTGGCCAACGAGGACCGCCGCTGTCCGCGATGGACGCTTCACTGTCTCCATGACACCGAACCCCTATCAAGGATCGACCATCGACCACCTCAACGTGACGGTCACGGACGTCGACCGCTCACTCGCGATCTACGTGCCGGCCCTGTCCGTGTTGGGCATCGAGAAGTTGCTCGACTTCACCGGCGGTCCGGACGACGACTACGTCCGCATGGCCGGATTCGGCAGTGGCCGCAAGCCGTTCTTCTGGCTGGTCCAGGGAAGCACCGTCGATCCCGCACTGCACGTGGCGTTCTCGGCACCGACCCGTGACGCCGTCCGGGAGTTCCACGCCGCGGCCCTTGCGGCGGGCGCACGGGACAAGCTGTCGCCGCGCGTCTGCCCCGAGTACCACGAGAACTACTTCGGCGGCTTCGTGTACGACCCCGACGGCATCAACGTCGAGGCGGTCTGTCACCTCGAGTAGAGCGCCACCACGTCGATGCGACAGCGCCGATCGAGTTCGCGGCCCAGTGCAGTGCCATGGGCGTGAGAATGGTGCCGGTTCGCCGCTTCGACTCGACGAACAGCGCGCCGGCCGCCCCGGTGAACAGGACGACGGGCACAGACCTGCCCGAGTCGTACCAGTGCCAGACCCCGAATGCCGTGGAGCCGAACACGAGTGCGGCGCGCGGACCCACCACGGCAGTGGCCACGGTGTCCACTACGCCGCGGAACAGGAACTCCTCCGGAAGGACTGTCCCGATGGGGATGTCGAACAGCACCCATCGGGCCAGTCCGGTCACTTCTCGGGACCGTCGGCGTCGGCGTACTCGTTCATGACGACCCGGATGCGTTCGGTGTCGGCCTGCGTCCACCCGTCGGGAGCGGCCACGGCGGCGAAACCGTCGAGCACCGTCGTCCCGTAGTTGTGGCCGTGGCCGTCCGGCACGCCGGCCGCGTTCGTGAGGTCGGCACTCACCTGCCAGAAGGTGACGAACGGGAACCACCGCATGCTGGGCAGTCGGTCGTACCCGGGCGGCTCGGCGAGCCAGTCGGGACGTTGGAAGATCAGGTCCGGCGTCCACCACACGATGGGGTCGGACGGGTGCTGGATGTACAGCACGCGCGGATAGGGCCAGTCCCCGCTCAGTGCCTCGACGTCGCGGGTGCTGTCGGCGAAACGCATCAGCAGTCCGCCGGCATAGACGGGTTCCACCTCGGTGGTCCCCGGATCGCGTCGGCTGACGTAGGTGTCCCAGATGCGATTGGAGTTCGGCGGGCCCACCCACAGCACGCCGTCGACGGTGTCCCGGATGTCGGCGATGTCCGCGAACGCGCCTTCACCGGCCTGGGTTCCGAGACTCTCGCCGTAGACGTAGAACTTGGGCCTGGACGCCTCGGGCTCCTGCTCCCATCGCTGGTGCACGGTATCGATGAGCAACTTCCCCGCTGCCGCCGCCTTCTCGCGATCGGCGAGGAAGGAGATCCAACTCGGAAGGTACGAGTACTGGGACGCCACGAGTGCGACGTCCCCGTCGTACATCAGTTCCACGGCCCGAGCGGCAGTGGGATTGACCCACCCTGTTCCCGTGGTCGGGATGACGACGATGGCTTTGCGGGCGAACGCATCGGTTCGATCGAGTTCGCGTACCAGGAGATCCATGCGCTCCTCGTCCGTCTCCGCGCTCTCGAGTCCCACGTACGCGCGGATCGCCTCCGTGCCCGTACGGCCGGTCGCTCGGGTCATCTCGTCGGCCGACAACCCACCCGAGACGAAGTTCCTGCCCTCGAATCCCAGTGTGTCCCAGCCGACGAGTGAGCCGGTACCACCGGAACGCTCGGGCACCGTCGGCTGTTCGGCACCCTCGCGCGTGTTGCTGTTCTGAGTGCTGAACACCGAGTTGGCGACGGTCATGGTGCCGCGCAGCAGCACACCCTGCACGAGGGTCACGAGCACCGTCACGACGAGGAGGAACCCCACGAGGTTGGCCACCCACTGTGGGAGGCGGATCAGACGCAGGATCGAGCGCACGACGAAGCGGCGGATGTCCCGGATGACCCGCCACAGGCCGATGAGCGCGGCGCACACCGCGAAACTGATGATGCCGGTGCGGATGAACCCCGTGGACGTGAGTCCCTCGGCGCCCATGAGCGCGGCGAGCTGACGCTGCCAGTCCGCGGAGGCGTAGAGCATGACCGCGCCGGCGACGGTCGCGATCACCGGGACAGCGACGAGAAGTCCACGCTCCACACGGATCGGCAGCGGCCACCACGGCTGCTGACGGAGCACCGTGCGCAGGAGAATCCAGCCGACAGCGACGCCCACCCCGTACCCGATGGCCGCGGTGATGCCGCTGACGATGCCCTGGAACAGCCAGCCGCGTGGCAGCAGTGACGGCGTCAGCGACCAGCAGAAGAACAGGGCGCCGAACGCGATGCCGGTGACGTCGAGCCGCAGCAGACTCCACGCCCAGATCCACGCCGGGTGCTTGCGCACCGTGCGGGTCGCCGAGCTCAGGACGTACGCCGGGAGTTCCTCGAAACTGTGGGGGCGCTGAAGTTCGTCCGACGACCGGGTGTCGGTGTCGGTCATCGGACGGAGCCGGTGCCGGGAAGGTCGGTCAGCCGAAGAGTGCCGGGAGCGTCCCCTCGTACGCCTCGCGGAGTTCGGTCAACGGGACGCTGAACAGTCCCTGGAACTCCACCTCGTCCGACCCTTCGTCGGCCACCCCGATACGCGTCCATGGCATCCCCCTCGCGCTGCACATCCCCGTGAACCTGGTCTCCTCGGTCCGAGGGACAGCAACGAGTACCCGCCCGGACGATTCCGAGAACAAGGTGACGAAAGGATCTGTTCCTTCGGGCGGCAGGATGCGGCATCCGGTCTCGCCGGCGAGCGCGACCTCGACGACGGTCTGCGCGAGCCCGCCCTCGGACAGGTCGTGTGCTGCGGTGACCAGACCGTCGCGGCTCGACGCCGTGAGGATGTCGGCCAGCAGCTGCTCGCGAGCCAGATCCACCTGCGGCGGAACACCGCCGAGGTGGTCGTGGACGACCTGGGCCCAGATCGAGCCGTCCAGTTCGTCGTGCGTGTCGCCCAACAGAATCAGGGTCTCACCCGGCTCCAGGCCGATGCCGGTGGGGATGCGGCGGTGGACGTCGTCGAGGACACCCAGCACACCCACCACCGGGGTCGGCAGGATCGGCGTCGACCCGGTCTGGTTGTAGAAACTGACGTTTCCGCCGGTGACCGGAATGCCCAGTTGAACACAGCCGTCCGCCAACCCGCGTACCGCCTGCTGGAACTGCCACATGACACCCGGATCCTCGGGCGACCCGAAGTTCAGGCAGTTGGTGACGGCCTTCGGCGTGGCGCCCGTCGTCGCGACGTTGCGGAACGCCTCGGCCAGCGCCAGCTGCGCACCGCGGTATGGATCCAACGCGGTGTACCGGCCGGACGCATCGGTCGCGAGAGCGATCCCGCGGCCGGTCTTCTCGTCGATACGCACCACACCGGCATCGGCGTGCTCGGCGAGCACGGTGTTGCCGCGGACGTACCGGTCGTACTGCTCGGTGATGAGCCGCCGACTGCAGAGCTGGGGCGAGGAGATCATCTGCAGCAGGGTCTCGCGGAGTGCCACGGCCGTGGTCGGACGGGGCAGACCCTCGGTGGTGTTCGCCACCAGGGCATCCTGGCTCGCGGGTCGTTGCACGGGACGCTCGTAGACGGGACCGTCGTGCGCCACCGTCTTGGGCGGCACGTCGACGACGACGTCGCCGTGCCAGGTGATCTGGAGATGCTCACCGTCGGTGACCTCGCCGATGTCGGTCGCCAGCACGTCCCACTTGGCGCAGACCGCCATGAAGGCGTCGACGTTCTCCGGCGCCACCACGGCGCACATGCGTTCCTGCGACTCGCTGGACAGCACCTCCGCCGGCGTCATGCCGGTCGCACGCAGCGGGACACGATCCAGGGCGATGTGCATACCGCCGTCACCCGCGGACGCGAGTTCGGATGTGGCGCAGGACAATCCGGCGCCGCCGAGGTCCTGGATACCGACCACGAGCTTCTGCTGGTAGAGCTCCAGGCAGCACTCGATGAGCACCTTCTCGGTGAACGGGTCGCCCACCTGCACCGCGGGGAGCTTGCGTCGGCCCTGCTTCTCGTCGAACGTCTCGGACGCCAGCACCGACACGCCGCCGATCCCGTCGAGACCCGTACGGGCACCGAACAGAATGATCTTGTTGCCCGAGCCCGACGCGAACGCCAGGTGCAGATCCTCGGTGCGCATCACTCCGGCGCACAGCGCGTTGAGCAACGGGTTGCCGGCGTAGGACGCGTCGAACACCGTCTCGCCGCCCACGTTCGGGAGGCCGAGCGAGTTTCCGTAACCGCCGACGCCGCGCACGATGCCCTCGAGCACCCGGCGCGTGTCCGGCGCGTCAGCCGCACCGAAACGCAGCTGGTCCATCACCGCGATCGGGCGCGCACCCATGGCCATGATGTCGCGCACGATGCCGCCGACGCCAGTGGCCGCACCCTGGTACGGCTCGATGTACGACGGATGGTTGTGGCTCTCCACCTTGAAGGTGACCGCCCACCCGTCGCCGACGTCGACCACGCCGGCGTTCTCACCGATGCCGGCGAGCATCCCGGACCGCATCTCGTCCGTCGTCGTCTCACCGAAGTACTTGAGGTGCACCTTCGACGACTTGTATGAGCAGTGCTCGCTCCACATCACCGAGTACATCGCCAACTCGGCGTCCGTCGGGCGGCGGCCGAGGATCTCCCGGATGCGGGCGTACTCGTCCTCCTTCAGACCCAGCTCCGCCCACGGCTGAGCGACGTCCGGCGACTCGACCGCAGCGGAGACGGTGTCGACCGGAGGGGTGGGGAGGGCGTCGACCTGAGGAGTGGACTCGACAGACACGGTGGATGGGGTCCTTCCCTCGGCAGAATGTCGAGGTCATTCTATGTGCAGCACACGGCACCGTCCGACCGGCCTCAGGCGTACCCGCTCGTCAGCCCCGATCACTCGTCGTTCGCCGCGGACTCGATCCAGTCCGTCGCCGCGTCCGTCAGCTCGGACGAACCGTCGACGGACTCACCGGCCCACCACGACGGGTCGGTGAGATCGCCGTTCACACGCAACACGTCGTCCCTCACGGTCGTCGGGAGCGGCTCACCGTTGTGCTCGACCAGCCAGTCCCGAGTCTCTGCCGTCACGGCCGGCCACCACTGCGCGATCTCCATCCCGGCAGTCTCCCCCGCCGTTCCCTGTACGGCAGCAAATTCGTCGGCCGCGTCGACGGGGTTCCCGTACCCACCGCACGGCCCGCGCGCACCGCCCGGCGCAGCGCACACCCCGTAGCCTGCGCAGACCACCGCGCGCACCGCCCGGCGCCACCACCGGCACGACGCAACCGGCACCCAGCGCAGCGCAGCCCGACCCAGCGCTACGCCCCCAGGAACGCAGCCAAGGCGTCGGCGTACATGTCGACGTCGTGTGCGCCCATCACCTCGCGCGCGGAGTGCATGGCGAGCTGCGCGGCACCCACGTCGACGGTGGACAGGCCGGTGCGCGAGGCGGTGATGGGGCCGATGGTGGATCCGCACGGAAGGTCGGCCCGGTGGACGTACCGCTGCAGCGGGACGTCGGCTCGCTCGCACGCCAAGGCGAAGGCCGCGGCACCGGCGGCGTCGGTGGCGTAGCGCAGATTCTGGTTGACCTTGAGCACCGGGCCACCGTTGACCTCGATGCGGTGCGCCGGCTCGTGCCGCGAGACGTAGTTGGGGTGGGTCGCGTGGGCCATGTCGCCCGAGGCGTGGATCGACCCGGCCATCGCGCGCAGGAACTCCTCGCGGCCGCCGCCACGCGCGAGCACGATGCGCTCGAGGACGGTGTTCATCAGATCCGAGAACGCGCCACGGTCCGACATGCTGCCCACCTCCTCGTGATCGAAGAGTGCGAGCACGGGGATGCAGTCGTCGGCTTGCGCGGCCGCGACGACCAGTGCCTCGGTTCCGGCGTAGCAGGTGCCCTGGTTGTCCAGTCGTGGCGAACTGACGAGATCGTCCGAGAGTCCGACCACAGCAGCAGGATTGAGGTCGTGGGTCATCAGTTCCCACCCGAGCACGTCGCCGGGATCCACCCCGACCTCGTCGGCGAGGAACCCGATGAACGAGTGGGGTGATCGCCCGACGCCCCAGATCGCGTTCACGTTGTTCTGCGGATCGAGGTGCACTCCCTTGCGATCCTCCGACAGGTGGATCGCCAGCTGGGGCACCCGCAGGATGGGACGGTCGACTCGCACGAGGACGTCGCACACCGAGCCGCCGTCGCGCACACCGAGACGGCCGGAGATGCCGAGATCTCGATCGAGCCAGGAGTTCAGCCATGCGCCGCCGTACGGCTCGAGGGCGACCATCTGCCACCCGGCGACGTCGAGATCGGGGTTCTGCTTGACGCGGAGGTTGGGGCTGTCGGTGTGTCCGCCCACGATGCGGAACGCTGCGTCGGGTGCACGTTCGGTGGACCAGGCGATGATCGAACCACCGCGGACGACGAGGTACCGGCCGGGCTCCGAGGGCCACGAATCCGTCTCGGCCACGGCGGTGAACCCGTGCGCGGCCAGTTCCGATGCGACCGTCTCGACGACGTGGAACGGCGACGGGGACGCGTCGACGAAGGAACAGAGGCCGGCCGCGGTCGCGGAGGTGAGGGACGCCATGGTCACCGATCGTAGAGAGACGGGGTGCGGAGACAGCGATGCCGGGCCCACCACGAGGGTGGACCCGGCATCACGAGTCGAGCAGGGTTCAGCTGAAGAAGCTCAGGCCGTCGAGGAAGCTTCCGGCGCCACCGAAGATGTCGGACAGTGCACCGAGAAGGTCGACGAAGCTGGCGAGGTCGGTCATGAGGAGCTCCCTTTGTGAGGTTGGTGGGCTTGTTGCCCGCTTGCTAAGTAATCCACACAAAAGAATGGCTCGCAACCCGAAAATTGTCGCGATTCGGTGACAAGAAACGACTCATGGGGTGACACCCGCACCACCGGCACCATCGCGCCACGGGCAGGCCATTGTCACCAGCACTGTTGCTTCGCGCGGACTCCGATCCGCTCCGGGCACACCTGTGGGGCGGACCCGGCCGAGTCCGCCCCACAGGGATCGACTCAGCTGAAGAACGACAGCCCGGTGAAGATCGAGTCGAGCGCGTCGAGGAAGTCGGTCAGGCTCTCGAAGGAACCCAGCAGTTCGGTGAGATCGGAGGACATGGTGACTCCTTTGGCACGATGGTGACGAACGGTCGTCCGCCGACGTCAGTTACTCATAGTGACAGTCACTACACAACCGGAATCGAATTGTGCGATCCGACAAGCAGACCGTCGCTCGGCGAACACTCGCCGAGACCGGGAAAAAGGGGGAAATGCGATGCAGGACTGGGTCGATCACGTCATCTGGTGGCAGGTGTACCCCCTCGGGTTCGTCGGCGCCGAGGCCGAGGCAGTGGACCGCACCGAACACCGACTCGACCGGATCGAGGGCTGGTTCGACTACCTCCTCGAGCTCGGATGCAACGGCCTCGCACTCGGCCCGGTGTTCGCGTCGGAGACCCACGGCTACGACACCGTCGACCACCTCCGCGTCGATTCCCGTCTGGGAACCGACAGCGACATGGACGCGCTCATCGGTGCGGCACGCGCCAAGGGCATCCGAGTTCTGCTCGACGGCGTCTTCAACCACGTCGGCAGGAGCCACCCGCAGTTCGTTCGCGCGGAGCAGGACGGACCCGACTCCGACGCGGGGCGGTGGTTCCGATGGAAGGACGGTCGACCGCGCACGTTCGAGGGCCACGATCTGCTGGTCGAGTTGAACCACGACGAGCCGGCAGTGCAGGAGCACGTCACGGAGGTCATGACGCACTGGCTCGACCGCGGTGTCGACGGATGGCGCCTCGACGCGGCGTATGCGGTCTCACCGGCCTTCTGGGCGGCGGTGCTCCCCCGTGTGCGAGAGGCGCATCCCGACGCCTGGATCGTCGGCGAGATGATTCACGGGGACTACGCGTCGTACGTGCAAGAGTCCGGACTCGACGCGATCACCCAGTACGAGCTGTGGAAGGCGACGTGGAGCGCCCTGAAGGACGCCAACTTCTTCGAGTTCGCCCACGCTCTGGGCCGCCACGACGAGTTGCTGCCCACGTTCGTTCCGGCGACATTCGTCGGCAACCACGACGTCACCCGGATCGCGTCCACCCTCGACGACGACGATGCCGACATCGCCGCCGCGCTGCTGTTCTTCGTGGCGGGAACGCCGACCGTGTACTACGGCGACGAGCAGGGATTCCGCGGGATCAAGGAGGAGCGGGTGGGTGGCGACGACGACATCCGCCCCGAGTTCCCGGCGACACCGGACGATCTGGCGCCGTACGGATGGCCGCACTACCGACGACACCAAGCTCTGATCGCGATGCGGCGGCGGTTCCCGTGGTTGCACCGTGCGCACGCGGAGGTGTCCGGGCTCGAGAACACCGCGATCACCCTCACCGCGACGGACGGCACGACGACGCTGGTGCTGTCGGCGAACATCGGCGACGCACCCGTGCCTCGACCGGCCGGAGACATCGTGGCAGCGGCCGACGGAGTGGAGAACGACCTGCGGCCGCACTCCTGGGCGGTGACCGTCAGGCCGTGATGATCGCGTCCAACGCGGAGTAGAAGATGCCGAGACCGTCGTCGCTGGGGCCCGTGAGGGCCTCGGTGGCGTGCTCGGGATGCGGCATGAGTCCCACGATGCGGCCGTCGGCGGACGAGATGCCCGCGATGGACCGCTGCGAACCGTTGGGGTTGTCACCCGAGTAGCGGAACACGACGCGCCCCTCGCCCTCGAGCTCGTCCAGAACCGCCTCGGACGCCTGGAAGCGACCCTCACCGGACTTGAGCGGAACGAGGATCTCGGCGCCCGCCTCGTACCGCGAGGACCATGCCGAGGACGTGCTCTCGACCGTGAGCCACTGATCGCGACACGTGAAGTGCAGGTTGGCGTTCCGGGTGAGGGCGCCGGGCAGGAGTCCGGCCTCGCACAGCACCTGGAAGCCGTTGCAGATACCCAGGACGGGCATGCCGCCCTTCGCCGCGTCGATGACCGCACCCATGACGGGGGCGAAGCGCGCGATGGCGCCGGCGCGCAGGTAGTCGCCGTAGGAGAAGCCGCCGGGGACGACGACGGCGTCGACGCCCTTCAGGTCGGCGTCGCCGTGCCAGAGGCTGACGGCCTCACCCCCCGCGAGCGTGACCGCGCGCGAGGCGTCGATGTCGTCCAGCGTGCCGGGGAAGGTGATGACACCAAGTCTCGCGCTCACAGCCGGGTCACTTTCCATTCCTCGATGACGGTGTTGGCCAGGAACGTCTCGGCGATCTGGTCGAGGGTCGCGTCGTCGACGTCGTCCCCCACCTCGAGCTCGAATCTCTTGCCCTGACGGACGTCGGAGATTCCGGCGAAGCCGAGGCGCGGGAGCGCGCCGACGATGGCCTGTCCCTGGGGGTCGAGAATTTCTGCTTTGGGCATGACGTCGACAACCACACGGGCCACGTGAGAGCTCCTGAGCTAAGAGGGCAGATCCAGCAGGCACTTTACCCAGTCCCGAACCACTCCACGAATCCGGCGCATACTGGGGAACCATGGAGCTGACTCACTTCGGACATTCGTGCATTCAGGTCTCGATGGCGGGATCGACGGTGCTGTTCGACCCCGGCGCCTTCTCTCACGGATTCGAGGGCATCACCGGCCTCGACGCCATCCTGATCACGCATCAGCACGCGGACCACGTCGACACCGATCGGTTGCCGGCGCTCCTCGAGGCCAACCCGGACGCGGCGCTCTACGCGGACCCGCAGACGGCCGACCAGCTCGGGGAAAGATGGACCGCCGTGAACGCGGGCGACGTCTTCTCGATCGGCGGCGTGCAGGTGACGGGTGCGGGCGGCACGCACGCCACGATCCACCCGGACATCCCGCTGATCGACAACATCGCGTATCTCCTCGGCACGCCGGACCAGCCCGGGCAGCTGATGCATCCCGGTGACTCGCTGTTCGTTCCCGACGTGGAGATCGATGTGCTCGCACTCCCCGCGGCGGCCCCGTGGATGAAGATCGGCGAGGGCATCGACTTCCTCCGCGCCGTCTCTCCGCGACTGGCCGTTCCGATCCACCAGGCCATCGTCGCGCCGGACGCGCGCGGCATCTACTACGGCATGCTGTCGGGCCTCGCAGGCGAGGGGACGGAGTTCCGCGCCCTGGAGGAGGAGACGGGCACGTCGCTCTAGACATTCCCGGACCGTCGTGGACACTGACCCGATGATGTGGACCAGGAGTACCTCGAAGGTCATCGGATCGGCCGCCCTGCTGGCCGTCGTGGCGGCGACCGCGGCGTGCGGGACCGGGGAATCCGGGCAGTCGGCCACCGACACACCGCCGGGGATCTCCGTGTCCGGGGTCGGCGAGATCCAGGGCACCCCGGACACTCTCACCGCTCAGATCGGTGTCGAGACGACGGCGGACGACGTGACGACGGCGATCGACGAGGCGAACACCGCGGTGACTGCGGTGACCGAGGCGATCGCCGCTGCCGGAGTCGACCGCGCGGACATCCAGACCCGCCAGGTGTCCATCGACCCGCAGTACGCCGACGGGTTCGGGGGCGGAACCTCCACGATCTCCGGCTACCGGGCGTCCAACACCCTCGGTGTGACCGTGCGCGACCTGTCGCGAGCGTCGGCGGTGCTGGGCGACGCCACGCGGGCGGGTGGGAACGCGACCCGAGTGTCCGGCGTGTCCTTCCGCATCGACGACGACTCCGACCTGATCGCCGATGCTCGGTCACGCGCATTCGCGGACGCTCGCGACCGGGCCGAGCAGTACGCGTCCCTGGCGGGAAGCGACCTCGGCGAGGTCCTGTCGATCACCGAGAACATCACCGGCCAGGAGTCGGCACCGAGCTTCGACAGAAGTTCGGCCTCGTCAGCGGTGCCGATCGAGCCGGGGCAGCAGACCGTCAGCGTCTCGGTGAACGTGCAGTGGGCGCTGGGATGACCCGCTGGCCGCAGTGACCTAGCGCCGAAGGGCTCGTCCCGCGGCGCGTCCGGAGAAGATGCACCCGCCGAGGAACGTGCCTTCGAGCGAGCGGTACCCGTGCACGCCGCCGCCACCGAAGCCGGCGACCTCGCCGGCCGCGTAGAGCCCCGGGAACGGCGTGCCGTCGGCTCGGAGCACCCGGGAGTTCAGGTCGGTCTGCAACCCGCCCAGCGACTTCCGCGTCAGAAGGTGCAACTTGACGGCGATCAGCGGACCCGCTGCGGCACGCCCGGTCTCGTCCAGCAGCTTGTGCGGCACGGCGATGCGCGCCAGGCGATCGCCTCGGTAGTGGCGCGCCGCGTGGATCGACGAGACCGAGAGGTCCTTGCTGAAGTCGTTGTCCATCTCTCGATCTCGCGCGACGACCAGCTTCTCCACATCGGCGGCGTCGAGCGTGACGTCACCGATCTTGTTCATGCCGGCGACCAGTTCGGCCACCGTGTCGGCGACGACGAAGTCGACGCCCTTCTGCTTGAAGGCCTCGACGGGGCCGGGTGCGCCGGGACGGACTCGCTCGAGGAGCTTGCGCAGATCGCGACCGGTGAGATCCGGGTTCTGTTCCTGGCCGGAGAGTCCGAACTCCTTCTCGATGATCTTCTGATCGAGTAGGAACCACGTGTAGTCGTGTCCCGTCGACACGATGTGCTCGAGGGTGCCGAGCGTGTCGAATCCGGGGAACAGCGGCGCCGGCAACTGCTGACCCGACGCGTCGAGCCACAGCGACGACGGACCCGGCAGGATGCGGATGCCGTGGTTCGGCCACACGGAGTCCCAGTTGGTGATGCCCTCGGTGTAGTGCCACATGCGGTCCTCGTTGATGATGTTCCCGCCCGCGGCACGCGAGATCTCCAGCATCCGACCGTCCACGTGCGCCGGTACACCCGAGAGCATGTGAGAGGGGGTGCGGCCCATGCGCTTCGGCCAGTTCTTCTGCACCAGGTCCCAGTTGCCGCCGATGCCGCCGGAGGTCACCAGCACCGCACCGGCCCGGATCTCGAAGTCCCCCACCACGGTGCGGGAGGACGTCACGCCGCGGGCGACGTCGGTCGGCTCCAGGACGGCGCCGCGTACACCGGTCGCGACACCGTCGGTCACCACCACCTCGTCGACCCGGTGCCGGAAGGCGGGGATCACGCTGCCGCGGTCGATACCGTCCCGCACGATGCGTTCGAAGATCTCGACCAGTCCCGGCCCGGTGCCCCAGGTGAGATGAAATCGCGGCACGGAGTTGCCGTGTCCGGTGGGGCCGTAGCCTCCGCGTTCGGCCCACCCGACGACCGGGAAGATCTTCCAGCCGCGCTCGCGCAACCAAGAGCGCTTCTCCCCCGCCGCGAACGCGACGTAGGCCTCGGCCCACTGGCGCGGCCACGCGTCCTCGGGACGGTCGAACCCGGCTGATCCCATCCAGTCCTGCAGGGCGAGCTCGTACGAGTCCTTGACGCCGAGACGACGCTGCTCCGGGCTGTCCACCAGGAACAGCCCGCCGAAGGACCAGAACGCCTGTCCGCCGAGGTTCGCCTCGTTCTCCTGATCGAGCAGGATCACCCGCTTGCCCGCCTCGACCAGTTCCGCTGTCGCGACCAGTCCTGCGAGACCCGCACCGACCACGACGACATCGCACTCTCGTATCCCCATGGCCTCACCGTATACGGCGAACCACGTTTTCGATACCGTCGGTATCGAGCGGTACTCTTCCCGAGTGAGCAGCGCCGAACCGACCACCCGCCCCCCTCGCAGCGAGGTCCGCGAGCGGATCATCGCGTCCGCGATGACGGAGTTCGGTCGACGCGGGTACGCCGACGCCACGCTCGACGCCATCGCCGAGCAGGCCGGGTTCACCAAGGGCGCGGTCTATTCGAACTTCGGTTCCAAGGAGGGGCTGTTCTACGAGCTGATGGACCGGCAGGTGCTCGGTCGGGCGCGGATGTCGGTCGACCTCCTCGCCGAGCTCCCCTCCGACCTGCGGGATGCCCAGCGTGTGCTGAGTACCCGTCTCACGGAGGCGATCTCGACCAATCGCGACTGGCATCTGCTGTTCATGGACTACTGGTCGAGGGCCCTGCGCGATCCCGAGGTGGGTGCCCGCTTCGCCGAGCACCGGGCACAACTCCGTACGGCGGTCACCGACGCCGTCGTCAGCGTCGCCGAGAGCGCCGGCGCGACGCTGCACGTTCCTGCGGAGTGGGTCACGTTCGTCATCCTGGCGCTCAGCAACGGCCTGGCCGTCGAGGAACTCGCCCAGCCGGGCATCGTGCCTCCGCAACTGATGGGTGAGGTCGTCGGCCGCCTCCTGCACACCCCCCCACCACGGGGGCCTCAACGACCCGAATAGGTCGCCTTCACGTGCATCCGCTCGCCCTGCGGTCCAAAGATCCCCAGGTACTCGACGGGCCGACGGTCGGCGCTGCCGAACCAGTGCGGAAGGTGCGTGTCGAACTCGGCCACCTCGCCCGGGCCGAGCACTAAATCCTTGTCTCCCAGAATGAGTCGAAGCTTCCCGTTCAGCACATAGATCCAGTGGTATCCCTCGTGGGACCCCAATCGCGGGTTCTCCTCGTAGCGGCCTCCGGGGACTATCTGCTTGAACGCCTGCAACCCGCCGGCCCGGCGCGTCAGCGGAACGACGGTCACGCCGTTCGTCGTGACCGGCGTGAACTGCACACGCGGATCCCCCGTCTCCGGGGCGTCGACGATGTCGTCCAAGGGAACGTCGTACACCGTGGCCAACGGCAGCAGCAGCTCCAGGCTGGGCTTACGTTGTCCCGATTCGAGGCGGGAGAGTGTGCTCACCGGGATGCCCGTGCGTTCGGACACCGCCGCGAGGGTCACGTTCGCCGCGACGCGGAGAGCGCGCAGGCGCGGACCGATCGCACTGATCACTCCGTCGAAGTCGTCCATGCCCCATATTGCAGTTTCAGCAAATATGTTTGTCAAGTCCGCAGACTCGGGCGCACAGTGTCCGCATGACTTCACATCACCACGTCGACGCCGACGTCATCGTCCTCGGCGGCGGATCCGCCGGACTGTCCGCCGCACTCATGCTCGGCCGTGCCCGTCGTCGAGTTCTGGTTCTGGACAACGGAACTCCTCGCAACGCACCCGCCTCGCACATGCACGGCGTGCTGGGTCGGGACCACACCTCGCCACTCGACTACCTGAAGAACGGGCGCGCCGACCTCGAGCGCTACGACGTCACCGTCGTCGACGCCACGGTCACCGCACTCGGCGGTCACGTCGGGCACTTCACAGCGACCATTGCGGGCAGTCCGGAGGACGGTCGGTACGCGCACGACGGACGCACCTTCTCGGCGCGGCGCATCGTGGTGACGACCGGACTCACCGATCTGCTCCCGCCCGTCGAGGGTCTGGCGGAACGCTGGGGCCGGGACGTCGTGCAGTGCCCCTACTGCGACGGGTGGGAGATCCAGGATCGTCGCATCGGTGTCCTGAGCACCGGGCCGTTCAGCATCCATCACGCCTCGATGTGGCGGCAGTGGACAGAGAACCTGACCTTCTTCACCGACGGCGGATCTCTGGCGGACGAGGATCGCGAGAAGTTCACCGCGCGCGGCATCGAGATCGTCGAGAAGAAGGTCACCGCGGTGCTCACCGGGGAGGATCGTCTCCGTGCGGTCGGCCTGGCCGACGGGACCGAGGTCGCGGTCGACGCTCTCGCCGTGGGCCTTCGCTTCACCGCTCGCAGTGAACTTCTGGGGTCGCTCGGCCTCACCACCGTGGCGCACGCGACGGGCCTCGGCGACGTCGTCGAGGTCGACTCCTTCGGAGCCACCACCGTGGCGGGAGTGTGGGCGGCAGGCAACGTCACCGACCCGTCGGCCACGGTCATCGCCTCCACCGCGCAAGGAGCCCTCGCCGGAGCTCACGTCAACGCGAACCTCATCGCCGAGGAGTTCGACCGAGCGATCCAGGCAGGGCGCCCCCGGCCGACGCTGGACGGGCACTTCTGGGACGAGCTGTACCGGGAGTCGGACAAGCGCTGGAGCGGAAACCCCAACCCGACACTCGTCCAGTACGCGGAACACCTCTCCCCCGGGCGCGCCGTCGACGTCGGATCGGGTGAGGGCGCCGATGCGGTGTGGCTGGCCGAGCGCGGCTGGACCGTCACGGGCGTCGACATCTCCGAGGTCGCCGTCGAGCGAGCACGCGGAGTGCACGACGGTGTGGCGTGGCTGGCACAGGACCTGCTGACCGATCCGCTGCCGCCGCACTCCACGGATCTGCTGACGCTGCACTACTTCGGCATCCTGCGGTCCGGGCCCGCGGACGGGCTCGCGCGACTGGTCGACACCGTCGCGCCCGGCGGGACGCTGCTCATGGTCGGCCACACCCCGTCGCCGGGCCACCGATGGGCCGGCTTCGATCCGTCGGACTTCCACAGCCCGCACTCCGTCGCCGAGTCCCTCGACCCTGCCGAGTGGACGATCACGGTCGACGAGACACGTCCTCGCCTGGTGGACGCGGCACCCGGAACCCCGCACGTCTCCGACGACATCCTGGTGGCCGTCCGGGTGCCGGAACGGGTCGGACAGCGATAGCGTCGTCGCATGATCCCGGCGTCCGATCTCCGCGCTCGTTTCGCAGCCGCCCTGTCGGCGATGTACGGCCGTGAGGTCCCGGCCTACACGACGCTGGTGGAGGTGGCGACCGCGGTGAATGCGGACGTGGTGGCCCGCGAGGGTGCCGAGGCCGAGCGCCTCGGCACCCTCGACCGCGTCACGGCGGAACGGCACGGAGCCATCCGGGTGGGGACCGTCGCCGAGTTGCGGGACGTGGCACGACTGTTCGGCGGGTTCGGCATGCACCCCGTCGGCTTCTACGATCTGCGGGACGCCGCCACCCCGATACCCGTGGTGTCCACCGCATTCCGGCCCGTGGATCCGGTCGAGCTGGCCCGCAACCCGTTCCGGGTGTTCTGCTCCATGCTCGTCGTCGACGACCGCAGATTCTTCACCGCCGATCTCGAGCAGCGACTCTCGAACGCACTCGAGGCGCGCACGCTCGTCCCACCCGACCTGGTGCGCCTCGCGATCCGAGCCGCCGAGGACGGCGGGTTACCGGAACCAGAGGCCACCACGCTCGTGGACGGTGCCGTCGCCGTCTTCGAACTCGGCACGGAGCCGGTCGATCGCGCCTGGTACGACGAACTCGAGGCCGTGTCGTCGGTGGCCGCGGACATCGGCGGGGTGTCGTCGACGCACATCAACCACCTGACGCCGCGCGTGCTCGACATCGACGACCTGTACCGCCGCATGGCCGAGCGCGGTATCGAGATGATCGACCGCATCCAGGGACCCCCTCGGTGGGCCGGACCGCCGGTGCTGTTGCGCCAGACGTCGTTCCGAGCTCTCGCCGAACCTCGACTCTGTCGCGACGCGTCCGGCGCCACGTTCTCCGATCGGCTCCGCGTGCGCTTCGGTGAGGTGGAGGCACGAGGCGTCGCCCTCACCCGCCGCGGCCGGGAGGTGTACGACACCGCGATGGCGCGGGTGGACGGCCTCTCCGACGAGGCCGCTGCGAGGGAATGGGCGCAGCACTTCCCCGGCACCGATCAGGAGATGGCGGAGCGCGGACTGGCCTACTACCTTCGCACGCCGGACGGGCTCGAACCCGTTGTCTACGAGGACTTCCTACCCGCGTCCGCCGCGGGAATCTTCCGGTCGAACCTCACCTCGGACGGAGCCGTCGACACCGATGCCGAGGGAACGAGCTGGTCGGCGGAGGCCCTGTCCGACGCGATCGGGATGCCGATCGCAGATCCCTACGACCTGTACGACGCGCAGGTCGCGGCCGGGTCAGGCGACGGCGGTGCGTGAGCGCGGAACCCACTCGTAGCGCGCCGACGTCGCACCGTGGAATCGCGCCAGGTCCACCGCATCGAGCATGGCGGCGCGGGGACCCGGGCGGCCGAGCTGCTTGGCGCTCACCGAGAGACGCACCACACCGCCGCGGCGAGCCGTGCGGCCGGCGCCCATGACGAGTGCGCGGCACCACCACGGTTCCGTGGACCCGGGCTCCCAGACGTAGCCACCTGATCCGGTGCCGAAGCCCTCACCGATACCGTGCACCCGCCCACGCACCGTGGTGCCCCGCTCCAGATCCTGGACACCGACGAGCCCGGCGAAGACGCGGAAACCCACCGTGGGAAGCGCGGACACCGCACCCGGTGAGGCGACCCAGCGGGGCGGCGCGAACACACGGGTGCGCATGCCGATCTCCTCCATGACCCGGTCGGCGGCACGCAACCGCAGCTGCGCCTCGTGAGCGGGGAGTGTCGCGAACTCGGCCCGACGCCGCTTGGTGGCCGCCTGGTCGTATCCGTGCAGGACCAGTGCGTCTCCGTGATCGCGGCGCATGCGCAGCCAGTCCTGCGTCTCGGTGTCGCGCGTGAGGCGGTACTTGTCCTTCAACCGCGGTGCCACGAGAAGTGACAGCTCGATGTCGCGGCGGTCCATCTCCGCGGCGAACTCGGCGGCGGCGTCGCGGGTCTCGTCGCGGATACCGGACACGGACACGATCAGACGTGCACTCATGAAGAAACCGTCGCACACCGAGGTGTACGACGGTCTCGTCCCGCGTGAACGCCGGGCGACGTCAGAGAGTCGGAACGGGCAGCACCTTGTCGATGGCTGCGAGCACCTCGGGGGCGTCCGGTTCGGTGCGGGGACGGAAGCGACCCACGACCTCACCGTCCGGCGAGACGAGGAACTTCTCGAAGTTCCACTGCACGTCCCCCGCGTTCCCCTCGGAGTCCGCGGTCTGCGTCAGGATCTCGTAGAGCGGGTGCCGGTTCTCGCCGTTGACGTCGACCTTCTCCGTCAGAGGGAAGGTGACGTCGTACGTCGTCGAGCAGAACGTCTCGATCTCCTCGGCCGAGCCGGGCTCCTGGCCACCGAACTGGTTGCAAGGAACGCCGACGACCGAGAGTCCGCGGTCCGCGTATTCGCGGGCCAGCTTCTCGAGTGTCGTGTACTGCGGGGTCAGGCCACACTTCGAGGCGACGTTGACCACGAGCACGGCACGGCCGCTGTACTCCTCGAGCGAGGTGGGAGCGCCGCCGAGAGTGCTGATGCCGACGTTCTGCAGTTCTGTCATGGGCTCACAGTACCGGCCGGTAACCCGTGAGCACGAGAGCGGGCGCACCCTCCCCTGTGTGGAGGATGCGCCCGCTCTCGGTCGATACGTGCGGTGCTAGTTCTTCACGAGGTCAGGCTTGGCCTCCGGATCGCGGGCCTCTCCGTGACCGTCGTCCACCATCGTGGTCTCGTCGAACGGGAGCTTGCCGCCGAGGACGTCCTTGACGCGCTCGTTGTCGATGGTCTTCGTCCAGGTGCCGACCAGCATCGTGGCGACGGCGTTGCCCGAGAAGTTGGTGACGGCGCGAGCCTCGGACATGAACCGATCGATGCCGACGATGAGGCCGATGCCGTCGAGGAGCTCGGGGCGGTGGCTCTGCAGACCACCGGCAAGCGTGGCCAGTCCGGCGCCGGAGACACCGGCCGCACCCTTGCTGGCGATGATCATGAACAGCAGCAGCGAGACCTGCTCCCCGATGCCGAGCGGGTTGCCCATGGCGTCGGCGATGAAGATCGAGGCCATCGTCAGGTAGATCGCGGTGCCGTCGAGGTTGAACGAGTAGCCGGTGGGGACGACGACGCCGACCGTGGTGCGCTGCACTCCGACGTGCTCCATCTTGGCGATGAGGCGCGGCAGCGCCGACTCGGAGGACGAGGTGGCGACGATGAGCAGGTACTCACGGGCCAGGTACTTGACCAGCTTGAAGATCGAGACGCCGGACACGAAACGCAGGATCGTGCCGAGGATGCCGAAGACGAAGATGGTGCAGGTCAGGTAGAAGGCGAGCATGAGGGTGGCCAGCTGGACCACGGCCTCGAAGCCGGTGTCACCGACGACCTTGGCGATGGCGCCGAAGGCACCGATCGGGGCGAGCCACAGGATGCCGGCCAGGATGCGGAAGACGAGCTTCTGGATCGAGCCGATGCCGCGGAGGATGCCCTCACCCTGCTTGCCCATGGCCTGCAGGCCGAAGCCGACGAGCAGTGCGACGAAGAGGGTCTGCAGCACGCTGCCCTCGGTGAGCGACGACAGCAGCGACGTCGGGATGATGCCCTGGAAGAACTCGAGGGTCCCGCCGGCCTCTGCGGCTGTTCCGGCGAGCTCCGCACCGGCTTCCGGATCCGCCTGGATGTTCAGGCCCGAACCGGGCTGGATCAGGTTGCCGACGATCATGCCGATGGCGAGGGCGAAGGTCGACATCGCGATGAAGTAGCCGAGGGCGAGGCCGCCGACCTTGCCGACGCTGGCCGCGGCCTTGACCGACCCGATGCCCAGCACGATGGTGCAGAAGATGACCGGGCTGATCATCATCTTGATGAGGGACACGAACATCGTTCCGAGGACTCCGAACTCGGACGCGAGGTCGGGAGCCGCCAGTCCGAGGACCACACCACCGATCACGGCGACGATGACGGCGCTGTAGAGCCAGTGGGTCTTGTCCCGCTTCTTCTTGGGCGGCGGGGTCGCGTCGTACGGTACGGCGTCGGTGCTGGCGGTCATGGTTGTCCTTACGATCGTGGCGTGAGGTGGATCACGCTTGTCTGAATGGAATGGTGGTCCATGAGCGTGACCCGAGTCACCAATGAGTTCATTTCGTTCATGTGTACAGCGGTCACGCGCACGTCGTGAGCAGAACCGCCGAACCCGGAGGAACCCCGTGAGCAGCACGAACACCCGGCGACGCCGCAGCGTGGCGCGGCAGCTCCTCGTCGGCCAGCTCGCGGTCGTGGTACTCCTCGTGACGCTCGGCGGCGCTCTCGCTCTCGTCGACGCCCGCCGCGACAGCGACGAGAGCATCCGCCGGGAGGTCGTCGACATCGCCGTCTCGATCGCGACGGCCCCGTCCACGGTGACCGCACTAGCGAGTGCGGACCCCACGGCCGCGCTGCAACCGGTGACCGAGCGCGTGCGCATCGCGACGGGGATGGATTTCATCGTCGTCATGTCGCCCGACCGCACGCGCTTCACCCACACCACCACCGAGCTGATCGGTGGGCAGTTCACGGGCACGATCGACCGGGCGCTCGCCGGCGAGACGTTCACCGAGACGTACCGAGGATCTCTGGGGCCGTCGATCCGTGCTGTGACTCCGGTGCTCGACGACGGCCGCGTCGTGGGGCTCGTCTCCGCCGGTGTCACCCGCCAGAAGATCTCCGATCAATTCGTGGCCGGGCTCCCGGCCGTCCTCGGCATCATCGCGGCGGCACTCGGCGTGGCACTCGCCGCGTCCTATCTGCTCAATCGGCGGCTCAGTCGTCAGACCCTCGGGCTCGCGCCCGACGAGTTGCGCAGCATGTACGAGCACCATGACGCCGTCCTGCACTCCATCGGCGAGGGGCTGGTGGTGTGGGGCGGCGACTCGGAGGCAGAGCTGGTCAACGACGAGGCGCGGCGGCTGCTCGATCTGCCCGAGGGACCCGTGACGCGCGAGCGCCTTCCGGAATCCCTGCGCGGACTGGGCGACACCGCCGTTCGCGACGAGATGCACCTCACCGCGACGCGTGTCCTCGTGGTGACCCAGGACCCCGTCCTGCACGGGTCCCGCCGGCTCGGCACGGTGACCGTGCTGCGTGATCACACCGAATTGCAGCGTGTCATGGGCGAACTCGACTCGATGACGTCCTTCGCCGAGTCGCTGCGCTCGCAGGCGCACGAGTCGGCGAACCGTCTCCACACCGTCATCACGATGGTCGAACTCGGCCGCACCGAGCAGGCGGTCGAATTCGCCACCCAGGAACTCGAACTGTCGCAGAACCTCATCGATCGGCTCATGAGCACGGTGCAGGAACCCGCGGTCGCGGCGCTGTTGCTGGGCAAGGTGAGCCAGGCGGCCGAGCAGGGCGTCGAGCTCACGGTCACCGAGGACACCGCCCTCACCGACACCGAGTCCTTCGACCGACGCGAATTGGTCACTCTCGCCGGAAATTTGATAGACAATGCGATCGATGCAGCGAAGCAGTCGGACGAGCCGTGGGTGGAGGTGACCGTGCGCGAGAGCGAGACGGACCTCGTGATCCAGGTGGCGGACAGTGGACCGGGAATGGACGCGGACGCCCTGGCGAGAGCACGGACCCGCGGCTTTTCCACCAAGTCCGGCTCGCGGGGCCTCGGTCTCGCGTTGGTCACCCAGGTGGTCGAACGCCATCACGGGACCTTGACGTCGGAGACGACCTACGGATCTGTCGTCACCGCGAGCATCCCGCATGAGTAAGGCACCCGGTCCCGACGACACCACCATCCGCGTGCTGATCGTCGAGGACGAACCCCTGATCGCGGAGGCCCATTCGAGCTACGTCGGCCGTGTCCCCGGCTTCACCGTGGGCGCGATGGTGCACACCGCGTCGGGCGCCATGCGCGCGGCGTCCAAGGCCATCGCCGACGGGTCGCCGTTCGATCTGGTCCTGCTCGACATCGGGCTGCCGGACGCCAACGGCATCGACGTCGCCGCCGCACTCGGTGGACTGCGCCCCGGACCCGACGTCATCGCCATCACCTCCGAGCGTGACCTCGCCGTAGTGCGGAACGCCGTCGCGCACGGGGTGGTGCTGTACCTGCTCAAGCCCTTCACCTTCGCGGCGTTCCGGGACAAGCTGGAACGGTACGGCGAGTTCCGCAGTGCCCTGCGCGACGGCGAGTCGGCGGTGAGTCAGCGCGACATCGACCGCGCCATGGCGTCTCTGCGTACCGCGGACGAGCGCGCCGCCTCCCCCAAGGGCATTGCTCCGGCGACGCTCACCGAGATCTCGAACAGCGTGCGGGCACAGCCGGAGGGACTTGGGGCCTCCGAGGCAGCCAAGGCCGTCGGCGTCTCCCGGGTGACGGCGTGGCGCTATCTCGAACGGCTCGCCGACGACGGGCTCGTCGAGCGGCACACCGAGTACGGCAGGGCCGGACGGCCCCAGGTGCGGTACCGCTGGCGATGACCGCCTGACGACTGGCTGCGGTCAGAATGTCGGGACGATGGTCTCGACCGCCCACGCGAGGCCGAGCGGGGACGGGAACGCGATCGACTGCGCCTCGGTGGGAGCGAGCGGCACGTAGTCGCCCCGTTGCACCGCGGACAGAGCCGAGACGCCGGGAAGTGCCCGGAACTCGTCGAGAGCGGCCGGCGGACCCGTGGCGATGACGAGGTCAGCGTCGTTGTTCGACAGGTCCTCGTAAGTGATCTCCGCCCGTCCCGGAATGGAGCTGGTCGGCAAGGTCGTCGCGTGATCGGTGGGCCGCATCCCGAGGGCGTCGAGGAACTGTGCACCGGCGTCGTCGATCGAGTTCACGACGTACACACTGCCGTCGGCCGGACCGACGAAGAACGTGAACGTGCGGCCCGCGAAACCGGGATTCGCCTCGGCCACACCGGCTATCGTCGATTCGGTCTCCTCGATCACGCGCTCGCCGTCGTCGTCGCGACCGAGCGCGCCCGCGATGGTCCGCGTGGCCTCCTGCCACGTCTCCGCCGACGGTGTGCTCGCGTAGTGCACGACGGGTGCGAGTGCGGACAACTGGTCGTAGCGGGTGTCGAGTCCGAACGCCTTGGTGCCCACGATCAGATCCGGTTCGTAGGACAGCACGTCCTCGACCGACAGATCGGCGTTGGCGCCCTGCAGGAAAGCGGGAGCGTCCTTCCCCGCTATCGCTGCCTCGGTCCACGGCTGGAATCCCGACTCGGCCGTCGCGCGGGCGGTCGCCACGGGAGTCACCCCCAAGGACAGCAGGATGTCCGCGTCGGTCCACGACAACGCGACGACGCGTGTCGGTTCGCTCTCGACGACAGCGGATCCGAGTGCCCCGTCGACGGTGATCGGAAAGGACGACGCATCGTCCACGGCCTGCGACGGCGCCGTCCCGGTGGGCTCGCTCGACGAACATCCCGCGAGCGCGACGGCGACGATCAGGGCGACGAGAATTCTTCGCATACCGGACGATCTTAAGGTCCGGTAGTTCCCCGCGGGGGTGCTACGTCAGCGGGACCGTGCGCTCCAGGAACGCGATCTGATCGGCCACCACGTGCTCGAACGGGTCGCCGACATAGATCTCGAAGTGGCCGTACGGGTACACCTCGATCTGTCCGCGAGGCGCCTTCGCCGTATGGCGCAGGGTCGCCTTCGTCGGTGCGACAGTGTCCGGATCGCACACGCAGAACAGCACCGGCGCGGTGATCCTCTTCGCCGCCCGGCCGGGAAAGTACCGGGTGATGGCGAGCGCGAACCGGGCCGCCACCTCGTTGGAGAAGGCGGAACCGGGCGGCTGCAGACCGAGGTACCCGTCGAGCGCGTCGGTGCTGGCCATCAGTGCGACACCACGGTGTTCCGCCGCGAGCGGCACCATCACGGGGGGCTTGCCCCGAAGCGATCCGACGATGTCACGGACGGCGAGCGGGGTGATTCTGAGCGTGGTGATCAGCGGCGTGGCCAGGGCCGACGCGAGCCCGTCGGTGAACGGGCACTGGGAGATCACCGCGGCGACCCGGCCGTCCCGAGCTGCGGCCTCGAGTACGTGGCCACCACCGAACGAGGACCCCCACAACACCACTCGGGTCGGGTCGACCCCGTCGATCGTGCGGGCGTGCGCGACGGCCGACGCCCAGTCCTCGAGTTGGAGCCCGATGTCGAGGAGCTGCCGTGGCTCGCCGCCACTGGCGCCGAAGTGGCGGTAGTCGAACACCAGGCACGCGTAGCCGGCAGCGGTGAACCGCTCGGCGTACGCGTCCAGCCGCATCTCGCGGACACCGCCGAGACCGTGGGCCAGGACGACGATCGGCTGACGCTCACTCGGTGTGTCCGGGCGGTAGAGCCACGCCGCACAGGTGGCGTCCCCCGACACGAACTCGACATCACGACGTTCACTCATTGCGGCCCCCGACCGTCATTCGCTGCAGTCCACCCCCCGGCGAACGCCGTCAGCTTGCCGTATCGCGGCCACCCGTGGCAATCGCACCCGTGCGTTCGATCACCCACGCGTACTCGAAGGCGATCTCCTTCCACTTCTCGTATCGCCCGCTGACCCCGCCGTGCCCGGCGCTCATCTCGGTCTTCAGCAGAATCGGCTCGCTGCCGGTGTTCTTCACCCGCAGGGCGGCGATCCACTTCGCGGGTTCGACGTAGAGCACGCGCGTGTCGTTGATCGAGGTGATCGCCAGGACGGCCGGGTAGTCCTTCTCCGCCACGTTCTCGTACGGGCTGTACGACTTCATGTAGTCGTAGACAGCCTTGTCCTCCAGCGGGTTTCCCCACTCGTCCCACTCGATCACCGTGAGCGGCAGCGACGGGTCGAGAATGGACGTGAGCGGATCCACGAACGGCACGTTGGCGAGGATGCCCGCGAACAGTTCTGGTGCGAGGTTGGCCACCGCTCCCATGAGCAGGCCGCCCGCGCTGCCGCCGTCGGCCACCAGACGATCGGGAGCCGTCACCCCGGTGTCGATCAGATGCCGTGCGCACGAGACGAAGTCGGTGAACGTGTTCTTCTTGTGCAGCATCTTGCCGTCCTCGTACCAGAGGCGACCCATCTCCCCGCCGCCGCGCACGTGCGCGATGACGAACACGATGCCCCGATCGAGCAGGGACAACCTCGACACCGAGAAGCCCGGATCCATGCTCGCCTCGTACGAGCCGTACCCGTACAGCAGCGTCGGCGCGCCGCCCTCGGACACCTCGACGTCGGCGCGCTTGATCACCGAGAGCGGCACCCGCGTGCCGTCCTCCGCCGTGGCCCACTCCCTGCTCTGGGTGTACCGCGCCGGGTCGAAGTCGCCGAGCACCGGCTGCGACTTGCGCAGGATGCGCTCGCCGGAGGCCAGGTCGTAGTCGTAGACGCGCGAGGGCGTGATGAACGAGGTGTAGCCGAAACGCAGCAGCGGTGCGTCCCACTCCGGATTCGAGCCGAGACCCACCGAGAACAGTTCCTCGTCGAACTCGAGCTCGTGACGCTCGCCGTAGCCGCTGTCGAGCAGTGGCCACAAGGCCATGCGCGGCACGGCTTCCCGGCGGTACGACAGGACCAGGTGGTGCGCGAACGCATCGACGTCCTCGAGACGCACGTCGTCGGCGTGCTCCAGGAGAATCGTCATGTCCGACGGGTCCTCCACCGGCGCGTCGGCCAGGACGAAGTTCTCCGCCTTCACTCCGTCGACGACGTCGTTGTGCAGGATCAGGAACCGGTCCCGGCCGGCGACCACGGCGTGCTCAGCGCTGTACTCGACGCCGTCCCTGCGCGGCAGGATCACGTGGAACTCGCCCGTCGGATCCTGCGCGTCGAGGTACCAGCCCTCGGTGGTGACCTTCGACCCCACCCAGATCACGAGGTACTTCTCGCTGCGCGTGGATCCGAAACTGACCCAGTAGGACTCGTCCGGTTCGTGGAAGACCACGACGTCCTCGGACGTGGGCGACCCGATCCGGTGTCGCCACACCTTGTCGGGACGCCAGGAGTCGTCCACGGTCTGATAGAAGAGATACTGCTGATCGGCGGACCAGGTCGCTCCGGGAGCGGTCTGCTCGATCTCGTCCGGGAACAGCTCCCCGGTACGAAGGTCCTTGATGCGCAGCGTGTACCGCTCGTCGCCGGCCGTGTCGACCGAGTACGCGAGCAGGTGTCCGTCGTCGCTCAGCGAGAAGGCACCGAGCGAGAAGAAGTCGTGTCCCTCGGCCAGCACGTTGGCGTCGAGGACGATCTCCTCACCGGGGACCTCGACACCTGGTTCGAGCGCGGGCGGTGTCCAGTCGTCCACCGAGGCGACCGGGCAGCGGCACTGCATGCCGTAACTCTTGCCCTCGAGCGTGCGCCCGTAGTACCACCAGAGTCCGCGGCGCGTGGGCACCGACAGATCGGTCTCCTGTGTGCGCGACTTGATCTCGTCGAAGATCGCCGTGCGCAGCGGCTCGAGGTGGGCCGTCTGCGCCTCGGTGTACGCGTTCTCCGCCTCGAGGTACGCGACGACCTCGGGATCCGACTTCTCCCGCAACCACTCGTACGGGTCGACGACGACGTCGCCGTGGTGAGTGCGCGTGTGCGGAACGGTCTTGGCGATCGGCGGTGTCGTCTGCTGTGCGTCGTGCGTCTGCATGTCGGTCACGGTCGTACCCAATCGTCGAAGGAGAGGCCCGAGAGTCGTTCGTACGCCTCGACGTACCGCGACCGGGTGCGGTCGGCGATGTCGTCGGGCAGCGGCGGGGGCGGTGCATCGCCGTGGCGGTCCCATCCGGACTCACCGGTCAGCCAGTCCCGGACGAACTGCTTGTCGAAACTCGGCTGCGCCTGCCCCTCGGTGTAGCCGTCGAGCGGCCAGTACCGGGACGAATCGGGAGTCAGCACCTCGTCGGCGAGGACCACCTCGCCGTCGTCGTCGATACCGAACTCGAACTTGGTGTCGGCGAGGATGATTCCGCGTCCGGCGGCGAACTCCGCAGCGCGCGCGTAGGTGTCGAGCGTCGCCGAGCGCAGCTTGTCCGCCGTGTCGGCTCCGACCAGGGCGACCACTGAATCGAAGTCGATGTTCTCGTCGTGATCGCCGATCGCCGCCTTGCTGGCGGGGGTGAAGATCGGCTCCGGGAGCTTGCTCGCCTCGGTGAGACCGTCCGGGAGCGGAACGCCGCACACCGCGCCCGTCTCCCGATAGTCGAGCAGCCCGGATCCGGTCAGGTAGCCACGGGCGACACACTCGACCGGCGCCATACGCAGCGCACGCACCACCAGCGCGCGGCCGAGCACCTCCTGCGGGATCCGCGGGTCCTTCGCGTCTCCGGCGAGGTGATCGCGCACGCCGAGGGTCTCGAAGAAGAAGACGCTCATCGCGGTGAGCACGCGACCCTTGTCCGGAATGGGCGTCGACAGCACGTGGTCGTACGCGGAGATGCGGTCGCTCGCCACCAGGAGCAGATGGTCGTCGTCGATGCGATACAGGTCGCGGACCTTGCCGGCCGCCAGATGGGGATACTGCGAGAGAGAGGGGCGCACGACGTTCGAGCGTAGTCGTGCCGCGCATCGCGGTGGTGGCGGTGTCTGGCAGTGTTCGGAGGGACCCTCGATACCGAGGCGAACGAAGGAGTGTGGCGGGTGACGACGACGGACAGGGTGCAGGTCGGATTCCGGTCCGAACGGGGCCCGATCCTGGCGGCGCTGATGCTCTGCAACTCGCTCGTCGCCCTCGACTCGACGATCATCGCCACGTCCGTCCTCACCATCGTCGACGACCTGGGCGGCTTCTCCCAGTTCCCGTGGCTCTTCTCGATCTACCTGCTCGCACAGGCCGTCACCGTGCCGGTCTACGGCAAGCTGGCGGATCTCTTCGGCCGCAAGCGCCTCGTCCTGTTCGGCATCGCCGTCTTCGCATTCGGCTCGGTGCTGTGCGGAATCGCCTGGAGCATGCCCGCCCTCATCGTCGCCCGGGCGATCCAGGGCATCGGCGCGGGCGCGATCCAACCGATGGTGCAGACGATCGCCGGCGACATCTACACCGTGCGTGAGCGCGCGAAGGCGCAGGGCTATCTGGCCAGCGTGTGGGCGATGTCGTCCATCGTGGGTCCCAGCCTCGGCGGCATCTTCTCCGAGTTCCTCTCGTGGCGCTGGATCTTCTTCGTCAACATCCCGCTGTGCCTGGTCGCAGCAGTGATGCTGATCCGCAAGTTCGACGAGACGGCGAGGCCGGCGACGCGGCAGAGCATCGACTACGTCGGCGCCGCGCTGCTCACCGTCGGCGCGGGCGCCCTCATCCTCGGACTGCTCGAGGGTGGTCAGTCGTGGGCGTGGACGTCGGGAGCGAGTGTCGCCGTCTTCGCCGTCGGAGTGGCCGGGCTCGCCGCCTTCGTGTTCGTCGAGAGACGCGTCGCGTCCCCCGTGCTGCCACTGTGGGTGCTGACGCGACGCGTCCTGGTCGCCACGAGCGCCGTGGGCGCCGTCATCGGCGCCGTCGTGCTCACGCTCACCACGTACGTCCCGACGTTCGTCCAGGGCGTACTGGGGCTGAGCGCACTGGCGGGCGGCTTCACCCTCGCACCGCTCCTGCTGTCGTGGCCGCTGATGTCGTCACAGTCCGGCCGGGTGTATCTGCGCATCGGGTTCCGGCGCACCGCGGTCATCGGTGGGTCGATCGTCACGGCCGGTTCGCTGCTCACGCTCGGATGGACCACGACGTCGTCGGTGTGGGAGATCTGCGCCGGGTGCCTCGTGATCGGAGCCGGGATGGGGCTGATCGCGGGCCCTGCGCTCATCGCGGCGCAGTCGAGTGTCGACTGGTCCGAGCGCGGAGTGGTCACCTCCACCAACACGTTCGCCCGCAACCTCGGCAGCGCCGTCGGCATCGCGGTGTGCGGGGCCATCGTCAATGCCACCGTCGGGGACGACGCATCGCCGGCCGAGCTCGGCGACGGTCTGCACATCGTGTTCTACACGGTGATCGGCGGAGCGGTCCTGCTGCTGATCGCCGCGCTCGCGATGCCCGGTGGCCGTATCGCCGATCCCGAGAAGAGCTAGAGGCCGACGCGCTCGAGGAGTGCCTCGAACTCCTCCTGCGCCTGCGCCTCCGACTTGCCCTCGCGCAGAGCGCGCTTGTAGCCCGCGAGCGCCATGGCCTCGTACCGCTTGTAGGAGGCCAGCCACTCCTCGGCCCGCTCGCGCCAGTATCCGATGACCGAGCACTCACGGGTGCTCATGCCCCACTGCTTGCGCACGTGGGAGCGCACCGCGCGGGACGCGCCCGCCTCACCGGCGAACCACACGTATCCGGTGCCCGCGGGACGCTCGTACGACGCCACCGCATCGGGGAGAACACTCGGCATCACACCGTTGCCGGTACCCACGCGCCAGTCGACGGTGACGTCCGCCGCCGTGTCGAACGACTGGATGTCGGCGGGGTCGAGGACCTCGAGCACGACGTGGGTCCGCAGCCGGGCCGGCGCCTGTTCCAGTGCTCGGGCGATGGCCGGCAGACCCGTCTGGTCCGCCACGAGCAGTTGCCACGCGGCGTCCTCGGGACACCGGTACCAGGAGCGGGGGCGCGAGAGGACGACGCTGTGTCCCGGGCGCGCCAGCCGCGCCCAGTTGGACGCGACCCCGCTCTCGTGCAGGACGAAGTCGATGGTCAGCGTGTCGTCGTCGCGCGTGCGGACGGTGTAGTTGCGGCACTCCGGACGCGTTGCCGCGTCGTGGTAGCCCCACACGCCCTTGCAGCAGGTCATCGGCGGCAGGACGTCGTCGACGGCGGCCGGGAAAAAGACGGTGACGCACTCGTCCGGTGCATCGAGGCCGACATACCGTTCCACCCACGGGCCACCGAGGACGATGCGCACCATGCTGGGCGAGATCGCGGTCGCGGACAGCACCGACGCCGGATAGAAGCCCGGCTCGGCATCGAGCGTCGCGGCGTCGAGTTCGAACGCTGTCGACATCGGACCTCCTCGCCTGCGGCACGCTCGTGTGAACGAGCGACTGTAAGGCCAGCCTAACCATGCCCGAGGAGGGTGCGCAATGGGGCCGGTCACAGACAGCTGTGACCACAGCGTCTCGACCTCACGAGGTCGTGTCAGGACCCCGAGCAGTCCGGTACGTCGACCGTCGCGGTACCGGGAATCGTCGCGGGCTGGAGCGGCACCCGCGCAGCACCCGGCGCGGTGGGCTCGACGAGGTCGAGGACGAGGGTCTTGGTCTGCCCCGGCTCGACGACGAACGGCGTGTAGAAGATCGGGTGCCCCCGTTCCTGCCCGGTGAGCACGAACACCTGCTGCCCGTCTATCGACGCCTTCGTCAGCGTCGACCCCGCGGTCGTGAAGACGGACACCACCGAACGATTGGTTCCGGGCGGACCCTCGTACGCGGTCGTCTCGTTCTGACGTCCGGCGATGTACCTCGGGTAGTCCTGCGGCGGAGCCGTGTTGGTCACGGAGGCGGTGATCTGCGTCGTCCGCGTGTCCCCCACGCACGAGGACGCGGTATAGGTGATGTCACGCTCGAGGTAGTAATCGAGCTTGCCGCCGGCGCCGTTGTTGACGACCAGCGCGGCGTACGGTGCGGGGTCGTCCGGCACCTCGTGCGCGATCTTGGTTCCGGACAGCACACTCTGGATCGCGGGGTCCGCGCTCCAGACGGCGGTGTGGCCCTCGCTGACTCCACGTCCGATGGCATCGAGAAGCCCCGCAGCATCGTTGATCTTGCCCTCCACCTTGGAGAAGACGCGGGCGGCGATCTGCTGCAGGTAGTCCTTGCGCGCGAGGTTGTCGTCGGCGAAGCGGAAGTACGCCTCCGACTGCGTCAGATTCACCACGTTGTCCGAGGTGACCTGCTCGCCGTCGGCGAGAGTCACCGGACCCACCACCCCGAGGATGTAACTCAGTGCCACCGGATCGGTGGCCAGCACACCGTCGACGGACTGGCCGGACTCCTGCTGCCAGATCGATCGGAGGATCTCTCCCGTATAGGGGAAGTGCGGGCTGACGTTCGCGTTCTGCCAGTTGGCCGTCGCGTTGTACTGGTTGCCGTAAGCCTTGGCGAAGTCGGGACCCAGGTCGATCGGGTCGTAGCGGGCACTGAGCTCGCTGTTCTTCGCGAGCGCGTCGAGCGAGATCTTGCCCCGATCCGCGTCGATGATGGCAAAGCCACCCATGAGCCCGCCGGTACCGCGCGACTCGGCATTGGTCTGGAACGCCAGGAAATAGCTCTTGGGTGAGTTCTCGCCGAGCATGTCCGGAAGGATCTTCGACGCCAGGCTGGTGTTGGTGAGCAGCCCGGACAGATCGTCCAACTGCGCTTTCAGTGAATCGCCGGCGTCGGTGACCTGCGGCAGATAACTGTCGGTGTCGATCGACTCGGCACGCTGGTTCAGTGCCGTCGCCGAGGCGGACACCTGCTCGAGTGTCGGTGATGCCTCACGGAGTGCGCCCAGATCGATCGTGCCGTCGTCGGCGCGCAGTTCACTCGGGTTCAGCACCGCACCCACATCGACGGCGGGCTGAAGAACCTGCGTCGTGAGGTCGTGGACGAGTCCGGTGAGGGGCCCCACGACGTCGAGCGGCGAGCCGAGACCCGGGATCGCGGCGACGGCCTTCCAGATGGGCGACTCCGTGGCGTCCAGCGCATCCGTCGACGCGGAGGTCGCATCGGCGACGTGCCCGCGTCCTGCCTCCGCGTCGCCGGCGAGAATCGCCGTCCGAGCGGCGAGAGCATCGTCACGCGCCGAGCTGAGTCCCTTGTACGCGGTGAAGACCGTCCAACCGAACCAGGCGATCAGCGCCAGGAGGACGACGGCCACGATCCAGACCCACCGTGGGACTCGTCGTCGTCGTGCCGTCGCGGTTGCACCGAGCTCATTCGACACGACAATCCTCTGCTCGTTTTCGGGCCGACATTCGGCAGGAGTGTATCAATGGCGTCGACCACCGTCGTTTCGTCGGACTCAAGGCCGTCCGAGACCGCGATAGTGCCACCCGGCAGAACGCCACACATTCACGTCGAGGCAATTGCGTCCGTCGATGATTCTGCGTTCCCGCACCACGCCCTCCAGATCGGCGGGAACCAGCTCGCGGAATTCCCGCCACTCGGTGAGCACGAGTACCACGTCCGCCTTCGCACACGCCTCCAACGCAGAGCTCGCGTACCCCAGCGTGGGGAACAGCGCGCGCGAGTTGTTGTTGGCCTTCGGGTCGTACACGGTCACACCGGCACCCTGAAGTTGCAGTTGCCCAGCGACATTGAGAGCCGGCGAATCGCGGACGTCGTCGGAATCGGGCTTGAAGGCGGCACCGAGCACCGCCACCTGCACCCCCAGCAGGGTGCCGACAGTGTCACGGACGACGTCGACCATGCCCGTACGGCGACGCATGTTGATGTTGTCGACCTCGCGCAGGAAAGTCAGCGCCTGATCGGCTCCCAACTCGCCGGCACGGGCCATGAATGCGCGAATGTCCTTGGGCAGGCAACCGCCACCGAAACCGATCCCGGCGTTGAGAAATTTGCGTCCGATTCGATCGTCGTGACCGATTGCGTCGGCCAGCACGGTGATATCGGCGCCTGCCGCGTCGCAGACCTCGGAAATAGCGTTGATGAAGGAGATCTTCGTCGCGAGAAATGCGTTGGCCGAGGTCTTGACCAATTCGGCGGTGGCCAGATCGGTGACGATGAAGGGGATTCCCTCGGCGAGCAGGGGCGCGTAGACCTCACGCGCGACCTCTTCCGCACGCCGAGGGCGGTTCCGGTCGACCCCGAGCACCAGCCGGTCCGGGTGCAGCGTGTCCTCCACGGCGTGACCCTCACGCAGGAACTCCGGGTTCCACGCCACCTCGAGGTCCTCGCCGGCCGGTGAGAGCGTGTGGGCCATCGTGCCCAGCCGCTCCGCCGTGCCCACGGGGACCGTGGACTTGCCGAAGAGGACAGCCGGTCCGGTGATCAGCGGTGCGAGGTTCTCCACCACGGAGTTCACGTACGTCACGTCAGCGGCGTACTCGCCCTTCTTCTGCGGCGTGCCCACCGCGAGGAAGAAGATGTCACCGAACGCTGCAGCGTCCGCATACGACGCGGTGAAGCGCAGGCGGCCCGCCGCGATGTTGCGCTGCAACACCTCCTCGAGGCCGGGCTCCCAGAAGGGCACCTCCCCCGCCTCGAGCTTGGCCAGCTTGCTCGGGTCGACATCGACCCCGAGGACGTCGTGTCCGATCTCGGCCATGCACGCAGCGTGCGTGGCGCCCAGGTAACCCGTTCCGATGACGACAACTTTGCTCACATGACGAACCGTAGGGTCTGACGGCCGTCACTTCCACCGGGAGACCGCCCCGTCGTCACAGTTCACATCACAGAATCGGAGCCGGTGTGTACCGGGCCGCCTCCGGGTTCGCGTCGACCAGTTTCTGCACCGCGGCGACGACCGCGGCGACCTGCGCGTGCGCGGCGCCGATGAAGGCCGAACGATCCGCCAGAGCCGTGTCGAGTGCCGCGCGGTCGAGCGGCAACCGCTCGTCCGCCGCGAGTCGGTCGAGGAGGTCCGGCTCCCTGCCCTGCTCCCGCATCGCGAGAGCGACGGCCACGGCATGCTCCTTGATGGCCTCGTGGGCGGTCTCACGACCGACTCCCGCACGTACGGCGGCCATGAGTACCTTGGTCGTCGCCAGGAAGGGCAGATAGCGATCGAGCTCGCGGGCGATCACCGCGGGATAGGCACCGAACTCCGCGAGCACGGTCAGGAAGGTCTCCATCATTCCGTCGATGGCGAAGAAGGCGTCCGGCAGCGCGACACGACGCACGACGGAGCAGAAGACATCCCCCTCGTTCCACTGCGCGCCGGCCAGCTCCGCGGCCATCGACCCGTAGCCGCGCAGGATCACCTGCAGGCCGTTGACGCGTTCGCAGGACCGGGTGTTCATCTTGTGCGGCATGGCCGACGAACCCACCTGACCCGGCTGGAAACCCTCGGTGACCAGCTCGTGTCCGGCCATCAGTCGCACCGTGTGGGCGAGGGAGGACTGCGCCGCACCCACCTGCACCAGCGCAGACACCACGTCGTGGTCGAGGGAACGTGGGTAGACCTGGCCGACACTGGTGAAGACGTGGGCGAATCCCAGATGCTGCGCCACCGCGCGTTCGAGGGTCTCGAGCTTGTCGGCATCGCCGCCGAGGAGATCGAGCATGTCCTGGGCCGTCCCCATCGGACCCTTGATGCCGCGCAGCGGGTACCGGTCGATCAGCTCCCGGAGCCGGGTCGACGCCACCATCAGCTCGTCGGCGGCCGACGCGAACCGCTTGCCCAGCGTCGTTGCCTGCGCCGCGACGTTGTGGCTGCGGCCGGCCATGACCACCTCGGTGTACTCGGCCGCGCGCTCGGCCAGACGCGCAGCGACAGCCACGCCGTGCCCGTACACGTGTTCCATCGACCGCAGGATCTGCAGCTGCTCGACGTTCTCCGTCAGATCACGGCTGGTCAGTCCCTTGTGCACGTGCTCGTGGCCGGCGAGGGCGTTGAACTCCTCGATCCGCGCCTTCACGTCGTGACGAGTGACCCGCTCGCGATCCGCGATCGACTCGAGATCGACCCGGTCTGCCACGCGCTCGTAGTCCGCGATGGCCTCCGCCGGAACGTCGACACCGAGATCGGCCTGCGCTCGCAACACGGCGATCCACAGCTGACGCTCGAGCACGATCTTGTGCTCGGGTGACCACAGACGGGCCATGTCGGGACTGGCGTAACGGTGGGCGAGGACATTCGGGATACGGCTCACGAGCCGCCACTTTACGGTCCTCCCAACCTTCTGTTACTGCGCGACCGTCCTCCGGACTCCGCCTTCACTGCGCGATCGTCCTCCGGACTTCGCCTTCTGTCACTGCGCGACCGTCCTCCGGACTTCTCGCGACAACGGCGCATGACGGTCCACCGCATCCAGCAGGACGTCCCGCACGCGGGACCGCAGGTCCGCCCCGTTCTCCCCCAACGCTCCCATCACGACGCCGTCGACGAGAGCCAGGAGCGGGCGGACGTGGTCACGGTCTGTGGGCCGACCCGCGGCGGACAGCACATCGGACAGCATGTCCTCCAGCTCACCGCGCAGCCGACAGTGCAGTTCCTGCAACTGCGGATGCCGCGCCGCGGCCAACACCCGCTCGTAGCGCGCCACCATCAGGTCCCGCCGGACCTCGTCGCCGTCGTCCGGACCCACGAGCAGGTCGACCACCAGGTCCACCGTGTCCGCGGTGTCCAACGCGGCCGGTGCGAACGCGGTCATCCGGTCGCGGATCATCGCGATCTCGCGGACCCCGTTCAGCTCCGCGGCGTGCGTGACGAGGTCGTCCAGGGAATCGAAGTAGTAGGTAGTCGACGCCAGCGGAAGCCTGGCCCTCGCCGCAACGCTCCGGTGCCGCACGGCGTCGTACCCTCCGGCCAGCAGAAGATCCGCTGCGGCCGAGATGAGGGCCTCGCGCCGACGCCGACCCTTGGGCGTCGAGCGGGGAGCGGAGCCGGTCGACATGCGTACACATGCTGCCACCGGCGCTTCTCCCCCGTGCGCCTTTTGCGTATCCCTGAATGCGCACACGGCGCACGGGGGCGCAGCCCACTACCGCAGTCGCGGGGTGAGCCGGCGCAGCGCCTCGGTGATGTCCTCGGTCGTGCCGGCGAAGGAGAAGCGGACGGTGTGGTGACCGTGCACCGTGTCGAAGTCCGCACCCGGGACGACGGCCACGCCGGTCTCGTTCAGGATGTCGGCGCACCATCGGAACGAGTCGTCCGTCAGGTGCCCGATCTCGGCGTACGCGTAGAAGGCGCCGTCCGCGGGCGCGAGCCGGGTGATGCCGGCCTCACGGAGACCGCCGAGCAGTTCTTCGCGGTTGCGGGCGTAGCGCCGCACGTGGCCGTCCAACTCGGCGAGGGACTCGTCCGTGAAGGCGGCGACCGCGGCGAGCTGCGAGACGGTCGGCGGGCACACGGTCATGTTCGAGGCCAGCCGCTGGACCGCTCGGGTCAGCGAACGCGGGAGCACCATCCAGCCGAGACGCCAGCCGGTCATGGAGAAGTACTTCGAGACCGACCCGATCGAGACGGCTCCGTCCGAGAACTCCCGAGCGCTCCGGCACTCGACGTCGCCGTAGGAGATGCCGTGATAGATCTCGTCGGAGATCAGCAGCGTGCCGTGCTCGTCGCACCACCGCGCGAGGGCGGCCAACTCGTCGGGATCGATGATCGTGCCGGTGGGGTTGGCGGGACTGGCGACGATCAGTCCCTTGGGCGGTTCGGGGAGCGCGTCGAGCATCGCAACCGTCGGCTGGAAGCGCACGTCCTCGCCGCAGTCCAGCTCGACCACGCGACAGCCCAACGCGGACAACGCATTGCGATACGCAGGATAACCGGGTCGCGCCATCACCACGGTGTCGCCGGCGTCGAACGCCGCGAGGAACAGCAACGTGAACGCACCCGACGACCCGGTGGTCACCACGACGTCCTCGGCCTCGAGGACGACCTGCGATCGCCTCGACAGGTAGGCGGCGATCGTCGACCTCAGCCGCGCGGTACCCAACGTCTCGGAGTAGCCGATCACGTCGTCGTCCAGTGCCGTGCGCATGGCAGCGAGGACCGGCCCGGGCGCACGCGTGGACGGCTGTCCGGCCGCGAGGGACACGACGTCGCCGTGAGTCTCCTGGCGGCGCGCCGCAGCCGCGAACACGTCCATGACGCGGAACGACTCGATACGCGAGCGCGCGGATTCCTCGACCATCGTCAGGAGGGGATCGAGATCCGGCCCTCGACGGCCGAGAGTCCGATGTCGGTGCGGAAGTGGCCGCCTGTCAACGACACTCGCGCCATGATGTCGTACGCCTCGGTGCGGGCGGCGGCGAGATCGTCCCCGGTGCCGACGACGCTGAGCACCCGGCCCCCGGCCGACACGAGGCCACCGTTCTTGCCGTGTGCCGTTCCCGCGTGCAGCACACCGGGAACGTCGGCGCCGGTGATGGCGTCGCCCGTCCGCGGTCGGCCGGGATAGTTCTCGGCGGCGAGCACGACGGTGACCGCCGAGCCCTTCTTCCACTGCAGCGGCGGCAGGTCCGCCAACGTTCCGGTGGACGCCGCGTACAGCGCAGCACCGAGCGGCGAGTCGAGCAGTGCGAGCACGGCTTGGGTCTCGGGATCGCCGAAGCGACAATTGAATTCGATGACGGCGGGGCCCTCACCGTCCACCGCGAGACCCGCGTAGAGCAGGCCGGTGAACGGGCAGCCCCGCGCCACCATCTCCGCGGCCACGGGTGCGACCACCTCGTCGACGATGCGCTGGACCATGGCGTCGGGCAACCACGGCAACGGTGTGTAGGCACCCATCCCGCCGGTGTTGGGCCCGGTGTCGCCGTCTCCGACGCGCTTGTGGTCCTGAGCGGGCAGGAGCGGCACCACGGTCTCGCCGTCGACGAGACAGAACAGCGACACCTCCGGGCCGGACAGGAACGACTCGAGCAACACGGGATGGCCGAGTTCGAGGAGCTCGGCGGCGTGAGCGCGCGCGGTGAGGCGGTCCTGCGTGACGACGACTCCCTTGCCCGCGGCCAGTCCGTCGTCCTTCACCACCCAGGTGGGCCCGAAGCGGTTGAGGGCGGCATCGAGGAGTGCCGGCGTGTCCACCACCTCGCTGGTCGCGGTGCGGACCCCTGCGGACTCCATGACGTCCTTCGCAAAGGCCTTGGAACCCTCGATCCGGGCGGCAGCGGCGGACGGACCGAAGCAGGCGATCCCCGCCTCGCGCACCGCCTCGGCGACGCCGAGCACCAGCGGTACCTCGGGGCCGATGACGACCAGATCGGCGCCGCGCTCACGAGCGAGCGACACGACGGCCTCCCCGGAGGCGACGTCGACGGGGTACGTCTGGGCGACTGCCTCGATGCCGGCATTGCCGGGGGCGCACATCACCGCGCTCACCTCGGGGTCCGCCGCCAGGGCGATCAGCAGGGCATGTTCACGGGCTCCGGAACCGATGACGAGTACTCGCACGAGAGCAGCGTACTGGCCACGACCCCTGGACCAGCGCACCCGTTCGCGCTACGGTAATTCCGGAATTACGGAATACCGAACGATGCGACTGGAGGAGAACCGATGATGCGCACTCTCACCGCCGTGACCGCGGCGTCGATCCTGGTGGCCGGGTGCTCGTCCGCAGCGCCGAGCCCGGCCGAGCCGACGTCCACCGCCACGTGCGCACCCGCTCCCGCGCCGGACATGACCACACCCGACGGCTGGATCGGCTTCGCCGCCGAACGCCCCGATGCGGTGTCCTTCGCCGTGGACGACGGACTCGGGCACACCGCGGAGCACGACGCGGACACGCCGCACCCCCTCGCCTCCGCCGTGAAGGTCGTGCACCTCGGTGCCTACGCCCGCGCCGTGGCCGACGGCACGCTGAACCCGGACGAACGCATCCCTGTCGCCGAATGGCAGCGGTGGTACGCACCCGGCACCGACGGCGGTGCCCACATCGCGGCCCTGAATCGCCTCGGCGTCGCGAACGACGGAACGTCGCCGACGGATCCGGCCGCGACGGTGCGGCTCGACGACATGGTCACCGCGATGGTGCGTGAGAGCGACAACGGAGTGCCCGACTACCTCCGGTACCGGCTAGGCGACGACGCGGTGCGGGACGCGGCCGAAGCGGGCGGGTGGAACGACTTCACACCACCCACCCTCGTCGGCGTCACGCTCGGCGCCCTCGACGCGACCGTCGACACGGACGATCTGTGGTCGCTCGCCCAGCGGTTCGCCTTCGATGCCGACTTTCGCGCGACGTACGGAACGACCGCGCGGCCGCGAGACGAGACGGAACTCCTCTCGTACTTCGATCGGTTCGGCCCGACCGGGACGGCCGCCGAGCTCGCGCGGTTCCACACCGCTGTCGCCGACGGTTCCTACGGCTCGGGAGTCGACACCGTCAGGCGCCACCTCGAATGGCAGGACCCGCCTGCGGACGCCGGGTTCGTGGCCATGGGGTTCAAGGGCGGGAACCTGCCCGGAGTCCTCACGCACGGCTTCGAGTTCCGCCGCGCGGACGGCGCCCCCGCCGTGGTGGTGTGGCTGAACCACGATCTGACAGCGGCCGAGTACGAGTCCGCGACGACGAACCTGACCCAGCACCAGTCGCTGCTCCTCGAGGCCGCGGCGGATCCGGCGACGGTGGGGCGGCTAGCCTGCATCTCGTGAGCGAGCTGGAGGCACGCGTCGCAGCCCTGGAGGCTCGGGTCGCGGCGCTCGAGGGGGACCCCCGACAGACGGCGACGTCCACCGGGGGCATCGTGTCCTACTCGGGTGACGTCTATCTGGCCGGCGACGTCACCTGGTCCATCGACTACTCCCCCGACGCCGTGCTCGACCTTCCCCCCGACCGGGCCGTCGAGGTGCTGGCGGCGCTCGGCCACCCCGTGAGACTCGCCGTGGTCCGAGCACTGTTGCGCGGTCCCGCGGTCGCCGCCGATCTGCAGGCGGCGGTGGGACTGTCGTCCGTCGGTCAGCTCTACCACCATCTCAAGACCCTCACGTCGGCGCGGATCGTCGAGCAGCACGGCCGGGGCGACTACCGGCTCGCCGCACGCACCGTCGTGCCCGCGCTGGTGCTGATGCTCGCCTCGGCCGACATCGCCGGAGAACTTCGCTGATGTGAGTTCCGGTGCAGTGAACCGTGGTGAGCACGGTTCACTGCACCGGATCCGGGTCAGGCGGTGAGGTCGCCGTGACCCACTCGCTGATCTCCGCCGAGGTACCGGACGCAGTGCCCCTCATACCGCCGCCCGCGATGAACCAGCCGGCCTTCCCGCTCCACCACTGAGTTGGTTGTCATGCACCGAACACTCGTGCGCCGCCCCGGGACCGACCCGGGGCGAACCCGGGAAGTACCCGGGAGCCGATGCGGAGCCGACGAATAGAGTCGGCCCATGGCATCCGTGTTCAGCGCAATCATCGCCGGCGACATCCCGGGCCGCTTCGTGTGGGAGGACGACGACGTCGTCGGGTTCCTCACCATCGCCCCGGTCACGCAGGGTCACACCCTGATCGTCCCGCGAGCCGAGATCGATCAGTGGCAGGACGTCGATCCGACGACCTTCGGATCGCTCACCTCGGTCGCTCAGACCGTCGGCAAGGCCGTCCGGTCGGCATTCGACGCCCCTCGGGCAGGCCTGCTGATCGCCGGTCTCGAGGTTCCGCACCTGCATCTGCACGTGTTCCCGGCCTTCGACATGGCGGACTTCGACATCTCCGGAGCCGACACCTCCCCGTCGCCCGAATCGCTGGACGAGGCGCAGGAGAAGATCGCCGCGGCGCTCACGGCGCTCGGCCACGGGCAGCACGTCCCCCGTCGCTGATCGGTCATCGGAGCACCGCCCGCGCGGCTCCGACGATCGCCGCGGCCACGGTGTCGAGCGCCGGGGACGACAGCGTCCACTGCTGCCAGTGGAGCGCCACGTCGATCACGGTGTCGTCGAGTTCGACGACGTCGAGTCCGCCGCGCTGCTGGTCCGGCAGCATGCCCCAGCCGAAGCCCAGATGCACGGCACGCGCGTACTCGGTGGACGACGGCACCAGATGCCGCGGCGGCACCGAAGCAGCGACGCCGTGTCGCGCGAGGTAGCGATCCTGCAGCGCGTCCTTCTCGTCGAACACCACGACGTGGGCTCGGGCCAGGGCGTCCGGGGTGACGCCGTCGCCCAGGAATCGAGTCACGAACGACGGAGACGCGCAGGGGCGGTACCGCATCGAGCCGAGCCTGGTCGAGGTACAGCCGCGGACAGGTGTGTCCACGGACGTGATCGCCGCCGTCACCGTTCCACCGCGGAGCAGTTCGGCGGTGTGGTCCTGATCCTCTCGATGGATGTCGAGGATCACGGAGCCCGCCAGTGACGCGAGGGCCGGCAACACCCACGTGGCCAGAGAATCCGAGTTGACGGCCAGCGACACCCGAGCGACGTCGTCCGCGGTGCGCAACTCCCGCACGGCGCCGTCGGTCAGGGTCTGGATCTGCCGGGCCAGTCGGAGCAGCACGACGCCGGACTCGGTCGGCATCACGGGCTTCGTGCGCGAGACGAGAACGGCACCGACCCGCAGTTCCAGCGCCTTGATGCGCTGACTCACCGCCGACGGTGTGATGTGCAGCGACCGCGCGGCCGCCTCGAACGTGCCGTCGTCGACGACTGCACGCAGGGCCTCGAGCTGGTCCGACTGCATGATGTGAAGCTACGCTCATCAGTCCTGAAAAACATGAGCTGGACTACATCATTCGAGTCGCCCTAGCGTTCCGGTCATGTCCTCCCTGTTCGTCGGCTTCGGTGTCGGCCTCTCCCTCATCGTCGCGATCGGCGCACAGAACGCCTTCGTTCTCCGCCAGGGCATCGCGCGACAGCACGTGCTCGCCGTCGTCCTGGTGTGCGCTCTGTCCGATGCGGTCCTCATCCTCGCGGGAGTCTCCGGCATCGGCGTGGTCGTCGAGACCTACCCGACGGCGGTCACCGTCGTCACGATCGCCGGCGCCGTCTTCCTCACCGTGTACGGACTCATGGCCTTTCGACGGGCACTGCGCCCGACGAGTCTGACCGTCGGCGGGAACGGAGCGAGTGTGTCGCTGCGGTCCGCGGTCCTCACCTGCCTGGCACTGACGTGGCTCAACCCGCACGTCTATCTCGACACCGTCGTCTTCCTCGGCTCCGTCGCCAATCGCGAGACCGGGTCAGCGCGCTGGTGGTTCGCCCTCGGCGCGACGCTGGGCAGCATCGTCTGGTTCACGGCCCTGGGATTCGGCGCGCGATTCATGACGCCGATCTTCGCCAGACCCGTCGCGTGGCGTGTGCTCGACGTCCTGATCGGTGTGGTCATGCTCCTCATCGCCGTCGTCCTGGTCGAGGGGCTCGTCTCCGGCTGACTCCACCCGTCCACCCGGACTCCGGCCTGCCCGGGGCAGCTCCACGCGGAACGTCGCACCCCGGCCGGGCGCGCTCGCCACCGAGACCCGACCGCCGTGGGCCGCGACCAGCGCGGACACGATCGACAGACCCAGACCACTCCCGCCGCTCTCTCTCGTGCGCGAACGATCCGCCCGATAGAACCGCTCGAAGACGCGCTCGGCATCGTCCTCGGTGAGTCCCGGCCCGGTGTCACGAACCTCCAGAACAGCTGTCTCACCGGCGGTTCCGACCGCCACCGTGATCGACGCCGTCGGCGGGGTGTGCCGGAGCGCGTTGCCCACCAGATTGCCGAGTACCTGACGCAGACGCGCATCGTCCCCGAGCACCTCCGGCACTCCGCTGCCCTCGAGCACCTGCAGACTCACGGCTCGTTCCGGGGCCGTGGCGGCAGCATCGTGCACCGCGTCCGCTGCGATCACGAGGAGGTCCACGGGGCTCCGTTCGAGCGGACGCTGGGCGTCCAGCCGCGCCAACATCAGCAGATCCTCGACGAGCAGACCCATCCGCGCCGACTCTCCCCCGATACGGGTCATCAGCAACTCGGTGTCGGTCATGGCCCCCTGCCGGTAGAGCTCGGCGAAGCCGCGGATCGTCGTCAGCGGGGTCCGGAGCTCGTGGGAGGCGTCGGCCACGAAACGGCGCATCCGGTCCTCCGACGCACGTGCGGCGTTCTCGGACGCCTCCGTCGCAGCGAAGGCGTGTTGGATCTGGGCGAGCATTCCGTTGAGTGCCGCGGACAGTCGCCCCACCTCGGTGCGCTCGTTCCACTCGGGAACGCGTCGATGCAGATCCCCGGACGCGATGGCCGCGGCCGTCACCTCCACCTCCTGCAGAGGCCGCAGGCTCCGGCGCACCAGGAAGTACGCGGCGACACCCAGCATCACCAGCACTGCGAGACCGATGGAGAGTTGCAGAGTCACGAGCCTGGAGACGATGGCCTCGTTGCCCGCCAGCGGAATCGCGACCGTCGTCTGGCCGTCCTCGTTCGAGACGGTCACCGTGCGCCACGATTCGTCGGGATCGCCGACCGATCCGACGGTGGTCGGCGTGATGGACAGGGCGCCGGTCAGATCGGGCTCCGCGTCTCCGAAGTCATTCACCAAGGTTCGAACGGTGCCGTCCGCCGCCACCGAGCGGACGTAGAAGGCCGCGGGCGGGCGTCGTGGATTCGCTTCTTCGGGAGGCGGTCCGATTCGGTCACTACGCGGCCTCGCCCAGCCGGACGCCCCTTCCATGAGCTGCTCGTCGACACGTTGGGTCAGCGTGTTCTGCAGTGCCGAGGTCACGGCCAGACCCGAACCGACGAGACCGAGGGCGACGAGAAGCAGCAGCACCGACACCAGGGTGACGCGGAGCGGGACGGCGCGTAGGTGCCGCTTCACCGTCGCGGTTCCCGCAGGACGTAGCCGACGCCTCGCAGTGTGTGGATCAGCCGGGGTTCCGTCGTGTCGACCTTCCTGCGCAGGTACGACACGTAGGACTCCACGACACCGACCTCACCTCCGAAGTCGTAGTGCCACACGTGGTCCAGGATCCGGGGCTTGGACAGCACCGTCCCGGAATTGACCATGAGGTAGCGCAGGAGCGTGAACTCCGTCGGGGACAACGAGACCGGTTCGCCCGCCTTCCACACCTCGTGGGTGTCGTCGTCGAGCTCGATGTCGGCGAACGTCAGGCGTGACGGCTGCGCCTCCGGACCGCGCACCGACCGGCGCAGGATCACGCGCAGGCGTGCCACCACTTCCTCCAGACTGAACGGCTTGGTGACGTAGTCGTCCGCACCCATGGTCAGACCGGTCACCTTGTCCTCCACCGAGTCCCGCGCCGTGAGGAACAGGACGGGTGCGTCGATGCCGTCGGCGCGCAGTCGTCGGAGCAGCCCGAAGCCGTCCATGTCCGGCATCATCACGTCCAGGATCAAGGCATCCGGCTTGAAGGTCCGGGCGACGTCCAGAGCTGCGGGCCCACCCAGCGCCGTGCGGACCTCGAAACCCTGGAACTTCAGACTGACCGACAACAGTTCGACGATGGTCGGCTCGTCGTCGACCACCAGCACCGTCGCTTCGGCGGTGGTCTGCGGTCGGGGAGTCGTCATGACGGAATTCTCGCTCACGAGTGCCACGGTGTCCGGCGTTGCTGGTTCCTGCCCGGGGTGTCGCTGTGAGGTTCCTGTGAGCCCTGATCCGGCGTCGTGTCCGCTTTGCTACCGTGGAGGACAGACTGCGACACAGACCCGGACGAGCGCACCGTACCCGGCCAGCGACAAGACGGTGCCAGGAGAGTCGACCACTCATGGCATGGATCATTCTGGTGTTGTCGGGCGTGTTCGAGGCCGTCTGGGCCACCGCACTGGGCAAGTCCGAGGGCTTCACGAAGCCCGTCGCCACCATCGTCTTCGGCACGGCGCTCGTCGTCAGCATGGGCGGCCTCGCCTTCGCCATGCGGACCATCCCGACCGGCACCGCCTACGCGGTGTGGGTGGGCATCGGCGCCTCGCTCACCGTCGTCTACGCGATGGTGTCCGGCACCGAGTCCGCGACGCCGATCCGCATCGCGCTCATCGCAGGGCTCGTCGGGTGCGTCATCGGACTCAAGCTCGCCCACTGACCGCGCCTCCGGCCGTCCCGTCCCGACCGGCCTCCGGCCTCCCCGCCGTCCCATCCCGACCGGCCTCCGGCCTCCCCGCCGTCCCATCCCGACCGGCCTCCGGCCTCCCCGCCGTCCCATCCCGACCGGCCTCCGGCCTCCCCGCCGCGGGTTAGAGTGACCCCATGAACTGGGTGTCCGCGGTCACACTGCCGGTGCGTGTCGGATTGGCCGTCGCCGAGTCGGCGGTCGGGGTGGCCGAGTCGGCTGTCGCGACCACCCGGATGGCGCTGGCCGCAGGCGCTTCCGGGTCATTCGACGCCATCACCCTGGCCAGTCCTCGGAGCGGCCCGCTGCAGCTTCTCGGGCAGTTGGCCGAGCTCACCTCCGACGACCGCGCACTGGGTCACGCGCTGCGGCCCGGCGGCCCGCTGGACCGACTGCTCGAGCCCGGCGGCGCCGTCGACCGGTTGACGAGCAAGGGCGGCACCCTCGATCGACTGCTCGAGCCCGGCGGTCCTCTCGAACGCATCCTGGCGGACGACGGCCCCCTCACCCGCGTCCTCGCGGAGGACGGTGCACTCGATCGCCTCCTCGCCGAGGGCGGTCTGCTCGATCGACTCACGGCTGTCGACGGACCCATCGAGCGCCTCACCGCGAAGGACGGCCCGGTCGAACTCCTGACCAAGGAGGGCGGCGTGATCGAGGCGCTGACCCGTGAGAACGGGGTCATCGACAACGCCCTCGCCAAGGGCGGGCTCGTCGAGACGCTGCTCGGTGAAGAAGGCGCGATCCAGCGGCTGACGGCACGCAACGGTCCACTGGATCAGCTCGTGACCGTCGCCGAGTCGCTCAGTTCGCTGGCGCCCAACCTCGAGCGCATGAGCGTCAGCGTGGAGATTCTGCAGGACACCGTGGACGTCCTCGCCGCTGCGGTGAACCCGCTCGGCGAGCTGGTGGGCAAGCTGCCCAGCCGCTGGGTCAAGAGTCGCGGCGCGGTCGAGCCCAAGACGGGTGAAGTTCGCGGGGCGCTGCAAGGTCCGGCCGTCGGCCGCTGAGCCTCGTGGGCGTCAGCGCGACCGGACGTGTTCACCGAAGAAGGTGAACACCCGGGCGAAGGCGTCCTCGGCCTGCTCGTGTTGATAGCCGAATCCGGTGACACGCATGACCAGAGCACCCGGACCCGATCCGAAGTTGTTCGCGAAACTGTGGCCGGCACCGGGATAGGTCACGACGTCGTGGGCAACACCTTTGTCCTGCAACACCTTCTCGAGCTTCGGGCCGGCGCCCGGCAGCATCGGATCTCGCTTGCCGAAACTCGCGACCATCGGACACGTGCCCTCGAGGGCCGACTCGATGTGACGGGGCAGGATGCCGTAGAAGGGCGCGCTCGCCTCGAACCCTCTGGGTGCCAGCGCCAGAGCGAAGCCTCCGCCCATGCAGAACCCGACGATGCCCACCGCGCCGGTGGTGTCGGCGCGCGCGGTGACGGTGTCGCGGCACGCCAGCAGGTCGTCCACCGCCCTGCCCGAGCGCGCGAGTAGCGACCGGAACACTCCTGTCACACACTTGGCGCGGCCACCGCGGGCGTAGAGATCCGGCACCAACGCGACATAGCCCTGGTCGGCGAAGCGCCGGGCGATGGACCTGATGTCGTCGGTCATGCCGAACACGTCGTGCACGATCACGACGGCGGGCCAGGGCCCTTCCCCTGCGGGGACCTCGAGTGTCGCCTCGATGCGATCGGTTCCGGTGTCGACCTCGATGACAGTCATACCGGCCGACTCTAGCGACCCAGCGCCGTTCTCACGGTGTCCGACAGCAGGGTGCCGGCATGCACGCTGAGACCGTCGGCGAGCCCGGGAACGGTGGCGCACGCCTGCTCCCAGCCCTGGTCGGCGAGAGCGAGAACGAACGGGAGCGTCGCGTTGGTCAGCGCCTGCGTCGACGTGCGAGGAACCGAGCCCGGCATGTTGGCGACGCAGTAGAAGACCGAATCGTGCACCGGGAAGGTGGGATCGTCGTGCGTGGTGGGGGCCGAGTCCTCGAAGCACCCGCCCTGATCGATGGCGATGTCGACGAGCACGGACCCGGCCTTCATCCGCGCGACCAGTGCGTTGGACACCACTGTCGGCGCCTTCGCACCCGGGACGAGGACCGCCCCGATGACCAGGTCGGCGGCCACGACCGCCTGCTCGAGCTCCCACCTGTTCGACACCACTGTCTTGACCTGGCCGCGGTACTGCGCGTCGATGGTCCGCAGCTTGGCGATGTCGAGGTCGAACACCGTCACGTCCGCACCGAGCCCGTGTGCCATCGCCACGGCATTGGATCCCGACACTCCGCCACCGATCACCACCACCTTCGCCGGACTCACTCCGGGAACGCCGCCCATCAGCACGCCGCGACCGCCCGTCTGCGCCATCAGGTGGTACGCCCCGGCCTGGGTCGCGAGCCGGCCGGCGACCTCGCTCATCGGTGCGAGCAACGGCAGACTGCCGCCCGCGCCGGTCACCGTCTCGTAGGCGATCGCCGTGGTGCCGGACGCGACGAGGGCATCGGTGCACGCCGCCGACGCGGCGAGATGGAGATAGGTGAACAGGACCTGCCCCGACCGCAGCCGGTGGTACTCGGCCTCGATCGGCTCCTTCACCTTGAGCAGTAACTCGGCGCGGGCCCACACCTCGTCGGCCGAGTTCGAGATCTCCGCGCCGGCAGCCTTGAAGTCGTTGTCCGAGAACGACGATCCCGCGCCCGCCTCGGTCTCGACGACGACGCGATGACCGTGCACGACCATGTCGTGTACTCCCGCCGGGCTCGCCGCCACCCGGTATTCGTGGTTCTTCAGTTCCCGCGGTATGCCGATTCTCATGGTGCGCCCTTCGCCCTTACCGGATGACTCGTCATGTCCGATAATCGTGAACTTCGTTCGATCAGCTCGCAATCGAAGTGACGATAATTTCGTAGACTGGCCTCATGGACATTGAATCGTCGAATACGGGTCTGTCCGCCCCGGTGCGACCGAACAATCTTCGGCCGGCATCTCTGGACCGGATCGATCGCGTCATCCTGCGTGAACTGGCGAACGACGCCCGCATCCCCAACAACACCCTGGCCGCCCGCGCCGGGATCGCCCCGTCGACGTGTCTGGGACGCGTCCGATCACTGGTCGAGCGCGGGGTCGTCCGCGGCTTCCACGCCGACATCGATCCGGCGGCACTGGGACAGGGCCTGCAGGCCATGATCGCGGTGCGGCTGCTGGCGGGTGCTCGGCGACACCTGGGCGAGTTCGCGGAGTCCTTCACGATGTTCCCCGAGGTGCTCGACGTCTACTTCATCGCCGGTGCCGACGACTATCTGATCCACGTCGCGATGACGGACTCGGCGCACCTGAGGGACTTCGTCGTCCAGAACCTCAGTGCTCATCCGTCGGTGGCCGCAACCGAGACCACACTGATCTTCGAGCACCTGCGGCCGCGACTGGTCGACGACGGCGGGCCGAGCTGACACCCTCCGCCCATCCGGTGCGGCGAGCGCGCCGAATACCCGATGTATCAGCCAGGAGAGCACGGCCGTGGATGTGACGGGGGTACTTTTCGCCCACTCTTACCTGACCCACCGACCACACGCATGGAGGCAGCCCGAGATGAGCGATCACGGTTCGCCCGAACGACCCGTGCAGCTGCCGGATCGGGACCTGCTCGAGCTCGCGTACCTGTGTGCCCTCGACGCCATGGCAGCCTCGGAGCAGTACGAGACCATGACTCGCCTCGACGACTCGGACGCCCACACCAAGCGCAGGTTCGACGCGATCGTCCGCGACGTCCGCGAGACGATGGCCGTGACGTCGGACGCGACGCGCACTCCCGCTCCCGCGGACCTCCGGGTCCGCATCCTGGGGGCCGTGGAGGACACGGCGCAGGTCGACCGCGACGGCGCGACCGTCCTCCCCCTTCGTCCCAGCCGCCGACGCGGGTGGCGCGTCGCCGCGATGGCGGCCGCCGCTGCGGTGGTCGTCGGCGTGGGCGGGGCGGTGGCCGTGCAGCAGAACGCGACTCCGTCGGCTCCCACCGCGACCGTCGCGGCACCGCTCGAATCCCCGGTGGCCGGAGGCGGCACCATGAGCGTGCAGTACACCCCCGGTGACGAGCGCGCCGTGCTCCGCATGACGGATGTCGCAGCACCTCCCGCCGGATCGGTCTACCAGGTCTGGCTCATCGAGGGCTCGCCCGTCTCTGTCGGGACGATGGATGCCGACGATCTGTCCCAGCCGGCGTCCGTGCCCGTAGACGGCGCCACCGCACTCTCGGTGACCGTGGAACCCGCGGGCGGATCACCGTTCCCCACCTCCGGCGCGGTGGCCCGCGTCGCGCTCGTCTGATCGATCCACCCGAGTCGAACATGTGTTCGATACCTGTGTAGGGTGAGAAGCACTGCACCACCCGACGTCAGACCTTCCCTCGTGACGTGTGATTCCCGAGGAGACGTCCGTGATGAACCGTCGGCGCCGACTGCACCTGATGAACGGTGTCTGGCACGAGGAGGCACCGGCCACCTGCAGCAACGGTCATGTGCTGCAAGCGCGTTCGGTTCTCGTGGGAGCCAGGTCCTGCTCGTGCGGTATCGGCCACCATCGCACGCACCACTGCCGCACCTGCGGTGACACCGTCTTCACTCCCGCCCTCGGCGAGGAGTGCCGGGACGGGAGTTTCGACGGACGCGCGAATCGCGCGCGCGGCGAGGGGTCAGGAGCGGGTCAGCAGTGACCGGAGGAAGAACGTCAGGTTCGCCGGGCGCTCCGCCAACCGCCGCATGAAGTACCCGTACCACTGGGTACCGAAGGGCACGTACACGCGGACGCGGTACCCCTCCGACACCAGGCGTGTCTGCTCACCGTCGCGGATGCCGTAGAGCATCTGGTACTCCATGTCGTCCGGTCCACGTCCCAGCTCGGCCGCGTCTCGTCGCGCCGCCTCGATCATGCGGGGATCGTGGGACGCCACCATGGGGTAGCCCTCCCCCTCCATGAGCACCCGCAGGCACCGTTCGTACGAGGCGTCCACGTCCGCCTTCTTCTGGAAGGCCACACCGGCCGGTTCGCGATACGCGCCCTTGCACAACCGGATTCGTGATCCGGGCCCGGAGAGCTCGCGGCAGTCCTGTTCGGTGCGGTGCAGGTACGCCTGCAGGACGGTGCCGAGAGTCGGGAAGTCCTTGCGGAGCTCCCGCACGATCGCGAGAGTCGAGTCGGTGGTGGTGTGGTCCTCGGCGTCGACGGTGACCCACACTCCCGCGGCATCCGCGGCGGCGCACACCTTGTGGGCGTTGGCCAGGGCCACGGCGTGGCCGTCGTCGGGCAGCGACTGTCCGAGTGCCGAGAGCTTCAGCGAGATCTCCAGCGGGAAGGCCGGGGGCCGGCCGGAGTTGGACGGGAAGGCCGGAGGCCGGGGGGTGTGGAGGCGCGAGTATTCCTGCAGTAGTGACAGATACGCGTCGACGGTCGCGGTGGCCTGCGCCGCGTCGGTGGTGTCCTCGCCCAGGTGATCGACGCTGACGAAGCGGCCGGACCCGAGCAGGTCCGCTACGGCACCGACCACCTCCCGTTCGGTGCTGCCGGCGATGAAGCGTTCGACGAGCGACCTGGTCAGGACGGACCGCGCGACGACGCGTTCGAGGCGGTGCGACCGTCCGGCGGCGAGCAGGACGGGGCGGAGCGGATTGGTGGCCATCGGTCAGACTCCCTGGTGCGGGTAGGTGTGGTCCACGGCCGGCACGAAGGTCTCCTTGATGGTGCGCGCGGAGACCCACCGGAGCAGGTTCTGCGGTGATCCGGCCTTGTCGTTGGTGCCCGACGCGCGAGCACCGCCGAACGGCTGCTGTCCGACGACGGCGCCGGTCGGCTTGTCGTTGACGTAGAAGTTGCCGGCGGCGAAGCGCAGGGCCTCGGTGGCCTGCGCGACGGCGGCGCGATCGTTGGCGATGATCGATCCGGTCAGGGCGTACTTCGACCCGCTGTCGACCATGGCGAGCGTGTTCTCGAACGCTCCGGGCTTCGAGTCGTCGTAGACGTGCACGGCGAGGATCGGGCCGAAGTACTCGGTGTGGAACGCCTCGTCGCCGGCGTCGTCGCCGAGCAGGATCGTCGGGTCCACGAAGTACCCGACGGAATCGTCGCAGGTGCCGCCGGCGGCGATGGTGATGCCCGGGGTGGACTTCGCGCGCTCGAGGGCAGCCGCGTTGCGGTCGAAGGCCTTCCGGTCGATGACGGCCCCGCCGAAGTTCGACAGATCGGTGACGTCGCCGTAGCGCAGCGACGACGCGGTGTCGACGAGCGTGTCCCCCATCCTCTTCCACACCGACGACGGCACGAAGGCCCTCGACGCCGCGGAGCACTTCTGACCCTGGAAGTCGAAGGCACCGCGGATCAGCGCCGTGGTGAGCACGTCCGGGTCCGCGGAGCTGTGGGCGACGACGAAGTCCTTGCCCCCGGTCTCACCGACCAGTCGCGGGTAGGTGTCGTAGCCGGCGATGTTCTCGCCCACCTCGCGCCACAGCCGCTGGAACGTCGGTGTCGAGCCGGTGAAGTGGATGCCGGCGAGACGACGATCGGCGAGTGCGACCTCGGAGACGAGGGGCCCGTCACCGAGCACGAGATTGATGACGCCGGGGGGCAGTCCGGCGGCCTCGAGAAGCTGCATCGTGAGGTACGCGGCGACGGCCTGGGTGGGCGACGGCTTCCACAGCACGGTGTTGCCCATGAGTGCCGGTGCCGTGGGGAGGTTGCCCGCGATGGCGGTGAAGTTGAACGGGGTGATGGCGTAGACGAAGCCCTCGAGGGGGCGGTACTCGACGCGGTTCCAGACGCCGGGCGCGGAGACCGGTTGTTCGGCCATGATCTGCCGGGCGAACGAGACGTTGAAGCGCCAGAAGTCGATCAGCTCGCAGGGTGCGTCGATCTCGGCCTGGTACGCGCTCTTCGACTGCCCCAGCATGGTGGCGGCCGCGATGGTCTCGCGCCACGGCCCGGCGAGAAGATCCGCGGCGCGGAGGAAGACTGCGGCGCGCTCGTCGAAGGGCAGCGATCGCCACGCAGGTGCGGCGGCGGTCGCCGCGTCGATGGCGTCGCGCACGTCCTGGTGGGTGGCATTCGCGAACGATCCGATGACGGACGCGTGCCGGTGCGGTTGCACGACGTCCTCGCGCGGGCCCGTCGCGTCGCGGTGGTCTCCGCCGATGACCTGGGTGATCTCGGTGGGCGTAGCGGCGAGTCGGTCCAGATGGTGGGTGAGCCGCGCTCGCTCGGCGCTGCCGGGTGCGTACGTGTGCACCGGCTCGTTCAGGGGGGTGGGTACTGCGGTGACGGCGTCCATGTCGGTCCTCGGTGTCGGGTCGTCTTGCCGGGTCGGTGGGTTCAGCCAAGCGGACGCGGCGTCTCCGATATTCGGCCCATCGGCCAAAGAACAAAGCCAACCCCTGTTCGATCGGACGAACGACACCTAGAGTGCACGGCATGACCCGCACCTCGTCGACTCTCGATTCGATCGTGCGTGCGCTGCACGCCGCGTTCGTCGAGGTGCTCGTCGCACCGGCAGGGTCGGATGTGCCGATCGGGTCGGTGACGCTCGTCGACGCCGACGATCTGGCCGCCGAGCTCTACACGACCGCCGCCGCGGCGGACCTCTATCTGCTGGCGGGCGTGCGGGAAGCGGACGCAGTGGCGTGGTTCGACGATCTGGCGACGCGGAGCAGCGACCTTCGACCCACCGCGGTGATGTCGAAGATCGCCGCCTCGTCGACGCTGATGCAGCACGCGGCCCGCACGGCCGGCGTCGCCCTCGTCGCGGTGCACACGCAGACCCGCTGGGACCGCCTCCTGTCGATGGTGCGCGGCGTGCTCGACCATTCCTCGCCGTCGATCACCACCCCTCCACCGTCGTCCGCGGAACCGTCCGAACTGGCGGGACTCGTGGGCGCGGACACCGATCTCTTCGGGCTGGCGCACACCGTCGCGGTGCTCACGCGCGGAATGGTGAGCATCGAGGACCAGCGGTCGCACGTGTTGGCCTACTCGGCGTCGGACGATCAGGCGGACGAGCTGCGGACCCTGTCCATTCTCGGCCGAGAAGGCCCCGCGGAGTATCTCCGGCGACTGGAGCAGTGGGGTGTCTACGACGCGGTCCGCCGCTCCGACGAGGTGGTCGAGGTGCCGGCGCACCCCGATCTGGGTATCCGACGTCGACTGGTCGCCGGCATCAGAACGACTGCCACGCACGATGGTTCGAGCACACCGAGACTGATCGGCACGCTGTGGATCCAGGAGGGTCGACGCCCGCTCACCGACGATGCCCCCAGCGTGCTGCAGGGCGCGGCCGCGGTGGCGGCACGATTGATCACGCGCATCCTCGAGGCACCCACGAACGAGGCGGTGCAGATCCAGAGACTGCTCGGCGCTCGTGGCGGCGGGGTCGATGTGCCCTCGCTCGCCGCAGCCCTGTCCATTCCGACGGACGGGCCGGCGGCGGTGATCGGTCTCGCCGCGCTGGACGGCACCGCGCCGGATGCCCCCTCGTCGGCCACGATGGCCGATCTGTCCGGCGCGATCCGACTGCACGCCAGTTCCTTTCACCGCCTGTCCTTGGTCACCACTCTCGGCGACCGCATCTACGTCCTCGTCCCACGGACCCGCGCGGAGACCTCGGTGCCGTCGTGGACTCGCCGATTGCTCGACGGCATCGAGGTGCGCACGGGGATCCGGTTGCGGGCCGCGGTGGCATCGCCGGTGGCCGCCCTGTCCGAGGTCGCCGCCGCTCGGCTCGAGGTCGATCGCGTCCTGGACGGGACCGCCGGAGCAGACGACAGGGTGACCACACTCGCCGATTCGCGGACGTCCGTGCTGCTCGGTGAGATCGTCGATCTGCTCCTCGCGCACCCCTCGCTGCACGATCCGCGCATGGCGGCGCTCGTCGAGTACGACGCACGCACGTCCTCGTCGCTACGCGAGAGCATCGCGATGTATCTGCGGCACCCGTCCGACGTGCGCCGGGCCGCGGCCGACCTGCACGTGCACCCGAACACGTTGCGCTATCGGGTCCGACGGGCCGAGGAGATCACCGGGACCGACCTGTCCGATCCCGCCGCGCGACTGCTGATGGAACTCCAGTTGGCCGTGCTGGCACGTCAGGCGAGCACCTGACGGCACCATTCGAGTAGCGGCGTGAGGTCTCGCCAGGCGGCCCGGACGTGATCGGCGCACTCCGGTGTGTCGAGCCACGGCGGGCAGCCGAAGGACCGTCCTGCCGTCAGGGACTTGTGGCGCAGCAGATCGATGCGGGGATGATCCGCGTCGTAGCCGCGCGGCGAGGTCTTCAGCCGGTCACCGCCGCGGTCGTACCCGCGGCTCTCCAGGTCGGCCACGATCCGCGCGAGCTCCGTCCCACGGACCTCGTCGTCGACGACGGCGCGGAACTGGGCGATGGAGTCGGACGTGGACGCGTAGAACCCGCCGGCGACCATGAGGCCGGAGGCGTCGACCTGCACGTACCACCCCGTGGACGGCGCCACCTGCACGTAGGCGCCCTGGTGCGTCTTGTACGGCACCTTGTCCTTGGAGAAGCGGACGTCGCGGTGCGGCCGGAAGAGCTTGGCTGCCCCGAACTCCTCGGCCAGCACCTCCGTGAGCGCGGTCATGGGCGTGCGGACCGACTCGTCGTAGACGTGCTTGTGCTCGGCCCACCAGGTCTTGCTGTTGTCGACCTCGAGATCCTCGTAGAAGTCGAGGGCGGCCTCCGGGATTCCGATGAACGAGCTCATGGCGGGAGGCTATCGCCCCGTGCGCCCTTTGCGCATCCAGCGGTACGCACGAGGCGCACGGGGGTCAGGCCAGCGACCGGCTGATCACCAGACGCTGGATCTGGTTGGTGCCCTCGAAGATCTGCGTGATCTTCGCGTCGCGCATGTACCGCTCGACCCGGAAATCTCGGGTGTAGCCGTAGCCTCCGAACACCTGCACGCCGTCGGTCGTCACCTTCATCGCCGCGTCCGTCGCCACGAGCTTGGCCACGGAGGCCTGACGCGAGAACGGCAGCCCGGCATCCTTGCGACGTGCCGCGTCGATGTACGTCGCGCGGGCCGAGTCGACCGCCGCTGCCATGTCGGCCAGCACGAACCCGAGTCCCTGATGATCGATGATCTTGCGGCCGAACGTCGTTCGCTCCTGCGCATAGGCCACGGCGTCGTCGAGCGCGGCCTGGGCGATGCCGACGGCGACGGCGGCGATGCCCAACCTCCCGGCGTCGAGGGCGCTGAACGCGATGCCGAGCCCCTGACCCTCCTCGCCGATGCGGCGGTCGGCCGACAGCACCGCGCCGTCGTAGTGGGCGGCCGTCGTGGGAATGGCGTGCAGCCCCATCTTCTCCTCCGGGGCTCCGAAGGAGAGACCCTCGAGGTCGGCGGGCACGAGGAAGCAGGAGATGCCCCGCGAGCCCTCACCGGTGCGCGCGAAGAGCGTGTAGAAGTCCGCCTTGCCGCCGTGCGTGATCCAGGCCTTCGACCCGGTGACGGTGTACCCGTCCGGACCGGCCACGGCCTTGCAGGACAGGGCGGCCGCGTCACTTCCCGCCTGTGGCTCCGAGAGGCTGTAGGCGCCGATCGTGCGCCCACCGAGCATGTCCGGCAGCCACCGCGACTTCTGGTCCCCGGACCCGAAAGACATCAGCGGGTGGCACGAGAGTCCGTGCACGCTCACGGCGACGGCCACGGCGGCCCAGCGCGACGCCAGTTCCTCGAGCACCTGCAGATAGACCTCGTACGACTGACCGCCGCCGCCCCACTCCTCCGGGTACGGCAGGCTGAGCAGCCCCGCCTCGCCGAGCGTGGCGAAGACGCCCTCGGGATAGGTCTCGCCCTTCTCGTGTTCGTCGACGATCGGGTCGAGGACCTTGTCCGCGATGTCGCGGGTCAACTGAAGAAGGTCACGTGCGTCGTCGTTCGGCAGCAGTCGTTCGACAGCCATGGGTCCTCGTCTCGGTCGCGGATCGGATGAGGCGGCACCAGTACTGCAGCAGCCGACTCAGTACTACAACAGTACTGCATGACGTTCTGCAGTACTGTCGCTCACCATGACAGCAGCTCACGCGACGGCGCGGCGCGCGCAGCTCTTCGACTCCGTGGTGGCCCTGTTCCTGGCCGAAGGCTTCGCGCACCTCACCCTCGACGACATCGCCGCCCGCCTGCGGTGCTCGAAGAGCACGCTGTACACCCTCGCCGCGAGCAAGGACGATCTCGTTCGCTCCGCGGCGGTGCACTTCTTCACTTCGGCAGCGGTCCGGGTGGACGCGGCCTCCGACGCCGCGACGGGCACCCGCGAGCGCCTCGCGGCGTATCTGGGCGCGGTCGGTGAAGCACTTGCGCCGGCGTCGGAACGGTTCATGACCGACCTCGCGGACTTCGAGCCGTCGAGGCTCGTCTACGAACGCAACACCGCCATCGCGGCCGAGCGAGTCCGCGGCATCATCGACGACGGGGTCCGCGCCGGCGACGTGCGGGACGTCCACGCCGCGTTCGTCGCCGACGTCGCCGCGTCGGTGATGGTCTCGATCCAGAGCCGCGCCCTCGCCCGTCGCACGGGCCTGGACGACGCCGCCGCCTACCGGGAGCTGGCCACACTGTTGACCGCCGGCATCGCGCGATGACTTTCGCCGTCGGCCGGAGTCGACACGGCTGACGGGTCGAGTTCGGTCCGCCATCCGAAGACGAAGGACCTCACGATGCAGAAGATCACGCCGACACTGTGGTTCGACGACCGGGCCGAGGAGGCAGCAGAGTTCTACCTCTCGACGTTCGGCACGGGAGCGATCCTGAACGTGAGCCGCTACGGCGACGGCGGACCCGGCACCCCCGGCCGCGCGATGATGGTCGACTTCGAGCTCTTCGGTCAACGATTCAATGCCTTGAACGGGGGGCCGCAGTTCCCGTTCACCGAGGCCGTGTCCATGGCTGTCAGCTGCGACGGGCAGGATGAGGTCGACCGCTACTGGAACGCGCTCACCTCCGACGGTGGATCCGAGGGCCGGTGCGCCTGGTGCAAGGACAAGTTCGGGGTGTCCTGGCAGATCGTCCCGGTCCAGCTGATGCAGTTGATGAGCACCCCGGATCCGGCCGCGTCCCAGCGCGTCGTGCAGGCCATGCTGTCGATGTCGAAGATCGTGGTCGCCGACCTGCAGAAGGCTCACGACGGAGCCTGAGCGGCGACGTTTCCTCACGTCGTGCACCGGGCAATCCCCGAGCGTGAACGAGACGTCCATGCCCGTGCGAGCGCTGGCCCTGCCGTTCGGACTGGGGTCGGCGCTGCGCCACGCCACACTGTTCCACCCGAACGGGAAGGTTCTGACGGGCACTCTCCGCCGTACCGCCGAGGGCGACGCCGGACTGCCCGTGGGCTCGTGCGAGGTGACGGTGCGCCTGTCCACCGCGCTCGGGCTGCCCCGACGTGTTCCCGACGTCGCGGGTCTCGCGCTGCGTCTCCCGCCGACCGACCGGGCCGACGGTGCGTGGGACATGCTCCTGGCCAGCGCCGGGCGGGACGTCGTCACGCGGTGCGTTCCGCTCCCGGTGCTCGCGTTCGAGACGGCCTCCTTCTCGACACTGATGCCACTGCAGTTCGAGGGTGGTCAGTGGTGGGTCCGCGCGCGGGCCGTCGCCACGCCGCCGCTGCCCACCCTGGACTCCATCGTCGACGCCGTGCGAGCGCGGCCGCTGGTCTTCGAGTTCGAGCAGGCAGAGGGCACCGGGGCGTACGTCCCGCTGGCCGAACTGACGCTGAACTCGGTCGACGAGTCCGGTGGCGACCTGTCGTTCGACCCGATCCGGCGCACTCCCGACAGTGTGCGGCCCGGTCCGGAATGGCTGCGGTCACTCCGGGCGAGGGCATACCTCGACAGTCGACGCGGCCGGTCCGACACCTGATCGGGATGCGACCGGTCGGGTTCGAACGCCGCATTTGTGGATATTCACACGCGAAGTAGGATTTATTCACATATGCGTGTGCCGATGGCGGTGGGCGCGCCCCAGGGGAAGGTTCCACGTGACCAGCAATTCGGTGACCGACGACTCCGTGACGGGTGCTCACGAGACTCGCCCGCTCGTTCCGCACGAGCCCGATCACCGGTTCGAACGCAGCTCCCGCCTGGTCGGACACGCTTACGTCATCCCCGACTACTACGAGGTCGGCCGCGAGAAGATCCGCGAACTCTCCCGCGCCATCCAGAACGAACATCCGGCGCACCACAAGGAGGCCGCTGCGGCCGAGTTGGGATACGAGGGACTCGTGGCGCCCGCGACCTTCGTGAGCGTCGTCGGATCGATCGCCATCGACTATCTCTTCGCCCACATCCTCGTGGAGTACGAGATCACAGCGGTCATGCAGACCGATCAGAGCTTCGTTCTGCATCGCCCGGTGATGCAGGGAGATCAGCTGGTGTCCACACTTCAGGTGCTGTCGATCCGCCAGTTCGCAGGCAACGACATCCTGGTGGTCCAGAACCATCTGACGTCGCACGGCGAGGACGTGTGCACCAGCACCACGACGTTCATCGCCCGGACCGATGCGGACGTGGACCCACGAGCGGCGGCTCTCGTCGACGCCGTGCTCCCCGCCAGCGTGCCGCGGATGGGCCCCACCGCCCGCCCGACCGCCTGACCGACGACATCCCGGCCTCCGGCCTTCCCGCTGCACCCCGACCGGCCTCCGGCCTTCCCGCTGCACCCCGACCGGCCTCCGGCCTTCCCGCTAGAGTCCCCCGTGTGGAGGACGAATTCGCCGACCGGTCGTTCGAGGACGAGAACTACAACGAGAGCGACGCACACGGCCAGCGGTGGGAGAGGCGTTCGTACACGTCCTGCAGCTTCATCGACGCGGACCTCGGTGGTCTGACCACCCACGGCGTCGTCTTCACCGACTGCGACTTCTCCGGCGTGGACCTGACGGACTCGACGCACATCGGGTCGGCCTTCCGCAATTGCGAGTTTCGTCGGAGCCGGTTGTGGCACAGTACTTTTCGAAGCACATCGTTTCTCGGCTCCGCCATCGCCGACTCTCGCATCACGCCCGCCGTCTTCGACGAGGTCGACCTCATGCTCACCTCGCTCGGCGGTCTCGACCTCCGCGGACTCGACCTCACCGGGGCGCGCCTGCGTGACGCCAACCTCGTCGGGACCGATCTCCGCAAGGCCACGCTGCGCGGTGTGGATTTCGGCGGTGCCCGCACCTCCGGGCTCCGGTTGAACGATGCGGATCTGCGGGGCAGCATCGCCGATGCCACATTCTGGACGTCGGCCGTGCTCGAGGGAGCCCGCATCGACACGGTCCAGGCACTCGCCTACGTGCACGCGCACGGTCTCACCGTCGCGGACTGAGTCGATCCGGCCTCCGCGCGACTCCGAATAGCACACGGAAACGGCCTCCCGCCCGTGTGGTCCGTGCGGGGAGGCCGTTCCGTCGGCAGGCTGTGGTCTCAACCTCACCGGGCGTCCACGCCGACGCACGCGCCGCCGCTGCCGCCGCACGTCTCCTACCCGAGCCACCCACTTCCGAAACGGACACGGATGCTCGACCGCGTCGAACCGCGATGATCGGAACCCTGGACCGGACGACGCCCGAGGACGCACGATGACCGGGGAACTGTCTCCGAGTGAAGGGCACACCATGAGCGACAATGTCTATCGCGTCACCGAGATCGTCGGAACCTCGACGGAGGGTGTCGACGACGCCATCCGCAAGGCCATCTCACGCGCGAGCAGCACACTGCGGGAGCTGGACTGGTTCGAGGTCATCGAGACCCGCGGACACATCGAGAACGGCGCGGTCGCGCACTTCCAGGTGACGTTGAAGGTCGGCTTCAAGCTCGACGATGAGTGATCGGCGGGACGAACCACTGCGTGCATAGAGAGCCCGCCGTTTCCGAACGACCACGACGGGTAGCCGACCAGGATGCCCGTCGTCAGAGTCGCGTCCGATCCCGGCTTCGCCGCCGCCGTCGCCGAGTCCGTGGTCGCGGGTCTCGACGGATCCACCACGCTCGACGGAAACCTGCTCACCGTCGACCGGCTCGCGATCCCGCTGCCGCCGGTGCCGAGCGGAAGCCCCGATCTCGACACCTGGGCCTCCCTGCTCGGTAACACCGGAGGCAGCGAGGACACGCTCACCGTGTGCGTGTCCGAGATTCCGCGGCGGGTGCGGTCGCGCCCCGTCCTGGCGGAGATCGTCGGGCCGTCGATGGTGGTGGTCTACGTTCCGTCGTTCGGCACCCACCGGGTCGCGCGGCGTGCGCGCGCCGTCACGCTGGCCGCGCTGGAAGCGATGCGGGAGACCACAGGAGTCGACCGACCCGATCCCGCCACCGGTCTCGCGCACTGGTTCACCGTGTCCGGCCACGACGCCCTGGTGGCGCCCGCCCTCCTGGGACGAGCGCGGGTGGTCGCGGGCATGATCCGTACCAACCGCCCGTGGCGGTTGGTACCGACACTGTCGGGCGCACTCGCCGCGGCGACCGCGACGTCCGCCTTCGGCCTCTTCTACTCGAGCATCTGGCAGATGGCGGCGTCGATGTCGATCATGCGTCTGACAGCGGTGTCCGCGACCGCCCTGCTGGCTGTGACGGCCTGGCTCATCTTTCCGAACGGATTGTGGGAGAGGCACACTCGGCGAGATCCGGGAATCGACCGGACGATGTACAACCTCGCCACCCTCGGCACGGTCGCCGCCGGAGTCGTCACCATGTACGCGGTTCTGTTCCTGGTGGTGGGCGCCGCGGCCGCAGTGGTGATCTCTCCGTCGTTCCTGTCCGAACAGATCATGCGGTCGGCGAACGTCTCCGACTATGTGCGCCTGGCGTGGCTCTCGGCATCGCTCGGCACCGTGGCGGGCGCCGTCGGCAGCACCGTGGCCGACCAGGAGCAGATTCTCGGCGCGACGTTCGGACACCGCGAGGTCCTGCGTCGACGCGCCGCGGCAGGCCGACTGGACGACACGAGTGACCACGTCGACTCGTGACCCGTCCCGAACTCCGATGAAACCATCAGAAGTGGCACCGGAGCCTGTTACGTTGCCGCGGGGCCGGGTGGACGGCGTCCGCACACGGGGGGAACGACGATGGCGACACGACGACAGGCTCTGCAGACACTGATCGGCGGAGGCGTACTCGGCGCGGGCCTGCTCGGGGCCACGGGACCGACGGCGTCGGCCGCCCCCATGGGTGCGTATCGAGTGGACCTGCACGCGCACATGATCCCGCCGCTGTATCGGGAGGCCGTGCTGCGCGCCGGTCTTCTCGTTCCGGGCGGCCTACCGATGCCCGCATGGTCGCCGGAGTCCGCTCTCGCGTTCATGGACGAGTTCGGTATCGCGGCCCAGGTGCTCTCGATCTCCGACCCCGGTGTGCGGTTCGCGCACGGCCTCGAGGCGGTGCGCCTGGCGCGCTCCTGCAACGACTACGCGGCCGACCAGGTGCGGCTGCATCCCACTCGTTTCGGCTCCCTGGTCACCGTGCCACTTCCGGACGTGCCGGCGTCACTCGCCGAGATCGCGTACGGCCTGGACGTGCTGGGAATGGACGGTGTGGCTCTGCTGTCGTCCTACGACGGCATCTACCTCGGTCACCCACGCTTCGAGCCGATCATGGCGTCACTCGACGCGCGGTCCGCCCTCGTCTTCGTGCACCCCGGCGAGCTTCCCGCGGGTTCGGCTCCCCCACTGCCGCTTCCGAGCTTCCTTCTCGAGTTCCCGTTCGAGACCACGCGGACCGCGGTCGAGATGATCGCGGCCGGCACCCTCGACCGGTATCCGAACATCCGCTTCGTCCTCGCGCACGCGGGTGGTTGCCTGCCGTACCTCGCCACGCGGCTGGGTGCGCCCCGCGCCGTCGCACCGGACCAGATCCCGTCCGTGTCGCTGCTCGGCCTCGAGGGTGCACTGCGACGCTTCCATTACGACACCGCACTGTCCGCCTCGGCGTCGTCGCTGCGGTCGGTGCTCGAGGTGACCGACGTCGACCACATCGTCTTCGGAACCGACTGGCCCTTCAGCGGACTCACCTACTCCGCCTCGGACACGAACGACCCGGCCCCCGGCCTGTCCGACGTGTTCGACGGCGACGACCGGGCACGGGTGGAACGCGCCAATCCCCTCGCGCTGCTCCCTCGGCTGGCGGCGGAGCTGCGGTAGCCGGTCGAGGTTCTGCCACCATGGGGGTATGGCCACGAGCACCACTGCCCCACTCACCGGATATCTCAGCGACAACGCCGCGGGCACCGCCCCGGAGATCCTCGCGGCCATGGCGGAGGCATCGACCGGGCTCGCAGCCCCGTACGGCAACGATCCGACGTCCGCTCGTCTCACGACCCTGATGGCCGGCGTCTTCGAGCGACCCGTCGACGTGTTCGTCGTCGGAACCGGTTCGGCGGCCAACGGACTGGCGCTGGCCGCGTGCACACCGCCGTGGGGCAGCATCCTCACCCATCCCGACGGCCACATCACCAACGACGAGGCCGGCGCTCCGGAGTTCTTCACCGACGGCGCCAAGATCGTCCTCGTGGACGGCCCCCGTTCGACGATGGATCCCACCGCACTGCGTGCCGCGGTCGTGCGACGACGCGGCGACGTCCACAGCGTCCAGCCGTCGGTGGTGAGCCTGACGCAGGTCACCGAGACGGGCAGCGTCCACACCCTCGACGAGGTGCGCGAGGTGTCGACCATCGCGCACGATGCCGGACTCCGCGTGCACATGGACGGCGCCCGGTTCGCCAACGCGCTCGTGGCCCTCGAGTGCACGCCGGCCGAGATGACCTGGCGAGCAGGCGTGGACATCCTGTCCTTCGGCGCCACGAAGAACGGCACGATGACCGCCGAGGCCATCGTGTCGTTCGATCCCTCGTTGTCCACCGAACTGGCGTTCCGACACAAGCGCGGTGGCCAGCTGACGTCCAAGATGCGGTTCCAGAGCGCGCAACTGGTCGCGTACCTGGAGAACGATCTCTGGATGCGTCATGCGCGGAACGCCAACGCGATGGCCGCGCGGCTACGCGAGGGACTACGACCGGTCACCGGTGTGGAGGTCGTGGGCGACGCGTCGGCGAACATGTCCTACTTCCGCTTCCCCGCTGCTCTGACACAGGCACTGCACGACCGCGGATTCACGTTCTACGACGACCGGTGGGAGCCGGGGGTCGTGCGTCTCGTGACGTCGTTCGCGCACACTGCGCGCGACGTGGACGCGTTCGTCGATGCCGGGCGGGCGCTCGCCATTATTGACTGATCAGTCTAGAATGGGTGCATGCCGAGACCGCGCGAGTTCGACACGGACACTGTGCTCGCGGCCGCGGTCGACACGTTCGTCCGTCACGGTTACACCGGCGCGTCCGTCGATCAGATCCTCGACGCCGTCGGCATCCGACGGGCGAGCCTCTACAACGCGTTCGGAAGCAAGCGCGGACTGTTCCTCACCGCACTGCGCTCGACGCACTCCACAATGCCTCTGCTTCTCGTCGCTCTCATGGATCTGGCCCCCTCCGATCCCTCGGTGAGGCAGGAGATTCACGAGAAGTTGGTTGCCGAGAACATCGACGCACGGGCACTGGGCGACGCGATACTCACGCGCGCCTGCATCGAGAGAAAGGGCACAGCATGAACACCGTGACCATCGTCGACGGCCGACTGGTCGTCGAACCCCACGGCCTCGACAAGCTCTGGAGCTTCACGCGCCGACTCGACATTCCGCTGTCCGAGGTAAAGGGCGCAACCGTCGACACCGGTGTACGGCGTGAGCCCAGGGGCATCAGGGCTCCGGGCCTCTCGATACCGGGAAAGTACGCAGGCACCTTCCACCGTGACGGCGAGAAGGTGTTCTGGAACGTCGGGGACCCGGTGCGCAACATCGTGATCGAGCTCGACGGCACCGGACGGTTCGATCGCCTCGTCCTGACGGTGGACGATCCGACCCGAACGGAGAACGCGGTCAACTCCGCACTCTCGACCTAGTTCTCACTGGTCCGCCCATGCCTCCGGATTGACGGCGTGGCGCGGCAGCGTGCCGGCGGCCATCGCGACGGCGTTCTCCGCGCAGAGACGTGCCATCTCGCTCCGCACCGACACCGTCGCGCTCCCGACGTGCGGCAACAGCACGGTGTTGGCCAGCTCAGACAGGCCGGGCGCCGTGGCCGGTTCGTCCTCGTAGACGTCGAGCCCCGCACCGGCGATCACGCCGCCGCGCAACGCCTCCACCAGAGCGGACTCGTCGACCACCGGCCCGCGCGCGGTGTTCACCAGAATCGCAGAGGTCTTCATCGCGCCGAGAACCCGAGCGTCGACGAGGTGGTGCGTCGACTCGGTCAGCGGAACGTGCAGGGACAGGAAGTCGCTCGTCGCCACCAACTCGTCCCACGAGACGTGCTCGACACGACCGCCGAACTCGCCGAGCTCCTCGTCGTCGACGGGCCTGTCGGACGGAGGGCGAGGGCAGAACCGCACCGTCATACCGAACCCGAGAGCGCGCCGCGCCGTCGCGCGGGCGATGCGCCCGAATCCGGCCAGTCCCAGCACCCGTCCGGACACGTCCGTGCCGAGCATCAGTTCCGGTGCCCATCCGGTGAACTCACCGGCGCGCACCATCCGGTCCGCCTCGACCGCCCGACGCGCTGTGGCCAGCATCAGCAGCAGAGCGATGTCCGCCGTGGAATCGGTCAGGACGCCCGGAGTGTTCCCGACGACGATGCCTCGGGCGGTGGCGGCGCCGACGTCGATGTTGTCGACACCCACCGCATAGTTGGAGATCCCCCGCAGGCGCGCACTGGCGAGGGACGCGCTGTCGAACCGGTCCCGGAGCTGGGCCACCACCACGTCGTAGTCGCCGGAGGCGCATCGCTGCGCCAGCGCGACGTGATCGAGCGCGATCACGTCGACGTCGGCGGCGCGGCGCAGGATCTCCATACCCGGTTCCGGAATCGGCAGCGTGACCAGGATCCGCGTCATGCGTCGCGCTCGCTCTCGGTGCGTCCCAACAGTTCCCGCAGCACTTCTGCGGTGTGCTCGCCGAGGTCCGGTCCGAGCGATCGGATGGGAATGGACGCGTCGCCGATGACGGGCACCACACCGACGAAACCCACGTCCACCGGTGTCTCACCACCGACGTCGACGGGGAACGTCTGAATCATGTTGCGCGCTCGATACTGTGGGTCGCGCACGATGTCGGCGGCCGTGTAGATGGGACCCGACGGCACACCGGCCCGATCGAGCACCGCCAACGCCTCGTCGCGGGAGTGCAGCATGGTCCAGGCGGAGATGGCCGCGTCCAGTTCGTTCCGACGTCGCCAGCGCCCCGCGTTGACGGCCAGCTCGGGATCCGCGCCGAGATCCGGCCGACCGATCGTCTCCATGTAGCGCTGGAAGATGGCGTCACCGTTGCCGGCGATGATGATCGAGTGACCGTCGTTGCACGGGTAGGCATTGGAGGGCGCGATGCCTTCCATCCGCCCACCGGTGCGCTCGCGTTCCACTCCGTAGGCGAGGTAGTCCGGTACCAGGGATTCCATCATCGACAGAATCGACTCGTTGAGCGCGACATCGATCGACCGTTGTTCGAGCGAGAGTTCGCTCGTCGCGGCCTGGCGTCGGAACAGAGCCATGACACAACCGAAGGCGGCGTAGAGGCCTGCGATGGAATCACCGATCGATACTCCGACGCGCACCGGTGGTCGGTCGGGGTCGCCGACGAGGTTGCGGAATCCCCCGTAGGCCTCGGCGACGGCGGCGAAGCCGGGACGCTCGGCCATCGGACCGGTCTGCCCGAAAGCGGAGATGCGGGTGATGATGAGGTCGGGGTTCTTCTCGCTCAACCGCTCCGGCGAGAGTCCCCATTTCTCGAGGGTCCCGGGCCGAAAGTTCTCGAGCACGATGTCGCACTGCGCAGCGAGGTCCAGCACGTCCTGCCGCCCCTGCTCGGTACGCAGATCGAGAACGATCGACTTCTTGTTGCGGTTGATCGTGCGATACAACATCGAGGTGGTACCGGAGTAGAGACGCCAATTCCGGATCTCGTCGCCGGTGCCGGGCCGCTCGACCTTGATCACCTCTGCGCCGAAGTCCGCGAGCATTCGTCCCGCAGTCGGCGCGGCGATGTAGTTGCCGAGCTCCAGCACTCGAATACCGGTCAGCGGTAGCGACATGGGGTCCTCTCCGTCAGTCCCGGTCGTCCGGGTGCGCACTCTGTTCGGGAGCCTAGGTGTCGTGGACGCTCGACAGGCAGCACTCCGACGAGGCAGCCTTCACTCGCTCGGCCCCGCGACCCTCACGACCGAACGGCCGCCGCCAGCATGGGCACCACGGTGTCGAGTGCGTACTGCAGCGAGAGCGCCGAGTTGGTGGAGTAGGACTTCGCCACCGCCGGGTCGTCGAACACGATCGCATGCCCCTGCGCCACGGCCGGGATTCTGCGGAACAGCGGGTTCTGCTCGATGTCCTGAGCGGTCTTGCCGATCGGGAACATGACGACGAGATCCGCGTCGAGGAGACCCAACTGCTCGTCCGCGATCGGTACGGAGAACCGCACCGGGGTCATCGATGCGATGGTCGGGTTCTGTCGGAACCCGAGCCGCGTCAAGAACTGAACCCGCTCGCTGTCCTCTATGTAGGCGCCGTATCCGGTTCCGCTGAGGGCGCCCACCGTCACGGTCTTGTCTGCGAACTCCGGATGGTTCGCGGCGGCCGTGCGGAAGCCGTCGTCCAGGCCGGAGATCAGCTCGGCGCCCTTCTCCGGCACACCGAGCGCCGCGGCCACCATCGTGACCTGATCCTCGTAGGACGTCGTGTAGTTCTCCGCACCCTCCGGGATGCCGACGGTCGGAGCGATCGCCGCGAGCCGGTCGTGCCGGCCGACGTCGCCCGAACTCTTGGTGTCGAGGATCAGATCCGGCTCGAGTGCCGCCACGGCTTCGTAGGACGGTTCCAGCGTTCCGATGATCTCGGGTGGGGCGTCGTAGAGACCCTCGGCCCACGGGCCGACGCCCTCTCCGCCGAAGTCGAGCCAGTCGCTGGCACCGACCGGCTGGACCCCCAGGGCCAACGCCGTCTCCGCGTCCCCCCACCCGAGCGCCACGACGCGCGTCGGCGCCGACTCGAGGTCGACCGCGCCGAACGCGGTGTCGACCGTCGCCGGATGGACGCCGCCGGTCGGCGCCTGCGCCGCGTCGCGGCCGTCCTCCGTGGAGGCCGACGAGCACGACACGGTGAGGGCCACCGTCGCGACGAGAACAGGAATCAGTCGCCTCACGGGCGCACACACGGTCCGGAACATTGCGTTAGCCTAACCTTACATGACGCCCGCGGGCGCACTGCGATCCAGCTCACAGTCGGTATCACCGCAGGTGAGACGCGTTCTCGACTGGTCGCCGAAAAATATCTCGACAGATCGGTAATGAAATTCGAGGCAGGCGCGATTCAGTAGACATGAGCATTGCAACCGACTTCGCCACCGCAGACGTCACGCGCAACCACGGTGCCGACACCGCCCACGACATCGATTCCCTGCACGACGAGATCGAACGTCTCGACGCCCAGATCCTGGCCGCAGTGGCACGCCGCACCGAGCTCACTCGCACCGTCGGCATGATGGAGCCCCGTTCGGCCGCATCGTCCGCACGCGAGATGTCGGTGCTTCAGCACTTCGGTGATCTCGGCCGCGAGGGCCGCACCCTTGGCATGCTCCTCCTGCGCATGGGCCGCGGACAGATCGCTCGCTAGTCCCGCCCGCGGTAGAACTACCGCAGGGTGTGGTTCGTTCTGGCGGCGGCCGTGGTGGCCGAAGTGTCCGCCACCCTGTCGCCTCACGGTTTCGAGACCCGTCCCGCCCTCTACGTCGTCGTGATCATCGGCTATCTGCTGGCCTTCGCCGGACTCCCGTCCATCCTGCGCCGCGGAATGGCCCTCGGTGTCGCCTACGGCATCTGGGGAGCAAGCGGTGTCGCTCTCACCGCTCTTCTCGCGTCGGCGCTCTTCGGTGAACCGCTGACCATCGTGATGGGTCTCGAAACCGGACTGGACATCGTCGGTGTACTCCTCGTCGAGACCGGGTCCCACCCCGCACAGCGGGGACCGTGATGCAGTACCTCTTCCTCGTCGGCGCCATCCTCCTCGCTTTCGTCGCCCTGCTCGGTGTGCTCCGTTCCGGTCTGGCCCCGGGGGTGGCCTACGGCATCTGAGCCGCGTCCGGAGTCGCCCTCACCGCCGTGGCCTCCCGGTACCTCTTTCGAGAACCCTGACCCGCCGCATGCTCGGCGGGATCGCCTGCATCGTCGTCGGCGTCCTGCTCATCGAACTCGGTGCCGCGGCCGCTCGATGACCCTGCCGAGCAGTCAGTGACCGGTGACGTCGAGTGCGGCCCGGACGATCGAATCGGTGTCGATGTGGTGGTGGCGGTACACCTCGTCGAGTGAGCCGACCTGACCGAACTCGCTCACCCCGAGAGATGTGGACGGCACCCGGTTCACCGTCGCCAGGAACGCGAGCGTGTGGGGGTGGCCGTCGAGGACCGTCACCATCGGCGTCGCCCGCTCGGCGGGCAACAGGTGATCGAGGATCCACGACTCCGCCTCGAGATGCCCCTGCCGTGCCTGCAACGCCCGATACAACTCCCCCGGACTCGTGACGCACAGGACGTCGGCAGCGAGTCCGATCTGTTCGAGCCGCTCGGCCGCGGCGAGGGCCTCGGTCACCATCGCGCCCATCGCCGCGATCGTCACCACCGCGCCGTCACGGCGAACCAGCGGATACCCACCCGCCACCACCTGCCGCCGTCGACGCTCCCGCGCCGCCGGATCCGCCGGAACGTTCGCCGACGACTGATCGACCGGCCTGGTCGACAGGCGCAGATACGCCGACGTGCCGCCCGGGCGCCCCAACCGTCCGATCGCCGCCAGCAGCGTCCACTCGACGTCGATCGCGAACGCCGGTTCCCAGCTCACGCACCCGGGCTGCTCCAGACCGATCGACGGCGTCTTGATCGACTGGTGCGCACCACCTTCCGCAGCCAGAGTCACTCCCGAGGGGGTGCCGACGAGGATGGACTGTCCGCCCGCGTAGATGCCGTACGACCACGGCTCGAGCGCGCGTTCGACGAACGGGTCGTACATGACTCCGATCGGGAACAGCGGCTCTCCCCACCGGCTCCACGTCGCACCGAGCTCACCCATCAGTCCGACGAGGTTGGTCTCGGCGATGCCCAGTTCCATGTGTTGCCCCGTGGGGCTCTCGCGCCAGTGCATGATCGTCTCGGCGTCGTCACCGAACCAGTCGTGGCGTTCCGAGGAGGACCAGACGCCGACCTTGTTCACCCAGCCGCCGAGGTTGGTGGTGGAGCTGACGTCGGGGCTGACGGTGACGACCCGCCGCGCGGCGTCCGGGGCCTGCCGCGTCAGGTCCAGCAGCACCCGCCCCAGCGCGGCCTGCGTCGTCGCCGTTCCCTTGGGCGTGCGCCCGATGTCGGTCGGCACCACCGGAGGCTCGACCGTGTGTATCGGTTCCCGGCGCAGCCGGTCCGCGGTGTCCGCGCACACCCGCCCCGCGGGACTGTCGTCCGAGAATCGTGCCCACGGCGCATCGGGGTCGGTGCCCAGCGTGTCGGCGAGTTCGGCGTACTCCTCCACCGTCAACAGAGACGAGTGATTCTGGGGATGACCCTGCGTCGGCAACCCGAAGCCCTTGACGGTGTACGCGATGATCACGGTGGGACGGGTGTCGTCGATACGCGCGAACGCTGCGCGGAGTGCGGCGAGGTCGTGCCCGCCCAGGTTGCGGACGGCCTCCGTCAGAGCGGCGTCGTCCAGATCGGCGACGAGGACGCGGATCCGTTCGGCACCGGGCCCGTCGCCGGGCAGCCGGGTGCGCAGTTCGTCCGCCGTGCAGCGCAGCAGGCGCTGGTACTCCGGGTTCGGCATGTCGACGATGCGTTCGCGCAGGGCCTCGCCGCCGGGACGGGCGAACAACGCGTCGAGAAGGGTGCCGAACGAGACCGTGACGACCTGCCAGCCGGCGGCGTCGAACATCTTCTCCAGCCGCCGCGCAGCGAAGTTGGGCACCACTCGATCCAGCGACTGGCGGTTCAGATCGACGATCCACACGATCTCGCCGAGGTCGGCGATTCCGGGGTCGATCACCGCTTCCCACACCGCGCCCTCGTCCAGTTCGGCGTCGCCGACGAGCGAGTACTGCCGCCCCCGGAATCCGGTCGCCGTCTGGGCGTCGCCGTCCACACCGCCGAAGGCCGCGTCGACGTAGCGGCGCGACATCGCGCCCCAAATAGGCGCCGTTGCACCGATTCCCACCGACCCGGTCGAGTAGTCGACAGTATCGGGGTCCTTGGCGCGCGAGGGGTACGACTGCAACCCGCCGTAGGACCGCAGCGTCGCCAGGTACTTCTCGTCCAACTCACCGAGGAGGTAGTTGATCGCGTGCAGCACCGGAGACGCGTGCGGCTTGACCGACACCCGGTCCCCGGGCTGCAACTGTTCGAACCACAGGGAGGTCATGATCGACACCATCGATGCGCACGAGGCTTGGTGGCCTCCGACCTTGAGTCCGCTGGGGTTGGGTCGAATACGATTGGCGTGGTGGATCATCGAGGTCGACAGCCACAACACCCGCTGCGCGATCTCCTCCAGGGTCTCCACCGCCTGTGGCGCTCGATCGTCGACATGCTCGTTGCTGGTCATGGCGCTGCCCCCTCAGGACGTCATCTCCGGCTCGATGCTTCGCGGAGATCCACAGGTCACCACGGTCTTGCCGACTGCGCAAGATCCGGCTCCGCGATCGAGCATTCTGCGCACAGCGCCGCATGTCGTCGTGGGCGTTCCGAGCGTGTCGACCACTCAGGTGATCGACGACACCCGGTGAGCGAGCGCCCGTGTTCGAGGACACCGGCCGGATGTGGTGTGTCGAGCCGACGGGCGGGTACCCGGTGTTCGGCGAGACACTCCCTCAGCTGCGGTCCACGAGCCGGTTTCATGAACGCAGTAAAGGACGCCCCATGGCTTCGAACCCGGCCCGCGAGCCCCATCCACCCGACGAGCGCGTCACGGGCGAGCTGCGGTCCGGACGCACTGCGGAGACGTGGCTGGCCGCGTGCGTGCAGTGGTGCCGGGCGGACGGAGCCGCCGTGGTGGCGGAATCGGCCGCCGATGCCGACGTCCGGCTCGTCACGTTCGCGACGGACGACCTGGCGGAGCGACTGGCCGACCTCCAGTACCTGCTCGGTTGCGGACCGCACACCGAGTCGATGGCGGGAGCGGGACACAGTCGACTCGACGTCGAGGACCCAGCGCACGGCGTCCGCTGGACCACTCTCGTCGACGAGCTGGCGACCCTCGGAGTCGTCGAGGTCGCGACGTTCCCCATCGGTGCGGCCGCCACCCCCCTGGGAACGCTCCAGATGTACTGGCGCGGTCGACGCCGGAGCAGCACGCACTCCGACGCCGCCATCGCAGCGCTCGTGGAACGGCGCCCGGAGTTGCTGGCGCCGCGAGTCCCCCTGTGCGACGACCTGGACGGAGACACCGTGCTCACGGCCGTCGACGGCGGGCCCGACCACGGGTTCGACCTCTCGACCGTGCACCTGGCGATCGGCGTGGTGGTCGCGCGGCACCATCTCAGCGTCCAGGCCGCGTCGGCACTGCTGCGAGCACAGGCCTACAGCGCGGGAATCACGGTCACCGAGCAGGCTCGACGGGTGTTGGACGACCAACGAGGCTGACGACCGACGTCGGAGACCGTACTGCGCTGATTGGCGACGACGGGATCGGGCAATTCCGCAGTGTGCATTTCACGCCCGCCCGGGTCGAGCGCATCGTCGCAGTGGTGCCCGCCCACAACGAGGACGCATCGCTGTCGGCATGCCTCGATGCTCTGCGCACCGCTCGCGCACTGTCGCCGGTCCCCGTGCGACTGGTGGTCGTGCTCGACGCGTGCAGCGACCGCACCGCCGAGGTGGTGGGTGGGGGCGTCCGGTGCGTCACGACGGACGTCGCGAACGTGGGAGCTGCTCGGGCCCTGGGGTTCCGGTCCGAGACGTCGAGCGCCGGATCGTCGACCTGGTACGTCACCACCGACGCTGATTCGCTGGTCGACCCCGGCCACTTCCGGTCGATCGTGGCGTGCGCTGCACACGCACCCGTCGTCCCCGGACCGGTGCGCGTCGACGAGGGCCTGCGCGATCCCGTCGTGCTCCGGCGATTCCGACGCGACTACGCGGACCGTGAACGGCGCGGCCTGCTGCAGGTCCACGGAGCCAACCTCGCGGTGCGTGCCGACGCCTACCGTGCGGTGGGCGGCTTCCGCGCGCTGGCCGTCCACGAGGACGTCGATCTGGTCGAGCGTCTCGGACGCCGGGGGTACCGCATACGCCGCACCGGCGCTCCGTGCGTGACCACATCGGCCCGCACCAGTACCCGCACCACAGGCGGTTTCGCCACGTTCCTCGACGAGATGGCGACTCCCGCCACCGCGTGATCAGAGTGCGGTAGCGGACCGTGTGAAGACGTCGACGAGAACGTCGTCGTCTCGGTACTCCGCCCGGAGGAGCAGGTGCGGTGACGCGCGGAACGCGGTGTGCACCTCGGCCGCACTGCTCGGGTACTCCGGAACCTCGTGGCGCCAGTGCGCGACGCACACTGTTCCGCCGGGCTCTGCCGCGTCGACCGCCTTCGACACCAGAGCGTCGAGTTCTGCCGGGTGGACGTAGTAACACATCTCGCTCAACATGACGAGATCGAACTGCTGATCCGGCCACCCGTCGTGCAGCGACTCCCGACGGAACTCCACGTTCGGAATCCCACGTTCCCGCGCTCGGCGCAACGGTGCCTCCGCGATGTCCGTGGAGAGCACGTGGTCGGCACGGCCCGCGATGAGTTCTGACAGAACGCCCACGGAGCACCCCGGCTCGAAGGCCGACCGGTACCGCTCGTTCGGGAGCATCGCCATCGTGAGGGCGTACTTGCGTCGCTCGTACCACCGGCTCTCGAACCCCCAAGGGTCCGGATCTGCCTCGTACATGCGCTCGAAATAACTCGCCGGCACACCTTTGCTCTGCCCGCTCACACGAACACCGTCTCGTGAGAACGCAGGAGCCTCTCCAGAACCCACGGCGGCAGTATCTCGTCCGCGTCCCCGTCCCGAGTCGTCTGGCTGACGAATCTGCTCACCGCTGCCTCCTTGCGCGCGATCGCGTCCGCGTCGAGCGTGATCGTGCGGGCCGACTCCCAGTGCACGGCGTCGTCACCGGGTTCCGCCCAGTGCCACATCCACACCGGGTACTCGACGAGCGTGCACCCGTTCCGGCTCGCCGCCGCGGCCGACGCGCGGCCCACCGCCTCGTGATCCGGATGGCCGTCGCCGCGCAGCGTCGTCGCGCACCACACCGATGCACCGCGTCCCACGGTGTCGAGCACGCCGACGAGGGCGCCGACGAGAGCGAGCTCGTGCTCGGCCACCTGTCCGTCGGGAAGGCTCAGCCGTCGGACGTCGACGATGCCGAGATCGACCAGCGCCGAATCGCTCTCGGCTCTGCGCACTGCTTCCAGGTCGGCGCGCGACCGCGTGGGGGTGGGGGTGTGAGAGGCGCCCCCGTCGGTGACGGCGACCACCGTCACCGGAACACCGGACGTGGCCAGCGTCGATGCCCAGCCACCCAGACCGAGTACCTCGTCGTCGGGATGCGGAGCGACGAGGACCAGATGCGCCAGCCCGTCGTGCGCCAGATCGGGATACGTCGTACCGTTCGCGCGCCACGCGGACTCCGGCGTTCCACGCTGTGCCACCGGGCGTTCCGCGAACCTGTCCACACTCATGATGCGGAGCCCGACGCCGCGACCGCCCGACCGAGGTTCTCCAGATCGACCTCGGCGTGGCTCTGGCGAAGATACGTCGTCAGGTCTGCCACCCGGCGGGAGTGCTCCGCGTCCAGACCGAGGGGCGCCGCACCCAGCGCGCGGCCGACCCGGTCGAGGACCTCGGTGCAGGCCCGCTCCACGATGGCGCGAACCCGCATGGCGCGCACTCTCGCCTCCTCCAGAGCCAGTGGGTCTCGGTCCACCTCGCCGGCAGCGGCGTCGAAGGTGTTGACACAGGCCGTCAGTGCCGCGTCCACTGCTCCGAGGTGCGCGAGCGCGTGCGGTCCGGCCCGGTCCGCAGCGGCCCGGCGGTAGAGCGGGTCGGCGACGGCGAGCGCCACCCCGAACCAGCAGGCGGCCACTCCGATCGCACCGTGCCAGAATCCGGCACGCGCGGTGTAGTCACCCGGCCGCCCCACCGCGACCGCGGGTGTTCCTGCGAGTGACACTGCGCCGGAGTCGCTCTCGCGCATCCCCGTCGCGTGCCAGGTGTTCGGTTCGGGGGTCACGGTACTGCTGCCCAACGCCACGGCGAACAGGGCGGAGTCCTCCCCCGCCCGTGCGGTCACCAACGCGTGAGAGCAACTGTGGGCACCCGAGCACCACATCTTCCGACCGGTCAGCGACGAGGAACCGTGCGCATCGGGGACCGCGTTCACGGGCGGCGGCGTCTCGGCGGCCCATACTCCCCACATCTGCTCGGACGAGGGGGCGGGACCACCCAGCTCCGCGCAGATGGCGACGGCGTCGAAGTGGGCTTCGAGCAGTCGGCCGACCACCGCGTCGTCTCGGCACCACGCGGTCAACAGATCCCAGCGTCGCCTGGTCGCACCGGATCCCGGTAGCGGGATCTCGCCGGCGGACGCGATGCGGGACCGTACGGCCGCGGCGACACCGGGGTCGAGATCGTCCGTACTCACGTGAGTTGCTCCTGTCGTCGTCTCGTGCGGATACCCCGTCGGAAGCACGCCTACCCGGACCGCTCGTTCGCTAGGCCGCTCCGACGTGCCCACCGCCGCGAGGATGCGAGACGTCAGCGCCCGGTGACCACGCCGAAGGCTCTCACCACGAGATCCACGACGTCGTCGAGCGACAGGTCGTCGCGCTCGACGTACTCGTCGGCCGCCCGGTCGAGGAATCCCGTCCAGGCGACGACCGCCGTCTGCATCACCGGAGTCGGGGGCTGCTCCAGTCCGACGATGTCCGCCACCTGACGGGCGCCTTCCGCACGCGCCTCCCGTAGCGCCCGTTCGACGGCCGGATCGCCCAGCACACCCTCGACGACGACGCGGACGTACAGCGTCCGATGGTTCTCCAGGAACTCGATGTGCCGTCGGACGAAACCGTCGAGGCGTTGCTCAGGCGTCTGCTCGTCAGCCCTGGGGCTCTGGTGATGCACCAAGCGCGACAACACGTCTGCGAGCGCCGCGGCCACCAGGCCCTGCTTGTCGGTGAAGTAGTAGAACAGCAACCCGTGCGCCACGTCGGCCCGCCGGGAGATGGCGGCCGCGCTGATGTCCGCGTCGCCGCCCTCGCTCATGAGGGCGATGGCCGCATCGATGAGTGCCTGTCGACGATCCCGTCGTGGACGACGCGCACCGTCGGTGGGGGTCGCGGACATGGCACCGAGGGTAGTGCACCCCGGCGTGCACCTCGAGCCCGAGTCAATTTCTTGACTGGTAGTCAAAGTGCTCGTAGCGTCGCGGTCACTTCCCCACGACGAGAGGCGACGATGAACGCGACGGGTGACCACACCGGCTCGGCCGGTCTCGGCAGGCACGGACCGGATCGCATCGCCCACTGGGTGGTGAAATCGACTCGCACCGACGAGATGGTGCGGTGGTACGGCACAGTCTTCGGTGCGCAGGTCGCGTATCAGGACGACGAGATCACGTTCTTGACCTGGGACGACGAGTCGCACCGCCTGGCGATCATCGCCGTGCCCCCGGTTCTGCGGCTTCTGTTCCCGCTCGCGATGCTCAAACGCAAGGTCTACGGCATCGACCACATCGCGCTGACCTTCACGTCTCTCGAACGGCTGCTCGAGAACTACGTGCGGTTGAAGCGCCAGGGCATCCGCCCGGTCTGGTCCATCAACCACGGCCCGACCATCTCCCTCTACTACGAGGATCCCGACGGCATCCGACTCGAGTTCCAGGTGGAGAACTTCGACCCGGATCACACCGCGGCGTTCTTCTACAGCGACGAGTTCGCCCGCAATCCGATCGGCGTGAACATCGACCCCGACTACCTGCTGAGCCGACTGCGTAACGGCGCGTCGCCGGAGGAGCTGCGACGGCGCGAGGCAGGAACCAGGCCGGGCCGACCGGTCGTGGCGAACAAGAAGACCATCACCTTCCGCACCCTGTGACCCATTTTCGAGAAAGCGAATCACCATGCCCGTGAACATTGTTCGCACTGCCGAGGGATGGTGGCGCCTGCACGGTGAGACCGCGGCCCGCATCGACACCACGGCCGACACCACCCGCGATCTGCTCGCCGATCGTGCGGCCGTCGAGAGCGCACACGGCGAGGACGCCGTCGCGGCGGATCTCGACGTCCTCTCGCCGATCACCGCGCCGTGCCGCGTCGTGGCTCAGTTGCTCAACTACCGGTCGCACGCGCTGGACATCGGAGCCGACCCGGCCACGCTGCACCCCACCTTCTTCCGCAAGTCCTCGGCCTCCATCAGTGGTCCGAACGACCCGATCCGACAACCCGCCGAGGTCGCCCTGCTGGATCACGAGATCGAGTTGGGCATCGTGATCGGCGCGGAGGTTCCGATCGGGACGACGGTCACGGAGCACACCCTGTCGCGCTACGCGGCGGGCGTGGTCGTGGCCGACGACGTCTCCGCGCGCGAGATCCAGTTGACCCGAGTGCAGGTCTACGAGAGCAAGTCCTATCCCACCTTCACGCCACTCGGCCCGCGACTCGTCCTGTTCGACGCGGCGGACTGGGCCCGGCTCCCCGAGCTGCACATGACGCTGTCCGTCAACGGCGACGTCCGTCAGGACCAGACGATCGGCGACGATCTGATCACCCCGCCCGCGGAGGCTCTGACCCGGTTGTCCCGCTTCCAGTCCCTCGCCGCCGGTGACGTTCTGCTCACCGGAACCCCTGTGGGAACGGCCATCTCGGCGCCACCGAAAATCGTGCAGAAGGTCGGTGAGCTTCTTCCGCCGGCACTGAAGTGGAAGATCTTCTTCGCTCGCCAGGCGCGCAATCCGCATTATCTCTCCGTCGACGACGTCGTGACCGCCACCATCCGCACGGCCGACGGCACCATCGATCTCGGCACTCAGCGGACCGTCGTCCGATGACGACTCCGGTGGTGATCGTCGGCGCGGGTCCGGCGGGCGCCACAGCCGCACTGCTGTTGGCTCGCAGGGGAATCCGGACCACTGTCCTGGAGCGTCGAGCCACGCCGCTCTTTCATCCGGCCGCACACGTCATCAATGCCCGCACGCTCGAGATCTGGCACGAGTACAGCCCCGATCTCGCGTCGGCCATCGCGTCGATGTCGCCCCCGCACGACGAGGTGAACCTCATCAGTTGGTTCGGCGGCATCGACGACGGCCCCATCGGGTCCATCGACCTGCTGTCCGATCCCGAGCGGAAAGCAGTCGTCGAGAGCCAGAGCCCCTACATGGTCTCGCACATCGGACAGCACCTGCTCATGCCCGTGCTGTGGAACGCGCTGGACGAGGACCCGCTCATCGACTTCCGCCGCGGCGTCACGGTTCGCGATGTCGAGTCCACGCCCGATGTCGCCCGAGTGCGGACGCGCAGTGACGATGCCGACGGAGAGCTGACCGCTCGGTACGTGTTGGGGTGCGACGGGGCCAACAGCCCTGTTCGCGACGCCAGTGGCATCGACCTGGACGGGCCGGTCCTGGCAAACATGGGCAGCGCGTTCTTCACCTCGCACTCGCTGTTTCCCGACGACGCTCGTCCACTTCTGAGCTGGATCTACACACCGGATCTGTGCGGCGTCCTGATCTCGCACGCCGATCACCGGTACATCCTCATGACGGCCTACCTGCACCCAGCCCAGGAGATCGCCGCGAACAGCCACCAGTTCTGGGCGGACATGTTGCCGAAGGTACTCGGCGACAGAGACTTCGAACTGGAGTCGACCGGTACCTGGGTGATGACCTCGCAGACCGCCGATTCGTTCCGCCGCGGGCGGCTCCTGCTCCTCGGTGACGCTGCGCATCGGTTCCCGCACACCGGCGGCTTCGGCCTGAACTCCGGGGTGCAGGACGCGCACAATCTCGCGTGGAAGCTCGACGCGGTGCTGTCCGGCACTGCCTCTCCGACTCTGCTCGACACCTACGAGACGGAACGCCGACCGGTCGTGGAGAAGTTCGCGGAGCAGAGTGTGGCCAACCATTTCCGGCTCGACGACATCGGTGAACGCATCGGCATCACCAACAGGATGCTCGCGGTCGCGACCCGTGTCGCGGCGCGAGCACCGCTCGTCTCGCTCCCCGACCGGCTCGTCGCGCCGATGGCCACGGCGATGATGCGTCGGCAGATGCGTCGAGCGCGGCGACTGCATCCTCGGGCTCCGGGTTCGGCGGCGCTGCGCGGGCAGATCGCGCAGGCGGTGCCCGGCCAGATCGAACACTTCGTCTCCACCGGTCTGCAGTTCGGCTATCTGCACACGAGCGACCTCGTCGCCGACGACGACCCGGCCGTACGGCCGCCCGAGGACGTGGTCGACTACCTTCCCACCACCTATCCCGGCGCCCGGCTTCCCCACGCGGTGATCTCGACGCGCGGGCTCACCGCGGGAATCCACGACGTGCTCCACCCCACCTCGTTGACGCTCCTCGCCCACGACGGCGACGGGTGGGAAGACGAGCTCGGCACTCACCGGATCCCGAGCCCGAGTGTCGTGGTGGTCCCCATCGGCGTACCGGATCCCGCAGACCGGCGTCGACTGATCGACCTCCTGGAGGTCGGCGAGGAGGGGGCAGTGCTGGTCCGACCGGACGGTCACGTGGCCTGGCGTACGACCTTGCCTGCGTCGTCGGGCGCGTCCGAGCTGACGACCTTTCTCGAACGCTGGCGCCGGTACTATCCGCCGCGGTGACAGCGGCATGTCGAGGGTTCCGCGCTCCGATTCCTCCGGCACGACCGGAACCGACGGGGTTGACTGTTCCCATGACTGACACGAGGGTCGCGATCGTGACCGGCGGTGGACGCGGAATCGGACGGGCCATCGGCCTCGCCCTGGCCCGCGCCGGGTGGGACGTCGTGATCGGGTATCACTCCGACGCGGACTCGGCGAACGCCGTCGCCGCGGACATCACAGCCCTCGGTCGCCGCGCGTTGTGCTGCGCGGTCGACATCGTCGACGAGGATTCCGTCGCAGCGTTCTTCGCGGCAGCGGAGGCGTTCGGGCCGGTGACCGGGGTGGTGAACAATGCCGGCGTGGCCACCGCGGTGGGGCGGCTCGAGGACAACGACCTCGCGGCAATCCACAGGGACCTCGACGTCGACCTCTTCGGAGTGATCGTCTGCTGCAAGTTCGCGCAAGCGGCACTCATGAGACAGGGCGGCGGATCGATCGTCTCGATCTCGTCCGCGGCCGCGACGCTCGGAAGTCCGTCGAGATACGTCCACTACGCGGCAGCGAAAGCCGGAGTCGACGCACTGACACTCGGACTGTCGAAGGAACTCGCCCCCGCCATCCGGGTGAACGCCGTGTCGCCCGGCACGATCTGGACCGACTTCCACCAGGAACCGGACCGGCCCGCGCAGGTCGCCCCGACGGTGCCGCTCGGTCGAGCGGGCACCGTCGACGACATCGCGGGAGCCGTCGTCTGGCTCATGTCCGAGGACGCGAGCTACGTGACGGGTGCAGTGCTCCGCGTGGCAGGCGGACTGTGAACTACCTGCGGTGCGGACCCACCTTGTTCTCGGAGTTCTCGTAGTCCCCCCGGTAGAGGCGATTGCTGAACGGCTTCTCGTTCACGGGGATCTCGATGAGCCAGTCGTGCTCACGGATGTCACGCGGCCGATACGAACCCTTGAACGTCACGGTCACCGCGCCTCCACGTTCCGCAGCGGCCTCCTCCGTGGCCTCGCGACCGGTGTTGAACGTCTCGGCGAGGTCGCGACCGTCGTTGCCGACGATGATGGTGCCGTCGTGGACGAACTGGACGAAGGTGCCGTTGGTGGCCGCAGCGGTTCCGGCGACGGCCGACCCCAGCTCGGCATCGAGCTCCGCGACGAAGTCGGGGGTGCCCGGCGCAGCCTCGCGGTCGTCCGCTCGTACGTCCGCGTGACGGGCCGGTGCAGGCGCGAGGGTGACGTACTGGCCGAGTGCGCTGTGACGGCCGCGGTCGACGATGTCCCACACGTGCGAACTCGAGGTGACCTTCACCCTCCCGTCGTGGAAGACGGTGACGCGGTCGGCGCCGTTGCTCAGAATCGTGCGCTTCGCGTTGGGGGGCATCCGCTAAGTATGCGCCCGGTCGTCGTCCACATTTCCCGGCGGCTCCGAAGGAACGGACTACGGTGCGTCGATCAGGCCCTTCGGAACCCGTCGTGTGGTCCGGATCAGCGCGCCGCGCCGTTCGGGTCCCCCACGGCGGGAGACTCTCCGTGCGCGACGCCGCCGGTGACAGCCACCGCTGCGCTACCGCGCGGAGACGCGCTGCACCGCCCCGGGTTCGAACCGGACGTGCACACGCCCGCCGGGCTCGTCGACCGAGACGCGCGCCCGTACGCCGTACACGTCGGCGATCAGCTCCTCGGTCAGCACCTCCTCGGGGGTACCCGCGGTGACCGTTCGCCCGTCCTTCAGGACCATCACTCGGTCGCAGAACATGGCCGCCAGATTCAGATCGTGCAGGGCCACCACACTCGTGATCGGTAGGCGAGCCACCAGTGCCAGGATCTCGAGCTGGTGGTGGATGTCGAGGTGGTTGGTCGGCTCGTCGAGCAGCAGCTCACGTGGTTGCTGCGCCAGGGCGCGGGCGATGTGCACGCGCTGGCGCTCACCACCGGACAGTCGGCGCCACAACCGATCGGCCTTGTCCTCGAGGCCGGTGTGCGCCAGCGCCTCGGAGACGGCGAGCTCGTCCCCGTCGGATCCGCCGAACATGCCCCGGTGCGGGATACGCCCGAGCCGCACCACGTCCCGGACCGTGACGTCCACGTCGGTGTGCGTGTCCTGGTCGACGACGGCGACAGCTCTCGCCACCTCTCGGCGGCGCAGGGACGACACGTCGTCGCCGTCGAGATGCACCACCCCGGACGAGGGGTTGGTCGCTCCGGACAGCAGCTGCAACAGAGAGGACTTGCCCGATCCGTTCGGACCGAGCAGCCCGACGACGTCCCCCGGCTCCGGCGCCAGGGTCACGCCGTCGACAACGAGAGCTGCGCCCCGCTTCCACGAGACGTCCCATGCGTGGAGGGTCATCGGTCCCGACCTCGTCTCGCCATGATGGCGATGAAGGCGGGAACGCCCACCAATGCGGTTCCCACCCCCACCGGCAGTGGGGTGGGAGCGAACGCGACACGGGACACCGCGTCGACCCACACCATGAAGATCGCGCCGATGATCGCCGTCGCCGGGACCAGTCGACTGTGGTTGGGGCCCACCAGCAAGCGCGCTGCGTGGGGCAGGACGAGACCGACGAAGCCGATGGCACCCGCGACGCTGACCAGTGTGGCGGTGACCAGTGCGGTGCCGATCAACAGCACGAGCCGCACTCGGCGGACGTCGAATCCGAGCGACGAGGCCACGGAGTCGCCGAACGTGAACGCGTCCAGCACGTGTGCGAAGTGAGTGCACAGTGCCGCTCCGACCAGAACCACGCCGGCGCACAGGGCCACGTCGTTCCAGCGCACACCCTCGAACGATCCGAGCAGCCAGAACATCACGCCGCGGGTCTCGTCGGAATCAGCGAACGCGAAGATGAGAAACGACGTGAGCGCCGAGAACAGCTGCGTCGCGGCCACACCCGCGAGGATGACGCGGTCGGTCCCGTTTCCGGCGAGCCGTCCGAGGAAGAGCACGAGCCCGAAGGCGAGCAGGGCGCCGACGAAGGCGCCGCCCGAGAGACCGAATGCCGCTCCCCCGATGCCGAGCACACCGACCACCACAGCCCCCGTCGACGCGCCTGAGGAGATGCCCAGGATGAACGGGTCGGCAAGGGGGTTGCGCAGCAACGATTGCATGACGACACCGCAGATGCCCAGGCCCACGCCGCTGGCCGCCGCGACCAGCGCACGGGGCAGCCGCTCCTGCCACACGATCGCGTCCTTCGACATCTTCACAGGGATGTCCGTCAGACCGAGGTGATTCGTCACGATGTCACGGACGTTGACCAGCGAGATGTCGGCCGGACCGAGCGTGATGGCGACCAACACCGAGAACACCACGGCGGCCAGCGCAGCCACCGACACCATCACGACGCGGAACGTGTGTCCGCGTCGGCGGTGCGGAGTCGTCGCGTCACGGGCGTCGAGGACGGCGGAGGTCAGGACGACAGTCCCATCTCGCGAAGGCCGGCAACTATCTTCTCGACCCCGTCGACGGTACGGATGGACGGGTTCAGTTCTGCACCGTGCAGAAAGATGTAGCGCTTGTCCCGGACGGCCCGCATCGTGCTGGTGACGGGGTCGGACTCCAGGAACGCGATCTTGTCGGCGGCCAGGTCACCCGGGAAACGAGCTCGCGTGAGATCGCCGAGAACGAGGACCGTCGGATCCCGGTCCACGACCGATTCCCATCCGACGGCCGGATAATCGTCCGGCATGTCCGCGAAGACATTGGTCGTTCCCGCGGCACTCGCCAGAACGTGGGCTGCCCCGAATCCCCCACCGATGTACGGACTCGTGGTGTCGGCGAACCAGAAAGCCACCGACACACCGTCGGTCGTCGTCGACGCCGTCGCGGCGGCCATGCGCTCCTTCAGCTCGGCGACGAATTCTGCACCACGCTCGTTCACGTCGAAGATGGCCGCCAGCTCGGTGATCTCCTGGTACAGCGAGTCCACGGTCAACGGTGAGGTGCGCTTGTTTCCGCCATTGACGCTGCGTCCCTGGTCGCAGTCGGTGGGCGAGAGGTACGACGCGGTCGACGTCTCGGCGAAACGAGCCCGCTCGGCGACACCGCCCTGCTTGAAATGACGACCGAAGGACGCGGTGACCAGGTCCGGCTCCGTGTCGACGACCACCTCGTAGGTGGGTGCGTTGTCGGCCAACCGGGGCACGGAGGCATTCGCGTCGGCGAGCTCGTCCAGCACCGGATCGGTCCACGACGCCGTGCCCACGATGCGGTCCGCGAGACCCAGTGACAGCAGGATCTCGGTGGAATCCTGGTCCAGCGAGACCACCCTGGTCGGAGCCGAATCGAACGTCACCGTCTCACCGCAGTTCTCCACGGTCAACGGGTAGGTGGTGCCGCCGTCGGTGGTCGCGGCCGCGGTCTCGGTCACCTCCTCGGACGCGCCGCAGGCGACGAGCGAACCGAGAACGAGAGTGGCGGCGGCGAGAACACCGGCGCGCCGAGCAGCGTGCATCACGGAGAGTCCTTCGTGTGACGGCGAGAAGCCGTCGACAGCTGCCGACGGCACACCACACGGGGGTGTGGAGTTAGCACAGGCTAACCTGTCAGACGCGGGGGACGAAATCGACCCGCTGCCCTCGGACGAGCACAGGGCCCTAGGGTGGTCGGCATCGACGACCACAGCGCAGCGGCGAATTCGGACGACGGTGATCACACGATCGCCGCCCGAGGCGGATCCGCCTCCACCCGAGTATTCGTCGGCATCGTCATCGTCACCGCCCTGCTGGCCGTCCCCGTGTCCGACAGGGTGATGTCGAGCGCGCGGGCGAGTACCGCGGCGGCGATCTTCGTCGGTGTGGTCGTGCAGGCGGTTCCGTTCCTCGTGCTGGGAACGGTGGTCAGCGGAGCGATCGCCGCCTGGATCACCCCGACCATGGTGCGCCGGGTCCTGCCCCGCAGGACGCCGCTGGCCATCACCGCCGCGAGTCTGTCGGGCGCGGTCATGCCCGGGTGCGAGTGCGGATCCGTTCCGATCGCCCGCCGACTGCTGGACCGGGGCGTACCCATCGGCCCGGCGCTGGCGTTCCTGCTGTCCGCACCCGCGATCAACCCCGTCGTACTCGTCTCGACGGCCGTTGCTTTTCCCGGGGAGCCGCGAATGGTGGTGGCGCGATTGCTCGGATCGCTGGCGACGTCCGTTGCGGTCGCCGGCCTGTGGACGCGTTTCGCGGATCCGACGTGGATCACGCGGCGACTTGCCGAGGCGCGGAGCTCGGACGAGGAGGCGCCCCGCTGGGCGGTGTTCGCCGAGTCGGCCCGGCAGGACCTTCTGCACTCAGCTGCCTACCTCACATTCGGAGCGCTGTTCGTGGCGATCCTGAACGTCGTCGTCCCGCAGAGCGTGTTCGACACTCTCGCAGGACAACTGATGCTCGCCATCGCGGCCATGGCCGTCCTCGCCGTCGTGCTCTCGGTCTGTTCGGAGGCCGACGCCTTCGTCGCCGCGAGTTTCTCCACTCTGCCCGCACTCCCGAAGCTGGTGTTCATGGTCGTCGGCCCCGCCATCGACGTGAAGCTCTTCGCCATGCACGCGGGAACCTTCGGCCGCGCCTTCGCGGTGCGCTTCGCTCCCGTGGTGTTCGTCGTCGCAGTGCTGTGCGCGTGTCTGGCCGGCGTGCTCGTCGTAGGGCTTCCGTCGTGAGCCGGGAAACGCAGAATCTGATCCTGGCGTTCCTCGGCATCGCCGTCCTGAAGACCACCCTGGACGGCACGTTCGTCCGCTACGTCAAACCCGGCCTGGGCCCGTACCTGATCGTGAGCGCGGTGATCGTCCTCGCGCTGGCCGCGATCGCGATCGTCTCCGACATCAGGGCTGGCGGAACGCACGAGCACGACGACGGTCACGCGCACTCGCACCGTATGCCGTGGCTGCTCCTCGCGCCGGCGCTGGTCGTCCTGTTCCTCACTCCCCCTGCACTGGGACCCGGGTCGTTCGTGCAGCGCCAGGCCGAGCCACCGAGTTCCGCCGCGGGTGGACGCGCGTTTCCGCCGTTGCCGGCCGAGGGCACGCCCGAACTGACGATGATCGACGTCCTGCAACGCGCCCGATCGGACACCGCGGGGACACTCGACGATCGCGAGATCGCGGTCCGGGGATACGCGATGCCGCGCGCGGACGGCGGCGTCGATCTGGCACGCATCCTCATCATCTGCTGCGCCGCCGACGCCCGGACGACACGGCTGCACCTCGTGGGGCCGAACACCCAGCCGATGCGCGGCGCGAATGCCGACCAGTGGTGGATCGTGAGAGGCGTCGTCGTGCCGGGCACTGCCACCGAGGACGACCGGTGGACGCCGGACTTCCGGGTCACGGCAGTGGAACCGACGGCGGCGCCGTCGAACACGTACAGCTACTGACCGAGCGCGGCGACGACCGGACAACCGATGACCGGGACGGACTCGTCAGGCGTCCGCGTCCGCGTACAGCTGCGCGCTGACCTCGCGGAGTGAGGACAGGGCGGCGGCGACCGCACCCACCGCGACGACTGCCACTGCCGATGCCAGTGTCGGGACAAGGCCGAACGGTCCCACGAGTGCCCCGGCGAGTCCGGCGCCGATCGGTTGTCCGCCCCAGGCCAGCATGCGGGCGGTGGTGTTGACTCGGCCTTGCAGGTGATCCGGGGTCACGAGGTGTCGAACGGTGATGCCGTTGAGTATCACCGTCGACGACGCTGTCTGGAACACCACCAACGCCCCCAGCCCGGGGGCCGACGATGTACAGAGAATCCAGACGGTGATCGCAGCGGCTTGCACCGAGAGCCCTGCAATCGCGATGGTGCCGGCAGTGACGCGCCGAGACAGCCGGGGCAGCAGCACCGTCGAGATCAGCGTGCCCACCCCGAGGGCGGTGAAGAACAGGCCGAGCTGTCCTCCGTCCTCGTCGACGCCATAGCGCTGGACGGCGGTGGCGACGAGCAGTCCGGTCATGATGCCCCCCGCCACACTGTTGCCGGTGCCGATGAGCGTGAGCAGCCGCACGAGTGGGTGACGGCGGATGAAGCGCACGCCCTCGGCGATGTCCCGCCACAGGTCGGGTGGGGTAGAGCGGGCCGGCGACGCCGGTTCCCGCACCCGCGCCAGCATCACCGCGGCGACGGCGAAGGTTACGGCGTTCAGGATCGACGCCGCCATGGGTGAGGCCGCGGCCACGAGTGCGCCGCCCACGGCGGGTCCGGCCATGGTGATGGCAGTGGCGGTGGCGGTCTGCCGACCGACGGCGTCAGCGAGACGGTCGCGCGGCACCAGGGCGGGCAGCAGACCGAATCCCGCGGCGTCGAAGAACACCATCGCGGTGGCGCCGGCGAACGCGGCGACGAACAGGTGTGGCGTCGACAATGTTCCCACCGCGTCTGCGGCGGGAACCGATGCGACTGCTACACAGGCGATCACAGCGGTGATCACCATCGTGGGCCGACGCCGCCACCGGTCGGCTGCGGCCCCTGCGAACAAACCGAACAGCAGATAGGGTGTCGTTTCGACCGCGGTGAGAAGAGCCGTCGCAGAGGCGCTTCCGGTGTCCCGGTAGACGATGAGCGGGAAGGCGACCAGGGCGACCGCGGATCCGAACCAGGCGATGGTGCGGGCGGTCACCATCAGTGCGAACATGCCCCCCAATGGCGGGCGTGTGGTGTCGGCACTCACCTGCCGAAGACGTTGTCGGCGGTGTTCTCGATGGCGTCGACGATCCGGACGCCGCCGGCTTGGAAGTCGGCTTCGTTCTGCGGGTACACCCGGGAGTTCTGCACTGCCGGCGAGTTGGCGAGGAGAGTCTCGATGTCGGCGACCGCGGCGTCAGCGTCGGCGCCCGTTCCGGCGTATTGGACGAGGACGACATCGGGTGCGGCGCTGAGCACCGCCTCGGGGGTGACTTCGGCGAAGTTGCCGTCGATGTCGGCGAACTCGTTGCTCATGCCCAGTGCGTCCACGACGGCGCTGTAGTAGGAGCCGCTGAGCGCGTAAAGCTTTCCGTCGAAACTCTGCACCACCGCCGCCGTGAGCGGTTCGACGTCGGTGTTCGCTGCGCGTGCGCGGTCGACCCGCTCCCGCAGCGAAGTCACCACCTCGGTGGCCCGGTCCGGGACGCCGTAGATGGCTCCGAGGTTCTGCACGTCGGTGTAGACGGCGTCGATGGTGGTGGGTGCGGGGTCGTTGACGCAGTAGCCGCCCAGCACATAGAGGTTGCTACCGATCGCGTCCAGGTCCGCGGGGCCGGCCGTGCCCTGCCCGCTGAGCTGTCCTTCATCGTTGGACAGGAACAGATCCGGGGACGCACCGATCAGGAACTCCCGAGACGGTGCGTAGTCGTCTGTCGTGGCGGTGAGGCCCGGAAAGCGATCGATGCCGTCGAAGGTGTAGCTGCCGTTGGTGTAGCCGATGGCGCTGTCGGCGACACCGAGTGCGTCGAGTGTGGCGACGGCTCCCGGGGCGCCGAGCAGGACACGGCTCGGCGCGCTGTCGTAGGTGTGATCCACACCGCAGCTCGCCACGGTCACCGGGTAGGTTCCGCTGCCGGCGTCGGCTGCGGCACTGGGCGCGGCGGGGTCGTCGGCGCAGGCGGAGAGCAGCAGAATCCCCGCCGCGGTCATCGCGGCGGCACGTGCTGTGCGAGTCATGGTCGGCTTCTTTCGCTGGAGGTGCTGGTGTCGAGGTCGGGGGTGCTGGTGTTGAGGCGGGCGGCGGGCCCGAAATGAACGCAGGGCCGGTGGGTGAGCGGGTTCGTCCCGATGACGGAGTCGACGCCGTAGATCTCACGGAGCAGCTCGGCGGTCAGCACGTCGGCGGGGGTTCCGTGCGCGGCGAGGGCGCCGCGCTTCATCAGGTAGAGGTGGTCGCAGTAAGCCGCGGCGAGATCGATGTCGTGCAGCGCGACCACGACGGTGGCGGTGGCCGCGGTGAGGAGTTCGAGCAGGTCGATCTGCGCGGAGATGTCGAGGTGATTGGTGGGCTCGTCGAGGATCAGGATCGGGGACTGCTGAGCGAGGGCGCGAGCGACGAAGACACGTTGGCGTTCCCCGCCGGAGAGGGTGGAGACCTGCCGGTCGACCAAGTGGGCGATCCCTGCTGCGATGACCGCGGAGTCCACCGCGGCGGCATCGGCGGCGCCGAAGCGGCGCAGCCCACTGGTGTGCGGGATGCGGCCGAGTTCGACGATCTCGCGGGCGGTGAACTCGAACTCCGGCGAGTCGTCCTGCAGGACGACAGCGGACCTTCGGGCGGATTCGCGTGCACTCATCCCGCGCAGGTCGTCGTCGCCGAGCACGATGGTGCCCCGAGTGGGGGCCAGTGCTCGGTAGAGGGTGCGCAGCAGGGTGGACTTGCCGCTGCCGTTGGGCCCCAGGAGCCCGACCACCGAGCCGGATTCGGCATGCACCACGCCGTCGGTGAGGATGGTGGCGCCGTCGATGTCGACAGCAATGTGGTCGGCGTGCAGCCTCATCGGGTGGCCGTCTTCCCTGAGGTGAGCAACAGGTACAGGAAGAAGGGAGCCCCGATCGCCGAGGTGACGACTCCGATGGGCAGTTCGGCGGGCGCCCGCAGCACGCGCGCCGCGATGTCCGACAGGGGCAGAAAGCACGCACCGAGCAACGTGGCAGTCAGGACCACGCGGCGGTGATCTGCACCGACGAGGAGGCGGGCGATGTGCGGAATGACGAGACCGACGAAACCGATGCCGCCCACCTCGGCGACGATGCACCCGGTCAGGATCGACACCACGACCATCAGCAGGATCTGGAACCGGGCGACGTCGATGCCCAGTGAGTAGCCGAGGTCGGTTCCCGATGCCAGTGCGTTCAGCGGCGCACTGGCGAGCACCAGCCACGTCGTGGCCCCGACGATGACAATAGTCGGCAGGAGCAGGGAACCCCACGATGCGCCGGCAACTGACCCCAGGCTCCAGAACAGCACTCGTTGCGCTTGATTCGGTGTCGCGATCGTCTGGAAGAAAAAGGTGAACGAGGACACCAGGTATCCGACGGCGACCCCGGCCAGCACCACCCGCGTCGGCGGCCACTGACCACCCCGCCGGGCGAGGGCGAAGACCAGAGCGAATGCTGCCAGGCCGCCGAGGAACGCTGCCGCGGACAGCGACAGCCCGCCGAGCACCCCGCCGCCGAGGACGATGACCACGACCGCGCCCAGACTGGCGCCGGGAACTATGCCGATCAGGTACGGATCCCCCAGAGGGTTGCGGACGACGACCTGGATGACGACGCCCGCGATGGCCAGACCGGCCCCGACGACGATGGCCAGAATGGTCCGAGGAACCCGGACCGACCACACGATCTGGTCCGTGACGGTCGCCGTCGACCACTCCAGCACGCCGAGATGCCGACCGACCGATCCCCATACGTCGCCGAGGCCGACCGTGACGGCGCCGACGCTCACCGATGCCGCCGCGATCAGCAGGACTGCGCATCCCAGCACCGCGACCAGGACGCGAAACCGCCGCGGCGCAGCGAAGATCGGTGCGCCTGCGGTGGGGGGTGCAGCCGACGGTGATCGCTTCACGGCAGGAGCCTCCATAACGGTAATGACAATCAGTGTCGATAGACTAGCGGACGACATCACCGACCTGCCCTCGGCCACGTCGGACGCAGGTGGCCACGTCGAGGGTGGTCACGTCCACCTCGACTACGCGGTGCGCGGCAACGTCGAGGACGTCGACCAGGCCCGGATCCGGTCGACTGTCGGGCCGTTCGTGGCCGGGCCGTGGCGGAGGTCGTCGAGGTCGTAACCTCCTGCGGGCCCGCCTGTTCGACGGGTGATGCGGCCCCACGTCGTCGATGCGGTGGGCATCGTCGCCGTACCAGGAAGCGCCACCGAGGCGGACAGGTGGACGCCGGACTTCCGGGTCACGGCAGTGGAACCGACGGCGGCGCCGTCGAACACGTACAGCTACTGACCGAGAGCCTCGGCGATCGGCTCCGTCGTGGCCATCCCCAGATGCTCGATGTGGTAGACCGCCTCGTCCAGAAGCATCGCGACGTGCTCGTCGTAGAGCCGATAGACCACGTTGCGCCCGGACCGCACCCCGGTCACCAGACCCATGGCGCGCAGCAACCGGAGCTGGTGTGACACCGCGGACTGCTCCATCTCCACGGCTGCGGCGAGAGCGCTGACGCCGGTCGGTTCGTGGCGGAGCTGCGTCAGGATGCGGAGCCGACTGGGAGTGGCGAGGGCCTGCAGCGTGGCGGCGACGGTCGCGGCGGAGTCCGCGTCCAATCGAGCGGGCGGCGTGGTGCGGCCCTCGACCCCGTGTCCCATGACGGCACTCTATCTCATGTATACATGTACAGGTCTTCATATCTTCCAGCGTTCAGATCAGAACGTCGTCGCGCACCGCAGGAGCAGACATGATGCCCGTGAGTACCACCGCACCGCCGGACCTGCCCGACACCGAGCCGAGACCGACGGACCGAGCGCGTACCCGCATCCTCGACGTCTCGGAAGTGCGGTGGGCACTCGCGGCGACGGCCCTCTTCCTGCTCGGACTCCTCGCCCACCTCGTCGGCGCGCCGGCATGGACGACGTGGGCGCTCTGTCTCGGTTGCTACCTCGCCGGCGGCTGGGAGCCGGCGCTCGAGGGACTGCGCGCGCTCCGCGAGAGAACGTTGGACGTCGACCTGCTCATGATCGTCGCCGCCCTCGGGGCCGCCGCCATCGGGCAGATCGTCGACGGCGCTCTGCTGATCGTCATCTTCGCCACGTCCGGGGCGCTCGAAGCGGTGCTCACTCGACGCACCGCGGACTCGATCCGCGGTCTTCTCGACCTCTCCCCCGACACCGCCGTCCTCCTGCACGAGGACGGGTCCGAGCACGAGGTGGACGCCGCCGATCTGCATCCCGGTGACATCGTGATCGTTCGCCCCGGCGAACGACTCCCCGGAGACGGCACCGTCGTCGAGGGTAGTTCCGATGTGGACCAGTCGTCGATCACGGGTGAACCCGTTCCGGCAGTGCGTGTTCCAGGAGACGAGGTCTTCGCGGGCACCATCAACGGAACGGGGTCGCTGCGCGTGCGCATCGACGCGGACCCGTCCGCCACCGTCATCGCGCGCATCGTCTCGATGGTCGAGCACGCCTCGACCACGAAGGCCCGCACGCAGCTGTTCATCGAGAAGGTCGAGCAGTACTACTCCACCACCGTCGTCGTCGCCACCACCGCGGTGTTCGTGGTTCCCCTGGTGCTCGGGAGCGACGTGCGATCGGCGCTGCTGCGAGCGATGACGTTCATGATCGTCGCGTCGCCGTGCGCTGTGGTGCTGGCGACCATGCCGCCGCTGCTCGCCGCGATGGCCACCGCCGGCCGCCACGGGGTGCTCGTGAAGTCGGCCGTCGTCATGGAGCAGCTGCGCCTCACGAATGTCGTCGCCTTCGACAAGACGGGCACCCTCACGGAGGGACGCCCACACGTGGAGCACGTCGTCGCACTGGGCGACACCGCGGTCGACGAGATCCTGCGACTGGCCGCGGCCGCGGAGTCGGGCAGCGAGCATCCGCTCGGGCGGGCGATCGTCGAGTGCGCACGACAACGCACGATGTGCGGCACACAGGCCACGGAGTTCGAGTCGACGCCGGGTGCCGGCGTGCGGGCCCTGATCGGCGGTGTGGTGGTCTCGGTGGCACGACCGGACGGCGACCTCGACCCGGCGACGAGAGGCGTCGTGGCCGAACATCAGCAGCGCGGCACCACCGCCGTCGTCGTGCGAGTCGACGGCCATCCGATCGGAGTGATCACGCTCCTGGACACCGTGCGCGCCCACGCAGCGCAGGCGGTGACCACTCTCGAGCGATCCACCGGCCACCCTGTCGTGCTGCTCACCGGCGACAACCACCTCGCGGCACGCGCCACGGCCGGACGCGCCGGGATCTCTGACGTACGAGCGGACCTGCTGCCCGAGGACAAGGTCGAGGCGGTACACCGGCTACGAGACGGGGCGCCGGGCGACCGTCACGTCCTCGTGGTCGGTGACGGCGTCAACGATGCCCCGGCTCTCGCGGCCGCCGACACTGGAATCGCCATGGGGCGCCGAGGTTCCGACCTCGCACTCGACACGGCGGACGCCGTTCTGATCCGTGACGACCTGGGCACGCTCGCGACGGTCATCGAACTCTCCCGCCGAGCCCACCGCATCGTCGTCGCCAATCTCGTGATCGCGGCATCGTTCATCGTGGTGCTCGTGGCCTGGGATCTCGTGGGAACGCTCCCCCTACCCGTCGGCGTCGCCGGTCACGAGACGTCGACGGTCATCGTCGCGCTCAACGGGATGCGTCTGCTGTCCTCACGCGCGTGGCGGCGTTCCGCCCCGGCGTGAGGCTCAGAAGTCGAGGCTGTCCACCCCGTCGGACGCCCCGCGAAGTCGTCGAATATGCACCCGCCGGACGAGGCGAATGACCGGACGGACGAGCAACTCGATGCTGCCGAGAAGGAAGAGAACCGTTCCGATCTCGGTGGTCGACTCACTGAAGAACAGCACACTGCCCACGATGAACCACACCGCGATCGCGATGTCGTTGACGATGCTGATCACTTCCCACCGCTGACGGACGATCAACTCGTCGTGCCCGATGGTGAGTGTCAGTGTCTTCCCGTCGGTGTCGATACCCACGGTCGCTGATCAGGAGTCGGTGTTCGCATCCCCGGGATGCGGCACGTTCTCCTCGTCGACGTAGGCGGTGTGCTCGGTGTCCTGCTCGTGTTCGCGCGGTCCGTCGTTGCTTCCGGCGGCGGGCACGGCATCGGCAGCATCACTGGGCATCGTCATCGTGGGGTCCTGCTCTCTGATCGGCGGTCGGGTCACACCGTGAATGCCCCGCGCCCCGATTCCGCAACCCTCAGGCAGGTGTGCCGTCGCCGACCAGATCACCCATGTCGAGCACGAACCGGTAGCGCACGTCTCCGGCCTCGAGGCGATCGAATGCGGTGCCGACGAGGGCCGACGGCAGCACCTCCACCTGCGCGGTGATGCCGTGGTCGCCGCAGAAGTCGAGCATCTCCTGCGTGTGCCGGCGACCACCGCTGCCGGACGAGCTCACCGATTTGCGACCGACCAGGAGATCCACCGTCTCGATCGAGACCGAGCCGAGGTGGCCCACCAGACAGAGGGTTCCGTCGAGCGCCAGGCTCGCGAGGTACGGCTGCGGATCGTGAGCGACCGGGATGCAGTCGACGACGAGATCCAGTCCGCCCTGCACCGCCGCCATCGCGGCGTCGTCGGTTGACAGGACGGTGTGGTGAGCACCCAGTTCCCGCGCCTCCTCCGCCTTGGCTGACGAGGTGGTGAACACGGTGACCTCGGCGCCAAGCGCCGCCGCGAATCGCACGGCGAGATGACCGAGGCCACCGATTCCGGCCACACCGACACGAGAGCCGGGACCGATGTTCCAGCGGCGCAACGGCTCCCACACCGTGATGCCCGCACACATCAGGGGAGCGACCGCAGCCGCATCGAGGCCTTCCGGCCGGTGGTAGACGAACCGATCCCGCACGACGTACTCCGCCGAGAAGGCTCCTGCCGTCGTCGATCCGTCGACGCGGTCCCGCCCGCCGTAAGTGAGGGTGGGGAACTCACGGCAATAGTTCTCCTGCTCCGCGGCGCACATGTCGCACACGCCGCACGAGTCGACGATGTTGCCGACGGCCACGGGGTCCCCCGGGGCGAAGTCCGTGACGCCGCTGCCGACGTCGAGCACCGTTCCGACGAACTCGTGGCCCGGGGTGAGGGGGAAGGACGCCGCGTCGTCCCGGAGCGCGTGCAGGTCGGAATGACACACACCGCAGTGGCTCACGAGCACGGCGACGTCGTCGACCCGCAGGTCCCGTCGCTTCACCGAGTCACGGATCAACGGGGCTCCGGGTGCGAATGCGCTGTAGGCGGCCACGGTTCTCACTGGATGTCCCTTCGACGCGGTCCGGTCGGCGGCAACCAACTGGTTAGTTGGAACTGTAGCCGATCGCGTACGTAGCGACCAACCGGTTGGTCACTGCGTAGGCTCGAACCATGGGTGACGCCGCCGAGACGAGACGACGAATACTGCGTGCAGCGACGGCCGAGTTCGCCGAGCACGGCATCGCGGGGGCGCGCGTCGACCGCATCGCTGCGAACGCCGCCATCAACAAGTCGCAGATCTACGCGTACTTCGGCAGCAAACAGGCGCTGTTCGACGCGGTCTTCGACAACCGGGTCGATGTCGACATGGCGGACATCCCGCTCGACGCGGACGACCTGCCCGGCTACGTCGCGGCCCTGTACGACATGTACCTCGGCGATCCCGAATTGGTGCGCCTCGTCACCTGGGCACGACTGGAGCGGACTCCGATCGGCCCTCTGTTCGCGCACCGCGAGGATGCGAGTCGCACCGAACTGGATGCCATCCGCGACGCACAGAAACGGGGCGTTCTCGTCGACGACGTCACGGCGGAGGATCTCTGGTCGATGCTCGTCTCCCTCGCCGCCACGTGGGCGCAATCCGCGATCGTCCACACCGCACACTCGGGTGAGAGCGCGTCCGACCACGACCGCCGACGAGCAGCACTGGCAGCGACAGCAGAGAGGGCTTTCCGCGCGATCTGAGCCGGCGAGGCACCTGTCAGCCGAAGACCGTCTGCCGCTCGGTGTGGGTGAAGGTGAAGATCGTGGCACCGAAGCTGAACACCGCGGCGAGCAGGAGCACCTGAGGACCCGTGATGACGACGCCGATGAAGGCGCCGATCGCACCGCCGAGCGAGAACGACCCCAGAAGCAGGAGATAGCAGAGCCAGTCGTAACGGGTTCCGCCCCCGCACAGATGGCGTTCGATTCCCTGGCCCAGTTTGACCAGCGTTCCGGTGACATAACTCAGCGGAATGTAGGTCTCCTCCTTCTTGGTGAAGGCGGTGTTCAATGCACCGAGGGCGAAAGCGATGAGAAGGATCGGATAGAAGTTGACGTCGGCGGACGACCACCCGGACAATGCGATGTCGATCGATCCCGCCAGCGCGAGCGCGATCGTCGTGACCACGGTGGCACCGTGCGGATGGTTCGACCAGTACTTACGTCGGCAGATCGACGCGATGACCACGCCGAGCAGAAACGATCCCATCAGAGCGAGTGCGGCCCAGGGAGATGCGCCGGGGGCCACCTCCTTACCGGCCGGCTCACCGAAATGTCCGACGACCGCGCGTTCGGTATTGCCCGTCATGAAGGTGACGAAGTATCCGGCGGAGTGCAGGAATGCGACGGCGCCGACCATCCCGGCCAGGCCGGACAGAATCCAGGACAACCGGGCTTCCGGGCCGACTGCTGTGTCACGACTGATCGCCATAGGTGAGGTCATACCTGTCATTCTCCGGACGGAATGCGCTCAGACGACTCCGTGAGGCGGGTATCACAAAACAATAAACGTGCTTAACACCAGTGAAATGGAGTGAGTCACAACAGCGTTCCAGAAAGACTGGAACAACACCGAAGGAGCGAACTCGGGAAGTGATCTGACAGCTCACGACACCATGCGCCGCAACAACCCGACAGCCTTCTTCATCCCGTAGGCCACGACGGTCCTGCGACCGTCCGCATGTGTCCACTCGAGGAGAGCCGAGCCGTCCTCCACCGACCCCTCCAGCACGGTGGGTGCACCGACGAGAGGCAGCGGTCCGACGACCTTGATCGACAATCCCAGTACCTCGGTCCAGAAGTAGTCGTCCGTCGCTGTGCACCGGGCAGGTAGGTCCAGCGCGGACGCCGCGGCGACCCTGCCCTGCGCGATCGCGTTGGACCAGAACGGGGTTCGGCGAACCCGACCGCTCTCGTCGGAACCGCGAGTGACGTCTCCCGCAGCGAACACCCCCGACACCGCGGTCGCACAGCGGTCGTCGATGTCCACGCCGCCGGCGTCACCGAGCCCGCTGCCGTCGAGCCAGTGGGTGCCGGGGACCTCACCGACACAGCTCACCACGAGATCGGCCGTCGACTCGATGCCGTCGATCCGGACCCCACCCACCGGATCGCCGACCAACTCGACGGGCCGATCCACCCGGCGGACGTCGACCGAGCGGGCGGCCGCCCGTGCGGCGATCGCGTCGGACAGGAACGGGCCGAGTATTCGCTGCAACGGCGGATCCACGTCGACCACCGTGACTGGAATATCGCGTGCCGCACAGGCACTCGCCACTTCCATTCCCAGAAATCCTGCTCCGACGACGATCGCGGACGTCGCATTCTCCAACCGCTCCCGCAGCAGACGTGCATCGGCGAGGCTGCGCACCACCAGCTCACCGCTCTGGTCGGGTGCAGCCAGTCGGCGAGCGGCCGCCCCCGTCGCCACGATGAGAGCGTCGTACGGAACGTCGTCACCCTCCGCGAGCCTGATCACCCGTCGCTCGACATCGACACCGGTCGCCAGCGCGGTGACAGCGGTCAGATCGAGATCGGACAGATCCCAGGCATCGGAGGCACCGACACCCTCGGCGAGAACGCGTTTGGACAGCGGCGGCCGGGCATAGCAACCGTCGGGATCACACCCGACCATGGTGATCGGACCGTCGTGCCCCAGCGCGCGAAGTTCACGTGCGGCGGTGCATCCGGCGATGGAATCACCGACGATCACCACCCGGCGTGTGGCACCACTCACGCGCGCTCACGCAGCGCCGCGACCGGACAGACACTCACGGCCGATCGAGCGCCGGGCACCAACTCGTCCGGGACGTCCGCGCCGTCGTAGGCATGATGCAGCTCGCCCTCGTCGTCGAGGCTGAACACCTCCGGCGCCTGCTCGGCACAGATGCCGTGTCCCTCGCAACGATCCCAGTCGACATCGACGATCATGACGATCTCCTCTCTGCTGCGACCAACCTCAGTGGGAGGCGGTCGAATCGGTGGATGACGTTGTTCACCACACGCGACGGTCGTCCCGTAAGTTCGATGCGCTCGACGCGCTCGGACAGCACTCGCAGAATCGTGGACGCCTCGAGACGAGCGAGCCCCTGACCCGCGCATCCGTGCACACCCGATCCGAAGCCGAGTTGACGGGACGCATCGCGAGTGATGTCGAACGAGTCCGGGTCGTGCCACTCACGAGGGTCACGATTCGCCGACGCGTACAGCACCAGCACGCGCGCGCCCCGAGGAATCACCACGTCGCCGATCGTCTCCTGACGCACCGCCCGTCGGGAGAACGCACGGATCGGCGACTCGTATCGCACGACCTCGTTGACCGCGTTGGGAATCAGGGACGGATCCTCGCGGATCGCCTGCCACTGATCCGGGTGGGTCGCGAACAGGTGCAGTGCGCCGGAGATGGCGCCGATGGTCGTGTCGAGCGAGGGGCCGAGGTAGTCGATCATCAGCGCCGGGCACTGCGATCTCTCGATGCGCCCCTCGTCGGCCGCGGCGAGAACGTCCGCACCCATACTGCCCGGCAGCACCGAGCGTTCACGGACCACCCGGCGGGAGTAGGCCATCATCTCCGACGCTGCTCTGGTCGCCGTCACAGCGTGCCGATTCATGGGGCCGAGTGCGTCGAATGTCGCTCCGGCCCAGCGCAGCAACTCGTCACGGCCGTCTTCCGGCCACCCGACGAGGTCGGGAACGATCGACGTCGGCAGTGCGGTGGCGAGGTCGTCGACTCCGTCGATGCACTGCTGCGTCATCGCCGCGTCGACGATCTGCTCGGCCTTGTCCTGCACCGCCGACGCCATCTTTCGGACGGCCTTCGGGGTGAGCCGGTGTGCGAGCACGGACCTCTTCTGCGTGTGCTCGTCGCCGTCACTGTGGAGCGTCGTTCCACGACCGAGTCTGTTGGCGACGGGATTCAGCGCGACGCCGTCGCCGGAGACGAACGTGCCGTCGTCGAGCAACGTCGCCTTGCATTCCGCGTAGCGCGTGATCGCGTGGACCTTCTGGCGAGTCAGCCACACCACCGGACCCAGAGCTCGCATCTCCGCGTAGTGCGGGTACGGATCGAGGATGGCGGCGGTGGAATAGATGTCCTCGGTGTACCGAGGCACGGCCGGGTCAGTTCTCATCGGCGCGTCCGATCGTGTTCGGGGGCAGAGGGCTCGGCGACGGCGGAACGAGAGTGTGGAGGGCGGACAGCGACCGCGCGGTCGCCATCACCGTCCGGTCGGGGCGGACCAGTGCTGCGGACACCCGTCCGCGGCGCAACCATCTGCCGTGGTCGGAGCCGGGGCTGACCAGGAGGACCTCCGCGCCGCGGCGCGCGATCTCCTGACGTTGAGCGGGTTCGGGTACCACGGTGGTGACCACCGTGAACCGGTACGGTGCAACGGCATCGAAGCGAACACCACGCTCGGTCGGCGCGTTGGGGCACAGCGTTCCCTCGAGTCGACGCGGCGACATCGATCCACGTCGCACGAACATGGAGGGATGCAGACGCGGAGTCGCGCTGTCCGTGACGACGGAACTGAGGCCGGGGACACGTGTCACCACCGGGAACACATGGCGACGCAGACCCGCGACTCGCTCGCCGCCGCCGTTCATGGCCCAGCCGACGGCGACGGCTTGACGAATCATGGCGCGCGCGTGCGGCACTCGCTCCTGCTCGTAGCTGTCGAGAGCCGCCTCGGGCAGGGATCCGCCCAAGACCCCGGCCACCTTCCAGGTCAAGTTGTAGGCGTCTCGCAGACCGGCACCCATCCCCTGGCCGATGAACGGTGGTGTCAGATGCGCCGCGTCACCCAGCAGGAACACCCGTCGATCACGCCACCGGTCTGCGAGCTGGGCCCGGAACGTGTACTCGGTGACCCGAACCAGCTCGAGATCGGTGCGCGGTGCTCGGCGCAGCCAGGGGTCGAGGAGTGGTGCGAGCGCGCCCAGATCCGGGAAGTCGTCGACGGTCTCGTCGTCGAGCAGCTCGAACTCCCACCGGTAGCGGGTGTCGCCGATGCGCATGAACGTGCCCGCGCGGTGCGGATCACACAGCTGGTGCACTCCGTCCCACAGGCCGGGGTCGACGGGACTCGACGCATCGACGACGAGCCACCGCTGCTCGGGCGCGAGAGTCCGCATCGTCGTTCCGAGCGCGGCCCGCACCGCACTGTTCGCGCCGTCGCACCCGAGCACCACGTCCGCCGTCACAGCGCTGCGTTCGCCCGTGGCGACGTCCCGGACGACCACCTGCACGTGATCCTTCATCGTGGCCACGTCGGTGATCTCCACGCCGCCGCGGAACTGCACGTGAGGATCCCGTGTCATCGCCGATCGCAGGATGCGCTCGAGCTCCGGCTGGTCGAACATGTTGGCCGGTGGGAAGCCGTGGGGGCGGGAATCGGGATCACGCTCGAACTCGGCGATGGTGTCCATGGCGGGGTCCACCAGGCGCAGGCCGCGTCCGGGGCGCGAGATCTCGGTGAACGCCTCGGCGACGCCGAGGTCACCGAGGATGCGGTGGACCTCGTCGTCGAGGTGGACGGCACGCGGCTGCGGGAAGATGTCCTCCCACCGGTCGAGTACGAGGCACTCGATGCCGTGGCGACCGAGCAGCGAGGCCGCCACCATTCCGGTGGGTCCCGCGCCGACGACGACGACCGAGTGGTGCGTCACGCGTACCGCACCGTCGTGCGCTGCATCCCCAGGTCGAGCATCGCGTCGTCGGTGGCGATGGTCACCTCCACGACGTCACCGTCCTGCAGATACGCCGGGTTGCTCGCCTGGCGCTTGAAGAAGGTCTTCCACTTCACGGCCGGCGGCAGGAGAGCACCGATGATCTCGATGGGCTTCGGTGGCGCCTTGAGTGCCGTGCCTCCCGGCGTGCCCGTCAGGATCAGGTCGCCCGGGTCGACGCGCTGGAATCCCGTCAGGGTTCGCAGCGCTTCCGTGGGTCGGTAGATCATGTCCCGCACCGTACTGTTCTGCCGGATCTCCCCGTTGACGCGCAGCATCAACCGCAGTTGCTCGAAACGGTCCAGATCGCCGTCCTCGAGAACGAGGAGGACGGGCCCGACGGGGGTGAAGGTCGGGTACGACTTCGCCTCGTAGAACTGGGTCTTCGGCAGCTGGACGTCGCGTGCCGACACGTCGTTGGTGATCACCAGTGCCGCGATGTGGCGGGCGACCGTCGTGTCGTCGATCGTCGATCCCACGGGAAGGGTCGTCCCCACGACGAGCCCGATCTCCACCTCGTAATCGAGCAGGGTGACGTGGGCCGGCCGGACGATGTCGGCGGTCGGTCCGCTGATCGACCCCGACGACTTGCGGAAGAAGGTCAGTGGCACCGTCTCCGGATTCATTCCGGAATCCTTCACGTGCGACACGTAATTGGTCATCTGTGCCACCACGCGGCACGGCGCCGTGACGGGCGAGACGAGCTCGAGCGATGCCACGGGGACGGTCTCGCCGCCGGCCGCGGCAGCGTCGACGGCCGACCGGTCGGCGAGAAGCTCCGCGGTGGTGGTCGCTGCGGTGTCCACCCGAACGGCACCCTCGTGGGTCTGCACCCACCATCCGTCGGCGGTGCGGAGAACGGCGATGCTCATGACGAGGCTACTTTCATCAGGCCGAGAAGGCGTTCGGAGTCGAATTCGTTGTCGCTGCGCAGTCCGGTGAGGATGGATCGCAGTTCCGACAGGGACCGCTTGTTCGGTGCGATCCCCAGGAAGTCCTTGCTGGCGGGTGGTCCCCACTGCGCGAGACCGGACGCCGTCATCGGCGCCCAGCCCGGTTCGAGCGAGGCGTCGAAGCGGTCACCGTCGCTGAAGTGCTCGACGAGGAAGCCGTCCGGGTCGCGCCAGTAGTCGAAGATCTGACTGCCCTGGATGTGCCGCCCGATCCCCCACGAGTGCCGGTAGCCGCGCTCGGTCAGATAGCGACTCCCCGCACCGATGGCGTCGAGATCGCACACCTGGTACGCCGAGTGGACGTACCGGTCCGACGGCCCCAGCGTCATCGCGAGCGTGTGGTGGTCGGTCGGCTCGGACCCCCGGTCGCAGCGGATGAAACTCATGACCGGGCCGCGGTGACGTTGACCGTCGTAGTAGAGGAAATCGCTGACGATCAGCCCCAGATGTTCGAGGTACCAGGTCAGATTCTCGAGATAGCGCGTGCGTTGCAGCACCACGTGACCGAGCCGTTCCACGAGGGCGGGCTCGTGCGGTGGCCGCTGCGTGGCATTGGTGCGCGTGATCCCCGCGGGGTCGAGCGCCCCGAAGTTGTAGTCGTGGGTGCGTTGACCCGGCAACTGGCGACCGTCGTCGAGATCGGCGACCACCCGCACCGGCTGGCCGCTCGGATCCGTCACGGTCACTCCGATCCCCCCGATCGACTCGGGCAGCCGCTCGACGCGATGACCCGTCGCGCGGGCGAGGCGCAGCACGTCGGCGGACTCGGCGGCACGGAAGGCCGCACCGACGTAGGACGTTCGGCGGCCCTTGCGGATGATCACGCACGGCGCTCCGTCCGCCAGCCCGCGCAGATGCAGCTCGTCGTCGGTCCGCACGGTGACGCCGAAGCCGAACGCTTCCGCGAACGTCTGCGCGCGGTCCAGGTCGGGCTTACGGAACTCGAGCCAGGCGATGTCCTGGACCTTGATCACCGGGTTCACCGCACGACCGGGATGCTCACCCGGCAACGCACCCTGATCGACGTGCATCCCCTGATGCCCGTCGACGTCGCGAGTTCGGTGCGCGTGATCGATCGTCATGGCCGCTCCTGAAGTAGATGATCACATCGTCACTCATGATCGGATCGCTCGTCAAGACTTTCTGATGAAATCATCACCAAGTACTGCTCGAGCGCTGACTCGTGTGCAGTGATCCGCGCAATCCGCGGATCACTGCACACAGGTGGCTCGGGAGCGACAGGCTCTCGCTGCTCGTTCCGCTGGCTACCCTCGACGTCATGGCCAGGCCCGGCCACCGCGTCACCCCGCAGCACGACGCGCTGGTGTCCTGACATCCACTCGATCAGAGGAGTACGACCATGACCACGATCGCCATCATCGGTGCGGGTGAGGGACTCGGAGCCGCCGTCGCTCGCCGCTTCGGCCGCGAGGGGTTCTCGGTCGCCCTGATCTCCCGAGAGCAGGGCAATGTCGACCGCATCGCCGCCGCGCTCGGCGGCGCCGGGATCACCGCCGCGGGCTTCGCGGCCGACGTCCGGAACCCCGAGTCCCTGACCACCGCGCTGGACTCGGCGGCCGAGCGACTCGGACCGATCGAGGTACTGCAGTACAGCCCTGTCCCGGCGAGGGAATTCATGAAGCCGGTCCTCGAGACACGCGTGGCCGATCTCGTCGGTCCGGTCGAGTTCTCGATCTACGGACCCGTCACCGCGGTGAACTGGGCACTGCCGGGAATGCGGTCGCTGGGACGCGGCACCGTGCTGTTCGTCAACGGAGGCAGTGCAGTTCGTCCCGGCGCAACCGTTGCCGGGACCTCGGTCGCCTTCGCCGGCGAGAGTGCCTACGCCCAGCTGCTGCACGACGCACTCGCACCGGAGGGTCTGCACGTCGGACAGCTGATCATTCCGCGGGGCATCGGTGCGGGTGAGCCGTCGCACGAACCGGATGCGCTCGCGGAACGACTGTGGACCATGCACACCGAGCGCGGCGAATTCCGCACGTTCGCAGCACCTCTCGACTGAACCAGCCCGCTGATCGTGTACTCCCGACCCCGGAATCCGGGGTCTCGATTCCACTGTCGCCATCGCGTCGCGACAGCTCAGGACGACGCCCGCGTGGAAGGCCCGAGCGGCCGGTGTCCTTCCGCGGACCTCTGTTCGCCGACTGGCAACCCGCCGACCGCACGAGTAGTGTCCTCCCACGGTGTGCCGGGAAGTCTGGTCGGCGGTCGTTTCGACGACCCCGAACGACGTCCAGCAGGAAGAGGCACTTCGACATGATGCTCGCCGTCGACACGGGCACGTACCGGACCACAGCAGGCCGAGAGGCCGTGCAGGAATGGTGCCGACGCAGACTGGCCGACTGGTCCACGCCGCACACCGTTCGCCGGATCGACACCTCGCTCGGTTCGACCGTCGTCACGTCCGTCGTTCGACCCGACGCGCAGCGCACCGTCGTGGTGGTGCCCGGCGAGCTGTCCTGCGCGGCACTTCTGACGCCGCTGATCGATGCGATGCCCGACGCCACGGTGCACGTCGCCGACATGCCCGGCCAGCCCGGGCTCAGTTCGGGGGTTCGTCCGCGCCGGGGCCGGGCCTCGGCCGACTACGGTCGCTGGCTGGAGGACACCCTGACGCAGATCGGTGCCCAGCGGCCGGTCCTGTTGGGGATCGGGAGCGGCGCCGCGGCGGCACTCTCCGCCACCTGCCGATCATCGGTCGGTGCGATGGTGCTGGTCCGTCCCGAGGGCATCGTCCCCGTCTCTCGTCCCGATGGGCGGCTCCTGCGACGTCGCGCGTCCGCGCACAGCACCTCCAGGACGGTGGCCGCACTCGGCGGACAGAATTTCCTTCCGGACGACGACCTGGTGGAATGGCGACTACTGGTGTCGACACATTGCGCCGGATCGCGCGCTGATCGGCACATCTCGGAGCGGCGGCTCGCGGAATGGAGCCGCGCGGTGCCGCTCGAAGTGATGACGGGATCGTGTGACCCGGTACTCGACCACCGGCGTCTGGACGACCAGGTGTGGGAGATCACCGGTCGGGACACGACGGTTCTCGACGACTGCGGTCACCTCACGGAACACGAGTGCCCACGGGCGCTCACCGCCGCCATCGAGCGGGTCGATCGACGGGTCCGGACGTAGCGGATTCGCGTCCGGCCGGTCTTCACCGCCATGATCGACTGACCGATAGTCTATTTCTCAGGATGTGAGACAAATTAATTCTGTACGTTCCGCCTGGCGCGGAATACGTAAACCCGTGTTCATTCCCGCCTCCGCCGTCATCGTGGCCATGATCGTCTTCTCGGTGATCTTCGCGGGTACCGCTGCCGATGCCTTCGAGGCGCTCAACGGGGCCATCACCGACGGTGTCGGATGGTGGTACATCCTGACGGCGACGGGGTTCGTCGTCTTCGCCCTCTACTGTGGCGCCAGCCGTATCGGCAACATCCGCCTCGGCCGTGACGACGAGAGCCCGGAGTTTGGCGTGCTCTCCTGGTTCGCGATGCTCTTCAGCGCCGGCATGGGCATCGGCCTGGTGTTCTACGGGGTCGCAGAACCGTTGTCGCACTACATCACTCCCCCGGTCGCCGGGGGTGTCGGGGGGTCGACCGATGCGGCCGCGAACCAGGCCATGGAGCTCACTCTGTATCACTGGGGTCTGCATGCGTGGGCGATCTACGTCGTCGTCGGACTCGGGCTCGCCTACATGACGTACCGGAAGGGTCGGCCACTGTCGGTTCGGTGGCTGCTCGAACCGCTCCTCGGACGGCAACGGATCGAGGGCGCCATCGGTCACGCCATCGACGCCATCGCCATCATCGGAACGCTGTTCGGAGTCGCGACCTCGCTCGGTTTCGGTGTTCAGCAGATCTCCGCCGGATTGTCCTACCTCGGCTGGGTGGAGACGAACAATTGGCTGACCATCGCCCTCATTGCCTTCGTCACGTTGCTCGCCACGTACTCCGTCGTGTCCGGCGTGTCGAAGGGCCTCAAGTGGCTCTCCAACATCAACATGGCGCTCGCGGCCGGTCTGGCAGTGTTCGTCCTGATCGCAGGCCCGACGCTGTTCCTCATGCAGTCGTGGGTGCAGAACCTCGGTGGGTACGTCCAAGCGCTGCCGGAACTGATGCTCCGCACATCACCCTTCGCCGAGGACGGGTGGTCCGGCGCCTGGACCATCTTCTACTGGGGATGGTGGATGAGCTGGGCACCGTTCGTCGGCATGTTCATCGCACGGATCTCGCGCGGCCGCACGATCCGCGAATTCGTCTTCGGCGTGCTGCTCGCGCCGACTCTCGTCGGCTCGCTGTGGTTCACCATCTTCGGTGACTCCGGAATCCTCCGTCAGCGCAACGAGGGCACCATGCTCGCCGACGACGGAACGGTCGGCACGGACACGAGCTTGTTCCAGCTTCTCGACGGTCTACCGCTCGCGACCGTCACGAGTGTTCTCGCCATCGCCGTGATCGTGTTCTTCTTCGTCACGTCCTCCGACTCCGGCTCGCTGGTCATCGACATCCTCTCCACCGGTGGTGATCTCGACACACCCAAGATCACCCGCGTCTACTGGACCGTGCTCGAGGGCGTCGCCGCAGTTCTGCTGCTGATCGGTGGATCCGGATCACTCACGGCATTGCAGACGGCGTCGATCGCGACCGCGGTGCCGTTCTCGATCATCATGGTGCTGGCCTGCGTGTCACTCCTCAAGGCCTTCCGCTACGAGGTGGCCACAACGCCGTCCTACGTCCGGATCACCCCTGCCGGGGATGCACCGCCCGTGGACGGCGCGATTGCGCCGAGCCGGCCGGAGCGCGGCCGAATCTCCACCACGTTCGCCGGTCTGTCACCGTCGAAGGACGGCCTGTCCACTCCGTCCGGACTGCTCGCGGTCCAGTCGGTACCGCAGAGCCGACTCCAGATCGACCCGGACACCGGCGCCGTTCAGTACTCGGAGCACGACGAGCCGGTCGATCCGCTCGGCGGCGAGGTCTTCGACACACCCGAGTTCGCGGACTCCGCCGAAGGCGAAGCCCACCAACGCCGTACCGACGCCACCGCGTACGACAACTCCTGATCGTCAGAGCATCGAAGGGCACCCCATGACGTCATCCTCGCCACCTCCCACGCGTCGCAGTCTGCTCTCGCGGGGGTCGTGGTCCGAAGCCTCGCGTATCTCCGACGTGCTGCGCAAGGAGACCGTCGGGGGTGCCCTTCTCCTGGTCGCCACGGTGATCGCTCTCGTCTGGGCGAACTCCCCGTGGTCGGCCGCCTACGACACGCTCATGGCGACACGAGTGGGCCCGTCCGCGCTCCACCTCGATCTCACTCTCTCCACCTGGGCAGCGGACGGCCTGCTCGCGATCTTCTTCTTCGTCGTGGGCCTCGAGCTCAAGCGCGAGTTCGTCGCCGGCGATCTCCGCGACCCGGCGCGTGCGGCACTGCCCATCGCGGCCGCGATCGGCGGCATGGCGGTGCCCGCACTGATCTTCGTCGTCGTCAATCTGCGTACCGGTGACGGCGCGCTGCTGGGGTGGGCCATTCCCACCGCGACCGACATCGCCTTCGCGGTCGCTGTTCTCGCCGTCGTCAGCACGCACCTTCCACTCGCACTGCGCACCTTTCTCCTGACGCTGGCCGTCGTCGACGATCTCCTGGCGGTGACGGTGATCGCGATCTTCTACACCGCCGACCTGAACTTCGTGGCGCTCGGCGCCGCGATGATCCCGCTCGCCCTCTTCGCCGTTGCGGTGCAGCGACGGATCCGGTCCTGGTGGATTCTCATTCCCCTCGCGGTCGTCACCTGGGTTCTCATGCACGAGTCCGGTGTTCACGCCACCGTCGCCGGCGTGCTGCTCGGATTCGCGGTGCCGGTGATCCGCAGCCGCGCCGCCGGTGGCCCGGAGGCCGGACCCGGTATGGCCGAACACTTCGAACATCGCATCCGGCCTCTCTCCGCCGGTGTCGCGGTGCCGCTCTTCGCTTTCTGCGCCGCCGGCGTGACCGTCGGCGGCGTGTCGGGCTTCTTCGAGGCTCTCGGCGACCCGATCGCCATCGGAATCGTCGCCGGTCTGGTGGTCGGCAAGACCATCGGCGTGCTGGGCACCACGTATCTCGTGTCCCGCTTCACCCGTGCCACTCTCGATGCCGGGCTCGCGTGGCGCGACGTGTTCGGCGTCGCCGTTCTCGCCGGAATCGGTTTCACCGTCTCACTGCTGATCGGCGACCTCGCCTTCGGCGAGAGCACCGAGCGAGACGATCACGTCAAGGTCGGAGTGCTGACCGGATCGGTGATCTCGGCATGCATCGCCGCCGCGATTCTGCGCAGCCGCAACCGCGCGTACAAGCTGATCCACGAGGAGGAGACCCGCGACGACGATCACGACGGTATCCCCGACGTGTATCAGCGCCGCGAGGAGAGCTGACTCAGAGTTCGGTGACCGGCCTGCGGGCCGCCAGCAGCGCGGCGAACTCCTCGCCGTAGGCCAGATGGCGTCGCAACGTCTCGCATCGGTCCAGCGCCTTGTCGTGACACTTATCGACGAACTGTGTTGCGGCAGCGCGGTCCTCGTCGTCGGCATCGTCATTCCCGAGGACGTCGAGCGCCTCGAGCAACTCGCCCATCTCGGCCAGCGTGAACTCCAAGGGCTTCATCCGCCGGATCACCAGCAATCGCTCGACGTCGGCCTCGGTGTAGAGCCGGAATCCGCCGGCCGATCGAGCCGACGGGACGACGAGACCCACCGAGTCGTAGTGGCGCAGTGTGCGAATGGACAATGACGTGCGTTCGGCGACCTCACCGATCTGCATGGTCCCGGCCACTGTCCCGCTCCTTCGTCGTGCGTTGCGTGTGCGTCGACTCTAGTTCCGACCCGGAGACCGGGCCCGATCAGTGTCCTGCGCCGAGGTTTCCGCTGAGCCGGTCCCGTCGTTCCTCGGACGACGCGTTCAGGCCCACGATCTCCACCGTCTTGCCCTTCGCCGCGTACTTCGTGGTGACGGCGTCGAGCGCCGCGACGGTGGAGGCGTCCCAGATGTGCGATTCCGACATGTCGATGACGATGTTCTCGGGGTCCCCGATGTAGTCGAACTGATGGATCAGATCGTTGCTGGAGGCGAAGAACAATTCTCCCAAGACCTTGTAGACACGCGTGTTCTCGTCCGGATGCGCCACGTCGACCACCTCGGTGAGATGCGCGACCCGCCGCGCGAAGAGCACCATCGCGGTGACGACACCGACGACGACGCCGTAGGCCAGATTGTGGGTCGCGACGGTCACGGCCACCGTGGCGATCATGACCAGCGTCTCGCTCTTGGGCATGCGCCGCAGGGTCGACGGACGGATGCTGTGCCAGTCGAACGTGCCCACCGAGACCATGATCATGACCGCGACCAGCGCGGCCATCGGGATGAGTGCCACGATGTCGCCCAGTCCCACCACGAGGATCAGCAGGAACGTGCCGGCGAGGAAGGTCGAGATCCTGGTGCGGGCGCCGGAGACCTTCACGTTGATCATGGTCTGGCCGATCATCGCGCAGCCGCCCATGCCGCCGGTGAAGCCCGTGACGAGGTTGGCGACACCCTGGCCCCAACCCTCGCGGGTCTTGTTCGAGCGCGAATCGGTGATGTCGTCCACCAGCTTCGCGGTCATCAGTGATTCCAGGAGCCCCACCAGGGCGATGGCGAGCGAGAACGGCGCAATGATCGACAGGGTGTCGAGGGTGAACGGCACGTTCGGGAGCAGCAGTGTCGGAAGCGACGACGGCAGCTCACCCTCGTCTCCGACATCGGGAACCTGCAGCGCGAACACGAGAGTGGCGGCGGTGAGCATCACGATGGCGATCAACGGTGCGGGCACGACGGTCGTCAGCTTGGGAAGGAACACCATGACCACGAGACCCACTGCCACGAGGGGATACACCAGAGCGGGCACGCCGATGAGGTACGGCAACTGTGACGTGAAGATGAGGATCGCGAGCGCGTTGACGAACCCGACCATCACGCTGTGCGGAATGAAGCGCATCAGCTTCGCCACACCGACGACGCTGAGCACGATCTGCAGGACGCCACCGAGGATCACGGCAGCGATGAGGTAGTCGAGGCCGTACTCGCGTGACAGTGGCGCGACGACGAGGGCGATCGCTCCGGTGGCGGCGGAGATCATGGCAGGACGACCGCCGACGATCGAGATGGTGACCGCCATCGTGAAGGACGCGAACAGTCCGACGCGGGGATCGACACCGGCGATGATGGAGAACGAGATCGCCTCCGGGATCAGCGCCAGCGCGACGACCAGGCCCGCCAGCACCTCGGTCTTCAGTCGACGAGGTGAACGCAGCGCGGCCAGCACCGAGGTGTCCTCGGGTGGGGCGACGGTCGAGCCGGCGTGGGACATGACGAGCCTCTCTCGTGGTGCGGAATGGCGGGAGGCCGGCCGTTCGGCTGACGCGGGCCCACGCGGACCGGGCAGGCTCTCCGCCCGATGAAAGCTACTCTCACCGGACAGGAGTGTGCGAACCGGCCACCGTCGACTCAAATCGAGGTGGATATGCCCGAGACCGGCCGACCCGAGGGGAGTCGCGGAGTCGGTGTGAGACATGCGAGCACCCCGACCAGGCGAGGGACGAGCGCGAGACCCACGACCACCGGTACGTAGCTAACGGCGATGTCGGCGGCGATGTCGGCGGCAATACTCAGCGCCATGCGGACGGCGCCGTCGATGGCGCTGGTGCTGTGCTGGTCATCAGTGGCCGGCGGCGAGCGTTCCGGTCAGTCGTCCGTGGCGTTCGGCGGACGCCCCGTCGAGTCCGATGATGTTCGCCTGCTTGCCCTTCGAGGCGTACTTCTGGGTGATGGCGTCCAACGCCGCGACGGTGGAGGCGTCCCAGACGTGAGCTCCGCTGAGGTCGATGATCACGTTCTGCGGGTCGTCGAGGTAGTCGAACTGGTAGACCAGGTCGTTGCTGGAGGCGAAGAACAGTTCACCGCTGACCCGGTAGACCCGGGTGTTCTCGTCCGGATGCGCCACGTCGACCACCTCGGTGAGATGCGCGACGCGGCGCGCGAAGAGGACCATCGCGGTGAGCACGCCGACGACGACGCCGTAGGCGAGGTTGTGGGTGGCGACGGTGACCACGACCGTGGCGAGCATGACGGCGGTCTCGCTCCCGGGCATGCGGCGCAGGGTGGCGGGGTGGATGCTGTGCCAGTCGAGGGTGCCGATGGCGACCATGATCATCACCGCAGCGAGCGCGGCCATCGGGATCAGGGCGACGATGTCGCCGAGGCCGACGACGAGCAGCAGCAGGAAGATCCCGGCCAGGAACGTGGAGATGCGGGTGCGGGCACCGGAGGCCTTGACGTTGATCATCGTCTGGCCGACCATCGCGCAGCCGCCCATGCCGCCGAAGAAGCCGGTGATGACGTTCGCCGCGCCCTGCCCCCAGCTCTCCCGTGTCTTGTTCGAGTGGGTGTCGGTGACGTCGTCGACCAGCTTCGCCGTCAGCAACGACTCGAGCAGACCGACGATGGCCATGGCGATGGCGTAGGGGGCGATGACCGCCAGCGTCTCGAGCGTGAGTGGGACATCGGGGAAGAACAGGGCGGGCAGGCTGGACGGGAGCTCACCCTCACCGCCGACGTTCGGCACGTTCCACGCGAACACCACCACCGCACCGGTGAGCAGCACGATCGCCACCAGCGGTGCGGGCACCACCGAGGTGATGCGCGGGAGCACCACCATGATGAGCAGCCCTACCGCGACGAGCGGGTAGACCAGCCACGGCACCCCGATGAGCACCGGGAACTGCGAAGTGAAGATCAAGATCGCCAGGGCGTTGACGAAGCCGACCATGACGCTGCGGGGAATGAAGCGCATCAACTTCGCGACTCCCAGCACTCCGAAGAGCACCTGCAGGATGCCGGCGAGGATGACGGTGGCGATGAAGTAATCCAGCCCGTACTCCCGTGCCACCGGGGCGATGACCAGGGCGATCGCCCCGGTCGCAGCGGAGATCATCGCCGGGCGGCCGCCGAGAAATGCGATCGCCACCGCCATGGTGAAGGAGGCGAACAAACCGATTCGAGGATCGACGCCGGCGATGATGGAGAACGCGATCGCCTCCGGGATGAGCGCGAGCGCGACGACGAGGCCGGCCAGCACTTCCGTTTTCAGTCGGCGTGGTGATCTCAGAGCATTCATCACGGTGTGGTCGGACTCGGACACCTCGTGCGGCATCGACGTCGCGCTCTCTGGTGCTGCTGACACGGTTGTTCTCCGTTCGTGCTGCGCGAGACGATCGCGGCGATGTGCTCGCTGCGGTCACCGGCGGCGGGGTGGCGCATCGCTGCGCCCGGGTGGGGTGGATCGACATCGGATCCGGGAAGTCTCAGGGCCCGAGTCAGCGGCGTAGGCCGGTGCGGCGGGACCTGATCTCTACCCTTACGTACGGGTAGAGATGATGGCAAGCGCACAGCCGAGGGCGTGATCGACGCCACACTTGCGCACAGTTCCCACACCGGTTGCTTGACCCCTGATTCGCCGACCGTCAATATAGACGCATGTCGAAACACACCGTGCCCATCGCGGCATCGGACAGCGAGTGCTGCTCCCCGCTGGTTCGCGAACCTCTGACCACCGATTGGGCCGGTGATCTGGCTCGGATGTTCAAGGCACTCGGCGATCCGGTCCGTCTGCGCCTGCTGAGCCTGGTGGCCAGTCACGAGAGCGGCGAGGCGTGCGTCTGCGACATCTCCGGGTCCTTCGACCTGTCGCAGCCGACGATCTCCCACCACCTCAAGGTCCTCCGCGAAGCCGGCCTCCTCGACTGCGAGCGCCGCGGAACCTGGGTCTACTATTGGGTGATTCCCGCTGCGCTGCAGCAGTTGTCGTCGGTTCTCGCCGCAACGGATCCGACCGCCGCAGACGCGAACGTCTCCGGCGCTGCGTTGGTGAGCGCGTGAGCACCGCGGCGAACACCACCGACCACCCCGCCGTCGTCGGCAAGCTCTCCACCCTCGACCGCTTCCTCCCGGTGTGGATCGGCGTCGCGATGGTCGTCGGGCTGCTGCTCGGACGCATGATCCCCGGGATGAACGACGCGCTGTCGTCCATCTCCGTCGACGGCGTCTCCCTCCCCATCGCGATCGGCCTGCTGATCATGATGTACCCGGTGCTGGCCAAGGTCCGCTACGACCGGCTCGACACCGTCACCGGCGACAAGCGACTCCTACTGGGTTCCCTCGCCCTGAACTGGATCCTGGGCCCCGCGCTGATGTTCGCCCTCGCCTGGCTGTTCCTCCCCGACCTACCCGAATACCGCACCGGACTGATCATCGTCGGGCTCGCCCGCTGCATCGCCATGGTCATCATCTGGAACGACCTCGCCTGCGGCGACCGCGAAGCCGCAGCCGTCCTCGTGGCCATCAACTCGGTCTTCCAGGTGATCATGTTCGCCGTCCTCGGCTGGTTCTACCTCTCCGTGCTCCCCGGCTGGCTCGGCCTCGAGCAGACCACCATCGAGGCATCACCGTGGCAGATCGCGAAGTCCGTCCTGATCTTCCTGGGCATCCCGTTGATCGCCGGATTCGCCTCGCGGTACTTCGGAGAACGCGCCAGGGGCCGCGAGTGGTACGAGACCTCGTTCATCCCGAAGATCGGGCCGTGGGCGCTCTACGGACTGCTGTTCACCATCGTCGTCCTCTTCGCACTGCAGGGCGACCGCATCACCTCCCAACCCCTCGACGTCGTCCGCATCGCGCTGCCGCTGCTGGTGTACTTCGCGGTGATGTGGGGCGGCGGATACGCCCTCGGCGCCGCCATGGGACTGGGCTACGAACGCACCACCACCCTGGCATTCACCGCGGCGGGCAACAACTTCGAGCTCGCCATCGCCGTCGCGATCGCCACCTACGGCGCCACCTCCGGCCAAGCCCTCGCCGGCGTCGTCGGACCGTTGATCGAGGTCCCCGTCCTGGTGGGCCTGGTCTACGTCTCACTGGCGCTGCGCAGACGGTTCTCGCCCACCACGACCAGGAAGGAATCCTGATGTCCGACAAGCCGAGCGTGCTGTTCGTGTGTGTGAAGAACGGCGGGAAGTCGCAGATGGCAGCAGGCCTGATGCGCAAGGCCGCCGGTGACGATGTGGAGGTGCACTCCGCCGGCACCGCCCCCGGCAGCTCCGTCAACGCCCTGTCGGCGCAGACGCTGCTCGAGATCGGGGTGGACCTGTCCGGGGAACACCCCAAGCCGATCGACCCGGAGCTTCTGTCGCGGATGAACTACGTCGTCACCCTCGGCACCGAGGCGACGATCGACCCGGTCGAGGGACCGACCTACCTGAACTGGGACACCGACGAGCCGTCGGCGCGAGGCATCGAGGGCATCGAGCGGATGCGTCTGGTGCGCGACGACATCGCCGCTCGCGTCGACGACCTCGCGGCGCGCCTCCAGAACTGACACGGGCAGCACCTGACGGCCCGCCACTCCCGTCGGAGTGGCGGGCCGTCGGCCGTGGATCAGCCGAGAAGTCGTTCCATCCTGGCGATCTCGGCGTTCTGCGTCTCGACGATCGTGCGGGCCATCGCGACTGCGTCGACGTGAGAGCCCTCCTCGATCTCCGTCTCCGCCATGGTGACCGCACCCCGATGATGGTCGATCATCATCGTCAGCCACCGCTGGTCGAACTCGTCGCCGGACAAGGTCGTCAGCGAGGCCATGTCCTGCGAAGTCATCATTCCGCTCCCCGACCCGTGGTCCGTGCCGTCCATGCTCTCGGACGCTGCCGACGGTGACGGCTGACCCCACTCCGCCAGCCAGGAGGCCAACTGGTCCATCTCGGGCTGCTGGGCATCCGCGATCTCACCGGCGAGCGTGACCACGTCCGGATTCGTGGAACGCCCGTCGACCATGGAGGCCATCTCGACAGCCTGAGCATGGTGCGGGTACATCATCGATGCGAACGCGACGTCGGCGTCGGCGAAGTCCGCAGCGGGATCGGCATCCTGAGACGGCGCTGACTCCATGGACGAGGAACCCATCGAGTGGCCCTCCATCGACGCGGACGACCCGCCGTCGCCACAACCGGCGACGAGGGCGACTCCGATCGCGGCAGCGGCGAGAGTGGTGACTGTCGTGGTCGTGACATGCATGGGCGTACTCCTGAGGCGTGTCGAACGGGAAAGGGGTCTGAATCGACGTGCGATCCGCCGGAGCATCGCTGCCCCGGGCTTCCCGTCACACCCGCAGAAGTACCGAGTCGTCCAGCGAGGACAGCGCCCATGGTGGAGCTCGACCTGCTCGGGCGACGATCGTGACGACACGGTCGGATGCGGCATCGAGCGCCGACAGGTACTCGACGACCCCGACCGGGACCGACATCGGGGGAAACGAGGCGACCGTCCCGATGCACGGATGCATCATGTCGTGACCGCCGGGACACGGCAGTTGCTCGGCCGCCGGACCGGACTCCGCGGTGTGCGTGGCGGCGGCAGCGTGGGCCTCCGCGTCCATCGACGCGTGGTGGTCAAGCATCGCTTCATGGGCCGCGGCGGTCTGGACGGGCACCACCATGTGCATCAGCACCACGCCCAGTGCGATCGAGACGGCCCAGAAGAGCATCGGCACAGCGAGGGTCGGCGAACGTCGCCGCCGAGCACTGTGAGACACAGGCTCCAGCGTACCGACGAGTACCCCTAGGGGTACTTCCAGCGGTTGTTCCTTCGACTCACCACAACTCGCACACCGCATACCCCCTGGGGTACTTGCATACCCCCCCTCGTATATGGCACGGTGGGTGTCGTCCAGGCGATCGAACCCAGAAGGAGCACCCCGTGTGCCGTCCCGCCGAGTGCCCCCAGTGCGGCAAGACCACGTGGTCGGGCTGCGGCCGACATGTCGACAGCGTGATGACCTCGGTCCCGCAGTCGCAACGCTGCACGTGTGACCGCCGGTCCGCACCGCCCCCATCCGGCGGCCTGCGTTCGCTGTTCCGCCGCTGAGCCCACCTCCACTCAGTTCTCGACGGCGGCCGCTCCAGGCCGTTCAGATACCCCCACCCGTATAGGAGTCCACCGTGTCCCAGTCCGACACCGTCGCCGAATCCCGGCCCGGCGACCACCACGACAGCGCCCCCGGCCGCCTCGGCCGGTGGGGCGCGGCCATGGTCACCCGCCGCCGCTGGGTCTTCGGCACCTGGTTGATCCTGCTGATAGTCCTCGGATCCGCAGCGCCGTCGGTGTTCTCGTCCCTCGCCGGCGCCGGGTGGCAGGCGAACGGATCGGAATCGGTCCAGGTCCGCGAGCTCGCCGAGGAACACTTCGGCGGCAACTCCTCCGCCGCGGTGCAGGTCGTCGTCCACAGCGACTCCGGTGCGCTGACGGACCCGGAAGCGACCACCGCGCTCACCGGCGCGACCGACATCCTGAACGCGGACCCGCGTTTCGGCGAGATCGTGCCCCCGCAGCCGGGGATGACCATCAGCCCCGACGGGCGCACCGGCATCCTCATCGCCGGCGCCGACGGCACCACCGACGAGATGGTCACCGCCGTCGACGACGTCAAGGACCAGCTCACTGCACTCTCCGGCGACGGCGTCGAGGTCTACCCCACCGGTGCGTCGGCGCTGTGGTCGGACTTCAACAAGGCCAACCACGACGCGATGATCCAGGCAGAACTCATCTCCTGGCCCGTCACCCTCGCCATCATGGTTCTCGCGTTCGGCTCGCTCGTCGCCGCCGGACTCCCTCTGCTCTTGACCATCGCCGGTCTCGTCGCCTCCGCCGGCGGGCTGGTCCTGCTCAACGAGATCACCCCGATCTCGGTGTGGGCCATGAACTTCGCCATGATGTTCGCCCTCGCACTCGGCATCGACTACGCGCTGTTCCTCGTCGCCCGCTTCCGCGACGCCCTGCGCTCCCGCGACCCGCGCGCGGCCGTCGCCGAGACCATGGACACCGCCGGCAAAGCCGTGGTCCTGTCCGGGCTCACCGTCCTCGTCAGCCTGTCCGCCGTGCTGATCGTCCCCGCCCCCGCAGTGCGGACCATGGCCGTCGGCATCATGCTCGCCGTCACCTTCGTCCTGCTCGCCACCCTCACCCTGCTCCCCGCCGCCCTCGGCGCACTCGGATCGAAGGTCAACGCCGCGTCCCTCCCCTACGCGAAGCGTCAGCAGCACCGCTCGCCGATGTTCGCCGCGTGGGGCGCTCTCCTGCACAAGCACCCGTGGCCGTTCGCGCTCGCCTCGATCGGCGTCCTCGTCGCACTCGCACTTCCTGTTCTCGGCCTGAAGGTCGCGATGCCGTCGATCTCCGTGGTCCCCGAGGACGCACCGGTGCGGCAGGGCTACGCCCTCGTCCAGCAGCAGTTCGGTGACGGCGCCCCCGGCGCACTGCAGATCGTCGTCCCCGACACCGACGCCGCCGACACGGCCTCTGCCGCTTCGGAGGTGCCCGGCATCGCGATGGTCACCCCGCCGCAACCCGCCGCTGACGGCTCCGGCTATGCACTACTGCAGGCGATTCCGGCTGTCGACCCGTCCGACGAGTCGATGGGCACCATTCTTGACGACCTCCGCGGCCAGCTCCCGGAGTCGGCACTGGTCGGCGGCGCCCCCGCGGAGAACCTCGACCTGCAGCAAGCCCTGAACGACTACCTGCCGCTCGTCGTCACGATCATCCTGATCCTCGGATTCGTGCTGCTCCTCGTCGCACTGCAAGCACCCTTGATCGCGTTCCTGGGCACCGCGGTCAGCCTGCTCTCCACCGCCGCCGCGTTCGGCGTCGCGAAGCTGATCTTCCAGGACGGACACGGCGCCTCGCTGCTCGGATTCACCCCGCAGGGCTTCCTGAACGGGTGGGGACCGGTGTTCTTCTTCGCGATGATCTTTCGCCATCGCCATGGACTACACCGTGTTCCTCCTCGCCACCGCCAAGGAGCACTACGAGCGCACCGGCGACGCGACGACGGCGATGATCGACGGTCTCGCCCACTCGGGTCGGGTCATCTTTGCCGCGGCCGCGGTGATGGTGGCGGTGTTCTTCACCTTCGCCCTCGCCGACCCGCTCCCGCCGAAGGAGATGGGCATCATCCTCGGCGTCGCCGTGCTTCTCGACGCCGTCCTGATTCGGTTGATCCTGCTGCCCGTCCTGCTGCGCCTGACAGGCTCCGCCGCCTGGTGGTCACCCGTCTGGCTCCGCAAGGCTCTCCCGTCCATCAGCTTCTCCCACTGACCCCACGAAGGATTCCCCATGAATATCGCTCTGACCACCACCCTGACCGGCACCGACTTCGACACCGCCGTCCAGCGCACCCGAGACGCTCTGGCGGAGCAGGGTTTCGGTGTGCTCACCGAGATCGACATGCAGGCCACCCTCAAGGCCAAACTCGGTGAGGAGATGGAGCGCTACCTGATTCTCGGCGCGTGCAACCCGCCGCTGGCCCACCGCGCCGTCGGCGTCATGCGCCAGATCGGCCTGCTGCTTCCCTGCAACGTCGTCGTCCGCGAGGACCCGGACAACGCGGACGTGATCATCGTCGACGCCATGAACCCCGACATCATGGTCGAGGCGACCGGTGAGCCGGCGCTCGGCGACGTCGCGCGCGACGCCGCGACCAAGCTCCGCGCTGCGATCACCGCCCTCGGCGGCGACGGGGACACCCGGAACCGATGACGCTGACACTGGGGCTGGTCCTCGGCGCCGTCATCGGGGTCCTGTTGGGACTGCTCGGCGGCGGAGGGTCCATCCTGGCCGTACCCGTTCTCGTCTACGCCCTGCATCTCCCGCTGGCCGAGGCGATCCCGGTGTCGCTGCTCGTCGTCGGATCGGCGTCCCTGACCGGGGCCGTCCCGAAGATCCTGGCACGGCTGATCGAGTGGCGACTCGCGGCGATCTTCGCCGGCACCGGCATCGTGGGGACCTTCCTCGGGAGCGGCGCCGGCCGACACCTGCCCGAGTCGGTCGTGCTGGTCGGGTTCGGGCTGGTCATGATCGCGGCCGCAGTACGCATGCTCCGCGGCGACGCCTCTCTCGGCACCGCCTGCCGAACAGGCACCTCGGGGATCGACTGGCGACGCTGCGCCCCACGGTCGATCCCCACCGGCTTCGCCGTCGGTGTGCTGACGGGCCTGTTCGGTGTCGGCGGGGGTTTCCTCATCATCCCGGCGCTGGTGCTGCTGCTCGGCATCGAGATGACCGTCGCCGTAGGGACGTCGCTGGTGGTGATCGTGGCCAACTCGGCAGCAGGACTGGCATCCCACACCGACGGGCTCGGCGGCAACTGGGCCCTCACCGCGACGTTCGCCGGGGCGGCGATCGCAGGGTCACTCGTCGCCGGCCGCTGGGCCGACCGGGTGAACGCCGACCGCCTGAAGAACTGGTTCGCCTACCTGGTGCTCGCCGTCGCAGGTTACGTCCTCATCGACGCCGCACACACCATCGTCACCTGACGACCCGAACGACAAGGAGCACCCATGAGCACCACCGACACCCCCGACATCGCCATCATCGAGACCTCGAGCCTCGGCGATCGCAGCTACCTGATCAGCCACAACGGCATCGCCCTGGTCGTCGACCCCCAGCGCGACATCGACCGCATCGAGAGCCTCGCTCGGGAGAAGAACGCTCGCATCACCCACGTGTTCGAGACGCACATCCACAACGACTACGTCACCGGCGGGCTCGAACTCGCCCGCGCGACCGGTGCGCAGTACGTCGTGCCGGACGGTGACCCGGTCGGCTTCGAACGGCGCGCCGTCGTCGACGGCGATGTCGTCGACGCGGACCCGCTGTTCATGCAGGTGATGCACACACCGGGGCACACGCATCATCACGTCAGCTATGTCCTGCGGGGCACGAAAGGCACCCCGGTCGCCGTGTTCACGGGCGGCTCCATGCTCTACGGGTCCACCGGTCGCACCGATCTGCTCGGATCCGAGCACACCCACGACCTCACCCACGCTCAGTTCCATTCGGTGCGCCGACTGGTCGACGAGCTCCCCGCCGACACCGAGGTCTACCCCACACACGGATTCGGCAGCTTCTGCTCCGCCACCCCCACCAGCGGCGATTCCTCCACCATCGGCGAACAACGCAGCGCCAACCCCGCGCTGACCCAGGACGAGCAGACCTACGTCGACACCCTCATCGACGGCCTCGCCGCCTACCCCGCGTACTACGCCCACATGGGCGTCATCAACACCGCCGGCCCCGCCCCTGTCGACCTGTCCATGCCGACACCGGTGGACCCGGCGGAGCTGCGGCGGCGCATCGAGGCCCGCGAATGGGTCGTCGACCTGCGCTCGCGCACCGCCTTCGCCGCCGGTCACCTCGACGGCAGCCTCGGATTCGAGCTGTCCTCCAGCTTCGTGACCTACCTCGGATGGCTCTACCAGTGGGGCGCACCCCTCACCCTCATAGGCGACACCGCCGACGACATCCTCACCGCGACCCGAGAACTCGCACGTATCGGCATCGACTCACCCTCCGGCTCCGCAGTCGGCGACATCACCGACCTCACCGGAGAGCACCCCGTCCGCAGCTACGGAACATCCGACTTCGCCGGACTGCGAGAAGCGCTCGGCAACAACGACAATGACCGTGTCGTCCTCGACACCCGCCAACCCGAAGAATACGACGCCGGCCACATCCCCGGTGCCGTCAACATCCCCCTCCCCGAACTCGCCGAACGACACCACGAAGTACCCACAGGTGAGATCTGGGTCCACTGCGCCTCCGGATACCGGGCATCGATCGCCGCGTCGATCCTCGACCGCGCCGACAGGACCGTCGTCCTCGTCGACGACGACTACGACAGCGTCGAGAAACTGGGGCTGGACACCGAACGCTGACCACCCGTCCCGCGTTGCACTCGACACAACAATCTCTCATATGCCCCCAGGGGTACTATGGGATCCAGCATCTACACCACTGAACAGGGGCACCATCATGATCGACGACGACGACAGCATCGCACTGGTACTCAACCGGCTCCGACGCGCCAACGGTCAACTCACCGGGGTCATCTCGATGATCGAGAACGGCCGCGACTGCAAGGACGTCGTCACCCAACTCGCCGCCGTCTCCCGCGCACTCGACAAGGCAGGGTTCAAGATCGTCGCCACGGGACTGCGCGAATGCATGACCGGTGCCACCGCCGACAACAAGGAACCCATGACCGAAGCGGAACTGGAAAAGCTGTTCCTCGCTCTCGCGTGACGAGGCGAGTACTCCTGCACACGGCGGCCCGACCGTGCGCCGCGCTCGCTGTCCTCGCCCTGGCCCTCACCGCCTGCGCTCCCTCGGGCGGTGATCCCGGCGGTGTGCCCGTCTCGCCGGCTCCCACGTCGAGTCGAGCAGAGCGCGAGGACGTCTCGACCGGACTGCAGGCTGTCGAGCAGCGCTACGGCGTGACGGTGGGTGTCAGCCTCCTGGACACCGGGACCGGCGAGACGATCAGCTATCGCGGAGCCGAACGTTTCGGTTTCGCCTCGACAGTGAAGGTGTTCCTGGCAGCGGAGTTCCTGCGACGAACTTCTGAGGACGCTCGGGACGACGTCGTGAGGTGGACCGCGTCCGACATCGAACGCGCGGGGTACTCACCGGTGACCACGGCACGTCTGGACACCGGACTCACGGCGGCCGAGTTGGCGGAAGCGGCCGTGCGGGAGAGCGACAACACGGCGACCAACCTCGTGTTCGACCGGATCGGCGGTCCCGCAGAACTCGATGCGGCTCTCTCCCGACTCGGTGACGACGTCACGGACATCGTCGACGTGGAGCCGGGCCTCAACACGGTCGACTCCGACAGCACCGGAAACACCACCACCGCCGACGCGTTCACGGCGACTCTGGCCGCGCTGCGGGGTGACGGCTCATCGAGCGATGCCGACACAGCAACTCTGATCGAGTGGATGAGCGGAAACGCCACCGGCAATACCCTCGTTCGCGCTGGGGCGCCGAGCGGATGGACGGTGGCCGACAAGTCGGGTGGCGCTGGGGGCGTGCGGAACGACATCGCCGTCGTCACACCACCCGGCCGTCCCCCGCTCGTCCTGACTGTGCTGACACGGAAGAACGACGCCTCGGCACCCTACGCGGACGCCGCGGTGAGCGAGAGCGCCGCGGTCGTCCTGAACACAGTTCGGCAACCCCTGAACACAGTTCGGTAACCCCTGACCACCGTTAGGTAGCCTCGGAAAGCATGATCACCGCACCACTCACCGACGACATCGTCCTTGGTGCTGCCGAACTCGAACAGGTCGATCGCGGAGTACGCCCACACCGGCTCCCCCGTGCTGTCCGGCAACGCGACGCGGACCCGCAGCTCGCGATGACGGAGGCGCAGCCGTCCGGAGTGCGTATCGCCGCGCGCACGAACGCCGTCGAGATGGTTCTCGAGGTCCACACCACGCGCACGACCTACCGGGGTGTGATGCGCGACCGAGGCGCCGTCGACGTGGTGGTGAACGACTCTGTCCACCGGTCGCACGTGCTCTCGGGCGGTGACACCGTCGAGATCGATCCGACCACCGGGACGAGCACGGTCCACCCGGGGACGACGGAACGCATCACCCTCACCGATCTGCCGGCCGGGGAGAAGACGGTCGAGATCTGGCTCCCCCACAACGAACAGGTGGATCTGGTCTCGATGTCCGCTGATGCCGTTCTGCACCCGGCGCCGACGAGCGGACCGAGGTGGCTGCACCACGGCAGCTCGATCAGCCAGGGATCCAACGCCGCGAGCCCCACGCACATCTGGCCTGTCGTCGCGGCCCGTCGGGCCGGCGTTCGGCTGCGCAACCTGGGTTTCGGGGGCAGCGCCTTCGTCGATCCGTTCATGGCTCGCGTCGTGCGGGACTCCCCCGCGGACGTCATCAGCGTGAAACTGGGCATCAACGTCGTCAACCTCGATGCAATGCGCCTTCGTTCGTTCGTTCCCGCCGTTCACGGGTTCCTCGACACCGTCCGCGACGGGCACCCGACCACACCGCTGCTGCTGATCTCGCCGATCCACTGCGCGATTCACGAGAACACTCCGGGACCCGGGGCGATCGATCCCGACTCGTTCGCCGCCGGCTCCGCGAGATTCCGCGCGACGGGGACGGAGGGCGACACCGCGCTCGGACGCCTCACACTTCGCGTGATCCGTGACGCGCTCGCTCAGATCGTCGAGAGTCGATCGGACGACCCGAACCTCCACCACCTCGACGGACTGATGCTCTTCGGCGAGGAGGACGAACGGCGCCACCCACTTCCGGACAATCTGCACCCCGACACCGACGCCCACTCCGTGATGGGACAGCGCTTCGCGGACATCGTCTTCGGCCCGTCAGGGCCGTTCGCGCCGAGAACGACGACAGAGGACGCGTCGGGAGGGTGACGGTGGCTGAGGCCAGATCCTCCGCCGCGGTGGTGTCGGGCGTCGACGGGAGGTCGGACGGTGAGTGGAGTCCCCGCGATGCGGGTATCAGTCGTGGACCACGACCGAGTGGGCGCGATGTGGGGATCTGCGCCGAGAGAGAGGACGACCACCTTCCATCGTCGATTCACTCGGGCTACGGGGAACCGGCATCTGACCTCGTGGATTGCGTGATAAGGGCAGCCTACCCTTAGCATCATGGCATGATGCGCACTCCCGGCAGCGTTCCCCGATGGACGAGACGCTCGATCACAGTTCTCATCGCCGCCGTGGCGGTGACCGCGCACCTCGTCGGGTGCAGCTCGTCGGACCCCGCCGAGCCCGGTTCGACGACGACCACCGATGGGTCGTTCCCGAAGACACTGCGGCACATGTACGGCGAGACCGTCCTCGACACGGCACCCGCCCGCGTGGCCACCTGGGGTGCCGGCGCCACGGATGCCGTACTGGCTCTCGGGGTGATGCCGGTGGCCATGCCGTCGACCACGTACGGCGGCGGTGCCGACCTGACGTACCCGTGGATCGCCGAGTCGATCGCCCGGAACGGCGGTGAGGCACCGGCTCTCCTGGACGACGTCCTGGGTCCCCTGTCGGTCGAGAAGCTTGTCGCAGCCGACCCCGACGTCCTGCTGGCACCACATTCCGGCCTCACGCGGAGCGAGTACGACGCGGTCACATCGGCCGGCATTCCCGTGGTCGCACCTCAGTCCGAGCTCTGGTCGACTGCGTGGCGAGACACGATCGGTGTCACCGGCGAGGTTCTCGGAAAGAGCGTCGAGGCAACGCAACTCGTGTCCCAACTGGACCAGCAGGTCGTCGATGCCGGCGCACGACACCCCGAGTTCCGAGACCGGACAATCGCCTACGTGTCCGAGGCGCAGGACGTCTACTACCTCCTGCTTCCCTCGGACCCACGCGTTGAGTTGCTCGAGAACCTGGGATTCACGTCCGATCCGTCCGTCACCGAACTGGCGACCGGTGATTCCACGTTCTCGACCGCGGTGTCGTCCGAGGAGATCTCCCGAATCGATGCCTCTGTCGTCTTCACACAGGTGGACACGGACGCAGCACTCCGGGAGTTCCTGTCATCCGACGTGTCGCGGCAGATCCCCGCTGTGGCGGCAGGTGCCGTCGCCGGATTCGTCGGCCAGGAGGCCGGGGCCGCCATCGGCCCGACGGCGCTGACGATTCCCTACTTCCTCCCGACTCTCGTCGACGGCTTGGCGACGGCGGTCGACGCAACGCAGCGGTGACGAACCACGGGACTCACCGAAGCGAATCGACGTCGCGCACCGCACCCTTGTCCGCGGACAGTGCGAGCGCGGCGTACGCACGGAGTGCGACGCTCACCTCGCGCTGCCTGTGGCGGGGCCGGAAGCTGCCGAGGGCAGAACGCCGTTGCGCGAGCACGCTGTCGGCGACGTCCAGTGTGATCGAGCGGTGCGGGATGTCGATGGTGATGCTGTCCCCGTCCTCGACCAGAGCGATCACGCCACCCGCGGCCGCCTCCGGAGACACGTGCCCGACCGACAGACCCGATGTCCCGCCGGAGAAGCGGCCGTCGGTGATGAGCGCACACGATGCCCCGAGTCCGCGACCCTTGAGAAACGCTGTCGGATAGAGCATTTCCTGCATTCCGGGCCCACCACGTGGACCCTCGTACCGCACGACCAGCACGTCGCCGGCCACGATCCGTCCGGACAGGATGGTGTCACATGCGTCCTCCTGCGACTCCACGACCACGGCCGGGCCGGTGAAGGTGAGGATGGAGTCGTCGACGCCCGCCGTCTTCACCACACACCCGTCGGCGGACAGGTTGCCGCGCAGAACCGCCAGGCCGCCGTCGGCCGAGTACGCGTGCTCCACATCGCGGATGCATCCGCCGGCGGAGTCGAGATCCAGCGTCTCCCAGCGCTCGGACTGCGAGAAGGCAGTGGCGGAACGCACGCATCCCGGTGCCGCGTGGAACAAGCCGATGGCGGCTTCGTCGGCACGCCTGGACCGCACGTCCCACCGGTCGAGCCAGTCGGTGAGGGACGCCGAGTGCACCGTGTGTACGTGTTCGTGCAGATGCCCGCCCCGGCGGAGCTCACCGAGAATCGCGGGCACTCCCCCTGCGCGGTGCACGTCCTCGACGAGGTAGTGCCCGTTGGGTGCCACCTTGCAGAGGCACGGAACCATCCGCGAACGCTTCTCGATGTCGTCGAGGCTGTAGTCGAGTTCGGCCTCGCGGGCGGCGGCCAGGAGATGCAGGATCGTGTTCGTCGATCCACCCATCGCGATGTCGAGGGCCATGGCGTTGTCGAACGCAGCGCGTGAGGCGATCTGCCGAGGAAGAACCGACTCGTCGTCGTGGTCGTACCACCGACGGCAGAGATCGACCACGGTGCGCCCGGCGTCCTCGTAGAGGTCTCGACGCGCCGTGTGCGTGGCGAGCGTGGTTCCGTTGCCCGGCAACGCGAGTCCCAGCGCCTCGGTCAGGCAGTTCATCGAGTTTGCCGTGAACATGCCCGAGCAGCTTCCGCACGTAGGGCACGCCGCCTCTTCCACACGCGCCAGGTCCTCGTCCGAGACGTCACCGGCGGCGGCATCGGACATGGCGGACACGAGGGTGAGTCGGGTACGCACGGTGCCGTCGACGAGCACGGCCGTACCGCCCTCCATCGGACCGCCCGAGACGAACACCACCGGAATGTTCAATCGCAGTGCGGCCATGAGCATCCCGGGGGTGATCTTGTCGCAGTTCGAGATGCACACGAGAGCGTCCGCGCAATGTGCGTTCACCATGTACTCGACGGAGTCGGCGATGAGGTCGCGGGAGGGCAGCGAGTAGAGCATCCCGCCGTGACCCATCGCGATGCCGTCGTCGACCGCGATGGTGTTGAACTCGCGCGGAATACCGCCGGCCGCGGTGATCGCGTCCGAGACGATGCGGCCGACGGGCTGCAGATGGGTGTGGCCGGGAACGAATTCGGTGAAGCTGTTCGCGACGGCGATGATCGGCTTACCGAAATCATCGCCGTTCACTCCCGCTGCGCGCAGCAGCGCGCGGGCCCCCGCCATGTTGCGTCCGTGCGTGACGGTTCTCGATCGAAGTGCAGGCATGGGGACGACGATGCCGGTCGAGTACCGCGGCAGGAAGACAGCGTCGGTACTGGTATCGCCACCACCACCTTCCCGCGTCGGACGCTCGTAGAGTTGCCGTGTGACCACCGACCGGGACTCCGCCGCGCGCCGTGAGCTGGGGGCATTCCTGCGCGCCCGCCGCTCGGCACTGCCACGGTCGCGGCTCGGGTTGCCGCCGGTTCCGCGGGGTCGGTCGACAGGCTTACGTAGAGAGGACGTCTCGTCGCTGTCCCACGTCAGCGTCACCTGGTACACCTGGCTCGAACAAGGGCGCGACATCCACCCGTCACGCCAAGTCCTCGATGCCATTGCTGCGACGCTGCACCTCACGCCTGCCGAGCACGATTACGTTCTCGACCTCGCGGGACACCCGCCCACGCCGACACCGTCGAGCGCGGAGACGACGCCCCCGGCCGTGCAACGCCTGCTCGATGCCCTCACCGATTTCCCCGCGTTCGCTCTCCGTCCGGAGTGGACGATCGCCGGATGGAATCGTGCGTACCGTGCGTTGTTCCCCCGCATCGAGACCGTGGAGGCAGCGGACCGAAACCTCCTGTGGCTGGTCTTCACCGACCCGTACGTGCGTGAGTTGCTCCCGCACTGGGAGACCGACAGCAGGCGCTTCCTCGCGGAGTTCCGGGCGGACGGAGGCGCCGCCCTCGGCACCGCCGCCTTCACCGATCTGGTCGATCGGCTCCGCAGGGCGAGTGGAACGTTCGCCGACGGGTGGGACAACCGCGACATCGAGGGATTCGCCTCACGTGAGCGCGTCTTCCGGCACCCTGTCGTCGGAGAGCTGCGCTTCGAGCATCACCAGTTGGCGCCGACCGATCACAAGGACCTGAACATCGTCGTCTACCTTCCTGTCGCGGGGACCGACACTCGCGAGAAGGTGCAGCGCCTGATCGGCGAATGACGCCGACCCGGATCGGCACGGACACGAAAGAGGGGCACATGGCTACCGTCCTCATCACCACCGACTACCTCCACCCCGGCGACGACGTCGACACCCTGCTCCGGGCGCACGGTCACGAGACCGTGCACTCCCCCGCCGCCGGGCCCCGCCCCGACGGTGAGATGGCCGCGCTCCTCGCCGGGTGTGACGCTGCCGTCATCGCCAGCGAACCCGTCACCGCCGCCATGCTCGCCGCGGCCCCGTCCCTCAGGGTGATCGCGCGTAGCGGAGTCGGATACGACTCGATCGACATCGAGGCCGCCACCGCTCACGGCGTCCTCGTCTGCAACACCCCCGGAGCCAACCGCCATGCGGTGGCCGAGATGACCCTCGCTCTGCTCCTGATGTGCGCGAGGCGGATCGGTGAGACCACCGACGGCGTGCGACGCGGGGAGTGGCCACGCCACGACACCCGACAGCTACGGGGCGCGACTCTCGGCATCATCGGTCTCGGGCCGAGCGGACGGGCCGTCGCGGACCTCGCTCACGCGTTCGGCATGACCGTCCTGATCTCCACCGGCCATCCCGACCCCGCACTCGACGTCACCTACGTCGACAGAACCACTCTGCTCCGCGAGTCCGACTTCGTCAGTCTCCACGCCCGTGCCGGCGGCGCACCCGTCATCGACGCCGCGGCACTGGCCGAGATGAAACCCTCTGCCTACCTGGTCAACACGGCCCGCGGATCGATGGTCGACGAGGATGCCCTCGTCGACGCGCTCCGCGACCACACCATCGCTGGGGCGGCACTCGACGTCTTCGCCATCGAACCACCGGACCCGGACAATCCGCTCCTGGCCATGCCCACGGTCGTCGCCACCTCCCACCTGGCCGGTCAGACCCGGGAGGCGCGCACCGATGCGGGTACCGCCGCCGCCGAGTCCGTCATCGCAGCACTGGCCGGTCGGCCTGCTGCGGGTGCGATCAACGAGTCGGCGGTGGCGAAGAGACGACCCTGAGCCGCCGCCGGCCGGAGCCCCTGGATCATGCAGGAGTACCCCCCGGTCGGCGTCAGGTCGACGAGCTCGAGCGGTCGACGGCGTCCGCAAGGCGGTCGAGCCAGTCCGCGTACTCGGCATAGGTGTTGGGACGCTTGTCGTCCCAGTCCAGAACATCGCCCGAGGTGATCGCAGGAATGGAACCGTAGACGGGTGAGGCGTCCAGCACCTCACGGCTCGCGGGGTACTCGAGAACGATGTCGGCAGGGTACTGAGCCACGTTCTCCCAGCTCACCGTCGCCCACGGTCCGTCGAATCCCGGACCCGCGAGACTCACACCGAGGTCCGAGAGCAGTCCCAGCACCGACAACTGTTCCGTTCCGATGTACACGGCGTCGGCGGCCGCGTTGACGGGCAGCACCGTCACGCCGGGATTCGCGGCGACAGCATCGCGCACCCGCTGTTTCGCCGCGTCGTAGTCCGCACGGTCGGATGCAATCTCCGGGGAGTCCACGTCGGCACCCAGTGATGCTGCGAGCGAACGGTATTGATCCAGCGTTCCGTCGAGCGACGAGGACGGGTCGATGCCCAGGAAGGGAGCGACGACGTTGATCTGCTCGGCCTGCGCAGCCTCCCACCAGATCCAGGACGTGGGATCGGTCTCGGCGGAATAGCCGACGACGAGGTCGGCGCCCATATTCGCCGCCACCTCCGTCTCGAACACCGCATCCGTACCCACGACGGTCATGGAATCGAGGTCCGCGTCACCGAGACCCAGCCCGTTGGTGATGCCGTAGCCGTAGACCCCGGCAGGGCGAACACCGTAGTCCCACAGTGCGGCAGCCGAGTACGCGTCAACCATCACCGTGTCCGGCGGTGCGTCCAGCGACACGGTGTTGCCGAAGGCAGTGGTGTGAGACCACCCTTCCCCACCGGAACTGCTCCCGGACTCGGTGGAACACCCGGCGACAGCCAGAGCGAGGGCAGCGAGGAGAGCGCCGGCGCGCCCGGCGGAAATGGTCGACATGTCCGAATTTTAGCGCAGGCTTACCTCACTTCGGTGAGTCACCGTCTGCGTGAACGGCGGGCCCCTCCGAAATTGACGACCAGCGCAACGAGCGCCAGCACTACCGCCACGACCCACGCATCCGGGTCCACCGCGTGGACGAGGATCACGGCACCGAGGACGACGAGCGCAGCAAGCGCGACCACCCCGAGCCCGGGGCCGCCGAGTGCTGTGCGGGTGCGACGGTCCAGAGCGCCGAGTCGTGTCCTCACACGTCGACCCTACGACGTCGAGTCCACCCCACCGGATCGCGTCGATCCCGTTCGCGGAGGTTCCAGCGTTCGGAACTCAGGCCAGCGCGAACCGGGTGCGCAAATTCTGCGTCTGCCGGTGCAGCTCTCGCAGAGTCCGCTTGTGTGTCGCGGCCTGCTGCTCGTGCCACATACCGGTGGGCGCGTTCCCCCTGGCCCGAGCTTCTGCGGCGAGCCGACGCGCGTCCTCGAGTTGAACCGATACGGTCGCGATCTCGTCGTCCAGCGCCGCGAGAAACACCCGCGCCTGCGCCACGTCCGAATCGTCCGCCACCCCGGTCCACCTCCGCCGTCACGAAACATCCGACCCGTGGTGCTCCACAGATCAATCGGCACGTGCCCACGATAGCGAGTCGCGGTGCCTCCTCCGCCCTTGCCCCGCCCTGCCGACATTCGTAGAGTCGGCGCATGGGAAGACTCGTCGTCTCGGTCCTGACTTCGCTCGACGGCTACTTCGAAGGGCCTGATTCCGACCTGGGATCTCTGCCTTTCGAGGACGCGTTCAACGACCACAATCTGACACTGCTGCGCGACGCGACCGCTGTCGTATACGGGAGCACCTGGTTCGAGAACAACTGGCGCTCGTGGTCGTCGGTGGCCGCTGATCCGTCCAGCACGACCCGTGACCGCGAGATCGCACATCTGGTCACAACTCTCGACTCGGTGGTGGTGAGCGACTCCTGGACCGTCGACCCCGACGCACCCTGGGCTGCCACGTCTCGTGTCGTCTCCCGATCCGATGCACCCGACGTCGTTCGACAACTGAAGGAGCGTGACGACGGCGACCTGGTGATGTTCGGAAGTGCCACCACGTGGAATCCGTTTCTGCCCCTGGGACTTGTCGACGAGCTCGTCGTCCTGATCGGAGCCGGACTCGTCGGCGAAGGCACCAAGGTCTACACCGGTGATGCCGTCGCACTCAGCTTGACGAGCGCTCGCGTGATACCGGATTCGCAACTGGTCGAACTCCGATACCGACCGGACGATCGATGAGTTCCCGACCTCGCGCCGGTCCACACCAGTGACATCCGACGAGAGGACGAGCCCATGATCGACCACGTACTGACCGTCGTACCCGTGCGCGACATCGATGTCGCACGCGAGTGGTACTCACGCCTGCTGGGACGCGAACCTGACAACAACCCCATGCCGAGTCTGATCGAGTGGCAGGTCCTTCCGGGCGCATGGATGCAAGTGTTCCTCGACGCCGACCGGGCCGGCCGGACGCGGTCGAACCTCGCCGTCGACGACCTCGACGCTCACACCGCGGAACTCGCGGGTCGTGGACTCACCGTCGGCGACACCACGGACGCCACCAACGGGGTTCGACTCGCGCCGATCACCGATCCTGACGGCAACGTCATCACCCTGATAGGTGGCTTCCGAACGGTGTACTGACCGCCCGGCGTTCTCGTCGAGAGTGTGCAGCTGTGGTCGTGTTCGACGTCCCCGGAACGGAGAGCAACGGGCGGAGTGCATTCACGATCAGCCCCCTCGTTCCGACGAACTGTTCTCACGCACGTACCGGCCCGGCGTCACCCCGGCCACGCCGCGAAAATCCCGGATGAGGTGCGCCTGGTCTGCGTAGCCGAGGCCCACTGCGATGTCGGAGACGTCGACACCAGGAATGGAGAGTTGTCGCACGACCTCCTGCAGCCGGATACGGCGAGCGACTGCTTTCGGTCCCATACCGAGCGTGGACTGCAGGGCCCGTTGCACGGCTCTCTCACTCGCACCCACTTCGGCTGCCAGCCGAGAGCCGGTTCGGGAACGCACCGTCCGCGACAGCGTGTCCACCACCGCGTTGGCCAGAAGATGCTCGTGCGAGGGCGGTGTGGCGGCGCGGGCCTCCGCGATCACCTCATCGGCGCGCGTCGCGGGATCCTCAGCTTCTGCGATGGCGGACATCATGTCGAAGAGAGTCGCGTCCATACCGCGCTCGAGTGGCGTCTGTGCAGGCAAATTCGACGCCGTGAGGCTCGATATCGCGGCCAGACCCGCGGGCCGCAAACGAATCGCGAACACCGTTCCGGTGCCTCGGATCGTGCGCACCCACGCTGATCGCTGCACGCCGGTGATCATGAACGGGGCGGGGACATCACCCGACTCGATGCTCACCGTGATGGCCGGGAACTCCAGTATCCGTTGCGTGACTTGCTCGTTGGAGGCCAAGTTCCACTCGACAGCCCAGTATGTGTCCACCACGTCCGCGATCGACCCGGCCGGTGGCGACCACCGTGCTGCAAACCGTTCGAGATTCGACGGCACCAGTACGCCCGACCGTTCCGTCACGTCGATCGGCCGTTCGCCCATGTCGTAATTGTGCAATACGACCGCCTCGAACGACGGACATCATGGACTCATGACCACCAACTACCGCAACGTCTTCATCGGAGTGGCACCCGACTGCCCTGCCACCTCCGGCGAGAAACCACCGACGAAGAACGACACGCCGACCATTGCCGAACTGCAGTACAGAATGATCGCCGAGGCCCCCTACACACTCACATCGGACGACGTGTTGTACGCGGTGCACGTGGAGCGATCCGATCCCGCACCGACCTGCCTCACCACCGATCGCGCGAGCTTCTTCGCGGCCGATCGGGCATGCCTGCGTGCATCTCCCCTGGGGAAACGGTACGGCTGGGGCATTCACCACGACGAGAACGAACGTGTCGCTCTCGTCGCCGTCGGCACCGCGGAGTACGACGCGCTTCGCTCTGACCCAGCCATCGCGCAGAAGAGCGCGATGCGGTCCCGACGGTGACGCGATGAGTTCCGGCCACCCGCCGGGTCGATACGACTGACAGCCCACCCACTCGAGGATTGGCAGCGATGGCGACGATCACCGCGTTTCAGAGCATCACCACCGATGGAGTCATGCAGGGCCTCGGACGGCCCGACGAGGACGACCGAGGAGGGTTCGTCCACGGCGGCTGGGGGCAGGGCTACCAGGACGAAGTGTCCATGTCGTTCGCGGCAGAAGGCATGAGCGAGGAGGGTGCATTTCTGTTCGGCCGGAGGACGTACGAGGATCTTCTCGGCTTCTGGACGACGACGTCCGAGCCGAATCCGTTCGCCGACGTCCTGGTCCGGTCTACGAAGTACGTCGTGTCTCGAACCGCGGACACCTATCTCGCCTTTCCGAATTCCCACCTCGTCGCCGGTGATGCCGTGGACGCGGTGCGCGGACTGAAAGAACGCACGATCGAGCCGATGACCATCATGGGTAGCGGTGAACTGGTCCGCAGCCTGCACGCGGCGAGCCTGATCGACGAGTACCTGCTGCAGATCCATCCGATCGTGCTGGGATCGGGCACCCGACTGTTCGGGCCGGCCGACCGGGTCGATCTCGAGCTGGTCAGGTCCGTTCCCACGACCACGGGTGTGATCATTGCTCATTACGTGGTCCGTCGATGACGCCGCAGGGAGCGTAGAGCTGATGCCCCACGTCCGTTCCGCCGATGGCACACCGATCTCCTGTGACCGCCTGAGCACTCACGGGCCAGCGGTGGTGCTCGTCGGAGGCGGTCTGGACGACGGCGCCGAGAACCACCCGCTGGGCGCGCACCTCGCTGATCACTTCGCGGTGGTGAACTACCAGCGCCGCGGCAGAGGTGAGAGCGGTGACGCTGTGTTGTATTCCGTGGAGCGAGAAGTCGAGGATCTCGCGGCCGTGATCGACACTGCCGGAGGGCACGCGCATCTGTTCGGTGCGTCGTCCGGAGGTGCGTTGGCGCTGGAAGCCGCCGCAGCAGGGCTTCCCGTCGACCGCGTCGCCGTTCACGAGGTTCCGTACCAGGTGGAGGCCCCGATGGTCTCCGCCTGGCATGCGTACAGGCGTGAGCTCGAGTCAGCACTCGACGCCGACGACCGCGACCTCGCACTTCGCCTGTTCATGCGACTCGCCGGGTCCTCGGAGGACGACATTGCGGGCGCCGAGGCCTCACCTGTGTGGTCTGCATTGCGTGAGCTCGCGCCGACATTGCGATACGACGCGGAATGCCTCGGCGACGGATCTCCGCCAGTCCACCGCCTCGCCCTCGTTCGGCAACCGGTACTGCTGACGACGACTGTCGGCGTCGACCCACAGATGGCCGGACTCCCCGTCGACTTCTTCGGAGGGGCGGCCGACGCCGCAGCCGACGCTCTGCCCGATGCCCGACGGGTCACCCTCGAGGTCGGTGGACATGTGGCAGATGCCGAAGCGCTGGCCCGAGTCCTCCGTCGGTTCTTCACGGAGTGAACCAACTCGCCATGCGGGCGAGACGTTCGGATCAGCTCGAGCACAAAGGGTGACCGCAGGACAGTTCGTACGCCAGTGTCGGACAACGTGACTGCCCTCACCGATTCGGCCTCGTTCGAACCCGATGCCGACCGGCGCAAGCGCCTCCGCACGGTCGTGGCGTCGAGCCTCCTCGGCACCACCGTCGAGTGGTACGACTTCTTCCTCTACGCCACGGCGGCGAGTGTGGTGTTCGATCGCCTGTTCTTCCCGAATCAGTCGTCCTTCGTCGGCACCATGCTGTCGTTCGCCACCTTCGCCGTCGGATTCGTGGTGCGTCCCATCGGTGGAGTCGTCTTCGGATACTTCGGAGACCGTATCGGCCGCAAGAAGACGCTGGCGTTGTCGATGCTGATCATGGGTGTGGCGACCACCCTGATGGGCGTCCTGCCGACGACCGAGGACGTCGGTCTGCTGGCTCCGATTCTGTTGTTGCTGTTGCGGATCGCGCAGGGTTTCGCGCTCGGCGGCGAATGGGCCGGTGCCGTGCTTCTGGCCGTCGAGCACAGTCCGGCGCGTCGGCGCGGACTGTTCGGAAGCATCCCGCAGGTGGGTCTCGCGCTCGGCCTCGCATTGGGCACCGGAATGTTCGCCCTGCTGCAGGTGATCTTCGACGAGGAGCAATTCCTCTCCTACGGCTGGCGTATCGCGTTCCTCGTCAGTCTCGTTCTGGTGATCGTCGGTCTGGTCGTGCGCCTGAAGGTGGAGGAGACGCCGGCGTTCCGCGAGGTGTCGGAACTCCAGCAACGATCGAGCGCACCGATCAAGGACGTGTTCGCGCGGCGCCATACGCGAAGCACCGTCCTCGGACTGCTGTCGCGATGGGGCGAGGGCGCCGCCTTCAACACGTGGGGTGTCTTCGCCATCACCTACGCGACGACGCAGTTGAAGTTCGACAAGGTCTCGGTCCTGCTCGTGGTCACCGTGGCGGCAGTGGTGATGGCGGTGCTCATCCCGGTGTCCGGGGTGCTCGTGGACAGGGTGGGCGCACAACGTATGTACATCACCGGCATCGCGGCATACGGGCTGGCCGTGTTTCCTGTGTTCGCCCTCTTCGACACGGGCAGGCTGTGGCTCTTCGGACTCGGACTGGTCCTGGTGTTCGGCATAGTCCACGCAACCTTCTACGGAGCACAGGGCACGCTGTACGCGAGCCTGTATCCGACCGAGATCCGCTACACCGGCCTGTCGGTGGTCTACCAGTTCTCCGGGATCTACGCCTCGGGCGTGACGCCGCTCATTCTCACCGCACTGATCGCTGCGGCGAGCGGGTCACCCTGGCTCGCGTGCGGCTTCCTCGTCGGCACGTCGACGATCAGCGTCATCGCCACGGCGCTGATCCGCGAGGACGATCTGCATCTGTCGAGCCATCGCTCCGACACTGAGGCAGCACCCGACTGAGGTGAACAGTTCACGCCTCGCCGACGGTCTCCGCCGGTGGCGCACTGAGCTCCAGCACGGCGGTGGTGTGCTCGGCGTCGACGGGTCTGCCGAGCAGGAACCCCTGCGCCAGATCGCATCCCGTCTCGGCGAGTGCATCGAGTTGCGCCCGGGTCTCGACGCCTTCCCCCACGACGGTCATCTCGTACGCCTTGGCCAACGCGACGATGGCGGTGACGACCGCGCGGCCCCGCCCGGTGTCGAGTGCGTCGATGTATCCCTTGTCGATCTTGAAGCACTCGAACACCGGAAACCGTTCGAGGTAGGCCAGGCTGCTGTGACCGGCGCCGACGTCGTCGAGGAGCAGCGCGACGCCCATCTCGGTCACCGCGGTGAGGTTCCGGGCGACGCGTCCGGTGTCGGCGAGCCACACCGTCTCGGTCACCTCGAGCCCCAGGGCCTGTGGCGGTAATCCGGTCTCCCGGAGCACCGACTCGACCCGCCCGGGGAACGCCGGATCTCGCAGCTGAAGTGCGCTGACGTTCACCCGCACCGTGATCGAGAAGTCCCTGCGCCACCTCGCCGCCTGGCGGCACGCCGTGCGTAGCGCCCAATCCCCCAGCACCGCAGCCAGACCGGTGCGCTCGGCCACCGCCACGAATTCTGACGGTTCGATCTGCCCGAGCGTCGGGTGATTCCAGCGCGCGAGCGCTTCGACGGACACCACTTCCCCTGTCGCGATGTGCACCAAGGGTTGATAAGCGAGGGTCAACTCGTCCATGGCCAGGGCAGCCCGCAGGTCGACCGACAGGGAGCGGACGCGGTCGGCGTCGTAGTGATCGTCCTCGGCATCGAAGACGGCATGCGCTCCGCCGCCGCCGTCCTTGGCGCGGTGCAGGGCCAGATCGACGCGCCGCAGCAACTCCCGCACCGTGACGCCGGGCTCGGACACCGCGATCCCTATCGAGGCACTCATCGGAATGGGGGCATCGGCCGCGGACGGCGGAGCGGCCAGCGCGGCGGTGACACGGAACGCGAGATCCTCGGCGTTCCGGGTGTCGTCGAAACCCCCGCAGACGACGAGGAACTCGTCACCTCCGAAGCGGTACACCGCGTCCCGAGTTCGGACCGCGGCGACGAGACGCTCGGCGAACCGGACCAACGCGCGGTCCCCGGTGTCGTGTCCGAGGCTGTCGTTGATGATCGCGAAATCGTCGATGTCGAGGAGGAGCAACGCCACCTCGTCGCCCTGCGCACGCGCGCGAGTCAACGCATCTCCCACCGCCGAATAGGCCCGCGTGCGGTCCGGAAGTCCCGTGAGTGGATCGTGATCGGTCTGTTCCCTGAGGAGCCGCGAGAGGTCGACGCGTTCGAGCGCTGCGGAGAACACTCCGGCCACCGCCGACAGGAACGCGATGTCCGTGTCGTCGAACAGGTTCGGCTCCGCCCCGAACACGATCAGCGCGCCCCACACCCCGGCGCTCGTCGTGATCGGCATTGCGGCGCCACTGCGAAAGCCGACCGACGACATCGCGGACGTGTCGAACCGTGTCTCGGTCTCGCCGTCCGAGCAGACGGTCAACCGACCGTGCGCCAGGGCGAATCCGGCGAGGGAGCCCGCGCCGGACCGCACCTCGACATCGGTACGTAGCACATGAGTGACCGCGTCGATGCGCAGAAACGGATCCTCCGGACTCTCGTGCCGAGCGAGCGCCGCGGACGCCACGCCCACCAGGGTCGCCGCGGTGGAGGTCGCTGCGGCGGACACCTCGTCCAGGTCAGCGGACACGGCGAGCCTACTGAGCCTGGCGAGCGCGGTCTGCGCCAGCGCGAAGCGTCGGGATGCACGAACGTCCGCGAGGACACGGGCGGGGATCGTCACCATCACTCCGTTCGGCGTTGTGAGTCGATGGCCGGTTCGACCACGGGCACACGTCACGAGCGACAAACCCCGACATTCACGGCTTATGACCCGTCCAGCATTGCACGTCGATCGTTCGGTGGCCGTGCGAATGCCGACGGAGCCGAACGCACTCGTGTCAGCGAGCGGTCGGATAGTGCCCGTCGGGTGCGTTGCTGACCACCAGGCTGCGACCCCGAAGGTCGTCGGGGAGCAGGTCACGCCATCGCAGCGCTTCGTCGAGGTCGGTACTGGTCCACAGAGCCGACACCAGTTCGTCACGTCCCGTCGCGCGCGGCGATCGCAGTTCCACCGTGTACACGTACGGCAACGGATGAAGGCCGGTCATCAAGGGTTCCCAGTCCCCGCGGTCGACTATCCGGCCGTCCGGACCCTCGATGTACTGCACCCGTGCTCCCCAGGCCGCGCAGTACGCGCGAGCCGTCCGCACCGCTGACGAGACGTCGGCCGCTGCCCGCACCACCACGGTGTCGCGGTCGTCGATCAACCACACCAGGAATCGACTCGAGGGTTCGATGTCGGACGTGCCCATCACCTCGAGGAAGTCACACGAGCGCGGCGTCGGTTGAGTGCGATGAACCATGAAACACATTCGCAGGCGATCGCCGATCGGGATGCGTGCTCTTCCTCACCAGGCGTGGTGAGGGCGAGCGCCCTTACAACTCGATCCGCCCGGTGCGGTCGTGGAACTCCCCCGTGGGTCCGTCGCTGCCGAGCAGGGCCAGGCGAACGGTGGCGTCGGTTCCCTCCGTGACCGTCTGATGCCCGGTGTTCCCGTTGAGGTCGGTTGCCGTGTAGCCGGGGTCGGAGGCGTTGATCCGCATCTCGGGGAGGTTCTTGGCGTACTGCACGGTGAGAGTGATGACGGCCGCCTTCGAGGCCGCGTAAGGGATGGCGGCGACAGGGAACTCGTCCCGGCCGGGATCCTGGAGAAAGCGGCCCATTCCGACACCCGAGGCCACGTTGACGATCACCGGATTCGACGACTGCCGCAGCAGCGGCAGCGCTGCCTGCGTCACCCGGACGATGCCGACGACGTTGGTGTCGAGGGTGTCCACCATGGCGTCGGCGTCCAGGTCGTCGACCCCGCCGCCGTGTCCGATGACGCCGGCGTTGTTGATCAGGACGTCCAATCGGGGAAGTGACGACACCGCCGCGGTGACCGAGTCGGTGTCCGTCACGTCCAGTCGTAGTATGTGAACGCCGAGTGCGCGGACATCGTCTGCCTTGTCGGGGTCGCGGACGCCGGCGTACACGTCGACACCGGAGTCGACGAGTCGTCGCGTCGTCTCGAGTCCGAGGCCCTTGTTCGCTCCCGTGATGAATGCTGTTGTCATGTGTCGATCCTGTGGTCCTGCGGCGTGCAGGTCCAGGTACTGCCGGTACCACCCGTACTCGGGCGGCGCGGTGCACGATGGTGGGCATGAGTGAGCTGTCGACGGTGCTCCGGGCGTGGCGGGACCGGACTCGACCGGAGGAGGTCGGCCTGCCTGCCGTCCCCGGCCGACGAGCACCTGGACTGCGCCGTGAGGAACTCGCCACGTTGGCGTCCATCAGCGTCGACTACATCGTCCGCCTCGAGCAGGGGCGGGCGCGGCACCCGTCGGCGCAGACCGTCGCCGCGTTGGCGCGAGCGCTGCGACTGAACGACGAGGAAGTGGATCACCTGTATCGGGTGGCCGGACTGGCATCACCGAACGGTCGCCTCGTTCCACACCACATCGGACCCGGCGTGCGGCGCATGGTCGACCGCCTGGACGACGTGCCCCTGGCGGTCTTCACGGCGGCGTGGGACATCGTCCATCACAACGGCCTCTGGGCAGCCATCAGCGGCGATCCCGCACTGCGACAAGGTGTCGACCGCAATGTGGTGTGGCGCCACTTCACCGACGACTTCACCGGCGTCGGCTACGACGACCGCCATCACGAGGAATTCGGCGAGGACCTCGTCGCCGATCTCCGAGCGGCACACGCCCGGTATCCCGACGACCCGTATCTGACCACCCTCGTCACCCGACTCCGAGCGAGGAGTGCGGACTTCGACGCTCGCTGGGGTCGCGCCACCATGTCGGTGCACAAGGCCAGCCGCAAGGTGATGACGACGCCGGTGGGACCGATCGCCGTCGACTGCGATGTGCTCACCGCACCGGGCAGCGATCTGCGCATCGTCGTCTACACCACCGTTCCCGGCTCCGAGGACGAGCAACGTCTCGAGTTGCTGCGCGTCGTGGGCACGCAGACTCTGGTGTGAGCCGGTCGGGCGGAGCGACTACGCGCGGTTCTCGTCGCCGCGCAGAGCCTGGACGATGCTCTGCAGACTTCGAAACGCACTGTCCCGCTCGGCGGCGGTCATTCCGGACAGCATCCTGACCTCCACCGACCGGACCGCCGCGGTCGCCTGTTCGAGGCTGCGGCGACCACGCGCGGTGAGACGCGTCGGAAGCGCCTTCCCGACGGGAGCCTCCGTCGGCCGGGTCACGAGACCCTCCCGCTCGAGCGTCTGCAGAAGCACATTCATCGACTGACGGGTCACGAAGGCACCGCGTGCGAGTTCGGAATTCGACGACCCCGGCCGTTGGGCCAACAATTCGAGGCACGAGTAGCGCGTCACGGTCATGTCGAGCGGGCGCAGCACCTCCTCCATCGCCGTTCGCAGTGCGCTGGAGGCTTCCTTGAGGGCGTAACCGATCGACGTCTCCAGGTCGATACCCACGCCGTCTCGACTCATGTCAGCATTCTGACATACCTTCGACGTGTCAGGAATCTGACACACACGAGAGGACACCCCATGACCGTCACCGGCCCCGACTTCATCTCGCTGCAGGCTCGTGATCTCGACGCGTCCCGATCGTTCTACGAGCAGTACCTCGGGCTCGTTCGATCGCCCACCGGCCCGCCGCACGCCGTCGTGTTCCAGACGACGCCGATCGCGTTCGCGTTGCGCGACGTCGCTGCGGGCACCGTCCTGGACTCCGCACCGCATCCCGGTGTCGGCACCTCGATCTGGTTGCATGCGACCGACGTACAAGGCATTCACGACGCCCTCGTCGCCGATGGACACACCGTGGTCTCGGCACCGATCGACGGGCCCTTCGGGCGCACCTTCACCTTCGCGGATCCGGACGGCTACCGAATCACACTCCACGATCGCGCCGACTGATCCGTCGTCGCTCAGCGCCGGCATCGGGACGATCATGCTCTCCGCACACCCCCGCACGCCTCGCGGACGCCGCTCCAGCGCAGGACTGCCGATCTCCGTCTCCAACAACGCAAGGTGATGGGAGAGCACGGGTTGCGACAGGTACAGCTGGGCTGCTCCCGCGGTGACAGAGCCGGCGTCGACGACAGCGGGCTCGTACCCGGGCGATCGTGCGACTCGTCGGGGAAATTCTGTCGGGTGTCGAGTGGTGCTTCTGCTCCACTCGGAGCGGCATCGTGCGGGATCCCGCCGATCCGGCCACCGAGCGGCGCAGAAACTCCACTTCCGCAAGTGCCCCCACTATCGGGCCCACCCCTTGCGCGACGCCTGCCGCACGGCTTCGACGAGGAGACGGTCGAACGTCCGATCACCGGGAAAGTCGATCCGAGATGGCCTACGACATCACCTTGGCGAACCGGGTTCGCGCCGCCCTGTCGGAGGAGAAGAACGTCCGCGAGCGAAAGATGTTCGGCGGGTTCGCGTTCACGGTCGACGAGAGAATGGCCGTGTGCGTCGGCACCGGCGGGGGTGCCCTGCTCACTCGGGTGCCCGCCGACCGCGACGCCGACTACCTCGCACCCCCCGGGAGCGCGCCGCGCGGAGATGGGCGCGGGCCGATCGATGGGTGAGGGGTGGATCGCCGTCGACGAGCGCGCGGTGAGGAGCAACGCAGAACTGATGTTCTGGATCGACGCAGTGCGTCAGGTGGACACGACGCCCCGTCGGATGTCCTGACACCCCACCCCGCGAGGGTGCTCCTCCGCGCTGCCCGGTACCCCGACTTCGCGCGGGATCCAGGTCGTCGCTCGCACCATGTCCGACCGTGTCCGCGTCGGCGACCCCGTCGTGGCCGTCATCGCAATGCCCTCACCTGCGTGATTGACATCACAAGGACGTCATACTACTTTCAAACTGACATCAGTTCAGGAAGTCCACTCGCACCGACAGCCGAGCGGCCCTGTGAGTCCGAGAGAGGTCTGACAATGCGAAGGATTCCCCGAGCCATCGCCACCGTTGCCGTGGCAGCGTCGGCGTTCGCGCTCACAGCGTGCGGCGGCAGCACCACCCCGTCCGGGCCCGTCGAGGGCAGCTGGGACGACGTCGTCGCCGCGGCGAAGACGGAGGGCAGCGTGATGCTCTACTCCAGTCAGAAGCCCGCGAACCTGGATGCGCTGAAGGCCGCGTTCACGCAGAAGTACCCGGAGATCTCGATGGACTTCGTGCGCGGAACGGACTCCGAGATCAATCCCCGTATCGAGACCGAGAACCGGACGGGTACGGGCATCGCCGACGTCCACATGGTGACCGACGCGTCGTGGATCGCCAGCGCGTCCGAGTCCGGCACCTTCTCCACCGAGATCGTGGGTCCGGACTTCGACGCACCCGACTACGACCGCGCGGCCAGCGTGAAGAACGACCGCTTCTTCCTGTCCTCCGCGGCCGTCTTCGGCCTCGGATGGAACACGGCCGCGGTGCCCGACGGCCTCGAGACCCCGCAGGACATTCTGGACCCGGCCTACCGCGGCCGTATCGGCATCGTCAATCCGACGGGCATCGCGTCGTACGTCGACCTGTATCGGCACTACGCCGAGAACTACGGCGAGGACTACTGGAACAAGTTGGCCGAACTGCAGCCGCGGGTCTACCCGAGCGCACTGGCCGTCGCGCAGGCCCTGACGTCGGGTGAAGTGGTGGTCTCGCCCAGCGTCCAGCCTCTCGTCACCGAGGTCGACGCGGGCGCTCCCGTCGACTGGGTGCTGCCGGACAACCCCTGGGGCACACCGTGGTACACCCAGGTCCTGAGTGCGGCACCGCATCCGAACGCTGCTCAGGTCCTGGCGGACTTCATGGTGACCGCGGAGGGCCAGGCTGCCCTCAACGGTGGCTACGCCGCCGCGTTGCCGGATGTTCCGGGCGCCGTCGAACGTGCACAGGACATCGAATCACCCGATCCCGCGGAGCTGACGCCCGAGAACGTCGACCGGTACTCGCAGGAATGGTCGCAGCTCTTCCAGTGACGCTGGGCCTACCGACATCGACCATCCGAACTCGTCATCCGAGGAGGTGATCATGGACGCTCCGACGGCGGCATCACACGGCTCACGCGTGCTCGTCACGGGTGCCGCGCGCGGCATCGGCGCGGCATGCGCCGCCCGCTTCGTCGCTCGCGGAGCGACCGTGTACGTCTCCGACGTGGACGACGAGGGTGGTCGGGCAGTCGCCGACAGCCTCGGACCGTCGGCGCACTACCTGCATCTGGACGTGGCGTCGGAAGCCGAATGGGACGCGTGCGTGCAGACGATCGAGGCGGACGGTGGGCGCCTCGACGTGCTGGTCGCCAACGCCGGAGCGGCCCACCGCGCCGACATCGCCGACACCTCGCTCGCGGACTTCCGTCGCATGCTCGACATCAACCTGGTCGGCACCTTCCTCGCACTCAAAAATGCGAACACCGCCGTGAAGTCGGGCGGATCGGTGATCACGGTGTCGTCCCTGCGCGGCATCCTCGCCACTGCGAAGCTCGGTGCGTACGGCGCGTCGAAATTCGGAGTACGGGCCTTGACCCGGGTGGCTGCGCTCGAGCTCGCCGAGCGCGGGATCCGTGTCAACTCGGTGTGCCCGGGAAGCATCGACACCGACATCACCGGCAGTGAGGACTTCGCCGACCACGATGTCGCCGGCTACGTGCGCACCATTCCCATGCAGCGGCGAGGCACCACCGCCGACGTCGCGGACGCCGTCGTGTTCCTCGCCGGATCCGAGAGCAGTTACATCACGGGCACCGACCTCGTCGTCGACGGTGGTCTGGCGGCCGGCGCGCGAACACCCACACACACCTCTGGACAGAAGGCATGAGATGACCGATCGCTTCACCATTTCCGGACTGACCAAGACGTACGGCAGCACGACGGTCGTGGACGGTCTCGACATCGACATCGAGCAGGGCGAGTTCCTGGTTCTCCTCGGCCCGAGTGGCTGCGGGAAGACCACGACGTTGCGGTGCCTCGCGGGGCTCGAGACACCTCAGGGCGGGCGGATCTCGTTCAAGGACAGGACGGTCTTCGACGCGGATCAGCGCGTCGACGTCCCCGCTCACAAGCGCAACATCGGCATGGTCTTCCAGTCGTACGCCCTCTGGCCGCACATGACGGTGCGCCGCAACATCAAGTACCCGCTGGACGTCCGCGGACTCACCAAGTCCTTCGGGCCGGGAGCTGTCGAGGCAGCGGCCGACATGGTCGACTGCGGCGCCCTGCTCGACCGATACCCGTCTCAACTCAGCGGTGGTCAGCAACAACGCGTGGCTGTCGCACGCGGTCTGGTGGCGCGCCCGGATCTCATCCTCTTCGACGAGCCCCTCAGCAATCTCGATGCGCGGCTGCGTGACCAGGTGCGTTCCCAGATCCATCAGCTGCACCGCGAGCTCGGGTTCACCGCCGTGTTCGTGACCCACGACCAGTCCGAGGCATTCGCACTCGGCGACCGCCTCGCGATCATGAAGTCCGGCCGCATCGAACAGCTCGACACGCCGTCACATCTCTTCGAGAACCCGGCTTCGGATTACGTGGCGGCCTTCATCGGCATGGCCAACAAGCTCGAACTCACACGAGGACACGACGGGTGGCAGACCTCCGCGGGAGACTCGATGGACCTCCGCGATTCGGTGATCCGCGATCGAGCCGACGAGGGCGACGCCGCGGTCGCGCGTCTGCGTCCCGACGACCTGCTTCTGCATCGCAGCATGACCGAGGTCCCGGCCGGTAACCTCGGACTGCACGCGTCCCTCGTCGACTACGAGTACGGGGGTCGACATTTCGACGTGTCCGTCCGATCCGGCGCGGAGACTCTCACCCTACGAGCCGCTGCCGCCGAACACGGTGCCGCACTGCGATCTGCCGAACTCGGTGACGCTGTGGTCGTCTCCTTCTCCCCCGCAGCGCTGCGGGTGTTCCCCTCGGCGCCCTTCACCGCACCAGCCGCCGACAGTGCACCCGTGGCCGCAGCAGTGGGGAGCGCATCGTGACCGCCACCCTCACGCCCCCCGACACCGACACGACGCCGCCGGCGGCGGGACGACGATCCCGGCTGACCGGTCCCTGGCGCGCTCGCCTCGGTTACGGCATCCTCCTCGCCGTTCTCGCCTATCTCGTCGTCCTCCCCATGGTGCGCCTGCAGATACTCGCATTCGAGGACGGCGCACGGGGCTATCGCAGCCAGTACGGCCGGTTCGACATCGCTCAGACACTCTGGACCACAGTGATTCTGGCATCGGGATCGCTGGTCATCGCGCTGGTTCTCGGTACTCTGCTCGCCTACGCCGCGAGCCGCCTCCCGGCTCGGCTCGGGTTCCTGAGGATGATTCCGATCCTGCCCATCGTTCTACCCGCCGTCGCCAACATCGTCGGCTGGGCCTTCCTGCTGTCGCCGGGACCCGGTTACCTCAACGTCGTACTGCGCGCGCTGCCCTGGTGGAGCGATCTCGAGAGCGGCCCCGTGGACGTCTACACGGTGCCCTGGATCGTCATCCTCACCGGGTTCGGCCTGACGTCGTTCGTCTATCTCTTCGTGTCCTCGGGGATGGACAACATCAGTTCGGAGCACCTCGAAGCCGCTCGGATCAGCGGATCGTCCTCGGTGGGCGTCTTCTTCCGCATCGTTCTCCCCCTGCTCCGTCCGTCACTCATCTACGGCGGCGGCATCGCGTTCCTCCTCGGGCTGGGCCAGTTCACGGGACCTCTCCTGCTGGGTCAGAACAGCGGAGTGAAGGTCCTTACCACCGAGATGTACCGGCGAGTGTCGGAATCACCGTCGGACTTCGCGGCAGCCGCTGCTGCCGGATCACCACTCGTCCTGTTCGGACTGGCGCTGGTTCTCGTACAGAAGCTGTTGCTGGGAAATCAGAGTCGCTTCGTCACGCACGGCGGGAAGGCGTTCTCCGCACCCTCGGGCCGCGGAACGTGGGCGGCCGTCACCATCAGCGTCTATGCCCTGTTCGCGCTGCTCATCCCCATCGTCGGACTCGTCATCGTGTCCCTGACGCCGTACTGGTCGGACACTCTGAGCCTGGATCTGCTGACCCTGGACAACTTCCGGGTCCTCATCTCCGACGACGCGATAGTCCAGTCCGTGCTCACCAGCATCCTGACGTCTCTCGGCGCAGTGGCCGTGTGTATTCCCATCGGCTTCGCCATGGCCAACCTGTTGGTCCGCGGCCGGCGCTTCCGGATCCTGGGCATGATCGGCGACTTCATCACCGCACTGCCCTTGGGAATCCCCGCAGTGATCTTCGGTGTCGGCTTCCTCCTCACCTACACCGAACCGCCGCTGATCCTCTACGGAACCCGAACGGTGATCGTGCTCGTCTACATCGTGTTGATGTTGCCGTTCTCGGTGCGACTGCAGATGACGGCGATGCTCGCGCTGGGTAACACCTACACCGAGGCGTCGGCAACCAGCGGCGCCTCACCGATCGTGACCAATCTACGAATCCTGCTGCCTCTCATGCGCGGAGCCATCTTCGGTGCGGTGGCACTGATGTTCATCCTCCTGACCCACGAGTTCGCCGCGTCGCTGCTCGTCCGTGCGTCGACCACACAAGTCATGGGCACGCTGCTCTACGACATGTGGCAGAACGGTTCGTACCCACTCGTCGCGGCGATGGCACTGCTCATGACCGCGGTGACCACCACGGGAGTTGCGATCGCCATGCTCGTCGGCGGCCGCAACGTCCTCAGCAAGCTCTGAAAGGCTCACCATGCCCGAAGGCAACACACGACTGACCGACAAGGTGGTCCTCGTGACCGGCGCCACCGGTGGAATCGGCGTCGACATCGTGACCAGGCTCGCCTCCGAGGGAGCCCGCGTGGTCGTCACCGATGTGAATCGAAGTGCGTGCGACACGGCGATACAAGCGCTCGAAGACTCTGGCTCGCATCTGGCATGCGCGCTCGACATCACCGACGAGGAGCAGTGGGCAGCGACTCTCGCCCTCGTGGAGGAGCGGTACGGCACCCTCGACGCCGTAGTCAACAACGGGGCGATCGGCTCGCTCGCCACGGTCGTCGACGAGACCGTGGAGAACTACCGCACGGTCGTGGAGGTCAGCCAGACCGGTACGTGGCTGGGGATGAAGCACGCCGGCGCCATGATCGAACGAACGGGCGGCGGATCGGTGGTCAACATCTGTTCCATCCTGGGCAGCGTCGGCGGACTGGGTAACAGCATCGCCTACGCGGCGGCGAAGGGCGCCGTGCGGACCATGACGAAGAACGCGGCACTGCACTGGGCTCGCCTCGGGGTGCGGGTCAACTCGATCCACCCCGGCTTCATCGCGACCCCGCCACTGCTCGCGCGCTACGAGGGCACCCCACGCCACGAGGCCATGCTGGCCGGCACGCCGATGGGACGACTGGGTTCCGGCGCGGAAGTTGCTGCGGCGGTAGCATTCCTGGCCGGAGACGATGCGCGCTTCATGACCGGTACCGAGTTGTACGTCGACGGTGGCTGGACCGCCGCCTGAGTCTCGGGCGGCCGACCCGAGACTCGGGCGGCCGCCTCAGTCTGAGGCCACTCCGAACACGTCGACGCCGTGTCGGTTCTCCACACCCAGCCCGCCCCGGTGAACCTCGAGATCGAGGTGGGCCAAAGTCTCGCACACCGCGACCATGCGGTCGAATGTTCCGAGATCAGAGAAGGGCCGATCACGTCGCGTCCACGGCAGGCGTTCGGCGACATCGAGGCCGGTCGCCCGGGTCATCTCGGCAACGACGGCCCGGGTCGCCGCCAACCTGCGGGCATGGTGATCGAGGAGTTCGCGCACGCGCGCGTGCAGTCCCACACCGGTGTCCCCGTGAGCGGGCAGTACGGTGCGATCACGATCGTCGAGCATCATCTCGAGCGACTGCAGGTAGTGCCCCAGGGGTAGATCCCACTCGCCGAGCTCGAATCCGATGGACGGGGTGATGGTGGGCAGAACGTGGTCGCCGGTGTAGCTGATGTCGCGGTCTAGATCGTGGAACACCATGTGCCCCTTGGTGTGCCCCGGCGTGTGCACTGCGGTCAGGCGATGACCGGGTATGTCCAGCACGCCCTCGGTGAGCCACGCGTCCGGAGATTCCCAGTCGGCTGCGTCGAAGTCCTCGTCGCTGGTGTCCACACGAACCGCCCGGGCGATGTCGTCGGCGCCCGCCCGCTCGAGCTCTCGCAACGACGACGTCGGCATGTTGGAGGCCAGCTCTCCGATGGCCACGATCCCCGGCGCCTCGGCCGACCCGAGGTGGATACGGCAGCCGTGACGACGGCGGAGGTCGACGGCGAAGGTGTAGTGATCGCGGTGGACATGGGTGACGAACACGTCGTGCACGTCGTCCGGACGGTGTCCGAATTCAGCAAGGGCAGAGCGGAACTCGTCGTACGTGTCCGGTCGACGCCACCCCCCGTCGATCAGGGCCAGTCCCCGGTCGGTCTCCAGCGCGTAGACGTTGATGGCGCGAAGTCCGTCGGACGGCATCTGCAGTGGCACCCGGTGGATGCCGTCCGCGATCCGAACGGATCCCGGATCGGACCACCGGGCAGTCACGAGGTGGTCGAGGTGTCGGCGACCATGGTCCGCTCGTCGCCGTACCAGATCATCCGACGCCCACGCATCGTCCCGACGTGCTCGACGGCGACCTTCCACTCCGGGCTGGCCAGAGCGGCCTCGAGATCGTCTCGCGAGGCGAAGCTCAGAATGGACAGTCCGTCCCACCCCGAGCTGCGCTCGTCGATCGCGTGGACGATGTCGATGTGCTGCCACCGCAGCAGGCCCGGGAGAGGGTAGGTCACCTCGGCGTGCTCGCCTCGCCACCACGTCATGAACTGCTCGTGCGTCCAGTCGTTCGGACGCGCGGCGAGAACCATCAGGTCGAACATGAGTACCTCCACAGTGTGATCAACATGAATTCGGTTCGGTATTGGGGAGCAGCGATCGAGTCGCCGCTGACCGGGCTCACGCCCAGCTGTCAGGGACGCACCATCTTGAGCACCGCGGAGGTGACGGTCTCGGCGATCTCGTCGAGGGTGGCGGGGCCGTTCGGCCGGTACCACCGCCACACGCTGATGACGAGGGCGAGAACCAGTCGTCCCACGGTCTTCGGATCTCCGTCGGCGAAGACCCCGTCCTCCATGCCACTGGCGATCAGTCTCGTCCACCGACGCTCGATCTCCTGGACCAGCTCCCGGGACTGGAGACGCTCGGCCTCTTCCTTCCCCGACTGCCGCTCCGTCGCCAGAAGGTCCATGTGGTTCTGCAAGATTCGACGCTGCAGAGCGTCCAGCGGCGAGGCCTGGAGTGCACCCGCGACGGCGGCTCGCAGCGCCGCCTCCGGGTCGCTCTGCTCGGCCGTGGCGGCGTCGAACCGCTCGACGGAATCGGCCAGTTCGAGACGCATGATGGTGAGCAGACAATGCGCCTTGGATTCGAAGTAGTGGTAGAGCGCGGTCTGGCCGATCCCGACTTCGTCCGCCACCGAGGCCCACTTGGTGTGGTCGTAGCCCACCCTGCCGAACTGCTCGATGGCGACGGTGAGGATGCGGGACCGCTTCGATCGAGGGCTCTCGCGACGGTCCGTCGTTCCCACGCTCATCCTGCCACCTCCGAACGTGTCGTCATCGACACCACCTTACTGGTCTCGAGGTGAATTCGGATCGGTTACTCCGGCGAGACGCGCCGCCATCCGCACGGCATCGGGTCGGGAGAGCTTCCCGACACGGTTCTGCGGCAGATCGTCCACCGCGAAGACGTACTCCGGCCAGTTGTGACGTGGCACGCCGCGTCGGGACAGACCGTCCGTCACCTCGGCCAGGCCGAGAGCGCGTCCGTCGGTCACCACCAGCGCGCCGGCGCGCTCGGACAAGAGCTCGTCCGGTATCGGCACGACACAGACCTGCACGATTCCGGGGACGCCGGCCACCGCTGCCTCGACCTCGTTGATGTCGATGTTGCGACCCCCGCGGATGATGATCTGCTTCTGTCTGCCCATCACGGTGATGCTGCCGTCGGTCGCCACCTCGACGAGATCACCGGTCGGGAGGAAGCCGTCGTCGGTCAGTGTCGGTGCCGCGACCTGGCCCCCGCGTGCATAACCGACGAACATCGACGGTCCGCGCACCTGTGCGTCGCCGATCTCCCCGGTTCCGACGTCCTCCCCCGCACCGTTCACGGCCCGCACGATCGTGCCGGGGAACGGCCGACCGTCCGTACCGAGTCGAATTCGAGAGTCGTCGTCCGGCGACGCGGTCGTGTGACCGAGGCACTCGGACATACCGAACACCCGCAGGAACGTCGTGCCCAGAAACTGTTCGGCGCGTTCGAGAGCCGACGCATTCATGGGGCCTCCGCCGACCGTCATCGCCCGCATCCCCGCGAGTCGACCGGCTCCGTTCTCGACGAGGGACAGTTGCAGCGCCATCGTCGGCACCAGCATCGTCCAGCGGACGTCGTGAGCGGCCATCGCGTCGAGCGCGGCCGCCGGCGACCACTTGCCGATCGAGACCATGGGTCCGCCCACGAACAACGGCAGATACATCCCGAAACACGCTGCGGCGACGGAGGACAGTGGCACGAAGGCGCCCACCGCGTCGCCCGGCCGCAGACCCACCGCGTCCCTCGTGCACGAACAGGCATAGCGCAGTGCGTCCTCGGACTGGACGACACACTTGGGGCGGCCCGTGGATCCGGAGGTCATCGCGATGACGCTGCCTCCGTTCCAGCGCGACACACCTCGTGGGTCACCGAGCCGCGCACGCAGATGACGGTCGCCGACCGCCGCGTCACCCGGCAGGAAATCCTGGTCGGACACCCCCCACTGTTCGAGTGTGCGGAGGTCGGCCACCACCATGTCGGGGTCGACGTCCTCGACGGCGAGCACGAACTCCGATGCCGTGGCGTGCGGACTGAGCACGGCCACCACCCCTCCACGCAACCCGACTGCCAGTGCCGTGGCCACCGTCTGCCAAGTGTTGTCCGCCTGGATCAGCACGGTGGGCGGTGTGGGGTCGTGCTGTGCCATGTGCTCGGCACCGCGTTCGGCGGCAGCCATCACGTCGGCGAGTCGATGGGTGCCGTTCAGGTCGATCACGGCGATCGCGTCGGGGAGCTCCCGGACGCGGTCTCGCAGTTCGAGCGCGAGAGTCTTCACTGACGGTGGTCCTTTCCGGCATCACGTTCTGGGGTGGGGTCGTCGGACGTGGTGGGCAGGAGCACGGTTCGGCCGGCGTCCTCCCCGGCGCGCAGACGCGCGTAGGCGTCGATCGCCTCGTCGAGAGGTCTCGTGGTCACCTCGGGCAGCAACTCCCCGGACTCCGCGAGCGCCACCACCTCGACCAGGTCCGCGCGACTGCCCCAGAAAGGAGCCGAGACCTGCCACCCGGCGGCGATCCCCCGGTTCTTGGCAACCGACACGGACCCTCCGGCGCCCCCCACCACGACGAGGCGCCCTCCGGGTACGAGCGTGGCCAGCCCCGCGGCCATCGTGTCGTCGCCGCCGACGAAGTCGAACACCACGTCGACGCCCCCGAGATCTCTCGTGGCCGAGGCCGCCTCGGCCAGAGACGAGTACACCGCGGTCGCGCCCATGGTCGTCGCGGATTGTCGAGCCGCTTCCCGCGGATCGACGGCCACGACGTGGCCTGCTCCCCGGAGCGACACCAATCTGACTGCGAGGTGACCGAGACCGCCGACACCGACGATCAGGACCACGGCGTCGGAGTCGAGGAGGTCGGCCTGACCGCTGACGGCGTGATGCACGGTGGCGCCCGCATCGGCGAGGGGTGCTGCGAGTTCCGGTGCCAGAGAGCCGGTGTCGACCAGTACGCCGCCGTGGGGAACCACCATGTACTCGGCCAGTCCCCCCGGTGCGCCGAGCCCGTTCCCGATCACGGCGAGCCTGCCGTCGACCGGTTGCAGTGCGAGACAGTAATTCTCCCGCCCTCGCTGGCAGTTGCGGCAGATCCTGCAGGACCACACGCCGTGGACGACCACGGAGGATCCCACCGTGTCGCCATCGGCATCGGGGCCGGCAGCGACGACACGACCCGCCACCTCGTGTCCCAACGTGAGCGGCAACGGGTAGTCGAAGCGCCCTGCCGGTGAATCGGATACCGACAGATCGCTCCGACACAGGCCCGCTGCCGTGACCTCCAGCAGCAATTGCTCTCCCGTCGGTTCGGGAACGGGAATGTCCCGCAGCTCGGGAGCAGAGCCCCACCCGAGCAGTTGCACAGCGAGCATCAGCGTGCCGTCCAGCCGCCGTCGACCACCAGGGTGTGCCCGGTGACGTACGACGAGGCATCCGAGGCGAGGAACAGCACCGCGCCGTCCACCTCGCCCGCGGTACCCCCGCGACCGAGCATCGTGTTACGTCGCACCCACCCGGCCGATTTCTCGTTCTCGAAGAGCCCGTCGGTCATCTCGGTGTCGAACCAGCCGGGAACCACCGCGTTCACGCGGATGCCCCGTCTCCCCCATTGCCCGGCGAGTTCGCGGGTCAGGCCGAGGACGCCGGCCTTGGACGCCGCGTAACTCGCACCGCCGATGGGGGCGGTGGACACGAGACCGACGACGGACGAGATGTTGACGATCGAGACCGCAGCGGACTCGGGCGTCGTCGAGGCGACGTGCACCGCCAGATGGAAGCCGGCGAGAAGGTTCACCTCGAGGATTGCCGAGAAACCCTCGGCGGTCTCCTGTTCCGCGTCCGGCGGACCGGGCATCCCGGCGTTGTTGACCAGGATGTCCAGCCGCCCGGTCTCCGTGCGGCACCGATCCACCAACGCCCGGCGGTCCTCGTCGGAGGTCACGTCGCACCGCACGGGAACGAGGCCGGGGACGGCCTCCGCCACCGCGGCCAGACGATCCGCGCGCCGTGCCGCCGCGTACACCGTGGCTCCGGCGGCGGCGAGCGTTCGAGCGAAACCGAGACCGAGACCCGACGACGCTCCGGTGACCACCGCTGTTCGACCGGTCAGGTCGAACAGCGCAGCGGGGCCAGGGGTGTCGTTCACTTCTGTCACGTCGGAGTCCTCCTCAGTAGACCGCGGTGCGGCCGCCGTCGACGGGGATGATCGCACCCGTCGTGTACGACGCGGCGTCACTCGCGAGATGCACGACGAGACCGGCGATCTCCTCGGGGCGACCCAGACGTCCGGACGGGAGCCGGTCGACGATCTTGCCGACGAACTCGTCGTCCCAGTGCTCGGCCATGTCCGTCGCGAATCCGCCGGGCATCACGCAGTTCACCCGCACGTGCGGCGCGTACTCCTGCGCGAATGCCATCGTCAACGCATTCAGGCCGTTCTTCGCTGCGGCGTACATGGCCTCGGGCGGGCTCGGTCGAACGGCGCCGATGCTCGAGATGTTGATGATCGACCCGCGCCCGGCGGCCGCCATCCGCGCTCCGGCCACCGCCATCAGTCGGAACGGACCCTTGAGGTTGACCTCGATGGTCTTGTCCCACAGCCCCTCCGTCACTCCGACGAGGTTCTCGGAGAGCGGCGCGATGCCGGCGTTGTTGACCACTACGTCGAGTGAGCCGAACTCGTCGACGATGGCGTCGACCGCGGGTTCGATCTCGTCCCATCGACCGACGTGCAGAGCGCGGGCGTGCGCGCTGCCCACCGCCGACGGTCCGAGTGAGGCGACTGCCGCCTCGCACGCCTCGAGCTTGCGGCTCGACACCACGACGGTGGCACCCGCGTCGCGGAGACCGCGGGCGATGGCGAGGCCGAGACCGCGGCTCGCACCGGTCACCAGGGCCACTCTGCCGGTGAGGGAATGGAGGTCGTCGGTCATCGGTACTTCTTCGTCTCGAGGCGGGCGATGGTACGAAGGTGGACCTCGCTCGGTCCGTCCGCGATCTGCAGAGCGCGGGTGATGGCGTGCAGGCGGGCCAGGACGAAATCGTCGCTGACTCCGGCCGCTCCGAACGTCTGCACGGCACGGTCGACCACCTTGTGCGCCACCTCCATCGCCGCGACCTTGATCGCGGCCACCTCGGAGCGCGCCGAGGCGTTACCGCGGGTGTCCATCATCCAGGACGACTTCAGGACGAGCAGTCGGATCTGGTCGATCTCGATGCGGCTGCGCGCGATCCACTCGCGCACGACACCACGATCGGCGAGTGGGGCACCGAAGGCCACGCGCTCGAGGGAGCGCCGGCACATCATCTCGAGCGCGCGCTCGGCCATGCCGACGGCGCGCATGGCGTAGTGCATGCGGCCGGGACCGAGGCGGCCCTGTGCGATGGCGAAACCGTCGCCCTCGGCGCCGAGCATGTTCGAGGCCGGCACCCGGACATCGGTGAACTGCACGTCGCCGTGCCCGAGACGATCGTGGAAACCGAACATCGGCAGATCGCGCAGCACCTCGATGCCGGGGCTGTCGGCCGGGACCAGGATCATGCTCTGCTGACGGTAGGTGGGGCCGTCCGGATCCGACTTGCCCATGAAGATGATGAGCTTGCAGTCCGGATCGAGAACACCTGAGGTGTACCACTTCCGACCGTTGAGCACGTACTCGTCACCGTCGCGCCGAATGGTCGAGGTGATGTTGGTGGCGTCGGAGCTGGCCACGGCCGGTTCGGTCATGGCGAATGCGGACCGGATCCGACAGTCGAGCAGCGGCTCCAGCCAGTCCTTCTTCTGCTCCTCGGTACCGAACATGGCGAGGATCTCCATGTTGCCGGTGTCCGGGGCGGAGCAGTTGATGGCCTCGTTACCGATGATCGAGCGCCCGACCACCTCGGCGAGAGGGGCGTACTCGAGGTTGGTGAGTCCGGCCCCGAGTCCGTCGTGCGTCATGAACAGGTTCCACAGTCCCTGCGAGCGCGCGGTCTCCTGCAGTTCGCGCATCACCGCCGGCTGCTCGTGCTTGTTCGTGTTCGCCGCGATCTGCGCGTCGTACACCTTCTCGGCGGGCAGAACATGGTCGGTCATGAATGTCTCGAGGGTCTCGAGCAGCGCGTCGGTACGAGCACTGTAGGAGAAGTCCACGGTTGGCCTCCTGGAGGGCGGATCGAGCGAGTGGATACGAGGACGAGGGAGCTCAGGCGAGCAGGGCGGTTCCGGTATCGATCAACCGAGAGATGGTGGCGGGCAGCTTCTCCTGGTCCGGATCGTGATGACGGCCTTCCCGGTGACGACGCAGGTTGTGGCCCATGATGGCGGCCATCTTGAGTCGTCCCAGGGCGTCGAACCACGGCAGGTCGGGCAGGTCGCGTCCCGCACCGGCGTAGATCTCCACCAGCTCGTCGGCGCTCGGCAGACCGGGTACGGACCGCCCGACACCCGGGAAGTTGTCACCGTCGGCGAAGACGAGGAACCACCCCAGCTCGACTCGGGGGTCGCCCACACTCCAGATCTCCCAGTCGATGAGCGCGACGGGCTCGGTACCGTCCGCGATCAGGTTGCCCAGGCGGTAGTCACCGTGCACCAGCGTCGACGAGACCGCATCCGGAACGCGGGCACCGAGAAGACTCAGCAGCCTGTCGCCGCCTTCCACCAGTTCGGGTGGAACGGCGCCCAGCGTGCGAGCCCACCGGGCGAGTTCGTCACCCGGTGTGAGTGTGGGGCCGGCGTCGGGGACCGCCCGGTGGTCGACCGCGTGCAACTCGGGCAGGACCGCTGCCGCACGCCGCATGCGCGCTGCCGCCAGTTCCGGGTCGACCGCCGGGTCGTCGAGAACAGGCTCGAGGGACTCACCTCGGACGAATGTCATGGCGTACCAAGAGGGCTCGGTGTCGTCGATCATCACGATCGTGGGCACCGGCACCGAGGTACCCGCGAGTTCCCGCATGATGGTCGCCTGCCGCAACATGTCGTGGCGCCCTACGGGACGTTGCCCCGCGGGCACGGCCTTGACCACCAGGTCGGCGTCGTCGGTTCGCGCCCGATAGGTCAGACCGGAGTGCCCTCCGAGAAGTGGGTCGAAGCTGTGCAGCGAGCCGAGGCCGCCGGCCTCGAGCTTCTCGGCGACGCGCTTCTGCAGTGCGGAGTGTGTCGTGTCTTCGGTGGTCACGGCCTCGGCTCTCGGGGAAGGCCGAGAACGCGCTCGGCGATGATGTTGTGTTGGATCTCGTCCGTGCCCCCGGCGATGCGGTATCCGGGTGCGCCCAGAACGTGCTCCGTCCACGCGAACGTGCCCCACTCACCGGTGTCGGACACCAGATCGGAGCCCAGCATTCGGCGGACAGCCGCCGACGTCCGAGACATCGTGGTGGTCGCCAGCAGTTTGCCGACGGACGACTCGGGGCCGGGGTCCCGGCCGGAGACGACGACGCCGGCGACGCGCATGGCGGTGACGCGCTGGACGTGGCTGTGCACGACGAGGTCTGCCACCTGGTCCATCTCGATCTCGGTGAGAGGTCGACCCAGGTTGCGCGCCAGTTCCACGGCTCGGTCGGCGTTGGCCAGTCCGAGGTTGCCACCGTCGAGTCGTTCGGCAGCCAGCACGGTGAGGGCGACCTGCCATCCCTGCCCCTCCGGGCCGAGACGGTGCGCGTCGGTCAGGCGCACGTTCTCGAGATACACCTCGTTGAACGAGCTGCCGCCCGTCATCTGTCGAATGGGGCGAACGGACACGCCCTCCGCGTCCATCGGGACCAGGAAGACGGTGAGGCCCTTGTGCTTCGGGACCGAGGAATCGGTACGGCACACCGCCACGCCGATGTCCGAGACGGTGGCTCCCGACGTCCAGACCTTGTGGCCGTTCAGCACCCACCCGTCGCCGTCACGGACTGCGCGCGTACGGACCGCAGCGAGGTCGGAGCCGGCCTCGGTCTCCGAGAAGAGCTGGCAGGCCATCAGGTCGGTGCGCAGCATCGCGCGCACATACGTGGCGCGCTGCTCCGGCGTGCCCCACTTCTCGATCGTGGGCGCCACCAGTTGCTGTGTCACGGAGAACATCTCGGTGCGTCGCGGAACGTCGAACCTGTCCTCCGCGCGACGGAATGCCAGCACGTGGGAGAGCGGCAGATCTCGTCCGCCGTATTCCGCGGGCCAGTCGAGGGGGCCCCACCCGGCGTCGAACTTGCGTCGTTCGTAGTCGCGGATGACGTCCGTGTGTCGGCGTTCCTCCTCGGGCGTCCAGTTCTCGAAGACGGCCACCGAGTCGGAGCCCTCACCCCACGTCGTGCTGGTCCGCGGTGCGGCCACGCTGCTGAGCCACGCCGTCGCCTCGGCGGCGAACGCTCGGACGTCGGACGACACGGTGCTGGTACTCATGTGCTGACCTCGCTGGTCGTTGTCGGACTGGTCTAGACGGACAGAACGGTGCAGGCGCTGATACCGGGAGCGCCGTACACGTGGGTGAACCCGATGGACGGGCCGCCCGGAACCTGACGGTCGCCGGCCTCCCCGCGCAACTGGGTGACCACCTCGTGGACCTGCCGCAGACCGGAGGCGCCGATCGGTTCACCGTTCGCGATGCATCCACCGTCGGTGTTGACGGGCAGACGCCCGCCGATCTCGGTGGCACCCTCTGCGATCCACTGCTCCTGCTCGCCGTGCTCGCAGAAGCCGCATTCGGCCATGTGCATCAGTTCGGCGCCACTCTCGGTGTCCTGCAGCTGGGCCACGTCCACGTCCGACGGCGAGATGCCTGCCTGCTCGAACGCTGCTGCCGCTGCATCCGCGCTGACGCTGGTGGGCTCACCGACGCCCTGGACCGACGGACTGAAGACCTCGAACGATCCGAATCGCCGCGTCCGGTGCGTGATGGCGCGCAGCCGGATCGGCCGGCCGGTGAGCCGCTCGGCCACCTCGGGCGAGGCCACGATCACCGCCGCACCGCCTTCGCCGGGAGAACAGAACATGTACCGGGTGAGGGGATCGTTCACCATGTCGGCGCCGGCGATCGCCTCGGCCGACATGGGTTCACGGCGCCACGCGTTGGGATTGAGAGCACCGTTGCGATAAGACTTCTCGGCGACGCGCGCCAGGGTGTCCGGGGAGATTCCGTGCTGCCGCATGTACCGCGAGATCTTCGCGCCGAAGAACTGTGTGGTCACCATCAGGCCGGCCTCGCCGTACCCCTCGGACAGACCCCACTCCGCAGGCGTGGGATCGAAGGCACCGCGCGGATGCTTGTCGAAGCCCACGGCCAGACCGATCGATGCCGATCCCGCCCGCACCGCATTGACCGCGGAGAACAGAGCACTGCCACCGGTGGCGCAGCCGTTCCGCACATTGGTGAACGGTATTCCGGTGAATCCGAGTTCGCTCACGAGCGTGTCGGCGAGACCCGCCGAGTCGCTGCCGCCGAACGCCACATCGACGTCCGGCCAGGCGACACCGGCGTCGGCGAGCGCCGCGGTGATGGCCGAGACGGCCATCTCGCGTCCACTGACCCCGGGTTGGCGACCGAACTTGGACAATCCCACTCCGACGATGACCACAGACTCGCTCATGCGCTGTCTCCCCTTGTGCTCGGTGCTGACCGATCCCGGGCAGCGACGGCTTCGAACCTCGGAACCGGGACGACGGCCGTGAGGTGGACCAGAGCTCCGTGCAGGTCGTCGACGTTCTCGGCGTCGAGGATCGCCTCGATCCTGATGCCCTCGCTCAACTCGACCCAGCCGACCGCGAACGGGGTGAACCCGCCCGCGGGCGGCACGTACGGCGGCGACTTGGGCGGGAAGCGCTGCACCGTGTGGGCCCACACGGTGCCCGACGTACTCAGGTCGACGGGTTCCGCGGTAGGGGTGACGCACCGGGAGCAGAGGGTCGACGCGGGGAACGCGACCGTGCTGCACACAGTGCATCGGCTGCCCCGCAGTACCACCCGCTGCGCCTCGAGACCGTTCGTCATCGTGATCCTCCCGCTCCCCGCCGACCGTCGTTCGTGATTCGTGTCGCGCTGTCGATCAGCGACCGACCCACTTCGGCTCACGCTTCTCGAGGAACGCGGTGACGCCCTCGCGGCCGTCCTCCGACTGCAGCGCGTTGCCCACGGCGAGGTGCTCCATGACCATGAGGGACTGAATGTCCGCGTCCAGGCCGCGGTCGATCGTCATCTTGGTCAGCTTCATCATGAACGGGCTCTTGTCGGTGAGCTGCGCGATGAACTCCTCGACGGTCTTGTCCAGCTCGGCTGCCGGCGCGGAGGCGTTGATCAGATCGAAGTCGGCGGCCTCGACACCGGAGAGAAGCTTGCCGGTCAGCATCAGTTCCTTGGTCTTGCGGATACCGATCATGCGCGGCAGGCGGTAGATCGGGCCGGCGCCGCCGAACAGTGCACGGCGGATGTGGAAGTCACCGATCTTGGCGTCGTCGTCGGCGATGGCGAAGTCGCAGGAGATCATGAGCTCGAACCCGCCTGCGGTGACGTAGCCCTCGAGGACTGCGACGGACGGAGTGTTCATGGAGTACAGGCGATCGCAGACCTTCGCCGAGAGCACGGCCACGTCCATGGCATTCGTGCTGCCGACGTAATCGGACAGCAGGATGTCGAGATCGAAGCCCGAGCAGAAGGTGTTGTTCACTCCGCGCAGAACCAGAACCTTGAGGTTCGGGTCGGCGTCGACCTCGGCGATGATCTCGTCGAGTCGGTACAGCAGCTCCGGAGTCACCGCGTTCTTCTTGTGCGGGCGGTTGAGCCAGACGCGAGCGACGTCGCCGTCCTTCTCGAGCAGGATGTGGTCGGTGTCGATCATGGGATCTCCTTGGGCAGCGTCACGATTTGAACTGGATTCACTTCAGTTTTACGCCATGGGGCTGGGTGCGTCAACCCTCCTGTCGAACCGAGTTCAGTCCGACCAGTTCGGCTACGCGGCGACGGTGAAAAACCGCATCACCGAGCAGCGCCTCGTCACCGGTTGCTCGACGGAAGTATCTGTGCGCCTGGTGCTCCCACGTGAAGCCGACGCCACCGTGCAACTGCACCGCCTCTGCGACCGACTCCGACGCCACCTCCGTGCACACGGCACCGGCGATCGCGACCGCGAGTGCGGCGCGGTCGGGGGTGCTGTCGTACACGGCAGCGGCGAAGCGGGACGCCGATCGCGCCCGCTCGAGCGAGACCATCAGATCGGCCAGACGATGCTTCACGGCCTGGAAAGAGCCGACCGGCCGACCGAATTGTTGCCGCGTGGTGACGTACTCGACCGTCATCTCCAGCATGCGGTCGGCGATTCCCGTGTGCTCACTCGCCAGCCCGATCGTTGCTCGCGCTGTCAGGTCGTCGAGAACGGAGGCCGTGTCGGCCACCTCGGTCAGCGCGTGCGCCGCGGCCGCGTCGAGGTGCACGTCGGCGCGCGGCCGCGTCGGGTCGACGACGGTCCGCGGGACAGCGCGCACGGCATCGGAGAGGGGCACCGCGAACAGTCGTGACCCCTCGGCGGTGTGTGCCTCGACCACGACGACCTCGGCCGACGCAGCGTGCACGATGTCGGTCGCGACTCCGCTCAGGCGCCATCCGTCCGCCGTGTGGTCGGCAGTGATCATCCGCGCGGCCGTGCGTCGCGTCTGCGACACGGGAAGGTGCACCGCGACGCGGAGTTCGCCGGCGAGAGCGCCGGACACCAGCGCGTCGACGGTTCCGGCCGGAGCCCGCAGCAGCGCGTGCACGCCGACGCCGGCTGCGAACAGCACCGGTTCCGACACGAGGCCTCGGCCGCATTCCTCCAGGACCACGGCCATGTCCGTCATCCCGTACCCGAGGCCGCCGCGATCCTCGGGAACGGACAACATGGTCACGGCCATGTCGCCCACGAGAGTCCGCCACAGTGCCCACGGGGTCCCCTCGTCCAGCCCACCGTGCCGTGCGAGTACAGCGCGCACAGCGGACCTGAGGTCGGTCTGCTCCGGCCCGGGAACGAGGCCCGCGGGCTCCACTTCCGGCCAGGGTGAGTAGGTGACGTCGTCGATCGCTGCAGACATAACACTCCTGAGTCGAGTTCAGTTCTGTTTCGAGAGTATCGGCGAAATCCACGACGTGCGGACTTTTCTTGAACTAAGTTCGGTTCATGCTTCCAATCGAGACCTACTACGCCACCCTCGACAGCGGTGAGCTCGAGCAGGCGACCGACATGCTGGCGGAGAACGTCACCTTCGTGATGATCGTTCCGACGGGAGCCCGATCCGGCACCGGTCGCGCGGCAATGCTCGACTACCTCACCGGACGTCCCCCTGTCGGCCGGCAGCATCGACTGCTGCGTCGCGCGCAGGACGGCGACGTCCAGTTCGCGCAGGGCGCCGTCACCGAACACGGCGACGTCGTGACGGGGTACTTCGTCGCAGCGATGCACCTCGACGAGCACGGACTGATCGACCGATACCAGGTGTCCTTCGACCCCGACCATGCGCTGGTGCCGTGGAGCGGCGCCGAGGCGCCCTCGACCGACCCGACAGGAGCATGATGACGACGACCGATGCCACACCCGCGCTGCGAACCTGGTTCTCCTACATGGACTCCGACGATCCGGACCGGGTGCTGGGCATGATCACGGACGACTTCCGGATGTCCATACAGTTCTCCCGCGGAGAGGGAGCGTCCGCCGAGTTCGTCGGCGACAGAGAAGGACTCGTGGCCTACCTCGCCCAACGCGAGAAGAGCACCCTCGTCCACCACATCGACGTCGGTTCCCGCGTGGACGACGTGGAACTCGTACTGGGGCGGACGACGCGAGGCGGCGATTTCGAGGCGTCGTTCAACGCGACCGCGTCCCTCGACGCGACCGGCTCGCTGCGCCGTCTGCTCATCTGCCGGACACCGGAACTCGCGTTCGACTGATGTCCGTCAACCGTTCCGGCGAGCCCGCCGGATGCGATCGTGTCGACCAGAACTGACAGGAGACCCGCATGACCAGGTGGTGTCGTACGCTCGCGGCGCTGACATCGGCAGCCGCATTGGGGTTGTCGGCGGCCTGCAGCGGTGGGGCGTCAGCGTCCGGACCGGTGTCGGGCACCTGGGACGACGTGATCGCCGCAGCGAAGGACGAGGGATCGGTCTACCTCTACTCGTCGCAGCACCCCGAGAACCTCGCGTCGGTGAAAGCCGGATTCGAAGCGAAGTACCCCGACATCACGGTCGAGTTCACGCGGGGTTCCGACGTCGAGCTGAACCCCCGCGTGGATGCAGAGCACAAGTCCGGGCGCGGAATCGGCGATGTCCACATGACCACCGACCCCGCGTGGATCCGCGCAGCCGCAGACTCGGGCGAATACTCGGTGAACGCCATCGGCCCCTCGTTCGACAACCCCGACTACGGTCGAGACACCAGCGTGCTGAACGACACACTCTTCCTCACCAGCGCCGCCGTTCTGGGGCTCGGCTGGAACACCACTGCGTTGCCGGACGGCCTAAACAGTCCGCAGGATCTCCTCGCGCCCGAACTGCGCGGACGTATCGGCGTCGTCAATCCTGCGGGCTTCGCCGCCGTGACCGACCAGTACCGGTTCTTCGACCGCAACTGGTCACCCGACTACACCGACGAACTCGCGCAGAACGAGCCGCGTGTCTATCCCGGCGTTCTGGCCGTCGCGCAGGGCCTCGGATCCGGCGAGATAGTCGCGACGCCGATGGTCCAACCCCTCGTGCGGGAGCAGGAGGCCGGCGCACCCGTCGGGTGGTTCAGGCCGGACCCGGCGTGGGGCGCCCCGTACTACTCGCATGTTCTCGCGTCCGCGCCGCACCCGAATGCAGCGCAACTACTCGCCGACTTCCTCATCTCCCCCGAGGGCCAGGTGGCGTTGTCGAAGGGGTACGCGAGTGTGCTGCCGAACATTCCGGAGGCGGTGGGACGCGCGCAGGACATCGCGCTGACCGACCCCGCGGACCTCGACCCCGCAGCGGTGACCGAGTACCAAGCGGAGTGGGAACAGCGTTTCATCCGGTGACGTCGGGCTTCATCCGGTGACGCCGGCGGGCGGCGAAGGGGCACGGGCAATGACACGACCACAGACCGTCACACTCCTGACGCCGTTGCGCGTCGTTCGGTTACGCAGAATGCTGGGTTTCGAGCTCGGCGCTGCGATCGGGATCTGGATCCTGGTACTGGCGGTCCAATGGACCCTGACGCAATCGGGAGAGTCGGCGTTCACGGTGTCGGCCGTCCAGTTCGCGGCCAGTCTGCCCTTCTTCCTGCTCTCCCTCCCCCTCGGCGCGATCGCCGAGCACGCAGGCCATCGGATCCTGCTGACCGGCACGGCGATCGGCCTGGTGATCACGTCGGCAGTGCTCACGGCGCTCCAGGTCCTCGAACTCGCCACGATGCCGGTTCTGATGGCAGCTGTGTTCCTGTCCGGGTGCGGTCTGGCAGCGGTGGCGATCGTCTGGCAATCGCTGCTGCCGACGCTGGCGACCCGAGAGATGATGACCGTCGTACCCGCCATCGACGGCGCCATCTTCAACGGTGCACGGGCCGTCGGTCCGGTACTCGGCGGGGCACTGTTGGCAGTGTGGGGTGCCACCTCGACGTTCGCTGTCGTCACGGTCGTGTTCGTGATCTGCGCCGTGCTGGCAGCCAGTCAGATCCCGAGTGGGTCGGGGCGGGCCCCGAGACACGAGTCGGTCCTCGATTCGGTGGCGACGAGTCTGCGATTCATCCGACACTCGCGATGGACGCGGAGACTGCTGTTCCGTGTCGTGATGTTCGGCCTGCCGGCGAGCTGCCTGTGGGCTCTGCTCCCGGTCGTGGCGTACGAGATCCTGCACGTGACGACGTTCGAGTTCGGAGTTCTGTCCGGGGCGATCGGCATCGGCGCGGTAGCGGGCACCATCGCGTTGATGCCGTTGCGGTCCCGCCTGAGCTGGAACGTCTTCGCGGCATCGGGATCTGCCGCGTACGCAGTGGTTCTGCTCGGTCTCGCCTTCGTGCCGTGGACGCCGGCCGTGTTCGCGCTGTTGGTGGTCGTCGGCGCCGCGTGGGTGGGTGTGCAGAGCACGTGGATGATCGCGACGCACGCGGTCATGCCCCCGTGGGTCAAAGCCCGTGTGATCGCATTCGTGTTGTTGACGTTCCAGGGCAGTCAAGCGGTCGGTGCTCTCGTCTGGGGACTACTCGCCGACACGATCGGACTCGTGTCCGCTGTCGTCCTCGCCGCGTTCGCGATGTCGGTGTCGTCGATCGGACTGCTACGCCGCGGCATCATGCCCAGCGACTCGATCGCGCCCGACCCGTCCGGCGCGGCCGGGCCACCGGAACTCGAATCGGGTCAGCGTGAGGGGAAGATCGTCGTCGAGACGACGTATGTGATCCACCCGCAACGGGTGGACCACTTCGTCCGCGCGATGGGCCGCCTGAGATCGTCTCGGATGCGCCTCGGCGCATCACGGTGGACCATGACCCGGGTCAGCGACTCGGCCTCGACGTACGTCGAATTCTGCACCTTCAGGAACTGGGCGGAGTATTCCGCCCAGGAGACCGTCCGTCTCACCGTCCCGGAACAACTCGTCCGGACGGACCTCGCACCCGACCTGGCCGAGCAGCCCCGTGTTCGGGTCCTCGTCCATCCGGGAACCACAGCCGACAGAGCCGAGTCGACATGAGCGACCACTTCCCCCACCTGTTCTCACCGATCCGCATCGGCGGACTCACGCTGAAGAACAGACTGGTCGCACTCCCGGCGGGCACGTCGATGGCGGTCGACGGTGTGCCCACTCACGGGGACACCGAGCATGTCGAGCGCCTGGCCGCGGGTGGAGTGGGCTTGATCATCGGGGGTGCCACGGTCGTGCACCCGACGACGACGCTGCGATCGCGCAAGCTGATCGAGGCCTACCGGGTCGAGATCATTCCGAGCACAGCGGCCAAAGTGTCTGCCGCGCATCGCCACGACGCACTGTTCATCGGCCAACTCTGCCATCTCGGACGTGAGTTCATCGGCGGCGAATCGGATGCGCCACCCTCCGCTCCCTCGGCGATCAAGACCGCGCGCGACGCCTACCCACCCCACGAACTGTCGGTCGCGGAGATCGAGGACATCGTCGAGGGATGGCGTACGTCGACGCGAAACCTGGTGCGAGCAGGTGTCGACGGGGTGGAGCTCCATGCGGCGCACGGGTATCTCCCCGCTCAGTTCATGTCCCCGCTGACGAACCGACGGACGGACGATTTCGGCGGCTCGTTCGACGGCCGAATGCGTTTCACCCGCATGGTGATCGAGGCGATGCGGTCGGAGATGCCCGCGGGGCTCGCGCTCGGGGTGAGGCTGAGCGGGGAGGAGGAGATCCCCGGCGGAATGACGATCGACGACTGCGTTCGCATCGCCGAGAACGTGGCCGCGGGCGGCGTCGACTACTTCAGCATCACCCACGGCACCCGCGGGAAGTACGTCAAGGATTCCACCGGCGCGGACGCGGTCGCGATCCCGTCGGCGGCGAGGGTCCGAGCAGCGACCGGGACACCGACTCTCGTGGGACAGCGAATACGCGATGCGGGCGTCGCGGACCACGCCATCAAGACCGGACAGGTGGACATGGTCGGCATGGCACGCGCGCTGATAGCGGACCCCGAACTGCCGAACAAGTCACGAACCGGTCGCCTCGACGAGATTCGCGGCTGCCTCGGCATCAACCAGGACTGCCGGGCCTTCGACCCGCATCTGCACTGCGCGGTCAATGCCGAGATCGGGCGCGGTCGACACGTCGACGTCGGTCGACGTGCCCGCGCGACGAAGGACGTCATCGTGATCGGCGGCGGCCCCGCCGGTCTCGAAGCCGCTCGCGTGGCCGCGGGAAGGGGCCACCGAGTCACGGTGTTCGAGAAGAGCAGTGCCCTCGGCGGATCCGTGCGGGTGGCTGCCTCGGCGCCGCACCGGGCGACGCTCATCGACATCGTCGACTACCTGGAACGGGAGATGCGTCGGCTCAAGGTCGAGGTTCACCTGTCGGCCGAAATCGGCGAGGACGACCTTGCCGAGATTCGCTCCGCGTCGGACCACATCGTGGTGGCGACCGGATCGCGTCCGGTCGACGTGACCCCGTTGTTCCGAGAGCGCACCGCCTACAGCGTCGACGACGTTCTGCTCGGCCGTGTGGCGGGCGACGCTGGCCGGGTGGTGGTGTTCGACGACGGTGACGGATTCTGGCCGGCGTACAGCGCGGCCGAAGCACTGGCGCAGCGGGGCTGGGAGGTCACCGTGGCCACGACGCTCACCGCTCTCGCGTCCCGAATTCCCGCCGAGAGTGCAGTACCCCTGCTCGATCGACTGGGTGACGCGGGGGTCGACTTCCAGATCGCGCACGCCCTTCACGTCCCCGACGACCCTGCTGCTCCGGTGACCTTGCGTCCGGTCTTCGGGACCGGCGACCGGCCCTACGAGGACGCCGCGATCGTGTGGCACCAGCCGCGAGTGGCGGTGTCGTCCTTCGGACTCGACGCGGGCCCCACCGTCAGTGTCATCGGAGATTGCGTCACACCACGGCGCATCGGTCACGCGATCGCAGAGGGCTATCGGGTGGGCGCAGAACTCTAGACTGCCGGTGCCGCTGGACCGCACCACCGACGAATCATGAAGAGAATGGAGCACATCATGTCGTTCGTACTCGTGCACGGTGCCGGAATGGGCGCGTCGTGTTGGGACCGCCTCGCGCCACTGCTGACGGGGCGAGTCGTCGCGGTCGACCTTCCGGGGCGCGGCACACGCGCGGACGTCGACCTCCGCACCGTCACCCTGGAGGACTGCGCCGACGCGATCGTCACGGACGTGGAGCGGGAGGACGTCACCGACATCGTGTTGGTGGCCCACTCGTTCGCCGGAGTCTCCGTGCCCCGCGTCCTCGACAGGCTGCAGGACCGTGTTCGGCACGTCGTCTTCCTGGCCGCGGTGGTCCCGCCGGACGACACGGCGGTGATCGACGGGATCGACCCCGCGGTGCGCGACATAGTGGAGGCGTCCATCGTGGACGGCAGATACGTCCAGGGCCCCGAGGGTGCACAGGCGATGCTGTGCAACGACATGGACGACGAACAGACCGCGTGGACACTCGAGCAGCTCGTCGACGACTCCGGCGCTCTGCTCACCGAGACCGTCGATCTCTACGGACTCCGGGTCGATCTCCCCCGCACCTACATTCGGACGACGAGGGACACGTGCTACCCGCCGGAACTGCAGGAAGCCTCGTCAGCGCTGGTCCGCGCCGGTGCCCGGTCGGGTCGCGTCGTCCACATGGACTCCGGACACATGCCGATGATCAGTGTCCCCGACCAGCTCGCGGCTGTGCTCGACTCCCTCACCGCCGACTGAGCTCCGACGGTGCAGCCGCGGGGTCATCCCAGCCGGACGAGCGTCTTGCCGGTGTTCTCCCCTGCCAGCATCGAGACCAGCGCGGCCGGAGCTGCGTCGAGACCGTCGAACACCCACTCGTCGTACCCGAGACGGCCCGCGTCGATGAGGGACCTGATCTCCGCGCGCATGTCGCCCTCGAGATGCAGGAACGATCCGGCCCGGTATCCCCGCATCGACAGGTTCTTCGACACGAACTGGAACAGATTGCCCGGCAGACTCGGCGCCTCGGCCGCGTCGTACTGAGACATCTGGCCGCACATCGCGATACGTCCGTTCGGTCGGAGTGCGTCGATCGCTGCAGTCAGGTGATCACCGCCCACACAGTCGAAGTACGCGTCGATGCCGTCGGGCGCCGCGGCGGCCAACGCCGACGGCAGCGAAGCGTGATGATCGAAGGCGTCGGCCAGGCCGGCCGCGCGCAGATGAGCCACCTTGGCCGCGGATCCTGCCGAGCCGATGACGGTGGCCCCTCGTGCCACCGCGAGTCCCGCCGCGAGCCCACCGACCGCGCCGGCCGCGGAGGACACCCACACCGTGTCCGCAGGCCCCACGTCGAGGATGCCTATCATCCCCGCGTACGCGGTGAGCCCGGAACTGCCCAGGGGGCCGAGGAACCACTGCTCGGGCAGACCACCCGGACGGACGACGGTGGGCGACCCGTAGCCGCCGATCGTCGCGGTGTCGGCCGAGATGAGGGCATGCTCCCGGAAACCCAGTGTGTGCGTGACGATGTCACCGACAGCGAAAGCGGAACTCTCCGACCGTTCGACGACGCCGAGAGCGAGACCTTCCAGTGCCTGCCCCGGCGCGAAGGGCGGGAGATAGCCTCCCGGCGTCTGCCTCGACAGCCGGATACGGATCGACGGATCGATCGAGAGCCACGTGTTGCGGACGAGCACGTCGCCGGAACGGAGCTCGGGCACCGGCGCCTCCACCACCTCGAGATCGCCACTCGTCAATGCGCCGTTCGGCCACGATCGCAGCACGACGTGACGGGTCGACGTCACCCCGGTCATGCCGCACCGACCGCACTCGGCGTCATGCCGGTCCACCGCCGGAAGGCGCGCCGGAATGCCCGTGGTTCCGAGTAGCCCAATCGGGCCGACACGATGTCCAGGGCCTCGCCGCGCCGAAGCGCCTCCACCGCGCGCGCCGCGTCGTGTCGAGCACGGAGAGCGCCCAGGGTGGTCGACTCACCGGCGAGCAGGCGGCGTAGATGAGGCTCGCTGATGTGGAGAGCGCGGGCCACCGCGGTGTTGCTCGGCAGGGGGCCACCGACCCGAGACGCGAACTCGCACAGCACCCGTCGAGACACCGGCCCGAGTTCCGTCGCTCCGGATCGCGTGTCGGTCATCGGAGACCCACAGTCGGCGACGACCCGCCGGACATCCGCCGAACGACCGGCGGGCTCCACCCCCTGTCCGAGGGCCCGTACAGCCGCAGCATCAACCGGAAGTCCCCGGACGGCGTCGGGAGCCAGTTGCTCGCCCCCTCCGCGGGGGCTGTCGTCGCGAGTCGAACGACCAACGATCCGTCGTCCGCCATCGTCAGGCCGGGCGTGCGGTCGGTGATCGCATATCGGTCGATCGCGTTCTGACACAACAGTCCTCGCTTGTGGTAGACGGTGAGAGACCAGAAGAAGCGCGCCGGAGGCATCCGGTCGGCCGCGAAGGTGATGTCGTAGGAGTGCTCACCCGAGAGCTGGTGTCCGTCCTCGTCCACCTCGCACACCGGGTACAGCGCCTCGTCCGCGGGGTTGACGTAGATCTGAGACAACGCGACGGCCGCGCGCAGAAGATGGTCGTCGCCGAAATCCGTACCGAGTTCGTTGACCGACCAGCCGTTCGTCGTTCGACCCAGTGACCCCACCCGGTCGGCGATCGCGTCCAGGCCGTCGGACAACCCTGCTGCGAACTGCGAACGTGCTCGGGTGGACTGTTCCCCCGTGTGCAACGCTCCGCGCAGTCGCGCCATGCTCTCGCGGACCACGGGTGGCACGTCGGCCGTCGCGACACCGGCGACGGCGTGGTCCAGAGAGTAGAGAAAACCCTCGGGATCGCGGAGTTCGTCGTCCCGTTCGCGAAGCACGAGCGCGCGGGCGGCTGCGTCGCCCGCAGGTCCGGGCGCAGGCGGCCCGTCCAGCACGATGGAGTCCTGCAACGCGATCACCCGCCGGAGATCCTCGGCATCGTCCGGTCGCACCAGGATGCGAACGGCAACCATGACGTGACGCGTGCGGCAGGCCACCAGTAGTTCGTCGTCCGCCGTGACCACCTCGCTGCCCGCGCGAGCGATACGCAGTGTCGGCAATCGGCTCCCGTGGGTCCGCTGACCCTGTACGGCGATGGTGGTCGAGTCCGCCTCGCCGATCTGGACGCTGTAGTAGCGGTCACCGAGATCGGGCATCCGTAGCGCGACCGACCCGGCGTCGAGGTCGACGAAGGCCAGTGAGTACAGCGTGTCCACGTTGGGAGCCACTCCCGCGGTGAGAGTGGGATCGGACAGTCGACGCTGATGTCCCATCGTGTTCAGCGCGGCGCCCGCGGAGGTGAGCGGTCGGTCGACGTGGGGCTCGAGCGGGGATGTGAATCGGAGACGCAGTCGCTGAGCGAAGACGAGGGGGAATCCCCAGATCTGGAGTGCGCGCGCGTCGCGGAACCACTCGTCGACATCGGCCGTGCTGTCACATACGGTCACCTGTCGACCATAACTGAAGTGAGTTCGATTAGGCTAGGAGAACAGTAGCGCCATCGCAGACCCTCGAGTGTCAGGAGAATCCATGCCCCGGGACGACGTGGACGATCGCCGACGCCCGCGTCGGGTGTACTCCGTCGGCGCCGAACCGGACGCACGGTTCAGCTTGGCGAACGAGCGAACGTATCTCGCGTGGATTAGAACATCGTTGGCGCTCATGGCTGCCGGTGTCGCACTCGACGTATTCGACGTCGGCGGGAACACGACGCCGGCTCGCGTCGCATCCGTGCTCCTCATCGGATGCTCCGCCGTTCTGCCGCTGCACGCATGGTGGTCGTGGGGCCGAGTCGAATCCAGCCTGCGCCGGAATCGACCACTTCCGTCGCCCCGCGTCGGCGCACCCCTCGCCGTCGTGCTCGCGGCATCAGCAGCACTGGTGATCTGGTCGGTGCTCTCGTGACGCGGCCACCCGAGAGCAGGCCGGCGGGCGTTCTCGGGGACGGAGGCCTACAGGTCGAACGAACAGCACTCGCGTGGCGGCGCACCGAATGTTCGGTGGCGGTGTGTGCACTGGTGGGTCTGCGGCTGGCCGCGCACCAGGGCAACGTACCGACGGCGGTGGCAGCCGGCGTCGTACTGACCGGTGCCGTCGCGGTGGTCGTCGTCGACACCGTTCGACTCCGGAAGCGCAGCCGGGCGGATGCCGGCCCGGACGCGCCGCGAGCAATCCCGGCGCGGGCCCCTGCCCTGGCAGTCCTCACCGCGTCTCTGGGCATCCTGGCACTGATCGTTGCTCGCACCGTGACATTCGGCCCCGGGCTGTGAGCCCGGGGCCGATGCCCTCACCGTCGACAGATCAACCCTGGAACTTCTGCTCCCACTCACGCGATTCCCGCTCGATGAACTCGGGCGTGAGCTGCGCCGGATCGGGCCCGGCGATGTCGTGGGCGTCAGCGGTGGCACCGTCGATTCCGGGAAGCGCCGTCGCGACCCCGATGGCCTGCGCCTGCTGCCCCTCTGGGCTGACCAGGAAGTTCGCCAACACCTGCGCGGCGTTCGGGTGGGGCGCCACCGCGGTGACGTGCCCGTAGAACGGAGTTCCCCAGGACGGGTCCGGCAGTGCCCAGTTCACCGGCGCTCCCGACGCGACCTCCTGGACCAGCGGCTGGACCATCGGTGAGACGACCACCTCGCCGGAGGTGAGCGCCTGAGACACTCCCAGCGAGCTCGGATAGATCCGGGGCTGCTGCTCGGCGAGACTGTCGACGAAGTCGTCGCCGAAGTTCTCACGGTAGAAGCGGTAGAGGTCGACGTACGACGCGATACCCACGGGGTTCACCACACCGACCTTGCCGCGATACTCGGGTCGCAGAACGTCACGCGGATCCGTCAACCCTCCGGGCACGGTGCTCGTGTTCCACCCCATTCCGAAGGTCGCGGCCACATCGAGGAAGAACCTGTCGTTCTTCACACTGCGGTCTCGCCCGTAGGCAGGGTCGTCGAACGCCTCACCGAGAAGTGGCTGCGAGTAGACGCCGGACTCGGCAGCGGACGCGATCCACGAGGTGTCGGTCACCACGTGCACGTCCGCCGTTCCCTTGCCCGTCTTGTTCTCGGTCTCGATGCGAGGGTTGAGGTCGGCGTCCGTACCGCGGACGAAGTCGAGGGTTATCTCGGGATAGGTCTCGCTCCACGCGCGCTTCACGCTGTCGAGGATCGTGGTGTTCTGACTGGAGTAGAGCATCACCGATCCCTCCGACTTCGCGGCGGCGACCACGTCGTCCCAGCTCCCCTCCACGGCGGCGGTGCCACCTCCTCCGCCGCTCCCGCACGCCGTCATCGCCAGAGCCATCACCCCGACCGCAGCGATCGTCCTCATCCGCGCCGATCCACCGAGAAAACCCATGTTCATCTCCTTTGTTGAACTGACATCAGTTCACCAAGTAGTGTGATCTGTGTCAAGAGTGGAGGCACGACCACGTGCACGTCACCCCACCGGCCGAAGGAGCATCGGATGACGCGAACACGAGAAGCCGACCCCGCGATCGGCCCGACGTCGTACGACCCCACTCGCCTCGACCAGTTCCAGGAGTCGGCGGCCGACGACGTCCGGCCGGTCGGAACCGACGAGACCCTCACGCTCGCGTCCGTGCTCGCCCAGCAGGCCGTGCTCTACGGCATGCCGGCCGTCCTCCAGTACGCGAGCATGTGCACGCAGTGCGCGCCGGTCTCCGACGGTGCGCCCTGGACGCTGAACACGCTGAAGCACGAAAGAAGCCTGGCGCGTTCGGACTTCCGGCATTTCCGCGTTCCGAACGTCGACACGGTGTATTCCAATGCCTGGCTGGACCTGACCGAGGGGCCGGTGACCATCGACCTGCCGGAATTCGGCAGCAGGTACTACACCCTCGAGTTCGTCGACGCCCACAGCAACGTGAGCAACGTCAGTGCGCGCACGTATCCGGACGGTCCGCGGACGATCGTGGTCACCGCGCCCGGCCAGGACGGCACCGCGACCGCACTGCCGTCCGACGCCGTCGTCTTCGACGTGCCCACCCTCCTGATGTGGATACTCATGCGCATTCAGGTGCACAGCGGCCCCGACGACATCGACACGGTGCGGGCGCTGCAGGACTCGGTGGTCATCACCGGTCCGGCTCCTCGACCCCGCCCGTGGCCCGTTCTGCACCGCGAGGACATGGAGTCGTCCGCGGCCGCTTTCCTGACGGCCCTCGACACCGTGGTGGCCGTCAACGGTGTCCCCGTGCAGGACCTGTCGCACGTGCATCAGTTCCGACAGCTGAACGTCGGCCCCGGCACACCGGACGTCGGCGATCTCGACGAGGTGATGTCTCGAGGCGCCGACATCGGCTTCACCCGCGCGATGGCCCTTCTCGACTCGTCGCGATCCCGCCTGGGACGACGCACGGCGTCCGGGTGGACCCGTGTGCTCGACAAGGGCGCACACGGACACAATTTCGTGGCACGCGCCGTCATGAACTTCGTCGGGCTCGGAGCCAATGCCGTCGAGGAGAACTGCTCGTACAACACGTACGTGGACTCGGACGGGAACGCTCTGACCGGCTCCGACGGGCACACCTACGAGATCGAGTTCTCCGAACCACCACCGGCAGAGGCATTCTGGAGCGTCACACTCTACGACGCCGAGACCGGATGGCTGTACGAGGCGCCCGGCGACGTGTTCTCCGTCCGGTCGATCACCTCGCCGGACGGCAGGGTGTCCAATCCCTCACGGATCGTGATCGGCCACGGACGACCCGATGGCCACGACGATGCCCGATCCTGGCTTCCCACTCCGGCACGTCCGTTCTTCCTCGTACTACGCATGTATCGACCCCACGAGGACGCGCTGACCGAGCGATGGTCGCCGCCACCGGTGCACCTCGCGGACAAGCCGACGCCGACGACCGCGTGATCGACGAACCACGTCACCGCACGACGATCCACCGGGCGAACGCTCGTGGAACAAGGAAGAGGGAACCAGCATGGCCATCGATCTGACCTACGACCCCGTCGTTCGCGAGTGGATCGAGCGCACTCGCACGTTCACCCGCGAGCACGTCCTGCCCATCGAGGACAAATTTCTCGGTGACGTCACCGCCGCCGGCGGCGACGACCTGCGCCGAGAGTTGCAGGCAGCGGCGAAGGACGCGGCGGTGTTCGCCCCCCACGCTCCCCGCGAGTACGGCGGCGGTGGACTGTCCATGAGCGACCGCGCGCCCGTGTTCGAGGAAGCGGGCTACTCCCTCTTCGGACCGATCGCGACGAACATCGGCGCCCCCGACGAGGGCAACGTCCACCTGCTCGCCCACGTCGCCTCCCCCGCCCAGAAGGAACAGTTCCTCGCCCCCCTCGCCCGCGGTGACGTGCGGTCCGCGTTCGCGATGACCGAACCCGCCCCCGGCGCCGGATCGGACCCCTCCGCCCTCACCACCACCGCCACCCGCACCGACGGCGGCTGGCGCATCGACGGCCACAAGTGGTTCATCACCGGCGCGGACGGTGCCGGGTTCTTCATCGTCATGGCCCGCACGTCCGGCACTCTCGGCGACCGCGGCGGCGCCACGATGTTCCTCGTCCCCGCCGACACCGCCGGCGTCACCGTCGGCCGCCACATCAGCACCCTCGACCGCGCCATGATCGGCGGGCACTGCGAGGTCACCTTCGACCGCGTCGTCGTGCCCGAGGAGAACGTCCTCGGCGCCGTCGACGAAGGATTCACCTACGCGCAGGTGCGCCTCGGACCCGCCCGCATGACCCACGTCATGCGCTGGCTCGGCGCCGCCCGACGCGGACACGACGTCGCCGTCGCCCACGTCGCCCACCGCGAGGGCTTCGGCAGCCGCCTCGGCGACCTCGGCATGGTGCAGAAGATGATCGCCGACAACGAGATCGACATCGCCGCCACCCGAGCCCTGCTCGTCACCGCCTGCCACGCACTCGACCTCGGCGACCCCGCGAGCAACGAGACCTCCATCGCCAAGACCTTCGCCGCCGAAGCCATCTTCCGCATCGTCGACCGCGGCGTGCAGATGTGCGGCGGACTCGGCGTCTCCGACGACCTCCCCCTCGCCCGACTCTCCCGCGAGGTCCGCCCCTTCCGCGTCTACGACGGCCCCTCCGAAGTGCACCGGTGGGCCATCGCCAAACGCGCCGTCGGCGCCGCCCGCCGCGCCGCCGCGAAGGAACAGCCGTGACCACCACCCTCCCCGGCATGAACATCGCTGCGCTCGAAAAGTTCATGCGCGACAACAGCATCGACATCACCGGAGAACTGCGTGTCGACCGCATCGCCGGAGGACGGTCCAACCTCACCTACCGCGCCCACGACGACACCACGTCCTGGATCGTGCGGCGCCCCCCGGTCAGCGGACTGACCCCGTCCGCCCACGACATGGCTCGGGAGTGGACCGTCACCCGCGCCCTGCGCGGCACCGACGTCCCCGTGGCCACCGCCGTCGCCTTCGACGCCGACGGCGCCGCCCTCGGAGCGCCGATGACCGTCGTCGAGTTCGTCCCCGGACAGGTGGTGCGCACCCGCACCGACCTCGACTCCCTCACCGACGACGACATCGCCGCCAACACCAGCGAACTCGTCCGCGTCCTGGCCGCACTGCACGCCGTCGACCACCACGCCGTCGGACTCGCCGACTTCGGCAGACCCGACGGATTCACTGCCCGACAGGTCGCCACCTGGGGACGGCAATGGCACCGCGTCAAGACCCGCGACCTCGACGACATCGACCGACTCCACCAGGCACTCACCGACGCCGTCCCCGCCCACTCGGCCGCCGCCATCGTGCACGGCGATTATCGCGTCGACAACACCATCCTCACTTTCGGCGAGCCTGGAACCGTTGCTGCACTGGTCGACTGGGAGATGTCCACCCTCGGCGACCCTCTGACCGACATCGCCCTCATGTGCGCCTACCGGCAACCCATGTTCGACACCGTCCTCGGCCTCGACGCCGCCTGGACCTCCCCTCGCTACCCCGACGCCGACGACCTCGCCCAGCACTACGCCGTCGCCTCCGGACGCGACCTCGCCCACTGGAACTTCTACCGCGCTCTCGCCGACTTCAAGATCGCCGTCATCGCCGAAGGCATCGCACACCGCGCCCTCACCTCCGACGATGCAGACGGCACCGCCGCGGCAGCCGCCCACGCCACAGCCGAATTCGCCGCAGCAGGCCTGCGCGCGTTCTCACGGTGACCCGCAGACACCACTTCTGACCGAGAGGCCGACAGCAATGAACGACATCGAGTGCGACGTACTGGTGATCGGCGGAGGGATGGCCGGTCTGACCGCCGGGGCCCGTGCCGCGTCCGCAGGTAGATCCGTCGTCGTGGTGGAGATCGGTGCGGACGTCGGCGGATCCGCGCGCTATGCCGGATACGTCTGGACGGCACCGGATCACACCGTCATGGATGCACAGAACCCGCACGGCGACCCCGCCCTGAGACGGCTGCTGGTGGACCGGTTCCAGGACGGCGTGCAGTGGATACGTGACACCGGTGTGGAGGTGGGTGACGCTCAGCGAATCCTGTCCTTCGGGCGCGGACACAAGTTCGACACCAACCAGTACGTCGATCTGTGCCGGCGCATCGTCCTCGAGTCCGGCGGATCGGTCCTGCTGAACACGAGCACCGAGAACCTCGAATTCGAGAACGGCGTGGTCACCGGTGCGGTGATCCGAACCGGCACAGCGGAACCACAAGTGGTGCGGGCGGCGCACACCGTACTCGCCACGGGAGGGTTCCAAGGGTCCGCAGCGCTGCTGGAGAAGCACGTTCATCCGAACGCAGGGCGCATGCAGCTGCGGTCGAACCCCCACAGCGCGGGCGTTGGGCTGACACTCGCCGACGGTGTGGGCGCCGCCGCCGGTACGACGAACGCCGGCTTCTACGGGCACCTGATTCCCGGCGGGGTGACCCTGACGGACCCGTCCGATTTCGTCGACATGTCGCTGTACTACAGCGAACACGCGCTCCTGTTCGATCTCGACGGGACGCGCTTCGTCGACGAGACACTCGGTGACCACCTGACGACGATGGCCCTCCTCGACAGACCCGAGGCCCGCGGCCTCCTCGTGGCGGACGCTCGCGTCCACCGGGACTGGGTTCTGGCGTCGTACGTCGAGGGCGCGGTGGCCGTCGACAAGTTCGCACTGGCGGGCAAGCGCGGCGGTCGGGTCGGACGAGCGGACACGCTCGAGGAGCTCGCATACCTACCGGAGGACTGGGGATACGACGGAGCCGCCATCGCGGCCGCGATCGCCGAGTTCAACGAGTCCACCACGTCGGCGGAGGGCCCGACACCGGGACGAGCGCTGGATGCGAGCCCACTGAGCGAACCCCCGTACTACGTCATCGAGGCCGTCCCGGCCGTCACCTTCCCGTTTCACGGCATCAGAGTCGACGCCGGCGCCCGCGTTCTGACACCCGACGGCGAGCCGATTCCCGGCCTGCTGGCAGCCGGTTCCGACACCGGTGGCCTGTGGAACCGCGCGTATGCAGGCGGTCTGGCGGCCGCCCTGGTCCTCGGACTCGTCGCAGCGGAGACCGCCGGGTGACCTCTCGGACACGATGACGCCGCGGGCACGCCGCGCGTGTCACGGCTCCCCGCGGCCGTGGAGGGTGGCGATGATGCGCCGCGCCTCCTCCACCGACGAATGCGCCCGAGCAACCGCTCCGGCCCGCAACATCGCCGACGCCACATCGACTGCCACCGCATGCCGGGCGACCAGGATGCCGATGGCCACGCTCGTGAGATCGGTGTCCCCGTCCTCGGCCCCGTCCACCGTCGCCAGCGCGGCGTCGCCGGCGACCACGGGCCCGATGACCCGCACGAGGTGTTCGATCAACACCTCCGTTCCCGCCGGCGACGGCCCGCTCCGCACGGAGCGCCGGTGCAGTTGCACGCACCCGAGAGGGGCGTCCACCGCGCCCAGTGGGAGCACCCGCACCCACCCGACGTCCGCTGCCACCAGATCGTCGATCAACAGCGGCCACCGCGCCGCGTCGCGGTGGCCGCCCACCACGATCGTTCGGCCCACCGCACGGTCGCTCGACACGAGATCGACATCCGCGCCGTGCAGATACAGCAGGTCGGCGATTCTCTCCGCCGACGAGTCGGTGGTGTGCAGCACTCGTCGCGTATCGGGGTGACGCGGAGACGACACGACCACCGCGCCACTGTCCGCGCCGGCGACCCCGACACACACGTCGACGAAATCCGACAACCGCTCCCCCGGTCCGAGTCGAGTCCCGTCGGACGCGGTCGCGTCACCGGGGTCGTCCATGGTCCATACCTCCACCAGGCGCGTCTGCAGATCGACTCGCGCACAGCGCCTTCGACGGGTCGATCGGCTCTCGTATCAGCAGCTAGCAGGAGGTCGCCCGGCTCTGGACGTCGTTGACTGCTCGTATCCATACCCCGTTCGGGGCTGCTGAACCTCCATCGAGGGCACATTTTCGGGGTGTTTCAGGGTGGTCCCCCAGTGGGCACAATCCTGCTCAGGTGCCCCGCTGCACCCGGAGTTCGGTGCTCGACCGTCGAAACCGACGGCGGTCGGCACCGACTTCCCCTGTCATGACCACATCGCCGAGTTGCTCGATGGACTGACCGACGTCACCCGATCCACTGTCGGCAGAGCCCACCGATCACCGGCGACATCGCCCGGGTCTCGCTACTTCCCGCGTCGGTCCGGGCGGGTGCGTTTGGCGCTGTACAGGGCCGTGTCGGCGAGGGCGAGGAGGTCGGCGAGCCGGACGGTTCCGGAGTTGTACGCGATGCCGATACTGACGGACACCTCGACATCGGTCTCGTCGAGCGCGATGGGCTCGCGAGCTCTGTCACCGAGTCGGGCGGCCAGACGATCCGCTCGATGCTCGACGCCGGCGCCCGTCGGCGCGAACGACGCGATGATGAACTCGTCGCCTCCGATTCTGCCGATCACGTCTTCGGAACCGCACTCGGACCGCAGGCGCTGCGCGAGTGTACGCAGGACGAGGTCACCCGCCGCGTGACCATGAGTGTCGTTGATCTCCTTGAAGTAGTCGACGTCCACGAACAACAGCGCCGTCGGAGCAGCAAGGTCACAGTCCGGGTGGGTGAGCCTCTCCAGCAGTGCCGACCGGTTCAGGACGCCGGTCAGGTCGTCATGACGAGACCGGTCCAAAATCGACTGGTACGCGTCGACCAGGCGAGCGGTCCGTTCGACGGTCTCGGTGACGTCACGAAAATTGATCGCCACGTGCCCGTCCACGAAACTGCCCGTCAGTTCGATGGTGCGACCGGGCACGTACAGGGACGCCGTCTGCAGCGTCACCTCACCACGCGTGGCGAGGACCTCGCGGTGGAAGTCACCGAAAAACGAGTCCCGCGTCCGCGGCAGTGCGTCGTGAATGTGTCGGCCCAGGATCTCGGCGCGAGGCACCCCGAGATGCCGTTCGCTCTCCGTGTTGATGTAGCGGACCACCATGTCTTCGCCCAACACCATGAAGCCGAGCGAGACCCGATCCAGCACCCGCGTGAGTACGGCGTCTGCGCCGAGTTCGGGGTCCACGGCGAGCACGATGCCGGTGAGAACTCCGGCGCCGGACTCGTTCGTCTTCTCGATGGTCATACTCCGGGTCAGGACATACCGCAGGGACCGGTCCGGAAGCACGATCCGGTAGAGGCACTCGGCCCCGAGCGAGGTGTGGGCATCCTCGAACATCCGCTGCACGACACTCTCGTCGTCGGGATGCACTCGTTCGTGCCACACCTGCATCGCGGGACGGTCCGCGGGCGCCGCGAAGATCTCCCTCGCGCGGTCGTCGAGATCCAGGCGCCGGGCAGCGATGTCGTAGCGGATCACACCGATGGTGGCCGCTCGCGCCTCGACGTCGGACACCGACGGCCGCCCCGGCGACCACTGCAGACGATGTACCGACACCCTGACACCCACTCATTCGTGCTCACGGTCGGGGACATCCTTCGCCACCCGCCCCCGATATCGTTCTACACCGGCGCACCCGGCGATCCGACCGTTTCGCCCCATCGACGGGCACCGCGGCAACCAGCGCCCTCGAAACGTATGCGTCATGCATCGATAGTCATGACCAGGACCACGAGGCGCGCGGGTTCGTCGAGCGCTCGCTCCACCCTGACGACCGGCGTCCCACACGTGTCACGCCCACCCCGGCAGGAAGGGCCGCAGTCGCCACCGTCGAGACGATCCTGTCGCGGACACCCGTGGAGGTCACATGACTCTCCCTGACGATCACGCGACGCTCATAGAAATGATGTCGCGCAAGTCGACGCCGGAATGAGGTAGCCCGAAAATGGGGCACACTGCATATTGCGTCAATTGCATAAAGTATGCAATATTCGCATTACGCACGTGAAAGGGATCAGGTGCGGAGACCGGAGGGGGTTCCATGATCACGGTGACCAGCGCGGCAGGCGGTGTCGGACGGCTGCTCGTCCGGCAGCTGGCATCATGGGGTGTTCCGATACGAGCGGTGGTGAAGAACGACGACCAGGCCCGTACGACTCGGCGGGACGGGGCCACCGAGGTCGTCGTGGGCGATCTGAGAGCCCCGCAGACACTCGACACGGCCCTCGCCGGCACAACCGTCCTGTACCACGCGGCTCCGACCCAGATCATCGACGAGCGACCCATCATCGATCACCTCATCGCTTCAGGACCATCACATGGTCTGCAGCACATCGTGTTCCACTCGGTGATCCACCCAGAACTGCACCAGCTGACCCATCATCGGCAGAAGGACATCGCGGAGGGGATGCTGCTCGACAGCGCGATCCCCACCACCGTCCTGAGACCGTCGCACTACATGCAGAACTACCTCGAGGTGTGGGACCTTCTGCACGCGGGCGTCATGCCGTACCCGGTCTCACCGGACAGCGTCATGGGAGTGGTCGACGTCGCCGATGTCGCCGAGGTGGCCGCCACCATCGCACTCGATCCGGCCCCACACACCGGGCGTACCTACGACCTGTCCACCGTCGAACTGACTCGCCACCAGATGGCGGCGATCTGGTCGACGGTGTTGGGCCATCGCGTGACTGCTTTCCGCATCCCGCCGTCATCGCTCAGACACAGGACAGCAGCCCTGCCCGCGCTGGGACCGATCCTCGTCGAGGCCGTCCGGGCGACCGGAATGCACTCCGCGAGCCACCTCGTGCGGGGAGTCGGCGCGGCCGCCAATCCCCGCGGCATGAACGACTGGCCGCACGATGCGCGCGAGGCGTACCGCACGATGATGTCGCATTACGACCGGTACGGACTTCCCGCCGGTGATCTGACCGTGCTACCCGCACTGCTGGGACGCGAACCCACCTCCTACGAGGATTTCGCCCGACGGTCCGCCTCCGAGCGTGGGCATCGATCGAAGGACTCCCGAGGATGAGTCGCTCGCAGGATCCATTCCGACCGGCGCGGTCCATGGTGACCGGGGCGAGTTCCGGCATCGGGGCCGAGTTCGCCCGGGCCCTGGCCGCGCGCGGCTCCGACCTGGTGTTGGTGGCACGACGGGAGGACCGGTTGACCGCTCTCGCAGCCGAACTCGAACGTGCACACGGCATCCACTGCCGTACGGTCTCCCATGATCTGTCGGAACCCGCAGCCGGACGTCGACTGCGGACCCTGGTTCCCGAGAAACTGGACCTCGTCGTCAACAATGCCGGCTTCGCTGTACAGGGCCCGTTCGTCGACAACGATGCCGACGACCTCGCGCGGCTCCTGGCAGTCGATGTCGCTGCAGTGGTGGACATCTGCTCTGCCTTTCTCCCCGACATGATCTCCCGCGGCACCGGATCCGTCGTCAACGTCGCCAGCACGACGGCGTTCCAACCCGTCCCGACCCTCGCCGTCTACGCCGCAGCCAAAGCGTTCGTCCTGAGCTTCACGCAGTCGCTGTGGTACGAGTCCAGGCGCCACGGTGTCCGAGTGTTCGCACTCGCCCCGGGTCCGACGCGCACCGAGTTCTTCGATGTCATCGGCGAGTCCGCCGCGACGACCGGCTCGTACCAGTCACCGGCCGAGGTCGTCGCCACCGCGATGCACGCCCTCGACGCCAGAACCTCACGTCCACAGGCCATCTCAGGACGGAGGAACGCCATCGCGGCCGCCGCGGCAGCGCTGACGCCACCTCGGGTACTGCTTCCGGCGGTGGCGCGGTTGCTGCGCTGATCTCCCGAGTTGCCGTCCCCGCTCGGCCGACACGGACTGTAGTGTCACGATCATGGCCAGGGCCTCGAAGTTCACCGCGGCCGACCGCCGCGCCGCTGTGGAGCGTGCCTTCGAGGGAACAGAAAGTCCCACCTCCGTCGCATCTGCTCTGGGTGTCCACCTGACCACTCTCTATCGGTGGGCCGCGTCCGACACCACGGACGACCCGGGGCCGGCGCCGACTCGGCTCGTCCACGCCACCCAGAAGCTGCTCGAACACTCCGACTACGGCGACATCACCGTGGAGGCAGTGGCGCAGCACTGCGGACTCGCGGCCCGGACCGCATTCCACCACTTCCCCACCAAACGCGACCTGTTCCAGGCAGCTGTCAACGATGCCGCCACCACGCTGATCGACCGCATGGCAGCGCGTTCCGAGCAGGCGACGTGGCCGGACGATCCTCTGGGACAACTGCGATCGTTCCTGCACATCGCCGCGGCAATCATCTACGACACTCCGGCGACCCACGTGCTGTTCCGCAACATCGGTGTTCCCCGCAGCGAGGGAACCGCCGAGGGGTGGCACACCGACTTCGTCGTCGCGATCGAACAACTGCTGCACAGAGCGGCCGATGCCGGTCAGATCGAACGCTACACCGACGTGGCCGCGGCAGCGCAACTCGTGACCGGCGCCATGCGCGGGATCCACACCGCCGTGTTCGACGGCGCCTCTCCCGATGTCGCACTCGATCTGGTGGACCGTGTTCCCCTGCTGATACCCGGCCCCGGTCCGGCGTGAGATTCGCAGTGGACCTGAAGTTCCGACGTCACCCGCGCCCGTTGTACTGATCGGCATGTTCGGAGGACAATCGTCGGATCGGTGACGTGTTCGGTGAAAGGGTGTGCGATGTCGGTGTCGTGGGAGTCTCTGTCTCGTCGACGCGGCCTACGGGTGACCGGCGGGCTCGTCGGTGTGTACGTCGGTCTGGTCGCCTATTGGTTCGTGCAGGATGCCGCCCACCGCGTGGCAGCGCGGAAGGCTGAGGCCTAGTCGCCCACCGACAGATCGGGCACGCGGGTGACATCATCAGGAGTGCTCAGAGGTGGCGTGCTGCGAAGTCGACGGCGCACCGCAGAGTCTCGCGGCCTTCCGGAAGTACGCCTGCCAGCACGGGAAATGCGTGCACCTGACCTCGCCACACATGGGTCTCGACGATCTGGCCGGCTTTCTCGAGCTTGCGCGTCATCGCCTCCACGTCCGGGCGCATCAGCTCGTACTGCGCCGAGGACAGGAACACCGGCGGGAACACCGACGGATCGGCGTCGATCGGGGACGCGGCGCCCGGGATGGCGTCAGGACCGTTCATCCAGCGATCCTCCAGCGCGAGAACCTGTTTCATCGGCAGATACGCATCCCGCTTCATGAACGCACGGGAGTGGCTCCTCAGGTCCAGATTGAGCAACGGCGAGAATCCCAGTACGGCGGCGGGTGGGGTCAACCCTTCCAGCACTGCCAGTTCGGCGACCTTCATCGCGAGGTAGCCGCCGGCCGAGTCTCCCGCCACGATGATCTTCGACGGATCGGCCACCGTTGCCGACGCGGCCCGGTAGGCGGCCATGGCATCGAAGATCGACGTCCCGATGCCGCCGTACGGGATCTGCCGGTACTCGACGGAATACACCGGAACACCCGCACGGGCGGCGATCATGGCACACGCACCGCGGTGGGTCGCCAGTCCGCAGAAGACGAATCCGCCGCCGTGGAAGTAGAGAACTGTCGCGCCGGTCAGAGAGCCGGTTGCCGTCCGAGGATGTGTCGTCTCCTCGCAGGGCACACCACCGAGAACCACCTGGTCGATAGTGACGCGAGGCGGCTTCGGCAGTCGGTCCACGACGCGATCCACGTGCCCGATGGCCTTGATGCCGCCATCGGTGAGCGGCCACATACTCAGGGTGGGTTTCAGGACCGCCTTCATCGCCGCCGACAGGACGCGTGCCTGCGGACTGACGTCGTCGTGCCAGGTTGTACCCGTCATCGTCTCGTCGTTCCCCTCGTGCGGTGAAGCGTGGAGACGACCGACGCTATCAGCCGGCTCTGTGCACCTGTTTCGACAGACTCGAGCTCGGCCGTGCCCGTCGGAGCCCTACTCGGGTTTCCCTCGCGAACGTGCGGGGTACGCATTGGACGAACGCACCTGGATGCACTAGAGAAGTTCGGTGGCACACCGTGAAACGCTTCGTCGTCGCTCTGTCGACACTGGCTCTCGTCGCCGGCTGCTCCCCCGAGGAGCCTGCACCCGCGCCGACGCAGACACCCGCTGCCGAACCGGCCCGGGCGCCGGCAGCGCAAGATCCGGTCGGTACCGTCGTTCCGCTTCCGGGCGCACCCGAGGGAATCGTCGTGACGGCGTCCGGCATCGCCGTTGCCGCAGTGCGCGAACCCGATGGCCTGCGGCTACTCGACGCGGCGACCGGAGTCGAGCGATCGTTCGTGCCGACGGTCGGTGCGCCCCGGCACCTCTCCCTCGCCGGCCCGGACGGACCGGTTCTCGCGCCCCTCGAGTCCAGTGACGAACTGCTCCTGGTGGATCCGGCGAACGGCGCGACGCTCTCCACCACCCGGGGCGTCGGACGCCAACCGCACGATGCCGTGGTGACCGCCGACGGGACGACAGTCGTGACCAACGAGATGGGCGGCGGAGCCGTCTTCGTGCGCAACGGTGTCGTGACAGCATCTCTCCCCGCCGGCCCCGTGCAGCCTGGCGGGGTTGCAGCCGTGGGCAACTACGCAGCTGTCGCAGACGTGCAGGGCAACGGAATCTGGATCTACAGCGGGCCGGACCAGGAACTCGTCGCACAGGGACCGTTGGGGACCAAACTGACGCACGCGACATCGCTCGGTTCCGACCTCGCTGCCTTCGCCGACACCGACGGTGGCGCGGTGTACCTCGAGCGCATCACGCCGGACATCAGCGAGGTCGCTCGCATCGACGCACCCGGTAATCCGTACGGGCTCGCCTACGACGCCGATCGGAAGCTCCTTCTGATCACGCTGACCGAGAGCAACATCCTTCGTGTCGTCGATGTCGCCGACCCGGCGTCGCCACGGATCGTGGCCGATCTACCGACGGTTCGTCAGGCCAATTCCGTCGCCGTGGATCCACGCTCGGGAAACGTCCTGGTGACAGGCAGTGATCCCGGCGCGGACTCGAGCCTGCAGATCATCCCCGCCGAGAGTGTCGACGCGTCGTGACACGTGCCTGCGCGACGTTCACGAACGGTGTTCGGTGAACACTCGGCGCAACCCGACGAAGCGCACCACCGTGGCCACGAGATTCGCGGCAACGAGGACGGACACCTCCACTGCTCGCGACGCATCGGGTACCCACCTGTGGAGGAGTACCAACGAGCCGCTGGTGACCGCCAGCCCGAGGGCGAAGACGACGAGCCCTTGCACGTACTGGCGAAGAATCGCGTCGGTACCGCGAATACCGAAGGTGAATCGGCGGTTGATCGCGGTGTTGGCGAGCGCGGAGACCAGGAGCGCGAGCACGTTCGCGGCCTGGGAGGACATGACGGCGCGGAACCCCAGAAACAACAGAACGTACGCGGCGGCGCTCGCACCCCCGACCAGGTAGAAGCGGAACAGCACACTCCGGGTGCCGGAGGCCGCGGTCAGAGCGTCTCCCCCGTCGGCCCCGGAATGGGGAGCGCAGCCACGCATCGGGCGAATTCACTGTTCGGTCGGCACACTCGTGCGATGGGGGCCAGATCGACCAGTTCGTCGGCGTCACGCAGAGTCGGTGCTGCACCGACGACGAGTCCGCGGCACTGGAGTGCATCCCGGGTGTCGTCCCCGGTGCGGTCGGTGGACATCTCCACTGCCCGCAGGGCCTGCGCACCGGAGGCGTCGTGCAGACCGAGCACCCACCATCCTCCGTCCTCGGCACGCCCCAGAATCGCCGACGACGGTGCCAGAGCCTCACCGATGTCGGTGAGCATCGCGGGGTCGACCTGCGGTGTGTCCATGCCTATCTGCACGACGGGACCGGATCCGGCGGCGTCGTGATGCGCGTGAATCAGCCGTTCCGCGAAACCGTCGCCGCGCTGGTCGATGACGTCGAAGTAGGCCAGTGACTTTCGGATCTCGCCGCTGCGCATCGCCTCGGCCAGATCGCCGGTCATCGCGACCACCCGCCGGGCAAAAGGAGCCCGCCTCGCCGCGGCGAGCGTGTCGAGCAGCGCCGCAGCCGCCACCGACGCGGCATCCTCGGCGGTCATGGCGGCCATCAGTCGAGTCTTGGCGAAGCCGGGTACCGGCGCTTTCGCGATGACGAGCAGCGTCGCATCGATCATGGAATCACCTTCGCAAAATCCCAGACGGCCACCACCGTGCCGCGAACCGACCCCGACACCTTCGACACTCCCCCGGTACGCGCGCGGTAGGTGATGTCGTGCTCGACAACTGTCCACCCTGCCCGAGCGGCGAGAACCAGCAGTTGCAGCGGGTAACCGGAGCGTCGGTCCGGGACGTCGAGCGAGAGAAGATCCTCGCGGCGCGCCACCCGAAGAGCGCCGATGTCGTGGACGTCGATCTTCAGTCGTCTGCGCAGACGCCAGGCGATGGCCCTGTTACCGAGGCGGGCGTGCCACGGCGAGCCACTGCGGTGCACCGGACGTCGCCTCCCGACGACGAGCTGAGCAGAGTCCAGCGCTGCGACGAGACCGGGCAGTTCGCGCGGGTCCATCGACCCGTCCCCGTCCATGACAGCCACTACAGTCGTTGTCGCAGCGGCGATTCCGGCGTGCACGGCTGAGCCGTACCCGGGAACAGCCTCGATGACCACCTCGGCCCCGTGCGCACGGGCCACGTCCGCGGTGCCGTCCGTGGAGCCGTTGTCGACGACCAGGCGATGATAGCCGTCGGGCACGGCGTCGAGAACATCGGGAAGTGACTGCGCCTCGTTGCGGCACGGGAGTACGACGGTGACATCGGAAGGATCGATCATCGTCACACCACCGGGGCCGAGCCGTCGGATGCCGCCCGTAGCGGTGCCGACGCGAACCGCGTGAGCCCCTCGTCCGGACCGACGGCAGCTCGGAATCCGAGAATCTCGTCGGCCCGAGCGGCACCGGCAACGATGTGCCGCACGTCGCCGGGACGGAACTGACCCGTCACCGCCGGTTCGATGCCGCCGCCGTGGGCACGACACAGAATGCGGGCCACGTCGCCGATCGAGATCGGGTGTCCCGAACAGACGTTGCAGGCCACGAACCCCGCTCCGTCGTGCTCGACGGCGGCAAGGTTGGCGGCGGCGACATCCCGGACGTCGACGAAGTCTCGCATCTGCCCGCCGTCCTCGTACACCGTCGGTGATTCACCTGCCTCCAGAGAAGAGCGGAACATCGCTGCGACACCCGAATACGGTGTGTCACGCGGCATTCGGTCACCGTAGACGTTGTGGTAGCGCAGCGCCGTGACCGATCCGCCCGTCGCCAGCGACCACGCGAGTGCGTAGTTTTCCTGCGCGAGTTTGCTTGCTGCATAGAGACTTCGGGGCTCGAGCGGAGCGTCCTCGTCCACCGTCTCCCATGTCACCGGCTCGTCACCCTCCGGGCACTTCGCATCGAACACCCCGTTCCGCAGATCCGACGGGTTCCGGGGGCGCGGACGGACGACACCGTGCACGGGGCAGCGGTAACGACCTTCGCCGTAGACGACCATCGACGACGCGAGAACGAGCTTCCGACACTCCGCTCGGGCCATCGCGGCAAGTACTTCGGCAGTACCCAGATCGTTGTGGCTGGCGTAGGCGGGCGCATCCGCGGTGCTGACGCCGGCTCCGACGACGGCGGCCTGGTGACACACCACGTCGACCCCCGCCATGACATCGTCCAGAGCGCCGGGGTCGCGAACGTCGACCGTCGTGACGTTCGGCGCGTGCAGTGGCGTCGAGCCGTGCGCCGAGGGCAGGAACGCGTCGACAGCCGTCACGTCGTGGTCGGCCGCCAGTAGCGCTTCGTGGATGTGTTCACCGATGAAACCGGCCGCGCCGGTGAGTAACACGTGCATCGTTGCTCCTTGTCTTGTCGATCGAGGGGAGGCGGGTCGCTCACCAGTTCGTGTACGTCAGATGGTTGATCGCCAATGCCAGCACGACTTGCGCTGCCAGCCAGAAGCGCACCGAGCGCTCCCCGATCGCGACAGTGGCAACCGTCATCCACACCTGGAACGGCAGCCAGATGCGTTCCGTCTCCGCCTTGCTCAGCCTGCTCAGGTCGGCGAAGGTCACCGCCAGCAGAGCTGCCACCACGAGTAGCGTCACCGGCTCGGCGCGTCGCACACGTGGCAGTGACACCACGCGGGACAGGGCGGCGGGCACCGCGAGTCCCACGGCGCAGACCAGAGCCGCGATGTTGCCCCAGCTCCAGTACTGGAACGGACGTGCGGACGCGATTCCCTGCCAATACCGTTCCTGGACGGCCACATACCCGTCGAACCACCAGAAGCCCGACGCGGTGAAGAGGCCGGCGACGACGAGGGCGCCGCCGATCGCCGGTAGCAGTGGCCGCACGCGGCGGGAGGCGATGAGGACCGCCAGAGCCGGCAGTCCCATCAGGGCGAGGCCGTAGTTGAGGTAGACCGAGAACCCGAGCAGGAGACCCGCCGCGATTGCCGCCACGTCATGGCGCAGTCGTCGACCGGCTGCTGCGATGGCCAGAAAGGCGATGCCCCAGGCGGACACACCCGTGAAGAACCCGTCCGCGGAGACACCGATCCAGATGGCGCTGGGGGCGATCACGGCGAACGGGATCAGCCGTCGGGCGGTGTCGCGGTCGACGAGCGCTGCCACAGCGACGGCGGTGGCGACGGCGGCCAATGACCCGACGATCACGCACAACCATGCGGCCGCCGCGCCTCCACCGAGCCCGATGCGGTCCAACCACACGAACGTCAGTATGGCGCCGGGGGGATGGCCGGAGACGTGCGTGGCCCACGAGTCCGCCTGGCCGTCGACGATCCGGTCGGAGAACCCGCGCAGCGTGGCCCCGATGTCGTCGATACCACCGACTTCGGACAGATACTCGTCACGGGACGTCAACTTGTCTACGAACCCTTTCTGCCAGCCGTCGACCGCAGCCAGTCCGACGGTCCAGACAAGGGTCGTCGCCCAGGTCACGAGGAGCAGGGGCCGCCACGACATGCGTGCTGCCACGGACGGGCCGGCGAGCACCACCAGGACACCGACGGTCACCGCGATCGGGGTACCCGGTCCCACGTGAGCGCCCCACCGCCCGAACAGAGGCGCGAGCGACGCGAAATCGTCGAAGTCGAAACCCATGCCGCCGATCAGCGGAGTGACGACGGCATTCTTCCGCCGTGCCACAACCACTGCCGCGACGACCAGTGCAGCCGCGAGGAGTGCGCCGATCAGTTCCGGAACTCGAGGAACCCACCCGCGCCGCCGATCGGTCGCGGTCGGGCCGCTCACTCGGAAGTCTCGGGGGCCGAACCGTACGGGGGTTTGACGAAGTGAGCGAAGTGCCGACCGGCGATCGCGGTCACGCCGACCGGCACCAACCCTTGTGCCGCAGCGAGCGGCGCCAGTGTCTCCGCATCGATGCGCGCCCAGTCGTACCAGGGCCCCGCGGTCTCCTTGCTCTCGATACGCAGGCATTCGGCGACGAATCCCGTTCCGGGAGCCGCTACTTCGACGTGGACCGTTCCGCTCTCGCAGGCGATGTCGTGCGCACGACCGATGACGCGGCCCGGATCACCGCCGATACCGATGTTCCCGTCGACGAGAAGCACCGTGTCCCAGTGCCCCTCGTGTGGAACGATGTCGAAGATGTCGGCCAGCTCGGCTTTGGCACCACGTTCACGGACCAGCGCGACAGCTGCCGGGGACGTGTCCACACCCATCGCCGACACTCCCCGTCGCCGCAGTTCCTCGACCAACCGGCCCGGCCCGCACGCGAGATCGATCGTGCGTCCCCTGCAGAGGGCGAGCAACGTCTCGTCCACTGCGCGGTCATCGGCGTCTGCATGCTCTCCGCCGAGCCACCGCCCTACCGGCAACGGGTGGCGGGGACCGTGACGGTGCCGCACCCACCACGTCGTGCTGGGTATCGCGGTGGTGAAGAGAGCGTCGAAACTGTCGGGCGCTTCACCCGTCGAACTCGCTGTCACACGTGACCTTCCTGGATCGTCGCACCCGCCCCTCGGCCCCTCGGCCGGTGTCCGTACTCCAGGCATTCGCTTCCATGGGACCGGAGGATTGCGCCTCAACGCTGTTCGGACTCGGTCCGAGCTGCGCGAGGAGTGCCTCGGGACAGCACCACCCGCACCAGGAACACCGCGGCGCTGATGACCACCATTGACGCAACGACCCACAGCCACCGCTCGAGATACGGGTCACGGTTCAGGCCCGTGGCCGCCACGATGGCAGTGTCGTCGGTGTTCAGAACGCCCGGGAAGAAGACCAGCAGCGTCAGCGCAGCGCCGAGGGCCGGCACCCGGATGTGCTGGCGCACCGAAACCTGTCGAACTGTCCAGTTGCGGGTCGGGCGCGTCGCTCGATCCGCCAGTGAGTACAGCGGGTACAGAACGAGGTCGTGCAGGATCGCCGCACCGATGAACCACACGGCGATCGACTGCCACCACCTGTCCGGGTTCCACAGTGCGTCCACCCCGAGAGTCAGGACAGCGGCACCCGCGAGGACGAAGGACACGATCATGACGGCCGCGTGGGCGACGCCGGCGCCGTAGAGCCGCCTCATCGATCGGCCTCGCCGGTGAAATCGATGCGCGAGACCCACTTGGTGTTGTGGACACCGGGGAGGCCGGGGACGATCACACGCGCCGGATAGCCGTGGTCGAGCGACAGCACCTCACCGTTGACGGTCAGCGCGAGAAGCGAGTCCGGATGCCACACCTGGTTCGCCGCCAACGTCGCCTGAGCGAACGCGCCTCCCTGTTCCAGCGATGCGACTGTGGCGGCACCGTCGGACACGCCGGCCAGCCCGGCGAGGTCCCGGAGCCGCACCCCGGTCCACTCCTGCGTCGTCGACCACCCCTCGACGCACGCGATCGGCAGGACCGCAGTGTGCTGCTCCATGGCCTCCAATGCCGCTCGGTCGAGAACCACGCGCGTCGTTCCCGACAGCTCGACACGCCACGACCCCCCAGTGGACGCCGGATCGATCCCCGCCGCGACGGCAGTGCGATTGACCTGGAAGTCGTTCGGCCCGTCGCCGTAGGAGCGGCCGCGGGGCAACAGCAGTGCGGTCGACCGCAGGGGCCCGTCGATGGTCTGCCCGATGGTGAGGACCGCCAGCAGGCCGCCCCCACTCGCCACGAGGGCGAGGGCACCGCGCCGGGAGATGCTCCCCGGCGCATTCTTCTCCTGCACCGGTTCCGCGCCGGCCGCGTCGTTGCGTTCCCGGAGCACCTCGGACAGCGGCGTCTGCCGCAGCGTCCTCCACATGACCGGAACCTTGATGGCCACGTGCGCGAGGAACCCGGCGATGAACACCCACGCCCCGAAATAGTGGGCGGTGTAGAAGTCGAAACCGAAGACGTAGTCGTACTGGATGTTCAGCACACCGGTGACTATCTCGAACAGCACCCCACCGACGAGCATCAGCAGGCTCAGCCGCTCGAGCGCCTGCGCCGGGGATCGGGCAGGTGGCCACTGCACCAACTTCGGCATCACCGACCACAGCTTGGCGAGCACCAGCGGAATCACGACGATGCCCAGTGTGACGTGCAGGCCCTGGTTCAGCCGGTAGATCCACGCCGGGTCGGTCGGCCAGTCGAACTGGGGCAGCCTCAGCCACCCCACGTCTCCCGGGCGGGCCTGTCCGAACTGGGGACCATAGGCGGTGTAGGACAACAGCCCGGTCACGGTGATCACCGGTAGCGACACCAAAAGGACGGCACCGAACACCGATGTCAACCACGGACCGCGAATCGCGCTCCGGAATTGGGGCAGAGGAGGCAACGGACAACCCTTTCGGTGACCCGACGGCTTCCACCATCGCACAACATTCGGCGCCGTGCGCCTGTCGGCACGGTTTCTCCGCGAACGCATCGACCTCGGGTCTGCCTGGCGGAAGTGCGAGTGGTCGGGACGGTTTGCAACACTGACGGGGTGAATGCCCGGGCTCGGTCGAGCGTCTCCGTCCCACCTGCCCGTAAGCGGGTTCTCTACGTCACCGACCTGGCGTACGAGGCTCGTGGACGCCGCTACTGCGACGAGGACATCTACCTGTCGACACGGCTCCGGGAGCATGTCGACATCGCACTGTGCCATCCCCTGGACGCGTCGGAATTGATGGACTTGTTCGATGCCGTCCTCGTTCGAAACTCCGGCCCCGCAATCTATTACCGACGGGAACACGATGAGTTCAGGGCGCTTGCCAAAGCCCAGAACGTCCTGGTGCTCTCCGAGATGAGCGGTAAGGCCGACATGGCGGGCAAGCAATACCTGGTGGACTTGTTCGCCGACGGGTACCCGGTCATTCCCACCGTGGATCGTCCCGCAGACGTAGGCCGCCTGCCCACATCGGTCGAGTACGTCGTCAAACCGAAGTTCGGCGCGGACTCGGTCGGTCTGCGGTTCGTCCGTGGCGACGAACTCGCGGATCTGCACGACGACGACATTCTCTTTCAACCCCGGATCGTGTTCGACTACGAAGTGTCCTTCTACTTCATCGGCGACACATTCGAGTACGCGCTCTACGCACCGGATCCCAGCCGACGGTGGGCGTTGGAATGCTACGAACCGACGCACGCCGATCTGGCGTTTGCTCGAACGTTCATCAGTTGGAACGACATCGAACATGGCATTCAACGCGTCGACGCGTGTCGCACCGGTGCCGGCGACCTACTTCTCGTCGAGCTGGAGGACTTGAATCCCTACTTGTCGCTCGACCTGGTCGCTCCCGCGACACGCGATGTTTTCGTTGCCGACCTGGCGGCGTCCATCACGTCGCTGATCGAAACCCGAGGCGCGCAGAGTTAGTCCGCTTCTGACACGGGTCCACGCAGACAGCCATCGACCGCCGGCTCACATCGATCGCGTTCGAGGCCATGAACCACTGGTCCATCAGCGCGTCGTTCGAGCTCCCCTGCCCGAGTTCCTCGCCGAACACGACGTCCGGTACTACGCCGTCGATCACAGCCCGTCGTACCTGTGGGACTCGGCCACGTGGGACTCCTGCCCCACCACCGCCCGGTCGATCGAGATCCGTGACGGCAGGATAGACAACCCGGCGATTCTCGCCTTCCAGAGCCGCGACGCGGACTACCCGCACCGGACGACAGCGTGACCACCTGCCGCGACGGCGCCCGTCAGTTCCCGACTCGGGTGTGCACCGTCATGAGCAATCTTCCGAACCTGTCCCGCTCCGCCTCGTCGGTCCACACGACGCCCGCACTGTCGCGGAGCAACTGCTCGCACAGCGCCCGCACAGGTACGTTGCTGTCCTGTGACCGCCACTTCAGCAGGTCGAATGCCTTCTCCTCCGACACCCCGAGAGCGAATTGGATGATCCCTTTGCACTGCTCGATCGCCGCTCGGGTCTGCATCGCCTTGACGTAACCGTCGACGGTTCCCTGCAGAGCGCCCACTCTGGCGGTGGCCTGCAGGGCGCTCTCGGCGGCGATCACGTAGATCCGCAGCGCCGCAGCGTCCAGGCGGTCGAAACCGTGGTCGTCGTGGCTGTAGAGATTCAGCGCGCCGACGTGAGTGCCGTCGACCGTCAACGGCGCAGACAGGAAGCTGCGCATCCCGGACTCGGCCTGGCGAGCGAAGAACGTCGGATACTTCGACCGGGCCTGCTCGCTGTTCACGCGCACGATGTCGCGCGTGGTGGCTGCTTCCAGGCACGGGCCTTCCCCGGAGGCGTACTGGATGTCGTCGATCCACGTGACCATCGGGTCGGTTGCCGCGGCGGTGCGTGGGCCCCGGCGCTTGATCTCGGTGACACCAGCCGCGTCGGCGTCGTCGATCGCGTCGGTCACGCCCACCGCCAGCCGTTCCAGCGAGGCGTCGACATCGGCGATCCCGTCGAGCAGAGCGTTCAATTCCCCCGCCCGCGCTGCGACGGCGTCGAGAGCGTCGTCCACGCCGGAGTTCTCTTCGGGGTATCCACCGTTGGCGTCTTCGATCGTCACCAGAACCGGGTACCCGTCCTCGTTGCCGGCCACGCACGTGACGTCGGAGGCGCCTCACACATCCAGGAGTGCCCGCGGAGGTAGGTGCCGTCACGCGGTCGCTCAGGTTCCGGTCAGCGTCAGGTAGCCGACGGTCGCCAGGGCTGCCACCATCGGCGCCGACAGCCCCGCTCCACCGATGCGCTCGGCAGCGGATGCCTTGACGGCGACCTGCTCGCGCTCTTCCCGTCCCAGGTCGAGCACGGAGACGATGTCGGCACCCACGACGATCGCCGCGAGGGCGTAGATTCTCGAGTCGTCGCACACCGGGTTCGCGAGATCAGCGATCACGCGGTCGCGCGCGTCGGGGGTCACCCTCGTGGTGCGGTACGGCACACCGAGAACTCGGCCCCGCCCGCGTTCGAGCACCCCGTCCGCGATCGCATGATCGCGATGCTCCGCGTAGGCGCGAGAGCGCCGACGCAGCCAGTGCCGAATCTTGATCGGCCGGGTCGCGGTTGCTCGGTCCAGGGAGTCCGCGAGCGCGGAGACCCACCCACGATCACTCACATCGGCCCGCACGCCGAGAATCAGGTCATCGTCGATGTCGAGGACCTCGCAGATGGACAATTCGGCGAGTTCGGCCAACGCGGTGCACTTGGCGGGGCCGAAACGTTGATACGGGCGCCCGTCCGCGGTGTGCAGCAACGTCATCAGGGCTGCCGGGACGGTCAACTCACGAGGGGTCGGAAGGTTGGTCACGTCGTGCCTCTCCGTCGGTCGGTACCGGTTTCACGGGGGCGAAACCAGTGCGTTCCACACCAGGCTAGCAACGCAACGTTCGAGTAACAACAGTTTTTGTTATAAAAACCCAACACTTCGGTTGCTACACCATCAGAGGGCAAGCGAGGAAGGGGCAGAAGATGGTCGATCAGACGCGCGGCGGAAGTCATGTTCGCCCATCATTTTCTGACAGTGCTGTCAGAATTTGGTCATGCTTGCTAGATTCTGAACCATGACGCTGACGTTCGTCCGCTCGGCACGACGCGCACAGCTCGTCGAGGCAGCCATTCGTTCTCTCGCCGACCTGGGCGTCGAAGGAGCATCACTCTCACGCATCGCCGAGCACGCCGGTGTCAGCCGTGGGGTGGTGAACTACCACTTCCCGGGCGGACGACGAGAGCTGTTCGAGGCCGCAGTCGACGAGATCTACGATCTGGGCCGCCGTGAAGTGCAGCCCGAGACCGAGTCCGCCCCGTCCCCGCGACGTGGGCTGGCGTCGTTCGTCCGGGGAAGCGTCGCCTTCTACGCCCGCCACCCGATTCATCTTCGAGCTCTCACGGCGATCTACACCAGCCGCACCGAGGACAGCCTGCGACGGGACGAGCGGACCGAGCACGCGACCGAAATGATGTCCGTCGCCGATCTCCTCCGACGAGGTCAGGCGACCGGCGAGATGCGTGATTTCGATGTGACACTCATGGCGTTGACCATTCGCGCCGTTCTCGACACCGCGGTCGGGCTCACCGCAGCAGGAGCCGACCCCGATGTTCTCGCGGACGAACTCGTGAACACCCTCGACGCCGCCACGCGGGCGCTCCCGTGAGGCGCGCACTTGCTGCCATCGTTGCAGCCACGACTCTGATGGTGTCCGCGTGCACCTCGACGGGGACGGAACCGGACACCGAGTCGAACCTGTCGGTGGACAGCACGACCGGAACCTTGCAGGGAGTCGCAGTCGGGAAAACGCACCAGTTTCTCGGCGTGCGGTATGCACAACCCCCCACCGGTGACCGCCGATGGACCCTCCCCGAGCCGATGCCCGACACCGACGAGGTCCTCGACGCCACGAAAGCGGGCTCACCGTGTCCGCAGACCGGCGAGACCGCGCAGGCAGTCTCCTCGACCGACGAGGACTGCCTGTTCCTGAACGTCACCGTCCCGGCACGCGCGAGCGCCGAACCCCGTCCGATTCTGATGTGGTGGCACGGTGGCGGATTCACCAGCGGAGCCGGCTCGCAGTACGACGCGCAGAAGCTCGCCGACCAGGGTGACGTCATCGTCGTCTCGGCGAACTACCGACTCGGGATGCTCGGATACCTGGGACTGCCCGGCCTGGCCGGATCAGGCAACTTCGGTCTCGCCGATCAACTGGCCACCCTGCGCTGGGCCAACGACAATGCCGCGGCGTTCGGCGGAGACCCGGATTCGGTGACGCTCTACGGACAATCGGCCGGTGGAACCTCCACCTGCGCGGCGCTCACCTCACCGGCCGCTCGAGGACTCGTCGACCGCGCCATCTTCTCCTCCGGTTCCTGCCGTCTCGCGTGGCCTCCCGGCACCCTGTTCCCAGGACTACCCGCGTCATCGTCTTTGATCCCGTTGTCCGACAGTGAATCACAGGGCGTATCGGTCGCCACTGCACTCGGGTGCACCGACCCCGACCCGATGGGTTGCCTGCGAGAACGACCCGTCGATGCTCTGCTCGGGCAGGCCGCGTCGTTCGGCAATCCGTTGGCCTACGGCACCGACCTGCTCCCACAGGAACCCGCATTCGCCGTCGAGGCCGGCGACTGGCTCCACGTGCCCGTCCTGACCGGCGGCAACCGGGACGAGCACCGTTCCTTCATCGGCGGCCTGCTCCTGACCGATCCCGCGGCGGTCACGGCGGACAACTACCAGTCCCTCATCCGAGGCTCGTTTCCCGCCGACGCTGCAGCCGTGGGCGCGCAGTATCCGCTGGCGGACTACGAGTCGGCGCCCGTCGCCTGGGCGACCCTGGTCACCGACGTCGCCTGGGCATGCACGACCTCCCGCGGCGCCCGCGAACTCGCCGCCGACGGGACACCGGTCTACAGCTACGAATTCGCCGATCGCAGTGCACACGACGTCAGCGGCGTGGCGGCGTCCGGGGTTCCCCAGGGCGCGGCGCACGCCACCGACCTGCCCTATCTCTTCGATCTCGGCGGCGAGAACCTCCTCACCGGGCCAGGACAACGCGAACTCGGCGACGCCATGGTGGCGGCCTGGGCTGCGTTCGCCCACAACGGCACACCGGGAACCGTCGACGGTGCCGAGTGGCCGGTCACCACCGGCACCGAGACCCCGGTCATGCAGTTCGACAATGCCGCTACCGGCTCCGGGGTACACCTGATCGACCACCGCGCCGAACATCACTGCGCGTTCTGGGACACGATCGACCGTCGCTGAGAACGCGCGCAAGGGAAGGATCGAGTCGTGCGACGACTGGTAGTGACACAGAACATCACGATCGACGGGGTGATCGAAGCAACCGACGACTGGTTCGCACGCGCCGGTCACGATCCCGATATGGACAGGGCATTGGCCGCTCAGCGCGACGCATCCGACGGGTTTCTCGTGGGAAGGAGGACGTTCGAGGGCATGCGCGATTTCTGGGCACCTCGAACCGACGACACGACCGGCGTGACGGATCATCTGAACCGCGTCGCGAAGTACGTGGTGTCCTCGACGCTGCAGGACCCGGTGTGGGCGAACACCACGGTGTTGTCGGGTCCCCTCGTCGACGAGATCGGACGAATAACCGCACTCGACGGCTCAGACATCGTCTGTACGGGAAGTATCGACCTCTGCCATGCCCTGATCGGCGCAGATCTCGTCGACGAGTACAGGCTCTTCGTCCACCCGTTCGCGAGGGGACACGGAAGACGACTGTTCGACGGAACTCCCCCACAACACCTCGTCCTGCGGGAGTTCCGCGCCTTTCCTTCCGGGACTGTCCTCACCCGATACGACACGCAACGGACGAGCTGAGTTTGCTCGAGGACTGACTGCCGCGCGGCGAGAATGCCCGGGCCGGTGGCTGTGTCGGCTCATGGTCGGCGCGCGGCATCGGACGCCGCAGTCACCTCGTAGACCGCGCGGTAGTCCCGCGAGAGATGCGCGGTGCTGACGTAGCCGACCATGGCCGCCGCGAGCGAGACCGGCTCGTCGAGGACGAGAATGCGTCGACGCGAGCGACGAGGCGGCCTTCCTACACGGGACGACCCTCGACGTCGACAGTGGGATCGTGGCGACCAGGCCCGCGTGACCCCTCCGACGGGCGCTCGGATCTCCGTGAGTCACCCACCCGGAGCCCATCGACCGTCGGCACTGATCGACGTGGCGATCTGCGAGCTGATGCGCCTCAGCTCCTCGGCCTGATCACCGGTGAGCGAGCCGAAGACCAGCGTCCGGACCAGGGCCACGTGACCCGGTGTGGCAGCCCGTGTGGCATCGAGACCGCTCGGCGTGAGGGTCGCCGTCGTGACGCGGCCATCGATCGGATCAGGGGAACGCTGCACCCAGCCGCGACGCTCCAGCCGTGCCACCGCGCGGGACAAACGCGACAGAGTGCTGTTGGCGAAGCCGGCCAGTGCGCTCATGCGCACTGTTCGCCCCTCCGCCCGCGACAGGGCGAAGAGCAGTCCGTACTCGAAATGACTCATACCCGAATCACGTTGCAGCTGAATGTCGAGAGCGACCGGAAGCCACTCGAGCACCGTGGCGAAGGAAGACCATGCCTCGAGCTCGTCGGGGGTGAAGTCGACGGAATTCGGTGGTTCGTCCATAGCTCGCACACTACCTATCGATTGCCCGGGAAAGTGTTTACCGCTACGGTTGAGTTGCTCGAGCAAGTAAAAAGCAAGAGGGAGTAACTGTGAACCTGGATCTCACCGGACGACGAGTCTTCGTCAGCGGCTCCACTCGAGGCATCGGGTACGCCGTAGCGGCAGCGTGCGCAGGCGAAGGCGCATCGGTCGTCCTCAACGGCCGCACCGAGGAGAAGGTGAGCGGGGCAGTGACCCGTCTCCGGAAGGCCGTCCCCGGCGCGAACGTCGACGGCATCTCAGCAAACATGTCCGACCCGGAAGAGGTGTCCGCACTCCTCGGCCGGCTCGGGCCGGTGGACATTCTGGTCAACAACGTCGGCGTGTTCGACGTCGCACCCTTCTTCGAGGTCACCGACGATCAGTGGTCGCACTATTTCGACGTCAATGTGATGAGCGCAGTGAGGCTTTCGCGAAGCCTGCTCGGTGGAATGATCGACCGAGGATGGGGAAGGATCATCTTCACCGGCACCGAATCGGCGATCGATGTCCCTGTCGACATGGTCCACTACGGAGCGACCAAGGCCGCGGCACTGGCTCTCGGCAACGGGCTGGCCAAGCTCACCAGAGGTACCGCCGTCACGGTGAACACCGTTCTTGCCGGCCCGACCTACTCTGACGGCGTCGCCGAAGCGGTCGAGGGGATCGCGTCGGCTCGGGGCGTTCCACCGGAGGATCTGACGTCGTCGTTGGTGCGCGAGAGTTCGCTCCTTCAACGCTTCATCGACCCCGAGGAGGTTGCCGACGTGGTCACGTTTCTCGCAAGTCCGCGCTCCTCGGCCATCAACGGCTCAGCCATTCGCGCCGACGGAGGTGTACTCCCCACGATCATCTGACAGTGGATCGACCCATCAACGTCACCGCCGCCTCCGTCAGCTCGACATTGGACCGGGGCAGGCGAACCGTCGGGTGACACCGACGTGTCTTCGAGTCCTGTCCGAATACTGTGTCCGCGAGCGACGGCACGACGGCTGATTGCCCACGACGCGATTCCGACGCCATGGTGGAGCTGGGGCAGCGTGATACCCGTCGCGGCGATCATGTCCTCCATCTCGGCGTCCGACCGGGTAGGGCTGCATGGCGCGTCGGATGCATTTCACGAGCACCTCAGCCGCCTAACGGGTTCCGGTGATGCCACCGTCCACCGGGATCGTCGCCCCGTGCAGGTAGGCCGCCTCGTCCGAGACCACCCACGCGATGGCCGACGCGATCTCTTCCGGCCTACCCGGCCGGCCGGCCGGAGTGCCGGCGGTCATTGCGGCAATGACGTCACCGTCCGAATCGTTGATCGGAGTTCGGGTGACGCCGGGCGCGACGGTGTTCACGCGCACCCCCCGTGGTCCGAACTCGGCAGCCCAGCTTCGAGCGAGCTGAGCTTCGGCCGCCTTGGTGGCGGAGTACAGGCCGACGAATGCATGGCCCACAGTGGCCATCCACGACCCGACGACCACGATGGTGCCACTCCCGCGTTCGGCCATCGCCGGCGCAAGTGCTGCGGTGAGAACATGCGGTGCCCGGACGTTGACGGCGAGTGTTGCTTCCAGATCGGCATCGGTGAGGGAGACAGTGTCGACGGCCGGGCATATCGCCGCGTTGTGCACCAGGATGTCGACCCGCCCGTCGAGAGCGGTGGTCCACGCGGCGGCCAGCGCGCGCAGGTCGGCAGGTGACGCGGCGAGATCGCCGTTCACGAACGCGGCGGATCCGCCGTCGCGTTCGATCTCGGCGACCAGCTGCGCGCCACGTTCGGCGTCGCGCCCGGTGATCACGACGCGAGCTCCGCGGGCCGCGAGTGTGCGGGCGGTGGCGGCGCCTATTCCGCTCGTCGAGCCCGTGACGACGGCGGTGCGGTCGGACAAAGGCAGTGGGTTGCTCATGACGACCAGTTCACCGTCCGGTTCGGTAACGCACCAGGGCGAGCGCTGCCTGGTCACGGCGTGACCAGGCGCAGGAAGCGGTCTCTCCGTAGTCTGATCAGGGTGCCAGCAGACAGATCCGCACTCGGGGCATTCCTCCGGTCACGACGTGACGCACTCACGCCGGCGACGGCGGGGATCGCGCCGTTCCCCGGACCACGCCGCGTTCCGGGCCTTCGCAAGGAGGAACTCGCGGTGCTGGCCGGACTGAGCCCGGATCACTACAGCCGGCTCGAGCAGGGTCGTCAGCACACAGTCACCGACGACATCGTCGACGCCCTCAGCCGGGCCCTGCGCCTGGACCAGATCGAGGACGCACACCTGCGGAATCTCGCTGCTCCGCTTCGCCGGAGACGCTCGGGTTTGTGGGAGTCTGCGCAGCGTCCCGATCCCGGCCTCCTGCGGGTGCTGACCACCATGGACCACGTTCCTGCGCTCGTCCTCGGGCGCCGGTCGGAGATCCTGGCGTGCAACACGCTGGCGCGGGCAGTCCTGGGGGCAGAGATAGACGCGGGAGCCGTATTGGTGCGCTGGCTCTTCCTGGATCCGCGCGCGCGGGAGCGCATCGTCAACTGGTCCGATTACGCGTCGGCCGCGGTGGGGGCGATGCGCTACGAGGTCGGTCGCCATGCCGCCGACGCTCGATTGATCGCTCTGGTCGACGAATTATGTTCGGCAAGTGCGGACTTCGCCCGGTGGTGGGATGATCACGGTGTCGCGGACCGCACGTCCGTCGACAAGAAGATTGCTCACCCCGTGGTAGGCCGACTCGCGTTCGGCATCGAATCTCTGGTGTCGCCACACGATCCGGAGCAACGCTTGATCATCTACACCGTCGAGCCCGAGTCGTCCACTGCTCGAGCACTTCCGATGTTGGCGTCGTGGGGCCCGGCATCTGCCGAGTCGACGGGCTGACGCGCGGGCGATGAATCTATCGGTCTGCCCGCGGATGGTATCGGCAGTACCTCTGAAACACCGAGGAACTCGGCCCACGTCGTCTCGTCGTTCACCGCCGCGACCTCGGGGATACCCGACACGCACATCACGTGGGTCCCGAATACGTTGCGTTCGTGAATCGATCCGTATTTCTGCGCACCCCGCATCACCCATTGGCTGGACCCGATGACGTGGAGGTCCACAATGTCGCCGACCACCGGTGACACTGTCGTGATACCGAGGACCCCTGGCGTCGAAATCGATGAACAGGTATCAAGTGCTGGACAGCGTGTCTCGCAATCCCGCACCGTGGTCGCAGCTCGAACGAAAGGCGGCACGCGGGGTGGCCGTTCGAAGCACTCACGGGTCAGTGCGAACACGATCGAGTCGTAATGTGCGCTTTGAGGACTGTCACCGCGCATTTCGGATATTCGGATCGGTCCACCCGCCGTAGCGTCCCTCTCCACCGAGGGCATGCGAGTTGCGGCTCTCCGATCGCAAGGGAGGCCCCAGTGACAACCGCAGACCTCACAGGACGCACGGCCATCGTCACCGGCGGAGCCACGCTGCTCGGGCGCGGAGTCGTACAGGTTCTCGCCGAACACGGCGCGTCCGTCGTCATCGCCGACATCGACGAGGAGAACGGCAGACGCGTCGCACAGGAGATGCCGAGTTCCCCGGTCACCTTTCGTCGGGTCGACGTCACCGATGACGCTGCATTGACGACTCTCGTCGCAGACACGGTTGCCGAGTACGGCGGCCTCGACATCGTGGTCAATCTGGCGGCGGTCTACATCGACGACGGTTTCGCAACCACACGTGCGGATTGGCTCACGGCTCTGAACGTCAACGTCGTGAGCATGGTCGCGCTGGTACAAGCCGCTCACCCCCATCTGACGGCGAGCCGACATGCATCTGTCATCAACTTCACGTCGATCTCGAGCTCGGTCGCGCAGACCGGCCGCTGGGTCTACCCGGCGGGTAAGGCGGCAATTGCTCAGCTCACTCGATCGATGGCCATGGACCTCGCCCGAGATGGGATTCGGGTCAACTCGGTCAGCCCGGGCTGGACGTGGTCCGCGATCATGGACACCCTGTCCGGCGGCGATCGGGACAAGACCGATCGGGTTGCCGCGCCGTTCCACCTCACCGGACGTGTCGGTGACCCCAGCGAGGTCGGCAATGTCGTCGCCTTCCTTGCGTCCGACGCAGCCTCGGTCGTCACCGGAGCCGATTGGGCCGCGGACGGCGGATACTCCGCCATGGGTCCCGAGCAAGCTACTCCAGCCATTCCCCTTCTCGCCGAACAGGATCCCTCATGAGCGTACACAGCATCCGTCCCAGCAAGACCATCGCAATCGTCGGTGCCGGGTTCGCCGGACTGTCCTCGGCACGGGTGCTGAGCGAACTCGGACACGACGTCGTCGTGTACGAGAAGGCCCCCGACGTCGGCGGGGTGTGGAGCGCGACGCGACGCTACCCGGGACTGAAGACGCAGAACAACAAGGGAACCTATGCATTGTCCGAGATGCCGATGCCGAAGCAATACCCGGAATGGCCAACGGGCGAACAGGTCCAGTCCTACCTCGAAAACTACGCTCGCACATTCGACTTGATGGATCGCGTGCACTGCGATACAGAGGTGATCGATGCCGCCCCGACCCCTACCGGCGGCTGGGACGTCACCACGAAACGTACGGATGCCGCGGTGCACGGAGACGAGCCAGTCACCAACACTGAGCACGTCGATCATCTGATTCTCGCCAGCGGCATCTTCTCCGAGCCCTTCGTTCCGGCGTTCGACGGTGCAGACGTCTTTCTTGCAGCCGGGGGCCAGATCTTTCCCGCTGGGGACCTGCACAGCCTGGATCAGGTCGACGGCAAGCACGCGATCATCGTCGGATACGGCAAGTCCGCCTGCGACATCACCGTCGAGGTATCGACAGTCGCGGCCTCGACCACCGTGGTCGCCCGCGAACTGTTGTGGAAGTTGCCCCGGAAGATTCGCAACCTCGTCAACTACAAGTTCATCATGTTGACTCGACTCGGCGAGGGCCTGTTTCGCTACCACTCCGTCAACGGCGTCGAAAGAGTGCTCCACGCAGCCGATTCCACGATCGCCGACTCGATGGTGTCCAGCGTCGGAAGCGTCACCACCAAGCAGCTCGGCCTGAAGACGCTCGGCCTTGTTCCTGCAGGTTCGTTCGCCGACATCGCACGATCGACGGTCTCCCTCGTGTCGGAGGGATTCTTCGAGGGGATCGCGGACGGAACCATCGCCGTGCGGCGCGAGACCACCATCGTGCGTCTGCTCGAGAAGGAAGGATATCCACAGGCCGAATTGTCGGACGGCACGGTGATCCGGGCGGATGTCGTACTCGCCGCAACCGGCTGGAAGCAGAACATCCCGTTCCTGTCCCCCGACGTGCTGCGCCGGTTCACCGACGACAACGGTGACTACGTTCTGTATCAGCAGATCCATCCCGTCGGGGTGTCGGACCTGAGCTTCGCCGGATACAACTCCTCGTTCTTCTCACCGCTGTCCGCGGAGACATCCGCGTTGTGGATCGGCTCGCTGCTCGGCGGAAACCACACGCTTCCGTCGGACGACGACATGCGAACATCTGTTGCCGAGCGCCTCGCCTGGATGCGCGAACGCACCAATGGCAATCACGCGCGGGGGACCAACATCATTCCGTTCTCGGTGCACAACATCGACGAAACGCTCGACGAGATCGGGATCAACGTGTCGATGCTGACGCGGGCGAAGCAATGGCTGTTTCCAGTGAACCCGAGTGACTACCGTGGAATCGTGAAGACACTGAAGAAGCGGATCCAGGGGTGACCACCCGTGCATTCGACGCCGTCGTGGTCGGTGCAGGAATCAACGGAATGGTCGCAGCCGCAGAACTCGCCGGCGCGGGATGGTCGGTCGCGCTGGTCGACGAGCGCGAGAAGCTGGGCGGATTCATCGCCTCGGATTCGTTGACGCGTCCGGGTTTCGTACACGACACCTTCAGTTCATGGCACCCCTTGTTCGTCACCGGTGGCGCGTACGCGACTCTCGGGGGCGACCTGCACCGGCATGGCCTCGCGTACTCCAACTCCGACGGAGCTGTAACGGCCGCGGTGTCGGATCGGGGCGTCGCAGTGGCACATCGTGACCCGGCGACAACCGCCCGAAGCTTCGAGCACGAGCACGATCGAGTGGCGTACGCTGCGATGCTGGCCGAGCTGGAATCCTGGTCCCCCCACGTGTTCGGTGCGTTGGGCTCGGAACTGCGGCCGTTCGATCTCGCTCGCCTGGGCGCATCGATGGCGCGCGCACTCGGCAAGGACGGCAGCATCGACATGCTGCGCGTGTCAGCGCAGAGCGGGCGCGCGCTGATCCGTGAGCGCTTTCGTGGTTTCGAGGTGGATCATCTGTGGTCTCCGTGGCTTCTGCACGCCGGCCTGTCACCCGACCACGCGACCGGCGGGCTGATGCTACCGATCATGGCCTTCACCATGCACGCGGCCGGGCTCCCTGTGGTGACCGGCGGCGCGGACAATTTCGTCACCGCGTTCGCACGCGTGCTCAGCGAGCGCGGGGTGACAGTGATTCTCGGTGAATCCGTGAGAAACATCGAGATCCGGTCCGGCCGCGCCGTTGCCGTGCATCTGGCCGGGGAGAGACTGTCGGCGACACGGGCCGTCATCGCATCGGCGGCTACGCCCAGGCTCTACGAAACGCTGCTCGACGCTGCGGTCGTTCCTTCCGCGGGCAAGCGTGCGGCCGACCGGCATCGCCCCGGGCGGGCTGCGATGCAGCTGCATTTTGCACTGGACCGTCCCGTTCGGTGGTCCGATTCGCGTCTGGACGACGTGCCGCTGGTGCACATCGGAAGTGGCGCGTCGAGTACCGGGGTTGCCTGTGCGCAGGCGGAATCAGGTCTGCTTCCCGCGAACCCGACGATCGTGGTCGGCCAACAGTGCGTTCTGGACCCGAGCCGGGCTCCTGCGGGAAAAGCGACCCTGTGGGTGCAATTGCAAGAATTGCCGTGTGCGCCCGAAGGCGATGCGGCGGGATCGATTTCGACGGACGGCACGTGGAGTACCGGGACGACGTCGGCATATGTCGATCGCGTCCTGGACTCGATCGAACGCTACGCACCCGGCCTGCGTTCGACCGTGTTGGATTCGTACTCCATCCCACCGACCGCGCTGACGGCTGCGAATGCCAACGCCGTCGGCGGCGATCCTTATGGCGGTGCAGCCGAGATCGATCAATCGCTGCTCTGGCGCCCCGGGACCGGCACCGGTCACCGAACCGGAATTGACGGACTGTTCCACATCGGTGCCTTCACGCACCCCGGACCCGGACTCGGCGGCGGCTCGGGCCATCTGGTTGCCCAGCAACTGCTCGCGCCCTCTCGTCGCAGCCGCAGTATGGATCGGGTTCGCAGCTCACTCGAGAAGTTTAGATCGACAAAATGACGACAGTCACTTACTCGCGATATCTTCATGATGCTCGGTCACCGAGCACCCACGATTGATTGGACGAAGCAATGCTCTCTCTTTCCGATTCCACTCACTTCGCGCTCGGATTGTTCTCTGCGAACTGCAGCAGTGGCCTGGCCGTGACCACGGTCCCCGAACGGTGGTCGGGCTCGTGGGAGGACAACCTGACAGCCGCGCAGATCGCCGACGAGGCAGGCCTGGACTTCCTCCTTCCGATCGCACGGTGGATCGGCTACGGCGGCGAAACGAACTTCCACGAGGGCGTTCTCGAGCCCGTCGCGTGGGCAGCCGCTCTACTCGCCCGGACGTCGAACATCACCGTGTTCGCCACCGTGCACACCGCGTTCAACCACCCGATCGTCACCGCGAAGCAGATCGCCACCCTCGACCGCATCGGCGGCGGCAGGGCAGGGCTCAACATCGTCGCCGGGTGGAACGAGCCCGAGTACCGCGCGTTCGGGATGGAGCTGCAGTCCAACCACGACGACCGATATGCATTCGGACAAGAATGGCTCGACGTCGTCACGAAGCTGTGGACCGAAGTGGCTCCGTTCGATTTCGACGGCAACTTCTTCCATCTGAAAGGCGTCCACTCCGATCCGAAGCCTGTGAACGGGCGGGTGCCGGTGCTCAACGCGGGGGCCTCACCACAGGGCCGCGCGTTCGCGGCGAAAAACGCAGACTTCCTGTTCACCCCGGTGCAGGACTTCGACCATGCTGCCGCGACCGTGACCGATGTCCGCGCCGCCGCCGAGACAAGCGACCGGTCGATCGGGGTGTTGACGCTGTCCCATGTGGTGTGCCGCCCGACCGAGCAGGAGGCCCTGGACTACCTGGAGTACTACGCGGACACCAACGCGGACTGGCAGGCCGTCGACAACCTCATGGCGCTCCAGGGCTTGCATGCTCAATCGTTCTCACCCGAAATGCTCGCCAACTTCCGCCCTCGCTTCGCCGCAGGCCACGGTAGCTACCCCCTCGTCGGCACCCCCGATCAAATCGCGGACAGTATCGAGAAACTGGCAGCGAGCGGGTTGGCCGGGACGACACTGGCATTCGTCGACTATGCAGCCGAATTGCCGTACTTCGTCGACGAGGTTCTGCCCCGTCTGCGACAGCGCGGCCTGCGAGCATGAGATATCGACCCAGCTCGAACACCGACTTCGACAGAATCGACGAAAGGCTCGACCGATGACCGCTCCAGCGACACCCTCGACACTGACCAGCCTGTTGACCGAACTGGCGAACGGCGCGATACGCGTCGTCGACCTGACGGCGCCCCTGTCGTCCACGACACCGGTGCTGCAGCTACCCGCACCGTTCGCGAACACCATCTCCCTGTCACTCGAGCCCGTCAGCGACTTCGACGCTGCAGGCCCGGGCTGGGGATGGAACAACATTCATACCGGCGAGCACACCGGAACGCACGTCGATGCGCCCGCCCACTGGGCAACCGGCCGCAGCGGTCACACCGTCGACACGATTCCCCCGTCGCGACTCGTCGGCCCCGCCGTGGTGCTTGACTTCACCGCCGAGGTCGCGTCGGATCCGGATTTTCTGCTCGAGCCCGCCCATCTGGAGGAGTTCGTAGCGAACAACGGTCCCCTTCCGGACAACGCCTGGCTGGTCTTCCGCACCGGATGGAGTGCTCGCAACCAGGACGCAGAAGCATTCTTGAACGCAGACGACAGCGGCCCCCACAGTCCGGGTGTGTCGGTGGCAGGTGCGCAGTGGCTCGCCGAGTCGGCCATCTCCGGATTCGCCGTCGAGACCGTGGGCGTGGACGCAGGCCAGGCGGCCGCGATGGAGCCGATGTTTCCTGTGCACCACCATTTGCTCGGTGCGGACAAGTACGGGGTCACTCAACTGCAGAACCTCGACCAACTCCCCGTCACGGGTGCGGTACTCGTGGTGTCGCCGCTCCCCATCGTCGGCGGCACCGGTTCTCCTGCACGCGTTCTCGCGTTCGTGCCGGCATGACGCGCACGGTTGCGCACCTGGTGGCAGACGTCCTCGCCGATCTCGGCGTCGGCCACATCTTCGGAGTCGTCGGTAGCGGAAACTTCGACGTCACCAACGCCCTGATCGCACGCGGCATCCCCTACACCGCAGCACGCCACGAAGGCGGCGCTGCGTCGATGGCCGATGGATTCGCTCGGCTCGCGGCGTTACCCGCGATCGTCAGCGTGCACCAGGGTTGCGGTCTGACGAACGCGATGACCGGCATCGGTGAGGCCGCCAAGAGCCGCACCCCCGTCATCGTGTTGGCCGCAGACGTCGCGGCATCGTCACGATTGTCGAACTTCCGCATCGACCAGGACGCATTGGCCCGCAGCGTCGGCGCTGTCGCCGAGCGGGTGCATTCGGCAGCTACCGCCGTCGCCGACGTGACCCGAGCCTGGCAGACCGCCGTGCACGACCGACGCACCGTAGTACTCAACCTGCCGCTCGACGTCCAGTCCGCTCCCGCACCGGAACACGTCGGTACCGCCGCGCGCCCCTCGGCTCCCGAGCCGGTGCGTCCGGCGCAGTCGGCGGTCGAGCAGTTCGTGGCCCTACTGGAGGGGGCGACGCGACCGGTGTTCGTCACCGGCCGTGGCGGTCGCGCTGCGGGCCCGCACATCTCGGCCCTGGCCGAGCATGCCGGCGCACTCGTGGCAACCTCTGCAGTCGCCAACGGGCTGTTTCGAGGCGAGGAATTCGATCTGGGAATCTCCGGCGGGTTCTCCGCTCCGCTGACTGCACAACTGATCTCCGACGCCGACCTCGTGGTGGGGTGGGGTTGCGCGTTGAACATGTGGACCATGCGGCACGGATCGTTGATCGGCTCGCACGCCCGGGTGGTCCAGATCGACGACACCGCCTCCGCCCTCGGCGCGCATCGCCCGATCGACCTCGGACTTCACGGAGACTGCACGACGACCGCGGTCGACGTTCTCACCGAACTGAGGCGTACCTCCGGGGCACGCACCGGTTACCGGACACCTGAGGTGTCGACCGAGCTCGCTGCCCGTCGATGGTGGAACGACACCGAGACCGAGGACCTGTCCACGTCGCAGACCATCGACCCGCGCCCGTTCACGAAGGCCTTGGACGAGATGCTGCCCACGGACCGTGTCGTGGCCATCGACTCGGGCAACTTCATGGGATACCCATCGACGTACCTTCGCGTGCCCGATCACATGGGCTTCTGCTTCACCCAAGCGTTCCAATCCATCGGCCTCGGATTGTCCAGCGGCATCGGAGCCGCACTGGCTCGACCCGATCGACTCGCCGTGGTCGGCACCGGTGACGGCGGATTCATGATGGGCATCTCGGAGCTCGACACCGCGATCCGGCTGGGCCGGCCGATGCTGATAGCGGTGTACAACGACGCCGCGTACGGCGCCGAAGTGCACCACTTCCAACACCTGCCACGCGACGGCGCGCCTGCAGATCTGACGACTGTCACCTTCCCCGACATCGATATCGCCGCTGTCGCACGAGGGCACGGTGCCCACGGGGTCACGGTTCGAACTCTTGCCGACCTGGACGAGGTACGTCGCTGGGCCGCTGCACCGGATGGGGTCATGGTCGTCGACGCCAAGATTGCCGCAGACGGCGGGGCATGGTGGCTGGCCGAGGCGTTCAAAGGCCACTGAACCGACCACCATATTGTCGAATTTCGACGATCGATACATCCTCGCAACAATTTGCATTTATGATGGAGGTCACACAGCCTGGAATGTGGAGGACCGACATGACTGCACTGCTTCGTCGTCACCCGGTACTGGCCACGGCCGACCTGGACGAGGCGCGCTCGTCGGTCGGCCAGTCGTTCTGCCCGCACCGCCTGACGGTCGGGCCGCGTCGAGGCGCACTGTCGGTAGTCCACAATGCCGCCTCCGTCGGCGGCATCGGCATCAACTACCTCCGCTACGGACAAGACGTGCGCATCACCCCCGGCACCTTCGATTCCTTCTACCTCGTGCAGATTCCGCTCAACGGCACCGCGCGAGTCAAGGTGGGCGATACCGTCGTGCAATCCGACCGACGGTTCGCATCCTTGCCATCACCGACTCTGCCCGTCGACATGGAGTGGTCGGCCGATTGCGAACAACTCCTCGTGCACATTCCCCGCGACGCAGTGCAGTCGGCGGCAGAAACCCACCCCGGTGCCCCGTCCGATCCCGTCGTGTTCCACCCACTGGTGGACATGAACTCGCCCGCGATGTCGAGCTGGATGAGAATCGTGCACCTTGCCTGCGACGAGGCCGAACGAGAAACCGGGGTACTGTCCTCCCCGTTGGCCGCGAGCCACTTCGAGCAGGTCATCGTTGCGGGATTGCTTGCAGCGCAGCCGAACACCTCGGTGCAGCCATCTCAGCCCGCGCGGACCGCGGTGACGTCCCGGACCGTTCGTTGCGCACTCGATCTGATTCACGAACAACCCGAGTACCCCTGGCGAGTGACAGAACTGGCGACCAGAGTGGGCGTAGGTCCGCGCACACTGCAAGCGGCCTTTCAACGTGAGCGCGGAACGACACCGCTCGAGGAACTGCGGAGAGCTCGCTTGGCACGAGCGCACGCCGACCTGGTCGACGCACGTCCCGACGGAACCAGCGTCACCGAAGTCGCGACAAGGTGGGGGTTCTTCCACCTCGGCCGGTTCTCACAGTTCTATCGCGCCGAGTTCGGCCTGAGCCCGTCTCAGACTCTCGCGTCCTGACCGGTCTCGACGGGCGCCGTCACCAGACCCAGCAGAACCTCGCGCCACTGCGCCGGCCAGGGTGCCGCAACAGCTCCGGATACATCGCGGTCGATGTGCACCGTCACGTACGAACCTTTCGCCGCAAGTGCACGATCTCGCCCCTCGAACGCCTCACCCCAGATCGCGAACTCGAATCGCATCGACGACAACCCCAGGTGTGCGATGTCGAGGTCCGTCGTCACCTGCTGTCCGAAATACAGCGGTGCGTGGAAATCGACCTCGTACCGCACTCGGGGGGCCACCGGGAAATAGCCGTCGAGGCCGCACTCACGAACGAGTGCGGCCTCGGCGGATTCCACGAACCGGACGACAGTGCTGTTGTGGTAGATGCCTGCGGCATCGGTATCCACCCATTCGACCCGGCCCGACAACGAGAAAGTCATGCAGGCACTGTACTTCTGGGGCGCCAGCGCACATGGGCTGCGTGGTCCGAACCGTCGCGAAGAAGCGACAGGCGCGGCGGGACCTTGTCGGTACGAGAGGTCGGTGGACGTCGCCGACCCGCGTGCCACTGCACCGGCCATTGCGCTCCAGGTCCCCGGTACTCCTGCTCCGCAGCCGCATGCAGCGTCCACTGCGGGTCGTAGAGATGTGGACGACCCAGCGCGCAGATGTCTGCTCGGCCGGCCAGGAGGATGGAGTTGACGTCGTCGTACGACGAGATCGCCCCCACGGCGATGACCGCCACTCCCGCGGCGGCGGCCACCTCGTGACGGATCCGGTCGGCGAACGGAGTTTGATACGACCGCCCGAACGCCGGCGTCTCGTCCTTCGTCACCTGGCCGGAGGACACGTCGATTGCGGCCGCACCGTGTTCGACGAACGCCCGAACCATCTCGACGGCATCCTCCACGGTGTTTCCGTCCGGAGCCCAGTCGGTCGCCGAGATACGCACGGAAACGGGGAAGCTCGACGGGACCGCACGTCGGACGGCGTCGAAGACCTCGAGCGGGAATCGCAAGCGGTTCTCCACGCTGCCGCCGTACGAGTCCGTTCGGACGTTCGCCACCGGCGACAGGAAGGACGACAGTAGATAACCGTGTGCGGCATGGACTTCGATCAGATCGAAACCGGCGGCTACGGCGCGCTCCGCCGCTGAGACGAAGTCGGCCACCACGACGTCCATGTCCTCGCGAGTTGCCTCACGTGGGACATGGCATCCGTCACCGTAGGGCAGGGGCGACGGTCCGATCGGCTCCCAATTCCCCGTCTCGAGGGGCTCGTCGATGCCGTCCCACATCAGCTTCGTCGATCCCTTGCGACCCGAGTGACCGATCTGCACACCAATTTTCGCAGCACTGTTGGTGTGCACGAACGATGTCACCCGGGCCCACGCATCGCGCTGCTGGTCAGTCCACAATCCCGGGCAACCGAGCGTGATCCGAGCTTCCGGGGACACACAGGTCATCTCGGTCATGAGCAGACCTGCCCCACCCAGCGCCTTGGATCCGAGATGAACGAGATGGAACTCTCCGGGCAGGCCGTCCACAGCCGAATACATGTCCATGGGTGAGAGCATGATGCGGTTGACCAGCTCCATGTCGCCGATGCGTACCGGTTGGAACATCGCGGGCGCAGAGTCGACCTCCTCTCCGCCCGCAACCGTATCGGCGAACCGCTGCTGAACCAGTGCCGCGAACTCGCCGTCGCGCTCACCGAGATTGTCGAATGTGATTCTGCGAGATCGCGTCAACATATTGAAGACGAACTGCGTGTCTTCCTGATCGGCGTAGAGACCGATGTTCTCGAACCACTCCAGCGAGGCCTGCGCCGCCCGCTGAGTACTCTCCACCACCGGCTTCCGCTCGGCCTGGTATGCAGCAAGAGCGTCGGCGATGTCCGAGTGTTCGTGCACGCAGGCGGCGAGCGCCAACGCGTCCTCCATTGCGAGCTTGGTTCCCGATCCGATGGAGAAGTGGGCGGTATGCGCCGCGTCGCCCAGAAGCACCACGTTGTCGTCGAACCACCGCTCGTTACGAACAGTCTGGAAGGACAACCACTTCGAGTTGTTCGTCAGAATATCGTGACCACCGAGATCCTCTGCGAATATCTCGCGGATCCGTTCGACCGCGTAGGTATCCGACACGCCAGGCGGTAGATGTTGGTCCTCGGTCGCGTCGAGACCGGCTCTGCGCCAAACGTCCTCGTGCATCTCGACGATGAACGTCGAACCCTGTTCCGAGTACGGATATCCGTGGATCTGCATGGTCCCGAATTCGGTATGCCTGACGAGGAACTGAAACGCCTCGAACACCTTGTCGGTGCCGAACCAGATGTACTTGTTGTCACGACGATCGAGCGTCGGTCGGAATGAATCCGCGTAACGGGTACGCACGGCGGAGTTCAGCCCGTCGCAGGCGATCACCAGGTCGTACGATGCCCGCAACACATCGGTGTCCGGTGCCTCGCTCCGGTACTGCACCTCGATGCCCAACTCGGCGACGCGTTGCTGCAGGATGGCCAGCAATTCCTTGCGGCTCATGGCCGCGAATCCCTGTCCTCCTACCGTGTACGAGCGGCCGTCGATCTCGACGTCGATGTCCGTCCAGCGAGCGAATCGACGCTCCATCTCGGTGTGCACGACAGCGTCGGCGCCTTCGATGCTGCCGAGTGTCTCGTCCGAGAACACGACGCCGAAACCGAACGTGTCGTTCGGCGCGTTACGCTCCCAGACGTCGATTCGGTGACTGGGATCGAGTTGTTTCGCGAGGGCGGCGAAGTAGAGACCGCCGGGCCCCCCACCCACGATGGCAATCCTCATGATGGTCTCTCCTCTATCGTTTCGCGAAGCTTGAAGTGCTGAAGTTTGCCGCTCGAATTCCTCGGCAAGGCGTCGATGAAGCGAATCCGTCTCGGGTACTTGTACGGTGCCAGTTCGGCTTTCACATGGTCCTGAATGGATTTCACGGCCTCCGAGTCCTGAGCGACTCCCGACCGAAGTACCACGAACGCGCTGACGATCTGCCCGCGTTCGGCGTCTGCCTCGGCGATGACCGCCGAGTCCACGACGTCCGGATGCATATCGATGCACGCCTCGACCTCTGGAGCACCGATGTTGTAGCCCGAGGACACGATCATCGAATCGGTACGGGCGCAGTAGAAGAAGTATCCGTCCTCGTCGCGGTAGAAGGTGTCACCGGTGACGTTCCACCCGTTCTCCACCCGCTCGTGTTGACGATCGTCGGCCAGGTATCGACACCCGACCGGTCCGATCACCGCCAGTCGACCGGGCACTCCTGCTGCCACCGGTTCGCCGTCGTCACCGAGTATCTCGGCCCTGTAGCCCGGCAGCGGCTTGCCTGTCGATCCTTCGCGTAGCTCGCTCGCTGAGGCGGTGGACAGAAAGATGTGCAGCAGTTCCGTGGCACCGATGCCGTCGACGATCTCGAGACCGACGGCGTCCCGGATGCGGTTCCACACTTCGGCCGAAATATGCTCGCCTGCACTGACCGCTGTGCGAAGGCCGGCCAGCTGCGTGATCTTCCCGGCCTTGATCATCTGCTTGTATGCCGTGGGAGCGGTGGCCAGCACCGAAACCCCCTCGCTGTGCACCACATCGGCGAGTTCGGCAGGTGCCACTGCATCGGTGAGCAGAGCGCAAGCCCCGGCCCGCAACGGAAACACCACCAGCATTCCCAGGCCGAAGGTGAACGCCATCGGCGCAGTGCACGCGACCACGTCGTCCGGCTGGAGGCCGAGACCGTATTTGCCGAACGTGTTGTCGATCGAGAGCACATCGCGGTGGAAGTGCATCGTGATCTTCGGGGTTCCCGTGCTACCGGATGTCGGACACAGCAACGCGACGTCGTCCGCAGCGGTATCGACTGCCACGAACCCGGTCGGCTTGTCCGCCGAACGAACCATCAGATCGTCGCACTCGTCCCCTCCGAAGGGAACCACCACCAGTTCGGGATGGCCCTCGTCGCGCACCGTCCGCAGATCGTGGGCGAATCGGGAATCCACCAGTGCGATGACCGGCGTGGTCTTGTCCACGATCGGTGCCAGTTCGCGAGCGCGCAGGGCGCTCATCACCACCACCGCTATCCCGCCCGCTTCGATGATCGCGAGCCACGCAGCAACTGCGATCGGCGTGTTGGGCGAGCGCAGCAGCACGCGGTTGCCCGGTGCGAGACCGAGGTCCTCGGTGAGTACCCGAGCGATCCGGTGCGTGTGGTCACGGAGTTCCCCGAGCGTCCAGGCGATTCCGGCCGGGGTGCGAAGAGCATGGTGCTGCTCGCCGAATCGCTCGACAGCGCGCTCGATCAGCTCGGCTCCCGCGTTGAGCCGCTCCGGGTACTGGAGCTCGGGGGTCGTGAACTCGAGGACGGGCCACAGTTCAGCAGGCGGAAGGTTCTCTCGCGCGAACGTGTCCACGTGCGCGCTACGGGTGAGAGCGTGTACGGCGTCCGCGGTCATGTCACGGCTCCTGTCGTCTCGGCATCGATCATGCCCTCCTGGACGACAGTGGCCAGGTGGATTCCTTCGGGGGTGAAGAACTTGCCCAGGCCGACACCGCGACCTCCATCGGCGGCGACTGCTTCCTGGGCGTAGAGCAACCAGCCGTCCATCGCCCCTGGTTCGGGGGTGCGGTGGAACCACATCGCGTGATCGAGACTCGCTGTGACAAGTCCCTTCTCGGCCCAGGGATACCCCAGTGCACGTAGTACGGGCTCGAGGATGGTGTAGTCGCAGACATACGCGAGGGCTGCGATGTCCCTCTGCGCATCGGACAGACCGACCACCGGACGCAACCGGTCGAAGGGGCGTACCCAGAGGGCCTGGTGTGGGCTTCGCCCGCCCTCGATATCGACGTAGACCGGACCGGGCACGTGCCGCATGTCGAAGCTACGACCGACCGACCAGTACTCCCTCGAGTCCGCGGTCATCGTGTTTTCGTCCGAGACGGCATGGCTGGCAAGGTACTGTGCTGACGACGGAAGTGATTCGGGCGGAGGAACATCGGTGGGTGCCGCGCTGCTCAGCGATCCTCCGGGACCGCCGGCTGCGAAAGAGATCATCCCGATGTAGGTGACTTTGTCGCTCTGATGGGCGCGCACCTGCCGGGTAGCGAAGCGGCGACCGTCACGAATGACCTCCACGTCGTAGTGCACCTCCGCATCGATGTCGACGGGCCGAAGGAAATACGAATGCATCGAGTGCATCGACTTGCCGTCGGTCACTGATCGCATGGCCGCTGCTGCGGCCTGAGCGACCATGTCACCGCCGTACGCTTTGGGCCACGGACATGCCTGAGTCCGGGCGGTGAAGCCGAGATCCGACCGACGCGGCTCCGCCTCCACCAACGACACGCAACGGGTGAACACGGCGGAGGTCGCCACCGACTGCGTCACGGTCGGTTCGACCAGTCGGGAAGCGAAGCATCGTCCACCACGGGGAGATTGACGACGATATTGTCCGGCGTACGTGTGGTCAGCCAGTGCAACGGCTCCGTACGGCTGAGATTGCATTCGATGTGCGGCATGAACGGCGGCACGAAGACCCAGTCGCCCTCGGTCATGTCGATGTACTCCGAGTAGTTCTCGCCGAAGTAGATGCGGGCGTGACCCGAGAGGACGTAGCCACCGGTCTCTGCTTCTCCGTGATGGTGTGCGAGAGAACGATATCCCGGTTGGTTGCTCACCTTTCCGTACCAGATCCTCGTCGCCGGCGTGTGTTGTGGGCTGACGCCCGAGATGCGAACCGCGCCTTCGGTCTGACCGGTCCGGCCGTCTTCTTCACCGGCCCGCGTCACGACAGGAACGACCTGCCCACTCGCGCCGGCGTACATCGAGTTGTCGCCGTCCAGAATGTGTCCAGCGTTGGAGTCGAACTGGGTGGTCATGCTGTTCTCCTTGCTCGAGAGGCCGGCTCGGTGACCCGAACCGTGTTGGTGAGAGTGCCGATGGCCTCGATCTCCGTTTCGAGAACGTCGCCGTCGGCGAGAAACCAGGCGGGCTCGCGCGCCATGCCGATTCCCCCGGGAGTGCCGGTGAGTACGAGATCGCCGGCACGCAGAGTCGTGAACGTCGATATGTAGGAGAGAAGTTCGGCAGAATCGAAAACCAAGGTGTTCGTACTGTCGCGCTGGACCTCGATGCCGTTGACCCGGCAGGTGATCGTGAGACCGCCGGCCGGGTCGATCTCGTCTGCCGTCACTACCACGGGGCCGACCGGAGTGGTCGCGTCCCAGGCTTTTCCTTGGAACCACTGCAGAGTGCGGCGCTGCCAATCTCGCATCGACACGTCGTTCGCGACGGTGTAGCCCAGGATCGCCTCTGCCGCGTCGGCGCGCGACGCGGCTGTCAGCGTTCTGCCGACGACCACGGCGAGTTCTGCTTCCCAGTCGGCGCTGACGTCGCCCGCGATCATCACCTCGTCCGCAGGACCGATGAGGGAGTCGGCGAATTTCGCGAACAACGTCGGATGGATCGGCCGGTCGCGACCGGTCTCGGCAATGTGATCGCTGTAGTTCAGACCACAGCAGATCACCTTGCCGGGTGACGGGAGCGGGAGGACAAGTCTGCCGGTCACCTGTGCGCCTTCGACAATGCCCGAGCTCGGTGGAGACCAGCCTGCGCGAAGCAGCTCGGACAGCGACGGTGCAGGTAGCGCCACCCAGCCGTCTGCGCTCGCAGCCGCCGCAACGGTGTCTCCGCTGTCGAGTTGAAGTGTCGCGAGCCTCATCGAGCATCCTTCCGACGTGATCTTGTGTCGAGTTTTGCACGATCGTCGTGAGTGCGCAATACTTATCGTGAACGAACTCATTCGACGACTCTCGGGAAGGACCACCCATGGCCCACCACACCGTCACTCCGTCCGAACTGCCGACACCCAAAGGGTTTTCACACGGCACATTGGCCGGCAACACGCTCTACCTGGGCGGGCAGACAGCCCTCGACAAGAACATGAACATCGTCCCGGGCGGGATAGTGGAACAGTTTCGCCAGTCGTTCTCGAATGTTCTGACCACGTTGGCAGCAGCAGGTGGGCAGCCCGAGGATCTGGTCGACATCACGATCTTCCTGACCGACATTCCCGACTACCAGGCACACGGTAAGGAGATCGGCCGCGTGTGGCGCGAACTCGCCGGGCCGGTCTACCCGGCAATGGCCGGAATCGGCACCACCGGCCTGTGGCAAGCAGAGGCCATGATCGAAATCACCGGTGTGGCAGTAATTCCCGAAGATCGCCTGATCCGTCCGTAGGACCTCTGGTCACACGTTGTCGACGAAGGTGTGCGCAGGCTTCTCCAGCAGAGCTCGAAGATCTGCGAACAGCGCAGTGGCCCGCTCACCTGGCCAGGGTCGAGGAAGAAGGTGAGCGGGCAGCCCGGGGTCGCGATACGGCAGCCGCCTCCAGGCAGTGAGTACGCGAATGTAGTCCGCGAACGCCTCGCCCGGATCCTGGGCAGGTGACGCCTCGTTCCACCTCTCGCGGAGTTCCTCGAATTGAGTGAAGAACCGAGCGTAGGCGGCACCGAGAGCGTCGAGATCCCACCACTGCGATACTCGTGCTGCCAGCTCGGCGGAGTCCAGGCGCGCACCGACGAACAGGTCCGCATATGCATCGAGCCCGTCCACCGCCAAGGCCCTCGCGCAGTCCGCAGCGAGGTGGGTCGGTGCGATCCACACTCCCGAGGTGACGTTGCCGAATCCGAGGCCTGCCAGGCGAGTCCGCAGCGCATGCCTGTTGTGTCGCTCGCTCTCGGGAACCGAGAACACGACCATGGTCCAGTCTTCGCCGACTGCCGCAGGTCGATCGAATATTCGCCGGTCACCGATGGCCAAGATGTCACGCGCAACCGCTGAGAGCGCGTATCCCGCTGTGGTGTCCCGTTTCTCGGCTACGAGAATCCCGCGCCGCTTGAGCCTCGAGACCGCAGACCGCACGGCAGGCGCGTCCACACCCACCGGCTCGAGAAGACGGATCAAACTGCTGACTCCGACCCATCCACCGAACTCGCGTACGTAGAGCCCGACCACGGTGACGATCAGCGACCGGGGCGGGAGTGATCGATCGGCGAGTTCCCCTGCACCCTCGACAGAGCCCGGATCGCCCATCATGTCGGAGCCGTCGAAATCCACCACCTTTCGATCCAACCACACGGCCGCGCGCACGTCGTGGCTACGCCGAGTGGTCGGCACCTTCGACTCCGTGGGGACCACAGCGCATGATCGACGTCATCGAAACCACAACTGGACGGGTGGGCGACCGTCACCTTCCCGATGGATTCGCAGTGCGTATCGGCCCGACGTTCAAGCATCAGGTAGGCGACGCAGACCTCGGTAGAGCGGTTCGGAAGCACGTCGCAACAAGTCCGGTAGTGCAGATCCGTCATCCGACAGCCACTGTTCGTACGCGGAGATCGCGACGCCGAGCGCGAGCCACCCGGCGGTCCGCGGATAGAGCTCCTCGGGACCGAGACCCTCACGATCGGCCACGAAGTCCGCAATGACTGCCCGCCATCCCTGGTACATGACCATCGAGTACGCCTGTAGGGCCGGCACCTCGAAGATCAAGCGCATCCTGATCCGATGCACGTCACGTTCCTCATCGGGAAAGGAGTTGAACTGCAGTAGTGCAGCCATCACTGCGTCCGGCACCGACATCGAGATCGGCATCTCGTCGAGTAGGCGTCGCAACAGTGCGAGGCTGGCGTCGAAGTCTCCCCAGGGAACAGCATTCTTGGACGGGAAGTAGCGGAAGAAGGTCCGCCGAGCGATCCCGGCGGCCTCGGCGATGTCGTCGATGCTGGTCGCGTCGAACCCGCGCTCCGCGAACAGCGCGATGCCGACGTCGCTGATACCGCCTTTGCTCGCCGCGGGCGGACGTCCCACCGTCCCTGACAGGTCCCGCTCCACCACGTTTCCTCCAATTTCGTCCGATCTGTTTACTTTATGCACTCGATGCCATTACCGTGTGCTGCACGACACCACGTGTCGATCGTGCGACTCGCATCACACCTATGGAGGTTTTCATGTCCGAACAGTCGAACCCCACGTCAGAAGCATCCCAGTCCGAGGAGCCGTTGGTACAGGAGTCGTTGGTGGAGGAAGTCTCCATCGACGGTATGTGCGGCGTCTACTGAGCCGGCTGTGACCGACGTGCTCGCTGCATCGCCTCGAACGGTGAACCTGGACCTGGCGTGGCAGCTCAATCCTCAGGTCGCGTTACGTCCCGAGCCGTTCGGGGCGTTGCTGTATCACTTCGGAACTCGCAAGCTCTCGTTCCTCAAGAACACGGCGATCGTCGAGATCGTTCGCTCGCTGCCCGACCACGCCGACGCGCGTTCGGCGTTGGCGGCGGGGGGTGTGTCAGAGGAGGCGATGCCCCGATACGCCGACGCGCTCGCAGTGCTGGCGCGCTCGAACATGATCATTCCCTCTCCCGTGCAGGAAGGCCCGGCATGACCTCCACCCTCGCCCGCCCCGAGCAACCGGTCGGCCGCCTGGTCGACCAGTTCGAACTCGGCCTCGACGCCCCCATCTGCCTGACCTGGGAACTCACCTACGCCTGCAACCTCTCCTGCGTGCACTGCCTCTCCTCCTCCGGACGGCGCGACCCCCGAGAACTCTCCACCGAGCAGTGCAAGTCGATCATCGACGAACTGCAGAAGATGCAGGTGTTCTACGTCAACATCGGCGGCGGTGAACCGACCGTCCGATCCGACTTCTGGGAGCTCGTCGACTACGCCACCGCCCACCAGGTGGGCGTGAAGTTCTCCACCAACGGCGTCAAGATCGATCAGAAGGTCGCCGCGAGGCTCGCCGCCTCCGACTACGTCGACGTGCAGATCTCCATCGACGGCGCCACCGCCGAGGTCAACGACGCTGTCCGCGGCCCCGGCTCCTTCGACATGGCCGTCCGCGCCCTGAAGAACCTCAAGGACGCCGGGTTCCGGGACGCGAAGATCTCTGTCGTCGTCACTCGGCACAACGTCTCCCAGCTCGACGAGTTCAAAGCCCTCGCCGACGCCTACGACGCCACGCTGCGCATCACCCGCCTGCGTCCGTCCGGTCGCGGCGCGGACGTGTGGGACGACCTTCACCCCACCGCCGCGCAGCAGCGCGAACTCTACGACTGGCTCGTCGCCAACGGCGACGGCGTCCTCACCGGCGATTCCTTCTTCCACCTCTCCGCCTTCGGCGACGCCCTGCCGGGGCTCAACCTGTGCGGCGCAGGACGAGTGGTGTGCCTGATCGACCCGATCGGCGACGTCTACGCCTGCCCCTTCGCCATCCACGACCAGTTCCTCGCCGGCAACATCGTCCGCGACGCCACCCCCGACATGGGCGGCTTCCAAGCCGTCTGGCAGACCTCGGAACTGTTCCAGGAACTGCGCTCACCGCAGACGTCCGGCGCCTGCACGAAGTGCGCGCACTTCGATGCCTGCCGCGGTGGGTGCATGGCCGCGAAGTTCTTCACCGGACTGCCCATGGACGGCCCCGACCCCGAATGCGTGCAGGGCTACGGTGAATCTGCCCTCGCCGCTGATCGCGGCACCGTCCCGAAGTCGAGTGTCGATCACTCCCGCACCGGGAAGCGCTCCACCCCGAAGGCGTCGATTCCGTTGACGCTGCTCACCCGCCGCGACGGCGCACCCGCCCTCGTGGAGGCCGGAGGCCGGCCGGCCTCAAAACTGTGCGACGAGAACCCGCTCGCAGGAATGACTTTCAGCAAGGACGATCAGTGAAGCTACGCGATATCCAAGCCCACAACCCGTGGGCGAGAAACCCGTGGATGGAAAGCGTCGCCGAGATGCAGCGACGAGCCAAGAAGCGGCTTCCCCCGTCGGTGTACTCGGCGTTGATCGCCGGATCCGAACGCGGCAACACCTACGACGACAACATGGCAGCGTTCGGCGAACTCGGCTTCGCACCCCACGTCGCCGGCCACGCGGCCGTCCGTGATCAGTCGACGACGGTGATGGGGCAACACATCTCCATGCCGGTGATCATCTCGCCCACCGGCGTGCAGGCCGTCGATCCCGACGGTGAGGTCGCTGTCGCCCGCGCCGCCGCCGCCCGCGGCACCATCATGGGACTGTCGTCCTTCGCCTCCAAGTCCGTCGAGGACGTCGCCGCGGTCAACTCGCAGACGTTGTTCCAGGTCTACTGGCTCGGCACCCGCGAGGAGATGGTCGCCCGAATGGAACGGGCGAAAGCTGCCGGGGCGGTGGGGATGATCCTCACCCTCGACTGGTCGTTCTCCTACGGCCGCGACTGGGGCAGCCCCGCCATTCCCGAGACGATGAACCTCGCCGCCATGGCGAAGTTCGCGCCCGAGGGCCTGATCCGCCCGGCGTGGCTCTACAAGTTCGCCAAGTCAGGTCGCATCCCGGATCTGACGACGCCGAACATCCTGCCCGCCGGCGCTCCACAACCGCCGACCTTCTTCGGTGCCTACGGCATGTGGCAGCAGACTCCACCGCCGTCCTGGGAGGACATCGCCTGGCTCCGTGCGCAGTGGGACGGCCCGTTCATGCTCAAGGGCATCTCCCGCGTCGACGACGCACGCCGCGCAGTCGACGCCGGTTTCTCGGCGATCTCCGTCTCCAACCACGGCGGCAACAACCTCGACGGCACACCCGCCACCATCCGGATGCTGCCCGCCGTCGCCGAGGCCGTGGGCGACGAGATCGAGGTTCTTCTCGACGGCGGTATCCGCCGCGGCAGCGATGTCGTCAAGGCCGTCGCCCTCGGCGCCCGCGCAGTCATGATCGGCCGCGCCTACCTGTGGGGTCTCGCCGCGAACGGGCAGGCCGGCGTCGAGAACGTCTTCGACGTCTTGCGCATGGGAGTCGACAGCGCCCTGCTCGGCATGGGCAAGAGTTCGATCGCCGATCTGCGCCCCGACGACATCGTCGTGCCCGACGGCTTCGTCAGGGCCCTGGGAGCCGACGTCGATCAGGCTGCGCGCACTCTCTGACATGGCCGAACTCGGGACCGCTCGATGGCCGCACGTCGACGGCGGTCTGGTGGTAGTGCCGGTGGGGTCCGTGGAACAGCACGGACCCCACCTCCCGCTGAACACGGACACCACCATCGCCGAAGCGGTCGCCGACGTCGTGTCGGATGCATGGATCGCCCCTCCCCTCGCCTATGGAGCGAGCGGAGAACACGAGGGCTTCCCCGGCACCGTGTCCCTCGGGCGCACTGCCCTGAGCACGATTCTCGTCGAGTACGGCAGATCCATCTGCCGGTGGGCCGACCGGGTCGTGTTCGTGAACGGACACGGCGGCAACGGATCCGCCCTCGCCGAGGCCGTGGCGCTCCTGCGGTACGAAGGGCGCGACGTGGCCTGGTTCCCGTGCAGCATCCCGGGGGCCGACGCGCATGCGGGACGGACCGAGACGTCGCTGATGCTGCACATCGCACCGGAGCACGTCGAGATCGAGGCTGCGGTCGTCGGTAACACCGACCCCGTCGCCACGCTGATGGAGCACATGACCGTGTCCGGTGTCATGAGCGTGTCCAGCTCCGGTGTTCTCGGCGATCCCAGCGGCGCGACACCGGCAGAGGGTACCGACCTGCTCGCGGGACTCAGACAACGGTTCGTCTCCGCTGTCGAACGATGGACACCCGACGACCTCGGCATCCTTCGGTGACCGGCGTGTTCTGCACAGGGTCAGGTCATCGGTCCGGGCGTGATGGTTGACGTCATCGTCGTCGGCGGGGGCAGCGCGGGCTGCGTCGCCGCTGCCGCATTCGCCGAGGCCGGCGCCTCTGTCCTGATTCTCGAGGCCGGCCACGCCTTCGCGCTCTCGGCCCCCACCGGGTCGTGGCCGTCCGAGCTGACGGACGCCCAGCGCATGCCGATCGGCCCCGGGTCTCGCTACATCGATCCGATCACGGCGCACACGACGCGCACCCATCACTTCGTGACCACCCGGGGCCGCGTTCTCGGCGGATCCGGCGCCGTCAACGGTGGGTACTTCGTGCGCGCACCCCTGTCCGATTTCGACAGCTGGCCACAAGACATGTGGGACAGGGCGACCGTTGCCCGGCACTACGCCGGCATCGAGAACGATCTCGATTTCGGAGCGCGCGACCATCATGGCTCGGACGGTCCGGTGCCGGTGACTCGCTCGGTCACTGCTCCACTCCCACAAGCGTTTCTGCAGGCAGCGGTGGCCTCGGGGTATCAGTACGTCGAGGATCTGAACGGCCCGGATGCCGGCGACGGTATCGGTGCCGTGCCGTCCAACGTGGTGCACGGTCGACGTATCTCCATGGCACAGGCCTACCTGCGACCGGTCGCGGACACGGTGTCCGTTCGCGGACGGTCGCACGTGGCGCGACTGATCGTGCGCGACGAGCGAGTCGTCGGGGTCACGGGCCGGGACGACCAGGGAAACTTCACTGCCTACGCGGATCGGGTGGTACTGGCGGCCGGAGCGGTGCGTACACCGAACCTGCTCCAGCACTCCGGAATCGGCAACGCCGCGCAGCTTCGGCAGATCGGCCTTCCGACGGTTCAGAATCTCCCTGGCGTCGGACTCGGGGTCGCCGACCATCCTGAGATCGTCGTCACGTACCAGCCGGTGACCGGTCCGAGTGCACCGGATGCAGGTACACCCCTGCAGGCCGTCCTGGAGGTCGGACCCCTCGAGATCCGTCCGTACACGTCCTCGTTCGATCGCATGATCCCCGGGCTTCCCCCGATGCTGCCGACCATAGGCGTCGCACACATGACCCCCGAAGCACGAGGGGGCGTCACCGTCGTGTCGGACGACCCGTTCTCCGCGCCCGCGGTCGACCACAACTATGCAGCGACGGAGGCGGACCACGAAGCGCTGCGAACCGGAGTCCGGGTGGCGATGGACATCCTGGCGTCTCCGATGCTGGCAGCGGCGGTGGCAGAGGTATTCCCTCCCGAGATGTCCCGCGCCGAGATGTCGCTGGGTGGGTCGTTGCACACCATGGGCAGCGCGCGCATGGGCGCCGACGACGATCCCCTCGCCGTTCTGGATTCCGTCGGCCGGGTGCGAGGGATGACGGGCCTGTCGGTCGTCGACGCATCGATGTTCCCGTCCCCGGTGTCACGCGGCCCCCACGCCACCGTCGTGATGGCCGCGCATCGCGCCTGCGCAGCGCAGATCGCCGAGATCTGAACGATGCTGGATCCATTGCGCCCGCCAGGTCGCGGCCAGTAATAAAGGCCACTTATTATCGTCAGACTCGCCGCGACCAGCTCGAAACTGCTGTAAGTTCACGATAGACGCGAGCGCTACAGACGTATACACAGTAATGAATACCCTCATCAGCACCACGCTAAGGGTCTATCGAAGTGAGGAAGAGCATGAAGCGACCGGCCGAGGCCCATCGAGGTCACCCGACGTGTGCGAGTACGAACCATTCCGCTCGTAGGTCATCGACGGTCGCCGAGGCGTCCCGAGACTTCGTCAGCTCGCCGTCCGACCAGTCCGGGCCCGTGGCATGACCTCGCGAGCACCGGAGCAGCCCAGCGATCTGATCGCCTCCTGGCTCGGCGACCTCGAACGAGCGGTGTCGCAGCGCGATGCCCAGTCTCTGGCGGACCTGTTCGTCGCGGACTCGTACTGGCGGGACATGGTCGCCTTCACCTGGGACCTGTGCTGCGCGGCGGGTGACGAGACCATCGCCGAGCAGATGCTGAGCGAGTCGGATCGAGTGGGACCGACCCGCTGGCGCATCGCCGAGTCCATGTCCGCGCCTCGTCGAGTGGTCCGCGGAGGCAGGGACGTGACCGAGGCGTTCATCGAGTTCGATACGAGCATCGGTGGAGGAACGGGCGTGGTCCGATTGGTGCAGGACGATCGCGACGGGCGCTTCCGCTGCTGGACGCTTCTCACGCGCCTGCGCACCCTCACGGGACACGTCTCCGAGCCGTGGCCGGCTGGGTTGGGCTACGAACCGAGCCCCGAGGCATGGTCGTGGCAGGCGCATCGGGACCTGGAGAGTTCGTACATCGACCGTGAGCCCGAGGTCTTGGTGGTCGGCGGCGGTCACTCCGGGGTCTTCACGGCCGCATACCTCGAAAATCTCGGCGTCGACGCCCTGGTCGTCGACCGCCATCCGCGAGTGGGCGACAACTGGCGTACCCGGTACGACGCGTTGGCGCTGCACAACCCCACTCTGATGGTGGAGTTCCCGTTTCTGCCGTTCCCGAGGTCGTTCCCCGAGTTTCTCCCGAAGGACAAGCTCGCCAACTGGTTCGAGTCCTATGTCGACGCCATGGAGATCAATTACTGGACGTCGACCGATTTCCGGAGTGCCGAGTACGACGCCTCGTCACAGACCTGGAAGGTCGACGTCGAGCGCGATGGCGTTCGTCGGCAGCTCCGCCCACGGCACATCGTCATGGCGACGGGCGGAGTGGGCGGCGCCGCCAACATTCCTCGACTCGAAGGTATCGACTCGTTTCGCGGCGAGGTCTTCCACACCAAGGACTTCCACTCTGCACTGGGCTACGAAGGCAAGAACGTGCTGGTCGTCGGAACAGGCTCGAGTGGCCACGACGCTGCGAAATACATGACCCAGATGGGGGCGCACGTCACGATGTTGCAGCGCAACCCCACCTCGATCGTGAGCCTCGAGAGCGCCGACATGTCCTACCTGCAGTACATGGACGGAACACCACTGTACGAAGGCGACATGCTCTCCTCTGCCGGATTCGTGCGGCCTCTGATGATCCCCAACTTCCAGGCGCTCACCCGCAGGACGAACGAGAACGATCGTGAGCTCCTCGACAACCTCCGACGTGCCGGAATGGAGATCGACGACGGATGGGAGGGCACGGGGTGGTTCTGGAAGTTCTTCGAGCGATCGGGGGGCTACTACCTCAACACCGGTTGCTCGGAGATGATCATCTCGGGCCAGGTGAAGATGCTGCAGACTCGAGACGTCGAGACGTTCACTCCCGACGGAGTTCGGCGGCACGACGGACACGAGCTGCCGTTCGACACTGTCGTTCTGGCAACAGGTTACGAGAATCTGCAGGGCGAAGTCCGTCGATTCTTCGGCAACGAGGTGGCCGATGAGCTGGGTCCGATCGGCGGGTTCGACGAGGACGGAGAGCTGCGCAACGTCTGGCGGCCCACGAAGCAACCCGGTCTGTGGTTCATGACCAGTGGGTTCGCGGGAGGTCGCAATCACGGCGAGCTCGTCGCCCTCCAGATCAAGGCGAATCTCCTGGGCATCGCTCGACGACCCGCTCGGGTCGAGTCTCTGACAGAGGTGTCGTAGCACCGCGTTTCGGACGAGGTGACCCGACAGCGACCAGTGCCGTCGAGAGTCCAGTAGTTCCTGGACTCTCGACGGCACTGTCGAACTACCGAGGCGCGACCACGGTGTTCACCGTCCGGGGCAGCTCACCGGCCGACCGCGATGAGCAGGTTGCGCCCCTCCGATGGCCGTGCCGTGAATTCGGTTCCGATCGATTCTCCGAGTTCGAGAGTCGCCGCAATCGAATCGTCCTCGGACACGGCAAGAATGCGGGAGCCGTCGCCGAGCCGGCCCACGACGAACGATGCCGCGCCGCCCTCCTTGCGGGGCACCACGGTGTAGGTCTCCAGCACTGCCGCAGTGGTGCCGTCGAGCGTGGCCACAGCAACCCGCTCGACCGAGTCGAGCTCGGCCTGAATCGCAGCGTCGGACGTGACGCGGAACGCCCGCGGCACAGTCGAGTAGATCCCCACCGAGTACTTGCTCAACGTCCCGCCGTTGGCGCCGACGAACACCGGTCCATCGGCACCCGAGCGAACGGCATTCATCGCTTCGGCGATCGCATGCATCGCGTAGTTGTTTCCCGCCCCACCGAAGAAGGGCAGCCCTCCCGTCAGCGTCAGCCCTCTGGGGTCCTCCGGAGCAAGTCCGAGCCCGTCGCACACGCTCAGCACGGCAATGGGAAAGCAGCTGTACAGGTCGAAGTGCGCGACGTCGTCCACAGCCAGACCCGCCCGCTGCAGAGCGATCTCCGACGCCCGCACCGCCGCCGGGCTCCGCGAGAGGTCCGGCCTGTCCAGCAGGTCGAGTTCGCGAAGGTCACACGATCCGTGAAGATAGACCCGGCGGTCCTCAGGAATTCCTGCGGCATCGGCCGCGCCGACGGAGGTCATGACCACGGCAGCGCCCTGATTCACCTGATCTCGGGCCACCATGTATCGGGGGTAGGGGTCGGCGATGAGTCGGTTCTTCTCGGAGACGGTCGCGAGCTCGCCGGCCGTCCTCTCGATCGGCGCAGCAGCGAAGGGGTTACGCGCTGCCACAGACGTGAACGGCGCGAAAAGCCGACCCATCTGATCTGCGTATGCGCCGACATCCGCACCGATTCGATGTCGTCGCGCGTGCTCGAGCAACGCGTATTGAGGCGGTGCGCCCACCAACCCGTGCCGCATCTCGTACTCGTTCATCAGACCTTCGAGACCGTATCCTCGGTCCTCGAGATCGCCCTCCACCACTTCATCGAAATCGGGCGAGTCGTCCCTCCCGGCGAACGCCCGCGTGGTGGAGATCGCCTCGGAACCGAAGAGGAGGACTGTCTGTGCACGTCCGGCAGAAATCTCTCTGGCGAACTCGTTCACGAGGTGCTGCGGTCCCTGCCCTCCCACCACCTCGAGTACCGCCCGCTTCGGGGACGCACCGAGGCGATACGCCACCGAACGCGGGAAGTTGTTCGAGCGTCCGAGAGGGGCCGTGCCGAAGTCGGACGAGATCTCGAACTGACGAACCCCTGCCACCGTGTCCACTGCGGACGCCTCCAGACCCGCATCCGCGAGGGCCCTCTTCGACGCCTCGGCCGCGAGCTCGACGGCCGACCACCGGTGGTAGTCACCGTGATCGAGCGGATCGGATACCTGTCCGCATCCGACGAGAACGGGGGTACTGGGGTCCAGATGAAGTCGATCCACTGTTCCTCGATCCTGTTCGACGTGCGAGTGTGCTGTCATCGACCGGACCAGCGAGGCTCACGCTTCTCGGCGAAGGCGCGCATCCCTTCGCCGGAGTCCTCGCTCGTGGACAGAACGCGACCCTCTCGGCGGGTGCGGGCCCAGTCGTCGCGCTCCGCTGGAACGGTGTGGTCGTCGATTCCCATCGCGATCCTCTTCGTCGCTCGAACGGAGAGTGGCGCATTCGCGTTGATGACCTCCGCCAGATCGAGTGCGGTGTTCATGAGTTCGCCCGCTGGAGCCAGCGCGTTCACCAATCCGAGCTCGTACGCCCGCGCGGCCGAGATCGGTCGACCAGTGAACATCGCTTCCATGGCGATTTTCGTCGGTATCTGCCTGGGCAGCCGGAATGCTCCGCCGGCCCCAGCGAACACACCACGCTTGACCTCCGGAAGGCCGAAGGTAGCTGTGTCCAGCGCAACGACCAGGTCGCTCGCGAGGGCGATCTCCGTGCCGCCCCCGAGCGCGAACCCGTTGACCGCGGCGATCGTCGGCTTGCTGATCGCGTGCTGCACGTAGCCGGCGAAACCCCAGCGTGCCAGCCGGTCGTCATCGATGCTGAACTCGCCCGCCGCCGCCGCTTTCAGATCCGCGCCGGCACAGAAGGCCTTGTCTCCTGCCCCGGTCAGAATGACCGTCCGCACGCTGGACGTCTCCTCTGCGAACTCCATCGCCTCCCCGACCCCGATGGAGAGGTCGAAGTTGACCGCGTTGCGCACGGCCGGTCTGTTCATCGTGACGATGAGCGTGTGTCCTTGCTGCTCCACGAGCACGCAACCGTTGCCCGCGACATCTATCGTCTGGTTCATTCACGTCGTCCGTTCTGTTCGAGGAATGCAGGTCGTCGGGTCAGGAGGTCGCCGAGACTTCCCCCGCGCCGCTTCGCTTTGCGAGGAACCCGTCGAGGAGTGTCGAGCCGACCGCAATGATCCCGAAGACGAAACAGAGGGCGTAGCTGACGCCGTAGCCTCGGTCGTCCGAGAACGGGAAAGCATTCGTGTGCGCTGCGAGGATCGCGGCTATGGCCGCGCTTCCGGTCGCGGAACCCAGGCCGTAGACGAGGGAGTTCACGCCCTGCGCCATCCCGGCCCGGTCAGGAGACACTGTCCGGGCCACCTGTAGGTACATTCCCGTGTTCGCTCCCGCTATCCCGAAGCCGACGACTGCCGAGGCAAGGTACATCTGCCACTTCTCCGTATGGGCAAGCGTCAGGAACAGATACGCCACCGAGGTCAACACGGATCCGACCAGCAATACGAATCGAGGGCCTCGTCGAGCAGCGATCCGGCCCACCAGCAGCCCGCCGATCAACACGCACACCGCATCGGGCACGAGGAACGAGCCGGACTGAAGGATGCTGGCCGAAAATCCGAACCCGGCCACCTCGCGAGGCAACGAGGCATAGCCGACGAAGAGCAGGAAGAGCGCGCCACACGTCGCGCCGATCATGAAGCCGGCAATGTTGGGAAGGACGAAGAACGGATTCGAGAAGAGCCTCACGTCGACGGTCGGTTCGGGGTGGCGTAACTCCCATACCGCCCAGACCGGGAGGGCGACGGCTGCGATCACGAACAGCCCGAGCGTCATCGGGCTCGACCACCCCCACGTGCTTCCCATACTGAGCGGAAGGAGCATCCCCACGCAGAAGCACGAGAACATCGCAGCACCGACGAGATCCAACCGACCCCCCGTGTGCTCGCCGCTGGCGCCGGGCAAGGTCGTCAGTAGTGCGATCACCGCGAGAGTCGCGAGTCCGAGCATGACCCAGAACGTGACGCTCCAGTCGTAGTCCTGCAGCAGGCCGCCCAGGATGAATCCCACTCCGACGCCGACACCTTGACCGGCCACGACGATCCCGAGTGCTGATCTGACAGCCTTCGGCTCGAGGTGATTGCGCAAGATTCCCACCACCGCGGGCAGAGTGCCGATGACGAATCCCTGCAGTGCACGCCCGCAGAGGAACATGGGCAAGCTCGTCGAGACAGCACACAGCAGCGTGCCCACACACAGCAGACCGAATGCAGCCACGAGGACCTTGCGATACCCGAACGTGTCACCGAGTCTGCCCATGACTGGAGTGGTCACGCCTCCCATCAGCGGTGAGATGATGGCGATCCACGCAGTGGCCGCGCCCGAGGCGCCGAAGGACTCGGACATCTTCGGGATCAGTGGTATGGCCGCAGTGGCACTGACTGCGACGAGAGCCTCACTGAAGGCAAGGGTGACGATCATCGCGATGACGGATCGAGGCAGGCCGGTGGGTGCAGACGATCGCGCACCACGTTCGCCGGCATCCGATGTGCGACCGTTGCGCGATCGGTCTCGAAAAGTGGTGTCGTCCAAAGCCATGGTCGTTCTCCTGAGGCAGTGCGCGAGACCGCGCGAGAGGGGCCCGCAGTGGAGCGACGTTCGGACGGCTCGGTCGGCAGAGTGCCGCTGTGATCCACGTCGCACCGGGGCGCTTCACGGTGACACACACGAGCAGCCTTCGTCTATTGCCCAATTCTTCATGCGAGCGTTGCGCTTTCGGCAACGCCGGAGGTGAAGATCGGGACCGTGTCAGAGGGAGTCGGGTCCACTGCACCAGCGCGTGCGAGCGGCCTCCACGAGACTGTCGACCAACCGGTCACCTGCGGCTGCCGACGTTCGCCACACCAGGCCGACCGAGAAGTGGATCGACGGCTCATCCAATGGCCGGAGCGCGAATGCAGCATCGTCGAAGACGCGGCTGGTGCCGCCCATCGCAGGATCGAGACTGAGGGTGAGATCGTCGGACCGTCGCACGTGGTTGGCGATGCTCATCATGTCGGTGTCGTCGAGGTGTCGAACAGCACCCACCTCGCGACGTAGTCGCTCGGACAAGCCGTTGACAGCCGCGGGTTGGGAGCGCGCCGACGCGATCGCCACGGTCCTGTCGCGGAGGTCGGCCAGCGCGACGCGCTCCTCGGCCGTCAGGGGGTCGTCGGACTTCATGGCCACCCAGAACGACAACCGTGCCGTCTCGAGCACCGATATCTCCGGAATGTCCACCGGGAGATAGACCATGGCGATGTCGAGCTCCCCTTGCTCCACCGATGACACCAGCTGAGCCGAGGGGTGTGAGACCACGTCGACGACGCGAGGCGCGGCCACGCCCTGCGCCAGCTCGAGAAACTCGTCGAAATATGTCGGCGGAAGATGGAAGGAACCGCCGACTCGGACGACCCGCGCACGATCAGGCGCCGTCGACTGCGCGATCAGTGCCATGTCCGCGATGTCGGCAAGGACTGCTCGCGCTCTCGGGGCCAGCGCGACGCCCGCCGGCGTCAGCACGATCTCGTGGTGTTTGCGTACGAAGAGATCCACTCCCAGCTCCCGCTCCAGCTCCTTGACCGCCCGGCTGACGGGCGAGGGCGTGAGGTGGAGACGCGCCGCCGCGTTGCCGAAATGTAGCTCCCGCGCAACGGCATCGAAGCAGCGCAGATGGTGGACGTCCATGCGGGAAGTCTGCACCAACGTTGCGCATTCGAGCACGTTTACGTGCGAAAGATGGCGCTGGCCATCGCCCCAGCGACGACTCAGGGTGAAGGGCGTCACACTTTTCCGACAGCAGGAGCATGAATGCCGAGATCGTCGACCGTCAGCGATTCACCTCTGGACGGGGTTCGAATACTCGACATGTGCGCAGGTGCAGGCGCCTCGGCTTCGCGGTTCCTCGGTGAGTTGGGTGCAGACGTCATTCAGGTGCGGGACCTTTCCGCACCGCGAGACCACGCGTCCCCCGACGGACCATCGGCCTCGTTCGTTCGCGACACCGGCAAGAGGTCCATTGCGCTCGATCTGACGGACGAGGCCGACCAGAAGGCGTTCTGGAGACTCGCCGGGACCTGCCAGATCATTGTCGAGGACTCTCGACCGGCCCTTCATCACACGCTGGCCGTCTCCCCTTCCGCACTTCGCGATCGCGTCCCGCAGGCAGTGGTGGCGTCGATCACGGGATTCGGCCAGACGGGTCCCTATCGCGACTGGATCGCTACCGACGCAGTACTGAACGCCATGTCGAGCGAGCTCTCGAGATCCGGCCTTCCGGGAAAGCAGCCACTGTTGCCGCCCTCGCCCATCGCCGTCGAGTCAGCGGCGTCCCAGGCTGCATGGGCGGTTCTCGTGGCCTATCTCAGTAGTGTCCAGACAGGCACCGGGGGCCACGTGGATGTGTCCCTCTTCGAGACCCTGGTTCAGACAATGGATCCCGGCTGGGGAATGGGTGGATCTGCAACCGGCGGTGTCCCCGCCGCGGACGGCCCGCGCGACCGTCCCGATGCCCGCCACCTGTACCCGGTGTTCGCCTGCGCAGACGGCTTCGTGCGCATCTGCATGCTGGCACCACGTCAATGGATGGGCATGTTCGACTGGCTCGGCAGACCCGTCGAGCTCAGCGACCCGGAGCTGATGTCTCTGCCGCAGCGCTTCGCCGCGGCACCGATCATCTATCCCGCGATCCAACACTTGTTCGCCACTCTCCACCGTGCGGAGATCGTGATCGCAGCACAGTCCTACGGCGTTCCGGTGGCCGCAATCTTCGACCCGAGTGAAGTCCTCGCGTGCGACCATTTCGACGAACGCGGCGCATTCGTGCGCATCATGACGCCCTTCGGGGAGGCCGTGGTCCCGAACGGGGCGGTAGTCATCGACGGAGAGCGCGCCGGCGTCCGGCGTCCGGCACCGGGTCTCGACGAGCACCACGACGAGATCTCGGCGGAGGCGGACGCGCTCTGCGAACTCGCCGAGATCGAAGCCGTTCGGGCTCCGATCTCCGCGGTGGCACCGACCAGGCGTCACCCCCTCTCCGACCTTCGTGTGCTCGATCTGGGTGTCATCGTGATGGGCGCCGAGCTGGGACGGCTCTTCGCTGATCTGGGCGCTGACGTCATCAAGGTGGAGAACAGCGCGTTCCCGGACGGAGGACGTCAAAACCCGGGACCAGAACCGATTTCAGCAGGATTCGCCTGGGGTCATCGCAACAAGCGGAGCCTCGGCCTGAACCTGCGCTCCCCCGAGGGACTGCGGTTGTTCAAGGAGCTCGCGCTGAAGTCCGATGTGATCCTCTCGAACTTCAAACCCGGAACCATGGAGTCGCTCGGACTGGGGTGGGACGTCCTCCGCGATCTCAACCCGCGATTGATCGTCGCCGACAGTTCCGCGTACGGCCAGACGGGTCCGTGGAGCAGACGGATGGGATACGGCCCCCTCGTCCGGTCCGAGACCGGACTCACGTCTCTGTGGCGCTACCCCGAATCCGGTGACGGCTTCAGCGATGCCTCGACGATCTACCCCGACCACACCGCGGCTCGTGTCGCGGCGAGTGCCGTGCTGGCACTCCTGTTGCGACGGATGCGAGAGGGACGAGGAGGAACCGTCAGCGTCGCTCAAGCGGAGGTGATCCTGAATCACCTGGGGCCGGCGTTCGCGGTCGAATCGATGCGTCCGGGCTCTCTCACCGCGGCAGGAAACCAGCTCCGGGGCGACGCACCACGTGGGGTGTTCCCGTGCCTGGGCGACGACGAGTGGGTCGTCGTCGACGTGGCCGGAACCGACGCGTTCCGCCGGTTGAGCACTGTCATCGGAATCCCTCTGTCAGCGAGCGATCCTCGGTTCGCGACCGCTGCCGACCGCGACGCGAACCGTGATCACATCACCGAGGTGGTCGCCGCCTGGACCCGGACCCGGACGCCTCGGGAGGCAGCACATCTTCTCCAATCCGCCGGCATCGCAGCCGGAATGATGCTCAGAGTTCCCGAACTGCTTCACGACCAACATCTGACCGAGCGTGACTTCTTCCGGTCGATGCACCATCCGTTGCTGTCGCAGGCGTTACCCGCCGAGAACCTCCCTGCCCTCTTCACCGCGGTGGCCGACGCCCCGCAGCGGCCCGCGCCACTCGCCGGCGAGCACTCGTACGAGTTACTCGGTTCCGTGCTGGGGCTCGACCGTTCGACGATCGACGACCTCGTGTCACGAGGCGTCGTGGAGACGACACCGCAGCACTCGGCGTTCTCGCACGATCAACTCATCTCCAGTTCGCACACGCACGACGAGAGGCTCGACCCTTCATGACCACGACACTTCAGCCCCGCGAGCAGACCGTTGCCGACCTGCGACCGCTGTTCGACGCTCAGCGCTCGGCGCACCTACGCGAGGGACCGCCGTCGATCGAGGTGCGCAAGGACCGGCTCAACCGGCTACTGGCTGCGGTCCTCGGCGCCTCCGACGATCTCGCAGAGGCCATGTCGGCCGATTTCGGTCATCGCCCCCTCGCGTTCAGCCTGAGCGCAGACGTCGTGGGCGCTGTCGATCACATCGCCCACCTGAAGGACAGTCTCGAGAACTGGATGACGCCGGTCGTGGTCGCGGGATCGGCGGAAGCCGGGATTCCCACCGAGATCGATGCGGTGCCGCTGGGGGTCGTGGGTGTCGTCGGCCCGTGGAACTTCCCCGTCAGCCTCGTGGTTCATCCTGCGGCCGAGGCCATTGCGGCCGGAAACCGCGTCATGATCAAGTTCTCCGACGGCGGTCCCCGTGCGGGTGCGGTGCTGTCGGCGGCGGTGTCCCGGTACTTCGATCCCTCCGAGCTCGTGGTCGTCACCGGCGGCCTGGACGTCGCAGCAGCCTTCTCGTCCCTTCCCTTCGGTCATCTCTTCTTCACCGGCTCGCCTGCGGTCGGCACGATCGTGCAGCGGGCAGCCGCCGAGAACCTGACACCTGTCACTCTCGAACTCGGAGGCAAGAATCCTGCCGTCGTCGCAGAGGACGCGGACATCGAGGAAGCCGCCCGACGCATCGCCGGATCTCGGATGTCGAATGGCGGCCAGGTCTGCCTGTGCCCCGACTACGTCTTCGTGCAGGCGAGTCGAGTAGACGAGCTGGTGGCTGCGCTGACGTCGAGTCTCATCGCCCTTCACCCGCACTACTCCACCGACACCGCCGTCACCTCCATCGTCGACGACCGCAACTTTCGACGGGTGACCGGTCTGATTGCCGACGCCGTCGCGAAGGGGGCACGGGCCGTCGAGGCCGTACCGGAGGACGAGCGCGCGCTGCTTCCCGACCCCGACACTCGTCGAATCGCACCGACCATCCTGCTCGACGTCACCGACGAGATGGATGTGGCGGGCGAGGAAGTCTTCGGCCCCGTCCTGACCGTCATGCCCTACTCGTCCATGGATGAGGTCATCGAGTACATCGCAACGCGACCGTCGCCGCTCGTCGCCTACTGGTACGGCGACAACAGCCCATCCTTCCGACAGTTCAGAAGCCGGACCATATCCGGCGGTATCAGCCTCAACGACTTCGCCGTACACGCCATGCTCCCGGACATCCCCTTCGGCGGAGTCGGACGAAGCGGAATGGGGAGTTACCACGGAAAGGCCGGCTTCGACACGTTCAGCCACCACCGTGCTGTCGCGTCGTCCGAGATTCCCGGCGGTGTCGTCGGCATGATCGGACCACCCTCCATGACGGCGGAAGCGGCAGCTGACATCCGCGGTCGCATCGCGCACGCGCATTCCGAGGTGCTACGAGAGATCGGCCGATGAGCTGTCTGAAGACCGACGCTGCACTCAGTTTCGACACCGTCTCGGATTTTCGGATCCACGAAGTCGAACTCAGCCTCCCGCAAGGTGACGAGATTCTCGTCGAGATGAAAGCCGTCGGCATCTGCCACACCGACCTCGTGGCTCGCGCGATGAGCCCGGCGGGCACCCCGGCCGTCCTCGGTCACGAAGGAGCCGGTGTAGTGGCGGCGGTGGGGGCGGATGTGCACGACGTCGCCGTCGGTGACTGCGTGTTGATCAGTTTCGCGTCATGCGGTCTCTGCGACTCCTGCGCAGCAGGCAGCCCCGCCTATTGCACGAGATTCGCCGAGGCCAACGTCTCCGGACGGCGATTGGACGGAAGCGCGACCCTGCGACACGGCGCAGAGGTGGTGTTCGGGTCGTTCTTCGGACAATCGAGTTTCGCCCGGCATGCCGTCACGGCACGCCGAAACGCTGTCGTCGTCGCGCCGGGTTCGGACTTGGTGGAGATGGCATCGTTCGGATGCGGCGTCCAGACGGGTGCCGGCGCGATCCTCGACATCCTTCGACCCGACCCGACCTCACGCGTCATCGTGTACGGCCTGGGAGGCGTTGGTATGGCGGCCGTCATGGCCGCCTCGTATCTCGGCGCCCGACAGATCGTCGGCGTCGACATGTCGCCTTCACGACTGGAAACTGCGCTGGAGGTCGGCGCGACCCACGTCCTCGACGGCGGTGATCCCGAGATCGCGAACGCTGTCGACGAGCTGACGGACGGCGGACCGACCCACGCCTTCGACACGACGGGAAACCCCGCGGTCATCCGCGGCGCAGCCCGGTCGCTACGCCGAGGAGGCACACTCGTCGTCGTCGGGACCGGGCCGGCCGATGTCAGCGTGGACGTGCAGGATCTCATCGCCGGTGGAAAGACTGTGCGTGGCTGCATCGAAGGCGATGCCGACCCACAAGTGATGATTCCCAGGCTGGTTCGCCTTCATCAGGAAGGCCACCTACCGATGCACCACATCGTGCACCGCTTCGATTTCGGTGACATCAACGACGCGGTATCGAGCGCCGTGAGCGGGGCGTCGATCAAGCCGGTGCTGACGTTCTCGACGGGGCAGTGACGACGCGTGCAGTCGTCTACGCCCCATTTCCACATCCCGAAAGCTTCTGATCACCAACGTGAAAGACAGGTCGGATGAATCACGAACCAACTCTCGACATTGCAATCGTAGGTGCAGGATTCGCCGGCCTGTACATGCTCCACAAAGCGCGTGAACAGGGACTGAACGCCAAGGTCTTCGAACGTGGCGACGGTGTCGGCGGCACGTGGTATTGGAACAGGTATCCCGGCGCGAGGTGCGATGTCGAAAGTTTCTACTATTCCTATTCTTTCTCTCCCGAGTTGGATCAGGAATGGAACTGGACCGAGCGCTACCCCACCCAACCCGAGATCCTCGCCTACCTGAACCATGTCGCAGACCGCTTCGATCTGCGCGACGACATCTGCCTCGGATCCGAGATCGTCTCAGCACGGTACGACGACAACTCGACGTCGTGGAATCTGACCTCGGCCCGGGGCGACGAATTCACTAGCACGTTCTTCGTGATGGCGTCGGGCAACCTGTCGGCCGCCCAGATCCCTGATTTCCCCGGACTGACCGACTTCACAGGCGAGACGTACCACACGGGGAACTGGCCGGAAAATGATGTCGACTTCCGAGGAAAATCTGTCGCGATCATCGGCACCGGCTCTTCCGGAATACAGGTCATACCCGAGATCGCTCGCCAGGCCGAGCACGTCACAGTTCTCCAGCGGACCCCGTCGTTCAGCATGCCCGCTCGCAACACTCCGTTGACCGACGACGAGATATCCGATGTCAAGGCAAATTACGCCTCCCTTCGAGTGGCCAGCAGGAACTCGGCAGCCGGAGCCCCCTATCCTCCGAGCACGGACAGCGCGTTCGACGTGAGCGACGAGGAGAGAACTGCTCGGTACGAGCAGTACTGGTCGATGGGTGGCGCCCGAATAATGAACGCGTTCGGGGACCTGATGACGTCACCGAAAGCCAATGACACGGTAGCGGAATTCGTTCGCGGCAAGATCGCGGAGTCGGTGGCGGACAAAGATCGAGCAAAGATTCTCACACCGGAAGGGTTTGCGCTGGGCTCGAAGAGAGTGTGCGTCGACACCGACTATTACGCGACATTCAACCGGGACAACGTCGACATCATCGACGTGTCTTCCGCACCGATCGAAAGAATCACTGCTGACGGTATCGCGACGGCTGGAGACCGGATCGAGGTCGACGCCATCGTTTTTGCCACTGGGTACGACGCAATGACCGGCGCACTTCTTGCCGTGGACATACGCGGACAGGGCGGCACGTCCCTCCGGGATCAGTGGAGCGACGGTCCCAAGACGTATCTGGGAGTGGCCGTCAGCGGATTCCCGAACATGTTCATCATCACCGGTCCGCAGAGCCCGTCGGTGCTCGGCAACGTGGTCGTGTCGATCGAACAGCACGTGGAATTCATCGCGGACCACATCACGTTCATGAAAGACAAGGGATACCGAATTTCTCATCCGGACTTCGACGCCCAGGAAGAGTGGGTACGTCATGTCGCAGAGGTCGGCGAGACGACACTCTTCTCGACAGGCTCATCGTGGTACGTCGGCGCGAACATACCGGGAAAGCCCCGAGTGTTCATGCCCTACATCGGTGGTGTCGGCAACTTCAGGGCCATGTGCGACGAGATTGCCGCAGAGGGCTACCGAGGATTTGTGTTCTCCTGACGCAGGGCGCTGGCACCGTGCCAGCACTCGTTCGACCGGCGTACTACCGCCGGCTCATCTCGGAGGTAAGTCGACGATGGCGTGTTGCTTGTTCGTCATGACCCTTTTCACCTCACTGAAGACGCGCATGATCCGCAAGGGACAACCGTCGTTCAACGACATCGTGATCGACGCCGAGCGTCGTCGCGCACGGAAAGCGTCCGAAGCCTGAGAAGAAGCACCCAGCCGGACAACTCGGTCCGAGCTGATTCGAGCCGACGAGGAGTCGAAGCCCGTGAACAGAAGAACGCGACGGCGAACGGCTGGACCGCTGAGACTTGCAGTCGGCGCTCTGGGCGGTCTGGCCACCATCGCTGCGCCGAAGCTCAGGAGCGTGGACAGCCCCGAGAGACAGGCGACCGAGACCGGGATCTATCCCTCGTCGATCACCATCCCTCACCGAGATCACCGCACCGGACCGTTGACGAAGGCGCGTCAACGCCGAACGTTCATCATCCTGGGATCTGTCGAGGCGGCTGGATTGGCGCTGAACGTCTTCGGACGCAGCAAGCGCGCCAGGGCAGTGGGACTGGGGCTGATGGCACCGGGCGGCGGCCAGGCCTACACCCGAAAGCCGGTGAAAGCGCTGCTGTCAGCTCTCACCAGCGCGACCGGACTGATCGTGTGGATCGGAAGCGGGAACATGCTGATGACGCCGCTCGTGTGGCTGGGTAGTGCGGCGTCGGCGGGCAAGGACGCGGGCGGGTCCGCGAGGGTCTCGGACGCAGCTCGGGTGGTGGTCCCCTTGCTGGTGGTCGGCAGTACCGCGTGGTTGGTCGGCCGCATCCGAGAGGATTTCGTCAAGCAGCAGGCCGTCGCCGAGGAGACGAACAAGTACCTCGAAACCTTCACTCCCCCACTCCGCGGTGACGACCGGCCCGAGCCGTACGTGGCCGACGAACTGACTCTCGATGAGCTGCTGCTCGCTCGCACTGTTCTCGATGTCGCATTGCAGGATGACGGTGACTGGTCGAACTACGACATCCTCGAGCAGTTTCAGCCTTCTGCGGTCCGCTATCAGCTCAATTATCTCGGCTGGGCACTGTCGATGCTGCAGTACAGCCGAATGCCGGCCTTCCACGGTTACCTGAGCGAAGCGCAACGCAAGCTGATCCAGAAGTTCCAGCAACGCAAGGTGTGGAGCTACTGGTGGCTCGAGAACCTCTGGGGAAATCTGGAGAACAATCCGGACCCCGTCCGCAAACAGAACATCATGCTGACAGGATTTTTCGGCCTGCAGATCGCAACATATCAATCCGCGACCGGCGACATGCGCTACACCGAGCCCGGAGCAGTGAAGTTTCGGTGGAACGACGAGAACTCGTTCGACTATTCCCTCACCACCATCTGCGATGCGATCGTGGACGACATCTCCAGGTCACCGTGGTCGATGATCGCGTGCGAACCGAACTGGGTCTATCCCTACTGCAACGGCACCGGTGCCAACACCTTCCGCATTCACGACCGGATGTCGGGCACGGGGTATTGGGACCGCATCAAGTACGGCTTCACCAAGTCGATGGACGTCGAGTTCCATCGGCCTGACGGAACCTCGCACATGTTCAAGTCCACGCGTACGGGGTACGGCAACGGCGCAATGCCGTTCAACAGTACCGAGATGCGACCACTGACGCCCGAACTCGCCGACCGCGGTTGGGCACTCACCCGCGCGGGCGTATCGACTTTCGACGAGAACGGGGACCCGACCGGCACGGTGTTCAAAGACCTACCGAGCGGATTCGACCCCGGCAACGCCGGCAGCGGAAAAGTTCTCCAGTACGGCGGCATCATCGACGCCGCGCGTGAGGCCGGTGACGAGAAGCTGGCGCAGGCCGCGTGGGACGAATTGTTCGAGACGACGAGGGTCACCAGAGATCACGGCCGGCTGACCTTCGAAGGGGCCTCGCTCCAAGCTACTGCGTTCGTGGCAAAAAGCGCGTTCAACAGGAAGGGCGGTTGGCTCGACCTGATCGAACGTGGATTGCCGGATTCTTGGCTGCACGGGCCTGTCCTCGACGCGGTTGCCTATGCCGACGCGATGGTGGCTCGGGCGGAGACCGACGGGACAAATCTCGACTTGGTCCTCTACCCGGTCTCCGGCGAGGCGACCACCGACCTGACGCTCGCTCGGCTGACTCCCCATTCGCGGTATGTGGTCGACGCCGGTGGCCGGACATCGAACTTCGTGGCGGATGCGGACGGTTCCGCAACGGTCGCAGTGGAACTCGCAGGACGGACAGCGGTCTCGATCAGTCCTGCCTCAGCCCGGTCGACCGAACCGGCTTCCACGACATCACTGTCCCGCCCGGTCTCCGCGAGCACCTGACCCGCGGATTCACCAGAAACAGGAGAACACAGCTATGACCTCATCGAACGTGGACCCGACGCCGTCACCACTCGCACGCGTGCTGGGTGCGGTGAGAACGGTGGATTCCACCGCAGGTGTGATCGTCGACAACTGGATCAGCGTCCCCGCCTGGTACGTGTTGATCAAGGCGATCGGACTCACTCCCGGCAAGCCTCTCCATCGCCTGGCACAACGAGAATTCCACGCGAGCAGGTGATGTCGGGGCGCTCATGATGGAGTTGCCTCCCAACCCACGCCAACGAAAGTGTGTGTATGTCAGCACCATCCGAGCGGCCCCGGTCGGCACCCCGACGTGGACAGACCGAACCCACGCTGCTGAGGGTCGGCCTTCTGGCCCTGGCTGAACTCGTCGCTGCATTCATCGTGGCTCGCGGGTTGATCTTCGTCGGCTCGAGACTTCGTGACGACGGAAGCGGAGCCTCGGCCCCTGCCGTCCCCGCGATCGCATCAGACGGCGGCACGAGTGGTCATCACCACCACGCCGGATCGTCGATGGACATGACTGCCCACACCGTCAGTTCGAGTCCATCGATGAGCACGTGGGCACTACTGGCGACCGCCTGCGTGGCCGGCGCGGCGCTGTGGATGTCGCGACGTCGCCTGACCACGCGCTTCTCTCAGGTCTCGGTCGACGCAGCACTAGTAGTGGCGGCGGTGTCAGCGGTTGTCGTTGCGCTCTTGCCGTCGGTTCGCAGCGCTGCCGACATGTCGCACCTTGCCATGATGACGCAGGTGATGATCCTCGTCATGATCGCTCCGGCACTCGCATCCGGCTTCCTCCGGCAACGGATCAGATTGTCCACGAGAGTTGTTCGAGTCGCGGCTGTACCTGTCGCGCTCGGCTACGTGATCGTGATGTACCTCTGGCATCTGCCCATCGTCACGGTGACCGGAACATCGGCGGGCGTGTTGTCCACGGCAGCGCTCCTGGTCGGTCTGTGTCTGTGGTGCTCGATTCTGTCCGACGAACGCCCCGAGATCGAGAAGACCCGGCGGCTGACTGTCTATGTCGCCGGCATTCCGGCCGGCATTCTCGGACTTGCCCTCATCATCGCCACGGAGCCCATCATGGCAGGGCACGTGCACGGAACCAGCGGCCTCGGCGCGATCGCCGACCAACGGGCGGGCGGCGTTGTCATGATGCTGGTCGAGGCAGTGTTCCTGATTCCGATCCTGCTGCCTCACAACGAACGTCGAGGGACTGTGAGCGCTCGCGTCGCGTGATCACCCAGCGTCAGGAACGGTGGGTTCGCCGACGACACCGTCTTTCAACGTGACCGCATGGCGCCGCTGTATCCGCCACTGACCAGCAGTGAACACGTACTCGTCCTCGTAACGACCCACCGCGGCGACCCGGTTCTGCCCTCCGTCCACACGGAAGACGAACCAGTCGGAAGATGCTGTGGCAGTTCCCTCGCCGAGGTCGACATCGATGAGAGAATTGGTGGTGATCTGCTTCATCACCCATCCTGCGTGCGAGGCACGGATGTACTTCTCGAGGCCTTCGGTTCCCTCTGCCCGCACCCCCTCGGGACCGGTGAATTGCCCGTCCGCAGCGAAGAGACCCGCCCATTCGCCGTAACGTCGCGCGGAGACGAACTGGCTGTAGCGCGCCATGACTCGTTGTATTTCCTGCACCGCCACAAGCCTCAGGAGCTGCGACGGCAAGGTCCGTGCATCCTCCGGGTGAGAGTCGGCGCCCGTCACGAAGTCGCCCCGCCGGCAGTGCCCGCAGATCGCGGAGCGAAGGCAGCGATGAGTTGACGCTCGTCCGGGCTGGACGTCGGCTCGCCGAACTCCGTGCGATCCCGAATCGCGCTCAGATTGTCGATGACGTCCCGAGCTCCGTAGGACGATGGATCGCTGGGGTACCACCCGCGCGTCACGGCCGTGAACACCTCCGCGATCCGTCCGTACCCGATCGAATAGACGGAGCCGGTCCCCGTCCACTCGTCACTGCTCAACGCGACGACGAGCGGTGCCACCTCGTCTGTCGTCAGTGGCGGAGGTCCCGGCACTGAATCGGTTGTCGCATTCCGACCGGTCGCTGATCCGGCGAGGCCGACGATTGCCCCGTGTGCGGCTTGCGACCTCGGCGTACGCGCCATCGGCATGACCGTGTTGGCAATCACGCCGAATTCGTGGCCTTCCAGAGCGACGGCGCGAGCCAGTCCCAGGATCCCAGCTTTCGCGGTCGCGTAGTTACTCAGACCAGTGCCGCCGAAGGCTGCGGTATTCGAGCTCACGAAGATCACCCGGCCGAATGTCCGTTCCTTCATATGACCGAATGCGGCTTGAGTGACGAGGTACGAACCGATCAGGTGGGTGTCGAGGACTGCGCGCAAGTCTTCCTCGGACATCACGGCGAACGGCGATGGCCGGCGATTACCCGCGTTGTTGACTAAAATGTCGACCGATCCGAACGTGTCCAGAGCTTGCTGAACCACGGCGCGCGCACCGTCGACCGTGGCAACCGACTCGTAGGAAGCCACGGCCCGGCCCCCCGATCTGCGAATCTCTGCCACGACCTCGTCCGCCGGCGCGCGGTCAGCGCCCTTGTCTGTCGTGCTCGCCCCCAGGTCGTTGACGACCACGGACGCGCCACGCTCGGCGAGGGCAAGTGCGTACGCCCTGCCGAGGCCGTTACCGGCACCAGTCACCACTGCTGTCCGATGGTTCATCACGATGTCGGTCATCGACCCGCCTTTCATCGTTGCTCATCTCTCCGGGTCGCACGGGGGGTCGTCGAGACATGCACCCCGGACGGCGCTCACAAGCAACAGTCAACTTGGCAATTAAGTATGCTTAATCGATCAAAGCTTGGCAGAGGCCGCCGTCGGAGTCAACTGCCTGCACGGGGTTCCCTGCAACCGCCACTTCACCTGGTTACACGAAATGAGTATCCTGTTCAGGGTGACTCGTACCTATGTCGCGGGTGCAGGATCGAGCGTGAACATGCGCGTCCGCAGCCATGGCAAATTTCCCAGCAGTAGAACTGATGACTACAGACAAGAGGCAGCGCAATGCGGAGAATCGTGACGGCGTCCGACACCGAGGGCAAGTCGTACGTCGTGAGTGACGGAATGCCCCCACGTGCATTTCATTTCACGACGACGGATGGACAACATACGCGCGAACGCGTTGTCGATGTTCCAGATCTCGGACCGTCTTCCGGCTTCGTGGCAGAGCTCTGGAGAGACTCGGCCGGAGGTGCGGTCGACGGTACGCATGATCCTGTGTCGGGCGACGAACCGTTCACGCCGAACGTGAAACCCGGGCAGGTCGTGTTGAGACAGGTCAGCTACGGTCCCGGGTATCGAAGCCCCATGCACCGCACGAGTTCTCTGGATTTCAACGTCGTGGTCGCGGGGAGTGTGACGTTTATCCTCAGCTCCGGACGGGGAATCGTCATGGAGCAGGGCGATTCTGTCGTGATTCCAGCGACCGAACATGCGTGGCTCGCCGGGCCGGACGGATGCACGGTCAGTGTGGTGAATGTGGGAATGGTGTCGGAATTCGACAGCAATTGGGACTGACGAGGACGAAAGAGACCACCGCGGGCCCGTCGTGAACCGACACGACGGGCCCGACGCATCGATCAGCGAGGATCGACGAAGATGTCGAGGGAAATGGGCTCGATCCCGCCGTAGATGCTCAGTTCCGAGACCCCCGCTTCCGCGAGAACGTCCACGTCGATCAACGTCTGTCCCGACAGTTCGCCCTTCTTGCGTCCGAGGACGGCGACGGCAGCGTCGGCCATGATCTGCGGTGAGCGCGAGTGCGCGACGCCTTCCTTCCCTCCGAGCAGATTCTCGACAGCTGCGGTGGCGATGGTGCTTTCGGGCCACAGGCAGTTGCAGGAGATCTGCTCGTCGGCATACTCGGCCGCAATACCCAGCGCCGCCAGGGTCATGCCGTATTTCGCCAACATGTACCCCGGGTGCTTACCGAGCCATTCTCTCGACATGTTGAGGGGCGGCGACAGCGTCAGGACATGGGGATTCTCCGACTCGACCAGATGAGGCAGACATGCCTGCGTCAGAGCGAACGTGCCTCTGACGTTCACCTGCTGCATGAGATCGAACCGCTTCAACGGTAGCTCCGTCGTCCTCGACAAGTTCAGGACACTGGCGTTGTTCACGACGATGTCGATGCCGCCGAACGTCTCCACTGCAGTTGTCGCAGCACGCTGGATGTCTTCCTCGTTGCGAACATCGCCGACAACCGCGACGGCGTGTCCGCCGGCTGCGACGATCTCGTCGACCGCAGTATGAACAGTGCCGGGAAGCCTCGGGTCGGGGGTGTCGGTCTTGGCGAGCAACACCAGGTTTCCGCCGCGTCTACCGATTTCGAGTGCGATCGCGAGGCCGATACCGCGACTGCCACCCGACATCACTGCCGTTCTCCCTGCAAAGCTGTTCGTCGTCATGGTCGTCACTTTCGGTCCGTTGACACGCCGGTCGTGGAGAACTGTGCCGGTCGACGTGCCACGAATGCGGCCACGCCTTCTCGTCCGTCGAGCCCGCCTGCTGCCTCACGAATTGCGCGCGCCTCCGCGTCGAGGTGGTCCACGAACGACGAGGTGAGACCTTCGTGGACGAGTGCTCGGGTGGTGCGAACGGCAGATGCGGAACTCGCTGCGATCGTTGCCGCCAACTCCGCCACCGCGTCTGCGCTGGTGCCGTCGTCGACGACTCGGCTCACTGCACCGAGCGTACGAGCCTCGTCCGCGCCCAGCGTGCGTCGAGTCAAGAACAGATCCATGGCAACTGATCGACCTACTGCGCGAGGGAGAGACCATGACATGCCGCCGTCAGGGGTCAGGCCGACTGCCCCGTATGCCGTGCGAAACTTCGCGGATCTCTCGGCGATCACGATGTCGCCGAACAAGGCAAGGCTCATTCCGGCACCCGCGGACCACCCCTGCACCCCGACGACGATGGGTACACCGGATGATGCCAGGGCCTCGAGGCACTCGTGGAGCCGAACCGCGAGAGTCCCGACGTAGTCGTCCGGGGCAGTCGCCGAGGCGAACCCCGCCAGATCTCCGCCGAGGCAGAAGTTCTTTCCCCGAGCGGTGATCGTGATGCAGGAGGTCGAAGGACCGATGGCTCGAACGGCGTCCGCCAACTCGTCGACGAAGTCGAAGTCGATGGTGTTGCCACCGTCCGGATCGATCAGTTCGATGGCGAAGATACTGCCCGTCGGGCCGTCGGTGACATCGAGTCGAACCTTTGTCGTCATCTACTTCGGTCCCATCCGGATAGCTCCGTCGAGCCGGATGGTCTCACCGTTCAGCATGGGGTTGTCGATGATGTGCGAGACCAGGGCCGCATACTCGGCGGCTTTGCCGAGCCGCGACGGGTGTGGCACCTGCTGCCCGAGCGACTTCTGTGCTTCTTCGGGAAGTGTTGCCATCATCGGAGTTTCGAAGATTCCCGGCGCGATGGTCATGACCCGGATCTGGTGGCGTGCGAGCTCGCGAGCAACCGGAAGCGTCAGCGCGGCAACGGCGCCCTTGGACGCGGCGTACGCGGGCTGCCCGATCTGCCCGTCGAATGCTGCGACGGAGGCGGTGTCGACGATGACGCCGCGCTCCTCGCCGATGGGGTCAACTTCGAGCATCTTCTGTGCGCCGAGGCGAATGAGATTGAACGTTCCGACGAGGTTGATGCGCACCACCCGTTCGAAGTCTTCCAGCGGCAGCGGTCCACTTCGGCCCAGCACTTTGCCGGGGGTCGCGACGCCGGCGCAGTTGACGACCACCCGAACCGGCCCCAGCGAACCAGCCACCTGAAGGGCTTCGGCGACCTCGTCGCCGGAGGTGACGTCGGTCGGCACGAAACGAGCCGTGTCGCCGATGCGCAGCGCCGCGGCGGCGCCGTCGGAGCTGGGGAGGTCGAGGAGCACGACGCGTGCCCCGCGCTGCGCAAGAGCGATGGCGGTGGCGTTACCCAGTCCGGATGCGCCGCCAGTGATCACTGCTACTGCACCGTTGATGTCCATGTCGGTCCTTTGTCGCGTGTAGGGGCTCTCATCTACGGCGTTCGGCAACGAGCTCCAGGTGCCGCGCGTACATCTCGGCCGCCTTGCGCTGTTCGCTGATCTCGGGCTGCGGAAGCACCACCGCACCACCGATGCGACTCGGTAGAGCAACCGTGGCGGTGCCGAAGGTGGTCTTCTCGCCACGCTGGTTGGTCATCTGCATCTCGATGTCGACCACACCACCTTCGGGGGTCTGACGTTTCTGGGTGATCGCACCCGAGATGAACTGGGTGTCGCCCTGATAGTTGAACTTGCGCATCGAGTCCTCCTGCCGGAGCACGAACGCATCATCGCCGGCCCAGTCGGTCAGGTAGTGATGCAGCCATGTCTGCCTCATGACTCCGTAGTCGTAGGCGCGCGGATTGCCGATCGCCTTGGCCCACTCCGAGTCCCAGTGCAGTCGCTGAGCGACGTCCGGGACGCCCTGGTCGTTCTTGACGAAGAAGGCCGGTATCCGCTGCCGGTTCTCGTACGCCAGGCGACTCGACTTCAGGCCGTAGGGCGCGAAGCCGTAGCCACCCGCATGGAAGGCGATGATCTCGGTGGTCGTCAGAGGTCCTTTGACCATCGGTGGCAGATCGTCGCCCACGGAGACGTCCTCCCAGTACCGCGGATCGGCACCGCGCGGACCTTCCTGGGCGTAGATCTCCTCGATGCGCCGCATGTCCTCGTCGGTGTACGACGCGGGCTCGATCGTCGAGTTCTTACCGCGCTCCCGAGCCTTCTTTCGTTCGCTGAGGACCCGAACGACTCGCTGGATCGCGACGATCTCGCCACGCTGGTTGAGGCGAACGCTGCGTCGAACCTGGATCACCGACGTTCCGGAGAATTCGGAGTTCTTGACCTCGATCGATTCCTCGCCCGCATAGCCCACGATTCGATCGCCGGGCAGGATCGGCCGGAACCACTCGTTGCTCCCGCCCGACACGAAGACATGGATACCAGTGAACAGGCCCTTCGCAGCGCGCTTGATCTCGTCCGGCATGGGATCGCCCAGCATCGGCGCCCCCATGATCTGAGACATGATGTTCGGTGCCACCTGCGAGCCCCAGCGAGTCGACTCCCCGTAGTGCTCGTCGGTGTAGAGCGGGTTGCTGTCTCCCACGCCCCACGCGAAGTTGCGAATGCTGTCGTAGGACGCCGTCGTGACGTGCTCCTGGTTCTTGATCGGCGTGTCGACCCCCAGAAGGAGCCGGGCGCGCTCCACGTCGCCGTCGGTGAATACCGCCTCGGTGGCCTTCTCGAACTCGGTGGTGACGTCTGTCATGATGCGGCCTTCCTCGATTGAACGGGCCGGCGGCGTCCGCGCCGCCGGTACATGGTGATCCCGGTAGGTCAGCCCGGAGCCACGGCAGTGGCGGTGCGAACCGGCACTGCGCTCGCGGCGTCGTACTCGACGCGTAGTCGGTCGACGAGGACCGCGACGGGGGCGACGTCCTCGATCAGATCGACGCCCTGGCCTGCAGACCAGACGTCTTTCCAGGGACGTGTCCCGTCCTTGGTACGCGCCGCGAGTTCTCCGTCCAGGTCCAACCCCAGAGCGGCGGCCGACGGGCGCAGCCATCGGGCCGGACCACCACCACCGAACGGCGTGAAGACGAGATCGTCGGACGTGGCCTCGACCAACATCCGCTTGTACTCCGGCGGTGCCATCGACTCCTCGGACGCGATGAAGCGCGTGCCCACGTAGGAAAGGTCGGCCCCGAGCACCTCCGCGGCACGAATTGCAGCTCCATGTGCCACCGCGCCGGCCATGACGATGGTGCCGTCGAAGATCGCGCGTAGGCGCGGAACCAAGATCAGGTGGCTGACCGTGCCGGCGTGCCCACCACCCCCGGAACCGATGCACACCAGCCCGTCGACGCCGGCGGCGATCGCCTTCTCGGCGTGCCGCCAGGTCGTGACGTCGTGGAACACCTGCCCGCCCCACTCGTGGACGCGCTTGGTCAACTCGGTCGGATCGCCGGCCGCAGAGACGACGATCTCGACGCCGTGACGGGCACAGATCTCGAGATTGGCCGGGATGTCGTCCGGAGACACCCGTCCGGTCAGGTTCACTGCCAGCGGTCCGTGAACCACGCCCGGACGCGCAGCCTCATCGGCTGCGAGTCCTGCGCGGATGTCGCCGAGCCACTGGTCGAATCTCTCCAGCGAGCGAGCGTTCTGGCGAGGCAGAACTCCCATGAGCCCTGCCTTACACGCCTCCCGAACCAGGTCCGGACCGGACACGAGAAACATCGGCGCGCACACGGCAGGTACGGCCAATCGGTCACGCCACGCGTTTGTCACCGGCTGCCCTTCGAGTCATCTGACGACGCCTGATCGCCACTTTCGTCTATACAGTACCCTCTTTAGGAGAGAGACGCACCTGCGTCCACGAAAGACGGGGCCTGGGATGAAGGTCGGCATACATATAGATGTACGCAATCCCGCGGGTTGGCGAGCTCCGTGGGACCGCGTCTACGGGTTCAACCTCGAGCTGAGCCAGGAGGCGGAGCGTCTGGGCCTGGAATCGGTCTGGCTCTCCGAGCACCACCTGTTCGACGACGGCCACCTCCCCCAGCCGTTGACGTTCGCCGCCGCGGTCGCGGCCCGGACATCGTCGATCCGCATCGGGACGGCGATCATGCTCGCCCCGCTACGGGTCGCTGGTCATCTGGCAGAAGAGGCGGCGGTCGTCGACCAGCTGAGCAGTGGCCGTCTCGAGCTCGGCCTCGGCGCGGGCTACCGCGCCCCGGAGTTCGACCTCTACGGCGTCGACATCGACCAGCGTTTCACCGACACCACTGCGCGGGTCACCGAACTACGCGCCATCTGGGCCGAGGGTGTGGTCACGCCGCCGACAGCACAGAGCAGGCTGCCGATCTGGCTGGGTTACCGGGGCCCCAAAGGTGCGCGTCGCGCCGGTCTGCTCAACGAGGGCCTGCTGTCGCTCGATCCCGATCTGTTACCTGTCTACCGTGCTGGGCTGCGCGAGGGCGGGCACGCCGAGAACGACGCACGTATGGCCGGTCCCATGAACATGTTCATCAGCGACGACCCCGAGCGTGACTGGGCCATAGTGCGAAAGCACCACCATCACCAATGGGATTCGTATCGCCGGATGTCCGGCGGGGAGAACGGCGCCACGGTGCGACCTTTCGACGGCGAGAGGGCCCGGACTCTGGGGCTCACGCCCGGACTGGGCAACATCTTGGTGGCCACTCCGGAAGATGCTGCGACCCAGATTCGCGAACGGCTCGCCGGATGCCCCGTCGTGCGAATATTCCCTTGGGCATCACCCGGAGCTCTCCCGGAAGAGCTGGCCTTGCAGCACGTGCGCACACTGGCCGAGGGTCTCGCGCCCCTGTTGGCGGGCGCCTGAACCGGCGGGAGTCAGCGGTAGTAGACGGACATCGCGTCGAGGTGCTTGGCCAGGCGGTGTTGCGCCACCGCGAGGTCGCCGTCGATGAGCGCCTCGACGATCCTGCTGTGCGTGTGATGCAGGACGCCCGCGGTCTCCGGATCGTTGGGAATGTTCTGCTTGGCTCGCTGCTGGGTGAGCCTGACCAGCACGTCGACGAACAACCGCAGCGCGGAGTTGCCCGAGAGCTCGGCCAGCAGAACGTGCAGATCACTGTTGTGAGCACCGACGCCCTCGGTTTTCATGACGCGTTGTTCGTCGGCGATGGCCTCTCTCAGCCGAGCGATCTTCGCCTCGTCGAGATTGTCGCTGAGCTGACGCAGGCACGTGAACTCCAGCGCCGTCCGCACGGCGAACAGGTCCTGCTGTCGGACCGAGGCGAAGTCGAGGTACAGCGCAGCCGACGCCAACACCGACTCGATGTTCGGCTCCGAGACGATCAGGCCGCCGTTCGGCCCACGACGCATCCGAGCGACGTTGTGGCTCTCGACGATGCGGATCCCTTCGCGGAGCACAGCGCGGCTCACTCCGTGCTTCGCGATGAGGTCGGACTCCGACCCGAGGTTCGCGCCGACGGGCCACTTCTTGGCCATGACCTCGGCCTCGATCCTGGTGGCCACACGATCGGCCAGCTTCATCGAGCCACCGGGCTTGGCCACAGCGGCCTCCGGTATCCGCTCGTCGATCTCCGCTCCGAGATGGGAGTCGTTCGGAACAGCGGGCTCGACCTCCTCGGAGCTTGAAGCGACGAACTCTCGTTGAGTACTCATAATGCTCGGCATCATATCCGAGGAATGCCGCTATTCGCGCAGCGAACGATGTATGTTCGCCAATACGGTATACTTTATCGGTCCGCCCACATGACCGCAGCCAGCTTCCGGGGAGGTTTCGATGTCACCGCAGCGCTCTGTCCACGACCTCACCCTCACCACCTCTCGCTCCGCGGTCGATGATCTGCGCCGGCGACTCGAGGCCACCCGCTGGCCCGACGACGTCGCGGACCAGGGCTGGGCAGCAGGCATGCCGATCAGCGCCCAGCGTGAGCTGGTCGATCGTTGGGTGGACTTCGACTGGTCGGCGAGGGAGACAGAGCTGAACCGGGACGACCACCATCTCGTGACGGTCGGTGACAGGCAGATCCATGCAGTGAGGCACCGGGGCACGGGACCGGCCCCTCTGCCACTGGTGATCACTCACGGGTGGCCGAGCACGTTCCACGAGTGGCACCGGGTCATCGGCCCGCTGACGGACCCGGGAGCCCATGGCGGCGACCCTGCCGACGCGTTCGACGTCGTCACGCCGTCCCTGCCGGGCTACGGGTACTCGCCGGCTCCCTCGATCCCCGGGACGACCCCGCGCGACATCGCCGCGCTGTGGGTCGAGGTGATGGCCGCTTTCGGCTACGACCGATTCGGAGCCCAGGGCTGCGACTGGGGATCCTTCGTGACCTCCTTCCTGGGACTGGATCATCCCGACCGCCTGATCGGGGTGCACATGGGAATGGTCAGCCTCGGCGCCCCCCGAGACCCCGGAGCGTCGCCGAGCGCCGAAGAGAAGGAGTACGCCGCACGCTTTCGCGCGTGGCGTGCGGTGGAGCACGGGTACGTGGCCATCCAGTCGTCCAAGCCGCAGACGTTGGCGACGGCGCTCACCGACTCACCTGCCGGAATGGCGGCGTGGATCGCCGAGAAGTGGTCGACATGGTCGGATCGCCACGAGGACGGCAGCTCGATGGTGCCGTGGGACGACATCCTGACGACGTTGTCGATCTACTGGCACACCCGCACCATCGGCAGCGCGAACCGCCTCTACTACGAAAGCGCCGCGAAGCCGCAGGGTCTTGCGGCGGGCCAGCGCGTCGAGGTGCCGTCCGGATTCTTGCTCGAGACGGGTTCGCACCAGCGCGCGACGGAGAGGCAGCGCGGAACGGCCGCCACGGACAGGGCCGGTGCACCTCCCCGTTCGCGCGTCGAGCAAGCATTCAACGTCGCGCAGTGGACGGAAGCGCCGACCGGGGGACACTTCCCCGCCCTCGAGACGCCCGACCTGTACGTCGACGAGGTTCGCACATTCTTCCGACCCCTCAGATAAGTAATCTCATCGTCCAGTGAACAGCGCGAAGGAACCACCGTGACCAATGAATCAGGGGTCGACATCACGCGAGACGGCGTCGTCCTGCGTGTGCACCTCAACCATCCCGCCTCCGGCAACGCACTGAGTCAGGCCGGCATCGACGAGTTCGTGGCGGCGCTCGACGAGGCGACCCGGTCCAACACTGTCCGGGTCATCGCGTTGACTGCCGAAGGGCGACACTTCTGCACGGGTATGAACCTCGTGGAGGCCAACACCTCCAACCAGGAGCGGCCTCGGACCGGGCACCTGCGCCGACGGACTGCTCTCGGCGCCAACCGCCTGGTCAAGACGCTGATCGAGGTCCCCCTACCTGTCGTGAGCGGCGTGCGCGGGTGGGCCGCAGGCATCGGCAACATGCTCGCGCTGTCATCCGACTACGTCGTGGCCTCCGAGACGGCCAAGCTGTGGGCACCCTTCGTGGGACGTGGCTTCACCCCCGACAGCGGCACGTCCTACCTCCTGCCGCGTCTCGTCGGGACGCAGCGCGCCAAGGAGATGGTGCTGTTGTCACGCCCCCTCCTCGCTGAACGAGCGGAGCAGTGGGGACTCGTCAACGACATCGTGGCCGACGACGCAGTCGAGGAGAGAGTCGAAGAGGTCGTGCAGGAGTTCGCCCGCGCTGCGACCGTGTCCGTCGGACTGGCCAAGCAGATGCTCAACCGCAGTCACGAGATGACCCTCGAGCAGGCACTCGACCGCGAGGCCACGGCGCTGGAGATCTCGCTGCGCACCGCCGACTTCAAGGAAGGCATGTCCTCGCTGCGCGAGAAGCGGGACCCCGACTACCGCGGCACGTGAGCGGATGCAGGTTGCTGCGTGTTCGACGAAAGGGGGTGACGTCATCGACGTCACCCCCTTTCCGACGGTCACAACGGGCCGTCGAGCTCCAGCGTCCGCTCCTGCCACCGCCAGGTCTCACCGTGCCTCACCAGCCGGTCCCGATAGCAGCCGGTGGCACGAAGGGTCGGCGGCTGCGCACGCCCCGACGCCAAGGTGAGGTAGTAGACCGCGACCGCCGAGACGTCGTCGACCTCCTCCACCCACAAGTTCGTGACGATGTGACGGGAGGTGCCGACCGGCTTCGCCCACCCGGCGGAAAGCCTCCCGACGATCGTGTCGCGGCCTTCGGCCCGGCGCAGCTCGGCACCGTCCAGGGTGAACGTGAAGTGTCCGTCCTCGGCCCAGGCCTCCGACACGATGTCGGCGCGCTGGTGATCGATACCGTAGACGGCGCGGGAGATGAACTGACTGATGGATGCGTACTCGTCCATGGGGACTCTTGTTCTGTCGTCGGATCAGCGGGATGGCGGGGCCGGGGTTCGGCTCAGACCTTGGTCGCGCCGTGATCGATCGGGATCTGGGCGGCCGTGATGGTGCGCGACTCGTCGGAAGCCAGGAAGACGACCAGGTTGGCGATGTCCTCGGGCGACGACTGCCGCGGCTCCTTCAATATCTGCTGCATCAGAGGTTCGTAGTCGGGGTGCGACCCGAAGACGGCCTGGCCGTCGGAACCGATGACGCCCATCTTGGTCGTGACGCCCCACGGGTGGATCGTGTTGACGCGGATCCCGTACTCGGCGAGCTCGATCGCGGCCGTCTTGGCCAGGCCGACGACACCCGATTTTGCCGCGCTGTAGGGTGCCTGCGCAGGCAAGGACTTCAGCCCCGCCACCGAGCTCGTGATGATGATCGAACCGCCGCGGCCGCCGTCGATCATCGCGGGGACCGCTGCTCGCATCGTGTTGAAGACCCCGGTCAGGTTGACCGCGACGACGTCGTCCCAGGTCTGCGGATCGATCTCCCAGAAGCGACCCCAGGTGACGAAACCTGCATTCGCGACGACCGCATCGATCCGCCCCAGCTTCTCGACACCTTCGCGGACGACGCTCTCCAGTCCGGCGAGATCACGCACATCCACGACGCGGTGAACGATCCTGCGACCCAGCGCCTCGACCGCGGCCACCGTCTCCTGAAGATCCTCCGGCGTCGCGGCGTCGTAGTCCATCACGGCCGGTGCCGCGCACACGTCGACTGCGATGATGTCTGCGCCCTCCGATGCCAGCTCGACGGCATGGGCTCGCCCTTGGCCTCGCGCCGCTCCGGTGATGAACACGACCTTGTCCTTCATGCGATCTGTCATGCGATTCCCCTCGTTCTCTTGCGGTTGCTGCTGATGCCCGACGCCAGGATTCGGCGCCGGCCGGGGTGGTCTCTCGCGCCGAGACGGCGTGGCCGACACAGCACGAGTACGGCCAGGACGAGACCGCCACTGACCAGATAGGCGGCTTCGAGCGACACGACGTCCGCCAGGAAGCCGTTGAGCGCTGCGGCGAGTGGGCGCAGACCGAGGAACGACATCAGCCACAAGGCCATGACGCGTCCGCGCAGCTCGGCGGGACACCGCTGTTGGACGATGCTGGTGAGGCTCGCGATCGCGGCACTCATGCCGATTCCGGAGAGCAAGAACAGAGCCGAGGTCACGACCAGTGGGGCATCGATCGCCGACAGCGCCGTGACTACGCCCATGAGCGCCAGGCCGGCCGAGGCGACGAGCGGCTCGCCCCATCGTCGCTGGGCCCGGCCCACGAGCGTGAAGGCCAGGGCTGCACCGATCCCGAAAGCCGACACGATCCACCCGGCGCCCTCCGGCCCCAGGCCTCGTGCGGATGCCGTCACCGGCCCGAGCGTCAACGGGGGGTCGGCGGCGACGCCGACGGCCGCCACACCGATCAGCGCAGCCACCATGGGTCCGTCTGCGCGCACGGCACGCACTGCGGCCCGCACCGAGTAGTCCGTGCCGCGCTGCTTGGTGGGCGTCAGCCGGCCGAGCCGAGCCGCCGCGACGAAGGCGGCGAACCCGAGACCGGCTGCCGCTGCCCCGGCCAGTGCCCAGGCCGCACCCAGGCTGGTGAGCGCGACGGCTCCGAGAGCCGGGCCGACCGCCCGGGCCGCCGTCATGGGAAAGGAGTTGAGCGTGACCGCAGTACCGATCTCGTCGTCCCGGACCATCAGCGGCACCATCGACTGCAGGGCTGGACTGCCGAGGACCGTGCCGACACCGGCGATCGCCGAGCAGATCACGACGGGTGCGGCGCTGGACATCGACGACACCCCGCCCTGCAGCCAGATGACCAGTGCCAGCGCGGCCGAACCGCACGCCTGCACGAGCCGCCCGATGATGATCTGCTGGGCCGGGCTGCCCCTGTCTGCCAGTGCGCCCGCCCAGGGCGACAGCACCAGCTGAGGTCCGAACTGCACGGCCGTCACGAGTCCGACGACGAGGGCCGAGCCGGTGATCTGAAACACGACGACGGCGGCCACCAGGTTGTGCACCCAGACGCCGCAGGTCGCGATGATCTTGCCGATGAAGAAGCCACCGAACACCGGGTCGAGAAGCAGTGCGCGCGCTGTTCGCGGCGACGGCTTCCCAGTAGGTGATGCGACCGCCTCTGAGGGCACTGATATTTCCTCTCCGGGCGAGAACTGACCTGATGGCGAATCGCTGAGTAGGACGAATCGAGTTACGGACGAGTGCGTCACCGAGTACAGTATCCTTTATACACGCGGTGATGACACTGTCATGGCGGTCAGAACGCGACGTTCCTAGGTTTCAGGGGTGCAACAGGTGTCCATGGTGTTCGAGTCGGAGCAGGAACAGCTGCGTGACGTCGTGAAGGACCTCGTCCGAGTCGCGAGCCCCACGTCGCGCGTCCGAGAGGTTGCCGAGTTCGAGACGGGTCACGACGCCGAGCTGTGGCGTCGACTCGCCCGCGACGTCGGGGTCGCTGGACTCGTCATCCCCGAGCATCTCGGCGGGAGTGGCGTCTCGTTCGCCGAGCAGGCCGTCGTCCTGGAGTCACTGGGGGCAGGGCTTGCCGGATCCGCCTTCCTCTCCAGTGCGGTCATCGCCACCCACGCCCTGCTCGCAGCCGACGACGAAGCGACCTCGGGCCCGCTGCTCGAAGCACTGGCAAGCGGCGAGCGGCTCGCCACTCTGGCCTACGTCGAGCCCACCTGTTCCTGGCACCTCGACGACGTGTCCATGTCGGCCCGCGCCGATGGACCCACCACCTACCGCCTCACGGGCACCAAGGCGTTCGTCCTGAACGGGGCATCGGCCGACTCCCTGATCGTGGTCGCACGCACCGACGAGGGTCCCACCCTGTTCCTCCTCGACGAGACCGACCGCGTGGCGCGTACCCCGATGACGGTGCTGGACGCGACGTGGCCGATGGACACGGTCACGTTCGACGGTGCAGCAGCAACTCGCGTCGGTGCTGCCGGTGCCGCGGCCGACTTCCTGGCGCCGGTCCTGGACATCGCTCGCACCGCTGTGGCTCTCGATGCCGTGGGCGGCGTGCAGCAGTGCTTGGACATGAGCGTGGAGCATGCCCGCACCCGCGAGCAGTTCGGTAGACCCATCGGCTCCTTCCAGGCCGTGAAGCATGCCTGCGCCGACATGCTGATCCATACCGAGACGGCGCGTTCGACGGCGTACGACGCAACCGCGGCCGCCGTGCGCGATCTCGCGGCTCTGCCGGTCGCAGCCGCGGCGGCGAAGGCCGCGTCGGCCGACTCCTACCGCGACGTCGCCGCCGAGACCGTGCAGGTGCACGGCGGTATCGGGTTCACCTGGGAGCACGACGCACACCTCTACTTCCGCCGCGCCCAGTCATCGGCACTGTTCCTCGGCACGGCCGATGCGCATCGCGCCTTGCTGGCCGACCGACTCGCCTTCTGACCTACCCACCCCGAGGACCCCAACATGACCGATACCACTTCTCTGGACGATTTCACCGCGACGGCGCGGAGCTGGCTGGACGCACGACTGCCGAAGCGCGATCGGTCGCGCCGCGCGTGGGGCGAGGGCGACGACGACGTCTCGGTCTTCCACGACCTCACTCGTGAAGAAGAGAGCCGGCTCATCGCCGAGGCCTCGACGTACGAGCAGGAGAAGTTCGACGCCGGCTTCGGCGGCATCACGCTTCCGGCAGAGTTCGGCGGCCGAGGCCTGACTCACGAGCACGAACGCGCCTTCCGCTCCGTCGAGTCCGCCTATCGGACTCCGCCCTCGCACGAGCTCCTCACGGTCACGATGGTGCTGGTCGGCAACACCATCGAACGTCTGGGTACGCCGGAGCAGAAGCAACGGTTCCTTCCCGCGCTGATGAGTGCCCGCGAGCTGTGCTGCCAGCTGTTCTCGGAGCCGGGTGCCGGCTCCGACCTGGCCTCGGTCTCCACCCGAGCTGTCCGCGACGGTGACGAGTGGGTCATCGACGGGCAGAAGGTCTGGAGCTCCGGAGCCCAGTACGCACAGTGGGGCATCTGCCTCGCCCGCACGAACACGGACGCGCCCAAGCACCACGGCATGACGATGTTCCTCGTTCCACTCGATGCGGAGGGGATCGACGTGCGACAGATCCGTCAGATGAGTGGTGGCTCGACGTTCAACGAGGTGTTCCTCGACGGGGTCCGCATCGACGACTCGCTGCGCATCGGCGATGTGGACGGCGGGTGGAAGGTCGCACTCACAGTCCTCGGATTCGAGCGCGGCGGCGGCGAGAACCGCGGCGGCACGTACTTCGAGGTGTTGGCACTGGCGCGCTGGCTCGAGAGAACGAAGGACCCGATCGTCCGTCAGCGTCTGGCGACGCTGTACATCCAGCGCCGCCAGTTGGCCGTGACCGCCCGACGCGCGCGGAAGGGCGGTCCCCGCGCTCCACACGGGTCCCTGGTCAAACTGCTGTACACGCAGCATCAACGGACCATCTCGGAGACTGCTGCAGACCTGCTGGGTCCACGACTGATGGCGGACACGGGCGAGTGGGGCACGTTCGCCTGGACGACGTTCGTGACGGGCGCACCGGGCAACCGCATCGCCGGGGGGACCGACGAGACCCAGCGAAACATCCTGGGCGAACGCGTCCTGGGTCTTCCCCGAGAGCGCAGCTGACCGACTGAGCACCACCGGCCCTCCGCACTCCCCTGAACAAATCACCTAGATGGGTATACTCAATAACATGACCGAGCCGACTGATCTGCCCCGACGCATGCGCGACGTGACAGCAATCGATCCGAGCGCGCGCGCTCTGCAGATAGCCGACCGGTGGTACTCGTGGGGTGACATCGCTGCCGGAGGTGAGGTCCTTCAGAACGTGCTCGACTCGATGGGTGCCTCGGCACCAGGAGCGGGCGTCGCCGTCGTCATGCGCAACGGTGCCTCGACCGTCGCGGCCACGGTCTCGATCGTCGCCGCGAACCAGGCGATCCTCACCCTGAGCGATCTCGTCCCGAACGAGCGCCTCGCAGACACCATTCGCGCCGTGCGCGCGGTCGCGATCGTTGCCAACCCACAGGACTGGACCGAGGCCACGTTGGCGTCCGCGCGCGACATCGGGGCCGCCGCCATCAGTGTGGAGAGGGACGACCCGTCGACCTTCGCGGTCCTTCAGGAAGCCGGGTACGCCGCCGGAGACCTGGTCGGCCGTCTGCACCCCGGCGTGGCACTGGAGATGATGACCAGTGGCACCACCGGCCCGCCCAAGCGGATCCCCCTGACCTACGCGTCGCTGTCGGCGGCGGTGGACGCCAGCCGTCACTACGCCTCGTCCGCCGAGGAACCGTTGAGCCTGCGCAAGAGCGTTGCGGTCGTGGCTCTTCCCATGGTGCACATGGGCGGGGTCTGGACGACGCTCCTCAATTTCGCGGAGGGCCGTGCCGTCGCGATGCTGCCCAAGTTCCAGATCGACGGATGGATCGAGCTGATTCGCGAGCATCGGCCCATCGTGGCCAACGTGCCGCCGGCTGCGCTGACGATGCTGCTCGACCGCGAGACGCCGAAAGCGGATCTGGTGAGCCTCAAAGCTCTGACGGTCGGCACGGCTCCGGTCAGCCCCGAGCTGGCCGAACGATTCGAGGCCACCTACGGAATCTCGGTCCTGACCGTGTACGGAGCGACCGAGTTCGCCGGTGGTGTCGCGGGCTGGAGCCTCGCTGATCGCAGAAAGCACGCCCAGACCAAGCGGGGCAGCGTGGGTAGATCTCACTCCAACGTCGAGATGCGGGTCGTCGATCGCGACTCGTTCGCTCCACTCCCGTTCGGTGACGTGGGCCTCCTGGAGCTGCGCTCCGCGCAGCTCGCGATCGACTCGGTGGATCCCGACGGCTGGGTCCGCACGGACGACCTCGCGACCGTCGACGCCGACGGCTTCCTGTGGATCAAGGGCCGCGCGGACGACGCCATCATCCGTGGCGGATTCAAGGTCTCCGCCGGGCAGGTCGCCGAAACCTTACGGACCCACCCGCAGATCCGGGACGCAGCCGTGGTGGGCATGCCCGACGAACGGCTCGGAGAGATCCCGCACGCGGCCGTCGAGCTGGAGAGAGATGCCGATATCGACGGCAACGCGATCCGGGGGTGGTTGCGTGACCACCTCAGCGCCTACCAGATTCCGGCCCGAGTGCTGGTCGTCGAGAGTCTGCCCCGCAGCGCATCGCTCAAGGTCGACTCCGTCGGTGTCCGCGCGCTGTTGGCGGAGGCGATCGGCTGATCCGGCACCTCGCCGGCCCCGTGTGTCCTACTTCCACGAAGCGGTGTCACAGGATGTGACACCGCTTCGGACAGGCGCTCACGCGTGTGGCTGGGCCACCGAACCGTCCGACCCGTTGGCGGTGGCCTGGCCGGCGGAGCGTGAGTCGCCACGAGGAGTGGTCAGCGAGGCACCGCCGTCCGACTGCACGACTTGACCTGTGATCCACCCGGCCCGCATCAGGTTGACGATCGAGTCGGCGATGTCGTGCGAGGTGCCGATGCGGCCCAGAGGAGTGACCTGCTCGATCTTCTCGACGTACCCCGGGATCTGGAGGTTCTTGGCCAGCATCTGCGTCTCGGTCGGGCCGGGCCCGATCGCATTGACCCGGATATCGTGCTCGCCCAGTTCGCGCGCGGCCACACGGGCCAGGTGGTTCACGCCCGCTTTGACGGACGAGTAGGCCGACAGGTACCGATCGGCAAGGATGCCGTTGTTGCTCGAGATCAGGACGAACGAGCCGCCTGTCCCCTCCTCGATGGCTGTGCGTGCCACAGCCTGGATGGACAGCATGACTCCGCGCATACCGACGGCGAAGACCCTGTCCCAGGCCTCGACGTCGTGGTCGATGATCAACGAGCGGTGCGGCACGGCCGCGGCTGCGACGAGCAGAGACGGTCGACCGAATCGCTCGACCGTCTCGGTGATCGCGGCGCCGACCGCAGCGGCGTCACTGACGTCGACGTGGATATCGGGAGAACCCCCGAGGTCCCACGAGACGGGGACGGCTCCGCTCTCCCGAAGAAGCTCGACGGAAGCAGCCCCGATTCCGGAGGCACCACCGGTCACGACGGCGACTCGACCTTGCAGATCCATGACACTCCTGGCGTTCGACCCGAATAAGTATACTGTTATGAGTATCAGCAAAAGGTGCCCGTGACAAGGCATTCGCGTTGCGCAGCGCTCGGAAGGAGCCCAACCATGCAGATCGGGTCTATCAGTGTCGATGGAGTTCGAGACGGGGAGATTCGCATGGATCCGACATTCGTGTACCCGACTCGCACGATGGACGACTGGCAGCCCTACCTCCGTCACCTCGACGGCGGGGAGTACGTCAACAGCATCGGTGGCTACCTGGTCCGGACAGGCTCGGCGGTGATCCTGGCCGACGTCGGCGTGGGTGTCGACCCGCCTGCCCCGTTCACCGGCGGCGACTTCCTCGACGAGCTCGCTGCACTCGGGGTCGCCCCCGCAGACGTCACGCACGTCGTCTTCACGCACCTGCACTTCGACCACATCGGCTGGGCGGTGAAGGACGATCGGCTCGTCTTCGAGCGAGCGAAGTACTTCGCCCACGAAGCCGACTGGAGCTACTTCTTCTCCGATCACTACCAGGGGGTCCGTATCGAGCGTCAGCAGGACAGGCCCAGCACCCAGCTGGCCCCGCTGGCCGACTCCGTGAACCGGTGGGACGGTGACCAGCTCGAGCTCGTGCCCGGCGTAGTCCTGCGTCACGCCCCGGGCCACACTCCCGGGTCGACTATCGTCGAGCTCGTCTCCGACGGTGAGCGCGGGCTGCTGCTGGGCGACGTCGCACACAACCCCGTCGAGCTGATCGACTCCGACTGGCCGGGTGTCGCCGACTGCGAGCACGACGAAGCACGCAGCTCGGCCGCTCGTGTGGCCGACGATCTGGTCGCTACGGGCACACCTTTCGCCCTGGCCCACTCCCCCGGGTTCCGCTGGGCGCGTCTCGTCGAAGGCCACGACGGCCGTCGCGAGGTCGTGCCGGTGCAGTAGCACCGGCGTGACGTCCGACCAGCTCGATCAGCGATCGATGGGCGGTGGCCACGGCGACTCAGCCGAATCGGTGTCCGCCAGGAGACCGGGGACCCTGGCACTCAGAGCCTCCAGGGTCCACTGCTGCTCTGCGACGATCGAGGCCCCGTAGGTCGCCGGAAGTACGGTCGTCACCTGGTGGCCGACCACGGCGAATGCAGCGCCGGTGATCGTGGCTGCCTCGTCCCGAAGGAGGTGGATCACGAACGGCGCGACATTGGCCGGGTCGCGCCACGTGCCTGCGCTGTCCTCGCTGCGCATGGACAACCCGGCGACGTCGACTCGGCCGGGTTGGTCGGCCCACACCTTGTCGGTCATCCGCGTGGACGCTCCCGGCAGGATGCAATTGACCGTGATGGCGTGCTCCGCCAGCGCCTTCGCACTGCTCGATGTCAAAGCCATGATGCCGGCCTTCGCTGCAGCGTAGGCAGGCTGAATCTTGGGAGCCTTGAGTGCGGCGGCCGACGAGAAATGCACGATACGACCACTGATGCCCGACGCGATCATGGCTCGGGAAGCCTCACTGGTGCAGGCGAAGTGGCCCCCGAGATGCACGTTGATCACGTCGGTCCACTGCTGCTCGGTGATCTCGTGCACCTGCCCGTGATCGAGAATCCCGGCGCAGCAGACCATGGCGTCGAGGCGACCGTAGGTTGTCAGCGCGGTCGCGACCACCCGAGCCGCACCGGCCGAGGTGGAGACATCCTCCACGCAGGCAGTCGCGATGCCGCCGTCCGCCTCGATCTGCTCGACGACCTCGGTCGCGGGACCCGCCGAAGTCTCCCTCTGGTCGACAGGACCGCCGACGTCGGCCACCACGACGCTGGCTCCCTCCCGGGCAGCGAGGAGCGCGATCGCCCGGCCGATACCGCGGCCGGCCCCGGTGACCACCACGACCTTGCCCGCCAGAACCGGTACTGCGGCGGCAGTCACGGTGTGATGCCGTTGGCGAAATCCATGAACCGGCGGTCGATGACGTCGTCGTTCGTCAGGTCACCGGACTCCCCCTGCAAGAGGTCAGGGATCTGGCTCCATGTCTGGGTGTGCGCCTCGACCCAGCCGTCCGGGAAGGCCAGATCCGTCGGGTACAAGTCGGACTTGGCAGCGTCGAGGGCTCCGGGTGCCAGGCCTAGTGCCTTCTCCATCTCGGCGCGCATCGTCGGATCGGCAATGTAGTCGCCCTGAAGACGGTTGACGTAGACGGCTCGTAGGGCTGCGGTGAACGCCTCACCGACGGCGGCGTTCCCACTGATCAGATTGCGCCCGAAGACGTAGACCGAGATCGGGAATCCACTGACCACCTGTCGTCCGACCTTGACGCCTCCCCCACTCTTGTTGATCTGGAAGGTCGAGGGCTCGTTGAGCGTGGCCATGAAGATCGAGCCGTTCTCGAGCGCGGGAATCTGGTCCGCCTCGGTCATCATGGTGATGTCGACGTCGTCGATCGACAGTCCGCCCTCCTTCAACAGGCGAGTCAGCGCGATCATCGTGGCACCGGCGTTGCCCTGGGAGGATGCGATCGTCTGACCTTTGAGCATCGAGGGATCGAACGTCCGACCCTCCAGCAGCCGGGTACTGACGTAGAACCCCGCCTCGTTCTCGTCGAGGAGCTGGTAAGTGGGCGCAGCAACCCGGACGTCGGCCCCACTCGCGATGGCGTTGAGCAGGCCTACGCTCATGCCCCCCTGGTACACGTCGATGTTGCCGGTCGCCGCGAGCGCCGTGGCATCGGTCGTCGGCAGGACGGTGTTCTCGATCGTGATGTTCCGCTTCTCGAACTCGTCCCACTCGTTGAACAGGAAGGGCGGGAAGCACGAGACCGTCTGGCACGGTGAGGTCATGGTGATCGTGGTCGGCTCGGAAAGGCGGCCGTTCTCGTCGACGGTCACGCCGGACGATGCGTCGCCGTTGCCGCCGCAGGCGCTGAGAAGCACGCCGATCACGGTGGACAGTGCGATGACGCGCGCAGCTCGGGCGGGCGACAGGTTCATGCGAATCCTTCTTCTCGGGAGTCGAACGGTCGAGGCGGGGTCACCGTCGTGAGCGCTGCGAACGAGGCGCCCACGGAACGCACCACCGACCGACGAGCTGGATGGCGTTCGTGAGGAAGAAGCCGATCAGAGCGACGAGGATGATGCCGACGTACATTCGGTCAGCGGCGAAGATCTGCCACGAGTTCCAGATCATGTGGCCCAGCCCGTCGTTGCCGGTCACGAACTCGACGCCGATCAGGATCAAGATCGACTGGCCGACGGCAATCCGAAGTCCGACGAAGATCTGGGGCAGTACCGCCGGAATCAGCACTTTGCGAAGCATGCGACCGCGACCCACCGCGAACGAGCGCGCGGTCTCGAAGTAGCCCTCAGGCACATCGAGGACAGCCTCCAACGCAGAGATCCAGGTGATGAAGAAGACGCCGAGCGCGACGAGGATGATCTTGGGCGTCTCTCCGAGGCCGAAGATCATCAGCAGCAACGGCAGGATCGCCAGCTTGGGGATCGTGTAGAACGCCGACAGAACGGGCTCGAGTGCGGCCCGCGCGATGCGCGACAACCCCAGCAGGACGCCCGCAGCCGTCCCGATCAACGTGCCCACGACGAAGGCGATGAGCCAGGCCTTCATCGTGACGACGAAATCGCCCTGCAATGACCCGCTCCGCACCATGTCGACGGCCGTCGTGGCGATGTCGGACGGCGGCGGGAAAAACCGCTTGTCGATGAAACCCGTCTGGCCACCGATCTCCCAGGCGGCAAGCAGGATGATGGGCGTGGCAATGCCCAACACCCGGTTCTGCCGTCGGCGTCGCCGTGCGAATTTGTCTGGATCGACGTCGTCGGGCCCCGGGTCGATCGAGACCACATGCCCACCGGGAGTGGAGTTGCGTTCACGGAGGACAGTCATGCGTTGCTCCTCGCCGGCGTGGTCTGGACCTGGTCTGCCAGCAGTTCCCACAGATGCTGCTCCAGGCGTGCGAACTCGGCGTGCGAACGGAGATCCGACGTGCGCGGGCGATCGAAGGGCACCCGAACGTCGGCAATGATCCGGCCCGGCCGAGCCGACATGACGACTACACGGTCGCCGAGCAGGATGGCCTCATCAAGGCTGTGCGTCACGAAAACCACGGTCCGCCGGTTCTCCTGCCAGATCGCCAGCAACTCGTCCTGCAGCACACGGCGCAACTGGGGGTCGAGCGCGGCGAACGGCTCGTCCATCAAGAGGATTTCGGGCTCGAACGCGAGCGCTCGGGCGACGGACACCCGCTGACGCATGCCACCGGAGAGGGCTGACGGGTAGGAGTCGCGGAAGGCTCCGAGGCCGAGGCGTTCGATCCACATGTCGGTACGTCGTGAGGTGTCCTCCGGCGTCAGTCCCTTGCCCTCGAGCGGGAAACGAACATTCTCCTCGACGCTCATCCAGGGGAGGATGCTGTAGTCCTGAAAGACCATGGCCGTCAGAGGAGCCGACGTCTCGTGGTCGACTTCGATCAGACCGCTCGTCGGCCGGATGAGCGAGTTGAACATCCGCAGGAGCGTCGACTTCCCACAGCCCGACGGGCCGAGCAGACACACGAACTCCCCGCTCTCGATGGTGAGATCGACGTTCTCGAGCGCGATGACCGGACGCTTGCCGGGAAATCGCTTGCTCACCCCAGAAACTGTGATCTTGGCTGCCACTGGTTGCTCCCTTCGGGGTTTCGGCGGGCATGCGGTCACCGCCGCGCGCCTCGGCTCTGCGCCACCATGACGAACATCACAGTCAACGATTGGAGTGTACTCATTTATCGAATCCGGGCAACTGCCCTCAGCCGCGCCGAGGCGACAGCAAGCGACGACCGACCAACATCTTCTGGATCTCGAGCGCGCCGGCCGCCACGGTGGCGGCCTGCGCATACCGCCAGTGGTGCTCGAGGTGGCCCAGAGCCGGATGCATGCCGGGAGCATCCGGCGTCAGCGCTGCGACTCCTGCCATGTCCATCGCCACGTCTGCGACCTCCTGCTCCACGAGCGTCGACGCGATTCGGGCGATCGGGCCCCCTGCAGGCGTCTCCTCGCCCCTGACCCGTCCGTCGTAGTTGCGGTAGTTGAGCAGCCTGGCGACGAGCACATGGACCATGGCCGCTGCAAGGTCGGGCGACGCCGCGGGGCTGCCGCCCTGTGTGGCCTCTCGCGCTTCCGCCAATATCCGATCGGCTCGCGCATACCGGGGAATCCCGACCCTCTCGAACGCGAGACCGGCCGTCATGATCTCCCAGCCGTGGTCGACAGTACCGAGGACTTCAGCGTCCTCGACGAACACGTCGTCGAAGAACACCTCATGAAAGTGGTTGGGTCCGAGCATGGTCGGGATGCGCCGGACGGTGATGCCCTCTCGGTCCATCGGGACCAGAAACACCGTGAGACCGTCCTGCTTGCGCTCCAGCACCGAGGTGCGAGCAGCGAGAACGCAGTACTGCGCATGGCTGGCATAAGACGTCCAGACCTTCTGGCCATCGACCCTGAACCCGCCCTCCACCTTCGTCGCCCGCGTTGTGAGGGACGCCAGGTCCGAGCCGGCGTCGGGCTCGGAGAACCCCTGACACCATTGGACGTCACCACTGGCGATGCCGGGCAGGTGCTGCTCGCGCTGGGCCTCGTTGCCGAAGGTGATCAGGGCAGGCCCGATCCACGTCACGCCCATGTACTGGCCGCCGCGAGGCTCGTTGTGAGCCCACATCTCCTCGTTGAACACCACCTGCGACCACACGGAGGCGTCATCGCCTCCGTACTGCCGCGGCCAGGCGCGGGTCAGCAGGTTCTGTGCTCCCAGCTTGCGACAGAAGGCCCAACTGGCGGCCAGTGGTTCGTCGAAATCCTCGACGAAAATGCCGGGATAATCGGCCGGCATCGACTCACCGATGAGCTCTCTCAGGTCGGACCGCAACTCGGTCTCCGAGGAGGAGAAGGCGTAGTCCATCGTCAGGAACTCCTCAGGAGGTCATGAGCACCGACCCCTCGGCCGATCAAGAGAAGTATACTCATTGTCATGCGCTCGACTGCCACCGCACGCAACAGAAGAGCCTGTTCGTGGACCTGACCACGCCCGAGGTCGCGCTCGACGTCGCACGATCGGCGCGCGCATCCTTCGGAGCCGACGACCTCGCGCTTGCGCGGTCGAGCTGGACAGACGCGGCCGGTGCGCTCTCGACCGCGGTCCAACGATTACGACACGTGGGTCTGGACGATTTCGGCGGACTCGACTCCGATCCAGAGCTGGCGATGGTGGCATGCCTGGTAGCCGAGGAGGCCGGGCGTGCCGCACTCCCCGCGCCGGTCGCCGCCCTCATCACCGGCGCCGGCACCGGCCGATCCGTGCCGTTGCACGCCGTCGACCGCGGGGTCGACCAGGTGCTGCTCGACTACGCGGCTCTCCTGGATCAGAGCTGCACCATCGATCCGTCCGGTCACATCGTTCCGATGATGGCGACTCCCCTCACCGCGGATCCCAAGATGCTGGCGCCGCATGCCGCCGTGTGTCGACCGGTCGGAGACGGTGAGGTGGGTTCACCTCGCACCTGGGCCTGGCACGAGACGTTCTCTGCCTTCAGCAGCTCCGGCGCGATGAGCCACGTTCTCGACCTGGGAGCACGACACCTCAACGAGCGCATCCAATTCGGCAAGCCACTCAAGACACGTCAGGCACTGGAGTACCGGTTCGTGGACGCGGCCGTCGCGGCACGGGGTCTCCGCGAACTCGCGCTGTTCACGGCGTGGCGGCTCAACGCGGACCCGACGGCCGGGGAGGGCGCGGCGCTCGCCCTGCGCCTGGTCCACCTCGAGACCGTCCGGGACGTGATGCGCCACATCCACCAGATCCACGGCGCGATCGGCTTCTGCTTCGAACACGATCTCGCCCTCATCAGCCAATACCTGCAGTTCAGGCGGTACCAGCCCGTCCCGTTGAGTCAGACCCGCGCGAGGCTGGCCGATCACATCGACGACATCCCGAGTCTGCACCGGGCCGGATCGTTGGGCTGACCTCGCCACTGCCCGCTTTCTGGATCGCAACCGATCCTCTCCCAACGGTAAGTGCTCAAAAAAGTGTACTTAGTTGCAGACATCGACTGATCTTCTTGTTACTGTGAGCACACTCGACGTCCGACAGTGATGCAGGTCACCTCGCCATATGCACCGGTGGATGTGGGGTTTTGAGCAGCAACCGACAGTCGAGGTCGGCCTCGGGACGAACGCGTACGCGAGCCCAGGGATCCGCCTATCGCAATACACAGTCCTGAATAGCTCGGCATCAACCACGAGAGGCGCCACCATGCGACCCACCACCAACCGGAAAGCCGGGCTCATCGCCGCGATGACCGTATGCACGCTTGCGCTCGCCGCATGCGGAAACAGCGGTAGCGGTTCCAGCGGCGCAGATGAGGCGGGGCCCCCCGTCGATGTCTCGGCCGCAACCGCCAAGGTCCAAGAGCTGACGGCGTCACCGACCCCGCTCGGAATCAGCGTGCCCGTCGACAAGCCGATCCCCAGCGACCTCAAGGTCATCCTGGTCAACTGCGTGACATCGTTCTGCAAGCCGATCGGCGACCAAGTCGAAACGGCCGGCGAAGCGCTCGGCTGGGACGTCTCGATCATCACACCGTCGAGCGGCAACGCGGCCGCACAGCAGAACGCGTTCAAGTCGGCTCTGAGCCAAGACCCCGACATGATCATGAACTACACCTACGAAAGCACCGTCCTGGGCGACGGCTACCGAGAGGCGTTCGACCGAGGCATCCCGGTCGTCTCCGGCGGCGTCCTCGACGAGCCGGCCGCGCCGGGCCAGCCCGGGCCGTTGGTCAACTTCTCCGGGCCTCCCGGTGTTCAAGCTCAGGGCGCGGCCGTGGCCGCGCTCGTCGCGGAGCGCACCGAGGGTCGGGCCGACATGCTGTTCGTCGGTCTCCCCGCATTCCCGATCATCGACTCCCTCGAGAAGGGCATGAAGAGCGGGCTCGAGGAGTACTGCCCGGACACGTGCCAGGTCAGAGAACGGTACGACCTACCGGTGGAGTCCATCGGTAAGAACGCCGCCGAGCTGATCGTCAACAGATTGCGCGCGAGCAAAGACGTCGACAGCGTCTTCCTCTCCGCCAGCGTCATGTCTCTCGGCATGGTGAACGCACTGAAGTCCGCGGGCCTGCAAGACATCAAGATCTTCACCGCATATGCAGAGGACACGGTGCTGCCCGACATCAAGTCCGGTGCCATCGAGGGCGCGGCCAAGAGCCCCGGCCTCGAGAACGGCTGGTACTTCATGGACGGCGCAGTCCGGGTTGCAGCCGGAGTCGATCCGGCTCCCTCGAACAGTGCAGTGCCCAACGTACTGGTGACCGCGGACAACCTCGGCAATCCTCCTGTGACGACTCCGATCACGGACGACTTCGAGGCCAAGTTCCTGGAGCTGTGGGGCAAGTGATCACCGGGGAACACATCGCTGATGGACAGCGCCGACCAGCGCTGTCCATCAGCAAGATGTCCAAGCGCTTCGGCGGCACACGGGCCCTTCATGAGGTCTCCTTGGAAGTCCACGACGGCGAGGTGCTCGCCTTGCTCGGCCACAATGGCTCCGGCAAGTCGACGGTCATCAAGATCCTGGCCGGCTTCCACCAGCCCGATGGCGGAACCGCGGAGCTCCGCGGCTCCGAGTTGATCCTCGGTGACGCCCACAGCGCCAACAGCCTCGGCCTGCGTTTCGTGCACCAAGACCTCGGAATCGTGGAAGAGCTCAACACAGTCGACAACGTCGCCCTCACCAGCGGTTATCTGCGTGGCAAGTTCGGCACGGTGGACCAGGGCCGGCAGGCGAAGCGCACCAGAGAGCTGCTCGACCGCTTCGATATCGAGATCGACGTGTCGGCTCCCCTCAGCGAAGCCGACCCCGTCCAACGCACCGGGGTCGCGATCGCGCGGGCGCTGTGGGACTGGGAAGAGGGAGAGTCGCGGGTCTTGGTCCTCGACGAACCTACTGCCGCTCTGCCTTCGCGCGAGGTTTCGCAGTTGTTCGATCTGATCAATCGCGTGCGCGATGCCGGGCACGCCGTGGTGTACGTGTCACACCGCATGGACGAGATCCAGCAGATCGCAGACCGGGTCATCGTGCTCCGCGCCGGAGAGGTCGTCGCCGACACCCCGGTCCGCGATGCGAAAGCGGTCGATCTGGCTCGCCTGATCACCGACAACGCGCAGCACACCGTGGCGGCGGACCGAGGTGCCCGCCCGGCCGCGGGCGAGCCTGTCTTGTCCGTCCGCGGCCTGTCGGGCCACCACACCAAAGATGTGGACATCACCCTGCACGCCGGCGAGATCGTGGGCGTCGCTGGGCTGCAGGGTTCCGGTCGCGAGGAGATCGCCTACCTGCTCGGGGGTGCCCGTCGATCGAAGGCTTCCGGCGGTTGGCAGGTGGCGGGGCAGACGATCGACCCGCCTACCTCGGCCAGCGCCCACAGTTCGGGCATCGCACTCGTACCCGGCCAGAGGCTGCGCGAGGGTCTCATCGCGAACTTCACTGTGCGCGAGAACTTGACCCTTGCACGGCTCGGGAGCCTGTCGAAGCGCGGCCGATTGGCGTCCAAGCGAGCCGAATCCGAGTTCGCGCGAAAGTGGATGCGTGCTCTGGCGATCGCTGAGCACGTCGCCGACGACCCGATACTGACCCTGAGCGGTGGCAACCAGCAGAAGGTACTTCTGGCCAGGTGGTTGTCCACCGAGCCACGGATACTGCTGCTGACCGAGCCGACGGCCGGCGTCGACATCGGCGCGAGACGCGCTCTGTACGAGTTACTGCGGGAGCAAGCCGCGGCCGGCCTGACGATTCTCGTCTGCTCGTCCGACGTCGAGGACCTCGTCGAGCTGTGCGACCGGGTCTTGGTCATGCGCGAGGGAGTCATCGCCTCCACAGCCGAGGGCGAACAGATCAACGTACCCCACCTACTGACCGAGATGGAAAGCAGTTATGTCTGAACTGAAGGCGTCCGACACCGACAACACCACTCACACACCGTCGACGGAGATATCGTCACGGCACGCGACCACCTCCGCAGGTGGTCGCTCATGGAGTCGCACCTTGAAGCCGCTGAGATTCGGCAACATCGGGGCGGTGTACGTCGGCCTCATCATCGCCGTCTACTTCTCCGTCACTCAGCCGGACCTGTTCCCGCGCTTGACGACCCTGCAGCTCATCCTGAACCAGAACTCGGTCGCGGCCCTGGTCGCATTCAGCCTGATCGTCCCGATGTGCACCAGGGTCTTCGATCTGTCGATCGGTTATGTCATGGGAATGACGAGCGTCACGGCGGCCTACCTGGTCGTCGAACGGCAACTGAGTTTCACAGTGACGATCGTCTTGTGTCTGCTGCTGGCCCTGGCTGCGGGATTACTCAACGTCGTCCTCGTCGTGATGCTGGGCATCGACTCCTTCATCGCCACACTCGCCAGTGGCGCATTCTTCCAGGCCATCATCCTGCTGATCAGCGGCAACGTGCCGGTGACCGACCAGCGGTTGAACCAGGACTTCGGGAAGATCTCCAACACGGAGATCATCTTCGGGCTGACGCCCCCGGTATTCGTCGCGATCGTGATCGGGCTGCTCATCTGGTGGCTGCTCGAACGCACCGTGACCGGGCGTCGGCTCTATGCGACCGGGTTCAACGAGGAGGCTGCCCGCCTCGTCGGCGTGCAGACCCGCCGGTTGCGGGTCGGCGGCTTGCTGGTCTCAGCGCTGGTCGCTGGTCTCGCCGGAATTCTGGTCACCGCCCAAGTCGGGGCAGGATCGCCGGAAATCGGTCCGGGCTATCTACTGACGTCGTTCGCGGCGGTCTTCCTCGGTGCCACCCAGTTCCGCGGTGGACGTTTCAATGTCCAGGGCGCAGCGGTCGCCGTGCTCGTCATCGCGGTCGGGTCGGCCGGTCTGGCCATCTCCGGTGCCCCGGTGTGGGGCTCGTCGATGTTCCTCGGCATCATCCTGCTGTCGTCCCTCGCGCTGCGTCGGTACGAAGAGGTGCGGTCGAGGACGCGAAACGCCTGACCCGAACGAAACAGACACGAAAGTACCGATGGTCGTATTCGACCATCGGTACTTTCGTGTCGATGTGGAGTCAGCCCAGAGGAGCTACTTGATTGCGGCGCCACCGTCGATGGGGAGGCTCGTACCGGTGATGTACCGCGCCTCGTCGGAAGCCAGGAACAGCACGGCATTGCTGATGTCCAGGTCCTCGACCCAGGGAATGGGCAGGAGAATGGTGGCGCTGGAAGCGGTAGCGAAGTCGTCACGAGTGGGGTGCGCAAGGTGAGGAGAGAACGCGTCGTACATCTTCTGGTTCTGGGCCATGGGTGTGTCCACTTGGGTCGGATGCACAGTGTTGACCCGGATCGCGTGCTCGGCCAGCTCGTGCGCGAGCGTTTTCATCAGACCGACGACGCCGTGCTTTGCAGCTACGTAGTGCCCGGTCCGACCGAAACCTCTCAGTCCCGCCACGGACGAGGTCAAGACGATCGATCCCCCGGTCCCCTGCGCGACCATCGTCGGAATCGCAGCCTTGACAGTGCGCCACACGCCGCTCAAATTGATGTCGATCATCTGATGCCACGTCGCTTCGTCGAGCTCGGTGGCCGAGCCGAAGGAAAAAATGCCCGCGTTCGCTGACACGATGTCGAGCCGACCCAACTCGGCCACGCCCGCGGCAACGGCTTGCTCGAGCGAATGGTAGTCACGCACATCGGCGCGAGTACTGACGATCTTTCGACCTCTGGCCTCGACACCGCGAACCGTTTCGGCCATGTCAGCTGCTGTCGCCATCGGGTAGGAAACCGTGTCGACATCGTCCATGACATCGACGGCAATGATGTCGGCCCCCTCCTCTGCGAGGCGAAACGCGTGACTGCGGCCTTGACCGCGTGCGGCACCGGTGATGAAGGCGACTTTGCCTTCGACTCGTCCTGGCATGATCGAATTTCCTCCTGTAGCTGGTGAGACCGTTCGTCGAGAAGACCGTTCACAGAGCAGGGCGAGCGCGCGATGCGTCCCCGACGAGACCTTCTTCGACCGCCTTGATCTGGAGCGCGAGAAATTTGCCGTAGAAGCGAGCCATCGCGAGATTGCCGCCCATGAACCACAGGCCGTCGTGCCCTGACTGGCGCCAGACGCCGCGCAGCTCACCCTCGTCGTCGAGCCCCCACACCGGTCCGCATCTGTCAGCGACGTCCGGGCCGAGGAGCCGTCGGGCCGTGTCGAGCATTCCGCGGTAGCCGGTGGCGAGCACGACGACATCCGCGTCGAGCGCGCTCCCGTCGGACAACTCCAACCCTGCCTCGGTGAACGTGTCGATCTCGGTGCCGGCCTTGATCTTGATCTCGCCCGCAGCGATCAGCTCGGAGGTACCGACATTGATGTAGTACCCGCCGCCCTTGTGGAGGAAGAGTCCCATAGCACCCGTTCCGTCGATCCCGGACGACACCAAGAAACCGGACGCCTCCAGTGCTGCAATCATGTCCGAATCCAACTCCGCCATCGCCGCCGTGGTGGCGCGGTGCATCTCAGGCGCAGCCGTGAACGGGAATGACGCCCCGAGGAGGTCGGCGACGTCCGTCGGCGGACCGGATTCGTCGTAGAGACCGGTCATGGGGACGGCCGCGCTCGCGACACTCACCACGTAGGTAGGCGATCGCTGCAGCATCGTGACGTCGGCACCACGTTCGTAGAGTTCCTGAGCGATGTCGTGGCCGCTGTTGCAACTGCCGACCACCACAGCTTTGCGCCCGGAGAAGTCTTCGCCATGGGGGAAGCCGTGCGAATGGCACAGCATTCCCGCATACGTGTCGGCACCGGCGATCTCAGGAATGTTCGGCTCGGTCCCACTGACCCCTGTGGCCAGAACGAGGTGAGAGGGATGAACCACCCGGGTAGTGCCGTCGGCCCTCTCGAGGGTCACGCTCCACTGGCCGGAATCAGCGTCGTAGTCGCTCGCGCGCAGCTCCGTGCCCGTCCAGACATTGAGCTCCATCGTGGCGGCATACGACTCCAGCCAGTCGGCCAACTTGTCCTTCGGCGAATAGACGGGCCAGCTGGACGGGAACGGCAAATACGGCAAGTGGTCGTACCAGACCGGATCATGGAGGACGAGGGAGTCGTATCGGTTCCGCCAGCTGTCGCCGATCCGTGGATTGCGATCGATCACGAGGGTGTCGATCCCCAGACAACCGAGTCGTGCAGCAAGGCCGAGACCACCATGTCCTGCGCCCACAATCACGACCGCAGGCTCGGACGCGGTGAACTCGCGCTTCAGCTTGCGAGATTCGGCCCAGTTGCGTTGCGAGCGATCGGTGCCGTGCGCTCCGCCGTGGGGACGGTTGGCGCCCGTGAGCTCCTCGTGGCCGACAAGCCCGTCCATGGCAGTCATCACGGTCCAGGCTTTCCAGACGTCGTCACGGCGCACCAACCTCAGCACTCCACGTCCGTGCGCGAGGTCTGTGGTGAACGTGAACATCGCCTGGATCCAGGGCTCGGTACCTGCGTCGACCAGCGAGGCGTTCCCGATCATTGCCATCGACAGCCCCGATTGGCCGGCGCGTTCCGATACTGCGCTGTCGAGTTGCTTCAGCCCGTGCGCGGTTCGCAGATCCCACGTGAACCCCAAGAGATCCCGCCACCAGGCATCGTCGTGGAACAGGCTGCGGACTGCGCCGTCGTCAGCTCGGCTCAACGCGAGCTCGAAACCGCTGACCCACCGTGCGGTCACTGCATCGAGCTCGGCGCCGGAAAGGGAGGTCGGGTCGGACACAGAGGACACTTCGATCGACACGTACTGACCATCCGTTCGGATACGTGGAAAGGAGACAAGAACTCCCCGTCGGTGTGAGCGGGAGTGTGACTCACGTCATTTTTGAACCATATCAGTGTCCTGTTTAGATATACAAGCAAGCACGGGCTGCGCATAACGCCCAAAGGCAATGACACAGTGTGCTCAATGACGTGTACCGCTGCCACCATTTAGAGCGCGCATCGCGCGAGAACGACCTCAGTAGAGACCCACCGGCTCGACGTCGGCCGAGAGACGGGTCTCGAGGACGCGACCGATGCCCTCGGCCGTGTCGATGTCGTCGGTGATCCGCTCGGTGCGGTAGTTCGGCAACTGCATCAACGACAACGAGTGCGAGTCGAACCTGACGACCTGCCCGTTCAGGTGACGGCCCCGCTCGCTGATCAGGTACACGACCGCCGGCGCGATCCGGTCAGGCTGCGGACGCTGCACGCCGTCCGCCCGCGCGCCGACGCCGACGCCCATGCCGGTCTGTGCGACCGGCGACAGCGCCATGACGCTCACCCCCGTACCTGCCGCGTCCACAGCCAGGTTGTAGGTCAGCGAGGCGACCGCACCCTTGGTCAGTCCGTAGGCCGTCATGCCGGGAATGCCCACATGCGCCCCGGACACCACGTTGAGGATCGAACCGCGACCCTGCTCCCGCATGACCCGGTACGCGTGGAGCGCAACGAAACTGCTCCCGAGCACGTTGACGTCCACGATCGTGCGCAGCGCCTTCTCGGTCAGTTCGCGCGGATCGCCGAGCTGGAAGACAGCGGCGTTGTTGACCACGCCGTCGACCGAGCCGTACACATCGACAGCCGTCGTGATCAGGCGTGCCGCGACATCCCAGTCGCTGACCGAGCCGGCCACCACCTCCACCGCGTGTCCAGCGGCTTCCAGGCTCTTCGCGACATCGGCCAACGCGTCGCGATCGACGTCGTTGATGACCAGCCGCGCACCCGCGGCGGCGATGGCTTCTGCATACGCCCGCCCCAGACCTGCTCCGGCTCCGGTGACGACGATGGCCGCACCGTCGAGCATCCCCATAATTCTCCTGAACATCGGCGTAGCGGCACTGGGTCACGGCACCCTCGGACAGGCATCGACACCATGACGTGGACCTGATGATCTCGGATTATTAGCATACTCTATTAGAGAAACGGCTCGACCCTACAAGGAGAACCCATGGTCAAGTGGCACCAGCTCGACGTCGCCCGAGATCTCGACGGACTGCTTTACGAGAAGGACGGACCAGTAGCGACGATCACCCTCAACCGTCCCGAACGTGGCAACTCCATGCACAAAGGCATGTTCGGTCCCATCCGGGCGGTCTGGGAGGACGTCCGTGACGACGACTCGATTCGCGTCGTCATCATCACCGGAGCAGGCGACCGGCATTTCTCCACCGGGGCCGACGTCGGCATTGCCGCATCGGACAGCTCGGTGGCCGCGAACGCACCGCTCGACCAGACAGTGTTCTGGTCGGCACGACACAACAAGGTGTGGAAGCCCGTCATCGCGGCCGTGAACGGCACCGTTGCCGGCGGAGGCCTTCACCACGTCGTCGACGCAGACATCGTCGTGGCCAGTGACCACGTCCAGTTCCTCGATACCCACGTCAACATCGGCATGGTCGGCGGTCTCGAGAACATCGGATTGGCCAAGAGGCTTCCGCTCGGGACGGCGCTGCGCATGAGTCTGCAGGGTCGTGACTACCGGCTCAGCGCCGAGCGCGCCTACCAACTCGGTCTCGTCGACGAGCTCGTTCCGCCGGGCCGAGCACTCGAGAAGGCTCGGGAGATCGCGCTCTCGATCGCGAAGAACTCCCCGCAGGCGATGGCACTCACACAGCAAGCCATCTGGGGTTCACTGGAGGCGAGCTACGAACAGTCACTGCAGCACGCGTGGGCGCTGATCAGATTGCAGTGGTCCCACCCCGACTTCATCGAAGGCCCTCGCGCTTTCGTCGAGAAGCGCGAGCCGCAGTGGAACCCCGATCCCGACGCGACCCACGCAACGGGTGCCTGACGCCCGCGCAGGCAGGAGGACGCGATGCCGGGTCGGTCACGAGGCTCAGTCGGTCGGGAGTGTCCGCATCCTCACGAGGCTGTCGATCACCAGTCGCAGGGTCGAGGTCGAGGCAGGGCTGTCGGCGAACGCCGTCAAGAAGCCGTGGATCTGACCCGGCACCTGCGAGTGCGCCAGCAGTCGGTCGACCGATCGCATCCGCTCGGCGAAGGCGTCGGCTTCGTCCCGCAGCGGATCGTGCTCGGCCGAGACCACGACCGCCGGCGGGAGCTGTGAGACATCCGGGGCGAGCCCCGGGGAGATGTGCGGATGCGCGCGATCGACGTCGGACTGGACATACGCGTCCCAGAAGAATCTCAAGTGGTCAGCCGTGACGAAGTAGCCCTCCGCCTTCTCGCGGTACGAGGCGGTCTGCATCGCCGCGTCGAGGACGGGGTAGATCAGTACCTGGCCGAACAGAGCTGGTTCGGCGACCGCCTCCGCACGCCTGACAGCAACCGCTGCAGCGAGATTGGCCCCCGCGCTCGTGCCCGCGACAACCGTGCGCGAGGGATCGGCGCCCCAAGACTCGGCGTGCGCGATCGCCCATTCCACAGCTTCGGCGGCGTCGTCCAGAGGAGCCGGATACGGGTGCTCGGGCGCCAGCCGGTAGTCGACGTTGACGACGACAGCGTCGGCACCGATGGCGAGGGAACGACAGGTCGGGTCATGCATGTCGAGGTCTCCGCTCACCCACCCTCCGCCGTGCAGGTACACCACGAGCACGCGCTCCGAATCGTCCGATGCAGGCACGTACACCCGTACTGCGGTGCCTGCGGACGTCCGGAGCTCCAGCACGCGGTCGATCGGATCGGAGATCCGCGGTGGCCGTACCCGACTGCGCATGCGTTGCAGGTGCTCGGCTGCCTCGCGCGAGCCGAACCTCGCGCCTGCCGGAAAGGGATCGGTGGCGCCGGCCCCCTCGATGAAACGGCGGACGTGCTCCTCGAGCGGGACCGACATGGCACTCCTTCTCCTGGCAGACATCACGGGGTCGGCGCGACGGAATCGACGACCAGGGCCGGGGACCGTTGTACCTGCATCGATATCCTGATACCCGGTCGCTAATTGAGTATACTGTTGGCGTGTCCCAGCTGTCGCCCCTCTCGCCGTTCTCCGCCTCCGGGCACTCTCCCGCCTGTGCCGAGACGGCAGGCGATCCACTCGTCGTTCCGCCGGCGCAGGAGTCGGGGTCCCTGTCGGTCGACGGTCGGCATGTGCACTACGACGTGCGTGGCGACCCCGCGAGTCCCGCGGTTGTGCTCGTCCACGGCGCCCGCGCACACCGCGGCTGGTGGCACGCCGTCCTCGCTGCCGGACTCGCGGACTCGCTTCGCGTCGTGACGCTCGACCTCGCAGGGCACGGCCTCAGCGAGCCCCACGAGGATTACAGCCCGGCCGGCTGGGCCCGCCAAGTCGCGGAGGTCGTCCGTCAGGTCGCGGGTGGACGCTGCGTCGTCGTAGGTCACAGCATGGGCGGTCTGGTCACCTACGCGACGGCCGCCCTTCACCCCGACCGGGTCAGCAGGGTCGTCACCTTCGACAGCAAAGTGCGCATCCCCACCCCCCACGGTGGTGCCAAGGTGCGCGGGATCCCGGGAAAGCCACTGCGTCCCTACGCGACCAGGGACGACATCCTCGACGCGTTCCGGTTGCTTCCGCCTCAGCCCTGGATCAACCCTGCCGCCGTACGCCACGTCGCAGAGATGGGCATCGTCGAGCGCGATGGGGCGTGGCGCTGGCGGTTCGACCCTGCCATCGCCCAGCGCTTCTGCGACGACGAGGTCGCTCGTCACCTGCGCGACCTCTCGTGCCCCGTCGACTTCTTCCACGGTGCCGAGAGCACGCTCGTCTCGCACGAGACCGTCCGCGACGCGGACGTGATGGTCGGCGGATTGTCCACCAGCGCAGCCATTCCGGGCGGTCACCACCACCTGGTCCTGGATCAGCCCGAACTCGTACGTGACGCCGTCATAGGCGCGGTCGAACGAGATCGAGCGTCGCAGAGACGAGCCGGCGCCTGAAGGCCGCGCTGGGCCTCACCCACTGGTGAGCCGCGCGGCGCGGCGACTGTCAGCGCGCCAGGATCGCCTGTGCGGTCACGGCGAACGACTCGGACGTCAGCCGTTGTCCCTGGATGCGCGCGCACTCCTGCAGGTAGGTGTCATCCGGCAGATGACTCCTCGACAGCGCGGCGTAACCCTCGAGAGCAGGACGTCCCACCGGGACCCACCCCTCGATGAGGTCGACCGACGCTGCGAGGGCGTCGTCGGAACGCACTCCCACCCCCAGCGCGGCGGCCTGGTCCGCATTCATCGGTCGCTGCCCGAGTAGGTGCCACAGCGCACCCGGCAGCAATTCCTGCAGCACCTTCGCGCCACCCGTGCCCGGGATCAGCCCCAATGTGGCCCATCCTTGCGCGAGCTTGGCCTTCGGTCCCAGGAACCGCGCGTCGCACCACAGCGCGAGATCGAGTCCCAGCCCGATCGCCGCACCGTCCACCGCAGCCACGGTCGGAATCGGGCACTCGCGGAGAGCGCGCACCATCGACTGGAAGTCGCGATAGACGAACTCCGAGACGCCTGCGGCGTCGCGGCCTTCGATCGCCTCGACAATGGCCGGAAGGTCACCACCGGCACTGAAGGCTCCTTCGCCGGTCAACACGACCCCCAGGGCATCGGGGTGGGCCGCGGCCGCCGAGATCGTCCGGCCGAGCAGGGCGGCCTCGCGGGGTCCGAGAGCGTTACGGACCTGCGGCAGACGGATGGTCACCACCGCTGCTCGGCCTCGTAGCTCCCATGTCACGCTGTCCGTCATGTGAGATCCTCTCGGACGGAACGGATCCGCCCTGGTCGTGTGATGCGGACTGGGGTGGGGCGGAACGACGCGAGAATCACTTGAGCACGAAACCCTCGTAACCGTTCTCGGCGATCTCGTTGCACCTGGCGACGTAGTTGCCGAACCCGCCCACGTAAGGGATGAAGACGCGCGATTGGTCGTCGGCGTTGACGTGCACCATGTAGTTCTTGGTGCGCAGACGCAGCAGTGAACCGGCCGCCTCTGCGACGCGGGCGGTCCACTCGTCCTGCGCTTCCTCGCTCGCTTCGATCGTGGCATAGCCGGACTTGTCGAGGTAGGCGATGCAGTCGCCGATCCAGTCCATGCACTGCTCGTTGTGGACGGTCAGGTTCGCGAGCACAGCGGGGCTGCCGGGACCGGTCGAGATGAACAGGTTGGGGAATCCCGTCGTCGTCATGCCGAGCAGAGTGCGAGGACCGCGATCCCAGTGGTCGGTGGGCGAGGCACCCTCGGCGTTGCGGATGTTGGCGTTGTCGATGGCACCCGTGAAAGCGTTGAATCCGAGCGCGAAAATGACCAGGTCCAGCTCGTGATGGGTCCCGTCGGCCGTGATGATCCCGGTCTCGTCGAAACGCTCGATCGCGTGCTCGGACACGTCGACCAGTGTCACGTTGTCGCGGTTGTACGTCGCGTAGTAATCGGTGTCCACGCACAGTCGGCGGGATCCGACGGGATGATCCTTGGGACACAGCTTCTCGGCCAGTTCGGGATCGTCGACGATGGAACGGATCTTGTTCCTCACGAACTCGGCTGCGACGCTGTTGGAGAAATCGTCCGTGCCCTGGTCGGCGAAGGTCCGCTGGAACACGTGCCCGCCGTAACTCCACGACTTCTCGAGGAGCTCTTCGCGCTGCTCAGGCGTGAGATCTGCGGCGTTCGACGTACCGGGGCTGACGTGCCGCGCTCCCGCGCTCGCCATCAGAGCTGCACGTTCGCCGGGTACGTCCTGCCGAATGCGGTCCCACGTGTCCTTGGACATCGGCCCGTTGTGGGCAGGCACCGAAAAGTTGGGAGAGCGCTGGAACACCGTGACGTGCTCGGCCACCTTCGCCACGACCGGGACTGTCTGCACGCCGGACGAGCCGGTGCCGATGACGCCGATCCGGCGACCGGCCAACTCGACCTCGCGGTCCGGCCAGTGTGATGCCTGAACCCACTCGCCCTGGAACTTCTCCAGGCCGGGGAATTGCGGATCGCGCGCCGCGGAGAGGTTTCCGGTCGCCATGACCAGGAATCGGCAGGTGAAAGTGTCACCAGAGCTGACCGTCACGCGGTAGCGCGACGCTTCCTTGTCCCATTGCGCGCCGGTGACCCAGGTCTCGAACAAGAAGTGACGACGGATGTCGAACCGGTCTGCAACGTGGTTGAGGTAGCGCAGAAGCTCGGACTGGGTCGCGTAGCGCTCGCTCCACTCCCACTCGTTGTAGAGCTCGGAGGAGAAGTAGTAGCAGTAGTCGAAGCTCTCGATATCGACCCGTGCCCCGGGGTAGCGGTTGTGGAACCAGACGCCGCCCACGCCGGACGCACCTTCCAGCCCGAGGACGCTCAGGCCCTGACTCGCGAAGCGGTGCACGCCATAGAGGCCTCCGATGCCTGCACCCACCACGACCACGTCGAATTCCCGAGCAGTCTCGGGCACGTCCACGACCTCTTCGAACATCTAGTGCTCTTCTCTACAGTATTCTCTATTGACGGGAGTTTTAGCGGAGAAGGTCCCCATCCGCTGCTGGACACTGTACCGCGACATCGGTATGAGTGCACTTAATTGCCTAATATGCCTGAACCACTACCGCCCCGGAAGGGCACCGACACCATGAGAAGTCTCCACTGTCCCTGTGGCACCACGATCGACGCGACCGACGACGACCAGCTGGTCGATCGCACGGAGAAACATCTCGCCGAAGCCCATCCCGGCCGCACCTATTCGCGGCTCGAGATCCTGTTCCTGGCTCACTCGTCCTGATTCGCTGCGGCGGCCTCCTGTGCGAGCCGCACGGAGTCGAGTATCGCGAGGCCCTCGACGGCCAGACCGTTGCTGAGACTTTCGTCGATGAGCCGCTTCAATCGGCCGGTGAGCACGACCCGGGTGTAGCGCATCTGGAGGACGGGCCGTGCAGCCAATTCGCGCGCGAGCTCGCGCGCCCTCGGCATCAGCTCGCCCGCAGGCATGACCTCGTTGACGACACCGAGGTCGAGCGCCTCCGCCGCCGACAACACCTGACCGGTGAGCAGGAAGTACCGTCCGCGGTTCGGGCCGAGCAACTCCTGCCACACCACTTGGACGCCGTCCCCGGGGACCGAGCCGGCCAGAACGTGCGCCTTGTCCTGCAGGATCGCACTCTCGGACGCGAGGGTGATGTCCGACAGGAGGGCGAGCTCGGCGTGGATCGTCGCGGCTCCGTTCACCACCCCGATGACGGGGATCTCGATGTCGAGCAGCCGCCGGAGCAGATGCTTGCCCTCGTAGTAGATGACGTCCCACATCTGGGCGTCCGCCGTGCGCTCGTCCCAGGCGAAGACGTCGATGAAGCTGTCCCCGGTGCCCGTCAGAATCATCACGCGGTTGTCGCGGTCGTCCGCGATGTCCACGAACGCCCGCACCCAGTCGTGGTGGTGCTGCGGCGAGTACCTGACCGGGCCGTCGTCGCTGTGCAGCCTGACCGTCAGGACGCCCAGATCGTCGCGATCGAAGGCGATCGTGGGGTAGGCGTCGAAGTAGGCGGGCCGGTCGCGGTCCGCGCGGGTCACCGGTCGGAATCCGATGCGGCCGTCGGCTCGAGCGCCTTCTGCTTCTCGGCGACCGTCGAACCCAGGTGGGTCCGGTAGAACGTCGTCGCCACGGCCAACGACGCCACGAGCCCCGGCCCACCGTAGAAGGCCATGCCCTCGAACGGCAGCACCGTCAGCTCTTTCGGCTCCTCGAGGGCAGCGTGCACGTCCAGCGCCATCGAGAACGGATGGATCACGTCGTAGCCACTCCCTGCGATGACGAGGGCCGGACGCGGAGCGATCTCCCGGGCGAATGCGAGCGGCCGCCATTCGGCCACTTTCTCGAGCGACTCGAGCGCCATCGGCACCGAGGTGGTCATCGACGTGTCACGGGGTCCCTTCCACGGCAGGACTGCTCGTTCGCCCGACAGACCGATCGACGGAATCGTGCCGGAGGGCTGACCGGCGAACCTGCCGCGGCGGTCGGCCTCGAGCTCGTCGAGCAGTTCCTCCCATTGGCTCGGGTTCCGTAACACCTGCAGCCACCCGCGGCCGTCGGAGACCGGCACCTGGGCCACGACGGCCTTGACCCGGCGATCGACACCCGCGACGTGGATGACGGTGCCGCCGGAGAAGCTCGTCCCCCAGATCCCGATCCGGTCCGCGTCGACCTCGGGTCGTGACTGGAGGTAGCTGATCGCATTGCGGTAGTCCTCGACCTTGTCGAGTGGGAAGTTCTTCTCGCGCGGCTCGCCCCCCGACTCTCCGAAGTAGCGGTAGTCGATCGACAATGCGGCGAATCCCGCCGCGGCGAAGTGCCGGCCCTGCTGCACCAGCGCCGCCTTGCCCATACCGAAGCCGTGTCCGAGCACGATTCCGGGCAGCTCTGCGTCGGGGTCGGCACCCTCCGGCAAGTAGAGATCTGCCGCGCACTCCAGGCCGAGACTGTCGAAAGTCACCTTCATGCGGATGCTCCCGCATCGACGGCTCTGGGCGTCACGACCAGCGGCAGGTGGATGATGCCCGACGAGCCGGCCGGCCGGTAGACGATCTCCGCATCCTCGGCGAGCTCGAAGTCCTCCGTCGCGGCGAACCACTCACGCATCACGATCTGCAGCTGCATCCGCGCCAGGTGGGATCCGACGCACCGGTGGGGACCGATCCCGAATGCGAGGTGCTTGATGCCTTCGCGGGTGAAGTCGACGGTGTCCGCGTGCTCGACGAGCGACTCGTCACGCGATCCGGACGCGAGGGCGTAGAGAACGGTCTCACCCTTCTTGATGAGCACTCCGCCGACCTCGACGTCCGCCTGCGCCACTCGGTTGCCCGAGATGAAGCTGTGCGTGCGCATCAGCTCCTCGATCGCGTTGGGGACGAGCGACGGATCCTCGTACAACTGCCGACGATGCTCGGGGTGCGTCGCGAGGAACGAGAAGCAGAAGGACAGCGCACTCGTGACGGTGTCCAGACCGGCGATGAACAGCTGGTAGCACATGTCCAGCGTCTCGTCGGGCGTCATGCGGCGACCGTGCACCTCGGACTGGGTGAACATCGAGATCAGGTCGTCGACGGGATTCTCGAGCCGGTCGGCGATCAGCCCCTCGAGGTAGGACTGAATCTTGAGTCCCGCCTCCAGCCGGAGCGTGGCGCTGTCGCCGTGCTGGCTCCCGTGGATCAGGTCGGTCTCCCACTGCAGAAAGGTGGTTGCCTGCTCGATGGGCAGACCGAACAACCGGCAGAACACCGTCGTGGGCATCGGCTGGGCGAAGTCATGGAAGAACTCGCACGAACCGTTGTCGAGGATCGGCTGGAGAAGCTCCTTGACGTCGGTCGTGATGGCCGGCGCCAGGTCGCGGACCTTGACCGGCGACAACGCCTTCGCCTCGACGGTCTTGTACGGCATGTGCAGCGGCGGGTCGAGCTCGACCGGGATGAGCTTGCGGGGCCACACACTCTTGCCCGGGAAGCTCATGTGCTCGTTCTTGAAGCCTTCGGCGTCCTGCAGCACGGTCTTGATGTCGTCGAAACGGGTCAGGACCCAGAACCCTCCGAAGACAGGACTCCAGAAGGTGGGGTGGTCGCTACGGCGAATCTCGTCGTAGAACGTCACCGGATTCGCCTTCAGACCGGGCTCGTTGAAATGGTCGAACACCCTGACCAGCTCGGCTGGCACGTGATCGGGCACGTCGAAGTCGGGACTCTCCGTGACAGTCGCGTCGGTCATGACGTCTCCTTCAGATGTAAGAGCGATAAGAGGATGCGGTTTTGAGGCTACGGTGGTTTTTCAGCCGATCTGGTCTGAGTAATGCGCACCATACGCGTAGTGTATCCCGCATCACAGTATCCTTAATTGATCCGGGCGCCGTCGACCGGGCTGAACGCCATCCAGGAGGAACAGTGAAGATCGTCGTCGAGAACGCCAAGTGCCAAGGGCACGGACGCTGCTACACCGAAGCCCCGGCCGTGTACTCCTCGGACGAGATCGGCTACATCGCCCAGGAAGGTTCGAACGAGGTCGCCCCGGGACACGAATCGCAGGCACGAGTCGGTGCCGGCGCATGCCCCGAGGCCGCCATCCGCGTGGTCGAGTAGCGCCCACGACACCCGGCGCCGGACCGGCGCCCATCCACCGACACGAAAGACACCATGAACCGACTTCAGAACAAGGTCATGCTCATCACGGGTGCCGGATCGGGCCTCGGGCGAGAGACTGCCCTCCTCGCAGCTCAGGAGGGGGCCAGGGTCGTCGTGACCGACAAGATCGAGTCGCGGATCGCGCCGGTCGTCGAGGCGATCGAAGCCGCAGGCGGCACCGCATCGGGCATTCGAGTCGACGTCACCAGTGAGTCCGACATCGAAGCCGGCGTGGCCCATGCGGTCGACACCTACGGCCGGCTCGACGTCGCGCACGCCAACGCCGGTGTGACCGTTCCCGGCTTCGGTTCCGTCGCGTTCGAGGACGTCACCGTCGAGGAGTGGAACACCGTCAACGATGTCAACTTCCTCGGCGTCTTCCTCACGATCAAGCACGCGGTCCGCGCCATGAAGACCACCGGCGGAGGAAGCATCGTCGTCACCACCTCGGCCTCCGCTCTCGTGGCCTACCCGGGTTTCGGCGCGTACGTCGCCGGCAAGACGGGTGCGATCGGGATCGTGCGTGCCGCCGCGTACGACTTCGGCAAGTACGGCATCCGCGTCAACGCGACCTGCCCCACCCACGGCATGTCGGCAAACTTCGGGCAGGACCCCGAGGCACCGGTGCTCGGTCGGTCGTACGAGCAGATGGCCGGCCCCTGGGACCCCACCCACGCGGTCATGCCGCTCCGGATCCCGGAACCGCCCAGCCTCGCCCACAACGCCTGGCCCGTCATCTTCCTCGCCAGCGACGAGTCCCAGTACATGTCCGGGACCGCGATACCGACCGGTGACGGCGGCCAGCACGCGCGGGTGTCCATCCCGTTCCCCGACCGATGGACCCTGAACGACGAGACTCCCGAGGTCGATGTCTGACCTCGGCGCTCGGTCGGTCACCGTGCCCGTCCCCATCGACATCCGCCTTCTCCCCTGCACTTTCGATCTCCCGAGGAGACCTACATGCCCCGTGTGACCTTCATCCAGGCCGACGGTCGCGAAGACGTCGTCGACGTCGCCGACGACACCTCCGTCATGCAGTCGGCCATGGACAATCTCGTCCCCGGCATCATCGCCGACTGTGGGGGCGAGCTGACGTGCGCGACGTGCCACGTCTACGTCGACGACCAGTCGCCTTTCCAGCCGCCCACCGCCGAGGAGGCCGACATGCTGGAGTGCGCCGTCGACCCGGAGCCGGAGAGCCGGTTGAGCTGCCAGCTGAACCTGCGCGGCGAGACCTCCACGGTCGTCCGCGTGCCCGCCTCCCAGCTCTGACGTCTCCGGCCGCCAGGGCCTCGATTCCACCCCACCCACCACGACCAGCTGGACGGATCAATCGTGAGCAGCACGCACACCACCGACGTACTCGTCATCGGAGCCGGGCAGGGCGGCGGCGAGGCCGCGGTGTCCCTGCGACGTCTCGGCCACACGGGCGCGATCCTGGTAGCCGGCGACGAGCCCCTTCTTCCCTATCGCCGCCCCCCGCTGTCGAAGGGACTGCTGACCGGCGAGGTGGATCTGGACGATCTCCTCGATCGTCGCGCCGAAGCCTACGAATCGGCCGGCATCGACACCCTGCTGGGAGCGAGTGCCGTCGAGATCGACACGACCGATCGGGTCGTCACGTTCGCCGATGGTGGAACTGCGACCTACGAGACTCTGATCCTCGCCACGGGGGCGCGAGCGCGGACCCTGGCGTCGATCGGCATCGCCGTCCCCGACGATGCACCGAATCTGCACTACCTGCGCTCGGTCGCCGATGCCGAGAGGCTGCGTCCCCAGCTGCGCGCGGGCGCTCGTCTCGTCGTGGTCGGCGGCGGTTATGTCGGCTTGGAGGTCGCCGCGTCCTCGCGCGGCCGTGGCGTGGCCGTCACGGTGATCGAGGGACAGGACCGTCTGCTCGCACGCGTGACGGCCCCGGTGGTGTCCGAGTTCTACCGCCGAGTGCATCACGACGAAGGCGTGGAGATCCTGCTCGACACCTCGGTCGCCGGGTTCACCTTCGCACCGGACGGTCACATCACCGAGGTGCTGTGCGACGACGGAACAGTGCTGCCCTGCGATCTCGTCGTGGCCGGTATCGGCGGAGTCGCCAACGTCGAGCTGGCCGCTGCGGCCGGGCTGCTCGTGGAGAACGGCATCGTCGTCGACGAGCACTGCCGGACGAGTGATCCGCACGTCCTGGCGATCGGCGACTGCGCCGCTTTTCCCTCCGTGCACGCCGGGACCACGATCCGTCTGGAGTCGGTGCCTAACGCGCTCGAACACGCGCGGGTGGCGGCAGCCACCGTGATGCAGGCCGCGGCGCCGACCCAGTCGCCGCCCTGGTTCTGGTCGGACCAGTACGACCTGAAGCTCCAGATGGTGGGGCTCTCGGCCGGCCACGATCAGGTCGCCGTGCGGGGTGACATGAGTGCGCGGAGCTTCATCGCCTTCTATCTGCGTGAGGGCGTCGTGGTGGCGGCGGACGCCGTCAACTCGTCACGTGACTTCGGTTGGTGCAAGAAGATCGTCGCGCTGCAGCAGGAGTTCTCCGTGGATCAGCTCCAGGACACCGACGCCGCACTGAAGGACATTGCTCGCGGAGTCTCGGCCTGACCGGTCGCGTCCGCCGGGCCGCGCGGCCTGCTCCCCGCGAACGTCAGACGGACGAGCTCTCGATCGACGCAGCTCGCGCGGCCCGGCGGTCGGGCTTCTGGACTGTCGTCAGCGGTACCTCACGAATGCGGACGAGCGATTTCGGCAGCTTGTAGCCGGCGAGGTAGGGCCGCGCGAACTCGCGCAACTCGTCGAGCTCGACGTCCCCGCCCTCGGTGCAGACGATTCCGACCTCGACCCGCTCGCCCCAGTACTCGTCGGGCACGCCGTAGACGATGACGTCGTGGACCGCCTGGTGGCGACGCAGCACGTCCTCGACCTCGGTGGGGAACACGTTCTCCCCGCCGGTGATGACCATCTCCTTCAGACGTCCACTGATGGAGAACCAGCCGTCGTCGTCGACCGCACCGAGATCTCCGGTACGGATCCCCTCGGCGGTGTAGGTCGCCTCGGTCTCGTCGGGTCTGCCCCAGTACCCGCGGCTCTGCCAGGGCGCGCTGACCACGATCTCGCCCACCTCCCCGCAGTCGGCCTCGGTGCCGTCCGCGCGCAGGATGCGCGCGTCGGCTCCCGGGTGGGGTCTACCGATGCCGGTCAGCCGCCCGGCGACCAGGTCTTCGTGCTCCACGCCGATGAGCGGTCCGAACTCGGTGGCTCCGTACCCCGTGCGGATCGCAGCGGTGGGGTAGTCGAGCATGACCTGCGCGATGAAGTCGGCGTTGGCTGCCATCGAACCCAGTCGGATTGCTCGCATACTGCCGCGCGGAGTCGAGTCGAACGATTCGTGGGACTTGATGGCCGCGAACATCGTCGGTGCGCCGGTGATCCGAGTGGCACCTCGGGCGATGGCCTCGAGCGCGAGAGTCACGTCGAACTTGCGCAGAATGTGCACGGTTCCGCCCGCGAACAGGCGAGAGAGCAGGTTCGTGCCCAGAGCGATGTGAAAGAACGGTGCGAAGTACAGCTCGACATCGAACCTCGTTCCCGGGTTCGATGCCGCGGACGCGTTCAACCACAGCCACAGGCCACGGTGGTCGTACCAGACTCCCTTGGGAATGCCGGTCGTGCCGCCTGTCGCGAAGATGATCGCAGGTGCGTCCTCGGAGACAGGCGCGAACACCGTCGGCTCGCCGGCCAAGGGCGCCAGACGTGCGCGCAGATCCGTCGTCGAGTGCGACGCCGCCAACACGACGACGTCGTAGCCGGTGGCCCGTGCCGTCTCGACATGTGTGTGGTCGGTGACGACCAGAGCAGGCTGAATGGGTTCGAGGAAGGCCGCGATCTCGTAGGGGGTCAGACGGGTGTTGATCGGCACCGGCACCAAGCCGGCTCCGAGTGCACCCAGGACCACGGTCACGTAGGTCGTCGACGGCTCCATGGCGATTGCGACGCGGTCGCCCGCCGTCAGGCCTGTGCCGCGCAGCGCCGCGGCGACACCGTCCATGCCGTCGATCATCTCGGTCCATGTCGTGTGTCCCCACGGATCGATCAGTGCGATCTGGTGACCTCGTCGCGACGCGATCGCTCGCAGCCTCGACGGGACGTTGAGCGGGCCTGTCATCAGTACTCTCCGCGCAGGCTCAGGCCGTGGTCGCTGCCGATTCCCAGGATGCCCGGGTAGCCGTCGTTGACCTGAGTGGCCTGGTGGCGGGAGTCCCCCCACACCGTGTCGATGATCCGCACGCGCTTGTAGAACAAGTGCGCGTCGTGCTCGCCTGTGAAGCCGATGCCGCCGAGATTCTGGATGTTGTCCTTCGCGCTGGCTGCCGCGCCGGTGCCGGCGACGGTCTTGGCGGTCGCGGCGACGTAGGGGCCGTCGACCCGTCCTGCATCGATGCACAGACCCGCCATGCGAGCCAGCGACGTCGACGACCACGCGCGGACTGCCATGTCGGCACAGCGCCGCGACACGGCCTGGAAACTGCCGATGGGTTTCCCGAACTGCGTCCGGGTCTTGCAATACCCGACCGACATGTCACGCATGGCCTGAAGCATCCCGGCGAGCTGCGCCGCTGTCAGCACGGCCGCCCGAGAGTGCAGGGCCTTCACGGTCGCGTCGTCAGCGGTGAGTAGCGCGTCGGACTCGGGACGCCGTACGTGGCCGAAGGCCGTACCGGGATCCAACGACGCGATGTCCTGCAGGTCGTCGGGCGTACGGATCAGCGAGACGGCGTCCGCAGACCACAGCAGCAGGTAGTCGGTGTCGATGCCGTCGACCACGACGAGCGGCTCGTCGTCGCCACGGACGACGGCAAGTCCGGCGCGGCGCTCCCCGGAGCTCAGCTCCTCGACGAGATCGGCAGCGTCGTTCGCGACGGCCAGCTGTGTCGCGAGCATCGTCGGCAGGTACGGCCCACTCACGAGACCGCGACCCAGTTCCTCGAGGAGGAAGGTCTCGTCTGCCAGGCCGAGTCCCACCCCGCCCGAGCTCTCCGGGACACCGAGGGCAAGCCATCCCAGGTCGGCCGTCCGCATCCAGGTTCTGCGGCGACGGTCGGCCTCGACCGGTCGGTGCAGCATCGACAGCGGCAGCTCGGCATCGATGAACTTGCGGACTGTCGCGGCGAGATCGTTCTGATCTTGCGTGGGTTCGAGGTTCACAATGTCTCCGTTAGCGGGGCAGTCCGAGGACGCGGTTGGCAATGATGTTGCGTTGAATGTCCGACGTGCCGGCTCCGATCGTCGCGGACGGCGAGTACAGCCACTCTCCCGACCACGCCTGCGGGGTGAACGGCATCTGGTATTCGAGCGCGTCGAGCCCGACGACGTCCATCGCCAGTGCTCGCACGTTCTGCTCGAGTTCGGCGAACAGCAGACGCGACATCGATCCCTCGGGCCCCGGTTTGCCGGTCACCCGGTTGCGCGAGACTGCCGCGTACGTCACGGCACGCAGAGCCGCGAGTTCGGACCGGGCCGACGCGATGCGACGGTAGATCTCGTCGTCCTCGATCGCGGCGCGCTTGCCGTCGGGACCCGTGTGGTTCTCGGCATGGTCGACGACTTCGTCGAGATATCGGGAAAGCCGGATCTGCTCGACCACGAAACCGGCACCGCGCTCGAACGAGAGCGTCGACATCGCCGTGGCCCAGCCGTTGCCGACACCACCCACGACGTTCGAGAGGGGAATGCGGACATCGTCGTAGAAGACTTCGCAGAAGTGCGGGATACCGGCCATCGTCATGATGGGCCGCACCTCGATGCCGGGAGTGTTCATGTCACAGATGACCCAGGTGAGCCCTTTGTGGCGGCTGCTCGGGTCGCTGTCGGTTCGGACCAACAGCTCTTGGAAGTCACTGTGTTGCCCATGGGTCGTCCAGATCTTCTGCCCGTTGACGACGAGGTCGTCGCCGTCGACACGTCCCGTGGTCCGGACACCCGCGAGGTCGGAGCCCGCCGACGGCTCGGAGAAGCCCTGGCACCAGGTCGACTCACCCCGCAGGATCGCGGGTAGGTGCGTCTGCTGCTGCTCAGGCGTTCCGTTCAGGATCAACGTGGGTCCGGCGTGACTCGTCGCCACCCAGAACACGCCGATGTGTGGAGCACCCGACAGGGCGTACTGCTCCCACCAGATCAGCTGCTGGAGGAGGGAGAGTCCGCGGCCTCCGTGCTCGACCGGCCAGGACACACCCGCCCATCCTCCGTCGAACGTGCAGCGCTGCCATGCGCGGTCGAAGTCGACCATGGACTCGCCGGTGGGTGGGCGCTCATCGGTGGGCACGTGGGCGCGCAACCAGGAGGCCGCGTCGTCCCGGAAGTCGGCATCAGCCTGGTCCAAGTCGATCTGCATGAATTGAGCATACTCTTCTAAGGACGGGTCTGGTCATGAAGGACCCACCTATTTCAGCGCATCTCAGCCCTGTGGGCCCGAGGAGCCGAACGGGTTGACGCTGACGTCGTCGGGCTCTGCGCCGCGCATGGTCGTGCCGACCACCTGATACGCCAGGGGATCGCCCACTTCACGGTTGAGCCGCTCCTGAATCTTCCAGCTGCCGTCGATGCGACGCAGCGTCCAGTGATTGAAGTTCGCACCGCTGATGTTGATGGCCGGCTTGACCGGTCGGGCACTACGGGTGCGGCGGCTGTCCTCGTCGCTCTTGACGATGACGAGCGAGTAGCCCTCGGCGATAGCGTCGTCGCCGTCGATGTGCAGGATCAGCGGTCCGGTCAACGCATGGTGCTGACAGTTGCCCTGTTGCTCGACATGCGGAGTGTCGGTGATGAACTCCCAGATCTCCTCGTGCCCGACGTACGCGGTCCGCCCGTCGCGCGGCGCGCCGAAGCGCCCCGCACCGAGGTTGACGCGCCCGTCCTCGGCGTAGAGGTCGACATACGAGGCTGCGTACCCCAAGTCGGCCGCGAACGCGTACCGGGAGAGAAGCTCGCGGATCTCCCTCTCGTCCTCGAGTCGCTTCACACGCCGCAGCAGGTCTTCCAGGCCGTCGGTCATCTCGTACCCCTTGTTCGTCAGGGCCGGGCCCGGAGCGTCGACCTCCGTCCGGCAGTGTTGGACACTCGCGCTAAAAAGTATACCTAATACAGTGTTGGCACATAGCTTTGGTCACTCACCACGGTTCGGCGCGACGACCTTGACACCCACAGGAGTGAGCAACAGAGATCCACTACCGGGCACCATGGCGTCCGAGAGCTCCATCTGCCCACCCTGCACTGCGGCACCCAGCCTGCCGAGAGCCTCCACCGGGTCACCGCTGATCTCGTAGAGCGTCGCGTACTCGTACGGCGGCGTCGGGACGTCGGGTCGGTCCAGTGCCGTCGAGCGCGTGAACCGCTGCGCGGACTCGAAACCGTCGATCGACAGCACGTCCGGGACGTGCGTCGAGTCGTACCACTCGTTGAACTCGTCGTCGCGTCCTTCGACCGCATTGGTCTGGACGATGTAGAGGGACAAGCCTTCCATGGTGCTCCTTCGATTCTGTCCGGACGATCTCAGTATTGAGTACACTCTACGCGTCCACATGGCACACAACGAGGAGCACATCATGGGTCGACTCGACGGCAAGGTTGCCTTCATCACCGGGAGCGGGCGCGGCCAGGGCCGCTCCCATGCGCTGACGCTGGCCGCCGAAGGGGCCGACATCATCGGCATCGACATCTGCGAGCAGATCGACGGTGTGCCCTATGCGATGGCGACGCCGGACGATCTGGCAGAAACGGTGCGCGGTGTCGAGGCGCTCGGTCGACGGATGGTCGCTCGACGAGCTGATGTCCGTGACTTCACGCAGCTGAAGGAGGCTGTGGACGACGGGGTGGCCGAGCTGGGAAGGCTCGACATCGTCTGCGCCAACGCCGGCATCACCGGTTCGATGTCGGCGGACGCCGATGCCGAGACGCGTGTACGGATGTTCCGTCAGGTGGTCGACGTCAACCTGACCGGCGTCTTCTGCACGGTCGAGGCGACGAAGCAGCACGTGATCGACTCGGGCGGCGGCGGCTCCGTCATCATCACCAGCTCGATGGCCGGACTGCGTGCGCTGGGCGCCGGCGGGGGCTACGGAGAGTCCAAACACGGGCTGGTGGGCATGATGCGTTCGTACGCCCACGAGCTCGCCCCACACATGATCCGGGTCAACACCGTCCACCCCGGCAACGTCAAAACTCCGATGATCATGCACGACGCGCTCTACCGCGCCTTCCGCCCCGACCTGCCCCATCCGACGGCCGCGGATGCGGAGGTCGCGATGGCCACGATGCACCTGCTGCCGGTCCCCTACACCGAGCCCGAGGACATCAGCAACGCCGTGCTGTTCCTCGCCTCCGACGAAGCGAAGTTCATCACCGGGGTGACCCTGCCGGTCGACGCGGGCGGCGCCGTCAAGTAGCGCCGCCCGCCCTGACGGGCCCTCGCCAGGGGCCCGTCAGCTCAGCTGCGCGCCGGCCGGGAGCGCGATCTGCTTGATCTCGAGGAAGCTGTCGAGGCCCGCCGCGCCGCCCTCGCGCCCCATCCCCGACTGCTTGTAGCCGCCGAAGGGGAACGACATGTGCGCTCCGAACCCGTTGACGCTGAACGTCCCCGTGCGGATACGACGACCGATCTCGACCCCGGCGGCGATGTCGTGGGTCATCACCGCTCCCGAGAGGCCGAACTGCGAGTCGTTGGCGATCCGGATCGCATCCTCGACGTCCTCGTAGACCATGAGGGCGAACACCGGCCCGAAGACTTCCTCCTGGGCCACCCGCATGTTGGTCGTGACACCGTCCACCAGCGTCGGCGCGATGAAGTAGCCGGGACGATCGAGGGCCTCACCACCGGTGACGATGACTCCCCCGTCGTCCTCGGCGTCCTGGATGCGAGCGAGCACCCGGGTCATCTGGGCCTGCGACGCCAGCGGACCGTACGTGGTCGCCTCGTCGTCGGGGTCACCGATGACCTGGCTCTCGAACAGTTCCTTGAGCGCGTCGCGCCACACGTCGTGACGCTCCTTGCTCACCAGGACGCGGGTGAGGGCGGTGCACACCTGTCCGCTTCCCCCGAGCATCCCGGCAGCGAGGGCCGGCATGACGTCGACCGGCTCGACGTCGTCGAGCACGATCGCCGCCGACTTGCCGCCGAGTTCGAGCGTCATCCTCTGGAGGTTCTTGGCGGCCACACCCATGACCGCCTTGCCGGCCTCGGTGCCGCCGGTGAAGCTCACCATGTCGAGGCCGGGCTGGGCCTGCAGCGCCTCACCGAGCTCGCGGCCGCCCGGCAGGATGCTGACGACGCCCTCCGGCACACCGGCCTCGGCGAGGATGTCCGCGAGCAGGAGCGGCGCGAGCGGCGTCTCCGGCGCGGGCTTCATGACGACCGAGCACCCAGCCAGGAGCGCCGGCGCCAGCTTGAGGGACGCGAGGACGATGGGACCGTTCCACGGCACGACGGCCAGCACGGTGCCCACGGGCTCCTTGCGCAGCAGCACGGTCCGCCCGTCGGGCCCCGTCTCGACCGTCTCCAGCGCGACCTCGTCGCCTCGACGGGCGTAGTCGCGCCAGATGTCGATGGAGATGTCGTGCACGAACGCCGCGAAGGCTCGGGCGGAGCCGAGGTCGCGCACGACGTACTCGATGAACTGATCACGGTGCTCGTCCAGCAGATCGGCGACGCGTGTGAGGACCTTGCCTCGCTCGGTGATGTCGAGTCCTGACCACACCCCCTTGTCGAACGCCTCGGCCGCCAGGGCGACGCTGGTCGCAGCGTCCTCGGGGCCAGCCTCGGGGATGTCGGCGACGATCTCACCGGTCGCCGGGTTCTCCACCGCGATGCGTCGGCTGCCGGTCGGTGCGCGCCACGTGCCGCCGACGAAGATCTGGCTCGCGTGGTGCTGGGGGATGCCGCTGTCGGTCATGAGGTGCTCCTTCATTCTGGGTTGATCTCGACGACGCCGCGCAGGATGGTTCCATCGGCCATGTCCTGGTAACCCTGTGCGATCTGGTCCAACGTGTATCGGCGCGTGATCAGCTCGTCGAGTTTGAGCTGACCGTTGCGGTAGAGGTCGAGCAGCTTGGGAATGTCGACGTGCGCGTTGCATCCTCCGTAGAGCGTGCCGAGAACCTGCTTGGCGTACAGGCTCAGAAACTGGCCTGGCAGTTGGACGTTGAGGTCGCTGAAGCTGTCGGCCATGCCGGCGAGCACCAGTCGGCCCGCCTTGCGCGTCGACTCGAAGCACTGCGCTGTGATCTCGGCGGTCAGAACCCCGACCGTCTCGATCACGGCATCGGCACCCTGCCCGTTCGTCAGCTCGGCAACTCGGGCGAGAGCCTTGTCGTGCGTGGCGTAGGCCTCGGCACCGAGCGACTCGGCGAACTCACGCCGGAACGGTTTCGGCTCCACTGCGATCACGTGGCTGGCTCCGCAGTGGAACGCGCCCTGTACCGCATTGGCACCGATCCCCCCGATGCCGTACACCATGACGACCTCACCGGGTCGCACTTGTGCGACGTTGACGGCCGACCCCCACCCCGTGGGCACGCCGCAACCCACGAGCGCGGCGACGTCCAGCGGGATGGTCGGGTCGATCTTCACGCAGGAGTTCTTGGACACGACCGTGCGTTCGGCGAAAGTACCGAGCATCGCCAGACCGCCGATGTCCTCGCCCCGCCCGTGGAACCGGAACGTGCCGTCGGGCATGACTCCGGTTGCGATGGTTGCGCCCAGGTCGCACAGGTACGACTGCCCGGACACGCACCATCGGCACTTGCGACACGTCGGGATGAACGAGAACACGACGTGGTCGCCGACCTCGATGTCCTCGACCCCCGACCCGACCTGCTCGACGATCCCGGACGCCTCGTGTCCGCCGATCATCGGCTTGCGGGCGTCCGGGTCGCGACGGGTGTGCTCGTCGGAGTGGCAGAGACCCGCGTATGCCACCCGCACCAGCACCTCCTCGGGTCCCGGATCATCGAGGTCGATCGTCGACGGGTGCCAGTTGTCGCCGAACTCCCACAGGACGGACGCTTGCACTTTCATGGAGTCCTTCTTTCTCGGTCGAGCTGTCTTCACCGGCTGGTTCTGCGGTCGACGGGGCCGGCTGTCGGTGCCCGGGTGTGCACCCGGCGACCGGACGTCGTCGGCGACTTCCAGAACGAGGTGACAGATTCTGACATCGACCACAGCATGACACAGGTCACACTGATTATGATACTCTTTTGGCCGATGCCTCGTGTCAGAGCGCTGATCCACCCACGTCGATCGTCGAGTGGTCGAGCCCGGGCACGATCGACGGTTCGGCAGCGATTCGGTGCGAGAAGCACTCGTTGAGGAAGCGTTGAGTAGAAGTTGTACCCGCGAATACCCAGACACACGACACAATCGTTCCGAGTGGCACCGCTCACATCCATACGTTCTGGAGGTGCCCCAGCCGAGGAGGAAGATATTCGATGTCCGACACACTGCCACGGGGTTCCCGAGTGAGCCGAAAAGTCCGAAATGTATTGGGCAAAGCGCTCGGCGCACCGGCACTCGAAGACAAGCACAGCAGGCTGAAGCAAATCGAGAAACTGGACCCGGTCGACGATTGCGTCGAGGTCTACCGATTGTTCGTCGACGACTTCAAGGCGTCGAGCGCATTCGCAGTCACCGGTGGATTGTTCGTGACCTTCGCCGTTCCGCGAATCAGTCGCATCCTCACCCAGTCTCGCCAATTCGAAGACGAACTCCAGAAGCGACTGGTGGACACAGTCCTGCTGGACCACCACATTCACGACAAGGGGTTCGTCCCGGGTCTCGGTAGGGATTCGATGCGCCGGGTCAACGAGATGCATCGTCAGTACGACATTCATCCCGAGGACTATGTGTTCATCGGATGCTGGGAAGCCGTGTCCTACATCTGGTATGCCGAGAATTACGGATGGCGCCCCGTCACCGAGAAGGAAAAGCTTGCGGCGGTCACGTTCGTGAAGCTTCGCGCTCGTCACATGTACGGCGGCGAGAAGAAGATGCCGTATCCAGAAACGCTCGAAGCAATGGAGACTTTCTGCGCAGACTACTTGGACGCGCAAATCGCCTACGAGCCACAGAACAAGCGCCTCGGTGCCACCTTGCTCGACTACGTGTTGAAGGACTACCCGAAGATCCTGCATCGACCGATCCAGGCGTTCTTCTTCTCCGTGGGTCCCGATGACCGATTGATCACCAATTGTGGATTCGACCTGCCGAGCCCCCGCGCGAAGAAGATCAGTCGGAAACTGATGCGACTGTACGCAAAGCTGGACCCCATGCCAGGCGGGCTCACCGCACTCGCACAGGACCTGGTCGCGAAGGAGTATCCCGATGGGTACCAGGTCGACCTGCTCGGCACGCATGTGAATGCGTGCCCTCGAGCGCGAATGAGCGCCGACGACAAGAGCACCGTCTCGATGGCACCCGCTGCCTCGGTACCCGCGCAGTAGAGGCTCGGAACGACTGGTTCGAAGCGCTCACCCGGGGCGACCCGGGTGAGCGCTTTCTCGTGCGGCACTCGTCGTCAGATCGAGTCGACAACCGTTGCAGCGCCCACCGTTCCGTAGGTGGTGGTGCGCTGACGAACCGCTCGTCCGATCCCGCCGGCGATCTCGTGCAGCTCGGAGACGGTCTTCTCCGAACCGTTCTGCGAACCCGCCATCCGCGAGATCGTCTCCTCCATCAGAGTCCCGCCCAGATCGTTCGCACCTCCGTCGAGCATCGCGCGAGTTCCTGCGACTCCCAGCTTCACCCATGACGTCTGGATGTTGTCGATCCGACCGTGCAGCATGATCCGACCCAGAGCGTGCACCGCGCGATTGTCCCGAGTGGTCGGACCGGGCCGCGAGGCGCCGGCCAGATACAGGGGCGATGACTGATGAACGAACGGCAGCGGCACGAACTCCGTGAACCCACCGGTCTCGTCCTGGATCCTCCTGAGCACGTTCAGGTGACCGACCCAGTGTGACGGATTGTCGACGTGTCCGTACATCATCGTCGAGCTCGACCGTAGCCCCACTCGATGCGCAGTGGTGATCACCTCGATCCACTCGGCCGCAGGCAACTTGCCCTTGGTGAGCACCCACCGAATCTCGTCGTCGAGGATCTCCGCCGCGGTTCCCGGGATCGAGTCCAACCCGGCGGCCCGCAGTTCGATCAGCCATTCTCGGATCGATTGGCCGCCGCGCGAAGCTCCGTTGACGATCTCCATCGGAGAGAACGCGTGCACGTGCATCGCCGGCACGCGGGCCTTCACCGCCCGCACCAGGTCCGCGTACCCGGTCACCGGGAGCTCGGGATCGATACCGCCCTGCATGCACACCTCGGTGGCGCCGACGACATGCGCTTGCCACGCCCGGTCGGCCACCTCCGCGGTGGACAACGTGAACGCGTCAGCATCGCCCTTACGCTGAGCGAACGCGCAGAACCGACAACCGGTGTAGCAGATGTTGGTGAAGTTGATGTTCCGGTTCACCACGTACGTGACCGCGTCACCGTTGACCTGCGCGCGCAGGTCGTCCGCGAGGGCCGCGACGGCATCCAGTCCCGGCCCGTCAGCCGTCGCGAGCGCAAGGTACTGCTCGTCGGACAATCCTGCCGGGTCCTTCTCCGCTGCCGTCAACGCCGACACCAGATCTCGGTCCATCCGCTCCAGGCCGACGAGATCGCGGACCTGCTCCCGGATCGATTCCCAGTCACCGAACGCGTTCGCCAGATCCGAGCGGTTCTCCGTGTCACGGCCGTGTGAGTCGATTTCCGTGTTCAGGTTCACCCGACCCGAGGACGTCCACTGCTCGTCGGGTTCCTGCCACGGCAGACCCGTCGGGTTCACCTCTTCCCGAGCCAGCCCAGTCTCCGGATCTACCAGTGCGCGGACGTGCGCCGAAATACGTGGATCGATCCACGGCGCACCCGCCATCACGTATTGCGGTTGCACGGCAACACGTTCGACCAGTCGATACCCCGCCTTCGCGGACAGCTCGGCGAGAACATCGAGATCAGGCCACGGCCGCTCCGGATTCACATGATCGGGGGTCAGCGGGGAGACTCCGCCCCAATCGTCGACGCCTGCGCCCAACAGCGCCGCGGTCTCCTCCGGCTCGACCAGGTTCGGCGGAGCCTGAATACGCATCGACGGCCCTACCACGAGACGTGTCACCGCGATCGTGGCCAGGAATTCCTCGAGACCGGCGTCCGGCACAGAACGCATCGCGGTATCGGACTTGGCCAGGAAGTTCTGCACGATGATTTCCTGAACGTGCCCGAACGACCTGTGCGACCGACGAATCGACATGATCGACTCGGCCCGATCGAGGAACGTCTCGCCGATACCCACCAGGATGCCCGTCGTGAACGGGATGTTCAGCCGGCCTGCGTCGGTCAGAGTTCGAAGTCGGACCTCGGGATCCTTGTCGGGGCTTCCGAAATGCGCCTGCCCCTTCTCCTCGAAGAGTCTCCGGGAGGTGGTCTCGAGCATCATCCCCATCGACGGGGCCACCGGCTTGAGTCGCGAGAGTTCCTGCCATGACATCACCCCTGGGTTGAGGTGTGGCAGCAGGCCCGTTTCCTCGAGCACCCTGATCGACATCGCGCGCACGTAATCGAGAGTCGAATCATAGCCGCGGGAGTCGAGCCACGCCCTCGCTTCCGGCCACCGTTCCTCCGGCCTGTCACCGAGGGTGAACAGTGCTTCCTTGCAGCCCGCCGCAGCACCTCTGCGGGCAACGTCGACGACCTCGTCGGGATCCATGAACATCCCGTGTCCGGCGGCTTCGAGCTTGCCGGGCACCGTGACGAACGTGCAGTAGTGGCACGTGTCGCGGCACAACCGCGTGATGGGTAAGAAGACCTTGCGAGAGTAGGACACCGTCCTCGGTCGACCCGCAGACGCCAGTCCGGCATCGCGCACCCGCGACGCAGAGGCCATCACGTCCGCCAAGTCGTCTCCGCGTGCGTGCAACAGAGCCGTGGCCTCATCGACATTCACCGACACACCGTCCCGCGCGCGACGGAGTACCCGCCGCATCACAGAACTCGACGGCGACGTGGGATGTCGGGGTGGAAACACACTGTCGGACACTGCGACAGCACTCCCCCTCGGTCTCCGCGCTCGATCAGCTCGCCTCGACCTTGGGCATGATGTCCTCGACCAATCGCTTGAGATCGTCGATCGTCTTCGACGTCGGTACATCGCGGAACGGTGGCCACAGAATCGGCATCGTCATTCCGGCATCCTTGTACCGCTTGAGCCGGTCCTCGATCTGTTGCGCGGTACCGGTCAGCAGGTTCGTCACCTTCCCGGCCGCCGTCTGATCGGTCTTCTCCTCGGTGATCGTGAACCAGATCATGCTGCACATGTCGAACCCTGGCGGGAAGTCTCGACCCAGCTCGTCGAGCTCCCTCTTCATCTCACCGCGCCAGCGAGCGATGTCCTCGGGTGAATCCTGGATTCCGATCCACCCCTGCAGTCCGTATTTGGCGATGCGCTTGGCCGATCGTCTGGGATCTTTCAGTCCCGAGAAATAGATCGGTGGACCAGGCTTCTGGATCGGCTTGTGCCCGAATCCGGACAACGGGAAATCGGCGAATTCCCCGTGATATTCGAACAACTCGTTCGACCAGATTCCCTGCATGATCTCGATGGTCTCGCGAACGTGCCCGTGCCGGCGCGCGAAGAGATGTGACGCGCTGGCCGCAGCAAATTCTTCCGGCATCCACCCTGCGCCCACCCCGACGTTCAGCCGACCGTTGGCGAGGTGGTCTTGGGTCGCCAACTCCGCAGCAAGCACGCCTGGCGAACGATAGGGAGTGTCGATGATGCTCATGCCGATTCGAAGCTTCTCGGTCTTGGCGGCGAGCCACGGTATCAGGGTCATGCCCTGAAACCACTTACCGCGCGAGATGACCGGAAGCCCGTTGGGAAGATCGGCCATCATGCCGAACGGATACTCCAACTCGGCCCGATCCGACGCCTCCGGCACGACGATGCGATCGAGGGTCCACACCGAATCGAAATCGAGTTCCTCCGCAAGTGCCGTGAGGTCCTCCAATTCCTTCAACGTCACGTGATCTCTGAAATTCGGGAGATACAGAGCCAGCTTCATCGGTGGTACTCCTCAGGGATGACAATTCATGCGGCGGAGGTGGTTCCGTCGATCGAGTCCGAGGCTAACGCGCTCGTATCAATGCGTTCACATGTATTTCTCAACGGGTCGTCAATATCGTCGCCAAGACAGGTCCCTGTCGCGACGCGGCTCTAGATTCGAGTGTATGGAGCATCGCGCAGGAACCGGTGGCAGCCGGGTCGACGAATCTGTATCGCCGGACGTCGTGTGGAGCCCTACCGGGGAGAGCATCGCCGAGTCACCCCTGCGTGACTATCTGGACTGGCTGGAGATCTCCACAGGTCGCCGCTTTCCGGATCACGATTCGTTCTGGTCCTGGTCGATCGAGAACCTGGACGAGTTCTGGGTGTCCATAGCCGACTATCACGGTGTCGCATTCTCGCGGCACTGGACCCGCGTGCGCACGAGCGATCCGATGCCGGACACACGATGGTTCGTCGGGGCGCGGCTGAACTGGGCGGAGAACATGCTCCTGCGCGGACGGGACAGCGACACAGCGCTGGTGTGCGCGTCCGAGATCGGCGCGGTCGATCGTGTCATCACCTTCGCCGAACTACGCCGTTCGGTGGCCGCAGCGTCCGGATGGCTTCGACGCGCGGGGGTGCGCCCGGGGGACCGAGTCGCCGCATATCTGCCGAACACCGAACACGCTGTCATCGGAGTTCTCGCGGCAGCGACGGTCGGCGCCGTATGGGTCTGCTGCTCACCCGATTTCGGCCCGGACGGAACCATCAGTCGACTGTCTCAGCTCGAACCGACCGTGCTGATAGCTGTCGACGGATACCACTGGAATGGCAAGGACATCGACCGAAGCCACGTGGTCGCACAGCTCCGCGACAATCTACCGTCGCTGCAGCATGTCGTTCATGTCCCCTATCTGTACGACCGCTGGCCACCGGAAGGCTCGACCCCCTGGGCGGACGTGGTCAGTCGCGATGTGCCCCTGGAATTCGAGCAGGTCGACTTCTCACATCCACTCTGGGTGCTGTTCAGTTCGGGGACCACCGGTCTCCCCAAAGGGTTGGTTCACGGCCACGGCGGGATCGTTCTGGAGAGCCTGAAGTGGTCGGGGCTCTATTGCGCAGTCCGTGCGGGTGAGCGCCTGTTCACCTACACATCGACTGGCTGGGCGCTGTGGAACATGCAGCTGGGCGCACTGTCCCGAGGCGCGAGCATCGTCTTGTACGAAGGTAGCCCCGGACATCCCGCGGGCGGTGTCTGGGAGATCGCGGCCCGAACCCGCGCGAACGTGATGCTGCTCGGTGCCGCGGTGGTGTCGGCATCCGCCGGTTCGAGCACCGTCGAGTCGCCCGGGGACACCTTCGACATGCGCTCGCTGCGGCACGTGATGGTCAGCGGATCATCACTGCCGGCCGCCGACTACCGCTGGGTCGGCGAGCACGTCGGTTCGACGATCGACGTCGATTCGACCAGTGGTGGCACCGACATTGCCGGCTCCTTCGTCGGCGGGAACGCGTACACCGCGGTTCGGCCCGGACGCATCGGCGGTCGGATCGCCGGCGTGGCTGCCGCCGCATGGAGCGACGAGGGGATCCCGCTCATCGGCGAAGTGGGGGATCTGGTCATCACAGAACCCATGCCGTCGATGCCGCTTCGGCTGTGGAACGACCCGGACGGTTCGAGATATCGAGAATCGTATTTCGACGTCTGGCCAGGGGTCTGGAGGCATGGTGACTGGGTGACGGTCCACGCGGATCAGAGCATCACCATTCACGGCCGCTCGGACTCGACCCTCAACAGGGCGGGGGTGCGCTTGGGGAGCTCGGACTTCTACGACGTCATCGACGGTATGCCCGAGGTTGCAGATTCCGTGGTCGTCGGTGTCGACCTGCCCGACGACGGGTACTGGCTGGGACTGTTCGTGGTGCCGGCCGCAGGTCGTCGCCTCGACGATCGCCTTCGCCAGGACATCGCTCACGCGTTGCGGACCCGATTGTCGCCCCGGCACGTTCCGGACGAGATGGTCGAGGCGCCTTCTGTGCCGAGAACACTGAACGGCAAGAAGCTGGAGATCCCGATCAAGAAACTCTTGGCCGGCCGGTCGATCGGTAGTGCGGTGAACATCGCATCAGTGGATGATCCGACCGCGGTGCGTTGGTACGCGGACTTCGCCGCATCGAGGTTCCCCGGGCATCGTTAGATCGAGGACGTGGGGGGATCGGACGTCATACGGTGTCCCTGTTCTCCGGTGGGCGCATTCCGGTCGGGGAGACACCACGAGGTGTCGAGGACAACGCGATGTCGAAAGCGGCGCCACCGTCGCTGTGATTGCGCGCGGTCAGAGTCCCTCCCATGGCCGTGACGAGTCCGTGAGAAAGCATCAACCCGAGCCCGTAGCCGTCAACTGTCAACCCGACACCTCGGTCCTCACGTCCACGCCGGAAGGGCGTGAACAGATTCGGAAGATAGTCGTGCGGTATGCCATCCCCGTCATCGCTGACGGTGATCACCGTCATCGAGGTTCCGAGCACCGCCGAGATGTCCACGGCTCCCCCGGCGTGACCGTAGCGAAGAGCATTCCCGATCACGTTCAGCAGAACCTGGCGCAGGCGCCCCAGGTCTGCCCACACCTCGAGTGACGGCTCGATCGAGACGTTCACCGACATGTGGCGCCGGTCCGCCATCGCGGACAGCAGTCTGGTGATGTCGTGGACCGTTCGAGCAACGGGTGTCGGCTCGATGTTCAAGGGCAGGACACCGGCTTCGATTCGACTGATGTCGAGAACGTCCGTGACCAGATCCAGAACATGGTCGGAGGCGAAATCGATACGGGCGAGCGCTTCCTCGCGGCGTTCCTCGTCCAAGGGCAGCGTGCGGAGCAGTTCGGTGAAGCCTTTGATCGCCTGCAGCGGGGTACGTACTTCGTGGCTGACCGAGGTGAGAAGAGCCGATTTCGCGGAGCTGTGGGACTCGGCCACCTGGCGTGCTGTTTCCGCGCGCTCCCGCTCCGCTCTCGCTTCGTCGGCCGACAGTCTCTCGGTCAGATCGACCAGGTTCAGAGCGAACCGTAGCGGGGTGTTGTCACGGCCGCGTACCAGAGAGAAGGTTGCCTCGACCGGCACCGTGGCACCGTCGTTGCATATCACCGCCATCTGTTCGGTCACGCAGAAGACATCACCCCGTGCCAGCGTTTCGTGTATTCGGTTCTCGGAGTGCGCATCGAACAGCAACGCTGAGTCCAGTCGTCGATCGACCAAGTCCTCCACGCGATGGCCGCCCAGCTCGGCGAAAGATGTGTTCACGCGCTGGAATACCCAATCCAGGCCCAACAGGGCTGCGCCTGCGGGGTTGTCCTCGAAGGATCGGCGAAACAACTCTTCGCTCTCGATCAGTTCGCCGAGCAGGCGGCCGTTCTCGAGCGCGACCGCGGCAAGGTACGTGAATCGGTCGACCAACTGTCGTTCTCTGGCAGTCGGCCAGTGCGGGGCGCCGTGATACACGGCAAAGGTGCCGACAGTCCGTCCCGACGGATCTGCGATCGGTGTCGACCAACATGCGATCAGACCGGAGGCCACCGCACTGTCTCTGAACTCGACCCACCGGTGATCGATCCGAACATCTCGAGCGATGACGGGCTCACCGAGATGCGCAGCCACCCCGCATGATCCGGACAGCGGACCGATTCGGAGTCCCTCTATCGCGCGCAGATACTCGGGCGGCAGACTGGGAGCGGCGCCGTGGTGGAGGGTATCGCCCGAGGGCGCGACCAACAGGACCGAACACCGAGCATCCGTCATCAGGCATTCGAGTGCGGTGAGGACTGCGTCCAAGGTGTGCTGTACCGGAACGGCGGCGGCGACCATCTCGAGAATTTTCATCTGCTGGGCCATCAGGTAGGTGAGGTCCTGTGGACTCAGCAGGCTGGTCACCGCCGTGTCCACTCTGTCGATGCCGTTCATCGCGGAACGGAAGGACCGCCGAAGTGGTAACCCACTCCTCGCACAGTACGTATGAGAGGAACTCCGGGGTCTCGGCCCAACTTGTTCCGCAGACGATGAACATGCTCTGTCACCGTTGCCTCACCCAGAAAATCACTGGAATGCCACACACCCTCGAGCAGTTGACGGCGCGTGAAGACCTGACGGGGGTGCGTTGCCAAGAAGAAGAGGAGGTCGAATTCCTTCACTGTCAGTTCGATCCGATCACGCGCAACCGTCACCTCACGACTCGACACCTCGATGCGCAGAGACCCGATCGACACCACTTGCGGGGTGGTGAACGGCGTGGCCCGGCGGAGTAGCGACCGGATACGGGCGGCCAGCTCACCCGGTGAGAACGGCTTCACGAGGTAGTCGTCCGCTCCCAGATCCAGGCCTACTATCCGGTCGGTTTCGCCGCTACGCCCCGAAAGAATCATCACCGGTAGGTCTCGCGGCACTTCCGCGCGTCCGGAGCGGATCTCACGAAGGACGTCGAGACCGCCGACCGCCCGCAGGGACAGATCGAGAACGACGAGAAGAGGTTGATCTCGAGCCATGAGGCGTAACGCCATGGCGCCGTCGTCCGCCTCCACGACCCTGAATCCCGAATCGTTCAGTTGCCATCTGACGACTGTGCGAATGCTGTCATCGTCGTCGACGACCAGGATGTGGCGACCGTCTTCCGCGCCGGCACCGACCTGCGCGCTGTCCGACAACGGTGTCTTCTCCATGAGCCATCAGATCTTACTCGCCCCGTGGTCGACGGGGAGCTGAATTCCGGTCACGGTTCGGGAATCGTCACTTGCCAGAAAGAGCACGGCGCGTGCGATGTCCTCTGGTTCCGAAATGGGCGGGTCGAACCAGTACTGCCCCATGGCTGCCTGGTAGGACGGATTGTCGGCGAACACCTTGACGGCGTCGGGGCCCATTTCTCCCATCGGTGTTCGCACGCCCCAGGGGTGGATGGAGTTGACCCGGATCCGGTACGGCGCGAGCTCGATCGCGGCGGACTTCACCAACCCCACCACGCCCGCCTTCGCGGAACTGTAATGAGCCTGCCCCGGAAGGGACTTGAGGCCTGAGACAGAACTCGTGGCAATGATGGACCCACCGTTGTCGGACGCGATCATCGATGGCACTGCCGCTCTCATGGTGTTGAACACTCCCGTGAGATTGATGTCGATCATGTCTTGCCACCTGGTTCGATCCATCTCCCAGAAGCGACCCCAGGACACGATGCCCGCGTTCGCGACGACGATGTCCAGGCGGCCGAACGCTGAGACACCCTTCGCGACCAGCGCTTCCAGCGCGTCGAGGTCTCGAACGTCTCCGACCGTGTGAATCACTCGGCGGCCGAGCTTCTCGACGTCTGCGACCGTCTGAGCCAACTCGGCCTCGGTCGCGGCGGCATAGTCCGTCGCGGCGGGCGTACCCGCGATGTCGACCAGGATGAGGTCAGCACCCTCTTCGGCCAATGCCAGCGCTTCGGCCCGTCCCTGTCCTCGCGCTGCTCCGGTGATGAGCGCTACTTTGCCTTCTACTCGCTTCATGTGATTCTCCTGTCGACAGTGGTGCGGAACTTGGTTGCAGTACCGAGACCTCGATCATCGAAAGACAATGCTCGACAGTCTCTTCGGACGAGATGCTGGAGTCTGCCGCCCACAATTCGGTCGCGATCCGATTGGCGGCAACGATGCACGCGGTAGCGAACCGCGCACGGAGGCTCTGATCGGTCAGCGCCAGCCGACGAGCAACGATCGGTTGCAGTGCCTGCTGGCAGTCCTCGTGAATCCTCAGCCACACCCGCTGCAGGGCGGGCGAGTCAGGGAGTATCGCGATGAGCTCCCGGTAGGAGGGAACGTTGGTGGCCCGTAGGGAGCCATCGAGGGCATGGACGAGAGAGTCGAGCAGCGGCTCGTCTCCCGGGCGATGGTCGACAGCGGCCACGTACGATTTCCATCCGATATCCAGCACCGGAACTATGGCATCTTCTTTCGCGTCGAAATATCGATGGAATGTACGCGAGGACACCCCAGCCGCCGCAGCGATATCGGCCACGTTCGTCGCGGTGAATCCCCGATCGACGAACATGTCCGCTGCTATGGCGGAGACTTCCAGCATTGCGTGTTCTTGCCTGGATCGTCTCGGTGGAGGGGTGTGACCGACCATGTTGTGACCGTACGCCCGACTGTCACAATGTGACAGGTTTTGCGGAAAGTGATGACCTGGAGAGCCGTTCCGCCCGCGTCGTCGACCCACCCCTCACCGAGTAGGGGTCAGCCCGGCGCGAGGTGGGTCCGTAATTCTCGGACGAGTTCGGAGAACGCCTGCGTCGCACTCCGAGCGAAGCGCGGGAAGGCGAGATAGCCGTGCGGCATCCCGACGTACTCCGTGAACCGAACCGGTACACCCGCTGCCTGCAAGGCTTCCGCATAGCGAAGACCGTCGTCGCGGACCGGATCGAGTTCCGCGACCTGCACCAGAGCGGGAGGCAGACCCGCATGATTCTCGGCGAGCAGAGGGGACGCCGTCGGGTCTGCGCGATCGGCCGGATCAGGCACGTACAGAGCGACGTACGCCTCCAGGGTAGGGCGTTTGAGTACCGGCATGGTCGCGTTCTCGATCACCGAGGGACTGGACAGGGTGAGGTCGGTGGCGGGATACAACAGCGCCTGCAACGCGATGGCCGGACCACCCCGGTCACGCACGAGCATGGCGGTCACCGCCGACAGGTTGCCTCCCGCACTGTCGCCCACGAGGGCGACCCGCGAACCGTCGGCACCCCACTGCTGAGCGCGGCTCACCACGTCCACGAAAGCGGCGTAGCAGTCCTCCGCCGCCGCCGGCCAGGGATGGGTGGGCGCGAGCCTGTAGTCCAGTGAGACGACGACGGCGTCTGCAGCCAGTGCGATGCCGCTTGCCATGGAGTCGTACTGGTTCAGGGTGCCGACCGTCCACCCACCGCCGTGGATCAGGACGATGAGGGGAAGCGTGCCCGACAGCGCCGTGGGCCGATACGACCGGACGGGAATGTGGCCGTCGCCTCCTCGGGCGACGCCGTCCTCGACGGTGACCCCGGGCTTCATCGAACCCGCGACGAGATCCATGAGGAAGGAATGTGGCCTCGGCTTCTGCAGCCTCGCGATCTGCGACGGGGACTTGCCGACGATCATGTTGTCCGGCATGAGCTTCCCCAGCAGCCGCACCCGCCAGTCCATCGTGCTCACGGGACGAGGGCGAACTCGGCGACCATGGACTCGGGTACGGCGTACCCGTCGAGATCTCGGATCCGGTCGATGTGTTCGGCGACGTCGTCCGGTGTCGCGACGGGCTGATCGACCGAGACGTGCCACCCCGGAGCCACGCCCATGAACACGCGTCCGTACCGCCCGCGGGCGATGGAGTACAGCTCCCTGTTGTGAGTGTTCTCCTCACTCGCGAGGTAGGCGACCATGGCGGTGATCATCTCCGGTTCCATGTGCGCCGGGGTGGTCGGCATTCCGGCGAACTGCTCGGGTGCCATGTCTGCTGCCATCCGACTCAGGGCCGCAGGAAGAATCGTGTTGGTGAGGATCCCGTGCGGAGCACCCTCCAACGCAACCACATTGGCCAGTCCGAAGACACCGCCCTTGGCCGCGGCGTAGTTCGCCTGGTGGATCGACCCGAAGAGGCCGGCGGCGGATGCCGTGAAGACGATGCGGCCGTAGCCGTTGTCGCGCATGGCCGCGAACGCCGGCTGCGTCACGTGGAACGCACCCTTCACGTGCACGTCGAGCAGGGAATCGATCGCCCCAGGGGTGAGGTCGGTGAACGCACCGTTGCGAATGTTGCCGGCATTGTTGACGAGAATGTCGACCTTCCCGAAGACGTCGAGCGCGGTATGGACTATTCGGCGACCACCGTCGGGTGTGGCGACGGAGTCGTAGTTGGCGACGGCGATGCCGCCCTCGGCGCGAATCTGCTCGACGACCTCGTCGGCCATGGTGACGGCACCGTGTGCGCCGGTCATGTCGCCGCCGAGGTCGTTGATCACCACCTGAGCGCCGCGACGAGCCAGCTCCAGGGCGTGCGCGCGCCCGAGACCTCCCCCGGCACCGGTCACGATCGCGACCCGGCCTTCGAACGACACTGCAGACATGACGACTCCTCGGTTGGTGGTTATGACACATTGTGCCAACTTGACTCATACTGCCATACAACGTCTGAGATACTGGCCGAATGACCGATGAGTCGCTCCCGTCAGCGGACGTCGCTGCTCCCCTGCGCGAGCGCCGTCGCGCGACCACCAGGCGTGACATCGCCGACGCAGCCCTGCGCCTCTTCGAACAGCAGGGATACGACCGCACGACCGTCGAGCAGATCGCAGACGCCGCAGGGATATCCCTGCGCACGTTCTATCGCCACTCCTCGAGCAAGGACGAGGCGCTGACGTTCGGACTGGCGACCGGACCGTCGGAGCTCGCGTCCGAGATTCGCGCACGACGCTCCCTTCCGTTCGACGACGCGGTTCTCGACGCGTTCGTCTCGGTCGCGGGAAACGACCACCAACGCAGGGAACTGCGTGTCGTCCTCGGCACGCCGGCTCTCCGCTCCGCGTGGCTCGCGGCCGGTCGAGCCGCCCGGGACGACCTCGCGGAGTTGATGACGGAGCGCGATGTCGTACGACCCGCGTTCCGGGCGCGGGCTCGGGCAGCAGCGATCGCCGCACTACTCACCACCGTCATCGAGGAGTGGACGTTCTCGGACATGAGCCTCGAACCACTGGCCCGCGAGGCGTTGTCCGTTCTCGCGCCGGCGGAGGCGCGAGCATGAGGGACGACGGCGAGGAGGACCGGCGTCGTGCGTGATTGGATCATCAAGCTCACTGCCATCGACGACGACGCCGCGTCGGCGCTTCGGGTCATCGAGCACTTCGACACCTTGGTCGACGAACGCGTCCCTGCGACAGCACTGCTGCGCGCAGTCACTGTCCTCGCCGACTGCGGCGCCGGGTTCCACGACCCCGATCGGGGGTTGGCCATCGAGGTGGACGAACACGGTCGCACCTCCTCGACACCGGACGTGTCGACTCGTCCCCACCTCGAGCAGTTCGGAAGCATCACGGTCTGGCTGAACCGGACGGGGCCACCGTGGCCACTGGACCATCTGATCCTGGAGCGCTTCGCTCGCAGCCTGCAATCCGTCGAGCAACCGCGGGAACGGCATCCGGTCGTCGCCGCGATCCGGACGGTCTGCGACGCGGACGCCTCCCCTGCGCACCGCAGTGCCGCACTGGCAACTCTCGGACTGACGGGACCGATCGTCATCGCGGCGACGTTGCCGCGCGATTCCCGTCGCACCCCGATCGGAATGACCACCGACGGCGCGCGTGTCCATCTGCTCTCGGGCCGACCCACACTCGCCGGCGTGCCGACCGATGCCGCGGCCGGTTACACGATCACCGACGGGCTCCTCGTGTGCACGCGCTGGCAGCGTGCCGTGACGGCCCTGAAGATCGCCGTCGACCCGGCCACCGGCGGCCCGGCGCACGTCTGCCACGACGATCTCGGCGCCGTGGCAGACGTGATCGACAACATCGATGCCACCACGGCTTCCAGATCGGCGGACGTGCAGGTATTGGAATCGCTACGGCTGCAGAGACAGTGGGTGACCGGACTGCTCGACAGCATCCTGAGTCACAGCAGCGTGCGCGAAGCTGCCCGTCGGCAGAATCTCCACCATTCGACACTCCAACAGCGCCTCGACTGGCTCCAGAGCCGGCTCGGATACACCGTCCTCAGTCCCACCGGTCACGCGCGAGCCAGTACGACGCTTCTGCTCTGGCGCATCTCTCGCGCCGCGCAGAACAGGACGACACCGGCCGTGGATCCTCTCCCCGAGCGGCGACCGCCACATGGCGGGTGAGGTACGCCACACTCGACGACATCGGCGGCTGTGACCGGCCACACTCCGCCTGTTGACTGTCGTCATGACTCGAACAGAACCGACGCCGACGTCGCTCCCCGTCGCTCCCCCGCTCGATCCCGAACTCGTCCCTCCGCTGAAGATGATTCTGGGTGCGGTCCCCACGCTGGGTGCCGACACCCTCGACGAGGTGCGGTCCATCACCCTGAACGGCCTTCCGGGGGCGGAGGAGGTCGACTGGACTGCGGGTGGCCGAGTGCGGGTCGAGGATGTCGTGGTTCCCGGTGACGGCGGAGACGCCGACTTGCAGATGACGGTTCTCAAGCCTGCCGTCGGGGACGGCCCGTGGCCCCTCATCTACTTCGTGCACGGCGGCGGCATGGTGATCGGTGGGCGCCTCGTCGGCTTGGACGCACTCGTGCGGTACGCGGCCGAGGGACACGCGGTCATCGCCTCCCTCGAATACCGGGTGGCTCCGGAGCATCCGGACCCGACACCGGTGAACGACTGCTACTCCGGATTGCGGTGGGCCGCCGAGAATGCGGATCTTCTCGAGATCGATGTCGACCGCATTCTGGTCAGCGGAGTCAGCGCCGGGGGCGGACTCGCCGCAGGAATCACCCTGATGGCACGCGACCGCGGCTTTCCGCACCTCACTCATCAGATCCTGTGCTGCCCGATGCTCGACGACCGATTCATCACCCACAGCTCACGCATGGTCGCCCGAGGGTCTGCGTTGTGGACGAGCGATTCCAACGAGTTCGGATGGTCGTCGCTGCTGGGCGACCGTCGAGGTGGCCCGGAAGTGTCGGAGTACGCAGCCCCGGCGCGCGCCGAGAATGTGGCAGATCTGCCGCGGACCTACATCGACGTCGGCTCCGTCGAGGTCTTCCGAGACGAAGCTCTGGACTACGCACAGCGGCTCTCCCGGGCCGGCGTCAGTGTCGACTTCCACCTGTGGGGCGGAGGCTTCCACGGGTACGAGATGGTGACCAATGCCGCACTGACACAAGCGGCCGCGGCGACCCGACACGAGTTCTTCCTGCGCGCGCTGGAACGCTGAGTCGAGTCATCGAGAGTCGTGTTCGGTCACTGCCCGATCCACCATCGCGAAGGCGGCGTTGCTGTTCGGCACTCCCGCGTACACCGCGGTGTGGAGAAACACCTCGGCGAGCTCGTCGGCGGACAGCCCCGCTCGCAACGCCGCCCTGATGTGCATGTCGAGCTCGTGCTGGTTGCCGACCGCGGTCAGGATGGCGAGCGTCAGAAGGCGCCTGAGGTGGTGGTCGAGCCCGGGCCGCGCCCAGATGTCGCCCCACGCCGTGCGCGTGATGAAGTCCTGAAACGGAGCCGTCACGTCGGTGGTGCGTTCGATGCTCCGGTCGACGTGTGCGTCCCCGAGCACGCTCCGACGCTGCCGCATCCCCTCGGCACGAGCTGCGGCCCTTCCCATGTCGTACTCGCCGCGGGAAATGTGGTCGACGAGCAACCGCGTCACCTCTCCCGCGCGCTCGACATTCGCGAGATGCGCTGCAGCCGTCAGGACGTGCAGGCGCGACCGTGCGATTCCGTCGGCGAGAATCCGAGCATCGGAGGGAGGTGTGGCGGGATCCTGCTCACCCGCGATCACGAGGGTGGGTGCACTGATGCGGCCCAGGTCCTCTCGGTCGTCCCACCCGGCCAGCGCCTCACAACACGAGGCGTAACCCTCGTCCGACGTGGCGGACACCATGCGGCGGTGGCGAGCGACGAGATCGGCGTCGCGTGCGGTGAATTCGGGTGTGAACCAGCGAGACACCACCGCGTCCGCAAAGGAATCCGTGCCCTTCGCTCGGACGGCCGCGGCGCGGTCCGACCAGCCCCGCGGTTCGCCGAATCGCGCCGCGGTGCACATCAAGGTCAGTGTCTGCACCCGGGCAGGTCGATGGACCGCAATCCATTGTGCCACTGCGCCGCCCAACGACAGACCGACCAGATGGACGCGATCGAGTCCGTTTTCGTCGAGAACGGCGAGAACGTCCTCGGACAGGTCGGCGATCGTGTACGGCCCGTTCGGTGTCGGTGATCGTCCGTGTCCACGGAGATCGACGACGATGACGTCGGCGACCTCGGTGAGGGCACTGCGCTGGGCATCCCACATGGATCGATCGGAGCCGAGCGAGCCGACCAGGACGATCGTCGCCCGCTGCGGCGAACGGCCCGTGACCAGGTCGTAGGACAGCTCAACGGTCATGACGTCCTCCGGTACGCAGGTGAACCATGGAGAGGACGCGGTCGACGATGTCGCCCGCGTGGCCGAGATGGTCGGCCGGGTCCAGCAGGCGCCGCACCACGGCCGGTTCGAGGTACTCCGTGATGGTGGGGTCGGTGTCGAGCGTGCCTCCGGCGGCGCATGCGGCCGTGACGATCTCCCGAGCGTGGTCGGTGTGCGCATCGAGCGCCATCGTGACGCGCTCGGCGAGAAGTAGTCCGTGAGTGATCTCGAGGTTCCTGGCCATTGCATCGGTATGCACCAGAAGACCCCCGATGCTCACCGCGAGCCGGTCTGCTCCCCCGGCGGTCAGACGTAGCAGGTCTGTCATCGTCTCCCACTCCGCGTGCCATGCACCGGTCGCACGTTGGTGTTCGTGGTCCATGCCGGCCAGAACGGTGGCGACGAGGCCGGGTATGCGCCGCACCGCTGCGCGGGCGGTGACGGCGGCGATCGGGTTTCGTTTGTGTGGCATCGCGGAAGAACCACCGGGTGAGCGTTCGCTGACCTCGCCCAGTTCGGTCGAAGCCAGCAGAGTGATGTCGAGGGCAGGTTTTGCGATGGCACCCGCGGCCGTGCCGAGGGCACCGGCGATCTCCGCGATGCGGGTGCGGTCGGTGTGCCAGGGAATGCCCTGACGCGCGAGTCCCAGTTCGTCGGCGAGTGCGTCCGCGAGGCGCAGACCGTACGGGTGCGCAGCTGCCGAAGTTCCTGCTGCGCCGCCGAATTGGACCGAGGTCGACGCAGCGACGCGGGCGAGCGCATCATCGGCACGCAGAAGGCCGGACGTCCAGCCGGCGGCGACGGCGCCGAACGTCGTCGGCACAGCCTGCTGGCCGAGAGTGCGACCCGCCATGGGTGTGCCGCGGTGCGCGAGCGCGAGATCTGCGCCCGCATCGACACAGGCGCCGATCGACTGCCGGACAGTCGCGATCGAGTTCTTCACGATGAGCATGAGCGCCGTGTCGAGGATGTCCTGGCTGGTCGCACCGAGGTGCACTGCGGACGCCGGCACGCCTGACACGGCGACAGCCGCACGAAGAGCGGACACCAGAGGAATGACAGGATTCCCACCCACTGCGGCGTCGATGCCCAGTGTCTCGATGTCCGCTCCCCCGGGGGCACCGAGTTCCGCGGCGGCCGCCGTGATCGTGCCCGCATGCTCCGGTGCGATCAGCCCGTGGCGCGCCGCCGCCCGTCCGAGCGCAGCCTCGACGTCGAGAACCGCTGTCACCCATGCCTGGTCGGAGACGGTGGCCGAGACCTCCCGAGCTCCGAACGTCGGATCGAACAGATGACCGCGCGTCATGGTCGCGTTCCCCCTGTCACAGCTCGAACTGTCACAGCTCGAAGAACGGGGTCTCGTCGCCGTGCGGATCGCTGTCCTGGATCACCACGTCGAGATGGTATCCAGCGGCAGTTCGCCGTGCGATCAACTTGCGGCGTTGTTCGGCGGTCAGCGTCCCCAGAACGGGGTCCGCAGCGTTGGCCGACGGCTCGTCCGGGAAGTAGATGCGAGTGACGAGCCGATCGAGCATGCCACGTCCGAAGATGGCGAGGTCGATGTGCGGCGCCTCGGTTCGACCGTTCTCCGCCGGCAACGGCCCGGGTTTGACGGTCCGCACGGCTGCCGTGCCGGAAACGTCGGCCACCGCTCGACCGAAACCTCGAAATCCTGGCGGTGTCGGCGATGCCGGTCCGCGGGGATCGTCGGGGTGATCGAACCGGCCGGCTGCATCTGCCTGCCAGGTCTCGATCATGGCATCGGACACCGGTGTGCGGCTGCCGTCGACGATGGTGACGGTGACGATCATGGCACCGGCCGCATCGGCGCGCACCACGCTGGGCCCGTCGATCCAGGGCAGGGCGATGTGCAGGTAGGGGCCGACGGTCTGTGAGGGTGTCTGTCCGAACGGTGCAGTCGTGAAGTCTGCGCCGGGAACGACCGGGTATCGAGGCCCGAACGCCTGTGCCACCTCGGAGTCACTCATCGTGCTCGTCTCCCTCGAACGGAGTGGCACTGCGTCCTCGAAGGACGATGTCGAAGCGGTACGCGAGGGCCCAGTTGTCCTGCGTGGCTTCGTAATCGAAGGCACTGATCATGCGTGTCCGGGCATCTTCGGGCGCGGCGTTGTAGATCGGATCCTGGAAGAACATCGGATCGTCGGGAAAATACATCTGAGTCACCAGACGCTGCGTGAATGCGCGACCGAACAGCGAGAAGTGGATGTGCGCGGGGCGCCAGGCATTGTGATGATTGCCCCATGGATACGCGCCGGGTCTGACGGTGGTGAATCGGTAATGTCCTGCGGCGTCGGTCATCACGCGCCCCGCACCGTCGAAGTAGGGATCGAGCGGCGCGGGCCACGTGTCACGGGCATGTCGATACCGACCCGCCGCATTCGCTTGCCACACCTCCACCAGTGTGTTCGGCACGCAGCGCCCGTCACTGTCGAGAACCCGGCCGTGCACGATGATGCGTTGGCCCGACGCTTCTCCGCCGCGCGCGCGAGTGAGGTCCGCATCGCCCGCGGCGATGCGCCCCTCACCGAGGACGGGTCCCGTGATCTCGGTGAGCCGCTGCGGCAGGAGAATCAGGGGTCGAGCGGGATGGCGGAGTGCTGTCGAGCGGTAGTCGGGCACGTCCCGCGGTGCGTGCGCCCCGAGCTGATCACGATAGGTACCCGGCACGGTCCGTGCGTCACGTGGCCCGATGTCCGATGGGGTCATCTCGCCGTTCCTGACGGCCGACGGGTCGTGGTCACGACGACGCGGGAGCGCCCACGTCAGGAGCGTCGGCGGGCGAACGAGGCGGAGTGCCGTCCTCCATCCACGCCAACCTGCTCCGGAATGCGGCGATCGTCTGTTCGGGGTGGGTGAGGATGTGGAACCGGTTCTCCGTGATGCCCGCCAGAACCAGATCGGCGACATGGTCGGGTGTGACGCCGAACTTCTCGGTCTGCGCATCGATGGTGGCGTGCACCTGCCTGCGCAGGTCCTGGGTGTCGGTTGCGGGCACGTCCGTCGGTCGGTTGCGTTCGGACTTGTTCATGTTCGTCTTCACCAGTCCCGGCGAGAGGAGGCTCACGCCCACGTGCGGCGCGGTGCTGGTACGGAGTTCGACTTCGAGGTTCTCGGTCATACCGACGACGGCGAACTTCGACGAGACGTACGGATGGAACGTGGGCAGTCCGGTGGCGAACCCGGCCATGGACGCGCAGTTCACGATGTGCGCCTCGTCCTGCGCGATCAGGTGCGGGAGAAACACCCGGCACGCATCGAGAGTGCCCCAGAAATTGACTCCCATGACCCACTCCCACGTGCGGCGGGAGAGCTCGCCGAACGGCGCACCGCCCTCGACGCCGGCGATGTTGCACAGGATGTGGACCGCGCCGTACTCGTCGAGGGTGCGTTGGGCCAACGCCTCGACGTCCTCGACGCGACTGACATCGGTACGTACCCCGATGGCCTCGCCGCCCGTCGCCCGCACCTCGTCGACGGCGGTCGCGAGGGCCGACGCCTCGACGTCCGCCATGACGACCTTGGCTCCCGCTGCCGCCAACCGGTCGGCCGTCGCTCGTCCGATTCCGCTGGCCGCACCGCTGACGACGGCCACTCTGCCTGTCACTGTCTTCATGGCAGGCAATGCTCGTCGGGGCGACGTACCCGTCGCATCGGTGGGACCACCGGTGGTGCACGTCCGGCAACCGTGCCACTGGTCGCCTCATGGATGCGACTCGTGACGGGCGTCACCGACGCTGGGGTCATGACTACTCTCTCCACACCACCGATCGACCTCGGCGACCTCGACCGCGCCCTGACCCGCATCGCCGAGGCGATCGGCGCCGACAGGGTCCGCACCGACACCGCCACCATCGAAGAGTTCCGCGACCCGTACACCGCGCAGGGGTCGGCCGACTGGGACGCGTCCGCTGTCGTCAGCCCCACGTCCACCGAGGAGGTTCAGGCCGTCGTCCGCATAGCCGGCGAGTGCCGGGTGCCGCTGTGGACCTTCAGCCAGGGCCGCAACAACACCTACGGCGGCCCGGCGCCACGAGTGAAGGGCTCTGTCGTCGTCAACCTCCGCGAGATGAACAGGGTCCTCGAGATCGACGAGGACCTCGCGTACGTCGTCGTCGAGCCCGGCGTGCGCTGGTTCGATCTCTACGAGGCTCTCGAGGCAGCGGGCGGGCGGCTGTGGACCTCCATTCCCGATCTCGGTTGGGGCAGTGTCATCGGCAACTGCACCGAGTACGGCCGCGGATACACCCAGTACGGCGACCATGCCGAGAACGTCTGCGGCATGGAGATCGTGTTGGCGAACGGAGAGGTGGTCCGCACCGGAATGTGGGCGATGCCGAACAGCGAGGTGGCGCACGTCTACCGCCACCCGTTCGGCCCGCAATTGCAGGGGCTGTTCCATTCGTCGGGACTGGGCATCATCACCAAGATGGGCTTCTGGCTGCAGCGACGCCCGGAGACGTATGCCTCGTGCTGGGTGGAATTCAGCGGCGACGACGCGCTCGAGGCGGTCGCCGACGGTATGCGCGAGCTCATGCTCGGCAACACGGTCACCAACTATCCGACGATCATGCGCGGGGTCCGCCTCGACGAGGACGGCAACCCGTCCTTCGATCCCGATGCCTCCCGCTGGTTGGCGAGGTTCGCCCTGTACGGCACGTCGGAAGCCGTCGACGCCCACTGGATCGCTGTCGAGCGCACCCTCGGCACGATCCCCACGGCGACGCTCCGACGCCGCGACTACGCGGGTACGGACCGCACGAGCCACGCCGGGCACGAGGACCGCGTCATGGCGGGCATCCCCGACATGGACATCCTCGCCCTCTTCGAGACGATGTACGGCAAGACGACTGCGCACCTGGACTTCTCACCCGTCGGTCCGCTCCGCGGGAAGGACGTGGTCGAGACGTCGCGGCTGATGCGCTCGCTGTATCAGGAGACGGGTGAGCAGTTCTTCTCCGGCCTGATGCTGTCCCCGCGTTCGGTGATCCACATCAGCACGATGTTCTTCGACTCGACGAACGCCGAGCAGACGGAACGGGTGTACGACAACTACACACGCATGGTGTCCGTCATGAGCGAGCGTGGCTACCCGATCTACCGGACCAACCTGCACCACATGGATCAGGTCGCATCGACGCTCGATTTCAACGACAACGCTCTCATGCGGCTGAACGAGACGATCAAGGACGCCCTGGATCCGGGCGGCATCCTCCAGCCCGGAAAATCCGGAATCTGGGGACGGCGCTTCCGGCAGGTCTGACGGTTCAGAGCAGGGGACGACCGACGGCGCGCACGGGCGCGCCGTCGGAACCCCGAATGTTCAACGGGGCCAGAATCACTTCGACCCGCTGCCCTGACAAGGGGGCGAGGTTGGTGAGGTGTTCGGCGATCAGTACACCGGCGCCGAGCAGGACCAGGTGGACGGGCCAGGTGAACCCGTCGGCACGCAGCGGCACGGGCAGGTCCGGGGTGCCGGTGTCGACGGCGACCATGGACACGCCCCGATCGACGAGCCACTGCGCGAGTTCGACCGACAACGAGGGATGCCGTGCGTAGAGCGCGGTGCCGGCGTGACGCCACCATCCCGTGTCGAGGACGACGATGTCGCCGGCGCGAACGAGACCGCGATCGAGCAGAGCCTCGACGCCGTACACCTCGTCCTCGCCGGCGTCGACGCGACACACGACGCCCTCTCCCGTCAGTCTCGACAGGTCGATCTCGTCGATACTCTCGGCGCCGGCCACGAAGTGACACGGGGCATCGACGTGAGTTCCGGTGTGCACCACCATGTCCATCCGGCTCACCGTCATCGGATCTGCGGGCATCTCGGCCACGGTCGCGAAAGTCGGAGGCGGGAAGATCGGGATGCGCGGCGCACGCGGATCGAGCCGATGTGACAGGTCTGTCCAGGGGATCACGCGACGTCGCCGAGGGCACGCGCCGCCGCCACGGTGTTCGCGAGCAGCATGGCGATCGTCATCGGGCCCACACCGCCGGGCACCGGGGTGAGCAGGCCGGCCACCGGTTCCACCTCGGCGAACCGCACGTCACCGGTCAAGCCGTCGGGGGTGCGGTGGATGCCGACGTCGATCACCGTGGCGCCGGGCATCACGGCATCACCGCCCAGGATGCCCGGCACCCCGGCAGCCACGACGATGACATCGGCCCTGCGGCACACCGCAGTCAGATCCTTGGTTCGCGAATGACATTGGGTCACCGTCGCATCCCTCTGCAGAAGTAGCTGGGCCATCGGGCGGCCCACCAGTTCCGACCGGCCGATCACCACGGCATCGGCACCCGACAGGGCCACGCCGTACTCGTCGAGCAACCGCATCACTCCAGCGGGCGTGCACGGAACCAGGCCGACGCGGCCGCGGGCGAGCAACCCCGCGTTGGCGACGGTCAATCCGTCGACGTCCTTGCTCGCCGGAATGCGCGCGAGAAGGGCTGTGGTGTCGAGGTGCTTCGGTACGGGCAGCTGGAGCAGGATTCCCGACACCGCGGGATCGGCGGCCAACTCGTCCAGCACTGCCTCCAGCGCGGACTGAGTGATGTCGGCGGGAAGATGACGGTGCAGGTCCGCCATCCCGGCTTCGGTGCACTGCCGGCGCTTGTTGCGTACGTACACCTCCGAGGCCGGGTCGTCGCCGACCAGCACCGTCGCGAGACCGGGCGCCGGGCGCCCCGATGCGACGAGCGTCGACACGTCGGCGGCGACCTCGTCGCGCACGGTTCGGGCGACCGCCTTGCCGTCCATCAGTCGAGCAGTCATGGATCGTCGTCTCCTTCAGAACACCATGGTCGAGTTGCCGTGCCGGACGACACGGTCCTCGCAGTGCCAGCGCACCGCACGTGAGAGGACGGCGCGTTCGACGTCGGCACCCAGCCGAACCAGGTCCGAGGTCTGGTGTCGGTGGTCGACGCGGACGACGTCCTGCTCGATGATCGGCCCCTCGTCCAGATCCTCGGTCACGTAGTGCGCCGTCGCTCCCACGAGCTTCACGCCGCGCTCCTTGGCCTTCTGATATGGCCCCGCGCCGATGAAGGCGGGGAGGAAGGAGTGGTGGATGTTGATCAGAGGCGCACCGACCGAGGCCAGGAAATGTGGGGTGATGATCTGCATGTAGCGCGCGAGCACCACCAGATCGACGTTGTCGCGCAGCAGATCGAGCTGACGTTCCTCGGCCTCGGCTCTCGTCTCCCTGGTCGCCGGGATGTGGAAGAACGGCACCCCGAAGGGACGCACATCGGCCGCGAGGTCGGCGTGGTTGGAGATGACCATGGCGATCGTCATGTCCAGTTCCCCACGGCGGTTGCGCCACAACAGGTCGAGGACGCAGTGGTCGGTCTTCGAGACCATGATGGCCACGCGCTTGGGCTTCGCAGCCTCGGTGAGCGTGAACTCCATCCCGAGGCCGGCCGCGACCTCGGAGGCGAAGCCGGCCTCCAGTTCGTCCCGTGCCGCCGACAGTCCGGGTATCCGGAACTCGGTGCGTTGGAAGAACATGCCGCCGTTCGGTGCTGTCGTGTGCTGTTGCAGGGATTCGATGTTCGCACCGGCGCGGGTGAGAAATCCGCCGACGGTGGCGACGACACCAGGCTGGTCCTGGCAGCGCACCAGGAGACGAGCGAGATCGGGGTCGGTGGCCTGCACACTGCCGGCGGTGGCCGGTTGGGTGCGCGCGGTCGTGAGCGATGAGCTGGTCACGAGTGCTCTCCTGTGTCGGGAAGTGGAAACGGTGTTCGCGCGTTCGCGGCGATCCAGTCGAGGACCACACCGAGAACTTCGCGGTTGTCGAGTTCGAGAGCGAGTCCGTGGCCGTTCCCACGGAGCCCGCACTCGGCGAGGACGACGTGGTCGACCGCCACGCCCGCGCGGCGGAGGAAGTCGGCGACCGGGCCGCACGCGGCGCCCATCGACGAGGTGTCGCTCTCGACGATCGCGACGGGGACCGAGGTCAGTCCCGCGGCTCGCTCTCCGTCGAACAGTGGTGCGGCGGTGATGCCGGCGGGCAGTCGCAGCGGTGTTCCCGGCATGTCCAGGTACGGCGGCCCGGCGGGCTCGAGCGCGACCACCGCGGACACCAGATCGGGCCTGGACTCGGCCACGAGCCACGCGGCGCACGCACCCAGCGAGTGCGCGACCACCACGGACGGTCCGAGCTCCTCCAGCAGCGAGACGAGAAGTCGAGCGTCGACTCTCTGGGCCGCAGCCAGATCCGCGGGCAGTCCCGTCGCTGACGCGGCCAGGATGCGCACTGCGGGGTCGTCGACACCTCCCGGTCCGGGCCACTGTGTGTGATCGGACCGCGCGCCGGGCGCGAACACTCGGGCCGTCATGTCCACCGCCGCGGGGGCGGGCGTGCGGCCGGGTGACCGACCGTGGCCGGGTCGATCGACGATGTGGACCCGGAAGCCCTGCTCGACCAGTAGGTCCCCCCACCCCGGTCGTCCGTCGGGCGTGGTGCCCCAATCGGTCCCCTGCCCACCACCGCCGTGCACGAGAACGACCGTCGGCCCGCGCGGCGAGTCGGGCGCTCGGGTCTCGACGAACATTGCCGCGTCCGAGTGATCGGAGTCGAGAATCCAGCGCTGAACGACGGTGGTCACGACACACCGTTTCGCACGGACACCGGTTGCGCCGCAACCCATTCCGCGATGGACGTGTGGTCGGCATCGCTCGGCAACTCGGCACCGGCTCGGTGCCACATTCTCGTCGCCGATCCGAGCAGCTCGTGCTCGACGCCCAGGCCGTCGGCGAGTCCGACGGCGATGCCCATGTCCTTGGCGAGGAGCCCCAGTCCGAATCCGGAGCGGTACTCCTCGGTCAGAACGAACGTCGGCACCTTGTGTTCGCTCGACCAACTGCGTCCCGTGGAGTTGTTGATCACCTCGAATGCGACTGCGGGGTCGACCCCGAAAGCACGCACGATGCCCAGTACCTCCACCGACGCGAGGAGTGTGACGCCCACCAGCACGTTGTTGCACGCCTTGATCGCATGACCAGCGCCCAGCTCGCCCACGTGGGTGACGGTTCCCATCGCTTCCAGCACTGTCCGGACGCGCTCGAGCACCTCGGACGGGCCGCCCGCCATCACGGTCAGACTCGCACTCTCGGCGCGCGACACACCACCCGAGACGGGCGCATCGAGGTAGTCCACACCCACCGCATCGAGCTGCTCACCGAGCCTGCGGGTGCTGGCGGGCTCCGACGAACTCATGTCGATCACCACGGCCCCTGCGCGCAGGGCAGCGAACGTCGGGTCCGTCAGGACCGATTCGACGATCGCGGAGTTCGGGAGCATGAGTACGAGGACGTCGCCGGTGACGTCGGCGAGGGTGTCGACGCTGCCGGGGGTCGCCGACCGCGCGCCGGGTGAGCGGTCGTACGAGCTCACCGAGAACCCCGCTCGCTGCAGTGCCGCGACCATCGGCCGCCCCATGCGCCCGAGCCCGACCAATCCGACCGACAGCGTCATGCGCCGAACTCCTGGTCGTGCGCCTGCCGGTACTCGTCGGCGGTGACCTCACGACCCCAGTCGTGGCCACCCACGGAGATCGCAGTGTGTGTCATGAATGCGCTCGAGGTGGCACCGTGCCAGTGCTGCGTCTCGCCGGGAATGTGAACGACGTCGCCGACCCCGATACGTCCGCCGTTGCCGTGTTCGTCGAACACGAATCCTTCACCGGCGGTGACGATCAGAACCTGACCGACTCCGTGGGTGTGCCAGTTGGTCCGACCGCCGGGGGCGAAGTGGACGTTGTTGACCAACCATCCCCCGGTGGCCGGCAGAACCGGATCGCCCCAGACCTCGCCGACGAAGGTGCCGGTCCGGAGCTCGGCGGGCGATCCCTGGCGGCCGCCTCGGGCGATCGTGATCGTGGACATGGAACCCTCCTGCTGTGGTCGAGTGATCATGAGACGAACGATGTGTGGTGGCGCGGGAAACCACTGCGCAGCACCGTCATCGCGGACAACCGTCGAACGGCCTCCGCGTCGTCGACGGCCGCGGCAGAACCTCGTACGAAGCCGACGAGCGCGTCGCGGTCGGTGTCGTCGTAGACCCGACGCTTCGATGCCGTCGCCATCGGTGAGGCCTTCTCGTCGAAGATGCGCAGTCGCTCGGCCGCCCACGCGTCCAGAGGGGCGTCGTCCGAGCCGTGCACGGCATCGCTCAGCGGGTCGAGCAGCGCGAACACGTCGTACATGCCACTGGTGAGGCCGATCCCGCCTGTGGGGTTCGTCGCGTGTGCTGCGTCGCCGGCGAGCAGCACCCGACCCTCACGCATGCGGTCGGCGGAACGTTGGTGCATGCGGTACGGCGTCGCGGTGACGACGTCGTAGGGCACGTCGGGAAAGCCCAGGGCGGCGAGCCGAGCGGGAAGTCTGTCCATGACGGTGTCGGCGGCGAGTTCGGCCGACTCACCCCACGTCCACCGCCACGTCGAATCGTCGATACGCGCTATGACACAACCGTTCTCGGAGTCGAGCATCATGTTGGCGTTACCGAGACCGGCCGCGTCGAACGGGTACCGGATATCTGTGGCGACGAAGCGGTCCTTCCACGTGGTTCCGTCGAAACCGATTCCGAGGCTCGTACGGACAGCGCTGCGTGCGCCGTCGGCGCCGACCACCCACGATGCCCGCACCTCGCCAGGCGATTCCCCGCCGACGTCCAGAACGACCTCGTGCCCGTCCTGACGGACCGCGGTCACGGGAGCGCCGAGTCGGAGGGTGGCGTTCGGCAGACGGGACAGATGGTCGAGGGCGATGCGCACCACGTCGTGTTGGCCCAGGTGGATGTTCCACGGGCGCGGGGTCACCGCCTCCAGCGGCGCCAGAGACACCACGGCCTCGTCTCCGGTGGCGAGGACGCGCGTGCGGAAAGCAGTGTTGCGGATCCCGGCGGCATCGATGTCGTCCAGGACGCCGAGGGCGTCGAGCCCCTCGAGAACGTGCCAGTAGTAGACGATCGCGCGGGGCGCGGTGGGAAGCTCCTGCTCCGACTCGAGCAGGAGAACTCGGTGGCCGCGTTGGGCGAGACCGAGCGCGGTCAACGCACCCACTGGGCCGGCGCCGACGACGGCGATATCATTCGTGCTCACCGTCACAATGCTCACGATCCGGCGATCGGCTCGCATCGGGGTGACCACCAGTCGGCAGGAGGTTGTCCGGATGCACCAGCTCGTCGGCCGGGTGGCCGAGATCGCTCGACTCACCGAATTCGTCGCCGAGGTCCGGGCCGGGCGCGGTGGGTCGCTCGGAGTGTGGGGTCCACCGGGGTCGGGAAAGTCGGCGCTGCTCGCGCACATCGGTGCGTCCCCCGGCCTGCGTGTGCTCTCGGCGGCGGGAGACGACTCCGAATCCGATATTCCCGGCGGGCTGCTGCACCAACTGCTGGGCCCCGTGCATCGGCCCGGCGAGCACGAACTCACCACGGATCCGGAGGCGCTGGCCGCGCTGCTGACTCGTCTCGCCGCCGCCGTGCCGACTCTCGTGATCGTCGACGACGTCGACCGGGCCGACTCGCTGTCGCAGCAGGTCCTCACCGACGTGGCCGCGCTGGCGGGGTCGTGGGGCATCGTTTTCGCCGGTCGCCGCGCCATCGGGACCGTCCCACGAGGCCTCGAACTGGATCGACTGACCGACGAGGACAGCCGCACGCTCGTGGAGACGGTCGCGACCACCGACGGTGACACCCTCGACCAGCAGCGCCGACGATGCCGCGTCGTCGAGGCGATCGTGGACCGGGCAGCGGGCAACCCGGGAGTTCTGGTGCTGTCCACCCGCGCCTTGATCACTCCGGACGTACTCCGTGCGGACAGCAGCGTCGACGTGTCGCGCCGTGCCGACTCGGCCGTGGCCACACTGTGGCTCACCCGCCGACACCTGTCACCGCACGCGCACGAACTGGGGCTGCTGTGGTCCGTCGCCTGCGACTGTCCCGGCTCCGTGCCGACGCCGGCGATACCCGATTCCCTCGTCGACGACGCGGCCCTCGCCGAGCTGATCGAGAGTGGGCTCCTGGTCGAGACGGCCTCGGGAGTCGCGCCGGTACACCCGCTTCTCCCGGCCGCCGTGCTCGAGCTCGCCCCGTCCGGTGAGGTACGCCGCGCCCACGCCGCGCTGGCCGACACACTCGACTCCGTCGCGCCGAATCAGGACCTGCGCGCGGCCTGGCACCGATCCCGGGCGGCGACCACCACCGACGAGAACGGCGCCACCCGCCTCGAGGGCGCCGTCACCCGGGCGGGATACGCGCTGACTCCGTCGGACCGTGCCCGCGCACTCCACGTGGCCGCGGCCCTGTCCGTCGACGCCGATCGAAGGTCGGTGCGCTGGGCCCGGGTCGCCGAGGCTCGGCTCGCGTCCGGCGATCCCGACGGCACCGAGCGGGCCGCGCTTCGCGTCGACACCGATGATGCGCCGGTCGAGGCACGCGTGCGGATCCTGCTGACCGAAGGTCTCATGGCTGCGGCCGCCCGCACACCGCAGGAGGGGTTCGAGCGCCCGATCCGTGCGGCGGAGCTGATCCACGGCGCGAACGACTCACTCGAGCTCGAGGCGCTCGCGGACGCCGCCGAGGTGTCCTGGTGGTCCGGCCGTGTCGAGTGGATCGCCCGTGTCGCCGAACTGGCAGCCGGCGGGGTGACGACGGGAAGGCCGGGAAGGCCGGAGGCCGGCCGGGTGACGACATCCCATCGCATCACTGTCGGTGCTGTCCGTGGCTGCGCCGCACTGTTCGACGGCGACCTCGAGTCGGCGGGCGTGCACCTCCGGGTGTCGCTGGACGCGGGCACAGCCGCGGTGTCGGCGCGTGATCACCGCATGGCCGGACAGGCTGCGATGCTTCTCGGCGACGATGTCGCCGCGTTCCACCACCTCACCGAGTCCGTGGCGCTCCTGCGCGCCGAGGGCGACGTGTTCCGGTTGTGCTTCACGCTGCACGTACTGGCCTCGGTGCAGATGTGGCGAGGGCAGGCCACCCACGCGGCGGAACTCCTCGCCGAGGGCGCGGTCCTCGCCCGCCGGATCGGGGACGGCCGGAGCCAGGCGTTCGCGTTGACGATGTCGGCGCACGGCGACGGTCTGCGCGGATCGGCCGATGCGGTGCGGGAGGCCGCGGACGCCGCGCTGCGTCTGGTGACGGGGCGCGACGTCGGGTACATCGCCGCTGCGGCGCACTGGGCGATGGGGCGCACCGACCTGGCCACCGGTCGACTCGCGAGCGCGCTCGAGATTCTTCAGGAGGTCACCGACCCGGAGTCGGCCACGACGCACCCTCCGACCGCACTCTTCGCACTTCCCGATCTGGTGGAAGCGGCCGTACGAAGCGGTCGGCCCGACATCGCGCGCACCGCTCTTCCCCGGTTCGCTGCATGGGCTGCCGCCGGGTCCCCCTGGGCGGCGAGCGTGCTGCCGCGTCTGCACGCTCTGACCGCAGAGAGCGAGAGCGACGCCGAGCGATGGTTCCGTGAGGGCAGCACCGATCCCGATCGACCGTTCGAGGTCGCACGGACCCAGCTGCTCCACGGGGAGAGCCTCAGACGCAGGCGGCACCGCGTCCGCGCCCGCGTGGTGCTGCAGGAATCGATGGCCACCTTCGCGCGGCTGCGTGTCACCGCATGGGAACAGCGTGCAGCCACCGAATTGAGCGCCACCGCGGAACGAGCGCGACGCGGACCCGACGCGGCGAGCATGCTGACGTCGCAGGAACTCACCGTGGCACGTCTGGTCGCCGACGGCGCGTCCAACCAGCAGGTCGCAGAGCAGCTGTATCTGAGCCGCAAGACCGTCGAGTCGCATCTGCACAAGGTCTACACGAAGCTGGGAATCGGCTCGCGGAAACAATTGCCGGGTGTCCTCGACGGCGGGTGACTGGTGATCACACCGATGCGAGTGAGCACGGTGTCTCGCACCCTCGACACATGACGCGATCGCTTACTCGTTCGACCTCTCTCGACCGCCGCGCACTCGACCGGATCACCGAGCGGATGGCATCCGATGTAGCCGACGACCTGTACGACGGCGGGGTCGTGCTGGTCGCCCGAGGTGGTGAGATCGGTCTGCACGAGGCCATCGGGTACAGCGACCGTGCGACCGGGCGCGCAGCCGCCCCGGACGACGTGTTCTGGATCTTCTCGACCACCAAGCAGTTCACCAACGTGCTCGTGCTGAAGGCCTTCGAACACGGCCTGCTCAGCCCCATCACCAAGGTCGTCGACATCGTTCCGGAGTTCCGGGGTCCAGACCGGTTTCGCGTCGGCGCGAAGGATCGTGTCAGCGTGGCCGACCTCATGACGCACCGAGCAGGTACCAGCCCCACGCCGTGGCCGCTGCCGCCGATGGACTGCGCCGACCTCTCGCGCACCATCAGCGCGATCGGCGAGATGGATCTGGTGGCCCCGCCGGGCGAACGCGTCAGCTACTCGCCGTGCCTGGCTCACGCCCTGTTGGGTGAGATAGTGGTGCGAACGCTCGGCCGGGGGCGTTCGTTCACGCAGACCCTCCACGACGAGCTGCTCGATCCGCTGGGCATGGCCGACACCCGCATGGGCGCGCCTGCGGCATGGACGGATCGCCTCGTGCCCGTCGTCGCGAAGTTCCCTCCCGGACAGTTCTTTTCACCACAAGACATCGTCGACACCGCAGCCGCCGCGCACGAGGGCGCGGAGTTGCCATGGGTGGGATGCGTGTCGACCGTCTCGGATCTGTTCCGCTTCGCGGAGATGCTGCGTCGGGGCGGGGAGCTCGACGGTGAGCGGATCCTGTCCCCCGCGTCGATCGCGATGGCGACGACCGTCCAGACGGGCGACCTCGTCAACGAGCGGTACAGCCGCATCGTCGCCGAGAAGCACTGGCAGCCCTGGCTCGCGAGTATCGGTCTGGGATTCATGATGCGCGGCGCAGGCCTGCGACAGACGTTCTTCGGCACGATGTCCTCGCCGGGCACGTTCGGCGGATACGGGGCGGGATCGTCCCAGTTCTTCGTCGATCCGGAACGTGATTTGACCTTCGTGTGCCTCACCGCAGGTGTGCTCGGTGAGGCGGAGAACCTGCACCGGTTCCAGACGCTGTCGGACATGACGGTGGCCGCGGCGAACTGACGGCAGTCAGTCCGCCAGAGCCCCTGCCAGCTGGTCACGGGAGTCGAGCCCGAGCTTCACGTACACCTTGGACAGGTGGTACTCGACCGTGCGAGAGCTCAGATGCAGCGCCCCCGCGACATCGCGGTTCGAGCGGCCGCGGCTGACCATGCGGGCTATGTCGAGTTCCTGCGGGGTCAGGACGTCGGCGACCGGGATGTCGTGGGTGCGGCCCTCTCCACTCGCCCGCAGCACCGACCGGGTCCGGTCGATCCACGCCGGGAGTTCGAGGCTCTCGAACACACCCAGTGCGGCGTGCAGGTGCTCGCGCGCCTCCACACGGCGGCGCTTCCCCCGCAGATATTCGCCGTAGGCCAATCGAGTTCGCGCCGACTCGAACGGGCGCTGCGCCAGACCCGTTGCACGGCAGGCGTTGTCGAACAACTCCTCGGAGTCACCTGCCGCCAGCGCCGTCAGCCGCAGCTGCACCGCACCGCCCCACGACGATCCCGCATCGCACCATCGCGCGAACCGTTCGAGAGCTCGCTCCGCGAGATCGGGCTTCCCGACGGCGACCGCTGCCTCGACCAGATCAGGTGTCGCGAGCAGACTCACCTCGGGGTGACGACGTTCGCCGAGCACCGTCGGTACGAGTATCTCGACGGCATCGTCGAACCGGGCCATGGACACCGCCGACCGGCCCGCCGCCCAGTCGAGCGAGGCCGTCGGGTGCTCGGCGCCGCGGCCCGTCACCGCGCGTCGGTGCCGTTCGCAGGACGCCGTGTCACCGTCGAGCGCGGCGAGGTGCGCGAGGACGGTGTGCTGGAAGGCACCGTCGGTCTCCTCCCCGGCGTGTGCAGCGAGCGACAAACCCTCGCCCGCTGCCGCACGCGCGGCCTCAAGGCGGCCTTGACCCGCGAGGACCAACGCCTGCAGTTGCAGCGCGAACGGCAGCTCCGTGGCTCGACCGCGCACCCGCATGGCACGGATCGCTCGCTCGCAGAACACCCGGGTGCCCACGTCGTCACCCACCATCGTCGCGATCTCCGCGGCGAAGAGCAGCTCCCGCGGCTCGATCAGGTTCACCGCGTCCCGTAGCGAGCGAGTCAGGTCACCGATGGCCGGGCGGAAGTTGTCGCGCATGACGTCGACACCGGCGGGCGCCGCCTGACGAACCAGGGCCGCGAAGACGCCACTGCTCTCGACGGCCTCGTCCTCGATGGAATCCGCGAGGTTCGCCGCCTTCTCGGCCCAGTCTGCGCGCCCTCCCCACCACGCCAGGCCGGTGACGCGGGCCGCGAGATCGACGGCCAGCCTCGGATCCCGTCGGGCTGCAGCTCCCGCACCGTCGACGAGGATGCGCAACGCGTCGGCAGGCAACCCGCGGCTCAACGCGACGGCTCCCCGGATCTGGGCTGCGGTCCCGGCGATGGACACGTCCCGACCGGTCACTCCGGCGCTCGTCACCAGCCACTCGGCCTGAGCCGGCCGACCGAGCACCCAGCTGACCAGCCCAGCGGACACCAGCCGACGAACCCGAGCGTCGTGCTCCGTGGCCAGTTCGGCAGCGCGAAGCCATCCGTTCAGCGCAGCGGGCGACGCGTCCACTGTCCGCAGAACCGATTCCAACTCGTCACCGGCGTCGGTGCCCGTCCTCTCCTCCACGGCTGCGCGGTGCAGGGCTCGGGGAAGGACGAGATCGGCGTTGTCCTGCAACTCGTCCGCGAGAGCGCGGTGCACCGCTCGCCTCGACGCCGCGTCCGCGCTGTGGAAGGCAGCGCTGCGATGGGGACGCCTCGACCACCCGCGGCCGGACTCGTCGACTCGCACCAACCGTCGGCTCTCGAGGACGTCCAGTTCGTCGCCACCCAGCCCGAGACGCGCACAGGCGCCGTCGAGAACGGTGATCGGAAGCCCGTCCCCCACCGCCACGACCAGCATCGCTGCTCGCCCCGTCTCCGACAGGCCCTGCGCGAGCATGCTCCACCGCGCAGTCCATGCCGGGCCCGGCACGGCCGGCTCCGGGAGACTCGTGTGACCGGCCATCTCCTCGGGGGTCAGGACCGCTGCCATCTCCCGAGCTGCCAACGGATTTCCGCCGGACGCGGCAGCGATGTCGTCGACGACCGAATCGGGTACCGACGCGTCGAGGCAGCCACGAACTGTCGCCGCGGTGTCACCGGACGACAGTGGGTGCAGCCGCAGCACCGCGGCACCGGCCGGAAGACTCTCGCCGCGCCGCCACCCGATCAGCACGAGGAAGACCGGTAGCGACGCCACCCGGCGGGCGAGAATACCGAGCAGTCTGCGCGCCGAATGATCCGCGCGGTCCAGGTCGTCCACCACCAGAACGACCGGCCCGCCGCGGGTCGCGTCGGCGAGCGCATCCAGAGCGGCGTTCGCGGCCACGACGTCGTCCACGTCGTCGGTGACGGGACCCGTCCCCAGCAGTCGAGCGAACAGGTCTGTCCCGTGCTCGCCCACCCGCGCCCGTACGAATCGTGTGCGGAGCCCGGCCCGCGGACCGACACTTCGCCCGACAGTGCTCTTCCCACTACCGAATTCGCCGACGACCACCACCGCGCCGCCGACACCGCCGTGGACGCCCTCGACGATCTCGAACAGCTGCCTGATCTCCGTCTCACGGCCGGTCGAGGGAGGAACATCGGTGTTCACAGCCCCACAGTAGATGACCTGGATCACAGCAACCGGTGGACTCATGGATGCGATCACGAGGTGCCGACGACGACTCTTCTCGGAAAGACCACAGAAAGCAGGAACCGAGTGAGCGTCACCTTCGATTACACCGGAAAGTCCGTTCTCGTGACCGGCGCCGGGAGCGGCATGGGCCGTGACAGTGCCACGGCATTCGCCGGCGCCGGCGCTCGTGTCGCCGTTCTGGACATCGACGCAGCGGCCGGGCGCACGACCGTCGAGCAGATCGAGGCGAGCGGCGGCGAGGCGATCTTCGTCGAGGTCGACGTGGCCGACGACGCCGCCGTGCACCGCGCCGTCGACACCGTCGTCGACCGATTCGGCCGGCTCGACGTCGCGCACAACAATGCAGGCGCCGAGGGTCAGCACGGGTTCATGCTCGAGCAGGACCCGGCCTCGTGGCGACGGACCCTCGACGTCAACCTGTCGTCCGTCTTCTACTGCATGCAGGCAGAGATCCCACACATGCTCGCCTCGGGTGGTGGCTCCATCATCAACACGGCCTCGGCGGCCGGATTGATCGGAGCGTACGGACTCACGCCCTACGTCGCGGCCAAGCACGGCGTCATCGGTCTCACCAAGGCAGCCGCGAACGAGTACTCCGAGCAGGGAATTCGCATCAATGCGTTGTGCCCCGGACCCATCGAGACACCGTTCATCTCCTCCTTCCCCAGCAGCTGGACGGACCGGTTGCTGAGCGCCGTGCCGATCAGGCGGCTCGGTCGGACCGACGAGATCTCGCAGGCCGTGTTGTGGCTGGGATCGGAGGCGTCCAGCTACGTCGTCGGGCACAGCCTCAGCGTCGACGGCGGTGTCACCATCGGCGGCGCGGAGACCCGCAACGACGACCTCGAGGACCGGGTGCTGACGTGACCGCCTCTCACACAGTTCAGGAACAACAGATGGAGAAACCTGTGACAATCACGGAACCTGCCGACACGAGCGCTGATTCGGTGGACGGGGTCGCTCCCGGTACTCCGATTCACGACGTCCTGTTCACGCCCGACAGCCCGATCTTCGAGGGCTCGAACGTGTTCACCGACATCGGATTCGGCCTGGTGCCTGCGGAGTACTCCACCACACGTGAGGAATTCCTCGCCTCGCGTGACGCGGCGTCCATCGGCTTCGTTCTGAGCAACAGCCCCGTCTACGACGTCTCCGGTCCGGACGCAGCGACCTTCCTCAACTCGGTGTGCGTCAACAAGGACTTCGGTCTCCTCGAGATGGGCTCGTCCAAGCACGTCGTCATCTGCAACGACGACGGCTACATGATCGCCGACGGCGTCCTGCTCAAGGTGGGCGACGATCATTTCCGCACCTACTGGCTCGCACCCGTGCTGGCGTTCTTCCTGGACACCTCCGACCTCGACGTCCAGGGCACGTGGGTTCAGGACGAGTACTTCTTCCAGATCGACGGCCCGAAGTCGAAGTCGATCATCGAGAAGGTCACGGGCGCCGATCTGAGTGACCTGGCCTTCGCGAAGAACAAGGTGATCACCCTCGCGGGTGCCGGTGCCACCGTGCATCGACTCGGGATGTCCGGAGCACTCGCCTACGAGATCCACGGACCGTCCACTCACGCCCGCGAGGCCTACCGACAACTGCGCGCCGAGGTCGAGGCCGCCGGCGGGAAGCCCCAAGGCTTCTGGAACTACTCCCTGGTCAACCACACCGTCGCCGGCTACCCCAACCAGGTCATCCACTTTCTCGACCCGGTCAAGGAGAGCTGGCCCGCACTCACCGAGTACATCCAGCACATCATTCCGTTCGACATCGGTCTGCACGGCAGCGCCTCGGACGATCCGAAGAATGCGTGGGTCACCCCGTTCGACGTCCGCTGGGGCTACCTGGTCAACTTCGACCACGAGTTCCCGGGCAAGGCCGCCTTGCAGAAGATCAAGGCGGAGGGCTCGAAGCGGACCACCGTCACCCTCGAGTGGAACGCCGACGACATCGGCGCGGTGTACGCGTCACAGTTCCGGGGCGCGGACGCCGTCGTCTACGACCCCATGAGCAACGACCCGGTCATCTCCGTCGACGATTATCACAAGGGCCGCATGCGCATCGACCACGTCTTGAAGGACGGCAGGAAAGTGGGACTCGCGACCGGTCGCACCCCCGCGTTCGTCGAGAACACGATGATCTCGCTGGCCTACCTCGACCGCGACCTCGCAGTCGAGGGCACGGAGGTGACGGTCCTGTGGGGCGACGTGGGTCACCCCCAGATCGAGATCCGGGCCGTCGTCGCTCAGTTCCCCTACTACAAGGGCGACTTCCGCAACGAGAAGCTCGACGTCAGCGCCCTCTGATCACGGTCGTCGACCGGCGTGCACTCCCGGTCGACGACCGACACCATCCATGGAGGGCCAGGAAGCGACATCATGACTCACGTCTTCGTGTACGACGCGAACCCCATGCGGGTGCGTTTCGGGTCAGGCGCGCTGGCGTCTCTGCCCGAGGAGCTCGACCTGCTCGGGCTGAGCCGGGTGCTGGTGCTCTGCTCACCCGGCCGGCGGGACACCGCGGATCGCATCGCCGGTCTGCTCGGCAACCGGTGCGTCGGAGTGCGCGCGGACGCGGTGATGCACGTTCCGGCGGACGTCGCCGAGCGTGCCGCCGCCGCCGCGGTCGAACTGGGAGCGGACGGATGCGTCACCGTCGGCGGCGGGTCCGCCATCGGACTGGGCAAAGCCATCGCGCTGGAGCACTCCCTTCCCGTGGTCGCGGTCCCCACCACCTACGCGGGATCGGAGATGACCCCGGTATGGGGCGTGACCACCAACGGGCGGAAAGAGACGGGCCGTGATCCGAAGGTGTTGCCCCGCAGCGTGGTCTACGATCCAGATCTGACACTGGCTCTGCCCGTGGAGATATCGGTGACCAGTGCGATCAATGCGATGGCGCACGCCGTGGAGGCGCTGTACGCCCCGGACGCCAACCCCGTCATCTGCCTGCTCGCCGAGGACGGGGTGCGTGCGCTCGCCGCGGCTCTGCCCGCAGTCGTGGCCGCACCCGGCGACCGGGACGTACGAAGCCGGGCGCTCTACGGCGCCTGGCTGTGCGGGACGGCCCTCGGTGCGACGACGATGTCGTTGCACCACAAACTCTGCCACGCCCTCGGCGGCACACTGAACCTGCCCCACGCCCCCACTCACACCGTGGTCCTCCCGCACGTCCTCGCGTTCAACACCCCCTACGCACCCCTGACCGTCGCCGCGCTCTCGCGTGCGCTGCCGGGCGAGGGCGCGCCCGCGGATCGACTGTGGCGGCTCGCGCGTGAACTCGGTGCACCGACGTCACTGCGTGAGCTCGGCATGGACGAGGCGGACATCGACCGCATCGCGGACGAGGTCACCAGCCGCCCCTACGGCAATCCCCGACCCGTCACCACCGAGGCCGTCGCGACACTGGTGCGGGCAGCGTGGGCCGGCGACGAACCTGTCGCTACCGCGTGACCGACGACCACCGTGACGCCACCGTGGACAGATCAGAGAGAGCAGCCATGGCCGGACACATCGATCACACGACCACGCCGCAGTCACGTTCCGCCGTCACGCCCGAGCAGGCAGCGGTGGAGGAGACACTGACGGCCGCCGTGCTGCGCTCCTTCGACAGCTGCACCGACCCGCGCCTGAGAACCGTGATGCACTCACTGGTGTCACACGTGCACGCCTTCGTCCGCGACGTGCGGCTGACCGAGGAAGAATGGAACACCGCCATCGGGTTCCTCACCGAGGTGGGCCACATCACCGACGACCGCCGCCAGGAGTTCATCCTGCTCTCCGACGTGCTCGGGGTGTCGATGCAGACCGTCAACGTCGACAACGTCGCCCACGGCGGCGCCACCGAGGCGACGGTGTTCGGCCCGTTCTTCGTCGAGGACGCGCCGCGCATCGACAACGGCGGTGATCTCGCCGGCGGTGCCGCCGGACAACCGTGCTGGGTCGAGGGCACCGTCCGCGACACCGACGGGGCTCCCGTACCGAACGCACGCATCGAGGTGTGGGAAGCGGACGAGGACGGCTTCTACGACGTCCAGTACGACGACGCACGCGTCTCCGCACGTGCCCACCTGTTCACCGACTCCGACGGCGCCTACCGGTTCTGGGCGTTGACGCCCACCCCCTATCCCATCCCGCACGACGGGCCGGTGGGACGAATGCTCGCCGCGACCGGGCGCTCCCCGATGCGTGCCTCACACCTGCACTTCATGGTCAGCGCTCCCGAGCTCCGAACGCTGGTCACGCACATCTTCGTCCGCGGCGACGACCTACTGGCCCATGACACGGTGTTCGGTGTGAAGGACTCCCTGATCAAGGACTTCGTCGAACAACCGGTCGGCACACCGGCGCCCGACGGCCGAGACCTCGCGGACACCACCTGGTCGCGGGTGCGGTTCGACATCGTCCTGGCGCCCGCGGGAACAGTGGACGCGACTTGACCGACGGTGTCGGTCGACCGGGCCGGGCACGACGTCGAGTCAGTGCAGCGACGACCGCGCGAGTGGCGCAACCTTCCCTGCCCCGACAACTCCGACAGCTGGAGAACGAGTTGGGCGTCGAGCTGTTCGATCGCTAGGGCGACCGACTCGCGCTCTCTCCTGCTGGGCACCGATTACTCGGTGACGCCCGTTCGCTTCTACGGCATGCGGACCTGTTCGTCTCGACAGCGCACTTCTACGCTCACGGTGGACTTCGTCTGTCCATCGCTGCTCGACAGTCACTCTCACGGATATCGTCGCGACTCCTGCAGACAGTGACCCCACCGTGGACGTCATCGGTTCGGACGGCAGGGAACTCGACGACATGGTGGGCAGGGAGCGCAGACATCGTGATTGCCGCCGACGCCGCAGGCGACACCTACGAGAGTCTCCACCTCGCAACACTTCCGGTACTTCCTTGCGCGCGCCCCCGTGACGAGCTGGCCGGTCGAGCGGAAGTGACGGTCGACGACGTGTCGAGAGAGCAGCTCGTCCTTCTGCCGCCGGGAACAGCTGCGCGGCAGACACTCCGCACCGTCGTCAGCAGCTGGGACAGTGACACCGGACGACCGATCGAAGCGGCGAACGGAACGATCGCACAAGCGCTCGCCGCAGCCGGCCGCGGAATCGCCGTCGTCACCGATGACCCCCGATTCGACCTGGCACACGCTCGCCGACAGTGCGCACCGGCTGCCTTCTCTCGCCACGGAACGTTGTCGGGTCGTCCACGGCACGTCGTGAAGTGAACACACCCACGTCCGGCATGTAGGAATATTTCCGATTGGGCGGCACACCCTTGGGCACGTAACGTCGACACAACTGGAGAAAAACGCAGCCTCGATATCTCGAATGGCTCGAACTCCGAACGGCGTAGAACATCACCTGCCACGGGGTGACGCTTGCGCCCACCGCACGCGTATTCATATGTGTTGCAGCGCGAAAGTTTTGTCGGACACGTGGCGAATCCACTGAGGGGACATCATGCGAAGAGGGCCGTCACTGCCACCCGCTCATACCGAGAATTGGAATTGGCAACTGGATGCCGCGTGTCGAGGCGAACGATCGGCCTCCTTCTTCGACACAGATTCAGCCAGCGAAGCGACGGCGAAGAAACTCTGCGAAGTATGCCCGGTGGCCGCTCAGTGCCTCGAATATGCAATGGACGCGGAGGAGCCTTACGGGATCTGGGGCGGACTCTCGCCGGAGGAGCGATTTCTCGAGAAGTGGAACAGGCCCGCGTGGCGAAGACGCCGCCGCCTCTACGCGGCCGGTGCGGGATGGCGAACATAGAGGAACCGCATTCACCGCCCGCTAGCGCAGCATGGTCCACGTCCAGGCGCAGGGAGCGTGCCCGGCAGTGAGGGGAGGAGCTGAGCACTCGCTCGCCCCTCCCCCCAGCCCCAGCCTCTGATGACACCCAGACGTCGCCCGAGCACGCTCCCGACCTTCGGGTCCCCTGAACGCCGTCAGGCCGGTGTTCCCGCCTCCTGCTCGTCGCGGCCGATGCGCGCGTAGACCGCGGGATTGCGCTTGCGGTACACGGCCGCGGTGATCAATCCCAGTGCCACGACCCCGTAGATGATCACGAGCATGAACGTCGTCGCGGCGCCGGTAGTTCCGGTCAGCAGCGTGAAATTCATGGTGGCGAGGTAGAGGACCACGGCCACGGCGATCGCCGAGATGGCAGTCAGGACCGGCGGGACCAGGCTCTCGCCGGGTGCGCGGTTCCTGATCAGATAATTGACGATGGCCAGCGCGACCATCAGCAGCAGGATCAGGAACGTGTAGGAGTAGAGGCCGGCGAGACGCCCGTACATCAAGCCCTCGTCCAGCTTCAGCACCACGATCACGAGCAGTCCCACCAACGAGGCCACCGTCATCGCCACGGACGCCCGGTGCGGTGAGAAGTGCGTTCCATGGACGCGACTGAGCGACCGATGCAGGATGCCGTCGGCGCTGAGGTTGAACAGGTAGCGGGTAGTGATGTTGTGCGACGCCAGCATCAACGCAAAGGCGCTGGTGAGCAGTAGCAGCGCTGCGATGTCGTACCCGACGGTTCCGATGTACTCCTTGACACTGGCAGTGGCCGCGCTCGCGGGGTCCTCGGTCACGGCGGTCAGCACCGCCTGTGGACCGTAGGAGTTGACGAACATCCATGCCGTGGCCCCGTAGAGAAGAGCGAGGAGGCCCACCACTCCGTACGTGGCGCGCGGAATCGTCTTGCTCGGATCGCGCACCTCGTCGCGGAAGATCACGGTGGCCTCGAACCCACCGTAGAGGCCGAGGGCGAACATGAATCCGATGCCGATCGACCCCGAGAAAATGGCGTCGCCACTGAAGGAATCGACCCCGATTCCTTCTGCTCCACCCCGTCCGACCACCGCCAGGTCGTACACCACCAAGAACACCAACTCGAGGGTGAGGAAGAGCGTCAGCACCTTCGCCGAGAGGTCGACTCGGAAATAGCCGAGAACGGAGACGATTGCCGAGAGCACCAGCGACCATGCCCACCACGGCAGGTCGGGGCCGTGCACGACGTCCGACATGAGGGCACGGGCGGCGGTGCCGCCCAGCGCGTACACGCTGAGACACGCGACGTAGTAACACATCATCGCTGTGAATCCGGCGGACAGGCCGACCACCTTACCGAGCCCGGCACTGATGTAGGCGTAGAAGCCGCCCGCAATGGGGAGTTTGCGTGCGATCGCAATCAGCCCGGTGGCCAGGAACGCGATGAACAGTCCGGCCACCAAAATGGACACCGGAACTCCGATTCCATTTCCCAGAAGAACGGCGACGGGAATGAAACCTATGAAGACCACCACCGGACCGTTGTAGGCCAGCACAGTGCAGACGAGCTCGAACGCTCCCATGTTTCCGCCGAGTTTCGGTGCAGTCGCACCGGGTTCTCCGGTCACCGGTCGTCCGACCGATCCAGTTGACTCCATACCGATGTCTCCGATCATCTCTCGTACGTGACAGCAATCACGCCTCGGTCCGAAGTATGGAGCTCCGACCGATGGTGAACCATCGGTGAACTCACGAATTCGTCAGCGTGGCTTTGGTAATCGACCCGTCGTCGGACCGGACGTGTTACTTCGCCGTCAATTCCTTGGCAACGATCATGCGCAGCATCTCGTTGGCACCTTCACCGATCGGCATGAGCGCAGCGTCGCGCATGTACCGCTCCAGCGGGAACTCCTTGATGTACCCGTATCCGCCGTGAAGCCGAATGGCGTCGTAGGTGACCTCCATCGCCGACTCGGTCGCGAAGATCTTCGCCATCCCGGACTCGGCGCTCGCACGACCGTCGGCATCGGTCTTGAGAGCGGCGTTGAGGTACAGCAGGCGAGACGCCTCCACCTTCGTCGCCATGTCAGCGAGCCTCATCTGGACGGCTTGATGCTCGGACAGCTTCTTGCCGAACGTCTCGCGCTGCTTGACGTACTCGACGGAATGCTCGAGGGCCGCTCGCGACATACCCGTCGATGCCGCCGCCATGTAGATGCGGCCACGATCGAGAGCCGCCATCATCTGGTAGAAGCCCTTGCCTTCCTCGCCGCCGAGGAGATTGGCCGCCGGCACGACTGCATTGTCGAAGTTGACCTCGCACAATTCGAGTCCACGGTGACCGAGCTTCTTGTAGTCGCTGCCGTAACTCAACCCGGGTGTGTCCTGCTCGACGAGCAGCTGGCTGATGCCTCCGCGGTGTGCCGGCTCGATGGTGGGATCGGTCTTGACCAGGGTCACCAACGGGTTGGCGTGCCGTGCGTGGGTGATGAAGATCTTGCTCCCGTTGACGATGTAGTTGTCCCCGTCGCGCCGGGCGGACAGCGTGATCTTCTTCAGGTCACTACCCGTGGAAGGCTCCGTGAGCGCGATACCGCTCATACGCCGACCCGCCGCCATGTCCGGCAGGAACCGGTTCTTCTGGTCCTCGGTTCCGAACTCGCTGATCAGGTACCCACCCGAGCTCGTGGTGTAGACCAGACTCGCGAGCGCCATCCAGCCCCGCGCCAACTCCTCGAAGATCAAGCCGTAGCTGACGTAGTCGAGGTCGGATCCGCCGTACTCCTCGGAGACGGTGATACCGAACAGACCGAGATCCGCGAGTTCGGGAATCAGGTCGTCCGGGTATTCGTCCTTGGCCTCGCGCTCCGAGGCAGTGGGTATGACGCGAGCGTTGACGAAGTCGCGCACGAGTTTGCGAAGCTGTACATGGTCGTCGGTGAGGCCGGCGGGTACGAAAGCGGAGGGCATGATGTTCCTTGGGTGTCGGGAGAATGAGGACTGGTCAGATCAGGCAGGCGGGTCGGTCCAGGCGTCGGCGGCCTCGGAGATGGTGGGAAACCAGACTCCGTCGTGGCTCACGACATGGTGGAGAAATCGTTCGAGCATCAGGAGATTGAATCCTCGACCGATGGTCTGTGGGTGCAGCGTCCACGTCATCATTCCGCCGGGGCATCTCTCGTAGGCGAAGTCGAACGCGTCCTTCCACCGCTGGAGCACTGTGTCGTTGGACTGCTGTGTCGCACTGCCTTTGAGCAATTCGAGCTCCGGGAAGTCGTCCAGTCCCCACGACACCGGAAACTCCAGAAGCGGCGACGGATCTCCGAAGGTGTTGCCCTTCTCCAGATCGATCGTGGTCACCATTCGAGGGTGGTACGGGGTGAAGTCTCGGCCCATGAGCGACGAGTCCCAGTCGAACCCGAACTCGGCGAGCACCGCGAGAGTGTTGTCCGTGACGTCGAGAGCCGGTGATCGATACCCTCGCGGACGACGTCCGATGAGCTCTTCGTGCAGACGAACCTGCAGCTCCATCAGCCGCCGTTCCTCGTCGAGCTCCAGTTTGGGTACGTATTCGTGGTAAACCCCGTGCGCCGCAATTTCGTGTCCCCGGTCCACGACGGCGGCCACCGCGTCCGGGAACGTCTGCATGGTGTGCGTGGGAACGCACCAGGTGGTCGTGATTCCGAAGCGATCGAACGTGTCGAGCAAGCGTGGGGCGCCTACCTCCGCGCCGAACTCTCCTCGCGAGAGATTCGATTGGGAGGTCGACCGGAAGGTCCCGATCCACACACTCTGTGCGTCGAAGTCCGGGCTCAGCGAGACGGCCAGACGCTTGCCGTCGGGGAGTTGCAGGGGCATGAGAGGACCTCTCGGAATGTCGGACAGGACAGGGGGGTCGGCTACGTGGCTATCCAGCCGCCGTCGACATGGATGACATCGCCGGTGATGTAGGCAGCGCCGTCGCCGGCGAGGAAGTACACGGTCGCGGCCACTTCGGAAGCGAGGCCGCCTCGCTGCACCGGGATGAGCATCTTCATCAGGTCAGGATTCGTGCCGACGCCCACATTCGTGTCGGGCACCACGTCACCGAGTATTTCCTCCGACGTGGCACGGATGCCGGTCTGGACCACACCGGGCGCAACGAGATTGGCATTGATGCCGTATCGGCCGAGATCGACTGCGAGACGACGCGTCATGCCCTCCAGCGCAGCCTTGGAGGTGACGTAGGCGAGCCCGTCGGGCAGCGCACGCGACGCAGCAATGGACCCGATGAGCACGATCGAACCGGACGACTGCGAGATCATCTGCTGTGCAACTGGTTTGACCACGTTGAACGTGCCGGTGAGGTTGATGTCGATCACCCGGTCCCACAGAGCGCGACTGGTCTGTTCGATACCGGCCAAGCCGTCGAACACCCCGGCACAACCGGCGAGCACGTCGATCTGTCCGGCGGCGGCGATCGACGAGACCACACTGCCCACCGCGTCGAAATCGGTGACGTCGACGACGTGCGACTCTGCGCTCCCCTCCGGCAGTGAGGCCATCACCGACTCGAGCCGCGACTCGGATATGTCGAGCAGGTGGACGCGGTCACCGTGCGCTGTGAAAGTGTCGGCCACGGCAGCGCCGATACCACTCCCAGCGCCGGTGATCAGGACGGTGCGCGGTGTAGTCGTCATCTTGGTGATCTCTCGCTAGAGGGTGGACAGGTTCAGGAACACGGGCTGCTGGGCCGGCGCGCCGAGTACGAAGTCGGCATCGCCGCCGCCGATGATGCGACGCTCGCGGATGAACGGCAGTGGTCGGGTCGGATCCGGGCTGTCGATCTCGCGGGCCAACCGATGTCCGGAGAAGATGGCGTCGGCGATGAAGTGCGGACGCACGCAATCGCCGACTCGGTACACCGCGGAGACCTCGTTGGCCTGCCAGTCGTCTCGCCGCGCCATCAGGCCGTGATACATCTCGTCGTCCGCTGCTCGGGTGCCGACGAGGACGACCGTGTCGACTCCGATCACCTCGTCGTCACGGTCCGGTGAGCTGAGCCGAACACTATCCGGGCCGACCGCGGTCACGGTGGTCTCGACGCGTAGTCCCACCTTCAGGTGGCGGAGATCCCGCAGGGTCGGGGTGATCTCACGGGTGTATCGCTGGTACTCACCGATGTGTTCACCACGAGCGGCGAGGATCACCTCGTGCCCCCGCTGAGCCAACATCTCGGCAATGCCGGGCCCCATGAAGTAGCCGTCGGAATCGACGACCACGACTCGTTGCCCGACCGGGGCGCCGTCACGCACCACTTGCTCGGGGGTCAGCAGACGATCTCCGAGAACGGCTTCGAGCCCGAACGCCGTTCGATCGTGCGGGTTGATTCCGTCGCGGGTGTAGTGCGACCCGGTGGCGGTGATGATGATTCCGGCGCCGTAGTCGAGGACGTCCTCGACCGTCATCGGGTTGCCCAGGATGACTTCCACGTTGCCCAGCTTGCGCAATTGATGTTCGCGATACTCGATCAGCCGCCGCCACTCGTGCCGACCGGGAAGCGTGGCGACCCAGTCGATACTTCCGCCGAGATGATCGGCCGCGTCCACCAGGTGGACGTTGCGCATGCCGCGCTTGCCCAGTACGGTCGCACATTCCATGCCGGCCGGTCCTGCGCCGATGATGAGCACGTCGTTCTCGTGGTTGGCGGCCCGGGTGAACTTCTCCGGATGCCAACCACGACGGAACTCCTCACCTGTGGTGGCATTCTGGGTACACCCGATGGGCATGGTGCCGATGTCGCGTGACACGCAGTAGTTGCAGCCGATGCACTCTCGGATGTCCTCGATGCTTCCGGCGTGAATCTTGTTCGGAAGAAACGGATCCGAGATACCCGCGCGAGCGGCACCGATGAAGTCGCACTGGCCTGCGTTCACGATGTCGACCATCGTGTCCGGGCTGTTCAGACGACCGACGTTGACCACGGGTTTCGTCGTGAACGCCTTCAGCCCACCCACCCAGGGCTTCTCGAAGTTCTCGGCGGCCGTACGCGATGACTGCGCGTCCTGCGCCCAGTCGAAACCACCGATGACGAAATCCCAGTAGTCGACGAGGTCGTCCATGTGCTCGATGAAGAGCGGGGTATCGGCGTCGGCGCGTAACCCGCGGTCACCGAGGCCGAGAGGGGCGTCGAGCGTGTCGACGCCGAGACGCAACCCGACGGCCACCTCGGGTCCGACCGCGGCACGGACTGCCGTGAGAACTTCTCGGTGGAACCGAGCGCGGTTCTCGAGTGAGCCGCCGTACTCGTCGGTCCGGGTGTTGTAATAGGGGATCAGCAGGTGAGCCAAGATCGACGCGGCGTGTCCGCAGTGCAAAGTGATCAGATCGAACCCGGCCTTCTTCGCTCGAAGAGCGGCCGCAACGTAGATGTCACGAATCTCGGCCAGAGCCGCACCGTCTGCTTCGATGAGACCACCTGCGTACGGCACAGCGAGCGAGGACTCCCCCGGGGTCGCCACGATGGCGCGCGGGGTCAACCCACGCCCCTCGGTCATCGGACCGACGGCGGCGTTGTATTCCAGTTCGATCCCGGCGAGCGCGCCATGGCGCTGGATCTCGGACGCGACGTGGGCGAGGTTCCGCACGTCCCCTTCGTCCCACAGCCGCGACATCCGGTGCGGCGACTTGTCCATCTCGGGAGTGATCGTCGTCGCTTCCGTGAAGACGACGCCCCACCCTCCCTCGGCGCGCATGCTGCGGTATCCGGCGGCGGAACCCGAATGGTCCGAGCCGAAACCGATGGCGTGGGGAGTGGCCCAGAAGCGGTTCTTGGATTCCTTCGGACCGATGCGCACGGCGTCGAACAACACGGAGTACCGGCGGGAGAGCGACATGTCCGATTCCTCTTCATGAATGGTGATGTGTGAACTGAGATCACGGTAAATCTGGGACCACCGTGGTGTATCTAGTGCGATTCACCGCGGACACCGGCACCAGTTGGTGATACCTACAACGTCCGGGTCGATAGCGGCCATCTCACACCACGGTGAGCTGCCGCTCGAGATCTGCACTGTCCCAGTAGAAACGCTCCCTCGACACGCCGCCGTCGCGGAACTCCTCGGCCACGCAGTAACGCAGGCGGACGGCCACGGGTTTCTCCTCGGAGAACGGTGCCCCGACGTAGTCCGCCGTCACGTCGAGTTCTCCGATGACACTGTCCGTCCCGGTGGTCACCATCGTCACGTCGACGACGACGTCGCGCAGGGTGGCGAAATAATCTCGGAGAAATGCGCGTACGGCATCGGTGCCGACGAACGGGTGTTCCGCGTCGGCCATGTCCACCAGGACGCAGTCCTCGGTGAAGGTCGCGACGAGAGCCTCTACATCGCGGTCGGCATAGGCCGCCATCTGGGTACGAAAGATGGCCTCGAGGGTGTTCGCACCCATCAGTGATCTTCTCGGGTGTCGGCAGCGGGTGGCGTCGGCGCGGTCACGTAGATCGCCCCGCGTGATCGGACGGGAGCGAGAAGCTCCTCCGAGTACTTCTCGTCCTCGGTGGCCTGTCTGATCGGACGAGGCCCGGGAAGCGGAATCTTCAGCGCTTTGTAGACAGCGGACGACATGTAATACGCCGCGGTCAAGGCGAAGACGACGGGCTCGCGGGTCTCTGCGTCCCAGATCTGGACGTCGTCGAGGGTCACCGAGATCGCGTCACCGGCGCGTCGACCGGCGGCGATCACCGGTGCCGCCAGTGCGGGATCGGCGGCGAGCACCTGATCGAGCAAGCGCTCGTGGGCACCGACCTCGCGCCCGGAAGGCAGAGTGTCGGTGCCGGGCAGAAGCACGTCGACCAGAAGGGCGAGGCCCGGGCGGGCGCTGTCGATCTCGGTCACGTCGTTGTCGGTGGTGGTCATACAGGAACCTTCTGCGCGGAAGCGGTCTCGGCCAGATGCATCGCTGCCCGAGCGGCGAATGCGGTGATGGTCGGCGTCGGATTCACCGATGACGAGGTCACGAACACGCTGCCGTCCATGACGAAGAGATTGGGCACGTCGTGTGAGCGCCCGTACTGATCGACCACAGAGTTCTTCGGGTCGTCCCCGCAGCGTGCGGTACCCAACAGGTGCCATCCGACCGACGGCAGCCAGTCGACTCGCCGTGTCTCGACGGCACCGGCCGCTTCGTGTGCCTCGCGCATGCGGGCGACATTGAAATCGATGTTTCGACGCGTGTCTTCGGAGATCTTGTACGTCAGCTTGGGCGCAGGTAGCCCGGACCCGTCCACCATCTCGTTGCTGAGCGTGACCCTGTTCGACTCGTCCGGGAGGTCCTCGATGATGGCACCCCATTCGAAGGATCGGCCCAGTACCCGCTCGACGAGACGCTGTCCCGCCGCGCCGGACCGTTCGGGGAGCGGGAGCTCGGAGTAGCGGTGCAGCACCTCCATCGGGCTGGTGATCGGTTGGCACGACCACTTGGCTCCACGCGCGAAACCACGCGACAGATCGGTCTCTGCGAACTGCATCGAGGTCAGGGAAGCGCCGAAAGGTCCGAGCCAGCTCTCGAGGTCACGTTCGTAGACCCCCATCACCCCGACGAAGGGATGCATCATGAGACGACGCCCGACGAGTCCCGACGAGTTGGCCAAGCCGTCCGGGAACAGAGACGACGTGGACATCTGCAGTAGTCGCGGGGTCCCCACGCCGTTTCCACACACGATGACCACCTGCGCGGAGGTGTGGTGCTCGGCGCCGTCGTCGTCGAGCCAGGTTGCCCCGGTCGCGAGTCCTGCCTTGTCGACGGTGATCTCCCGGACCCGAGCGCCGGTGATCAGCCTGACGCCCGCGCCGAGCGCGGCCGGCCACATCGCGACGTCGAAGGATCCTTTGGCTCCCTCGGGGCAACCCGACATGCAGGTCCCCCACCGGGCGCAGGCACCCCTGTCCCCCGCGCTGTGCGTCATGATCGCGTTGGTTCCCGGCCACCAGTGCCAGCCGAGCTTGTTCATACCCTCCGCGGCAGTGATGCCGGCGCGACCGATGGGGACACCGGGCTGGGGCAGATCCCACCCCGGCGGGAATGCCGTGTCGCCGTCGACCCCCGACACTCCGACCATCTCGTCGCACAGCGAGTAGTACGGCTCGAGATCCTCGTACGTCAGCGGCCAGTCGTCGGCGACGCCGTAGAGACTGTTGACACGGAAGTCCGAGGGGACGAAACGTGGCCACTCGGCACCGTAGTAGACAGTGCTACCGCCGACCCCGTTGAAGTTCAGCGGGTGAACGTCGGAGTCGACGCAGTCCACCGGGTAGTCCCAGCTCATCTTGCGTACGTTCGGGTCGGGTGACAACGGACCCGCCAACAGCACATCCCGCTCACGCTTGTCACTGGCGTACTGCGCACGGGTGAACCAGCCACCTTGTTCCAGCACCGTGACGCTGAAACCGTCCTCCGCGAGAATGCGTGCCGCGGTGGCGCCCGACGGGCCCGACCCGACGATCAGAACATCCGGAGTCTCGGTCGCTCCGCCGAATTTGCCTGACATGACACTCCCTCGGGCCGTGGTGGCGTTTGTTGACTACCCCCAAGTTAGGAGCCGAGCCCGGAGGCGGGTATCGGAATTACGACAACCGACGAGCTGATGTGTAGGTGAATCCACAGCGAGCGTCAATCATGGGCAGGTGGCGGAGAGGTGAGTGAGGGCCGATCCGCACGGAGACGATCGGTGAACTCGTGGTGTTCACCCGCGATCAGGCATGCCAGGATTCGACCCGCCACCGGCCCGGTGGCCATACCGGAGGCGTGACCGATCGTGGCGTAGGCGCCGTCCACTCTGTCGACCACCGGCAGCAGGTCTGCCGTCGTGCTCTGCAGTCCCGCCCACAGAGACGTGACACCGAAGGTGCTGTACTCCGCGTACCGGTCGATCGTCGTGGAGATCATCGACTGCGTCGCGCGCATGCTGATGTGCGGGTTGAGCGAACCGGTGATGTCGATACTGGATCCGATGTGGAGAGAGCCGTCCGAGAACTGCGTGATGGAGTCGTCGTAATCCCAGTCGGCTGGTGTCGCGTCCGGGTCGTCGCGGACCGCACCGAGCGGGTTCGGCGCCGCGAAAGCCTCGCGACGAAACCCGGGCAGGTCGGTGAGCGCACCACAGGACGCCACCCCGCGCGGACCGTGCATGACCACGCTCGGTCGTTGAGCGAGCGGCTGCGTGACGATCTGGCCCATCCGGCTCGTGGTCAACGCGATGGAGACACCTTCCGCGTCGAGGCCCCGCGCCCATGCGCCCGTTGCCCACACGACACCCGGTCCGTGGACGTCGCCACGGGTGGTCCGCACTCCGGTGATGGTGTCCCCGCGTCGGATCGTCGACAACACCGGGGTGTTGTCGAACCGTTTCACACCCGCCTCGGTGCAACTGGTCGCGAGTGCGCGAACGAATCGCTGAGAATCGATCTGAGCGTCCTCGGCGCAGTACACTGCCCCGATCGCAGTCGACGGGAGCATGGGCGCGTGCGCGAGTGCGTCTGCGCGCGTGACGAATTCGACGCTGAGTCCGTGGCGTCGCCTGTCGGCGACATAGTCGGCGAGGATCTCCTGCTGCTCGTCCGTCTCGTAGAAGAACAGACCACCACGGGTGCGGTGGTCGAATCCACCCCCGATGCGATCCGCGTACTCGGCGTAGAGGGCGGCGCCTGCCCGTGCCAGATCGAGCTCCAGGCCGCCGCGCTGGAGTTGCAGCCACACGGCGCCCGGATTTCGGCCCGAGCCGCCGAACGCCGCGAATCGCTGGTCCAGGACTGCGACGTCGTAGCCTCTCGCTCGCAATTCGTACGCAGTGCACATTCCAGCGATGCCGGCACCGACCACGATGACGTCGGCGGTGGCGAGTGGTTCCGAGGCGACCATGACGGGTCTCCTTCCCGAGCGTGCAACGATGACCGCACACTACGTCAGTCGACCTCGCCCGAACGACAGTAGAACACCAGTGATCGGACTGCAGGTGTCGTAACTATTCCATCGGCGGCCCCGCCAGATGTCGGTAGAGTGCTCGACACCCGGGAAGAGAGGCTGTGATGTCCAGCACGACGGCGGAGTGCACGCTGGGCACCGTTCTGGGCGAATTAGGTTCTGCGGCATCACTCATCGGCAACAGTGGCGCGTGGCTCGATCGCAAGGTCAGCGGTGCCGTCATCTGGCTCGCCGCCGACCCGATGCCAGTCGACACCCAGCAACTGGTCGTCTGTCCGGAGGCCCTCACCGACGTGGCCACGGTCCGCGCCCTGCTGGACGGCGCAGAATCGCGCGCCGTGGTGGTTCGCGCGCCTACGGACCAGACGATCGCCGAGTACATCCTCGACCGCAGCCGCACCCACGCGATCGTCGTCCTCGAACAGGGCGGGACGCCCGCTGACGCCATCTCGGCCACCGAGCGTGCCGCGCAGAGTGTCGACGAGTCGGTGTCACGTCGCCTGGCATCCCTTCAGCGGACCCTCAGCCGCGCGCTGGCTGACCGTTCCACCATCGAGAGTCTCGCTTCTCGCCTGAAGAAGCTCTGCAATGCGACCATCGTCCTGCTCGATCGGAACGGCGACGTCCTCCATGCCACCGGGCCTGTTCCGCTGTCGCTACTGTTCGGAGAGATCTCCAAGACGCACTCCGAATCGCAGATCATCGACATCGACGGATGGCACGGCGTCGCGACACGCCTGGAGGACTTCGACGAGCCCGACGAGCATCTCGGCTGGCTCGTCGCGACGTCACGACGTCAACCCTTCCCCGATCCGTACGTCATCGCGGCGGTTCACATGGCCGCGACGCTCGTCGAGGTCGATCGCCGGATGACGACCATCTCCCGTGCCCAGGAGCGGGCCATCCGGGCCACGGTCCTCGAACAGATTCTGGCGCTGCGCCCGATCCGCGACGATCCGGAGCTTGCGGGACGACTTGCGGGCCTGGGCGTCACCTTCACCGGCGCGGCGCGGGTGGTAGTGCTGCGACCGGTGCGCTCGACCCGAAAGGCACGGTTGGCCGAAACACTCGAACAACTCGCAGCCGCCACTGCCGCGACGCTCGCCGCCGCCAGCGTGTCACACCTGATCACGGTGCGGGACAACACGGTGACGGTGCTGGCCCAGGCCGACACTCCCGAGATCGCAGCCCTGCTGTCACGCCAGTCCGGTCCGGTGAATTTTCACTGCGGAATCGGTCGACGGATCACAGTGGTCGCAGATGCGGCAGACTCCTACCACGACGCACAGCTCGCTGTGCAGTCATTGCGCCGCAACGGATCTCAGAAGACGACGATGAGTTACGAGGACTTCGACCTCGCCACTGCTCTCTTCTCCGATGTAGGACTCGATCAGATGGCCGCTCGCGCCGAGGTGTACTTCGCCGGCATTCGGGATCGGGAGGCGTTGATCGACGGGCTGCGCGCATACTTCGATCACGGTCAGAACATCATCGCTGCTGCGGCCGAACTCGACATCCACCACAATTCCCTGCGATACCGACTGTCCAAGATCGAGGAAGCGCTCGATGTCCATCTGAAGGACGCCGGCGACATCTCGTCCGTCTACCTCGCGTTGACGGCGCTGGAACTCAGCGGCAAACTCGACGCACGCACGGCACGGGTGACTCGTCGCAACTCCGGCCACGCACGCGCCGCCGACATCGCAGCCAGCGGCACCCCTACCGACTATCCCGGTACCGAAGCCGGCCCGGGCGTCGTCATGGACGACAACTGACCTCGTCCATCCCGCCGGTGCGCGCCGCTCGGCCCGTCGGCCGACCGAGCGGCTGTCCGCACACCTGCCGCACGATCCCGGTCAGACGTCGATGTTCGACATGACGTGCTTGATCCGGGTGTAGTCCTCGAATCCGTACATCGACAGGTCTTTTCCGTACCCGGAGTGCTTGAATCCTCCGTGCGGCATTTCCGTGACAGTCGTCAGATGGGTGTTGATCCACACGGTCCCGAAGTCGAGGTCCCGCGATGCGCGCAGAGCCCGCCCGTGGTTCGAGGTCCACACACTTGCCGCCAGTCCGTAGTCGACCTCGTTGGACCACGTCATGGCCTCCGCCTCCGTGTCGAACGCCTGGACGGTGATCACGGGTCCGAAGATCTCCGTCTGCACTTGCTCGTCGTTCTGGCGCAGACCCGAGACGATCGTCGGCTCGACGAAGTACCCGCTGTCGCCCTGCCTCGATCCCCCCAGTTCCACTCGCGCATGCGAAGGCACCCGGTCGAGGAGGCCGGTGACATGACGTAGTTGATTCTCGCTGTTCAACGGCCCGAAAGTGACACCATTGTCGTGAGAGGAACCCGTCCGCACCCCTGCGGACGCCTCGACGAGAGCTGCCACGAAATCCGCGTGGATCCTCGTGGACACCAGGACTCGGGTGGCCGCAGTGCAGTCCTGACCGGCATTGACGAAACCGCCGGCCGACACGGCCGCTGCCGCAGCAGCGATATCGGCATCGTCGAAGACCAGCACGGGCGCATTGCCACCCAGCTCGAGATGAACCCGCTTGAGATCGGAGGCTGCCGACGTGGCCACATCGATCCCAGCCCGCACCGAACCGGTGATCGCCACCAACTCGGGCGTCCTGTGGGCAACCAGCGCTCGGCCCGTGTCCCGCCCTCCGCACACGACGTTCAGCACGCCGGCGGGAAGGATGTCCTGACACAAGCGGCCGAACACGGTCGAACTGGCCGGGGTGGTATCGCCCGGCTTGAGCACGACGGTGTTGCCCGCGGCGAGGGCAGGGGCGATCTTCCACGCCATCATCATCAGCGGATAGTTCCAGGCAGCAACCTGCCCGACCACGCCGATGGGCTCACGCCGGATCCACGAGGTGTGCCCGGCCATGTACTCCCCGGCCGAACGTCCCTCCAGGATTCGCGCTGCGCCGGCGAAGAAGCGGAACACGTCCGACGATGCCGGGATCTCCTCGGCGAGGGTCTGTGCGTACGGCTTGCCCGTGTCACGGACCTCGAGGTCGGTGAGTTCGGCAGCGTGCGCATCCATGGCGTCGGCGATCCGAAGCAGGGCCGTGGATCGGTCCTGCGGCGTCGTCCGCGCCCATGCGTTCTGTGCGGCCGCTGCCGCGGCGTAGGCACGGTCGATGTCGACCTCGTCCGACAGGGGTGCCTGCGCGTAGACGTCGCCCGTGCAGGGGTCGTACACGTCGTAGGTCCGACCCGATGCACTGCCGACCTCGCGGCCGCCGATCACGTTGTGAAATTCGGTCATCATGGATATCTCCTAGTCGCTGGTGATGGTGGCCAGTCGCGCGTCGGCGTGGCCGGCGGCGAATATTGCACTGTTGAGAGCGCCCTCCATCCAGGTCCGCCACACGGAATCGTCGACATCCGTTCCCGCGAGGACGATCCGGTCCTCCGGCCGGTTGAGTACGGCCAGCGACGTCAACGCCTCGTGCGCGCGGTCCACGCGGTAGGTACCGTCGAACAACGGATCGGCGTTCCAGTCGTGGTGGTCCACTGCGAGGACCTCGGTGTCCGGGTAGTACTGGTGGACCGCGGCTCGAACCGCCGCCCGATCGTTCAGATCGATGTCGTCGTCGCCACCCTTGCATCCGAAGGCATAGAGGATGTCGCGTTCGTCGTCGACCTGGTACGCGTGCGAGATCATCTGGAAGGTTCCCGTACCCGTCGCGAAGGGTCGGCCCCCGAGGTTGCGGACCAGAATGCACGCCTTGGTGGCCCGGCTCACGTGATTGTGCGCGAGTACCTTCTGCTTCTCGGCATCGAGCCCCGGAACGATATCGATGTGACGTATGACGTTGGTCGGTGTGGCCAGGACGCACACCCGTGCGTCGACATGCTGTCCGTCCACGGTGGACACGGTGACGCCGTCGGAATCCTGCGCGATCCGAGCCACTGTGTGTCCGAGCCGGACCTCGAGGCGCGAACGGTCGATCATCGCGTGCAACAGTGCGGCACCGCCGCCGACGAAACGTTCGGTCAGCGCAGTGACGAAGCCTGTCGTGGCGTGTCCGTAAGCGGCGACCTGGGCAACGATGTGCAACATCGACATCTCCGTGCACGGCGCACCGGAATAACACGAGATCATCCCGTAGAGCAGTTCGCGGGTCAGCTCCGGAAGCTCGAGTCCGGTGAAGAACTCGTCGGGCGTGACGTCGAAGTCCGTGATCGGTTGCTCGCTGAGCGGTCGGTCTGTGTCCACGCGACGAGAAGCATCTCGTAGAAATGCCAGCGCACGTTCGAGATCGGAGATCTCGTCGGCAGGCACGGGCATCAACCGACGGCGTCCGCCGGTGTAGAACGAGGCTCCGGTGATGGACGGATCCTCTGTCACCGAGATCGCATACCGCTGGGTCTCCCGCCTCATGTGCGGTTGCAGCGATCGATTGATCCAACTTCCCCCGAGGTCGACGGTGAGATCGAGTCCGGCGAAGGGGCGGTTGTACGTCCTCCCGCCTGTCCGGTCCCCCGCCTCGAGCACCACCACGGAACGACCGCGGTCGGTGAGATCGCGAGCCGCGGTGATGCCCGCGATACCGGCACCGATGACGACGGCGTCGTAGCGTTCGTCCGACATGCGTTCTCCTGAAGTCTCGGTGCCGGTCAGAATGTGATGAGAGGTTTGATCACTCCGCGACGAGCTCGGAGGTCGGCCACGGCCTGGTCGACCTCGTCGAACCGGTAGCGGTGAGTGATCATGGGCGCCGGGTCGAGGCGACCCGTCGACACGAGCCGCAGCACCCGACCCAGTCGTTCGTTACCGGTTCTCGCGAAAGTCGACAGCACGGTCTTGTCACCGACACCCCAACCCCAGTGAGCCAACGGAATCGACAGCTCGGCGTCGGGTGGACCGTTGTACGAGCTGAGCACCGAGATGACGCCGCCCAAGCGGGTCACCTCGACAGCCCGCGGAAATGACCCACGAACGCCACTCGCCTCGACGGCGACGTCGACGCCGTGACCCTCCGTGAGCCGGTCGATCTCGGCGACGACGTCGTGTTCGGCAAGGTTGAGGCACACGTCCGCGCCCATCGCCCGAGAGACGTCCTCGCCGCCGGCACGGGCCTTGACGGTGACGACCAGCCCGGCCCCCGACACCCGACCGCCGGCCGTGGCGCCGAGCCCGACGTGGCCTTGACCGAACACGGCAACCACGCCCCCGAGCGGCAGGGCGGCCTGCTCGTACGCGGACGTACCGGTACACAGGGAATCCGCCGCGCACACCGCAGCCCAGTCCTCCACTCCATCCGGAATCGGAGCCAGGTTTCGACGCGCGTCGGGCACGGTGAAGAACTCTGCGAGGCTGCCGTCGCGGCTCACTCCGGAGCTGTACGCACCCCACTCGCGTCCACCGCAATGTCCGTCGTAGCCCCGCTGACAGTTCCGGCAGCGTCCACAGCTGGTTCCGGAGGACACCGCTACCCGGTCACCGATCTCGAAACCGTCGACGTCATGTCCCAGTGCGTGCACAGTGCCGACCGCCTCGTGTCCCAACACTCTTCCGTCGGGGACATCGATGTCCCCGACGAGTGCTGCGATATCGGCGGAACACATCGACGCTGCGGTCGTCCTCACAATGGCGTCGGTCGGACCCGGGACCGGTACGGGTCGTGTCTCGACGATCGCCGAGGCGCCCCGCCTCACCAGTGCACGCATCATGTTCGGGTCAGGGTCGGCGCTTGAACATGACCATCCACTGGCCGTCCTGGCAGATCTCGTCACGCTGGTTCATCACCTTCACCTCGAACGTGATGATGCCGCGATCGGGTTTGGACGACGACGGCCGGACCTCACCGACGGATTGCTCGACGCGGATGGTGTCACCGATCTTGACGGCGCCCTTGAGTGACCAGTTCATGCCGAGGAATGCGATCGCGGTGCCCTCTTTGATACCGAGGCGCGATTCCAGACCTGTCGCGATGGCGAACACGCCGGGACCGTGGAAGATTCTGCCGCCGAACTGCGTCTGTGAGGCGAACTCTTCGTCCGTGTGCAACGGGTTGTAATCACCGGAGATCCCGGCGAAGTTGACCAGGTCGGCCTCGCCGATGGTGCGCGCGGGCGAGGTCCAGCTCTGTCCGACCTCGAAGTCATCGAGGAACATTCCACCGCCGATGCTGGAATCGGCCGAACGAGTTGCTACGTGCTGTGACATTGAAGCTCCTGACTGTTGTATTCGAGGTCGAGTCTGTCAGCGGGGATACCGCGAGCAGTACTGTGAGCACGCCGGTGATCCGCCGTGTCTGTAGGAAATTCTCCTACGAGTTCGGCGTCACGACCGTGCGGACGGCGCCGCCAGGAGTGCAGTGACGGCGCGGCGATCCACCTTGCCGCTCGTGGTGTTCTGGGGGAGCGCGTCGAGCACCACGTACTCGGTGGGCACCTTGAACGACGCGAGCTGCTCGGCGGCAAACGTGCCCAGGGCATCCGCGTCGAGGGCGGCACCGTCTGCGAGGACGACTGCGGCGACGACCTTCTGGCCGTAGATCTCGTCGGGAAGGCCCACCACGGCGACCGCACGAACACTGGCATGGCAGTGCAACACTCGCTCCACCTCGGCGGGTGAGATGTTGCTCCCTCCGCGAATGATCATGTCCGACAGACGACCTACGACATGGACGTATCCGCGCTCGTCGACACGCACGAGGTCACGCATGCGGTACCAGCCGTCGACCATGGCCTCGGCCGTGGTCGTCGGGTCGTCCCAGTAGCCCAGCATCAAGCCGGGCCCTCTTCCCTGGGCCTCCCCGACCATCCCGCGTTCGACCTCTCGGCCTTCGTCGTCGACGACTCGGAACTCGTTGGTCGGCACGACAGTTCCCGCGGCACCGCGTACGGGGGTCGGATCGACCGTGGGATCGTACGTGACCAGCGGGAAACACTCAGTGGCGCAGTAGTTGTCGAGCACGGAAACCGACGTGTGGGACGCCCAGCGATCGAAGGCTGCATCGTTACGCGCCTCACCGCCGGACACGCAGAGTCGCAGACTGCTCATGTCGGGCTTGTCGACGGTGGTGTCGAGGTGTCGAACAAGTTTGGTGAACATGGTGGTCACACCACCGAGGAAGGTCCCGCGGTGATCGGCGATGGCATCGAGAATCATCTGCGGTCGAGAGCGCCGTAGCGCGATGACGGTGCCGCCGGCGTACAACGTCGCCATGGAGGTGGACGCGAGACCGAAGAGCCACGCCATGGGCAGGGCGACCACGGTCCGATCCTCTCGCCCGAGATGCCACACGGACGTGAAGGTCTCGGCTCCGTTGAGCAGCGCGACATCCGAGACCATGATGGCCTTGGGCCGATTGGTGGTGCCCGAGCTGTAGGTGATCAGACGCAGCCGCGCACGGACATGGTCGGGGCTGGGCGCCGTGTCCGCGCGAACCGAGTTCACGGTGAAGTCCTCGCCGTCGATCATCGCGGTCGGACGATGATCGGTGAGTGCATCGGCCACGGCGGGCGCGGAGACCCGGTCCACCAGCACCAACGCCGGGTCGGCGCTGGCGATGCTGTACGAGAGGTCGTCCTTCGCGCTGGACGGGTAGATGGTGACCAGAGCCCCGCCTGCCTTCCACACCGCGAGTGCGGAGATGAGGAAGCGGGCGGAGTTCTCCGCCACGAGAGCCACCCGCTGTCGTGGAACCATTCCGGCGCGCACGAGGACATCGGCGCGCCTGCCGACCTCGGTCATCATGTCGCGATACCCGACAGTGCCGCCCTCATCGATGAGGGCGGGGTGGTCGGGCGTCTCGGCGGCGCTGTTCTCGAGTACCGCGAGGTAGTCCGCCATACGGTCGTCCATCAGTTCTCCCACTCGTCGTCTACGTGCGTGACCGGTCAGCTCAGGGCGGTGATGACACCGTCGGCGAGGGTGCAGTTACTCATGTGGAGTCCCCTGGGCTGGACGGAGCGATGTGGCTATTGCGTAGCGCGTCTGCGACATCGGCCGGAAGTGGGCGGGAGGTGGCGGCGACGGGGTCGACAGCGACGTACGTCAGATCCATCTCCGCGATCGCCGTGTCCTCACGCGTCACCCGTGTGCGCATTCGGAAACTCGACCGTCCCACATGCGTGCAGGCCACATCGATGGCGAGGACGTCCTCGAAGCGCGCCGGCGAGGTGAACTCGACCGCGGCTCTGACCACCGAGGGATCCACTCCCGCCGCGAGGAGCCGTGGGTAAGGCCACCCTGCCGCACGCACGAACTCGGTCAGACCCACGTCCGCGATCTCGAGGAACCTGCTGTTGAAGAGAAACCCTTGGGCATCGGTCTCGTGGTATCGCACCCGGTGGTGCAGTACCACCGGCATCAGTAGTCGACTTCGGAGCGCAGGGAGGCGAACACCTCGGTACGACGCAAGGACAGGCCGGGCGCTTCGGGGTTGGCTCGAGACTTCTCGACGAGAGCGTGGTCGAGGTCGGCGAACACGAGGTTCTCACGTTGATCCTCGGCAATCGCGAGGAGACCGTCGTTGATGCCGAACGTCCGATCCACCGGGGTCGACACCAGTGCGTTGCCCACGGCGTAGAGGGTTGCGTCGACAGGAAACCCACTGTTGCCGACGAGCGCCGACATGACCACGAAGAGCTGGTTCTCGATGGCACGTGCCTGGCATCCGACGCGTACACGGTGCACGCCGCGGCGGTTCCAGGTGAGGGATGGGCAGATGATGAGGTCGACGCCGCGTGCCACCAGGTAACGGGACAGCTCGGGGAACTGGATGTCGGCGCAGATGAGTACCCCGGCGGTGAACGGCCCGATCGTGGTGACGAGAACCTGATCGCCGCCCTGCGCACCCATCGAGTGCTCGTTGGGTGTCAGGTGGATCTTGTCCTGGAACTCCACTCGCCCGTCGGGGTGAGCGATGACCGCGGTGTTGCGCAGCGAGCCGTCCTCGGCGATGCGGTTGTGACTACCTCCCACGACGACGACGTCGTGTTCCACGGCAAGGGCGCTGACACCGCGGACGATGTCGTGGAACAGAGGCGCGAGAATGTCCCGGTAATCCGAGATGATGGTGGCCGCCGTCACCTCGTGGTCGGCGATCGAACCGAGCAGCCCGGTGCTGGCGAACTCGGGGAGAACCACCAGTCCGGCCTCGGCCTCGGCAGCGCGGCGCACCACATCGCCCATGTGCTCGAGGAGAGCGTCGACACTGCTCTCCGACCGCAGCTCGAATGTGGAGGTCGCGATCCTGAGTGTGGTCATTGCGTCAGCTCTCCTTGTGTTCCTGCGGCCAGCCGGCCGCTGCCAGGTCGGTCCGGAGGTCACGCCGGGACACCTCGTAGTCGACGGTGTCGCGGGGAATCGATCGCTGCACCTTCCGCGAGGTCATTTCTTCCGAGATGTGCGCCACGATGCCGGGCAGCGTTCCGATGATCGCCAAGGCAGTGGACTCCTCCGGGGTGAAACCCAGCGCCACTGTGATCGCGGCCATCACTGCGACGTCGTTCATGGGGAAATGCTCACGACCTGGAGTCTTGATGAAAGCGCGGTGCACGGCCTCGTACAACTCGACCGGCTCACCCCACAACCCCGCCTCGACGGCGATGTCCTTCAATATCTGCGCACGCGGGTCGACGTTCCTGAACACCGGGTGGCCGAAGCCGGGGATGCGACGCTTGTTCGCGCGGGCGTCCGCGACCACGTCGTCGGCGAAGGCGTCCATGTCCGTGGCACCCGACTCGACGTAACTCCGATGGGTCTCAGCGATGAAGCGCGCGGTGTTCTCGGTTGCCAGCCCGTAGTCCCCGGCACTCAACGTCGCGGCGGCCATGCCGGCCTGCATGTTCGGATTGCACGACACGACGTAGCGTGCTGCCGCGGTACCGGACTTCTCCAGGCCGTAGTCGAGGACACCGGTCATCACCGCGTCGAGGACACGGGTCTCCTGCGGAGACGGCAACCGGCCCTTGATCATGAGGTAGATGGACGCGGTGAAGGACAGACCGATCAGATCGTCGAGCTTGTAGCCGCGGACGTACACCGTCTCCGGCGTGATCTCGCTGATCTCGGTGTGCCAGTACTTCGAGGTTTCCGTGCTCTCGCTCATACGCTGCTTCCGGTCGAATGTGGATGGGTGACGTCGCTGAGACCGACGTTAGGCCGTTCGAACGCGATAAGCCGCTGGCGTACCAACCAAGGGAACGCGAATCCATTGGAAGCCTCACGATGGGTGAGCGAGATCGCCCACCCATCGCGTCGAGACCATGACGTGCTTCCAGGTGACTACAGGATGGGGTTCCGCGGAAACCCCTCCACCAAGGCGAGGCGCTCGTCTGCGTAACCACTGACCGATACGGACTTCTCACCCGCGAACACCATGGTGCTACGAGTTCGGTCGTCCCATCGGGGCCAATCGAGAGCGGGAGACGACGGATTGCCGTCACGCGCGAAACGTGCCCATGCCGCCATCATCTCTCGTGAGAGTCGAGCTTGATGGTTCTGCGGATCGGCCGCTGCACGCGCGGCGTCACTGTCGAGACCGTCCCACGCCGACTCATACGACAAGATTCCGAAAACCAACGGGATCTCACCGGCGTGCACCGCCCATTGACCGCCGAAACACGGTGTTTCCCAGGTGCACTCGTACAAGAACACATCCCCTGCGTTCTGGGCGGCTTTGAGGTCTGCTTGTTGCCGTGCGTCCCGGAAGAACGCTGGATCCGATGTCATGGCGGCCAACAGATGGTGTCGGTCGGCCGTCGGCTGTAGCGCCCGGTGCCCTTCCAGGAAGCCTCGGTACTGCTCCGGGGAGAGTGCAGGCGCGAAGCTCGCTGCCCGAAATCGTTGCTCCAGCTGAGCGTCGTCCGCGATCGGATCGGCGAAATCGGGTTGGAAGAGCACGATCTCGTGGGTGTTGTTGCCGATCATCATCGCGACACCAGCGCTTTCTGCGGGCGCGCCGCCCTCCCACGTCTGGTGCGGCATGAAGTCACCGTCGAGTACAGGTCCGTACGGGGCCCCGAGGTCACCCGATACCGCCTTCAGCTCTGCGACCCCGATCTGCTGCAATCTGTTCACGTCGAAGGTGCCGTCACCCAACTTCGCCAGCGTGGCACGCGCCGCTTCCGTCGCTTGCTCCCTGGTCTGAATCTCGAGCGCCGAACCGGACTGCACGATCGCCCGATGGAACAATCCGCGAGCGGACGGCGTAGCGAGCAGAGAGCTGACCTTGCCGCCGCCACCGGATTCACCGAACACCGTCACGTTCGACGGGTCACCCCCGAACGCCGCGACATTGTCGCGGACCCAGCCCAGCGCAGCGACCAAGTCGCGCTGCCCGAGGTTGCCGTCGCCGGCCAGTTCCGGGACCAGATCGCCGAGCCACATGTAGCCGAATGCGTTGAGTCGGTGGTTGACCCCGACCACCACGACATCCTCCGTACGCGCCAGGTTGGCGCCGTCGTACAGAGGGGCGCCGGCGGAACCGACCTGATATCCGCCTCCGTGTATCCAGAACATGACGGGCTTGCCCGCGCTGCCCGACTCCGGAGCCCAGACGTTGAGAACCAAGCAGTCTTCGGACTCTGGTTGCGGATCCAGCCAGGGTGAAAGGTCCGCGTTGGTCTGAACAGACGGGTGACCCAAGGTACGGGCATCTCGTTCTCCCGACCATGGGACCACCGCACGAGGAGCTCTGAACCGCAGGTCGCCGACAGGAGGCGCTGCGTACGGAATCCCCTTGTAGACGTTCAATCCGTCAGAATTGATGCCGCGTAACGACCCGGCAGCAAGTCGAACGATCGGGTCCTCGCCGGTCGCGGCCGACTGCGTACCTGTACCGGCCGCGGCACCCTGCTCGGACCCCGTGGAACAACCGGTGACGACCAGCATGCTTGTTGCTGCAATCTTGAGAAAGCCTCGGCGCGAACTTCGCGGACTACTGCTCATCTTCAACCCTTCGATCGTGGAACTGCGAACAGATATCGGCGCATGGAGTCGACTCGGGCGTGGAACCGCTCCACGCCGAGAGAACGCTGAGTCCTCTCCTCCATGGCCTTCTCCGCGTGCACACAGCACTCGTTCCGCGGCCGCTGTCAGCGATCCATTCGTTCCGAAGCTGCGCACGCGTCCTGCGCCGAGCATCGGTGCAGTTGCGTCCGGCGTGATCCGAGCCGTCGTCGTACTCGCGAGCCCAGACCACCCGCGGACACGCTACGAGTCCTGAGTCACAGCGCGTACTGGAAGTACGCCAAACAGAACAATGATTGTTGGCCTACGACCAGGAAGCCTTACGCGAGACAGCAGATAAGAGGGCCCGTGATGTCAGGGAAGCGGCGGGATTCTGCGAACCGCCGGCTCATGTGTCCCTCACCTGCTCCCACGGTTCACCCGGGTCACTCGAACGACAGGGAATCTTTCCGAACGGCTCCGGCCCAGGGCAATGGTTCGGCGAGCACATACGCAGCCTGGTCTCGCCCGTACGACTTCGCCGCATACAGGGCCCGATCGGCGGTCGTGGTCACCGCGTCCACCGCCGCCCCCGCGTCACACACCTCGTGGTCGCTCGGGACAACGGTGCATCGCGCCACCCCGACACTCACGGTCACCGTCCCCCCGCCACGCACAGCGGCGAGGATCGTCGCTTCCACGCCGCCCATGCTCGGGACGAGACCGAGCACCAGAAACTCCTCCCCGCCCAGCCGCGCCACCACCGCGTCCGGCCCCGCCACCGCATGCAGTGTCGCCGCGACCTCGACCAGAACGTCGTCGCCGATCGCATGACCGAAATCGTCGTTGACGGACTTGAAGTGATCGATGTCGACGAGGCACGCCTGCAGCGGAACACCGGAGGAGCAGGCCTGATCGAGCAACACCGCCACCCGTGCGGTCAGCCCCCGACGATTGAGCAGACCCGTCAACGGGTCGGTGTCGGCAAGGTCCACCAGGCGCGCCGTCATCGCCGTGACGGACGAGCGCAGCGATGCCATCAGAATCGTCGGCACCAGCACGGTGGTGATCGTCGCCCCCACCGCGACGAGTCGGACCGCCCCGCCGGTCTCGACGATGCACACCGACACCGCCGCCGCGATCGCGATCGCGGTCAGCGGCACCGTGATCCGACGCGGGGATCCCGACGCGGCGATCGCCGGGACCACCCCCAGCATCGCCCCGACCCCCATCGTCAGGGCCGGATCGACGATGACGAACGCCGACACCGCCACCCCCACCATGCCCCCGGACCCCAGCAGCACGAACTGGCGGTCGTCGAGCACCCCGACGCGAAACGTCACCGCCACCGTGACAGCGGTGAACACGCTGACCGCCGCCAGCGCCCACACCCCGTTCGGGCGCACCAGCGACGGCACCAGCAGTGCGACCACCAGCAGCGGCACCGCCCCGGATGCCGCGCACGCCACCGCGAGGGACCGGATGTCGTACCGACCCCACACGAGCCGGGGAGTGCCCTCGGAAGCGCGCCTGACCACGCTCACTCCTTCCGGCCCGGACACCCGAGAACACACAGACGAGGGACGACGACCCGAGGCGACTCCAGGTCACGAGGACACACCGAGAATAGGCGATGGCGCACCTATTCTCCCTGGAGGATTCCCGTCATCACGACTACCGCCCGGAAGTGTGTTTCACGGCCCATCTGGAGAAGCGATCGAAGCGGTAGGGAGTGGGGTCGATCAGCGATGCCCTTCCGGCCAATTCTGCAGCGAGCAGCGAGGCGGAACCGCAGGCCATCGTCCATCCCACATGGCCATGTCCAGTGTTGATGTGAAGGTTGTTCAGCCTTGTCGGGCCGATGATCGGTGGCCCATCGGGAGTCATCGGTCGCAGCCCGGAGCGATAGTCGACCGAATTCCAATCAAGGGCGCCCGGGAAGAGCTCGTTCGCCGCTGCACGGATCTCGTCGAAGTTCGAGGGTGTGTGCGCCTTGTCGTAGCCGGCGAACTCGGCCACAGTGTCTCCGGCGGTCGTCGAGATCGATGATCGCCACGGTCACGACGGCGACCCGGACAGTGCCGACGATCTCTCTGCGCCTACACCGAACAGCCATGTGTCGACCAGCTCGTCACGGCTGGTTCCGACTCGCTGTCACGTTGACAGCCTTGGCCGTCGACTTCGCTGGACCCGGCTCCAGGTCACTCCAGTTCATCTGTTGTCGAACTCGCGCGAGGTGTTTCTTGAACACCTTCGCATCGACGTAACCGGCGTGGCGCGGTGAGTCGACGAGGTGGAGGCTGCCAGCGAGGTTCGGGCGGTCGTTCGCTATCAGCTCGTCGAATCTGCTGGCCGATGCCGGTCGGGTCACTTGATCCCTCAAGTACTGGGCAACGACATTCGAAATGTTGTCGAACAGTGTGTATGCGCTCGAGTTGGTTTCGACGAAGCCGACGGTGAACAGGTTTCGGTGGTGCCGATTGAATGCGGTCAAGTATTGTGCGGGGCGGTCGCCGTCCCATTCGAAGGTGTTCTTGTCGAGGTACGGAATCTGCATTTCGTATCCGGTTGCGTAGAGCACCAGGTCGATCTCGAGTCGCGATCCATCGGTGAACACGACATCATCTCCATCGAATCGTTCGATATCGTTCTTCACCGCGATGTCTGCATGCTGAAGATGATGCAGCAGTTGACTGTTGAGCAATGGGTGTGTCTGAAACAGCTTGTGATCCGGTTTCGGCAGTCCCCAGCGGGTGACATCGCCCACCAACAGACGAAGGAGTGCTGACAAGACCGGACGTTCGAGCCACATGGGTATCGTGACGACCTCGTCGAACGAATCGGCCGGTCTCCCGAAGATGTGTTTCGGTATGATGTGGTATCCACGGCGAACGCTGATGTAGGCGCTGTCTGCGAACTGCGCAGCGTCGCAGGCGATGTCCGCCCCCGAGTTCCCGAGGCCCACGACGAGAACCCGCTTACCGGCGAAGTCGCGTCCGCTGCGGTGGGTGACGGCATGCCGGATCTCGCCGGTGAAGTTGCCGCGATGACGAGGTACGCGGGGGTGCCAATTGGTACCCGACGCACACAGCACTCCCCGATACCGACGAGGGGTCTGCCCGGCGGGAGTGACGATCCAGGTGTCGTCGTCTGCGCGCACGTCGGTGATCGTGGTCCCGAACTCGATGACCTCGTCGAGCCCGAACGTGCGTGCGAAGTTTTGGGTGTACTCGAAGATCTGAACGCGTGAAGGGTAATCACCGAAGTGGTCAGGCATGGGGAAATCGAAGAACCCGGACACGTCTCGCGAAGAGATGAAGTGCGCCGACTCGTACATCGGGGTTCCGGGATTGTCGATGTCCCAGATTCCGCCCACGTCGGTGTGCCGTTCGAAATGATCGTATTCGACGCCGTGACGGCGCAGTAGTCGTGCAGCACTCAGCCCGGCAGGGCCGGCTCCGATCACAGCGACTGCAGCGCTTCGATCGATTGTTTCCGATTGTGTCGAGCTCGTGTGCATGTCATCTCCTTCGGAGTGGGGATTGATCATGATGACGTGGTGGCGAGGTACCGTAGGCGCCCGCGTTCACCGATACGTTCGGCCAGTGGAAGCAGAATGGGCACGAGGCGAGGGAATGCCTGTAGAAACTTGACGCTGAATGCGTCGGAACGAGGGAGAAAAACCTCGAGTCGACCGGTACGAATCGCCTTGTCGACGCCGTCGGCGACGTCCTGGGTCGTGGAGACGGTGCCCACGAAATTCAGCAGGCTGCCGTTGTGATTCGCCTCGTGGCGGAGCATGGCCGTGTCGACCGCGCTCGGGTAGACACCCCCGACTGTTACCCCGGACCCCCGAAGTTCCAGATGCAGAGCCGCGAGAAATGCTCGTAGTCCTGCTTTGGCTGCCGAATACGCAGCCGATCCGGGTAGCGACAACACTGCCCCTTGGGACACTGTTGCGACGATGTGACCGCGACCTTGTCGAGACATGGCCTGCGCCGCCGCCTGAGCGAGATGAGCAGTCGAGGACAGCATGATGCGCAGCTGGCTGTCGATGTCAGCAGGATCGGAGTCCACCACGTCGCCCGGAACGACTGTTCCCGCATTGAGAAAGGCGATCTCGAGATTGCTCGACCAGTCTGCCGAGATCCGGTCACACAGAGATCGGACGGCGTCTGCATTGTCGAGATCGCAGGTGATCGGAACGGCTCCCGCAATGGCGTGCGCAGCGCGAGCGGCCAGGTCATCGTCACGCTCGGCGGCCAGAACCGTGTAGTCGCGGTCGGCCAGACGGCGTGCCACCACCTGGCCGATGCCCCCAGCGGCACCGGTGACGAGAGCGAATTTCCGCATGGTGATCCTCCCCAAGAGTTGTTGGTCAAGCGACCAGGTCACTTGACACACTAGCGGAGGAATCCTCGAGAGCGCCAGTGCAGAATCGCGGTGTCGCACGTCGACCGAGTTGCGTGACCGACAAGTCGTAGGCTGATCGCATCTGCGAGAAAGGGGGCTACGTGGCTCGACTGACGGCCGAGGACCGCCGCGCGCTGCTGGTGGAGGCGGCTCTGACCGTGATGGCCAGAGACGGCGTCGCTGCAGCTACCACACGATCGATATGCGCGGAAGCCGCGATGCCGCAGAGTGCATTTCATTACGCATTTCGATCCAAAGCGGAGCTACTGCAACGGATCACAGAACTTTCGGTCGGTACGATCACCGCCGACCTCGATCAACGTGCACTGGACGGAAAAGATCTGCGTGACACGCTCGTGGCGGCGATGGACCTCATCCACGAGTCGATCGTGGTCGACGCCCCCCGACAGATGGTGGTCTACGAGTTGACGCTCATGGACATGAGAGCGCCGGACGATCCCGGATCACTCGGGCGCTGGCAATACAGCCTCTACACTCAGCGAGCAGCATCGCTGCTGGCCTCGGTTGCCGAACATGCGGAGGTTCGATGGACAGCCGACCTTCACGCCCTCGCTCGACTGGTGGCGACTGCGATCGACGGGACCGCCCTGGCGTGGCTCGCCGACCGAGACTCCGATGCCTCGAGGGCGTCGCTGCACGTACTGGCGGACGCTTTGGTCGCTCTGGCTGAACCGAGGTCGTGACGATCGGCCGTTCCTGACGGGCGGCGCACGGTGGCGATGGTCGTGGACAACGACGACACACGCGACCGGCTGCTGACGTCCATCCACCGCCACCATCGCAGCAGTGGATGTCAGCGAGCACGCCATCCCTGCAGTCTCCGACACGGTGTCAGGAGCCGCCCGAGTGACGGTGTCCTCGGTTGTGTGTTCAGGCCCGATGACCCTCTCGGAAAACCGATGGGACTCACACCCTGTGGGGAACCGCGATGTCGACTGGATCGGCGTTGGTGAACCACTTGTAGTGTCGCCGCTCGCGAGCACTCAGTCCGCCCCACACGCCGAAGCGTTCACCCGCGTTCAGTGCATAGTTCAGGCACTCTGTGCGAACGGGGCAATCCTCGCAGATCAGCTTGGCCTGCGAGGCGCTGTCCGCCGACACCTCGTCGGCTTCACCTCCGTCGAAGAAGGTCTGGAGGTCGTGATCGCGACACCGGGCATGCTCCTGCCAGCTCCATCGATCGACGACGGACCTGAGTGACGTCGTCGAGGTTTCACTCTGCGTGGACGGTCGACGCATTCCTTCTCTCGATCCAGTCCGGGGGCGGCCGCCGGTGTCACATCGTGGACCCCGGCGCCGGCCTCATGACACCCGTCACCAGCACCCGGATGCGGTGCTGGTGACGTGAGTTCACGCGAACGCTGCGGCCACCGCTTCCGACAACAGCGCTCCGTTGTGGGTACTGAGCCCATCCTCGAGACCGGCGTCGGCCTCGCACGCCGCTTCCCAGCCCTTGTCGGCGAGGGCGACCACGTGGGGCAGCGTCGCATTCGTCAACGCGTAGGTCGAGGTACGCGGAACCGCACCCGGCATGTTCGCGACGCAGTAGAACACCGAATCGTGAACACGGTAGGTCGGGTCGGCATGGGTCGTGGGGATCGAGTCCTCGAAGCACCCGCCCTGGTCGATCGCGATGTCGACGAGAACCGAACCCGGCTTCATCCGTTCGACGAGGCTGTTGGAGACCAGCTTCGGAGCTCGCGCTCCCGGTACGAGCACGGCACCGATGACGATGTCCGCCGCGAGAACCGCCTGCTCGAGTTCGAACGCGTTCGACACGACGGTCTTGACGGCGCCCTGGTACTGATCGTCGATGGCCCGGAGCGCGCGGATGTTCAAGTCGAGCACAGTCACGTCGGCGTGCATGCCGTGGGCGATGGCGATGGCGTTCCTGCCCGACACACCTGCGCCGATCACCACGACGTTGGCCGGCCGCACACCGGGGACACCGCCCATGAGCACGCCGCGGCCACCGCCACTGGCCATCATGTGGTAGGCCGCGGCCTGCGGCGCGAGCCGACCTGCCACCTCGCTCATCGGTGCGAGCAGCGGCAGCGAACCATCGGACGCCGTCACGGTCTCGTATGCGATCGACGTCGTGCCGGAGGCGATCAGCGCGTCGGTGCAGGGCTTCGACGCGGCGAGATGGAGGTACGTGAACAGCACCTGATCCTTGCGCAGGCGGGGGTACTCCTCCGCGATCGGCTCCTTGACCTTGAGAAGGAGGTCGGCCGTGGCCCACACCTCGTCCGCGCTGGTCAGAATCTGAGCACCCGCAGCCTTGTAATCGACGTCGGAGAACGTCGATCCCACACCGGCCTCGGTCTCGATGACGACGTCGTGACCGCGGCCGACGAGCTCGTGGACACCTGCCGGGGTGAGAGCTACCCGGTATTCGTGGTTCTTGATCTCGCGGGGCACACCGATTTTCATTGCATTCCTCCAGTATGGTGGGTTGTCGATCATCTCGAGCAGTCGTGGGTCAGAAATCGTAAGAAATGGTGAGCTCTTCGGATTCGGGAACGCTCTGGCACGCCAAACGGAACCCGTCGTCCAGGTCCTCGTCGTCCAGCACGTCGTTGTGCAGCATCGTGACCGACCCCTCCACGACCCGGAACATGCAGGAACTGCACTCGCCCGCTCGGCAGGAGAACGGCGCCGACAGTTTCTTGGACAGCAGGAAGTCCAGCAGCATCTGATCCGGTGCCCAGTCGTCGTGATCGAACGGCGCGCCGGCCACCTGCCCCTGCACACGGAAGGTGCGGGGCGGCGACTGCGCTGCAGCAGAGGTGATCTCCTCCGTCGACAGCTCGGGTGAGTCCGGTTCGGCGAGTGCGTCTTCGATATCGAACGGATTGCTCTCGAGGGAGATGAAGCGCTCGTGATGCTTACGCTCTCTCGGGAACCCCAGCTGGTCCAGTGCCGTCAACGCCGCAGCCATGAAGGGCGCTGGTCCGCAGACATAAGCGTCATACGACGAGAACAGTCGGAGGACGTTCTTCAGCTGAGTCACCGTCGGAATACCTTGAACGGATTCCAGCCAATGTACGACCGTCAGTCGGTCAGGATATTTCGCGGCCAGCTCGTTCAATTCGTTCGAGAAGATGACCGATGAATCGTTTCTGTTCGCGTAGAACAGAACGACATCACCGTCGCCGGCTGCGAGCGCAGATTTCGCGATGGACATCACCGGGGTGATGCCGCTACCGCCTGCGATCAGAAGGAAGTCGCGGGATGTCGGACGTGACGTGAACACGCCCGACGGCGGCAGCGCTTTGAGGGAGTGCCCGACCTCGACGTTGTCGCACAACCAGTTGGATCCGTACCCGTCCCGAACTCGCTTGACCGTGATCTTCAACAGATCCGATTCATGAGGCGCACTGGACAGCGAGTAACACCGCGCCACACCACCGGTCCCGGAGTCCGACGGGAGTTCGATGGTCAGGAACTGCCCCGGACGGTAGGTCAAGGACGACTCCGCTTCGAAGACGAAGGACTTGGCGTCACTCGTCTCCTCGATGACGTCGACCACTCGCAGCTGTACCGGCTCGGTCACCGCACGTCCCATCTTTCGAGGTGTCTGACCACCGGTGGGGTTCCCTGGACACGAAGCGTCACCGCCGGAGGCAGATCCGCTCGGGCGTGGGCCGATCGTGCCGACCACCTTCGAACGCCTCGACAACCGTCGCAGACGGGCCCGACCGGACCGAGACTCCTGTTGTCATGTGTTGGTCCGACGTGTCTGGACACAGTGTCACGCGAGCGCCCGGGGCGCGGTAGGACTCACGTCGGTAGTGCGTTCGGCCGATCCACGCCGGTGTGACCGGTAGACGTCGAAACGGTGGATTGTCGCATTCCGACGACACGTGATCGCAACACAGGGGCAACGCCCCGGTGACCCAAACCCGGACGACCCGACACTGTGCTGGGTTTGCGGCGTCCATACCTGACACCGTGAGGGTCAACCGAGTGATCACCGGGGTGAAGAATGGCTTATCTCACATCCTGCAACACCCCTTTTTGGAGGCTCGATGACCAAGCTCGACCACGGGAAATACTTCACCAGCCTTCCGCGCGAGTACTACGTCTCACCGGAGCACTTCAAGACGGAAATGGACCAGGTCTGGTCCCGGCAGTGGGTGTACGTCGGCCACATGTCGCAGATTCCGAAGCGCGGGGACTACTTCACCTTCGAGCTCGGAGACGAGAGCCTCCTCCTGATCAGGGACGAGGGGGACACGGTGAACGCGGTCCACAACGTCTGCAGGCACCGGGCGCTCAGGCTGTGCGACCAGCCGACCGGCTCCGTACGTAAGCGACTGGTCTGCCCTTACCACTCCTGGAGTTACGCACTCGACGGCGAGTTGAAGACCGCGACCCGCCAGACCGATGGTGACAATTTCGACTATTCCGACTTCGGACTGTTCAAGATCCATGTCGACGTCTGGAGAGGGTTCATCTTCGTGTGCCTCGCAGACGAGGCGCCGAAGCCGGTCGCCTCGATGATCGACGAGAAAAGCACGGCAGACATGGACATGATCGAGCCGACTCGTATGAAGATCGCGCACGAGATCGTCTACGACGCGGAAGCCAACTGGAAGCTGCTCCTGGAGAACGGCGTCGAGTGCTACCACTGCCCCAGCGTTCATCCCGAGTTCTGCGTGGTCCTCAATGCGGAAGAGATGTCCGACTACTACGACCGCGACATGGTTCCCGAAGTGGTGCAGGGCCTCGTCATCCCGGTCAAGGCCGAACTCGATTCGTTGTCCATGGACGGTTCTTTCGTGTCCAGGAAGCTGCTCGGCAAGTTCGCCGAGGGAGCCGAGATTCCTCGTGAGTTCGGTGCCGGGTTCATGACCCAGCCGGGATACGCGTGGGGCGGATTCCACCCGGACTACGGGATGGTGGCAACGACCATTCCCGTCTCGGCGACCAGGACCAAGATGCTGTGCCAGTGGTTCGTTCACGAGGACGCCGTCGAGGGCGAGGACTACGACGTGGACGAGCTGATCAAGATCTGGGATGTGACGAACATTCAGGACCTGCACATTCAGGAGCGCCAGCAGAAGGGCCTGAGTTCGAGCAAGTACACACCCGGGCCGAACAGTTTCGACCAGGAACCCGGAATTCGCGCTTCGTTGCGCCTCTATCTGGACATGATCGGCGAACTCGAAGACTCCGAACGCTGACTGTCCACCCCGACCGATCTCGTAGAACCCCACAGGGCCCGCTGGGTCGACCGCTGTCATGCATGCCGTCGACCCAGCGGTGTTCGAGAAGCGGGTCAGTAGTCGTCGGGCTCGCGCCGCGTGGCGGACGCTCGGCCTCGTCATCAGTTCGCGTCAGAATGGAATCTTCTCGATGGTGAAGTGTGCAACAAACAAGTGGACCAACCTCATGGTCTCCTACATTGCATTGGTCGGCGGTCTGATCGCCTACAACGGCTGGGCGCCGAGCCTGAACGACATCAAGGCCGACCTGAGCTTGAGCTTCTCCCAAGCCGGCAGTCTGTCGGCCGTCACGGGATTCTCCGCGGGTGTCATGATCCTCGCGGGTGGCCTGGCGGCGTCCAAGTGGGGCAGCAAGAACGTCGTGCTGCTGGGCCTTCTGTGTGGAGTGGTCGGCCTCGCCATGTTCTCTCTCGCAGAGGGTTACGTCCTGGCGATCACCGGCCGTGCCGTCAGCGGGTTCGCGGTCGGACTGCTGTTCGTCGGCACCTACACGCTCGCTGCGGAATGGTTCCAGAGTGACAGGCAGACCAAGAGGGCGACCGGCATCATGATGTCGGGAGACGGTGTGGGTGTTCTCCTGTCCATCTTCGTCCTGGCCTTCGCCCTGTCTGCCTTCGGCTGGCGAAACGGCATCGCGTTCGAGTCGGTCATCCTTCTGGCCATGATTCCGATCGTGTTGCTGTTCTCACGCGACGTCACTCCGGTGGTTCCGGCAACCGCAGCCTCGTCGGTCGTCGAGCGATCGAAGCGCAGCGCCTGGTCGGCCGCCAGACACCGAAACGTGCTCGTGGCCACCATCTTCTGGTGCGGTGGCGTGGGTCTGCTCACGATGATGACTGTGTGGCTCCCCGGGATTCTCGTCGACGAGGCGGGGTGGTCCGAAAGCACCGCCGGCTTCTTCTCCTCGATGTTCTCGGTCATCGGAATGGTCGCTGCCTTCTCGGCCGCGTTCCTGACCGGGCGGTCGCTGAACCACAAGAGGCTGATCCTCTGGTCCGGTGTCGTCATCGTCGCTGCCCTGGCCGTTCTGACCGCGGGACTGGCGGCCGGCAATTACGTCGTGGTGGTTCTCGCTGTTCCCGTGATCGGGCTGGGCCTGTATTTCGGAGAGCCCCTCGCCCTGTCGATGGCCATCGACTCGGTGCGCGACGACCGCGCGATCGGTCTGGTGAACGGACTCGTGGTCGGGGTTCCGTGGATCACCGCGGGCACCCTCTTCCCGTATGCACTCGGATGGCTCCGTGACATCACCGGCAGCTACACGCTGGGCTTCGGCATTGCCATCGCCGTCATCTTCGGTGTCTGCGTCGTGCCGGTGTTCTTTCTCGACCCCCTCGCCGCACATCGTGAAGAAACGATCGAGCCGGCCGACTCGGTGCGTGCGAGTCGGTGAAGTAAGCACACCTGTCCATCGTCTGCGTCACCGAAACGCCACCCTCGGTCCGACAACCGATGGTGGCGTTTCGAGTTCGGGTGCTCACAGCGAACACGGCGCTACCCGAGGTTGCCCGGTCGGCGCAGCTGCGGACCGCAGAATTCTCTGCCCGCACCTCGCGCCCCCGTGGCGACGACCGCTGCGTGTCGCGCGAAGGGGATAATCGGTCCATGGACTCAGCTCGAACCAGCTCAGGCGCAGCAACACCCGGTGGGGGTGCCCTCACGGTGCGCGCTGCCCTGGATCTTCCGATCCTGCGGGGTGGCGCGCCCGAGGTCGTGGTCGGCTCGGACAACCTGGACATCCCGCTCAGGTGGGTTCACGTCTTCGAGGTACGGGACATCGCTTCGGTACTCAGAGGTGGCGAACTGTTGTTGTCCGAGGGCCGGATGTTCGGCAGCGCGGTCGAGGACCGACGTCTGATCGCCGAGCTCACCGAGCGCGGTGTGGCCGCACTCGTCATCGAGTTGGGGCCACGGCACCGGACGCTGCCGAAGAACGTGGTGGCCGCCTGTCGCGAACACGGGCTGACCCTGATCGCTCTACATCTACCTGTCGCCTTCATCGATATCACCGAGGCCATTCACAGCCAGATCGTGTCGTACAAACTCGGTCTGCTGGACAGTGCACACCAACTGCAGGACCGCCTCACGCAACTGGCTCTCGCGAACGGACGCATCCCCGAGATCCTGGACATTCTGGCGGAGGCCGTGCAGAACCCGGTCATCTACGAGCGCCAGTACGGAGGCTTCGTGTACCAGGCCCTGCACACCCTGACCGAGCGAGACGTGGCGGCGGCATGGGAGCAATTCACTCGTCGGATCGGTACCGCCCCGGATGCTCTCGAGACAGTGTTGGCGATACGCGAACGATCTGCCGGACGAATCGTCGCATTGTCGCTGAATCGTCCGTTCACGGAGGCCGACGAGGTAGCCCTGGAACGGACGGCGGGAATCATCAGCCTGGTGCTCATGCGGGACGAGCACCAGGACAGTGTCGCTGCCCGGAACCAGCGAGGCTTCCTGACGGCGTTGATGCACGGTGAGATGCCGCCGTACAGAGCCGAGTCTCGCGCAGCGACCCTGGGGTTCACGGCACCAGTTCTGTTGCCGCTGGCAATTCGTGCGGCCGCCCACCACCGTTCACGGCCGCTCAGTCTCGAGGACAGGTTGTGGAAGCAGATCTGGGACGACGTCAACGCGGAGATGAAGGGGCGCCGCGTGAGCGCGATGATCGACCAGGCGCCGTCGAACGACATCAGTCTGGTCATGCTCGGCCTGGAGGACGTCACCCAGAGAAGAGCCGCGGTCGACCGGTTCGCGGCAGTGGTGCAGGAGGCGGCGGATCGACACATCGGCATGCCGAACGGCGCGATCATCTGCGCCGGCTCGGCCGTTCACACGTGGCAGGCGGCCGGTGAGGGACTGATCCTCAGCGTGGAAGCGATGGAAGGATCCATGCAGAGTCAACCGCGAGCGTGGCACGATGCGGTCGATCTCGACCTCGATCGGTTGTTGTGGAGCCTCCGCCAGAATCCTGACCTGGCGCGGTTCGCGCACCTTCGACTCGACACTCTTCTGGATCACGATCGACAACGCCGTAGCGAGCTGTTCAAGACGCTGCAGGTACTACTGCGCCTCAACGGCCGGAAAGCGGAAGCGGCCAGGGCTCTGCACCTCGAGCGCCAGTCGCTGTACAGCCGAGTCGAACGAATCGAATCCCTGCTCGAAGTGGATCTCGACGATCCGGACACCCGACTCGGACTACACCTCGCTCTGCGCATCATGCGGCAGCTTCCCGAGGCCGTGGACGACTTCTGGGATTGAACGGACATGGAGTCGCTCGTTCGACCAGCAAGCCTCAAGATGTCGGTCAGAGGAGCCACCGACTGACGAACTGTCCATTGTCCTGACGGTCCACAGCATGAAGTCTTGCTTGTGATCGGCCGGGTGTCCTTCGTACGTCGTCGAGTGTGCGGCCCCGGTCACCGAGAAAGGGCAGACCCAACATGGCGATCGCAACTATCAATCCCGCTACCGGCGCGACTGTCAAGTCGTTCGAGCCGATGTCCGAATCGGAGGTGCAGGAAGCAATCCGCATCGCAGACGCTCGCTGGAAGCAGTTTCGTACGGTGAGCTTCGAGCAGCGGGCGACCTGGATGCACGCGGCGGCAGACAATCTCGAAGCCGACATCGACACCGTGGCCGAGATGATGACACTCGAAATGGGTAAGACCCTCGCCGCTGCGCGCGGAGAGGCCGCGAAGTGCGTGAAGGGTCTGCGTTTCTACGCAGACAATGCCGAAGCCATGCTCGCCGACGAAGCGCTGCCCGGCGGCGCCGACACCGTCGGAGCTTCGCGTGCGTACACCCGGTACGAGTCCCTGGGCGTCGTGCTCGCCGTCATGCCCTGGAACTACCCCTTCTGGCAGGTGTTGCGCTTCGCGGCGCCGGCCTTGATGGCCGGCAACGTGGGTCTGCTGAAGCATGCATCGAACGTCCCGCAGTGCGCGATGTACATCCAGGACCTCTTCGAACGTAGTGGCTTCCCGAAGGGTTGCTTCCAGACGCTGCTGATCTCGGCCGGCCAGGTCGAGGGCGTGTTGAGGGACCCGCGGGTCGCCGCGGCGACGATCACCGGAAGTGAGTGGGCGGGACGGTCGGTCGCGTCGATCTGCGGTGACGAGATCAAGCCTTCCGTTCTCGAACTGGGGGGCAACGATCCCTTCATCGTGATGCCCTCCGCCGACCTGGAGTCGGCCGTCGCGACCGCGGTCACTGCCCGCACTCAGAACAACGGTCAGTCGTGCATCGCCGCGAAGCGATTCCTCGTACACGCGGACGTCTACGACCAGTTCACCACCCGTTTCGTCGAGGCGATGTCGGCCCTGGTGGTCGGGGATCCCGTCGACGACACGACGGACGTGGGCCCCCTGGCCACGTCCGACGGCCGTGACGAGGTGAAGGAACTCGTGGACGACGCGATCGACAAGGGTGCGTCGATCCTGTGCGGAGGACGAGCACTGGATGGTCCGGGCTGGTACTTCCAGCCGACGGTCATCTCCGACATCTCGTCCGAGATGCGGGTGAACGACGAGGAGGTGTTCGGGCCTGTTGCCATGCTCCACCGGGTCACGGACATGGACGACGCGATCGCGGTCGCGAACTCCACACCGTTCGGCCTGGGCTCATCGGCGTGGACCAGTTCGCGGGAGGAGCAGGATCGGTTCGCCGCGGAGATTGCTGCGGGCCAGGTGTTCATCAATGGGATGACGACGTCGTATCCCGAACTTCCCTTCGGTGGTACGAAGCGTTCGGGCTACGGCCGCGAACTCTCGTACCACGGCCTCCGGGAGTTCTGCAACGCCAAGACCGTGTGGGTGAAGTGAATGACTGAGCGACGTGTTCCGGGTGACCAAGTGCGGTCATCTCTCTCCGACGTGACTCGGCGAACGGACGCCCTGACAGAGGAGGCAACCCATGCGCTTGGCAGGTAAGTCCGCAGTCATCACCGGAGCGACCAGTGGTCTGGGTCTCGCGACTCTGCAGGCCATGACCCGTGAAGGCGCATCCGTCATCGCTGTCGGTCGTGATCGCGAGCGTGGTCAGAGGGCAGTCGACGCAGTCGTCGCTGATGGCGGGAAGGCACTCTTCCACCAGGGAGACGTCACCGTCGAGGCCGACATCCGAGCGATGATCGACCGATGCCGCTCGGAATTCGGGCGCATCGACATCATGCACAACAATGCCGCGTATCTGGTCACCGCTGCGATTCACGAGACCACGAACGAACAATGGTCTGCGTCGCTCGCAGCAAACCTCACATCGGTGTTCTGGGGTACGAAGCACGCTGTGCTCGCGATGCGGGAGCAGGGGCACGGGGGCTCGATCGTCAACACCGCGTCCGTGGCCGGTTTCACCGCTACCGGCGACACAGCAGGATATGTCGCCACCAAGTCGGGTGTCCTCGGACTCACCCGAGACACGGCCATCGCGTACGCAGCAGAGGGAATCCGCTGTAACGCCGTGTGCCCCGGCGACTTCGACTCGCCGATGTTGGAACACTTCTTCGAGACAGCGACGAATCCCGCGGCTGCGCGTGATTCGATGGAGCAGCTCTATCCGACTCGCCGGATTCTGTCACCGGCCGATGTTGCTGCTGTCATCGTGTTTCTCGCCTCGGAGGAGTCGAGGGGTATGACGGGAACGTCCATGGTCGTCGACGACGGACTGACCGCCAAGACGTACTGACCATTCGTAGCCGCGACTGTGGATCCGCCCGAACCGATTGCGCCTCGATCGGTTCGGGCTCCCGGTCGTGTGTGGACGGAACTCGTCGTCGGACCCCCGTGCTCGCACCCGTCGACCACCGCGCCACGTTTCGGATTCGGCCGGCACTCGAGACGTACCCACCTACCAACGACGATGGCAGCCACCTCCCGACACGGGCACATTCGGGCCGATGTCTGCAGGCCGGCGCGCTGATCCGTGAACGCGGCCACCATCGACGATGTTCACCGACATGCAGCCATGGACAGTCTGTCAGGCCCGTGTGACCAGGTTCCTACACCTTGCCTCTGGTTGGAGAATACCGCCGAGAACCATGCTCGGAGCATGCAAGCAACCTCCTCCACCCTCGCCGACGTCCATGACGCATCCGGCCTCGGGGCATCGACAGGCATCACCGCGGCGCCCGACGAGTTGATCGGTTTCGACCGACGACACGTCATGCACGGTTTCACCAACTTCGATCGTGACGCTGCCCCCGGACCCATCTTCGCGTCGGGAAGAGGTGTGCGACTGATCGACGTCGACGGAAACGAGTGGTTGGACGGATGTGCCGGCCAGGCGAACGTCAGCCTGGGATACGGACGCGACGAGCTCGCCGACGTCGCTGCCTCCACTCTCAAGTCGCTGGCTTTCGGAACGCACTTCTACCACAACCGCAGTCATGTCTGGGCCTCGCAACTGGCCGACCGCCTCGCCCACATCACACCCGCCGGCATCGACCAGTTCTTCTACGGCGTGGGCGGCTCCGACGCCGTCGAGACCGCCATCAAGATCGCCCGGTTCTCCAACATCACCAACGGACGACCGGAGAAGATCCACATCATCGGCCGGATGAACAGCTACCACGGTGTGAGCTACGGCGGAGCCAGCATGACGGGCGACCGGGCGATGTGGTCGAACATCGGCCCGCTGCTGTCGGGCTTCTCGCACATCGCACAGCCCGAGAGCGGCAGCGTCGGATCAGCTCAGGCACTCGAGGACGAGATTCTTCGTGTGGGGCCGGAGAACGTCGCAGCATTCCTCGCGGAACCGATCTCCACGCCGAACGGTCTGTACTGCCCGCCGGACGACTACTGGCCGCAGATCCGCGCGATCTGCGACCGGTACGACGTCCTGCTGATCGCCGACGAAGTTCTGGTGGGATTCGGCCGCGCGGGCGCACTGTTCGCGATCAACCGCTGGAACGTCTCACCCGACATCCTCACGATGTCCAAGGCGATCACAGCCGGCTACCTGCCACTATCGGTGGTCGGAGTGTCGAGCAGGGTGCGGGAGGCTCTTGCGGCAAGTGGCGAGAAGTTCGTCCACGGCGTCACCTACGGTGGGCATCCGGCCGCATGCGCAGTCGCTCTCGCGACCATCGACATCATGGAGCGCGAGGACGTGGTCGGCCAGGCTCTGCGCGGTGGTGACTACTTCGCTCAGCAGCTCTCCAGACTGGCCGACAGTCAGGACATCCTGGACAAGAGTTCCGCGCGTGCCACAGGCATGATGGTCGCCATCAACCTCAAGCTCGACGAGTACGGCGACGAATTCGGAGTACGCGTCCACGAAGAGTTCGCTCGTCGTCGTGTCCTCGTGCGCTCGTACCGCAACAACAGGACCATCGGTTTCCTCCCGGCTCTGACCATCCAGACCGAGGACATCGACGCCATCGTCGAGAGGGTCGGCGAGTCGATCTCCGCGACACGTGCGTCGCTGGGTGTGTAGTCACAAGTCCGGCAGTCATTTCCGCATATCGAACAGTGCACATCGAGAGGGATTCAATGTCAGTCCAAGCAGTCGATAACTCGGTTGTTCAGCGTTACCCGGTGATCGCACGGCTGAACAGGCCGTACATCGACGGCGCGTTCGTGGATCCTCAGACCGACGACACATTCGCACGTGTGACACCCGTCAACGGTCAGGCTCTCCCGTCCATCGCGTCGTGTGGCGATGCCGACGTCGACCGCGCGGTGGCGTCGGCACGGAAAGCGTTCGAGACGTCGGACTGGCGCCGTCGCAGTCCACGCGAACGCAAGAGGGTTCTCCAGCGTCTCTCGGTGCTCATGCTCGAGAACAAGGACGAGATGGCGGCTCTGCTGACCGCCGACATGGGCAAGCCGATCGCCTCCGCCACGTGGGAAGTCGAGTTCAGCGCCGAAGTCTTCGAGTGGTTCGGAGAAGCCGTCGATCACCTCTTCGGAGACGTCGCCCCGCTCGGCCATGACGCCCACGCAACCATCACCCGTGAGCCCATCGGCGTCGCGGCAGCCGTCACTCCGTGGAACTTCCCGCTGCTGATGCCGTCCGTCAAGTTGGCTCCGGCGCTGGCCAGTGGCAACACCGTCGTCCTGAAGCCGGCCGAGCAGTCACCGCTCGCCGCACTGCGCCTGGCCGAGCTGGCAACCGAGGCAGGGCTGCCCGACGGTGTGCTCAACGTCGTCACCGGGCTCGGCGAGACGGCCGGCAAGGCTCTGGCCCTGCACATGGACGTCGACGCGATCGGATTCACGGGCTCGACTTCCGTGGGCCGCCTGATCATGAAGTACGCGGCCGAATCGAACCTGAAGAAGGTGTCGCTCGAGCTCGGTGGCAAGTCCCCCAGCCTCGTGTTGGCGGACGCCGCCGACCACGAGATGGTTGCGGTCAAGACCGCCGAGGCAATTTTCGGCAATACCGGTCAGATGTGCGACTCCAGCTCGCGCATGGTCGTTCACGAGTCGATCGCGGACTCGGTGATCGAACACCTCAACACTGTGGCAGGACGCTGGCAGCCGCTCGACCCGTTCGACCCCACCGCAGTGATGGGGCCGGTCGTCGACAAGAGTCAGTACGACCGGGTTCTCGGTTACCTCGACGTGGGCCGCGAGGAAGGTGCGCAGGTCACCGTCGGCGGCAATGCCACGATGGTCGATACCGGCGGCTTCTACATCGAACCCACGGTTCTCCGGAACGTCACCAACGACATGCGTGTCGCCCGCGAGGAAATCTTCGGACCGGTGCTCTCGGTCATCACCTTCTCCGACGACGAGGAGGGTCTCCGGATTGCCAACGACACCAACTACGGTCTCGCTGCCACGGTGTGGACGAACGACATTCGCAAGGCACACCGCATGGCCCGTGAGATTCGCGCAGGTGCGGTCCTGGTCAACGGTGACGAATTGTTCGACGTGACGCTTCCGCACGGCGGATTCAAGGAGTCCGGCATGGGGCGTGACTACTCGCACTACGCCTTCGACAACTGGACCCAGCTGAAGGCGACCTACATCAACCTCGCATGATTCGACGTCGCCTCGAGTAGCTTCACCGTTTCGTCACTCTGCACGGTGGTCTTCGGGCCGCCGTGCAGAGTGGCATCACGGGAATGCAATTCCCGCGCGAATGAACAGGTACGGCGCACTACGCGCCGACCAGCTCGAATGGCACTCCCGCAACGGCCACAAAGCCTCGACAACGGATGCCACGTAGTCCACAAGTCGGTAAAATCGATTGTGAAGCACGTCCAACCGAGGGCGCAGGCTTACCCCTACCTCTTTCACCGCCACAGCCCTGAACGGCGGATCTCCTCGCATTCGCGAGAAAGGTTGAGAACAGACATGGATCCTCGCCACTCGATTTTGTTCGAGCCCATCGCCATCGGTCCCAAGACGATTCCGAACAGGTTTCTGCAAACTCCCCACTGCACGAGTTTCGGCACCACCAAACCACGGTCTCAGGCGCACCACCGCAAGGTGAAAGCGGAAGGTGGGTGGGGATTGATCTTCACCGAGGAATGCTCCATTCACCCGGAGGCCGACCAATTCCCGTTCGTCCTCGCTCGATTGTGGGACGAAGAAGATGTGGCGAACCTTTCTCTCATGGTGGACATGGTTCACGAGGAGGGTTCCCTGGCAGGAATCGAGCTGTGGTACGGCGGTGTCAATCCGCTGAACATGGAGTCTCGCGGTGTCTCACGAGCCCCCTCTCAGATCGTCAGTGACGTGTACTCCATGGCACCGTGCCTCGAGATGGATCTGTCCGACATCGAGCTGGTGCAGGGTTTCTACGTCGATGCGGCTCTCCGATCGCGTGACGCCGGATTCGACGTCATCTGTCTGTACGGTGGCCACGAGGGCCTGCTCGAGCAGTTCTTGTCGCCGTACTACAACAAGCGGACCGACAATTACGGAGGTTCTCCCGAGAACCGTGCACGAATGTGGCGCGAGGTCATCGAGAAGGTGCGCGCAGCAGTCGGGTCGGACATGGCCATCTCCGTGCGCCTCTCCGCCGACTCACTTCGAGGTGACGAGGGCATCCAGCTCGAGCGCGACGTTCTTCCGTTCGTCCGCGCGTGCGACGACATCGTCGACCTGTGGGACGTGTACCTCGGTGGCGTCGACTGGGGCGACGACGCGACCCCGTCTCGGTTCTTCAGGTCGGGTCGTGCACTGGACTACGTGAAGCGAATCAAGGAGACGACCAGCAAGCCTGTCGTCGCTGTGGGACGCTTCACCGATCCGGGCGCGATGGCTCAGATCATCAAGGAGGGCGTGGTCGACATCGTCGGCGCGGCACGGCCCACCATTGCCGACCCGTTCCTTCCCAACAAGATCAGGGAAGGTCGGCCGGAGGACATTCGCGAGTGCATCGGGTGCAACATCTGCATCTCTCGCTTCGAACACGGCGGCCCTCCGATCATCTGCACCCAGAACGCGACCGCCGGCGAGGAATACCGACGCGGCTGGCATCCCGAGCGGTTCGACCGGGCGCTCAACGCCGACTCCAATGTCCTGATCGTGGGCGCCGGCCCCGCCGGCATGGAGTGTGCACGCGTACTCGGGGAGCGCGGCATGAGCAATGTCCACCTCGTCGACTCCGAGCCGGAGATGGGCGGCCATCTGCGCTGGTTGTCCACCTTGCCCGGACTGAATGAGTGGAGTCGTGTCATCGACTACCGAATGATTCAGATCGACAAGCTGAAGAATGTCGAGTTCATTGCCAACACTCAGTTGTCGGCCGCGGATATTGCGGACTACGGCGCGAACATCGTCATCACGGCCACCGGCTCTCATTGGTCCGAGATCGGTCTGGGTCCAGTCACCAGGAATGGGCTCATCTCGACGAAAGCACCCAACGTCCTCACTCCGGAGGACATCCTGAAGCACGGGCGTGACGTGCCCGGAACCCACGTGACCATCATCGATCAGGACGGCTATCACGTCGGCGCCGGCTTGGCCGATCTCCTGTCCTCGCGTGGCAAGAAGGTCACGTTGCTCACCCACATGTCCGAGCTCGCCCCCTATACGAACTACACGTTGGAAGCCAATTTCCTGCGACGTAAATTGCACAAGCAGGGCGTGACCATCGTGACGAACTGCATCCCGGTGGCCCTCACCGAGGACGGTGTCACGGCACATTCGGCCTACGCCGATCCGAGCGATACTCAGTTCTACCCGTCGGATGCTGTCGTCCTGGTGACCCAGCGGGTGTCGGACACCTCCGTCTACCGCACGCTCCAGGACGAGATCGGGTCCGTTCAGTTGCTCGAGGACGGCGTCGAATCCGTGTACAGGATCGGTGACAGCGTCGCTCCGAGAATCATTGCCGAGGCCGTGTTCGACGGTCACCGTCTGGCACGCGAGATCGATTCGCCCAACCCCGCCATCGCGTTGCCGTACCACCGGGAACGCCTCGTGGAGTTGCGACTCGAACGGACACGTCCGGGTGCGTTGACGTCCTGAGCACAGTGTGAGCGGTCTCGGGTCGACCTCTGGTCGGCCCGAGACGGCCCGGTGCTTCGACACGGAAAGAGTGAGTGTGCGCAAGAAGGTGTGGGTACTGCTCACCGCGGCAGTTCTGTCGGAGACAGCGGCGGCCCTGTCACTCAAAGCCGCCCTCGATGCGAAGGCGTTGTATTCGGTCGTCGTCGCGGGATACGGCGTGTCCTTCGTCCTGCTGTCCATGATTCTGCGTGCCGGTGCCCCGATCGGAAAGATCTACGGAATCTGGGCAGCATCGGGTATTGCTCTGACGGCGCTCTTCGGAACTCTCGTCTTCGATGAACCCATGACCGGCGCGATGATCGCGGGCATCTTCCTGGTCATGGGAGGTGTCGTGCTGGTCGAGTTCGGCTCCGGCCGCGCCGAACGGGTGGCCCGCGCGTGATGTGGTGGCTTCTGTCCGGTGCGATCGTCGTCGAGGTCGCGGCGACCCTCGCTCTCCGTGCGTCGGAGGGTGGACGCAAGAAGGCGTGGCTCGTCCCGGTCGTGGCGGGATATGTCGTCGCGTTCGCATTGTTGTCCGCGACGCTGTCGGAGGGCATGGCCGTCGGTGTGGCATACGGGGTCTGGGCGGCATGCGGCGTGGCTCTCACTGCCGTGGCCGGCAGGCTGTTGTTCCGAGAGCCACTGACGTGGATCATGGCGCTCGGTATCGCCACCATCGTCGGCGGAGTCCTGCTCATCGAAACTGGTTCCGCTGCTCATTGACGACCAACGAACGACCACGTCTGTCCGACATGTCACCCGATCAGGAGTAACCATGACCACCAGTCCCGTCGAAACCGGTTCGTGGACGGACACATCCACGCCGACCACTGCCGGAGTGGACAACCTGTGGATGCACTTCACCCGCATGGGCTCCTTCCGACACAAAGACGTCCCCGTCATCACTCGGGGCGAGGGGAACTACATCTACGACTCCCGTGGTCGCAAGATCCTCGACGGTCTGTCGGCACTGTTCGTCGTCCAAGCGGGTCATGGACGACAGGAGCTCGCTGACGCGGCGGCCGCGCAGGCTGCCACTCTCGCTTACTTTCCGGTGTGGGGCTACGCAACTCCCCCTGCGATCGAACTCGCGGAGAGGCTGGCGAGCTACACGCCCGGTGATCTCGATCGCGTGTTCTTCACCACCGGTGGCGGCGAGGCCGTGGAGAGTGCATGGAAGGTCGCCAAGCAACACTTCAAGCTGATCGGGAAACCGTTGAAGCACAAAGTGATCAGCAGGGCGACTTCCTACCACGGCACGACGCACGGGGCCCTCGCCATCACGGGCGTACCTGCCATGAAACAAGCGTTCGAGCCGTTGGCACCGGGCGGGTTCCGTGCGGCCAACACGAACTTCTACCGCGCGGAGGCGCACGCGGACGACCGGGAGTTGCATGCACTCTGGGCCGCCGACCGAATCGAGGAAGCGATCCTCTTCGAGGGACCGGAGACGGTCGCGGCGGTCTTCCTCGAGCCGGTACAGAACTCTGGCGGGTGCCTCACTGCGCCTGCCTCCTACTTCCGACGCGTGCGGGAGATCTGCGACAAGTACGACGTGTTCCTGGTGTCGGACGAGGTGATCGGTGCATTCGGACGTCATGGAACGATGTTCGCGTGCAGCAAGTTCGGCTACACACCCGACATCATCACCTGCGCCAAGGGCATGTCCTCCGGATACAGTCCCATCGGCGCGATGATCGCGTCCGAACGGGTGATCGAACCATTCCTGGCGGACACCACCACTGCGTTCGCACACGGTTACACGTTCGGGGGGCATCCGGTGTCGGCGGCGGTGTCCCTCGCCAATCTCGACATCTTCGAGCGAGAGAAGCTCAACCAGCACGTGCTCGACAACGAAGCGGGGTTCGAGAAGACTCTGGGCAAGCTACGCGATCTCCCCATCGTGGGTGATGTCCGCGGCGACGGTTACTTCTGGGCCATCGAGCTCGTCACCGACGCGTCGACGAAGGGCCGACTCGACGCGACCCAGCGCGAACGCATCATCAAGCAATTCCTGCCCGCGGCCCTGTTCGACGCCGGTCTCTACTGTCGGCCCGACGACCGTGGTGACGCAGTCGTCCAACTGGCTCCCCCACTGACGTGCGGACAGTCCGAGTTCGACGAGATGGAGCAGATCTTGCGCGCGGTCCTCAGCGAAGCACAGTCGCTTCTCTGAGCTCGGCCTCGCGGTCTACACCGCGGTGTCGGTACGACGGTCGGAGACCGACACCAGTATGTTGCGGAGCTCGACCAGGACGGGCCGAGTCTCCGCACCGGTACGAACGGCGGTGTACACCTTGCGAACCGGCTTGGTGGCGAGGGACACGAACTGCGCCTGCGGACGGTACCCGTCCCACACGAGGTCGGGTAGCAGCGTGACGCCGTGCCCGGTCTCGGCCAATCGAGCGAGAACCAACAGGTCCGCAGATTCGAAGCGGACCCGCGGCTCGAACCCAGCTGCCCTGCACGCTGTCTCGGCCCAGTCGCGCGCCGGCTTTCCCTTCGGTTCGAGAATCCAGGGGACGTCCGCGAAATCGGCCAGTTCTCTCCGGTCCCTGTTGGGTTTCCACCTGTCGGCCACATAGATTCGCATCGGGTCGTCGAACAGCATCCTGCGGTCGACACCCGTGTCCGTCGGCTGGTCGCCACCCGGGTACTGCTCACCGAGTATCAGGTCGAATTCGCCGGCCTGGAGCGCAGACGTCGCCGAATCCGGCTGCACCTCGGTCAGATACAACGTGAGGTCGGGATGCCGAACACTCATCTCCTCCAGTACCCCTGGAACGAGGGCCATGGCCGCCGTCTGGAACGTGGCGATACGAACCTCGCCGACGATGTCGGATCGGGTGGCGGCCAGCGCAGCCTGAGCCCGCTCGACCTGTTGCAGAATCCCCTCGGCATGACGAACCAGTAGTTCTCCTGCATCGGTCAGCCGAACTCGCCGACCTACCTGTTCGAGCAGCGGCACACCTGCTTCGTTCTCCAGTTGACCGAGCTGTTGGCTGACCGTCGACGCGCTGTACGACAGCGCGTCCGCGACGCGCCCGATAGTTCCGCGGCGACTCAGTTCGACCAGCAATCGCATGCGGTGCAGGTTCAGCATCTCGCTCCACCCTTCGGAAATTCCGATGATTATAAGCGCCAAACATGCGCTGGACCGAATGCTGCGGCTCCGTGAAGATCGTAGTGGTCCCGAGCCAACGGTGTCTCGGGACCTCATACCACTGGTCAGGCCGCACTCGACGCCGTCTCGACCGTCTCCCGAGGAGTCCCCGCATGGGAAAAGCCACGAATTTTCTGTACCTCTCCGAACCCGACTGCATTGCTGCCGGTGTGCTCGACGCTGCCCGTTGTGTCGATGTCTCTCAGGAGACGTTCGAACTTCTCGCGTCCGGTGACTATCTGATGGGCGGCCCGAACCACAACAGTCACGGCATGGGTGTCGTCTTTCCCCGGTCGAGCGCATTCCCCAACATGCCGACTGCAGGCCCGGACCGCCGGTTCGTGGCGATGCCCGGATACCTGGGCGGCCGGTTCGACGTGTGCGGCAACAAGTGGTACGGCTCCAATCACGCCAACACGGCCAAAGGGCTACCCCGTTCGGTCCTCACGTTGATGTTGAACGACAAGGACACTGGCGAGCCGCTGTGCCTGATGTCGGCCAACCTGCTGAGCTCCGCTCGGACCGGGGCAGTGCCCGGCGTCGCCTCTCGCCATCTCGCCAGATCCGACTCCCGGACCGTCGCCGTCCTGGGATGCGGACCGATCAACCGTGCATGCCTGCGGGGTATCGCCAGCCAACTTCCGAAGCTGGAGAAGGTCTACTGCTTCGACCTCTTCGAGGACGCAGCGAACGGCTTCGCCGAGTGGGCGCGCAAGGAATTCGGTGTCGACGCCGTCGTCGAGAGCGATCTCCAGACTGCGGTGGGGACTGCCGACGTGGTCAGCGTGGCCGCGTCCCGCGTCAAACCCCTCGTCGTCGAGAACTCCTGGTTCGCCTCCGGCGCCACCATTCTCGTGTCCGGTCCCATCTCACCCGATGATGCATTCTGGACGGAGAACCGGGTCGTACTCGACCACGTCCCGCTGCACGAAGCCTACGTGGAGGAAGCCGAGGCGTCTCCGGACAAGCAGGCGGCCTACGACGGCATCATCGGTGGACCGCTGTATCGACTCGTCGACGACGGCACACTTCCTCCCCTCCCCGATTTCGCCGACCTCGGATCCGTCATCCGCGGAACGGCACCCGGCCGAGCGGACGACGACGAGCGGATCGTCTTCATCGCCTGTGGCATGTCGGTGTTCGACTTGTCCTGGGGATACGAGATCTACCGCTCCGCTCTGGACAAGGGTGTGGGCACCGAGCTGAACCTGTGGGAATCCCCGTACACCGACTGACGCCGTTCGGCCACTCCCCGACTCGATCACGCGCGAACCCGCCGCAGCCGGCCGACGCGACCGTGTCTCGATCTCCCCGCTCACGAAAGGGCTCACCCGATGAGCAAGATCAGAAATTTCGAACACCTCGTCGGCGTCGGCGATGTCCGGTCACGTGAGATCGTCCTGTCGATCACCGACCGCGTTCTCACACGCCTGGACGGCTACGAACGCATCAAGTCCATCATGCGTCTCGACGACGACGTTCTCACCATCGGCACGCGAACGTGGGATCTCTCCACCAAGCGGAACGTCTACCTCCTCGGCGCCGGCAAAGCGTGCAATCACATGGCCATGGCGGTAGACGAGATTCTGGGTGACCGACTCACTCACGGAATAGCCATCGTCAAGGTCCCGGAAGACTCCGACCGCTTCGATCGGACCACCGTGTACGTCGGTGGACACCCGATTCCGAACGAGGTCGGACTTCACGCGTCTCGCGAGATCCTGGACCTCGTCGACGCGGCCGGCCCGGACGACCTGTTCATCGCAGTCGTCTCCGGCGGTTCCTCGGCGCTCATGAGCTGTCCGATCGACGGCATCACGCTGCAGGACGAGATGGAGGCCACCGACATCCTCCTCAAGAGTGGCGCGGGCATCTACGAGATCAACGCCATCAGGCGTCACATCTCTCAGATGAACGGCGGGATGCTCGCGAAACGTATCGACGCCGTCGGGGCGGAGCTGATCGGGTTCGGCATCTCCGACGCCATCGGCACACCTCCGACCGGCGACATCGGTGTGCCGTACGCCGATTACAAGTCCACGCCCATCGGACCGGATCGTACGACCCTCGCCGACGCTCGAGCGGTGATCGAGAACTACGACCTCTCGACCCGGTTGCCGGCAAGCATCGTCACGTACCTCATGGAGGTGGGGGACGAAGGGGAAACTCCGAAGTCTTTCCCCCGCAACACCTACTTCCTGCTGAACACCCTCCCGGACTCGGTGAGATACGCCAAGGAGGCTGCGGAGGAACTCGGGCTCCCAGCCATGATCGTCAGTTCGTTCCTCGAGGGTGAGAGCAAGGACGCGGGTACGTTCTTCGCCTCCATCGCCCGCGAGATCCAGTCCAGTGGACATCCCATCGCCGCACCGTGTGTCCTCGTCTCGGCCGGTGAGACGACCACCGAGATCCGCGACAACAGTCTGATCACCGGCAGCGGCGGCCCGGGGCACGAGCTCACTGCTGCATTCGCGATTGCCGCAGCGAACACGCCAGGTGCGGCGATGCTGTCGATCGATTCCGAGGGAACCGACGGAACCACCTCTGCCGCAGGCGGTCTCTGTGACTCGACCACCTACTCCCGTGCTCGCGAGGGGGGCGTCAATCTGCACGCCGCGCTCCGTGGGCACGCCACTCACGAGGCCTTGACCTCACTCGGCGACACGGTGATCACCGGCAACACCGGTACCAATCTGTGCGACCTCAACATCCTGTACGTTCCCGCGCTCGACGCGTGATGAGATCTGGAGACATACGCCATGAAGATCACCTCGGTCATTGCCCGTCAGCTACTCGACACCAAGACCCGCCCTCTCGTCGAGGTCGAGATTCGCACCGACACCGGGCATGTGGGGCTGGGCGCGGCCCCCACCGGTAGTTCGGTGGGTGTGCACGAAGCCTTCGTTCTGCGTGACGGCGATCCGGACGAGTACGACGGACTCAGCGTTCACCACGCGGTGGCATCGGTGACAGAACACATCGCGCCCGCACTGCTGGGCGCCGAACTGGATCTTCGCGCACTCGATCAGCGCATGATCGAACTCGACGGCACGTCCGACAAGAGCAAGCTCGGCAGCAATGCGATCTACTCCGTGTCGATCGCACTTCTGCGCGCCTCGGCCGCGGCGGCCGGTGTCCCCACCTACACCTACGTTGCCGACCGGATGGGACTGCCGGCGGTCAGCACGGTGCCGGTACCCAGTTTCAACATGATCAACGGGGGCCGCTACGGCGACGTCGTCCAACCCTTCAACGAATTCCTGGTCATGCCCTACAAGGCCGAATCCATCGAGCAGGCCGTCGAGAAGAGCGTCAAGGTCTTCAAGGTCCTCGATCAACTGCTGACCGAGAAGATGGGCCACAAGCCGCGAGTTGCCTCGTCCTACGGATACGCGGCTCCCTACTCCGACCCGCGCGACGTGCTACGGGTGCTGTCGGAGGCGGTCGATCGCGCAGGCTGCTCCGACATCATGGGATTCGCGCTGGATTGCGCGTCGTCGGAGATGTACGACAAGGACGCCCACACATACGAATTGAACGGCCGTCGGGTGACGTCCGCCGAACTGATCGACTACACGCGCCAGCTCTCCGAGGAATTTCCCCTCGTCTTCGTCGAAGACCTTCTCGACGAGGACGACTGGGACGGGTACACCCGAGCAGTGTCCGACATTCCGAAGACCATCATCCTGGGAGACGATCTGATCGTCACCAATCGCGAGCGTCTCGAGAAGGCAGTGCAACTCTCGGCTGTCGACGGATTCATTCTGAAGCCGAACCAGGTCGGGACGATCTCGGAGGCGCTCGACTGCTACTCCTTCGGCCGAGATCGTGGCCTGCTCGCAATCCCGTCCGGCCGTTCGGGGGGTGTCATCGACGATGTCGTGATGGATCTGTCGGTCGGCCTCGGTGTGCCGTTCCAGAAGAACGGCGCTCCACGCTCCGGTGAACGGATCGAGAAGCTGAATTTTCTGCTCCGCGTGGCGGATTCGGTACCCGGCTGCACACTGTCCGACGTCTCGGCGCTCGTCAAGTTCTGAAGGCTCTCGACATGGCATTCATTCCCCACACCGAGGGCGCGGAGCCGTTCACGGTCGAACTCTTCCGCAGTTCCCCACCGCTGAACGACAACATCCGCGTCCGGATCCACAGCGGGTACATGCCCACCCTGTCCGACCTGCTGCCCTTGTTCACCGCCTTCGGGCTCGAAGTGATCGACGAGCGCGCACAGGAGGTGCACACCGGTGAGAGCACCAGCTACGAGATCGACCTCGGAGTCAGATCGACAGGATCTGGTACGTGGGGCGGAGAGGACGACCCTGAACGGGACGACAACTTCATCGACGCCGTCGGTGCGGTCTGGGCGGGAGAATGCGAGTCGGATGCCCTGAACGCCTTGGTTCTCACTGCCGGACTCACCTGGCAACAGGTCACGTGGCTGCGTGCGATCGCGGCGTACCTACGCCAGACTCAGGCCGTCTTCTCACTGCCCTACATCTGCGATGTACTGGCTCTCCATCCCGAGTCGAGCGCACTGGCCGTTCGCATCTTCGAGGAGCGTTTCGATCCCGACCGGTACGACGGTCTCGCGACGCCGACACGCTCTCGGAACGAGGACGCCCTCACCGGGCACTTCGTCGACGGACTGGAGTCCGTCGCGAGTCTCGACGAGGACCGGATTCTGCGGTCGGTACTGGCCGTCATCAAGGCCACGGTTCGTACCAACGCCTTCGCCTCACGCGATCCCGCAGGCTCACAGGTGAGCCTGAAGATCGAACCGGCACGTGTCCCCGGCCTGCCTCGACCGACACCGGTCGCAGAGATATGGGTCTACAGCCCACGCGTCGAGGGCATACACATGCGCTTCGGCAGGGTCGCGCGCGGTGGCCTCCGATGGAGCGACAGACGCGAGGACTTCCGCACCGAGGTCCTCGCTCTGGCCAAAGCCCAGGTGGCCAAGAACGCTGTCATCGTCCCGACGGGGGCGAAAGGGGCGTACCTACCCAAACGGCTCCCCCCGGTCGCGCGCCGAGACGAGTGGCTACGTGAAGGTCGGGAAGCGTACCGACACTTCGTGGCCGGACTTCTCGACGTCACCGACAATCGGGTCGGCACCGTGGTCGTGGGACCGTCCGGAGTCGTGCGGCACGATGACGACGATCCGTATCTGGTCGTCGCAGCCGACAAGGGCACGGCAACCTTCTCCGACGACGCGAACGAGGTCGCAGACCACTACGGCTTCTGGCTCGGCGACGCTTTCGCGTCCGGTGGATCCCACGGGTACGACCACAAGGCGATGGGCATCACGGCACGCGGTGCCTGGGTCTCGGTCGAGCATCACCTGCTCGAATCGGGTATCGACCCCACCCGCGACCCCTTCACGGTGATCGGTATCGGCGACATGAGCGGAGATGTCTTCGGCAACGGCATGCTTCTGTCGCCGCATCTGCGTCTCGTCGCAGCGTTCGATCACCGGCACATCTTCATCGATCCCGATCCGCCCGTCGCCACGGCGTTCGCCGAACGGCGTCGCCTCGCCGCATCACCACGGTCGACGTGGGCGGATTACGACCGCGATCTTCTCAGCGACGGCGGACTGATCATCGAGCGCACAGCGAAATCCGTACCGCTGTGCGCTCGGGTCAGGGCCGCCCTCGGGCTGCCACCGACAGCCGCGTCGCTCACCCCGGCGGAACTCGTGAGAGCTGTTCTGTCCAGTCCCGCGGATCTTCTGTGGAACGGCGGAATCGGAACCTACGTCAAGGCACGACACGAAACTCATGCGCAGGTGGGAGATCGTGGCAACGACGCCGTTCGTATCGACGCCGACGAATTACGAGTGCGCGCGATCGGTGAAGGCGGCAACCTGGGCCTGACCCAAGCTGCACGAATCGACGCGGCCCTCGCGGGAATACACGTCAACACCGATGCCGTCGACAACTCGGCGGGCGTGGACACCAGTGACTACGAGGTCAACATCAAGATCGCGCTCAGCACCGACCGGACCGACAGCGCCGCCGGGCGACGAGACGATCTTCTCCGCGACATGACGGACGACGTCGCAGCGGCTGTTCTCGCGCACAACCACGATCAGAACGTCCTGCTGGCGATGGAGGTGCATCGCTCTGTCGAGAATCTTCCGATGCATCGCCGGCTGATTCGCCACCTGACCGACATCGGCCATCTCGACCGGACTCTCGACACGTTGCCCACCGAATCGGAACTCGATCGCCGCGAGAACGCCGGTCGCGGATTGACGCGACCCGAACTCGCCGTTCTCATGGCAGGTTCCAAGAACTACCTGAAGAGTGCTCTGAACGACACGGACGTGGCCAGCGATCCCGCATTCGCGGACACCCTCCGGGGGTACTTCCCCGAAAGGCTCGGGCAGATCGTGCCGAGCGCCGTCGCAGACCATCCGTTGGGCCACGAGATCGTGGTGAATCAGATCGCGAACGATGTCGTCAACATGGTCGGCATCACGGCTGTCCACCGAGCGGTGGACGAGACGGAAGCGCGCATCGACCTGGTCGTCAAGGCCTACATCGCTGCCATCGAGATCTTCCGACACCGCGAATTCCGTCGCGGACTCGCGGCCGTCGAGTCGACCATGCCGGCCCTGCTGACGGCGTCGATCCGCCACGAGGGCCAGCGACTCCTCGACCGTGCCGCCAGGTGGCTCCTTCACCGACACCCGTCAGGTTTCTCGCTCGACGCTGTCGTCACCGGAGCCAGGAGCCGGGTGGCCGCGCTCTGGCCGGACGAGCCGGCGCGCCTCGTGGGAGAGGAGAAGGACCGCTTCGACCGCAACGTCCTGGCGTTCGAAGCCATGGGGTCCACGCCGGAACTGGCGAGGACCGCGGCCGCGTATCTGGACGGATACGTGCTCCTGGACATCATGGAGATTTCGGACGATCTGGGGCTACCGGACGAGAACACCGCTGCCCTCCATCACTTCATCTCGGAACAGTTTCGGGTCGACTACCTACTGACCCGCGTCAGCCTTCTGCCGCGTCCCAACCAGTGGGACAGACTCGCTCGCACCGCGCTCCGCGAAGACCTCTACGGAGTCCTCAGCGATCTGACCCGCAGCGTCCCGTCCGCCCGGCCCGGCGAGACACCGTCGACCGAGTCGATGCGAAAGATCTTCGACGAGTGGGAAACGTCGACCAACCACCTCTCCGTACGTGCTCGCCGGGCCGTCGCTCAGGTCTGCATCGAGTCTCGTCCCTCGTTGAGCGCCATATCGGTAGCGGTGAGGTCGCTGCGTGCGCTCTCCAACGCCGGTGACCGCCGGCACCAGAGGTGACACTCCGAGAGGGTCTGGTCGGTGTGCAACACGTCAGTGGTCACGGCCACACGGTTTACATGACGAGGATTGCGCATCGTTCGAGCAGTGAGAGAAGTTGGGGAGTCACGAGTTCGAACCGACGAAGTCATCGATACCTGTACGTGAAGAGGAAGTATCACGGTCCCGTCGCGGGACCGTGCGCCAGCCAGGAACACAGCGGAGGAACAGCATGAAGGTTGTCGGATATGCGGACAAATTGAGTGTCGAGCCGGGAGCGGCGATCACCTTCATGGTGAGCTCCGAACCGGGACGCTTCTCGGCACAACTCGTCCGGCTCATCCACGGCGACGAGAACCCGGCCGGGCCGGGTTACAAGGACGTGACCATCTCCAGCACGCTCGACGGCGAGTACGAGGGTGGTGAGCAGAAGCTCCGAACCGGTTCCTACCTGCGAGCTCCGAGCAGTGCGGAGTTGGACGGGGCGCGTGACCTGACAGTTCAGACGTGGATCTGTCCGACGCTTCCTTCGAAAGCGGTCCAGACGATCGTGTCCAGAGGGGGTGCGGACGGGTTCGCTCTGCGCCTCGAGGACGGCCGGCTGACGCTGCGCCTGGGCTCTGCGTCGGTATCCGTCGACCAGACCGTGCGGGCAGGTCAGTGGTACTTCGTGGCTGCTGTCCACGATGCCGCGACCGGACGCGTGCTCCTCACCCTCGAACCCAGCGCGGGTGCGACCTCCGGTCTCGGAGCACGCCTCGACACGGTGGTCGACGCGGCTCCGACGTCAGGCGCCGGCGATGTTCTCGTCGCTGCCGAGGTCACGGCGGAGGGCGAGGTCGGCAACTTCTACAACGGAAAGATCGACGCTCCGAAGATCTTCACCCGCGCTCTCGGCGACGACGAACTCGCGGCACTTCGCGATGATGCCGACACGGCACCGACCGATGCCGTTGCCGCATGGGACTTCTCGCAGGGCATCGACACCTGGTCCGTCGTCGACGCCTCGGGCCGCGGCCACGACGCCGAGGCGGTGAACAAGCCCGCTCGCGGCATGACCGGCCGAAACTGGACGGGTCGAGAAATGTCCTGGAAGCACGCTCCCTCGGAGTACGGCGCCATCCACTTCCACGACGATGATCTGTCCGACGCCGCGTGGACACCCTCGTTCGAGTGGACGGTCCCCGACGATTTCAGGAGCGGCGTCTACGCCGTGCATCTCACGTCGGGCGACCACGAGGACTACGTCCCGTTCTACGTCGTACCGCCTCTGGGCCGGCCTACCGCCGACACAGCGATCATCCTGCCGGTCTTCAGCTATCTCGCGTACGCCAACGAGCAGATGCTGGGGCCGACCGGCGTGTACTCCGGTCAGCTCGCCGGATACCCGCGGCAGCCGCAGGACAAGTACGTCGTCGAGACCGGTCTTCGTAGCCTGTACGACCGACACACCGACGGCAGTGGCGTGTGCTATTCGTCCTGGCTGCGACCCATCGTCAACATGCGCCCCAAGTACGACATGCCGTTCCTCGATATGGGTGAGGGCTCACCGCACCAGTTCAATGCCGATCTGCACCTCATCGACTGGCTCGAGCAGAAGGGGATCGAGTTCGACATCATCACCGACCTCGAAGTGCATCGCGACGGCGTCTCGCGCCTGAACGACTACCGCGTGGTGTCGACGGCGAGCCACAACGAGTACTGGTCCGAAGCCATGCTCGATGCCGGTGAAGCCTACGTGAACGGCGGCGGCCGGTTCATGTACCTCTCCGGCAACGGAATGTACTGGGTCACTGCACTGGACGAGGCGACCGGTACCGGCGTGGAGATCCGCCGTAGCGGTCCCGCACAGCGATGCTGGGACGCCGCTCCGGGTGAGGCCACTCTCAGCAGCACCGGCGAGCCGGGCGGATTGTGGCGCTTTCGTGGACGCGCACCTCAGCGGTGGCTGGGCGTCGGTTCGATCGCAGAGGGTGGCGGCGTCGGGCGGCCCTACGATCGTCAACCGGGAAGTCACGATCCGAGGGCCGCATTCATCTTCGAGGGCATCGCCGACGACGAACAGATCGGAGCTTTTCCCTGCCTGGTGAACAGCTGGGGTGCGGCAGGTTTCGAGATCTGCCAGACCAACCCGAAACTGGGCACTCCCGAGCACACGGTCGTTCTCGCGAGCGCACGAGATTTCGACACGAGTGACTGGGGCGTCTTCAGCGAGGAACTTCAGCTGTCCGCCATCTGGGACGGAGAGATCCGCGCCGACATGGTCTTCATCGAATATCCCAACGGCGGAGCGGTATTCGGCGTGGGCTCCATCTCCTGGTGCGGGAGCCTGTCCCACAACAATTACGACAACAACGTCTCTCGCGTCACCGAGAACGTGTTCCGAGGATTCGCGTCGGAGACCCTTCCGGCCTGACCTCTCGCGGATTCGATCACCACGATTCGCGGTGACCGACTGACATCTCCTGACACGTACGACGCTCGGCTGGTGACATACCAGCCGAGCGTTGTGCGTCGAGTGCGACGACAATCCCCGTGCCACCTGCATACACAGGGTGGCACGGGGACGATGTCGGTGGCCCGAAGGCCTCACATCTACGCGCGGATCGGGGACTCCGCTTCCGGTGCGACCCCGGGGACGGCCGCAGGTTCCCTGATGAGGAACGGACTCAGCGCGCACAGCACGATCGTCGCGACAGTCAGAGCGAGGAAGCCCTGCACGAAGCCACCCGTCGCGTCCTTCACAGCTCCGAGAATGTACGGATATGCGAATCCGCTGATGAGCCAGGGCATCCCGACGATGATGCCGTTCACCAAGCCCGAGTGGCGAGCGTGAACCGATTCGACCGCGGTCGTCAGAGTCAACGATTCTCCCGCGTAGACCCCCAGTCCGATGATCGGCGCCAGCAGCGCCACCGCCACGTAGTTCTCGGCGGCGAGGAAGATCGTCAGCGCTGCGAGTGACACCGCGGTGACGATGCCACTGACCACCACCACAATTTTCTTGTTACCGAGCTTCTCGGCGATGTACGGCGCAGAAAGTGCTGCCGCCGAGCCTGCAATGGAGAACAAGGCGGAGATGAAACCGGCCAGGGACTCCGACATTCCGGCGTCCTCGACGAGAATCGCAGGCATCCAGCTCGCGATGACCGAGAAGAGACCGACACCGCCGATCCAGTACAGAAGAGCGGTGAACACGTTGCGATTCTTCAGGCAGGTGAACATCGACCTCACGAGCTCACCCGTGCCGGGCCGCGCGTCGGACCGATCCTCGATCGCCACGTCGGCGTCGTGCTCGGGTGCATTCCGCGAGACGGTGAGCACGACGACCAGGACGGCTCCCAGACACACGGCCTGCACGGCGAGGCCCATGCGCCAACCGAACGCGGCCAGCACGGCCGAGAACGCGAAGAGGCCCAGTACCGCACCCATGCCGTCTGCGGACAGCATGATGCCGACAGCCCGGCCGGTCTTTCTGGTGTTGCGGAACCAATTCACCGCCATGGTGTACGTCGCCACCCAGAGGAAACCCACCGATACGCCCGCCAGCACCCGGGCGACCACGACGAGACCGAAGCCGCCGGCCGCGGCGAAGACGGCCTGACCGAGGAGGCCCGCAGCCAGGCCGGCGAGGATGACGTTCTTGCATCCCCATCGTGACGCGATGACCCCGCCGATGAGGATCATCGCTCCGGCAACGAGGCCGGTGATCGACGAGATGCCACCCGCCTGCGAGTAGCTCAGCCCCAGATCTTCGCTGATGGAACTCAAGCTCGGACTCCACCCCACATAAGGCAGAAACGCCCCGACCAGCGCCAGATACGCTACCGAGAGGTTGATCCATCTGTTGTTCGACATGTCGCTCCTCCGCGAACCGGATATGCAGAATTCGTGTCCCCGAGGCCCGCCGTTCAGGCTGGTCACCCCGTATGGACCTTTACGTTGCTCTCATAGGTTGAACCGTCGAACGGGTCTGCGACATCACCGAACTGTCACCGAGCGCCCCCGTCGGCGTTGACAGAACGTAAGAGCGTGATCTCGGTGCGCAGTCGATGTAAATTCTGCATTCCCGTCGTCCGGTCGACCCGTGCCGAGGGCACACCTCGCGAACTCGACACTCGTCCGACTCCGTTCTGCCGCAACGGCAAAAGGCCCCGGACGCGTGTGTCCGGGGCCTTTCGTCACGATCGATTCGTGCACCACTACCTGACTGGGCACCTGTCACCGAAGACCAGGCGCGCGGCCCGGTCAGGGGCGCACGGGCACCGGGCTGGGACTCGGCTGATCGACGTGTGCTGCCGTCTCCCGCATGAAGAGCGGGGTGACAGCGCACAGTCCCACGGTGAGGACCGTCAACACGGAGAATCCCTGAACGAAGCTCCCCGTCGCGTCCTTCACGGCCCCCAACAGGTACGGGTAGGCGAACCCGCTCACGAGCCAGGGCGTACCGATGATGATGCCGTTGACGACGCCGGCGAACTTCGGCTGCACCGACTCGATGGCCTCGGCCAGGGTCAGCGATTCACTGGCGTAGACGCCGATGCCGATCACGGGGACGAGCAGGACGACCAACAGATAGTGTCCGGTCGACAGGAACAGTGTCAGGGCAGCCAGCGCAGCCGCCGTCACGAAGCCCGCCACCATGATGATCTTCTTGGTACCGCCGATGCGCTCGGCGAGCAGAGGCACCGTCAGCGCGGCCGCCGAGCCGGCGATGGAGAACAGTGCGGTCAACAAGCCGGCGAGGGACTCCGACATGCCCGCGTCTTCGACGAGAATGGACGGCATCCAACTCGAGATGGCGGCGAACAGTCCCACGCCACCGACCCAGATCAACACCGCCGCAACGACATTTCGATTGAGCAGGCTGCGATACGTGGCGTCCGAAGAGAACGGTGCTGCCGTCGGAGACACGGAGGACTGACTGTTCTCGGGTCCGGCGACAGGCGCGTTCCTCGATACGACGAGTACCAGGACCAGGACGACACCCATGACCACGGCCTGAACGGTGAGACCCGTACGCCAACCGAACGCGGCCAGGACGGCCGAGAAGACGAACAGGCTCAGCACCGCGCCCACTCCGTCTCCGGACAGCATCACTCCCAGCGCACGTCCGGTCTTCCTGCTGTCCCGGAACCAGTTCACTGCCATCGTGTACGTCGAGACCCACAGGAATCCGACGGAGACTCCGGCGAGCACCCTGGCGACGACGACGAGTTCGAAGCCCTGGGCCATGGCGAAGACGGCCTGGCCGAGCACGCCGGATGCAAGGCCCACCACGATCACGCTCTTGCATCCCCAACGGGATGCCACGACACCACCGATCAAGATCATCGCGCCGGCGACCAGACCGGTGATCGAGGAGATTCCGCCGGCCTGGGAGTAGCTCAGACTCAGTTCCTCACTGATGGCACCGAGACTGGGGCTCCACCCCACATAGGGCAGAAACGCGCACACCAATGCCAGGTATGCAACGAGTAAGTTCGTGACTCTACTGCTCGACATCAATTCCTCCGGCGGATAGGACCCCGCGGATCCGCTGATCGGACTCCGCTGCGTACGTGCTGGTGCAAACCCGGCGGTAGACGACCTCACAGCAGCCGAGCCGCCTGCGCCCTGGAAGCTTGCGCCGCATGCACTGCCGGATCACATCGACGAAGTGTCAACCAGAATGCGCATCTCGACGACAGGTCGTCAGGCACATCTCGTACGCACGGACACGATTCATCGGCGCGATTAGGCTCGGCGATCGCAGTAAATCCCATCCACGAGTCGAGGACGAGAAATGAAACAATTCGACGAGAATTGGACACCCTTCACACCGGTGGCCCCGGAGCGCGTCACCGGCGGGTCTCCCAGAACGCGACTGGCCGAGACGATTGCAGGTGACAGCTTCAAGTCCGGCCTGTGGGAAGTCACTCCAGGCCGTTTCTCGACTGCGCCACGTGGATTCGACGAAGTCATTCACATCATCAGCGGAGAAGGTGTCCTTCGGTCCGAGGACGGGACCGAGGTGGCACTCCGTCCGGGCGTCTCATTTCTGATGGAAGACGGTTTCATCGGTGAATGGGAGATTCGCGAGCAGTTGCAGAAGTTCTACGCGAAAGTGCAGACCGCGACGATCTCGTGAAACGAGCCGGATGGTCGGTCGGTTACGACGTGTACGCCTGGTCGACCATTCGAGTGGCTCGTGTCCCTGCTTCGGTGGGTCATCTCCGACGGGCGGCGCATGCGACTGCAGCGCCGTCACCGTCGGCACTGTGTCAGCCGTCGACCGTAACTGTCTGACGCTCTGACCACGTGACGTACGCAACACCGACCGTACTCTGAGGTCCACGCGTCGCGCCGACCACACTGGTCGACGCCAGTACTCGAGCGTGCGGACACGAGCGTCACGGCGTTCCGGATGTCCCACGTCCCGCCTCGAGAAAGTGCAGCAATGACAGACAACGATCGACCGGATGCAGCTCGACGAACACCGGAAGCACTGCGCGACACACCATCCGGTGCGTTCGGTGATGCGCCTGATGTCCTGCGACCCAGCGTCGCTGTGGTCGGGAGCGGGCCTTCCGGGTGCTACGTCGCGTCGTTCCTCGGCAAGAAGTGGCCGGGGTCGCAGATCATCATCTTCGAGTCGATGCCCACGCCGTACGGTCTCGTGCGATACGGGATCGCGGCCGATCATCAGGGAACCAAGAACGTCACACGTCAGTTCGATCGACTCTTCACCAAGGATGGCGTCCACTTCGCCGGAAACGTCTGCGTCGGTGCCGATCTCGACTTCGACGAGCTGGCAGCAGCGTTCGACATCGTCGTGCTGGCGACAGGCCTCCCGGAGGATCGATCACTGGACATTCCGATCGACCCGAACGCCCGCGTCATGGGTGCCGGAACATTGCTGCGTGCGCTCAACGGTTACCCCTCTCACTCGGTTCCGCGTGATTCCGACGGGCGGTGCTCAGCTCTCGGGGAGCAGCTGGCCGTGGTCGGCATGGGGAACGTCGCTCTCGATGTCGTTCGGTTGATGTCGAAGGACTCGCACGAGTTCGACGGATCGGACATCGACGACGAGCTCCTCGAGCAGCTCCGCCCGCACAGACCCGGCACCATCGACGTCATCAGCCGATCCGGTCTGGCACTCGCAAAATTCGATCACGCGATGTTGCGCGAATTACTGTCCTTGCCGAACATCGAGGTGACCGTCAACGGTCTGAGCGACAGCGCTACCGGACCCGCCGCAGAATTACTGCGAACCCACATCGATGGTGGCGCAGCTTCCGTCACTGCTGACGCTCCGCGTACTCATGTGCGACTGCACTTCCAGCTGACCCCCGACTCGGTCACGACCGAGGGCGGTCGGACATGTCTACGGACGAGCACCCCCGGAGGCCGCGACGCGCAGGCAGACTTCGTGGTCGACACCGTGATCACTGCCATCGGGTTCACGCAGGGACCCGAACACGACCCGAGCTCGCCCACGGGTCACTGGTCCGGAGACAACGTCTATCGCGTGGGATGGCTCAGCCGCGGACCTCACGGCGCAATTCCCGAGAACCGCAAGGACGCTCGACAGGTGGTCGAGCGGATAGCCGAGGACGTCGCGAGCGGACGCCTTCGCTTCGGTAAGCCTGGTCACGCAGCGGTCGAGCACCTCCTACGAGACGTGGTCACCTTCGCGGACTGGCAACGCATCGAAGCCTTCGAACAGAGCGAGGCGCTTCCGGGACGATGCCGGCGCAAGGTCACCGATCGCACCCACATGCTGTCGATCGCCACCTCGACCCCGAGCTCAGGCTCGCGACCAGACCTCGCCGCCGTACCACCGCGACCGAAAGAGACCACCGTTCCTCATCACACGCATCAGCTACCAGTCAGGGAGTCGGACACATGAGCAGGGCCACCATTCTCTTCGGAACCGAGACGGGCAACTCCGAAATGGTTGCAGACGAGATCGCCTCGGCACTGGATCCGCTCGGCGTGACCAGCGAGGTCCACAGCATGGCCGAGTATCCGGTGACGGACCTCCCCGACCAGTCGCTCGTCATTCTCGTCACCTCCACCTACGGCGAGGGCGACCTACCTGACACGGCAATACCCTTCTTCGAGGCGTTGAGCGCCACCAAGCCGGACCTCTCGACCACTCGATTCGCCGCGTTCGGACTCGGCGACAGCAGCTACGAAACGTACAACAACGGTATCGCCACGCTCATCAGCGCGGTGACCGATCTCGGTGCGACGCAGATCGGCGACACCGGTAAGCACGACGCCGAGAGCGGGCTCGACCCCTGCGACACCGCCACCGACTGGGCAAGACAGACCTTCGCGAACGCCGAGGTGTGACAGCAGCTCGCCACACCGCCGACAACGATCAGGAGACACGCATGACCATGGCAGACATCTCACCTCAGGGTGCGGCATTCTTTCCCGACCCCAGTTCCGTGATGCTGGACGACTGGGGACCACTGCCCGAAGGAACAGCAGCACCGATGGCGACGGAGGGGAGAAAGCTCTGGTCCGGTGACGGGATACTCGAGGTCGGGATCTGGAAATGCGCTGCCGGCCCGTCACGGTGGCTGTTCGAGACCAACGAGTCCTTCACCATCTTCTCCGGCCGGATGACCGTGACCGAGGACGACGGAGAGCCGATCGAACTCGCCTCGGGCGACAGCGCGGTGTTCCCCAAGGGGTGGAGCGGTGTCTGGGAGCTCCACGACACCGTCCTGAAGGTGTACACGGTCTTCTGACCCGCACCTCGAGTACATCCTTGTCGACATTCAGCTTCACTTCACATCGGAGATCGTCCCTACATGAGTCAGATAGTGCGTGGCGCAATTTCTCGTAGCAACGGCGCGCCAGTCGAGGTGACCGACATCGTCATCCCGGATCCCGGACCTGGCGAGGTCGTCGTCGACATCATCGCCTGCGGGGTGTGCCACACCGACCTCACCTACCGCGACGGCGGAATCAACGACGACTATCCGTTTCTCCTCGGTCACGAGGCATCGGGCACAGTCGAGGCGGTCGGTGCCGGTGTCGTCAATGTTCGCCCCGGCGATGTCGTCGTACTGAACTGGCGTGCAGTGTGCGGCCAGTGTCGAGCGTGCAAGCGTGGTCGTCCCCATCTGTGTTTCGACACTCACAACGCGACACAGAAGATGACCCTGACAGACGGCACCGAGCTCTCACCCGCGCTCGGCATCGGCGCATTCGCCGAGAAGACGCTCGTCCACGAGGGCCAGTGCACCACAGTCGATGCCGCGGCCGATCCGGCCGTGGCCGGACTGCTCGGATGCGGGTTGATGGCCGGAATCGGAGCGGCCATCAACACCGGCGCCGTCGACCGCGACGACACCGTTGCCGTCATCGGCTGCGGAGGAGTCGGGGATGCCGCGATCGCCGGCGCCGCACTGGTGGGCGCCAAGACCATCATCGCTGTGGACCTCGATGACCGAAAGCTGGCTCGCGCACGTGAATTCGGTGCCACCCACACGGTCGATGCGTCCAGTTGCGATGTCGTGGCCGCGATCCGAGACTTGACCGGCGGCTTCGGGGCAGACGTCGTGATCGACGCCGTCGGGCGCCCCGAGACCTGGAAGCAGGCGTTCTACGCGCGCGATCTCGCCGGCACCGTCGTGCTGGTGGGCGTTCCCACGCCGACGATGACACTGGAGATGCCCCTCGTCGACTTCTTCTCTCGCGGTGGAGCTCTCAAGTCCAGCTGGTACGGGGACTGCTTGCCCGAACGTGACTTTCCCACCCTCATCAGTATGTATCTGCAGGGACGACTACCCCTCGACAAATTCGTGTCCGAGAGAATCGGTCTCCACGACATCGAGGAGGCATTCGACAAGATGCACGCGGGCGAGGTACTGCGATCGGTGGTGATGTTGTGAACACCGACAACGTGGCCAGAGTTGTGACTTCCGGTACCTTCGCCCTCGACGGCGGAACCTGGGACGTCGACAACAACGTCTGGATCGTCGGCGACGACTCCGACGTCGTGGTCTTCGACGCCGCTCATTCGGCTCGACCGATCATCGATGCCGTCGCGGGACGCAATGTGATCGCGGTGATCTGTACTCACGGCCACAACGATCACATCACGGTCGCACCTGAGCTCGGTCGCGCTCTGGACGCACCGGTGTTGCTCCATCCCGCCGACGACATGTTGTGGCAGGCGACGCACCCTGGCGTGGGCTTCGACGCCGTCGAGGACGGCACGACCGTACGCGTCGGAGGCATCGAGTTGGTCGGCCTGCACACCCCTGGTCACTCACCCGGATCGGTGTGCTGGTTCGCTCCGGATCTCGGCGCCGTGTTCACCGGAGACACCCTGTTTCACGGCGGGCCAGGCGCAACCGGCCGTTCGTTCTCGGACTTCCCCACGATTCTGGACTCGATCCGCACCCGTCTGGGCACCCTGCCGGAAGACACTGTCGTCTTCACCGGACACGGCGACACGACGAGAATCGGCGACGAGATCGTCGACTACGACTCGTGGGTGTCTCGCGGTCACTGACGTCGGTACCTGTCGGACATGAGAATGCCTCCCGCACGTGGTGTGCGGGAGGCATTCTCATGTCCGGCGACTCTCAGTCCTGGAAAGCCAGTCGGAGGTCCATCGTCTTCCACTGCCGCGCGTGTTGAATGCTGTTGTACACGGGTTTCCCGGCCAGTTCGATGCTCGAACAACGCTGGGTCACTGTTGTCAGGATGGTATCGGTGGACTGGCGCGCCAGCACCTGACCCATGCACGAGTGGAGACCCGCCGCGAAGGCGAGGTGTTGCTTACCTTCGGTGGAACGGGTGTAGTCGAAACGGTCGGGATCCTCGAACATGCGCTCGTCGCGATTGGCTGACGCCAGCAGAACGTAGACCGTCGATCCGGCCGGCACCATTGTCCCGGCCACTTCCACGTCTTCGAGAGTCAGACGCGTGACTCCCGTCTCGGGGGTCGCGAACCGGAGCAGCTCGTTGATCACCTTCGGCCGAACTGCCGGGTCGTCGCGGAAAGCGGCGAAGAGTTCGGGGTCCGAGGCCAGACGCTCCAGACCGTGCGCAGCGAGCGTCACCGTCGAGAAATGACCAGTGGCCAGAAACAGCATGATGCTCGCCGTCGTCTCCTGCCGGCTCATCTCACCGCGCTGTTCCGCGTCGAGATACGCGGCGATCACGCCGGGACGGGGGTCGCGGGCGGCCGCCTCTATCGCGTCGATGCAGTAGTTCTCGAGCCAGGCGCTACCCTCTGCGCCCGCGCGAAGATCGTCGTCGGTCGCGACGATGCCGAAGCCCCTGGCGAACTCGTACGTCTGGTGACGTACCTCGTCCGCATCCTCCCCCGTCATGCCCAACATGGCGCACATCGTCTCGTGCGTGGGAACCAGACACAGTTCTCTCACCGCCTCGATACGACCGGCCGGCTCGGCCTCCGTCAGCGCCCGCTCGACGATCGAGCCAGTGGTCGCCATCCACCCTTTCACCGACTTGGGCGTGAACAACTTGTTGACCAGTCGTCGGTGCTCGGTGTGCGATGGCGCATCGAGCCCGATCACAGTCGAGTGAAAGATCTCGAAGGACCCGAAATCGAGCTGCTGCACAGAGCTTTTCGTGTGCCGCAACAATGTGGAGACATCGTCATACCTCGACACCACGTAGACGCCGTCGTCGAGTTGGAGGACCGGATACTCGTCGCGGAGCCGTCGGAAATGGGGATACGGGTCGTCCAGCAGTTCCTCGTGGTAGAACGGCAGCAGTTCCGTCTGATCCGGCGCTGCAGAACCGCGTGCGCTCGCTTTGCTGTGGTGCGGCGTTGTGATGGGGTCCATGGAGAAATCCTCCTGCGTCCGGCGCCCACGCACACTAGACGCAATGCAATTGCCTGGTCCGCCGAACATGACGCCTTGTCACAGGAAAAGCGAGCGTTTCCGCGCTCGCGCTCCGGCCGACGGGCCGGCCACCTCTCGGGGCCGTGTGCCCCCGGGACCCCTCTCGGTGACGGTTCCGGCCGGACCAGACGAATCGTCGGAAATTTCGACGATCAGACCATCAAATATCCTGCTGGACCGATCAACGGCGTGGTGGGATCATTGCGACAGAAATCCGGCGCTGCATCACGGTCGCTCCCTCGACGTGCCTGCCCGCGTCGAACGGGTTCCGCACACCCGCCCACTCGACGACGAACCGGGACCATGGTCGGTCGCACGTGATGCGATGCCGCTGCCGCCTCGAGCTACCGACAGGATCCACGACATGACCGACCTCAGAATGACAGTGCCCGAGCGCATGGCATTCCTTCACGGTGACCATGTCGCCGTCATCGCCGTCGAGCGCGAGGACAAGCCACCGCTGACCGTGCCCATCTGGTACCGGGTCGACGAATCCGGCGATCTCGAGATCTGGACCGAACTCGGATCGATGAAAGAACGCTTCATCCGTGCTGCGGGCAGATTCTCCCTCGCCGTGCACCACGACGTCTGGCCGTACCAGTACGTGTCCGTCGGAGGACCCGCTTCCATTCGGGAGAACGTCTCGCGCGAGGGTGTGATGCCCATCGTGTCGCGGTATGTGACCGACGACGAGATCGAGGCCTACCTCGATGCGAACTACACCGACGACGCCGTGCTCATCACCTTGCGTCCGAAAGTCTGGAACTCGGTCGACTACAACAAAGAGACACCGGACCCGACCTCCTAGGGCAGCGCGAACGGATCGAAGGGCTGCTGCCGGGACGTGGCCACGCCGGTGTAGACGACCCTCGCTTTCACCGCGACAACACGTCCCACGCTGTTCGGCGACGCCGAGGACAGAGTGGATGCGACCAACGTCGCCTTGCGAGGCCGATGCTCGGAACGGGTGCCACCGCACGAACAGATCGGGGGCTGCCGGACCCGGACGGATCCTGCAGCCCCCGAACACCTGTCGGATCGACAGGCGATGGTGAGACCTACTGCATACTCAGGGCGTCCGACGTTCGGTGATCGCTGTCCGACTCGACGCCATCGCGGCCGGCGAAGGTGAACCCGGTGTAGCCTTCCTCCGCAATCTTGTCGGCGATACCGACGTAGGTCGACCAACCACCGGAATACGGGATGAACACACGCGACCCGTCATCGTTGACGTGCACCATGTAGTTCTTGACCTGCTTGCGCAGTAGACCGTCAGCAGCCTCCTGCGTTCGAACGTGCCACTCGTCCTGCGCATCGAGAGTCGCATCGACGGATGCGTGACCATGACGGTCCATGTAGGCGATGAGGTTCGCCACGTAATCCACGTGATACACGTTGTGCACGTTGAAGTTCACCAGCACGGAGGGCGAGCCCGGGCCCGTGAGGACGTACAGGTTGGGGAACCCGTGCACCATCAGACCGAGGTAGGCGTGTGGACCACGCTCCCACCCGTCCGTCGGCTTCTTCCCCTCGGCGTTACGGATGTCGATCGCGTCGAGGGCGCCGGTGAACGCATCGAAACCGAGCGCAGAGATGATCACGTCCACCTCGTGGAAACCCTCACTCGTCTCGATTCCCGTTGCGGTCACCCGGCGAATGGAGTCCGTACGTAGATCGACCAGGTGAACATTGTCCTGGTTGAAGGCCTCGTAGTAGCCGTTGCAGACCACCAGGCGCCGTGTACCGATCGGGTAGTCGCGCGGCTCCAGCTTGTCGGCCAGAGCCGGGTCGGAGACTGCTGACCGGATTTTCGATCGAACGAAGTTCGAGACCAGATCATTGGTCTTCCAGTCGGTCTTCTGGTCGGGGAACGCAAACGTCATCGACAAGCCGCCGAAGGCCCACTGATCTTCCAGGCGCTGTTGCTGCTGCTCGGGTGTCATGGCCGACGCTGGTGTGTCGGTGGTCGGCGCGAGGTATGCCACCCCGGTTCCCATGACCTGCTCCCACAGTTCGCCGAGGTTCTCGCCCAGCTGTCGGTACCGGTCCTGATCCATCGGGGAATTCTGGGACGGAACGACATAGTTGGGGGTTCGCTGGAACACATGCAGGCTTTCCACCTGTCCCGCGATGGCGGCGATGACCTGGGCGCCCGACGATCCCGTGCCGATCACGGCGACCCGCTTGCCCGTCAGGTCCACCGGCTCGTCCGGCCAGTGCGAGGTCTCGAGCCACTGGCCCTGGAAATCCTCCACACCGGCAAACGGCAACTGCCGCGACTTCGAGAGCTGACCGGTGGCCATCACGACGTGACGCGCGAAGACCGTGTCACCGGTATCGGTTCGGACCTGCCAACGATTGTTCTCGGCCTGCCACTGCATCTCCTGCACTCGCGTGGAGAAGCGGAAGAACTGACGCAGACCGTAGTGGTCTGCGTAGTGCTGCAGGTATGCCAGCAGCTCGCCCTGCGGAGGGTAGCGCATTGACCACTTCCACTCCGGATAGATCTCGGGGTCGAAGAAGCTGTAGTAGTACGCCTCGATGTCGACTCGCGCACCCGGGTAACCGTTGTGCCGCCACACCCCACCGACGTCGGAGGCCGAATCGAAACCGAGGACGCTCAATCCGTCCGCGGCGAGTCGGCGCACGGCATAGAGACCGCCGATACCAGCACCGATGACGACTGCGTCGACAGTTGTCGCACCGTCCTGTGCAACCTGCTCCGGAGAGGTCGAATCCATTGGGCATACCCTTTCTCGGTCGCCGCGGAACGCGGCTCATCTCGTCAATCCTGAATCGGGACGGGTTGCGCGACCAGACTCTGCCTGTCAGGTCTTACGACCTTCGTCGGGGCACTTCGTCATGCGCCCCGATCCGCGTCGTGGTCAGACCGCGCGGGGCTCGAGTCCGATCTGCGTCATTGCCAACGTGGGGTTGTAGTGATCGCGGATGACGGTGACCTTGCCGTTCTCGACTTCGCAGAACATCGCGAAAGGCAGCTCCACCTCGCGTCCTGTGCCGGCGACATCACCCCACGGGGTGGGCATCGGTCCGGTGTGGGTGCCACGCAGGACGAAGTCTCCCGCGGCGCGCGAGGCGTCTCCGACGATGGCGAGAATCTCGACGGTGAAGTTCGTGAACGCATTGCGCCAGTTCTGGTCACCTTCCACGAAAGCATCTGCACCCGTGGACGTCTGGCTACCGGACGCGATGTCCACGACGACGACGTCCTCGCTGACTTTGTGCCGAAGTGCGGTCCAGTCCCCTCCAGCGAAAGCTTCACCCAATTCACGCAGAACCTGTGCGGGATCCATGGTGCATTCTCCTTCTGTCGTCGACACTCACGTGCAGGCTCGACAAGCCCGACGGGTCTGTCCGGTCGAATCATGCGTGCACTCGACACAGCAGGCTGCGGATCGCAGTGCGACTGCTGCCGGACATGGGCCTGAGCAACGCTAGGCGTGTTCGAACGCGACCACAGGAAGCAAGTGTCATGAAGTCCGCGCGAACAGCCGACGTTCCGTCACTTACTCGAATGCGCTACGAGCCGTACTCGCGCTGACGCACCGCCGTTGCCCGCGACGATGGACACTGTGTCAAGGCCGGACCGTCGTTCGGACGACACAAAGCGTTTAGCTTCTCACAGTGCGGCGAGTCACAATTTCCTCTGCGCGCGAGCAACTTCCGAACGAACCGGCGATGCCCGACACCCACTCCCTTCGCCGACGATGCCGGCCACTCGTACACCCACTACCCGAAGGCGACTCGACGTGAATTTCGTCATCAACAGACAACTCGCTTGGGACTTGGCAGACCAACTCGGTCGACTGTTCGACGACAAGGAGCGAACGGCCGTCTACGCAGCCCTCGGAAGCGGTGATGACAGGGCAGCGGTACATCGTCTGATTCACATCGCCGCAGAGCATCGGCACCCGTTACCGGCGCGCACGTGCTGGGACCTCCACGTGTGGGCGCACGCTCACGACGCCGCGGACCGCTACGCGCCGGTTCTGGCGCGCATCAAGGACCCGCTCGACGTCGAGCGCTGACCCCTCGACGGCAGCCTCATCACCTCGAACGTACCTCCAGAAGGGTTGTCTCCCAGCATGTCGAACGAGTTGTCATCACCTGGTACCTCCAGTCCAGGCCAGGATCGGAACGGCCGAGAGCGACTTCGAGGCTCGATGGGCGTCTGGGGAATCGTGTTCATCGTCGCCGCCTTCGCGGGTCCTCTCGGTGCGATGGGCGGTACGGTTCCCATCGGCATCGATGCTGGTAACGGAATCGGTCTCCCTGCCACTTTCGTGGTGAGCACGGTCATCCTCTTGTTGTTCTCCGTCGCTTACACGGCGCTGACACCCCATGTGCCGAACGCCGGAGCGTTCTACGCGTACATCGGTACCGGGCTGGGCCGCCGCACCGGTTTCGGGACCGCATTCATGGCCCTGCTCGCGTACCTCGCTCTCCTGGTCGGTGTCTACGGTCTGCTCGGTTCCGGAATCACTGCCCTGCTCGCGTCGTGGGGCGTCAGCGCTCCGTGGTGGGTGGGCGCTCTCGTGAGCATGGTGGTGGCCACGTTCCTGGGCTACCGCAACATCGATCTGTCGAAGAAGGTGCTCGGCGTCCTACTCCTCGCCGAAGTGGGAATAGTGATCGCACTCGACGCCGCGGTCGTCGTCAGCGGTGGAGGCGAACAGGGTATGTCGGACGGCTTCACCACGCCCGGGGCACTGCTGTCGGGAGCCCCGGGACTGGCTCTGCTGTTCTGCTTTCTCAGCTTCCTGGGATTCGAGGCCACGGCAGTCTTCCGTGACGAGTGCCGCGACCCCGATCGCACGATTCCGGTGGCGACCTACCTCGCGGTGTCTCTGGTGGGATTGCTGTACGTGGTGTCCACCTGGGCACTGATCTCTGCGTGGGGTGACGACGAAGCCGTCAGGATCGCCGCGGACGACCCCGGTGCGATGCTTCCCGGCGCCGTCGGAAACTACCTGGGGGGTACCGCGGAACACATCGTTCAGGTGCTCTATGTGACGAGCCTCTTCGCGTGCCTGCTCTCCATCCAGAACGTGACATCGCGATACGCCTTCACGATCTCGCAGCGCGGTGCGTTGCCCGTCGCCCTCGGGACGCGCCACGAACGGCACGGATCGCCCTCCACCGCTTCCAACGTGGTGACCGTGATCGCCGCGGTGTTCGTCGTCGTCGCGATTCTGCTCGACATGGATCCGGCAACGGAGCTCTATGCATGGTTCGCGGGCGCGACCACGGTCGGCTTCATCATCATGCTGCTCGGCACCACGGTGTCAGCGCTGGTCTTCTTCGGCCGACGACGACGTTCCGGCAACCGCGAGGAGTCCGTGGCGCGCGTGATAGTCGCACCCTCGATCGCACTGCTCTGCCTCGTCGTGGTGTTCGTTCTCGTACTCCAGAATCTCGAAGAACTCGTCGGGGGGTCTGCGCCGGTCGCGTTGGCTGTACTCGGTTCCCTGGCTCTGGCATTCGCTTACGGCTTCATCGTGTCCGCCCGCCGTCCCGAAATGTCACTCGACGCCTGACGGCATGGCGGACACGCATCAGGTGTGGCGGCACCGTTCCTCTCCCGAGTCCTCGGATCACGTGTCGCCGAGGTCGTCGGCGGGGAGGACCCAGCCCCAGTCGACGACCGAGTGTGCGGTTCGAAGGTAGGCCGAATCCGAATGATGCCATCGAGCCGCCTCACGTCGCTCGACGACGATTCGCAGTTGTCTCAGCTCGGCGGCGACCCGCTCCACGTAGTCGACACCGCGGGCGGACCCGACGACACCCCGCGCACGGTGCAGTGACTCCTCGATCGGCCTGAGCACATCCTCTACCTCTTCCCGAAGTTCGCCTCGGGGACCGGAGTCGACGATGGCCCGGGTGGGCCGCTCGCGCGCAAGCGCGAGAAATGCCGCGACCGCGGGACGTGCGGCGTTCACGAGGAGCCGTAGCTCGGTCAGTGCTCCGTCGACCTCTGGATCAACCGGCGTGCTTCGTGTACTCCACCGCATCGTGATCACACCTCCGCTTCGTGACCGGTGCGGCCGAGTCACCCCGCGTCCTTGTCCAACTCGCTGCAGTCAGCCGAGCGGAGACAGTGATGTCGACGACGCACGGGCTCGGCCTCCGGGATCTCCATCGGTCGTGAACGACACCAATGCCAGGATCAGCCCCACTCCGGCGCATGCTCCACCCATGGGACCCAGTGCCGACAGGGACCATCCCGAACCCACGATCACCCCTCCTAGTCCGGCACCGATCGCGTTCGCGGCATTGAACGCAGATTGATTGGTCGCCGACGCCACGGTGGGCGCGTCGGGCGCCTGGTCGATCAGTCGTTTCTGAACAGGTGTCTCGGCAGCGAACGAGGCCGCGCCGATCACGAAGAGCACCAGGATCGCACCCCACGCACTACCGCCGACGAAGCCCAGAGCCGTGAGCGAGATGGCGAGTACTGCAAGACCTCCCGTCAGTGCCCACCGCACACTACGGTCGGTCGCCCATCCCCCGACGATCGTCCCGACGGTGAAGCCGACACCGACGATGGCGAAGACCCAGGGCAGGAGGTGGCTGGAGAGGCCGACATGACGGGTCATGAGCGGGTCGATGAAGGCGTACACCGTGAACAAGCCGGAGAACCCGACAGCGACGGTGGCTATGGTGAGCAAGCTGTGGCGGTTGAGAAGTCCGGCGAACTCCGCGCGCAGGGACGGCATGGGGAGGTCGAGACGGCCGGGGATCGCGTGTCGCACCGCCATCAGTGCGGCACCACCCATCATCGCGACGACGGCGAAAGCCGGTCGCCAGCCCACGTTCTGAGCGAGCGCGGTCGCCGCCGGCACACCCACCACGTTGGCGAGCGTCACGCCGACGAGAATCGTCGCGATCGCACGACCGTGGGATGACGCAGGCACCAGGGTGGTTCCGACCACCGCAGCCAGTCCGAAGAACGCCCCATGCGGCAGACCACCCACGAATCGCAGCACCACGAGCCACTCGAACGTGGGCGCGAACGCTGCGACGACGTGCGACAACACGAACAATGCGAGCAGCACCTCGAGTGCCCGTCGTCGAGGGACGCGGTTCAGGGCGACGATCATCGCGGGAGCGCCGACAGCGACGCCGACCGCGTAGGCGGTCACCAACGACCCGACAGCAGCCACGCTGACATGAAGGGAGTCCGACAGGACGGTCACCATCCCCATGACGAAGAACTCGCTCGTCCCGATCGCGAACGTCCCGAGTGCGAGGGCTGCCAATCCCCGGGCCCCCGGTCTCACTGGTCTGACTCTTCTCGCCGCTCGGGTGACACCCCGTGGTCGACACTGCTCGTACCTGACGACGGCACGGTCTCGGAGGAGGACGAACTGCCCAGCACCAGCCTGTAACCCGTGTGCGACGACGTGAAGCCCAGCCGTTCGTAGAATCGATGCGCAGCATGCCGGCTGTTGTCCGTCGTCAGTTGCACCATGCCGCAACCGTTCCGACGAGAGAGATCGACTGCCCACCGCACCATCTCTGTACCCAACCCGCGATCACGCCACTCCGCCGCCACACGCACGCTCTCGATCTGGGCACGTCGCGTCCCCCGCCTGCTGAGGCCGGTCAGGAACGCGAGCTGGAACGTGGCCACGACTGTCTCCGCACCGTTCCCGCGACCGTCGGTGACGACGAACGCGTGTTGGTTGGGGTCGACGGCGAGCATGTCGAACGCCTGCTCGTAAGGCCGCAGATCGATGGCGGACTCCCGAACACGTCCGAGAGGGTCATCGAGTAGAAGATCGACCACAGCGCCGAGGTCGGTTCGGCGGGCGGCCCTGATCGTGACGGCAGTGCCACCGCGCACTGTCAGAACGCCCGGTTCGATCTCCGACACCGACAACCTCCTCGACTCCGTGCGATCCGGAACCGACCGGCGCCGATCGAATCATCCTCCACCGGCGAGTGTTCGGCGACAGGACGGACCGTCACCCCATACAGCCGATCGTGCGACACACCGTCTGGTGCGCCGGTATCTCGGCGGTCGGACACTGTGACGATGATCCCTGCGACGAGTCACCGCGCAGACCTGCCCGACGAGGGCACACCCGGTGCACCGAACCAGGTGGAATTACTGCCTTTCTACCACGACGAATTTGCGTTCTCGAACCCGGATGTCTTCGACTACGACCGCTCTCCACAGGAAGGTCCTCATCTGGGGTTCGCCGCCGGACTCCATTCCTGCATGGGACAACCGCTGGCGCGGCAGGAAGCGGAAACCATACTGACAGCAGTGAGCCGGCAGTGCTCGAGCATCGAGCTGGCTGAGGAACCGGTGTACCACAGCATTCAACATGCACCACAGTGGAGGACACTCGACCTTCACCTGACTTTCCACTGATGGGTATCCGTGGGATCGCCGGCGGCGAATGACAGGATGAACTGTGCAATTCCGCCAGCTCGAATACCTTGTGACACTCTCTCGTGTACAGCATTTCACTCGTGCTGCGGACACCTGCGGCGTATCGCAACCCACATTGTCGGAGGCGATTCGGAAGCTGGAGATCGAGCTCGACGTGCCGCTGATCGAGAGAGGCCACAAGTTCGAAGGTCTGACGGCCGAGGGAGCGCAGATCGTCCGCTGGGCGGAGACCATTCTCGACAACCAGAAGTCACTGCGTCACACAGCCGCCAGCTTACGGTCCGGTGTCACCGGAATGCTCCGCCTCGGAGTGGTTCCCACCGCGTCCGTGGCCGCTGCGGACATCACTGCACCACTGAGTCTGCGGCACCCGTTGATTCACGTTCGCATACATGGCGACCTGTCCTCGCGCGACATCGAGACACGGCTGAACCGGTTCGAATTGGAGGGCGGCATCACGTATGTCGACGACGGCGATGCTTCGCGCCACCGGATATTCCCCCTCTACCGTGAGCGATACGCGCTTCTGACTGCGGACGATCCGAACATGCCTCGAGGCAGCACTGCGTCCTGGAGCGACGCCGCAACACTCCCCATGTGCACCCTGCCGTCGAACATGCGCGTCCGCCGCATCCTGGACGAGACCTTCGCTCGTCACGGCGCGTCACCTGTCGCGCACATCGAGACCGACTCACTGGCATCCCTGTACGCCCACGTCAAGACAGGCAGGTGGGTCTCGGTGGTCCCCCGTAGGTGGGTGGAGGTGCTGGGTGATCCTCCCGGGACCAGATCGACACCACTCGAGGACACTCTCGACCTACCTGCGCCGATGATCGGGCTGATCACCCGCGCCGAAGCCCCGTCGGTGGTGACCGAGGCCCTGCAGGAGGTGGCAGCGACGCTCGATCGCACCTCATCGGAAATCCCTATCGAGGAATAGCGTTCGCTTCTTGGACACCCGGCATCTCGGTCGTGCATCCTCGGTCCACTGTTCGGTGACTGGAAGGTTCGGCTGATGGCGCGTACCGAGGACCACGAGTACGACGACGACAGCATTGTTGTCACGAAGAACAAGTCGTACGCCGCGGGCGTTCCCGCAGTGCTGGTCTCACTGCAGCGCGGCGTCGAGCAGATGGGCGCGATGCGAACTGCCGCGTCGTTCGCCAGGCTCAACCAGCGCAACGGGTTCGACTGCCCGGGCTGCGCATGGCCGGAGACACCCGGACACCGCAAGCACGCAGAGTTCTGCGAGAACGGCGCCAAAGCTGTCGCCGAAGAAGCGACCAGGCGGACTGTCGGCCCGGACTTCTTCGCTGCGCACTCCGTCCGGGATCTCCTGGACCGCACCGAGTACTGGCTCGGACAGCAGGGTCGGCTGACGCACCCGATGGTGCTGCGCCCCGGCGCCACCCACTACGAAACCATCGGCTGGGACGACGCGTACCGACTGATCGCCGACGAGCTCGCCGCGCTCGCCAGCCCGCACGAAGCGGTGTTCTACACGTCCGGACGCACCTCCAACGAGGCAGCCTTCCTCTACCAACTGATGATCCGCTCGTTCGGCACCAACAACATGCCCGACTGCTCCAACATGTGCCACGAGTCGTCCGGCAGCGCACTGACCGCATCCATCGGCATCGGCAAAGGCTCGGTGACCGTACCCGACCTCGAGAACGCCGACCTCATCCTCATCGCCGGCCAGAACCCCGGCACGAACCACCCACGCATGCTCTCGACACTCGAGAAGGCGAAGAAGAACGGCGCGCGCGTCATCGCCGTCAATCCACTGCCCGAAGCAGGACTGCTGCGCTTCAAGGACCCCCAGAAGGTGCACGGTGTCGTCGGGGACGGCGTCCAGATCGCCGACGACTTCCTGCAGATCCGCATCGGCGGTGACATGGCACTGTTCCAAGGACTGGCGAAACTACTCGTCGACGCCGAGGACCGAGCGCCGGGAACCGTCCTCGACCGGCACTTCATCGACTCCCACACCGCCGGCTTCGGCGACTGGCTCGATCACATCCGGCGAGTCGATCTCGGCACGGTCGTGCTCGCCACAGGCCTGAGCCGTGAACAACTGCACGACACAGCGCGCGCTCTGATGGAATCCGAGGCCACCATCATCTGCTGGGCGATGGGCCTGACTCAGCAGACGCACGGAGTCGCCACCATCGAAGAAGCAGTCAACCTACTGCTGATGCGCGGAATGATCGGAAAACCCGGTGCCGGCGTCTGCCCCGTTCGCGGCCACTCCAACGTCCAGGGCGACCGCACCATGGGTATCTGGGAGAAGATGCCCGACGCGTTCCTCGACGACCTCGACACCGAGTTCGGCATCACCTCGCCGCGTGAGCACGGTCTCGACGCTGTCGACTCCATCCGCGCCATGCTGGACGAACGCGCGTCGGTGTTCATGGCCATGGGAGGCAACTTCGTCTCCGCCACACCCGACACCGACGTCACCGAGACCGCCCTACGGAACTGCTCACTCACCGTGCAAGTGTCGACGAAGCTCAACCGCAGCCACCTGGTGCACGGACGAACCGCCCTCATCCTGCCGTCACTCGGACGTACCGACCGGGACGTGCAAGCGACAGGGAAGCAATTCGTCACCGTCGAGGACTCGATGTCGATGGTCCACCGCTCCCGCGGCAGCCTTCCGCCGTCGAGTGAGCACATGCGGTCCGAAGTCGCGATCGTCTGCGGTATCGCTCGAACCCTGTTCGGGCCCGACCACACGGTGCCATGGGCATCGTTCTCCGCCGACTACGACCTCGTCCGGGACTCGATCTCGCGCGTGATCCCCGGCTTCGAGGACTTCAACACCAGAGTGCGGCGCAAGGAAGGCTTCGGCCTCCCCCACCCGCCCCGCGACTCCAGAACGTTCGAGACCGCGACGGGGAAGGCGAACTTCGCCGTGAACGACCTGGTCTGGCTGCATGTCCCACAGAACCGACTCATGCTGCAGACGATGCGAAGTCACGACCAGTACAACACCACCATCTACGGACTCGACGATCGCTACCGGGGCGTGAAGGGCGGCCGCCGGGTGATCTTCGTGAACGAGAGCGACATCGCCTCTCTCGGATTCTCCGACGGTGACCTCGTCGATCTCATCTCGGAGTGGCCCCAGCAGGACGGCTCGGTCGAGGAACGACGTGCAGACAACTTCCGGATCGTGGCATATTCGACACCGGTCGGCAACGCCGCGGCCTACTACCCGGAAACCAACCCGCTGATCCCCCTGGACCATGTGGCCGTCAGGTCGAACACCCCGGTGAGCAAGGCGGTGCTCATCCGCCTGGAACCCGCAAGGCACTAGCCACCGTCCGGCACGATTCCCGCGCGCACGCCGATCGCGCCTGCCTCACCGCGGTTGCTCACCCCGAGCTTCCTCAAGACGGAGGCGACGTGAAACTTGATGGTGCTGGGGCTGATTCCCAGTTCATCGGCAATGGTTCGGTTCCGCTTCCCCGCCCCGAGATGGGCCAGTACTTCGATCTCGCGTGGGTTGAGCATCGCCACCAGATGCTCGTCGGGTCGTGTGGTCGGCGGATCCAGCGGTATTCGTAAGGCTGCACGGCTGCCCCAGCCGACGAGTGACTCGATCTGCAGATCCCCGTGCAGCGTGCGCAACCGCCCTGACAGTTGACGCTCCAGCGCGACGCTGTCGAGAGCACCCGGCCCGTGGTCACGCACCTCGATGAGGACGTTGTCGCCGTCGCAGTCCCACGCGATACGCACTCTGTCCAGGACTGGTTGCGCCCCGAACGCGAGAACGATCGCACGCACCATCGCCCGTGCGGCATGTGCGACCTCACCGGGCAGCGCGCGCCCGTCCGCCGGCGGCTCGATGTAGTCGACGGCGACAGCCATGTCGCGTGAGCGCAGAAGGGGCCGCAGCTCCCCCTGCAATCGGGCGAACGCCGTCGTCACGGCTTCTTCTGCCAACGTCCGGTCGGCATCACTCGCCGATCGAAGCGCGATCAGAGCCACCGACGCTGTCTCGCTCGCCGTGATGCGCGAACGACGATCGTCGAGATCGTTGGACCTGAGTGTGGCCAGAATCGAGGCGAGGGTCGCCTCGTGCGCTTCGGTCAGCTCGGTGATCGTGCGAGCACGTTCGCTCGAAGCAGCACGTGACTCGGCGAGATAGTCGGGACTCGCCTGCGCCACCTGCTGTCGGATCGACGTCGCGACGATACCGAACAGCGCGGCGATGGTGGTCGGATCGACATCCCCTGATCGTGACCGGTGAGGAACCAGAATCAACAGGGTGTCGCCGACATCGCGAAACGCCCACACTCGACGCTCGATCCCACCCAGCGCGCGTGTCTCATCGACGAACCCGCCGAGGACGACGTCCTGTTCGATGTTCTCCAATTCCTCGATAGTGGTGCGGTCCACGATCTCCGGAGCGCCCGCGACCTTCCGGGGCCGCCCGGTGCAGTCGCGAGTGAAGATCACGATCGCATCGTGCGGGTACGCGTTGGCGAGGAACTTCGAGAAACGAGAGGCGATGTCCGGGAGCGGACCATCGATGACCGCACGCATCGCGCCCCATCGATGCACCTGACACTGCAGCGGTTCCTCTGCGTCGACCACGCGCCGAGCCTAGTCCGCTGCTTCCATCATCGGCCTGACCGAATGGCCAGTGCCGACACGCCGAGTGGCCGGGTGTGCGAAGGAACGGTGCCCGGCAGTCTTGGAGACCCACCGACCAGGCTCGACACAAGGAGGACCATGTCCATCATCACCGGTGAGACCCCGACGAGTGTCGACGTGGGGCGCACAGTCGTGATGGAGGAGAACCAACGGCTGTCGGCGTCGACCGACCACGCGTCCTGGGACCGTGCAGCTCTCACGATCACCTCGGCGCGGGCGATATTCGTCATCGGCAACGGAAGGACCGGTCTGGCCCTGCAGATGGCCGCAATGAGGCTGATGCATCTCGGTCTGCAGGTGCACGTGGTCGGCGAAGTCACCGCGCCCGCCATCGGAGAGGGCGACGTGCTGATCGCCGGATCCGGATCTGGGAGCACCAGTTCGGTGGTCTCCGCGGCAGACACTGCTCGCGCAGTGCGAGCCTCGGTCATCGCGGTGACCACGGCGCCCGAATCCGTTCTGGCACAGAAAGCCGACCAGGTGCTCCTCCTGCCCGCGGCAGACAAGCAGGACCACAGTGGTGCCATCACCCGCCAGTACGCGGGGAGTTTGTTCGAACAGGCGGTTCTCCTGTCCTTCGACGCACTGTTCCATGCGTTGTGGCACAACGCCGATCAGTCCGCGGAGCGCTTGTGGTCCCGTCACGCCAACCTCGGCTGACGCGCGACATCGACCCCACATCCGAATTCACACACAGAGAAGAGAAATAGACCCATGACCAAGCTCCAAGTTGCAGTCGACCTGCTCACCACCGCCGACGCCCTCACGCTCACCAACAAGGTGGCACCGTACGTCGACATCATCGAACTCGGCACGCCACTCATCAAAGCCGAGGGACTTCGCGCGGTGTCGGCGATCAAGGCCGCGCATCCGGACAAAGAGATTTTCGCTGATCTCAAGACGGCCGATGCCGGGTTCCTCGAGGCCGACATCGCCTTCACTGCCGGCGCGGACATCGTGACCGTCCTCGGCTCCGCCGGCGACGCGACCATCAAGGGTGCTGTCGAGGCCGGCCAGAAGCATGGCAAGAAGGTCGTCGCCGATCTGATCGGTGTCGCCGACCGCGTCGAACGGGCCCGCGAAGTCGCCGAGCTCGGTGTCTCGTTCGTCGAGATCCATGCCGGTCTCGACGAGCAGGCACATCCCGACTACTCCATCCAGACCCTGCTCGACGACGGCAAGATCGCAGGCGTGCCGTTCTCGATCGCCGGCGGCGTCAAGGGCGACACCATCATCGCGGTGCGGGATTCCGGTGCCGATGTCGCCGTTGCCGGCGGTGCCATCTACGGTGCCGAAGACCCGGCGGCGGCGGCCAAGGCTCTGAAGGACGCACTCACCACGTAGACCTGACCCACACCCGATGGCCCCGCACCCTGTGTTCGGGGCCATCGGCGTCGAGAGCACGTATGTGCCCCGCGACTGCCGTCCGACGCGTGCGGGTTGCCGCTCGCCCGGTAACAGCGAAGTACGGTCACGAACGACCGATCCCCGCGTGAGGCAGCAGCTTCCGACATGGGACACTGGGCCGCCGTTGCGAGAACGTGCTGTGCCGGTGTCCGTCGGATGCGCGTCGTTCTTGCGCGCAGGAGGTTGTCATGTCATCTACCCGACCTCGAGCCCGAAACGCTCCGGGCGGAATCGCGCAGATCAGTATTGCCGGAATTCTCTGGGGCACAGCGCCCATAGCCTTCGAGATGATCCACTCCCACACGGCGCTCAGCTCGATCGCCATCAGCGCGCAGCGTCTCGCCATTGCCTCGCTCGTGCTCGTCGTGGCCACCGCGTCCCTGGGGTCGGTTCGCTCGGTAGGAGAGGCAATACTCGCTCATCCGGCCCGAATCGCGATGATCGGTGCAGGAATTGCCGGATACCAGACGTTGTGGTTCGTTTCGATCACCCATGTCGGTTCCAGCACCGCCACGGTTCTGAGCCTCGGGTCGGCAACGGTACTCGTGACGGCGTGGGAGAGCTGGCGCGCACGCGCACGTCCGTCGACCGGGCGGGTCGTCGTCGTCATCGCGGCGGTGATCGGCCTCGTTCTGGTCAGCTCGTCTGCAGAACACGGCGACGCGGGTTCCGGTGATCGGGCGCTGGGGTTGGGGATGGCCACGTGCTCGGGCGTTCTGTACGCGGTGACGACAGTGCTGAGCACGCGTATGGCGGGACGAGTGAGGCCTCTTGCCCTCACGACGGCCACCACAGCGATCGGCGCCGTGTTCCTGTTCCCGATCGCAGCGTCGACAGGTCCCGTCGTGACCTCCGACACCACGTCGTTGCTCGCCCTTGCCTACCTCGGTGTCGTCACCATGACACTGGGGTATCTGTTGCTCTACTCCGGTCTGCGTACCGCACCGGCGAGCGCGGCGGTCGTCGCCACACTCATCGAACCCGCCACGGCCACCGTGTTGGCATTCCTCGTTCTCGGAGATCGACTCACCGTGCCTGCGATGGTCGGTGTGATCCTCATCCTCGTCTCGATCGGGGTGCTCCACCTCGTCGGCGGCTCCAGGGCCGGGCCCCGCTGGTGGAGACGAAGGCACACTGGCGCCCATCACGTTTGAGGAGATTCACAAACCGACAGCCCATGAGCCGGACATGCTCCACTGGCTTGCTCACCGCGACCCCCACTACCTTTCCTCGAAGCGATCCGTCGAGAAAGGTGTCACGGAATGAAGAAGGCCTATCTGGCGAGCATCATCGGAACAGTGATCGAGTGGTTCGATTTTTATATCTACGCAGTGGTGGCGAGCCTCGTCATCAATAAGGCATTCTTTTCAGGAGCCAGTCCCGCAGCGGGCACCCTGGCGGCGTTCGCCACCTTCGCTGCCGGCTATCTGGCGCGGCCGATAGGCGGGATCGTCTTCGGTTGGCTCGGAGACCGCATCGGACGAAAGCAGATACTCACGGTAACGCTTGTCCTGATGGGCGTTGCCTCATTCGGCACAGGGGTACTTCCGACCTATGAACAGATCGGTATCACCGCACCGGTGATTCTCGTGATTCTGCGAATAATCCAGGGAATCGGCGTGGGCGGCGAATACGGCGGCGCAGTACTCATGATGGCCGAGCACGGGCATCGATCACGGTTTCGTGGATTTCTCACCTCGCTGACGAGCGCCTCTGCCGCCGTCGGGTTCTTGCTTGCTTCGGGAACCATGGCAATCATCGCTGCAGTCACCACCACCCAACAGTTTGAGACCTGGGGGTGGCGAATTCCCTTCATTGCCAGCATTTTCCTTCTGGTCTTCGGATTCTGGCTGCGCCGAAACATCGACGAGAGCCCGGTGTTCCTGGCCACCAAGGAGGACGATCGGACCGTCCGCCATCCCCTCCTCGAGATCTTCCGATACTACCCTCGCGAACTGATCGTGTCGTTTGCGCTGCCGATCGGTACCGCGGCAACATATTCGCTGGTTCTCGTTTTCGCGGTGGCCTACGGGAAGCAATTCGGATTCAGTAGCGGTGAACTCTTGGCCATGACGACGGCAGCCCAGGCCGTCTACCTTCCCATGCTGATCGGATCCGGGTTCATATCGGATCTCGTCGGTCGCAGAATTCCGATCACAGTCGGTGCGGTAGGTGTGGCCGCCTGGGGTTTCGCCTTCTGGCCATTGCTCGGTTCCGGTTCGTGGTGGCTTGCTTTCCTGGGATTCGTCGGATGCTTCGCCTGCATTGCCGGAATGTATGGACCATTGGCGGGGTTCCTGTCGGAACTCTTTCCTCCCGAGGTGGGTTACTCCGGGGTCTCGTTCGGGTACCAGGTCTCATTCGCGATCGCGGGTGGACTCACCCCCGTCGTCGCCGAGGCGAGCATCGGCGGGACCGACAACTGGCTACCGGTCGCCGTGATGATGGTGATGGCGGGTGCATGCACTGCTGCTGGAGTGGTGCTGAGTCGAGGCCTCGGTCGCCAGAACCTGACGGCCGTGTCCTCCAGCGAGGCTCGGACCCCGAGCGGAAAGTGAATCGGCGGTCGCCGCTCGCCAGGAGTCGCGAGTCACTGCACCAGTGGCACGCCATCGCAGCGCCTGCGCCCACTCGGGTGAGACGCATGTATCGGACGAGGGAGACTCCACGGCCTCGCGCCTGCTCCGATCACCAGGGCTCGCCGGTCCCGAGGGAATCGATGACGCGCAACGCCTCCTCGGCGGAGGAGCGCTGGCCGGCGTAGGCGCCGGCGCGCAGTAACGCCGACGCTGCCCCCACGGTCAGCGCGTGGCGGGCGGCGAGGATGCCGATCGCGATGTTCACGGTGCCGCCGTCCGCAATCGGGTCCGGCGGCACCGTCAGGACCTCGTCGGCGATCTCACCGGTTCCCAGGGCACGGGCCAACGCGGTCACGAACTCATCGCCCGCATCCGACCTCCGAACCGCGCCGAGGACATGCCGACGGTAGAGCTGCACGGTGCCCACGACGGATCCCGAGGGCCCGACCGGATACGCCTGCACCCATCCGACCCCCAACGCGTCGAGCTCGGTCACCAGCAGCGGCCATCTCCTTCGATGGCGGAGGTCGGCGACCGTCACTGCGTGCGGGACGTCGGTGACCATCGCTGCCCGATGGGGTCCGGAACCGTGGACGTAGAAAACGTCCGCGATCTTCTCGGCGGTGGTGTCGGTGGCACACAACACGTGGTGGGTGTCCGGATCGCGGGGGACAGCGAACACCACCGCGGCGCCGTCCGCCGCCACCAGGTCGGTGCACACCTCCATCCACTGGGACAGCTCTCCCAGGCCGGCCAAGGGGTGCGGCTGCCGGTGCCCGCCGCGGTCACCGTCTGTGTCGTCGTCCATTGCCCTCTCCTCCGTGGCGTCGCGTGGCCAATTCTGCCCCGGTACACGCGCAGCGGGTGTCGACACCGGCACCACAGACGTCTGCCGCCCGTACGCGACGGTCGGTCGCGGACGACATGGGCCGCGTCAGCGTCACCCACACTGAAAAGAACTCGCCAACTCCGCCACTGGAACTACTACATCGCGTAGCAGCGGGTAGGGTACCGGCCGTGAGCACCCCGGCGACCAGTGCGCCTCTGCGCGGCGTCGTCGTCGGTGCGCTGTCCGTACTCGTCACTGCCGCCGCTCACGATCTCGGTGGGGCCATGCTTCCGTCGCAGTCCGCCGCCGTCGCACTGCTCGCGGTCTGCACCGGCATCGGGTGGATGGTCTCGACGGTGCCGTCCGGCAAGAGCCGCCTCGTGGTGGCACTCGCCGCGGCGCAGGCACTCGGACACCTCACCCTCACCGTCGTGGACGGCCATCACCACGGTCCACCCCTCGACCCCCGCATGGCCGCAGCGCACATCCTCGCCGTCGGTATCGGCGCCGTCGCCGTGCACGGTGCCGAGCGCGGCATCATCGCCGCCGCGCGAGCGATGCGCCGCATCCTCCCGATCGTTCTCGCCGTGGCGGCCGTCGACACCGACACGGTCCGACCAGCCCGACCCGTCATCCGTGTCGACGTACCCGCGCGTCTGCTCGACCTCTCCGGGCACGGCACCCGCGGCCCACCCGCCCGACTCCGGTAACCCTTTCTCACAGCCGCCCGTCGCAGCACACCGTCGGGTGGCCTCCCCCTGCCGCGAGCGCCCGTCGAGCACGTTCTCCGAGACTCGGCGCTCTCGCGTGCATCACCGGAATCGAGCACAACCATGTCCACACCCGAGAAGACCCAGCCCACAGCGGCTCCCGCACCACCACCCACCTCGCGGTGGCGACCACTGATCCTGCGCCTGCATTTCTACGCCGGCATCTTCATCGCACCGTTCATCCTCGTCGCGGCCGTGACCGGCGGCCTCTACGCCATCGCCCCGACACTCGAGAGCGTCGTCTACCGCGACCTGCTCCACACCGACAGCGCCGGACCCGCACGACCGGTGTCCGACCAGATCCTCTCCGCACAGCAGGAACGACCCGATCTCACCGTCACGGCCGTCCGACCGGCCACCGAACCGGGCGACACCACCCGCGTCCTGTTCACCGATCCGAGCCTCGGCGAGTCCAAGCGCACCGCCGTGTTCATCGACCCCGCCACCGCCGCCCCTGTCGGGCACTCGACGGTCTACGGCTCCTCCGGATCGCTCCCGCTGCGCACCTGGATCAGCGAACTGCACCGCTCCCTGCACCTCGGAGACACCGGCCGCCTCTACAGCGAACTCGCCGCGTCCTGGCTCGGCGTCGTCGCGCTGGGCGGAGCGTTCCTGTGGGCGGAGCGCTACCGACGCCAGCACAGCCGGAACTCCGACAATGCACGCCTGTTCACCGTCGACCGCACCGCCCGCGGACGCCGGCGCACACTCGGCCTGCACGGGGCGAGTGGCGCCTGGATCGTCGTAGGACTGGTGTTCCTGTCGGCGACCGGACTCACGTGGTCGAACCACGCCGGCGCGAACATCACCGATCTACGATCCGCGTTGAGCTGGACCACACCCGCCGTGGACACCGATCTCACCGGTCCCGCCGGCCATTCCGACGACCAGCACGCGGGCCACGCAGGACACGGCACGTCCGACACCGCGGCGACCACCGAGGCGGTGGACGTCCGTCAGATCGACGGTGTCCTCGCCGTCGCCCGTGCGAACGACATCACCGGCGCGGTCGAAGCATCGATCCCCACCTCGAGCGACACCGCGTTCACCGTGGCGCAACTGCGCGATCCGTGGGTGTTCTCCACCGACTCGATCGCCGTCGACGGAGCGTCCGAGAGAATCGTCGACGTGCAACGCTTCGCCGACTGGCCGGTCGCCGCCAAGCTCAGCACGTGGGGCGTCAGCCTGCACATGGGCGTGCTGTTCGGGCTCGTCAGCCAACTCGCCCTGCTGGCGCTGGCAGCCGTCCTGGTGACCATGATCATCGCCGGGTACCGAATGTGGTTCCAACGCAGACCTGTTCGTAGTGGCGCATCCCCAGTGGGCCGGCCTCCGCAGCGAGGCGCGATCCGCCGGATCCCGCCCCTCGCTGCGGTCGGGCTCGTCGTCGTCACCGTGGCCGTCGGGTACTTCATGCCGCTCCTGGGACTGTCCCTACTCGCCTTCCTCGCCGTCGACCTCGTCGTCGGCGTTCGGTCGCGCGCAGTCTCCGGCGCCACTCCGCCCCGGTCAGGATGACGAGACCGTGGTGCCAGGCGAGGGCGGGGTGGACTTCTGCAGCGTCCCGGGGCTGAGCGCACAACCCCATCGCGACCGCCGCCTACCGACGTAGCTCGGCTAGCTGTTCTTGGCGGGGAGGTTGTGCACGGTGAGTCGCTCGATGGGTGACTTGCCGTCGATGGACCGGCACGTGCGCGACGGTGTCGAGCTGCCTCCGGTGCGGACCACCGGATTCGACGACGACGTCAAGATTCTTCCGGTCGACCCGGTCACCGAGACCCTGCCGTTCCCGGTTCCCAGGAATCAGGACGACGGCACCGTCGACTGGCCCTCTGGATCGTTCCCGTACGCACGGACGTACACCGTGCGCCGGTTCGACGAGGCCGGGCGAGAGATGGTGCTGGACTTCGCAGCCCACGAGGGCGGACTCGCAGCGACGTGGTCCCGGACGGTGGAGCCCGGCGACACGGTACTGATCGCCGGACCGAAACACTCCGCGGGCCTGCCGCGCGAGGTGGAGTGGATGCTCGTCGCCGGCGACGAGACCGCCCTGCCCGCCATCGCGCACTGCCTCGAGATGCTGCCCGCTGATCTGCCGGCGACGGTGGTCGTCGAAGTGGCCGAGCGCTCGCACCGGCAGGAGCTGCGCTCGGCTGCCGACGTCGACATCACCTGGCTGTATCGATCCGAGGCCGGAGGGGCCTCCCGGCTCGTCGACACGATCCGAACGGCGCCGTGGCGACCCGGGCAGCCGTACCTCTGGGTGGCCGGCGAAGCACAGACCATCAAGCCACTGCGTCGATGGGCCAAGCAGGACAAGCAGATCGACAAGAAGTTCGTCGAGATCGCTGGGTACTGGCGCAGACGCGAGGAACGATCCGACCCGTCCCCGGTCGAGAGCGGCCAGGCGAGGGACGCCGCGGCGCGCCTGCACGAGATGGCGGACCTGGCGACCCCGCTGGTGATCAGGACCGCGGTGACGCTCGGCGTGTTCGCTGCTGTCGACGGCGGCGCCGACACCGTCGACGCGATCGCCGCAGCATGCAGCACTCACCCCGGCGCCACGGTGAAGCTGGTGCGGCACCTCGCGCTGCTCGACCTTCTCACCACCTACGGTCAGCGCTGCGCCCTCACCGAGATGGGGTCCCTGCTCGCCGAACAGGACGCGTTTCTCGACCAGTCGCTGCACAACGACAGGATCCACACCCGTCTCGAACTGTCGCTCCTCGGACTCACCGAGACCATCCGGACCGGAAAACCCGCTGCGACACATCGTTTCGCCGACAAGATGGCCGAGCCCGGATTCGCGGACAAGTTCCACGAGGAAGCGGCGTTCTCCGCTGTCTACCGCGCTACCGCGCTGCCCGACGCGGTCGATCTCGACGGGGTCCGGACGGTCGCACTCCACGGCGACGGGGCAGGTGCCTATGCCGACGCACTCGTACGGGAACATCCCGACCTCGAGATCACGCTCGTCGGACATCCCGACCGCAACCGCCGGAACCTGGCGGACGTGGCCCACGAACGACGAGGTGCGGTGCAGTGCGCCGACTCCAGCGACGTCACCCCGGTGGACCTCGCGATCGCCGTCGACCTGATCGACGCTCACCCTGACGCCGACGCCCGCCCGCTGCTCTCGATGCTGGCGAGGTCCGCGCGCAGGGTCGTCCTCATCACCGACGTGCTCGACCCGGCAACCACCGACGATCACGACACCGAGGACGACTTGCTCCGACTGTGCCTGTACGGATCCGGGCGACGCACCGAAGCCGAACTCCGTGACCTCATCACCGACGCCGTCGGAGCCGACGCACGTGTCGGAAGCCTCGGGTGGGGGTCCACGGTGGTCGAATTTCGGGGCCGACAGGGGTCGGCGACGTGATGGGCCCGGACGACTCGCGTCTGAACCGCCTCACAGGAGGCCTACCGACTGCCTCGGCGCACCTGCGTTCTCACCCAGGGACGAGCCGGAACGCGAAGACGCGCTGTCGCCTCCGGAACATCTCGAGATCACCAGCGAACGCGTGCCCCGTCGCACCCGCCCACCATCCGACCGTGGTGCTGTCCCGGTCGTACCAGGGTGACTCGGCCGCAAACTCGGCCACCACCCGCTCTGCCGCCGCGCGTTCAGGCCGGCGGTGGGGCCGCGGCGGGTCACCACGCCGGTGACGTGGTTCCGAACAGTCGTGCCCCGCGAAGAGTGGCCGACTCTAACGCTGGGTGAGCGGGTGCCATTGCTCTTCCGGAGCCCGTTCGTCGACCGGGCATTGGCGTACCGTCGACCATATGACGCTGAACTATGTCAGATTCGGAAATGGCAGCCCGCTGTTGCTGGTGCACGGCTTGGGCGTCGGATGGCGATCCTGGTCCCCGATCATCGACGAACTGGCGGAACACCGTGACGTCATCGCGGTCGACCTACCGGGGTTCGGCGAAACCCCGTCGTTGACGGGCGAAGTATCGATCGCCGCTCTCGCCGACTCCGTCGCGGATTTCATTCGCGAACACGATCTGGGTGGCGTTTCCACCGTCGGTCAATCTATGGGCGGTCGAATCGTCCTCGAACTTGCGCGGCGGGGAGTCGGCGGCGACACCGTGGCACTCGACCCCGGCGGTTTCTGGAGCGACCGCGAACGCGCTGTCTTCGGCGCCACACTCCGGCCGTCGATAGGCCTGGTCAAAGTGTTGCGGCGCTTCCTGCCTGCGCTTCTGGGCAACTCTGCGGGAAGGACCCTGCTGCTGGCACAGTTGTCGGCGCGGCCATGGGCGCTCTCGCGCGACACCGTCTTGCCCGACGTGCGCGGCCTCGCCGACTCCCCGTCGACCGGCGCCGCTCTGAACGCCCTCATCCACGGACCGAAGCAGGAAGGCGCAGCGTCCGGCACAGTGCCCGGGCGGGTCACAATCGGTTGGGGACGACGAGATCTGGTGACAGTGCCGAAGCAAGCCACACGCGCATCGGAGCTGTTCCCCGATGCCGTACTGCACTGGTTCGAGCGATGCGGTCACTTTCCGCAATGGGACGCACCGAAAGAAGCCACTCGGTTGATTCTCGACCGCACCGAAAGGGGATAACGTTCGAACGAGTCAGACCAGTTCATGTCGATTCTGGTTCGACAATTCGCCGGCGACCTCGACAGGGCCCTCGGCGAACTCGCCGCGCAGTAACGACGGTATTGCGGTATTGCGGTATTGCGGTATTGCGCCACGCGTCCTGGAGGGGGATCCACCGGGCTGCACATCAGCTCCGAGGCGGCGTGCGGGTAACGCCGGAGGGCCGCGATTTCTCTCGTTCGGTGACGCTCGAGCACGCCCTTCGACATTTCCCTGAACTGAGCGAGTCATCGATTTTCTTGCATTCGGGGCGTGGGGCTCGGGAGTCGGCCCCGGTCCTCGGCGGCGAGGTCCCCGTGACTTCGTTCAGGCTTCGCTGGACGACCAATTGCTCATGGACCGCGCATTGGCGACGAACCACGGCAGGCAGGGGAAGAGATCGTTCGGAGCGACGACCAGAGCCCGTGCCCCCCGCCTCGACCTCCAGGTTGCGGTGTTGCTGTCATGCGTGTCGTCAGATCACGACTGCTTGCATTCATCGGCAGCACCGTCTCCCGCAGCCGCGAGAGCTGGGTAAAGGTCTCCCCCGCCGAGTCCACCAGTGGGGCGTTTCCAACGCGACTCGGCAGCTGCTGGCGCTCGCGGCGACGGCTGCGGCGCCCTCGGTCCATGCGTCGGGTGAGTTGCCACCTATTTGCGCCGCGATCGGCGCGACGACGTCATTCAACACGGTCGCCACGGTTGCATCCCGACCTCGTGCGCATTCCAGCGTTGGACGGCACCCACGATGGAGCCGAAATGGTGTCGACGTCGGAGGTCTACCTTGATTCCGGAACGCAGCAGGGCTACTGAACCTGCACCACAGCAGCGTGGCTCACCGCCTGACCAAGCTGTCACGACACCTCGGTTTCGCGGTGGATCTGCCCGAGAACAGTGCACGGACGGGGGCTTTGATCATGGTTCACCGATTGCGAACTCGTGACGGGTATCCGCATGAGCGCCGGTTCACGAGTCCGATGGGAAGTCGATCTCCGCTGTGACGCGACTGCCTGTGAACAGCATTTCGGCAGCGTGCCCCCCTCGGGCAGTGGAACCCTCAGGCAATCGGCGGGTCCCGGCGCAGGCTCGTGTAGCTCACCCCGGTCAGCTGCTCGGACAGATTCCACAGGGCGGTCGCGAGCTTCAAGTCGCGCGAACGCTTACTGGACGAGACGACTGTCGGATGGCCGCGCATCTCCCGGAACCCGTCGGGTCCGATGTACGAGCCTCCCTCGACGCCGGCGACCGTCGCCGCGTACAGCTGCGGCAACGCTCCCATGTTCGAACTCTGACCGATGACGCCCGCTCCGAACGAGAAGATCTTGTCGAGGGCAGATTCGGTGTGGGTCGCCAGGTTCGTGGACGAGATGCCGGGATGCGCCGCGAGGGAGACGACCGAGGAGCGCGCTTCCGACAGGCGCCGCTGGAGCTTGTACGCGAACAACAGATTCGCCAACTTGGACTGGCCGTAGGCAGCCCAGCGACTGTAGCGGCGGTGCTCGAAATTGGGGTCGTCGAGCGAGATGTCTCCGCTCGTGTGCGCGAGACTGGACAGCGTGACGATCCGGTCGGAGATGCGGTCGACGAGCAGTCCGGTCAACGCGAAATGCCCGAGGTGATTGGTCCCGAACTGCATCTCGAAACCGTCGGCCGTCTTCTTCTGCGGCAGCGCCATGACACCGGCGTTGTTGACCAGGACGTCGAAGGGCTCGGTCGCGTCGGCGAAGCGTCTCACGGAGGCCAGATCGGCGAGATCGAGCTCGCGAACGGTCGCGGTCGGCCCGATCTCGCGGGCTACAGCCTCTCCCTTGTCGGTATTGCGACACGCGAGTACCACCTCCGCCCCACGAGCGCCCACGGCTCGGGCCGTGGCCGCACCCAAGCCACTGTTGGCGCCGGTCACGACGAAACGCCGTCCCGTCTGATCGGGAATGTCTGCGGTCGTCCACGTCGAGGTCACCGGTCCGAGAATAGCCGTGCGCGGCAGGTCACTCGGCGAACTCCGAAGGTTCTCGGATCGCTCCTGATCGGGTCAGCACGTACACGCGTCCGACACCTCCGCGGAACGGCCCGACGTGCACGCCGAGTCCGCCTGCGCCACAGGGGACGTCATTCGTGACACCGATCGGACACATCGCCGATGACGCGCCTCGATGGGTCGTCCACGAGCCGGAAGGACCGGTGGTCTCGTTCGCATTCTGAGAGCGGGAACGCATGACCTCGGAACGTGAACGTCCGGGCGATCGGGGTCTTGCCGCGCCACAAGGGGCGGATGATCGGCGCGGCGATCGTGCAGCACCCAAGGAACCGCTGACCTGACGAGGTCAGCTTCGACACCGATCGTCGAGATCAACGCAATCTTGCTGCCTGCCACTATCACCGACGATCGAATACGTGATGCTAGCCGCTGTGGGACGAAAAGCGACGTGCTCGAAGCAGTCGACGCGATGTCGTGGGACGGACCGCCCGATGATCGGTTCATGGAGCCGGGTGTTCGAAGATGCACCGTCCACCGACGTCCGCACACGTCCACGCCACCGGCGACCGGACGTGGAGCGAGTGGTGTCCGTACACGAAAGTCCGCGGACGTCCACAGACTGTCGTGGACTCTTCGGAGTTGAAGTCCACCCACAGCCACTCACGTCCGTCCGAGTCCATCGAACGAGTTACGGACGAGTTGTGACAACTCGTGACATCGAGCCCATTTTCGGAGCATTTCGCTGGTGTCCGGACGCCCCTGGACCGTCGTGGACCTGCATGGACGTACAGCGGGACGTCGTGAAACGAGAGGTCAAAGGAGGCGAATTCGAAGCATTCCTGCAGGTCAAAGGCATCATGAGAGCCTCCTGTCAGGATTGAACTGACGACCTTTCGCTTACAAGGCGAGTGCTCTACCACTGAGCTAAGGAGGCGCGCCCGGCGAACCGAGCGGCACCATCATAACGAGAGCCCCTCCTGCCGAAGCCCGCCCACCCCGTCGGTCCCGGGGTCGGCGACGCTGACCCTGTTCCCGCCCTGCCGCTTCGCCTCGTACATGGCGGCGTCGGCGCGGTCGAGCAGGCTGTTGAGCAGAACGGCGGTGTCTCCGCGGGCCTGCGTCAGGGGTAGGGAGGCCACGCCGATGGACGCGGAGATCGGTGTTGCGTCGTCGTCTCGATGGATGGCGTGCAGCAGGGCGCGGGCGACGCTCGGGCCCCTCGTCTCGTCGCCGGCGACGACCACGAGGAACTCCTCGCCGCCGATGCGCGCGGAGACGGCGTCGAACGACACCCGCCCGATCCGTGCGGCTGCGCTGCGGAGGACGTCGTCGCCGATGGTGTGGCCGAAGCGGTCGTTGACGGACTTGAAGGCGTCGAGATCGAGACAGACGGCGGACACGACGGTGGCGTCGGTCCCCTGCACCAGCCGCGCGCTCCGCAGCATCGCCTCGACGTCGACGAGGAGCCCTCTGCGGTTCCGCAGGCCGGTCAATTGGTCGTAGAACGCGCGGGCGGCATCGTCACGCAGTGCGGTGAAGAAGAAGTGATTGAGGGAGGACGCCGCGAACAAGATCACGAGAACGGTGACGAGGGTGGACACGGCGGCGGACACCGGCACCGAGGTGCCGACCAGAAGCCGGGCGAACAGACACAGTGCAATTCCGAGAGCCAACAGCTCGTGGCACACGAACACGCGCACACCGTGGAAGGCGTTCGCGTAGTTGCCGACGGTCACCAACAAGGCTGCCGACATCACGACGATCTGAGACGGCGGTAGCGCGAGCAGCACCGCGGCTATGGTCACATCGGCGATCATGACGAACCGCAGCGACCACTCCCGCGTGAGAAAGTGACCACGCGCCCACACGACGCCGAGTGCCACGGACACGACGGTGCCCACCACGAACACCCACCACGGTCCGTCCGCCTCGCGCGACGACAGCGAGGTCATGATGTCCGCGGTCGTCTTGGCCGCGATGAGAAAGCATGCCCCGGCAATCAGATAGGGCGCGGTCCTGAGGTACGCATGGGCGCGGTGATAGTTGGCGACCCACGCGTAGTCGATGTCGGAAGACCACCACTCGCGGAGAACACGCACTCGAACCAGCCTTGCATCGTACGGACAACTGCGACAAAGGCCCCGCTCCTTCACCTTGCCCAATGATATGGCCGCTACCCCCGATCCATGCCCCCATTGCCGTTTTTCGTACCGATTTCTCGATCCATTCGGTCCTGAAGATTGTTTATCCTCCCGCGCACCTCGGTCAGGAACCACCCGGGTCCACCCGGTACCTTCGTCCTCGAACCACCCGGACACGAGAGCGGACCGAGAGAAGGAATGACCTACCTGCAGGGCTTCGCGTCGACGTTACGACGCATGACAGGCGAGCGACGCGCCATCGTCGACACCCCGGCGGGTGCACCCAGTCCGCTCCAGCCCGTCGACCTCACCGACGACGCCAGCGTGTCGGAGGTGCTCGACCTCGCGGTGCGTGTCGGCGAGGTGACCCTGGCCGCCGGGACCGGTGCCATCGACACCGCCAACCAGGTGCAGTTCATCGCCTCGACGTACGGCCTCTCGCGCTGCGACGTGGACGTCACCTACAACTCGATCGTCATCAGCGCCTACCGCGGCCCGACGCTTCCCCCGGCCAGCACGATGCGCATCGTGCACTACCGGTCCATGGACTTCACGCGCCTGGCCGACGTGGACGCGCTCGCCCGCAAGATCCGCCTGGAGGTGCCGACACCGGCGGTCGCTCTCGCGGAGCTCAAGGAGGTCACCCGGGCGCCGCACCCCTACAACCGGTGGATCGCCACCCTGGCGTGGGCGGGCATGGCCGCGGCGATCTCGGTGCTGCTCGGCGGCGGCGTCCTGGTGGCCGTGGTCAGTTTCCTGTCGACGATGGTGATCGACCGCGTCGGCCGAGTGCTGAACCGTGCGGGTCTGCCGTTCTTCTTCCAGCAGGTGGTCGGCGGTTTCATCGCCTCGGCTCCTGCCGTCACCCTGTACAACTTCCAGGAACAGCTGGGAATCTCGATCTCGCCGTCCCAGGTCATCGCGGCCGGCGTGACAGTGCTGTTGTCAGGGCTGTCCCTGGTGGGCTCGGTGCAGGACGCCATCACGGGAGCGCCGATCACCGCGGCGGCCCGCTTCTTCGAGCTGTTGATGATGACGGGCGGCATCATCGCCGGCGTCGCGACGACCCTGCGACTGGCGGCACTGCTGGGCGCCGAGCTGCCGGTCATGAGCAACGTCGCACCCCCGGACCTCGCTCAGGTGCCCACCAAGGTGGTGGCCGGCGCCTTCGCGGCCCTCTTCTACGCACTGGCCTGCTACGCCGAGCGCCGGGGTCTCACGGCCGCGTTCGCCGGTGGTTTCGCCGGAGCGCTGGTGTTCCTCATCGCGCAGCAGGTGGGATTCGGACCGGTGCTCTCGTCCGCGATCGCCGCGACGGTGGTCGGATTCGCCGGTGGCCTCATGGCCCGCCGCGCCCTGATCCCGCCGCTGATCGTCGCGGTCGCGGGTATCACCCCACTGCTGCCGGGTCTGTCGGTCTACCGCGGCCTCTTCGCCCTGCTCAACGATCAGACGTTGCTGGGCCTCAGTGCGCTCCTGGCGGCGGTGGGCACGGGCGGCGCACTGGCAGGCGGCGTCACGCTGGGTGAATGGGGCGCACGCACACTGCGCCGCCCCCGCATAGTCGAACGCACCGAGTCCCTGCGTCGACCCATCATGAGACTGGGTCGCACGGACTCGGTGCGTTCGAAGCGTCCGGTCAAGTCGCGGAGAAGGTCCGCGGCGCGCTGGAAGTAGAGATCAGGAGGGGTTCTCGACGCGGTGACGGCCCGCGGCGTCCTCCTCCATGGCCTCACGGAGACTGCGGGGACGCATGTCGGTCCAGTTCTTCTCGACGTACTCCAGGCACGCTGCCCGGCTCTCCTCGCCGAACACGACGCGCCATCCCTGGGGCACCTCGGCGAAGGTGGGCCACAACGAGTGCTGATCCTCGTCGTTGACCAACACGTAGAAGCGTCCGTCTTCGTCGTCGAACGGGTTGGTGCTCATCTTGCCTCGCTCACTGCAAACGTCGATGCCGGGCGTTCCCGGCGGGCCTTGTCGGTCTCGGCGCGGGTCGCCGCGCCTGTGGAACCGGTGTCGACCCTAGCAAGGACCGCGCCACCGGCACGCCTCGCAACGATGGAGTTCAGGATTTCTCCGGATCTGATCGCGACATTCGAGAGCAACGACGACGTGATGCCGTGCGTGGTCTCGGTGCCGCCCTGCAGGTAGACACCGGGTGCACCGGCGGTGTCGGCTTCCGGCGTCGCCAGCAGGCGATAGTCGCGTGTCACGACGCGGGGGCCGCCGTCCTCGGGCGCCAGCTCACCGAGGAGCGGCCGCAGGGGCGCGGGCCGGAAACCGGTCGCGAGCACCAGCGCGTCGCAGTCGAGGGTGTCGGCGATGCCGTCGATGGTGTCCCGGATGGTCACCTCGATGCCGTCGGCCGTCTCGACCACGCCGTCGATGGTGGACGCGCGGCGCATGAACAGGCGGCGGTGGCCGCTGACGCGCTCCGCGTACTCCGCGCGGTAGAGCTCCTCGATCAGCTCGATGTCGACGACCGAGTAGTTGGTGCTGCGGTGCAGAGCGATGAGCCGCTCTCGCTCGAGGGCCGGTGCCCGGTGCAGTTCGTCCACCGCGGAGGGATCGAAGATGCGGTTGGCATAGGGGCTGTCGTCGGCGGGGCTGTACCCGTACCGAGCGAAGACACTGTGGACCTCGGCGTGCGGGTAGTGACCGTGGAGGTACTGCACCACCTCGGCTGCCGACTGGCCGGCGCCCAGCACCACGAACCGTCCGTGGGTCGGCTTCGGCAGCTCGGCCATGCGCGGCAGGAAGTCGTGGTTGTGGAAGCACCGTGCCGACAGTGACGCCCACTCGGGAACCCGCTGGGTCAGCCCGGCACCGACGGAGACGTTGCGTGTGCGTACGACCGTGCCGTCGTCGCACCGGACGGTCAGGACGTCGCCGTCCTGCGTGATGTCCGTGACCGACGTGCCGTAGCGGACGTCGGCGTGGACCCGCTCGGCGGCCCAGGCGAGGTAATCGTGGAACTCGTGCCGCGTCGGGAAGAACGTCTGGTGATTGACGAAGTCCACGAGCCGATCGCGTTCGTACAGGTAGTTGAAGAAGGTGAATCCGCTCCGCGGATTGCGGAACGTGACCAGGTCCTTCGGGAACGCGATCTGCATCGTCGCGCCGTCGAGCAGCATGCCGGGATGCCACCCGAAGCTCTCCTGACGCTCGACGAACACCGCCCGGACGCGCTCGTGGTCGGCGCAGGTCTCGTTGTGTTCTTCGATGGCGATCGCCAGCGCGAGATTCGCAGGTCCGAAACCGACACCCACGACGTCGAGTACTTCTGGACTGCTCATGCTTCTCCCACCCGTTCCGTCCCGGATCGGATCGTCGCGTGGACGTCGGGACCGTTGGTCAGCTTAGCCTAGCCTTTGCTGGTCTACCAGCCCTCCGCGACCGATCGCAGGTGCAGAGTGAGCCGTTCCACGAACCGACCGATCGCCCCGTGATCGGCACCCGCGGCGAACTGCAGCTGCGCGAAAAGTGCAGCGCCGTGGTCGGATTCGCTCTCGTGCACGCTCAACGTCAGGTCGGCCCACGGTCGACCCACGGGCACCGGCAGGAGCGCCGCGCCCACGTCGCCGAGGTCCGCGACATGGTGATGCACCACCAGGAACTGTGGACGGCACATCTCGGGCACACCCGCGCCCTCGACGATGTCGACGTACGAGGGTCCGGAACGACTCAGGGCCGCGACGGTCTCCGCCTGCACCCGACGAGCCACCGTCGCCAGATCCGATCCCGTTCGCGTCCGGATCGGCACGACGTCGGCGAAGGCACCCACCATGGCATGCGTGCTCTCGTCGTCGCGTCCGGCGACCATCGTGGCGATCGCCAGGTCCTCACCGGCACCGAGGTCGGTGAGAGCCAGCGCGAAGGCGGCGTGCAGAACCGACACGAGACCCGCACCCTCGATGCTGCGCAGCGCTCGCAGCACGTCGACATCGATGTCGACCGCGACGGCGTCGGACCCCGACTCCCCCAGCGCGACCGGCAGGGTCACTCGACCCGGCACACCATCCAGTGCCACGCGCCAGGCGGTGATCGACTCCGCCGCGGCGACCCGGCGCTCGACGGCCCAGCGCGCGACATCGCTGTATCGCAGCGGTAGCGGCGCGAACTCCCGCGCCTCGACACCGGAGCACGCCTGCGCGGCGTGCATCAGATCGGTGAGCAACGGGACGACCGACCACTCGTCCACGGCCCAGTAGTGCATGACCAGGAGAACTAGTCGTTCTCCGGTTTCTTTCTCCAACAGCACTATTCGGAGACCGGGCCGCTGTGTGAGATCCAGGGTTTCCTGTGCGATCTCGTAGGCGCGGCGGCGGATGTCGTCCGCCCCGACGTCGACGGTCTCGAGCGCCACCGGATCGCCGAGGGCGGACCCCTCCCCCGGCACCAGAACCGAGTGCAGCGGTTCGTGCCGCTCCGCGACATCGCCGACCGCGGCGGCGAGCACCGCCGCGTCCAGGCCGGGCAGCTCGAGCACCAGTGCGTGGTCGGCCTGCACCACGTGCCCGTTCTGCAACCTGGTCTCCTGCATGGGACTCAGTGGCACCACGACGGGCCTGCCCGGGTGCGCGGTCAGGTGCGGTCCCGCGTGTCCGCCGCGGCCGGCGAGACGCTCCGCCAAGGCGCGGACGGTCGACGCCTCGAAGACATCGCGCACCGAGATGTCGAGGTCGAGCTCGGCGCGGACGGCCGACACCCACTGCATCGCGGCCATCGAATGACCGCCGAGAGCGAAGAAGTCGTCCTCCGTACCCAGCTCGTCCAGACCCAGAACCGCTGCGGCACTGCGCACCAGCGCGCGCTCGAGGTCGGTGGTGGGAGCGCGGCCGCCGACCACCGACGACCACTCGGGCTGCGGCAACGCGGCTCGATCCAGCTTGCCGTTGGGTGTCAACGGCAACGTCCCGTCGACCACCACGACGAGAGTGGGCACCATGTAGTCCGGCAGCACCGTCGCCGCGTGCGTCCGCACCGCGTCGCCCGTGAGATCGTCACGCCCGGTGACGTATCCGACGAGGCGGCTCACCCCGGACGACTCGTGCACGACGACGGCGGTCTGGTCGACACCGTCGAACGACGCCATCGCGGCCATGATCTCGCCCGGCTCGATCCGGAACCCCCGCACCTTGATCTGGTCGTCGACTCGGCCGAGGAAGTCCAGATTGCCGTCGGCACGCCAGCGTGCCCGGTCGCCGGTGCGGTACATCCTCCCACCGGCAGCGGCGACGTCGGGCACGAAACGATGGGCACTGAGCCCCGGCTGCCCGAGGTACCCGCGCGCCAACCCGCGGCCGGCGATGTACAGCTCCCCCGATACCCCGACCGGGACGGGCCGCAGCCGATCGTCGAGCACGTACGCCCGCTCGTTGGGGTCGGGCACACCGATGGGCACGGACGACGTCCAGCCCGGACGGGCCTGCCACAGAGTGTTGTTGACCGTCGCCTCGGTGAGTCCGTACGCCGCGAGCAGGTTCAGGTGCTCCGACCAGGCCGAGATCACCGCGGGCGGCACCGTCTCGGTACCCACGAGCACGGTGCACCCCTCGGGCAGTGCACATCCCGGCGGGAGCGCCGCCATGAGCGACGGCGGGATGATCGCGTGGGTCACCTCGTGCTCGGCGCAGAAGTCGGTGAGCTCGGGACCCGCGACACGCGCATCGTCGGGCACGATCACCAGTCGCGATCCCGTGCAGAGCGCCATGGCGAGTTCGAAGACCGCGACGTCGAAGCCGACCGACGCGAACTGCAGGACCACCGATCCGGTGGTGAGCCTCATGCGGTCCTCCGCCGTGGCCACGAGTGACGAAATGCCCTCGTGCGGCACCACGACCCCCTTGGGGCGGCCGGTCGAACCGGACGTGTAGATGACGTACGCCGCGAGCTCGAGCGAGGCGGGTCGCACGAGCTCCACACCGGTCGACGGCGGGATGTCCTCCACGAGGACGTGTTCGGCCGCCGACGGCACCTGCGCGGTGGCCGCGGCCGACGTCAGGGCGAGGGTCGCCCCCGAATCGGTGACCATGTACTCGAGTCGATCCGCAGGATGCTTCAGATCGAGCGGGAGATAGGCCGCGCCCACCGCGAGCACCGCCATGGTCGCCGCGATGGTCCACACCGACCGCGGCACCGCGACCGCGACCACGGCCTCGGGGCCGACGCCGCGCCGCTGCAACTCCGCGGCGATGTCGAGGACGTGCTCGTGCAGATCCGCGTAGGTCCACGTCGTGGTCTCGTCCACCACCGCGATCGCGTCCGGAGTGGTCTCGACCCACTGCAGGTACGAGTCGAACAGCGATTCCTCGGGCACCGCACGCGCGGTGTCGTTGAAGCGCCGGACGACGTCGTCGCGCTCGGTGGGTAGGAAGATGTCGACGTCGTCGACCACCGCCGTGGCGTCGGTCGCCAGTGCATCGAGCACCGCGAGCTGACGTGCCGTGACAGCCTCGGCGGTCGCCGCGTCGAACAGATCCTCGGCGTACTCGAGTTCGAGCACCAGGCGGTCGGAGGTGAGATCTTCGGTGTAGTTGAACACCAGGTCGAACTTCGCCGGCGTCATCAGCGCCGCGTCACCGTCACCGAGCGGACCGGTGTGGTGGCTGATCATGACCTGGAACAGCGGGTTCCGCGACATGCTGCGCTCGGGAGCGACCCGCGCGACCACCGCGTCGAACGGCACATCCGCGTGCGCGAAGGCCTCGAGGTCGACCGAGCGCGCCTCCTCGACCGCCTGCTGCAGCGTGGAGCGACCGTCGACCGTGGTGCGCAGAACCAGCGTGTTGACGAAGAACCCGACGAGCTGGTCGAGCCCCTCCTCACCGCGTCCGGCCACCGGGGCGCCGAGCACGATGTCGTCGGACCCGGTGATGCGGTGCAGGAGAACGGCGGACGCCGCGTGCAGAGTCATGAAGACACTGGCGTCGAGACTCCGCGCGAGTGTCCGCAGGCCCCGTACGGTCTCGGGATCGACGGTGCGACGCACCACCGATCCGCGGTGACTCGGCCGCGGCGGACGCGGCCGGTCGGTCGCGAGTTCGATCTCGTCGGGAGCGCCGGCCAGCGCGGACTGCCAATAGGCGAGCTGGCGCCCCGCGAGTGACTCCGGATCCGCGACGTCGCCGAGCAGGTCGGCCTGCCACAGCGTGTAGTCCGCGTACTGCACGGGCAGCGGAGGTCGGACATCTCTGTCACCGGACAGTCGCGCGGCGTAGGCCGCCATCAGGTCGGCCAGCAGCGGCCGGTCCGACCACTCGTCGGTCGTGATGTGGTGCAGGACGAGCACGACGACGCACGAGGTGTCCTCGTTCCGGATCAGCGCCGCACGGATCGGAATCTCCCGGCGCAGATCGAACGGCCGCGCCGTCATCTCGGCGACCACGGCGGCGGCATCGCCCTCGTGCACCGAGAACTCGGGCGAAACGTCGGTCAGGACATGCTGCGCCAGAACACCGTCCGCATCGCCGAAGACGGTGCGGAGCGACTCGTGGCGTTCGACGACGTCGGCGAGGGCGAGACGGAACGCATCCTCGTCCAGCTGCTCGGGGAGCGGCAGCACGATCGGGAAGTTGTAGGCGGCCGAGTCCGGATCCAGCTGGTGCAGCAGCCAGAGCCGTTGCTGCGCAGCCGACATGGGCACGATGTCCGGTCGGTCGTACCGACGCAGAGCCGGCCGCGCGTCGTCGCCTCGCGATCCGACGAGTGCGGCGAGACCCGCCACGGTGGGCGCGGCGAACAGATCCCGCACACTCAGCTCGGTGCCGAGTGCGGTCCGTGCACGGCCGATGACGCGAGTCGCCAGGAGCGAATGGCCACCGAGATCGAAGAAGTCGTCGTGAATCCCGGTGCCGCTGCGGCCGAGCACGTCGTCGAACACGCTGCACAGCACGCGTTCGACCTCGGTCCGCGGCGGCACGGCGTCGACGACACTGTCGTCCGGCGCCAGCAGTGCGGCCACGTCGAGCTTGCCGTTGACGGTCATCGGGAAGGACGAGACGAGCACGACGGTGGGCACCATGTAGTCCGGCAGGACCACGGCGCAGGCCGCCCGCACCGACTCGGCATCCGCGTCGGTGTCGACGTACGCGATCAACCGGGCCAGCCCGCCCGGCCCGGTCGAGGTGACGACCGCGGCGCGGCGGACGCCGGCCACCGACGACACGACCGAGGCGACCTCACCGAGTTCCACTCGGTGACCGCGGATCTTGACCTGATCGTCGGTGCGGCCGAGATAATCGATCAGTCCCGTTCCGACACGGCGACGCACGAGGTCACCTGTGCGGTACATGCGCTCCCCCGTCCCGAACGGGTCGGCGACGAAGCGGTCCGCCGTGAGGCCGACGCGTCCCGCGTAGCCACGGGCGAGTCCGGCTCCGGCGATGTACAACTCGCCGGCCACGCCGTCCGGCACGGGCCGCAGCCAGCCGTCCAGCACGTGCGCCTCGGTGGCGCGGATCGGCAGCCCGACCGTCGGCGTCTCGCTCTCGTCGGTACCCGCGCCGAGGGTGTTGATCGTGTACTCCGTGGGGCCGTACAGGTTGTAGCCGAGCACGCCGTCGGTGGATCGCAGTGCGGACCACACGTCGTCGCCGACGGCTTCACCGCCCAACAGGACGAGCGCTGGTCGATGCCCCTGGAGCAGGCCCGTGTCGAGGAGAAGCGACGCGTACGTGGGAGTCACGTTGATGACGTCGATGCTCTCCTCGTCGATGTAGCGGACCAGGGCATCGGCGTCGCGGCGCAGCACCTCGTCGGCGACGTGCACCTCGTGACCCTCGACGAGCCACAGGAGTTCTTCCCACGACATGTCGAACGCGAACGACACCGTGTGCGCGATCCGCAACGTCCGTCCGTGTGACGCATCCACCACCGGGTCGAAGATGGCGGACCGGTGATTCAACTGCATGTTGGTCAGTCCGCGGTACGGCGTGACGACGCCCTTGGGCGTCCCGGTCGACCCGGAGGTGTAGATGACGTAGGCCGGGTGATCGAGCCGATGCGGCGTACCGGGCGCGAACGCCCCCAGTTCGGTTGCAGTGAGCGGTGACTCGTCCTCGAACGGTTCGAGCACGACGACACCGTCGCGTCCACTCAGTCGGCGACGGACCTGCTCCGTGGTCAGGGTGCACAGCGGACGAGCGTCGTCGAGCAGAGCGTGGATGCGCGCATCGGGATGATCGAGTTCGAGGGGCAGATAGGCGGCGCCGGTGCGCAACACGGCGAACAGCGCGACCACCATGTCGAGACTGCGGGGCAACGCGAGAGCCACGACGGTCTCCGGTCCCGCACCGCGGCCCAGCAGGACGCGCGCCAGACCCTCGACCCGGCCGGCCAACTCGGCGTAGGTGAGGTGCTCGGACCCGGCGACGAGCGCGATCGCGTCGAGGTTCTCTCGCGCTGTGCGGAGCAGCATCTCGGTCACGGTGAGATCGGGAACCTCGTCGACCTGCCGTTCGAGGCGTGGCAGCGCCGGAAGGACAGAGCGCGACCCCTCGGTCGCGAATCCGGCCACCAGGCGGGTGAACTCGTCGGCGATCAGGTCGACGCGCTCGACGTCGATCGCCTCCGGCCGGTACTCGACCGTCACCGCGACGGAAGCACCGGGCGTGACGACGACGGTGAGCGGATAGTTCGTGTGATCGATGCTGTCGGTGCCGGCGACACCGTGCGCCGCGTTCAAGGACGCCGCCGAGTCCTCGGAGACGAAGTTCTGCACCACGCACAGCGTGTCGAACAAAGTGCGGTGCGGCGACACCTCGATGATCTCGGCGAGACCGAGGTGATCGAACTCCATCGCCTCCACGCGGTTGCCCTGGACACGGCGGACCAGGGCGTCGACGCTCTCCCGAGGGTCGAGCACGGTACGGACGGGCACCGTCGACAGGAACATGCCGGGTGCGGTGTCGAGTCCCTCGACCTCGGGCGGCCGTCCCGCGACCGTGATGCCGAAGACGACGTCGGTGCGGCCGGTGGCCGACGAGATCGCCAGTGCCAGAGCGGCGGTGACCACGGCGTTGAGCGTGACACCACGCTGACGGGTGGCGGCGACGAGCGCGGCCGTCGTCTGCGCGTCGAGCTCGTCGCGTCGACGTAGCGGGATGCCCACCGGCGGCGCAGCGCGGTGCGCCACCAGCGTCGGCTCGTCGAGGCCGGCCATCGCCGTTGCCCACGCGGTGCGGGCGGCGACGCGGTCGCGCTCCGCGAGCCACGTCAGGTACCGCTCGAACGCGGTGTCGGACGGGGCGGGCAGCTCCGGATTCTCGTAGTGGGCGAGCAACTCTCCCACCACCACGCCGTTGGACCAGCCGTCCCAGACGAGGAACTGTCGGTTGATCACCAGGCGGTCGCGCTCACCGGCGAGATGCAGGACCAGCACCCGCCACAGCGGCGGTGTCGACAGGTCGAACGGGGTGTCGCGGTCCTCCTGCATCCACCGCTCGGCCTCGTCGTCGTCTCCGGCGTGTGCCTCGCGCACGGGCACCTCGCACGACGACGACACGACCTGCACCGGCACACCGGTCGCCGTCTGCGTGAACCCCGCGCGCAGCTGCGGGTGGCGGCGCTGCAGCCCGGCGAGGGCGCTGCGCAGGCGATCGAGATCGAGGCGGTGATCGAAGTCCAGTGCGAACTGCGCCGTGTAGATGTCGCGCTCCCCCGCGGACAGGCTCTCGAAGAGCAGCCCCTCCTGCAGAGGAGTCAGCGGCCACACGGTCTCGACGGATCCCTGTGCGGTCAAGGCCGTCAGCTCGTCGGGAGTGACGTCGACGAGGGGGACGTCCGACGGCGTGAGGATCGGCGGTCCGTCGTGGGTGCGGGCGGCCTCTGCGAGATCACCGAGAGCCGTGCGGAACTCGTCGGTCAACGAGTCGATCGACTCGTACGACAGGTGCGCGGACGACCAGGCGAACTGGGCCGAGAGGGTCGGCTGTGCACCGTCGGTGACGTGCGCGTTGATCACCAGCCGGTAGGGACCGCCCATGTCGGCATCAGGATCGGTACGCACGGTCTCCGGAGCCCTGTCGAACGGGGCCGACCCGGCGGCCGGCACCCGGCCCAGGTAGTTCAGCAGGATCTGCGACTGCTCGCCGTGTGCGAGAAGGGCTGCGGTGCGGGCGTTCCCGTAGCGCAGGAGCCCATAGCCGAGGCCGCCGTCGGGTGCCGCGCGCAGGGCCTCCTTCGTCTCCGCGAGCACGGTGACGGGATCGGTTCCCGGCCGCAGCCGGACCGGCGCGATGGACGTGAACCACCCTGTGGTGCGCGAGAGATCCGCCGTGTCCGACCGACCGTGGCGCTCGAGGTCGACCAGCACATCGTGGTCGACGGACCACCGGGTGAGGGCGAGCCGGAGCGCTGCGGCGACGACGTCGGTGACATCGCCGCGCACGAGAGCGGGCACACTGCCGAGCACGTCGACGGTGACCTCGGACGACACCTCGACGGTGCGGACGTCGCCCTGGCCGACGACGGCGTGGTCGGGGTCTCCCGGTGTCTGCGGGAAGACCGGAGGTCGGCCGGTGGGTTGCGGGAAGACCGGAGGTCGGCCGGTGGGAAGCGCGCCGCCCGGAGCGGTGACGGCGATCCAGTGGTCCAGTTCCGCGAGACGAGCCGGGCTGTGAGCACTCTCGTCGAGCAGACGGCCGTACTCGCGCAGCGAGGTCCGCACGCGGTCCAGCGTCGGGGTCTGGCCGCTGTCGTGCGCGATCCACGCCAGTGCGAGGTCCTCGACGAGGATGCCCCACGACACCCCGTCGACGACGAGGTGATGCGCGACGAGGAGGAGTCGGCCGGGCGCGGAGCCACGGTCGAACCACACGACCTGGAGCACGGCGCCGGCCTCGGGAGCCAGACGGTCGGTGGCGGCATCGGATTCGCGTGCGACGAGGTCCGCGAACGCCGACTCGTCGAGATCGACCGCGTGGACGCGGTGCACGGTGACCGAGGCCTCGGGCCGCACCGCGGTGGTCCAGACACCGCGGCAGTGGCGGGTCAGGACGAGGCGCAGGCTGTCGTGGTGGTGGACCAGAGCGTCGACGGTGCGCTGCGGAGTGGTCTCCTCGGCCGGAGCCGGAACCACCAGCAGCAGTGACTGGTTGAAGCGATCGGTATGACCGGACCACTCGGACAGTCGGTGCACCACGGGGAGCGGGCGCACCTCCCCGACACCGGACTCCGCGACCGTGGTGGCCTGCGGAGCCTCGACACGTGCGACCTCCGCGAGCGCACGCGGGGTGCGCTTCTCGAAGACGTCGCGGGCGCTGATCTCGAGACCACTGCCCCGAGCCAGGTTGACGAGCCGGATGGCCAGGATGCTGTCGCCGCCGCGGGCGAAGAAGTCGTCGTCCTCTCCTACCGCCGCACCACCGAGAACGGTGTGGAAGTGGGTGCACAGCAGCGCGACCGGCCCGGATCCCGCATCGGTGGTGGTCGGAGTGTCCGCATGCACGGCGGCCAGCAGCGCTGCGCGGTCGAGCTTGCCGCTGGGGCCGGTCGGCAGATCACTCACCACGGACAGCGTCGTCGGCACCATGTGCTCGGGCAGACGGTCGGCCAGGTACGACCGCAGTGCGGCCTCGTCCACCGACCCCACCACGAACGCCGCGATCTGCGCGGTCCCGCGGTCGGTGCGCACCACCGTCGCGGCCCGGTCGACGGACGGATGCGACCGCAACGCCGCGTCTATCTCGCCGAGCTCGATACGGAAGCCCCGCACCTTGACCTGGGTGTCGGCGCGACCGAGGTAGTCCAACACCCCGTCGCGCCACCGCACGATGTCGCCGGTCCGGTAGAGCCTCTCCCCGTCCGGCCCGGCGACGAACCTGGTGGAGGTGAGACCGGGGCGGCGGAGATACCCGCGCGCCAGCTGCGGACCCGCCAGATACAGCTCGCCCGGCACGTCCGCTCCCACCGGCGACAGCCACCCGTCGAGTACGCGGAACCCGACGGCGGGCAGCGGAGATCCGATGGGCACCGCGTCGCCGGGGTGGTTCTGCACCCCTTGCGCTGCGGTGACGTCGACTGCCGCCTCGGTCGGACCGTAGAGGTTGTCCAGGCGCACGTGTGGGAGCAGTTCGCCGACGCGGCGTGCGGACTCCGCGGACAATGCCTCACCGCTGCAGACGATCACGCGCAGCGACGTGCACGTCGCGACCTCCGGATCGGTGAGGAACGCGTCGAGCATCGAGGGGACGAAGTGCACCCAGGTGACCTGCTGCGCGCGAATCACCTCGACGAGACGGGCGGTGTCGCGGTGCGCATCCGGGTCCGCGAGCACGAGCGTCGCTCCGGAGACCAAGGGTCCGAAGAACTCGCTGACCGAGACGTCGAAACTGGAGGGCGTCTTCTGGAGCACCCGGGTGCCCACGGCGAGCGGAGTGTGGTCGCGCATCCACTCGAGGCGGGGCACGATGGCGCTGTGCGGCACCACCACTCCCTTGGGACGGCCGGTGGACCCCGAGGTGTAGATGACGTACGCGGCATCGGCCGGGGCGGGCTCGGGGGCTGCCGTCGGCTCGGCCTCGAACGGTGCGAGATCGCCGTCGATCAGCACGGCGGGCTGCGCATCCTCGATCATGAAGGCCAGACGCTCGGCCGGGTACCCCGGATCGAGCGGCAGGTACGCCGCTCCCGACCGGACGACCGCCAGCAGTGCGACGACCAGATTGATCGAGCGCGGAAGTGCCACCGCCACCACCGATCCCGGACCGGCGCCACGCTCGCACAGGCCGGCGGCGACCCGCTCGGCGCGTGAGTGCAGCTCGGTATAGGTGAGGGACTCCTGGCCGTGGACGAGGGCGATGCCGTCCGGGGTGGCCCGGCGCTGTGCCTCGAGGAGGTCCAGCAAGGTGGGCGAACTGTGGGACGCGGGCGCGTCGACGACCGCCGGACGGTCCGTCGCCGTCACCGCGGACACGAGGGTGTCGGCCGGTGCGGTCGCGACGGCGACGACGGTGTCCAGCATCGACTGCGCCGTCGCTACCGAGACCAGCGCCGCGTCGTACTTCAGCTCCAGCGTCATCCGATCGCCGGGAATCACCATGAGCGTCAACGGGTACGGCGAGTTCTCCTCCACCCGGATGCCCGTCAACGCGATGGTGCCGGACGGATCGGCGATGGCGGTGTCGCCCAACGGGTAGTTCTCGATGACCACCAGCGAGTCGAACAACGAGTCCACGCCCGCGACACGACGCAATGTCGGCACGCCGACATGGTGGTGATCGAGCAGATCGGCCTGCTCCTGCTGCCAGCGCTGCACCGCGGAGGCGACGGTGTCGTCCGCCCGCAGTCGCAGTCGCGCCGGAATGGTGTCGATGAAGAGCCCCACCATCGACTCGATGCCCGGAACCGGTGCCGACCGTCCGGACACCGTCGACCCGAACACGACGTCGCGTCGACCGGTGGCGCGTGCGAGAGCGAGACCCCAGGCTCCGTGCAGCAGAGAACCCTGTGTCACCGCCGCATCGCGCGCACGTCCCGAGACCACGGCGGTGTCGTCGGAGGTGAGGTCGATCCGTACGGATGCGGTACCGCTGCCGGCGGCGCCGAACGCCGGGACGGGTACCGACTCGCGGACACCCTCGAGTGCGGCTCCCCAGACTCGCGCCGACGCGTCGACGTCGCGCTCGGCGAGGTGGCGAACCCACGACGCCGGCGCGGTGACCGCCGGAAGCGCCGGGGTGGCCCCGTAGTGAGCGAGCATCTCGCGCAGCATGATCGGGATCGACCACCCGTCCGCGACGATGTGATGGATCGACTGCACGAGGGACGAGCGGGTCTCGTCGTGGCGGACGAGGGTGTAGCGCACCAGCGGCGCGGTGCCCAGATCCATGCCGGCACGGGCGTGCTCGGCCAGCACCTCGTCGACGGTGCCGTCGGACACGGTGAACGGGACATCGACGGTGCGGTGCACCACCTGGACCACGCGCCCGTCGGCGAGGGGTCGGAAGCTGGTGCGCAGCGATGCGTGTCGCGCCACCACGTGCTCGAGAGCGGTGCGGAGGACGTCGCTGTCGACGGGTCCGCTGATCTCGACCACCTGCCCCACGACGTACGGGTCCGCACGACGACCGGCCTCCGGCCTACCCGCGTCCCCGAAGGTGCTGTGGAAGTAGATGCCGTCCTGCACCGCGGTGAGAGGCAGCACGTCCTCGACGTCGTCCGGGAGCGCCGCGACGTCGTCCGCGCCGAGGGCAGCGAGCGGGAAGTCGGCGGGCGTGCGGCGAGCGCTCGACGCAGAACCGGCAACGCGATCGAGCGCGGCGGTCCACGCGTCGACGATGCTGTCGTCCACCACACCGGGCACCCAGCGCACGGTCGAGACGAGCTGGCCCCCGGTCTCGATCACGTCGATCGTCACCGCGTGTGCCGCAGATCGATCAGGGTCGGAGCCGCCGGTGACGGACACCCCCGCCTCGGTACTGCGGCCGAGGTAATTGAGCAGGACGCTCGGCGCCGCGGCCTCGGCCAGAGCGGGCTCGTGGCGCAGGTACCGCAACGCGCCGTACCCGACGCCCGACGCGGGCGCCGAGCGCAGCGAGTCCCGGATCTGCAGCAGGACATCGGCGTCCGAGCCCGGACCGGTCGGCAGCGCGACGGGGCGCACGGTGGTGAACCACCCGACGGTGCGGGTCAGGTCGACCGCGGGAGCCTCGACGGCCTCGACGTCGCGGCCGTGTCCCTCCACGTCCACGACGACCGACGGCGCCGAGTACCCGTCCCACGACGCGAGGGTGCGGGCGAGGGCTGCGAGGAGCACCTCGGTGGGCCCGGTCCGGTACGCGGCGGCGACGTCGGTCAGCAGAGCCGCCGTGACGTCGGCGGGGGTGGTGACCGTGCGCGTCGCCGACAGTCGGTCGGCCTCCGTGAGAGATCGGGCGCCGACGGTACCGCTCGAGGTCGCCAGAACCTCACGCCACCAGGGAAGTTCCTGATCGAAGCGCCCTGCCTGAGCGGCGTCCGCGACCAGGCTCGCCCAGCGGCGGATCGACGTGGTGACCGGTGGCAGCGTGGGCGTGCGGCCCTCGCTCAACGCACCCAGTGCTGTCAGCAGATCCCCGAGCAGGATGCGCCACGAGACCCCGTCGACGACGAGATGGTGCACCGACAGGATCAGCGTGTCGGCCTCGAGGGACACGGCCACCATGCCGCCCGGTCGCGTCGGGTCGAGACGAGCCACGGTCTCCGCGACGGAACCCGTGCCGAACTCGGGGGACACGGCGTCGGCCGGCACGGTCAGACCCTCGCTCCACACGGCACGCAGCGCCGGGTGGTGGGCGACGACGAGCTCGACGGCGGCACGCACGAGTGCGGGATCGGCGCCCGGAGGCAGGGCGACGGAGGCGGTCTGGTGGAACGCGGCGCCGATGCCGCCCTGGTCGAGCGTCCGCGCGACGATGGGGGTGGCCACCACCTCGCCCACGGGATCGTCGTCGACTGTCACCAGGTCGGCCGGAGCCGCGCCGGCGATCGCCTCGGCGGTACGCAGGGTGAAGACGTCGCGCGGGCCGATCGCCAGCCCCCGTTCGCGGGCCTGCGCGACCACCGTGATCGCCACGATGCTGTCGCCGCCCAGGGCGAAGAAGTCGTCCGTGACGCCCACACTCTCCACACCGAGCGCCGACGCCATCACCTCGCACAGCACGCGCTCCCGCTCCGTCCGCGGGGCCACGGCGTCGCCGCGCACCTGCTCCGGATCGGGCAGTGCCCGCCGATCGACCTTGCCGTTCGCGGTGGTGGGGAAGGCATCGAGCACCACGTAGGTGGACGGCACCATGTACTCGGGGAGGACGTGAGCACAGTGGGTGCGCAGCATGTCGGGTGTCAGCGTCGCCCCGTCCGGCACGACCCAGGCGGCGAGAAACGCTGCGCCAGCCGCGGTCCGGCGCACGTCGACGGCGGCGCGTCGCACGCCGGGGCACGAGCCGAGCGCGGCCTCCACCTCCTCGAGCTCGAGACGCATGCCGCGGATCTTCACCTGGTTGTCCACCCGGCCGAGGAAGTCGAGGGTGCCGTCCTCCGCCCAGCGTGCGCGGTCGCCGGTGCGGTACAGCCGGGCGCCGGCGGGGCCGAACGGGTCGGCCACGAAACGCGACGCGGTCATGTCCGGTGCGCCGACGTAGCCACGGCCGAGGAGGAATCCGCCCGCGTAGAGCTCTCCCCCGACGCCGACCGGCACCGGTCGCAGCAGCGAATCGAGCACGTAGAGGCGCGTGTTCGGGTTCGGGCGGCCGATCGACGTGGCGATGCGAGGAGCGTCACCCGTGTAGATCACGTGGGAGACCCCGATGGTGGCCTCCGCGGGCCCGTACCCGTGATACAGCGTGGTGCCGAGCTGAGAGCGGAAGCGCGCGAACAGCTCCGGGGTCAGCACCTCACCGCCGCACCACACGTGCCGCAGGCCGGACAGCGATCCGTCGGTGTCGAGGGCCAGCAGTGCGTCGAGCATGGACGACACCAGGTAGACGAAGGTGACGTGGCGTCGCGAGATCACCTCGAGCAGGTAGAGGCCGTCCCGCTCGCCTCCCGGTTCGGCGATCACGAGTGTGCCGCCCGACAGCAACGGGAGCAGGATCTCGTTCACCGAGATGTCGAAGGACAACGGCGCCTTGAACAACGAGGCGTCACCCGGTCCGAAACCGAGCACCCGATCGCGTTGCCACACCATGCGAGCACAGATGGCCTCGTGGCGGATCATGGCGCCCTTGGGCGTCCCGGTGCTGCCGGAGGTGAAGATGACGTAGGCGAGCTGTGAGCCGTGCACCACGACGTCCGGCGAGGACGTCGGCCGGTCGCCGAACTGCCAGTCGTCGAGATCGACCGTCCACCGGCCCTTCTCGTCGCCCGCACCCGTGAGAACGACGCGGGTGTCCGCATCACGCTGCACCCGCTCGCGGCGATCCGCGGGCCAGTCCGGATCGAGCGGAACGAACGCGCCGCCCGCCACCATCGCGGCCAGCACTCCCACGACCATCTCGATCGAGCGTGGCATCGACACGGCCACGACACCCTCACGGGGCAGGCCCGCGTCGACAAGCGCATGAGCCAGCTGATGCACCCGCTGCGAGAGCTCGGTGAACGTGAGCGCCCGCTCGCCGAGCACCACGGCCACCGCATCGGGAGTGGCGGCGACCTGAGCCTCGAACAGAGCGGGCACCGACGTCGACACGGACGGTTCCGCGGTGTCGTTGAAGGTGTGCAGCAGCCGATCGAGATCGGGCTCCGACATCGTCGACAGGGAGGACAGTGCCCGATCCGGCTGCGCGAGAACCTGATCGAGCACCCACTCGAAGCGGTCCCGGTGGCCGATCAGCGCGTCGTGAGCACCGGGGCGCGAGCGCAGGTCGAAGACCAGAGGCTCGTCGTCCCGGCCGCCGGTGACGGTGACGTCGAGATCACGCACCGGCCCGGTCTCGAGGCTGTGCATGTGCGCCGGCGAGCCGCCGATGTCGATGCCGTGCTCCACCATCAGAACGTTGATGCCGGGTCCGTGCACCATGCGGTCGCCCGAGTCCCGCAGCTCCCGGGCGATGTCCTCACCGCGGAAACGCCCGTGCCGGACCGCGCCGATCGACGCCCGCTGCAGTTCCCGCGCGACGTCGGCCACCGTCATCGACGGCGAGAGTCGCAGCCGCACGGGAAGGATCGTCGACGCCATGAACGGCGTCGTCCGCGCACGACGGCCCACGCGGGCCGTCGACGGCAGCGAGACGACGAGGTCGTGACGCCCGGTGACCGCGGACAGGTACGCGATCCACACCGCCGGCGCGAGGCGGGTGCGTCGGACGTCCTCCGTCTCGGCGAAGGCGTACAGCGGTGCGAGGCGATCGATCGGTACCGAGACCCGCTCGGTGACCGCGGACCCCGTGTCGGGCACGTCGGGCAGCAGCACCGGCGGCTCGGGGGCGTCGGCCATCTGCTCGAGCCAGTAGTAGCGGTCGCGGCGGAAACCCTCGGACGCGCGGTACTCCGCATCCGCGACCACCAGCGGCTCGAGAGCCCACGCGGATTCGGTTGGACGACCGGCCTCCGGCCTGCCCGCGGGTGCCACTCCCCGCTCAGGATCCGCATAGCGCGCGCGGACCTCGTTGAAGATGATCGACATGCCGAAGCCGTCGACGATGCCGTGGTGATAGCGCTGGTACCAGAGCACGTGCTCGTCCCCGAGGCGCAGGAGCGCCGTCGCGAACAGGTCGCGGGCGCCGCTGGTGTCCGCCGACGCGATGTCGGCCGCGATCCAGGCCTTCGCCTCGGCCATCGGGTCGGCAGCCGTGCGTAGGTCGACGACGCCGACCGACCACTCGTCGTCGCTGCGGTACTGCACGGGCTCGGGACCGGAGAAGTCGAATCGCATGTGCAGTGCGTCCGCATCGGCGATGACCGACCGGATGACCTCGCACGCGCGGTCGAGGTCGAGGGGGCCGGTGATCTCGACGAGCAGCGAGATGACGAAGTCGGTGCGGTCACCCAGCAGGTGCTGCGCGGTCCAGACCTCCGTCTGAGCAGCGGTCAACGGCAGCACAGCGGTGGTGACGACAGATCCCCGAGACATGAACGTAGGCTAACCTAACGCTCATCCGGCGTTACTCGCGGAGGAACGTGAGAATCGCGTGGTTGACCTCGTCGGGCTTCTCCAGGTATCCGTAGTGCCCCGCGTCGGCGATCTCGACGTAGCGTCCACCCGGAACCAGGTCGGCCACCTCGCGCGACAGGTAGGCGGGAATCATCCGGTCGTCGGCGAAGCCCATCGCCAGGCACGGCACCGTGATGTCGCGGTAGGCGGACCGGCGGTCGAACGATTCGTCCAGCGCGAGCTGGGCACGCTGGCCCGGAGTCAGCGGCTGCACGGAGAACTCGAACAGGTCGAGCCAGTCGCGTGCCTTCGCGGGGTCGGCCAGCGACGCGGGAGACAGGTTCAGGGCCGCCGTCACCGCGGCCGCGTACTTCGGCGGCACTGTCGCCGAGCTGTCCGCCAGCTCGCGCTCGCCGGCGCCGAGCACCTTCTGAAACTCGTCGAGCCGGGCGTGACCGGCTGCGAAGATTGCCCGCGACACCAGGTCGGGCCTGGTCAAGGCCAGTTCCTGCGCCACGCGCGCACCCATCGAGGTGCCCACGACGGCTGCTTTCTCGTCGGGGCCGGACCGCAGGTACTCGATGAGCGCCGCGGTGTCGGCCACCAGATCGTCCATCGTCATGCCGCCCGCGCACTCGTCGGTCGGGGCGATGCCGCGGTTGTCGAATGTGCACACCCGGAATCCCGCGGCCGTCAGCGCCGGCACCTGATGCAGTTGCCACACCCGGCCGGGGCTGCCCGTCCCCATGACCATGACGACGAGCGGACCCTTGCCCGTCACGGTGTAGTTGAGGCGAATGCCGTTGATGGTGCCGATGGGCATGCGGGTGTCCTTCTTCCGATACGACAGCTGTTCGGGGCAGACGCTACCGGTCACGGAGCGCGTCCGGTTTTGCCGGGAACGAGCGCGAACTCGTAGAGTTCAGGTACGCGAGTGCGCCCCACCGGGCTGCACCACCACATCGTTCGACCCCAGGGAGACCCGCATGGCCACCGAGCCCGCCGAGACCGACATCGCCGACGAAGAGATCGAGACCCTGTCCGACGAGACCGCCCGCATGGCGCGTCGCGTCGTCGCCGCCTACGCGACGGATGCCGACGAGTGCCGCATGCTGCTGTCCATGCTGGGGATCAACCCGCCCGTCCGCGCCTGAGTGCCGCTCGCTCCTGCACTCCGATTGGCGTTCGACGAGTGGGGTAAACACGTGCTGACACCGTCGTGGCAGGCTGCCGGCCTCGCCGCACGCCCCCACGTCCAGACAGAGGATCAGCAGTGAGCGCATCAGGTTCGGACTTCGTCGTCGTCGCCAACAGGTTGCCTGTCGACCTCGACACGGCGCCCGACGGTTCCCGAGTCTGGAAGCGCAGCCCGGGTGGCCTCGTCACCGCGCTCGAGCCGATCCTGCGGAGCAACAACGGCGCCTGGGTCGGATGGGCCGGTGTCCCCGACGTCGACGTCGAGCCGTTCGAGGACGACGGCCTCGAGCTGGTTCCCGTCCCGCTCTCGCAGCAGGAGGTCGCCGACTACTACGAGGGCTTCTCCAACGCCACCCTGTGGCCCCTCTATCACGACGTCATCGTCCGGCCCGTCTACGACCGGAGTTGGTGGGACGCCTACGTCGAGGTGAATCGACGCTTCGCCGAGGCCACGTCCAAGGCGGCCGCCGAGAACGCCACCGTCTGGATCCAGGACTACCAGCTTCAACTGGTGCCGAAGATGCTGCGCATGCTGCGCCCCGATCTGACGATCGGCTTCTTCCTGCACATCCCGTTCCCGCCCGTCGAGCTGTTCATGCAGATGCCGTGGCGCACCGAGATCGTCGAGGGCCTGCTCGGCGCGGATCTCATCGGCTTCCATCTGCCGGGCGGCGCGCAGAACTTCCTCTACCTCGCACGGCGTCTCGCCGGCCAGCCGACCTCGCGCGGCAACATCGGCGTCCGCTCCAAACTCGGTGTGGTGCAGGTGGGTTTCCGCTCCGTGCGCGTGGGCGCCTTCCCCATCTCCATCGACTCGGGCGATCTCGACGAGAAGTCGCGGCGTAAGCCGGTGCGCGATCGTGCGCGGGAGATGCGCGAAGAGCTGGGCAATCCGAAGACGATCATGCTGGGCGTCGACCGCCTGGACTACACCAAGGGCATCGACGTCCGCCTCGAGGCGTTCCTGGAACTGCTGACCGAGGGCCGGGTGGATCCCGAGGACGTCGTGATGATCCAGCTGGCCACACCGAGCCGCGAGCGCGTCGAGAGCTACAAGCAGATGCGCGGCGAGATCGAGGGCATGGTCGGGCGCATCAACGGCGAGTTCAGCCGTGTCGGACATCCGGTGGTGCACTACCTGCACCGCCCCATTCCGCGCGAGGAGCTCATCGCCTACTACGTGGCCGCCGACGTCATGCTGGTGACGCCGATCCGCGACGGCATGAACCTCGTCGCCAAGGAGTACGTGGCGTGCCGCAGCGACCTGGGCGGTTCCCTCGTGCTCAGCGAGTTCACCGGCGCCGCAGCCGAACTGCGCCAGGCGTACCAGTGCAACCCGCACGATCTGAACAGCGTCAAGGACGCGATGATGGCCGCGATCGAGCAGACGCCGGAATCGGGCCGACGCCACATTCGGGCGATGCGGCGCCAGGTGCTCGCGCACGACGTCGACCGCTGGGCCCGCTCGTTCCTGGCGGCGCTGGGGCGCACCGGTGACGAGGAGCCCAACCAGATGATCTCCAACCGGGACATCGGTCAGGCGACGATGTGATGCGCGAAGACCGGTGACCGTGGTCGAAGCGCAAGTGGTGCAGTGCCATCGGCTGCGCCGTGACCTCTTGGTCGTCCGCCTCGTCGGTGAGCTCGTTCCGTTCGCTGCGGGACAGTCCGTCGCCGTGACGGTGCCCACCTCGCCGCACCTGCCTCGTCGGTACTCCCCCGCGCTTCCGCCGTCGCGAGACGGCAAGTACGAGTTTCATATTCGCGAGGTACCGGCAGGCTGGGTCAGCCCCAGCATCGTCCGGGAGACCCGCGAGGGCGACATCTGGACTCTCGACGACCCGGCGGGCGACCTCCGCGTCGACGACACCGACGACGACGTCGTGATGGTCGCGGGCGGGACGGGTCTCGCACCGATGCGCGCACTGCTGCTGGGCCTGGCACGTCGGCCACGGCCCCCGCGGGTGCGCCTCTACGTGGGCGGCAGGCACCCCCGCGATCTCTACGCCGCCGACATGCTGTCCCTGATGGCGCGATCGGCCCCGTGGCTCACGGTGATTCCCGTCGTGGACGAGCCCGTCGACCCGCCCTACCGCGACGAGTTCTTCGATGCGGCCGACGCCGTGCGGCTGCAGACGGCACCCGACTCCGGCTTCGCGCCCCACGAGTATCTCGTCGGCCGCGTCGGCGAGGTGGTGGCGCGTCGCGGGCCGTACCTGGCGCAGCGCGTGCTGGTGTGCGGATCACCGGCGATGTCGAGTTTCACGACGCGCGCACTGGTGACGACGGGAACCCCGGCGGAGAACATCCGCACGGGGTGACCGTCAGGTCTGCTTCGGGTTGCGCGGCGTCCACACGACGAGCGCGTTACTGCGTTGCACCGGAACGAGATCGCGTCGGTAGCCGGCATGAACCTTGGCCAGCTCGGTCGCCATCTCGGTGACTCGGGCCTGCAGCGCCTCCACCTGATTGGTGAGTTCGATGATCCGCTTGATGCCCGCGAGATTGACGCCCTCGTCCTGCGAGAGGCGCTGCACCTCACGGAGCAGCGCGACGTCGCGCGGCGAGTATCGTCGTCCACCGCCGGTGGTGCGGAACGGCGTCACCAGTCCGAGGCGGTCGTAGGTGCGCAGCGTCTGGGCGTGCATGCCGGCGAGTTCGGCGGCGACGGAGATGACGAAGATCCGGGCATCGGGGTCCGCGCCTGCGTCCCGCGCATCCTGCGGATCGCTGGGCGTCCGAGTCATCTCAACTCTCCTCTCGCGTCAGAACCGTCAGGCTCCGGGCCACCCGGAGCGTGGATCGAAACCACTCGCCTTCTCCGCCGCAGCGTAGGCCTCGAGGGCATCGCGGGCCGCGTCGTCCAACTCGGACGGCACGGCGACCTTCACCGTGACCAACAGATCACCGATCTTCGACTTCTTGGGAATGCCGCGGCCCTTCACCCGGAAGGTGCGGCCGTCGACCGTGCCCGCCGGAACCTTCAGACCCACTCGGCCGTCGAGCGTCGGCACCGACAGCGTGGTGCCCAGCACCAACTCGCTGTACGCGACGGGAACCGTGAGTGTGAGATCGTCACCCGTGCGGCCGAACACGGCGTCGCTCTTCACGTGCACCGTCACCAGCAGATCGCCGGCAGCTGCGCCGCGCAGGCCGGCCTCGCCTCGCCCGGCCACCCGGACACGTTGCCCGTCACTGACACCGGCGGGAACGCGCACGGTCACCGACCGGGTGCGGTTCTGCACGCCGGTGCCGCGGCAGTCGGTGCACGGATCGTCGATGATCGATCCGGTGCCCCGGCAGTCGTCGCACGGCTCGCTGAAACCGAATGCGCCCTGGTTGCGGCTGACCACACCGGCACCGTTGCATCGCGGGCAGACCCGCGGGCTCGTGCCGGGCTTCGCGCCGCTGCCGTGGCAGGTGGTGCAGGACGACGGGCTCGTGATGGACAGCGGGACAGACGTTCCCACCGCCGCGTCACGGAAGTCGAGCGTCACGTCGGCCGCGAGATCACTCCCGCGCCGAGGACGTGACGACGCAGCCTGGGTACGACCCCCGGCCGCGCCGCGGTTGAACAACCCGCCGAACAGATCCCCGAGATCGGCTCCGCCACCGGCACCGCCGAAGAGGTCACCCACATCGAACCCGCCGGCCGTGCCCCCGCCGCCGAAGTTGGTTCCGCCGCCCGGCGAGAATCCGCCGCGTCCGAAACCGCCACTGGCGAACAGTGATCGGGCCTCGTCGTACTCCTTGCGCTTCGCGGGATCCGAGAGCACCGCATTGGCCTCGCTGACCGCCTTGAAGCGCTCCTCCGCCTTCGCATCCCCCGGGTTGGAGTCCGGATGGTTGTCGCGCGCAAGCTTGCGGTAGGCCTTCTTGATCTCGTCCTGCGACGCGGAGGAGGAGACGCCCAGCTCCTTGTAGAAGTCCTTCTCGATCCACTCCCGTTGGCTCACCGGTCGCCTCCTCCTCTCACATCACATCTTCGTTGTGGTCGAACTATGCCTGGTCGGGTGCCACGTCGGCGCCCGAACCGTCGACGACGGCGACCATGGCGGTGCGCAGAACTCGATCGCGCACCTTGTATCCCTTGCGGAACACGCTGCCGACGACAGGGTCGTTGCCGTCGCCCTCGTGCTGCACGGCCTCGTGCAGAGCGGGGTCGAACGCATCGCCCTCGTCACCGAACGCGACGACACCCTGTGCGGTGATGACGGATTCGAGCTTGTCCGCCACCGACTTCAGCGGCCCCGTCTCGAGGTCACCGTGCTTGCGTGCCCGATCGAGATCGTCGAGCACACCCAGCAACTCGGCCAACACCGACGCCTTGGCGTTGTCGATGTCCACCTGCTTGTCCCGAGCGACGCGTCGCCGGTAATTGGCGAACTCGGCGCTGAGGCGCTGCAGGTCGGCCGTCCGCTCGGACAGCTCGTCCTTCTCGGGTGCGGCCTCGGAATCCACGGAACCCTCGGACATCTCTGCCTCGAGAACCTCTGCTTCGTCCTCCACGTCACCGGGCTGGGGCGCCGTGGCGGAGCCCGCGAGGGACTCCTCCACGGCGGGGTCGACGTCGGGTGCGTCTACCTTCCCGGTGTCTTCAGCACTCACTTCTTGTCCGTGTCGACCGGCTCGTCCACGACCTCGGCGTCGACGACATCGTCGCTACCGTCGGTCGGGGCCGCGCCGTCGGCACCTGCTCCGTCGGCTGCTGCCGACTCGTACAGTGCCTGGCCCAGGGCCTGCGACTCCGTGCTCAGCTTCTCCACCGCTGCCTTGATGGCGGCGATGTCGGTGCCGTTCAGAGCGGTGCGAGCCTCGGCGATGGCCGACTCGACCTTCTCCTTGGTCTCCGCGGGGACCTTCTCGTCGTTGTCCTTGACGAACTTCTCCGTCTGGTAGACGAGCGACTCGGCCTGGTTGCGGGTCTCGGCCTCCTCGCGACGGGTCTTGTCCTCCTCGGCGTGAGCCTCGGCGTCCTTGACCATGCGCTCGATCTCCTCCTTGGAGAGGCCGGAGCCCTCCTGGATCTTGATCGTGTTCTCCTTGCCGGTGCCCTTGTCCTTCGCCGTCACGTGCACGATGCCGTTGGCGTCGATGTCGAACGTGACCTCGATCTGGGGCACACCGCGCGGGGCGGGCGGCAGCTCCGTCAGCTCGAACGAGCCCAGAAGCTTGTTGTGCGATGCGATCTCGCGCTCACCCTGGAAAACCTGGATCTGCACCGACGGCTGATTGTCGTCCGCCGTGGTGAAGGTCTCGGACCGCTTGGTGGGGATGGTGGTGTTGCGCTCGATGAGCTTGGTCATCACGCCACCCTTGGTCTCGATGCCGAGGGACAGCGGCGTGACGTCGAGGAGCAGAACGTCCTTGACCTCACCCTTGAGCACACCGGCCTGCAGTGCGGCGCCGACGGCCACGACCTCGTCCGGGTTGACGCCCTTGTTGGGCTCGCGTCCACCGGAGAGCTCCTTGACCAGCTCGGAGACGGCCGGCATACGGGTGGAGCCACCGACGAGCACGACGTGGTCGATGTCCTTGACCGCGATGCCCGAGTCCTTGACCACTGCCTGGAACGGCGCACGGGTGCGGTCGAGCAGGTCGGCGGTGATCTTCTGGAACTCGGAGCGGCTGAGCTGCTCGTCGAGGAACAGCGGGTTCTTGTCCGAGTCCACCGTGATGTACGGCAGGTTGATGGACGTGCTCTGGCTCGAGGACAGCTCGATCTTGGCCTTCTCCGCAGCCTCACGCAGGCGCTGGAGTGCCATCTTGTCCTTGGTCAGATCGATGCCGTTCTGAGCCTTGAACTTGTCGACGAGCCAGGTGACGATGCGCTCGTCCCAGTCGTCGCCACCGAGGTGGTTGTCGCCGGACGTGGCGCGGACCTCGACCACTCCGTCGCCGATCTCGAGCAGGGACACGTCGAACGTGCCGCCACCGAGGTCGAACACGAGGATGGTCTGTTCCTTCTCGCCCTTGTCCAGGCCGTACGCCAGAGCGGCGGCGGTGGGCTCGTTGACGATGCGCAGGACGTTGAGGCCGGCGATCTGGCCGGCTTCCTTCGTGGCCTGACGCTGTGCGTCCTCGAAGTACGCGGGCACCGTGATGACCGCGTCGGTGATCTCTTCGCCCAGGTACGCCTCGGCGTCACGCTTGAGCTTCATGAGCGTGCGCGCGCTGATCTCCTGCGACGTGTACTTCTTGTCGTCGATTGCGACGGTCCAGTCCGTGCCGATGTGGCGCTTGACGGAGCGAATGGTCCGGTCGACGTTCGTGACGGCCTGGTTCTTCGCGGACTGGCCGACGAGAACCTCTCCGTTCTTGGCGAACGCGACGATGGACGGGGTGGTGCGTGCACCCTCGGAGTTGGCCACCACGACCGGTTCGCCGCCCTCCAGGACGGACACGACCGAGTTGGTGGTCCCGAGGTCGATTCCGACCGCACGAGCCATGTGAAGACCTCCTGATAGATGCTGCTGTGATCGTTCGAGCGTCTGCCTGAGCGAACTGCGCTCAAGTCTGCCTGTCGGATTCTCGCCCCGTCAAGTCGTACTTGAGTGACCCACGCTCAATGGCAGTCGTACGGCTCAACGGAGGGGTGCGCGAGTTTGTTCCCGAGGAGTCGCCCTTCTCATCGGCCGACGCGTCTGGACCCACCCGATCGCGAGGACTCCTGCGGATCGGCACGAATCGGCGCGAGAATGAGGCGGAACCTGCACTCGGGCGTGCCTGAGCGTCCACAAGTCCGCCGGATCGACGGGATCCCGCCTCGGGGAGCGAGTTGCGGACGCTCGTGCACGGCCGACGCATACACAGGCGCCCGGCGGTTAAGGTCCACGGCATGTCGCTGACTGCCCGAGGTCTCACCCGCGCGTTCGGGCGTCACACAGCGGTCGCCCACGCCGACGTCACTCTGACCCCTGGCAGGGTGACCGGGCTGGTCGGACCCAACGGCGCCGGCAAGACGACTCTGCTGCTCATGCTCGCCGGGCTGCTCGCACCCGATTCGGGCACGCTCGAGCTGGAGGGGGCTCCGGTCGAGTCGGTCGCACTTCGTCGGGCGGTGGGCTGGATGCCGGACGTGTTCGGCACCTGGGACAGTCTCACCGCGACCGAGATCCTGTCGACGTTCGGCCGGCTGCACGGACTGTCGACGCAGGACGCCCGTGCCCGCGCCGCCGACCTGCTGCAGCAGGTCCATCTCGACGATCGCGCCGACCGGCCCGCACACGAGTTGTCCCGCGGCCAGAAGCAGCGGCTCGGGTTCGCCCGCGCCCTGGTCCACCGACCGCGCATCCTGCTGCTCGACGAGCCGGCGTCCGGCATGGACCCACGATCACGAGTGGAACTGCGCGACGAGGTCCGCCGCCTGGCCGACAGCGGATGCACGGTGCTGGTGTCGAGCCACATCCTCACCGAACTGTCGGAGATGGTGGACGACGTGCTCGTGATGACGGACGGGCGCACGCGGGAGTCGGCGCCTGCCACCGAACGATCGTGGCGACTGCGCGAGGTGGGCCGGCCCGCATCGTCAGCAGACATCCTGCACTTTCCCGACGAGGAGGCCGCGGCGCGACACCTGCGCACGGTCGTCGACTCGGGAGTGCTCGTCGCCGAGTTCGCCCGCGTCGACTCGGAACTCGAGGACGCGTACCTCGCCCTCGACGCGGACAGGACCTGACATGGCGGCACGGACGAGTAGTTGGTGGTCGGTGGTCGGCGTGCTGATCGGCCTCGAACTGCGACAGCGACTGCGCACCACCCGGTGGCGCATCACCCTGGCAGTGACGTTCACGGTCATCTCGCTGGCCGTGTTCGGGTCGATGTACCTGGCGCTGTCGGTGAACGAGGCCGATGCCAACTACGACGGCTGGGCGCGCAATCTGTACGTGGTCGTGCTGGGTGTCGAACTGTTCCTCGGCGTCGTCCTCGCGCCCACCCTCACGGCGACCTCGATCAACGGTGACCGCAAGGACGCGACGCTCGCCGTGGTGCAGGCGACGCCGATCAGCCACTGGCAGTTGGCCGTCGGCAAACTGCTGGGGTCCTGGGTGTCGTGCCTGGCACTCGTCGGCGTCGCATCGCCCTACCTGGTGTGGGGCATCGTCGCCGCGCCCTACGGCATCGGCACCTCGGTGCTGGGAGTGCTGGTGCTGTGCCTGATCTTCCTCTGCTACTGCGGGATCGGGCTCGGGTACTCGGCGCTCACCGCACGCCCGGCGGGATCGGCCGTCCTGACGCAGGCCACCGTGTTCTTCCTGGTGTTGGGCCTCCCGGCGCTGTTCGGCCTGCTCTACTCGACCACGTCGGAGGACCACGAGGTGGTGGGAGCCGAGTACACGTACGTCGACGACTCATACGACACCGTTCCCAACTGTCGCGACGTGGCCAGCGTGCGCTCGTACGAGCACACCGAGCGCATCTGGTGGCTGTTGGCACCCAACCCGTTCCTCATTCTCCCGGATGTGGTGGCCGCACACGACAATCCGCGCGTGCGCGTGTGGACGTCGGACGAGCGGCCACCCGACCCCAGCGTGGCGCGCCCGATCGCCGAGACGCTCGCGACGGCGCGCACGGGCCCGTACCTGAAAGAGCCGACCTGCGCGGACACCAGGGCGAACGCCTCGAACCGCAGCTTCTACGACGAGCGTGCCGAGTTCGAATCCGGAAAGGTCGGCGACAGCTGGTACCTCGGTCTGGCCGTCAACGTGATCCTGGGCGCTCTCGGGCTCACCGTCGCCGCGCGCCGACTGCGCGTTCCTGCCCGCACGCTGCCGAGAGGCGTGCGGATCGCCTGAGGCGCTGAGCTCAGCCGTCCGCCACCGTCGACGTGCAGCACCGAGGCAGTGCGTCGAACATCGCCTTCTTGCCGTCTGCCGTCCCGTGTTCAGGGCAGGAGCGAGGCGGCATAATCGGCCGGCATGACGTTCGACGAGGTGGCCGACGAGCTGTACGGGCTCGACCCGTCCGATTTCGTCGCCGCGCGCACGGACCGGCAGAAGCAGGCGCGTTCCGACGGCGACAAGGCCCTGGCCGAGCAGATCGGTGCGCTGCGCAAACCGACGATCGTCGGGTGGGTGCTGAATGTGACGGTGCGCGACGCGGACGAGGATGTCGCAGATCTGCTCGACCTCGGGGAAGCGTTACGGGAAGCGCAACAACATCTACGGGAAGACCGGAGGCCGGCCGGTCGACCGGGAGGCGCCACACTCCGCACGCTGACGAAGCAGCGGCAACGCGCCGTGCGTGCGCTGGCGGATCGGGCCGCGGAGATCGCGGAGGGGCACGGTCACCCGATCGGCGAGGACGTCGTGCGCGCGGTGACCCAGAGCCTGAATGCGGCGCTGTCCGATGCGGACATCGCCGACGAGATGCGGCGCGGCCGGATGCTGGGGGCCGCCGAGTACAGCGGGTTCGGTCCGATGGGGCTGATGTCCGTCGATCCCGAACCCGCGAAAGAACCGGAACCAGAACCCGACGACACCGCCGAACGGGAGAAGGAAGAGCAGCGGGCCCGCGCACAGGCGGAGCTCGACGACGCCGAGGCTGCGGTGCAGGATGCCACCGACGCGCTGGACAAGGCCGACCATCGCGTCGACGAGCTGCAGAAGTCGGTCGACGCCCTCACCGAGCAGCTCGAGAAGGCACGCCAGGACCTGGAGGCGGCGCAGGATGCACGTTCGACGGCAGCGTCGGAGAAGGACGCGTCGACATCGAGGGTCCGGAACGCGACGAAGCGCCTCGATCGACTGTGATCGAGGCGCTTCGGCGGTGACGGGTCAGGCGCAGTTGCCCGCTGTGGGGACGTCGCGGAACCGGGCATCGAGCCAGTTGGTGCCGGCACCGAGTCCGATGAAGTCGGGCAGGACGTGGCCGAGGGCCAGGCCCGGCAGGAAGAACGGCAGCTGCTGCGTGTTCAGCTGCACGTTCGAGCCCTTCCCACACCAGGTCGCGGCGAGATCGACGGCCTGGCCGTGCGGCACGATGTCGTCGCCCGTGCCGGTGTCGATGTAGACCGGCGTGGTGGGCGTGCGGTTACCGATCTTGTTCTCGGCGAGAACTGTCTGCGCCTCGGGAATCCGCTTCAAGTAGTCGGACAACGATTCGCCGGTGACGATCCACTCGTTGGTGCGGTGGAAGCCCACGGTGAGTGCACTTTCCACGACGCACTGATTCTCGAGGGCCGCCAGCGCGGCCTTGCCGGCCGGGTTCGTCGACGCGTCGATGATCGGACCCAACTCCGGGTTGGAGCGGCGCAGACCGTTCAGCGTGTAGCCGATGACACCGGTGAGGATGGTGCCGTCTACCTGGGCCAGCGTCGCGGCGAGATCGGCGACGGGTGCGCCGGCGTAGGTGCCCTTGATGTCGAGCTCCGGCGCATACTCGGGGGCGAGTTCCACGGCTGCCGCCACGGCACCGCCGCCCTGGGAGTAACCCCAGAGGCCGACCGGGGAATCGGGACCGACCTTGGTGTTGCCCAACTGCTGCGCGGCGCGGGCCGCGTCGAGAACCGCGTGCGCTTCCGCGGCGCGGTTGACGTAAGTGTGCGCTCCCGGTGTGCCGAGCCCGTCGTAGTCGGTGATGACGACCCCGTAGCCACGGGAGAGCAGCGCGTAGGTGGAGAGGAGCTCGTACTCGACCATGAGACCGAGTACCGGCGTGTAGGTGAGGACGTTGTTGAGCTGGTGCGACGGCGCGCACTGATCACCCTGGCCGTGCGTGCCCGGGGCGATGACCACGAGCGGGCGCGGACCGGGGCCGGTCCACTCGGCCGAGGGGTCGATGTACGTCCCGGTGACGGCGACCGGCGCGTCGTCGGCGTCCTGCGACCGGTACATCAGGCGCGTCGCGGTGCCGGGGATCGGCCCCTGCGGCAGAGGAAGCGACAGTGCGAGATTCGACGGTCCGGTACGGATGAGGTCACCGTCGTCTCCTGCGGGAAGCGGTGAGGGCGGCGTGTAGAAGCTCGACGCCGGGCCGGGGGGTTCGGCGGCGGCCGTGGGCACCACCGCGCCGAAGAGACCGACACACATCACCAGACCGACGCCGGCAGACCGCAGTTTCCGCACATTCATCCCATCGACAACGGGGCCCAGGCGGGCCCACTACCGCCCTGACCGTAAGTGATGGAGCCCACTTCCGAGAAGCCCGTGTGACCCCGACCGTCGACTTCGTGCTCAGTCACTTTCCGAGCCCGAGCGGACGGGGCCGGACCACAACAGGGTCGAGCGGAAACAGACCCTCTAGCCTGAAGCCATGAACGCGTCGGACAGTGTCGAAGGCTCGCAACCCCCGAAGCCGCCCCGCCCGTCGGTGCGCGTGACGCCCATGCGGGAGCCGGTTCCCGACGAGCGCCCGCGCGCCGTCGATGTCGCCGTGGTCCTGTGGAGCCTGTGCCTCGTCGTCCTGGCCGCCACCGGCGCGCTGCTGGGACTCGACCACCAGGGACTACGGTCGCGCCTCGCCGACGTCCTCTCGGCCGACCCCCCCGGCACCTCGGCGGAGGACATCGACTCGACGGTCCTCATCACGCTCGTCGCCGGCGCTGCCGTCGGCGCCGTCGTTCTCCTGGTGGGACTGGCCGGCATCCTGCAGATCCGCGGCCGACGCCCCACCGGACGATCCACGCTGACCGTGGTCGGCATCGTCGCGGCGGCGGGGTCGATCGCGTTCTGGATCGCGACCTCCGACGCGCTGGTGCAGCCCACGACGTATGCGCCGTTCGTCGTCGCAGCCCTCGCTCTGCTGGGCACCGCTCCGCTGTTCGTCCCCGCCGTCGGGCGATGGCTCGCGGCCGCCCCCGTCCGGCGCTGATCTCAGCGGCGGTCGAGCTCCGCGAGGATTCCCTCGGCGCTGCGAGCGGCGATGTCGCACGCCCGTGCCGTGAACCGGTCGAGCAGCGGATGGGACGCACGGGAGCGCCAGCTGCGGACCGCGTCGAAGGCCGTCTTGCGCTGCAGTTCCACCGAGTCGTCGGGATCGAGCCCCAACCGCGTCGTCACCTCGGTGCCCTGCGCTCCCACCAGACGACCGAGCTCCGCCTTCTCCGGCTCGGGCAGCCGCACCTCGCGTGCCCGTAGCTGACCGAGCAGGCGCAGTTCCTTGAAACCGTGGACGTCGGCGAGGGTGGATCCCACCTCGTCGATGATGGCGCGCGACCCCGCGGCCGGGGAGGCGCGCAGCACGCGATCGAGAGCGACGAGGGCCGAGTGCGCCTTGAGCTGGTCGGCTCGCTCGCCGAACTGCACGTCGATGATGTGTCGTAGCTCCTCGAGCCCACTACGCTCGACGAGTTCCCGTGCGAGCGAGGGCGAATCGCGCGTACCCATGCGGATGAGCGTCACGGCCATTCGGATGCCGAAGAGCCCGAACCGGTCGACCAGTCCGGCGCGCGTCTCCGCATCGACGGGGAGGGGCATGTCCGGCCGGGAGAAGCGGTCGGCCGACAGCATCGCCAGTTGCAGGTCGTCGGGCGGGGCGTCGGCCAACGCGACGAGCGCTCCGAACTCGCTCTGCCGCAGCGTCCGCGCCCCGAGGGCGAGCAGGCCGGCGACGGGCACGACGGCCTGGCACAGACCGGTCTTCTCGAGCTCTACCGCGAAGCGGGACGCCACCTCCTTGGCCGACATCATCGCGTCCATGCGACCGGCGCCCACCTCGTCGGCACGCGAGACGACACCGACCACGCCGAGCGGGCCGGAGTCGCCACCGACCGCGTCGTTGATGCGGGTGAGGAACGACGTGTCGGACGCGCTGAGGGTGCGCAGGAGATAGACCACGGCATCGGCGCCGGACGCGGAGTCCTCGGGCGTCAACATCGACAACGTCCGCTCGGACACGTCCAGGGACAGCGACGACGTGCCGGGGGTGTCGATGATGGTGTTGCGGGCCAGAGTTCGGGCCGGCCACTCGACGTCGAGTCGGTCCACGCGGTCCGCGGTGAGATCGCCGAAGTCGAACGACAGTCGACCACCCCGACGCAGTACCGGGATACTCATCGAGCGGTCACCGTCGTACCGGGCCGTCACCGACGGAGACGTCCCGCGGCGGTACCACGTGACGACGCGGGTGCACTCGGTCGCGTCGGTCGGGGCGATGTCCTGACCCACGAGCGCATTGAGGAGCGTCGACTTGCCGGCCTTGAGCGACCCGGCGAGCGCGACGCGCAGGGGCTCGTCGAGCCGGTCCGCACAGACGCGCAACGCATCCCGGACATCCGGCTCCCGTACGTACTCCGCCTGCGCCGCCGCGACGAGTTCCCGTGCACGGTCGAGTGTGACGCTCACGAGCCGGTACCGATCTCCGTGCGGCCCGCACGAGCCGCCTCGACGGCCTTGTCGGCCTTGTCGGCCTCGGCGGCCTCGACGGCTTCGGGGTCGAGCTTCTGCGCGATGCTGCGCAGTGCGGAGATCTTCTTCAGGGCCTGCTCCAGTTCGGCTGTGCGCGCGGCACGCTCGGACGAGGCACCGGTCGCCGCCTCCTGTGCGGCCCGCAGCGAGTCGCTCACCGAGCGCACCGTCTGATCGGCCATGTCGGTGAAGTGGTCACGGAGCTGGCGCTGGACGAGCCGCAGGCGGTCCTTGGACTCCTTGCCCACTTGGAAGCTGACGTCGTCGGTGAACTTGCGGATGGCGACCTTGGCGTCGGCCCGCCTCTTGAGCACGCGGGCCTCCTTGTCGTCCTTGTAGGCCTTGCTGCCCAACAGGACTCCGGCGCCGAGCGAGATGGGATTGAGCAGCGCGAGGCCCATCATCGTGGTGATGAGTCCGAACATCAGCACGCCGCCGTAGGAGCCGCGCATGCCGACGAGCACCTTCGAGGTGATGCCCATCCGGCCGGACTCGAGGTCCCCCAGTGAGGTCACCGGATCCATGACACCGTCGACGTTCGCGATGTTCATCGCCGGGATGTGCGCGTCGGCCGTCTCGGCGAAGTGCCGGGCGACCGTCTCGGCGAGCCACAGGGACCGCTCGTGTGCCCAGACGAAGTTGTCACCCACGGCGGAGGCGATCTGGTCCTCGAGCCACTCACCGATGCGCGGCCAGTCCTTGCCGGGGTCTCCCCCGTCGACCGCCTCCTCCGCCTCGCGGGTGATGACGCGCAGCCGATCTCGCAGGTCGTGGTCGATGTCGGCGGCCAGATCGGTGATGCCGTCGTTGAGCGTCTGCTGCCACCGACTGCTGCGCTTCTGCATGTCTTCGGCGTTGGCTCGCGCCTGTTGCAGACCGGCCACCGCCGCGGCGGCTGTCTCCGGATCGCGGAGTGCCGCGAGTTCGCTGCCCAGGGCGAGGGCGAGGTGCTCGGACACCGAGCGGACGTCGAGCGCGACGGCCTTGCGGGTGGTGGCGTCGGCACGCTGCACCACACCGCGGAGGAAGTCGTAGAGAGCCGGGAAGCCGGCCTCCTTGTCGAGCGAGTCGTCCTTCAGCCGCAGCGCGTGCGAGCGGAGCATCGACGAGATCGGCATCAGCGGAACGTCGATGCCCTGCCGCGCGAGGTGCCCGCGATCGGCCTCGACGATGCGCCGCCAGTGCGGGTAGAGGTCGGTCTTGGTCACCAGGCACGCGACCGCCGGGCACAGAGTCACCACCTGGCGCAGGAAGGCGACCTCGGGCTCGGTGAACTCCTGGCTCGAATCGGACAGCACCAGAACGGCATCGGCCGACGTGACCAGACCCAGGGTGCTGTTGGCGTGCGGGTTGCCGTGGCCGCCGACGCCGGGGGTGTCGATGACGACGAGCCCGTCCTTCAGCAGCGGGCTGGGTACGGAGATCTCGAGGCGCAGGATCTCACGACCCTCCGCGCGCGGATCGGTCGGTGTGACGGCGTGGATGTCCGCCATGGGGATGTCGATGCGCACCGGGTCGGCACCGATCTCGCCGACCACCAGCTCCGCCCGCTCCGTCTCCGCGTACGCGACCATCGTGGGCACCGCGGTGGTCTCGTCGTCGCCCACCGAACACACGTCGAGACCCAGCAGCGAGTTCACGAACTGACTCTTGCCCTGCTTGAGCGGTCCGACCACGACGATGCGCAGGCGCGGATCGAGCACCCGCTCACGCGCCGCCGTCAGCCGGTCGAGGAGGTCGCGGCGACCGGCACCGGACGCGACCTCACCCATTCGGGACAGGAGCTCGGCCAGCTGCGTCGCCTGCGTCGGCGCGGGGGTCTTCCCGGCGCCGGTCTGCACGGCGGGTGGTGCGTCGTTCTGCATGTGGTCCCGATCTGTCTGCGGTGGCAACGGGTCGAGCGCGTCTGTGAGCATTCACCATCTGACGAAAGGTGTGACCCTCACGGTAAGCGCCGACGACCCCGTACGCATAAGCGCGTGCGGGGTCGTCGGTGTTACAGCGCGCGGGTGATCAGTTGGCGTCTCCCGCGTCGGCCGCGTTGTCATCGGCCACAGCGCCGGTGTCGAGGCCGTCGTCCGCGGAGCTCAGTCCGCCGCCGAGGGTGTTCGACAGGCCGTCGGTCAGGCCACCGGTGAGTCCGCCGCCGAGCCCGGAGACCGTGTCGGTGAGGCCGTCGCCGACTCCGCCGGCCGCCGCCGCGGGGCCGTCGAAGGCACCCTCGGCGTCGACGTCCTGCCAGGAGGTGGCCTCGCCGGCGATGTCGCCGCCGAGTCCGCCGTCCGTGGTCACGGCACCGAGCGCGTCGCCGGTGACGTCGGTGACCGCGCCCAGGCCCAGTCCGTCGGTCGCTCCGGTGACGCCGCCGAGCACGGCGTCGGTGGAGTTCTGGAACTGGCCCACGGCGTCGGCGGTGGCGTCGATGCCGCCGTCGAGTGCGCCGGTGAACTCGGACGTGTTGTCCAGGCCGCCGGTGACCTCGCCGTCGGGCGAGATCTCGACACCGCCGAAGACGCCGCCTGCGCCGGTCGCAGCGCCGGTCAGGCCGCCCTGCAGCTCGGAGCCGAGTTCGAGCCCGCCCTGCGTGACGCTGTTCAGGCCCAGTCCGAGGCCGCCGGCGAGGCCGCCGCCCAGGCTCGCCACCGCACCGGTGACCGCGTCGGGATCGGTGACCGCGCCGCCGACACCGGTGAGGGTGCCGTCCAGTCCGCCGGCGACCGCACCCACGGCGCCGAGGCCACCGGTGAGGGTGGTCAGTGCGCTGAGGCTGCCGTCGAGACCGGTGTTCGCGTCGAGCAGTCCGCTGATCGGCAGACCCTCGGCGTCGAGCGCGCCGCCGGCGGAGACCGCCGTGTCGAGTGCGGCGTCGAGCATCGTGGTGAGGTCACCCGTGGCTCCGAGTGCCGTTCCCAGGGATGCCGCCGGATCGCCGCCGCCGGCGATGTCGAGCAGAGCACCGAAGGCTCCACCGAGCTCCGCACCCGCCGTGCCGCCGACGCCGAAGGCTGCGGTCAGCGTCGCGGGCAGGTCGCCCAGAGCGCCGGTGTCCACGCCGCCGACGAGGCCGAGCGCCCCGTTGAGCGCGGCACCGAACTGGCCGACCGGGTCGGTCTCCAGGTCGAGGACACCGCCGACGTTCAGTGCGTCACCGAGTGCGGCGGAGACGATGCCGCCGAGGTCACCCTCGAGCAGTCCGTTCGCATCCAGATCGGCGAGCACCGTGCCGCCGAGCACCGTGCCCAGTGCGGTTCCCAGTCCTGCTGCGGCTGCGCCGCCCAGTCCCAGAGCCGCGGCCAGGCTGCCCGTGAGGTCCGGCAGGTCCGTGTCGGGCAGGCCGACTCCCGCGACGAGGCCGAGGCCGGTCGAGACAGCGCCGCCGAGCAGGCCGGCGAGGTCGGCGTCCAGATCGAGATCCGGTGCCGCACCGAGCACCGTGCCGAGCGCGGCGTCGAGGTCCAGCCCACCGGCCAGCAGTGCACCGAGCTGGGCCTGCAGATCGGCGGTCAGGGAGCCGCCGAGAGCGGCACCGAGGGTGGCGCCGACCGTGGCGGCGACGTCGCCGCCGGCGGCCAGAGCACCGCCGAGTGCAGCGCCGACCGTCGCGGCGAGATCCCCACCGACCAGTCCGTCGAGATCGAGCGCCCCGCCGAGTCCGAGCGCCGTGTTCAGCGCGCCGGCCAGGGTGGCCGCGCCCTCACCGGTGATGCCGAGAGCAGCGGTGACAGCGGCACCGAGATCGGCACCCGCGGTCAGATCGGTGACGCCGGAGAGCACGCCGCCGAGGGCGAGTCCGAGTTCACCGGCAGCGTCGCCGCCGAGGCCGAGAGCGACGCCGAGCGCGGTGGACAGCTGCGCCGCCACATCGCCGCCGAGCAGTGCCTGCAGGTCACCGGTGAGCAGGCCGCCGGCGCCGAGGGCAGCGCCGAGCGAGCCGGCCAGCGCACCGACGATGTCCGTGTCCAGTGCGCCGGTCAGGCCGCCCAGCAGGTCGGCGTCCAGCAGACCGCCGACGGCTCCGAGTCCGTCCAGACCGGCGAGACCGTCGAGATCGACCAGCCCGCCGAGTCCGAGTGCGCCGCCGAGGACCGTGCCGAGTGCGGCGTCCAGGTCGACGCCGCCGCCCAGCAGACCTGCGAGTTGTGCGCCGAGGTCGCCCGACAGGGCGGTTCCGAGCACTCCGCCGAGGGCGGCGCCCACGTTCGCGGCCAGCGGGCCACCGGCCGACAGTGCTGCGCTGAGCGCGGCTCCGACGGTGGCGGCGACGTCCGCGTCGGCACCGAGGATCGCGGTGAGGTCGAGACCGCCCGCAGCTCCCAGCATCGCGTCGAGTGCGCCCGAGAGCGTGGCGGCAGCGTCACCGGTGACACCGAGCGCACCGGCGAGGACCAGTCCGAGATCGGCGCCGGCCGTGAGGTCGGTGGCCGCTCCGACGAGTCCGCCCAGTGCCAGGCCGAGGTCGCCACCCAGTGCGCCGCCGGCGCCCAGGGCACCGGAGAGTGCGGCGCCCAGGACGGCGGTGAGGTCGCCGCCGAGCAGTGCGGTGAGGTCGACGTCGGTCAGGCCGCCGACGTTCAGTGCGGCGCCGAGCGTGGTGCCGAGCGTGCCGACCAGACCGGCGGCCGCGTCGGCACCGATGCCGAAGACGCCGTCGAGGTCGAGAGCGCCGCCCAGGACGGCGGTCAGTGCGGTGCCGAGATCGGCGCCGCCTGCCAGCAGTCCGGTGAGCTGGGCACCGAGGTCGGCGCCGAGCACGGCAGCGAGGGTGGTGCCGAGTGTCGCGCCCAGTCCTGCGGCGACGTCGCCACCGGCGGCGAGTGCGCCCGAGAGAGCCGCGGTGATGTCGGCGCCTCCGACGACACCGAGTGCGGCGTCGAGCGCGCCGGCGAGCTGTGCGGTGAGTCCACCGGTCAGGTCGCCGTCGAGGCCGAGGGCCGCGGTGAGTGCCGCCGCCAGGTCTGCGCCGAGGACACCGTCCAGGTCCAGACCTGCGGTGACGGTGCCGAGCACGTCGCCCAGGGCCAAGCCCACGTTCGCCGCCACGTCGCCGCCGGCCGCGAGAGCCGTCGCGAGTGCGGCGGAGAGCTGCGCGGCGAGGCCGCCGGTCAGCAGGCCCGCGAGATCGGCGTCGAGCAGACCGCCCGCACCGAGCACGGCCGCGAGCGAGGTGCCGAGCGTGGCGACGAGGTCGCCGCCGAGGCCGAGGGCACCGGACGGATCGAGGACGCCGCCCAGCAGGGTGGTGAGGCCGGCACCGAGGTCCAGTCCACCGGCGAGCAGGCCGACGAGCTCGGCGCCGAGGTCACCGGAGAGGACACCGCCGAGGGCCGCGCCGAGCGTGGCACCGAGGTTGGCCGCCACCGCGCCGCCGGCGGCGAGAGCGCCGGAGAGTGCGGTACCGAGGGTGGCCGCGAGGTCCAGATCGCCGAGGACGCTGAGGTCGTTCAGCACGTTCAGGTCGCCCAGCACACCGAGTCCGCCGAGCAGGTCGAGGTCGCCGGCCAGGCCGAGGACACCCTCGAGAGCGGCACCGAGCTGCGCGGTGAGGCCCGCTGCGAGTCCACCGGTGAGTCCTGCGCCGACACCGAGTGCGCCGGTGAGGGCTGCGGCGAGGGTGGCGCCGAGTCCGGCCACCGCGTCGACGTCGAGGCCGCCCGCGACGTCCACGAGCCCGGCGAGCACGCCGCCGAGTGCGAGTCCGAGGTCGCCGCCCAGGTCGCCGCCGACCGCGAGAGCGCCGGCCAGGGCGGCAGCGAGCTGCGCACCGAGATCGGCACCGAGCAGTGCGGTCAGATCGCCACCGAGGAGACCGCCCGCGCCGAGGAGAGCCTCGAGGGAACCGCCGAGCGTGGCCATGACGCCGGCACCGAGGCCGAGTGCGCCGTCGACGTCGAGCAGGGCACCGAGATCGGCGAGAGCGCCGATGTCCAGCAGGCCGCCGAGGCCGAGAGCGCCGTCGAGGATGGTGGTGAGTGCCGCACCGAGGTCCAGCTCACCGGCCAGCAGTCCGACCAGCTGAGCACCGAGATCGGCACCCAGGACGCCGCCGAGGGCGGCACCGAAGGCTGCGCCGAGGGTGCCGGCGACGGTACCGCCGGCGACCAGTACGCCGCTGAGGGCAGTGGAGAGAGTGGCGCCGAGCGTGGCCGCGATGTCGGCTCCGCCGGCCAGGGCGGCGGCGAGGTCCAGGCCGCCGGCCAGCTCCAGGACACCGTCGAGTGCGGCGCCGAGCTGCGCACCGATGCCGCCGCCGAGGCCGAGCACACCGGCGAGGGTCGCGCCGAGGGTGCCGCCGACGCCGAGGAGAGCGTCGAGGTCGAGTGCGCCGGACAGGCCGGTGACGGCTCCGAGGAGCGCGCCGAGGGAGGCGCCGAACTCACCGGCGACGTCTCCGCCGGCAGCGAGGGCTGCGCCGAGAGCTGCGGAGAGCTCGGTGGTCAGCGTGCCTGCCAGCGCGGCGACGACGTTCGCGTCGAGGATGGTGGTCAGCGTCGCGCCGAGATCACCGGCGACGTCGACCGCGGCGGCGAGGCCACCCGAGAGAGCAGCAGTGATGTCGGTGGTCACGCCTAGTGCGCCACCGACGACGACACCGAGCGATCCGGCGACGTCGAGTCCGGCGGTGAGGGCGGCGGCCAGATCGGCGCCGAGCGAGCCACCGGCGGTGACCGCTGCGCCGAGCACGCCACCGAGTGCGGCGCCGACGTTCGCGCCGAGCACACCGCCCACCGAGAGTGCGGTGGAGAGAACGCCGGACAGACCGACGACGGCGTCGAGGTCGAGGCCGGCGACGGTGCCGAGCACGGCGTCGAGAGCGGCCGTGAGCTGGGCTCCGGCACCCACGCCGAGGCCGAGCGCTGCGGTGAGCGCACCGGCCAGAGTGGCGCTGAGGTCGACCAGCGTGTCGAGGTCGAGGACGCCGCCGAGGGCGAGGGCGGCGTCGAGAGCCGCGCCCAGTGCTGCGCCGAACTCGGCGGCCAGGTCTCCACCGAGGGAGAGTCCGTTGGCCAGGACGAGGGCGAGGACGGTGGTGAACTGGCCCGCGATGTCGAGGTCGCCCAGGTCGATGAGGCTGAGGTCGAGTCCGCCGAGCAGGTCGATGTCGCCGAACCCGCCGAGGTCGAGCGAGGCCAGGTTCAGGCCACTGAGGTCGAGCGAGGCCAGGTTGAGCCCGCTCAGATCCAGATCACCGAGGTTCAGGTTGCCGATGTTGCCGATGCTGCCGATCGCCAGGCCGCCACCGATGAGGGTCGGGCTGAAATTGAAGCCGCCCAGGTCGAAGCCCCCGAAGTTGTTGCCACCGAAGTTGTTGTTGCTGAAGTTTCCGTTGTTGTTGTTGTTTCCGAAGTTCACCGCATTGCTGCCGAACGTGGGGCCGCCGACCGTGACGGTGTTGCCGCCGAAGACAGTGCTGTTGTTCACGCTGCCCACATTCACGACGTTCGAGGAGCTGCCCGCGTTCACGATCGAGGCGAGGCGCGATCCGCCGGCGAACAGTCCGGACTCGGCGACCATGGGCGCCACGGCCACGATGTCGGCGTGGCACACGTCGGGCAGGCCGGCCGCGTCAAGCGAGGCCTGCGGGTTCGCGCAGTAGGCAGCGGCGGCCTTGTCGTCGCGAAGAAGGCTGAGGATGAAGTCGAGTACGGCGTTCGTGGCCATCGGGATCTCCTGGGTGTGTGTGGACCGGTGTCGGCAGACGGTGTGTGTGCAGGCGTCGAGGTGGTCGGGCCGACTGTCTCGGCACGTTGAGATCAAAACTAGGTCGAGTAGTGACGTGTCCCAACGGGGCGCAGCCCCCTTCCTGCACCCCGGGGGTCGCCCCGGGGCAGATCGGGGCGACTAGGGGGCATAGGGGATCGGACCGCTCTAGTCTTGTGACCTGTAACGAAACAGACCACCGAGACGACAGTGCCGGTGGACAGCTACGGCGTCACGGCGACGTGCCCGACAGCGGGTCCGACACAGCCTTGACGGGTACGGATATCGACGAGCACGGAAACGGAGTCGGCGCCATGGCAACGGATCAGGGACGGTCATCAGGTCTGGGACTGGACGTCGGCTCGAGCACCTCGACGGCGGTCGCCGTGGACGGTCCGGGGCACCTCGGCGACGCCGTGACCGTCGTGCGGTCCACCGCGCTGTCGGTCACGCCCGATCGTGAACCCGCCCTGGCGGCGCCGGGCACCGTCGACACCACGGCGCTGACCGGTTTCGCCGGCCGCGTCGGCGATCCGGTCGCGCTGGTCACCGAGGACGGACGCAGCTACACCGGCGACGAGCTCTACGCGACGACGCTGGACTGCCTCGTCCGTGAGGCGCGTGCGGCCGGCGCCGACGACGACGCCGCGATCGTGGTGACCTACCCGACGTCGTGGCCTGAGTACACGGTGGACCGGCTCCGCAACGCGGCTGCCCGCCACGGCCTCACCGACGTCACCTTCGTTCCCGACGCTCTCGCCGCGACGGCATGGATGCAGCAGTCGCCGGACGCGGTGGCGGACGGCGTCGTGCTGGTCGCGGATCTCGGCGCGAGCGCTCTGACGGTGTCGGTGGTGCGCACGGGAGCCGATTCGGCGATCCTCGGACGCGGTGCGCGCAGCGAGGACGTGAGCGGCGCCCACATCGACCAGGTCGTGTTGGCGCACGTGCTCGACAACGTCGACTCCTCGTCGCTCGATCCCTTCGATCCCGCGACGGTCGAGGCCCTCACGACGCTCCGCACACACTGCGCGACGGCCAAGGAAGCACTGTCCTCCGACACCGAGACGGTGGTCCCGGTGCACCTGCCCGGTATCGACACCGACGTGCGACTGGTGCGGTCGGAGATCGAGGAACTGCTGCGCGAGACGTTCGACGACGCCACCCGGGTACTCGGCGAAGCGCTGCGCACCGCGGGTGTCGACGGCGACGCGGTGGATCGTGTGCTCCTGGTCGGCGGCGGCGCGTCGATCCCCATGCTCACCGAGACCGTGTCCTCCGCGCTGCGCAAGCCGGTGACCGTCGGCGAGCAGCCCGCTGCCACTGCTGCGACCGGAGCCGCACTGTTGGCCGCCGACATCGCGTCGGCCGGAGCAGAATTGAACCGCCCGGGCGCCGTGGCACTCGCTGCCGTCGCCCCCGGTTCCACCGTCGACGACGACGAGACCGACCTGCTCCCTCCGGTCACCGAGCGTCCCGCCTCGGCCCGAACCTCCACACCCGCACCGGTGTCGCGCTCGGCGCACGCCAAGGACGCCCCGTCACGCGGCAAGCGCACGGCCGTCATCGGCGGCGTCGCCGCTGCCGTGATCCTGCTGGCCGCGGGCGGCCTCTCCGTCGGCACCGGCCTCGTCGGCGGATCGTCGGAGAACACCGGCCCGTCGACCAGCAGCGCAGTCGCCCCGGCTGCCGCGGACGGTTCCGTGAGCGCCACCCCGACCACCGCCGCCGCCGCCGGCGTCGACCCCGTGACGGGGCAGCCGCGCACCACCGGAGCCGCGGGAGTGCCGACCAGCGGCGCCGCAGCGGCGCCGGGAGCTGCGGCTCCCGGTGCGACCGCGCCCGGCTCGACCGGATCGGCCGCGGTACCGGGCGCCACCGCGCCGAATGTCGCGGTACCGAACGCACCGGCGCCGCAGTTCACGGCACCGAACCTTCCCCCCGCGCAGGTGCCGTCGGTACCCACTTTTCAAGCGCCGTCCGCACCGACCTTTCAAGCGCCTTCTCTACCCACCAGACTGCCGGGTCAGGGTCTGCTGGAGACAGTGGCCGAGGTTCCAGGAGCGTTACTCGGCGCCCTCGACCCACAGCAGTGACCTCGCCCGACGAGCGGTCGGCCCTCGAATCGCTGCTGTCCGCGCACGATCACACCGCCCTCGTGGTGGTGACGCTCGCGTCGGTCGGTCTGGCCCCGGACCCGTACCTCGTCGCCGATGTCGCCGACGTGGCGATGCCCGATGCTGCCGCCGCCGTGGAGCGCGCCCGGGGCTGCGGGGTCCTGTCCGACGAGGGTCTGCTGTCGGACTCCGCCCGCGGTTCCCTCCGCGTGGTGATGGGCGAACACGGGATGCTCGGCGTGCTGCGCCGCCTGGCACGAGTGCGCCTCGACCGCGGCGGTCTCGGCGATGATCTCGCGGTCTCGCTCGCCGACGCGGGGCTGCGCGATCCCGATCTCGCACAGCACCTCGTCGAATTAGCCTCTGCTGCAGACCGTCTCGCCGCGCGACGACTCTGGGATGCGGCCGCCGCTGCGGGCGCGCAGGGCACCGACATCTCCGTGCCCTACGCCGACGCCCTGCTCGCGAGCGGCGATCTCGACACCGCGGCGCTCACGGTGGACGCGGTGCTGTCCGCCGAGGCGCCCTCACCCGACGGAGTACGCGGAGCCGTCCGCGTCGCGTCCACGGTCGCACTGATGCGCGGCACCGCGTCACACGCCGCCGACCTCTACCGGTGGCTCGGGCCGGACCGCATCGGACCGGATGCCGCGTACGCGGTGACCACACTTCTCGCCGTGGGGGACGCCGCGTGCGCCGCGACGTTCGCCCGCACGCACGGTGGCCTCCGCCCTGTCCCGCCCACGTCGGCGAATGCCCGCTCGACGTTGGTGGCTCGCGGACTTCTCGACTCGCTGACCGAACCCGCCACCGTGGCAACAGGTTCGCTGCTGCGCGCCGCATCGATGGCGGACACGGCGGTGGGCGCCCGGGCCGAGCCGGAACATCCCGCGGTGATCGCGGCGCTGATCGCGCTGCACACCGGCGACCCCGCCACCGCCCGTGCGGTGCTGACCGAGACCATCGCCGCAGATCCGGGGTGCGCGGTGTCCACGCGGTGCCGTCTGCTGCTCGCCTGGTCGGCCCTCGTGGCCGGCGACACGGGTGTCGATCCCACCTCGGGCGTCGATCCGGCCGCACTCCCCCAGCGGGACGCCCTGTCCTACTTCGCACTTCGAGTCGCCACCGCCCGCCGACGCGGCGACACCGGCGCCCTCATGTCCGCGTGGCAGGAGGCCCGGCGCACCGTCGCGGAGGCCGAACCCGATCTCTTCTCCCTCATCCCCCTCGGCGAACTGTGGCTCGCCGCAGTGCGTCTCGGGGACACGGCACGTGTGGCGCACTCCGTCTCCGCAGCCACCGCGCTGGTCGCCTCGCTCGGCGAACCACCGACGTGGGCGGCCACGTGGCACTGGTACGGCGTGCAGGCCGCGATCCTCGGCGGCGCCCCGGCCGACCTGCTGCCCCACGCTCGCGCGCTCGGCTCGTTCGCCGACCGCAGTCCCCACGCCGCAGCACTCGCCTCCGCCGGCAAGGCATGGCTCCGTGTCCTGCAGGGCGAGCCCGACGTCGCCGAGGTCGAGACCTCCGCGCGCACCCTGGAGAAGTTCGGGCACGCCTGGGACGCGGCACGACTCGCCAGTGACGCCGCCCTGCGCGTCGCCGACACCCGCGACGCCACCGCCCTGCTGCAGATCGCCCGCGACATCGGTGCCGTCGCGGCGACGGCAGAGCCCACCGAGCCCGGTTCCGCGTCGCTGGGGGCGCTGACCGAGCGCGAGGCGGAGGTGGCGCATCATCTCGTACTGGGCCTGACGTACCGCGAGATCGGCGCCCAGATGTACATCTCGGCCAAGACGGTCGAGCACCACGTCGCACGGATCCGTCGACGTCTGGGAGCGCAGTCGCGCTCGCAGATGCTGTCGATGCTCCGCGCGGCCGGCTACGCACAGAGCAAGGAACGACGGGTACACGCATGAACACCGGTCACGACGCCGCACCGATCACCCGAGCCATCGGGATCCACATCACCGATCTGACGTCGACGGCCGTCGTGGTGTCGACGACGTCGGGCGAACTGGTCCGCGTGCCGGTGACGGCCGAGACGGTCCTCTACCTCCTGCCCGACGGCACGACGACCCTGCACCGCCCAGACGCCCTGACCGCGGACATCGACGTCGTCGATCGCTTCATGGCGCGCGTCGGCGACCCGTCCGGCGTGGTCTCGTCCCGCGGCGTGCCCATGCGCGCCGAGGACCTCGTCGCGACCATGATGTTCCTGCTGCTCAGCGAGACCGTCGACGCCGGCGAGGACGTTCGCGCCCTCACCGCCGGTGCCGCCCATCCCGCCGACTGGTCACCCGAGCGCATCGCCGCGCTGCGGGACGCGCTCGACTTCGTCGGACTCACCGCTCTGACGCTGCATCCCGAGTCGGCCGATCCCCACGCCACCCTCGGAGCGTCCGAGGAACGGCTGGCGGCCGCCGCGGCCGCCGCACGTGCCGCCGCCGGGCTCGCGCCGACGACGGGGGCACCGCTGCTCGCGGCGTCCGCCGCCTCGACAGCCACCGACAGTGGTGCATCGAGGTCGACACCGCGCGGACCCCTGGCCCTGCTCGTGGCGGCCGCGGTAGCGACCCTGCTGATCGTCGGCGGCGGCATCGCCTACCTCGCGTCCGACCGGACGGTCAGCACCGCGGTACCCGAGGTCGAAGACGCCGCCGGAGTCACCGCGCGGACCACGACGACTCGTCCCGCCCCGTCGACCAGCATCGGTTTCCCCACCGTCGTCCCCGGCGCCCCCGCGCCCGCCGAGGAGACGCGTGCACCTACGCGGATCACCACGACGGTGCCTCCGCGCGCACCGGCCCCCGAGCCGGCACCCGCGCCCGCTCCCGCCCCGGCACCTGCTCCGGCCCCGGAACCGTCTCCGGAACCGGTGCCCGAGCCCGTCCCCAGCGACCCGCCCGTCGAGGAGGAACCGACCGACCCCGTGGAGGGCACGGACCCGGACCCCGACGTTCCGGCTGGTCCGAACACTCCTGACGAGCAGGGGGCGGCGGCGCCGTCACCCGGTACCGCGCCGCCCAGCTAGGTCCCCCCGTGCGCCCATCGGGTCACCCCGGACCGTGACGACCGGTACGGTGATCGGACGGGTGCTCACGGTCGACGTGGCACCGTGTCCGCAACTCGCCAAGGGGGTCGAGTCCGAATGAGCGCGCGCAGCCAGGGGTCCGACAGCCCGCAGGTCGACAGGACGATCCACCTCGTCATAGCGGTGACCGACGCCGAGACGGCCGTGTCGGTCGACATCGACGGCGGTACCGAGCTGTTCGAGTGCCCGACGGCGGTGGGCCTGGATCCCGATGGACGCGTCCGCCTCGATGACTCCGACCAGGGTGTTCGCGGATTTCTGTATGCGGTGGGAGACCCTCGCGGACTCGGCCTGGCCGACGGCCGGGTGGTGCGCGCCGAGGATCTCGTCGCCGGATTCGTTCACACTCTGACGGGCATGCTGTCGGGGCTCTACTCGCTGCCCGCCGACGCACGGTGCACGCTGCTCCACCCTGCGGGACTGTCCGCCGACTCCGTCGCCGCACTGCGGGACGCCCTCGACTACGTCGGTCTACCGGACTGCTCGCTGGCTCCCGCGACGTCGGAGAATCCGGCGGTGGCCGTCCGCGCCGCAAGCACGCATCGGTCGTCGCCGCCCACCTCGGCGTCCTCGGACAAGGCATTCGCCGCGATGGTCTCGGACTCGGCCGCCGGCAGGACCCCTCGCACTCGGGCACATCGGAGGACGCCCACGCGCGCGGCGGTCTCCGTCGCCGCGGTGGCGCTCGCGTTCCTCGCCGTCGGCGGCGCCGTGGGCACCCACGACCTCGACTCCAGCTCGGTCGCGCCCCTGAACTCGCAGCAGGCCATCACGCCCGCCGCTCCCGTGGTGACGTCGTCGCTGGACAGCACCACCACGTCCGCCGCGCCGCTGCCCGTCCAGGAGCAGGCACCGGTTCCAGTTCCGGTGCAGGAGGCCCCGGCTCCCGAGATCGACACGCCCGACCCCGTCGTGCCGCCCGCACCGCCTGCCGCCGCGGTGGAACCGAGTACCGGTCTCGGGCTCCCGACGGACCGGTTCCCGTTCGCGCCACCGGACATCGACTTTCCCGACTTCCCGTCGTTTCCCGAGGTGACCGTGCCGACGCCGCCCACCGTGGCGAGCAGTACACCCGCACCCACGACCACGTCGACCGCTCCCACGACCACGTCCACCGCGCCGTCCGTCGCGATTCCACGGCTCGGTCCGATGGTGTCTGTGAACCGTCCCTGAGGCTCGTCGAGCGCCGGAAACGCTCAGGATGATGCCCTATGCTCGTGCGCTGGCATCGGTAGCTCTGCGAACCATGTGCGGACCCGACGGGCCACGGACTGTCACCACTGCGAAGGGAACTTCTTGCGTAACTCGGCGGCCACAGCGGCCACGGGCCAGAGTCACTCCGAGTCGAGCGGCGCATCTCGCAGCGCACGGGTGATGGGGGTGGTGGGTGCGTCGCTGCTGACGCTGAGCCTCGGCACCGCCACAGCCGGCGCAGCACCCGCGTCGGCGGCTCCCGAGCAGCTGTCCGCGGATCGCCTCCCGTCCGAGTTGGTCGACGCCGTGCAACGCGATCTGCACATGTCGCCGCAGGAGTACCTCGACCGCGCTGCCGAGGCGCAGAAGCTCCGTTCCTACGCCGACGACTTCCGTCAGCAGCGCCCGGCGGACTTCGCGGGTGCCTGGATCGGCGACGACGGCGTTCCCGTCGTCGCGGTCACCACCTCGGAGGCCGCGAGCCAGGTGGCGCAGGACGGCTACCGCAGCCGCCAGTCGCCCGTGTCGGCGGACACGCTCGAACGGTCCCTCGACGACTTCGGTCGCTGGGTGTCGGGACTGCCCCGTGAGGTCTCGTCACAGATCAATTCGGCGGCCGTCGACGTGCTCGGCGGACGGGTGATCGTCGACATCGCGAACAGCCCGATCGGCCGGGCACTGAACCTGCCGACCGCCATCGCCAACCTCCAGGTGCAGCTGTCCCCACCCGCTCCCGGTCCGACGCCTCCGCCTGCCGTGATGGGCGGCGACGACTACGTGACGTCCGCCGGCGACATCACCACCGCACCGCTCGAGGACATCGAGATCTGCTCGTTCGGGTTCAGCGCCACCGACGGGGCCGGCACGCCGGTCAGTCTGTCTGCGGGACACTGTGATCCGGGCAACTCCGCCTCGGTGTACCTGCCGAATCGTGACGACATCCGCGCCAGCACTCCCGTCGGCGACTTCACCACGTCGAGTGTCGGCGGCGGCGACGGACTCGACTACTCCGTCATCGCGCTCAACGGCGCCGGCGTGGCCGCGGGACTCGACCAGCCCACTGTGCGAGGCGCCAACGGCACCGCCCTCACGATCACCGGAACGGCCTCACCCGTCGTCGGTGCCCCGGTGTGCAAGTCCGGTCAGGCGTCGTCCTTCACGTGTGGTCTCGTCGCTGCGGACCGCGTCGAGACGCAGCTCTTCCTGGGCGACGGCGACAGCCGCACGGTGCGCGGATTCGCCAGTACCGCCTGCACTCTCGCGGGTGACAGCGGCGGTGCGATCGTCACCGGAACACTCGCACTGGGCATCACCAGCGGATCCAACAGCGGCACTGCTCCGAGCTGCGGCGAGGCCAACCTGGCGCTGGCTCGGTACGGCGGAACCGCCAGCCTGGGCATTCCCGTCGACGCCGTCACCGCGGCCACCGGAACGACCGTCCGCACGTCGTGAGATAGCACAACGTTCGGTCTCCTAGGTGCGGTAATGTCACCTGTCGAGGCAGGGTGCCTCCGCACCTCGATCGTGCGTCGTCGACTCACGGAAGGCCCGCCATGGGATACCTCCAGCTCGCTCTCACCGTCTTCGGATACATCATCGGGATCGTCACGAACGCCGGCGCCTTCGGGAGCTGACCTTTCCCTGCTTCACAACTGTCGCGGCCCCGTCGTCTTCGGACGACGGGGCCGCTGCTGTGAGTGCCGAGAAATCAAAAAGACACGGGCGCATCACTTTTCGGATTCCGTCACGTAACGCACTCTGGTCACAGTGGTATCGTGGGATACGCGCAGTCCACTCCGTCACCAGCGTCGGTGACGTCCGAGTGTCGACCGTTCCGTTCATCCCACGAGGAGGTGTACCGCTGTGCTGCGCTGCGTTCGATACCCGATGACCTTCGGCCGTTCCCCGAAGGAGGTATCGCTGTGACCGACATCGCCGATTCGTCACTCCCCCGCGAGACTCAGTCCCCCGCCGCGATCTACGCCGCGGCAAAGATGTCGTCTGCTCGGGCGGCCCTGAGTTCCGTTGCCCACGATCCCCGACTCGCCGACGTTTCCGTGCTGTTGGGTGCGCTGTCGGTGGTGGCGTTCTGGAGCTTCGGCTTCGGCGTTCTGCTGGGCATCGCCGCGCTCGTCGCCGGCGTCCTGGCCACCCGCGTTCCCGATGCCGATCGCGCAGACACCGTCATCGGACTGCTCACCGGAGCCGTCGGTGTCATCGCTGGTGGCATCTTTCTCGCCGCCGCCGTCCCCTGGCTCTAGCTGACCCCGCCCGGAACGAGAAAAGGCCGCCACCCGATGGGTGGCGGCCTTCTTTCGTGTTCCGAGTCTTACAAGGCGAACTTGGAGGTTCCCGGAGCAGCGTTGTACGTGTTGAGCAGATCGATACCGGCGACGACCAGGGTCGGTCCACCAGCGACGATCGTACCGATGACGCCACCGACGCCGGCGCCCGGCACGATGCCGATCGCGGGAACGATGATGCCACCGATGACTGCACCGATGATGGTGCCGGTCAGTCCGCCGATGGAGGTCGCGAGACCGAGCTGCGAGGCGAAGGACTGCTCGGCAGCAGTGTTCTCGGCAGGCGATGCCACCGTGTTCTCGAGCGCGTTCGGGGCGAGGCCCATCGGTGCTGCGAGGTTCGGGATGAGCTTCACGGTGCGGCCCTCGTCGGTGTACTCGACACCGTAGGGGAACTCGATGCCGTTGAGGTTGAACGACAGCGGAAGGCTCAGGATCGTGTTGCCCTCCTCGTCCACCAGGTCGACGGTCTTGCCGTCGTCGGACGCACGGAACATGCCGGCGTCGACGGTGGTGACGACGCCACCGGCCTCGACGCGCGATGCCCAGTTCAGCTCGGAGTTCTCCGCGGGAGCACTCTCGGTGGTCGTCGCGGAGGGGGTGGTGGTGGCCGGCTGCGCGTACGCAGTACCGGTGGCCACGCCCAGGGAGGCGATCGCGATCGCAGAGGTTGCGACGAGTCGACGCAGTTTCATCTAGATGTTCCGTTCGTTCAGGTTCGTGGTGTCGGACCCCGACACGAGCACTGTAGCGGTTGACAGGGACACAACCGAATATCAGGTCCGTTTTCAGTACTCGATACGGGAATTGCCCGTGTGAACAGCCACGATGTGACCTCACCCACGGACGAGGTGGCTCGTGAAGGGTAACAAAATGGTCGCGATGAGGGGCGACTTCCTCGACGGCCCGAAGTTACCCGCGAGGCAAGTTAGGAATACCTGTGCGAGAGGCCTGTCGCTGTGCCGTAATACGGTAGGGCTCATCGCGTGTGCAGGACGGACCAGCCCTCCGTCCGACCTGCGGTGATGTCGACCGAAATGCTAAGTTACCGGTCGGTAGAACTCTCGTGGTTACCGGCTGGTAACTTCGAGTGGGACCGATGCATCCGGGCTGACCATCGGACCGCCCCCTGTGGCCGGCCGGAAGCGTAGGGCGACGGAATGACCGTCGCCGAAGAAAGGCAGCGTCATGAATGCCCTGACGATCACCCTCGGCACCGTCGGTGCCCTGCTCAGCATCGTGTGTTGGGCCTACTTCTTCCGCGGTGCCGCGATGATGGTGCGATCCATCGCGCTGGGACAGCCGGACAGGACCCGTCTGCGACCGTTCGTTCCGCGGTTCAAGCAGATGTGCATCGAGTTCGCTGCGCACACCCGGATGAACAAGTTCCGCTCGGTGGGCTGGGCGCACTGGCTGGTCATGGTCGGCTTCATGCTCGGCGCCATCCTGTGGTTCGAGGCCTACGGGCAGACGTTCAACCCCGAGTTCCACTGGCCTCTCATCGGTGACCTCGCGATCTACCACCTCATGGACGAGATCCTGGGTCTGGGCACCGTCATCGGCATCGTGACGCTGATGATCATCCGGCAGCGGAACCACCCGCGCTCCCCCGAGCGCCTGTCCCGCTTCTCCGGCTCCAACTTCCGCGCCGCCTACTTCGTCGAGTTCGTCGTGCTGCTCGAGGGCCTCGGCATGATCTTCGTGAAGGCCGGCAAGATCGCCACCTACGGCCACGCCAACCCGTGGACCGACTTCTTCACCATGAACCTGGCCAAGCTGCTCCCCGCGAGCGCGGTCCTGGTCTCGATCTTCGCCTTCGTGAAGCTCATGTCCGGCATGGTCTGGCTGCTGATCGTCGGCCGCAACATCACGTGGGGTGTCGCATGGCACCGCTTCAGCGCGTTCTTCAACATCTACTTCAAGCGTGAGGCCGACGGCGGAGTCGCGCTCGGCGCGGCCAAGCCGATGATGTCCGGCGGCAAGGTCCTCGAGATGGAGGAGGCCGACCCCGACGTCGACGCGTTCGGTGCCGGCAAGATCGAAGACTTCACCTGGAAGGGCTGGCTCGACTTCACCACGTGCACCGAGTGCGGCCGCTGCCAGTCGCAGTGCCCGGCGTGGAACACGGGCAAGCCGCTCTCACCCAAGCTGCTCATCACCTCGCTCCGCGACCACGGCAACGCCAAGGCGCCGTACCTGCTCGCCGGTGGCCGCAAGGACATGGCGGGCGACGAGATCGGCCTGGTCGACGCGGACGGCAAGCCGGACGAGGCCAAGCTCGCGAAGATCCCGCAGGCCGCCCGTGACGAGGCCGAGCGCCCGCTGGTCGGCGAGACCACCCTCGACGGCGGCCTCGGCGGCATCATCGATCCCGAGGTGCTGTGGAGTTGCACCAACTGCGGCGCCTGCGTCGAGCAGTGCCCCGTCGACATCGAGCACGTCGACCACATCCTCGACATGCGTCGCTACCAGGTGCTCATCGAGTCGGAGTTCCCCACCGAGCTCGCCGGACTGTTCAAGAATCTGGAGAACAAGGGCAACCCCTGGGGCCAGAACGCCAAGGACCGCACCAACTGGATCTCGGAGCTGGACTTCGACGTGCCGGTCTTCGGCCAGGACGCCGACAGCTTCGAGGACTTCGAGTACCTCTTCTGGGTCGGCTGCGCCGGCGCCTACGAGGACCGCGCGAAGAAGACCACCAAGGCTGTCGCAGAACTGCTCGCCACCGCGGGCGTGAAGTTCATGGTGCTCGGCGCCGAGGAGACCTGCACCGGTGACTCCGCTCGCCGCGCGGGCAACGAGTTCCTGTTCCAGCAACTCGCGATGCAGAACATCGAGACCCTGAACTCCGTGTTCGAAGGTGTCGACGAGAGCCGTCGCAAGATCGTCGTCACGTGCGCGCACTGCTTCAACGCACTCGGCAACGAGTACCCGCAGGTGGGCGGCAAGTACGAGGTCGTGCACCACACTCAGTTGCTGAACCGCCTCGTGCGGGCCAAGAAGCTGGTCCCGGTGGCCTCGGTGCAAGAGGACGTCACGTACCACGACCCGTGCTTCCTGGGTCGCCACAACAAGGTGTACGACGCACCGCGCGAGCTGATGGCGGCGTCGGGCTCCACGCTCAAGGAGATGCCGCGCCACGGCGAGCGCTCCATGTGCTGCGGCGCCGGCGGTGCTCGCATGTGGATGGAAGAGAAGATCGGCAAGCGGATCAACATCGACCGCGTCGACGAAGCGCTGGACACCCTGGGTGGCAGCACTACCGCGACGCAGAAGATCGCGACCGGCTGCCCCTTCTGCCGCGTCATGCTCAACGACGGTGTCACCGCGCGTCAGGAGGCCGGCGGTAACGACAACGTCGAGGTCATCGACGTCTCGCAGATGCTGCTCAGCTCGATCACGCGCCTGGACTCCGCGCAGCTCGGCGAGAACATCAAGGTGGTGCCGCGGGCCAAGCCAGTGGTCGTGCCTGCCGAGGAGCCCGTCGACACCCCCAAGGCCGAGTCCGTCGCCACCGAGGACGTCGCCGCCGCGGAGGAGAAGGGCCGCGTCGAGGAGATCGAGACGGCCGCAGCGGGTGGCGATCCCGCAGCCCCCGCGCCCGGCAAGGGCTTGAAGATGAAGGGCCTGGCCAAGGCTCCGGGAGCCAAGGCACCCGGCGCGAAGGCTCCGGCCAAGCCCGCCGAGTCGCCCAACGCCGACGGTGACGACGCCGCCGACGCGTCCAAGCCGAAGGGCCTGGGCATGGCAGGCAAGGCGAAGGCACCGGGCGGCAAGGGATTGCAGCTCAAGGGCCGTCCCCCGGGCGCGAAGGCACCGGGATCCGCCGCAGCTGCTCCGGCCGAGAAGCCGGAACCGGCCGAGTCGGCCGGCGAGGCGTCGGAGTCGTTGCCGACGGTCAAGCCCAAGGGTCTCGCCGTGAAGTCCGGGTTCAAGAAGCCCGGCGCCAAGGCACCGGGCTCGGCGGCTCCTGCTTCATCGGCTCCCGCTTCCGAGGCTCCCGAGGCGTCTGCTCCCGAGGCGTCTGCTCCCGAGGCGTCTGCTTCGGAGGCGCCTGCTCCCGAGGCGCCTGCTTCGGCTGCGGCACCGGCTCAGGCGTCGGAGTCCATGCCGACGGTCAAGCCCAAGGGTCTCGCCGTGAAGTCCGGGTTCAAGAAGCCCGGCGCCAAGGCACCGGGGTCGGCGGCCCCCGCGTCATCGGCTCCCGCGGCTGAGGATTCTGCTTCTGCTGAGGCACCCGAGGCTTCTGCTCCCGCTTCCGAGGCGCCTGCTTCGGCTGCGGCACCGGCTCAGGCGTCGGAGTCCATGCCGACCGTCAAGGCCAAGGGTCTCGCCGTGAAGTCCGGGTTCAAGAAGCCCGGCGCCAAGGTACCGGGATCCGCGGCACCTGCCGCAGCACCCGAGCCGGAGGCACCTGCCGCAGCACCCGAGCCGGAGGTGCCCGCCGAGCAGGCACCCGAGGACACGGCCGCTCCTACGCCGGAGTCGAACGGTGCGGCTGAGTCGAACGGTGCGGCCAAGTCGAACGGTCCGGCCGAGTCCGCGGGTACCCCAGCGCCGCCGCAGCCCAAGGCCGGTGGGCTCGGGTTCAAGTCGGGCGCGAAGGCACCGGGCAAGAAATCCTGACCGGACACCCTTTGCACCAACCGAACACCCCCTTCAGCACGCTGGAGGGGGTGTTCGCTTTAGAGCCGGCGTGTGCACACACCCTGCCGCTGGCCGACGAGTGCGGCGACCAGCAACCAGCTGCCAGACCTCCCCACCGAACACCCCCTGCACCAACCGAACACCGCCTGCAGCACGCCGGAAGACGTGTTCACTCGATGTAGGGGGTGTGCGCTCGCTCATCCACAGGGTCCGCGCTGTCCACAGCGGGCGCACGGGCACCGATCGAAGAGGTCCTCGTCGGCAACGATCGACCGATGGCACGCATCACCTCCCGCTCGGAGGCACTGACTCAGGGTTACACGGACTCCGAACTGCGGCGCATGTGCCGTACCGGAGATCTCATGCGCGTACGCCGAGGTGCCTATGCCAGCTCCGACGACATCGCGAACCTCACCGACAAGGAACGCCACCTCCTCCTGGCGCGCACGATGATGACGACGGGCAACCTGGCGCCCGACGCAGTGCTGAGCCATGCGTCGGCAGCGATCGCTCACGGCATCGACGTGTGGAACGTGCCCCTCTCCGCAGTTCACATCACGCGCAACCGGCGGACAGGCGGTCGTACGGGCCCCGTGCGTCACGTTCATGCGTCGCCCTATGACGTCGACGAGGTCACCGACGTGGCGGGGATCCGCTCGACTACCGTCAGCCGCACCATTGCCGATCTGGCCTGTTGCCTGCCGTTCGAGGAAGCAGTGTGCGCGGCGGACGATGCAGCACGTCGGTTCGGACTGGCCGGTGCGCAGGTCGAGGAAATACTCGCCCGACGCCCCACCCGCAGTGGCCATGCGCGAGCCCACCGCGTCGCGCTGTTCATGGACGCCGGGTCCGAGAGTGTCGGCGAATCACGCAGTCGCGTGCTGCTACGCACTGCAGGTTTCGCGGTCTCCACTCAGCAGACCATCAAGTGCGGCAACACGTTCTACCGTGTCGACTTCTTGGTGGACGGCTCCAACGTGATCGGCGAGTTCGACGGTCGCGTGAAGTACGGACGGCTGGTTCCTGCCGGCGAGACCCCGGCCGACGTGCTCTGGCGGGAGAAGCTCCGCGAGGATGCACTGCGCGACGCGGGCTACACGGTGGTGCGCTGGACGTGGCAGGACTTGGCTACGCCGGACATCATCATCGACCGCATACGGCGAGCACTTGCCCGAAACCGCACACCCCCTGCATGAACCGCACACCCTCTGCAGCCTGCAGTGAAGGGTGTGCGCTCACCATGGACCGTGTGCACATCCCCTGCAGGACCGGAGCCGAGACACCCGAACGCACACCGACAGAGCCCACACCCCCTGCATCAACCGCACACCCTCTGCAGCCTGCAGCGAAGGGTGTGCGCTCACCACAACCCGTGTGCACACCCCTGCAGGCCCGGAGCCGCACACCGACAGAGCCCACACCCCCTGCATCAACCGCACACCCTCTGCAGCCTGCAGCGAAGGGTGTGCACTCACCACGACAGGTGTGCACACCCCCTGCAGGCCCGCGAACGCACCCCCTGCAGCCCCACAACACCCCCTACGACTCGGCGATCGCCTTGATCGCGGCGAGCGTGCGGGGAATTCCGTCGAGTGCGTTCGCTCGACGGTTCTCGATCTCCTCCTGCGCGCGGTCGCCGAACTTCGTGTGGAAGTACTCGATCCCCTGCTCGGTGAACAGCCACGATTCGGTGAGCTGCGTCGAGTTCTCGTCGATCGCCTCGAGGGTGTATCCCCAGCGCACGAACGAGTCGCCGACGAGCCAGGCGAACTCGGTGCCCGGGATGGCGACGGCGACGGTCGAGACCGTCTCCCACGTGCGGTCGGCGGTGACGTTGCGTCCGGTGAAGGTGGACCCGACCACGTCGGCGCTGCCGCCGTCGTTCCACCAGCACTCCTGGCAGATCGGGCTCCACTCCCCGGTCCGTGTGACGTCGGAGACGAGGGCGTACACGGCGTCGGCAGATGCGGCGATCACGATGGAGTCGGAATGCTCGAGTGCGGTCATGCCTCGAGTATGCCGCCCAGCGGCGCCGTGAAGGTGGTTCGCCGCCGAAGTTCCTGCTCCGCCACCCGAATCGCCAACTGCAGACGCTCCTCGCGGCTCCCCGTCAGCAGCACCCACGAGCGTCCGGTGCGCGTGAGCGCGTCGAGGAACCACCCGGTCATCTCGGCCCGCACCTGTTCACCGTCACGAATGCCGTCCTGCACGAACGGAACTCCGTGATGATCCGTCACCAGATACACCGCGGGTCGATCATCGGCGACGGCGTGGTGCGACTCGGGGCCGAGGTACCGCCGCTCCCACACCGTCGTCGCGAACGCGTCGGTGTCGCAGATCAGTACGGGCGATCCGCGCCGTGCGGCCGCGTCCTCGTGGGCAGACTGGGTGCGCGCGATCCGGGCGAAGTCGTCACCGGTCCAGACGATGTCGTCGACGGACCCGGCACGAGAAGCCTTGTCGACGGTGTCCTGCCGCCCGAACTCGTCGACGCACTCGGTGTCCGGCCACCGTTCTCGAAAGTGTGCGGCCAGCGCGCCGGCAACAGTGGTGGTGCCCGTCGACTCCGATCCGAGGACGACGATGCGCGTCGCCAGGCCCGCACGGGCAGGCGCATCGAGGAACCGCCACGAGGCGGCGAGGTCGCGTCGACACGCGGTCCCGGACACCGGGAAGGCGCTGCGCGGCAGATCGAACGGCACGTGGCGAGCGTCGAACCACCGCGCCAGTTCCTCGCCGTACGGCTCGCTGGTGACCACCACGTCGACGGGCTCGTTCCCGACGGCCGCGCGCATACATGCCACCTGCGCCGCCCAGACGGCCCGTGAGGTGTGGTCGATAGGCGCATCGCAGACGATGCCGGTGATCGTGACCGTCTCGTCGCCGGCGTGCGACTCGGTCATCCACGCCACCCGGTCTCGCAGAGACACCGACTCCACGGTGGCTGCCATCACCACGACGGTCACCCGGTCGGCCACCGTGGCGGCGAACCGGACCATCGCGTGGTGACCGACGTGCGGCGGATAGAACTTGCCGATGATCAGCGCGTGCGTCATGCCGGCACCTCGACGCCGGCAGGAGTCATCGACCGTGTCCACGCCCGCAGCCCGGCCACGCACAGCGCAATGAATCCCAGGTAGAGGACACCGGTCAGGACCAGGTCCTTGTAGAGATAGAGCGGCACGTACACGACGTCCGCGGCGATCCACAGGAACCAGGACTCTCGACGCTTCGTCACCTGGCCCCACGTCGCCAGCAGTGACAGCACCGTGGTCACCGCATCCCAGAACGGCACCACCGACGTCGTCGCGGTGTCGAGGAACCACGTCATGGCCAGCGTGGCCGTCACGCCGACGGCGCCGAGCCACCACCATTCCCGACGGCTGGTGGACGTGACCACCAGCGGCCCCTGCGTGCCGCCGCCGACCCACAGGACCCATCCGGACACGGCGAGAGCGATGTAGACGAACTGCAGCGCCGCGTCGGCGAACAACCCGGCGCCGAAGAACAGCAGGACGAACGCCAGATTGTTGGCGATACCGATGGGCCAGTTCCACACCGACTGCCGCGCGACGAGGACGACACAGGTGGCGCCCGTGACGAATCCGACCACCTCGACCCACGACGTGGGTGCCCCGAAGGACACGAACGCGGTGGATCCGAGCCACTCGATCAGGGTCATGACGCCTCCTTAGCGTTAATATGCGCTAAGCATCGCGCAGAAGTGATCGAAGTGCAACCCGGGCCCGCTCAGGCCACCGGCTCGAGCAGCTCCGGACCGTTGTTGCGCACACTGTTCACCGCAGTGCTCACCTCGTAGGGCGAGAGATGCGGCTCGGGGATCGACTGGACCAGGTCCGCGACCGCGCCCAGATCGGTCAGCGTCGGGTCCAACCAGGCATCACGCATGTCCGCAGGGACCACGACGGGCGACCGGTCGTGGATGTGCCCCAGCGCGTCGGTCGCGGTGGTGGTGAGCACCGTCGTGGTCCACACCCACTTGGCCGGATCATCATCGGGCAGTGCGGGATCCGGCCACAGCTCGTACAGACCCGCCATCGCGAGAACACCGTCCGTGTGCAGGAAGTGCGGGATCTTCTTCCCCTCGCGCTTCTCCCACTCGTAGTACCCGTCGGCGGGAATGAGGCAGCGCCGCTTCGCCGCAGCCTTCCGGAACGCCGGCTTCTCGGTGATGGTCTCGGACCGTGCGTTGATCAGCCTGCTCGCGATCTTCCGGTCCTTCGCCCAGGACGGGATGAGACCCCATCGGACCGTGCGCAGCTGACGTGCTTCGTCCCCACGCTCGAGCACGATGCGCACCGGATCGGTCGGCGCCACGTTGTACGACGGTTCCGGCGCCTCCCCCAGCGCCACGGCGGCATCGAAGATGGACGACAGGTCGTCGTCGGACCGGGTACTGGCGTAGCGACCGCACATGCCTCGATTCTGCCCCGCTCGGGTGGCGACATGCCAGGCGGTCTGATTAGTGTCGCAAAGTACCGCAACCGACGAGGGGGTTCGCATGTCGACCGTGGACGAGACACCCGGCGCGCTGCAGTCGTGGGGGCTGAGCAAGCAGTACGACGGGAGCGCACCGGCGGTGCACGACCTGTCGTTGTTCGTACCGGCCGGCACGCTGTACGGGCTGGTCGGACCCAACGGAGCGGGCAAGACCACGTTCCTGTCGATGGCGACGGGCATCGTGCGCCCGTCCGCCGGGCAGGTGTGGATCGACGGTCACGACGTGTGGGCCGACCCGGTCGCTGCCCGCGGACGCGTCGGACTGCTTCCCGACGGGCCGTCCCTCCCCGAGGCTCTGCCCGGTCGGCGCGCACTGCACTACGTCGGAGTGCTGCACGGTCTCGATCCGGCGGTGGCGCACGAACGCTGCGAGGAACTGCTCGCGGTGCTGGACATCGCCGAGGCCGGTGACCGCGCGGTCTCCACCTACAGCGCCGGGATGAAGAAGAAGATCGGCCTGGCCGCAGCGATGATCCACTCACCGCGGCTCCTCGTGCTCGACGAGCCGTTGGAGGCGGTGGACCCCATGTCCGCCCGCACCATTCGGCACCTTCTGGAACGTTTCGTCGCGCGGGGCGGCACCGCGGTGGTGTCGAGCCACTCGATGCCGCTCATCGAGCAGATGTGCTCGCACGTCGCCATTCTCGCTCGCGGCTCACTACTGGCCGCCGGCACGATCGACGACGTGCGCGCCGGCGGAACCCTCGAGGGCGCGCTGTTCGACGCGGTCGGCGGCGGTGACCAGGCGGCCGAGTTGCCGTGGCTGGGCTCATGATCAGCGCGCCGATTCGCACGCTGCTGTCGCTGGATCGCGAGATACGCCGGGCCGCAACCGGATCAGGTGCCCGCATCGTGATCGTACTCAGCGCCATCGCGTCGCTCGGGGCGATGTACGCGATCACACTGAGTGCACAGCCGTCGGCACGCACCACCCTGGCCGCACTGTGCGCTGCGGTGGTGGTCGTCCTCACCATCGTCGCTCCCCTGCTCACCGGAGTGGGCGACCGCGGACTCGTCCCGGCGCACGTGCGCCACCTACCGGTGCGTGCCGACGATCTCCGGAGGGCCCTCGCCCTCATCGGTGTGCGCAGCGGGGTGACCGTCTTTCTCGTCGCCGGCCTCGCGCTCACGCCCGTCGCGGTTCCGGACGCCTCGCCCGTGTCACGCATCGTGGCCGCCGTGATCGCCCTGCTCACCGCCGGTGTCGCGCTCGCCGTGTCCCGTGTCGCCGTCCTCCGCCTGGACGCGGCATCGCGCACTCCGCGCGGACGCATCGTCGCGACCGTCGGTGGCACCGTCGTCGCCGCGGCCGCGTACTCGGCCTTCCTCCTGCTCGGCAACGTCTCGACGTCGTTCGCCGACAACACCGTCCTGCGCACCGCGGTGCGCGTCCTGCCGACGGGATGGGCGGCGGTGTCGAGCGAGGCAGTGGACGACGGGAGGTGGTGGGTGCCCGTCCTCGTCGTCGTCGCGCTCGCAGGGCTCGGCACGCTGGTGGTGCGGTGGTGGACCTCGGCGGTGTCCGCCGCGCTCGACAGCACGCCGCCCCGCTCCCGGACCGACCGCCGTCGGACGACGGCGTTCCGCGCGCGTGGACCGATGGCCACGGCCATCGCCGCCGAGACCAGGTTGCTGCTGGTCGATCCGCGCCGAGTGGGACTGCTGACGATGCCGGGGGTGTTCCTGCTCGTCGGAGTCGTGCTCATGGCCACCTCGACCGACATCTACGGCCTGCAGTACGGCGCACCGATCGTGATCCTGCTGACGAGCAGCATATTCGCCAACTCGTACGGCCTCGACGGCGCAGCAGCATGGCGCGTGACATCCGTGCCGGGTGTGGCGCGACGCGTCATCGACGCGCGACTCGTCATCGCGGCCGTGGTGGCCGGTGCGTTCGGCGCCGTCGGAACGGCCCTCGGTCGCCTCGTCGGCGATCCGTCGCCGCGCACTCTTCCCGTGGCGGTCGCCGTCGTCGCGGCCGCGTCCCTGGCCACCGCCGCGGCCGGCGCCGTGCAGTCGGCAGCCAGCCCGTACGTGGTCGCAGGACAGACCGCGGGAAGTGCGTTCAGTTCCCGCGGGTCGATGACCGGACGTGCGATCGGGTGGACGCTCGCCGTGATGGCCGGGGGTGCACTCCTGTGCCTGCCCGGCGTCCTGATCGCGCTGGCCCTCCCGGGTGTCCTCGTCTGGCTCGCGCCCGTCGTCTCCCTGGTGCTCGGCGGATGCATCGTGGCGGTGGCCCGGCGTCGAGCCGTGGCTCTGGTGGCCAGTCGCGGCCCCGAGATCTTCGCAACCGTCAACGCCTGATCGCGATTCCGTGCACGATGTGTCCGGGGAACCGAGAGCGAGGAACACACACGCATGACCACGCACGAACCGTCGACGCACGCCGTTCGCAAGACCAGCACCACCCTCGCCGACGGTCGAGAGTTGCTGTACTTCGACGACTCCGAGCCCTGGGTGTCCGGGGAGAAGACGCGGGACCTGGTGGACACGCGCCCCCTCCCCGCGTCGGAGTCGTTGTCGCAAATACGACTCGACGTGCTCACCGGCGACTGGGTGGCCATCGCCGCGCAACGGATGGACCGCACGTTCCTCCCCCCGCCCGACGCGTCCCCGCTCGCGCCGAGCCGCCCGGGACGCCCGCCCACCGAGATCCCCGCTGCCGACTACGACGTCGTGGTCTTCGAGAATCGTTTCCCCTCCCTCGCGCAGTCGGCAGCGGCGCAACACCTTCCGTCGCACGTCGACGACGAGGAGCTCTGGCCGCTCGCTGCCGGTACGGGCCGATGCGAGGTGGTGTGTTTCGCCAGTGACCCCGACGCCTCGTTCGCCTCCCTCGACCTGCACCGGGTGCGCACCATCGTCGACGTGTGGGCCGACCGCACCGAGGCGCTGTCCGCCCTCCCCGGGGTGCGCCAGGTGGTCTGCTTCGAGAACCGCGGCCGGGAGATCGGGGTGACCCTCACTCATCCGCACGGGCAGATCTACGCCTACCCGTACCTGCCGCAGAGGACCGACGCGATGATCCGGCAGTCCCGGCTGCACCGGGACCGCACCGGTCGCTCGCTGCTGTCCGACGTGCTTGCCACCGAGCTGCGGTCCGGCCGCCGCATCGTCGTCGACACCGAGCACTGGGTGGCCTACGTTCCGGCGGCCGCACGGTGGCCCGTGGAGGTGCACCTCGCCCCGCGCCGCGCCGTTCCCGATCTGGCCGCATTGTCGACGGCCGAACGCGACGCGCTGGCCGGCGTGTATCGCGACCTGCTGCGTGCGGTCGACGACTTCTTCGTCGGCGTCGACGAGGTGCCCTACATCGCCGCCTGGCATCAGGCGCCCGTCGGTGCGGACCGTGATCTGGGGCGACTGCATCTGCAGCTGTTCTCGATGATGCGATCGCCCGGACGGATGAAATTCCTGGCCGGATCCGAGTCCGCCATGGGCGCGTGGATCAACGACACGACACCCGAGGCCATCGCGGATCGGTTCCGGGAGGTGCTCGCGTGACCGCGTGGCTGCCGGTCATCGAGGAGTCCGAGCTCGCCGACGGTGCCGTCGAACGGTTCCGCACCGCCTTCGGCGACGAACCCGACGGGGTATGGATCGCTCCGGGGCGCGTCAATCTGATCGGCGAACACGTCGATTACGCGGGCGGCCTCGTCCTCCCGTTCGCCCTGCCCTACGTCACTGCCGTCGCGGCCCGCCGACGGGACGGCGCGGTGCTGCGGGCCGCGTCGACCGGCTCCGACGAGCACTGGGGAATCGCACTGTCCGCCATCGCCCCCGGCAGCCCGGACGGGTGGGGCGCGTACGTCGCCGGCGTCGCGTGGGCGCTGGGGCTGACGGAGGGGGCCGACATCGCCGTGCACTCGTCCGTGCCGGTGGGTTCGGGACTGTCCAGCTCTGCCGCGCTCGAATGTGCTGTGGCGGTGGCACTCCGGGACCTGTTCGATCTCGATGCCGACCGGCGGACCCTGATCGACGCCTGCATCCGCGCCGAGAACGAGATCGCCGGCGCGTCGACGGGCGGGATGGATCAGTCGATCGCGATGCTCGCGGAACCGGGCCACGCGCTGCTGCTGGACTGTCTCGACTTCTCCTCCCGGCAGATCCCGCTCGGTCTCCCGGACGCGGAGATCCTCGTCATCGACACCAACGCACCGCATCGACTGGTCGACGGTCAGTACGGACAGCGGCGCGCGTCGGTCGAGAAGGCCTGCGCCGACCTCGGCGTGAGGACTCTGCGTGGCCTCGACCCCGAGGCGGCGGCGTCCGCGATGACCGATCCGGTGTCGGCGGCACGCGTCCGGCACGTCACCAGCGAGATCGTCCGCGTGGAGCAGGCGGCCGAACTTCTGCACAGCACACCCGATCTCACGGCGTTGGGAACGCTGCTGACCGCGTCGCACCGATCACTGCGTGACGACTACGAGGTGAGCTCGCCCGAACTCGACTCCGCCGTCCGGGCGTCGCTGGACGCCGGCGCGTTCGGAGCCCGGATGACCGGCGGCGGGTTCGGTGGTTCGGCCATCGCCCTGGTCGACCGGACGCGCACCGAGGCGGTCGCGGATGCGGTCACCGAGGCGGCGTCGGCAGCCGGGCTGCCCACCCCGACCTTCCTCACCGCCACCCCGTCCGGGGCAGCGCACCGTCAGCGCTGAGGACGCCGACCCGAGACGACGAGAAGCGCCGCACCCAGAATCAGACCGACACCGCCGACGGACCACAGGAGCACGGGACCCCGGTCGGTGAGCCACATCAGCTTGGTGGCCGACTCGCGGGCGCGGTCGAGCTGCTCCTTCTGCCCGCCCTCGTCGAGCCCGAGGGTCGCCTTGAACACGGTGACCTCCGGAACGGCAGGGTCACGCGCGAAGTACTGGTAGGGCTGCTCACGACCGCCGACGAGACTGCCGCTGCGCGGCTCGACGTAGATGTCGCGGACGGTGGAGTAGTACCGCTTCATGGTGATCGACTGCTCACCGAGCCCCTCGAGCCCCCACTTCGACGCGGGCAGCGTCACGGAGTTGATCGGCGACTGCGTCGTCTCGGAGAGATCGGCACCGGTGACCTGCGTGCGGAAGTGATAGACCGGGAGCCCGTCCATCGAGATCTCCTCGACGAACTCGGCAGGGAAGCTCGTCCAGGCCGTCGCGTCGTAGACCGAGTACGTGATCGGCTGGGTGTCGAAGGGGAAGCGCTGCTGATATCCGGTCCGCGGCACCGGAATGGCGGGCTTGCCGACGGTGGTCTGCAAGGACGCCACCGGATCGACCGGCTGCGACGTGCGTCGATCGACGGTGACCCGGTCGACGGAGGCGGTCAGCAGACCGGCGTCGCCCTCCCGGTCCGCACGGCGCACGGTCGCGCCGGACTGGAACGTCACGCGATCCGCGTCGCTCGGATCCTCGGTGGTGATGAAGCGCTGCACCACCAGCGGGATCCCGGTGGCCACGGACAACGGGCCGGGACGCGTGATGGACGTCGCGTCGAGCACGTCGCCGCCGGTTCCCGGATCGGTGACCGCGACCGTCGTGGTGCGAATGTCCAGGGGAGTCACCGCGAGTCGGTGCTCGACGTAGGTGGGCAGCATGACGGCCCCCACCACGGCCGCACTGCCGATCGCGAGCAGGACACACGCGCTGCCGCGCAGGAGGGTCGGTCGCGCCACGTCGGTCACCTGCTCCCGTACTGCACGTCGCCGAGCACCGAGGCCGACGGATCGGCGGTGACCACCGGCTCCGGCCGGACGGTCTCCTCGGCGGACCACGTCAGGCCCACCACCGCGCCGGCGGACAACACCCCACCCACGAGCAGGCTCGCCACAGCCGGCACCACGACACTTCTCACAGCCACGTCCCCCACATCCGATCCCCGACGTCCAACTGTGTCATTTCGGACACCGCTCGAGGCCGTCCCGACATTGTGAACAGTCCACGATCTGGGCGCGGACCTCTGGAGGCTCCCGTTTCGCCCGGTCGGGTGGCGGGTACAACCCGGCTCATGAACGAAACCCGGCACACGAGCGATACGGGCGGCGGCACACCGGCCGCGGCCGATCTGTCCACCGTGCAATTGGTCGAGCGTCTGACCCAGCAGGTGAGCACCTTGGTGCGCACCGAGGTGAGCAGCGCACTCGACGAGGTCAAGTCGAAGGGCACCAAGCTCGGAGTCGGCATCGGTGTCTCCGGCGCCGGCGCCCTGCTGCTGTTCCTGGGCCTCGCGACCCTCGTCGCCACCGCCGTCCTCGGCCTGGCGACGGCCCTCGATCCGTGGCTCGCGGCACTGATCGTCGCCGTCGTCCTGCTGATCGTCGGCGGCATCCTCGCCAAGGTCGGCGCGACCAAGGCGAAGAAGGCCGTTCCGCCCGCACCTGCCGCCACCGTCGCCAGCGTCCAGCGCGACGTCGAGACCGTCCAGAACGCCCGAAAGGCTCACTCATGACCGACCCGAAGGACGCGTCCGAACCGCGTCACGCCCTGCGCACCGAGGCCGATGCCGAGCCGCCGTCCGTCGAGCAGCAGCGCGAAGAGCTGGCCGAGACCGTCGAGGCGCTCGCCGCCAAGGTGGACGTGCCCGCTCGCGTCTCCGCCGCAGCCCACGAGTCGACGGAGAAGGTGCAGGAGGTCGCTCAGCAGGGCGTCGCCAAGGCACAGCAGGGTGTCGCACAGGTGAAGGAGAACCCGCAGGTCGCGGGCATCTCGCTCGCCGGCGCACTCGCCGCCGTGGTGCTCGTGGCCCTGGTCCGTCGTCGCCGTGCTCGCAAGGCGCTGCGTCAGCAGAGCGTCCTCGACATCCTGGCCGGCCGATGACCAGCACGTCGAAGGCGTTCTACAAGCCGCTCTCCCTGGCCACGAGCATCGCCGGTGGCCTGCTCGCCGGACAGATCTTCAACCAGATCTACAAGCGCGTCGGCGAGAACGACGCCGAGATGCCCGATCCGAAGGACCTCTCACGCAGCAACCGTGAGGTCCTGATCGCCGCAGCGCTGCACGGTGTCGTGTACGGGCTGGTCAAGGCCGGGGTCGACCGCGCCGGCGCCAAGGGATTCCGTGCACTCGCCAAGGAAGACCCCAAGTGACGATCATCAGAAGGAGCCTTTCGTGACCGAGAATCAGGGCGCAGCCTCCGAGGCGCGCAGCGATTTCGTCGACAAGGTGAAGGGCCGCGTCAAGGAAGTGGCCGGCGCCGTGATCAACAACGACGAGCTCGCCGATCGCGGCCGGCTCGAGCAGGCCGAGGTGGAACGCCGCCGGGAGGCCGAGGCCACCGAGACCGCCGCCGCCCTCGAGATCGAGGAGGCGCAGCAGGACATCGCCGAGACGGAGGCCGAGGCGGACGTCGCACGGCAGTCCGTCGAGGACCGTACCGACGCGACCGAGGCTGCGGCACAGAACGATCGGCTCCGCGCGCACGAGACCGCGACGGCCGACGCGATGCGTGACGCCGAGCAGGGTCGCGTCGCCGCCGAGGCGCAGTCGGAACGGCGCATCGCCGAGGCCACCAGCGAGCGGCAGCAGGAGGAGGCCCGTGCGGCTGACGAGATCTCCGCTGCGCGAAGCGACTACGACGAGAAACTCGACGAGGCCGACGCGCTGGAGCAGGAAGCGGCGCAGGCACGCGAGCGCGCCGCCCGGGCCGAGCGCGAAGCCGCGTCGACCGACACCGAGGAGACCAAGTGAGTCTGTCCCTGCCCCGCCGGATCCTGCGACTGCAGTACTCGATCGCCCGACTTCCGTTGCAGGCGTTCGAGTCCACCGTGATCAGTCGGCTCGACGCCGAGGGTCCGGTCCGCGCGACGTACCAGCAGATCGTCGGAAGCATCGACGCCACCGCGGGTGCCGTCCTGGGTGACGAGGACCTCGCGCAGCGCGGCCAGAAGATGCGCAGCGCGGCGGCGGATCTCGAGAAGGCCACCCGTCTCGAGGCGCAGGCGCGAGAGAAGCGTGCGCAGGCGACGCGCGAGACGCAGAACCGAGTCGACGACGCGACGACGCGGGCGAAGAAGGCTCGCGAGACCGCCGAGGAGAAGGCGACCGACGCGGCCGACCAGGAGATCGAGAACAAGGTCGCCGCGGGCAAGAAGGCCACCGCGCGACTCGAGGACCGCAAGTCGCGCGCCGACGACATCGCCGACAAGCGGATCTCGGCGGCCGAGGCCGAGCGCGAGGCGAAGCTGTCGGAGGTCGAACGCCGTGAGGCCGAGGCCAAGGCTCCGCGCACCGAGGAGATCGAGGACGCGGCGAACAAGCTCGAGGACGCCGCCGAGAAGCGCGACGACGCCGAGCGCCTGGCGGACGTCGCGGAGGCGTCGAAGGACAGCTGACACCGCCCGTCGACTCACCGTCTGCCCCCGACAGTCACTGGACTGCTCGGGGGCAGACCACTCGGTGGGGCCGACAGTGAGACGATGGCGGACGTGAGCACATCAGACACGACGCCGCGCCAGGCCGGCCAGCGCACGCTGCGCCCGCTCGAGCAGTCCGTCAAGCTGCAGAACGTCCTCTACGAGATCCGTGGACCCGTGCACGCCCACGCCGCCCGTCTCGAGGCCGAGGGCCACCGCATTCTGAAGCTCAACATCGGCAACCCCGCGCCGTTCGGCTTCGAGGCGCCCGACGTGATTGTGCGCGACATGATCGCCGCGCTCCCCACGGCGCAGGGGTACTCCGAGTCCAAGGGCATCATGTCGGCCCGCCGCGCCATCGTCACCCGCTACGAGTTGGTGGACGGCTTCCCGTTCCTCGACGTCGACGACATCTACCTGGGCAACGGCGTGTCCGAGTTGATCACGATGACGATGCAGGCGCTGCTGGACGACGGCGACGAGGTCCTCATCCCGGCGCCCGACTACCCGCTGTGGACGGCGATGACGACGCTGTCCGGCGGCAAGGCGGTGCACTACCGCTGCGACGAGGAGAACGACTGGAACCCCGACCTCGCGGACATCGAGTCGAAGATCACCGATCGCACCAAGGCGCTCCTGGTCATCAACCCGAACAACCCGACGGGTGCGGTGTACTCCGAGGAGGTGCTGCGCGGGATCGCGGCGCTGGCACGCAAGCACAGCCTGTTGCTGCTGGCCGACGAGATCTACGACAAGATCCTGTACGACGGCGCCCAGCACGTGTCCATGGCGACGATGGCGCCGGACCTGCTGTGCCTCACCTTCAACGGTCTCTCCAAGGCCTACCGGGTGGCCGGGTACCGCGCGGGCTGGCTCGCGATCACCGGGCCCAAGGACCACGCCGCGGGCTTCCTCGAGGGCATCAACCTGCTGGCGTCCACCCGCCTGTGCCCCAATGTCCCTGCGCAGCATGCCATTCAGGTCGCACTCGGTGGCCACCAGAGCATCGGGGACCTCATCCTGCCGGGAGGGCGGCTGCTCGAACAACGTGACGTCGCGTGGGAGGGGCTCAATGCCATTCCCGGCGTGAGCTGCGTCAAGCCACGCGGTGCGCTGTACGCCTTCCCGCGCCTCGATCCCGAGGTGCACGAGATCCACAGCGACGAGAAGCTGGTGCAGGACCTGCTGCTGCAGGAGAAGATCCTGGTGGTGCAGGGAACCGGCTTCAACTGGCCCGATCACGATCACCTGCGCATCGTCACGCTGCCGTGGGCCCGCGATCTGCGCACCGCGATCGAACGGTTCGGCAACTTCCTGTCGTCGTACCGGCAGTGACACCGACCCGGCGCCCGTCGAATCTGGCGGCGTTCGTCGACGCGCTGCCCAAGGTGGAGCTGCACGTCCACCTCGAGGGGTCGATGTGGCCGAGCACGCTGAAGGCGTTGGCGGACAAGCACCAGGTCGAGGCGATCCCGCGCACCGAGGATGCGCTGCGGGAGTGGTTCGAGTTCCGCGACTTCCCGCACTTCATCGAGGTGTACCTGACGTCGATCGGCGTGCTGCGCGATCCCGAGGACTTCGCACGGCTCGCGTACGACAGCCTCACTGCGCTGGCGACGCACCACGTGCGGTACACCGAGATGCACATCAGCCTCTTCGGGCACCTCATGCGCGGGGTGGACGCGGCGGCGGTGTTCGAGGGCGTCGAGGAGGGCCGACGCCGCGCGGAGACCGAGACCGGCATCGTCGCGCGCTGGATTCCCGATTTCCCGGGTGACTTCGGCACCGATGCGGCGAACCGCACCCTCGACGCCGTGCTCGCGCATCGCGTCGACTCGATCGTCGGATTCGGCATCGGGGGCATCGAGGTGCCGCGCGCCGAGTTCGCCGACGTGTTCGCACGGGCGACGGCGGCGGGGCTGCACTCGCTCCCCCACGCGGGCGAGACCGGTGGACCGGACAGCATCTGGTCCGCGCTGCGCGACCTGGGTGCCGAACGCATCGGTCACGGCATCGCCGCATTGGGCGACCCGGAGCTCGTCGCGTACCTGATCGAGCACCGGATCCCGCTCGACGTCTCCCCCACCTCCAACATCCGCACTCGGGTGGTCGAGTCGCTCGACGTGCACCCGCTGCCGGCGATGATCGACGCGGGGCTGACGGTGACGCTCAACAGCGACGACCCGTCGATGTTCGGCACCGACCTCACCACCGAGTACCTCGCCGCGCACGGCATTGGGTTGGACGCGTCGGCTCTGCGCTCGCTCGCCCTCGCGGGAGTCGACGCGTCGTACGCGGATGCGGAACTGAAGAGGCAGATGCGGGCGGAGATCGCGGCGGTCGAACTCCCGGAGGTCTAGGGGCGCTGCATGTCCTCCAGCCACCCACACCCCTCCCCGCAGGCTGCAGGGGGTGTGCGCCTCGCGGAACCCTCGCAGCACGGCGTGCCCGTGTTCCCGCGGGCGTTCCAGGTTCCCGCGGATGCTGCAACACCTACGAGAACCCGGAACCCCTACGGGAGCGCCCACACCACCAGCCGGCACACTCCCTGACCTGCACTTGATGTGACGCGCGGTGCCATATACCCCGCTGTGTGACACAACACAACATCTCGGGCACATTTTTGAACCCCGTGATGATCGGACCGCGTGTTCGCGGGTATGTTCATACATGAGCCCTTCGGGGTTCCGAAAGCGCCGAACGGCCCCCCACCCCCCCGGTGGGTCGCTCGGTCGGTGGCGGGGGACACCCCCCCTGCTTCCCCGCCACCCGCTTTCGTCCCGCGCCGCTCGCGCCCACATTTTCTTCTCCGCGCCACCGTTAGTGTTGGCGTCGTGACACACGGCCACGGACACAGCTCCGGTCCCGCCCCCATCGGGAAGATCGCCGCGAGACTGGTGCTCGGCATCCTCGCCGTCGTCGGCATCGCCGCGATCGTGGGCGTGGTGCTGCTGTGGCCCAGCGATCGCACCGTCGAGGTGCCGGCGCCGTTCCAGAGCGCGACCGGCGGCGTGGTGGCCACCGAGTACGGCACCGTGGTGTCGCAGGACATCGGTCCGTGCGGCAGTTCCTCCAACGGGCGCGTCTTCAGCGGCGCCCCCACTCCGCCCACCGTCTCGGGCTTCGAGTGCAACCGCAGCATCGTCTCGATCGACACCGGCGTGAACGAGGGCACCCGCACCCTGCTCGAGGTGACGCCGGGACCGGGCACGCCCGATCTGCGCGTCGGCGAGGAGATCCGCCTCGTCCGCGGCACCGACGACAGCGGTACCGCGATCTACGGGTTCGACGACTACTCCCGCACCACGCCGCTGCTGCTGGTGGTCGCGGTCTTCGCCGTCGTCATCTGCGTGGTCGCGCGGTGGCGCGGGTTGCGTGCGCTGCTCGGACTCGGTCTCGCGCTCGGGGTGCTGGTGGGCTTCGTGCTCCCCGCCATCCTCGACGGCCGATCCGCCATCCTGGTCGCCCTGGTCGGCGGCACGGTCATCCTCTACGGCGTGCTGTACCTGGCGCACGGGCCCAATCTGAGAACCAGCTCGGCGCTGCTCGGAACCGTGGTGTCGATGGGCGTCGCCGCCGGACTGTCCGAGGCAGCGATCCGCCTGACCCGGGTGACCGGTCTGTCGGAGGAACAGAACACCGACGTGCAGGCCTATCTCGACCACGTCAGCATCACCGGGCTCCTGCTCGCCGGGTTCATCATCGGATCGCTCGGCGTGCTGAACGACGTGACGATCACCCAGGCCTCGGCAGCCTTCGAGCTCGCGGCACTCGATCCCGACGCCACCCGACGCTCGATCTTCACGTCCGCGATGCGCGTCGGGCGGGACCACATCGCCAGCACCGTTTACACGCTCGTCCTGGCCTACGCGGGTGGTGCGCTGCCGCTGCTACTGCTCTTCAGTGTCGCCGGCCGCTCGTTCGGGAACGTGCTGACCGGGGACGCGGTGGCGATCGAGATCGTGCGCTCGTGTGTGGGCGGCACGGCCCTCGCGCTGTCCGTGCCGCTCACCACCGCCATCGCCGTGATGCTCGCCCGGCCACCCCGCGGACGCGCCCCCGTGAGCGGTCGGCACTCCGCGCGCTGACGCTCGACCGCGAATCGGGAAACTTCACAAAGTTCGGCCACGAGGTATGCACTGGCACTACAAAACATTCTCATGTATTGTTTCGGTGGGTTCGGGAACCTGCGCGTTTGTTTGACGCAACTTCGCAGAGCACGACGACTATGTGAGGACACACAATGAACACTCTGGCCGCAGAGGACGTCGACCGTATCCGCCGGGTACTCGACAAGTACGGAAAGCTCCCGGTCGCCATCGACGCAGTCGCCGACGACGCCGACCTGTACGACGCAGGTCTGACGTCGCACGCGAGCGTCAATGTGATGATCGGCCTCGAGGACGAGTTCGACGTCGAGTTCCCGGATCGCCTGTTGCAGAAGGCCACGTTCGCGAGCGTCTCGGCCATCGCCGACGCCGTCGCAGAGCTGGCGTGATCGCGATGACCACACTCGAGGCTCCCTCCGCCCTTCCCCCCATCGATCCGGACGCGCCCGCAGGCCTGGCGCAGATCCCGCTCGAGGACGTGCTCGCCGTGGTGCGCAGCAACGCCGAGCTGGTCGACCGTGAGGCTCGCTTCCCCACGGAGTCGGTGCAGGCTCTGAAGTCCGCGGGCCTGCTCTCCGCGTCGGTTCCGACGTCGCTGGGCGGTGCCGGGCTCACCCTGACCGAGCTCGCGACCGTCGGCCGCGCTCTCGGCGGCGAGTGCGCGTCCACCGCCATGATCTACGCGATGCACCACACCCAGGTGCTCTCGCTGACCCGCCACGGCATGGAGTCCCCGGTCATCCGGGAGTTCCTGGCCAACATGGTCGTCGAGCAGCCCCTCGTCGCCTCCGCCACCACCGAGATCAACATCGGTGGCGACGTCCGCACCAGCGGGTGCGCGGTGGAGTACGACGGCGACCGCTACACGCTCACCAAGAACGCCCCCGTCATCTCGTACGGCGAGTACGCGGACGTCATCCTGGCCACCGCCCGTCGGTCCCCCGACGCCGCACCCAGCGATCAGGTGCTCGTCGCGTGTCAGCGCGAGGACGTCACGCTGCAGAAGACCGGCACGTGGGACACCATGGGCTTCCGCGGTACGTGCAGCCCCGGCTTCATGCTCCGCGCGTCGGGTTCGGCCGAGTGGGTCGTTCCTGCCACCTACAGCGACATCTCCGCCCAGACGATGCTGCCCTCGGCTCACGTCCTGTGGGGTGGCGCCTGGTTGGGCATCGCCGATGCCGCGGTGCGCAAGGCTCGCAAGTCCGTGCAGAAGCTGGCCCGCAAGACGCCCGGCGTCACGCCGCCGTCCGCCGCGCGCCTCGCCGAGCTGCTCGTGGTCCATCAGCAGCTGTCCGACACCGTGTTCACGGCAGCCGCGAAGTTCGACTCCATCGCCGACGATCCGGCTGCGCTCAGCGCCATCGGTTTCGCGCTGCAGATCAACAACGTCAAGGTCACGGCGTCCGATCTGCTCATCGACATCGTCGCCCGCGCGCTGCTCATCTGCGGCATCGCCGGCTACCGCGAGGACAGTGAACTGCGCATGAGCCGCCACCTCCGCGACTCGCACGGTTCCGCGATCATGGTGAGCAACGAGCGCATCCTCAACCACAACGCGCAGCTCTCGCTCGTCTACAAGGGGATCTGACCATGACCTCCACACTCGACCGCGACGTGGTCTCCGATCTCGATCTCGCCCGTGCCGATTTCCGCGATCAGCTCGTCGGCGCCGGTCTTCTCGTCCCCAGTTCCCTCGACGGCCTGTACGGCCGCTCGGGCGAGTTCGAGGACATCATCGATCTCATCGACTCCAGGGTGAAGGCCGCAGGCGCTGCCGCACACGGAGATGCGCTGCGCCGCTTCCGGTTCCCGCCGGTGTTCCCGCGCGATGCGTTCGAGAAGACCGACTACATCGCCTCGTTCCCCAACCTCACCGGTGCCATCACCACCTTCTCCGGTGACAACAAGGCCCACGCCGAGCTGCTCGCGGCACGGTCCGAGGGCAAGGACTGGGACCACTGGCTCGAGTCCGCCGGCACCATGCTGGTGTCGGCCGCGTGCCACCCGTCCTACTCCATGCTCACCGGTCAGCTTCCCGACGGCGGCACCATGCTCGACGTCTACGGGTACTGCTTCCGCCACGAGCCCGCCGTGGATCCTGCTCGCATGCAGGCGTTCCGGATGCACGAGTTCGTCCAGGTCGGCACGCCCGATCAGGCAGTGGAGCACCGCGAGTCGTGGATCGAACGCGGCATGACGGTGCTGTCCGACCTCGGGCTCGACGCCTCGCCCGTCATCGCCAACGATCCGTTCTTCGGTCGCGCGGGCCGCATGTTGGCCGCGAACCAGCGCAACGAGAACCTCAAGACCGAGCTCGTCGTGCGTCTCTACGGCGACCTGGACGAGGGCACCGCGGTGGTGTCGTGCAACTGCCACCGCGACCACTTCGGGCAGACCTTCGACATTCGTACCGCGGACGGCAACGAGGCCCACAGTGCCTGTGTCGGTTTCGGTATGGAGCGCATCGCCCTCGCGATGGTGCGCACTCACGGCCTCGACACCTCGCAGTGGCCGGCGTCGCTCCGCCTGAGCTGATCTACCTCTCGAGAACCGTCACCGTCGCCCTGGCTGTGCTGTTCACCGCTCGGACATGCCCTCGCGGCGTGGTCGAACCCGCGCGTGGCAGCAGAGTCAGGGCGCGGCTCGTTCCGGGGGCGAGGTGGAACCACGAGTCGGACGCCCGGTAGCCGTCCACGTCCACGCACACGTACTGCGCGGCATCCGAGCACGCGACGGTGAGGGTCCACCGGCCGTCGTCCTCCGGTGCCGCCGACGCGGTGAGACCCACCGAGTTCTGCAGCGGGAGCAGCCCGTCCTCCACGAGATGCACCGCCTCGGCGAGCACGGTGCCGTCCGGGGCCGCCAGCACGACACTGACGGCGTCGACGGTGCGCGAACCGAATCGGTGAGCGTGCGTCATGTCGGTGAACCTGCCGACGACACCGTCCGCGGTACCGGTCCAGGACGAGCGCGCATCGAGAGCGAGTTGCTGAACACCCTCGGCAGCAACGGCTCCCGTGCGCTGATGCGCCCGCACGGTGAGTGTCCCGGCCACAGGTTCCGCTCCGTCGTTCATCACGTCGAGACGGAGCCCGTCCATCCCCTCGTCCGTCACGAGGACAGCGATCGGCGCACTGGCCCGCGCCATCGCGTACCAGGGTGCCTTGGCCGCGCCGGTGCTGTCGGTGAAGCCCCACCCCGCACCCGGCTCCAGGTCGCGCAGCGTCAGCACCAGCGCTCCCCCGCAACCCGAGTCCGTCTGCCGCCAGAACCCGAACGACTGCGTCACCGCCTCACAGACGGCCGCGCGCCCCAGATCGAGGTAGCGCTCCGGATCGTCGCGGCGCACCGCGGACGGCTCCACGTCGAAGAGGGTGCGCACGTAGTGGTCTCGCACGTCCTCGAAGTCCCACGACGTTCCCCGATCACGCGGAACCGTTGCTTTCCAGCGCGGTTCGTGGCCCGCCGGATGCGCCGAGCCGAACACGGAGTCGACGACGCGTCGCTCCGGGGGTACGGAGAACGCCAGGCACTCCGTCGCGAACGCCACGCGGGCGTACCGGACGTCCGACAGGGGCCGCAGGTAGCCGCCGATGCCGAAGTAGTGCGCGAAGCCGGAGCCCACGTGGGTGGCGAGGTCGCCGCCCGACGGGGTGGACGGGACGTACGAGACGCCGGAGAAGGCGTGCACCACATCCGGAATGACCTTGTCCAGCAGCGGTATCCGTGACTCGTCCGCGGCGAGCCCGAGCATCGTCGGCTGCTGGTACGTCTCGCTACCGCCGCTCACCACCACGAGGGAGGGGCCTCCGGCGGTCGCGAGCATCGCCCGGACCTCGTCGACGACGGCGGACTCGACGCCTGGATCGTCCGGTGGATCGACGGTCGCCAGCATGACGTCCTGCCACACCATGATGCCCAGTTCCGAACAGAGCGTGTGGAACTCGGCCGACTCGTAGACCATCGTGCCCGTGAGTCGCACCATGTTCAGCCCGGCCTCGGCGTACGAGGTCAGGGTGTCCCGCAGGTGTTCGGCATCGTTCTGCAGCGTGATCGGGTCGAGCGGGACCCAGCATCCGCCGCGGCAGAAGACGGGCACCTCGTTCACGAGCAGCGTCGTACCGTGCAGTGCGCTCGAGCGGAAACCCACCTGGGAGTGCTCGACGTGACCGTCGACGGTCACGGTGACGTCGTGGAGGGTCGGATCACCGTGCGTGTGCGGCCACCACAGGGCTCTGTTCCCGACGTCGATCTCGTCCGTCACTCGCCCGTCCGCATCAGTCGGGAGCTCGAACGTACTGTCGCCCAGCTCGATCCGCACCGCGGCGCCGGCTGTGGCCGTACCGTCGGCCTGCAGGACGCAGCGTCCGTCCCGCACCAGCCCGCGCACCGTCACGGCGGGGACGTCCACGGCGACACAGCGCACAGCGCGCCACGGTCCGACCGGAGCCGGGGCACCGGTGAAAACGGGGGCGCGGCCGAGCATCGAGGTGCGGATCCACCGGAGACCCTGCGACGAGATCATGGACGACCGCCACCGGCCGCGCGGGCGTCGCTTCGCCAGCGCCGCGTCGAGGGAACGGCAGCACAGCGCAAGGGACACGGTGCCGTCGACCGCAGCCTCGACGGTGACGGGAACGAACATCGACGTGCTGGTGGTCGTCAGCGTTCCGTCGATCCAGACCTCCGCGAGGGTGGCGATGCCCTCGAGGTGCAGCCGTATAGACCGCGTCCCGTCCGGCACCCGCACCTCGGTGCGGAACCACCAGTCGCGCCCGTCGAGGTCCTCGATGGGCAGCCCCGCCGCGGCCAGGGCGCCGGCGACGGTACCCGGAACCTGCACGGGCACAGCGGGATCAGTGTCCGCGAGGCCCTCGGGGCTCTCGACGGCACCGGCCTCCGTCGACAGGAGCGTCCAGTGCGCGTCGGCCAGCAGATCGAGCGGCGCGGTCACAGCGCCGAACGCACTGCGTCCATACCGCGCTGCCAGGCCGCTGCCATGCCGGCCATCGAGTCACGCACGTCGACGTCGCGTCCCCGAGCGGCTCGCGCCATCCGGAACTGCACGGACTTGGCGCCGGACGCCACCTCCCGGAAGGGCTCGGCGGCAGCCGCCGCACCGGCGACCCCACGGCGCTCGAGGTACTCGGCCAGGTCGGCCGCGAGTTCGGCGGTGGAGCCACACTGACGGAGCGTGCCGAAGGACCACAGGTGGAAGAAGTCCGGGCCCGCCTTCTGGATCAGCGCGACGTCCTCGACGACACGCTCACCGAGACGCTCGACCGGGTTGCCCGCATCGGCGCGCTCGAGATGAGCACGCACCACCTGCAGATCGTGATCGTCGGTCTCCGGACCGGCGGCCAGAGCGTCACGGTCGACGACGACCCGCTCGACGTAGGGCGGCAGCGCCACCGTTCCGGGCGCGAGCGACCGGGCGAGTGCGCCGTCGAAGTCGTCTCCCTCGAGGCGGAACAGACCGGCGTTGTGGAAGTAGTCGAGCCGTCGCGCGTCGGCATCGATGGCCGTCGGCACGATCGTCGTCTTGGTGTGCTCCCGGCCGTAGCTGGTGCCGTCCGTGTCGGGGAGGTAGAAGGCGTCGATCTCGACCGTGCTCAGCACACCGTCGTGCATGTTCTCGATCAGGTGCTCTCCGAACGGCTTCCAGATGTTCATCTCGGAGACGTCCACCCCGTAGAGGACGCGGAGATCCTCGGGCTGGAACTTCACGAAGTCCCACTGCCGGCCGTCGAACCCTGCACTGAGGGCGAATGCCAGTGCGGGGGTGGGATCGGCGCCCATCGCGTGCAGCAGTTCGATCCACAGGTCGACGTAGCAGTTGGTCTCGGACCACGTGCGCTCCGACGAGTGCAGGGAGTGCGATCGGTACGTCGCGGGATCGAGGTCCGCGGGCAACGGGGACCCGCCCACCGGCGTCGCCGAGAGATTCACCGTCACTGCTCCTCCATTGGTCGTCGACACGAGGTGTCGGCCCACGCGTTCACATCACTCACGACAGTAGCCGCGAGAGAGGCGATCAGAACCCTCCGAAGTCGCCGCCACCACCGAAGTCCCCGCCACCACCGAAGTACCCACCACCACCGAAGTCCCCGCCCCCGAAGTCCCCACCCCCACCGAAGTCCCCGTCGGTCTCGTCGGCGAACGGGTCGGCGGTGGTGGTGACGGGCGGCGGGACTCCGCGCGACCCGACGGGCGCCACCGCGCTGGTGGGTGCCACGGACGGGGTGCTGACCGTGGCGGGGTCCATCGGCTCGGGCATCGAGGTGAAGGCCCATGCCGCGGCGCCCGCCATGACGGCGCACGAGAAGGCGATGACGAGGGCGACGGGGACCCTGCTTCGCTTCGGATCGGGCACCGGTTCCCCGCCCACGTCGACGACGTCCGCGGGCGCCGACGCGTCGGGCTCGAGGTCCGGCTCGGCGGGGGCGGCCGCGAAGGCGACGGTCTGATCCGCGGAGGAGGGGTCGGGCGCCGGTACCGACACGCGCGGCGCGCGCGGGTCCAGTGCGGTGAGTACGGGAACGCCGAAGCGTTCCGCGGCCGCGATCGACAAAACAGGGATGGGCGAACCGCCCCCGACGAGGATCACCGCGTCGAGGTCGCGCTCGCCTAGAAGCGACGCCGCGGTGTCGAGCGAGAGGTCGAGCAGGGGGCGAACCGCGGTCTCGAACTCCTGACGCGTGATGAGGGTGGTGCCGCCGCCGGGGGTGCGCGCGACGGTCGCGGAGGACAGTGACTCCTTCACCCGGCGGCAGAAGACGATGACGTCCGTGTCGTCCGCGCCCTCGGCGGGGCGCTCCAGAATGCCGCGGTCGACGATGTGATCGAGCACGATGTGATCGAAGACATCCCCGCCGGCCACCGAGGAGTCGACGGAGTCCAGGACGGCCATCTCGTCGACGTCCACGAGGCTCGCCGTCGCGCCGCCACGACCCAGGTCGTAGAGCAACACCGTGGTGAGACCGGACAGAACGCCCGAATCGACCACGTCCCGAGGGACCGACGTCACAGCTTCGGTGTCGGACATCCGTCGGCGCTTCCTCTCGGTGGGTGGTGATTCCCCTGCGTTGTCACTTGTCACAGCCCTGTTCCCGTCGCACCCGCTTCGAGCCGAGGAACCGGACAGCCTCTGCTGTATGGCGCCCAAAAGAATCTTCCGGTATGTTAAACGATGAAATAGGGAACTGTGAGATCGGTACCGGTCGTGGATGCGACCGGGCACACCTTACTGCCAGGTAGGGCCCCAGGGCGACTGTCAGTGGCACATCGATCGCAGAAATCCCTCACCGAGCAGCGTGTCGAGCGGGGCCGACGCGCACGGCCGAGCTTCGCCGACGCAGACGCGGCGCACCGGACGCTCCGATCCAGAAGTTTGGTTCGGAGTCACAAACCCGGCGCCGTGGACGCACCGACGAGCACCGGACCGAGACGAAAGGCTGTCGACCCCGATGATCCCCGCACCCGCTACTCGTGACCGCACGGCCACGGTGCAGGTACACATGACCGGCGCCGAGTGGTTCGCCGACTCGCCGGGTGGCCTCAACCGCTACTTCACCGATCTCTACGTCGCGCTCTCGGCTCTCGACGGTGTCAGCGCCTCCGCGTCCGCGTTCGGTGAGTCCGATCTGGGCGACCACCACGGCACCGCCTCGTGGGGACCCTCGACGGGTTCCACGCTCTCGCGCGTCTGGTCGGCCCTCTCCGCCGATCGCGGTCTGCCGAGGAACACGCTGATCGACCGCCACTTCAGCCTCTTCGGACGTCCCACCGTCGGCCTGCGCGGCGCGCACCCCTCGGTCGCGCACTTCCACGGCCCCTGGGCCGCCGAGAGCGCCATGTCCGGCGAGAGCGACCTGGTGGTGCGCGCCAAGTACTGGGTCGAGCGACTGCGCTTCCTGGACGTGCGCCGGTTCATCGTGCTGTCGGGGCACTCCGCCCGCATCCTCACCGAGGACTACGCCGTCGATCCGGCCGCGATCACCGTCATCCCGCCGGGTGTCGACCTCGGCCGCTTCACCGTCACGCCGGCACCGAGCACCGCTCGCCCCACCGTCCTCTGCGTGCGCCGCCTCGAGCGCCGCATGGGCATCGACCGGCTGGTCGCCGCCTGGCCGTCCGTCGTGGCGGACCACCCGGACGCGCAGCTCGTCGTCGTCGGGACCGGCACCGAGGAAGCGGCACTGCGCAGCCAGGCCGCCGGGTCCACCGCCGCCGACTCCATCGTCTTCACCGGCCGGACCAGCGACGAGCGCCTCGCCGCGCTCTACGCCGAGGCCACCGTCTCGGTGGTCCCGACCCTTAGCCTCGAGGGCTTCGGGCTCATCGCCCTCGAGTCCTGCGCCAGCGGACGCGCCCCCGTCGTGACCGATTGCGGCGGCCTGCCCGACGCCGTCGCGGGTCTCGATCCCTCCCTCGTGGTACCCGCCGGCGACGTCGACGCACTGGCCCACCGCCTGTCCACCGCGCTGAGCGGCGACGTGCCGAGCGCTGCCGCGTGCCGCGCCCATGCCGAGTCGTTCTCGTGGGAGTCCTCGGCCCGCCGGCACGTCGACGTGTACCGAGAGTTGGTCCAGCGATGACCCGCGCACTGTTCCTCGCCCACACCGCGGCGCCGTCCGGCGCCGAGATCGCGCTGCACCGGCTGGTGCGCGCCATGGACAAGACCGAGGTCACCGTCGTCTTCACCGAGACGGGTCCGATGGTGGACAAGCTCCGTGCCGACGGCATCGACACCGTCGTCGTGGACGGTGCGTTCGACAGCCGGTCCGTCACCATCGAGGGCATGTCCGTCCGCCGCATGATCGGCGGAGTCACCGGCCTGCTCCGGCTGGGGTGGGCCGTGGGCGCCGTCGTCCGCGAGTCGGGTGCCGACGTGGTCGTCGCCGAGTCGTCCAAGGCGTTGCTCATGGGCACCATCGCTGCACGGCGAGCGGGCGTGCCCTTGGTCTGGCACTCCCACGACCGCATCTCCCGCGAGTACTTCGGCACGCTGTTCACCGCCGTGCTGCACGTTCTGGGCTGGACCGCGTGCCGCGGCTTCATCGCCAACAGCACGTCCACGCTGGCCTCGCTCCCCACCTGGCGACGGCCTGCCGTGGTCGCCTACCCCGGCGTCGACGGGTCGGCGGACCGCCCGGTGGGTGCTCGCCCCGAGCAGTCCGCTCCCGCGGACACGGTGCTGTGTCTGGTCGCCCGCCTCACCCCGTGGAAGGGACACGTCCTCTTCCTCGAGGCGGTCGCGGCGATGACCACTCGGCCTGCGCACGTCTTCCTCGTCGGCGGCACCTTCTTCGGCGAGGAGCCCTACCGCGCCGAGCTCGAGGCCATGGCCGCCGAGCTCGACCTGCCCGTCACCTTCACCGGCCACGTCGACGATCCGCGGGACTACATGCGGATGTCCGACGTGCTGGTCCACTGCACCCTCACGGCGGAGCCGTTCGGCCAGGTCGTGGTCGAGGGCATGCTCGCCGGCTGCGCCGTGGTCGCGTCGCGTCCCGGCGGACCCGCGGAGATCGTCGAGCACGGCGTCAACGGCATGCTCGTCGACTCCGGCGACCGCGCCGGCCTCACGGCCATGCTCGATCGCGTCGTCGCCGACCGTGACCTGCGGACGCGCCTGTCCGCCGCTGCGCCGGCTCGGGCCGCGCACTTCGACATCGAGGAATCGGCTCGCACCGTCGAGAGCTTCCTCGAGGACGTCCTGGACACCGTGAGCGTGCGTCATGGTCGGTGAACTCACTCGTGGCGGGTCGCGCGGCGGCCCCACCACCGAGCCCCCGAAGCACCGCCGTGGATCGCTGCACAAGCTGTCGGCGGTACGCGACATCGCCTTCGTCAGCTTCGGCAAGTACGGCCAGTACCTGGTCACGATCGTGACGCTGCCGCTCACGGCCCGCATCCTCGGCACCGAGGGGCTGGGTCTGCTCGCGATCGCGATGTCGGCGTACTTCATCGGCTCGCTGCTGGTCGACTTCGGCATCACCACGTTCCTCGCGGCGATGGCGAACGACGAGAACCTCAACCAGCTCCGCGGCAACTACCTCGCACTGCGCGCCACGGTGCTCGCCGTGATGGGGACCGGGCTGCTCGCCAGTCTCCTGGTCGGTGCGCACGTGCACCTCCACATGATCCTGCTCGGCCTCTTCGCCGGCGGCTTCGCGTCGTTCGGGGACGACTGGGTGCTGGTGGCCCAGGCCCGCTTCGGCATCGGCGTGGTCTACCAGGGCATCGGCCGCGTCCTGTACCTCGTGCTGCTGGTGACGCTGCTGCCGATGTTTCCCAGCGCCGCGGTCGCGATGCTCTGCCTGCTGGCGTCGTCGGTGGTGTCCGTGGCGCTGACCTGGCGACTCACCATCCGCGAGTTCGGCCCGCCGAGCAAGCCGAAGGACGTCACCGCGATGGTCCGTATGGGCGTGCCCGTCCTGACCTCGCGGCTGCTCATCACCAGCTACGGCCAGGGCGCCGCGACCTTCTACTCTGTGGCGCTGTCCGCGGCGTCGCTCGGCATCTTCTCCGCCAGCGACCGGCTGATCCGCGCGTTCCAGTCGTTGCTCGACGCCATCGGCTACGGCCTGCTGCCGCGGCTGGCCCGCGGCCGGGAGGACCACTTCTGGCAGAACGCGCTGCGCGGACTGACCGCGTGCGTGGGCGTGGCCGTCGTGGCCACCGTCGGGCTGTGGGTGAGCGCACCGCTGCTGATCTCGCTGGTGTTCGGCGACCAGTTCTCGTCGGCGGTGGACATCATGCGCGTGCAGGTGTTCATCCTGCCCTTCACCGCCATCACCTCGTTCGTCACCACGGCGATCCTGCCGGTCCGCCAGGACACCAAGGGGGTGCTGATCGGCGCTGTCATCGGCACCGTCTTCGCTGCTGGAGCACTGGCCACCGCGCTGTCGACCGCGTCGGTGTGGGCGCTGGTCTACGGCACGCTCACCTGCGAGGTGGCGGTCGCGGCCTGGTACCTGCTCCGAGTGCGCATGCTGCATCGCCGCAACGACGATGCCCTGCGCGCGGAATCGGAGGCACCCACCGTGCCGATGGCCGTGGTCGCCTCCGATGCCCCCACCGTTCCCCTCGCCGTTCGCCGCTTCCGGGAGGCAAGTCGATGAAGATCCTGTTCCTCGGAGACGACTGGATCGGCAGCAACGCCCGGTCCATGGCCGACGGGTTCCGCGAGGCCGGCCACACCGTGCTCGTCGTCGACACCACTCCGGTCGCGCTGCCGACCCGGCTGTCCCCGCCGTGGGTGTACAGCAAGCTCGGCCGCGGCCGCGCCCCCTGGGTGCTCGAGGCGCTGCACCGCCGCATCGAGGCGGCGGCAGCCCAGTTCCGTCCCGACATGCTGTTCGCGTTCCGCACCGTGCATCTCGACCAGGACCGACTGCTGGCTCTGCCGGCGGGTCTGCACGTGCACTACAGCCCGGACGACGTGTCCAACCCGTACAACACCACGCCGGAGTACCTGCGCCGCGAGGCCGACTGGGACCTCGTCGTCACCACCAAGCGGCACAACGTGCCCGAGCTGCAGTCGCGCGGCGCGAAGGCGACGCTCTTCGTCCACAGCGCGTACGACCCGGCCTGGCACCGTCCGACCGCCCGTCGTGATCCGGCCGAGTACCTCGTCGGTTTCATCGGTGCCTGCCGCCCGGACCGCCGCGACTCGATGGTGGAGCTCGCCCGCACGCACGGCTCGGCGATGACGGTCCAGGGACCGGGATGGCGACGGGTGTCCGCCCTGCGGACGACGTCGGCTCACATCGGCGGCGCCGTGTACGGCGAGGGGTTCTCGGTGGCGGTGTCGGCCGTGCTGGCCAACCTCGTCCTGCTGAACTCGGACAACCGCGACACCCACACGTGCCGCACGTTCGAGGTGCCCGCGGCCGGCGGTCTGTTCGTCGGTGAGCGCACGGACGAGCACATGGCTCTCCTGGAGGACGGACGGGATTGTCGTCTTTTCTCGAGTTCGGACGAACTCGATGACATCCTGGCGTGGTGCCGCACCGAACCTGATGCAGCCAGAGAGATGGCGGAGCGCGGCCGGCTGCGGATCGTCGGTGACCACCACGCGTACGTGGACCGAGCACGGGAGATGACCGATGCGCTGTGACATCGTCGCCGTGCGCCGCCTGACGGGGGTCACGTCGTGACCGCCTATTCCGCCGTCGCGCTCACCACCGCGGCCATCGTCGCCCTCGTCGTGTCCGCGATGTTCGTGCCGGGTGTCGCCAAGGTGTTCCTGCTGGCACAGGCCGCCTACTGGTCGCTGAGCTACGTGGCGCGTCCCCTAGTCCTGTTGTGGACGCTCCCGCAGCCGCAGTTCGCGGACAGCCTGGCGGACCCACGACTGGCGAACATCGGCTACGACATCGGCATCGCCGAGGTGCTGAAGCCCGTCGTGTTCGGGCTGTGGTTCTACGTGGCTCTCGTCGTCGGATACGTGCTGTTCCGTCGGTGGCGCCGGGGACCGCAGGAGCGGACCACCATCGGCGCGGCCGTCGCGGATCCGTACTTCTTCCGCAGCCTGGGCACCATCTACGTGCTGGGTCTCGGCGGACGCTTCGTGTCGTTCGCGACGGGCAACACCGGCTCGGCCGGCGAGGTCAGCAGTTCCAATCCACTCCTCGACTTCGCCGCCACGATGGCGACGGTGGGCGCCCTCGGCCTCATCGTCTTCGCGCGACCGGAGAAGCTGTGGCAGACCGCGGTCCTGCTGCTCGGCCTCATGGGCATGGAGCTCGTGTGGACCGTCATCGTGGAGTCGAAGACCCCGGTGCTCGGCGCCGCTCTCGCCGTCGCCGTGCGCTTCGCCCTCATCGGGTGGACGCGCGGAACCATCATCGGCGTGCTCGGTATCTCGGCGGGCGCCATAGGCGCGTTCGGCATCCTGCAGTCGCTGAAGGTCGACCCCGAGGCCCGCGCGATCTCGGCGGCCGCCGAGGCCAGCTATCCCCCGGTCGTGCAACCGTTCCTGCCGATCCTGCGCCGCTTCGACCTCCTCGAGGCCGCGACGGACGCGTACTACATGCAGGGTCGGGAATGGATCTCGCACGGCGACGTGGTGAAGAACGCGTTCCTCAACTTCATCCCGTCCCAGCTCCTCGGATCGGAGAAGTTCCAGTCCGGCACCGCGTGGGCCGACCAGGTCCGCGGGTCGTCGGTGGACATGCGCAACGTGTCCGTCTCCCTGGCCGAGGGAAACATCAGTGAAGGCTTCGTGTTCGGCGGCTACGCCGGCGTGGCCGTCACCATGACCTTCACCTTCGTCATGGTGCTGGTCGCCGTTCGATGGCTCCTCGCGAGGAACTTCCTCTTCGTGGTTCTCGGGCTGACGCTCATCGAGTATCCGGTGCTGTTCGAGCGCGGGATCCTCGGGACGACCGAGTCCATCGGCAAATCACTCCAATTGGCAATTCTCGTGTGGATCGTGACGCTTCTCGTCGGCGAGTACTCCCGACAGTGTGCGGAGACACCCCCTCCGACCACGCACGTTCCCGACGACATCTCCACACTCGACCGCTCTTCGAGCAAAGGATCTGCATCATGGGTTTGATCGATTACGTGAACATCGCACGACGCCGGTGGATGACCATCCTGGCCTTCGTCGTGTTGGGAACGGTGGCAGCGGCGGCGTACACGTCGACGCTGAGCTACTCCTACACCTCCTCGAGCCGTCTGTACGTCTCGATGGCGACCGGCACCTCGGTGTCGGACGCCTACCAGGGCAACATGGCGGCGCAGCAGCGTGTGACGTCCTACGTCAACCTGGTGACCAGCGAGCGCGTCATGTCGGGTGTCATCGAGGACCTGCAGCTCGACACCACGCCGGCTGCTCTGGCGTCGACGGTCACAACGTCCTTCGCCCCGGCCACCGTGCTCATCGGCATCTCGGTGTCGGACACGACGCCGGACGGCGCGCGGGCGATCAACGACGCGGTGGTCACCGAGTTCCGTGATCTGGTCAACGAGATCGAGACCACGGAGATCGGCGCGGCTCCCGCGGCGAAGGTGACCGTCGTCGACCCGGCGACCACCCCGGCCGCCGTGGGCGGGCCGGCACCGATGCGCACCCTGCTCATGGGCGCCGTCGCCGGCATGCTGCTCGGCTGCGCTGCCGCGTACCTGCGTGACCGGCTCGACAAGCGCATCCGCACCACCGGCCAGGTGGCCGCGGTCGCTCCCACCACGTTCCTCGGTGACATCAAGGCGGCCACGCGTACCGCGGACGCACGACGTGCCGCACTGCGCCTCGACGCCTCGGTCGGCCGGACGACCCCGCACTCCATCGCGGTCATCGGCGTCTCCCCCGCCGGCGGGTCGGACACCGTCCTCGCCCTGGCGCGCGCGCTCAGCGGACTGGGCCGCCCGACTCTCGTGGTCGACGGCTGCACCGACGGCACCGGGGTGTCGTCCCGCATGCAGAACGCCGGCGGCCTGGCCGATCTCGCACGCTCGCCGAAGCGGTCGGCCACCGATCTCACGCGGCCGAGCCAGATCGAGGGCCTGAGCATCCTGCCCATGGGTGTGGGCGACGACCGGACCACCCTGTTCCTGGCCTCCCCCCGCTTCGGCACCATCGTGCAGAGCCTGAAGGCCGATCGTGACTACGTGGTCATCGACGCGACCTCCGTGGCCGATGCGACCGATGCGCTCGCCATCGCCGTGCACGTCGACCACGTGATCGTGGCCGTCGAGAACGGCACCACCACCGCCGCCCAGCTCCGCGCACTGCTGACCGAGCTCGACAGCATCGGGGTGGCCGTGGCCGGAACCGTTCTGGTGCCGCACGTCTCGGCTCGCCGCTGGCCGCTGTCGCTGCTGAAGACGTCCGCCGCGAAGGACGACGTCGTGCCCGCGACGTCGCCGAAGGCGGCTCCCGTGGCCGAGGTGCGCGACGTGCCGACCACCACCCGGACCACCACCGCTGCGCGTCCGGCCGCACCCCAGTCCTACCGCGCGCCGTCACCGGTCCACGAGTCCGAGTACCGGAACGACGACTACCGCGACCGCGACCACCGGAACGACGACTACCGCACCGACGGCTACCGGGACGATCACCAGGATCGCTGGGACACCGTCCAGCCGGCGCCTCGTGCCGAGCGCGCCGCCCGTCCCGAGCCGCGCCAGGAGGAGCGTTACGACGTGGTCCAGTCGCCGGCGGACGCCGAGACCGACCGCTTCCACGCGGTGTCGGCGGAGCCTGTTCAGGTACCGAAGGACGACGCAGAAGATGATGTGACGGAACAGGACTCGATCGAGTCCGACGCGGACGACACCATCACCGCGGACGTCGAGGACGTCGACACCGACGAGTCCGAGACGGACGACACCACCGCGACGCCCGAGCCGGTCTCGATCACCAAGGCAGGCAAAACCGACAAGACGGACAAGGCCGCGCAGGACACGACGGTCACGAAGGCGACCCGTCCCGCGGAGCCCACCACGTCGCGGCCCGTCCGCCCTCGGACGCAGACCGGCCGCCGCACCTTCCGAGTCACCAAGTGACGCAGACCCTCCACTCCACCCACACCCCGAGCCCAGTCGGCTCGCACTCCCGAGAGGACCGCACACCCATGTCGACAACGCCGACCTGGTTCGGATCGGACGGCCGTCGCCTGTTCGGCGTGGTTCACCTTCCCGAAGGCGACCACGCGCGCGCGGGGATCGTGCTGTGCCCGTCGATGGGCAAGGAGCACGTCGACACCTACCGCGGCCTCAAGCTGCTCGCGCAGGAGCTGGCCGCGGCCGGATTCGCCGTGCTGCGGTTCGACTACCTCGGTGTGGGCGACTCGGGCGGCGACCAGAACGACGCTGCGGCGATGGACGGCTGGCTCGCGAGCATCGGGGACGCGGTGAGCCTGGTGCGCTCGCTCGGGTGCACGACGGTCTCCGCCGTCGGCCTGCGCGCCGGTGCCCTGCTTCTCGATCGCGCCGCGGACGCGGTCGGCCCGCTGCACACGGTCGTCCTGTGGGATCCGGTGCCGCGCGGCCGCGCGTACCTGCGCGAGCAGCAGGCGCTGTACCGGCTCGGCGTGGGCACCGACACCGTCGGGACCGATACGGACGACACCGATCTGCACACCATCGGGCACTCGCTGTCCACCGAGGCCGCGGCGGCGCTGTCCGCCCTCGAGATCACCGCGGCGTCACCCGCCGTGTCGCAGTGGATCTTCGCCCTCCGCGACGACTACTCGTCGCCTCGGCTCGACAAGGCGATCGAGCGGTCGGGCGCGACGGTGCAGCACGTCGGCACGATGACCGAGTTCGTCACGCCCGAGAGCTTCCTGGTGCCGTTGCCGAACACGGCGATCCGCGCGGTCGTCGACATCCTCGACGGCGCACACGACTCCGCCCGCGACTGCGCGGTCGAGTTCACGCCGACCACCAGCGTCACGCACCAGGCACGTGACGGGTCGACCTTCACCGAGCACATCGAGAGCATCGGTGCGCACGGACTGTTCGGCATCCGATCCACTCCGGTCGAGACACCGGACTCCGCACCGACGCTGGTGTTCTGCGCCACGGCGAACGACACGCGCACCGGACCGGCGCGGTTGTGGGTCGAGCTCGCTCGCGCGGCGGCGCGCTCCGGTGCGTCCGCGCTGCGCTTCGACCGACGCGGAACCGGTGAATCGGAGGTGGTGCGTGCCGACGAGCACACTCCGATCTACTCGGCGGAGAGCGCCGACGACGTGGTCGCGGCCGCCCGTGCGGCGCATGCGGATCCGCGTCGCGTGGTGCTCACGGGCATCTGCTCCGGCTCGTGGAACGCGGCCCACGCCGCCACCGAGATCGGGGCCGGCGGCGCCGTCATGGTGAACGCCATCGCGTGGAGCTGGAAGCGCAAGAAGTCGACGCAGGGCGAGATCGATCCTGCCGATCTGGGCATCCCGCGGTCGGATCCGGCGTGGCAGAAGACGCCCCGGGCGCGCATCAAGAACGCACTGCAGACGCACCTGCCGTACCGGGCATGGCGACTGCTCGGCGTGCGCGGCGTGACCCAGGTTCCCGAGGTCATCCTGCGTTCGCTGGCGGACCACGACGTCGACGCCACCGTCATCCTGGCTCCGGCCGATCACCGCTGGTTCGTCGATCAGCGTGGGCCCGAGGGACTCACGCGCATCCAGCGCCGCAGCGGCACCGTGCCGTTGATCGTCAGTGCGCCCGTCGGTGACCACTCGGCCTACCACGCCGACATGCGCCGCACGATCATCTCCTCGGTGCTCGCCCGGACCATCGAACCGCAGAGACAGCAGGTCACCGCGTGACCGCGAGTTCCTTCGGCCGGCGACGGTTGCTCACCGGCACCCTCGTCGCCGCCACCGTTCCGCTCGCGGTCGCGTGTTCGCGCGACGACGCCGAGTCGGTGCAGTTCCAGTCGCCGAACGTCACGGACACCCCGGCAGCGCGCAACGTGCGTGATTTCGGGGCGACGGGCGACGGCACCACCGACGACACCGAGGCGATCGCGCGGGCGTTCGAGGGCATCACCCAGGCGTCCGCGGTCTACCTGCCCGGCGGCACGTACCGGGTGACGGCGTGGCCGGCGATGGCCGACTACGCCACCGTGTACGGCGACGGCGCCGATGTCACGACCGTGCTGTACGAACAGAACGGCACCCTGATCGACCTGCGGGGGCGTCAGCGCGTCAACTTCCGCCGGATGGGGTTCTTCACCACCGGCGCCACGTCGACGTGCTTCTCGCTGTCCGCGTGCTTCCGCTGCTCGTTCGACTCGGTGACCATCCGCGGCAACCACTCGTCGTCGACGTTCCCGCAGTACGAGAACCAGCGGGGAGTGCTGCTGACCGACAACACGGGCGGCACCACGTTCACCAACTGCGACATCAACAACTACGGCATCGGCCTGACGTCGGAGTGCATCCAGAACTACGTGACGGCCTCGAAATTCACGAGCAACCGCGTCGGGGTGCTCGGCACCGGCGGCGACTTCAACGCCGGCATGGCGTTCACCAACGTCGAGTTCGTGTCGGACAACGACCCGGACACGACGGATCGGCACGTCCGCGTCGACGGTCCCGCGAACGACTGGTGGTTCACCAACGTCTGGTTCGAGGGGTCCGAGGTGGCCCTGAGCATCGGCACGCGCGAGACCGGCGGGCCGTCCCAGTTCGGCATGGTCAACTGCAAGATCTCGGCGCGCACCACGTGCGTGGAACTGCTGTACTGCCGGCAGCCCTACCTGGCCAACATCATCTTCGATCCGGACCCGAACAGCCGGCCCGCAGAGCTGGTCATCGACGCGGAGCACGTTCCGACGGGCACAGCGGTGAATCTGATCTCGGGCGTCAACGACGACGTGAACAGCGCCGTCTTCCCCGATGCGTGGACGGTGATCGGTCGCGGCACCATGTCGGGTCCCACCTTCACCAGCACCGTGGTGACGCGCACGGTGCAGGACGACGTCGACCTGCTGCAGGCGCGGGACGGCAGCGATGCCGTCACGGCCGCCGTCCTGTCCGACGGCACCTGGTTGTCCGACCGCCGCGAGGCGGGCGTGGTGCTCAAGGACGAGTCCGACGCGTACTGGCGTCTCGTGGTGGGGACCGACGGAACCCTGAGCACCGAGTCCCTCGGCACCGATCGGCCGCGCTGACCCCTACAGCACCCCGAGGTTCTGCCCGCTCACCACACCGGTGTTGCTGATCGACAGCCGCCAGCTCTTGCCGTCCGGCGATTTGACGATGGGTCCGCCGCCGGCGGAGAAGAGCTTGCCGCGGCCGAGCACCGACCAGCCGCCCGGGAAGGTGTTGCCGGGGAAGTCGGCGCCCTGGCTGGTGATGAGGTTGATCGCGGTCCCCTCGGCGACGTACTGCGCGTTCACCCTGATGAGCTGGGGATTCGACTGTTGGTCGGCGTCGAACGCCACGTTGGCGAGGTACGGCTGGCGGCAGCGCTGCAGATCGAGGCAGATCCCGCGGGCGGCGACCTTGCAGTTGACCATGCCGAACTGCGACGGTCCGCCCGTGCCGGCCTTGCCGATCGTGAGGGCCGTCGCCGCTCCCTCGAACCACACGTTGGTGAGCCACCAGTCGTTGGCCCGGCCGTCCACGACGAGATGCGACGTCGTGGTGTTCGCGTTGATGTCGGAGACGAACTCGGTGTTGACGATGGCCATTCCCGACGCGAAATTGTTGCCCGTTCCCAGCAGCCCGATCCAGTTGGTCGCGAACTTGCAGTTGGCGATGTACGACTGAATGGCCGTCGTCGACATCGCCGTTCCGTAATTGTTGAAATCGCAATTCACGAAGGACGTTCCGCCGGTGTTGTTGATCAACGACACGCCTTTCTGCGGCAGGAACCGGGGGTAGCTCTGCGGGGTGTGGTTACCGCGGAAGACCACCGAGTCGAAGGAGCAGCGGAAGCAGGCGTCGAGCAGCACGGCCAGCGACGAGGGATCCAACGAGAAGATGCCCAGGTTCTTCAGTGCGACGCGCTGGCGGCCCCTGAGGGTGAGCAGCGTGCCCGAGCTGGTGTGCACGATCGTCGTGAGATCGGCACCGGCCCCGAACACGGTGGCGTAGTTGGCGAACTGTGGGAGCGACCGCACCCGGAACATGCCGGGCGGGAAGTACAGTGGCCGATTCTGTTGCTGCGCAGCGGTGTACGCGGCGGCGACGGCGGCGGTGTCGTCGGCGGCGTTGTCGCCCTTCGCGTTGTACGGGGCGGCCTTGACGTTGACCCACCCGAGCAGGGCACCGGGGTCGGTCTCACCCGCCGCCAGGGTCACGGCCACGGGGTCGTCGGCCTGCGCGAGGATGCTGCTCGCCGCCAGGGTGGTGCCCACCCCCGCGGCCAGTCCCCCCATGAGCAGTGCGCGGCGGTCGAGTCGCGAAACCGAAGGACCTCTGTCGTTCATGGTTCACCCCTTCACCATCGTGGTCGGCGCATCTCCTGCCCCCGCTCGGCGCCTACCGATACACAAGCAAAGAAATGCGCATTCACAACGCGACGCGCCGCCCCGGGTGACCCGCGATACACGCCGGTGCGAAAAAGACCGACCGCGGCTGTCACATCGATAGCCGTTCACTGATGGGCATCGTGTTTCGCGCCCACCCACCAAGACAAAGGCCGGAAAGTGTGTCGGCCGTCACGCGGCGCCGAGCACCCACCGAGGCCGCGACCACACCTGCCAGTACTCCGTCGTGTGGAAGCCCAGTGACGCGTAGAGCGGCACGCCGGCCGGGGAGGCGAGGCACAGATCCTGCGACGGCCCGTTCAGCCCGGTCTCGACGTGCTTGCCACCGGCGATGAGGCGCGCCGCGTGCCCGGCACGTCGGTGGTCGGGATGGGTGGCCAGCGCCCACCCCGTGACGGTGTCCCCGGCGCGGCAGGACAGCAGGCAGGAGACGAGCTCGTCGTCGACGAACAGGCCGAACGCCATGGCGTCGGGACGACGAAGTGTCTCGGCGGTGTAGACGGCGGCGGCCAGCTCGGGACCCACCCCGAACGCGAGCGACGCGACCTCCTGGCAGGCGGGCAGGTCGTCCTCTGTGATCTCGCGCACCCCGTCCACCGGGCGCGACCCACCGGTGGACCGGTGCATGAACGGCATGGCCTGCAGGCTCACCCAGCCGGCGTCGGCCAGGGTCTGCGCCCCCGAGAGGCCGGCGCCGGCCAGCATCACCAGGGCTGGTCGGCGGAGCGCGGTCACCGAGTCGATCACTCGTCCGACCTGTTCAGCGGCGTCTCCGCCGTGCACCAGGGCGAGGTTGTAGTCGGGCCGGGCCAACCCGCTGAATGCCACCCATCCGGACTCGGTCGACTCGAACGTGTGGTCCGCCCAGGAGCGCGTCGTCTGTCCGAACGACTGCCGCAGCGCCTCCATCTCGCGCTCCGACGACCGTCCGATCGGCATCTCACTCACGCCCTCACCAAAACCTTCCTGCGGTACGGAAACATCTCGTATACACTTCTCGTAGATTGTTGCGGCCACTACAAGAGCCGCCGCGGTCGAGTTCTTCCATGTAAGTCGACGATGCATTCGCCGCGGGGCGCGATATGAGCGTGACTGTCTGTCTGAACCGTAGGCAAGGAGTAAACCCTCGTGACGCACCCGTCACCAACCCGGGACACCATCGTCCGTAGCTCGCTGCACCGAGCCGGTCGACTACCCGTCGATCCGTGGACGCTGAGCGACGACGAGAACCTGTTCGACGCCGGCCTGAGTTCACACGCCAGCGTGGCCGTGCTCGTGGATCTGGAGGAATCGGCCCAGGTCGAGTTCCCCGACCACCTGCTGCGGCGCTCCACGTTCTCCACGATCGCCAGCATTCGTGACGCGTTGGACCATGTGGCCGACACGTCCGCGGCAGTGCAGACGGAGGCGAGCCGATGACCACCTCGCATCCCGACACCTCGCCGATCGATCTCCGCGGGGCCGATCTGCCCGATCTCGAGCCGGAGAACCTGCTCCCCCGCTTCGCCCGCCACGCCGAGGCCGTGCAGTACGCACAGGCGGCGCAGGAGGCGACGGCCACCCAGGTCAGCCCGCCTATCCCGCTCCGTCCCAACATCCCGGATCCGCGCAGCCGTCTGTCGCGCTGGCCGGCTCTGCACCTGAGCGCCGTGCTCGGCATCGTCCTCGAGTCGATGTTCGTCTCCCTCGCGATCCTGCTCGCGCCGTTCGACGGCCACCCGGTGATCGTGACCGTGCTGATCGTCGTCTTCGCGGTGCTGCCGCAGCGCCGTCGTCAGCGTCTCACGTTGTCGATGCTGGACGATCTGCCGCTGATGGCCGCCATCGTGCTGCTGGTCTCCATGAGCGCCATCGTCATCGTGGCGCCGTCCACCACCCTGCTCACGGCCGCCCTCATCTCCCTGTCCGTCCTGGCGGCCACCATGGCGGGCCGCGAGGCGTCCTACTTCGTCTCCCGCCGGCTGCGGCGTCGGCCGCGCTTCCAGCGCCGCACCGTCGTGATCGGCAGTGGGCTCGTGGCCACGCAGCTCGTCGAGAGCATGCAGTCCTACCCGGAGCACGGTCTCGAGCCACACGCGCTGCTGGACGATTCCCCGATGCCGGCGAGTGTGGCCAGCCACATCCCCGTCGAGCCGCTGGCGAACCAGCTGCGGACCTACATCGACCTGCACCAGATCGACACCATCGTCATCGCGTTCTCGGCGATGCGGGAGTCGGCTCTGCTGACGCTGCTGCGCGAGTGCGACCGGATGGACTGCGAGATCTTCGTGGTGCCGCGTCTGTTCGAGTTCGTGAGCGTCACCGGTGAGATGGACCGACTGCACGCCATCCCGCTGGTGCGTATCCGACGCGACGCGCACCGGTCGCTCGCCTGGCGCATCAAGCGCATCCTGAGCAGCATCCTTGCGGGTATGGCTCTCTTCGTCTTGTCCCCGCTCCTGCTCGCCATCGCGGCGGCCGTGCGGTTCTCCGATCCCAGCGCGCCCGTGCTGTTCAAGCAGCTGCGCGTCACCGGCAACGGTCAGCTGTTCGCCTGCCTCAAGTTCCGGTCGATGAAGCCCGCGTCGCGCACCGAGTCGGACACGACGTGGAACATCTCCCAGGACGACCGCGTCGGGCGACTGGGCCGCTTCCTGCGCAAGACCTCCCTGGACGAGTTGCCTCAGCTGTGGAACATCATGGTGGGCGACATGGACCTGGTGGGTCCGCGGCCCGAGCGACCCCACTTCGTCGACAAGTTCACCACCGAGATCCCGGGCTACTCCGCGCGTCACCGCGTGCCCGGCGGCCTCACGGGATGGGCTGCGGTGCACGGACTCCGAGGCGACACCTCGCTGAAGGACCGCGCGCTCTACGACAACTTCTACATCGAGAACTGGAGCCTCTGGCTCGACGTCAAGATCCTGCTCCGTACGGTCCTGTCCGTACTGCGGCGGACCGGTGGCTGAGACTCGTGACCTTTCGCCGCCTTCTGGTGGCGTGCTCAGTCCTGCTCGTGGCCGTCGTGGCCGCGGGATGGCCCGTGTACGTCCACCCGCAGACAGACCCACTCCGACCGGCCGACGCTGTCGTGGTGCTCGGGGGAAAGCCCTACGGGCGCTTCCACTACGGCATCGACATCGCCGAGCAGGGGTACGCACCGGAAGTGGTGCTCTCCAACTCGGTGGGCCCCGACGACGTACGGATGCAGCAGATCTGCAACGGCACCTACACCGTGACGGTGTCGTGCTTCCTCCCGGATCCGTACTCCACGAAGGGCGAGGCGGAGGAGATCAAACGTCGCGCCGCCGCGGAGAACTGGAAACACATCATCGTGGTCACCTACACGCCGCACCTGTCTCGGTCGCGCTACATCGTCCAGCAGTGCTTCGACGGCGAGGTCACCATGTCTCCCAACCCCACTCAGGAGGGGATCGGAGAGTGGATCGGCAGTTACATCTATCAGACTGCCGGCTACATCAAGGCTGCACTCGACAGCGAGTGCTCGTGACCGTGGCCTGACGGCCCGGACACGCGACGAACACGAACGCCGTAGTGCGGCATCGCTGCGATGCGATGCCGTCGGGGGCTACGGCGCTCGTGTTCGACGATATTCACGAGCAGCACAACAACTTTTGCCGCGACCGGCAGGATCAGAACCCGGGGATCAGACCCGGCGGAATCTGGATGCCGGGCGGCAGCTGCACACCGGGGAGACCCGGGATGGTCGGCGGAGCGGGCGCGGGGGCCGGAGCCACGTCGGGAACCTCGGCGGCCGGAGCGGGCGCCTCCACCGGAGCCGGAGCGACCGGCGGAACGGTGGTGGTGGTCGGCGGCACCGTCGTGGTGGTGGTCCGCGTGGTGGTCGCCGACGTCGTCGACGGTGCGTCCGAACTCGACGTGCCCGCCTGATCGGCCGGGGTGACGTCGGCGGTGGACTGCGACGGCGTCGCGCCGTAGCCGAGCGCGAGCCCGACGGCAGCGATCACCGCGAGACCGACGGCAGCGATGAGCGGCAGCCGTGGGCGTGACGACCGCTGTTCCGGCGCTGCGGAACCGGACCCGGACAGCCACGAGGGAGTCTCCGCCGCACGCGGATCCGCCACGTCGGGGCGGTGCTCCGAGTCGCGCGCCGCATGGTCGATGTCGCGCGCGGAGTGCTCACGGCTCTCCACGTCGCTGTAGGCCATGGTCTCCGCGGACGGTGCGCTGAGCGCTTTCTCCGGAGCCGGTGCCGGTGTGTCCTGCGTGCGCGGCTCGACCGGCCCGGCGACCGCGGGAGCGGACACCATGGGTGCCGCGACGGTCGGGGCAGGGGCAGCGGAACGCGGGGCGGCCATCGGGACGGGACCGGAGTTCGACTGCCCGTCCACGGGAGTCGCGGACAGTGCCGCACCCTTCGCGGCGACCAACTCGGGCTCTGCAGGCGTGATGGTGGGCAGACCGACCCAGCCCGCGAGCGTCGCCCGGACCAGGGGGATGCGGGACCCGCCGCCGATCATGACGAGAGCCTCGACCGGGCGGCCGGCGCGGGTGATGACGTCGCGGGTGAGCCGCGCGGACTGCTCGATGGGGACGGCGACCATCGACTCGAACGCCTCGCGGGACAGCAGGATGAGCCCGCCGATACCCGGCAGGCACACGGCGCCGCTCGAGGAGAGCTGCTCCTTGGCCACGCGGCACCGGAGCTCGAACTCGCGCCCGTCCACGTCGTCCAGACCGCTCTGCTGGCGGCCGATCTGGTTGTCGCGGATGGTGGCGTCGAACATGTTGCCGCTGACGGCGAAGCTGCGCTCCGAGGCGAGCACCTGGCCGTTGTCGAGGTCGACGACGGTGACGCTCAGACCCGAGCTGCCCAGGTCGTACAACGCGACGACGTGGAGCCCGTCGAGATCGCCCGTGGACCGCAGAAACTGCACGGCGGCATGCACTTCGGGGACGAGGCGGTAGTTGACGATGTGCTGGCGGGCCATGGCCCGGGCGACGGCACCGGCCTGCGCGTCGTCGCGGTAGGCGACGCCGGTGGCGGAGATCGACTCGGGATCAGCGGGGTCGGCCAGAATGACGCCGATGGACTCGGCCGCGAGCTGCTCGGCCTGGTCGAACGTCGTGTCGATGGCGCGGTGACGGAAGGCGGCCTCGACGCCGGCGCGCAGCCCCTGAACGGGCCTGGCCAAGCGCACAGCACTGGTGCCCACCGACACTCCCAGTACTGTCATGAGCCGCCTTGTCCGGACCGATGTACCGCACGACGAACCCGACGCGCGCGTGCAATCACAGAGTGTAACCAGGCCGCACCATCGCCGTCACATCGACTGTTATGACCGTACAAACGGGCCACGCGTCCGCTTTGTCCGGAGGCAGGTCACGCGTAGGGCATGCGCGCGGTCTCCGGATCGCCGAACGTGACCGCTCGTTCCCGCCGAGTTCCCGAGGCGAGGGTCGCGGCCCAGTTGATCAAGGTGCCGGCACGGTTGCGTCGACCCGAGAGGAACGCGATGTGGATCGCGCCCCACGCGGCCCACCCGGCGAGGCCCGAGAGCTGGATCGGGCCCGCCTGCAGCAGTGCGTGTCGACGCGCGATGTAGGCCGCGCTGCCGAGATCGTGGTACTTGAAGGGCGACGACGCGCGCGTCCCGTTCTCGATGGTCTTCGCGATCATCGCGCCCGCGTGGCGGCCACCCTGCATGGCGACCTCCGCGACGCCGGGCAGGTCGTCGAGAGCGGCCACGTCGCCCACGACGTACACGTTCGGGTGCCCGGCGACCGAGAGGTCCTTCTCCACCGGGATACGTCCGCCGCGTGCCTGCGTGACGCCCAGTGCCGACGCCAAGGTGCCGGCGAACGGCACCGCCTCTACGCCCGCTGTCCACAGCACCGTGTGGGTGTCGTACATCGTCTTCTGCTTGTCCGCCTTGCGGGTGACCTCGATGCGGTCGGCCGTCACGTCGGTCACGTGGACGCCGAGGTGGGTCTCCACCCCGATGTGGTCGAGGGTCTTCTGAGCCTTCGCCGACAGCCTGGCGTCGAACGACTCGAGGACGCGGTCACCGCCGTGGAACAGCAGCACCCGCGCCTCGCTCGGGTCGATCGCGCGGAACTCGTGCTCGAGCGCGCCCACCGCGAGTTCACGGATCTGTCCGGCGATCTCCACGCCGGTGGGGCCGCCACCGGACACCGCGAACGTGAGCCAGGGCCGGCGCTCCTCGGGAGTGGGCAGCGATTCGGCCATCTCGAAGGCACTGATGAGCTTGCGGCGGATCGCGAGCGCGTCGTCGACGGTCTTCATGCCGGGCGCGTACTTCGCGAACTCCTCGTTGCCGTGATAGCTCTGCCGCATACCGGCAGCGAACACGAGGTAGTCGAAGGGCAGCTCGAAGGTCGACCCGTCGATGCGCGAGGCGGTGAGGCGGCGCTTCTCGAGATCGATGCCCGACGCCTCCCCGAGCGCGACGTGGGTGTTCTTCTGCCGACGTAGGAGGTGCCGCAGCGGCGAGGTGATGGACCCCTCGGACAGCAGGCCGGTGGCGCACTGGTAGAGCAGCGGTTGGAAGACGTGCGATGTGCCGCGGTCGATCACGGTGACGTCGCCGTCGATGTGGCGCAGTCGTCGGGCGGCGTACAGCCCGCCGAATCCGCCGCCGACGACGACGACACTCGGGCGCTGTCGTGAGAGTTCATCAACCATGCTCGAAATCCTGTCACGTGAGGTCGCAGTGGTGTAACGAAGTGGTGCGTCGTCACGACCCTGTGAGTAGGTTTGCCTTTCACCATTCTTCCCAGCCGAGAGTTGCCAGTCGATGTTCCGTGTTGTGGGTGACTGGTGGAGTCGACCGTTCGACTACTCCGCGATGCCCGGCTACATGGCGCAGCGCGGACTGCAGCGGCCCTACCGCCACATGATGGCCGCAGTGGTGCTCATGGTGGTGCTCGCCGGCTCCCTCATGCTTTTCACCAGTGGGGCACCTTCCTCACCGCTCGCACGCGGCGCGTTCATCGCCGCTCTGGTCACCGGCGCCGTGTCGGCGCTGCTGTGGCTCCGCGGGACGTGGCCGTCTCGTCGACAATCCCTCGTCTTCCTGTTCGGCGACGACGTGGCGCTGGTGGTGGGACTGTCGATGCTGGCCGACGTGCAGGCCTCGTTCACCGTGTCCGTGGTGTTCGCCCTGCTCGGCATCTACTGCGGCTATTTCCACTCGATCCGCACGCTCATGGCGCACATCGCGCTGACGGTGGCCGTGTCCCTGTACTTCTTCGTCTCGGCCGCCGTGGAGGGCGGCAGAGACGTGGCCTACCTGTCCGTTCTGCTGGTCGTGCAGTTGGCGCTGTTCCTCCTCGCACCGCTGCTCTCGCAGATCCCGCTGTCCAACCTGCGCGACGACGCGTACCAGTCGGGTACCGATCCGCTGACCGGGGCGCTCAACCGCCGGGGGCTCGGCGCAGTGGTGCACGCGCCGCTGCTGGCGACGGCGCGCCACGACGAGGTGGTGGCGATGATGGTGATCGACCTCGACAGGTTCAAGTCGGTCAACGACCGCGTGGGTCACGACGGCGGAGACGAGGTGTTGCGACGGGTCTCCGAACGGTTGCAGACCCGTACGGCCGATTGGGCGTACGTCGCCCGTCTCGGCGGTGAGGAGTTCTGCGTCGTCGGCATCGTGCCGTGGGCGGAGATGCGGAACCGTCTCGACGACGTCCACGCCGCCGTCCGGTGCGACGCCGACGAGGTACCCGTCACGGCGAGTGCCGGAGTCGCCTGGATCCCCGGCAACAGGTGGACCCGCAACGCCGACGACGTCGATCTGCTGATCCGCCGCGCCGACCGGCTGATGTACGAGGCGAAGCGCGCGGGAGGGGACAGCCTGCGGTTCGACGACCAGGCGTACACCACGACGGACAGCGTGCGCGCCTGAGACCGGCACGCACCTACACTCCGCTCATGCATGTCCTCTACGTCTGCACGGGCAACATCTGCCGCTCCCCCACCGCGGAACGGTTGACCGCCGCGTTCGCCCGTGATCTGAAGCTGGACGTGACCACCGACAGCGCCGGCACGCGTGCGGTGATCGGGCACGGTGTGCAGGCCGAGGCGGCCCGCGTTCTCGAGTCCCTGGGCGGCGATCCCACCGGGTTCGTGGCCCGCCGGCTCACCCCGACCATCGCGTCCGGCGCGGATCTGGTGCTGACGATGACCTCGCGGCACCGGGACGAGGTGCTGACGGTGGCGCCCCGCAACCTCCGGCGCACGTTCACCCTGCTCGAGGCCGCGGAGTTCGCGCGGCGCACCGGTGTGATCGACCCTGCCGCGTGGGTCTCCGAGCGCGCGGCGAACCCGGTGACGCAGCTCGACATCATGGATCCCATCGGTCAGTCGACCGACGTGTACGAGCGGGTGGGCGACGCCATCTCCGAGGCGCTCGGCCCCCTGTTCGAGATCTGGGCCGCCCGCTGACCTCTGTTCGGACTGCCACCAGCCGTTTCCCCGGCTACGGTATGAACCGGCTCGAGGACACGGGCGGAAACGGAGCACGGAGACCATGCGTGAGAGAGCTGCCGTCGCCGTCGTGACGGGTATCGCCGCGGCCGCCCTGGCCGGCGGGCTCACCGTCGCTGCCGCCGGCGGGGTGTTCGACGCGGACGTTCGTCGGGTCTCTCCCCCACCCATCGACGGCACGGTCGCCGTCGTGGGCAGCCTGACCTACGCCCCCACCATCGAGGTGCCGCCGTCCCCGACGTGGCAGATCGCACCCGTCACCACACCCCGGCGCACCACCACGCCGCCTCCGACCACCACCGCATCCACGACCGCCGACGAGCCGACCACCACGACGCGGCGCACCCGCACGTCCACGACCACCACCGACGCGGACGACGCCGAGTCGGGAGACACAGAGTCGGGGGACAACTGACGGTGCGGCGTCCCCCGGCCGCCCCGGCACTGTTCGGTCTCGTGCTGGGACTGTCGACTGCGCTCGGACATCACTACGTCGTTCCGCGGATCTACGTCGACGCCGAACCGCCGCCCCACATGTCACCGACCGATGTCGGGTACATCAGCGTCTCCGACTACCTGCGCCACGTCGACGGCCCCACCTGGTGGCCGACCGTTCTGGTGCTTCCTCTTCTGGGGGCCCTGATCGGTGTCGCCTGCGGGCTGACGTACAACTATGTCTCCCGCCGGCACCTCGTGGGCCGAGCGATCGGCATCGTCGTCGCGATGACCGTCACGGGTGCAGCAGTGGGTGCCGCCGGTGCGATCGTCTCGACCGTGCACCCGCCCGTCGTCCACATCGTCGGAGTGACCGACTCGTCCTTCGCGGTGGCACCGACACCTGACGGCGCGTCCTTCGACGACACCGTCGTCGACAACGTTCCTCGCCTCGACGTCGACGCGATTGCTGTCGGTTACACCGTCACCGGCGCCCTTCTCGGCGCACTGGTAGGCGTCGCCCTCGTGAACCGCCGCCGTCAGGACTGATACGGACGGCGAGGCGGCGGACGCATCGTCGATCGGCTCGGAACCTGCTCCGCGTCGTACCCGTTGCCGGCCTCGTACCCGTTGCCGGCGGCCTCGGCCTGACGTCGAGCAGCTCGACCGCCATGGCTCCGAGTGGGCTCGTAGCGAGGCGCGGGGTAGGTCTCGGGGGCCGGTTCGGGGGTGGGCTCCGGTGCGGGTTCGGGGACCACGACCGGCGCTGCCGGCCGCACGGCGGCGGACGGAGCGTCCTGACGAGCGACGGTGGTGTCGGTCTCGTAGTAGTGGCGGTAGTCGTAGTCCCGCTTGCCGCGCGACGGGGCCATCGTGAGGATGACGCCCAGGATCGGAGCGCCCACCTGCGTCAGGTTGCCCAGTGCACGGGTGAGTTCGTCGCGCTTAGTGTGGCCGTGGCGCGCCACGACGATGGCGCCGTCGGCGTGCGCCGTGATGACGGACGCGTCGGTGACGGGCAGCAACGGCGGTGCGTCGACGACGACGTAGTCGAAGCTCGCGCGGAGCGTGTCCATGACGGTGCGGGCCGCCTCGGAGCCGAGCAGCTCGGACGGGTTGGGCGGCAAGGGTCCGGAGGCGAGCACGTCGACGCCGTGGAACTTGGTCGGCTGCAACACTTCCTGCACGTCCGCCTGCCCGGAGAGCACGGTGGAGAAGCCGACGGACCCGACGAGGCCGAGGTACTTCGAGACACGGGGACGACGCAGGTCGCCCTCGATGAGCGCCACGCGGTGGCCGGCCTCGGCGAGGACCAGCGCGAGGTTGACGGCCGTGGTCGTCTTGCCCTCGGCGGGCACGGCGGACGTCACGACGATGACACGGGGCGGCGAGTCCACCTCGAGGAATTGGAGGTTGGTGCGCAGTTCGCGGAACGCCTCGGCGGTGCCGGAGGACGACTCGGCGAAGGAGAGCGCTGCCTCCTCCTTGATCGTCTTGTCGAAGGGCACGACGCCGACGACGGGAACGCCCGAGAGATCGGCGAGGGCGGCGCGGTCCTTGATGGTGTTGTCGAGCCGGTCGCGGATCACGGCGAGCGCGATACCGAGCAGCAGACCGACGGCGACACCGAGCGCGAGGTTGCGGGTGGTCTTGGGCGAGATCGGGCCGGTGGGCACCTGCGCCGGTTCGACGACGCTGACCTGGGCCAGCGGAGCGCCGCCGCCGGGAGGCGTCTCGAGATCGTCGACGAAGTCCACGAAGGTGGTACCGATGCCGTTGGCGAGGTCGCGCGCCGTGGTGGCGTTCGAGTCGGACACGCACGTGTCGATGAGCACGGTGTCGGGTGAGGACGTGGTGCGGACCTTCGACGCCAACGTCGACGGGCTCATGGAGAGGCCGAGGCTGTCGATGGTGCGCTGCGCGACGCTCTCGCCGCCGAGGAGCTGCGTGTAGGAGGCGACGCGCTGCTGCGAGGCCAGGTTGCCCTGGTACACCTCGGTCACCGAGGACGACGACGAGCCGGTGGAGACGTAGAGCCGCGTGCAGGCCTCGTAGACGGGCGTGGACACGAGCGAGAACACCAGTGACGCCGCTGCGGCGATCACCGTGGTCAGCACTATCACGATCCACCGCGCGCGGAGAATCCTCACGTAATCAGATATCTCCACCGAGACGACTCCTCACATCGATGACGGCCGGACCGAGCATCCGGACCACACATCAGGGGCAAACTTCTGGACTCACCTTAACCATGTCGTGACCGTCGGGCATCTCGGAACAGGGCGAAAGCCCCGCTCCGGTTTTTACGCGATAAATGTGAGAAACACCGATTTCCGAATTCACGACCGTCTCGTGAGCACTGCATACTTCGACCTGCTCCGCTCGCCGTGTGGCACAGTTCACCACGTGACCAAGCTCGACCGCACCGATGCTCGCCTGTTGCTCGCGCTCTGCGACATCCCTCGCGCCACCGGAGTCCATCTCGCCTCGGTCCTCGGGCTGGCTCGAAACACGGTCCAGGCCAGGCTCTCTCGTTGGGACGACTCACATACTCTCGCCCCGATGGACCGGCTCGTGTCCCCTCGGGACCTGGGGTATCCCCTTCGTGCGTACGTGGGCGCGGTGACGGACCAACACCGCCTCGAAGCGGTCATCGATCGACTACGAGACATCGCCGAGGTGACCGAGGTGGTCGGTGTCTCGGGCGGAGCAGATCTCCAGATCGGCGTCTCGGCTGCCGACGCCGATGATCTGTATCGCGTGGCCGGACTCATTCTCGCGGTCCCCGGAGTCGAACGCACGACGGTCTCCGTGGTCATGCGTGAAGCAATTCCGTATCGCACCAGACCTCTGATCGAAAGACTTGCGCGCGAGAACGACAATTCCTGATGCCGCTCCTGTTACTCGCACGCAAAACAAGGCTCGAGACCGACGGAAGCGCGTAACAGTCCCTCGACGCAGGTTCCACGCTGATACCGTCCGACAGGTGATACGCCCGGGGTCTGCAGACCGCAGTCGTGGCCGTCCCCAAGCAGCAATCGTCGACATGGTTCGTCGCCGTATCGCCGTGTTGATCCCGTCCTTCGCCGTCCCCGGCATCCTGACGATGTTCAGCGCCGCCGGCCCGGCCGCCGGCGCTCCGCGTGTCGCCGCCATCGTCGTCCTGCTCTCCACCGTTCCCGTGGCCGCGGCGGTCGCCACCGCCCGTAAGTCGTTCACCTGGTGGCGCCGCGCCCGCATTCAGCGCGCGGTCGCCGTGGCCTTCACCGTCTACGCCGACGTGGGGACGTCCATCTTCCTTCTGCTGTGCAGCAGTCACGCCCTGGGTCTGGCCGGGTGCGCCCTGTTCGCCGTCATCAGCTCGTACGTCGCGTTCTTCGGTGGACGTGCCACCGTGGTGGTGCATCTGGTGCTGACCACCGTGGTGATCGCCTGGATGACGGCGCTGGTGCTGCGTGAGCAACCGATCGGCGCCATGGCCACCATCGCCGCGGCGACGAGCATCTGGTTGGCAGTCAACGGGACGATGTCCATCGTCAGCACGTCGTCGATCTCCCTGCATCGACACCTCGAGCGCCAGATCGACAGCGCGCGGACCGACCCGCTGACGGGACTGCTCAACCTGCGGGGTCTCGAGGTGCAGGCGAAGCGGCAGCTCCGCGGACGCTCACAGGTGGGATTCCTGCTCGTCGACCTCGATCACTTCAAGTGGGTCAACGATCATCACGGCCACATCGCGGGCGACGGCGTGCTCGCGCTCGCTGCGCAACGCCTGCGGGATCACCTGGGTGATCGCGCGGTGGTCGCCCGTCGCGGCGGCGAGGAGTTCCTGGTGGTGCTCGACGCGCAGTCCACCGAACTGCACGCTCTCGCCGAGTCGATCCGCGTCGCGTTGTCCGATCCGGCCGACCTCATCCCGGTGACGGTGAGCATCGGGGTCTCGTGTCTGGACACCACTCGGATGACGGCGGCCCCGATCGCCTCGACCATCAACCACGGCATGCACCTCGCGGACATCGCCATGTATCGAGCCAAGGCCGCGGGCCGCAACACCGTGGTGGTCTACGCCGAATCCTGAGTCAGCGCAACACGTCAGGAGTCGAAGCGCCGGGGCGGCACCAAGTTCGTCGGCCGGTGGATCAGCTCCGACGATCCGATGTCCGCCGGCGCAACGTTCTGCGCGGCGATGATCGCGGCGGCGTGCTCGCTGTCCGTGGTGCCGTGCGCCCGCGCCAGGCGGGACAGCCGAGTGCGTGCCGCCGCCGTGGTGTCGTCGAAGAACTCGGCCAACACACCGGTCGCACCCGAGATGGTGGCCGCGCCGCTGAGTACGGCCTGCACGGCGGCCGACGCGTCGACGCGTCGCATCTCCGACGCTCCGGTGGTGAGAGCGAGCGCCGTCAGGTCGGCGAGCATCTGTCCCAGCTCGTCCGGGCGCTGGGTCCCCCACGGCTCGGCGGTGTAGACGGCCAAGGCGCCGAGTCCGACGCCCAGCGCGACGATGGGATAGGCCCGCACGGCGCCCACTCCGCTCTCCTCGGCGAGAGCGCGGTACTGCTCCCACCGGCTGGTTCCCGCCGCCGAGGCGTCACCGATCATGGCCACGGCCGTTTCCCGGGCACTGGTGCGGACGGGGCCGGAGGTGAAGAGTCGTTCGTCGGCCGCCGCACTGCCGACGCTGGCGGTGGCCACGGCGTGCAGCGCGTCGCCGTCCAGCAAGGAGATGACGGCGATGTGTGCGTCGAACCCGGTGAGTGCGGTGCCCGCGATGCGTTCGAGGAGAGCGGGCAGGTCGAAGCGAGTGACCAGCGTGGCGGTGATGTCGGCGAGGGCGAGCCGAGTGGGCGTCGTGTTCACCGGGGACCTCCGTTGTCTCGTTCGGCTCTCATGCTGATCCGACGGGCCACGACGTCGGCGGCGACCTCGGTGACGCTGAGCCCCCGCGCGAAGGCGTGCGCGCGCAGACGATCCATCGCCACATCGGTGGTCACGGCCAGTTGCACCGCGATCATGCCCGCCGCCACGTAGACGTCGGCGCGGCTGTACGGGCCCGCGCCCTCGATGGCGGCGACGTCCTCCGATGCCAGCGCGTCCTCCGGGGGCGCCGCTGCATCGGCGGTGCCGTCCGGGTTCACGTAGTGCCCGAGCACCGTACGCGCGATCGCGACGGCGCACATGCGGGCCGCGTCGTGCTCGACGTCGGTCAGATCCACGGGAGTCGAGCGGTAGAGCTCCAGGACGCCGAACGACGAGGCGCCACCCAGCAGCGGGTAGGCGTACATCCCGCGAGCGCCCAGGGTGGCCGCGCCCTGGCCGAAGATGGGCCAGCGGGCCGCGGAATCGGGCGAGCGGATGTCGCCCACCCGGACCGGCTCGGCGGAGCGGTGCGCATCGATGCACGGGCCTTCACCCACGGTGAACTGCAGTTCGTCGAGCTGCTGCGAGAGGGCGTCGGTGGCGAAGACGAGTTCACGCACATCGTGCGAGGTGCCGAGAAGCGCGACCGCGGCACCGTCGACACCCGTCAGCCGAACCGACGTCTCGGTGACGTGGCGGATGCCGGTGAACGACGATGCGCCGTCACGCGAGGCACCGTGACGATCGTCGTCGCGGGTGGGGTCCTCGGGCATGGAATCCACGAGCGAACCTCCTCAGGACGCACTGTGCGCCTCGACACCCAGTGTCCCACGCGCGGTGTCCCGGACGCGGAATGCGCCTGTTACTTTCCGATCCCGCTGCGGAGCAGCTTCCACGGGACCGCGGCGGACTCGAGCTGCACCGCGAGGCTCATCTTGGAGGTGCCGTCGACGCGCTCCTCGAAGCGGATGGGCACCTCGGCGATGCGGAGCCCGTGCTTGATCACGCGGTAGTTCATCTCCACCTGGAAGGCGTAGCCGTTGCTGCCGACGGACGCGACGTCGATGGTGCGCAGCGTCGATGCGCGCCAGGCCTTGAAGCCGGCCGTCGCGTCCTTGACCTTCAACCGCAGGATCGCGTTGACGTAGAGGTTGGCCCACTTCGACAGTGCCTTGCGGTGCCACGGCCAGTCCTCGGCGACGGCGCCGCCCGGCACGTAGCGCGATCCGAGCACCACGGCGGCGTCCGACTCCTCCAGGCGCTGCACCATGCGTGGAATGGCCTCGCACGGGTGAGAGAGATCCGCGTCCATCTGTACGACGATGTCCGCCCCCTCCTCCAGCGCGCGCAGGATGCCCGCGACGTACGCGCGGCCCAGCCCGTCCTTGGTGGTGCGATGCAGAACACTCACCGGGATGGCGGCGGAGGTGGTGAGTCCGTCCGCCACATCGCCCGTCCCGTCCGGCGATCCGTCGTCGACCACGAGGACGCCGAGGTTCTTCATCTGCAGGTCGGTGAGCATTCCGACCAGCTTGGGAAGGTTCTCGCGCTCGTTGTACGTGGGTACGACGACGGTGATGCGGGGGTCAGCGGAGGCTTCGGACACTGTGGAATGGTGATGGATCGGCCGGTAGATCGCAAGAACCGGACACGTCCGGCGACGCTGGCGCGCGCGCAAACCCGGTTGACCTGGTCAGTCACGCGTGTAACGGCACGACGCGCACATGCAGGTGTACGCATGGTCACGTCGAGCCCTCAGTGCGGATCGTGACCGCACCCAGCTGAGAAGACGACCCAGTAATCGCACGACTGGACATTCTGCACCCACCGGCCCGAGTCATCGAGTCGGAGTCGATCTACCGCTCTCGACGGGATCGTCGACGTCCCGCTGCAACCGATGGGCGCCCGCCGCCGCGACCACCACGAAGAAGGTCAGGAACCCGGAACTGGCGTCCATCATTCCGCTCTCGAGAATGCTGCGACCGACGGAGAACACGAGGAGGACAACGAGCAGCACCGACACCGGACGCACGGCGGCCACCGCGGCGGATGCACCGAACACGATCAGTCCCACCAGGAGAAGCAGTCCGATGTACCCCGCCTGCACCAGCGTGGACACCCAGGTGCTGTCGAGAGTCTGACTCGACCAGTACTGACCGCTCACCGGAATGATTTTGCGAGACATGCCGGCACCGAGAAGATGCTGCAAGGGCTCTCGTGCAAGATCGACGGCTGCACTCCACGCGATGGTGCGGGAGTTCAAGGTCGCAGTGTTACCCGTACCGCCTCGATCGAGGAACCCGGCTACTGCATCGGTGTAGAGGAAGACGTAGACGAGCAACGGAAGGCTGGCGAACGCCGCCACCATGACGGTCGCGCGGACGTGCCGTGCGCGGACGAGGGCGAGCAACGACGACGCCACCAACAGCGCGATGCCCGTGCGCGACGCCGTCGCGAGGACGATGCCCGCGAGGGTTGCCGTCAGCAGTACGAGGCCTGCGGTGCGCTCGACATAGACCGCCCGCCAGAACAGCACGATGAACGGAACGCCGCACAGAATCGCGATCTCGTTGGGCGCAATGGGCGGCACACCACCGGAGAGCCGCCCCGAGGCGAGCGTGGGCAGGCCGGTGAGTGCGGCGAACAGTCCCACGGCCAACATCACGCGGGTGAGAGCGGCGATCACGTCGAACGGGTGGAACGACGTCAACAACGAATGGACGACCACCGCCGCGAGACCTACTCGGAGCACCAACGCGAGGCTGGGGACGAGGTCGCCGTACATCGACGCCCCGACCGCGGAGGCGGACAAATAGAGCCCCAGCAGGAGAAACGGTGCGGCCGGCACTCGCCGGTGGGTGGCACGCCCGGTCGGCAGCGCTATCGCGGCTGCGATCACCGTGATCGCAGCCTTGAGAAGCACCACGGTGTCGAGGCCGCCCGAGAAGTAGACCCCGCGGCGCCATGGAATGGATGCGACCACCAGGAGGAGAAGCGGTATCCACAGCCTGCGTGGCAGATGGGTCGTCAGGGCGGGGAAACGACCTCCCGGAGCGATCGGGGCGGTCCGGCCCTCGATGCCCGGACCGGAAACTGAGCCGAGAGTCATCCCGCGATGCCGGACCGTTCCGAGTCCACCACCGTCAGCTCGCGCCACCACTTCACCAGTGCCAGCGCCAGTGCGGCCGCTGCGGCGACGAAGAAGAAGCTGTAGACGACTGCGAACACCGAGGGGAAGCCCAGCAGGAGAAACGCGACGCACAGCGCGCCGTAGTCGGTGGGAAGCAACAGGTACATGCGGAGGGGATGCTCCCGGTCGCCGTCGACCGGAGCCGCGGGCGCCGACGGGTTCTTGGCTCTGAGTGACCACATCAGGATCCAGCCGAAGAATGTCGTGGACGCGACGATGGTGTAGCCGAGCGGGATCAGCAGTGCCGCCGTGCTGTCGAAGGGCGACCAGCGAAACCACGCGACGAGAACGGCAGAGTGGAGAGTCAGCGTCTTGATGCAGTCGACCGTGTGGTCCAGCCATTCGCCGCGGACCGATCCTCGCCCGGCGAGCCGGGCCAGCTGACCGTCCACGGAGTCCATGACATAGCCGGCCATCAGGGCGAGGCCCACGACGATGCCGACCCACCATGTTGGCTGCACCAGTGCGATCATCGCGATGCCCACCCCGGAACACAGAGCACTGAGACCCGTCGCCTGGTCGGGCGTCATGCCGATGGTGCTGGCGTACGCCGCCACACGTCGGCCCAGCGGACGGTTGACGAGCCGCGAATAGGCGGCGGTTCCGCGGGCGGGTTTCTGAGCGGCCCGCAGACGGTGCAGCGCAGACCGGTACGGAGAGGGGCCGGCGTCATGCATGAGATGTTCCGTTCTGAGGTCGATACAGACTGTTCGGTTGATGATAACCTTTGATTCACCTGTTTTTCGCGTAGAAGCAATCGCTGACTTCGCTCAATGCTGGAGAAACCCTCATGCGCCACGGAATCGTCGGGTACGCCCCGGGGGTCTACGACCTGTTCCACGTCGGACACCTCAATATCCTCAAACACGCCCGCAGCCAGTGCGATCATCTGGTCGCCGGCGTGGTCTCCGACGAGATGTGCGAACTGGCCAAGGGCCAGCGGCCGTTCGTCCCCGCTGCCGAGCGTCTCGAGATCGTCTCTCACATCTCCTACGTCGACGAGGTGTTCGAGGAGGTCGTCCCGGACAAGCTCGACACATGGAAGTCCGTGCGGTTCGACAGAATCTTCAAGGGCGACGACTGGCGCGGCACTCCGCGCGGTGATCGACTCGAACGCGACTTCGCCACCGTCGGAGTGGAAGTCGTCTACTTCCCCTACACAGTGCATACGTCCAGCACGATGTTGAGGCGCGCACTCAACCTTGTTCTGGATGCAAGCGACTCCATCGAACGCGCGGCGCAGGCATGACCACAGTTCTGCTCGCGCACCCGTCTGCCGAGTTGTACGGCTCGGACCGGATGCTTCTCGAGTCGGCGCGTGCCCTTCTGCGTCGTCATCGGGTGGTCGTGGCGCTGCCGGCCACCGGGCCGCTGGTCACCGCTCTGGAGAGTGAAGGGGCCGAGGTGGTGGTCGTACCGGTCCCGGTACTCCGCCGAGACTCTCTGCGGCCGAGAGGTTTCGCTCGGTTCGTGAGCTCGGGCGCACTCGCCGTCCGACCGATGGTCGACGTGCTGCGCCGCTACCGGGTCGACGCGCTCTACGTCAACACCATCGTCCTCCCGCTGTGGACCATGGCCGGCCGCGCCGCCGGTGTTCCGACGCTGTGTCATGTCCACGAGGCCGAGTTCATTCGCAACTCCCTCGTGCGCGGTACCTTCTTCGCACCGCTCCGGTGTGCGGACTCGGTGGTGTTCAATTCCCACACGAGTGCCTCCACTGTCACGATGCCGCGGAGTCGCGTCATCTACAACGGTGTGGTCGGACCGAGCAGTTCCACCGCGGTGCGTGAGCATCTCGGCTCGCCCGTACGCCTGGTTCAGGTGGGAAGGATCTCCGAGCGCAAGGGCACCGATGTCGCGGTCCGTGCAACACAGTTGCTCGCAGACCGTGGTCTGCAGGTTCACCTCACAGTGGTCGGTGACTCGTTCGCCGGGAACGAGGCGTTCGAACGTCGGGTGCGCGCGAGCGCTGGTGCCAACGTGACCTTCGCAGGCCACCGGACCGATGTGTGGGACAGCCTCGCCTCGGCAGACATCGCCCTGGTCCCGTCGAGGCTCGAGCCCTTCGGAAACGTTGCAGTGGAGGCCATGTTGAGTGGTCGCCCCGTCATCGCATCCGCCACTGAGGGTCTTCTGGAGATCGTCGATCATGGACGCACGGGCCTTCTGGTCGACCCGGGGAACAGTCGAGACCTTGCCGACGCTGTCGTCGCGCTCACCTCGGACTGGACGGCCGCGACGGCCATGGCGACGTCAGCGCTCAATGATGCCACGCGACGCTTCTCCCTCGAGCGCTACCACCGGGAGGTCGTCGATGCGGTGGCCGATCTTCTGAACGTGGACTTCGCCGTTGCCGCCTGACACCGCGAAAGCTGCTCGCCGCGTCCGGTTGGGCAGGGTCGCGTCCTCGGCGGGCGGAGCCGTGGTCACTCAGTTCGTGCTGGCCGGTGCCAGTCTCGTACTCCAAGCCGTCGCTGCCCGCTTCCTCGGCGCCGAGGGCTTCGGTCACTTCGTTCTGATCTACGGCGCACTCGTTCTCGGAATCGCTTTGTACACGAGCTGGTTCGGCGACGCACTGACCGTATTGGACAGATTCGATCCTCGCGTTCGCGCGGCCCTGCTACGGTCCCTGATTCTCGGCGGCGCGATGGTGAGCGGCGCCGTCGCCGTGTTCGGGAACGTCTTTCTCGACGGGCGCGAGACCGCAGCAGCGGCGGCCGTCGCTGCCGCCTGGGTGCTGAACGAAAGCGTCAGACGCATCTATTCGGCTCGCACCGCTTTCTGGGCGCTCGCGAGCAACGACGCACTGGGTGCAGCCGTCACGCTGGCGACACTCACCGCGTTCGCGGTCCTCGGAGGCCGCCTGACTCTCACGCAAATGTTCTGCGCCATGGCGATCGGGTATGTCGGGGCTGCCGTGCTGGGCGCGGTGCGCCAACCGCGAGAGGAGTTGCGGAACCCCGGCATCCGCGATGCAGCTGTCAGGGACGTCGCCGGATTCGCAGCGTGGCGGTCGTTACAGGCCGGTGTTCGTCCGTTGTCGCTTCTGGTGTCCCGTGTCCTCGTGGGATCGTTCGGTGGTGCGACAGCACTGGCCGGCGTCGAGGCCGCCCGGTTGTTGCTGGCACCCGCGTTGACCGTGGCCAACGGGTCCGGTTCCTATTTCCTGAGCACCTTCGCGTCCAGGAGCACGTCGGGCCGAGCCCCTCGGTCCCGCGATGCAGTTCGTGGCGCCGCGGTTCTCGGCGGAGCCGTCATCGCAGTCGGCGTCACGGCCGTCGCATTGACCGAGCCGCTGTCCCGCTTGCTCACGGGCGGCGAGTTCGATGTCGACGTACGTGCTGTTGTCGGATGGGCGCTGTACACCACCGTCTTCGCCGCGACCCTGCCGATGACGAGTCTTGCCACCGCGCGCCGCCGTTCGCGCTTCGTATTCGGACTTCGAGCGCTCGAGATGACTTGCGGCCTCAGTGTTCTCGCCGCTGTGCTGACGATGAATTCTGCAGCCTCCTGGGCGGCGCCCTACTGTTTGAGCGCCGGCGGAGTCATCACAGGGCTGTTGCTGTGGGCACACCTGAGGCGGGGCGATCCGCAGTGACATGAGTGCGGACGGTGGAGGATCGGGGCGTGGTGCCGGATCCGACCGCTGAAATCCTGGGCCCACTGATCTCCTGTGGCAGGTGACGCCGGAGAAGAGTGTCGTACTGCTCGCAGATGGAATCCCACGAGTAGTGGTGTCGGGCTCGCTCCTCGGCACCAGCGCCGAGCCGGTGCTGAACCGTCGGCGCCTCCAACAATGCCGTGACAGCTGCGGCGATCTCCGGTGCGGTAGGAGGCACGAACACTGCGTTGTCGCCAAGCACCTCGCGATTGAACACGGTGTCTCGAGCGACGGTGGGAGCACCGCATGCCATGGCCTGCACGAGAGCCGGGTTGGTGCCCCCGACGCTGTGTCCGTGAAAGTATGCGCCGGCGTGGCGCCACAGCGCGAACAGTTGCTGGTCGTCGTGCACATGGCCGAGCCAGCGGACGCGGGTGTTCTCTGCGGCCAGCTTCTCCGCCTTGGCATCCAGCTCGCCGCCGTAGCCCGAGCTGCCCACCAACACCACGTCGTGCTTCTCTGCGATCACCGACGCCGCCTCGAGGAACTCGTCGACGGTGTTCTCAGGAACGAAACGTGAGACCAGCAGCGCATACTTGCCCGAGGTGAGCCCGAGGGGCACATCGAGCATGCCGGGAACGGTCCCGCCGTAGGCGATGGTGGTTCCGTCCCGGCCGAATCCGGTCTGCCACCTGTCTGCGATGCCCACCGAGTCGAAGATCAGGGATGTCGCATGGGTCGCGGTGAGCTTCGCTCCGAGCCGGAAAGCACGTCGAGCGTTCGCTCCCCACTTCTCACGCTCCCACTCGATGCCGTCGACGTTGACGACGGTCGGAATGCGCGCTGCTCTCAGGAACGGCAACCAGAAGCCATTGGCGACATTCATGATCAACGCGACGTCAGGCCGACGACGGACGGTGGACAGCGCCGAGGTGGCACCGAAACTCAACGTGCTCAGCGACTGGGTGTCGACGCCGCGAGAGACGACCGACTGGATGCGCATGTCACGGGCCGGGTCGTCGTCGACGGTCGCGCCGGGTCGGCTGTACACCGAGACGTCCCAGCCCGTGTCTGCCAGGTACGGAGCGAGGGTGCGCACGAGGGTCTCGAACCCGCCGTAGTAGCTGGGGTATCCGCGGGTGCCGAGGATGGCGACATGACGAGCCACAGGGGTCTCCTGATGTGGGGCAACGAAAGTGCTGACACCACCGCAGGTTTAGAGCAGCGCAGCCATTCTGGGACGACAGGGGTCGGACGACGCCGACAGTTCACTTGCTGTTCTCATTAAAGCACCCCAGAACCGACGAAACCACCCCGAACCAACCTTTCTGCCGGTTTTGACCCCAGTTTGCGTGCCACGTAGATCGAACGGATGACACCCGGCGTTACCTGCGTTCGCCACACCACCCGCTTCCTGACATCGCGCGCACCGCCGCGATGGCCGTCGAAATGCTCGAACACCATGGCCGGCGCACACGCAGGCCATCAGCCCCTGTGGAGTGCTGTGGGTCAACCGAAGTTGCACGCGTAGCGCGGTACAGATGCGTGGCACAGTGCGGTTGCCTGCGAGTTGGGCACCGCGGGGCCGCCCCTCGTCCAACGTCGAGTTTTAGACCACTCCGCTTGTAGCGGCAATCGTTACCGAATCTGACGCGCGGTTCGCACTTCCCGGCTCGCATGACGCTGCCTGACGCCAACTGCAGCCCGCGATGGTGCATGATCTGCCCATGCCCAGCATTAGCGAGTTCTGGCAGGTCACCGACGACGCATGCCGCGCATACGAGAGCGCTTTGCAAACAACGCTCTCGCGGGCGCGCTGGCGATCGTTACTCAACCCATCGATCCGCGCGTCAGTGGTGTTCACAATGGCGTCTCGCGCGAGCCGCAGCCACGTGCTTTGGCGTAACTGGGCGGTCAGGTCCTTCTCGTCCGACGTTTCGAAAGGAGCGCACTTCGACGGGCCGCCGATCCTGCCGCACCCGATCGGCATCGTCGTGGGCAGGGGAACGCGCGTCGGCCGAGACGTCACCCTGTATCAGAACGTGACGCTAGGAACCGACGCATCCGGTCGCTATCCCAAAGTCGGCGACGGCACCATAATATACACCAACGCTGTCGTCTATGGTGGCGTTAAGTTGACTGCCGGTACACGGATCCGTGCTGCTGCGGTTGTGGGTCCGGCGCCACTGCATGGCGTTCCTGACACGCGCTGAAACCGTCCGGTACGGCACAATACCCGTATGGCATCGACAACTCGGGACCGTTCACGTTTGAGTGATCCATGGTTCATTTTCGCGGGCTTGACACTTCTCGCGTGTGTAGTCGGGATTGCCTATGGCGTGTATGTCGCAGCAAATCGACCCGCGCAGTCAAGCGAGGGGCTCGGCGCGAGCATTCCGCAGTCGCGACAGTACGACTACCTGAACGTCTCGATAATTGGAGATTCGTACACCGACGGTGCTGGTGTAAATAACCGCGGCCTTGCGTACACCTCTCGCGCTGCGCAGTCGCAGTGCTGGGAGGTCAACCGGGTGGCCCAGTCCGGCACCGGGTACACCAATCCTGGTAGCCGCGACGACTCCCGCCCGTATACAGACCCGGCTCGCATCCGAGCCGCACTGGCTTCCAATCCTCAGCTGATCATCGTGCAGGGCAGCATCAGCGACGAGAAGCGTTCAGGGTTGCGGGATGCAGCCTTGACGGTCTTTACAGCCCTACGAGCTCAAGCGCCACGCGAGACCAAGGTAGTCGCTGTCGGACCGACCACGCCACCTGACGCCGACCCCGCAGCGATAGGCGACGTGCGCGACGCAATTGCGTCAGCGGCCGATGAAGCCGGTGTGCCTTTCATTGATCCGATTCAACGCGGGTGGCTCAGGGATCCAGGCGCCTATACCCCTGACGGCCTGTACCTTAACGAAAGTGGCCACCTTCAATTTGCGAATGACCTCGTTCAAGCGTTGCTTGAGACGGATCTTGTGGTCGGCGACAGTTGCGCCCCTATCCCAGCGTCGTAGTGATTCGTCAGCTTCGACGAGTACGCTGACGTCGCCGCTTGACGTTCTATGCAGGATATCTTAGTACAAATTGGTAAGCCGACGAGCGATACGGCCAACAAGCACTGTGTCAGCCCCACCGTCTGCTGGCCACCGCGCGCACCGCCGCTATCAGAGTTGAAATAACTGCGCACCACACCATGACTGGCGGTCCGCCACTGATCATCAAGCCCACCGCGGCGCACAGCAACAACACTGCGAGCGCGGCCATGGTGGTACGCCCGTACCGACGACTCACCGACGACCGCTGCCCTTGTGTCCCTTGGTTTCGCTGGACGGTTCAGGAACCGCGCGGCCGGAAATGACGCGCTCTTCGCACGAGGTTTCTCCCCCGCCGATCTCCCCGACCAGCCCGCCGATGCTCGCGCCCACAGCCACACCAAGGGGGCCGCCCGCGGCCCCCAGCATCCCGCCCACGCTGGCGCCGCTGAGAGCGCCGGTCATCATGCCGGACGAGCACTCGTCCACTGCGGTCTCCCACGACTCAACGAGACTCTGCACAGTGTCCGATGTGGTTGTCGCCGCGGCAGTTCCCGCTCCGCAGACCAGCGCAACACCTGCACCCAAAACCACGATGATTACTCGACTTGTTCGCACGATTCATCCCCCGATGTGTTGCCGAGGACGACGGTGTGTCGCCCCCACATCAGGTAAACAGTCAGCCGAGCCGGAATCCATGACGCTCACGCACGTTCTGGCATTGACTACACGCGCGCACGGTCAGCCTCGGAGGTCACCCCCGATTCGGCGGTGTGATCACTCCCGGAGGTGGCCGACGTTCTGCCGGTACCACTGCACCGTGGTGCGAATTCCGTCTCTGAGCCCTACCGTCGGCTCCCACCCGCTTCCGCGGAGCGTGGAGACGTCGAGCAACTTTCGAGGCGTTCCGTCGGGCTTCGTGGTGTCCCACTCGATGCGCCCCTCGTAACCGACTGCGTCGGCCACGATCGTCGCGATCTCCTCGATGGTCTGGTCCTCGCCGGTACCGACGTTGACCTGTTGCGGACCATCGAAGTGCTCCAGCAGATGGAGGCATGCCGACGCCATGTCGTCGACGTGCAGGAACTCCCGCCGGGGCGATCCGGTGCCCCAGTTGGTCACACTCTCAGCCCCAGCGGTGGCAGCCTCGTCATAGCGTCGGATCAAGGCCGGCAACACGTGAGAACCCTCGGGCGAGAAGTTATCGCCCGGACCGTACAAGTTGGTCGGCATGGCAGAGATCCAGGGCAAGCCATATTGCCGTCGAACCGACTGGATCTGCAGAATGCCGGCAATCTTGGCGATCGCATACGCATCGTTGGTCGGTTCCAGCAGGCCGGTGAGAAGTGAGTCTTCTCTGATCGGCTGCTCTGCGTACTTGGGGTAGATGCAGGACGATCCGAGGAACAGCACACGGGACACGCGCTGCTCGAGCGCTGCATCCAACACATTGACCTGGATCTGCAGGTTCTCGCTCAGAAAATCGACGGGGTAGGTGCTGTTAGCCAGAATGCCGCCGACCTTCGCGGCCGCTAGGACTACGACCTGCGGCTCGGTGTCTCGGAAGAACTCGAACACTGCATCCCGGTTCTTCAGATCAAGTTCCGACGACGTGCGCCCGATCAGGTTGGAGAAACCCTCGCTCTCGAAGTGTCGCCATAGGCTGGAGCCGACCAGACCACGGTGACCGGCGATGTAGGTCGGCGCGTCGCGATCGAGAGGGCCAGCGGTGAAGTCGGTGGATGTGTCGGTCACAGTCACGTCCAGTCGGGAAGATCGGGACGGTCGATCCACGGCCGACCTTCGTGCTCGAGGGCGGCGATGTCAGCATCGACCATGATCTTCGCTAGGTCAGGAGTATGGACGGACGGCTTCCAGCCCAGGACGCTCTCGGCCTTGCTTGCATCGCCGACGAGTGCATCGACCTCGGTGGGACGCAGGTAGCGCTCGTCGAACTTGACGTGCTTCTCCCAATCCAGGCCTGCGTGCTCGAACGCAGTGGTCAGGAAATCACGAACGCTGTAGTTGCCGCCGGTCGCGAGGACGAAGTCCTGGGGCTCGTCCGCCTGCAGCATCCGCCACATGCCCTCGACGTACTCGGGCGCGTAGCCCCAGTCCCGGATGGCATCGAGGTTGCCCATGTACAGGTCCTTCTCCGTGCCAGCCTTGATCCGTGCCACAGCCCGTGTGATCTTGCGCGTCACGAACGTCTCACCGCGCCGGGGAGACTCGTGGTTGAAGAGGATGCCGTTCACTGCGAACAGGCCGTACGCCTCGCGGTAGTTGCGGGTCACCCAGTAGGAGTAGACCTTCGCGGCGCCGTAAGGGGACCGGGGGTAGAAAAGCGTGTTCTCGTCCTGCGGCGGTGGGGATGCTCCGAACATCTCGGAACTGGACGCCTGATAGAAGCGACACTTCACTCCAGCCAAACGGACCGCTTCGAGCAGGCGGATGGACCCGATGCCGGTTGTATCGCCCGTGTGCTCCGGCTCGTCGAAACTGACGCGTACATGAGACTGCGCGGCCAGGTTGTAAACCTCGTCCGGGTCGATCTGGGCCATAAGTGTGATCAATCGGGCACCGTCACTGAGGTCGCCGTAGTGCAGGAACAACTTAGCGTCAGGATCGTGTGGATCGACGTACAGATGCTCTATGCGGGACGTGTTGAAAGTCGAAGAGCGACGAATTAGCCCATGTACTTCATAACCCTTCCCCAACAAGAGCTCGGCAAGATACGAACCATCCTGTCCTGTGATGCCCGTGATCAAAGCTCTTCGCGTCCTACTCACCGATTCTCCTCCATTGACAGTGAAACCGATGCGAGCGCATCGAAATCATGTACACACTTCTCGATGATATTCGCCGCGTCGACGACTCCGCTAAGGGTCTTCGCGAACTGAATGCCAGCGTCCCCGAGGCTTTCCTGCATGACAGAATCTGCGAGCAATGATAAAGATGCCTCGATCAACTCCAGCGCGGACCCTGGAGATACAACCTTCGCGGCGCCGGACAAAGTAAGAGTGTCGTGAGTAATGCTTCCACTCTCAGTCGCCCCAATGATTGGTTTGCCTGCAGAGAAATACGCAGTCAACTTACTGGGCAAGGCGGTCTCCATCATCCCTGACGCTTCGTTCAACAGCAGCAAGTCCGCAGCCTGGAGAAGACTCGGATAATCCGCGGTATCGACCGGATCCATAATTGTAATTCGATCGATACCCTCACTCATACTTGCGAGACGCCGTCGCTCTGAACCGTCGCCCGTCAGTACAAACTGAATTGGGGACGACCGGAGGTCTGCTAACCGCGCCGCTTCGACGACCACGTCCAGGCTCTGCTTCTTACCCATGTTCCCGGTATGCAGAACAATCCGCCTCGCCCTTGAGCCGACCAGGACTTCTCGAAAATGGCGGATGCGATTGGGTTCAGCTATTCCTAGATGACCCCAGTTCTTCATCGTCCGAGTGCGCTCATGAGTCGCGCCCAAACGCTGCACCACTTCCTTGAAGCGATCATCAATCACCAAAACATACTTCGCGGCCGACAGCATGCGACTCTCAAGAGTTTCAACCGATTTACTCACTAAGCCATGCGATGACCGCACCTCCGTTGCGGCGTTCGAGTAAACATCCTGAATCCACGCGATTGAGCAGCTCGGATTTCGCCCACGCTTCAAAAAACTCAATACGAGCAATGAACTAATCATGGCGGGACTCACCACGACCGTGTTTCCGCCGCGTAGGCGATGCCGCGCCAAATACAACACCGACCTCACACCAAACACAGTCTCCATAACGACACGCGCGGCGAGCCGTCCTTCTCTGGGAACCGGATGCCAGAATCGGACAACCTTCAAGTTGTCAATCTGTTCGAAACCATCCACAGACTGCCAGCCAGTCCAACGCTTCCATTGTGGATAATGTGGCACGCCAGTTAAAACGGTCACGTCGTAACCACGTTCCGCAAGCTCTACAGCCATCTGCGACGTATAAGGACCAATCCCCGTAGACTCCGGCGCGAAATTCAAGCCCACGATTGCAATTGCCTTAGCGTGCCTGTTTCTCATAACACCGAATCACCTTCTACTAAGAACGCAAACATATCCGCATCCTTTGGCCCACGCAGGATATTGTTCTCTCGCCAATTCTCGCACCGGTCTGGATTAGACGCCCCAGACACCAGGTTCTCCAATGCGCCTGGTAAATCAGTGCCATCCATGTATCTCGACACTAACGGTGAGTCAACGAGACCCCCCGCGGCGTTAGCGCCAGCTAACACGCGACGACCCGCACAAACCGCTTCCCATACCTTATTTTGCATGCCTACTGCGTTCTGGTTGGGCGCGAAGACCACGCACTTGCCTTCGTAAATTTCTCGCAGTGAATCAGCAAAGCCCGCGTATCGGAACTTCTCCGGTAAAGCCCCAGGTGGCGCTTGAGGACCGTATATCACGATCTCGGAAGCCAGTACCAGCCGTCCCGATTGCACGGCTTCAACGAGCGATAGAAAGCCTGCGTGGTTATGCTCCGAAGAAAAATCGGCCGGTATAACAATCTGATCAGCCGGCCCATAGTAGCCATTGAGTTCTGCGAGTTCAGCGGGCACATTCGGACCGACCACGCCAACCTGGCCGCGTGATGTTAAGGACTTATCAAATGAGGCGTCCGCTTTAGTGATGTATGTACGTTTGACTCGCGCGATCGCCGCCACCGGCAGCAGAACAGATGTAATTAATGACTTCAACGCCGGCATTGCCATACGTTGTCGAACCGAGGAGATCGTGGTACGCCAACTAGAATCGCATACGTCAACGACAACTTTGAACTGGCGGCTTAGAAGGATCCCGAGAATTAGCATTTGTGGAGATCCCAATGCACTCAGAACGATTACAGACGAACCTGCCGCCGCACGGCTAACATCGCGGTAAGCGGATAGCGTGCGAAATACTCGAGTAACGTACGCGTCGACGGACGAATCCATCAAAGCAAGAAGCTCGACCCGAGCGCCGCCACCTTCGAGAGCTGCGGTCAGATGCGCAACACGCCTCACTAACCCTAAGCCTACGCTAACCGACGTTCCTCGCTCCGTTACTAGCAGAACAGTACCTGCATCCTGATGAGCCGTCATGTAATACTCGCCTCTGTGCGATTGACTGGTTCCTGCATTTTTCTGACACCGAGGGAACCTGCAATACCTATGCCAACCACAATCGCAAGTTCGTACTGAAAGATCCCAGGAACAAACATGACCAGACTTATAATGCAACTGCTCCCCAGTGCCATAACTGTATAGGAACTTGTGCGCCTGCTCAGATACATAAATCCCATAACCGACGAAGACAAAAGCACTACCGCAAAGATTACGCCCGCCCACCCGAACCAAACGGCAAAGAGCGCTGGGACCGTCTTGGGAGACAGTCCAGAGTCACTGGTGGTGTTGAGGAATGCATAGAATTCGGATATTTGCACGCGACTATACTGCTGACTAATCTCAGGAATAGCCTGTGCAATATAGTAACTAATCCGATCCCAATATGTTGCTACGTTCAGACTGAAAGGACCGTCAGAAAGCACACGCCACGCGACCAATCCCCAACCGGTCCGGATACCATCCGATCCGCCGGTGCCGGTTCGGAGAACAGCCCAGATGTCACCGCGCACTAAAACCGAACCGAAGAAGCTTAAGAAGATTGATGTAATTGCAAAGGATATGACCGCAACCCAACGACCAGCGTGGCTAGAAGAAAGAACGTAGAACACGCCTCCAATGAGGCAACCCAACACAAGCGCTGCAATCGCACCGCGACTTGACGAGATGAAGACGAGCGCGAGTGCAGCCGGTAATAATGCGAAGCCGGCCTTTGGCTTTGCACCAACTGACAGGAGTGCGAACGCCGCAAGTATCGATGCGCCGAAAGAACTCGATTCATACTTGAACCCACGCGGGCGATCCGCGTGCCACGAAATGGCGTGAACTAGATCAGTAGACCCCGACGGCAAAATACTGGTCAACTGAACTGCCAAACCAAGAATCGATGCAAGCAGCAGACCGGCACCTATTGCGCGCAACAACCTCGGCGCTTCATCTACTAGAACGCCGAACCAGGCCGCAGCCAGCCAAGTAAAAACGATTGTCAGTGTAGTAATTGCTTTGGCCAAGTTCAGGTTAGCTTCGCTTCCCCATAATGTCGGGATTGTGATGCTTACTATAGACCACACCAGCAAGAGATAGCACGCGAAGGAGTAAGATCTCATCCGCGGATTCTTTAGCGCATGCTTGCGCATCAACCATACGCCTAAAATAATAAATACAAGAGCAGGAGAAGCTAGGTAGAGGCCAGTTATGCCATATAAAACCGGCACATTATCAAAGGCTAGAAGAAACCCTAGCACAAAGCTGTACATCGCGCCGAAGCTCAAACCACTGTTCGACGGGCGGTCACCAGGAGTGCTCGCGGGGGGCCGCCGCGAACCTAGTACACTCATAGCGCAATGCCTTGTGCATACATCGCTGCACTCGCGTCAGGGGAATAGTTCTCACTAACCCATTCTCGACACGCTTGCTCTAATTCGAAGCTGTTCGCTCGATTCTGTCCCAGTCCATTAAGCAGGGCAGCTAACCCGTCTATGTCATCGTGGCTATACACGAAGCCCGACCTACCGTCTTCCACATACTCAAAGGCGCCCCCTGAATTGGGTACGATTGGTGGACAGCCCGCCGCTTGAGCTTCCGCAACAACTCTGCCGCTCGGTTCTGTTGTGTTGAAAACTAAAAGTGCCGACAGACCGTCGTAAAGGGCGTGCCGTTCCACCACCCCTTCGTAACGGATATTGGAAAACTCGGCCTTCTCAAGTTCAACCAATATACTGGCCAGATAGCCCGCAGAGGATGCATCTGCGCCGCCTCGGATTGAGTAAACAACATCGTTCGATGTGAGGCGACTCAGCTCAAGAACGCGATGCACGTCTTTATCACTCGACACACGTCCGACAATGCCGACGACAAAATCGCCGACGGGTCGCTCTCGAATAGCCTCCGTAAGCACCATCGGTCGAACACATCTCGATGTGTTCGACCGAACGCTGATCTGGTCCAATACGAAGTGGCTCACGCCCACTACTCGATCCGCGAACATAGAAACTATTCGCAACTTCCGCTGCCCGCGGGCGCTCGGATAATAGTCATGAATATCCAGCACTAGGACGTTGCCGCGCAGGCGATGAATAAGCTTAAAGATACCCGCAAAGAACAAAACGTCAGCATCAAAAATTACTATTGATGACGCTCGAAATCGCATCAAAAATATACCCAACAGTGCGGTCGTTAGGAACCTATTATTAGACCGAGGCGAACTACGCACTTGCACTTCTGTGCCCTCGAATGACGCAGCAATACGGTCGTTTCCCGGTGTCATCACAGTAACGGGTCGGGCGCGGTCAGACAGAAGCTTGGCTAACGAGACTAAGCTGCGTTCTGCACCCCAGTACTCCGTCGACCGTGTCACGAAGACCGCGCGCCGCCCTGCACTACTTAGCATCGTATCTCTCAATCGAGCTGATGACAGTTTGCAGATTGTCGCGTACCCACTCGACTTGAGCAGCGAGCCCTTCTTCGATTGAAATCCGAGGGAGCCAACCTAACTCCGTTGTAGCGGCCTCTGTGCCACCTGATGTGCGCTTGACGTCCCCTGCCATTGGGTCTGACATCGCCAACGCAACCGGCGAGCCTGTCAACGCTGAGACCAGGTCTATACACGTGCGCATGCTGACCTGGCTGCCACCTGCAATGTTATAGACCGCCCCCGGCCGCTGCTGATTCGTCAGCGCCAAGAGATTTGCAGCAACGACATCATCTACATACGTGAAGTCTCGAACTTGGGAACCGTCACCGAAAAGTCCGAACGGCTTCCTCGCCACTGCAGCGGCTGCCAAACGGGTGAAAGCCATGTCAGGCCGTTGACCAGGACCATAGACGGTGAAGTAGCGGAGTGAAACAGCACTCAATCCACGTTTCTTCGCGTAGAGCGAGACGAGGTGCTCTCCTGCGAGTTTTGTCACGCCATAAGGACTTACCGGCCTCGGAACGTCGGATTCTACGGTTGGATAGCGCATCGCGTCGCCGTAGACCGAAGACGACGATGCGTAGACAACTTTTGCGAGAGGCGAAGACGTACTGATGAGTTCAAGCAATGCTTGCGTAGCACTAACATTATGTGCGACGTAATTGTCGAAGCTCTTTCCCCATGACGGACGCACGCCCGGCTGGCCGGCTAGGTGAATGACTCCGTCCAATTCTGCGGTATGCTCTTTAAGACTTTCAGATCTGATATCGACCTCGTGCCACTCGAACCGACTATTGTCAATCTCGGCCAACCGATTTCGCTTTAGCTCCGGTGAATAATAGTCCGTGATGCAATCAATGCCGACGACTTCCACGCCGGGGTCCTCCAGAAGAGCAGCAACTGTCTTCGATCCAATAAAGCCGGCACAGCCGGTCACCATTACTCGTTTCATACCATCATTCCCGCTCTCCTGTTTACTGATGCCGCTGCGATTCTGAACGGAACGGTAAATATTGCGAATACAAACGATGCAACAGCATACGCTATCGCTCCGACCATAATGCTGCTTATCATTCCGACGACCAACGCTGCAGTCAGAACGACAACCTGTAACGCTTGAAAGTAGAGAGCCGAGCGCGGATTCTCGATCACATACAGAGACGAATATGTGAGATTAAAGCCGCTCTGCGCGACTCCAGATAGGCATAAAATCATCGCGAGCGTTCCCACTGCGTTCCAGTCGGGGCCGAAGAGATACGGTAGACCTAAGTAGCATGCAGCTCCCGCCGCTAAGAAAACCGGCCCGACAAGGACCAAGTTGCGAACCTGGTCTTTATTCGATGTCTTCCAACTATTTTCTTTGGACAGATTATTTCCCCGTCTCGCTGCATCCGCTAAGAAGACCCTTTCCCGCGAGTGAAGCAACACTTCCGTCCCGGTAGTGAGCACCCTATAGGCTATGGAGAATTGTCCTACAGCGGCGGGTCCTGCAAAAATTCCCGCTGCGAATTCGCCCGAGCGACGGCCAAAGACACCGATCAAATTCGATAAAAGAGCGTAGTTGGAAAGGTGTGACAGGTGCCGATCTGATTTCTCGAACCGCGGAACAATCCTCGTTTCCTTCGTAAGTAAAATTCTAAGGCTATACACCAGCGTTGTGGTTGATGATAGAACCACCAAGCCAACCATCGGATAGCCAGTTGCGATCAAGGTAACGCACAGTATGGCGGCTAAGGCTGACCCTTGAATTTGATACACGGCCAGTTGCCGAAACATGTTCCGACGTTGCAAACGCCCCGCTGAAACTGCGGCACACGCCGTGAGTGGTATTAATGAGGCTAATACCGTCGTGAAATACACGGTTTGCTCGAAGCCATCTTTGAACGAGAACCAAAAGGCGCCGACCACAGCAGCAATAGCCACCAGGAGTCCAACGATGACGGCCCGACCAGCTAATGCTTGCTCATCACGTAGGCTTACATTTGTTGCGGTCGTAGTCGCCTGAACCACGCCACCCTCCGCGATTAATGAAGCCAAGATGACAATGGCACTTGCGATTGCGAATTGTCCATAATCTTCTGGGGCCATCTGTGTGGCGGCGAACAAAAGGAGCGCAGCTTGACTTCCGCGGGTGGTCATGGTTGCGATTCCTAGCCAACCCGCGGCTCCCACGAGTCGTTTCGTCCGTCCGCCCGGCAGGGTGGCGGTGCTCCTTCGAGTCACCGGACTCCCTTCTCAAAACCGTACTCTTTCCCGATACAACGTGGTTCCCGAGCCGTACGTACAGTAGTGAGGACGATCGTCAGGTGCCGTTTGGTTCCTGCCCCTGCCATCCGCTCACTACCTGTCTATCTGGTGAAGCCGGCTAGAGACCGGCAACGTGAGAATACTGTGCGTGCATGGTTGACGCGACTCGAGCAGGCGCTGTGGGGCGGTCGGTCCAAGTCCTAAGCCGCTTACGATGCGTGTGGCGAGGCAATATATATGTCGCTGGCTCGGATCTTGCACCGCCGGGAGGACGTATCGGCCTCGAAAGGTCGGACACGCGGGCGATCTTCGACACTTAAGAAGAGTGTCGCTTATGCTGCGCGCCGCATAGTAATGATCAAGAAGTCAAAGTCGCCATTCAACGTTTTTCTTTACGACCGCCGGTGCGCCAGCAGCTAGAGAGCGGGGCGGAATGTCATTAATGACCAATGAACCTGCTGCAATCACCGACCCGTCTCCTACTGTTACACCTTTTAGAATTCGCACACCGCTGGCAATCCACACATTGTCGCCGATGACGACTTCTGCCGACCTAGCGCGGCCTCCGATGATCTCATGGTAATCGGTGTCAGAGATGGTCACATCCCACGAAATGGCGCAGTCCGAGCCGATTTTTATGTGGTTCTGACATACTAGCTCGCTGCGTCGATTTATGTATGTCCGGTCTCCAATTTCGATTGACGCATGCTCGTGGTCTAGAAAGATCGAAACACCGTCATATAGCCGCGCACGTTCACCAATCTTCAAGGTTGTCCCTCGCTGCGGGCGTGACAAAGTAATTTGGCCGATCTGCGCCCAATGGTCTACCCGTACGCCTTTCAGGCGATTCAGAACGCGCCCACGAAGCACGCGCCGAGCTTTCGACAAGGTCTTCACGAAGAGCATGTTGCCACATGTTCTGAGGTGAGCCCCGTCCATCTCCCAGTGCACTCCGAGTTGCGTGGTGGAAACACCTTGCCTCGACAGGAGGTCCTTAGCGTTGTGTGTGAGGGTGCGCCGAGTCACTCCTACTCTCTGAGTCAGAACCGGGGGGACGCCTTCGCCCCATGACTCAGGCGTTGCCGAGCAAACTCGTACGCCTCGGTCAACCGCCCGGCCATCAGCGCGAAGTCGAAGGACTTCGCCACCTCCACCGACTGGGCACGGACAAGTTCCTGGTAGTCCAGGTCGGCGAAGAACCGCCGGACGGCGATCGCCATCTCCACCGGGGTGGTACCCGCCAGGGGGTAGTTGAGCGACACCATGCTGGGAATCGAGCGGCTCAGGATCGGGCATCCCATCTCGGCCGCCTCGAGGGTGGACAGCGGAGCCCCCTCCCACGCAGCGGTGTGGAGGTACAGGCTTGCGGTCTGGACCAGACGACGAACCTCGGCCGGCTCGATCCATCCCGTGATGCGCACACCCGCACGCTCCAGGCACTCGCGCCCCTCGTCACCCGATCCGATCCACACGAACTCGCACAACGGGCCCACCACCTCGGCCACCTCGGCGAAGAAGCGCGGATCCTTCTGGTCGGCGATCCGCCCGAGCATGGCAACGAGAGGGCGTGCCAACGCGGGCGGGCGCTCCACGACGAGCGACATGGGGGTGACGGTGTTGGGCACTTCGCGGCTGGGCATGCTCGGGCGCAGGTCGTGTCCGATGGCCAGTTCGCGAGGACTCACGGCCATGAGCATCTGCTCGCGGCCGGCGAGGAAGCGTTCCACCGCCCAGTACGTGAGCCGCTTCGCGGGGGGGTGGCCCTCCTCCATGGCATAGCAGTGCGGCGAGTAGACGATGCGGGTGCCCTTGGGGAGCATCGCGCGGAGCAGTCCCGCGTAGCTCGAATGCAGGTGCACGATGTCGAAGTTGTTGCCCAGGATGAACCTTCGTGCGTCTCGGAGGAACGCCATGAGGTCGCCGTCGAATGTCTGGACGGTCGCGGTCTCCGGCACGTCGAAGGTCTCGTGGCCCACTCGGGTGCGGACGAACAGGTGGTGCTCGTGGGCGTCTGCACCGCGGACGTAGTTCACGATGGCGCTGCGCAACCCGCCGCCGAACGCCTCCGACACATGCACGATCTTCATCTCGCACCTTCTCGGTCTTCGGTGGCACGACGCTCCCCACCCGCGTGCAGACGAAACATAACGCCCTGAACCATTCTTCGCACGCCGAACAATGTTTGTTCACATCGGCTGCGTTCTTACAATGGAAAAGGTAGGGCTACTTTACTCATGAGGGCGCTGAAACCGGCCGGAAAGCGGCACTGCGACTGTTTTAAGGGTGGCGCACGCACGGTGACGGGCAACGACGAGCAGCCCCTTTTCGTGCCATAGTTGTCGGCATGGCGGCACCGGTCTCGACGGACGATTCGCGCAAGCAGTGGGTCTCCCGCGTGCAGACGGGTGCCCGGGAGCAGGCCGGCGAGCGCCTGTACAACGTGGTGATCACCCGGATCCCGTCACGCACGCTTCGGGTGGCGTGGTTGCGGCTGTTCGGGGCCACCATCGGCGAGGGCACGACCATCAGGATGGGCACCCGAGTGTTGGGGCTGCGATCCCTGGTCGTCGGCGCGCACTGCGCCATCGGTGCGGGTTGCCTGCTCGACGCGCGGGGGCAGGTGACCATCCACGACGACGTGGAGATCGAGTCGAACGTGCAGATGATCAGTGGCCAGCACGTCGTCGACTCGGACGATTTCGGCACCACGTACTGCCCCATCGTCGTCGGCCACCACGCCTGGATCGCCGGTCGGTCGATGGTGGTGGTCGGCGTGCGCATCGGTGCCGGAGCCGTGGTGGGAGCCGCATCCCTCGTACGCGACGACGTGGCGCCGTTGGCCGTCGTCGCGGGCGTCCCCGCACGTCCGATCGGGGTTCGCGACGCGGCACTCGACTATCACCCGGCGCGAAGTCCGCGACTGACCTGAGCCGCCCGCCTACCTGCGTCGGCGGTGGCTGGTGGCCACACACCCCAGAACACTCGCGCCGGACAGGCGGAGCTTCCCCACCGCGTGAGTGAGGTCCGCCGAGGTGGTCGACCCAAGAAGTGCCACCAGCAGGACGCCGTCCGCCACTCCCGCGAGCACTGCCGCGTCGGCTGAGCACAGCACCGGCGGAGCGTCGATGATCACGAACTCGAAGTACTCGTGGAGCTGCTTGACCATCTCGTTCATCGTCACGCGGCCGAAGAGAGCGCTCGACGACTCGGTGGCGACGCCGGTGCCGATGATGCTGAGGTTGTCGCGGTCGGTGGGCACCACAGCGTCGTCGAGTGTGACCTTGCCGCGCAGCAACTCGCTCAGCCCCGGCACTCCCCCGATACCGAACAGAGTCGGGAGCCTCCCGCCGCGGAAGTCGGCGTCGATGAGGGCCACCGATCTGCCGGTGTCCGCCAGTGCAGCCGCCAGTCCTGCCGCCACCGTCGTCGATCCGGTCCCCACTGCCGGCGCCGCCACCACGATGGTCCGCGGTGGCGTGCCCGCTCCGAGCGCGAGGATCGCCGTGCGGATCTCGCGAAACGCTTCCTCCGCCGTCGGGAAGGACGATCCGAGGAGCAGCACGTCCGCCGACGGCGTCTTCTGGCGGGGAACGACACCGAGCACAGGTCCCGCGGCACCGGCAGCGATGTCGTCGTCGGTACGCACGGTCGAGTCGAGGGCCGAACGCCCCACTGCCGTCGCGAGACCGAGGATCATGCCTCCGAACAGCCCGAACACCAGATTGCGGCCCCAGCGGGGGGTCGAGGGAGCGACGGGGAGGTCTGCAAAATCGGCCACGGTAGCGGTGGCGGCCGGCAGTTGCCCCGCCTGCGCCGTCTCCAGCTCCTGCACGAGTTGACTGGTCTGCGACGCCACCGCGTTGGCAAGGTCGCGCGCTGCCGCGGCGTCGGTATCGCTGACGGTCACGTCCAGCAGCACCGACCCCGTGACGGCCGCCGCGGTGACTCTCGACATCACGCTCTCCGGAGGCACGTTCAGACCCAGTTCGTCGATCGCACGCTCGGCCACCTGCTTGCCCACCGCGAGCCCCGCGTACGACGAGACGCGGCCGGTGGAGAACAGGCTGCCCTGATACGCGTCGCTGATGGACCCCCCACCGGTGGTCGAGATGAAGAGCCGCGCCGTCGCCACATAGGTCGGTTGCGACAGAGCCGACACCGCACCGGCAGCACCGACCGCGAGCACGGTGCACAGGACGATGGTGACCCAGTGTCTCCGCCAGGCCGAGAAATACTCCCGTATGTCCATGACCCGTTCTCCCCGCGGAAGATACCCAGCGATTGTGGCCGGGAATGATTGCTCATAGTATGCGGATGATCAGTGAAAAGCGCAGGGCAACATGGGTCTCTCAGAATGGTCATCCGCGCGCGCAGCGGCACTGACAGAATGAAACGGCGATACCCGGAAATGGCCCCGTTTACGGGGACGTGAAGGAGCACGACGCGACGGGGTTCGGCGTTTCGGACACTCGAGCTCGACGGACGGAAGCGATGGTGTGTCTTGAGCAAGCGAGCTCTCATCACAGGAATCACCGGACAGGACGGCATGTACCTCGCCGAACTGCTGCACGAGAAGGGGTACGACGTCTTCGGGCTGGTCGCCGGTCAGAACAATCTGCGGACCCAGCTGTTCACCGAAAGCCATCCCTACGTCGAGATGATCAGTGGGAACCTCCTCGATCTCATGAGCCTCATCCGTGCAGTTGCCCATGCGAAGCCCGACGAGGTCTACAACCTGGGCGCACTGTCCTTCGTGGCATCGTCCTGGCAGAACGCTCGACTGACCAGCGACGTCACCGGCGGCGGTGTCCTGAACATCCTCGAAGCCATCCACTTCTTCCAGGACAGCTCGGGCCAGGACGTGCGGTTCTACCAGGCCTCCAGCTCGGAGATGTTCGGCAAGGCACAACAGGTGCCGCAGGCGGAATCGACGCCCTTCTGGCCGCGCTCGCCCTACGGCGTCGCCAAGGTGTACGGCCACTACATGACGATCAACTACCGCGAGTCCTACGGGATGCATGCCAGCTCAGGGGTGTTGTTCAATCATGAATCACCCTATCGAGGAACTGAATTCGTGACTCGCAAGATCTCGCAGTCGGTGGCACGCATCAAGCTCGGTCTACAGAACACAGTCACCCTGGGCAACCTGGACGCGCAACGCGACTGGGGCTTCGCCGGCGACTACGCGGAGGCGATGTGGCTGATGCTCCAACAGGACGAGGCGGACGACTACGTCATCGCGACTGGCGAGACGCACTCCATTCGTGACCTCCTGGACATTGCTTTCGACGAGATCGGTGTGTCGGAGTGGCACGATCACGTCGACATCAATCCGGCCTTCGTGAGGCCGGCGGAAGTGAGCCTGTTGGTGGGCGACTCGTCCAAAGCTCGCGACAAACTCGGCTGGCGCCCCAAGGTCGGCTTCGACGAGCTGGTCCGCATGATGGTGCGGCACGACGTCGACGATCAGTCCAAGCGTGCGGCCGGTGCCCTGTGAACTCGGCGCCCTACTCGAGCGCGCGCAAGGAACAGCTGGGTGAGCGCGTCTTCAACTTCCTCGTCACCCACATCCCGTCGCACACGCTCCGTCAGGGGTGGCTCCGTTTCTTCGGTGCCACCATCGGTACGGGCTCGTCGATCATGCTGGGCTCCACAGCGTTCGGGCTCCGTCGGCTGGTGATCGGCAACAACGTCTCCATCGGGTCGTCCGTTCTGTTGGACGCCCGCGGGGGTCTGCTCATCGACGACGACGTGGTGATCGCCTCCGACGTCCACATCATCACCGCGGACCACGACGTCGACAGTGACGATTTCGGTGTCCGCCTCGGGCCGGTGCACGTGGGACACCACGCGTGGATCGCGAGCCGCGCCACGGTGCTGCGGGACGTGGAGATCGGTGCCGGCGCGGTGATCGGTGCCGCGTCGCTGGTCCGCCGCGACGTGGGCGAGATGGAGATCGCCGCCGGCGTCCCCGCCACGGCACTGGGCAAGCGCACGTCCGCGTTGGACTACCACCCCACCTTCCGCCCGCTCCTCTACTGATGGGACCCGACGTGGTGGATCTCGCCCGTACGCGGCTGGTCTACGTCGCACCGGCCGCCGGCCGCAGTGGCGTCGGCGACTACGCCGACGATTTCCTCACCGAGGTCGCCCCGCACTTCCTCGACGTCGTCGACTACCGCATCGAGACCGAGGGCGCGGAGACGGCGCGCGAGGTGCTCGCCCATGCACGGCGGATCCGCGCGCTGGTGAAGGCCTCGTCGGCGCAGGGCCCCACCCTCGTGCACTTCGAGCAGAGCGGCGGGTCACTGTCCGTGTTCTGGGCGTCGCTGCTGCGCGGGGTGACCGTCACGGCCACGGTGCACGATCCGCCGTACCCGGTGTGGTGGCCGTTCAAGACCAAGTTGGTGGGGCGCCACCGCCTCCTGCACCACGCCGTCCACTACCCGTTCCGGGTCGTCACCACCGCGCTGCAACGTCGAGTGCTGCGGGGGCGCACCGTCTTCGCCCTCACGACGATGGGCGCCGACAGCATCCGTCGCAACTTCCCTCGGTCACACCCGGTCGCGGCACGCATCTTCGTGCCGGCCCGGCCCGATCTCACTCCGCCCTCGGAGCGTCCTCTCGCCGTCGGGCTGTTCGGCCACGTCTACCGCGGCAAGGGCTTCGATCTCATCGGCCGTCTGCGCGAGGAGCTGGACGCCGACATCGACATCCGCGCCGCCGGACGAGGAACGGCGGCACTGCCGGCGATGGACGGTGTGACCCTCGTGGGCGAGGTCAACGGTCCCGACGAGGACCGCTTCTTCGAGTCGATCCGACTGCTGCTGGTGCCGTACTCCAAGCACAATCCGTACGGCAAGGCCTATCCCGCCTCGAGCGCCGTCACCCGATCGTTCGCCTATGGAACCCCGATCGTCTGCATCACCGAGGGAGCACTCGTGGAGACGGTGGAGCGCGGAGGCGCCGTCGGGGTCGACGGCGTCGACGATCTCGCGGCCGCGGTCCTCGCTGTGGTGCGCGACAGCGCGAGGCTCGACGATCTCACCCGGCAGGTCGAAGCGGTACGCCGAGCCGACGCCATGACCCACTGTGCGGCCGTCTTCCTCGACGCGTGGTCTGCCGGGGCGAGCGTCGATGCCGCCGAGTACTCGGTGCGATGAGAGCGCTCGACAGCCATCTCCTCCGCACGGGGGTGGCGTCGTTCTGGAACTACAGCGGCCGGCTCGTCGGGCTCGGCTGGACGTTCGCCCTCATCCACACCCTCGGCATCGGCTCGTACGGGCAGTACGCCGTCGCGGTGGCGACGGCTGCCATCGTGAACGCCGGCATCGACAACGCGTTCTACGTCCGGTCCCTCCGACTCGACGAGGCCCGGTACGAGCGGGAGCGCTGCGCCCGCGTGCTGTTCGGCTCGGTGGTGGCGGTGGTCGGTGTCGCCGCGTTCACGGCGTCGTTCGTGATCGGATTCGGCATCCTCGTCGCGGCGGGCGAGCTGCTGTTCAACACCTGGAAGAGCCGCCTGCTCCGCGAGGGGCGTCCCGACGTCGCCATGCGCTACGACGCGGTCCGGCAGATCACGAGCATCGTCCTCGGTGCCACGTATCTGTATGCGGTGGAGGCACCGTCGCTGTCGACAGCCGCGGCCCTGTACCTGCTCCCCTACCTCGTGGTGGCGGCCGCCTGCCTCCGGTACGTCCCCGGACAGGTCCCCGCCGCACCCGGCGGGCCGAAGGAGTTCGCGCTGCTCTCCTTCGAGGCTCTTGCCGCCGCCCTCTACGCGCAGGGCGATGTCGTCGTGATCGGGTGGGTCGCGGGTGACGAGGTCGCGGGCTACTACTCCGTGGCACTCGTGGCGGCACTGGCCATCTCGACCATCGGCCAGAACTACGCCAACACCTACCTCGAGAAGATCCGGGCCGCCGGCGGTCACGTCTCGGGAGCGCCGGCGCTTCGCGACGTCGTCAAGGTCGGTCTGCTCACCGGTGGGTCGATGGCCGTCGTCGGCGTCGGCATCCTGCTCTGGGGCGGCGCCGACCACACCGGCCACATCACGCTCATCCTCTCGCTGTTCGTGGTCGCGCGGGCCATCAATCACTCGTTCATCGTCGTGCTGTTCGTGCAGAAGCGCGACGCCCTGCGGGTGAAAGCGACCGTCGCCGTGGCGGTGGCGAAGCTCGCGGCGCTGGCGTTGCTCGTGGGACCGCTCGGCGGGTACGGCGCGGCCGTGGCCTGTGTGGTGTGCGAGGCCGCCCTGCTGTTCGTGTACCACCGCGCCGTGCACGGCGCCGCGTCCTCTTCGGTCCGAGAACCACTCCACGACAGGGCTACTCGATGAAAGCGGCATTCCTTCTGGCCAAGGATCCCCGGTTCGAGTCGACCGGCGATCTGACGATGGCGAATTTGGTGATGACGCTCGCCCGGTCGTCGTACGACATCGCCGTCGTGTGCCTCTCCGGCCGCCCGGAGGTGGCGGAGGCCGACGTCGTCCGTATCCCCAAGACGGCCCCGCGCCCGGCCGAACTGGTGAGCCGGAGCCTGCGCACCCGTCGCAGTCTCGTGCACACGCGCTTCACGTCGGACAGCCTCGTGAAGGCCGTGGACGACACCGACGCCGACATCTTCGTCGCAGACCACAGCTACATGGCCGAGGCGTTCCTGCACTCCTCGCGGGCACACACCCGTCGACACGGTGACCCCATCCTGGCGGTGAGCACCGTCGTGTCGGAGACGTTGGTGTGGAGGGCGACCCGAGGAATGCTCGGCCGGGTCGATTCGCGCCGCATCGTGCGCGACGAACTCCGCGTCGCCCGCCAGGCCTACTCCGTCGGGACGTACGACGCGGAGGAGGCGCAGTTCTACTCCGATCACGGGGTGCGACGAGCGCACTGGCTGGATCTGACACTGCCCCCGAAGGCTCAGGTGAACATCGGCGAGTCCGGCCCTCGGCTGGTGTTCCTCGGCGACCGCCGGTGGTCGCCCAACCAGGAGGCGTTCGAACGGCTGCTGACGTGGTGGCCGGACATCGCCCGCGGCATCGACGGTGCGGAACTGCGCATCGTGGGCTCGCGCGGACCCGGTCGGCCCGTACCGCTGCCGCCCGGTGTGGAGGATCTGGGCTTCGTCGACGATCTGGACGCGTTTCTCTCCACGAGCCGCGCCATGGTCGCGCCCATCGTCACCGGCGGCGGGGTCCGGGTGAAGATCCTCGACGCGGCCAGCCGGGGCATGCCCGTCGTCGGCACCACCGCAGCCGTCGGATCGCTCGGACCCGTCCTGGGAATCGACGGCATCGACGACAAGCACGAGTTCGTGCAACGCTGCCGGCGATACCTGCTCGACCGTTCCGCCGCGGTGGCCGACGGCGACGCCCTGTACCGGACCAACGCCGACCGCTGGAACCAGGGCGCACCGCACCGCGCGGTGCAGGAGTGGTTGGCGCCGTGACCCCCCGCAGAGCATCCCTCCTGGTGGGCGTCCTCGGCGCCGGTGTAGCCGTCGCGGTGGGACTGCTCTCCGGATCGAGCACCAGCGCGGCCCGGCTGCTCGCGGTGGGCCTGATCGGCATGGTGGTCGGCGTGACGGTCACCCTGGCTTCACCGACGTTCGTCTACGCCGCACTGGGATTCACGCTCGGTGGCATTCCGTTCGCGGTGATCCCCGGCGCGGGACCCGCGGTGCTGCTCCTCGCGGTCGCGGTGTGGGCCGCCATGCTCACCCACCCGCCCCCTGTCCCACGGGTGCGCGGACTCGACGTGATGGTGGCGCTGCTGCTGCTCGTCTCGTTCGCGTCGGTCACCGTGAGTGCCACCAGCGGAGTCCATGTGACCGAATTCCTCAAGTGGACGGTGGCGACGTCACTGGTCTTCCCGCTGCTGCGACTCGATGCGGTCGACCTGCGTCGCTTCGGCCTGTCCTACGTGTGCGGCGCGGTGGTGGGCGGCGGCGGCTCCCTCCTGCTCCTGTTCTTCGACCGCACCGGGACAGCGATCTCCGTCCTGTCTCCCATCGGGTATGGGAACACAGGAATCATCGGCACCACGCTGCGGTGGTTCGAGGTGGGAGGCACGTCCATCCGCCGGTTGGCCGGCACCTACATCGACCCGAACGTGGCGGGCATCTTCCTGTTCCTCGGCTTCGCCCTCGCATTGGCGCTGACCCGCGGGTGGATCCGCATCGTCTCGAGTGCCGTCATCGGCCTGGCGCTGATAGCGACCCTGTCGCGCTCGGCCATCCTGTCGGTGATCGTCGCGCTGGCGGTGTACCTCGCCTTTCAGCGGCTGCGGACACGCACCCGAGTGATCGTCGTGACGGCAACACTCGTGGGAGCGGCCGTTGCGCTCGCCATCCCCGCCGTCAACACGCGATTCCTGTCCAGTTTCAGCTCGTCCGATCGTGGAACGAGCGACAGGGCCCGCGCGCTCGACAACTTCCTTCCGTCGATGGACGGGCACTGGCTCTTCGGGCGAGGGTGGGGCGCCCGCGAGTTCATCGACGAGGTGGCCGGCTACGACGCGAACTACGTCGCCAACACGCCGTTGCTGACGCTGTACCGCGGAGGCATCTTCGTCGGCATCGCGTTCCTCGCACTGCTGCTGACCGCGGTGATCATCGCCTACCGACGGATGCGGTCGTCGACGCACTGGCAGGCCGGCGTGATCGGCGCGGCCTTCATCGGGTTCCTCCTCGTCGCACTGCAACTGGACTTCCCGGTGGTCACCAACCCGATCGTCACGATGGTGTTCTCGGCCTTCCTCGCTCTCCTCACCGTCAACCCGACACCCCTCTCGGACGACACCGCCGTCGAACCCGATCATGCTCAGCTGCAGGAGGTTCCCCGGTGACCGATACCCCCGCTCCCGTCACCGCACCGCCGACTCAGAGGAAGGCCTGGATCGCCGGTCTCGAGGGCCCCCGCGGTGTCGCCGCGATCTGCGTCGTCCTCGCCCACGTGGCCGTGGTGCACACCCCGAACATCGTCGCGTCGACGCGGATCGACTTCCTGGGCCAGGCCCTCACGTTCTTCTTCGCGCTGTCCGGGTTCCTGCTCTATCTGCCGTACGTCACGCGCTTCGCCGACGGGGCGGCGTTCCCGAACACGAAGCGCTACTTCGTCGCCCGCGTCCGACGGGTGTTTCCCGCCTACATCGTCATCTTCCTGATCGTGAACTTCGTGCTGGGCGCCGGCTACGTGGTGAATCCCGTGACGAGCGGCTGGGATCATTCCGCCGACGGCACCGGCACCATCACCGCGCCGCTCCCCCTCCTGGCGCACCTGACGCTGACCCAGTCGTACTTCCCCAGCACTCTGCAGACCGGGATCAATCCCTCCTGGTCGCTGAGCACGGAGTGGGGCTTCTACCTCGTCCTCCCGATCGCGGGCTTCCTGCTCTTCCGGTTCGGCCGCGGAGGCCGGCGACCCCTCGTGACCGCGCTGATCCCCGCGGTGGCGCTCATCGCGCTCGGACTGATCGTCAACACCGTCGTCGGCAGGCTGCAGCATGCGAGCGGCCTCCCACCGCTCGAGCAGTACTGGGGACCGAACTGGGTCGCGGTGTTCTCGCGCAGCTTCCTCGCTCTCGCCGACCACTTCGCCTGGGGCATGGTGGCGGCCGTCGTCTACGCCGCGATCGCCCGAGGGGCGTTCTCCCGCTTGTCGACGTCGCGGCTGTCGGCGGTTCTCCTCAGCATCGCCGTCCTGGCGCTGTCCGGCTCGATGCTGTTGTTCGCGCTCGGATCTCGCTACATCTCCTCGGTGTTCGCGATCGCATCGTGCGCCTCCATTCTGGCGATCGTCGCGCCTCTCGGCCGCGGCGAGGACTCCCGGCTCGCGCGGATGACCGACTGGGCGCCCCTCAAGTATCTCGGCATGGTCTCCCTGTCCTCCTATCTGTGGCACTACCCCGTCCTGGTCCTGGTCGGCCGTGCCGGCATTCCCATCCCGCCCACAGCATTCGGTCTGCTGTGGGGCTTCGTGCTGGTCATGTCTCTGACGGTGGCGCTCGGGTCGCTGACGTACTACCTGGTGGAACGTCCGATGATGCGATGGCGAGCCGGACGCACCGCGTGAACCGACGGGGCTTCCTCGTGCTCACGGCCGCGGCAGTGGCGGCGGGGTGTGCGCGTGACCGGACTGCGCCGCCTGTCCCCGAGGAGCCGGTGGCGCCGCCCCGGGTGCTCGGGTACTCCACCGGCGCGTCCATCCTGTGGGCCGACGACGCGGACGTCTCTCGGACGATGGCCGCAGTCCGCGACGGCGGCGCGACGTCGGTACGTATCGACATCTCGTGGCGCTTCGCCGAACCCGCTCGCGGACACTATGACTGGCGACCCTCCGATCGGGTGGTCGACGCCGCCCGCGCTGCCGGCCTGGACGTGGTGGCCACGCTGACCACGACACCGGCGTGGGCAGCCATCGGGTTCTCCGACCTCGCAGCGGCGGCTCCCCGCAACCCGCAGGAATACGGCGCGTTCGCGGGCGTCGTCGCCGATCGGTATCGAGGGCGGGTCTCGACCTACGAGATCTGGAACGAGCCGAACGGCCGACTGTTCTTCTGGCCGAACCCCGACCCCGTCCGCTACACCGCCATGCTGCAGTCGGCCTTCACCGCCGTCACCGCGGCCGATCCCGACGCCGTCGTCGTGGCCGGGGCGCTGGGCAACACGGACACCACCGACGGCCGGACGGACTCGAACGAGTTCCTCACGGGCATGTACGCCGCCGGTGCGGCCGGGTCGTTCCACGCGCTCTCGTACCACGCCTACGACTACGGAACCAGCCTGGCCGATGCCGGCCTGTACCCCAATTCCGCTGTGCAACAGATCATCAGGATGCGGCAGACGATGGTGGAACACGGGGACGCGGCGGCACGCATCTGGATCACCGAGTACGGCGCACCCGACACCGGCGTGGATGCAGACACGCAGGCGCGGCTCATCGTGGAGTCGGCGCAGCAGTGGGGCGAGGTGCCCTACGGCGGGCCGTTCTTCGTCTACACCGTCCGTGACGGCGACAGCCTGTCCCCTGATCCGGAGGCGCGCTTCGGTGTGCTCGACGATGCCTTCGTGCCCAAACCCGTCTACGGGCAGTTGGCCGCACTGGCCGCGGCGGGACTGCCGCAGCGCGACATCGCGAACCGGTTCGACGCCGCCGCGCCTGCCGAGCTCGGCGAACCGTGGGGGCCGGTCTTCGCGCTCCCTGCGGGCTCGGGCCGCCAGTACGCCCACGGCAACCTGTACTCGACTGCGAGCGGCTGGCTCACCTCACCGCCGGCGGTCGCCGACATCGCCCGCACCACGGGGCTCGTTCCGGCAGGCCCATTCCACGACGGGTACCAGGACCTGCTGGCCGACGGCGGATTCCGGGTGTTCTCCGAACCCCGGTTCGGCACGTGGGCAGTCGTCGGCGCGATCCTCGATCAGTGGCGGCCGGAGCTCGGGTTCCCGGTCACCGGGGAGTACGAGGCGCCCGACGGTCAGCGCGTCGTGGACTTCGAGTTCGGCCGCATCCTGTGGAACCCGACAGACGGGGCAGTGGTGATCCGGGATCGGTGACGCGGCTACGCGCGCTGCGGGCCGAACAATCGCCAGCAGGTGGCCACCGCGACGATGGGCCAACAGATCACCGCTATCCACACACTCGTGGCACGTTCACCTTGCGCGAGGTCGTAGATCGCCGTGAAGGAGAGCGCGGCCGCCACGACGAACAAGAACACGTCGAGTCTGCGCCGGGTTTCCGCTGAAGTCGCCATTGGTGGAAATTACGACACCGTTCTGCGCGCCGCTACTCGAGCGTGACGGGCGTCCGGATAATTCGGTTCAGAGGCGTCTCCTCGCGCAGAATGCGAGCCCCGTCCTCTATGTCCGCATTGCGAATGGCACGGCCCATGACGACCCCGGTGACCAGGGCTGCGACAACCCAGACGGCGCCGATGCCGTAGACGATCCACCACATGGCACGAGTGTGACACCGAAACCCGGAAATGTGACCAGAAATGGCAATGAAACCATTGAGAACGTTTCTCGGCGGGGTTCGAAGCGCCACCACGGGCGTCTTCGGTACGCGGTCCGCACCGCAGTGCCTGTCATTCGATCGGAGGACGGGGTGTGCGACGCTTCCGTCCGGTCGGGCCGCTCAGGCGACGTCTCGAATGCTTCGATGCCGAAGGCGAGTCGGACGGGGGTTGCAGGGCGACTTGCAGCCGAAACAGCGGATAAGCATACTTTTCGCATGGTCAAACGACGTTCGCGCATTGTTGCGCCCGATAAACCGACGCTGGGACAAGTTGGATCCGTCGGTGTCAGCTTCGTCGCTTTCCTGGTGTTGCTGTTTCTCTGCATCAGCCACGGCCTCCTCTGAGCTCGACCCGATTGCGCGCATGTAGGCAATTCGAACGCATGTTCGATTTCTGTCGGTGGGTCGAGGTACCGTGAGGCATGTTTTCGGGGGGAAACGCAGGGGACGGTCGTCGTGACGACGGCTCCATCAGCGACCCCGTTCTCGCTCAGCTCGTCGCCACGCAAGAAGAGCTGACGCGTCGCATCGCGGCCTACGAGACTCAGCACATCGGTACCTCGGACCGTCTCGCCCTTCTGGTGCGGGACGAGAGGGTGACGCGGGCGCGGCAGGCGCAGGCGCACGTGTGGTTGGCCGAGCTCGTCCAGCAGCGCGGCTTCGAGGAGACCGGAGCGCACAACGCCGATGCACTGGCTCAACTCCTCACCATCGACCGCGCAGCGGCCGTCGCGCGACTGTCCGTGGCCGCCCAGCTCGGCAACAGGACAACCTTGCTCGGCGACGTCATGGAACCGGAGCTGCCCGCCACCGCCGCGGCGCTGCGCGACGGCGCCATCGACTCGGCCCACGTCGCGGTCATCCGGAAGTTCGACAAGAACCTCCCCGCCGCCGTGGATGCCGACACCCGCGCCCACGCGGAGCGCCACCTGGCCGACGCGGCGCGCGAGGTGCGTCCCGCAGAGCTCGCGGCGCTCGCCGAGCGCATCACGGCGCACATCGTCGAGGAAGGCGAGTTCGAGCTCCCGCCGGAGCGCGCACGCAAGCGCGGCATCTTCCTGGACAAGCAGGCCAGTGACGGCACGCGCAGCGGGAGGTTCGTCCTCGATGCCGAGACCGCGGCGTGCTTCGACGCTTACAACAGCAAGTACGCGGCGCCCGGAGTGGGCAATCCCGAGGACACACGCGCGCCCGTCGTCGGAGTCCAACCGGACGACGAGACGCGCGCACGCGACACCCGGACCACACCGCAACGCCGACACGATGCCCTGAAACTACTGCTGCGCGACACACTGGCCTCCGACGATCTCGGCAAGCATCGCGGTGTCCCGGTCAAGGTCATCATCGTCGCTCGTCTCGAGGATCTGGTCCGGGGCACCGGGCTGGCCACCACCGCAACGGGTTCCACCATGCCGATCCGCGATGTCATCCGGATGGGGTCGCACGCCGACCACTACCTCGCGGTGTTCGGCGACGACGACGGCAGGCCCCTGCACTTCGGCCGCACCCGCCGCATCGCCAGTGAGGACCAGCGCCTCGTCCTCATGGCCACCGATCGCGGGTGCACCGCACCGGGATGCGATCGCCCCGCCGTCGCCACGCAGGCGCACCACATCCACGAGTGGCAGGACGGCGGGCCCACCGACATCGAGTCGCTCACCTTCGTGTGCGACATGCACCATCCGATGGTCCACGACGGGGCACTCGGATGGTCCACCACCACAGCGCCACCAGGCCATCCCTACGCCGGGCGCACTCTGTGGCACCCGCCTGCCCTCATCGACCCGTCGAGGACGGGCCGGGTGAACCACTATCACCACCCACAGGACTATCTGTGGGAGGACGACGAGCCAGCGGCATGAGTCATCTCGCTGAGCCGCAACGCATCCCACGGTGCGAAGCCTTTCGCGTCGTTGTCGAAGTAGACGTACACGTCTCGCTTCGCAGCGCGCCACTCACCGATGCGCTCGGCCCACCGGCCGAGCGCCTCGTCGGAGTACCCACTCGTGTACAGCTCCGTGTCGCCGTGTAACCGGACGTAGACCACGTCGCTGGTCACCTCGGTGAGCATCGGGAACTTCCCGGCCGAGTCGGCGACGACGCACCCGATGCCCTGTGCCCGCATGAGCTCGTACGCCTCGGGTGAGTCGAAGCTCGGGTGCCGCACCTCGAGGCAGTGGCGCAACGGGCGGTCCTCGTCGACATCCAGGAACACGCGATCGTCTGCGAGCTTGTCGTCGTGCTTCTCCCCCAGCCGAGCGGCCTCCGTCGTCGACCGCGGCAGCAGCGCGAAGAAATCGGCCAACCTGGTGGCGTCGAAACGGAACGTGGCCGGCAGCTGCCACAGGATCGGGCCGAGCCGCGGGCCCAGCGCGAGAACACCCGACGCGAAGAAGTTGCCCAGGGCGGCGTCCACCCCGACCAGCTTCTTCATGTGCGTGACGAAGCGCGGCCCCTTCACCGCGAACACGAAGCCCTCGGGTGTCTCCGCACGCCAGCGTTGATAGCTCGACGGCCGTTGCAACGAGTAGAACGAGCCGTTGATCTCGATGGAGGTCAGTGCACGGGAGGCGTACTCGAGCTCACGGCGCTGCGCCAGCCCTGCGGGGTAGAAGTCGCCCCGCCAGCCCGCATACCGCCAGCCGGAGATGCCGATGCGCAGCTCCATCGGCCACCTCCGTCCTCTCGACCTCCGTCAGCAGATACCCGCACACCGGGCTGCGAACCATGGGGCTGGTGCGATCACGGTCGCGATGGCCAGGCGGCCCAGCCGTCAGGCAGTGCACGGAGAATGGGATCCGCAGCGTCGAGACGCGCTGCGGGGATACCGCCGGAACCAGTCCGCCCCGAGCTCGCGCCGTCGGGAAAGGTGAATGAGTACCCGACCATCGGACGGAGCCCGCGCTTCACACTCTCTCGATAGTTGCCGTTCACGACCGCGAACACCTGACGCTCGAGGCCGTCGGCTTCGTCCTGCCATGTCGAGTCGCACGCGTCGCACCCGCAGCTCGGGAAGTAGAAATCGTGCAGCAGACCAGCGTGCACCGCGATACCCGGGTAAGGGGTGAACACCAGTGTCAGAGGTGCGCACGCGGACGCGTTCGGCCGAATGCGGACTCCCCGAACCACGTCACGATTCGGACGAATCAAGTCCGCCACCGTCTCCGGACCCTCGTCGATCTCGACGTCGTAGGTCTCGCGTAGGTGCTCGATGAGGGCATCCGCGATCACATGAAGTGGGGCATAGCGTTCCGGGTGTTCGGTCACGGAATAGGCACTCTCCGGCGGAGAGTCGGACCACAGGTTTCCGTAGTCGATGACCCGGCCGTCGGAGTCACGGAACACCTGCTCGTCGATCGTCGGGCGTACGTACGAAGTCACGTCAGTCATCCTCTCTCGCTGCGAGCAGTCCGATCGGCGCCACTGCCCGGTCGGTGCGGGGATCGCGCCATACTGCTGTGCCGTCGACGACCGTCGGCCACAGCAGACGCTTCTCCTCGACGGGCCATTCGACCCACGGCGGGTACCCCGCGAGTTCGGTTTGCACGATGTCCGCGATGACGACGGTCGCCTCCGCGAAGGACAGATCCATGTGCAGGTCGACCGAGTACCGCGCGATCCCGAGCGTCCTCTCGTCGACGTTGCTCGCCTTGCTGCGTGGGCGAGGGCCGCTGGAGTTCACGCCGAGTCCGACGACACCCGTCTCGTGCAGCGAGAGGGTCCACCGAAGTCGGTCGAGGTCCAGGTGCGCACCGGACCGGCGCCAGTGCAGGTCCGACCCCACCGCGAAACACGCGTCGACCATCTGGGTGGGCGCACCCATTCCGGAGTCGGGGAGCAACGGCAACGTCCACTCGTCGACGTATTCGAGATCGGGGCCCCACATCGGTCCAGTGTGACAAGAATTCCGGTGCTCGAAAACTGTTTTTCATGATGCCGTCGACACCGTACGGTTCGGTACATGGACGAGGTCGTGACCCGGCGGAAGAACCAGCCACCGCCCCCTCATGTGGTTTTCGACGATCTCGTCAATCCCGGACGCGAGACCATACGGCCGTGGTTGCGCCTGCTCGACGACGAGATGCTTCCGCGTGTCATCGAGTCCGAGCCGCCGTCACTGGTCGTGTGGTCGTCGCTCTGGCCGGCGAGACCCAGTGCTCTCATTCGATTCGACCTGACGGACGACGGCGCAGGGACGAATCTCCGTTGGACATTGCTCCTCGACCCACCGCGCCCTGACGACGACGTCGTTCGGAGCTTGCGCAAGCGCATCGACAGATTGATCAACGCCAACCTTCGATTCACCTACGGGCAGTGACCGACCGTGCAGTGGATGGGAGCGTCCGAGCAGGCCGTCACCCTGACTCCAGGGATCAGGAACCGTCCAGCACCCTCTCCAGCGGCACGTTCGGGATCGTGATCCCCCGCGACGCGCCGAGGCCCGTGATCTGCAACCAGATGGTGTCGGCGAGGAAGGCGGCGAAGGTGTCGAGATCGACCGAATCCTTCTGTGCGCGCCACGTTCTCACGGCGCCGACGCAGCCGGAGATGAGGCTCGACACCCACGGTCCGACCAGGCGCAGGTCGTCGTCGCCCAGGTCGGCGTCGACGAGGGCGAGGAAGCCGCCGACGGCCACCTCGATCTTCTCGGCGACGCGGGCGATCGTGCTCTGCAGCGGCGACTCCGACGAGCCGGTGACGTTCTGCTCGATGACGTACGTCCAGGTGGGGTGGGCCACGACCCAGCGCACGTAGGAGTCGACCACCCGTTGCACCACCGATCGCGGCAGACCCTCGAGCGTCACCGATGCAGTGAGGGTGTGTTCCAGTTGCTCGCAGATGGTGCGCTGGATGGCGACGTCGAGATCGGCTCGGTCGGCGAAGTAGCGGTAGATGCCGGTGCGGTGGATGCGCGCCTCGTCGGCGATCTGCTGGGCCGTGACCCACTCCCCCGGGTGCACGCCCCGTTCCAGCACGTCGAGGGCAGCGGCGATCACCTGACGACGACGGTCGGCATTGTGCTGCTCCCACCGTCGCCTCCGGCCGTCGCCGGAGGTGGTGCGCTCGGTGCTCATCGCACCGAAGCATCTCACGTACGCAGCAGTCTCCGCGGCGCCCTGACCTCGACACGTGCCGCGACGGCCTCCTGGTCGAGCCGATCGACGATCTTCACGCGCGGCCGACCGTTGCGTCGACCGAGAGCGAGCTCCTCCGCATCCAGCCGGCGCCATGCCGCCAGGTCACCCGCCCGCGGGATCGTCGCCGCGATCAGCTCGTCGGGTGTGTGGTGCGGCTCGGTGATGTCGGAGTCCAGGTGGTCGAGCACCGCCTCCACCGTCTCCTGCGCGCAGGTCTTGTTCGTGCCGATGAAGCCGCGTGGACCGCGCTTGATCCACCCGACGACGAACACACCCGGCGCCACCCGCCCGCGATTGTTCGGCACGGTGCCCGTGCGCTCGTCGAACGGGAGCCCGGGCAGACCGACGCCGCGGAAGCCGACCGACCGCACCACCAGGCCGGCGTCGAGGACGTACTCGTCGGACGTCGGGACGGCGACGACGGCACCGTCTGCGCCCTCGACGAGGTCGTTCCGAGCGACGCGGACGCCGGTCACCCGGCCGTCCTGGCCCAGGATCTCCACCGGCGACACCGCGAACGTGAGCACGATGCGGCGGCGCGTGGCGTCTGTCGATCTCGGCCGAGCAGCCAGCTCCGCGAGCAGACGACTCCGCTGATCGTCACCCTGCAACTGCGCGGGATCCGCCTCGACGACGACGTCCACATCGGTGAGCGCCGCGAGACCCATCAGCTCGGGCACGGTGAAGGCCGCGTCGGCCGGTCCGCGTCGGCCGAGGATCTGCACCTCGCGGATCCGCGAATTCCTGAGCTGGTCGAGAGCGTGCGGCGCGATGTCCGTTCTCTCCGAGAGCCATTCGGTGTCGCGGGTGAGCATGCGCGCGACGTCGAGGGCGACGTTGCCGTTGCCGACCACGACGGCGCGCTCGTGATCGAGCGTGACGGCGGCGTCTCGATGGTCGGGATGGCCGTTGTACCACCCGACGACGTCGGTGGCCGCCACCGAACCCGTCAGGCTCTCACCAGGGATTCCGAGCGTGCGGTCAGACGAGGCGCCGACGGCGAACACCACGGCGTGATAGACCGACTGTAGTTGCGCCACAGACACAGTCGTCCCCACCTCGGCGCCCAGCACGTACCGGAAGCCCGGCTCGTTCTCGATCGCCTCGAAGAGGTCGGTGACCTTCTTGGTGGTCGCATGGTCGGGAGCGACGCCGTGCCGCACCAGGCCGTGCGGAGTGTGGAGCTTGTCGTAGACGTCGACCGACGCCACCTCGGGATGTTTGAGCAGCTCGTCCGCGGTGTACAGCCCGGCGGGACCGGCACCGATGACCGCGACCCGGAACGGGCCGCCGCGGCGCAGCCGTCGTTGCGGCGGAACGAGAGCCAGCGGTGTGCGGTCGGCATGGGGAGACCGCTCGAAGTACTCGGCGTTGAGGGCGGCGTACGGAGCGGTCTCGATGGTCAGCTTCGTGTCGGGAACGATCGCGCCCACCGGGCACGCCGTCACACAGGCACTGCACCCCACGCACGTCGCCGGATCGATGAACAGCATGTCGGTGGTCCCGAACCCGGGCTCGCCGGGCGCGGGGTGGATGCAGTTGACCGGGCACGCGAGGACGCAGGACGCGTCGGCGCAGCACGTCCCGGTGACGACGTGGGGCATCGAATCAGGCCGCGGCGGAGGCGGGTTCGCTGCGGAACCGCGAGGGGCGCCCGTCGATACGCAGACTCGTCCACAGACGCTTCGAGACGCGGTTCATCAGCCCCATGTCCTCGGACAGCTTGCGGACGTCACCGAACATGTCGCGCAACGTCTTCGCGGAGGCGTCGTTGTCCCACCACACCTCGCGCACCACCTCGCGCGGAATCCCCAGCTCGCGCTGCACCTGCTTGCTCGGCTTCATGATGACGTCGCACAGCACGCGCATGATGATCGGCGTCGCGATCGACATCGCGAATCGCTGACGTCGCGACAGCTTCGGCGCGCGGTGTTCCAGGTACTGGTGCGCGAATCCGATGTGCCGCGCTTCCTCGGCGACGTGGATCTGCATGATGCGCGTCATCAACGGGTGCTGCGACTCACCGGCGCGCAGGATCGACTTCTGCGCGTGGTCGATGGGCTCCTCACCGGCCAGCACTCCGACGAAGAAGCCGAACGGCAACGGTCCCGCGAAGAGCGGAAGCAGCGGGCCGGCCTTGCGGAACCACTTCGGGCCACCCGGAACGGCGACACCGATACGGTTCACCAGCTCCTGGAACATCTGGGTGTGGTGGCACTCCTCCGTCGCCTCGTGCGTGGAGTAGCGGAACTCCGGCGAGCCGTTGGGGAGCCGTAGCGCGTAGTTCATGATGCCGGCGATGAGCACCTGCTCGAACTGCAGACCCACCTTCAGGATGTTGGCCTGCCGGTACATGCCGACCGCGATCTGGCGATCGAGAGGGAGCGACCGGTACCAGTCGGTGTTGCCCAGCGGATCGGCTGCCGGGAGCACCCAGCGGGGATCGTCGGCCACGATCGCGTAGTGCGGATCGTCCCAGGGGATGTCGAGGAAGGCATCGAAGTGCTGGTGAACGGACGCTTCGGACAGGGTGCGCAGCGTCTGCTCGTACTCGGAGCGCGTGTCGGATGTGATCGTCATGGCGTGAACCTCCGTGAGTGCCGGGCCGACTTGGTGCGACAGGCTGTTGCAGTAAAAGTTACTGCAACTCGGTGTACCACGCAAGCAGTGAGCCGTCGCGAATTGGTACAACGAACGTTGTCATCGTGATCGAAAACCGACCATTTCCGGTTGTTGCATTCACTCGACACCTATTCTTCGATCATCGGGTACCGTTTGCCCGTCCTTGCAAACCGCAGCTCCGAATATCCCGCAGTTCCACATCTGAGACTCGACGTGTCCTTCAGTTGATTGCCGCCTCGTTCGTCGGGGCCGACGCGGCACGACGAACGAGAGTGTGTGTTGCCCGTACGTCCGATCCCGACCGCTGACCACGCCGCGGCCCGCCTCGAGTATCCGAGCGTGCCCGCGATGCGTCTCGTCGTGTTGACGCTGGTCATCGTCGTGGGCCTGGCCGGGATCACCTGGGGACTGTCGCCGCAGTTCGACAGAACGTCCTTCGTCATCGTCGCGGTGGCGGCACTGACCACTCTTCCGTCCGCGTTGCTCGTCTACCTCCACGGGCGCAACCTCCGCTACTCGATCCCTTTCGTCGTCTACGCCGACATCGGCATCACCGTCGTTCTGTTCGCCTCCCGGTCGCCGTTCGACGCCCTTCCCGGCGTCGTGCTGCTGATGCTGGTGTCGTTGTTCGCGGGTGCGTACGTCTCCGGTCGACTCCTGGGGGCTCAGCTGGGCTTCGCCGCGGCGATCCTCGTCGTGCTGTCCGTGCTCTCGGTACAGGACGGTGTCTCCGGCTGGCTCGTTCTCTCGCGTGCGCTCACCCTGCTCACCGCGATCATCGTGCCGATCCTGCTGAAGATGCACGTCGACGTCCTCACCGACAAGCTCGAGAACAGTCGACGCGACAGCGTCAGCGGCCTGCTCAACCGTCGCGGCCTCGACGGCGCCGTCGCCCGATTCGATGTCCCCCGCGGAGTCGAACAGACTCTGGGTGCGGCCGTCGTCCATCTCCGAGACTTCGTGCAGATCGAGCGACGCCTCGGCCGAGCCACGAGCCACGACCTGGTCGCCGAGACCTCGACTCTGCTCACGAACGCGTTTCCCGACGCCATCGTCGCCCGGACCCAACCGGGCGAATTCGCCTGCGTCTGGCTCGGTTCCGCGGACGACGTGGCCGAGCGGCTCGCCGCGGCACGCACACTGGTGGAGTCGACCCGCCTGCGCAGCGCCACAGTCAGCATGACGTGCACCAGTTCCACCGTGCCGGTCGACTACCGCACCACCGTGACCGTCGCGCTCGGCAAGACCCTCACCGCCGCCGCGTTCCTGCAGTACGGCGACGCCGTGGCTCCGCGCAGCAACCACCACATCGCCGAGCTGATCGCCGACGGCGGGCCCGCCATCGTCTTCCAACCCGTGCTGTCGGTGTCGACGGGTCGCGTCATGGGCTACGAAGCGTTGTCCCGCTTCCCTTCCGGGCACGGCACCACCCAGAGCTGGTTCCTCGACGCGGCCGCCGACGGCTTGCAGATCCCCCTGGAGCTCGCTGCTGTCCGACGCGCTGTCGCGGCGTCGCGAGACCTCCCGACCGACGTCTTCCTCGCCGTCAACGTCTCGGCGACCACCATCGTCGCCACCGACCTGGTGCCGATCCTCGACCAGGCCTCCGAGTGCCGACGCGTCGTCGTCGAGATCACCGAGCACGACCTGGTCAGCGACTACACCGCACTGGGCGCCGCCCTCGATCATCTGCGCGAGGAGGGCCTGTCCATCTCCGTCGACGACGTCGGGGCCGGCTACTCCGGTCTACGTCAGCTCGTCGAGATCAAGCCCGACGTCCTCAAGCTCGACGCCTCGATCGTCCGCGGCATCGACACCGACCCCATGCGCCGCGCCGCCGCCAGCGCCCTCACCACCTTCGCGGCCGCCATCGGAGCGGAATGCGTGTACGAGGGCATCGAGACGCCGCAGGAGCTGGAGTCGGCGCGCAGCCTCGGTGCCGACATGGTGCAGGGGTTCCTACTGGGACGCCCCACCTCCACTCCGATCCTGAGCCGGCAGGACGGCATGAACGCCCTCTGAGCGGGTACTGCGTCGCCATGACGACACCAGGTTCCGACTTCGTTCCCCGCACCGCCGTCGTGACCGGCGGCGACTCCGGTATCGGCCGCGCGGTGGCCGTCGCGTTGGCCGGCGGCGGCCTCGACGTCGGGGTGACCTACAACCGCGACCGCGAGGGCGCCGAGGCCACGGTCGGGGAGATCCGCGCGCTCGGGCGCAGCGGGTTCAGCGCGCACATGGATCTGACCGACCTTCCGGGCGCCCCGTTCGCCGTCGATTCGCTGGCCAGTGAGCTCGGCGGGGTCGACGTGTTGGTGAACTGCTCCGGCACGGGCACCGCCACCTCGTTCCTCGACCTGGACTACGACTCGTGGCGCACGGTGCTGTCGGTGGACGTCGACGGCGCATTCCTGTGCGGGCAGCACGCGGCACGGCTGATGGTGGAGCAGGGTCGCGGCGGGCGCATCGTCAACGTCACCAGCGTGCACGAACACCTGCCCAAGGTCGGGGCGGCACCGTACTGCGCCGCGAAGGCCGGTCTCGGCGGACTCACGCAGGTGATGGCGATCGAACTCGCGCAGTACGGCATCACGGTGAACTCCGTTGCACCGGGCGAGATCTCGACACCGATGACGGGTCAGACCGACGAGAACAACCCCCGGCCGGGTGTCCCGCTCGGACGTACTGGCGACGCACGCGAGATCGCCTCCGTCGTCGCGTTCCTCGCCGGCCCGACGTCGTCGTACATGACGGGCGCCTCACTCGTCGTGGACGGCGGCATGGCCTTGATGGGGCCGCAGGCCGTCCAGTTCGTGAAGGACGACGCCTGGCGAAGCGTGTGATGCCCGATGGCCCTGCACCGCAGGGCCATCGGGGTCGTCAGGTGCCCTTGACGTTCATGATCTGGCGGAGCTCGTGGAGCACCGTGACCAGATCGCGAGCATCCTCCATCACCACGTCGATGGACTTGTAGGCATCGGGGATCTCGTCGATGAACTCGGCCGAGTCCCGGTACTCGATCCCCACCATCCGCTCACGCAGATCGTCCTGCGTGTAGCGCTTACGTGCCTCGGCCCGCGAGAACCGCCGACCCGCACCGTGCGGAGCCGAGTGCAGACCGCTCGCGCTGCCCTTGCCCTCGACGACGTACGACCGCGTGCCCATGCTGCCCGGAATGATGGCCCGCACACCCTCGGCCGCGTGGACCGCACCCTTACGGGTGAGCCACACATCCTTGCCGGCGTGCTTCTCCGGCCGGGTGTAATTGTGGTGGCAGTTGATTCGATCCGACTCGACACTCGTGTCGGTACCGGCCCGATGCACGAACTGGTGCAGGAACCGATCCATCATCTCCGCCCGGTTGAGGTACGCGAACCGCTGCGCCCACGTCAGATCCGCAATGTACCGATCGAACTCGGGCGTGCCCTGCGCGAGGTACGCGAGGTCACGGTCGGGCAGCTGGATCCACCACTTCTCGCACATCTTCTGCGCGACGGCGATGTGCTTCTTGGCGATCTTGTTGCCCACCCCTCGCGAACCCGAGTGCAGGAACAGCCACACCCGGTCCCGCTCGTCGAGACACAGCTCGATGAAGTGGTTACCGCCACCGAGAGACCCCAGCTGCTGACGCCACTTCGGCGAGTGCGACAGGTCCACCCCGCTCTTCGCGGCCAGTTCCTCGAGCTCCGCGATCTTGGCCGCGGTGAACTCGAACCGGTCGAGGTGCCCGTTGTAGTTTCCGGGCGAGAGGGGGATGACGCGCTCGACGTCCTGACGCAGCTGCGCCAGGTCGAGATCGGCGATGTCGCTGTGGCTCAGCGTGGTCTCGACGCCGATCATCCCGCACCCGATGTCGACGCCGACCGCGGCGGGGATGACCGCTCGCAGCGTCGGAATGACCGTGCCCACAGCGCTTCCCATTCCGGGGTGCGCATCGGGCATCAGGGCGACGTGGGGGTGGATGAACGGCATGGCCGCGGTGCGACGCGCCTGCTCCAACGTGGCGTCCTCGATAGCCGAGGCCCAGTTGAGCAGCCGCGTTCCCGCGCCTGTCGGTGGCATGGTGATCTCCTTCGTTGTCGGTGAGGGAATCACGGTACGAGGTGTGGGTACCTCGGTGCCAGTTAATATCGGGGCCAAGCAATTACGCTGTCCCGCATGCACTCGGAGTACGACGCGATCGCCCCGGACTACGCGGCAGCCTTCGCCGACGAGCTCGGCTCGCGCCCCTTCGACCGCGGATTCCTGTCGTCGTTCGCTCGCTCGGTGCGGTCCTCGCGCGGCACGACGGTGCTCGACGCCGGGTGCGGGCCCGGCCAGGCGGCACGCGAGCTCGCCGGTGCGGGCCTCGACGTCCTGGGCCTCGACGCGTCGAAAGGCATGATCGCCGCAGCATCGGGCCCGGCCTCGTGGGTGGTGGGCGACATGACCGCGCTCCCCCTGGCCGACCGTTCTGTGCACGGCGTGTGCGCCTGGTACTCGATCGTGCACACCCCCACCGCTGATCTGCCCGCTCTGTTCGCCGAGTTCCGCCGCGTCACCGTCCCGGACGGCTGGCTACTGCTGGCGTTCCAGACCGCGGCGCCCACTCGCGAGCTCCGCACCGCGTTCGGGCGGGACGTGCACCTCGACTACCTCCGCCACGACGTCGACGAGGTGCAGTCGCTGCTCATCGACAGCGGGTACGTGCTGCACCGGGACGCTGTGCGATCCGCCCACGGCCCGGAAACGGCGGCGCAGGCGTTCGTCGTCGCGCGAGCACGGGACCACCTCGTGGAGCCGCCGCCGCGGGGGTGTTGATCGTGGAAGTCAGACCCCGGAATCCGGGGTCTCGATTCCACCGTTCCTGCGGGGATCCCCGGTGAGCCCCCGGCCGTCCAACAGTGCGTGGACGAACTGGACAGATTCGCGGGCCGGCACGACGGTGTCATCAGCCGGGCGCAGGCCCTCGCACTCGGGTTGTCGTCCACCGCGCTCGAACGCCGCGTGTCCGCGGGACGCTGGACCCGCATGGCATCGGGAATCTACATGCCGGCAGGTCAACCGGTCACCCAGCAGGCAATGGTGCGCATCGCGGTACTCCGATGCGGTCGCGGAGCACTGGCGAGTGGGCCCACCGCCGCGTGGTGGCTGGGCCTGCTCGAGCGACCGCCCGCCCACTCCTGGGTGACCATTCCGCGTGGTCGGCGCTACCGCGACCGGTCGGTCACCGTGCGACGACGCGATGTTCCCGCGGTCGACGTGGCGGTGGCTCGTGATCTCCGCGTCACCGGCCTCGCTCTGACGGTGCTCGAGACCGCGGTGATCCTGGAGGAGGCACGACCCGGCGACGGAACCCAATTCCTCGACCGAGCACTGCAGACCCGCACGTCACTGGACCGGCTGCAGAGTGCCCACGCTCGCAACCCCGGACGAATCGGCAGCCCTCGTGCCGCGGCGATGCTCGTGCACGCGTCGACCGGCGGCGAGTCCGAGGCGGAGCGGATCTTCCTGCGGTTGCTGCGCACCTTTCGTATCACGGGATGGGAGTGCGCCGTGCGGTCCTGCGGCTACGTGATCGACGTGGCCTTCGTCGACCGACGGGTGGCGATCGAGATCGACGGCTGGGCGTATCACCGGACGGCCGAGCGTATGGCGCACGACGCGGTGCGTCAGAACGCGCTCGTGAACGACGGCTGGACGGTGCTCCGTTTCACGTACCACCGGCTGATCCGGGAGCCCGATGCCGTGATCGCCGAGGTGCGTCGGGCGCTCCGTCGATAGTGGAATCTGCGCCCCGGAATCCGGGGTCCACATTCCACTATCGAACCCCGCGCCGGCTCCGCAGCAGGATGATCGCGAACGCCGGCACACCCACCAGCGCTGTCACGACCCCCACCGGGATCTCCTGCGGTGCGAAGACGCTGCGCGCCAGGGTGTCCGCCCACACCATGAACACGGCGCCGATCGCCATGGACACCGGCAGCACGCGGTGATGGGCGGTGCCGACGAGGATGCGGGCGGCGTGCGGGATGACCAGCCCGACGAATCCGATGGCTCCCGCCGACGCCACGATGGTCGCGGTCATCAGCGCAGTGACACCGAGCAGGACGACGGACAGGCGGAGCAACGAGACCCCGAGTGCGCGCGCCGTGTCCGATCCCAGCGTGACCGCGTCGAGCGACGGCGCCGCCACCACGCACGCCACCGCCCCGATCCCCACGGCACCGGCACACACCGCGACATCGCTCCACCCCGCACCGGCGAGCGAGCCCAGCAACCAGAACAGCACTCCGCGCGTCTGTTCCGCATCGGCAGAGGACAGCACGATGAACGAGGTGAGGGCCGAGAACAACTGCGTCCCCGCCACTCCCGCCAGAATCACCGGCCCTGTCCCGCCGCCCGCTCCGGTGGCCAGCATCATCACCAGGACGAAGGACACGAGAGCGCCGACGAAGGCGCCGGTCGACAGCGACAGTGCGCCCGCACCCACACCGAGCACCGCCACCGACACGGCGCCCGTCGAGGCACCGGACGAGATCCCCAGAACGAACGGGTCCGCCAACCGGTTACGCAGCAGCGACTGCATGATCGCGCCACACAGCGCCAGGCCGCACCCGGAGATCGCCGCGAGAAGTGCACGGGGAAGACGCAATTCCCAGACGATGCCGTCCTGGATGCGGCTGACATCCGCCGGCGGGCCACCGAGATGCGCGACGACGACGGCCACCACGTCGGGCACCGTGACGTTCGCCGGGCCCAGTGCGATGGACGCGGCCACCGACGCGACGACCGCCAGCAGCGTGGCGGCGACCGCCAGTACCGGTCGCACCCTCACCCGTTCGACCACTCCCGCAGTGCCGCAGACACTTTCTCGATGCCGTCGACGGTCCGGATCGACGGATTGAGGTCGGCACCGTTCACGACGATGTAGCGCTTGTCGATCACGGCCTGCATCCGACTCGTCACCGGGTTGCTCTCGAGGAACGCGATCTTGCTCGCGAGCGCGTCACCGTCGATGCTGCGCCGGCTGAGGTCGGCCAGCACGAGCGCGGAGGGGTTGCGATCGGCGACACTCTCCCAACTCACCTGCGGCCATTCGTCCTTCGTGTCCGCGAAGACGTTGCGCACACCCACCGCGTTCGAGATGACACCCGACGCTCCGCAGCAGCCGGCCATGTACGGAGCCGTGGTGTCGGCGAACCAGTAGGCGAGCGATGCATCGGACACCGATGTCGATGCTGCGTCGTAGCGCGCCCGCAACTCGTCGACCAGGGCATCCCCGCGATCGCGAACGTCGAAGATCGCCGCGAGATCGTGCACCTCCTGGAACACCGTCTCGATGCTCAGCGGCTCGTCGCGAGCGCCGTCGGCGTTCACGCTGGTGGCCGACTTTCCGATGCAGTCGGTCGGCGACAGGTACGTCGGGACGCCGAGGGCGTCGAACCGGTCGCGGTCCGCGACTCCACCCTCTCCCAGCGTTCCACCGAACGACGCGGTGACCAGATCGGGCTCGGTGTCGAGCACCACCTCGAGCGAGGGCTTGTTGTCCGCCAGCCGAGGCACCGTCGCGTTGGCATCCGCGAGGTCGGCCCGTACCGGATCGGTCCAGGTGGCGGTACCGACCATCCGATCGGCCAGCCCGAGGGACAGCAGAATCTCGGTGGAGCTCTGATTGAGGGAGACGGCGCGCTGCGGCGGCGCGTCGATGGTGACGGTGCGGCCGCAGTTCTCGAGGGTGACGGGATAGTTGCTTCCGGCCTCGGCCGCAGCCGTCGTGGTCGGGCCGGTGGAGCATCCTGTGGCGAGGAGGCCGACTGTCGTGACGACAGCGGCGATCGCGAGGCGTGGGGTCATGTTCGGTTGTGCCGTCCTGCTGGGAGCCCGTGCGCGGAGCTTCGAGGGTGGTGTCGGACAGCAAGCGATCGGACTTCGAGCCGGAGCTCGTCACCGTTGCGCGCCAGTCCCGGAATCACACCGGGTTCCCTTGCTGAACGACTGTTCGAGGGTCACTCTAACGCTCGGTCGTCAGGCCGCCGAGTCTCGGTGCTGTTCGGGAGTCGATTCCTGCCGACGTGCGTCGTGCTCGTCGCGCTCCGCCTTGCGGACGGCGCGGCCGATCCAGACACCGATGAGGATCGCGACGAGTAGCCACGCGATCACGATGCCGACGACGAGGATCCAGCCCGTGGTCACGAGCGGGCTCCGAGGTGGTGCAGTGTCGTCACGACGAGTTTTCGTCGCGGCGGTTCGCGAGGATTGCCGTGCTCGGTCACGATCCGATCTCGGTACCGATCACCTGGTGGGAGCGAGTGGCGCGTCACCGTCGACGTCGTGTGCGTGCTCGACATCCTCCTCGACGTCGGCCACATGAATGGCATGGCCGACTCGGACGCCGAGAACGACCGACACCACCATCCAGACGGCCACGAAGCCGATGATGAACCACCACATGTCACGAAGTGTTCCACTGATACCGGCGACCGAACCGCGTGTGAGGACGCGAAACGGTCACGGTATCCGCTCAGTTCACATACGGAATGTTCACGAAGCTGGGGTTCGCGGGGTCGAGTTGCACGTGCTGGGGCGCCAGCGCGGAGTCGACGAGCATCGGCCCCAGCGGCAGGTAGCGCGGCACGCTGGCGGCGTAGACGTCGATGCGGATGCGATGGCCCGGCGCGATGACGGCGTCGGTCGGCAGCAGGTTGATGTCCACCGTCGTCGGAACTCCCGGCACGAGCGGCTGCCGACTCGCGAGCGTGAGAGCCGGCTTCGCGTCGATGTAGTCGCCGTTGAGCGAGCGGGTGCTCTTCGTCTCGTCGATCCGGCGCAGCGACGCGGTGAGAGCGCCGTGGCTGATCGGAGTGGAAGTACCGTCCGGCGCGACGTCGTTCATCGTCGCGGCCCAGAAGCCGTCCGGCCGGTCCAGCACCGTGTTCAGATGCAGGTTGGTGGCACCCGAGATCTGGGTGGGCTTCTCGGCCGGCGCACTGGTGAACGTCAGGGCTTCGGCCTCGGTGAACCGGGAGTCCTTCGTGCACACGGACCCCAGGATCGCCGCCGCACCCGCAGTACCGACAGCGGCGTCGCGGGAACAGACCCCGCGCAGGCCCGGCGCGACGGTGAGACGAGCGGTGTCGGCCGTCGGCGTCGCGGACAGCGTGCCGTCGTGGAGGCTGTGCCCGGCGGTGCCGCTGGGCGCGGCGGAGAGATACGTGCGCTGCGACTGCGCTCCGGCACGGGGGAACTGATCGGTGGTGGTCCACCCGCCACCCTGCTGGAACAGCGTCACGGGCCCGTACTTCTCGACACCGTTGTCGACGCCCTTCAGCCAGTGATCGAACCACGCACGCTCGAGCGCGTCGAGTCGCGGCGGGTTGCCCGGGCGTCCGAAGCCCGCACCGGGATTGACGTGGTACCCGTCGCCCATGATCAGCTGCTTGCGGCCGGGCTCGACCGGGATGTCGTTGTAGATGCGCGGCTCGCTGTTGGTGAAGATGTCGTGCCAGCCGCCGTAGACCATGGTGGGCACCTCGATCTGCGACAGATCCGCCGAGCGGTCCGCGTAGAACTCGCCGTCCTGCGCGACACCGAGTGTCTCGGGCCGGATGTCGGCGATGGTCGGTGCCGTGAAGGCGTTCGCCAGTTCCGGAATGAGGATCGCCGGATCCTGCAGCCGATCGGCGAGCCACCGAGTGTCGAACTGCCCCTGCAGAATCGACTGCACGTTCGGGACGAACTTCAGGACGTTGACCAACGTGAGCCACAGCGGCATGAACCCGACACCCAGCGCGCCGCCGGTGCCCACGATGTCGCGCAGCAGGTCGTTGCCGGGCTCGACCGGGAAGATGGCTTTCAGCGCCGGCGGACGCAGCGCCGCGGCCTGCACGGAGTTGATGGCAGAGTACGAGATGCCGGACATGCCGACCTGACCGTCCGACCAGGACTGCCGGGACGTCCAGTCGATGATCTCCGCCGAATCCTGTTGCTCGCGTGGACCCAACACGTCCCATGAGCCCTGAGAGAACCCGGTTCCGCGGGCGTCGACGACCACCTGGGCGTAGCCGTTCTGGACCAGGTTCCGGTTGACGGCGAAGATACGCAGGCCACCGCCGTCGACCGCCTGCGTCAGATCGGTGATGCCGTCGAACGGCGTACCCGCGAAGTTCAGGCTCGCCAGGAAGTCGAGCACCGGCTCGCTCACTCCGGGAATCTGCTGGATCGAGTCGATCAGGTTGCCCACGAGCTTGGTGTACGGCGTGATGTTCAGGACCGTCGGCAGATCGGTCTCCACCGGGCGACCGGACGCATCGGCGGGCCGGTAGATGTTGGCCTGCAACACCGTTCCGTCACTCATCGTGATGGGAACGTCCCAATCGATGGCCACCCGCGGGTAATGCGGCGGCGCATCGGCCGCGGCGGTCCAGGCGACGGCGTCCGCGCCGCCGGTGGGATCCGCCGTGGCCGGCACCGCGGCACCGGATGCGACGAGGAGGGCGACGAGAACGCCCGAGATGACCGTGGAACGACGCCGCACACGAGCCCCCATGCTCTGATCGGCACCCTCCCCTGTGATGGGCGCCACTAACCTACCGGACGGTAACCTACGGTCACGGAAAGGTCAACGACCATTCATGCGCCGAACAACAGGAACAGCCCGAGGAAGGTGTACAGCACCATCACCAGCATGAGTGCCAGTTCGCCGAGCAGCGCGTCCTTCTTCGGCAGGAGCCGCAGAGCTGCGTCGTGCGCCAGTGTCACGCCGACGATGTGCCCGATCACCACGCACAGCACCGTGATCGACGCGACCACCGACGGGTGCGAGGACAGCGCGTAGTTCACCGAGGCGTCCGCGATGCCGAGCGGATTCCATCCTCGGTCGAACGGATCGAACAACGTGAAGACGCTCTGCTGACCTTTCTCGACGAGATAGGTGAGGTAATGGGCGAAGAAGTACCCGACGACGATCGGGATCAGCGAGTGCGCCAGCAGACCCGGCAACTGCGCGCGCCGCTCCCTCGTCACACCGCCGGTGGTGCGCGCCGCGAGCCAGAACGCGCTGCCCACCACTGCGACACAGGCCAGCAACCCGGCCGTGCGGATCAGCACCGGGTCACCGAGATCACGTGCGAACGACTTCCAACTCGGCGTCTGCGCCAGCGAGTCGAACGCGGTGGAGCCGAGCAGCGTGGCCGTCACGGCGACGGTTCCGCGTCGTACGGGGAGGGTGGCGGCACCGTCGAGAGGGTTGCGCAGCACGAGGGCGCGGGTCTCGGTGTCGCGCGCCAGGATCGACAACCGCGCCACGGTGTCGCTGAACACCTCGAACGGATCCGCGCGCGCGAACCACTCCTCGCCGAAGATCAGGGCGCCCCCGAGCAGGATCACCACGTACAGCAGACACCAGGTACGCACGGCGGCAACCGAACCGGGATCACTCGACGCCAGTTCGAGCCACACGAAGGCCAGCAGGCCCAGCACCGCCGGCACCACACCGATGCCGTCGGGCAGTGTTCGCGGCCGACCGTGCGGCAGAACCCGATACAGCGCGCGGACCGGGGATACGATGCGCCACACCGGCCCGAACACCAGCGATGCCGGGACGAGTCCGACCCACACCAGCACGTAGAACACGCCGAGCAGGGCATTGGACGCATCCTGCGGACCCAGCACCGACGCCGCGCCGACCCACACGGCCAGCGCCACCGACGCGGCGCCGACGGCGGCCCGGAACGCGGGAGCGTCCACGACTCCCGCCAGCGGCGTCCGGACCATATGTCGATCGGGTGACAGACGCGGAGTCTTCCACGCCAGCAACAGGACCGCGAAGGACGCTGCCAGCGCCCAGGCGCCGCCGATGAGGGCGTACGTCACCGGGATCGGCAGGTCGGTCGATCCGCCGAGACCGTGCGCGAGAAGCTCGCTCCTCACGACCGGACGAGCACCGTCGCCACGGTGACGTCGGCCTCGTGCAACTCGACGTCCACCGAGCCCGGCACGTCGACCGTGAAGCGGAACTGCTGGTTGTCACCCACCGCCACCGGGAAGCTGTGCTCCGGAACGGAATGCACGTGGATCTCGTCCTCCGCGTCGCTGGACACGGTCACGAGGATCTCCTCGCCGACCCTGCCCTCGAGGCGCTGGTCCACCGGGGTGACCTCACCGTCGACGATGGAGACGTCGAGCGTGGTGGGCGTGATGCGTGGGACGTCGGATGCCGCTACCGAGGCGACCGGCGCCGAGGAGACCTGCTGGGGCGTCGCCTCGGTCTCCTGCTCCGCCTGCGAGCACCCCGCCAGCGCCAAGGCCGCCAACCCGACCACCACTGCGCGCCTTCCTATGGCCGACCGGCCTCCGGCCTTCCCGCTCACTCCGTGCCCTCCCTCTCGTTCGCGTCCTTCAGTTCGTTCTCGGCGTTCTCCGCCCGCTCGGCCCGCCGGTCGCGCACGACGATGACGATCACCACGAGGGCGATGAGCAACGCCGGGATGACGGCCGGAAGTGCCAGCACGACAGAGTGATCCGCAAGATAGATCACGTTCGGATCGGGCGTCATACGCGACTGCGCTCCTTGGTGCCCTTCGTCGCGGTGTTGCCGGGGGTGGCCAGGCTGATGCGCGCCGCGCCCCAGGACAGCGACCAGATGAGGGCCAGCGAGCAGGCCAGCACCACGAGGCACGCCGCCGTGAACAGCCACGCCGGGTGGTCGAACGAGCGCTCGCGCTGCAGCAGCTTGGTCTCGTACTGCAGCTCACGGGTGAACTCGGTGGTCGCGGGGACCTCCTCGGCGCCGATACCCTCGTCCGCCGCCATGAAGATGGGCGCACCTGCCATGGTGCGGCCGTCCTGGATGCGCAGGAACGTCTTCCACGTCCCGTCGACCGGCATGGCACGCGTGGAGCGGTACTCACCCGGGCCGGTGCGCTCGAGATTGTCGACGACGAGTCCGTGCAGCGAATCTCCCGCGCCCTGCCAGGAGAGGATGGAGACCCACTCCGGATCGTCGGACACCAGATCGCTCGAGGAGATGCTCACCGTGGCGGTGACCATGCGGAAGCCGTCCTCGCGGGGAGCGTCGATGAGACTCACGGTCGCGTTCGCGCCCTGCGGAACGTCGATCATCAGGCCGTTGGCGACGCTGCCGCCGAGCACCAGCACCATCGCGACGACGATGGAACGCCGGACGGCGGGACGCGGCAGTCCGTCACCGCTGAGCGCCTGCGCGAACAGACCCGCGGTGAGACCGACGACGAGGCCGGCCGGGATGCAGGTGGCGAGCGCCTCGACCCACATGCTGTTCGGCCACGGGTAGAGGAAGACGGCGTCGACCCAGACGGACTCCAGGTACAGGCCGACGGTGCCCACGGCGACACCGGTGACGGCGCCGAACAGGAGGCGGCGCCGGACGATCGTGGTCAGACCCATGATCTCGACGACCACGGCCATGCCGAGGTAGAGCGCGAACACGCTGTGCGGCTCACCGAGGACGGGACCGACGATCAGCGCGGTGATCTCGCGGATCACCGCGGCGAACGCGACGGCGAACAGAGCGGATCCGCGGCCCACCATGAGGCGGGCGGCGATGAGTGCGAAGGCGCCGGCCGCCGTCATGAGCAGCGGCTGGAACACGAGGCGGAACTGTTCGACGCCGAAGTCGTACTCGATCTGGAAGACGGACAGGCCGATGACCAGACCACCGAAGGCGGAGCTGCGCATGAACCAGGTGATGATCGAGCGCTTGCGCGAGTCGACGGCCTGCGCCGGGTCCGCCTTCGTGTCGCCGTCGGGCTCACCGGCGGTGGCGGCGGTGGTCACGGCAGTGGAGGCCATCGCAACGCGCCCCTCGTGCTCGAGCAGCAGCACGCCGACGAGCGAGAGGCCGGCGCCGCCGATGAGCATGAGGTGCGTGGGTCCCCACAGCGTCACGTCCTGGCCGAACATGCGGTGCCAGATGTCGTCGAGCGGAAAGCCGATGAGCGCGTAGAGGCCCGAGCCGGCGATGAGGAGCCCGCCGGTGGGCGCATACCAGGTCCGCGTGATCTTGATGGCCGCCGGACCGGGCTTCTCGTCGCGCGGCAGGATGATTGCCAGCGCACCGGCGATGAACAGGAAGAACAAGCCCACCAGGATGAAGTAGTGCGCCGGGTTGGCCAACGGGCCCTCGTCGCGACCACGTCCGATGTGCAGGCTGACGTCCCAGATGAAGCCGAAGAATGCGGTGAGGATCGTCGAGATGAACATGACGAGCGGCAGCGCCACCCACCCGGGACGGTGCAGCTTCTCGCCCGCGTAGTCCGCGAGGCGCTGCAGCCACGTGATGCGCCTCGTCCGGTGCATCACCGCCAGGTACAGCAGGAACAGCGAGATGACACCGGCTGCCGCGGTCATGCCGAAGACCTGATCGAGCGCGGCGCCGCCACCGGCCGGCGCCTGTGCGATCAGGTTACTCGAGGTAACACCTACATTGTTCACGCATCGGATTATGTCTGTAACCGGGCGTCAACACCAGAGCTACCCGAAAGTAATTTCTCGGGCACCCGTCGGTGCCGCGCGCGGCGGTCGTTGCTGCTCTATCGTCTGCGCATGGACGTCGAACTCCGGCACAACCCGGCTCCTGGCTCGGCAACTCCCCCGACGTCACCGTCGATCCGGCGAGGGGCTGGTGTTCGACTTCACGGGTCCGGGCCGCGTCCTGCTGCAGACCCGGAACCCTCGCGAACGAGAACCGGCCCCGCTCGAGCTGATCGTGGAATCCAGACCCCGGAATCCGGGGTTCAGACTCCACGATTCGCGGTGTACGCCCGCCAACCGCCGAACTCGGTGATGTCGGTGCCCGCCTCGGCCGCGTCGACGGCGCACATGAAGCCGACCACCTCCCGACCGTCGGACAGCGTCACCGGGCCCAGACCCATCGGCGCCGGCAGTGCCGCGAGGAACGTGCCGAGGTGCGCGGGCGCCATCCGGTAGAGCTCGCCTGCGATGGCGGCACTGCCGCTGCGCACCAGGCCCGGCTTGGGTGGGGTCGTGCCCAGATCGACCAGCCGGTAGTCGGCGGAGGTGCTCACCTCACCGAGGAAGCGTGCACCGCGCTCGACCAGCTGACCGTTCAACGGGAACCCTCGCAGGTGCGCGCCGACGACGAGCACGTCCACGCCGTCCTGCACGAGTACCGCCGTGTCCTGATCCGCCACCGCGGCGCCGATGTCGAGCAGTACCTGATCGGTGAACGCCGGGCCCACGACCATGACGCCGAAGGGTTCTCCCACCGTCGTGCGCGCGCCCGGCACCGCGACCGCCGCCATGTCGAGGAGATTGCAGAAGTTGGTGAAGGTGCCGAGCCTGCGATTGATGCCCAGCGGATCCGCCTGCACCGCAGCGATGGTGGGGTGCTCGGTGGTCGTCGGCAGCAGCAGTCCGTCGAGCCCGTCGAGAATCGACGCCGCATACGCCTTCGCCGCCAGCAGCGTCGAGAGGTCGTCGACGTACGCGTGCGCGGCCGGGTCCTTCGCGCCCATCACGATGCGGGAGACGGTCGGGTCGGCACCGTCGGGCGCGCCCTCGAGGAACTCGCCGACGGCGGCGTACCGCTGGGCCACGATCGCCCCGTCGTACAGCAGCACGGCAGCGTCCAGCAGCATCGAGATGTCGACGATCTCGTGGTCGATCCCGGCGGCGTCCAGACCCGCGACGGTGAGCTCGAACGCCTCCGTGTACTCGGGGCACAGCGCGACCAGATCCTCGGCGCGCGGCACGGCGACGCGGGGGCGCGGTGGGGCCGACAACGGCACCGTCGCGGGCCACGCACGACTCCGCGGATCCGCCGTGTCCGCACCGATCATGATCGCCATGGCCGCTGTGGCCGTGGCGATGTCGGCAGCGAAGACCGTCACGGCGTCGTAGTCCACGCACGCCGGGACGACGCCGGTGTTCGGCACCAGTCCGAGCGTCGGCTTGATGCCCACGAGGGACGCGAAGGCTGCAGGAACTCGGCCCGACCCTGCCGTGTCCGTTCCGAGGGCGATGTCCACGATGCCCAGTGCGACCGCGGTCGCGGAGCCGGAACTCGACCCGCCCGAGATCTTCTCGGGGTCGTGCGCGTGCCGGACCGCGCCGTACGGGCTCCGGGTCCCCACGAGTCCGGTGGCGAACTGGTCGAGATTGGTCTTGCCCAGCACCAGAGCGCCGGCGGCGCGGAGCCGCCCGACCACGGTGGCATCGACGTCCGGGGTGCGGGCGAACTCGGGGCACGCCGCCGTCGTCGGGAGACCCGCGACGTCGATGTTGTCCTTGACCGCGAGCACCGTCCCGTACAGCGGCAGGCTCTCGTCCAGACCGGCGGCCTCCGCGAGGACGTCCGCCTCGTCGCGCAGTGCGATCCACACCTCGGGGCGGTCGACTTCGGCGATGCGCTTGTACGCGAGCAACACTCGGTCGGTAGCGGTCGTCATCATGCTCCCTGTGCTGTGGTGAGGGCGAACTCCCCGGCCGCGGACCAGGCATCGCGTTCGATGCCGAACGCCTCGGCCTGCTTCTTGCGAAACTCGGCGATGGAGCTGTCGTTGTCGGCCAGGAACTCGTCGTGGTCGGCCAGCGAGAAGGTGCCGTCGGTGATCTCGACGCCCGCTCCGCGACCGGCCGCGAGATCGGCGCGCATGTCGGCGAGTTCCTCGGTGCTGACCGGGTACCAGGAGATGCGGTCGAAGAAGCGCAGCAGCCAGGGCGTGCCCTCCTCGAACCCCTTCGCGGTCAGAGGATGGCGGTGGTTCCAGACCTGCGTGGTGCGGCCGACGAACTGGTAGCCGCCCGGTCCCTCCATGCCGTAGATGCACAGATACGCGCCGCCGATTCCCACGGCGTTCTCCGGTGTCCACGTGCGGGCCGGGTTGTACTTCGTCGTCACCAGGCGGTGCCGCGGATCGAGCGGAGTCGCGACGGGCGCACCGAGATACACGTCGCCCAGGCCCAGCACCATGTACTCGGCATCGAAGACCGTGTCGTACACGTCGTCGACGGACTCGAGCCCGTTCATGCGGCGGATGAACTCGATGTTCCACGGGCACCACGGTGCATCGGAGCGCACGCCGTGCATGTAGCGCTGGATGGCCTCGCGAGTGGACGGGTCGTCCCACGAGAGCGGTAGCCGCACATGCCGACTGGGCACCGTGAGCTCGGAGGCGTCCGGCAGCGCGTCTTCGGCCTCGACCAGCAGATCGAGAAGCTTCGCGGTCGGCAGCACGTCGGGATCGACCTTCACCTGCAACGACCGGATACCGGGCGTGAGATCGACCAGCCCGGCGGGAGAGATGGCCTCGACGGCCTCGTGCAACGCGTGCACTCGGGCCCGCAGCGCGAGGTCCAGGGACATCTCGCCGTACTCGACCAGGATGTTGTCGTCGCCGGACCGGCGGTAGGTCACCGGGGTGAGACCGTCGCGACGCGCGATGACTCCGTCGTCTCCGTCGCCGCCGCGGGAGAAGACGACGGGAAGCGATGCACGTCGGGCGAGACCCACGGTGTTCTTCGATGCTGCCGCGGCGGCTTCGAGTGCCACGAAGCGCACCGTGTCGCCGGGGCGCAGCTGACCGAGCTTCCAACGATCGGCCGCGACCACCGTCATCGGGCACACGAAGCCGCCCAGGCTCGGGCCGTCGGGACCGAGCAGGATGGGAGTGTCGCCCGTGAAGTCCAGTGCCCCCACCGAATACGCGTTGTCGTGGATGTTGGACGGGTGCAGACCCGCCTCTCCCCCGTCGGTGCGCGCCCAGTCCGGGCGGGGTCCGACCAGCCGCACGCCGGTGCGATCGGAGTTGAAGTGCACCTCGTAGTCGGTGCCGAGAATGGTGTCCATGTCGGTGCGGGTGAAGAACTCGGGCGCGCCGTGCGGACCCTCCGTGACGGCGAGCTGCCACGAGTGTGTGAGCGCCGGAACGTGTTCCATGGGGACAGCCGCGGGCGTGCCGGTGGCGCTATCCGCCGGGGCGAGGTCGTCGCCCGCCTGCAGCACACGACCGTCGAGCCCGCCGAACGTGCCCAGCGTGAAGGTCGACGCACTGCCGAGATACTCCTCAGCCAGGACGCTACCGCGGATCGCGATGTACATCCGCAGACCGGCCCCGGACACCGCACCCACGTCGAGCACCCCGCCCGCGGGCACCGTGATCGGCGTCCAGCGCTCGGCGGGCACGCCGTTCACCGTGACGGGTGCGTCCGCACCGGTCACGCACACGACGGTCTCGTCGTCGAAACGCAGTGCGGGACCGCTCATCGTGGTCTCGAGCGCCGGGGCGCCCTCCGGGTTGCCGACGGCGACGTTGGCCAGCCGCAGCGACAGGTCGTCCATCGGCCCCGACGGGGGTACTCCCACCTTCCAGTACCCCACCCGGCCGGGCCAGTCCTGAATGGTGGTGAGCATGCCGGGGCGCTCGACGTGGATACTCATGCGGGCCGTGTCACGATCAGTCGTACCGGCGTCGGGTCGAAACCGTTGCACGGGTTGTTGATCTGCGGGCAGTTGGAGATCAGGACCAGCGAGTCGATCTCCGCACGCAGCGCGATCCGCTTGCCCGGAGCCGACAGTCCGTCGACGATGCCCAGGGTGCCGTCCGCGTCGACCGGGACGTTCATGAAGAAGTTGATGTTGGAGACGATGTCGCGCTTGCCCAGACCCCACCGCGACCCCTCGAGCACGAAGTTCTCGACGCACGCGTGCTGGTGCTTGGTGTGGTGGCCGTAGCGCAGCGTGTTCGACTCCTGCGAGCAGGCGCCGCCGATGGTGTCGTGATTGCCCACCTCGTCGGCGACGATGGTCATCATCGGCCGGGACTCGCTGTCGCGCAGTACCGTTCCGGTGGTGAGGTACACGTTGCCCTGCCCCACCATGGTGGCCGGTGCGCTGTAACGGACGGTGTGATCGTCGGCGCCGTAGACCAGGGTGTCGACGGCCTGGTTGCCCTCCAGATCGAGGATGGTGAGGACGTCGCCGGCGCGCACGACGGCGGACCACGGGCCGCGGGCGGGTGCGACCTCGTCGAGCACCACCTCGCCGGAGACGAGGGCCAGTTCCTGTACTGCTGCAGTCATCGGAGCACTCCTGCATCGACGGTGTCGTCGGTGTTCGCGACGGCACGGAGGTATTCGGGATCGGTGTTCGGCAGCGCGTCGAGATCCTGCGGCGACGGCCAGGCCAGCACCTCGAGCGACGTGGTGTCGAAGGTGGGCGACGGATCGATCGGGTGCGCCGTGTTGGCGATGCTCACGATCACCGGCAGATGCAGGATCAGGTCGACCTCGCGGCCGGCACCCGCGGAACCGGTGCTGCGGAGCGCCCCGTCGGGATCGACGGTGACGCCGTGGAAGAAGCTGAGCGTCGGCGGCACGTCGCGGGGGCCGAGACCGTTCTTCAGGGCGGCCAGGATCAGCAACTCGCGGCCCGCGGGCGACGCCGAGTACGCGCTGCCGTCACCGTACTTCGCGGTGTTGGTGAGCAGCGTCGTCGTTCCGCACAGTGCGTCGTGGTGCCCCGACGAGTCGGCCAGCACGGTGGCGAGCACCCGACCCTGGTCGGACAGCAGTGGGTGGCCCGCCCCCAGGTACGCCTGCCACGGCACCTTGACGGTGTCGGCGGTGTTGAGGCGTTCCCACGGTGCGTCGGCACGGTGCAGCAGCACGTGCGCGCAGGCCGCTCCGTCGATGTCGCGCAACCGCACTCGGGTTCCGCGCTGGAGCACCTTCGTCGTGTACCGCCCGCCGGGAACCGTCTCGGCCCAGACGAGCGACGCGGCATCGGTTCCGGGAACGTCGTGCGGCCACAGGGAGGGTGGGACCACCGGCATCGAGTCGGTGATCTCCCGAGCCTGCGACCGGGCGTGCTCGCGGGCGGCTGTGGTGGTGGCGGTCATGCGGACACTCCTGTGGTGACGGGGTTGGGATGGGCCTTGCCGCGCGGGAAGCACAGCGCACCGACGGCGACCACGGCCAGCACGGTGAGGGGCGCGGCCCAGCGCAGCAGCGGGAAATCGCCGGTGGGGTCGTAGATCTCGGGGCGCGGCCAGGACAGGTTGACCACCATGACGGCGCCGTAGACGACGGCGAGGATGTTGACGGGCAGTCCGAGACGGCCGAGCGTGAACAGCGGCTTGCCCTCGGAGTCAACCTTCGGGGTGCCGGTGGTGTTGTGGGGCCAGCCCTTCAGCCGCTGGAGGAGCAGCGGCACGGTGACCATCATGTAGGCGAGGTAGATGAGGACGATGCACACGCTGGCGAGGGTGGAGAAGATCGCCGAGTTGCCGACGTTGATCACGAGCACGAGGACGCAGCCCAGACCGATGACGACGGCCGGAGCGATGGGTGTGCCCGTCGTCTTGTTGACGCTGCCCAGGATGCGCGAGCCGGGCAGCCGGCCGTCGCGAGCCATCGAGAACATGAGCCGGGACGCGGCGGTCTGAATGGCCAACGTGCAGATGAGGATCGCGATGGCCACGTCGATCAGGAGCACGGTGCCCCACGGGGAGGACAGCACGGAGTTCAGCACGTAGGGAAGTCCCTGTGTTGCCAGCTCGCCGTCGGTGAGGCTGGGCGCTGCCATGAGGGCGCCGATGATCATGAGGCCACCGCCCAGTGCGGACACCGACAGGGCCAGCCGGATCGTGCGGGGGGCGACGCGACGCGGGTTCTTGGTCTCCTCGGCCAGCTCGCCCGCCGAGCCGAAGCCCACCATGACGTAGGCGGCCATCAGGCCCGAGACGATCCACGCACCGATGTAACCGGAATCGACGGGCACGCCGCCGGTGTCGAAGACGACGTCCGGTCCGCGCTGCGCGTGGGTGAAGAACACCCCGATCACGGCGATGACACCGACGATCTCGCACGTCACGCCGATCGAGTTGATGCGCGCCATCGCGTTGACGCCGATGGAGTTGACGGTGGTGGTGATCACCAGCAGCGCGGTGCCCAGCACGACGGCGTTGGCGGCGCCGTCCGACGAGGTCAGCGCCGTGTCGGTACCGACGATCTGGAAGCCGCTCCAGACGTTCGGCAGCACCACCTGCAGCGCGATGGCGGCGGCGGAGGCCGTCACGATCTGCGCGATGATCATGAACCACCCGGCGAACCAGCCGGTGATCTCACCGCCGACGCGGCGTGACCACTGATAGATGGCCCCGGAGATGGGGTAGCGCGCGGCCAGTTCGGCGAAGCACAACGCCACCATGAACTGGCCGACGAACACCACCGGCCACGCCCAGAAGAACGCCGGGCCGGCGAAGCTGAAGCCCAGGCCGAACAGCTGGAAGATCGTCGTCAGGATCGAGACGAACGAGAAGCCCGCCGCGAAGGACGCGAACTTTCCCAGCTTGCGATGCAGCTGCTGTTCGTACCCGAACTCGAGGAGATCGTCGGAGTCGCCGTCCGCGTGACGGTCCGACGGGGGTGGGAGCACGGCCTGGCTCATGGGTGTTCTCCATCGACGGGAGGGGTGTATCTGTCGAGTGATAGTTAATCGGACGCAGCGGCCGCGGTGGTGTCCGTGATGTATCGAGATGTTGCGAGTGCGTTACGCGCTCAGAGCGCGGAGAAAGAGGGGAAGGAAGGGGCGTGCCGACGGTGCACCGGCCTGGCGGAAGGGCGCCGAGTCCTGCGACGCGGCGATCCAGTCCCGCCGCTCGACGTCGGTCAGATCCAGCCGGAACCCGGTCGGCGCGACGAGCAGATGCAGCAGCATGGTCGCGGCCCGTCCGTTGCCCTCACGGAAGGGATGCACCTGGTTGAGGTCGGCGTAGGTGCGGCTCAGGAGGTACGCGAGCTCGCCCCGGTCGGCGGCGGTCCAGTCGGCGTCCAGGATGGTCTCGTGCACGCTCATGAGGCCGTCCCACACGACGGAGCACCTCGCGAACGCGGTGCCGTTCTTGGACAGTTCCACGGTGCGCACGTCGCCCGCCCACACGTACACGTCCTGGAAGACGTAGCGGTGCACGCTCAGCAGACGGTGCACACCGACGGCGCCCCCGAGGTCGGCCCGCCCGGTGTGACAGCGGACCAGACGGAGTGCGGTGAGGATGCTCTCCGCGCGGTGCAACTCGGCCGCGTCGACGATGCCCAGCACGTTGCGCAGCGTCGTCGATCCGGGCAGCAGGTACGGGGTACGCCGCGGACGTAGTGCCGCCCAGCGTGATTCGCGCGTCGGTCCGTCGCCGATCAGCCCCTCGCGCACCGACGGCAACACGGACTCGCCGCGACACTCGGCGACGAGGAGTGCGAGATCCGCCGGCGTGGGACGCCATCCCTCGAGCCGTTCGGCGGCGACGGCCTGGTCGACGGCGTGGCGCTGCTCCGGGGTGAGCCCGGCGAACGTGTCGGGATGCTCCTCGGACGGCCTCATCGCGCGAGGTATGCCGAGGCACGTTGTACGCCCGCGACTTCCCGCGCCGCCGCGTCGAGCAGGCTCCGGTCGAGGGGCGTGAGGTCCGACGGGCGCACCAGGTCGTCGACGGGGCGGCCGTCGCGCAGCGCCTCGCACTGGTGCCACAGCCGGATGCGCTGGACGACGTCGAACGATTCCGCGAGCACCTCGGCGTCGTCCTCGGACAGCACCTGCGCCCGGGCACCGTGCTCGAGCCGCGCCGGCGTGCCCACGGCGTCGTGCCCGGCGGAGACACCGGCCCAGCGCGCGATGTCCACGATGGGAGTCAGGATTCCCGCCTTCACGTCCATCGTGTCCGCACGACGGAAGAGCTTGTCCCGCAGCGTCACCCGAGCATTGATCGTCGTCGCTTCACGCAACATCAGCAGTCGCGCGTGAGCGGCGTCGGCCAGCGCGGCGCGCGCGGGCTCCGCCGGTGCCCATCCACCCGGCACCACCGGACGCGCATCGAGCGCGAGCGAGAGCATCACCACACCGGTGTCCTCGTACGGATCGGCCACCCAGCCCGCCACCGCGCCGGACCACTCGTCGACCGTCCGCACGAAGCGCGGCGACGCGGCACTCGCGTGGTGGGGATCGGCTGCGAGACCGCAGCGTTCGAGTACCGCGTGCACACTCGAACCCATCGGGGACGGGCCGCCCACTCTGGCCGTCTCGACATCGGACGACGGGACCGACTCGCGCCGAGCGACGCTTCCGGAGACGAGCCAGGTGGATGCGTCGTCGCCCAGCAGTTCGGCGGCCCGGCGCACGGTGGCCGTCACCACGGACGACCGCACCGCCGTCACGTCGGCCGACGGGACGCGGGAATCGTTCAGCGACAACGTGACCGAGGACAGGCGCCCGCAGGCCTCGACCAGATCGTCGACACTCGCTGCGCGCTCCACCGCGGTGCGCAGCGCTGTGCCCGCACGCAGCGCCGGCGAGAGCAGATCCTGTTCGAGGGCGATACCGAGCACGCCCCCACTCGCGTCGAGCACCACCAGCCGGCGGACACCCGCGGCGAGCGCGACGGCCGCCGCCTCCGCGACGGGCACCTCGGCGTCGACGGTGACGGCCGGAACGGACGCGACGGCCGACACCGGCGCCGCGGTGCTCAGGCCCGCGGCGATCACGCGTCGGCGGAGGTCGCCGTCGGTCACCACGCCCCACACCGAGCCCGGGCACTGCACGACGAGGGTGCTCGACCGCGCCCGGGTCATCGCGTCGGCCGCCTCCGCGACGGTGATGTCGGCTCTGCCGATCGGGACACCGCGACGCGTCAGCGCGCTCACCGGGGAACGCCGACGCGAGGAGGTCACCCGGCCACGTTAACCCCGACGGCTCCACTGTTCCTGGTGCACGGCGTCGGACAGGGGCCGACGCGGACGCCACCCGAACCGCTCGAGGTCCGGAATCTCCTGGAAGTCCGTCACCGGACCGACACACAGCCACGCGACGGGCCGCACCGCGTCGTCGCCGGCCAGGCCGATGACGTCCCGCAGCACCGCCTCGTCGTAGAACGACACCCACCCGACGCCGACGCCCTCGGACACCGCTGCGAGCCAGAGGTTCTCGATGGCGAGGGCCACGGAGAGCAGGCCCGTGTCCCGCACCGTGGCCCGGCCCAGGACGTGCTCACCACCGCGGGAGTCGTCGTACGTCACGACGATGCCGGTGCCACTGGTCTCGATTCCCTCGACGCGGATCGGGTCGAAGGTCTCGGCGCGGTCGGCGGGCAGTGATGCCGCGAAGTCGGCGCGGCACTGCGCCACGTGCGCGGCGAATCGCCCCAGCGTCTCGGGGTGCCGGACGATCACGAAGTCCCACGGCTGGGTGTTCCCGACGCTCGGTGCCCGGTGGGCGGCGGTGAGGATCCTGGTGAGGACGGCGTCATCCACCACCTCACCGCTGAACTCACTGCGGACGTCCCGACGTGCGGCGATGGCGTGGTACACGGACAGGTGCTCGGTGCTCATGTGGTGACCGTGCCAGAACACGCCTAGTGTCGACACCACTCGGTGCGTCCGAGTCTCGAGACAACCGGGGGGTCGATGCATCGTGGGTTCGACACCCGGCACCACGCCACCGCCCGGTAGGGGTCAGCTCACCCGCGCCGTCATCCTGCGCGCGGGCATCGCCTTCATCGACGACAACGGCGCGCGGGATCTGACGATGCGCCGACTCGGCGGGCGTCTCGGCGTCGAAGCCATGGCGCTCTACCACTACTTCGGTGGCAAGGAAGAACTGCTCGACGGCATCGTCGACCAGGTCATCGACGATCTGGGGAGCGACCCGCAGGTGCTGATGAAGGGCGCCTCGAGCTGGCAGGACTACCTGCAGCGGCTGGCGCACGGCGTGCGCCGGATGGCGCTCGAACATCCCGAGGTGTTCCCCCTCATCGCGACCCGGCCCAACAGCGCACCGTGGGTACGGCCCCCGCTCCGCAGCGTCCGATGGCTCGAGAACTTCCTCTCCAGCTTGAAGGAATGGGGATTCGACGACGCGGCCGCGGCCGCCGCGTATCGCTCGTACACGAGTTTCCTGCTCGGACAGCTGCTGCTCGAGGTCTCGGCGCAGGGAGTGTCGATCGGTCCGACGGACCCCAACGATCCCGACGATCCGCGCGCCACCGCCCAGCCCGGAGACGACATCGACCCGACGGAGTTCCCCACCGTGGTGCGGATGAGGGCGGAGCTGGCGCGCGATCTCGGGCTGCCCGAGTTCGAGAGAGCGCTCGAGGCCCTGCTCGACCGACTCGCCGCCACCCTGCCTCAGGCGGACGGGTAGCGCAGCTTGGCGCCCGCCTCGACGATGTCCGCAGCGAGTCTGTGCAGCGGACGATTGTTGTTCTGCGACAGCTTCGAGAGCATCTCGAACGCCTGGACCGAGTCCACCTCGAACCGCTCCATCAGCATGCCCTTGGCCTGACCGATGATGTCGCGGGACGCGAGACCGGACCGGAACTGCGCTTCCTTCTGCAGACTCTGCACCGCGATGGCGGCGTGCGCCGCGATCGCCGTCGCCACGGTCAGGCTGTCCTCGTCGAACGCCGCGGTCGACGACGAGTACAGCGTGAGCACTCCCAGCGTGCGTTCGTGCATCGCCAACGGAAGGGCGGCCAGCGCCCGGACACCGACGTCGTCGGCCACCTCCGCCAGATCGGGCCACCGATGCACCGGACCGGCGACGACGGCAGCGAGGTCCACGTCGGAGTCGGCAGGACGGGACAGGACGTCGATGCTCGGCCCGTCCCCCGGGCGCCTCTGCACCCGGTCGAGTGCGGCCGCGACGTCGCTGCTCGTACGGTTCGACTCCGCGGGCCCCGGCACCCCGCCCGCGAGCCGCACCGACGCGTGATCCGCGGGTTCGATCAGCTCGACCGACACCGCGAGGACGTGATCGAGAACCTCGTCGATCGTCCGGACCTGGCGCGACCCGGCGAACTCGCGCGCCAACTCGGCCAGAGTGCGCACCAGATCGAGGTGCTCGGAGCTCGGCGGCCGACCGTCGTTGCTCATGTGTGGTGCTGATCCCTTCGGTTCTCTCATCACTCGTCGTCACGGTCGTTGCAGACCGGACGACAAAAGGCGACACCCACCAGTGCCGACGCCTACTGCTGGACGCCGGGCGGGGTATCGCCTTCCGCGCAACTATAACCGGACAGCCCGACAGCGGTACGGTGGTCTCGCACTCCGCGTATCGGCCCGGGAGTGATGACTCGGCGACGGCGGGAGATGCGGGCATGACGGACAGCGTGAGCAGCCCGGACGAACGGCGCGCGCTGGCCCTGCTGGCGGATGCCCTGGCGGACCTGGACAGTGCGCTCGCCGTCTCCCACACGAGCGACGGCGCTCTCGACACGATCTGCGCGCGCGTCGTGACGGCGATCCCCGACGCCGACGCAGCGGGCGTCACGGTCTTTCGCCGCGGCAAGCCGCAGACCGCCGCGAGCACCGAGACATTCGTCCTCGAGATCGATCAGGCCCAGTACCGCAGCGAGCAGGGACCGTGCATCGAGTCGGCGTTGACCCACGAGGTGGTGCGTGCGGATCTCGACGACGTGTCCCGTCGCTGGCCGGTGTTCGCGACGGCGATCGAGCACCTCGACGTCGCGAGTTTCCTGTCCGCGCCCGTCACCGCTGGTGGTGCCCACATCGGTGCCCTCAATCTCTACAGCCATACCGGCCATCGGTTCGATTCCGTCGACGAGTCGGCGATGCGGGTGTTCGTGCAGGCCGCCCAGTCGGCCCTGACCGGCGCGGAGAACTCCGAGCACGCCGCGCGACAGGTCGAGACCTATGCCGCCGCGATGGAGTCCCGCGCCGCGATCGAGCAGGCCAAGGGCGCTCTGATGCTGGGGCTGAACGTGACACCCGAGAAGGCCTTCGACCTGCTGCTCTGGCGCTCGCAGACCACGAACATCAAGGTCCGAACTCTTGCCGAACAACTGGTCCGCGACATCGGCTCGCTCGGCGATGCGCCGGACTCCCTGTCCACCGAACTCGGCACGCTGCTGATGACGGCACACACGCGCGTGCCGGCGGGTCAGATCACTCCGGCCGAGTAGTGCGCCCCGTGTGGCGGGAACGAGCCCGGTCAGCTCAGGGCATCGATCACCGCACGCGCCCGATCCGCGAGCGAGGTCCGTGAGCGGCGGGCGGCGGTGACCAGCAGGTCGGTCGCCGGGCCGATGTCGAGACCGTGGGTCTCAACGAGCACACCGATGGCCTGATCGATCACGGCGGCGTCCTCGAGAACCTGCTGTCGACGCGTCGCCTCGACCGACAGGCGTACATCGCCCTCGGTGTCGACACTGACGGCCAACGCCGCCAGATCCGCGACGGCCTGGACGAACGCCGCCGCGTGACCCGGAGCCCGCCACGGCCCCGACGTGTGGACCACGACGGCACCGATGACCCGGTTCGCGATCCGAGCCGGGTAGGCACGCATGCCGCCGATGCCGACCGCGCGCGCATCGCGGGCATGATCCTGCCAGCGCCCCGGAGCGTTCTCCAGGTCGTCGAGGAGCACGGCCGCGCCGGTGCGCACGCACATCGCCACCGGTCCGCCCACGGACAGCGCTCGGTCGAGCAGTCCGGTCGAGGCCGCCGCGACCAGGTCGAGGTCCGCCGACCCGGACCCGTCGAACACCACCGACACCGCGGCGGCGCGCAGGGCCTCGCGCGTACGGGTGGCGAGGAGGTGGAGCAGATAGGGGGCGTCGACCCCGGCGGCCAGGTGGCCCGTCAACTCGGCGAGGACGACGACGGGAGACGGCACGTCGGTGTCCCCGACGGGGTCGGTATCGGGCGGATCGAAGGTGGGCGGGAAAGTCACGACGGCTGTCCTTTCGTCGTCGAGTCCGACGCGGTGTCGTCGGTGGAGAAGCGCACCTTGCGCTCGACCACCTCGCGGGCGATGTCGTCGACGGGGCGTCGGGCCGAGTACGCGGCGGCGCGCAGCCGGGCGAGCGCCTCGGTCGGCGACACCCGCATCTGCACGGTGATCATGCCGACGGCCAGATTGACGTAGGGCCGGGTGCGACGGTCGCCCAGCGGGGAGTCCTCCACCGCCTCGTCGACCGACTGCCCCGCGCCGAGGCCGGGCGCGAAGGCCTCCAGCAGGCTGATCGCCGCCGCGTCCGCGGTCAGCTGGGCGACGGCGGCGAACTCGTCGCTGAGCTCGCCGATCGTGGCGCGGTACAGCTCGAGCACGCCGAACACGGTGGTGCCGCCGCGCAGCGGAAAGGCGAACAGAGCGGCCGCGCCCCCGTCCGACGCGTCGGCGGCGAATCCGGGCCAGTGCTCCTCCGCCTCGTTGTCGAGGTCGGCGACGAACACGGTGCGGCCACGGTGGAAAGCGTCGACGCAGGGGCCCTGACCGGTGGTGAACTGCAGCTCGTCGAGGTACTGCGACACGACATCGGTGGCGTAGACCAGTTCGCGCGTGGTGCCGCTCATGACGGTGATGGCGGCGCCGTCCACCTCGACCAACTGCACGACACTGCGGCAGAGATCGGCGATGTCGGTGATGGCCAACGGTCCGTGCGCGTCGTCGTCACCACCCGATCGCGTCGTCATGACCTGCGCTCACTCCTCGTCGATCGACTGTCACACCGCTGTCCGTGCGACCCGAGGAATGCCCCGTGTGCCGCGAGTCAACCGTAGCGACAGGTCTGGACCGCGGGCGACCGACTCAGTACGCGCCGTCGCTGCCGACGACGGCCTTGAGGGTCTTGAGCACGATGAGCAGATCACCCGTCATGGACCAGTTCTCGACGTAGCTCAGGTCGAGGCGCACCGATTCCTCCCAGGACAGGTCGGAGCGGCCGCTCACCTGCCACAGGCCCGTCAGACCGGGTTTGACGAGCAGCCGGCGGCGCACGTCGCCGTCGTAGGTCTCCACCTCGCGCCGCAACGGCGGCCGCGGGCCCACGATCGACATCTCGCGGCGCAGCACGTTGAAGAACTGCGGGAGCTCGTCGATACTCAGCCGCCGCATCACGCGGCCGACCTTGGTGACACGCGGATCCTCGCGCATCTTGAACAGGACGCCGCCCTCGCTGTCGTTGAGCGCCAACAGCTCCGACACCCGAGCGTCCGCGTCCTGCACCATCGAGCGGAACTTGATCATCTGGAACGGCGTGCCGTCGAGGCCCATGCGCTCGGACCGGTAGAAGACCGGGCCCCTGCTGGTGGCCTTGACGAGAACGGCGGCGAGGAGGAAGAGCGGGGCCACGGCGACGAGGGCGACCACGGCGAACACCATGTCGAACGCCGTCTTCCCGAAGCGGCTCGCACCGTTGTACTGCGGCTTCTCCACATGGATGAGCGGGAGGCCGGCGACCGGTCGCATGTGCAGGCGCGGGCCTGCGACGTCGACGACTCCCGGAGCCACGACCAGGTCGACATTCTTCTTCTCGAGGTCCCACACCATGCGGCGAATGCCCTCGTGACCGATGTGGTCCGTCGCGGTGACGGCGACGGTGTCCGCGCCGGTGGCCTCGATGGCGTCGAGGACATCGTTCTCGTTGCCGAGGACGGGAATCTCGAGACCGTCGACGGACAGCTGATCCTCGGTGACCGGCTGGGTTCGCGGCAGGCACACCCCGACCACGGCGTAGCCGGCACTTCCGTCGCGGTTGAACGACCGCGCCATGGAGAGGGCCGAGCTGTGACTGCCGACGATGACGACCGACGTCTGGTAGTCGCCGCGGCGACGTCCGCGAGCCACGTGCTTGCGGAAGAGCCACCGCGAGACGAGGAGCCCGATCAGCCCGACCGGTAGTGCGATGGCCAGGTAGCCACGCGCAAGTTCGAAGCGGAAGAGCAACGAGATGATGGCCACGAGCCCGAAGAGGCGGAAGGTGGCGGACAGCAGGCGCCGGTACTCCTCGGCTCCCCCGCCGAGCACGCGCGGCGAGCGGGTACGGAAGATCGCGAGGAACGCGATCCACGTCAGCGCTAAGGCGACCGAGACCACCGTGTAGTTGAACGCCGCGCGCGGTACCTCGAGATCCGGCCGACCGAAACGCACCACCTGTGCGCAGGCGACGGCAGCGACGACGACGAGCACGTCGGTGACCCGGAGCCGGTCCATGTACGAGCGCTCCCAGTCGCGTCGCGAGGTCGCCCTGCGCGATCGCCGAGCCCGCGGCAGTGCGACGTCGCGGCGCTCGGCCGACTCGCTCTCCGCCGGGCTGGGGGCAGACACGTGTACCTCGTTCCGTTCGACTGGATCCGCCTGGGACGTAGGCCGCTGATAGGTGTACCAGGGCAGTCGGTAGCTTATTGCCTTCCCGCGAGGCCCGCTCAGACAACCACAGTGCGGTGAATCACATGGTGAGTTCACACAGATTTAGCGTGTTCGAACGACACGATTCCAGAGGACCCTCAGGCCAATTGTTTACGGCCGCTCACGAAGAAGACGATCCGCGAGGCGACATCGATGATCTGGTCGGCGTAGCGCTCGAAATACCGTCCCAGCAGTGCGATGTCCACGGCATTCATCACGTCGTGCCCGCGATCGTCCGCGGACACGGTGTCCACGACCGTTGTCTTCAGAGAATCGACTCGATCGTTCTGTGAACTCAGACGATCGATACGCCCGAGGTCACTCGTGCGCAGTGCGTCGACTATTCGACCGGACATGTCGAGACACAATTCGCTCATCTCACGAAACTGCGGCGTCAGATGATCGGGCACGATCGGCTCGGGAAAGCGACGGCGCGCGGCTTCGGCGATGTGCACCGCGAGGCCGACCATCCGTGAGAGGTCACTGCTGATGCGCACGGCCGAGAACACCCGCCGGAGATCCGCAGCGACGGGTGCCTGCAGCGCCAGCACGGTGACGGCCTTGTCCTCGCACCGGGCACCGAGCTCTCCGAGTGCCTCGCCGCGGGCGATGACGGATTCGGCAGCCTGCAGATCGCCGTCGAGCAGCGCGATGCTGGCGTCGCGCATGGCGGTCTCCGCCGCCTGCGCGAGAGCGCACAGATCGTCGTTCAATCCCTCGAGCTGAGCTGTGTACGCAGTGCGCATGATGTCCCCGATCCTGGCCGTCCCGCCGCCGGGTCCCGAGGGACTCGACGATGGGGGATACCCACGAGAGCGCCCCCTAATCGAGCAGAGAGCGAACGTCGCGCGCAGGCACCGCACGAGAGTAGAGAAATCCTTGGACGCGAGTGCACCCAGTATGGCGGGCGGCCGCGACCTGGTGGTCGCTTTCGATTCCCTCGACGACCAGCACACGCCCGGTGTCGACCGCGAATCCGGCCAGTGCACGGACCAACGAGTCGCCCGCAGCGGTACCGAGCGTGCGCGCGATGCCCGCGTCGATCTTGAAACCGTCGACCGGGAAGTCGACGAGGCGTTCGAGCGACGAGAAACCGATGCCGATGTCGTCGAGCAGCACTCGGAATCCGACGGCCTGCAGGGCGCTGACGAACTCGTGGGCCCGCGCCGGGCGTGCGTGCGACACGGTCTCTGTCAGTTCGAAGACCACCCGCGCCGCCGGCACCGCGGACGCGGCGACGATGTCGATCAGGTGCTGCACCGCGTCGGGAGCCGCGAGATGCCGCGCGGACAGGTTGACGTGCAGGTCCATCTCGGTAGAAACGGCCATCCACCGCTCGAAGTCGACGAGCGCGCGAACGAGGACCGCGTGATCGACGTCGATCTCGAGGTCGCTGCCCTCGATGGCGGGCAGGAAGTCCGCTGGACCCACCATCGACGGCGCAGTGGTGCCGTCGCCCGGTCGCGTCCAGCGAGCGAGCGCCTCCACCGCGGTGACGGCGCCGGACGTCACGTCCACGATCGGCTGGTACCAGGGGGTGATCTCGCCCCGCTCGATCGCGGCCGCGACAGCGCGGACGCACCCGGCGTTCGTCGTCCGCCCGTGACCACGCAGCGCCTCGAGATGGGTCTCGACCACCCGACCGAACTCGGTGAGGGTGGTGACCGTGTACTCGTTCGCGGGGTGCGGCTCGGCGTCCACCACACAGAGGGTGCCGATGATCAGCCCCTCGCGTCCGCGGAGCGGAACCGCCACGTAGGACCCGAGGGACAGAGCGTGCAGCGCCTGTGCGGTGGCCGCCCGCACCGCATCGTTCGAGAACCGGTCGAGGCCGGAGTCCGAGACCGCGACGGGTTCCCCCGACGCGACCACGTGCTGACAGGCGGTGATGGAGCGCGGCACTGTGTGCGGGAACGGTCCCCCGTGCTGAGCGCGGGTGTACTGCACGTCCTCGTCGAGGATGTTGAGCTGCGCGGCGGAGAATCCCAGCGTGGTCGACGCGAGAGTCGTGAGGGTCTGCAGCGTGGAATCCGTGGCCGAGAGGTCGACATAGTGTCGCGCCGACTCACTCTGACGCCGGAGTGCGCTCCTCTGCATGACGTGTCCGTTCTAGAAGGCCACCGTCGGACGATTCCGACGTGGCGTGTCCCGACACCGTGACCCCCCGGATCGTCAGTGATTCGTACCTGTTCCAGCCCCGTATCGGTCACGGGCAGAACAAGGTCTGATCCATTCCACAGCCGAGTCATCGTACAAGCCCTCAAACAGGCACGACGCCGGGTACGGGGGGTTCCGTCGTAGTATCATCGAATGACAGCGGACGGGCCCCTGACCGGATCGGACTGGAACGCACGCGAGCGGAACGAGACCGAGACCGAGCGCCTCGATCGCAACTGGTCGAGCCTCCTGCAGGAGCTGCGCGTGGTGCAGACCGGTATCCAGTTGCTCACCGGCTTCCTGCTCACCCTCCCGTTCCAGGCCCGCTTCCCGGAACTCGAGACATACGAGCAGGCCGTGTACCTGGTGACGCTCGGAGCGTCGGTCACCGCCACCATCCTCCTGGTCGCGCCGGTGGCTCTGCACAGGATCCTGTTCCGTCGACGGGCGCTTCGCCAGCTCGTCGACCACGCGAACCGGTTCGCTCTCGCCGGCTTCGTCCTGCTGGGCATCGCCATGTCCGGCGTACCGCTGCTCATCTTCGACCTGGTGGTGGGTCCCACCGCGGGCATCATCGCGTGTGCGGTGGCAGCCACCCTGTTCGTCTCGGTCTGCCTCGTTCTCCCCGTGTCGCTGCGCCGCAGGCTGGGTCCGGTGAACGATCGGTCCGATTCGACCGAGTGATCTCGACCATGGATGTGCAAAATCTGCGCGCAGTGGGTACAGAGCTTTCATGATCACCGACGTCGCCGACGACATGCCGGTCACCGACCGTGGTGACGCGACCCGCGATCTGATCCTGCGGGACATCCCTGCCGAGCCTCGGGCTCTGACCGGAGTGCGTACGACGGTGCTCGCCTGGCTGCGCGACCGCGGCCTCGACGAGGATCTGTGCCAGGACATCACGCTGGCCACGTACGAAGCTCTGGCCAACAGCGTCGAGCATGCCTACGAACGATCCGCGGACACCGTGGTGCGCACCGTCGGTCTGGAGGCGCGCACTCCGCGCGCCGGCGAGGTGACCATCGATGTGACCGATCGGGGATCCTGGGTCGACAACGGCAACGATCCGCGCCGCGGTCGGGGCCTCCCCCTCATCCACGCCCTCGCCCACGAGGCGTCGGTAAATTCCTCGGAGGACGGCACCACCGTCCGGATGCGGTGGGACGCGGCCTGACGGTCAGACCAGTGCGTGCCGAGACTGTGTCGACACCACGGGCAACGGTTCGGACCGCGTCGACACCACGGGCAACGGCGCACTGAACGGAGACTCCGAGCGCCGCGCGGCGAGAAGAGCAGCCCCTGTCGCGGCTATCGACTGGGGATCCTGCGGCATCACCAGCGCCGAGCCCCACTCCCGCGCGAACACACCGCGCAGCAGAGGCAGATTCGCCGGTCCGCCGGCCAGCACCACCGCATCGACCCGATGCGCGCCCCGGCGCACCACATCGCTCACCCAATCGGCAGCCTCGGTGACATAGTCCAGCATCAGCCGGTCCACCGTGGTCCGCCAGACGTTCACGGTGCCCCCGACGAACGGTCCGCCGACGCGTACGACGCGGTGCAGGGCGATCATCTCCATCGCCCATTCGACGCCCTCGGTCAGAAGTTGAGAGTCGTTGTCCGACAGCGGTTCCGCCGTGCCGTAGGCGGCCAGGAGGTGTTCGCGCACACTGTCGGCGAAGGCGCTGCCCCGGTAGCGGTCGGTCCACGTCGCGTCCTTGACGAAGCCTGTGGCCACATCGACGACGGACACCGACGTACCGCTCTTCCCCATGTCGACGACGGCGATGGTGGACCCCGACTCGACCAGGCCGCGCATTCTGAGATACATCAGCTGGGCGCCGAGTTCCGAAGCGAGACGGACACATCCGCCGGTGTGCACGGACAGGGAGATGGTTCCCACCCGTGACCGGGGCTCGTCCGGAACCACCAGCACGGCAGTCTCGCGATCGGCGCCGTGGCGCGCACAGACCGAATCCACCACGTCGACAGCGGCCTCCAGTCGGTCGCGACCTCGCGCCACCGTGACGGACTCGGTACCGAGCAATGCACGGCCCATGGGATCCATCACCGCGGCTCGTATCGCCGACGCTCCGAGGGAAATTCCTACCACTGCTCGCATGACCCGCCCCGTTCCTGGTGTTCCGAGACGAAGCCTAGGTGCTCGAACAGGGAAAAGGTCGGTTCTCAGTGGCTATTGGCAAAGTTTGGTTGGTTTCACTAGGAACCGGGGCGTCACTCGACCGACGCGGTACCGGACTCGTCCGTCGACGTCGGGTCGGGATCGGACGGCTGGGTCGGCGGCTCGGAATCCGTCGGCGGCTCGGACGACGAGCCTCCCGTCGAACCGGGTGTCTCGCCGCCGCCGGAATCACCGCCCGTACCGGTGCCGGGATCGGGATCGGGATCGGTGCCGGTTCCGCCGCCGCTTCCGGAACCGCCCCCGGTGGAGCCGCCACCGGTCGAACCGCCGGTCGTAGAACCACCACTCGTCGAACCACCACTCGTCGAACCACCACTCGTCGAACCACCGCTCGTGGAACCGCCGCTCGTCGATCCGTCGGTGGACGGCGCCGTCGCCGAGGTTCCGGGTCGCGTGGTCGCGGCCCCGGGTGCGGGGGGCACCGACGCGGCGCCGTTCTGCTGAGTGACACCCGGGCGGATGCCGGTGAGGGCGTCCGCGGCCGGGGTGCCGCCGGGCGAGGGCGCCGGCACAGCCGTGGGACTCGATCCGGCGGGCGCTGCGGGATTGGGAGCGATACCGGTGCCCGCCTCGGCCGAATCGGTGGCCGACGTGGACAGGGGTTCCGCGACACCGGCAGCCTCGGGAGCCCGCGGTCCCGTCACGGCCCAGACCGCGAACGATCCGGCCAGGACGGCGGCAGCGACTCCTGCACCCACGACGGCGAACCCTCGGCGCGTCTCCCGTGACGACGCGTCGGCCGGCTCGGGCAGCACCACCGGAATCGGACCGGTGATCGCGTCGCCGGTGTCGTGATCGGCCCACAGCGCGACGGCGACCACCGGTTCCAGTGACGGATCGACGTCCACCGCGTCGACGACCACCACGTCGCGAACGTGACCGTCGCGCAGCGCGGCCTCGACCGGCTCACGCAGATGAGGTGACTCGAGGACGACGGCAGCGCCGGTGAGCAGCAGATCGGCGCGGGCAGCGCGGAGCCGCATGACACCGATGGACGTCGCGACCGCCGCGGCCACCTCGGCCGGCGACCCCGTCTGCATCGGGATGGTGCGCTCGTCGACCGGGCCGAGCCGAGGCAACTCGACGTCGACGAGAGCCGCCGTCACCTCGTCGCTCGTCGCCGAGATTCCCAGCACGATGTGCATGTCGTCGTCGTCCGCCTGTCGTTCTCGATGATGCGTGGTCTCGTACGGTCCGCCCGGCGACGTCAGGGCGTCGGGGTGGTTCGGGCGCTGGACGTCGACGGCGTGGTCGTCCGAGGCGTCGTGGCCGTGGACGTCGACGGCGGAGCCGCAGGTGTCGTCGTCGTGCTGGTGTTCGGGTTCTGCCGACGTGTCGTGGTGGGCGCCGGCTTCTCTTCCGGCTCGTCCTGTACCGCGGTGGAGGGTGCGGGGGCGAGCCTCGGGCGCTGAGAGATCGAGGTCGACGGGGTGACGCTCGACGACGCTGCGACGGGCGTCTCCGTGGACGTCACCGGCGCGGCGGTGACGCTCGATGACGCCGAGGGCGAGGCCGGCGCCGCGTCGACGCGCGGGACAGTGCTGGGCACGGTGGTGGCGATGGGCGTGGCGTCGACCGACGACGTGACGACGACGCGATCCGTCGCCTGCACGGCCTCGGTCTCCGACCGTCCCGACGCACCGGCGGCCGCGCCGAGGGTGACCGCGGCGACGAGCGCCGTGGTCCCCACCACGACACCGGCACGGGACCGACGTCGCCGCGTGGAGCGGGCACGCCGAGGCGCACCGGTGACGACGCGCGGTGTGGGAAGCGGTGGTCGAGTGGTCTCCGGCTCCGGCTCCGGCTTGGGAACCGGCTCCGCGACCGTGGTGAGAGCGGCGGTGACCTCGTCGTCGGCAGGCGGTGCGGCGACGACGGCCAGCGGCACGGCGTCCACAGCGGGGGGCACGACGGTGGACAGATGTGCGGCGCCCATGGCCGCGAAGAACTGCGGCCAGCGCGGCGTGATGACGGGGACCGCGACGCGGGCGGCGATGTCGCGGCGCACCGACGGGATGTGCGCGCCGCCACCGACCAGGAGCACGGCGTCGGCTCCGCGGGCCACGGCGTCGTCCACGAGGTCGACGAGCATCGCGGTGGGCTGGGCGATGAGCAGTTCGAAGTCGGTGCGCCGCAGGCGGACCGAATCGGTGACGAACGGCCCCGACAGGTCGACGGCGCGCTCGTCGGACAGCATCTCCTTGGCCGCGAGACTGTCTCGCGCCAGGGTGCGCACGGCGGCGGGGCTCATCTTCTCGGCAGCACCGAAGGTGGTGGACAGGTGATCGGCGACGGCGGCGTCGATCGCATCGCCGGACAGTTCTGCGATGCCGACGCTCGAGTACAGGTCACCGGTCTGCGTGTCCAGGACGTGGACGCGCGTACCGACCCGACCGAGGTCGACGATCGCGAGCGTGCGAGCGGAGTCGACGCAGCCCTCCATCCGTGCGGCGACCAGCAGCGCGTCGCACTCGGCGACGAAGCGGACCCCGCCGGGACCGTAGGTGCTCTCGGGGTCTCCCCCCACGGCGATCACCGGCGCGTCCGGACCCACGCACAGATCGGCGGACATCTCGAACGCTGCCGCAGCGGCCGCGGACAGAGGGTGGTCGGATCCGGTGGCGAGCGAGCGCACCTCGACGACCCGGCCCTCCGGGTCCATCACGACTCCGCGCACGCACCCGGTGCTCATGGAGACACCGAACGTTTCCGTCTCGGTTCGCATCATGGATCACCACCATCGGCTGTCGGAGTTTCAGACAGACCGATAGTAGAGCGTCAAACCGGGCATAGCAACGTATACGACAGCGAAAACCGACCGTAGGTCTACTGGAGAAAGTTCAAATAAGCCTTCGACGGGGTCGGACCGCGCTGTCCCTGATACTTCGATCCCAGCGCTGAGCTGCCGTAAGGATTGATCGCCGGGCTGGAGAGACGGAACAAGCAGAGCTGTCCGATCTTCATGCCCGGCCACAACGTGATGGGCAGATTGGCGACATTGGAGAGCTCCAACGTGATGTGTCCACTGAAGCCCGGATCGATGAATCCTGCCGTCGAGTGTGTGAGAAGTCCCAGTCGGCCGAGGCTCGACTTGCCCTCCAGCCGCCCCGCGAGATCGTTCGGCAGCGTCGTCAGCTCGAGCGTCGACCCGAGCACGAACTCGCCCGGATGCAGAACGAACGGCTCCCCCTCGGCGGGCTCCACCAACGTGGTCAGCTCGTCCTGCCGCAGCTTCGGGTCGATGTGGGTGTAGCGCGAGTTGTCGAACACCCGGAACAGCCCGTCCAGGCGCACGTCCACACTCGACGGCTGCACCATCGCCTCGTCGAACGGTTCGATGCCGAGCGTTCCGGCATCCACCTCGGCCTTGATGTCGCGATCGGAGAGCAGCACGCACAGAGACTATCGACCGAGCCCGCCGAGACCACCCGGGCGCCCTGCTAATCTTCATGGGCAGCACCACAGGCCGATGTAGTTCAATGGCAGAACATCAGCTTCCCAAGCTGAATACGCGGGTTCGATTCCCGTCATCGGCTCCACCGAACGCCCCCGCCGCCGGGCGATGGTGGAATCCAGACCCCGGAATCCGGGGCCCGCATTCCACTATCCGAGCCCGCGGCCGTGCCACTGTGTCCAGCGACACGCGTCGTTCCTGGTCAGGCCGGGTACACCTCCGCGCACACACCCTCTCCCCCCGGAAATGAGCACCTCCATGACCGAACGCGTCGTCTCCGCACGCCTCGATGTCGACATCACGGCCGCCAGCACTCTGGAGTTCCAGATCGCCGTGGCCCCGCATCCCGGCGCGCAGGTCGCCGAGACCCTCTCGTTCGTCCTGGACGGGAAGACGGTCGAGGCCCGCGAGGTCAGCGGTGCCCACGGCAACCGGATCCACGTCCTCGAGGCGCCGGTGGGCAACCTGCAGGTCTACTACGACGCGACCGTCACCGGGAACGCGGAGCCGTCCCCCGTCACGGATCTCGATCGCTCGGTCTACCTCCGTCCGAGCCGGTACGCGGAGGCCGACAAGTTCTTCGGCTTCGCCGCCACGGAGTTCGGCAGCGAGTCGGACGACGCGGTGCTGCTCTCGGAGGTCTCCGACTGGGTCGGCCGTCGACTGCACTACGTCCCGGGCAGCAGCGATCCCATCGACGGTGCGGCGGACACGCTGCTCGCCGGTGCCGGCGTGTGCCGTGACTACGCGCACCTCGTCGTCGCGATGCTGCGCGCGCTGAACGTTCCGGCTCGTCTCGTCGCCGTCTACGCACCCGGATGCGACCCGATGGACTTCCACGCCGTCGCGGAGGCCCTGGTGAACGACACCTGGCACGTCGTCGACGCGACGTGTCTCGCACCTCGGTCGACGCTGGTCCGCATCGCGACCGGACGCGATGCGGCCGACACCGCGTTCCTCGACAACCACAAGGGTTCGATCACGCTGAACAGCTCCACGGTCACGGCCGTGGCGACCGACGGCCTGCCGAAGGACGACATCCACGAGCTGGTCGCCCTCACCTGATCCGGCGTATGCGTCGGTCGCCTCCTGCATCGCCGGGTTACTGTGACTCGACGAATCAGGAAGCGAGACGCACATGAGCATCGAACGAGATGCAGCGTTCACGGGTGGGCGAGGGACGGCCGCGGACACGAGCAGTGACTCCGACGACGCCGTGGAGCGGCTGACGACGACGCCGAACAAGGACCCGTTCTACCGCTCCCCCGCCGGGTTCGAGAAGGCCGAACTGGGCGCCGTGCTGCGGTCGCGTCGAGTCGAGATCGCCCTGTTCGGCACCATCCGCCAGCGCGTGTCGGCGTGGCAGCTGCTCTACCGGACGTCGGACATGCAGGGCGAACCGCGCACAGGTGTCACCACGGTCCTGCTGCCCGCCGGCGCGGTTCCGGGTCCCAGCAGGCCCCTGCTCTCCTACCAGTGCGCCATCGACGCCGTCTCCGATCGCTGCTTTCCGTCGTACGCGCTGCGAGACGGTGCACACGCCCACGGCGCCGTGCCCCAGTTCGAGCTGCTCATCATCCTGTACGCGCTGCGCCGCGGGTGGGCGCTGTCCCTACCGGACCACGAGGGCATGGACGGGCGCTGGGGCGCACCGGTCGAACCCGGCTACTGCACGCTCGACGGGATCCGCGCCGCGCTGTCCTTCGCACCCCTGGAGCTCGACGATTCGGCGCCCGTCGCACTGTGGGGTTATTCGGGCGGCGGCCTGGCCACGTCGTGGGCCGCTGAGGCCGCGGACGAGTACGCACCGGAGCTGAACGTCGTCGGTGCCGCGCTGGGCTCGCCCGTCGGTGATCCGGCGTCGGCGTTCTCCCGGCTCAACGGCACGATCTTCGCCGCGTTGCCCACGATGGTGGTCGAGGGGCTGCGCCGCACCTACCCCGATCTCGACCGGACCATCCGCGATCACGTCGCGCAGCCCGGCATGACCATTCTGTCCTCGCTCGAGCGCAAGACCACGGTGCACGCCGTTCTGACGCTGCTGATGCACGATCTCGAGCGCTACACCGACATCCCGCTCGCCGACGTCATGGCGACCCCCGAGCTGGTGCAGATCTTCCAGGACATCCAGCCGGGCAAGTCCGCACCGAGCTTCCCGCTCCTGGTCGTGCAGGCGGTGCACGATCCGATCATCGCCGTCGACGACGTCGACGGGCAGGTGGAGCGGTACCGCACCGCCGGCGCCCACGTGACCTACGTGCGCGACCGACTCAGCGAGCACCTGTCGCTGCACCCCATCGCCGCCCCCGCGACGCTGAACTGGCTCGCCGACCGCATCGCCGACCGCCCGGTGCCCCCGAACACCACCGAGACCGTGTGGTCCTCGGCCCTGTCGGTGTCAGGCGTCCGAGGACTGCTGGGGCTCACCGTCTCGACCGGTCGCGCTCTGCTCGGCCGGGTCCGCTAGGCGGTCGTCGCCGGAGTCGCGTCGCGTCGGGACGATCCCGAAGTCTGGTGGGCCCGTCGCCTCGGCGAAACCGGACGGCTCCGAATGCTTCTCGTCGGGAGTCGACATGATCATGCCCCGAGCTTGTCGACCATGTCGTTCAGCGCGGCCGCCGCCGTCCCGAGTCGCTCGGCCGACCTGTCGTCTCCCAGTTGCTCGACGAGTGCCGCCTTGGTGGTCACCAGAACGGCCCCCGAATCGTCGTCGGTCATCGTCAGTTCGCCGTCCCGCATCACCAGCAGCGTTCCGTCGGGTGCGTCGAGCACCCCGCGCACCGTGTCGCTCGAAACCGTCATCGTGTCGATCCTCCTGTCAGGGTGTTGCCTCGTGACCGCGCTCGCCGTGCGTGCGGCGGTCCTCCTTCATCTCCGCCTCGAAGACGTGACGGCGGCCGTCCATCAGGTCGTCGCGGATCCGGCGTTCGTGCTCGCGCGCGGTGGTCCAGTAGCCGTCGTCGAAGTCCTCGACCATCTGGAACGTCCACCGACCCTCGATGACGTTGCGGCCGATCACCTCTCGCTCGAGTGCGTCCGCCGCATCACCGTGCCCGGCGTCGCGGAGCTCGTCCGCGGCGGAGCCGAACTGGAGATCGGCGTGGCCCATCAGCTGGTGAAACGTGTACAGGTGGCCGCGGGCGCGTTCCACCCACTCGAGGGCCTCCGAGACCGAACCGACGGCGGACACCGTGGCATCGTCGGACCCGTTCGGACGGCGGTGATCCGCCGACATCTTCTCGCGATCATCGCTCATACGTGCTGGTTACCCGTCCGGCAGTCGCGGCACACACCCCAGAAGAAGACGTCGACGCCGTCGATGTCGAAGTCGTCGTCCTCCGGCTCGGGAACACGCCGACGCACATCGGTCGTGAGGTCCGTGTCGAACACTCGCCGGCACTCCCGGCACATCAGATGGTGGTGGTCGTCGCCGTCGACCCGAAGTTCGTACAGTGCGGGCGAATTGGCGGGCTCGATGCGGCGCAGGAGATCCACCGACACGAGAGCGTCGAGATTGCCGTACACGGTCTGCCGGGACATTCCCTGGCTCTTCAGCATCCGGGCCACGTGACCGGCGTCGACGTGCGGGTGCCGCGCCACGACGTTCAGCACTCGGAGGCGCGGGCGAGTCACGCGCAGCCCGCGCTCTCGCAGTACCCGACGCCACTGCTCGTCCGCCGAGACGATCGCCGGTTGTTCCTCGGTGTCCACGACGCCCGAGTTCCCCCGCAGGACGCCGCGAAACGTCCGGTCCACCTTCAGTCGTCGCGTGCCCGGTCCTCGGTGGTGGACGTGCGAATCTTGCGGCGGTGACTGGTGTCGCAGAAGGGATAGTTCTTGCTGCGCCGACAGGCACAGAGCGCCACGATGAAGCGGTCGGACCGCACGCGGGTGCCGTCCTCCATCTCCACGTCGACCGGCCCCTCCACCATCACCGGCCCACCCGGAACCACACGGACGAGCCGGGCGGCGGGAGCACCGTCAGGCGCGTCGGGCACGGACGACCACCAGTTCCTCGGAGCGCCGACCCGGCTGCAGGGCGCCCGTGGCCTCGAGCCACTCGGCGCGTGCGTGCATGACCGGACCGAACGCGATACGACGGCGAGCCACCACGTCGACCGTGGTGCCGGACCGCATCAGGCGCTCGATCGTCCGGTCCACACCGGCGAACTCGGACTGCACGATCAGCATGGTCCCGCCGGGAGTGAGAAGGTCGAATGCGTTGTCGCACAGCGGATCCAGGACGACACGACCGTCGGCGCCGGCGTCCCAGGCACGGTGCACCCCGCGCCCCTCCGGCGCGGTCGGCGACGGCACGTACGGCGGATTGGAGACCACGAGGTCGAACGGCGCCTCGGCGAGCGCGTCGGCGAGAGTGCCCTGTCGCGCGTCGACCTCGACACCGATGCGCTCGGCGTTGTCCAGAGCGCACGCGACGGCGCGGGCATCCAGGTCGTAGGCGAGCACGTCACGTGCACCGAGACACGCAGCCTGGAGCGCGAGCACTCCGGTACCCGTACAGAGATCGAGGGCGCGAGCACCCAGCGGCGACGCCGCCAACGGCATGACCTCGCAGAGCAGTCTCGAATCGTCTTGGGGGGCGTACACACCGGGGTGTGCGCGCACCATGCTGATCGTGTCGCGATGAATCGTCGTCACACGAGAACCTTCCGTCGGCGCAGATGCGCTGGCAGCATCTGCCGCCTTTCTTCAGGAATGGCATTCCCGAATGGACGTGGTTCAAACGCGGGACCGGCGCGTCACCACCTCCGGGCGATGATGGAGACGATGCGCGGAATCTCCTCGTCGGCAAGCGGTTCGACCCCGATGACCACCTGGCGGGTGAGCAGACCGTCCACGGACATGGCGAACAGTTCCGCCGACGCCACGGTCGCGGGGTAGCCCGCCTCGCTCATCTTGGACGACACCAGGCCCACGAACGCGGCCAGCTGGGCATCGAAGGCCGCCTTCAGTTCGGGCCGCACCAGCCCCTCTCCGAGAAGGTGGTGCCGTGCGACGACTCGGCCGCGATGCTCGTCGCTGCACATGTCGCGGACGAACCCGACGACGGCGTCGACCACGGCGTCGTGATGCCAGGTGTCGAGCGCGAAATGCCGACCGGCGACCTCGAGATCTCTCCGGAACACCTCGTCGAGCGCCAGCGAGAGCAGGGTGGCTCGATCGGGCGCGTGATAGTTGACGGCGCCGGCACCGAGACCGGTGGCCTGATCCACCGCACGATGAGTGAACCCGCGGGGACCGCGTTCGGCGAGCACCTGCACCGCTGCGGCGGCGATGAGTGAGCGCCGACTTCTGGGCTTCTCCACCGTCTCACCATCACTCATTGGTGAGATGTTACGGCTCTGACGTGCCGGTACCACCATCACCGGTCACGGTCGGCTCACGATGATCGCGCCGGCGGAACGGGCTGATCGAGCCCGCTCCACCGTCCCCCGACTGCCGCGTCACGATCATGACAGGCGTTGAGGTTACACCCGCCCCGGCGCGGCCGCTCGTGCTTGACACCGAGGTCGTCGCCGACTTTTCTGTACAGATGTTGAGGAATCGGGTCATGCGTCGTCGCGGGATGTTGGGGGCGGCCGCCATCGCCGCGGGAGCGGTCACGGTGGGGATCGCCCCGCGCGTCCGGGCAGCGCCGACACTCTCCTCGGCTGCGTGCGCCGCTCGGTACCCCGGGTACCGCGGCGCGGACTTCGCGCTTCCGTACGCCCGCTACATGCAGGCCCGGACCGTGCCCGCGCCGCAGGTCGTGGCCGACGCCGTCGCCGGCCCGGCGCTACCGCCGGGAGCGGTGCCGCGGTTCGAGGACATCACCCGCGATCTGGGCCCGACCGGGACGTCCGCGGTGGAGACCGGGTACGGCCAGGGCGCCGACGGGGTGGTCTTCGTGGCGGTGCGCACCGTCATGCCGAGAGTCACTGCGGCCATGTGGGACTGGTGGTTCGGCTGGCATTCCAGCGAGGCCGCGCGCTACAAGCTGTGGCATCCCGACGCTCACCGGTTCGCCGCTCTGGACACCGATCTCACCACCGCCGACCTCACGGACAGGCAGAAGTACGTCGGCAACACCACCTACGTCGACGAGTACGTGGGTCCGAAACTGCAGCAACTCGGGATCAACTTTCGAGATCCGGTGGCGCACGGGTTCACCGTGCCGTCGGATCAGACCATCGTCTTCGGCCGCGTCGGGAGCAGTATCGCCCCCGTGGACCTGGGGTGGCTCGCCCACCAGGTCCGCCCGATCGAGGGCGGCGCCGAGATGCGCAGCCGGTTCCACCTGAACCTCCGCGGCCTGCACGTACCGAACGTGACGCAGGCCGCGTGCGCGGTGGCCCGTGGTGCGTCGGTGGATCCGACCGATCTGCAGCTGAGCCTCGACCTCGGACGTGACCTGCTGATGCACTGCGGGCAGGAGATGAACCACCTCGCAGCGTTCCTCCCCGAACTGCATGCCGAGTTCTCCGCCACAGATTGACCGCGACCGGGGACGGGTAAACCAGGACCACTCACTCGAAAGGCATGTCTTGCGCATCCTGGTCACCGGGTCCACCGGCTACATCGGTTCACGTCTCGTTCCCATCCTGCTGGGCGACGGCCACGACGTGCTCGCCGCCATGCGCGACGACAGCAAGGCGTCCTCCTTCAGCTGGGGGGACGACGTGACGCCGGTCCATTTCGACATCACCGACGAGAAGTCCATCGACGCCGCACTCGACGGCGCGGACGCGGTCGTCTACCTCGTGCACTCGATGGACGACGGCGACTTCGTGACCAAGGATCGCGAAGCGGCGCAGGCCGTCGCGCACGCCGCGGAGAAGCACGGCGTGGGCCGCATCGTCTACCTGTCCGGCCACGTGCCCGACGACGACGAGGACCTCTCCGACCACATCAGGTCCCGTCTGCAGGTCGAGGAGGTGTTCCTCAACTCGTCCGTTCCGGCGACGGTGTTCCGGGCGGCCATCATCCTCGGGTCCGGCTCCACCTCGTTCGAGCTCGTGCGCAGGATGGTCGAACGGCTCCCGGTCACCCCCGTGCCGAGCTGGATGGTGAAGAAGGTGCAGCCGATCGCGACGACCGACGTCCTGCACATCATCGCCGCCGCTCTCGGTGACGACCCGATTCCGGGGTCGTACGACATCGGTGGGACCGAGGTGCTCACCTACCCCGAGTTGCTCACCCGCTACGCGACCGTCGCCGAACTGTCGCGGCCCCAGTTCCGCGTGCCGCTGGTGCCCACGCCGATCGTCGGGCGAGCCGTCGCCGCCATCACGCAGATGCCGCCCGGCACCGTGATCTCGTTGGTGGACAGCCTGCATCACGACATGATCGTCCGTCGCGGCAATGCGGCCACGGACACGTTCGCGCACGCCGTCGACTCTCTCGTGGGCATCGACGAATCCATCAGGCGGTCGCTGACGGCCAGCTCACACGACGGTACCGACGCCGAGGGCACCACCGACCCGCAGTCCGCGGCGGACACCGACCCCTCGTGGGCCGGCGGCGTCGTGTCGATCGACCGAGACGGACGGGTTCGTCACGACGTGTCCGGACGATTCTCGCGAGCGCTCTTGCACCCGCGTTCCTGAGCCGGGACCAGGATTCCCGGTCGGGTTCGCGGGTACCCGGCCGGTATGACTTCTTCGAACGGCTCGATCGACCAGTACACCAAGAGGGACCCGCGTACCGCGTACGCGACGCCGGATCGCGAGGGGCAGCAACCGATCTCGCATCCCGGGCTGACCGAGGACATGCGGACCACCCCCGACCACGGAGAGTCCACCTACCGCGGAGCGGGTCGGCTCACCGGCCGCAAGGCGCTGATCACCGGAGCGGACAGCGGTATCGGCCGCGCGGTCGCCCTGGCGTTCGCACGCGAGGGTGCCGACGTCGTGTTGTCCTACCTCGAGTCCGAGGAGTCCGATGCGCGCGAGACGGTGCGGCTCGTCGAGGACGCCGGCCGCCGGGCGGTCAGCGTCCCCGGTGACATCCGCAGCGAGGAACACTGCGACGCACTCATCGACACCGCGGTGCGCGAACTGGGCGGTCTGGACATTCTCGTGAACAACGCGGCGTTCCAGATGGCCCAGAGCGGCGGTATCGCCGACATCACCACCGAGCAGTTCGATCGCGTGCTGAAGACGAACCTTTACGCGTTGTTCTGGCTGTCGAAGAAGGCTGTGGCCGTGATGGATCCGGGCTCGACCATCGTCAACACCTCCTCCGTCCAGGGCGTGAACGCCTCACCCGAACTGCTCGACTACGCCACCACCAAGGCCGGCATCATCAACTTCTCCAAGGGCCTGGCGAGCGATGTCGCCCAGCAGGGCATCCGCGTCAACGTCGTGGCACCCGGACCGATCTGGACACCGCTGATCCCGGCCACGATGCCGTCGGACAGTGTCGACGGCTTCGGCGACCAGGTGCCGCTCGGACGTCCGGGACAGCCCGCGGAGCTCGCACCCGCATACGTGTTCCTCGCCTCGGGCGAATCCAGCTACATCACCGGACAGGTCGTCGGCGTGACCGGCGGCTCGCCGATCACCTGAGAATTCCCCCTCCGCACGACACGAAAGGCACATCATGAGAGCAGTGACCTGGCACGGCAAGCGCGACGTCCGCGTCGACAACGTCCCGGATCCGACGATCCAGGATCCGACGGACGCCATCATCGAGGTGACGTCCACCAACATCTGCGGCTCCGATCTGCACCTCTACGAGGTACTCGGGCCGTTCATGAACGTCGGTGACATCCTTGGCCACGAACCGATGGGCATCGTGCGCGAGGTCGGCAGCGCCGTGTCGACCCTGGCGGTGGGCGACCGCATCGTCGTCCCGTTCCAGATCTCGTGCGGCTCGTGCTTCATGTGCGACCAGTCGCTGTACACCCAGTGCGAGACCACCCAGGTACGCGAGACCGGCATGGGCGCAGCATTGTTCGGTTACTCCGAGCTCTACGGATCGGTGCCGGGCGGCCAGGCGCAGTACCTGAGGGTGCCGCACGCCGACTTCACCCACATCAAGGTCCCGGAGGGCCCGAGCGACGAGCGGTTCGTCTACCTGTCCGACGTGCTGCCCACCGCATGGCAGGCCGTGCAGTACGCGGGGGTGCCCGAGGGCGGCTCGCTCACCGTGCTGGGACTCGGTCCGATCGGCGACATGGCAGCACGCATCGGCGCCCATCTCGGCTACCGCGTCATCGGCGTGGACCGCGTACCCGAACGGCTCGAGCGTGCTCGCGCTCGCGGCATCGAGACGGTGGACCTCCGGGCCCACGGCGGGCAGGTGGGGGACGTCGTCCGCGAGCTGACCGACGGCCGCGGTACCGACTCGGTCGTCGACGCGGTCGGAATGGAGGCCCACGGCTCACCGGTGGCGAAGGCCGCGCAGCAGGTCGCGGGTCTGCTCCCGGACGCTCTCGCGAAGCCGTTCATGGAGAAGGCCGGAGTGGACCGCCTCGACGCGGTGTACTCGGCCGTCGACATCGTCCGCCGGGGCGGCACGATCTCACTGTCCGGCGTGTACGGCGGCGCAGCGGATCCGATGCCGATGATGACCATGTTCGACAAGCAGATCCAACTGCGCATGGGTCAGGCGAACGTCAAGAAGTGGGTCGACGACATCATGCCGTTGCTCACGGACGACGACCCGCTGGGCGTGGACGACTTCGCGACCCACACCCTGCCGCTGACGCAGGCACCGCACGCCTACGAGATCTTCCAGAAGAAGCAGGACGGAGCCGTGAAGGTCATCCTGCGGCCTTGAGCGTCAGCTCGCGAGCGACTCCTGCTCCACCGAGGCCACGACCGGCACGAGACGGGTGAGGCCGAGGACTCCGAGAGTGCGCCGCACCCGAGGTGACGGCGAGATCACGACGTCGATCGCGGTCGGGGCGTCCGACAGGACGTCCTCGATCGCGGTCACGCCGGCCGAGCTGAAGAACTGTACGTCGGTGAGGTCCACCGTGACCGGGCCGTCCGAGACGGCGGCGCGGAGGCACCGGGTCAGGTCGCGAGCGGTGACGAGGTCGACGTCGCCACGGACGGCAACGATGCGTCGGCCGTCGTGGCCTGCACGGACGACGACGTCGAACGAGGTGGAGGAGTGGTGGGAAGGAGCAACCGTGGTCATCATGTTCCTTCTGCGGCGCTGCTCGGACGCGGTGTCTCACACCGGTACCGAGGGTGTAGCGAAGGGCCCTGGGCTGGACCACCTTGCGCACAACTCTGATCGATCGACATCGCGGTTCGGCGAACCGGAACATCACGATCAGGTCACGGCGGGTAACGGAATGATCACGGCACTGGGCTCGCCGCGCGGGTTCATCAGACTGTCCACATGAACCCCCGTCCCCTCGCCCGGTTCTCCGACTCGGTCGCCGCGACCACGAGCCGTTCCTGTCCCGACTACAGCGCTCTGCATCGCTGGTCGGTCGACGAGCCGGAACAGTTCTGGACCAGCGTCGCCACCTTCTTCGACGTGCCGCTCACCCGTCACGCGTCCGTCCTGTCCCCCTCGGAGGACCCGCGCGTGTTCAGCGGGCGGCAGTGGTTCCGGGGTGCCCGCGTGAACTACGTGGACCGCGTCCTGGCGTGGTGCGACCGGTCACCCGAGTCTGTGGCGATCATCGACGACACCGAGCCGGGCGGGCTCGGCACCCGCACGTCGTCCTACGCGGAACTGGCCGAGCAGATCTCGTCGATCGCCACCGCGCTGCACAGCCTCGGCGTGCGGAGCGGCGACCGCGTGGCCGGCTACGTCCCGAACACGACCGAGGCCGCCGTCGCGTTCCTCGCCACCGCCGCACTCGGCGCCGTCTGGACCTCGTGCGGGCAGGACTATTCCGCGGCCGCCGCGGTGGACCGGCTCGGCCAGCTCGAACCGGCGGTGTTGGTGACCGCCGACGGCTACCGCTTCGCCGGCGTGGACCGCGACCGCCGGGACCAGGTGGCGGTGCTGCACGCCGCGATTCCCTCGCTGCGCACGGTGATCGCGTTCTCCCGACTCGGCACCGACGTACCCGGAGCCGTTCGATGGGCCGATCTGCTCGACGAGGGGCGCGGTGGCCCACGGGTGGTCCCCGAGCCGGTCCCGTTCGATCACCCGCTGTGGGTGCTGTTCTCCTCCGGCACCACCGGGCGCCCCAAGGGTATCGTTCACGGACACGGCGGCGTCCTGCTCGAGCACCTCAAATCCGCTGCGCTGCAGTCGGACATGACCGAGGACGACGTCTTCCTCTGGTACACCTCACCCAGCTGGATGATGTGGAACTACCTGCTGGCCGGGCTGCTCGTGGGCTCGACCGTCGTCTGCTACGACGGCAGCCCCGGCCACCCGGACGCCGGCGCTCTGTGGGAGCTCGCAGCGCGGCACCGCGTGACCGTGCTCGGCACCAGTCCCGGGTACCTCCTGCACTGCGAGAGCGTCGGGGTCGAACCGGCTCGGGCACACGATCTCTCGGCCCTGCGCATTCTCGGGGTCACCGGGTCGGTCCTCCCCGCCGCGGCGCACGGCTGGGTGGCGGAGCACGTGGGGCGATCGGTGCACCTCGCACCGGTGTCGGGCGGGACGGACGTCGTCAGCGGATTCGTGGGAGCGCCCACCGGGGTGCCCGTGGTTCCCGGCGAGATCCCTGCCGTGAATCTCGGTGTCGCTCTCGAGGCGTGGAGCGACGACAGGTCCCCGCTGGTGGACGAACCGGGTGAGATGGTGATCGTCGCGCCGATGCCGTCCATGCCCGTCGGGTTCTGGAAGGACCCGAGCGGTGACCGCTACGCCGACGCCTACTTCTCCACGTTCCCCGGCGCGTGGCGGCACGGCGACTCGATCACCGTGACCAGCAGGGGCAGCGTGGTGATCCACGGACGATCGGACGCCACGCTCAACCGCAACGGTGTGCGCATGGGCAGCGCCGACATCTACGGGGTGGTCGAGCGTCTGCCCGGCATCGAGGAGAGTCTCGTCGTGGGCCTCGAGCGCCCGGACGGCAGCTACTGGATGCCACTGTTCGTCGTCACGTCCGACGACGTGGAGCTCGATGACGATCTGCGCGAACGCATCTCGGCCGCGCTGCGGAGGGAGGCCTCGCCGCGCCACGTCCCGGACGACATCATCGAGATCCGCGCCGTGCCGCACACGCGGACCGGGAAGAAGCTCGAGATCCCGGTCAAGAAGATCCTCTCGGGTGCGGACCCGTCGGCCGTCGCCGATCCGGAGTCGGTCGACGACCCCGACGCGCTGCGCTGGTTCGCGGCGCTGGCGCCGGGGTCCTGACCGGTCGGCTCAGGACAGCGTGGCGCGCAGCGCGTCGACCGCCGAGACCGGCTCACGTTCGAGCAGTCGAGCCAGATCGCCCGACTCGGTGTCGAGGTCACCGCGGGCGATACCCGCATCGGCGCTCGCCAGCATCTGCGCGACGGGGGCGGGAAGTCCCGCACCCTCGAGCGCGCCGATGTGCTCGTCGGTGCTCAGATCCTTGTACTCCACCGGCGCACCGATGATCTCGGAGATCGCGCCGGCCAGACCCTCGTACGTCAGACGCTCGCCGCCCAGCTCGTACACGGCGCCCGCCTGGTCGTCGGCGATCAGCACGGCGGCCGCGGCCGCCGCGTAGTCGGACCGAGAAGCACCGGCGATCACACCCGATCCGCCGCTGCCGATGATGGCGCCGGTGTGCTGCGCCTGACCGATCGACGCCGCGTAGTTCTCCCAGTACCACCCGTTGCGCAGCAGCACCGACGGCACGGAGGACGACGCGAGACGCTTCTCGGTGGCGACGTGCTCGGGCGCGAGACTGATGCCGCTCGTCGGCGCGTTCAGCACACTGGTGTACGCGATGAGCGAGACATCAGCCGCCTCGGCAGCCTCGATGACATTGGTGTGCTGCGGGATTCGCTTACCGGGCTCGGAACCCGACACGAGCAGGAGCTTGTCCACCCCGTCGAGAGCGGCGCGCAACGCAGCGGGATCCGCGTAGTCGGCGACGCGGACGACGACACCGCGCGCCGCCAGGTCGGCGGCCTTGGCCTCGTCGCGCACCACGGCCACGATGTCGCCCGCGGCGACCCCGTGATCGAGGAGCGATCGAATCACTGCGCTGCCGAGTTGTCCGGTCGCGCCGGTCACCGCTGTCGTGGTCATGAGCATGTCTCCCTGAAGAGTGAGCGTCGTCCGGCGCACCGCGAGGGTGTGCCGCCGCGACCGATCCGGCCGTCGGCACCACTATGCACTTACTGTTCGTGCAGTGCAACATTCCTTGTAATCACTTACGGACCGGCTGGTAGGATGGCACTCGTGCCCGACACCGACCCGACACTCGAAGCCGACGTGTTCTCCCGCCACTGCTCGTCCCGCGACACGATGCAGGACATCACCAGTCGCTGGGGCCTGCTGGCGCTCGCCGCGCTGCACGAGGGGCCGTACCGGTTCGGGGCTCTGCGGCGGCGCGTGGACGGGGTCAGCGAGAGGATGCTGTCGCAGACACTGCAGCGGCTGGAGCGTGACGGGCTGATCACCCGCACCGTGCTCGAACAGATTCCGCCGAAGGTGGAGTACGCCCTCACCGACCTCGGGCGCGACATGGCAGTCCGGCTCGTCGGACTCATCGAGTTCGTCGAGTCGACTCTTCCGACCGTGACGGCCGCGCGCGCCGAGTACGACGCGCGCGGCACGGCCGGGATCTAGCTGGTTCCGCGGCCTGTCTCGGACTGCAGCTTGTCGATCATCTCGGACGCCTGCGCCTTGGTCAGGTCCGACGGCACCTCGTCGCCGGCCTCGCGGGCCAGCGTCTCGAGGTAGCTCAACTGGGGGCCGGTGGGCGGCTCGTCGCCAGTGACCCAGTCGGACGGATCCTTCTCCGCGCTCTGGTCGACGTCCGCATTGCCTGTCTTGGTGGTGTCATTCGCATCGCTCATACGTTCGACTGTACCCACGAGTACCTCCGCGCAAACCGACGCGAATCGGCGAGCAGGCAGCCGCCGAGCGCGCCGATCGAGATTCATTCCGGTTTACTCCGTAAGAAACCGATCCAAGTCTCGCGTTTCACAGAATGTTTTCAGTTCGAGGTGCTACAAACGCAATCGTGATAGTCGTCGTGGTCGTCGGAGTGGTGTGGCTGCTGGTCGCCGCGGGTGCCGCAGTGCTGCTCGGACGCGCCGCATCGCGCGCGGACCACGAGGAACTCGGCTCCGAGCTCCACTGGGACATGGCGGAACTCGACCACGAGGTCTTCGGCTCACGGTGACTGTCGACCATTCTCTGTCGACCACCCCCATTCACAGGACGACGGCGCAATAGTTCCCGTCGGTCGGTTTCAGGGATTGGTAGGCGAACGCGATTCGGTCGATCGCAGCTTCCAATCGGTCTGCACTCTCCGTGTACGGCAGGCGCACGTGCCGCTCGAACGCCCCCTCCACCCCGAACCGCGGCCCCGCCGCCAGCGCCACCCCGTGCGCCGGCGCGACAGCGGCGAGAGCCGTCGACGCCGCGGCGGGCATCTGGACCCACAACGACAGGCCACCCGGCGCCGGGTCGTACGACCAGTCCGGCAGGTGCCGCGCCAGAGCTGCCGTCAGCGCGTCCCGGTTGCGACGCAGTTCCGCGCGGCGGGGAATCAGAATCTCCTCGTGCCGCTCGATCAGCGCCGCGCACGCGAGCTGGTCCATGATCGGGGTGCCGATGTCGACGGCGGCCCGCGACGTCGCCAGGCGGGAGATCAGCGCCGGCGACGCCCTGATCCAGCCGACCCGCAGACCACCCCAGTACGCCTTCGACGCGGACCCCACGGTGACGACAGTGCCGGAATGCCCCACCGACGCGACCGGGGCGGGCGGCGCCTCGTCCAGCCACAGGTCGGCCATCGACTCGTCCACCACCAGCGTGGTGCCGGCCCGGCGGGCGTTCGACGCCAGTTCCGCACGGCCGGCGACATCGAGCAGAGCACCCGTCGGATTGTGGAAGTCGGGCAGCACGTACGCCATTCGCGCCCCCGTCTGCACCGTCGCGTCACGAATCGCGTCGAGGTCCCATCGCTGCGGCGAGTGCGCCGATCCAGGGGTCGAGTACTCCCGCGGCCGCAACGGAACGGGGACAGCCCGCGCCGCAGTGCGCCGAATCGCCTCCAGCGCATTGGGATACGTCGGGTGATCGACCACCACCCGGTCACCGGGCGACACCAGCACCTCGAGCAGCAGGCGCCAGGCCTGCTGGGCGCCGGACGTCACCATGATCTGGTCCGGCGACGTGGGCAGCCCGCGCTCGTCGTACCGGCGAGCCAGGGCCTGCCGCAGTGTCGCGAGACCGACCGGCTCGATACCGTGACCCGTGTAGTAGGCCGGAAGCGCCTCCAGCGCAGCGGCGTACGCCTGTGTCACCTCGTCGGACGGAGCGGTGACGGCGGCATGGGTCAGATCGATCACCGACGCGGCCGCGCGGGCCGGCCGGCCCGCCAGGCCGGTCCGCGGCAGTGCGACCGTGCTGCGGGATCCCTGCCTGCTCAACAGGTACCCCTCGTCACGCAGTGCCGCGTACGTGTTGGTGACGGTGGTGCGGGACAGCGACAGGGCTCCCGCCAGATCGCGCTCGCTGGGCAGGGCGACGCCCAGAGGGATGCGGCCGTCGTGCACCAGGAGCCGGATCCCGTCGGCGAGAGCCCGGTAGACCGGCCGGTGGCGCCCCGACGGCCGCCAGTGCCCGAGGTCCCGCGAGAGCGTGGACGCACCGATCACGCGAGTCACCATGCGGTCCAGTATCCACCTCGGTGGACACCGGGGTGCAGTCCAGTTCAGGCGGTGCGGACGGACCCCATGAGGAACGCCCCGGTACCCGGGAGCCATCCGACGGTGCCGTTCTCGAACACGTTGTAGCGGCCGTGACCCGTCGGAGTGCGCTTCTCGTCGGTGAGCGGGTAGCCGAGCGAACCACTCGGGCCACCGTGCGCGAGGTACCAGGCGAGGATGTCGCCGTGCACCTCGTGCGCGCCGCCCTCGGGGAGCGCGAAGACCATGGCGTGCTGGAACTCGAGCATGCCGCCGCCGCGCGGCCCCAGCATCAGCTCGCCGACACGGTCACCGATCCACGAGTGCTCGAAGCTGAATCGCTCGAACTGGCACTGGAAGACCTCGAGCCCGACGTAGGTGCTGTCCATAGCGGTCCTCCACTGACCTGCTCTCGCCGAGAGGGGGATCCGTTTTGTTCCACCTCATAGCGAACCTGAGCCACAGTATGAGCCATCCTGGCGTTATCGTCACGCCATTTGTGACATCTCGACCGTGTCAGGACAGGATGTCGCGCCGCACGATGGTCTGGTCACGGCCGGGACCGACGCCGATGTACGACATGTACGACCCCGACAGCTCCTCGAGACGCAGCACGTACTTCTGGGCGTTGACAGGCAGCTCCTCGAAGGTCCGCGCCCCCGAGATGTCCTCCCACCACCCGGGCATCTCCTCGTAGATCGGCTTCGCGTGGTGGAAACCGGTCTGCGTCATCGGCATGTCGTCGTGGCGCACGCCGTCCACGTCGTACGCGACGCAGATCGGGATGGTGTCGAGCGACGACAGCACGTCGAGCTTGGTCAGGAAGTAGTCGGTGATGCCGTTGACGCGTGTGGCGTACCGCGCGATGACGGCGTCGAACCAGCCGGTGCGCCGGGCGCGGCCGGTGGTGACACCCACCTCGCCGCCCTGCTTGGCCAGGTACTCACCCGACTCGTCGAACAGCTCCGTCGGGAACGGGCCCGAGCCGACGCGCGTGGTGTACGCCTTCAGAATGCCGAGGACGGTGGTGATCCGACCCGGGCCGACGCCCGAACCCACGGCCGCGCCGCCCGCCGTCGGGTTGGACGACGTGACGAACGGATAGGTGCCGTGGTCGACGTCGAGGAGCGTGCCCTGCGAGCCCTCGAGAAGCACCGTCTCGCCGCGCTCGAGCGCCTGGTTCAGCGCGAGCCGGGTGTCGGCGATGCGGTGCTTGAAGCCCTCGGCCTGGCCGAGCACCTCCTCCACCACCTTCTCCGACTCGAGAGCGCGGCGGTTGTAGATCTTGGCGAGCACCTGGTTCTTGAATTCCAGTGCGGCCTCGACCTTCTGGGTCAGGATCTTCTCGTCGAGGACATCCGCCGCGCGCACTCCGACGCGGGCGATCTTGTCCTGGTAGCACGGGCCGATGCCGCGTCCGGTGGTGCCGATCTTGCGGGCACCGAGGAAGCGTTCGGTGACCTTGTCGATGGCCACGTGGTACGGCATGATCAGGTGCGCATCGGCGCTGAGCAGCAGTTTCGACGTGTCCACGTCGCGCTTCTCGAGGCCGTCGAGTTCGGTGAGCAGCACACCCGGATCCACGACGACGCCGTTGCCGATCACGTTGTTCACGCCGGGCGAGAGAATGCCCGACGGGATGAGGTGGAGCGCGAACTTGTCGCCGTTCGGCAGCACCACGGTGTGGCCGGCGTTGTTGCCACCCTGGTAGCGCACCACCCACTGCAGTCGCTCGCCGAACAGATCGGTGGCCTTGCCCTTGCCCTCGTCGCCCCACTGGGCGCCGATGAGGACGATTGCCGGCATGTGTTGCTCCATCACTCGGGTGGACAGCCGGACCATCCCGGGCTGTGGCACGTGTCGGAACGCACTTCGTGACGTGCGGAACGCGCACCGACCATGACCGGTGACACAGTGTACCGCCCGAGGCGACACGTGCCGCTCACAGCCGACCGCCGACCGTACTGCCTGGTCTTCTGTCGCGGCGGCACGGTCAAAGCGACGCGCAATCGAGACCGGGCAAGCGCCTTCCCGGGGTCCACGACGACCGTGTCCTGATTAGGGTGGGGCAGACCCCATCCGGCTGAGAAGGAATTCGCGTGACTCCGTTCGTCTTGCAGTGCGGCAGGCCCTTGTTGCCCATCGCGCTGTCCTCGCTACCGCTCACCGCGGTACCCGAGGTGCCGTCGAAGGAGGAGTGCGACGCCCTGCTCGCGGAACTCGACGCGGTGCACGACCCCCGGCTGATCGTGCTCGGCACCGACGCCTCCCTCGCCGCCGTCCTCACCCGGTTGATGCGGCGAGACCGACTCGACATCGAGCTCGCCTATGTCGCCGAGACCGCCAGCGAGGCCAGCCACCTCTTCCGCGTCGGCACGGGATCGCGCGCCGCCAAGGTCGCGCTGTCCGGCACCGCCTCACCCACTCCCCTCATCCGTGACGACGCCGGATCTGCCGTCGTCGGGCTCGCCACCGTCTCGGGGCCGTCGGGCCACCTCGTCGGCGAGGCCTACGTCGACGACACCAAGCTCTTCTCCGGTGAGGTGCCGGGCATCGAGGTCACCCCGACGCTCGAGATGCCGGGACTGCGAGCTCGGGTGCAGGGCAAGCGCGGACTGTTCCGACGCCGCTGGATCACCGGCCGGGCGATGCAACTCGGAGCCACGGCGGCGCGTCTGACGAAGGACGGCATCGACATCCCCCGCGAGACCACCCGGTCCACCATCTACCGCCACGACAAGCAATGGCTTCTCGTACGCTGACCTAATACCCCGGCCGGCCTCCGGCCTTCCCGCCGACTTTCCCGCGCAACATCTTTCGTAGTTCTGCGGCCCCACGTGGCCGCGACCCCGGTTCGAGCAGGCCGTCCCGGACGAGGTCCGCCGCGAGCGCCAACGGCCACGGTGTCCGCAACCTGGCCCGTGCCAGCAGGTCGGCGTCCGACAGCAACGTCACCGGATCCCCCTGCACCACAGCGCCGTCCACGACCACGGCGACCGAGTGCGACCACTCCAGCGCCAGGGCCACGTCGTGCGTCGACAGCACCACGGTCGTGTGGTGGTTCTCCAGGCGGTACAGCGCGGCGAACATCTCGTCGACGCCCTGCGGATCGAGCCCGGCCGTCGGTTCGTCGAGCAGCAGGATGCACGGCCGCATGGCCACGGCGCCGGCTGTCGCGACGCGCTTGCGCTCACCGTGGGACAGCTGGTGCGTCGGCCGGGAGCGCAGATGATCGATGCCCATCACCTCGAGCGCCGCCTCCGTGCGCTCGCGCACCTCGTCGGGCCCCAGGCCGAGGTTGACCGGACCGTAGGCCACGTCTCGGTACACGTCGACCGAGAACAGCTGATCGTCCGGATCCTGCAGCACCAGTTGCACTTCCTGGCGATGCGCACGCAGGCCCGATCGGTTGTGGCGCAGTGCGACGTCGTCGATCTCCACCCGGCCGCCGTCGGGAACGATCGCTCCGGACAGGCACCGCAGCAGCGTCGTCTTGCCCGAGCCGTTGGCGCCCAGAAGCGCCACCCTGGCCGCGGCGGGGACGCTCAGACTCGCGCCGGCCAGCACCGGCGGCCCGCCCTGGTACCGCACCTCGAGATCGCGTGCGGCGAGCGTGCGGTGGCTCATGCGCGATGTCCCAGCAGCGACAGCGCCACCACGGCGCCCAGCACCACCACGACCGCACCGAGGAAGGTGGGCGAACTGCGCTGTCGGTCGACCGGGTCCGCCGAGACCGCGTCGCCGAACTCGCGACCCGCCAGCCCCGCCTCGAGCCGCGAGGCCCGGTCCCACGATTTGATCAGCACGGCGGCCGTCAGCAGACCCGCGGAATGCAGTGACCTCCGCGGCGACGAGTAGCCGAGGCGGGCGGTCTGTGACTGACGAATGGTGCGTACCGACGACAGCAGCACGAACAGGAAGCGGTACATCACCGCGGCGACGTCGATGCATGCCGGCGGTACCCGCAGCCGTCGCAGCCCGGCGAGGATGTCGATCATCGGCGTCGTGACGGCCAGCAGGAGCACGGCCGACGTCCCGGCGATCGCGTGACCGGACACCTCCAGCGCGCGTCGCGCGCTGTCGGCCGTGACCCCGACGCTCCAGTCCGGCGTGGCGGTCACCGTGACGGCGACGGAGACGGCGCCGAGCGCGATGAAGGCCGCCGGCGCGGTCAGCGCGCGCAGCACCGGCCGGAGCGGTGTGCGGGCGGCCCCGACGGCGGCACCGAGCGCGACCACCGTGACGATCAGCGCGCCGGGCCACGGCGGGAGCAGCAGCGCGCACAGCACGAGGCCCAGCGAGAGCGCCGCCTTGTCCCCCACCGCGCGCGTGCGCCACGGACTGGCCCAGGCCGCGTCGTCGACCGCGAGACCCTGCACTTACGTCCGTTCGAGTTCGGCGCGAAGTGCTTCGAGCTTGCGCCGACCGCGCAGTGCCGCCAGCACGTACCCGAGAACGAGCCCACCCAGCGCGGCCTGCAGCGCGAAGAGGCCCGATTCCACCTCGCCCGACGTCGGCGAGAACACCGACTCGAACCACGGGACGTAGTCCGGGTGGTCCTCCTCGATCTGCGACGTGGCGGCCGAATCGGTACCGACGAACCGCTCCTCGTCGCCGCTGCGCCCCGCGTCGAGCATCAGCGCGGCGCCGACGATGAGGACGATCCCGAGGACGAGCAGCAGGTTGATCACGACGTTCCTACGCATCGACGGCACCCTTCTCGCGGCGCAGCACTCCGAGGTCCCTCAGTTCCGGCGTCGCCACGGTCCGCAGGACGCGGAACACCAGCACACCCAGCAGTCCCTCCGCGATGGCGAGCGGGATCTGGGTGACGGCGAAGATGGACAGGAACTTCGTGACGGCGCCGAGCACGCCGCTCTGCGGATCCGGGAACGCGAGCGCGATCTGCACCGACGTCGTGCAGTACGTCGACAGGTCGGCCAGCATCATCGCGAAGAACACCGACAGCGACAGACCACCGCCCAGCCTGCCGGTGAGACGGAACGCGGCGTACCCCACCCACGGGCCGACGATCGCCATGGAGAACGCGTTGGCCCCCAGCGTCGTCAGACCGCCGTGCGCGAGCAGCAACGCCTGGAAGAGCAACACCACCGTGCCCAGGAACGCCATGACCGGCGGCTTGAACAGCACCGCACCCAGGCCGGTTCCGGTGGGATGGCTCGAGCTGCCCGTGACGGACGGCAACTTGATGGCGGAGAGAACGAAGGTGAAGGCACCGGCAGCACCCAGCAGCAGACGGCTGCGGGGGTTCTCCCGGACCTGGACGACGACGGCACGAGCGCCGTGAACGACGAACGGCGCCGCGGCGCACGTCCAGACTGCCGCGTGAACGGGTGGCAGAAAGCCCTCGGCGATGTGCACGAGTGGAACTCCTCAGATTGCGCGTCCGATTCGAGTCTCACGTGCCGGATCGGCGATCTGACTCACGGACGACGAGGCCCGCTCACAGTGGCGCGACCGTTCCGGATTCTCACCGGATTCCCCTCGCCAGCACGTCGCAGGCTCTGACCTGCCGAGTCATACTCGCACAGGTATTCACCGACCGGCCTCCGGCCTGCCCGCAGGTTCTCCCGACTGCTACCAGGTGAGCTCGTCGCGGCAGGTCGCACCGTGCACCGCGGGCTCGACCTGCACGGTGGCGTGGTCCAAGCCGTACGCCGAGAGCACTTCCTTCCCGCGGGCCAGCATCACCGATCCGGAACCGTCCGACGTGATGTGCACCGTGGCGACGTCCATGCCGGTGGTGAGGGTCCAGACGTGCAGGTCGTGGACGTCGACGACTCCGGGCAGCGCCCGCAGGTCGGCCTCGAGAGCACCGATGTCCACCGACGACGGGCTGGCCTGCGTGAGGATGCGCAACGACTGGCCGGCGAGCGAGAGTGCCCGCGGCACCACCCACAGCGAGATGGCGATGCCCACGACGATGTCCGCCCAGGTCCAGTCGAACGCCAGGAGCAGCACACCGGCGACGAGCACCCCGACGCTGCCCACGGTGTCCGCGAGCACCTCCAGGTAGGCCCCGCGTACGGCGATGGAGTCCTTCGCGTCGGCGCGGATGAGCAGCATGACGACGATGTTGGCGAGGAGCCCCGCGGCGGCCGTCAGAACCATGGCGAGGCCCGGGATGTCCGGCTGGTCCCCGATGCGGCGGATCGCCTCGACGAAGATGAAGACCGCGACCCCGAGGAGCAGCACCGCGTTGGCGACGGCGGTGAGCACCTCGGCCCGGTGCCACCCGAATGTTCGTGCAGCGGAACTCGATCCGCGCCGGGCCATCGTGAGCGCGATGAGGCCCATCGACATGCCGACGATGTCGGTGAGCATGTGCCCGGCATCGGCGAGCAGGCCCAGCGAATTGATGATCAGGCCGACGGTCAGCTCGAGGGCGAAGAACGCGACGAGCACGAACCACGCGATCCCCATGCGTCGCAGACGCCCGGTGCCGGCCTCACCTGCCGCCGGTGTGTGCGCATGTCCGTGCCCCGCTCCCATGATCGAGACCATACATGCGAATGTGTGCATATGGTGAGTCACGCTTCCCGCAGGGGTTCCGTACTCGAGGAGGGGTTGCAGCATCCGCGGGAACACGGAACGCCCGCGGGAAGCCGAAGCCCTCCGGCGTCAGCGGAACGCGATGGCCATCCCGGACGCGAGCAGACGCCGTAGCCGTTCGGGATGACGCAGGTCGTCCCACGTCCACCGCACCACGTGATTGCCGAGCGCACGGAGGGCGTCCTCGCGCAGCTTCTCGTCGATCACCGACTGTGCTCCGCCGCGATACTTCATCATCCCGTCGAACTCGCCCACCAGCCGACCGTCCCAGTCGAAGTCGGTGCGGGCCACGATGCGACCACGATCGTCGACGAAGCGGTGCTGCAGCCGCGGCGTGGGAATCTCGGGCCACTGCATCATCAGGGCTCGGCTCCACGATTCGCCGATGCTCTCGGTGAGGGGGCTCGCGAGGTCCATCGCGCGCCGGGCGGTGGCGATGCCGCGACGGCGCCCGAGCCGTGCGAGGCACTCCTGCAGATCCGGCGCCTCCGTGCGAAGTGCGGACTCGATCGCGCACAGCGCACGGTCGAGTCCCACCGTGCACGCGATGTCGAGTGCCGTCCGTGTCGGCGTCGTGACCTGCACACCGTCGACGGTGGTGACGTCCAGCGGGGACAGCGGCACCCGGTGTTCGGCAACCGTCCGCGTCGACGCACCACCTCCTCGACCGTCCACGCTCACGTGCACCCGAGCGCGGTCGGGAGCGAGCAGGGGGAGCCGATGCAGCGCTGCCGCGGACTCGTGACTGGCGACGGCCACCGCGGTGCGTCCCGCCATGACTCCGAGCGCCCGCAGGCGGTAGCGCTCGTCCGGTGATGCCGATGCCCACTCCGAGCCGGAGCCGTAGGAGCCGCGGCTCACGCGGACCAGTTCGCCGCGCCTCACCAGACCGCGCAGCGCCGCGTCGGTCACGTCACCGGTCGCGCGGCGGTGCAGGTCCATGGCGGTGAGTGTCGATCACGCGCGGACGGGAGACACGCCGTCGAGCGCCCGCCTGTGGAGCACGCTCGTCCTGTGCACCGGCGGCTCCCGCAGGGCTTCCGTACTCGAGGAGGGGTTGCAGCGTCCGCGGGAACACGGAACAGCAGCGGGAACCTAGTAGTCGAGCTCCGGCGGCACGGCGGGGTGGTCGACGGTCGGCGGCAGGGTCGCCAGCGCGGAGATCCGCGAGAGCCCCGCCACCTGGAGGAGGTCGACGACGATGGACCGGATCTGCGCGAGCACCACCACTGCCGACAGCCCGGCGTCCTGCATCAACTCCGCCTTCGCACCGACCGCCACGTGCCGGAGAACCCGCGCCGCCTCGGCTCGGTCGGGTTGCTCGCCGGGATCGGCGAGCATCATCTTCCGCACCACCTCGGTGGCCTGCGCGAGCTTCTCGACGAGGTCGACGAGTCGGGGGTCGAGAATCTCGTCGTCGCGCACCAGGGACAGCGAGCGCCTGGCGAGAACCCGGATGTTGCGCACCGCGTTGTCCAGGGGATCCGCCGTCGCGGCGAGCTCGGCCAGGCGCTGCTTGCTGTTCCAGTACAGCGGGGAGATGCGGCTGATCTCGCGCCCACCCTTGAGGTCGGTGCGCATCGCGTCGATGGCCGGTTGTGTCGCGCGCGCAGCCTTCAGCGCCTTGGCGATCGGTTCCGCGTCGTTGGCCAGGAGACCGTCCGCGACGAGTTGCAGCACCCGGCCCGACGTGGCGATGACGGTGGCCGCGTCCTTGCGCGCGCGGCGCACGGGATGAGTCGGCACGACGGCGACGACGGCGAGTCCCACCAGACCGCCGATCAAGGCGTCGACCATGCGGTTGAGTCCGCCGGCGTTGCCCGGCGGGATGAGGGTCGCCACCAGCACGGCCGACGATCCCGCCTGCATCGCGATGATGGCGCCGCTGTCGAGGAAGACCGCGGTCGACATCGCGAGCGCGACGACCAGGGCGATCTGCCACGGGCCGGTCCCGATGAGCGCGATGATCGCGTCACCGACACCGATACCGACCGTGACGCCGACGACGAGTTCGGCCGAGCGTCGCATCCGCGCCCCGAGGGACACACCGAGCGAGACGACGGCCGCGATCGGTGCGAAGAAGGGCGTGACGTGCCCGACGACGTCCGTCGCCACGAACCACGCGATGCCCGCGGCGAGCGCGCACTGGATGATCGGCAACCCGGAGACACTCAGTCGCCGCAGCGACGCGTCGATCCGTGCGGAGCCGCGGGTGCGCAGGCCGAGATGCGGGGCCGTGAATCGTGGGTAGCTCCCGAATCGGCCCATGAAGCTGGTGCTAGCCGACGCCGAGTTCGTCCGCGGCGCGCGGATCGCAGTCCTCGAGCAGGTCGAGGCAGCGGGCGAACTCGTCCGTCTCCCCGATCGACTGCGCGGCGCGGGCCAGGACGGCCACGCACCGCAGGAAGCCGCGGTTCGGCTCGTGGCTGTACGGCACGGGTCCGAAGCCCTTCCAGCCGTTGCGACGCAGCTGGTCGAGCCCGCGGTGATAGCCGGTGCGGGCGTAGGCGTACGCGGTGATGGTGCGGCCGTCGGACAGGGCGGCCTCGGCGAGGTACGCCCACGCGATCGACGCGGTGGGATGCGCCGCGGCCACCTCCTCGGGGGCCGTGTGGTTCAGCAGAGCGGACTCGGCCTCGTCGTCGCCGGGCAGCAGGGTGGGCTGGGGACCGAGGAGATCACCGAAGGAAGTCATGACGACAGTCTCCCACGGAGCGCGCGGGAGACGTCGAGCGCTGGATAAGGTGCACGCGTGTCCCCGGATAACTCGCGCCCCGCCGCACCGCGCCGCATCGAACCCAGCGCCGCACCGAAGAAGGTGTCGCCGCGCTCCGACGGCCGGCGGCGCGGACCGTGGATCGCGGCGGCCCTCGTGGCCCTGCTGGCGATCGCGGGTGTCGTGGCGTTCGCATTTCTGCGCGGCGGCACGAGCGTCTCGGGTCCGAGCGACGACGAGAAGATCCGCACCTCGATCGACACCTTCACCACGGCGTTGCGTGACGGCGATCTGACCGCTCTGCGCGGCGTCACGTGCGGCGCGCTGGCGTCCTTCTACGGTGGCATCTCCGACGCCGACTTCGCCGCGACGCACGACGCCGCCGTCGCGTCCGGAACGGTGCCGGTGGTCCAGAGCGTCGACACCATCCAGATCTCAGAAGCGGCGGAGCCGCCGGGGCAGATCACCGAGGCGCAGCCGCCGGATCAGACGACGGCGATCGCACAGGTCACCGCGCGCACCGAGGGCGCGGAGCCCTCGGCGCGCACGTTCGACCTCGCGCTGGACGGCGAGACCTGGAAGGTCTGCGCCTGACAGCGCACGGGGGTCAGCCCGCTGACACACTCCGACCGGCGGACTTCAGGTCGTTGCACGCCTCCACGACGCGCGCCGTCATACCGGCCTCGGCCTTCTTGAGGTAGCTCCGCGGGTCGTAGGCCTTCTTGTTGCCCACCTCGCCGTCGACCTTCAGCACGCCGTCGTAGTTGCTGAAGAAGTGCCCGGCGATGGGCCGGCTGAACGCGTACTGGGTGTCGGTGTCGACGTTCATCTTCACGACGCCGTACTCGAGGGCCTCCTCGATCTCGCTCTTGGCCGAGCCCGAGCCGCCGTGGAAGACGAAGTCGAAGGGCTTGGAGCCGGCAGCGAGTCCGAGCTTCTCGGTGGCGACGCGCTGGCCGTCCGCGAGCACCGACGGCTTGAGCTTGACGTTGCCCGGCTTGTAGACGCCGTGGACGTTGCCGAACGTCGCGGCCAGCAGGTAGCGCGATCCGGCATCGCCGGCACCGAGCGCCTCGACCGTCTTCAGGAAGTCCTCGTTCGAGGTGTACAGCTTGTCGTTGATCTCCGCCTCGACGCCGTCCTCCTCGCCGCCGACCACGCCGATCTCGATCTCCAGGATGATGCGCGCAGCGGCCGCCCGGGCCAGCAGATCCTTGGCGATCTCGAGGTTCTCGTCGATCGGCACCGCGGAGCCGTCCCACATGTGCGACTGGAAGAGGGGGTTCTTCCCGGCGTCGACGCGCTCCTGCGACACCGCGAGGAGCGGACGCACGTAGGTGTCCAGCTTGTCCTTCGGGCAGTGGTCGGTGTGCAGCGCGATGGTGACGTCGTACTTCGCGGCGACGACGTGGGCGAACTCGGCGAGCGCGACGGCGCCGGTGACCATGTCCTTCACACCGAGACCGGACGCGAACTCCGCGCCACCGGTGGAGAACTGGATGATGCCGTCGCTGCCCGCGTCGGCGAAGCCCTTGATGGCCGCGTTGACGGACTCGGATCCCACGCAGTTGATGGCGGGAAAAGCGAACTGGTGTTCCTTGGCGCGGCCGAGCATCTCGGCGTACACCTCGGGAGTTGCGATCGGCACGAAGAAACCTCCACGGTGAGCGAACGGGGCACCCGATCAGGTGCGGTCACTAGCAGTATGTCAACCGCGGTGACGTCGGTCGCGCCCTGCCCGATCTACTCGCCGGTAGTTGCTGAGAGTTGCTCGTGAGTTGTACTACCCGCCACTCGGCGTGCGGGTATCGGCTGCTCTCGCCGGTACTGTGGGCGCTTGTGACTACCGTGGCCGCCTCCGTGACCGACCTCGCCCTGCTGCCGGGGTTCCTCGATCCCGTCAACCTGCTGAACTCGTTCGGCACCTGGGTCCTGGTCGGTCTGCTGCTGGTGGTGTTCATCGAGTCGGGACTGCTGTTCCCGCTGCTCCCGGGCGATTCGCTGCTGTTCACGGCCGGTCTGATCGCCGCGTCGAAGAGCGCGGAGATCGAGCCGTTCGCGCCGCTGTGGGTCCTGCTGGTGACCATTCCGATCGCCGCGGTGCTGGGTGATCAGGCGGGGTACCTGATCGGCAAGAAGGCCGGCACGGGCCTGTTCACCGACGACGCACGCTTCCTCAAGAAGCGCTACATCGACGAGTCGCACGCGTTCTTCGAGAAGCACGGCCCCATCACCATCTTCCTGGCGCGCTTCGTGCCCATCGTGCGTACGTTCGCGCCGGTCGTGGCCGGCGCCTCGGGTATGCGCTACCGCACGTTCATCACCTACAACGTCGTCGGCGGCATCGTCTGGGGTTCGGGTGTGACGCTGCTCGGCTACCTGCTGGGCCAGATCGCGTTCATTCGCGACAACGTCGACATCATCTTTCTGCTCATCGTCGCCGTCTCCGTCCTGCCCATCGCCTGGGAGGTCGGCAAGCGGATCGTCTCGTCGCGCCGCACCCCGCTCGGTGAGGCCGTCGACGCGTTCGACGGCGAGCTCGACGGCGAGGTCGAGCCGTCCAAGTGGTCCGAGCCGGCCCCGTCCGAGTCCGTCCACCGTGCCGAGTCCGTCCACCGTGCCGAGCCCGTCCAGCGCACCGAGCCCGCTCCGCGCGACTCGTCCTCGTAGATCGGTCCCCCGTTCATGCTTCTCGCCGGTACCACCGTGCTCGCCGAAGGCGGCGCGATGGGATTCCTCGAATCGGCCGGACCCACCCTGGTCTGGCTCATCGTGGTGTCCTTCGTGTTCCTCGAGTGCGCCGTCATCGTGGGCCTCTTCCTTCCCGGCGACTCGCTGCTGATCACCGCCGGTATCGGACTGGCCGCCCACGCCTCGGGCACCTCGCACGTGTGGGCGCTGTCCGCGGGCGCGTTCCTGGCCGCCATCGCCGGTAATCAGGTGGGGTACATGATCGGTAAACGCACCGGTCATCGCCTCGTGGCGCGCAAGAACGGCAAGTACGTCAACACCGCGAATCTGGAGAAGGTCAATCGACTCCTCGAGAAGCACGGCTTCTGGGCAGTGCTCGTCGCGCGCTGGATCCCGTGGGTGCGGACCCTGTGCCCGATGGTCGCCGGTGCCGGTGGGATGAACCACCGCCGCTACACCATCGCCAGCACGCTCGGTGCGCTCATCTGGGCACCCGTACTGCTGCTGATCGGGTTCTACTTCGGAGCGGTGCTCGACAAGGTGTCGTGGCTGTTCCCCACCGTGCTCACGCTGATGATCGTCTCGATCGTGGTCGGCACCATCTTCGGCCTGTACCAGTACCGCAAAGAGATGAAGAGGCCGGTCGAGACCACCGAAGTTCACGATCTCTGACGTTCACGATCTCTGACCGCTGACGGTCAGCCGAGAGTGTGCGCGGCCTCCATCAACATCCAGCCGCCGAGTTGGACGGAGAAGTCGCGCTCGGGCACGGACGACGACGTGACGGTGCCGGCGCTGAATCGGGCGATCGACGCACCGAACGAGGGCAGCTTGGCGATGGCGGACCAGTCGCTGCCGAACAGCGGCAGGCCCTCGATGGACAGGCAGTTGTCCCACGCGGCCTCCGCCGACGCCAGCACGATGTCGGCGGCGACCGAGCGCGCCTCGTGGTCCTCGTCAGTGTCTCCGGGCAACGACGTCGCCACCAGTGCGAGGTACCGGGCGAGGATCCCGTTGAACAGGCCGCCGTCCCCTCCCCCGCCGCCGATGATCACGCCGTCCCTGGTGAGGTGCTGCTGCACGGCGGCGACGAGTCGATGCACGCGCTCGCGGTGCTTGTCGTCACCGAGGCTGATCGCGAGTTCGGTCTCGGCGCCGAGCACGACGCCCTGGCAGTAGGAGTAGATCGGCGTCTCGACACGGCCGTCGGCGTGGATGCCGTCGAGCACGAGACCGGTCGTCGGATCGACGAGAGTCGCGTCGATCCAATCGGCCATGGCCTGCGCGCGCCACAGCTTGCCGGTACGTGCGAGCAGCACCGCCGCCGGCCCGTTGGCCGGCACGTTGAAGAAGTCGCTCTTCCTGGACCAGCGGATACCGCCCCCGTGCGCCGGATCCCACGCGTCGAACAGCTCCGACTCCAGGGCCGCGATCGCGGTGCGATTGTCGACGAGGTGCAGACGCTGCGCTCGCTCGAGGGACAGCCCCAGCCACGCCATGTCGTCGTAGTACGAGTTGGTCCAGCCGGTGAGGTTGCGCAGCCGGTGGGTGCGCGCGATCCGGGCCAGCCGTCGTCGGCGGCGCGCCGACGGCGCCCGCTCCTCGGCGTCGACCACGCAGTCGATGAGGTGCGCCTGCCACCAGTAGTGCCACCGCAGGAACAGCCGCTCCCGTCGGACCGGCGGCCATGCCACGACACCCAGCGCCGTCCCCGGCAGTCCCCACAGACGGCGGACGTGGCGAGAGAAGACGGCCTCCTCGGCGGCGTCCGCTCTGGAGGACCACGTGTCGTGCATGGTGCGATCCTGCCAGTACCCCTCGCCCCGGGAGCCGTCGGGCACGGTCACCAGGCCAGGCCGGGATCCGCGTGCTGCCGGATCCAGGCGTGCATCGTGATCCCGGCTGCGACACCGGCATTGATACTGCGGGTCGAGCCGAACTGCGCGATGGACACCGTCATCGACGCGGCGGCACGGGCGTCGTCGGTCACGCCCGGGCCCTCCTGACCGAAGAGCAGCAGCGCGTTCCGCGGGAGAACGGCAGTCTCGAGCGGGACGGACCCGGGCACGTTGTCGACGGCCACCACCGTCAGGCCCGCCTCCGCCGCGTACGCCATCAGCGCCTGGACGGTCTCGTGGTGCTCGATGTGCTGGTAGCGGTCGGTGACCATCGCACCGCGGCGGTTCCACCGTCGACGCCCGACGATGTGCACCGCGGCGGCGCCGAACGCGTTGGCCGTGCGGACGACCGTCCCGATGTTGGCGTCGTGCGCGAAGTTCTCGATGGCCACGTGCATCGGATGCCGGCGTGTGTCCAGGTCCGCGACGATGGCCTCGCGCGTCCAGTACCGGTACGCGTCGACGACGTTGCGCCGGTCCCCTTCGTCGAGGAGTTCCGGGTCGTAGCGAGGATCGGTGGGCCGAGGCCCGTCACGCTCGACGTCCCAGGCGGGTACGCCGCGCGGGTGCTCACCCCACTCGGTGGCACCCGCCTCGTCGCTGCGGTCGTTCGCGGTCAACTCAGGAATGGGACAGACGGCGGTTGACCTCGCGGGTCAGCCAGACCGGGGAGAACCGCGAGCCCATGGACAGCGCCTTGGACGGGAGCCCCACCGGGAAGTGCACCTTGTGGTAGATCCGCTTGGCGGGCTGCGTCGACTTGAAGATCGCGTCGGCGACGTCCTGAGCAGTGAGTTTGATGCCCAGCGAACCGGTGGTGCCGGTCTGGATCCCCTTGGTCATGGCGGTCTGCACGAAGAGCGGCCACATGGCCTTCACGGCGATGTCGTGCTTGTGCCACTCGAGGTCGAGTGCCTCGGTGAGGCCGCGCACCGCGAACTTGGTCGCGCCGTACGTGGCGAGCTCGGGCTGGCCGTAGATCGCGGAGGCAGAACACAGGTTCACCACCTGGGCGCCCCGCGTCTTCTTCAGGTACGGGAACGCTTCGAGCAGCCCGTTCAGCACGCCGCCGACGTTGATGTCGAACTGCTTGCGGTGCGTCTCGATGGCCTGCTCGGCGAACTGGCCCGCGATGAGAATGCCCGCGTTGTTGATGAGCACGTCGAGTCGGCCGCCGGCCGCCTCGTCGAACTCCTTCAGTCGCTCGGTGAACTGCGCGGTGTCGGTGACGTCGAGGATTCCCGTCGTCGACGTCGAGCCCTTCGCCGCGATCTCCTTGGCGAGAGAGGCCAGCCCCGTCTCGTCGATGTCGTACGCACCGACGTGATACCCGGCGGCGGCGAACGTGAGAGCGGTGGCCCGCCCGATGCCGGCTGCTGCGCCGGTGATGAAGACAGTGGAGCGGGAAGACCGGAGGCCGGCCGGAGTAGGTTGAGACATGCCTGAAGAGTAAGGGGTCGGGGTGAGCTGCAACAGAGCGGTGAGCCGAAAACTTACCGCCGAGTAGCTTCGGACGCCGCCACGGGAGGAAACCGAGCGAATGGACCACGAGAGAGTGGGCCGGGCGGTGGCCGTGGTCACCGCCATCTACGTCGTCGTGCTGGCGGTCTGGGCGCTCGTGCTGCTCCCGAAGGCTCCGGACGGCACGGTGCCGTACCAGATCGCTGCCCTGGTCGCGGGCTTCGGTGCTGCACTCGGACTCGCGATGATGGCCGCCGGGCGCCCCACCGCCGACGAACGCCGGATGCGCGACCACGGGCTCGAGGGGTGGGCCGTCGTCGACGAGGTACGGGAGATCGGCACCGGGGCGGAAGTGGACCTCACGATCACCGTGCCCGGGTCGGGGTCCTATCCGGGCACCGTCCGCCGCGAGGGGTCCGTCCGATACGAGGTCGGCGCGACCGTGCCCGTCGTCGTCGATCCCGACGACCGGACACGGATCCGGTTGTGACGCCGACCGACGCGACCCGGCACCACACCGTTCTCGACACGCCGGTGGGCCCTCTCACCGTCGTACGCACCGGGACTGCGCTGTCGGGCGTCTACTTTCCCGGTCATCGTCCGGCGCCGGCTCCCGGCCGGATCGGCACCGCCCGGGCGGACGGGTTCGACGAGATCCGCGAACAGTTGGCGGAGTATTTCGGCGGCCGTCGGCGCCGCTTCGACCTCGAGCTGGCCCCGGTGGGCACCGAGTTCCAGAACGAGGTGTGGGCCGCCCTCCGCACGATCCCGTACGGCGAGACGTGGACGTACTCCGCTCTGGCCGTCGCTGTCGGTCGGCCCACGTCGGTGCGCGCGGTGGCGTCGGCCAACGCCCGCAACCCGTTGTCGATCGTCGTGCCGTGTCACCGCGTCATCGGAATGTCCGGCGGCCTCACGGGTTTCGCCGGCGGCGTCGAGCGCAAACGCCTGCTGCTCGATCTCGAGTCGGGAACCCCGACGCTGTTCACGTGAGGGAGTCCACGAGCGCGTACTGAGCGCCGATGTAGGTCGCGAGCACCGCGACCTCGAGGACGTCGCGCAGGCGCGCGTCGGCCGTGGTCCGCCGGACGAGCACCATGCCGTCAGAGACGGTGAACAGCGTCGATCCGACGACGGCGCGGGTGTCGCCGTCCGCACCCAGGACGGACATGGCGCCGAGGGCGACGCCGTAGGCCGTGGAAACCGGCGCAATGGTCGGGGCGCGTCTCGTGGCCAGCACCGCTCCGCCCGCCCATCCCGCCGCTCGGAGCAGAGCATGGCGCGGCCGCGCGCGAGAACCATTGCGATACAACAGCACCGACCAGCATCCCTGCATGACGGCGAACGACGACGCCCCCAGAGTGAACCGGCGATCGTCGTCCGGATCGATCATCGCGACGTCGCCGAGCGTCGCCGCCGAGAGCCCCGCAGCCAGCAGTGGCGAGCGGTGGGCGCCGGATCGCACCGCGAGAATCGGCATGAGGAGCGGCTTGCACACCGTCTGCACGACGGGTCGATGCGTGGCGGCGCCGACGATCGTGCCCGCCGCAGCAACGGCGTAGGCCAGGGCCGTCGCCCTGCGGACCAGCGTGACGGACGACCCGGACGGCATGCGGACACCGTAACCGACCCCACACTGGATTTCGATAGTTAGCTTATGTAACGTTAAGGGAGTGCACACCACGCCGATGCGAACCGACGAGCTGCGGACCCTGCTGTCCGAACTGGTCACCACGACCTCGCGCTTCACCCGGCTCGCGGCCTCGGTCGCGACCGCAGAGCATCCCCGCACGTGGTCGCGCGCGCTCTCCCTGCTCGACGAGTACGGCGCGATCCGGATCAGCGAGTTCGCCCGCCTCGACCGATGCTCGCAACCGTCGGCGACGGCCCTGCTGCGCACGCTCCACGAGAACGGTCTCGTCGACCGCATGACGGATCCGACCGACTCCCGCGCCGTGGTCGTGTCGATCTCGGACCGCGGACGCACCTGGCTCGCCGACTCCCGTCGCGCCATCGGCGACGGACTGCTCCGCCACCTGGGCGAACCCGATCCCGACCAACTCCGACGCATCGTCGAGGGCCTCGACGACCTGCGCTCGGTCCTCAAGACCACAGCACGAAAGGAACACCCGTGACGACGATCGAGGAGAAGAAGGACCCGTCCCAGCCGAGCCTTCTTCAGCAACCCAAGGCCGTGTGGGCAGTGGCGTTCGCCAGTGTCATCGCCTTCATGGGGATCGGCCTCGTCGATCCCATTCTCAAGCCCATCGGTGAACAGTTGAACGCGACACCGTCGCAGGTGTCGCTCCTGTTCACGTCGTACATGCTGGTGACGGGCGTGGCCATGCTCGTCACGGGCGTCGTCTCGTCGCGCTTCGGCCCCAAGAAGACACTGCTGGCCGGTCTCGCGATCATCATCGTGTTCGCCGCGCTCGCGGGCTCGTCGAGCACCATCACTCAGATCGTCGGATTCCGCGCCGGCTGGGGACTGGGCAACGCGCTCTTCATCGCGACCGCCCTGGCCACGATCGTCGGCGCCGCCAGCGGTGGTGTCGCGCGGGCCATCATCCTGTACGAGGCCGCACTGGGCATCGGTATCGCCACCGGCCCTCTGGTCGGCGGCGTCCTGGGCAGCATCAGCTGGCGGGGCCCGTTCTTCGGCGTCGCCGTACTGATGGCCGTGGCCGTCGTGCTGCTCGTCGTCATGCTGCCGGAGGGCGAGAAGCCCACGCATAGAACCTCTCTCGCGGATCCCTTCCGCGCGCTGCGGCACCGCGGACTGCTCACGGTCGGCATCACGGCACTGCTGTACAACTACGGATTCTTCACCCTGCTCGCCTACACGCCGTTCCCGCTCGACCTCGGCACCTACGCGATCGGCTTCATCTTCTTCGGCTGGGGACTCGCGCTCGCAGTGGCCTCGGTGTTCCTCGCACCGCGCCTGCAGCGCAGGTTCGGGACGCTGAACATGATGATGCTGGCGCTACTCCTCTTCGCCGCCGATCTCGCCGTGATGGCGCTGTTCACGGAGAGCAAGCCGGTGCTGATCGTGTGCGTCGTCCTCGCCGGACTGTTCCTCGGCGTCAACAACACCCTCATCACCGAGACGGTCATGATCTCGGCGCCGGTCGAACGGTCCACCGCCTCGGCGGCGTACAGCTTCGTGCGGTTCGCCGGTGGTGCTGCCGCTCCGTACCTCGCCGGCAAGCTCGGTGAATCCAATGTGCACGTGCCGTTCTGGGTGGGCGCCGCCTGCACCTTCCTGGCCATCGGTGTCCTGGCGACCGGCCGAAAGGTCCTCGCACACGTCGACGATCACGACCCCGCTCCGCACAGCGTGGACGAAGCGGCGGCACTGACTGTGGGCGATTGACCAGGGAAAACTGAAACCCACCAGTCACTTTCATCACATGAGACTCGTGAGCATCAAAGGTCACACTTCGATGACGAAGTAACTCTCGAGTAAAGGTCTAGGCGAACCGGAAGGTACGTTCTGTTCCGTCGGGGGACGCGTACACCATTCTTCACCGCTTCTCGGATACGGCAGGAATGCCGTTTTCGGTATCGAAAGGCCATTCATGTCGGACAAGTCCATCACCCGTGCTCGCAGGACGCGGCTCGCCGCAGCGGGCGCCGTGCTCGCCGTGTCGCTGGCTGTCGCCGCACCCGCCGTGGCCGTCGCCCAGCAGGATCAGCCGGACAGCTCGGAGAGCAGCGAGTCCTCCACGAGCACCACCACCGAGGCTCCCGCCACGTCGAGCACCGAGCAGGCCCCTTCGGCGACGGATGCGCCGCCGGTCACCACTGTGCCCACCACCGCTCCCCCGGCTCGGCCGCTGCCGCAGGTCACCGGTTCCGTCGTGGTCGACGACGAGGGCAACTCCTCCATCAAGGTCGACATCGACGCGAAGCTGACCGAGGACGAGAAGAAGGCACTCCAGACTGCCAAGGACGCCACCAAGGCAGCCGTCGACGCGATCAAGAAGGCGCAGGCACTGCTCGACAGCGCGATCGCCGCAGCACAGGGTGGCGACGCCGCTGCCGAGGCCGAGGTCGACGAGGCCGAGGCCGAGCTCGACGCGTCCAAGGCCGAGGAGTCCGCCGCCGTCGCCGAGCAGGAGAGCATCGTCGCCGCCGGTGTCGCCGCCAAGGCGCAGGAAGAGGCGGACGCCGCCAAGGCTGCAGCGGACGAGGAGAAGTCGAAGGCCGACACCGCTCAGGCCGAAGCCGACGCTGCGAAGGACAAGGCCGACGAGCTCGAGGGCGACGCTGCCGCGGATCCGACCGAGGCAGAGGCCGCACGTGCGGACGCCGAGGCGAAGGCCGAGGCCGCCGCCGCCGCGCGCACTGCCGCGGAGGAAGCCACGAAGGCTGCCCAGGAATCGTTGAAGGCTGTCGGTGACGCGTTCGCGACGCTCGACGCCGCCAAGGTCACCACGGCGATCCAGGCCGCGTACGCGAAGGCGTCGACGCTCTTCGCCGCCGTCGTCAAGGCCGCGACGACCCAGGTCGCCGCCACCGTCGCCGACGAGCGCGCCAAGCAGCTCGAGGCTGCCGGCGACGCCGAGGCCGCTGCTGCCGCGAAGGAGGCCGCGGACAAGAAGGCCGAGGCCGAGGCTGCCGCGAAGGCCGCCGAGGACGCGAAGGCCGCGGACGCCGCGCTGGCCGACGATGCCGAGAAGGAGACCGTGACGGTCCAGGTCGGCGACGCCACCGAGGAGAACGTCGAGGTCGCGACCATCGACTCCACCACGGTCGAGGTCACCGCCTCCGGAATCCGTCTCATCGGCTTCTACGTCGACGGCCCGACGCGCACGTTCAAGGTGGTCGACTACTTCACCGACGACGAGGAGGGCAACGTCATCGTCGCCGGCGAACTGCCGGAGATCGGTCTCGTGTCGTCCGAGTCGAGCCTCGCGGGGTCGGATCAGGCGAGTGCCTCGAACGACGAGGGCGGACTGCCCGTCGCCGCGATCGGCACCGGCGTGGCCGTCGTCGCCGTCGCGGGTGTCGGTGCGTTCGCACTCTCGCGTCGCAAGGGCACTCGCTCCTGACGACCGAGCGCGTGGGTGCGGGGGCTCTCTCGGCCCCGCACCCACGCGCTCTCGGTGTTTTGGGATGATGGAGTCATGCCGACACTCGCTTACGTCATCGCCGGATCCGAAGCCACGGGAGGCGCCGGCCTGCAGGCCGACCTCAAGACGTTCGAGCGGCTCGGGGTCTACGGCGTCGGCACCATCACCTGCATCGTCTCGTTCGATCCGAAGGCCGGGTGGGGCCACCGTTTCGTCCCCATCGCCGGACCGGTGATCGCCGACCAGATCGAGGCGGCGACGGCTGCCCACTCACTGGACGTCGTGAAGATCGGCATGCTCGGCACACCCGAGACCGTCGCCACCGTCGCCGAGTCGCTCCGTCGGCAGCCGTGGCGACACGTCGTCGTGGATCCCGTCCTGATCTGCAAGGGCCAGGAGCCGGGCGCGGCGCTGGACACGGACAACGCCCTGCGCGCCGAGATCCTCCCGCTCGCGACCGTCGTCACGCCGAATCTCTTCGAGGCGCAGACCCTGTCGGGAATGGACTCGATCGAGTCCGTCGACGATCTGTCGGAGGCCGCCCGCCGCATCGCGGACCTCGGACCGCGCTACGTGGTGGTCAAGGGCGGCGCGGGTCTGCCCGGCGACGAGGCCGTCGACGTCCTGTTCGACGGCACCGACGTCTCGGTGTTCCGTGCGCCGAAGATCGGCGAGGAGCGCGTCTCCGGAGCCGGCTGCATCTTCGCCGCCGCCATCACCGCCGAGCTGGCGAAGGGTTCCTCGGTCCAGGACGCAGTGGCCACGGCCAAGGACTTCGCGCACGCCGGCATCGTCGGCCGCGTGACGACGAACGCGCCCTTCACCGCCGTCGGCTGGCAGTAGAACTCAGAGGTTCAGGTCGCCCAGACCGAGAAGCGACCGGTACTCGAGACCCTCGGCCGCGATGACCGCGTCGGCGCCGGTGGCGCGGTCCACCACTGTCGCGACGCCCACCACGACGGCGCCGGCGTCCCGCAGAGCCGCGACGGCCGTGAGCGGGGAGTTCCCGGTGGTGGTGGTGTCCTCGACGACCAGGACCCGTGTGCCCACGATGTCCGGGCCCTCGATCTGTCGCTGCATGCCGTGGGCCTTGGCCGCCTTGCGGACGACGAACGCGTCGATGGGACGGCCCGGCGCGTGCATGACTGCCAGCGCGACGGGATCCGCACCCATGGTGAGTCCGCCGACGGCGTCGAAGTCCCAGTCCGACACCAGTTCTCGCATGAGCCGCCCGATGAGGGCACCGGCGCGGTGGTGCAGCGTCGCGCGGCGGAGGTCGACGTAGTAATCGGCTTCCTTGCCCGACGACAGCGTCACCTTCCCGTGCACGACCGCCAACTCGCGGACCAGTTCTGCCAGTTCGGACTTCTCGGTAGCTGCCACGAGCAGTGAATCTATCGGGTGCGGTCAGGCAGCGTGCTGCGGCGCCCGCAACCACGCCGTGTCGGCGTCGGCGGTCTCGGCGAACACCTCGGGCGCCCGGACGCCCAACAGCCGGACGACGGGTCCGGACAGCGGCGAGTCGGCGAGCGAGGCGAGCGACGACGCCTGCGTGTTGTACACCCGGACAGCGCCGGCTACGCGGTGCTCGATGCGATCGAGTTCCGTTGCGGGCGAGCTGAAGTCCCACCCCAGCGGCCCGCCGGCCCGACCGTCGAAGAGCACCTCGTGCAGCGCCACCGACAGCGCGTTCTCGGCGCCGGCCCGAGCACCGAGCTCCGCGCGGCGATCCCGCATCATGGCCGACAGCGACCGCGCTCCGACGAGTTGGTTCACGGCGGCGCGGTCGAGATCGGCGTCGACGGCAGCGCGCACGAGATCGGGGATCACCGCCCGACGTCGATCGAGCTCGATCTCGAGCAGGTTCAGTCCGGCAGCGACGGAGTCGGCCGACCGACGTGTCCGCCGGACGACCGACACGATCCAGCCGATACCGATGATCATCACGAACGCCACCAGGGCCACAACAGTCACACCAGAAACATAGCGTCGCCGAGTGTGAACGTCGACCCGACGTCGAGGGTTGGCCCGTGCTGCTCGGGCCTACGTGCGACCGCGCGCACTGCCGACCAGGGAGACCACGCGGCGAGCGATGGTACGGGGCACCAGACGCGATACCGAAGTCAGTGACTTGTACTGAAGCCCAGGCACACTCAGCACAGTGTTCTTCTCCAGGTCGGCGAGCGACGCGTCGACGACCTGGTCCACGGAGAGGTACATGAACGACGGAATCGACGACATCTCGATGCCGGCGCGCTCGTGGAACTCGGTCCGCACGAAGCCCGGGCACAGTGCCTGGATGCGGACTCCGGTGCCGGCGAGACCGCCCGCGAGACCCTCGCTGAACGAGACCACGTACGCCTTCGACGCGGAGTACGTGGAACCGCGACCCGACATCAGGCCGGCGACGCTGGCCACGTTGATCACCGAGCCCTTCGCACCCGCGATCATCGACGGCAGCGCGGCGCGGGTGAACTGCATGACGGCGGTGACGTTGACGTCGAGCTGCGACTGCAGCAGCGCGGGATCCGCCGTCCAGAACTCGCCGGACGTGCCGAAGCCCGCGTTGTTGATCAGGACCTGCACGCCCTCCTGCAGTCGAGCGACCACGGCAGCGCGGCCCTCCTCGGTCGCGAGGTCCGCGCCCAGGATCTCCGACGAGGTGCCGTACGAGGCGCGTAGTTCGTCGGCCAGTGCCTCCAGCCTGACGGTGTCGCGGGCGACCAGGACGAGATCGTGGCCACTGGCGGCGAGACGACGAGCGAACCCGCCGCCGATGCCGGACGTCGGACCGGTGACGAGTGCGATGGGCCGGGGTGTTGGAGTCGACATGCGCACGAGACTATCGGGTGAGGTTCCTCACGGCAGCACGTGGCTGATGAAACGATCAGTTCTCGCGTTCGGGTGCCGCGCGACGCCGCGAGGGCGGCAACACGTGCAGAAGGCCGGACAGACGGGTGACAGCGTCGATCGCGGCGTCCCAGTCACGACCCGAACTGCCCACGGGAACGGTGCCCAGCGTCCACGGGCCCTCGCTCCACAGCAGTTGCACCACGTCGGGCACCGAGTGCGTGAAGGCGACCATGCGCTGGTCACAGACTCGCCGTGCCACGTCGAGGTCGGTCGCGAAGATGATGCGCGGACCCAGCGAGCCGAGGAGCTGCATGTCGGCCTCCTTGGGCGGCGGCGTCGTGCGGGACCGCAGATCGAGGTCGACGTCGGATCCCACCTCGCGGCGTACCGCCACGACGGTCGCGGCGTCCTCGAGGTCGAACAGGACGAACTCCTCGCCGCGTCGCACACCCTCGACCACGTCGACGGCACCGAGGAACTCCTGGTTCGCCATGGCCGCGCGCGAGAACGTCGACGGTAGGTCGGGATCGGCGGGAACGTAGTGGTAACCCTGCGCTTTCGCCCAGATCTGACGAACCCGGCCCTGCTGTCCGCGACGGGCGCGATCGATGTACAGCAGTGCCACCGCACCGAGGAGTGCGATCAGAGCAAGGCCGAACCACATCGCTGTCATCGCTCTCCACTGTACTTTTCCCGGGGCACGGCGCCGTCGTCGGCCCATCGTGTCATTACCCGCCGGTATACCCGTGGGTAGCGCATCGCCACAGGTCAGTGACCGATCACGACCCTTTCGGGCGTTGGTGAGATGTACTCGCCAGTACGCTCGTGGACCGTCACACTGGCTCGGAAGACACTTTCCCTTCGAGACGGCGGAGCGCATGTTCACACGCATAGCAGTAGTCAACCGAGGCGAAGCAGCTGTTCGCCTCATCCGAGCGGTACGCGAGCTGAACAACGAATCGCGGTCCGCCGAGCCTCTGCGCGTCATCGCTCTGCACACCGACGCCGAGCGGAAGGCGATGTTCGTCCGCCAGGCCGACGAGGCCGTCACGCTCCGCAAGACGGGCGTGCAGAATCCGTACCTCGACTACGTCGAACTCGAGCGCGCACTCGTCGAGGCCCGCGCCGACGCCGTGTGGGTCGGCTGGGGCTTCGTCGCCGAGGACCCGACCTTCGCCGACGTCTGCGCTCGCCTGGGCATCACGTTCATCGGCCCCTCCGCGGCCTCGATGCGCCTGCTCGGTGACAAGGTCGAGGCCAAGATCCTCGCCGAGAAGGTGGGCGTCCCGGTCGCGCCGTGGAGCGGTGGTCCCGTCGAGACCCGCGCCGATGCGCGTCGGCACGCCGCTGCCATCGGTTATCCCCTGATCATCAAGGCGCGCAGCGGTGGTGGCGGTCGCGGCATCCGTAAGGTCTTCGCCGAGGACGAGCTCGAACTCGCGCTCGAGCGCACCCAGGGTGAGGCCGAGCGGTCGTTCGGCGACCCGGTCGTCTTCCTCGAGCGGCTCGTCACCGAGGCGCGCCACGTGGAGGTCCAGGTCATCGCCGACACGCACGGCAACGTGTGGGCACCCGGCGTCCGCGACTGCTCGATCCAGCGTCGCAATCAGAAGGTCATCGAGGAGTCCAGCTCGGCCGTCCTGACCAAGGAGCAGGCCGACGAGCTGCGCGCCGCCTCGGCGGAGCTGGTCCGCGCCGCCGGGTATCACGGCGCCGGCACGGTGGAGTACCTCTACCAGCCCGAGCAGAAGATCTTCACGTTCCTCGAGGTCAACACGCGCCTGCAGGTCGAGCACCCCATCACCGAGGTGACGACGGGTCTCGACCTGGTCAAGCTGCAGATCCTCGTCGCCGGCGGCCACGTGCTCGAGGGCGACTGCCCGACCGAGTTCGGTCACGCCGTCGAGGCCCGACTCAACGCCGAGGACGCCGACAACGGCTTCGCTCCCGCCCCCGGCACCGTCCGTCTGCTCAAGTTCCCCCTCGGATCCGGCCTGCGCGTCGACACCGGCATCGCCCAGGGCGACGTCATCCCGCCCGACTACGACTCCATGGTCGCGAAGGTGATCGCCTGGGGCCGTGACCGTTCCGAGGCCCTCGCCCGGCTGCGCACCGCGCTCCGCGAAACCACCGTCGTCATCGACGGCGGCACCACCACGAAGTCGTTCCTGCTCGAGCTGCTCGACCGCGAGGAGCTCATCGACGCCACCGCCGACACCGGCTGGCTCGACCGGACCGGCGCGGGCACCGCGGAGGGCCCCACCCGCGTCGCCGACGTCGCGCTGGTCGCCGCGGCCGTCGACGCCTACGACGCGGACGAGGCCCGTGAGCGCGCCAAGTTCCTGCTGTCCGCCCGCGGTGGCCGTCCCCGTGCCAGCCACGACATCGGCCGCACGGTGGAGCTCAACTACCAGGGCCAGGGCTACCGCCTGACCGTCGGCCAGGTCGGGCCGCACCGCTACCTGGTCGCGGTCGACGACCACGAGATCACCATCGACATCGAGCGGCTCGGCACCTTCGAGCGTCGCGCCGAGATCGACGGCACCCGCTACTCCGTCGTCACCGTGCCAGGCCCCGCCGGGTATCTCGTCGAGGTCGACGGCGTGAGCCATCAGATCAGCCAGGACGAGGCCGGTCTGGTGCGCGCACCCGCCCCCGCCGTCGTCGTCGCCGTGCCGGTCGCCGTGGGCGACGAGGTCGAGGCCGGACAGACGCTCGTGGTCCTCGAGGCCATGAAGATGGAGACCGCGGTGCGTGCCGCGTCGGCCGGCCGGGTGAGCGAGGTGCTCGCCGTCGTCAACGCACAGGTCGACAACGGCGCGGCGCTGCTGCGCGTCGACCCGATCGGTGAGACGGCCGCCGCCTCCACCACCGCCCGGGTCGAGTTCCGCTCGCCGTGCGGCGACGCCGACCGCGACGACCGCCTCGACGCGCTGGCCCGTCTCGACGAACTGCGGGCTCTGCTCAGCGGATTCGACGTCAGCGCGTCCCGTGCGCTCGCCACCATCGCCGAGTACGACGCGCTGCGCGGAGCACTCCCGCGCAAGGACGCCGAGCTGGTCCGCGCCGAGCTGGACCTGCTCACCACTTTCGCCGACATGTGCGAGCTCACGCGTAACCGTCCCACCATGGCCGAGGAGGGCACCGACGAACGCGTCCACAGTCCGCGCGAGCACTTCCACGCGTTCCTGCAGTCGCTCGACGCCGACGTCCAGGGTCTGCCGGACGAGTTCCGCGACAAGCTCGCTCGCGCACTGCGGCACTACGACAAGAACGACCTCGATCGCGGCACCGATCTCGAGGAGGCCGTCTACCGACTCTTTCTGGCGCAGCAGCGCATCGAGAACCAGGTCCCGGCCATCGCGGCCCTCCTCGATCGGTGGATCGCCGACCCGTCGGTCGCCCCCGATGCGGACAGCGCCGTCGGAGAGGTGCTCGACCGCCTCGTCGTCGCGACCCAGGTGCGGTACCCGGTGATCGGCGACGTCGCCCGCAACCTCCGCTTCCAGCTGTTCGACGAGCCGCAGATCCGCAGGGCGCGCGAGCAGATCTACGACGGTGTCCGCGGCAGTCTGCAGTACCTGGCCGAGCGGCCCGACGCCGACGATCACCAGGAGCGTATCGACGCCCTGGTCGCCACGGAGGAGCCGCTCGTCGAGCTGCTCTCCCAGCGCATGTCCGACCCGGGTGCCCTGCTCGAGGTCATCACCCGCCAGTACTACGAGATCCGTGACTTCGAGGACGTCAAGGCCTTCGATCGTGAAGGGCAGCACTATGTCTCGGGCACCTTCACCCTCGTCGGCGGCAAGGTCAACCTGCTCTCGACCATGACCGATCGCGCCGGCCTCTCGTCGACGCTGGTGGCGCTCACCGAGACCGCGGGGCCGGCACCCGAGAACCTCGCGGTGGACCTGTACCTCTCGTGGCCGACGGCTCCCGAGGACGGCGACCAGGTGGTCGAGGAGTTGCGTACCGAGATCGCCGCACACCCGGCGACCACGTCCTGGCGGCGCGTGACGGTCACCGTCTTCGGACGCGGCACCGGTATCTCGCGCCAGGTGACGTTCCGGCCGCAGGCCGGCGTTCTGACGGAGGACGTCTCGCTCCGCGACCTGCATCCGCTCACCGGTCAGCGACTGGATCTGTGGCGCCTCAAGAACTTCGACGGCACCCGCATCCCCTCCGCGCCGGGCACGTTCCTGTTCGATCTGGTGGCGAAGGACAACCCCAAGGACGAGCGACTGGTCGCTCTGGCCGAGATCCGCGATGCCGCAGTGCAGTTCGACGCCCAGGGCAACGTGGTCTCGGTTCCCGCCATCGAGCGCACGCTCTCCGCGTGCCTCGACGGCATCCGCCGCGCCCAGGCTCGCCGCGGCAACCGCCGCCTCGACCACAACCGCGTCGTCCTCTACGTGTGGCCGGTGCTGAACCTGCCACTCGACAAGCTGCGCATCGTGGCCCGGCATCTCGCGCCGCTCACCGTGGCCGCCGGTCTCGAGGAGATCACCATGATGGCCCGCGTCGTGGTGCGCCCCGGCGCGGAGCCCACCATGCAGGCACTGCGCTTCTCCTACCGCCCCGGCACCGGTGTGGTCACCAAGATCACCGACCCGCCCACCGAGCCCATGCGCCCGCTCGACACGTACACGCAGAACGTGCAGCGCTCGCAGGCACGCGGCACCGTGTACCCGTACGAGCTGATCCCCGTGCTGACCAAGCGCGACGGGTCCTTCGTCGAGTACGACCTGGACGAGTCCGGTGCGCTGCAGCCCATCTCGCGTCCGTACGGTCAGAACACCGCGGGCATCATCGTGGGCCTGGTGTCCACACCGACGGCGCTCCACCCGGAGGGTATGACCCGCGTCGCCCTGTTCGGCGACCCCACCAAGGCCCTGGGCACGGTGGCCGAGGCCGAGTGTGCGCGCGTCGTCGCCGCGATCGACCTGGCCGAGGAGATGAACGTCCCGGTCGAGTGGTTCGCGCTCTCCTCCGGCGCCACCATCTCGATGGGCAGCGGCACGGAGAACATGGACTGGGTGTCGCGGGCTCTGCGCCGCATCATCACCTTCACGCAGGCCGGTCACGAGATCAACGTGATCGTCGCGGGCATCAACGTCGGCGCGCAGCCGTACTGGAACGCCGAGGCCACGATGCTCATGCACACCAAGGGCATCCTGGTGATGACGCCGGAGAGCGCGATGGTGCTCACCGGCAAGCAGTCCCTGGACTACTCCGGTGGCGTCTCCGCGGAGGACAACTTCGGCATCGGTGGCTACGACCGCGTCATGGGCCCCAACGGCCAGGCGCAGTACTGGGCCCCGAACCTCGGCGCCGCGTGCGACGTCCTCTTCGCGCACTACGATCATGCGTATCGCGCACCGGGAGAACGCTTCCCGCGTCGCACGACGACAGCCGACCCGGTCGACCGCGACGTGCGGACCTACCCGCACGTCCACCCGTCGAGCGACTTCAAGACCGTCGGCGACATCTTCTCCTCCGCCACCAACCCCGAGCGCAAGAAGCCGTTCGACATCCGCACCGTCATGCGCGCGGTGGTCGATCAGGACCACGCCGTGCTGGAGCGGTGGGCGGACATGGCCGACGCGGACACGTCCGTCGTCTTCGACGCGCACCTCGCCGGCTACCCGGTGTCGGTGATCGGCATCGAGTCGCGCGCCATCTCGCGCAAGGGATGGTTCCCGTCCGACGGCCCCGACCAGTGGACGTCGGGAACGCTCTTCCCCCGCTCGTCCAAGAAGACGGCTCGCGCGATCAACGCGGCCAGCGGCAACCGCCCGCTGGTGGTGCTGGCCAACCTGTCCGGCTTCGACGGATCACCGGAGTCGCTGCGTAACCTGCAGCTCGAGTACGGCGCCGAGATCGGCCGTGCCATCGTCAACTTCGACGGACCGATCGTGTTCTGCGTGGTCTCCCGATATCACGGCGGTGCATTCGTGGTGTTCTCCGGAGCGCTCAACGAGAACATGGAGGTGCTGGCTGTCGAGGGATCGTTCGCGTCCGTCCTCGGTGGCGCACCGGCCGCGGCGGTCGTCTTCACGCGAGACGTCAACAAGCGCACCGCGTCCGACCCGTCTGTCCGCGATCTCGAGGCACGCATGAACTCCTCCGAGGACGACACGGAGCGGGCCCGGTTGCAGGTGGAGCTGTCGGCCACCCGCACCGCGGTGCGCTCGGAGAAGCTCGGTGAGGTGGCGTCCGAGTTCGAGGCGGTGCACAACATCGAGCGAGCGCGGACCGTCGGCTCGGTGCACCACATCGTGGCGGCCGCCGAACTGCGCCCGCAGATCGTGGCGGCGATCGAGCGCGGAATGGCCCGTCAGGCCTGACCCTGTCGACAGAGAGAACACCCTCCCCCGCGTGTGCGAGGGAGGGTGTTCTCGTTCGGTGGTGTCGGTCGACGCCCTCGCGTCAGTTGAAGCCGATGCCGGCGCTGACGATGACCTCGGCGGTGATGGACCCGTCGGCCAGCGGGGTGCCCTGCACCACGATCGAGGTGCCGGGCGCGAGGTCCGCCACCGTGGCGGCGCCGAGCGCGAGGATCTGCGTGTTCGCGTTCGTCACCACGGTGACGGTGGATCCGCCGATCCCGTCCATGACGATGGTGGTGCCGTCGTTCGAGATGATCGTGCCCACGGAGGCACCCTGCGACCCCAGTGCCTCACCCACACCCCCGGGAATCTGCTCCAGACCCGGCAGCGAGCCGAGCGGCGGGACGCTCGTCGACGGCGGCGCCGTGGTCGTGGGCGGGGCGGAGCGCGGCGTGATGGCCGGGGCTGCGGTGCGCGAGGACGACGTCGAGTCGTACAGCAGGTAGGCCCCGGTGCCGATGAGCGCGATCACGACGAGCGCCGCCGCGACGATGAGCGCAGTCTTCGGACCGCGCGGGGGCTTGCTGTCGCCGTTCTCGAGGAAGGGCGCCTCGCCGTACTGGTTCTGCTGGTACGGGGGCTGCTGGTACGGGGGCTGCTGGTACTGGGGATAGCCCTGGGTCGGATAGCCCTGCTGTGTGGGATAGCCCTGCTGTGTGGGATAGCCCTGGGTTGGATACTGCTGCTGCGGATAGCCCTGCTCGTACGGCGGTTGCTGGGCGTACCAGTCGCCGGCCGGGAGCGCCTCGGTCGGGTTGTAGCCGGACTGCCCGTAGGCCTGGCCGGGATCCGAGGTGTGACCGGGGGTGCCGAGGTACTCCGTCGGCTGGTCACGGTCACGAGCCGAGTCGTCGTTGTCGCGCGGTCCGGTCGGCGTCGTCATGACCTCAGGATAGTCCTCGAAAAGACCGGGCAAATCGGACGAGATGTGCTGTGCGCCGAGCGCTGAACCGACCGTTGTGATCGACTCGGAAGGTTCGCATCTCACGAGGAGAACTGACATGTCGATCGACAACAAGGACGCGGACCCAGTCAGCGCGACCGGACAACCCGGCGCTCTGGGAACCAGCCTGAAACCACGTCACATCACCATGATCTCGATCGCCGGCGTCATCGGCGCCGGACTGTTCGTCGGATCAGCGACTGCGATCAACCTGGCCGGCCCCGCCGTCCTGTTGTCGTATCTGTTCGCCGGCATCCTCGTCGTCCTGGTGATGCGCATGCTCGGGGAGATGGCGACCGCCAATCCCGACACCGGATCGTTCTCCACGTACGCGACCCGCGCGCTCGGCCACTGGGCCGGGTTCTCCGTCGGGTGGCTCTACTGGTGGTTCTGGGTGCTGGTCATCCCGGTGGAGGCCACGGCCGGTGCGCTGATCATGTCGTCGTGGATCGGCGGTGACCAGTGGATCTGGGCGCTCGCCATCACGCTGATCCTCACCGTCACCAACCTGCTGAGCGTGGGCAACTACGGCGAGTTCGAGTTCTGGTTCGCGCTCATCAAGGTGGTCGCGATCATCGGGTTCATCGCGCTCGGCGTGCTCGCGATCCTGGGTCTGCTGCCGGGCAGCGACGTCAGTGGGGTGTCGCACCTGTGGTCGGACGGCGGGTTCATGCCGTTCGGTTTCGGTGCCGTCATCGCCGCCATGCTGACGACCATGTTCTCGTTCATGGGCACCGAGATCGTCACCATCGCCGCCGCGGAGTCGCCCGATCCGAAGAAGGGCATCACCCGCGCGGTCAACTCGGTGATCTGGCGCATCATGATCTTCTACCTGGGCTCGATCTTCATCGTCGTCGCTCTGGTGCCGGCCGCGGAGCTCGACGCCGAGACCGGCTCGTACCAGTTCGTGTTGGGGCAGATGAACATTCCGCACGCGGACCGCATCATGGACGTCGTCATCCTCACCGCCGTCGCCTCGTGCCTGAACTCCGCGCTGTACACGGCGAGCCGCATGCTGTTCTCGCTGTCCGAGCGTGGCGACGCACCCGCGGCGGTACGCAAGGTGTCGAGCCGCGGCGTGCCCTACGTGGCCGTACTGGCCTCCACGGCACTCGGATTCGTGGCCGTCGTCGGCAACTACGCGCTGCCGGAGAAATTGTTCGGGTACCTGCTCGCGACCACCGGGGCCGTGGCTCTCTTCGTGTACCTCGCGATCGCGGCCAGCCAGTTGGTGTTGCGGCGCACGCTCGACCGGGAGGGTCGCCGACCTCCGGTGCGCATGTGGCTGTATCCGTGGCTGACCTATCTGGCGATCGGCTTCATCGTCGTCGTCCTCGTGATGATGGTGATCATGCCGGAGCAGAGGACGGCCATCGGCTTCTCCGCGGTGTTGGCAGCGGTCACCGTCGTGGCCGGTGTGTTGCGTCAGCGACGCGTGACCGCCGCCGAGTCCGCGCGCGTCTGATCGCCCCACCACCGTCGTTCAGAACGGTGGCGGGTCGTCGATCGCTGCGGCTTCTCGAGCTCTGCGGTTGCGAGCCCGTTCGGCGCGTCGCCGTGCATGGACGGCCGCGAGGCGAGTGCGTCGTCTCGTCGGTGCCGTCTCGGTCTCTGGCGGCGGGTGCACCACCGGGTCGTCGAAGGTGACGTCGGCCAGTTCCGGGTGGAGGTCGTATCCGTTGTGAGCCGGCCCGGGAACGGTGCGCCCCTCCGGTGTGGTGACGGTCGAGAGGACTCTGCCGGGTAGCTCCGGATCGGGGTACTGATCGTCGAGGAAGTCGGTGAACGTCTTCAGAGTGTGGTGAAAGCGGCACTTGCCGTTCAGATTCACTGCAGTGGTCTGTCCACCGGCGGCCGGGTCGTCGTGGTCGTACTCGGTGACGTGGTCCAGATCGGCCGTCATCGCCGGGTTGTTGCATCCGGGCCACGTGCAGTACTGGTCGCGGGCACGGACGAATGTCTCGAGTGCCGCGCTGGGCCGGTACGGGTCGGCCGGCTGATGGGCTGCGGGCGTCGTGTCCATGGGTCGCCGCACGGCATCGGAACGGTCCGCCAGATCCTGCAGGTGATCGGGCGAGATGACACCGTAACCGTGCAGGAAGCCGGAACGGCCGGAGGTGTCCGAGGCGGTATCGGATGGCGAACTGTCGGTCCTTGTGGCGTCGACGGTGGCCGCATCACCGACCACGTGCACGACGACGGTGGTCGCGCTGATCGAATCGGGGTCGGTCTCCGTGTGGGCGCACGTGGGAGCGCCGCACTGGCAACCGAATCCGGTGCCGGTGACGAGCGCGAACAGTGCATCGGACGCGCGGGCGTTGCGGCTGCGCGGATCGTGTGAGCAGACGTTCGCAGCGAGAGCCTCGACCCGGGTTGCGACGAGCAGCGCGTCCTCGGCCGGCATGGTGGCACCGACTGCCGCCATGCCGTCGGGCGCGTTCTCGACCCAGAAGGAGCGATTCTCCTTCGCCTTGATGCGCCTCTCGCGCACCGCATCCGGATCGTGGCGATGCACGATGCAGTCGACCATGTCCCGCAGCCGGGTGTCGGACCACGAACGGCGACGCCGAAGCGCGGCAGCGATCTCGGAATCCACCTCGTCGGAGTAGTCGCGGCCGTCGACCAGATCGGTACGAGTCACGATGGTGTGCAGGTGCTTCGGCGCGAGCAACCCGTCGCGCAGGCACTCGGCGACACGCGGCAGACGATCGCGCAGTACGAGAGCACGGAACAGAATGCCGTCGGCGGCGCCCTGGCTGACGGACAGCACGGTGGCGATGCGGGCGGCGCACTGCGTCGCCGCGTCCAGGCGTCGGCGGTCCGAGGCCTCGACCGGCGCGACGATGAGGGCATGGAGGTGCGCGGCCGCCCGGTAGCGCGTCCACTCAAGGAAGCCGAGGCCGGCGGTGGCGTGCACGACGGTGTCCAGAGCCTCCTCGATCGACGCATCGATCAGCGTCACCGGAAGGCCCATGGCCTCCGGACTCTGCTGCGCCCACCCCGACTCGAACATAGGTGCGAAGGTAGCAGTGCCCACCGACACATGTCAGGAGTGGCGACGTGCGAGGTCTGCCGCAAGCTCCGCGAGGTGTGTCCGCGCCTCCTGCGGCTCCACCACCTCGATGTGATCGGCGAACTGCAGCAGTTGCCGCACCCCCTCGATGGTCGAGTATCCGATCGACATCTGCGTCCAGCCGTCTCCAGCGGGCTCGCTCGCGGTGATGCGCGATCCGAGCACACGCTGAGCGAGATCCGTTCTGCTCGAACGGAGACGAGCCGTGACGACCACGTCGCCGGGCGCCTCCACCGCCGCGGACAGCTCGGACCACACACCGCGCAGGCCGACGGAACGACGGTGACTCGACTCCGCGAGAACCTCGTACCCGTCCACCCTCGCCAGTGCGAACAGCCGTCCGTGCCCACCGACGTCGGCGACCAGGTACCACCGACCGGCCTTCGCGGCGAGACCGTACGGATCGACCACCACCGTGTCCGCCGCCGGCGCCCCGCTTCGTCTGTAGCGCAGGAGGAGTCGGCGGCCGAAACGCAGCTCGAGCGCCAGATCCCCGACGTTCACGACGTCACGCCCGAGTGCGAACCAGCTCGTGTTGTCGACGACGACGAGGTCGGCGAGGCTGCGGCCCGCCGCCTCGACGCCCGCTCGACGCGCCGCGATCTTGCGCATCGCCATGTCGTGCGTCCCGGTCACACCGAGCCGCTCGCGCTGCTCCTCGTCCAGACCGGCGAGTGTCATCGCGTCCATCTCCGCCGGCTCGAGGTACGACGCGTTGAGTCGCGCCCCCGGCAACAGCACGATCCCGCCGTGCCGTCCGCGCTCGGCGTACACCGGCACGCCGGCGGCCGACAGGGCATCGACATCGCGCAGCACGGTGCGCCGGCTCACCTCGAGCCGTTCCGCGAGTTCACCGGTGGTGATGCGGTGCCGGGTCTGCAGCAGCAGAAGAAGGGAGAGAAGCCGGGACGACGTCATGACAGAAATTGTGCGCCGAAAAGGTGACAGCTTCTGGCAGGTATGGCGCGCTTCATGGAATCCGTCATCCACCTCACTCACACAGGAGCCTCTCGTGCCCGCACCCGACCTGTTCCTCGTCTACGTCACCGACATCGACCGTTCGACCGACTTCTACAGCCGACTGTTCGACATCGAGGCGACCTTCCGCAGCCCTCGCTACGTCGCCTTCGACGTCGGCGGAACCGTCACGTTCGCACTGTGGAGCGGGCGCCCCGACCATGCGCACTCGGCCACTCCGCGGACGTCCGAGATCGGGGTGATGCTGCCCGGTCCGGCGTCGAGGATCGACGACGTGTTCCGGGACTGGTCCACGACGGCCGGACTCGTCGTCGTCGAATCGCCGCACGACGACGTGTTCGGCCGGACGTTCGTGGTCGCCGACCCCGACGGCAACCTCGTTCGGGTCGCTCCGGTCGACTGACCCTGACGTGACAGCCACCACACTCGATTGACCGTGACGCGGCGACACAGCTACCTTCTGTCCACCTTCTATGCTCCACCGCATAGAACCGACGGAGCGGGGTTCCATGGCACTGCATCAGGCACCACCCACCACCTCGCTGTCGGGGCGAGGCCGCGCGCTCGCGCTCCTCGTCATCTGCGCGGCCGAGTTGCTGGTCGTCCTCGACAACACCATCGTCAACGTCGCGCTGCCGTCCATCGGCGTCGAACTCCAGACCTCGATGTCCGGCCTGCAGTGGGTGGTCGACGCCTACACACTGACGTTCGCCGGCTTCCTGTTGGCGCTCGGGCACTTCGGCGATCGGTACGGTCGCCGCCGCGTCATGACGATCGGCCTGCTCGGGGTGGCGGCGCTGTCCGTGGTGGGGGCCCTGTCGGGTGACCTCGGCCAGGTCGTCGCGGCGCGCGCCGTCATGGGCGTCTTCGCGGCGGCAGTGTTCCCGGCGACACTGGCCATGATCATCACCCTCTTCACCGACCCCCGTGAGAAAGCACTGGCCGTCGCCGCCTGGACGGCCATGGCCGGATTCGCCATCGCGATCGGCCCGACCGCGGGCGGCTATCTGCTGGAACACTTCTCGTGGCACTCGGTGTTCTGGATCAACGTGCCCGTGGCACTCGTCGTGGCCCTCGCCGCTCGGCTTCTCGTGCCGGAGTCGCGCGCCGAACACGTCGGCCGCTTCGACGTCGTCGGACTGGTGTCCTCACTGGTGGCCGTCACGGCGTTGGTGTGGACGATCATCGAGGCCCCGCATCGCGGATGGCTGTCGGCCAGCTCCCTCGCCGGCTACGTGCTCTCGGCCGTGGCGATCGCCGGCTTCATCGCGTGGGAGAAGCGCACAGCCGCTCCGGTTCTCGATCCGACCCTGTTCGCGAACCGCCGTTTCTCGCTCCCGGCGCTGTCGATCGCCGTCGGCTACTTCTCCATGTTCGGCTTCCTGTTCATGATCACCCAGTACTTCCAGGGCGTCCGCGAGTACTCACCGCTCGAGTTCGGCCTGCACTCACTGCCGTTCGCGGTGGCCGTGGGTGTGGGCGGACCGATCGCCACGCTGATCGCTCAGCGCTTCGGTGCCACCGCCGTCATCGTGTCGGGACTGCTCATCGTCAGCACGGGAATGGCCATCGCCGGCCAGACCACCGTGGACACGCCCTATGTCGGCCCGGTATTGCTGTCGATGGTCCTCATGGGACTGGGACTGGCCGTCGTCCAGGGACCGGCGACCGACTCCATCATGTCTGCGGTCGACCTCGACGGCGCCGGCGCCGGATCGGCGGTCAACGACACGACGCGTGAGATCGGCGGCACACTCGGTGTGGCGGTACTGGGTTCGATCGTCGCCTCCGTCTACTCCGCACGCGTCACCCCCTTGGTCGATGCGGTGCCCTCGGCACTGATGACGGACGGCGAGAAGGGTTTCGCGTCCGAAACCGTCATCGCCGTGATCGAGATAGCGACGCGTCCCACGCCGTCGCTGTTCGAACAGCAGAAGGCGGAACTGATTCTGGCGATGAAGTCCGCGAGTCTCGAAGGATTCCAGTTCGCCTCGTACGTCACGGTGTCCGCGTGCCTGGCGTGCGCAGTGGCCGTCGCGATCTGCATGCCGTGGAAACCCGCCGCCGACTCGGTTCTGGCCGCAGCACGAACACGCCGCCGGTAGTCTGACGTCGGAGTGCGCTGAATCCCAGCGCACTCCGGCGCCGCAGACCGTCGAAACGAGTCGTCGTGAGATCACAGCGGATCAGTCCTGATCCGGTCCTGTCGTTTCTCGCGTTGACGCCGAGACCAGCAGAACGATCTCGCGCCGTCATCGCGGGCATCACTGTGCTCGTCGGCGTCGCCGGCCTGCTGCTCCTGCCCTCCGACGCCCTTCGGCCGGGCGGCGCGGTGTGGATACTTCTGTTCTCCGCCACGACTGTTCCCGTCGCGGTCGCCTGGTTCATGACCACACGTCCGAGGCATTTCGAGACCGCCTACGTCGTCTACGCCGACGTCGGCGTGATCACCGTCGTGGCGATGTACGACTCCGCGTTCCTGTCGATGCCGGCGTGCGCCGTCCTGGTACTGGTCTCCCTGTTCGCAGCGGCGTTCACCGACCCCCGCACACTCACGCTGCATGTCGTCTTCTCCTGCGGTGCGCTCGTCGTCCTCGCCGCCGTCTCGGTCGAGCAGGGTACGGAGATCTGGCTCGTGCTGTCACGCACGCTCGCGTTGATGAGCATGTTCGCCACGCCCTTCGTGATCCGGATGTACGTCTCCTACCTCCGCCGACAGGTCGAAGCCTCGCAACGCGATCCACTCACGGGGTTGCTGACGCGACGCGGGCTGTACAACCGGGTGACGTCGCAATCGCAGTCCGTGCAGAGTCGCAGCACCGCTCTCGGCGTCTTCGTCGAGATCGCCGACTTCGCGGACGCCGAGCAGCGATTCGGCCGCGGCTCAGGACGGGAGGTGCTCGAGGAGATCGCCGAGAGGCTCACCACAGAGGCGCCGGCGGACGCCGTCGCCGCGAGGCTCAGCACCTCGCAGTTTCTGTGCGTGCTTCTCGTCGGCCCGGACGGTTCCGCCGACCGCGCGATGCGGGACCTGGCCACCGGACTCGAGAGCACACCTCTGCGCAGCGCACCGGTCACGGTCCTGACGGGCTCGGTGGTGGAGACCGTCGACCCGCATGCCGACGTGGGCACCACCCTGCACCACCTGATGACGCGCGCGGAGGCGACGATGCAGCGTCGCCACGCCACCCGGGCCTCCGCGTCGGCGGACCTGCGCGACCGCATCGCGGCGCTCATCGCGTCGGGCGGCCCGAACATCGTCTTCCAGCCCGTCTGCACCACCGACACGGGAGCCGTCGTCGGCTACGAGGCGTTGTCACGATTCCCCGACGGGTACGGCTCACCGCAGACGTGGTTCACCGACGCGTCGACCGTCGGACTGCGCGTGGATCTCGAACTCAGCGCCATCCACGCGGCGATCACCGCGTCGAGCGTGCTCCCACCGGGCGCGTTCGTGGCGGTCAACACCTCGGCGGACACCATCCTGTCCACCGACCTCGCCGCGGACCTGATCGGGCGCGGAGACAGGGGCAGGCGCTGGATCGTGGAGGTCACCGAGCATGACCGCATCGACGACTACGACGGGATGGGCGTCGCCGTCGAGATGTTGCGCTCGGCGGGCGTCCTCATCTCGGTGGACGACGTGGGGACCGGCTACTCGGGTCTGCGTCAGCTGGTGGAACTGCGTCCCGGCGTGGTCAAGCTCGACGCCTCGCTCGTGCGCGGCATCGACACCGACCCCATGCGCCGCGCCGCCGCCGTCAGCATCGTCACGTTCTCACGGGAGATCGGCGCCGTCTGCATCTTCGAAGGCGTGGAGACCGCCGAGGAACTCGCCACGGCGCGCGAGGTGGGAGCGGACCTGGTGCAGGGATACCTGCTCGGCCGCCCCGCACCCGCCTCGGAACTCCTCGTGAGAGACACCCCGTACCCCGCCCCTTGATGACAATGGTTATCATTACTGCATGGCCCCTCTGCTCCCCGTCACCGTCCTGTCCGGCTTCCTCGGCGCCGGCAAGACCACCGTCCTGGAACACGTGCTCGCGAACCGGCAGGGCCTCAGGGTCGCGGTGATCGTCAACGACATGAGCGAGATCAACATCGACGCGAGGCTCATCGACGGATCGGTCACCGGGTCGACCACGCTGGTGCGCACCGAGGAGCGGCTCGTCGAACTCACCAACGGCTGCATCTGCTGCACGCTCCGCGACGACCTCATCGAGGCCGTGGGCACGCTGGCGTCGGCAGGCGACATCGACTACCTGCTGATCGAATCGACCGGCGTCTCGGAGCCCATGCCCGTCGCGGCATCGTTCGACTGGATCTTCGACGGTGCCGACCGCGACTCCCCCGTCAGCCTCGGCACCCTGGCCCGACTGGACACGATGGTGACGGTCGTGGACGCGACGACCTTCCTCACCGAGATCTCCCGAGGGGACACGCTCGACGAGCGTGACCTCGATGTCGCCGAGGGTGACGAACGATCCATCTCGGACCTTCTGGTGGACCAGGTGGAGTTCGCCGACGTCGTCCTCGTCAGCAAGACGGATCTGGTGTCCGACGCGCTCGCCGGAGCCACCGAAACCGCTGTGCGACGGCTGAATCCACGTGCCGAGGTGGTGCGCACGGTGAAGGGAGTCGTCGACCTCGCCCGCATTCTCGACACCGGCCTCTACGATCCCGACGCCGCGCTGCACGCACCGGGATGGGACGACGAGCTGATCGGCACACACGTGCCGGAGACCGAGGAGTTCGGCATCTCGAGCTTCGTCTACACCGCTGATCGCCCGTTTCACCCGGCGCGGTTGGACCGGATACTCGACCGGTTGCAGGGTGTGCTGCGCAGCAAGGGTTTCTGCTGGATCGCCTCGCGACCCGACCAGGCTGCGGTGTGGTCACAGGCGGGTCCGACACTCACCATCGACGGCGCGCAGCCCTGGCGGGAGATCGAGGTTCCGGCGGGGCAGGAGATCGTGATCATCGGGGTCCGACTGCGCGCACACCTGATCCGCGATCTTCTCGACACCGCGCTCCTGACGGACGCGGAGACGGCAGCGGGCCCGGACGCCTGGAGAGGCTATCCGGACCCGCTGCCCACGTGGACGTCTCAGCTCAGCACGAGCGTCGCGCCGTCCTCCGACGTGTCGACCGTGACCGTGTCACCGTCGACGACCTCGCCCGCCAGCAACAGCTTGGCCAACTGATCGCCGATGGCCTGCTGGATGAGCCGACGCAGCGGACGCGCGCCGTACTGCGCGTCGTATCCACGGACGGCCAGCCAGAACCGAGCGGACGGGGTGACGTCGAGCGTCAGCCTGCGTGCCGACAAGCGACGCTGCAGCTGCTCGAGCTGGATGTCGACGATCGACTCCAACTGCTCCTCGCTCAGCGGGTCGAAGACGACCACGTCGTCCAGCCTGTTGACGAATTCGGGCTTGAACGCGCTGCGTACCGCCGCCATGACATGGTCTCTGTCGCCACCCGCACCGAGGTTCGAGGTGAGGGTCAGGATCGTGTTGCGGAAGTCCACCGTCCGGCCCTGGCCGTCGGTCAGACGGCCCTCGTCGAGCACGGCGAGCAGGATGTCGAACACGTCCGGGTGCGCCTTCTCGACCTCGTCGAACAGCACCACCGTGTACGGCCGACGACGCACGGCCTCGGTGAGCTGACCACCGGCCTCGTACCCGACGTATCCGGGCGGGGCACCGACCAGTCGAGCCACCGAGTGCTTCTCGCTGTACTCGCTCATGTCGATACGGATCATGGCGCGCTCGTCGTCGAACAGGAAGTCTGCCAACGACTTGGCGAGTTCCGTCTTGCCGACGCCCGTGGGTCCGAGGAACAGGAACGACCCGGTGGGCCGATTCGGATCGGACACCCCGGCACGAGCCCGACGCACCGCGTCGGACACGGCCTGGACCGCGTCGTCCTGCCCCACCACGCGCTTGCCCAGCTCGTCCTCCATGCGGAGGAGCTTCGCCGTCTCGCCCTCGAGCATCCGGCCGGCGGGGATACCGGTCCACGCCGCGACCACGTCGGCGACGTCGTCCGGGCCGACCTCCTCCTTCAGCATCACGTCGCCCTGCGGGACGGAGGCCGCGGTCTTCTCCGCGAGTTCCTTCTCGAGCGACGGGATGCGTCCGTAGCGCAGTTCGGCGGCCTTGCCCAGATCACCGTCGCGCTCGGCGCGCTCGGACTCACCGCGCAGAGACTCCAACTGCTCCTTGAGATCTCGGACGGAGTCGATGGCGTTCTTCTCGTTCTGCCACCGTGTGCTGAGCTCGGCGAGCTTCTCCTTGCTGTCGGCCAGTTCTCCGCGCAGCTTCTCGAGACGAGCCTTCGACGCGTCGTCTGTCTCCTTGGCCAGCGCCATCTCCTCGATCTCGAGTCGGCGCACGACGCGCTCGATCTCGTCGATCTCGACCGGACGCGAGTCGATCTCCATGCGCAGACGCGACGCGGCCTCGTCCACGAGGTCGATCGCTTTGTCGGGCAGGAACCTCGACGTGATGTAGCGGTCGGACAACGTCGCGGCGGCGACCAACGCGGAGTCGGTGATGCGCACACCGTGGTGCACCTCGTACCGCTCCTTGAGTCCACGCAGGATGCCGACGGCGTCGTCCACGGACGGCTCACCGACCAGCACCTGCTGGAACCGGCGCTCGAGGGCGGCGTCCTTCTCGATGTACTTGCGGTACTCGTCGAGCGTCGTGGCGCCCACCAACCGCAGCTCACCACGCGCGAGCATCGGCTTGATCATGTTGCCCGCGTCCATGGCGGACTCGCCCGTCGCGCCCGCACCGACGATGGTGTGCAGCTCGTCGATGAACGTGATGACCTGGCCGGCCGAGTTCTTGATGTCGTCGAGCACTGCCTTGAGCCGCTCCTCGAACTCACCGCGGTACTTGGCGCCCGCCACCATCGATCCCAGGTCGAGCGACACGACGGTCTTGCCGCGCAGACTCTCCGGGACGTCGCCGGCGACGATGCGCTGCGCGAGGCCCTCGACGATCGCGGTCTTGCCGACGCCGGGCTCACCGATGAGCACCGGGTTGTTCTTGGTACGGCGCGAGAGCACCTGCACCACCCGGCGGATCTCGGTGTCACGACCGATGACCGGATCGAGCTTGCCGGTGCGTGCGGCCTCGGTGAGATCGGTCGAGTACTTCTCCAGAGCCTGGTACGTGGCCTCCGGGTCCGGGCTCGTGACGCGGGCACTGCCACGCACGGTGGTGAACGCCTCGCGCAGCGCCGCCGGTGTCGCCCCGTTCTTCTGGAGCAACGTCGCGACGTCGGAGTCGCCCGTCGAGAGTCCGACCACCAGATGCTCGGTGGAGACGTACTCGTCGTCGAGTTCCGTGGCCAGCTGCTGAGCGGCGGTGATCGCGGCCAGCGCGTCACGGCCGAGCTGCGGCTGGGTGGTGGAGCCGGTGGCCGACGGCATGCGGTCCACCAGTGTCTGCGCCTGCGAGCGGATCGCGCTCGGGTCGACGCCGACAGCCTTCAGCAACGGCGCGGCGATGCCGTCCGTCTGGTCGAGCAGTGCGACGAGCAGGTGAGCCGGCCGGATGTCCGGGTTGCCCGCTGCGGATGCCGACTGCAGTGCAGCGGTCAACGCTGCCTGGGTCTTAGTGGTGGGAGTGAACGAGTCCACCGGTCACCTTCCTTCGGGTCGAACGGGTGTGTCGACGAGAACAACCTTAGCCGACTTGAGTCTATTCCGCTCAAGTTTGTTGACGCGGTGCCACGCAGGACGGCGCCGCCCTACGCGCTGGCCGTGACCGCGCACGACCACTACTCTCGGACACACCACTCGCACACGAACCCGACACCCGTCCCCACAATCGAGGGGTGCCCATTGCTCGACCCGCAGGCCCTGGCGCGAGTGCGCGCCGGAGTTGCCTCCGCGCTGTCCGACGACGCCGCGGACACCGTGGCCGGCGCCTTCTACGCTCGGCTCTTCGCCGAGTACCCCGATTTCCGCGGCTTCTTCCCCGCCGCCATGGATCAGCAGCGACACCGCCTCCTGCGCGCCGTCGACCACGTCGTCCGCCATCTCGACGACCGCGAGTTCCTCCCCTTCCTGCATCAACTCGGACGTGACCACCGCAAGCACGGCTTGACCGGCGCCCACTTCCTCGCCGCCCAGAACGCGCTGGTCGACGCGTTACGCACCACGGCGGACCCGGACGTCTGGACCGACGAGACCGACGATGCGTGGCGCCGAGTGGTGTCGATGATCTGCAACTCGATGGCCGTCGGCGCCGACACCGAGGACCTGCCGCCGTACTGGGGAGCGACGGTCGTCGAGCACCATCGCGTGCTCGACGATCTCGCGATCGTGCGCCTGCAGACGGACGCCGACATCCCCTTCGCTGCCGGCCAGTACCTCAGCGTGCAGATCCCGCAGCGGCCGCGGATGTGGCGGTACCTCTCCCCCGCGATCGCGCCCAACGACTACCGCGGCATCGAGTTCCACGTCCGGCGGGTGTCGGCCGGCTGGGTGAGTCCGGCCATCGTCTCGGAGACCACGGTGGGCGACCGCTGGCTGCTCGGACCGCCGCTGGGCGGACTCAGCGTGGACACCGCACCGGGCAGCGAGGACGTGCTCATGATCGCGGGCGGCACCGGCATCGCCCCCCTGCGTGCGCAGCTGATGGACATGGCGATGCGGAGCCGTAATCCGCGGGTGCATCTGTTCGTGGGCGGCGAGTACCCGAGCGACCTCTACGATCTGGACACACTGTGGAACCTGGCGCGCACCAACCCGTGGCTCACCATCGTGCCGGTCGTGGAGCAGCCCGAGGAGCCGTGGTGGCGTCCCGGTCCGGCACGCGAGTTCCCACCGGGCATGAACCACACCATGGTGGGCAAGCTCGGGCAGGTGGTCACCCGGTTCGGATCGTGGGCCGATCGGCAGATCCAGGTGTGCGGGTCACCGTCGATGGTGCGCACCACTCTGTACGCGCTGCGCAAGGTGGGGACGCCGATGCAGAACGTCCAGCACGATCCCCTGGGTCAGTGAGGGTGCGAGTGCGCCAGGCGGCGTAGCGGCGGCACGGTCTGCGGCGGCTGCTTGCGGGGTGGAAGCACACTCAGCAACCGGGTGGTCGACGCGGTGACCTCGGCCACGGCGGTCTCGAAGGCGTCCCGGTTCGCGTCCGACAGTGTGCGGAGCCCGCTGACCTTGCGCACGTACTGACGCGCGGCCGCCTCGATCTCCTCGTCCGTCGCCGCAGGCTCGAGGCCGCGCAGTTCGGTGATGTTTCGGCACATGCGAATCACGGTAGACCGGGCCCCGTCCGAGGGGAACACCCCAAGAGCTTTACGCTGTACAGGCACCGCGTCGGATAATGACCACCAATTCAAGTTTCATGCAGTTTTCGATCACCGTGAATTCATTCGTTCAACCGATTGCGCGCTGATCGGAAAGCGCATTTCCCATCATCCGCTCGGGCGCCGACAAACCACCCCAGACGCCGTACGGTTCACCGGCGGCCACCGCGTAATCACGGCACCGCACGAGCACGGGGCACTGTTCGCAGACCCGTTTGGCCTGCTCCTCACGGGCTGTTCTCTTATGTCCCCGTTCACCTTCCGGGTGAAAGAAGACGGCAGAATCCATACCGCGGCACAATCCGTTCAACTGCCACTCCCACGTCGTGGCAATCGGCTCGGGTAACTGGACGGGCTTCGACATGACGCTCCTCGTTGTTCGCCTCGTATGCGACGTCACGCTCTCAGTATTACATTACGAACAATCGTCCAAAAAGTTAATGCGAATAGTTGTGACACACGATTTCCCGTCATCGCGAGTCACAGACACCCCCGCTGCCGCTCCGCGGACCTCTCTCCCCGATGAGGCGAGCAGGGCCCCCGTCGCCTAGGTTTGACCGAGTGAGAAGCCCCGGTCACCGTCCAGGTCGTGCGCTGTGAGCGCTGTGGACCTCCCCCTCGACCTTCGCCGCGCCCTCGTCGGCGTCGCGCGGGTGCCGAGACTGTTGGTCGCCTCCGACTACGACGGCACCATGGCGCCGTTCGTCTCCGACCCGCAGAAGGCGTTCCCGTTACCCGAGTCCGTCCGCGCACTCCGCGCACTCGCCGGTCTGGCCGGCACGCAGGCGGCCGTGATCTCGGGGCGCGCGCTGCGTGACCTGGCGATCCTCTCCCGTCTGCCCGTCGAGGTGCAGCTCGTGGGCAGCCACGGGTCCGAGTTCGACGCCGGCTTCGTCACCGAGCTCGGCGGCGAGGCGACGGCACTGCTCGAGCGCGTGGTCGCCGAGCTCCGCACGGTCGCGTCCCGCGGCGCGAACATCAGTGTCGAGACCAAGCCCGCCAGCGCCGCGTTGCACGTGCGCAACGCCGACCCCGAGGCGGGACAGCGCGCTCTCGACGAGGTCCGTGCGGGTGCCGCCACCTGGGACGGCGTGCAGGTCACCGAGGGCAAGTCCGTGATCGAGCTCGCCGTCATCGCGACCGACAAGGGCCAGGCCCTCGACATCCTGCGGCACCAGGGCGGCGCCTCCGCCGCCGTCTTCTTCGGCGACGACGTCACCGACGAGAAAGCGTTCCGACGGCTGCACGGGCCGGACATCGGCGTCAAGGTCGGCGACGGCGACTCGCTCGCCGGCTACCGCGTCGACACCCTCGAGCAGGTGGCCGCGGCGCTCGCGTTCCTGTTGGAGGAGCGACGCACCTGGCTGTCCGGTGCGGACGCCCCGCGCATCGAGCGTCTCACCATGATGGCGAGCCCACGGTCGGTGGCCCTGCTGACGCCCGAGGCCGGCCTCACGTGGCTGTGTCACCCCGAACCCGACTCCGCCGCCGTCTTCGCGCACCTGCTCGGCGGCGACGAGGCGGGTCACTTCACCGTCGGCCCGCTGCGTCCGTCGCTCCCCCTGAGTCAGCAGTACATCGACAGCACCATGACGGTGCAGACCCGCTGGGCCAGCCTGCAGGTCGACGACTACCTCGCCCACGACGTGCCGAGCGATCGCACCGACTTCACCCGCGTGATCACCGGCAAGGCGAAGGCCGTGGTCACGTTCGCGCCGCGCCCCGAGTTCGGGCAGGCACGCGTCCGGCTCGAGTCCGAGGGCGACGGCCTGCGCGTGTTCGGCACCAACGACCCGATGGTGCTGCGTGCGCCGGGCATCACCTGGACCGTCACCAGCGAGCACGGCCAGGAGACCGCACGGGCGGAGATCGATCCGTCCACCGGTCCCGTCGTCCTCGAGCTCCGTTGCGGGACATCGGACCTGGGGCCCTCCGAGGTGCCCGAGTCGGAGCGTCGCGCCGAGGCCGAGTCCTACTGGCACGACTGGGCGGCCGGGCTGACCCTTCCCCAGCTCAAGCCCGACCTGATGAAGCGGTCCGCGCTCACCCTGCGCGGCCTGGTGCACGCCGACTCCGGGTCGATCATGGCCGCGGCCACGACGTCGCTGCCCGAGGAGATCGGCGGTGTCCGCAACTGGGACTACCGCTACTGCTGGCTGCGCGACGCGGCCCTGACGGCGTCCGCGCTGGTGTCCCTGGGCTCGCTCTCCGAGGCGGAGAACTACCTGCACTGGGTGCACGACGTGCTCGAGACCGTCCCCGGACCGGAGCGCCTGCACCCGCTCTACACGCTGTGGGGGCAGTCGCTGCCTCCCGAGGCCGTCATCGACGCCCTGCCCGGGTACGCGGGGTCCCGCCCCGTGCGGGTGGGCAACGCCGCCAACCAGCAGGTACAGCTCGACGTCTTCGGACCCATCGTCGACCTCATCGCGACACTGGCCCGCGCCCGCACTGCGAGCGGCGTCACCGCGAACGCCGAGGTGCTCACCGATCAGGACTGGGACCTGGTGTGCGCCATGGTCGACGCCGTCGAGCGACGCTGGTCCGAGCCGGACAACGGCATCTGGGAGATCCGCGGCAACCCGCGCCACCACGTCTACTCCAAGGTGATGTGCTGGCTCACCGTCGATCGCGCCATCACCCTGGCCGAGGCGTACGGCCGCGAGGCGCAGCTCGGCTGGAGCACGTTGCGTGACGTCATCCGTCGCCAGGTGCTCGACAAGGGCTGGAGCGACGAGGCGCAGTCCTTCACGGCCGCGTACGGCGGAACCGATCTCGATGCGGCCACCCTGCACATCGGCCTGTCCGGTCTCATCGATCCGAGCGACCCGCGCTTCGCGGCGACGGTCACCGCGACCGAGGCGGAGCTGCGCAGCGGCGCCACGGTGTACCGCTACCACCACGATGACGGCCTGCCCGGCGGCGAGGGCGGGTTCCACCTGTGCGCGGCCTGGCTCGTCGAGGCGTATCTCCTGATCGGGCAACGACTTCCGGCCGAGGCGCTGTTCACCCAGCTCGTCGCCGCCGCGGGCCCGACGGGTCTGCTGAGCGAGGAGTACGACCCGGTCGCGGAGCGCTCACTGGGCAACCACCCGCAGGCCTACAGCCACCTCGGCCTGCTGCGCTGCGCCCAGTTGCTCGCGCGCTAGCCGGTCCGCACCGGGCCGAGCGTCACCCCGGCGAGCAGATGCGTCGGGAGGTGCTCGGTCCGGTCCACCCCGGAATGGCTGACGCCCAGCACGATCTCACCGACGAGTCTGCCCTTCTCGAGGACGGGCTGCTGGACCGACGTCAGGCCGATACGGCGCGCCTCGTCGACCCCGTCGAAACCGGTGACCGACATCTGTGCGGGCACCGAGACACCCTGCGCGGCACAGTGATCGAGCGCGCCCAGAGCCAGCACGTCGGACGTGCACACCAGCGCAGTGGTGTCCGGCGCCGCCGAGAGCGCCTCGGCGGCCGCCGACCGTCCGGCCTCCCGCGTATGGTCGAAGCGCTCGACGATCACGATGTCGGGATCGACGCCCGCCGCGATCATCGCGTCGCGGATGCCGGCGAGACGCTCGCGCTGGACGTGGAAGGTGATGCCGCTCCGGCGTTCCGGATCGACGAGTCCGTCATGCCTGTCGCGGCGCAACCGCATGCACACCACGCTGATGCGGGTGTGGCCTCGCGCGAGCACCTCCTCTGCCATCCGCCGCATCGCCACCCTGTCGTCGATCCCGACGAGCGACGTGTCCTCCGCGTCCCGAGGCTGGTCGCACACGACCGTCGGCAGATGTCGGTCACGGACCGCCGTCAGGTGTGGATCGTCGTCGGACACCGAATAGACGACGAACGCGTCGACCCCCGCCTGCTGCACGACGGCCGCGGCGTCCTCCGGCGTGGAGGCCGGCCCCGCGGGGATGAGCAGCAGACCGCGTCCGGCCCGCTCGCACGACTCGGCGAGGCCGGTGAGGAACTGCACGGCGGCGGGATCGGAGAACGAGTAGCTGAGTGCCTCGGTGAGGACGAGCCCCACCGCACCGGCGCGCCGGGTGCGCAGCGAGCGGGCGACCGGATCCGGCCCCGGATAGCCGCGGGCCCTGGCCGCGTCGAGCACACGCTCCCGCATCTCGGGTGAGAGCTGGTCCGGGCGGTTGTAGGCGTTGGACACGGTGGTGCGCGAGACGTTCAGTTCGGCGGCCAGCGACGCGAGCGTGGCCATCCGTCGCGGTTCCGTCGACCTCGCCATGAAGAGACGGTATCCGGTCGGGGTCGCGCACGTCGGCTCCGGCACGGTTTCGCATCGGGGTGGCGGAGCGGTAAGGTCACGACAACGGTTTCCATTAACGATAACGTTCGACCGACCCAGGAGCACCCCTCGTGTACGCACCCGCCCGAATTCCCCTCCGCACGCTCGTCACCGCCCTGGGTATGACCGCCCTGACCGCGACCGCCCTGGTGGGATGCAGCTCCGACGACACCGCGACGGCCGAGTCCGGTCGCCCCACCGTCGTCGCGTCGACCAACGTCTGGGGTTCGGTCGCCGAGGCCGTCGTCGGCGACCGCGCGGACGTCACGGCGATCATCTCGGATCCGTCCGCGGACCCGCATTCCTACGAGGCCAGTCCCGGCGACGCGGCAGCCCTGTCCGAAGCCTCCCTCGTCGTGTACAACGGCGGCGGCTACGACGAGTTCGTCGACGACGTGCTCGGCTCCGCGGGCGACGTGCCCAGTGTGGACGCGTACTCGCTGCTCGAGGGGCACGCGGACGACGCCGACCATGCCGACGAGGCGGGTGCCCACGACCATTCGGGCGAGACCAACGAGCATGTCTGGTACGACCCGGAGATCGCGGCGGCCACCGCCGAGGCGATCGCCACCGAACTCGGTAAGGTCGACCCCGACAACGCGGCCTACTACACCGAGAACGCCGCGGCGTTCCACGACGACATCCACGAGATCACCGACATCACGGATCGCATCGCCCAGCAGAAGCCGGGCGCACCCGTCGCGCAGACGGAGCCGATCGCGCACTACCTGCTGGAAGGAGCCGGGGTGGACGACAAGACCCCCGAGGACTTCGAGGACGCGATCGAGGAGGGCAACGATCCCTCGCCCGCCGCCGTCGCCGCGACGCGTGACCTGTTCACCGGCAAGAGCGTCGACGTGCTCGTCTACAACGTCCAGACGGAGGACGCCGTGACCGAGGACGTGCGCCGCATCGCCGAGGAGAACGGAACCCGCGTCGTCGAGGTCACCGAGACCCTGCCCGCAGGGCAGGACTACATCTCCTGGCAGCGCACGGCGGCGCAGGATCTCGCCGACGCGCTGGGGGTCGTGTGACCGCTGTTCGACTGACCGGAGCCACCCTCGCCTACGGCGATCGGGTGCTGTGGTCCGATCTCGACCTCGAGGTCGCACCGGGTGAGTTCGTCGCCGTGCTGGGCCCGAACGGCTCCGGTAAGACGTCGCTCCTCAAGGTGCTGCTCGAGCAGGCCCACCTCACCGCCGGCACCGCGACCATCGCCGGCGGTCGATCCTCCGTCGGCTACATCCCTCAACAGAAGGCCATCGACGAGGGCGTCCCGCTGCGCGGGCGCGACTTCGTCGGCCTCGGGTGGGACGGACACCGCTGGGGCATCGGCTTCCGTGGGCGCCACGCCCGTCGCGACGCGGTGGACACCGCCGTCGCCTCCGTCGGTGCGGAGGCCTTCGCCGACGCGCCCCTGGGGCAGATGAGCGGCGGCGAGCAGCAGCGGCTGCGCGTCGCGCAGGCACTGGTCGGCGATCCGGACGTACTGCTCTGCGACGAACCGTTGCTGAGCCTCGACCTCGCCAACCAGCAGATCGTCGCGCACCTGATCGACCAGCGTCGGCGCTCGCACGGCACCTCGGTGGTGTTCGTGACGCACGAGCTCAACCCGATCCTGCCGATCGTCGACCGGGTGGTCTACCTCGTCGACGGCAAGTTCCGCATCGGCACCACCGAGGAGGTGATGACCTCCGAGGTGCTCTCCGAGCTGTACGACACCGACGTCGAGGTCCTGCGCGTCCGCGGGCGGCTGGTGGTCGTCGGTACCGGAGACGCCATGGACGCCCTGGGGAGTGCCGGCGGAATACACCACGTGGACGAGTCGGAGTAGGCATGGACAAGGTTCTCGACGCCCTGAGCAAGGCATTCGACTTCGGTACGACGGCCGATCTCCTCACCTACGACTTCGTGCAGCAGGCGCTCATCGCCGCGGCGATCCTCGGTGTGCTCGCCGGGGCGCTCGGTCCCCTCATCGTCAGTCGACAGTGGTCGTTCGCCGTCCACGGCTCCTCCGAGCTGTCCCTCACCGGTGCGTCCGCGGCGCTGCTGGTGGGGTTGGCCGTCGGGGTCGGTGCCATCCTGGGATCCGTCATCGCAGCCGTCCTGTTCGCCCTGCTGGGCCGACGTGCGCGCGAACGCGACTCCGTCATCGGCGTCATCATGAGCTTCGGGCTGGGCCTGTCGGTGCTGTTCCTGTGGGCATATCCCGGCCGCACCGGCACCAGCTTCTCGCTGCTGGTCGGGCAGATCGTCGGTGTGGGCAGCACCGGACTCGGCCTCCTGCTCACGGTGGCGCTCGTCGTCATCGTCGTACTCTTCGTGGTCTACCGGCCCCTGCTGTTCGCCAGTACCGATCCCGAGGGCGCCGAGGCGCGCGGCGTACCGATGCGACTGCTGTCCATCGTGTTCGCGATCCTCGTCGGTGTCGCGTGTGCGCTGGGCGTCCAGATCGTCGGCGCCCTGCTGGTGCTCTCGCTTCTCATCACGCCCGCGGCAGCGGCGTCTCGGGTCACGGCCAACCCCGTCACGGCGACGTGGCTGTCCATTCTCTTCGCCGAGGTCGCGGCCGTGGGCGGCATCCTGCTCTCGCTCGCTCCCGGAGTGCCGGTCTCGACCTTCGTCACCACCATCTCGTTCGTCATCTACCTCGTCTGCCGGGCGATCGGTCGACGCACACCGGCCCGCGCCGTCGTCCACGCCTGACCGTTACGCTCTTGTGAATGGTCGATCTGAACTCCGATCTCGGCGAGGGCTTCGGCACCTGGACGCTCGGTGACGACGCGGCGATGCTGCGTGTGGTCACCAGCGCGAACATCGCGTGCGGCTTCCATGCGGGTGATCCGGCCACGCTGCTGCGGACGTGTGCCGACGCCGTCCGGTCCGACGTGCGCATCGGTGCCCAGGTGGGATACCGAGACCTCGTGGGCTTCGGCAGGCGCTTCCTCGACATCACCGCGGAGGACCTGCGCGCCGACGTGATCTACCAGATCGGGGCACTCGACGGCCTGGCCCGCTCAGTCGGCGGACGCGTGCGCTACGTCAAACCACATGGTGCGCTGTACAACACGATCGTGCACCACGAGGTGCAGGCCCGTGCCGTCGTCGACGCCGTGGTGGCGTACGACGCATCGCTCCCGGTGCTCGGGCTGCCCGGCTCGGCGTTTCTCGAGATCGCCGCGCGGGCGGGCCTCCGGACCGTCACCGAGGCGTTCGCCGACCGCGGGTACACCTCGGCGGGAACCCTGGTCTCGCGACGGGAGAACGGCGCGGTCCTGTCCGACGTCGACGCGGTGGCGCAGCGTGTGCTGCGGATGGTCACCGAGGGCGTGGTGGACTCCGTCGACGGAGTGACGGTGCCGGTCGACGCCGACTCGGTGTGCCTGCACGGCGACACCCCCGCTGCCGTGGACATGGCCCTGGCCGTGCGTGCGGCGTTGTCGCGCAACGGCGTGACCCTGACCCCGTTCGTGTCGTGAGGATCGTCGCGGCGGGCGACCGCGCCCTGCTGGTCGATCTCGACGACGTCCGTGCGGTCGCGGCGCACCACGCCGGGTGGGCCGTCGGGCACCCCGGAATCGCCGAGATGATCCCCGCCGCCGCCACCGTGCTGGTGATGCTCACCGAGGACGCGGAACCCTCACGGGTGTCGGCGTGGCTCCGCGAGACGCCGCCGGCGGAGGTACTCGACCGCGCCGGTGAGACGATCACGATCGACGTCCGATACGACGGCCCCGATCTCGACGAGGTGTGCGCGACAACAGGACTGGACATCGTCGCCGTGCACACCGGTCAGGTGTGGACCGCCGCGTTCTGCGGCTTCTCCCCCGGCTTCGCGTACCTGGTCGGATCCGATCCGTTGTCGATACCGCGCCGCACCGATCCGCGCACCTCGGTGCCGGCGGGATCCGTGGCGCTGGCCGGCGAGTACACCGGGGTGTACCCGACCTCGTCACCCGGCGGGTGGCAGATCATCGGCACCACCGGCGCGGCGCTGTGGGACGTGAACCGGGACGATCCCGCGCTGCTCGCGCCCGGCACGCGCGTGCAGTTCCGCGCGGTCTCGTCATGAGCGCGGTGACCTGATGCTCGAGGTAGTGGCAACTGGGCCGCTGACGACTGTGCAGGACCGCGGCCGCACCGGGTGGTCCTCGCTCGGCGTCGGCACGTCCGGAGCAGCCGACCGGCGGTCGCACGACGCGGCGAATCGGTTGGTGGGGAACACGATCGACGCCGCGACACTCGAGGTGACGCTCGGCGGACTGGTGGTGCGCGCACGCACCGAGGTGGTCCTGGCAGTGACGGGGGCTCCGGCCCCGTTCACGGTGGACGGCGTACCGCAGGGGCACGGCGCCGTCGTCGTGGTGCCGTCGGGCGCCGAGATCCGCCTCGACTGGGCACCGGTGGGACTGCGCACGTACGTCGCCGTCCGCGGCGGCATCGACGTGCCCCCGGTTCTGGGGAGCCGATCGACCGATTCCCTGTCCGGCATCGGACCCGAGCGAGTGGCGCCCGGCGCCCTGCTGCCGATCGGTCACGACGCCGAGGACTGGCCTCGGGCGGACATGAATCCTTTTCCGTTCGAGCACCGTACGACCCTGCGGGTGATTCCCGGCCCGCGCGCGGACCGGTTCACCGACGACGCGCTCGACCTGCTGCTCGCCCGATCCTGGACGGTGGGGACGGATTCCGACCGCGTCGGCATGAGACTCGAGGGCGCCGAGCCACTGTCACGATCGCGCGACGACGAACTCCCGAGCGAAGGCATGGTGACCGGCGCACTCCAGGTGCCGCCGTCGGGAATGCCCGTGCTGTTCCTCGTCGACCATCCGGTGACCGGCGGCTACCCGGTGATCGCCGTCGTGGCGTCGGCGGATCTCGGATCCGCGGCGCAATGCGTTCCCGGAGAGGAGATCCGGTTCACGGCCCGAAGCGCCACCACGCGATGACGTAGAACACCATCGCCGTCACCAGACCCGCCACCACCCACAGCACCACGGTGTAGTCGACCCACGACCCGATCGGCGGGGCGCCGGGGAACAGGTTGCGGATGGGGAGCACCGCGAAGAGCGTCACCGCGAACCACGTCATGATCGGCGGCAGGAACTGCTTTCGGCGGCGCAGCGTCTGGATCGACACGAACAGCGTGCACAACGGCAGGACGACGAGCACGACACAGATCGCGAGGTCGAAGATGGTGGTTCCGACCGTGCGGGAGACCCTGATGTCGAAGGCCTGCGCCGACGACGCGTCGATGTCGACGGCCTCGACACTCCACGACGTGAGGGAGTCCGTCACCACGATCTCCGACGGCACGGCCACTCGTCCGGTGGACGCATTCGAGAACACTCGCACCTGGATCGACGACGCGTCGTAGGTGTCGAACGGCCATCGCCGGATGTCGCCGTCCGCGTACAGGGAGACCGGGAGCGGGCCCACACGGGTGCCGCTGGGGAACGTCAACGTGCCGGCGCTCGCGGTCGGGGTGACGTCGACGATCAGGTCGTCCACCAGGTTGCCGTCGGCGTCGGTCAGCTCGGCCCCCGGATACACGGACACGCGGGCGTCGAGAGAGAAGTTCTCACCGGACACGGTGTCCACGTCGAGGTAGACGAGCGCGGCGTCAGGTGCTGCCTCACGCAGGTCGGGGCCGTCGGGCGGGCTCCCCAGCGCGTAGGTGAGCACCACCGCGACGTACGCGGCCACCACCACGACCACCAGGACCACACCGCGCACTCTGCGACCCGCCGCTGTCATGGACAGATGATGACAGGACTCAGGTCTGCGCGTGCGGTTCCAGCACGTCGTACTCCGCGCAGAGAAACGCGCCGTTGCGCGCGAAGTCCACGAGTCGGAGATCGAACCGACGCGGGAACAGCGGCCTGCCGGCACCGAGAGTGACCGGTGCGATCGAGACGACGATCCGGTCCAGGTGGCCGGCCTCGGCGAACTGCGCTGCCAGATCACCGCCACCCACGATCCAGACGTCCTTGCCGCCGGCGGACTCCTCGATCGCCGGCCACAGGTCCGCCACGTCCCCGGCGGCGAATCGTACGTCGTGCTCGGAGGCCGCGACGTCTCGATGGGTCACCACCCACGCCGGCATGTCGTACGACCACGCCTCCCCGGTCGACTCGTTGTGGTCGAGGACCCAGGCGTAGGTCGTGGCGCCCATGACGATCGCGCCGATGTCCGCGATGAAGTCGCCGTAGTTCATCGGGCCGTGCTCGTCGATGTCCTGACGGAAGAGCCACTCGAGAGAGTCGTTCTCGTCGGCGAGGTAGCCGTCGAGGGTGCTGGCCGTGAAGTAGGTGGTCCTGGTCACGGGGCCATTCTGCACCCGACCACCGACACCGATCGCGCTGCGGAGTGTGTGCACACCCTATCCGGTGAGCGCACACCCTTCACCGCCGGCTGCAGAGGGTGTGCGGTTCAGGCAAGGGGTGTGCGCATCCCCCACCCGCGTCCGCTGAGTCGGATCAGCCCCGGCGCTGCCGCGCGATGCCCGCGAGCACGACACCCGCTGCGACGGACGCGTTGAGCGACTCCACCGGACCGGCCATGGGGATCGACAGGATGCTGTCGCAGTTGTCGCGGACGAGGCGGGACAGACCCTTGCCCTCGGACCCGACGACCACCACGATCGGCCCGGTGCCGTCGAAGTCGTCCAGCGAGGTGTCGCCGTCGGCGTCGAGACCGACGACCATGACGCCCTTGTCGGCCCAGTCCTTCAGCGTCCGAGTCAGATTGGTCGCACGGGCGACGGGGAGACGCGCTGCCGCGCCGGCACTGGTGCGCCACGCGACGGCCGTGACACTCGCGCTGCGTCGCTGCGGGATGACCACGCCGTGTCCACCGAATGCTGCGACCGACCGGACGACGGCACCGAGGTTGCGGGGGTCGGTGATGTTGTCGAGAGCGACCAGCAGCGGCGGCTCCTGACGCTGGCGCGCCTGCGAGAGGAGATCGTCGGGATGGGCGTACCGGTACGGCGGCACCTGGAGCGCGATGCCCTGATGCATGCCGTTGGCGCTCATCCGGTCGAGATCGGTGCGGGAGACCTCCAGGATCGAGATGCCCTTGTCCGCGGCGATCTGGACGCTCTCCTTGAGCCGATCGTCGGCCTCGGTACCCGACGCGACGTACAGCGCCGTCGCCGGCACACCGGCGCGCAGGCACTCCAGGACCGGGTTGCGGCCCAGCACGTTCTCCGGACCGTCCTCGGTCTTGCGGACCGGCGGGCGTCCGCGACCCGAGCCGGACGCGTCCCGGCTGGTCGGCCGTGCGCGCCGTGCGTGCTTGGTGCGCTCGGCCGCGGGCGGGGTCGCGCCGCGGCCCTCGAGGCCCTTGCTGCGCTTGCCGCCGGACCCGACAGTCTGGCCCTTCTTGGTGCCGGTCTTGCGCACCGCTCCGCGTCGACTCGAATTGCCTGCCATTACTTCTCCGTACCTTCCGGCTGTGCGATCGACCATTCCGGGCCGTTCGGGGTGTCGGTGACCTCCACGCCCGCGCGGGCGAGGCGGTCACGAATACGGTCGGCCGTCGGCCAGTCCTTGCCTGCCTTGGCGGCGCTGCGCAGCTCGAGATCGTCCGCGATGAGCAGATCGAGCGCCGCCCGTTCCGCCGACGCGTCGGCCGAGCCGGACGCCCAGTGCGGATCGAGAGGATCTACGCCGAGGATCGACGTCATGGCGCGGACGGACGACGCGGCCTCGACGGCCTTGTCCAGCTCCCCCGCAGCCAACGCACTGTTGCCCTCGCGGCGGAGTCCGTGGATCTCGGCGAGCGCCTTGGGCACCGAGAGATCGTCGTCGAGGGCCTCGGCGAACGCGGGCGTCCAGGTACCGATCGGTACCTCGCCCGCGCGCTCCGCGGTCTTCGTCACGAACGCCTCGATGCTCCGGTACGCCGATGCCGCTTCCTGCAGTGCCTCGGCGGAGTATTCGAGCATCGACCGGTAGTGCGCGCTGCCGAGGTAGTAGCGCAGTTCCTGCGGACGCACGGTTTCGAGCATCGCCGGGACGGAGACGACGTTGCCGAGCGATTTCGACATCTTCTCGCCACTCATGGTGACCCAGCCGTTGTGCAGCCAGTACTGCGCGAAACCGTCTCCCGCAGCGCGGGACTGGGCCAGCTCGTTCTCGTGGTGCGGGAACACCAGATCCAGTCCACCACAATGGATGTCGAACGCGGACCCGAGGTAGGTCTCCGCCATCGCGGAGCACTCGATGTGCCACCCGGGCCGGCCGGGTCCCCACGGGGTGGGCCACGACGGCTCGCCGGGCTTGGCCGTCTTCCACAGCGTGAAGTCGCGCGGATCGCGCTTGCCCGCAGCGACGCTCTCACCCTGGTGGACGTCGTCGAGCCTGTGCCCGGACAGAGCGCCGTACTCGCCCCAGCTCCGCACGTCGAAGTAGACGTCGCCGGCGGCCGCGTACGCGTGGCCAGCGTCGATCAACCGACCGATCAGCTCGACCATCTGCGTGATGTGACCCGTGGCGCGCGGTTCGGCCGACGGGGGAAGCACACCGAGCGCGTCGTAGGCCGCGGTGAAGGATCGCTCGTACGTCGCCGCCCACTCCCACCACGGACGGCCGGCGTCGGCGGCCTTGTTCAGGATCTTGTCGTCGATGTCGGTGACGTTGCGGACGAAGGCGACGTCGTAACCGGCGGCCGTCAACCACCGTCGGAGAACGTCGAACGCGACGCCGCTGCGCACGTGACCGATGTGGGGATGCCCCTGGACCGTGGCCCCGCACAGATACACCGAGGCGTGTCCGGGGGCCAGCGGAGTGAACTCACGCACGGCCCTGGTCGCGGTGTCGTAGAATCGCAGGGTCACGACGGCCGATCCTACCGGGGATTCGACTCGCCCTGTACCAGGTGACCGTCGTCCGGGACTGCGCTCTCCAGCACGAGAGCGGTGGCGATCGCGGCCACACCCTCGCCGCGCCCGGTCAGACCCAGCCCGTCGGTCGTCGTGGCCGAGACGGAGACGGGCGCCCCCAGGATGTTCGTGAGCAGTGTCTGCGCCTCCACCCGACGTGGACCGACGCGCGGACGGTTGCCGATGATCTGGACCGCGGCGTTGCCCACGCGCATCGAGTGCTGCGCGAGCAGCTCGCGGACGTGCATGAGCATGGTGGCGCCGCTGACACCGTCCCATTCGGGGCGACCCGTACCGAACACCGAGCCCAGGTCTCCCAGACCGGCCGCGGACAGCAGCGCGTCGCAGAGCGCGTGCGCCGCGACGTCGCCGTCGGAGTGCCCGGCGCAGCCGTCGGCGTCCTCGAACAACAGTCCGGCGATCCAGCACTCACGCCCCACCTCGATGGGGTGGACGTCGGAACCGATCCCTACGCGCATGGTCTCCCTCTCACGACTGTGTCCGGCGGGCGACGAGTGCGCGCGCCAGAACCAGATCCATCGGGGTGGTGATCTTGAAGGCCTCGGCGTCGCCGACGACCGTGTGCACGTCGACTCCCAGTCGTTCGACGAGGCCGGCGTCGTCGGTGGCCGTCTCGGGAAAGGCGTCGTAGGCACGGCGCAGGGTCACCCCGTCGAATCCCTGCGGCGTCTGCACCGAGCGCAGCGTGGCACGGTCGACCGTTCCGGTCACCACACCGTGGGCATCGACGGACTTCATCGTGTCGACGACGGGCAACACCGGCACCACGGCCGACGCACCGGCGCCCACCGCCTCGACGACGCGGGTGATCAGGCTCGGCGGCGTCAAGCAGCGTGCGGCATCGTGCACCAGCACGATGTCCGCAGTACCGGCGACTGCGAGGCCGGCCCGCACCGAATCGGTGCGCTCGGCTCCGCCGACGACGACGTCCACCGGCAGGACGCAGGACTCGACCAGACGAGAGGTCGTGTCCTGCAAAATGTCCGGGACCACCACCACGACACGAGAAAGGGCGCCGGAGGCCGACAGGCCGTCCAGCGCCCACTCGAGCAGAGTGCGTCCCGCGAGTTCCACGAACGCCTTGGGCATGTTCTCCCCGAGGCGTACGCCCGATCCGGCAGCCGGAACGAGCGCGACGACGTCCGTCACACGCGCGTCAGGACGCCGCGGCCAGGACCTCGTCCAGCATGGAATCCGCCCTGACCTCGTCGGTTCCCTCGGCGAGTGCGAGCTCGCCGACCAAAATCTGACGTGCCTTCGCCAGCATGCGCTTCTCACCGGCGGACAGGCCGCGGTCCTGCTCACGACGCCACAGGTCGCGCACGACCTCGGCCACCTTGTTCACGTCACCCGACGCGAGCTTCTCCAGGTTGGCCTTGTACCGGCGCGACCAGTTGGTGGGCTCCTCGGTGTGCGGCGCGCGGAGAACCTGGAACACCTTGTCCAGACCCTCCTGGCCGACGACGTCCCGAACACCCACGTACTCGGCGTTGTCGGCAGGAACTCGAACGGTGAGATCACCCTGGGCTACCTTGAGAACGAGGTATTCCTTGGCCTCGCCCTTGATGGTGCGTGTCTCGATATTTTCGATCAGCGCCGCTCCGTGGTGCGGGTAAACGACGGTGTCTCCGACCTTGAAAATCATGTGTTCGGTGCCCCTTTCGATATGGCCAGTTTAACACGCCTCCGATCCGGGGTCGTTCCAACGGTGCAGGTCAGGGGCACAGGGCTGTTGGGGATGCTCTTGACAGGGGTCCGGATACATGTATCGAGCAGGCTGTTCGGCCCGCTCCGGCACCGACTGGCGTCACCCGATCCACACGTCCGGACGGCGAACTACTACGCTGCGTGGTGGTGGCCGCCCGTCGGCACAACTCTCGATGACGACCAGTGGAGGACGACCAGTGACCGCATCTACCGCCCGGATCCGGCCCGCCCGAGTCGCGACCGGCGTCGCGCTCGCTCTCGGCACCATGATCAGCCTCTCCGCGTGCAGCGCCGGGCAGATCTCCCAGACGGCGACGCAGGTCGCCGCGGTGAACGGTAACGGCGCGGACCAGGGCACCGTCTCCCTGCGCAACGTGCACGTCGCCTACCCCTCCTCCGACGAGTTCGTGCTCGAGCCCGGTGGCCGCGCGGAGCTGATCTTCACGGCGATCAACACCAGCGAGACCACACCGGACCGCATCACCGGCATCGAGAGCGAGGGTGCCGCCGAGATCGTCGTCACCGGCGCCACCGGTGGCACCTCCATCGAGATCCCGGCGCAGGCGTCCGTCGCCTCCGGAGTGCCCGCGGACCAGGACCCCACCGCCCCCGAGGGATCGCAGTCCATCACCGCCGTGATGGAGGACCTCTCCGAGAACGTGCGCCCCGGACTCACCGTCCCGGTCACCTTCACGTTCGAGCAGGCCGGCGACGTCACCGTGAGCGTGCCCGTCGACCCGGGCCCCGTCACCCCGCGCCTCGAGGAAGAGGCCAACGGCTGACGGTCCCCCGTCGGCCGAGCGTTCCTGTCGGTAGACCCCTCTAGTCTTCGCGAGTGGCCAAGACTCGTACCAGTTATCGCTGTTCGGCCTGTCAGCACACCGTGGCCAAGTGGGTCGGGCGCTGCCCCGAGTGCGAGACGTGGGGCTCCATGGACGAGGTCACCCTCCTCGCCTCCGTGTCGTCCCGCCCCGGCGCCAGCGCCGTGCGCGCGGGCGGCGCGTCGATGATCCCGACGTCGCCGGCGCTCCCGCTCACTCAGGTCTCCAGCACGTCCTCCATCGCCCGCCCCACCGGGGTCGACGAGCTCGACCGCGTGCTCGGTGGCGGCATCGTGCCCGGCTCGGTGGTGCTGCTCGCGGGTGAACCGGGCGTCGGCAAGTCCACCCTTCTGCTCGAGGTGGTCAAGCAATGGGCCGAGCGCAGCCCGCAGGACATCGCGCTCTACGTCACGGGTGAGGAGTCGGCAGGGCAGGTACGTCTGCGCGCCGACCGGACGGGCGCCGTGCACGAGCGCGTGTTCCTCGCCGCGGAGAACGACCTGGCCACCATCTTCGGCCATGTCGACCAGGTCGCACCCACCCTCGTCGTCGTCGACTCCGTGCAGACCATGCAGGCGTCCGACGTGGACGGTGTCATCGGCGGCGTCACCCAGGTCCGCGCCATCACCTCGGCGCTGACGTCCCTCGCCAAGGGCAGCGGCACGGCCGTCATCCTCGTCGGCCACGTCACGAAGGACGGCGCGGTCGCCGGGCCCCGCTCGCTCGAGCACCTCGTCGACGTCGTCCTGCACTTCGAGGGCGACAAGCACTCCACCCTGCGCATGGTCCGGGGCGTCAAGAACCGCTTCGGCGCGGCCGACGAGGTGGGCTGCTTCGAACTGCGCGAGGGCGGCATCCACGGCGTCAGCGATCCGTCCGGCCTGTTCCTGCACCACCGAGCCGACTCGGTTCCCGGCACCGCCGTCACCGTGACGATGGACGGCAAGCGGGCACTGCTCGCGGAGGTGCAGGCACTCGTCGCGCCGTCGCACATGCCCACGCCGCGCCGGGCCGTCAGTGGTCTCGATGCCGCCAGGGTGTCGATGATTCTCGCGGTCCTCGAACGTCGCTGCGGTGTGCAGCTCAGCAGCCGGGAGGTGTACGCCGCCACCATCGGCGGTATGCGGACCACCGAGCCCGTCGTCGATCTCGCGCTGGCACTCGCGGTGGCTTCCGCCGCGCGCGACACCGCCCTGCCGCCGGGAATGGTGGTGCTCGGCGAGGTGGGGCTGGCCGGGGAGGTCCGGCGCGTGGTCGGCGTCGACCGGCGTCTCGCCGAGGCCGCGCGCCTGGGATTCACCTCCGCGATCGTCCCGTCCGACCAGCGTCGCGGCGTGAAGGACGACACGGCCGGGGATCCACCGGGAATGCGGGTCGTCCGGGTCACCGACGTCGCCGGCGCGATGCAGGGAGCCTTCGAACGCAGACGGAAGTAGACCACTCGGCCCGCGGACGGAACGCCGGTGCGCCGAGTACCGGTACCCTGACTCTGCACCACCGGCAACCGGGAACGACGTGGGAGGGGGACCAGTGACCGACACCGTGACGACTCCGGACATCTCCCTCGGCTTCCCGGTACCCCACTCGTCCCTGCGTGACGCCATCGCCGACCTCGCCCCCGGCACCACATTGCGCGACGGCCTCGAGCGCATCCTGCGTGGCCGCACCGGCGGACTGATCGTCCTCGGGTACGACGAGCAGGTCGAGAGCATCTGCGACGGCGGCTTCGATCTCGACGTCGAGTTCGCCCCCACCCGGCTCCGCGAACTGTCCAAGATGGACGGCGCCGTCGTCCTGTCCACCGACGGTTCACGCATCGTCCGCGCCAACGTGCAGCTCGTCCCCGACCACACCATCCCCACGGTCGAGTCCGGTACCCGCCACCGCGCCGCCGAGCGCACCGCGATCCACACCGGCTACCCGGTGGTGTCCGTCAGCCAGTCGATGAGCATCCTCAGCGTCTACGTCGGCGGGACCCGGCACGTCATCGAGGGTTCCGCCACCATCCTCTCCCGCGCCAACCAGGCCGTGGCCACCCTCGAGCGGTACAAGGCGCGCCTCGACGAGGTCAGCCGCCAACTGTCCGTGACGGAGATCGAGGACTCGGTGACGTTGCGCGACGCGCTCACCGTCGCGCAGCGCCTCGAGATGGTCCGGCGCGTGTCCGTCGAGATCGAACAGAACGTTCTCGAGCTCGGAATCGACGGGCGCCAGCTCGCCCTGCAGCTCGAAGAACTGGTGGGCGACAACGACTCCGCGCGCCAACTCGTCGTCCGCGACTACCTCGCCGGCACCGACACACCCACCACCGCGGCCGTCGAACGCTCCCTCGCGGCGCTCGACCGGCTCACCGACGTCGACCTGCTCGACCTCACGGTCATCGCGCGCGCCTTCGGCTACCCCGGCACCATCGAGGCACTCGACGCACCGATGAGTCCCCGCGGCTACCGGTTGCTCACCCGCGTTCCGCGGCTGCAGTTCACGCAGATCCACCGACTGGTCGGGCACTTCGGCACCCTGCAGACACTGCTGGCCGCCACCGCAGCCGACCTGCAGTCCGTCGAGGGCATAGGCGGGCTGTGGGCTCGCCACATCCGAGAAGGCCTGTCCCGCATGGCCGAGGCCAGCATCTCGGGGCCGTTCGATTGATCGGCCGGCCTCCGGCCTTCCCGTTCGATCAGTCGGCCGGCTCCCGTAGGCGTTGTGTATTCGCGCGGTGACTGCAACACCTGCGGGAAAGGGAAACTACCGCGGGAACAGAGCTCGCCGGCCCGGCCTTCCCTTTCGATTAGCCGGACGTGAGCTAGGTGATGTTGAACGTCTCCGGCGCGCTGCGCAGCTGACCGAGCTGGCCGACGACGCTGTATCCGCCGGGGCCCACGGGGTTCCGCGGTGCGGCGCACCCCGGCTCGGAGGTGGTCGCGGACCACTTCACGGCGAACGGCGCCTGCTCACCGGGCTGCAGGGTGCGGATGTCGGGAGTCGTGGTGGGGAAGCAGTCGACGTTCGACCACAGTCGCTGACCCTCCAGCGTGTAGACCAGCACCTGCTGCAGGCCCGAACCCAGATCGCGCTCGCACGCCGAGGTCCCGATGTTGGTGACGACGACGGTGAACGCCGGCTCCTGCCCCGCGGGGTAGGACGGTTGATCGGGCGAGGCCTTCACGGCGAGAGACTGGTCCGCGCACTGACCGGGAGCGACGGGCGCAGCGGACGTCGTGGCGGTCGTGGACGTCGCCGACGACGAGGACGCGGTGTCTCCGCCCCCGCCACCACCACCGGAACCGCCTGCCGGAGCGGAGCCTCCGGTCGCGGACGCGTCGGGGCGGTACGTCGTGGCAGCGGACGGTGCGAGCGAGGCGGACGCCGCGGTGGACTCGGAATCCTGCGACCCGCCACCGGCGAGCGACACCACCAGCCACACCACGAGTCCGATGACCACGACTGCGCCACCGATCGCGAGCGCGCGGCGTCGCCAGTAGATCTCGGGAGGCAAGGGTCCGTTCGGCTCGAGCACAGGTCAACCGTATGTGCCGACGCGGTGACCGAGCGGCACCTACTACGGCGTGTCGCTCGCCGTCGCCGACGAGGTGAGCAGATCGCTCGCGTCGGTCCGGTCGGTCGACCCCATCTCGACGTGTCCGATGTCGCCCAGCGCGCCCTGGAACTCCACCTTGCCCTCGGCCAGCTTGTACGTCAGGCCGACGATGGCGAGCGTGCCCGCGGCGACGCGCTTCTCCAGGATCGACGACCGATCGATCAGCAGCTTCCCGGTCTCGAGGACGTGGCGCGCCTCGATGTCGTCGGCGCGTGTGTACCCCAATCGATGGGCATTGAGGACGGACGGCGTGACCCGCTCGACGATGTCGCGGATGAAGCCACCGGGGACGGTGCCCTCGTCCAGCGCGTTGATGGTCGCCTTCACGGCACCGCAGCTGTCGTGGCCGAGAATGACGATCAGGGGTGCTTCGAGGACCTCGGCGCCGAACTCCAGGGAACCGAGGACGGCCGAGTCGACGACCTGACCGGCCGTGCGGACGACGAACATGTCACCGAGGCCCTGGTCGAAGATGATCTCGGCCGCGACGCGGGAATCGGAGCACCCGAAGACGATCGCGGTGGGGTGTTGACCGTCGACGAGCGACGCGCGGTGATCCACCCCCTGGCTGGGATGCTCCGGGCGGCCGTCGACGAACCTGCGATTACCCTCGACGAGTGCGTTCCATGCTGAGCGGGGACTCGAGTTAGGCATGGAGTCATTGTTACCGAAACATGAGTCACCCGCCTGTGGCGGCCCCGACTTCCGGGAGGAATCACAGATAGTGGACACCGACGTCTTGGTCGACTGGTTCACGCGCGATGCCCGTGACCTGCCGTGGCGACGCCCGGACGTCAGCGGGTGGCAGATTCTGATGAGCGAGGTGATGCTGCAGCAGACCCCGGTCGCGCGGGTCGCGCCGATCTGGGTCGAGTGGGTGCAGCGGTGGCCGGTGCCGTCCGCCATGGCCGCGTCGTCGCGAGCCGACGTCCTGCGGGCCTGGGGCAAGCTCGGTTATCCGCGCCGCGCCGCACGCCTCCATGACTGCGCCGCCGTCCTCGCCGAACACCACGGCGACGAGACGCCCTCGGACGTCGAGACGCTGCTGACGCTGCCTGGTGTCGGGGCGTACACCGCACGCGCCGTCGCGTGCTTCGCCTACGGGCAGCGGGTCCCCGTCGTCGACACCAATGTGCGGCGCGTCGTCGCCCGCGCGGTCCACGGCCTTGCCGAGCCCGGAAACCCGAGCACCACAAGAGATCTCGCGGACACGGAAGCATTGCTGCCCCACGACGTCGCCACAGCGGCCACTCTGTCGGCGGCACTGATGGAGCTCGGCGCCGTCATCTGCACCGCACGCAATCCCGCCTGTGCGGACTGCCCGCTCCCGTCGTGCGCGTGGGTCGAGGCCGGTCGGCCCGCGCACGACGGTCCGCCGAGAAAGGTGCAGAAGTTCGCCGGAACCGATCGCCAGGTACGCGGAAAGCTGATGGACGTGCTGCGCTCCACGATGGGTCCGGTGGCGAAGTCGGAGCTCGACCTGGTGTGGACGACCGATCCCGGCCAACGTGACCGTGCCCTGAACTCGCTACTGGTCGACGGGCTCGTCGAGCAGACGTCCGCCGGCGCCTTCGCGCTCGCCGGGGAGGGCTCGTAGGAAGGTCTCGACAGCGCGCCGGTACTCCCCCGGCCGATCGTCGTGCACCAGATGCCCGGCGCCGGCGATCACCTCGTACGTCGAGTCGTGATGCAGCGCAGCCATTCTCGCCATCTGACCCGGCGGAGTGACCGAGTTCTCCGCCTCGAGCAGCAGCGCGGGTGCACGCACCGCTCGCCACTCGTCCCAGAAGTCGCGTCGTCCCCATTCGTCCGAGATCGCCGCGAACGTGTCCACGTCGCCGTGCAGGCGCAGCCCGGCCGGCGTCCGCTCGAAGCAGTCGAGGAAGTACTGCCCCGCGACGTCACCGAAGTACGCCAGGACCGCGGCCTCGTCGGGGAACGGCTGGGGCCACGCACGGATGACGGCCGCCCATCCGTCGGAGGTGCGACCGCGGAAGTCCGGAGCCATGTCCTCGACGACGATCCCGCGCACCCGCTCCGGTTCGCGCGCCGCGAGGCACCACGCGTGGAGGGCGCCCATGGAGTGCCCGATCAGGATCACGGACTCGAACGGCGCCAGCGCCGCACGCAGCTCGTCGACGAACGCCTCGGTGGCGAGCGTCGCCGGAGCAGCACGCCCGTGTCCGGCCGCCCGGACGGCGAGGACGTGGCCGTGCTCTCGCAACCAGGGCACCTGCCGGCGCCACGTGTCCGGGCCACCCATCAGGCCGTGCAGCAGCACGAGGGGCACTCCGTGGCCGCCGTGGTCGTCCAGCATCGCTCGACCGTAACCGTCGCAGGTAGCCTCGGATTCATGCCAGTGGTCAAGATCAACGCCATCGAGGTGCCCGAGGGCGCCGGCCCCGAACTCGAGAAGCGCTTCGCCGCCCGCGCCGGATCGGTCGACGGCTCGCCCGGTTTTCTCGGTTTCCAGCTGCTCCGCCCGGTCAAGGGCGAGACCCGCTACTTCGTCGTCACGCAGTGGGAGGACGAGGAGTCGTTCCAGGCCTGGTCCGGTGGGCCGGCTCGCGAGGCCCATTCCGGGGAGCGGGCGAAGCCCGTCGCCTCGGGCGCCTCGTTGTTGGAGTTCGACGTCGTCCTGGACGTTCCGGCCCGTCGAGACGGACCGGCCGACCGGTAAACCCGGACATGGCTGTAGGTAAGGTCGGTTCTTCACGGCAGTTCGAGCCACAGCAGTTCGAGCGGGAACGAGGTCGGCGACACATGCCCACGTCACGCAGGTACGCCATTCTGGCCGCTGCCGTCACCGCGTCCCTGACGCTCGCGGGATGCTCAGCAGGCGTCGATCCGCTGCTCGAGTCGGGCGCCGCACGCGGCGACGACGGGTCCACGACGGAACCGGCCGACACGACGGCTGCCCCGGCCGCCGGCGCGCCCATCACGGCGGTCACCGACACGGTTCTCGGCTGGATCACGGCGCCTGATCCCACCACGCTCGACCCGGCCGCGATCGACTCCTTCGCCGCGCCGGAACTGGCGCAGGCATTGGCTCAGGTCGGCGGGTTGCTCGGTCCCGTCGCGCAGATCCTGGCGAGTGGACCCCTCACCGTGGGCGAACGGACCGAGGACGGCCTCGAATCCACCGTGCAGCTGAGCACCGGCCGGAGCGCTCCCGTGACGCTGCGACTGCGCGCCACCGAGGACGGCCTGCTGTCCGGCATCCAGGCTCTACCCGACACCGAGGGTGTCGATTCCTTCGCCTCGTCGGACACCGCGCTCACCGCTCTGGGTGCCCGCACGTCCTACGTCGCCTCCCGCGTCACCGACGGCACCTGCACTCCCGTCCACAGCCTGAACGCGGACGACTCCCTGCCGCTCGCCTCCGTCTCGAAGCTCTACGTGCTCGGCGCGGTCGCGCGGGCCGTCGACAACGGGACGCTGTCGTGGGACGAGCAGTTGACCGTGACCGACGCACGCAAGTCCGCCCCGTCGGGACAGTTGCAGTTCGCCCCCGAAGGCACACCGGTGACGGTGCGCGAGGCGACGGACGCGATGATCGCGATCAGCGACAACACCGCCACCGATCTGCTGATGGATCGCATCGGACGGGACGCGGTCGAGTCCGAGGTCACGATCATGGGCGCCGCGAATCCTGCGGCGTTGACGCCCTTTCCGACGACACGCGAGTTCTTCGTGCTCGGGTGGGGACGGCCCGACCTGCGTGCGCAGTGGCGCGACGCCGACACCCAGACCCGCCGCGACATCCTGGCCGGCATCGAGAATCGCACCATCGACAGCGAACCTGTCGATCCGGTGACCGCCGACCTCGACTACCAGGGCATCGCGACCAGGCCCGGTACGCCGGACGGAGTCGAATGGTTCGGCAGCGCGAACGACATCTGCCGCGCGTACGCGGCACTGATCACGGGTCCGCAGAGCGACGTCGTGCGCCAGGTCCTCGCGCTGAACCCCGGCGCCGAGGTCGATCCCGGCCGGTGGCCGTACGTGGGCTACAAGAACGGCAACGCCGCGGGCGACGTGGCGGGGTCCTGGCTGTTGACCGACGATCGGGGACAGGACTGGGTGGTGGCCACCCAGCTGCAGTCCGACGAGGCGATCGGTCCCCTGGACAACGCGTATGCGTTCGCCGTCGTCCAGGGGACGTTCGAGCTGCTTCGCTAGCTCTCGAGTGCGGCGTCGAGCGTGATCTCGACGCCCGTCAGAGCCTTGCTCACCGGGCAGGTCTCCTTGGCGTTCTGCGCAGCCTTCGCGAAGCCGTCGGCGTCCAGACCGTCGACCTCACCGCGCACCGTGATCGTGATGCCGGTCAGCTTGAAGCCGACCTCGTCCGGTCCCAGCGACACCTCGGCGGTGACGTCGAGGCTCTGCGGAGTGCCACCGGCCTCGGCGATGACGGCCGAGAGCTGCATGGCGTAGCAGGACGAGTGCGCTGCGGCGATGAGCTCCTCGGGGCTGGTGGTGCCGCCGGCGTCCTCCGCTGCACGCTTGGGGAACGACACGTCGTACGTGCCGACCTTCGAGCTGGAGAGCTCTACCTGTCCCGAGCCCTCCTCGAGTGAACCGTTCCATGCTGTCCGTGCTGTACGAGTAGGCATCAGCCATCCTTGTCGCTGGGGAACTCTTGACTCCTGCAGAGTATCCAGCGGCGGTCGACTTCGAACCGATGCCAGGTCAGGCGCCCGGGTCGACGGCGATCACCGACAGGACGTTGCCCGACGGATCGGCGAACCACGCGATGTCGGGGCCGTTCCCCCGCATGACACCCTTGTCGTCCTGCGGCGCCCCGTCGTATCGGACGAACTCGACACCTCGCGCCGTGAGGTCGGCGACCGTGGCGTCGATGTCGCGCGTCGGGATGTTCAGCACGGTGTGCGTGGCCGGTACGTGATCCGGCTTGGGGTAGGCGAGCATGCTGGTGCGTCGGTCGATGCGAATCCACGAGGTACCCATCTCGGACGGCAGTACGCGCATGCCCAGGACATCGCGGTAGAAGCGCGTGGTGTCCTCCATGTCTCGGACCGCGATGCCGGGGAACGGCGTCGTCGGAGCACCCATCTGCGCTTCCATCTCGTCCCGCAGCCGGATCAGCTGGATCCAGTTGCCGTCGGGATCCTTCGCGGTGGCGAACAGGTCCCCGTCGCGGCTCTCGAGGGGACTCACCCACTCGCCGCCGAGCGCGTCGATCCGACCGGCGACGGCCTCCGGATCGTCCGGTTCCACGTTCAGGACGACGCGCGCACCCTCCCGATTCGGGCCCGTCACCTCGTCACGCTTGTCGAACATGACGAAGAAGCCGTCGAGGTCGATCACGGTGTACGGGCCCATCGGCATCGGCGGCGCCTCGAACACCTCCCCGTACCATCGGGCGAGCGCGTCGGGATCGGGGCTGGACAGGAGCATCGAGTTCACGGTTGCAGTAGCCATACCGATACAGACCGGGCGGCGCGGCCGAACTCATCACGGGATCCGTTCCACACAGAACGGGCGGGACCCGTGAGGGTCCCGCCCGTTGCCGTGCGTACGTACTACTCGGAGCTCTCGCCCGACTTCGCCAGGTCGACGGTCAACTCGTCGGGAAGGCTGATCGGCTTCTTCTCGCCGCGGAAGGTGAAGACTGCGTCCTCGCCCTGTCCTTCGCCGTCCCAGTTGTCGACGTCGACCAGCACGATCTGACCCGGCTCGATCTCGCCGAACAGGATCTTCTCGGACAGCTGATCCTCGATCTCGCGCTGGATGGTGCGACGCAGCGGCCGCGCACCCAACACCGGGTCGAATCCACGCTTGGCCAGAAGCGACTTGCCCTTGTCCGTGACCTCGATGGCCATGTCCTTGTTCTTGAGCGCAACTTCCACTCGCGCCAGCATGAGATCGACCATCTGGATGATCTCGTCCTTGGTGAGCTGGTGGAAGACGACGATGTCGTCGATGCGGTTCAGGAACTCGGGGCGGAAGTGCTTCTTCAGCTCGTCGTGCACCTTGAGCTTCATGCGCTCGTAGTTCGAGCCACTGCCCTCACCCGAGGAGAAGCCCAGTCCGACGGCCTTGGAGATGTCCGAGGTACCGAGGTTCGAGGTGAAGATCAGCACGGTGTTCTTGAAGTCGACCGTACGACCCTGACCGTCGGTGAGACGGCCGTCCTCGAGCACCTGCAGGAGCGTGTTGTAGATCTCCTGGTGTGCCTTCTCGATCTCGTCGAACAGGACCACGGAGAACGGCTTGCGGCGCACCTTCTCGGTGAGCTGGCCACCCTCTTCGTAGCCCACGTATCCGGGGGGCGCACCGAACAGACGCGATGCGGTGAACCGGTCGTGGAACTCGCCCATGTCGATCTGGATGAGCGCGTCGTCCTCGCCGAACAGGAAGTTCGCCAGAGCCTTCGACAGCTCGGTCTTACCCACACCGGACGGGCCGGCGAAGATGAACGAGCCGGACGGACGCTTCGGGTCCTTCAGTCCTGCGCGAGTACGACGGATGGCCTTGGAAACCGCCTTGACCGCCTCGACCTGGCCGATGATGCGCTTGTGGAGTTCGTCCTCCATGCGCAGGAGACGCGTGGTCTCCTCCTCGGTCAGCTTGAACACGGGGATGCCGGTCCAGTTGCCCAGGACCTCGGCGATCTCGTTGTCGTCGACCTCGGCGATGACGTCGAGGTCTCCGCTACGCCACTGCTTCTCGCGCTCGGCGCGCTGCGCGACGAGCTGCTTCTCCTTGTCGCGCAGGTTGGCGGCCTTCTCGAAGTCCTGCGCGTCGATCGCGGACTCCTTCTCCCGACGAGCATCGGCGATCTTGTCGTCGAAGTCGCGCAGGTCCGGCGGCGCCGTCATCCGACGGATGCGCATGCGCGCGCCCGCCTCGTCGATGAGGTCGATCGCCTTGTCCGGCAGGAAGCGGTCGTTGATGTACCGGTCGGCCAGAGTCGCGGCTGCCACGAGTGCGCTGTCGGTGATCGAGACGCGGTGATGCGCCTCGTACCGGTCGCGCAGACCCTTGAGGATCTCGATCGTGTGATCGACCGACGGCTCGCCGACCTGCACCGGCTGGAAGCGACGCTCGAGGGCCGCGTCCTTCTCGATGTACTTGCGGTACTCGTCGAGCGTGGTGGCACCGATGGTCTGGAGCTCACCACGAGCGAGCTTCGGCTTCAGGATGGAGGCCGCGTCGATCGCGCCCTCGGCAGCACCCGCACCGACGAGAGTGTGCAGCTCGTCGATGAACAGGATGATGTCGCCGCGGGTGTTGATCTCCTTGAGCACCTTCTTCAGGCGCTCCTCGAAGTCACCGCGGTACCGGCTGCCGGCGACGAGCGAGCCCAGGTCCAGCGTGTAGAGCTGCTTGTCCTTGAGCGTCTCGGGCACCTCGCCATTGACGATGGCCTGCGCGAGGCCCTCGACGACGGCGGTCTTGCCGACACCGGGCTCACCGATGAGCACCGGGTTGTTCTTGGTGCGGCGGCTCAGCACCTGCATGACGCGCTCGATCTCCTTCGCGCGTCCGATGACCGGGTCGAGCTTGCCCTCGAGTGCGGCCTGCGTCAGGTTGCGGCCGAACTGGTCGAGCACCAGCGACGTGGACGGTGTGCCCGCCTCGCCGCGGCTGCTGCCGGACTCGCTGGGCTCCTTGCCCTGGTATCCGGACAGGAGCTGGATGACCTGCTGGCGCACGCGGTTGAGGTCGGCGCCGAGCTTGACCAGCACCTGCGCCGCCACGCCCTCGCCCTCACGGATGAGGCCCAACAGGATGTGCTCCGTGCCGATGTAGTTGTGTCCGAGCTGCAGCGCCTCACGCAGGCTGAGCTCGAGGACCTTCTTGGCACGCGGAGTGAACGGGATGTGCCCGGACGGTGCCTGCTGGCCCTGGCCGATGATCTCCTCGACCTGGCTGCGCACACCTTCGAGGGAGATCCCGAGCGACTCCAGAGACTTCGCCGCCACGCCTTCACCCTCATGGATGAGACCCAGCAGGATGTGCTCCGTGCCGATGTAGTTGTGGTTGAGCATCCGGGCCTCTTCTTGGGCCAGGACGACGACGCGCCGTGCGCGGTCGGTGAACCTCTCGAACATCGCTCTCCCTCACACTGATGACGGGGCAGGCGTCGGACCCTCTAGTCCGAACCTCGAGCCCGACTCTCACTCTAGTTGCCGTGACCTTCGAGTGCCGCTCCGCCGGCGAAGTTCATCCGACGGCGAACGGTGGCTTCCATGCCCTCGGCGCGTCGTTCGGGACGTCACCGGCACCCTGGTATGCAGTCACAACGCACTGCACCGGAGATTCGTTACCACCGGCAGCGGCGGATTCGCCGTTCCCGCCTTCGCCCGCAGCGAACGGCCTACTCCGGATCGGCACGCACGGCAATGGGTCGGCGTGATGAGACGTGACGGACATTTCGCCCATCCATTGGAGTCATTGTCATTCAATCGAATGACAATGACTCCGACAGACAGGACAGAATCACGAAGAAAGTTCCCAGGCCCGCACGATCTCGGACGATATGCGGCCCCGCGCACTGATCTCGAAACCTTGCGCGCGCGCCCATTCCCGTATTGCAGCGCTGCGCGCTCGATCGGCCGCGCCGCGTGTCCGCGTGCCCCCGGACGAGCTCGCGGCCGATCCTCCCCCGGTCGTCCGCGTCGACACCCGCCGCGCGTGCTGGATCCACTGATCCATGACTTTCCGCAGCTCATCGGCGTTCGAGTTGGACAGATCCAACTCGAACCACGTGCCGTCCAACCCGATCGACACCGTCTCGTCAGCCGGCACGTTGTCGACGTCGTCGACCAGCGTGACCGTCACCTTCTTGACCATTCGACGCATTCCCCCCTCCGAACACAGCGACACTTTTCGCCGAGCGAGGTCGATAATAGCGCGCATTACCGAGGCAATGCAGCGTACCGAGTGGAATGTTTCTATTCGCCGTCAGCCGCGGTCGGGACGTACCAATGGAAAGAGGATGGTCTCGCGAATACCCAACCCGGTGAGCGCCATCAGAAGGCGGTCGATGCCCATTCCGGTACCCGTTGTGGGGGGCATCGCGTACTCCATGGCGGTGAGGAAGTCCTCGTCGAGAACCATGGCCTCGTCGTCGCCGGCCGACGCCAGCCGGGCCTGATCGACGAACCGCTCACGCTGCACGACGGGATCGACGAGCTCCGAGTAGCCGGTGGCGAGCTCGAAGCCCCGGACGTAGAGGTCCCACTTCTCCACCACACCGGGCATGCTGCGATGGGCGCGGACCAGTGGCGACGTCTCCACGGGGAAGTTGCGGACGAACGTCGGAGTGTGCAGCTGGTCCCCGCAGCTGTGCTCCCACAGCTCCTCGACCAGTTTGCCGTGGCCCCACCCCTTGTCCCTCGGCACGGCGAGACCCACCCGATCGGCCAGCGCGCGCAGGTCGCCCGGGCTCGTCTCCGGTGTCACCTCGGTGCCGACGGCGGCCGACAACGACGGGTACATCTCGATGGTGGTCCACTCGCCCGCGAAGTCGTACGCGGAACCGTCCGCGAGAGTCACCTGCAGCGACCCGTACACAGCCTGGACGACTTCCTGCACGAGCTCGCGCGTCATCACCGCGGAGTCGTCGTACGTGCCGTAGGCCTCGTACGTCTCGAGCATCGCGAACTCCGGGGAGTGCGTGGAGTCGATGCCCTCGTTGCGGAAGTTGCGGTTGATCTCGAAGACCCGGTCGATGCCGCCCACGACCGCCCGCTTGAGGAACAGTTCGGGGGCGATGCGGAGGAACAGGTCGATGTCGAGCGCATTCGAGTGCGTCGTGAACGGCCGGGCCGCGGCGCCGCCGTGCAGCGTCTGGAGCATCGGGGTCTCGATCTCCAGGAATCCACGGCGCTCGAGCCCGTCACGCAGTGCACGCAGCGCGGCGACGCGGCGGCGGGCGTTCTCCCGCGCCTCGGGGCGCACGATGAGGTCGACGTACCGCTGGCGTACGCGGGACTCCTCGTTCATCTCCTTGTGGGCCACGGGCAGAGGCCGCAGCGACTTGGACGCCATCTGCCACTCGTCCGCCATCACGCTCAGCTCGCCGCGTCGGGAGCTGATCACCTCGCCGTGCACGAAGATCATGTCGCCGAGATCGACGTCCGACTTCCACAGCGCCAACGCGTCCTCGCCGACACCGGCGAGGGAGATCATGGCCTGGAGCTGCGTGCCGTCCCCGTCCTGCAGCGTCGCGAAACAGAGCTTGCCGGTGTTACGCAGGAAGATGACGCGACCGGCCACCCCCACCTGCTCACCGGTGTGCGTGTCCGGCTCGAGCGCGGGATGCGCCGCCCGGACCTCGGCCAGCGAGTGTGTCCTCGCGACGGACACCGGATAGGCCTCGCGCCCCGACTCCAGCAGCCGGGCGCGCTTCTCGCGGCGGATGCGCACCTGTTCCGGAGTGTCGTCGGTGGGAACGGCGGCGGGGTCGGTGTCTGCGCGTGGTGTCTCGGTCACGACTGCCCAGCCTATAGAGAGGTCAGTGCGCGACGAGAGTGCGCCCTTCACGCAGGCAGTGCCGCGCACGTCCCACGACGCCGGTGAGTCCGGCGTCGACGATGGCGCGGTATCCACCGATGACGTCGGAGGCTCGCGTGAGCCCCAGTTCCTGCAGTGCCGCGGCGGCGAGCGAGGAGGTGTAGCCCTCGGAGCACAGGACGATCCACTCGACGTCGTGGTCCACCGCGATGGCCAGGCGTGCACTGCTCGTGGGGTCGCATCGCCACTCGAGGACGTTGCGCTCGATGGCCAGCGCCCCGGGCATCGTCCCCTCCAGCGCGCGCTGGGCCTGGGGGCGGATGTCGACGAGCACCGCGCCGCGGGCGACGGCATCGGCCAGCTCGGAGACATCCGTGCGGCGGTACGTGGACCGTGCGCGCTCGAGCATGTCGTCGATGCTCGATCGGGTGGTGGGTCGAGTCGTCATCACGCATCTCCCTCGGGCAGGTCGGTCAGGACGGACCGGGTGCGGCGCAGAGCACCACGCTCGCCGATCTCGTAGTAGGACATGGCCGTCAACGGCGGCGAGTACGCGTGCACGCTCAGCGTCGGACCGCTCGCGGTCGCCGGGTCCGGTGTCGACGTCGGGGCGTGCGTGACGTCGTGGACCCAGCCCAGCGGGAAGGACGCCTGATCGCCCGCGTCGAGGCGTCGGTGATGCAGACCTTCACCGTTCCAACGGTATTCGCTGAGCGACCCGCTCAGCACGGTCAGTGCGCCGAGCGATCCGGCGTGGTCGTGAAGTTCGGTGGACTTGTCCGGCACCCAGCTGATGAGCCACAGGTCGACCAGATCGTCCGAATGCAGACGGGCACACCACCGTTCACCGGTAGGGAACACACCACCGGGTGGGAGGAGAGCATCATGGCGACCGTCGAGCACATCGGCCGCACCTTGATCGGTGAGGCGCAGCAGGTCGGCGGGACGCAGAGAGGTGGGGGCGACAGCAGAGAGCACGACAGGACTCCAGGGAGGTGTGATGACAGTCAGGGCAGGCGTCAGCCCCGACAACACTCCCGAGCACCCGTGCGATCAGTCACCCAGAAAGTGTGGCACACAGTTCGGCGGTGCGCCACCTCGACCTTCGTGGCCTCGATCAGCGCCGACGAGTCTGATTGCGCTCGTATACCAGCCGGAGTCCCGCCAACGTGAGGTCCGGCTCGATGCGATCGATCGACGAGGAGTCGTCCATGACGAGGGACGCCGTGTCGCCGGTGGCCACCACGACGACGTCGTCGCCGTCGAAGCCGGGCACCTCGCGGCAGACCCGGTCGACGATGCCGTCGACGAGACCGGCGAAGCCGAAGATCGCACCCGACTGCATGGCCTCGACGGTGTTCTTGCCGAGAACGCCTCGGGGCCGGACCAGTTCGACCTTGCGCAGCGCCGCGGAGCGTGACGCGAGCGCGTCCATGGAGATCTCGAGTCCGGGCGCGATCGATCCACCCAGGAACTCCCCCTTGGCCGACACGACGTCGACGCACGTGGACGTCCCGAAGTCGACGATGATGCACGGGGCGTCGTACAGGTGGTGAGCCGCGAGGCTGTTGACGATACGATCGGCGCCCACCTCCTTCGGATTGTCCACCAGCAGAGGAACTCCCGTGCGCACACCGGGCTCGACCACCACATGGGGAACGTGCGACCAGTATCGCCCCAGCATCGTCCGGATCTCGCGCAGGACCGACGGGACCGTCGACAGCGCCGCGACACCCGTGATGGTCTCCACGTCGGGACCGAGGAGACCGCGGAACGTCAACGCGAGCTCGTCCGCCGTCATCGAGGCGTCCGTCCGCATCCGGCGTTGCCGCGTGAGCCGCGCGTGGTCACCGCTGCCGGTGAACACGCCCAACACGATGTTGGTGTTGCGGACGTCGACGGTGAGCAGCATCAGACCGAGACCGTGTCACGCGTGTCCGCGGTGAGAGTGCGCGGCGAGATCAGCCCGGACCCGGCCGGGCTGTCCGCCGGATCGGTGCCCACCTGGACGGGGCGATTGTCGGCGTCGACGAACACCACGTTCGGGGCGTACTCGGCGACCTCGGCGGGATCGAGGATGCCGTAGGCGATGATGATCACCAGGTCGCCCGGATGCACCAGATGCGCTGCGGCGCCGTTGATCCCGACCACACCCGAACCGCGCTGTCCCGCGATGACGTAGGTCTCGAGCCGAGCACCGTTGTCGATGTCCACGATGGTCACCTGCTCACCCTCGAGCAGCGCGGCCGCGTCGAGCAGGTCCTGATCGATGGTCACCGACCCCACGTAGTGCAGATCGGCGTGGGTCACGGTGGCGCGGTGGATCTTCGAGGTCATCATCGTGCGGAGCATGGTGGGTCCTTTGATGGTCGGGCCGGTCGGCTGGTTGGTGCGCACGTCAGGAGTGGCCGAGATGGCGTTGTCCGGCTGCGGATTCCGGATCGCGACCCTGGAATCCGGTACCGAGAGCGACGCCCACGTTGTCGAGCAGACGCGTGGTGCCCACGCGGGCGGCGACCAGCAACCGGCCGTCGCCCTCCTCGGGTGCGTCACGGAGATCGGCTCCGCGTACCTCGAGGTAGTCGACGTCGACCTCCGGCACCGTGTCGAGGACCGACTGCGCCGCTGCGAGAACGGCATCCGAACCACCCTCGGCAGCATGGGTGCCGGCGATCAGCGCTGCCGACAGGGCCACCGCGAGGGACCGCTGGTGCTCGTCGAGGAACCGGTTGCGCGAGGACAGGGCGAGACCGTCGGACTCGCGCACGATGGGGACACCGCGGATCTCGACGTCGATGTTCAGGTCACGTACCATCTGGTCGATGAGGACCAGCTGCTGGTAGTCCTTCTCACCGAAGTAGGCCGTGGTGGGTGCGACGATGCCGAGCAACTTGGCGACCACCGTCAGCATCCCGGCGAAATGGCCGGGCCGCGAAGCGCCTTCGAGTTCGGCACCGAGCGGACCGGGGTGCACCGTCGTCCGCGGTCCGTGCGGGTACATGTCCTGCACACTCGGAACGAAGGCGAGTTCCACCCCGGCTGCGCGCAGCACGTCGAGGTCGGCGTCGAGGGTGCGCGGGTACGCGTCGAGATCCTCCCCCGCCCCGAACTGCAACGGGTTGACGAAGATCGACACCACGACGACGGCGCCGCTCCGCTTCGCCATCTCCACGAGCTGGACGTGACCGGCGTGCAGCGCGCCCATGGTGGGCACGAGCGCGACTCTGCGCCCCGCCGAGCGCAGGGCTCGGGTGACCGACCGGACGACATCGGGTGCGTGATGCACCGTCAGCTCACCCGGTGTGTACGCGCCGTCGAGTGCACTCACGGCTGCCTCCTCATTCGTTGTCCCGCAGGACGTTCATGACGTCGTCACCCGCGTCGGCCCGCTCGGCCGTGCGCAGTGACATCGCGCGATAGCCCGCGGCGATCCGCGGGTCGAGATCGGTCAACGCGTCCAGATGCCTGGACACCGTCGCCCCGTCGCCGCGCGCCACCGGACCGGTCAGCGCGCCCTGCCCACTGCGCAGCACGTTGTCCAACGCCGCCGACAGCAGTGGCGCGAGAACCCGCTCCGCCACACCACCGGGACGCTGCTCCACGGGCTGCTGACCGGGAAGCTCCTCGTGCGCCAACGCGTCGCGCAGCGCATCGAGGGCGTCGACGACCAGGGTGACCAGGTGATTCGATCCGTGGGCGAGCGCCGCGTGGTACAGCGTGCGCGCCTCCTCGGGCACACCCACGGGCTCGCCGCCGATCTCGAGCACCAGTCCCTGTGCGATCGCGACGCCGATCTCGTCGGCCGCCGTGATGCCGAAGCACGCGGTCGCCAGTCGATCGGTGTCCTCGGGTTTGCCGCTGAAGGTCATCGCGGGGTGCACGGCCATCGTCACCACACCGCGGCCCGCCAACGGCGCGAGGATGCCGACACCGTTGGCGCCGGACGTGTGCAGCACGAGAGTTCCGGGCGACACCGCATCGGTGCGCGCCAACCCGCGTACCAGCGCGTCCAGCTCCTGATCCGGCACCGCCAGGATCAGCAGTTCGCTGCGCCGCGCCACATCCGTGGCCGGCATGATCTCCGCGTCGGGAAGGCGGGTCTCGGCGCGACGCCGGGACGCGTCGGAGACCGCGGCGCAGCCGAACACGACGTGACCGACGCGTTCGAGCGCCTCACCCAGCGCGGTACCGACCCGGCCTGCGGACACGACGCCGACGGACAGCCGCGCCGGGGCGGGGTCGGACGTGACTCGATCGGGGGACAAGAAGGGTCCTCTCGGGGATACAGTTCCAGTCCCGCTCCGCGGGTACCGGACTCATCGACGCCCACACTAGTGTCCGGCGTCGACCGACCGCCATGCGACGCCGATCACACCCGAGGCGGGGTGTCTATTCGGCGCGGCGGCGCCGGCGACCCGATCCTGTCGACGCGTCCGCAGTGCCCATTCCCGCGAGGATCTCCGCAACGGAGCGCCCGCTCGAATGTGCTCCCGATCCGGCGTCGACCGGTGCGTCGGACTCGTCGTCCGGCTCCGCAGCGCGCCGTCGACCGCCCGACTGCGCGGGTGCGGCGGGCGCGGGTTCCGGGAACTCGGGCTCGGGCAGTTCCGGCTCGGGTTCGGGTTCGACGTCCAGAGTCGGCAGCGGATCGGGTTCGGGCTGCGGCTCGGGTTCGGGGAGCGGCTCGGGCTCCGGCAGGGGTTCGGGCTCGGGTTCGGGCTCCGGCAGCGGTTCCGGCTCGGGAAAGGGTTCCGGCTCGGGAAAGGGTTCCGGCTCGGGCGTGACGGGGATGCTGTCGGCACGGTGACTCGACGGGTTCCACTCGGGGGTGCGCGACGACTGCTGTGCGGGTGCCGGCTGTGCGGGTGCCGGATGGAAGGTGCCGTCATGATCGAACTCGCCGCCGATGACCGACGTCTCCGCCGTGACCGGGTCGTCGAAAGGAGTGGCGAAACCCGGCCGAGAGTAGGTCGGATCCGGGGCGAAGCTCGGCGGGCGGGTGCGCGATCCCGGAACGTAGAGACCCGACGGCGCCGGCTCGTAGCCGCTGTAGGAACGCTCGGCCAGCTCCCGCATCCGCATCGCCTCGCCGGCGATGGCAGCACGGTCGTCCGGCAACTCACCGTCGAACAGCATCTCGAGGCTGCGGCGCAGAGACGCGAGTTCGGCTCGGAGAGCACGCATCTCGTCTCCGTCGGCACCGATCTCGGCGCGCACCCGCGACTCGACGCCGAGCTCGTACTCGCGACGCGCGGCGATCTCCCGCTCGAGCTGGAGTTCGTAGACGGTCTGCAGATCGCGCGCCTTCATCTGATCCACCGCGGCGTCGCGGCGGTACTTCGTCATCGCGAACGCGCCGAGAACGGCGGCCCACAGCGCTGCCACGATGCCCACCCGCAGCAGCGGAACGCTGTCGCTGAGGATCATGAGAACGCTGGCCACCACGCCCAGCAGAACCAGACCGGCGAGAGCCGTGTGGTTGCCGCCGCGTTTCGTGCGACGGTTCGCCTTGCTCCTGCCGGTGTCCGTCATGAATCCCAGGGTAACGGCTCGGGCGGCTGTCGCACTTCACCATGCACGGACGGGGTGTCCGAGGACGGCCGCGATCGCGTCAGTGGGCGGGCTCGTCGGCTCCGTCGTCCGGTGTCCGGCAGCAGTGCTCGAGCCACAGGGCAGCGGCCGCGGCGACGATCCCGGCGACGAGGCCGACGAGCGCTCCGGGCGTGTCCTCCGAGGCCGCGCGCACCGAGGACCGCAGGGGCAGCAGATGAATCAGCAGTCCGGCCCACACTCCCGCCGCCCCTGCACCGACGAGGGCCGCGGCCTTCGCCAGCGCGACGGCGCGCGCGACCGTGATCGGATGCAGCTGGCCGGGCCCGGGGCCGATCCTGCGGGTACGCAAGCGGGACCGCACCAGCAGACCCACCACCACGAGGACGCCCGCCACCGGAAACAGCGACGCACCGGCGAAGGCCGAGATGGGCGGAACCGAACCGTAGAACGAGGACGCGAGGATCCAGGTGGCCACCACGGCGAACGCTGCGAGCGCGACGAGGTCGCGCACGCGCGTCGGGCTCACGTGGAGTCACCGCCGGCCCGCCCGCAGTGCACCGGGTCCCACAGACGCGTCTCGGTGCGGCGCACACCGGCACGTTCGGACTCGGGCAGCTCGGCCAGCAGGTCGCGCACCGGCCGGCCACGCAGCACGGCGTCGGGATCGGCGTCCAGCCACGGTGCGAGGACGAAGGCACGCTCGTGCGCCAGAGGGTGCGGAAGGATCAGCTCGGGGTCGTCGCTGACGACGTCGTCGCACACCACGATGTCCACGTCGACGGTCCGCGGTCCCCAGCGCTGCACTCGCTCGCGGTGAGCGGCCGCCTCCAACTGCTGTCCCCGTCGCAACCAACCCCGGCAGTCGGTGTGCTCGTCGTCCACGATCACGACGGCGTTGAGGAAGTCCTGCTGGTCGATGCCGCCCCACGGGGCGGTCGCGAACACGGTCGACACCGCGACGACGGCGTCACCGAGACCCTCGACGACGGCCCGCAAGTGCTGTTCGCTGTCACCGATGTTGCTCCCGATCGAGAGCACCGCGCGGGTCACGCAGACCTCGATCGGGTCACCACGACGGCCACGTCGGTGAAGGTCAGGGGGATCGGAGCCGACGGCTTGTGCAGGGTCACCTCGACGCGTTCCACGCGCGGATCCGTCAGGACACCGTCGGCGATCTCGCTCGCGACCGTCTCGATGAGATCGCGACTCGGACCCGCGATCACCGCGGCGGCGGCCTCGGCCAGCTCGCCGTAGTGCGCCGTCTTCGTCAGGTCGTCCGATGCCGCGGCCGGGGCGAGATCCATGTGGACGACGAGGTCGACGAGGAAGTCCTGTCCGTCTCGCTTCTCGTGGTCGAAGACACCGTGATTGCCACGCACGGTCAATCCGCGCAGCTCGATGCGATCGGTCATGTCGTGCCTTTCGGTTCGGTCGGGCCGTGCCACTGCCGGTGCACGGCGAGAGCGTCGAGAGTGCCGACGGCATCGTGGACGCGCACCCCCCAGGCGCCCGCCGCCGCGGACAGCACCGAGATCGCGGCCGTCGCAGCGTCGCGGCCGTGCGCGGGGCGAGGTCGGCCGTCACGGGCGAGCAGAGTGCCGAGGAATCGTTTGCGGGACGCACCCACCAGCACGGGAATGCCCGTGTCGACGAGACGGTCGAGTCGGCGGAGCAGCGCCCAGTTGTGCTCCGCGTTCTTGGCGAAGCCGAGTCCCGGATCGAGGACGATGCGCGAGCTGTCCACCCCGGCGGCCACGGCCGCGTCGACCTGACGGAGCAGTCCGCTGCGCACGTCCTCGACGATGTCGCCGTACTCGTGCTCCTCGGCGGCACCGGGTCGGTGGGTCCAGTCGACGGTGGAACGCCAGTGCATGAGCACCCAGGCAACGCCGGCATCAGCCACGACCCCCGCCATGTCGGGATCGGCGCGGCCACCGGAGACGTCGTTGACGATGGACACGCCCGCACCGATCGCCGCGGTCGCCACGGACGCCCGCATCGTGTCGACGCTGACACACACACCGTGGGAGACCAGCTCGGCGATCACCGGTGTGACGCGCTCCGCCTCGACGGACGGATCGACGCGGTCGGCTCCGGGGCGCGTCGATTCGCCCCCCACGTCGACGATGTCGACACCCGCGGCGTGCAGTTCGAGGCCGTGCCGCACCGCGGCGTCGACGTCGAGGTAGTGGCCGCCGTCCGAGAACGAGTCGGCCGTGACGTTGACGACGCCCATCACCACGGGCCCGTCGGCATGCGGAAGCGTGAACACGAGCGGCGCCTACTTGCGAAGAATGAGATCCAGCGCCTCGGACCGGGACACCGCGCTGGACTGGAACACACCGCGCACGGCGGAGGTGGTGGTGCTGGCGCCCGGCTTACGGATTCCCCGCATCGCCATGCAGAGATGCTCGGCCTCCATCACCACGATGACTCCGCGCGGCTCGAGCTTGCGCATCATCGCGTCGGCGACCTGCGACGTGAGACGTTCCTGCACCTGCGGCCGCTTCGCGTACAGGTCGACGACCCGCGCCAGCTTCGACAGGCCCGTCACCCGGCCCGACTTGCCCGGGATGTAGCCGACGTGCGCGACGCCGTGGAAGGACACCAGGTGGTGCTCGCACGTCGAGTACATCGGGATGTCCCGAACGAGGACGAGTTCGCGGTGCGCCTCGTCGAACGTCGTTCCCAGCACCTCGTCGGGATCGACGAACAGTCCGCCGAACATTTCCCGGTACGCGCGTGCCACTCGAGCGGGCGTGTCCTTCAGCCCCTCGCGTTCAGGGTCCTCGCCCACCGCGAGCAGCAGCTCCCGGACAGCCGCCTCGGCGCGCTCCTGATCGAACGTCCGACCGGACACCACGGACACAGGCTCGTCGATCGACTGATCGGCTTGGTTGACGGACACGGGAGGTCCCTTCGCTGACGGACGCGCTGCCGATGGATCCGGGCAGTCGGAGGTGAGGTGCGGGCGGGTGCGGCCGCACGGACGAGAGGGTCGGACGAGCGACTCTAGCGCGCTTCCGGCCCCTCCCACCGCTGGGTGTTCGGCGGCAGCTGGGGATCCTCGGCCTCGTCACGCGGAGGCTGATACTGCCCCTCCGGGTTCTGCGGGTTGCGGTAGCGCGGCTCGGGCTGAGCCGGCTCCCCCACATCCGAGCCGGGGTACTGCCCGTACGGCTGCGGCTCCTGGTACGGCTCCTGGTAGGGCTGCGGTTCCTGGTACGCCTGCGGTTCCCGATAAGGCTGGGGTTCCTGGTACGGCTGGGGCTCGTCGTAGCCGCGCGGTTCCTGGTACCCACGCGGACCCTGGTAGCCCTGCGGGTCACCCTGACCCTGTGGCTGCCCGTAGCCCTGGGGCTGCCCGTAGCCCTGGGGCTGCCCGTAGCCCTGGGGCTGCCCGTAGCCCTGGGGCTGCCCGTAACCCTGCGGCTGCCCATAGCCCTGCGGCTGGCCGTAACCCTGCGGCTGCCCATACCCCTGCGGCTCCGGATAGCGCGGTGCCTCGTTCTCGCGAGGGGGCCAACCCGGTGCGGACCAGCCGGCGGGTGCGCCGTAGTCGGGCATCGACGAGCCGGGACGGCCGCCGCGATGTGCGCCACCCTGCCCGTTCGGGGTCGACCCGTTCTGGCCCTGCCCGTTCTGACCGTTGCCGTTCTGACCGTTGCCGTTCTGACCGTGCCCGTTTTGGGCATGGCCGTTCTGCGCCTGACCGTTCTGGGACTGGCCGGCGTAGCTCGGCTCCTTGACGATCGAGACGGGAGGCCACGGCTCCCCGCGCTCGGTCGCGAGCTCGCGCGGCGTCTTCACCGGCGGCTTGGACGACGGAACTCGATCACCGAAGTCGTTGAACGCGGTGATGCGGGGACGCTTCTCGACGCCGGTGAAGATCTTCTCCAGATCCTTGCGCGTCAGCGTCTCGCGCTCGAGCAGCTCGGTCGCCAGGATGTCGAGGACGTCGCGGTAATCGTTCAGGATGGCCCACGCCTCGGTGTGCGCGGCCTCGATGAGGTTGCGCACCTCCCCGTCGATCTCCCGGGCGACCTCGTGCGAGTAGTCGGACTGAACACCCATCGAGCGGCCCAGGAACGGATCGCCCTGCTCCTGGCCGTACCGGACTGCGCCGAGCTTGCTGCTCATGCCGTACTCGGTGACCATGGCGCGAGCGATCTTGGTGGCCTGGTCGATGTCGGACGACGCTCCCGTGGTCGGCTCGTGGAAGACGAGCTCCTCGGCAGCGCGGCCGCCCATCGCCATGACGAGGCGCGCGATCATCTCGGAGCGCGTCATCAGACCCTTGTCATCCTCCGGCACCGTCATCGCATGACCACCGGTGCGGCCGCGGGCGAGGATGGTGACCTTGTAGATCGGCTCGATGTCAGGCATCGCCCACGCGGCGAGGGTGTGACCACCCTCGTGGTACGCCGTGATCTTGCGTTCGTGCTCACTGATGATGCGGCTCTTGCGGCGAGGTCCGCCGATGACGCGGTCCACCGACTCCTCGAGGGCAGCCTCGGTGACCACGGTGCCGTTCTCACGAGCGGTCAGCAGTGCGGCCTCGTTGATGACGTTCGCGAGATCCGCGCCCGACATACCGACGGTGCGCTTCGCCAGACCTTCGAGGTCGGCGTCCTGCGCGATCGGCTTGCCCTTCGAGTGCACCGCGAGAATCGCGCGGCGTCCTGCGAGGTCGGGGGCACCGACCGGGATCTGCCTGTCGAAACGACCCGGGCGCAGCAGTGCGGGATCGAGGATGTCGGGGCGGTTGGTCGCGGCGATGAGGATGACGCCGGTGCGCTCACCGAAGCCGTCCATCTCGACGAGCAACTGGTTGAGCGTCTGCTCGCGCTCGTCGTGTCCGCCGCCCAGTCCGGCTCCGCGCTGGCGACCGACGGCGTCGATCTCGTCGACGAAGATGATGCAGGGGCTGTTCTGTTTGGCCTGCTCGAACAGGTCGCGCACACGGGAGGCACCGACACCGACGAACATCTCGACGAAGTCCGAACCGGAGATGGTGAAGAACGGCACGCCGGCCTCACCGGCGACGGCGCGGGCGAGCAGCGTCTTACCGGTTCCGGGAGGGCCGTAGAGCAGCACGCCGCGGGGGATCTTCGCCCCGAGGGCCTGGTAGCGGGCCGGGTTCTGCAGGAAGTCCTTGATCTCGTACAGCTCTTCGACCGCTTCGTTCGCGCCTGCCACGTCGGCGAATGTCGTCTTCGGCATGTCCTTGGTGAGCTGCTTCGCCTTGGACTTGCCGAAGCCCATGACGCCGCCACGCCCACCGCCCTGCATGCGCGACATCACGAAGATGAAGATGCCCAGCAGGATGATCATCGGCAGCAGGAACACCAGGATCGACGTGAACCAGCTGTCCTGCGTCACCTCGGTGTCGTAGCTCTCGGCACCCGAGGCGGCGACCTTGTCGAAGATCTGCTGCGACGCGGCGTCCGGGTACTGCGAGATGATCTGCGTCTCGTTGCCGGTGGCGTCGTTGCCGCTCTTCAGCGTCAGACGAACCTGCTGCTCACGGTCGTCGATCTGCGCGGTCTGCACGTTCTGGTCGTCGAGCTGCGCGACGGCGACCGACGTGTCGACGCTCTTCCACCCCCGCGTGTCGTCGCCGAAGTAGCTGAAGGCGAAGATCACCAACAGGATGCCGGCGACTATCGCCAGGTTGCGGAACAAAGTCTTGCGGTTCATACAGCGTCGCCCTCGATGGCAGTCGGACTCACAGGCAGGTGGTCATGGTTCGCGTCGGTCGGCCGGCAGCAGTTCTCGATCGTTGCCGGTTGCGCACCGGACAAGCCAGGTTACCGCGGATGCGGACGGCCGGGCGGCGCGCACATCTCGGTCAACGCGCCGACACGCGGTGAGGTTCCCGCGCCCAGCCGCGCGTGACGAGTGTTACCGGTCGGCCGCGGTGCGTGGCCAGGGCCGATGCTGTTCGATCTGTGCCGCGAGCGCCAGCAGTCGGCGCTCGGACCCGGGCGGGCCCGCCAGCTGTACGGCCAGCGGAGTCCCCGACTCGGGATGGAGTCCCGCGGGCACGCTCACGGCCGGCCACCCCAGCAGGTTCCACGGTGCCGCGAAGGGCGCGTACCGGATGTTGGCCGCCATGTTGGCCGCCCAACCGCGCTCGCTCCACCGGTCCGCACGGATCGGCGGCGCGGCGAGCGCCGGCGTCAGCACCACGTCGACACTCTCGAAGTACGAGCGCATGCGCCGCGTGAGCGTCTCGGTCTGCGACGGCCGCACGAACCGTGCCGCTCGCCGACCCACGGCGATGTGGCGACGGGTTCGCTTCTGCAGCGCCGACACGTCGAGCCCGGCGGCGTCCGCGGCTCCGCCGGCCGTCCAGCGGGCGAGCTGCCCGAGTGGGCTCGCCGGGTAGGGCAGCGCTGCCGTGCTGGTGCGGTGCCCGATCCGCTCGAGCTCCCGGGCGACGTCGAGTGCGGCCTGCCGGAAATGGGGATCCACTCGCACGACGGGCGACGGCGACTCCACGGCGACCCCGATACGCGTGGTCTCGGGAGCGTCGACGTAGGCGAGATCCGGATCGTCCGCCATGACCGACAGCAGGAGCGCCGCGTCGGCGACGGTCGTGGTCAACGGACCGTTCTCCGCCATGCCGAACCACGAGCCGTTGCCCAGCCGGGACGGGACGAGGCCGAGCCCCGGCTTGATGCCGACCAGTCCGCAGTTCGCGGCGGGGATCCGGATGGACCCCATGCCGTCGTTGCCGTGGGCGACGGGCACCATCCCGGAGGCGACCGCGGCGGCGGCGCCACCGGACGATCCGCCCGGGGTGAGGTCACGGTTCCACGGATTGCGCGCGATGCCGTCGGCACCGTCCGTCGCGCCCCACAGGCACAGCTCGGGAACCGAGGTGAGACCGACGACCACGGCGCCCGCGCCGCGCAGGCGCGCGACCACCGGGTGATCCGCGGCGGCAAGCGTGTCGGACGTCGCGAGCGATCCGTTGCGCATCGGGTAGCCCGTCACCGGGACGTTGTCCTTGATCGCCACCGGGACGCCGGCGAGCGGCAGGGCGCGCAGATCCGCTCGGACGGCGACGGCGTCCGCTTCCCGGAGCACCTCGTCGGGACGCACCACGACGAACGCGTGGAGGTCGTCGTTGCGAGCGGCGATGCGGTCCAACGCTTCTCGGGCGACAGCGGCAGGTTGGACCCGCCCGTTCCGGACGTCGTCCGCGATGTACGTGGCGGTGGGGCCGACCTGTTCCCGCGACATTCGATCAGCCTCCGTAGACCCGTGGTTCCAGCAGTCCGATGTAGGGCAGGTCGCGGTATCGCTCGTCGTAGTCGAGCCCGTAGCCGACGACGAACTCGTTCGGGATGTCGAAGCCGACGTTCGCGACGTCGACGTCCACCTTCACCGCGTCGGGCTTGCGGAGCAGGGTGACCACCTCGAGCGAGGCGGGCTGGCGCGTGGCGAGGTTCTTCATCAACCACGACAGCGTCAGACCGGAGTCGATGATGTCCTCCACGATGAGGACGTGGCGACCGTGGATGTCGCGGTCGAGGTCCTTCAGGATGCGGACGACGCCCGACGAGGACGTCGACGAACCGTACGAACTGACCGCCATGAACTCGAGCTGACTCGGGATCGGCAGTGCGCGTGCGAAATCCGTCATGAACATGATGGCGCCCTTGAGGACTCCGACGAGCAGCAGATCACCCTCGGGAGCCCCCACCGGATAGCGAGCGGCGATCTCCTCGGCCAGCTCGGCGATACGCTTGTCGATCTCCTCTCGGGAGATCAGGATCGATGCGATGTCGCCCTCGTACACGGGTGTCCCTTCACTCGCTCGCGGCCCGGCCGGTCCACCGAACCAGGTCGAGCTTGCCACGTCGTCTCTCGACGACCAACCTCTCGACCGGGCCGCCCCCGGCCACCGCGACGCCGCCCTGCCCGCGCCACGCGCCGACGAGATCGTCCACGGCGCGCACCTGCGCCTCGTTGCGCAACGGCACTCCCCGGTCGGCCAGCCACTCGCGGATCACCCGCCGTCGCAGTGCACCCGGTACCGCCACGAGGGCGGACACCTCCAGCGCGTCGCCGACGCGGGCGGACACCGCGATGTCCGCGGCGAGTGCGTCGAGAACGGCGCCGTCCTCGCGCAGCTGGTCGGCGGTGCGCGCGAGCGCGCCGGCGACACCGCCGTGCAGGACGTCCTCCAACAGTGGAAGCACTTCGCCGCGGAGTCGGACCCGGACGAAGGACGGGTCGAGGTTGTGCGGGTCGTCCCACGCGGCGAGACCCAGTTCGGCACACGCGCCGACGGTGGACTCGCGGCGCACGGTCAACAGCGGCCGACCGCGCGGCGGGTCCCAGGCCGCCATCCCCCGCAGCGATCGGGAACCGGATCCGCGGGCGAGTCCGAGCAGGACGGTCTCGGCCTGGTCGTCCAGCGTGTGGCCCAGCAGGATCGGCCGATCACCGCGGACCGCGTCCAGAGCGGCGTACCGGGCCCGACGAGCTGCGGCCTCGGGTCCGCCCGCCCCGGTCACCGACACGGTCCTCACCTCGGCGCGGGAACACCCGAGGTCTCGTGCCTGCTCGGCGGCCCTGCGCGCCACCTCGGCCGAGCCCGCCTGCAACCCGTGGTCGACGACCACGGCGTGCACCTGCGCGCCCTCGGCCACACAGGCAGCGGTGAGCGCCAGCGAGTCCGCGCCACCCGACAGACCGACGACGACGGCGCGCTCCGGGCAGTGCTCCCCGAACCAGGCGCGCACCGCCCGCCGCACCGTGAGCAGGTGCGGGCCCTCCGGCATCGGGCGGGCCCCGGTCATGCCGGGAGGCCGGTCATCCCAGAACTCGCTGCGTCCACTTCTCCGGCGCCTCGATCTCGGAGAGCAGCGGCAACGTGTCCGCGTCGGTCCACACCGTGTTGAAACGCTCCATGCCCACCTGTCCGACGACGGCGTCGACGAACGCCTTGCCGCGGACGTACTGCGCCATCTTCGCGTCCATCCCGAGCAGCGCGCGGATCACGCGCTGCACCGGGTTCTGCTTCCGCGTCCGACGGGCGTCGAAGGCCTTGCGGATCGCCGAGACCGACGGCACCACCGCGGGACCCACCGCGTCCATCACATGGTCGGCATGGCCCTCGAGCAGCGTTCCGAGCACCAGCAGACGGTCGAGCGCCTCCTGCTGCGCGGGTGCCTGCGTCGCCCGGAGCAGACCGATGATGCCGCCGTCGCCACCGTCCTGCCCGCGGGACCGCACGGCCGCCGCGAGGCGTCCCACGACGTCGGCCAGGGGCTCGTCCGCGCCGCCCTGCAGCGTGGTGACGTTGTCCTTCATGTAGCCCGCGAGCCACGGCGACGACGAGAACTGCACGCGGTGCGTCACCTCGTGCAGACACACCCACAGTCGGAAGTCGCTGGGCCGCAAGCGAAGCGATCGCTCCACGGAGACGATGTTCGGCGCCACCAGCAGCAGCGTGCCGTCCGGCCCGGTGAAGGGGTCGTACTGCCCGAGAATGGCCGTCGACAGGAACGCCAGCATCGCGCCCGCCTGCACGCCGCCCGGTTTGCCGCCGAGGAACGAACTGTCGTCGCCGTCGGAGTCGCTGACCAGGTGCCGCATCGACTCGGACGCCGCGGCGATCCACTCCGGCCGATCGAGCACGCGCGCCGCCGGGACCGGCAGACCGTCGGCGAGTCCCGTGACCTCGCGGACGGGGCCCTCGGCGCGTACCGACGCGTCGGCGAGCTCGCGCAGCGCGGCATCCGCGGTGTACCGCGACGTCTTCGGCCCCCGCGGTGCGAGCCGGGCACCCGTCCGGGCCGCCAGACCCCAATCGATCACACCCGTGTCGGACATGCCCTCACCCCTGTTCTGTCTCGGAATCGACCGGTCAGGTGCAGCCGCAGGAGCGGAGCGTCGACGCGAGTGCGTCCAGGGCCGGACGACCGATCTCGGGCGGCCGGTCGTTGGACATCAACGCGAACGTCAACACCCGGCCGCTCTCGTCGGTCACGTATCCGGCCAACGCACTGGCGGTCGAGAGCGTTCCCGTCTTGGCGCGCAGCCACCCCGCGGCCGTGCGGTCACCCGACGCGTAGCGGGCGGCGAGCGTGCCCGTGGCACCGGCGACGGGCAGGTAGTCGAGCATCGGCCGCAGGTTCTCGGTACCGGACCCGGCGGCCCGAGTGACGAGTGCGCCGAGGACCCGGGCGGGAATGAGGTTGTCGACGGAGAGTCCGCTGGTGTCCTCGAGCGTGACTCCGGTGACGTCGACGCCGTTCTTCTGCAGTGTCTCCAGGACGGCGTCGGTGGCCCCGTCGAACGACGCAGGCCGACCCACCTCCTCGGCGATCTCACGACCGACGGCCTCCGCGAGCACGTTGTCCGAGAATCCCAGCATCTGCCCGAGCCGCTGCCGCAGAGGCGCGGACTGCACCGTCGCGAGGGATCCGGCACCGGACTGCGCACGACCGTCCGTCACGACGGCCGGGTCCAGACCGAGAGCGCGCGCCAACGCCCGACCGGCGTCGAGACCGGGAGTGGCGCTGCGCGGCGACTCGTCGACCGTCGGCACCGAGCGACCACCGTCGAGAGTGATCGGTTCGATGGGAGCGATGTATCCGGCGGCCACGTCGCCGGGGAACCAGCCCTGCGCCTGCTCCGGTCCCGAGTACGCGCCGCCGTCCACGGCGATGGAGGTGACGGTGGTGCCGGACCTGCGGATCTGCTCGGCGAGGTCGTCGATGCGGGCTCCCCCGTCGTAGAACCCGGGTCGTCCGAGCGGCTCCGCCGTGAGCGTGGGGTCGCCGTCACCGACGAGCACCACCTGACCGGCCGCATCGCCCGCCACGACCTTGGTGGTCACGCGGTGGTCGGCGGGCAGCGCCATCATGGCGGCCGCAGCCGTGAGGATCTTGGTGGTCGACGCCGGCGTCATGGGAGTGTCCGCATCGGCGCTCCACAGCACCTCACCGGTGATCGCGTCCGCGACGGATCCGGTGAAGCGGCCGAGATCGGGGTTGCGCAGGGGTGCGGCGAGCACCGCCTCGAGACCCGCCGCGCTCGGCTTCGGCGCGTCGGGCGAGACCGGAACCACCTGTGGGGCGGGCAGAACCGGCGACGGCTCGGGCGAGGTCGCCACGGGCGTCGAGTCCTCGGAGAGCGTCGGGGTGATCAGCGCGACGCCGACGATCGCCAGCACGAGCACCACGACCGAGGCCGCGATCAGCAGCACGCGCGTGCGTAACGGCGTGCCGGACGGCCGCTTCCCTGAGCTCACGTCTCTCCTCCACTCGCGGGTCCGTGGCCGTTCTCCGGCGATGCACCTCTCCTCGCACCCTATCGACGCGGCCGGTTACTGTCTGACCACCGGCGCGTCCTTCGATGCGCCCGACAGACGACTGCACGACAGTACGTGGCCGCCGAGCAGCTAGCCGGGCCACCGAGCAAAGGACAGTGGACGTGAAGTTCGACGTGACCATCGAGATCCCCAAGGGTCAGCGCAACAAGTACGAGGTCGATCACGAGTCCGGGCGAGTACGCCTGGACCGCTACCTCTACACGGCGATGGGCTACCCCGCGGACTACGGCTTCATCGAGAACACCCTCGGTGAGGACGGCGATCCGCTCGACGCGTTCGTCCTGCTGCCGGAGTCCGTGTTCCCCGGCGTCATCGTCGAGGCCCGCCCCGTGGCGATGTTCAAGATGGTCGACGAGGCCGGCGGCGACGACAAGGTGCTGTGCGTACCGGCGGGCGATCCGCGGTGGGACCACATCCAGGATCTCTCGGACGTCTCGCAGTTCGAGCTCGACGCGATCGAGCACTTCTTCCTGCACTACAAGGATCTCGAGCCGAACAAGCACGTCACCGGATCCAACTGGGTCGGTCGCGCCGAGGCCGAGGCGGAGTTCGAGGCATCGGTCGAGCGACTGAAGAACCAGGGCGACCACTAGAGAACTTCGGAAACCCGGATGCGGTGCTGTCCGCTGATAGCATCGCATCCGCGGTCCCCCGGGCCGTGTCAGGACGACGAGCCACGACGTAAGGGTGCGGTACCACCGATGAGTGACGCTGTGAGCGACCGGAGAAATCCCACGTCCGAGGCGGTCTCGACGACGACGCAGTTCCCGTCTCTGCCGGTGACCGTCGTGCTCGACCGCATTCCGTTGGCCGTCCTCGCCGTCGAGCCCGGCGGCACGGTCGTCTTCGCCAACGAGGCCTTCGACGAGCTGATGGGCTTCGACGAGGAGTCCCCTCGGTCGAACGAGACCCTGACACTGCAGGACATTTTCCCGGCCAACGAACCGCTCGGAGTCAACATCGCCGAGACGTTCCTGACCACCGTCGCCACCCGCGCCGACTCGCTCTGGCGCATGACGGACTCGAAGGGCGACATCCTCCAGGTCCGGGCGAGCAAGTCGATCCTGCGCCGCGCGGAGGACTCGGTGGTGCTCGTCGTCCTCGAGGACTTCACCGATCAGTTGTGGAACGACCCGAAGAGCGCCTTCCGCTGATCGGGCCGTTCCACCGGGGTCCCTCTACTTGCCCTGGAATCTCTACTTGCCCTGGAATGACGCGGGGCGCTTCTCGAAGACCGAGGTGATGGCCTCCGTCAGATCCTCGGACGGCAGGAACGCGGCGTTCCACGCGGCGACGTAGCGCAGCGAATCCTGCACTGCCGCAACGCGACCGTGGTCGAGAACCGCCTTGATCCCGTGCACCACGAGGGGCGGGTTCGCCGCGATCTCGGTGGCCGTGGCATGCGCTGCGGCGAGCACAGTCTCCGCGTCGTCGAACACGTCGTTCACGAGGCCGATCTGCTGCGCCCGGGCACTGTCGATGTCCTTGCCGGTCAACGCGAGTTCGCGAAGATGACCGTCGCCGATGATGGCGGGCAGACGGGCGAACGACCCCATGTCCGCCACGATGGCGACCTTCACCTCGCGCACACTGAACTTCGCGTCCGCGCTGGCGTAACGGATGTCGGCCGCCGAGATGAGATCGATCCCACCACCGATGCACCACCCCTGCACAGCGGCCACCACGGGCTTGCGGCAGTCGGCCACCGCGTTGATCGACGCCTGCATGCGCTTGATCATGTCGTGGAACGTGCTGCGCGGACCGGCCTGCGCCTTGTCCCCCATGACCGCACCGAAATCGCCCGCCATGGCGGGCAGGTCGAGGCCGTAGCTGAAGTTGCGGCCCGAGCCGGCGAGCACGATCGCGCGTACCTCCGGATCCGCGTCCAGCGCGGAGAAGACGAGGGGCAGCTCCGACCAGAAGTCGGGCCCCATCGCATTGCCCTTGTTCGGGCCGATGAGAGTCACCGTCGCGACATGGGCGTCGGTCGTCACCGTGAAGGCTTTCCACGCATCCGTGAGTGTCATCGGGTCAGGATAGCCAGCGCTCCCGCTCACCGGATGTCCCGGCGGCGTGGACTGACTATCCTGCGACCATGACGCGGATCCACCATCCCGCTGCGGCACACGTGTCGGACGTTCTGATCGCCCGAGGTCATCACGGCGTGATCGTGACGCAGTCGGAGCCGACGCACACAGCGCGTCAGGCTGCGGCGGTGAGCGGGGCCCCGCTCGGTGCCATCTGCAAGTCGCTGGTGTTCCTGCTCGACGACGACCCGGTGCTGCTGCTGGTGTCGGGTGCGCACAACGTGGACCTCGATGCCACCGGTCGACGTCTCGAGGGCACGCTGACCCGCGCACCGATCGACGTGGTCGAACACGCCACCGGGCAACCGGTGGGCGGGATCGCGCCCGTGGGCCACCCGACGAATCTGCCGACGTTCGTCGACACGGCGCTGGAACGCTTCGATCGGCTGTGGGCAGCAGCTGGGCACCCCGCGACCCTCTTCCGCACGACCTACCCCGAGCTGCTGCGGATCACCGCCGGGCTCGCTGTGGACATGGGCCCCGAGACCCGCGGGGGCTGAGCCTCAGGAGGCGCGCAGGCGCCGAACCTCGAGGGCGGGCACCACCTCGGTGGTGATTGCCCGGACGACGGACTCCCGCGTCTGCTCCACCACCGGACGCAGGGTCACGCCGTCCGCCACGTCGACCGTCACGATGTCGGCGACGAGGCCCACGAGACCCGACGCCGTACCGACGTACTGCAGCGTGCCGGGGCGAGGCTTGCTGTCCGATGCCAGCACCTCGCGGCGCGCGGTCCGGGCGTCGGCGGCGATGTGCACGTCGATGTCCACCACGACACGAGCTCCGGGGTGCTCGGCCTTGAGGGTCGCGTAGCGGCTCTGGGCCTCGGAGAGATCGGCGGCGGAGAAGCGGACGACGTCCGGAGAGGTACCGGAGACGCCGTCGAGGAAGACGAGGGAGTCGGAAGAGACCGTGGTCATGAGTTGTCCAGTCAGTCGTGGGTGCAGCGGAGGCTGTGAGGTGACGTGAGTCGCACGATCACCGGACCGGACAGGCGCTGGAGGTGGCACGGCAGAGATCGACGTGTCGTCGACCCCACAACCTGCTCCTCGTCATGATGCTGATGCTAACGATCCGGTGGTGACGCGATCCCGCAGTGAGAGGCACGTCACACGCACCGCCTCCACGAACCGGTCGACATCGTCGGCGGTGGTCCCCAGCCCGATGCTCGCTCGCACGGCACCGTCGGCCGCGCCCACCCGCGAGAGCAGGGGATGGGCGCAGAACTTCCCGGCCCGCACCGCGATGCCGTGATCGTCGGCCAGCGCGGTGGCGAGTGCACCCGCGTCGACACCGTCGACGGTGAAGGACACGATGCCGACGATGTCGGTGGAATCGCTCCACAGACGGAGCACCGACACACCGGCCAGAGCGGTGAGTCCGCCGAGCAGGGCGTCCGTGCACTCCTGATCGTGGGCAGCGATGGCGCCGTGGCCGATCGCGCCGATCTCGTCGCACGCCGCGGCTATCGCGACGGCACCGAGCAGATTGGGGGTGCCGGCCTCGTGCCGCGCCGGCGACGGCGCCCAGTCGATGTCGACCGACGCACCGAGGACGGACACGCGCCGGGTCGCTCCACCACCCGCGAGGTACGGCTCGGCCACGTCGAGCCAGTCACGCCGTCCCACGAGCACTCCCGCACCGAAGGGCGCATACAGCTTGTGACCGCTGAAGGCCAGGTAGTCGATACCCGCCGCAGTGATGTCCACGGCGCGGTGCGGAACGAGTTGTGCCCCGTCGACGAGGATGCGGGCACCGTGTCGGTGCGCCAGATCCGCGAGTCGATCGAGAGGCAGGACCTCGCCGGTCACGTTGGAGGCACCCGTGACGGCAAGCAGCGCAGCAGGTCTCGACGCGAGTTCGTCGTCGAGCCGAATCAGCGTCTCCTCGACCGAGTCCGCCGATCGCACCACCCGGCGGTTCCGCCACGGCAGCAGATTCGCGTGATGCTCGATGTCGAGCACCACCGTGTCTCCGGGAACGCAGCGCGCCAGGAGATTCAGCGCGTCCGTGGTGTTGCGCGTGAACACGACGACGTCGTCGGAATCCGCACCGCAGAAGCGGTGCACGGTGTTCCGGGCGGACTCGTACTCACGCGTGCAGAACTGCGACTTGTGACCGGCACCGCGATGCACACTCGCGCAGTGCGGCAACACCTCTCGCACTCGATCGACCACCGCGTCGAGCGCGGGAGCGCTGGCCGCGTAGTCGAGATCGATGCTGCGAGTCGTCCGGCCGTCGGCACACGTCACCTGCCGGCCGCGGCCGTGCACGGATGCGATGGGGCGCTGCAGAACTGTGGTCATGATGAATCCCTCCGTCGAGGGATCGACGCACGGCACGAGGGCCGCGATCTGACGAGAGGCGTCGATCCGCGCTTGCCGCCTCCGTCGTCGGAGCGCGGCCAGGTCGTCACCCGGAGCACCCCACCGCGGAGGAGGGTTGCCGACCAGCGAGCCGGGGCTTGATGCTGGTACTCGTGACCTGGAAGCAGGATGGCAAACGGTCGGCCGCGTTGTCAACCGCTCCGCCGCACGCGCGCCGGGTCGGCGGAGTTGTTCACCAACCCGCAAACTGAGCGTGCAATAACGTGTCGTCACACCCGCCAGCGTTCCGTCGTCCCTGTTCGATGCGAGAGGCCGTTCGTCTTGTCACTGCAGACCCGTGTTCCCGAGGCCTACCTCCGTTCCTCCGTGGCGGCCCCGGTGCGCACCCTCGTCGACATCCTCGAGGACACCGCGCGGGCGTTTCCCGATGCGCCGGCCATCGACGACGGCGACACCACCATCAGTTACAGCGAACTGCTCGACAACATCGACGAGGGTGCTCGGTGGCTGTCCCGGCACGGCGTCTGCGCCGGCGATCGCGTCGGGGTCCGCATGCCGTCGGGCAGTTATTCGCTCTACGCGGCCATCCTGTCGGTCATCGCCGCAGGAGCGGCCTACGTCCCGGTGGACGTCGACGACCCGGACGAGCGCGCCGAGCTGGTGTTCTCGGAGGCCGGTGTCACCGCGATCATCGCGGACGGCGGTGTCACCCGAACCGACACCGCGGGCACCGGGCGCCCGGTCGGCCGTCCGACACCCGATGACGACGCCTGGGTGATCTTCACCTCGGGCTCGACCGGCAAGCCCAAGGGCGTCGCGGTGAGCAATCGCAACGCGGCGGCATTCGTGGACGCCGAGGCACGACTGTTCCTGCAGGACCGACCGATCGGCCCGGGTGATCGGGTGTTGGCGGGGCTCTCCGTGGCGTTCGACGCGTCGTGCGAGGAGATGTGGCTCGCCTGGCGTAGCGGCGCCTGCCTCGTTCCCGCGCCTCGGTCCCTCGTGCGCAGCGGCATGGACCTCGGCCCCTGGCTCGTCGCCCGCGACATCAGCGTGGTGTCGACGGTGCCGACTCTCGCGGCGCTGTGGCCTCGCGAGGCGCTCGAGGACGTCCGGTTGCTCATCTTCGGCGGCGAGGCATGCCCGCCGGATCTCGCTGAACGACTGGCTGTTCCGGGCCGCGAGGTCTGGAACACCTACGGCCCCACCGAGGCCACCGTCGTCGCCTGCGCCGCTCTCATGGACGGTGTGGGACCGGTGCGCATCGGGCTGCCGCTCGACGGGTGGGACCTCGCCGTCGTGGGCCCGGACGAGGAGCCGGTCGCGGTGGGTGAGGTGGGCGAGCTCGTCATCGGTGGCGTCGGCCTCGCGCGCTACCTCGATCCGGTGAAGGACGCCGAGAAGTACGCGCCCATGGCGACTCTCGGATGGGACCGTGCCTACCGCAGCGGCGATCTCGTGCGGCTGGAACTCGAGGGGCTGCTCTTCCAGGGCCGCGCCGACGATCAGGTGAAGGTCGGCGGGCGCCGCATCGAACTGGGCGAGGTGGACAACGCCCTGCAGGCCCTCCCCGGTGTGAGCGGCGCGGCCGCCGCAGTGCGCACCACCGGCTCCGGAACACCCGTGCTGGTGGGCTATCTCGCCAGCACCGACCCGGACTTCGACCTCGTCCGCGCGCGCGAGCTCCTCGCGGAACAGCTTCCCGCCGCGATGGTTCCACGTCTCGCACTCGTCGACGAACTACCCACCCGCACGTCCGGCAAGGTCGACCGCGCGGCTCTGCCGTGGCCGCTGCCCAAGCGCGGCTCGACTCCGGACGACGCCTCTCTCGCCGGGACCGCCGGCTGGGTGGCCGAGCTGTGGAGCGACGTGCTGGGCGCCGAGATCGGATCCCTGGACGCGGACTTCTTCGCCGCCGGTGGCGGATCGCTCTCGGCCGCACTGCTCGTGACCCGATTGCGCGAGCGTTTCCCCGAGATCACGGTCGCGCAGCTCTACGACCATCCGCGACTCGGCTCGCTCGTCGCGTTGCTCGACTCGCTCGTCCCCCCGCCGGTGACCGAGAAGCGCATCGTCGTCCCCACACCCCGGAGGGCTCAGGTGGCGCAGGTCCTCGCGACCCTGCCGCTGACCACGCTGACCGGGCTGCAGTGGGTGACCTGGCTCGGCATCATGGCGAACACGTTCAGCTGGTTCGCTCCCCGCCCCTGGCTGCCGACGGTGTCGTGGTGGTGGCTTCTGCTCGGGTTCCTTCTGTTCGTGACGCCCGTGGGCCGGATGGCGATCTCCGTCGCCGGATCGCGGCTCCTCATGCGCGGCGTCACGGAGGGCGCCCATCCGCGCGGCGGCAGCGTGCACCTGCGGCTGTGGACCGCCAACCGGTTGACCGACGCCAGCGGCGCCTCGAACCTGTCGGGCGCGCCGTGGATGGTCTACTACGCCCGCGCGCTCGGCGCGACGGTCGGACGCGACGTCGATCTGCACACCCTGCCCCCGGTCACCGGCATGCTGACTCTCGGTGACGGCTGCTCACTCGAGCCGGAGGTCGACCTGTCCGGCTACTGGATCGACGGCGACGTCGTGCACATCGGCTCGATCGAGGTCGGCGCCGGTGCGACGGTGGGCGCGCGGTCGACCCTGCTCCCCGGAGCCAGGATCGGACGCCGGGCCGAGATCACCGCGGGGTCGGCCGTCTCCGGGAAGGTCAAGGCCGGTCAGCAGTGGTCCGGCTCGCCCGCCGCGAAGGTCGGCAAGGCGATGCACCCGTGGCCGGACGAGGCGCCGCCGCGCGGTCGCGGCTGGGTGCCCGTCTACGGCGTGACATCGCTGTTGCTGTCGGGCCTCCCCCTCCTGTCCATTGCCGCGGGTCTGCTGCTCGTCGCCGTCGGAGTCGCGCACGCGACCACGCTGCCCGGCGCGATCGGCCTCGGGCTGGCGCTGCTCGCTCCCGCCACCGCGGTGTCGTTGCTGGTCTTCGCGGCGGTCACGCTCGTGTCCGTGCGGTTGCTGTCGATCGGGCTGATTCCCGGCCACCACGCGGTGCGCAGTCGCATCGGCTGGCAGGTGTGGGCCACCGAACGCCTGATGGACTCGGCCCGCACGTTCCTCTTCCCGCTCTACGCGAGTCTGCTCACGCCGGGATGGCTCCGGCTGCTCGGCGCGACCATCGGCAAGGACGTGGAGGCGTCGACGGTGCTGATGGTCCCGAAGTTCACGACGGTGGGCGACGGTGCGTTCCTGGCGGACGACACCATGATCGCCAGTTACGAGCTCGGCGGCGGCTGGATGCTGCTCGGCGAGGCGAAGGTGGGCAAGCGCGCGTTCCTCGGCAACTCCGGCATGGCGGCCGCGGGTCGACGCGTGCCGAAGAACGGCCTCGTCGCCGTGCTGTCGGCCGCCCCCGCCAAGGCGAAGTCGGGTTCATCGTGGCTCGGCAGCCCGCCGGTGCGCCTGCGCCGGGCCCCGAACTCGTCCGACACCACCCGGACCTTCGATCCGCCGCGGCGACTCAAGATCGCCCGCGCCGTGGTCGAGACCTGTCGACTCGTGCCCGTCGTCGTGTCGTTCGGCATCGGGTTCGGCGTGCTCGCCGCCCTGACCTGGATCGCCGGATCGCTGGGCTACTGGGCCGCCGCGTTGCTCAGCGGCGTCGTGTTGCTGATCGCCGGCGCCGTCGCCGCCGGGATCTCCGCCGTCGCCAAGTGGTCGCTCGTCGGTCGGATCGGCGCGGTCGAACATCCTCTGTGGAGTTCCTTCGTGTGGCGCAACGAAGTGGCCGACACGTTCGTCGAGGTCGTCGCCGCCCCGTGGTTCGCCCGCGCCGCCGAGGGAACCCCGGTGCTGAACCTGTGGCTGCGCTGGCTCGGCGCCCACATCGGGAAGGGAGTCTGGTGTGAGACCTACTGGCTGCCGGAGGCCGATCTCATCACCCTCGGCGACGGTGCCACCGTCAACAGAGGGTGCGTCGTGCAGACACATCTGTTCCATGATCGGATCATGAGCATGGACACGGTGAGTTTGGGGGCGGGAGCCACGCTGGGCCCGCATTGCGTCGCACTGCCCGCTGCGGGAATCGGGGCAGGTGCCACGGTCGGACCGGCCTCGCTGGTGATGCGCGGCGACACCGTCCCCGAGTCGAGCCGGTGGCAGGGCAACCCCATCGCACCCTGGACCGAGAAGTGATGCCGGACTCTCCCATCGACCCGTACCTGCCGCAGAACGGCAACCGGGGGTACTCGGTCGAGCGGTATGCCCTCGACCTCGAGTACAAGGTGCAGTCGAACCGCCTGTCCGGCAAGGCCGTCGTGCACGCGGTGGCCACCCGGTCGATCACCAAGTTCTCACTCGACATGGGTCCGGCTCTCACCCCGTCCAAGGTCAGTGTCGCCGGCATGCGCGGCGTCCGGTTCACCCATCGGGGCGGCAAGCTGACGGTCACGCTGCAGCGCGCCATCGACGAGGGCGCCTCCTTCACGGCCACCGTCGCCTACAGCGGCAACCCCGCACCGATCCGCAGCGTGTGGGGCGAGGTCGGGTGGGAGGAGCTCACCGACGGCGCCCTCGTCGCGAGCCAACCCAACGGCGCCGCATCGTGGTTCCCGTGCGACGACCATCCCAGTTCCAAAGCGGCGTACACCATCTCGATCACCGCCGACTCCCCGTACCACGTCGTCTCGAACGGCACACTGACGCGGAAGTACGTGAAGTCCTCGCGCACCACGTGGGTGTACGACCAGCCGGAACCGATGGCCTCGTACCTCGCGACCGTGCAGATCGGCCAGTACGAGAAGCACCGGGTCAGCGACTCCCCCGTGCCGATCGACGCGGTCCTGCCGGCGCGTCTGCGCGAGAACTTCGATCACGACTTCGGCCGTCAGCAGCAGATGATGGAGACGTTCGTCGAGTCGTTCGGCCCCTATCCGTTCGAGTCGTACTCCGTCGTCGTCACCGACGACGAGTTGGAGATCCCCGTCGAGGCACAGACGCTGTCGATCTTCGGTGCCAATCACTGTGACGGCGACCGCGAGTACGAGCGACTCGTCGCTCACGAACTGGCGCATCAGTGGTTCGGCAACAGCCTCACCATCGCTCGGTGGAGCGACATCTGGTTGCACGAGGGCTTCGCCTGCTACTCCGAGTGGATCTGGTCGGAGAGTTCGGGCGGGCCGTCCGCGCACCAGGAAGCCACCCGCGCGCACAGCCGCCTGTCGTCCCTGCCGCAGGACATCGTCCTGGGAGATCCGGGACCGGAGGACATGTTCGACGACCGCGTGTACAAGCGCGGAGCCCTTGCCCTGCACGCACTTCGGCGCACCATCGGCAACGCGGCGTTCTTCGATCTGATCCGTGAGTGGACCACGACCTTCCGCCACGCCACCGTGGCGACGTCGGACTTCGTCGGGTTGGCGAAGCAGTACGGCAGTACCGACGAGTTCTGGGAGTCCTGGCTCGAGAAGAAGCGGCTACCCCGACTGCCCTGACGGCAGGTGCGACCGCGTTCTCGTCGCGACGAGCGCCAATGAGATCGCGGCGAGAACCGCACCGGCCGTGAACAGTTCGGGGTAGGTGATCGCGCCGGGGAACTCCTGCACGAGCAGCGCCAGGATCGCCGGCACCGCGAAGCCGAGGTAGGTCACGGAGTAGAACACCGCGGTGAGTCCGGCCAGATCACGCGGTCCCGCGATGCGCTGCACCTCCTGCAGGCCCGACACCATCGCCATGCCGTAGCCGCACCCGAGCACCGCGGCGGCGAGCAGCGCCATCGGGATCGTCAACACGTCGGCGGCCACCGAGACCAGCACCATGCCGACGACGATGATCCCCAGCGCGACCAGGACTGCGCGCGCACTCGACGCGGTGTCGATACGTCGGCCGACGGCCTGGACGGCGAAGCCGGACGACAGCGCGACCACGCCGAGCAGGGCGGAGAACGCGATGGGGAACGCGCCGGAGTGGTCGGCCATCAGACCGGGCAGCACTGCGTACGCGACGCTGGCCGCGCCGAAGACCCACGGCGCCATGGGAAGAACGACGGACACGAACCGACGGTGGCCCGCCGACGGGATGCGCAGATCGGACAGCAGCGAGGCGTCGTCCACCGCACGAGCCCGCGTCTCGGGCACCCCGAGCAGGGCCACGGTGGCCAGCGCGGCCAACGCGACGTGCACCAGGTACGGCAGCACCTCGGGCCATGGCGCCCACTGCGCGAGCACGCCGGCAACCCCTGCGCCCGTGGCGAATCCGCCCGTGAGCGACATCGCGGCGCGGCGGGCGCCCGAGCCGTCCGCGGACAGCTCCTTCAACCAACTGCCGCCGACGGCCATACCCAGCCCCAACGCGATGCCGCTGAGCACGCGGCCGGTCGCGAGGATCGGGGCCGTGTGAGCACCGAGGGCGATGACGAGAGATCCGGCGGCAGCGACGGCCGGCGCGGGCACCATGAGCGGCCGCCGTCCGTAGCGATCCGAGAGCGGGCCGCCGATCAACAGGGCCGGCACGATGCCGACGACGTACGCGAAGAGGAACACGTCGACGACGACGGGCGAGAAGCCGTGACCCTCGCGGTACATCACGAGGAGCGGCGTGAACTCGTTGCCGCCCCAGGCGACGGCGAGCATGCCGAGAGCCACGGGAAGCCAGGTGCGGGTGGTGGTCGTGCGGTCGAGAACGGTCATGGTGGGGTCCTTCAGCGGATTCCGTCGGGCAGGCCGGAGGCTGGTCGCGAGGCACGCGGCAGCGCGTGCGTGGCTGCCATGTGGAGGGAGAGGGTGTCGTCGTACGCGGTGACGTCGCCCTGCTCGACGAGTGCGGTGAGACGGGTGTGGTCGTCGATGATCGACGCCAACACGTCCGGATTGCGCGCCACGGAGTTCGCGGTCATGCGGCGCTGCCGGTCGCGCAATCCTGAGTAGAAGGTCGACAGCAGAGGGTTGTCCCCGTGCGTGACGACGATGGTGTGGAAGTCTGCGTCCTCGGCAGCGAAGCCGAGGGAGTCGCCCGCCTCCGCGAGAACGCGCTGCCGGTCGAGGCTCTCCCGCATCTGAGCGGCGGCGGAGGTCCGGCTGCCCGGATCCTGTGCGAACGCCTCGAGCGATCCGGTCTCGACGAGTCGACGGGCGGCGACGAGATGAGTGGCCTCGTCGGGTGCGACGGGAACCACGAGGGCCCCGCGCTTGGGGTAGAGCCGCATCCATCCTTCGGCCGCGAGTCTGAGGAAGGCCTCACGGACCGGGGTGCGGCTGGTGCCGGTGCGCTCGGCGATCTGCCCCTCGCTGATCAGCTCCCCGCCCGGCAGCTCGCCGGAGACGATGAGCTCTTTCACCGTCGCGTACGCCCGGTCGGACGACGTCTCGGTTGCATCTGTGTTGCGCACATCTTGTATCTAAGCAGTCGCCGCGCGCTGTGACCAGGTACGTGTGACGGGCATTACGCGGTACGCGCTGCTCGCCGCACCGCAGTTCGCCACCCGCACCCCCGATCGGGGGTGCACCGAACGATCCGTGGAGCGCGGGCGCAGCGCCCGGTTCTCTGCACACCGTGGACGGTGCGCGCGGCGACGAGCGGCGCGCCCGGCGAAGCTCGAGCGCACCGCAGTTCCCCACCCGCACCCGCGATCGGAGGTGCACCGAACGATTCCCGGAGCGCGGGCGCAGCGCCCGGTTCTCTGCGCACGGTGGAAGGTGCGCGCGGCGACGAGCGGTGCGCCCGGCGAAGCTCGAGCACGCCGCAGTTCCCCACCCGCACCCGCGATCGGAGGTGCACCGACCGATCCGCGGAGCGCGGGCCCGGCCCTACAGAACCGAGGTGTACCGACCGATCCGCGGAGCGCGGGCGCAGCGCCCGGTTCTCTGCGCACCGTGGAAGGTGCGCGCGGCGACGAGCGGTGCCCCCGGCGAAGCTCGAGCACGCCGCAGTCCCCCACCCCCGCCCTACAGAACCGAGGTGTCGAGGTCCAGCGTCGTACGGTCCAGGTTCTCGAGCAGGTCGAACTGCGGGCCCGTCTTGGGGAGCTCGTACCGGAAGAAGTACCGCGCCGCGACACGCTTGCCGTCGTAGAAGGCGCCCTCCTTGTCGCCGATCGCCCGGAGCTGGTCGAGCCAGAGCCACGCGACGACCACGTGACCGGTCGCCTCGAGATACGCGGACGAGTTGGCCAGCGCCACCTCGGCGTCGCCCTGACCCCACAGCGTGCCGGTGACGGCCACGAGGCGATCCACTGCCGCTCGCAGGGCGTCGGCGTACTCACCCGACATCGCGTCGATGGTCTCCGTGATGGTCTCGACGAGAAGCTGGAGCCCTCGGCCGCCCTGCGCGACAACCTTGCGCCCGAGGAGATCGAGGCCCTGGATGCCGTTCGTTCCCTCGTGGATGGGGTTGAGACGGTTGTCGCGGTAGAACTGCTCGACGTTGTAGTCGCGGGTGTAGCCGTACCCACCGTGTACCTGGATCGCGAGGTTGTTGGCCTCGAGGCACCACTGCGACGGCCACGCCTTGGCGATGGGGGTGAGCACGTCGAGGAGGAACCCGGCACGATCCGCCGCGTCCTGCTCGCCGGTGATCTGCTCATCGACCAGTCGGGAGCAGTACAGACCCAGGGCCAGACCGCCCTCGACGTAGGACTTCTGCGCGAGCAGCATGCGGCGGACGTCGGAGTGGTCGATGATCGGCACCTGCGGGGCAGCCGGATCCTTGTCACCCACGGGCCGGCCCTGTGCACGGTCCCGCGCGTAGGCCACCGAGTGCAGGTAACCGGTGTAGCCCAGCGCGGTCGCACCCATGCCGACGCCGATGCGCGCCTCGTTCATCATCTTGAACATGTACGACAGGCCCTTGTGCGGCTCGCCGACGAGATAGCCTGTGGCACCGCCGTTCTCGCCGAACGCGAGGAGCGTGTTGGTGGTGCCGCGGTACCCCATCTTGTGGTTCAGGCCCACGAGGTTCACGTCGTTCCGCTCGCCCAGCGACCCGTCCGCGTTCACCAGCGTCTTGGGTACGACGAAGAGCGAAATGCCCTTCACGCCCGCCGGACCACCGGGGATCTTGGCGAGGACGAGGTGCACGATGTTCTCACCGAGTTCGTGTTCGCCGCCCGAGATCCACATCTTGGTTCCGGTCACCGCATAGGTGCCGTCACCCTGCTCGACGGCCTTGGTGGTGATGTACGCGAGCGACGATCCGGCGCCGGGCTCGGACAGACACATGGTCCCGTGGAAACGGCCTTCGAGCATGGGCCGGACATAGGCGTCGACCAAGTCCTCGCTGCCGTACTCGATGAGGAGATTGGCGTTGCCGATGGTGAGGAAGGGATAGGTCGCGGTGCCGGTGTTCGCGGCCTGGAACCACGCGAGCGACGCCTTCGACACCGTGGTCGGCAGCTGCATGCCGCCGAGCGAGTCGTCGAACTGCCCGGAGATGAGGCCGGCGTCGTTGAACACCGTCAGCGCTTGCTCGACCTCGGGAATCAGGACGACCTTGCCGTCCTCGCCGACGTGCGGCTCGTTCGCGTCGGCCTTCTTGTTGTGCGGTGCGAAGTGCTTCACCGCGATCTGCTCGCTGAGCTCCATCACCGCGTCGAACGTCTCGCGGGAATGGTCGGAGAAGCGCTTCCGCTCGGTCAACGACTCGACGTCGAGCCATTCGTAGAGGAGGAACTCGAGATCGCGACGAGACAGAACGAGGTGCGCGGGAACATCGGCAGCAGAGGACATGCTTCGAGACTAATACCGCCTAGTAGTTCTGTGTCTCGAGCTCGAGCAGAAGCTGCTTGGCAGCCTCACCGCCGGCGTAGCGACCGGGCGTCCCGTCGGACCGCACCACCCGATGACACGGGATGACCAGGGGCAGCGGATTGCGCGCGCAGGCCGATCCCACGGCGCGCACGGCCTTCGGGCTGGCCGTCTCCGCGGCCACGGCAGCGTAGCTTCGGGTCTCGCCGTAGGGGATGCGCTGGAGATGCGTCAGGACGTCGCGACGGAACCCGGCAGCGAGGCGCAGATCGAGGTCGACGTCGACGACGCGGGACGTCCCGGCGAAGAACGCGTCGAGCCCGCGTACCACCGGGTCGAGCCGGGCCGGCGCTCGGAGCACCCGCGGACTGATGCGGGTGGCCAGCGTCTGCAGGACCGTGTCGTGGTTCTCGACGTCGAAGGCCACGCGCACGACGCCTCGCTCGGTGGCCGCCACGAGGAGCGTGCCGACGGGTGAGTCGAGGGTGCGGTACGCGACGTCGAGCAGTCCTTCCTCGGCGGCGCGGTGCGTCAGCCGCTCGTGGAGCGCGGTCAGATCGGCGGCGGTGGTCACAGCAGCTCACTCCTCGTGGTCGTGCGGCGCAGGGTCGCGATGCCGTCGGCACACGCTCGACGGGCGGCTGTGGTCGAATTCCCCAGCAGCGCAGCGACGTCCGCATGGGGCAGGCCCCCGATGTGGTGGTACGCGACGGCCAGTCGCTGAGTGTCGGGCAGGGCCGCGACCGCCGACCACAGGGCGTGGTTCTCGTCGGGCACCGTCGCGGCGACGTCCGGAACGGAGTCGGTGGGTACGGGCCGACGAGCTGCCGCCCGATGAACGTCGACAGCCTTGCGGTGCGCGATGGTCACCAGCCAGGCCTGCACGTTCGCGTCCTCGGGCAGGTCGGGGTACGCGCGGAGTGCGGCGAGGAAGGTCTCGGACCACGCGTCGTCGGCGTCGACGGGACCGACCACGGCGCGACAGACCCGCAGCACCACGGGGCCGTGGGTGGCCACGACGGTCTCGAACGGAAGCATCACGATCAGTAAACGCGTGGGGCACCCAAAACGTGAGAATGTGCGGGATGTCGGGTGCAGCCGGCCGTGTGCACACCCCCTGCGTCAACCGCACACCCCCACCAGCCTGCGGCAACGGGTGTTCACTTGACGTCAGCCGTGTGCACACCCCTTCCGGCCGGGCGACACACCTTCAGGCAAGGCACCGCGGCGCGAGGTGCAGCGAGCTGTGTGCACACCCCCTGCGTCAACCGCACACACCCTCCGGCCTGCAGCAACGGGTGTTCACCACACGTCAGCCGTGTGCACACCCCTTCCAGCCACCGCAACAGCGCGCGCACCCGGCACTCAGCAGGGGCTGGGTACCCGATCGGCGTAGGACCGGTCGAGCCCGCGCTGCACCATCCACAGTGCGCGGGGGTCGGTGGTCAGTTCCATGTGCCCGGCGGTGTTGCTCGGGCAGCCGTCCTGCACCCAGACGTTGTCCACGGTCGCTCCCGGACCTGCGGCGAGAAAAGTGTTCTCGGGCGGCGTGGAGACGGTGTCCGCGCGGGTGGCGATCGCGGTGTAGTCGACTCCCGGGACTGTGTCGCCGCCCGCGTTGAGCACGTCGAGGAACGGCGAGCCGACCATCTGCTGGACGAACGACGGTCCGACGGCCGCGGAGGCGACCTCGCCGACCGGCAGTCCGAACTGCTGCGCGAGTGATCCGATGAGCTGCCCTGCCGAGAACGTGGTGCCGTGATTGGTGGCGCCGAGGGTGACGAGGGTGTGCACGGCGTCGGCTCCGCCCTCGAACTTCAGGTACTGACGGGCCACGACACCGCCCTGAGAGTGCCCGACGACGTCCACATCGGCTGCGCCGGTGCGTGATCGGACGTCGTCGACGAAGGCACGCAGTTCTCGCGCGGACGCGGCGATGTCGTCGCCGCCGTAGGTCTGCAGCAGGTTCTCGCCGGGTTCGGCGCGGTAGCCGTACTCGAGAGTGAAGACGCAGTAGCCCTCCGCCTCGAGCTGCGGGGTGAGGGTGGACCAGGTGTCCGGGCCGTCGACCCAGGTGCCGTGCACCAGCACGACGGGACGGGGATGCTCGGGCGAGCACGAGCCGGCGGCGGTGTCGGCCGCGGCCGGACCGGCGCCGAGAGGTGCGGTGCCCACGGCCACGGCGAGTGCCGTCGCCGCCGTCAGAAGTGCCCGTCTCATGCCCTGATCGTATCCGAGCGTGGTACTGATGTGACGGACGGGACTCGTCAGTCGCCTTCCGGTCCGAGCGAGATCCCGCGGCCGATCAACCACAGTTCGGGATCCACGTGCTTGTCCGCGACGACGGTCTCGAAGTGCAGGTGCGGCCCGGTGGAATCGCCGCGGTTCCCCATCGTCGCGATCTGCTGCCCCGCCGCGACGCGCTGACCGGCCACCGCGACCAGGGTGTCCACGTGTCCGTAGATGGACACGGTGCCGTCGTCGTGTCGCACGCGCACCCACAGCCCGAAGCCGCTCGCAGGGCCTGCTTCGATCACCTGACCGTCGGCCACCGACAGAATCGGGGTGCCGATCGGACCGGCGATGTCGATGCCGTTGTGCATCGTCCCCCAGCGCGGGCCGAAACCGGAGGTGTACGTACCGCGAGCCGGTGAGGCGTAGCTGCCGATGCGGGCGCCGATCACGGCCGGCGGCAACTCGTACAGTCGGCGATCCTTCTCCTCGGCGCTGGCCGCCGTCGAGAGCACGGCGATGGCGGCCGCGTACTCCTCCTCCGCCGTGGCGCGGTTGACTTTCGCGATCTGGCGCAGCGGGCCCAGGTTGCGCTCCGGTTCCGTCAGGAAGCTCGGCCGCAGATCCGCAGCGGCAACGGCGGCCGCCCCGACGGCCGGCTCCTCGGCCGTCGGCCGGGTCAGGTGGAACACGAGCACCGCGACGGCGAGCACCAGCACGATGGCCAGTGCCTGCGCCGAGACCGTCCGCACCGGAACGGTCGCAGGCGTCGTCACGGGCGGCCGATCGGCCGCCTGTGAGCGCGAGAGCAACTGAACCACCGGAGGAACGCTACCGCTCGGTAGGTCCTCCCGGACCGAGATTCACCGCGCTGGTCGACGCATCAGTCCCCGAGGCGGAGCGGGGCGATGCTCTCGAAGACGTCACCCGGCCCGGGATTGTCCGGGTGCGTCCTTCCGCCGAGGTGGTTCATGACTCCCCACACCGCGTTCAGCGCGGTCTGGATGGCGCCCTCGGCCCATCCCGCCGTCCACGAGATGTCGTCGCCGGCGAGGAAGATCCCGCGATGCCGGGGGGCGAGTTCGTCCTGCACGAAGTGCGAGAACAAGCGTTCCTGATAGCGGTAGTGGCCGGGCAGGTTGGCCTTGAAGGCACCCATGAAGTGGCGCTCGGTCTCCCACGACAGCGTCACCGGAGCGGAGACGATGTGGCTGCGGAAGTCCACGCCGGGATAGATCTCCTCGAGCGACCCGAGCATCAGCGTCAACCGCTCGTCGGGTGAGAGCGGCAGCAGCTTCAGCGAGTCGTCACTCCACGTGTACGACAGACAGATCACGCCGGGCCTATCGTCGCCGTGATCGAGGAGATACGTTCCCCGACTCAAGCGGTCGGTGAGGGTCATGCTGACCAGTTCCCTGCCCGTCTCGGGGTCGATGTCCTTCCAGAACGGCCGGTCCACGAGCACGAACACCTTGGTCGACCCCATGTAGTGAGTGCGCTCGACGGCCGTCCAGTGGTCGATGGGCAGCAGGTCGTCGTCGGTGTCGATGGTGTTGAGGAGCATCCAGCTCTGCGCGGTCACGACGACCGTGTCGAACTCGTCCGTCCGGCCCGACGAGTCGGTCACCGCGAAGGTGTGGCCGCCGGTGGCGTCGTCGGTCCGTCGCCGGATCTCGGTGACACCCGGGCGCGGTGTTCCGCCGTGCAGCGACGCGACCGAGGTGCCCGCCGGCCAGTGCGCCGCGTCCGACACGGCCTCCGACCACAGACCACGCGGCAGGCGGCTGGATCCGCCGACGATGCCGCGGTGGTGGTCGTCCGCCTCCGTGGCCACGACGCGCAGGATCTCGAGTATCGAGTTCGGGAAGTCGGTGTCCCAGCCACCGGTGCCGAAACCGACCTGCCCGAACAACTCTCGACGTGCGAACGACGCGAAGTGGGGTGATCCGACGAGGAACCCGTAGAACGTCGTGTCGTCGAGTCGCACCACGAGGTCGTTCCAGATGCGCTTCACCGCCGCCGCGTCCCGGGCGCGGATGGCGCGCTGAAGAGGAACGAGTTCCGACTGTTCCTCGAGCGTGCGCTGCCAGGCCCTGGCCACCTCGGCGTACTCGTCGGGGAGATCGGTCAGCTGCCGCGCGTAGTGACTGGTGCCCTTGAGATCTATGACGGTGCTGGGCGTCGCCTCGGCGAGTGGGTTGGGGAACGGAGTGGTCTCGATACCGAGGTGGTCGAGGTAGTGGAACAGCGCGGTGGACGACGGCGGGAACCGCATCGCGCCCATCTCGGCGACCGTGTCCGCATGCCCCTCGAACGGGACCGAGTGCATGCGGCCGCCGATCCACCCCGCCTCGTACACCACGGGTTCCAGTCCCATCCGCAGCAGCTCACGGGCGGCGACGGTGCCCGCCAGGCCTGCCCCGACGATGGCGACGCGGGTGCCGCGGCGCTCCGGAGGGACCGACCCGAGCCCGGCCGGATGCGCGAGGAAATCGTCGTAGGCGAAGGGGAAGTCGGGGCCGAACATGGTGACCGGCTGCTCACGGTCCCCTGCTGATCGCTCGTGGACCGAGCTGTCGGGAGTGACGGGCGTGGTCATGGAGTCGTCTCGATTCTGGTTCTGTCGTGGCGGAAGGGCAGGGACGGCGTCAGGACCCACAGCACCGTGGTGTCGACCTCCGCGCGGAAGCTGTGCCGACGACGAGGGTCGAAGGTGATCGCGTCACCGTCGTCGAGCTGCACGGTGCGCTCGTCGAGCGTCAGGATCAGCCGACCGGTGAGCACCAGGACGAACCCGACCTCGGCCGGCAGTTCGTACGACTCGTCGCCGCTGCCTCCCCCGCGCTCGATCCTGCCGTGGATGACCTGCACGCGATGTTCGCCCGGCGGGGTCAGCAGGTACTCCGACTGGGCATGACCCCCGAGGGCGATCGGGGGGTACTCGCCGGCGCGGACGACGTCGCCGTGCGGAACGTCGTCGAACAGCGACCCCATGGGAATCTCGAGCGCGTCGCACCAGCGCACCAGGACGGCGACGGACGCGGACGCGCGGTCGTTCTCGACCTTGGACAGGTACCCCTTGGTCACACCGACGGTCGACGCGAGCGCGTCGAGAGTGAGACGACGGGCGGCCCGGGCGGCCCGCAGCCGGTTTCCGATGGTGGACACGCCGCGATCATGCCCTGCTCCGCGTCAGGAAACAAGTGTTGACCAACCGCCCGAAGTGAGGAAACATCGCTGTTCATGACCGACATCAGGGGACCTCTCGACGGCTCGCGCTACCCGCGATACATGGAACCGTCGACCTTCGCGCGGCTGCCGCGACTCGACGAGGTCTCCCGGGCGGACGTGAGCATCGTCGGAGTCCCCTTCGACTCGGGCGTGAGCTACCGGCCGGGCGCGCGCTTCGGTCCCGGCCACATCCGCGCGTCGTCCAAGCTGCTCCGGCCGTACAACCCCGCGCTGGACGTGTCGCCGTTCGCGCACCGCCAGGTGGCCGATGCCGGCGACATCGCGGTCAATCCGTTCGATATCGCCGAGGCGCTGACGACCGTCGAGCAGGCGATCACCGATCTGCGCGAGGACGGCAGCACGGTCCTCACTCTCGGTGGCGATCACACGATCGCGCTGCCGATCCTGCGCGCGCTGCACCGCGACCACGGGCCGATCGCCGTGCTGCACTTCGACGCCCACCTCGACACGTGGGACACGTACTTCGGTGCGCCCTTCACGCACGGGACACCGTTCCGACGGGCCAGCGAGGAGGGGCTGATCGACCTCGAGCGGTCACAGCACATCGGGATCCGCGGACCGCTGTACGGCAAGAAGGACCTCGAGGACGACGCAGTCCTGGGGTTCCAGATCATCCGGTCCGACGACTACGAGACGGACGGGGTGGCCTCGATCGTCGAGCGGATGCGCCGCCGTCTCGACACGGGCCCGGTGTACGTCTCCGTGGACATCGACGTCCTCGACCCGGCCCACGCCCCGGGTACCGGCACGCCCGAGGCGGGCGGCATGACGTCACGGGAACTGCTGAACACCTTGCGCGGGCTGGTGGGAGCGAACATCGTCGGTGCGGACATCGTCGAGGTCGCGCCCGCGTACGACCACGCGGAGATCACCGGCATCGCCGCGTCCCACGTGGCCTACGAGCTGCTGTCGGTGCTCGCGCTGGGATCGTAGGTCCGCGCCGCGCCCTTCTCGGAGCGATGAGCCCGGACGCGCCACACGATCAGCGCGATCACCACCACCGCGACCACGATGATCGCCGCGTCCCGTCCCACCGTCTTCGCGACCTGTTCGTACGAGTTGCCGGCGACGAACCCGAGCACCACGAACCCCGTCCCCCAGACGAGCCCACCGAGTGCGTTGTACGCGAGGAACTTCGGGTACGGCATACGCGACATTCCCGCCAACGCCGGCATCACCGCTCGGAAGAAGGCGACGAACCGGCCGAGGAAGACGGCCGTTCCGCCCTTGCGTGCCAACAGGTCCCGTGCCTTGTCGAGTTTGTCGCGTCGCTTGTCCAGAATCTTCATGGCCAACAGTCGGGGGCCGAAGTGCTTGCCGATCTCGAAGCCCACCGAGTCACCCAGCACGGCCGCGACGACCACGACCGCCGCCATCGCGACGACACTCACGTGGTCCTGACTCGCCGCGACACCGCCGATGACCGCGGCCGTCTCTCCCGGGATCACGAAACCGACGAAGATCGCGTCCTCGAGGAACACCAGCAGGAAGACGATGAGGAACACCCAGATCGGTGCGATGTCCAGCAGGCGCTCCATCACGGAAGTCATACGACCATGATGGCCCACAACCAGTGAATCGAGGTTCGATGTGGCTCCACGCAATCCGCACGCCATCGCGGACGGCATGATCGTGCGCAGTGTCACACGCCCGGATCGGGTCTTCCGGGTCAGCGGCGATCCCGGCGGGGCTCGGGTCAACTTCGTGGCACTGTCGCCGGGCACACGCACCGTGGTGAACGGCAGCCCTCGCAACTACCGCCCCGAGGCACCGGCCGAGGAGTTCGAGCGACTCGCGGACGCCGGGCGGGACGACGCGATCGAGGACGTCCGTCGGACCGAGCCGGCCGACGATGAATCGGCGGGTATGAGCGCCGTGGCGGACGTGCCGAGCGACGACGATTCCGTCGCCACACTGTGCGTACGCATGCAGGATGCCGTCGCGCGCGTCGCCGACGGCGAGTGCGACCCGGACGACGCCGCCGCGATCGTCAGCGCCGCGGCCGCGCTCAACGCCGCCGTGATCGAAGCGCACGCACGCCGCGGCTGAGCCCACCACACGAAGAACCCCACCGGTGCGCAGGCACACAGTGGGGGTCTCCGAGACATCGGCGGGCTTCTTCACTCGACGGCTCTGGCACTTCGTGATGTCCGGACAACACGAGTACCTGTTGCTTGCGATACCCGCTGGCCACCGAACTCAACCGGAGTCGCTGCCGGGGTCCCCGCGCCGTGCGATGATTCTCAACCGTGGAGAGCAGGGACAGCGCCGTGGCGGCGACAGCGGACTCGGAGCGCGCAGAGGCGGACGAGTCGACGTCGCGTGCGGCGGAGTTGGTCACCGAGGTGGCCACCGGGTCGGTCGCTCCCCGTCGACTCGCTGCCATGCTGAGCGCGGTCGGCGGCAGCGTCCGCGACGACGACCATCTGGCGGTGCTGCTCAAGCGCACCGCGGAGATCGCACACGAGGCCGTCGACGGTGCGTCGAGCGTCGGTGTGAGCATCCTGTTCGGCGGCCTGACGTACACGGCCGTGCACACCGACGACCGCACGCTCGAGGTCGACCGCCATCAGTACGAGATCGGTGAGGGTCCGTGCCTCGAGGCCGCCCGGACCGGCGAGATCGTGCGCGTCGACGTCGATGCGGCGCAGCAGCGCTGGCCGGAGTTCGTGCACGCTGCTCGCGAGGAGGGCGTGCGCTCGTTCCTCGCCGCGCCCCTGCACACCGCCGACATGAAGCTCGGATCGTTCAACCTGTACGGCACCGCCCGCGACGCGTTCGGATCGATCGACGAGTCGATCCTCGAGCTGCTGACGTCCACCGTGTCCACCGCGATCGGCGATTACGCCCGCGTACGGTCGGCCCGCGAGGTCGCGTCGGGCCTGCAGGACGCACTCGAGCACCGCGCCCCCATCGAGCAGGCCAAGGGAATTCTCATGGCGCTGCACGGCGTCGACAGCGATGCCGCGTTCGGCATGCTGTCCGCGGAGTCGCAGCGTGCCAACCGCAAGCTCCGCGACATCGCCCGCGACTTCGTGGAGAGCGTCTCGCGCGGCGAGTGATCAGCTCGCGCTCCAGCCGCCGTCCATCGTGTACGACGCACCGGTGATCATCGACGCCTCGTCTCCGACGAGGAAGGACACCAGTGCGGCCACCTCCTCGGGCTCCACCATCCGCTTGATCGCACTCTCGGTCAGCAGTACCTTCTCGAGCACCTCGGACTCGTCGATACCGTGGACGCGCGCCTGATCGGCGATCTGCTTCTCCACGAGGGGTGTTCGCACGTAGCCGGGGTTGACGCAGTTGCTGCGGACGCCCCGCTCGGCACCTTCGAGGGCGGTGACCTTCGACAGTCCCTCCAGGGCGTGCTTCGCCGTGACGTACGCCGACTTGTTGGCCGACGCTCGGATGCCGTGCACGGACGACATGTTGACGATGCGCCCGTACCCGGACTCGTACATGTGCGGCAGAGCGGCACGCACCAGCAGGAACGGCGCCTCCACCATCAACGTCAGGATGCGACGGAACATCACCGGGTCGAACTGCTCGATCGGCGACACGTGCTGGATCCCGGCGTTGTTCACGAGGATGTCGGTCTCGAGCGTCAGGTCTGCGAGCGCGTCGACGTCGGAGAGATCGACCTGCCACGCCTCTCCCCCGATCTCGCGCGCCAGCGCCGTCGCGGCATCGCCGTCGAGATCGGCGACGGTGACGCGGGCACCGTTCGTCGCGAGAGCGCGGGCGATCGCAGCCCCGATCCCGCTGGCTCCACCGGTGATGAGGGCCGATCGTCCTGTGAGGTCCGTCATGCTCACGAGTGTGTGCCCGTCGGGCACCGTCTTCAATGACGACCTGCGCACCCGGGTCCTGCACAAGTGCAGACTGGACCCATGACTGACGAACGACTCGAGTTCCAGCGCGTGATGCCGTTGCCGGCGGCGGACATCTTCGACGTGCTCTGCGATCCCGACGGCCACGTCGCCATCGACGGCTCGGGCATGTTGATGAGCGCGGACGGCGCACCCGTGACGTCCGCGGGAGACACCTTCGTCGTGCACATGGATCGCGAGGCACTCGGCGACCTCCCGATGGGTACCTACGACGTGGAGGTCACCATCGCGACCTTCGAGCGCGATCGGGACATCTCGTGGACGATCGTCGGCACGGTGCGACCGCCCATCGGCCACCGCTACGGGTACCGGCTCGCGCCGCACTCCTTCGAGGACGGCACGGAGGGCACGCTCGTCACGTCCTACTACGACTGGTCCGACATCCATCCCGACTGGCGAGAGCGTGACATCTTTCCCGTCGTGTCCGGATCGTCCCTGCGCGCGACGCTGGGCATTCTCGAGCGCACCGTGCGCCGCGGTTACCCTCGACCGCTGCGGGTATCCGACACGGTATGAATCTCACACCGCTGTTCCACCCGCTCGAGAAGGCGACGTTCCTCGATCCGGTCAGCGACCCGATCGCCGGAAAGCTCCGATCCGCTCTCGAGGGGACACAGATCGACGGCCTCCTCCGCGGCACCTTCATCGGCCACCCGATGCATCCCATCATGGCCTACTCCTCGGTCGGATTGTGGACCAGCGCAGTCTTTCTCGATGTCACCGGTGGTGACTCCGCGGCAGCGCGGCGCCTCATCGGTGCCGGTCTGGTGACCGCCCCGACCGCACTGGTGACGGGGTGGGCGACGTGGTCGACACTCAGCGCGGAACAACGACGAGTGGGTCTGATCCACGCGAGCACCAACGCCGTCGCCCTCGCACTGTTCACGGCGTCGTACCGCCGGCGCGCGAAGACAGCGGACGCGTCGCCGCCGGACACCACGTCGAAGGCGCTCGCGCTCGCCGGATTCGCCGTCGCCGGCCTGGGCGGCGCACTCGGCGGACACCTCGGATACAACATGGGAGCGGGAGTCGCGGCACGGGCACTCCCGGCGGGCGTATGAGTACCGACGAGGTGTTCGCACAGCTGCGAGCACGCGGTGTCACGGCCGAGGGTGCACGGCGCTTCGCGGACGGCAGTGCCGAGAACCTCGATCCGGAGGCCCTCGCGGCACTCACCGAGGCGAATCTCACCGAGGCGCAGCTGCAGGACTACGTCACGCGGGCGGCGGAGTGACCGTCCGATAATGCTCGGCGATGTCGCCGGCGGTGGTGAACCAGACACCGTCGGCGTGTGACGTCAGGTGATCCAGCGCTCGACGGAAGCGTCTGAGCCGGTGCGGTTGCCCGGTGAGGAACGTGTGCGTGGAGATCGCCAACACCCGCGGTGCGCGCCGCGACTGCTCCTTCAGCTCGTCGAACGAGTCGACGACGATGTGCTCGAAATCCTCCGCCGATCCGTGGTGATGGACGAACACAGGAAGGTCGTTGACCTCGTGCGGGTACGGCACGCTCAGCAGAGGTCCGCCCCGCGTGGCCATCCACACCGGCTGGTCGTCGATCGGCCAATCGAGCGTGTACTCGAATCCCTGCTCCGCCAACAGATCCTCCGTCACCCGGCTCGGATTCGCGCCCGGGCTCATCCAGCCCCGAGGTGGCGAACCCTCGTGTGACTCGATCGCCCGCCGTACCTCCTCGATGGTGCGACGTTCCGCGTCCTCGTCCTGCTGGTTCGGTTGCTCGGCATTGGTGCGGCCGTGAGCGACGACGTCCGCGCCGAGTGCGCGATACGCCGCCACCAGATCGGGCGCATGCTCGTAGATCTCCGCGTTGACGAGAAGAGTCGGGCGAATACCGCTGTCGCGCAACGTGTCGGCCAACGCGAAGCCGCCTGCCCTGTTGCCGTACTCGCGCCAACCCCAGTTGTAGGTGTTCGGCTGGTCCATCCCCGGCGTCCATCCCAGCCCGGGAGCTCCGTCGTCGTACGGGAAGTGCTCGCAGTTGACGGCGACGTACACCGCGAGGGACGCGCCGCCCGGCCACGAGAACGGCGGACGAGACGTGATGGGCGAGTATGGGAATCGGCCGTGCGAGGGTAGCGCCATCACTCGCCCCGACTCGTACGGATCGCGGCGCGAAGGCCGTCGAGGTAGGGCTCCATGTCGGTCTCCGACATCAGCGCCACCGCCTCGACGGGGTGGCGCCGCGCCTCGATCACCACACCGTGGTCGCCCACCGTCGCCGACGCCCACCACCGTTCCTGCCCGCCGTGCATCTCGAAGTCGGTGTCCTCCCCGTTCACCGGCACGACGACGCGGCGCGCCTCCGTGGCCGCGATGGCCTCGCGTCTCCGCTTGTACTCGGGCGACATCGGCGTCAGACCGATCGCCGAGAGCATCGCCTTCAGCGCTGTGCGGTGTGCGTCCTTCGTGGTGGTGGTGACCTCGACGAAGGGGCCGTCGATGCCGTCGCCGTCCCAGTCGACCTCACCGTGCCGCAGTGTCACGCTGGTCAGCACGTCGTTCTCGCGCGACCACGGGCCCATCACCCGCACCCCGTTCCACCCGTTCACCGTGTAGGTCGGGAAGGTGGTCGACTCGGCGCGGATCTGGTCCTCGATCGCGCGTTGCTGGGTCCAGAACTCGTCGGGCGTGAGGTGGCCGGTGATCTCCATGCCTCCAGTGTGCCCACTTCGCCGCCGTACCGAACCGGACCGTGGTCAGGGACGAGCCGTGGCGATCTCAAGGAAGTCGCGAGCGGGCCCTCGCGGCGGTGTCGTCGGGTTCCAGATCAGGCGCAGCTCACGCACGATGGTCAGATCGTCGACGGCGATCCGGACGAGCGAGCCGGCTCTCAGCTCTCCGGCCACGGCCAGCGACGACAGGACGGTCGGGGCATTCGCCGAGAGCACCGCGGACTTGATCGCCGTCACCGAGTTGAGCTCCAGAATCGGTGGCACCGTCGGGCGGACCCGGAGCTCGTACGTGGTGCGCGTGCCCGATCCGGGCTCCCGCTGCACCAACGGTGTCGACCGCAACTCGGCCGGGGTGATCGATCGACCGGCCCACGCATGGTCGGGTCCGGTGACCACGACGAGCTCGTCTCTGCCGACGACCACCGCGCTCAGCCCCGGCGGCTCGTCGGGACCCTCGACGAAACCCAGCTCGGCTCGCCCGTCTCGCACGTGATCGACCACGTCGGCCGAGTTCATCAGCCGCATCCGGGTGTGCACGTCTGGGTGCTGGGCGCGCATGGACACCATCCAGCCGGGCACCAGATGCTCCGCCACGGTCATGCTCGCGGCCACGGTCAGATGAGCATTCTTCTCGCGCAGCAACGACTGCACACCCGTGGCGAATCGGTCCGCCGCCTCGAGCACACCGCCGGCCCATTCCAGGACGGCCACGCCCTCGGGAGTCGGTGCGACACCGCTCGTTCCGCGATCGAACACGCGGACGCCGATGTCGCGCTCCGCGGCACGCACCCGCGCGCTCACCGCCTGCTGACTCAACCCGTGTTCCCGCCCGGCCGCGCTCATGCTGCCGGACCGGGCGACCGACACGAGCACGTCGAGCGCAGCCAGATCCGGGACCCGCGGGGACAGCACCATGCCCCCACCGTAATGATCGACCCGGTGGGGGCACGGAGCGCGGATCAGCTCCCGAAGTCCGTACGGACACCGACCAGTTGGTAGCCGGGATACGCCCACGTCGCCGCGCAGTCCACGAGGATGATGTCTCCCCGCGCGCGGTAGCGCTCCGCCGTGTTCTGACAGTTCTCGCTCGCCGGTATGACGAGCACACCGAACGACTGCCAGTAGATCGGTCCCTGCGCGGGAGCCGCGGACGCCGTGGCACTGCCGGACAGTGCGATGGCGACGGCTCCGGCACCGGCAGCCGTGGCACCGACCAGTGTGCGAGCGAGACGACGAGACATGGGGGACCTCCTGCGAGTCGCCGGGCCCCGACCGCGCCCGGTACGGACATACCATGTGGTCTGTTGGATGGTAGACCCACTCGTGGTGTTCCGCATCACGTCGCCATGGTTGCCCTGATCTCGTTCTTGAGAATCTTTCCCACCTTCGAGCGCGGCAGCACGTCCCAGATCTCGATCACCTTGGGCGCCTTCACACTGCCGATGCGGGACTTGGCGAACGCGATGATCTCGCTCACCTCGGCGTTGTGACCCGAGCGCAGTTCGACCGCGGCCACCACCCGTTCTCCCCATTTCTCGTCGGGAAGTCCCACCACGGCCGACTCCTTGACCGCGGGATGCGCGAGCAGTGCCTGCTCCACCTCGGCCGAGTAGACGTTGAATCCGCCCGTGATGATCATGTCCTTGGCACGGTCGACCACGAAGAGGAACCCGTCGTCGTCGAGGTAGCCGATGTCGCCCGTGTGGTGCCAACCGTGAGCGCCCACCTCCGCCGTCGCCGCGGGATTCTCGTGATAGCCGTCCATGACCAGGGGACCGCGCACGACGATCTCGCCCCGCTCGCCCGTGCCGACGAGGTCGCCCTTCTCGGTCATGATGGCGACCGTGGTCAGGGGTGTCGGACGACCGGCCGAGGTGAGCCGTTCCGTCGCCACCGTGCCGTCCGGACGGAAGTGATCCGCCGGCGCCAGGGTGGCGATCATGTTGGGAGCCTCGGTCTGTCCGAACAGCTGCCCCAGCACCGGCCCGATGCGCGTGAGCGCTTCCTCGAGCCGCGTCGGCGACATCGGTGCCGCCCCGTACCAGAGGCAGCGGAGAGACGACAGGTCCCGCTGATCCAGATCCGGGTGGTCGAGCACGCCGTAGATCACCGTCGGAGGCAGGAATGCATGGGTGATGCGGTGCCGTTCGATCAGCGCCAGGAACTCCCCGATGTCGGGGGCCGCCATGACGACCACCTCGCCGCCGAGACTCAGGATCGGGAACGTCAGCACACCGGCGGAGTGCGTGAGCGGCGCCAGCGCGAGGTACCGCGGCCGCACACCGAAGGGATAGCTCATCAGCGCGAGCGCCGTCGAGGTCATCATGTTGTCCTCGGTCAGCCGCACCCCTTTCGGCTTTCCCGTCGTACCGCCCGTTCCCGCCAGCATCGCGAGCCCGCGCGGCGGCCGCCTGTCGGCGTCGAGCTCGCCGCGATGATCGGCGAGCCACGACTCGAAGGGGATCGACCACTCCGTGGCACCGTCGAGGCAGACCAGTCGCACGAGATGCGGCAGATCACCTCGGATCCGGTCGACCAGATCGGTGAATCGGCTCTGGAAGAACAGGGTTCGGCATCCGAAGAGATCGAACAGCTGGCGGTTCTCGTCGGCCTCGTTCCGCGGATTCACCGGGCACCACACCGCGCCGGCGCGCGAGATGCCGAAGACACACGTCAGCGCCAGCGGATCGTTGCCGGACAGAACGGCGACACGATCGCCGGCCTCGACACCGTCGTGTTGCAGCGCCGCCGCGATCTGAACCGACCGGTCGTACACCTCACCGTAGGTGGAGGTGTCACCCCCGGCCGTGAGACACGGTGCCTCACGGCCGAGCGAGACGCCCTTGTCCAGGTAGTCGGAGAGTCGCATCTCAGCGGTGCACGGTGACGATCGGGTCCAGGACCAGACCGAACGCCCGGAGCGTGCCGAGCAACTCGCGGTGACCGAATGCCTCACAGCTGGAGGCGAATCCGACCTTGCGCGGGGCTCCCTGCAGGAGTGCGGCAGCCCCGTGTGCGTTGAGCAGCGCGGTCTGCTTGTAGTTGCAGTTGCCGTGGATGACGCAGTGTGCGCGGCCCAGCGGACCCGATGCGTACACCGAGTCCAGGGAGGTGTTCAGGCGCGGATTCTCCCGCGGCGGCATCTCGCTGCGGATCGCGGACGACTGCTCGTCGATGATGCGGTACTTCTCCTCGTCAGACTTGCCCTCCATCTGCTCGAGGGCGGCGGCCACCAACATCGGAACCGCCTTCATGAGAGGCGGATTGAAGACACCACCGAGAGCCTTCGCCGTGGTGACCCGAGGGTCGTTCTTGAACCAGACCGGATGCGACGTGCCGCCCCACGGCAAAGCCAGGCCGAGATCGTGCTGACCGGGAACGCTCACGGTGTAGAGCCCGGCGTCGGCGGGCCATTCGACGTACTCGTTCTCCTCCAGGTAGTAGGCCTTGGAGAACGCGGCGTTGGTGAGGATGGTGTTGGTCGAGGCGACGGTGGGGTGCCCCTTCCAGAACACCTGGATGTCGAGGCTGTTCAGACCAGGATTCTCCAGGCAGATGTTCGCGGCGATCTCACCGATGGAGTACATCTGCGCGAGGCCCGGCGTGAGAACCAGTCCCTGCGAGGCGAAATCGGCGCTGTACTGCGCCTCGGCGTCGATCATCCAGTTCTGCTCGCCGTTGGTGTCGGTGTAGTGAGCACCGATGGCCAGGCAGGCCTGCGCCACCTCGTGGCCGTAGCGGGCGAACGGTCCCACGGTGTTGAGGACCACGGTCGCGCCGCGAAAGGCCTCGGTCAGCGCCTCCACCGTGTGCTCGACCTCGACGATCTCGTGCTCGACGGTGTCGATACCCGGGACGGCACTCACAGCGTCCTTCAGGCGGGCGTGATCGCGGCCGGCGGCCAGGAACGGAATGTTGTACTCGCGCAGGTACTCACAGATGAGGCGACCCGTGTAACCGGACGCTCCGTAGACGACGACGCGCTTGTCAGTGGGCATGGTTGATCTCCTGGTTCGAAGTGGGGTGGTCGAGTGGCGTGCTGGTGGGCCGGCGGGTCACATGCCCATGCCACCGTCGACGGGAAGTCCCGCGCCGGTGATGAACTTCGCGGCGTCGGACGACAGGAACACCACGGCGTCGGCCATGTCGTCGACCTGGCCGAGACGACCGAGGGGCGTCAGTTCCACGACGGTCTGCACTGCCGCCTCGACGGAGGGGAACAGGCCGAGTTCGGCGGTGTCGACCGCGAGCTTGTTGCCCATCGCAGTCGGGGTCAGTGCCGGATAGATGCAGTTGACGCGCACGCCGTAGCCGAGCTTCCCCGACTCGGCGGCCGCGACTCGGGTCAGCCGGTCGATGCCCGATTTGGTGGCGGAGTAGAGGCTGATTCCCGGGAACGCGATGGTGGCGGCGACCGAGGCGATGTTGACCACCGATCCGCCCCTGCCTGCCTTGCCGCCCGGGCGCATCGCGCGGAACGCGTGCTTCACGCCGAGTGCGGTGCCGATGACGTTGACCTGAAGCATCGCGGACGCCGCCTCGGCATCGAGATCGGCGATGAGACTGGTGACCTCGATACCCGCGTTGTTGACGACGATGTCGAGCCCGCCCAGTGCGCCGATGGTCGACTCGACCGCAGCCTCCCAGGCCGCGTCGTCCGTGACGTCGAGCTGGACGAACTCCGCTTTCGCTCCTGTGGCCCGCAGCGCTTCGACCGTCTCCTGACCACCCGCGGCATTGATGTCGGCGATGGCGACGGATGCTCCTGCCGCCGCGAGAGCCTGCGCCATTCCTGCGCCGAGGCCCTGCGCACCACCTGTGACCAGTGCCGTTCGTCCGGTCAGGTCATAACTCGTCATGTCCGCTCTCCTTGTTCGAAGCGTTCTGCGTGGGATCACATCCGTCGTCCGGTGTGATGCAGGCAACACTAGGGACACATCTTGACAGTCGTCAAGAAAAATCTTGACGACTGTCAAGGGTTCGTCGATGCGGCGGTATGCTGTCCGGGTGACCCAGACCACCGACCCCCGACTTCGCGTCGAGGAGCGCTCTCGAGACAAGTTCGAGGCGCGTCGCAGCGAGCTCGCACTGGCGACTCTGGCGACGTTGGCGGAACTCGGTTATGCCCGCACCAGCCTGCGCGAGATCGCCCAGAACTCGGAGTACTCGCACGGCGTCCTGCACTACTACTTCTCCAACAAGCTCGATCTCATCGCGCATGCCGTGCGGCAGTACGAGGAGATCTGTGTGACGCGGTACGACGACGTCGTCGCCGGCGCCGAGTCCGCGGAGCAACTGCGACGCTCGTTCACCGAGACCTTCTTCGGCACTCTTCTCGCCGACGCGGCGATCCACCGCCTCTGGTACGACTTGCGCAATCAGAGCCTGTTCGACTCCTCCTTCCGCGCCGACGTTCTCGAGATCGAGTCCCGGCGCGAGGAGATGATCTGGCGTGTCGTCGCGCGGTACTGCGACCTGGTCGGGGCGGCTCCTGTTCTCACGCCGGCCACCGCCTACATCACTATCGACGGCATCTTCCAGCGCGCCCTGCTGAACCAGATCGCCGAGCGCCACCCCGACGTCGACGAGGGCCGGGCTCAACTCGAGGCCGTCTTCGACATGGTGACCGGTGGCGTACCCGCCTCCCACTGACGACCGTGCCGCGGATCCGCTCGGCTATCTCGACATCGTCCGATTGCCCGGTGCCGCAGGCGCTTTCCTCCCCGCACTGCTCGGCCGCCTGGCTTTCGCGATGGTCGGACTGGTCATCCTGTTGGCGGTACAGCGCGCCACCGGATCGTTCGCGGTCGCGGGTTCCGCGACGGGTGCGTTCGGTGTTGCCAACGTGGTGGCGTCGCCGTACCGGGCCCGTCTCGTCGACCGCATCGGTCAGCGCCGAGCCCTGGTCTCGATGGCGGTCGGATTCGCCATGGCCCTGGGCACTCTCGCCGTTCTCACCTATGTCGATGCCCCGGCCTGGCCCCTGGTGCTCGGCAGTCTGGTCACCGGATTCTTCCCTCCCCCGCTCGGTGCCTCGATGCGTGTCGTCTGGAGTTCGCTGACGCCTCCGGGGCCGACCCGCACCCGCGCCTACAGTCTCGATGCCGTGAGCGAGGAGTCGATGTTCACCATCGGTCCCCTCCTCGGCGCCACCCTCGTCACCGCGCTGTCCCCGTCGATCGCACTCGCCGCCACGGGATGCGTCGCCGTCGTCGGCACGGTCGGCATGACCACCAGCCGGCACTCGCGCGGACACGGCCCGCGCACGAGAGGGACCACCCCCTCGTCGCGTCCACTCCGCCGGCCCGGCTTCCTCGGTGTCCTGACGGCGATGGCGGGAGTCGGGGCCGTCCTGGGAACCGTGGAGATCGCCGCCACCGCGTTCGCCGCTCAGCAGGGCTCCATCGGCTCGGCCGGAACGCTCCTCGCGGCCCTCGGAGCCGGAAGTGTCTGCGGCGGACTGCTGTACGGGCGCCGCAGCTGGGCCAGCTCGCTGACCCGTCGACTCCTGACGACCGTCCTGACGATGGCCGTCCTCACCACCGCGCTGTCGCTGGTCTCGACCACGGTGCCGCTGCACGTCGGACTGTTCCTGCTGGGCTTCTGCATCGCCCCCGCCCTCGTTACCGGGTACCTGCTGTCCGATCACCTGACCACCGCGGACGTGCGCACCGAGGCGTCGAGCTGGATCAACACCGCCGTCAACGCGGGTGCCGCCCTCGCCTCCGCGGGCATAGGCGTGGTGGTCGACTCCCGTTCTCCCGGTGCAGGATTCCTGGTCGGTGGTGCCGCGGCGGCGCTACTCCTCGTCCTGGCAGCGGCGACGAGGCCGCGCTCGTGACCGTCGTCGCCGTCACAGCACGGCTCACCCTGCGCACCTATTCCCCGGACGACGAGCACCGGCTCGACTTCTACACCGATCCCGAGGTCTGCCGGTACCTCATGCACGAGCCGTGGACGCCGGAGGACGCGCGAATCGCAGTGCAGAGACGTTGTGAGCGAACGAGTCTCGAGGAGGGGGCACTGAATGCCCTGGTCGAACTGAACGGGCGGGTGATCGGCACCGTCTCCGCGTGGTTCGTCGCCGAGGACACCGTCGAACTCGGGTGGACCTTCGCGCGCGACGTCTCCGGCCACGGCTACGCGACCGAGGCGGTGCAGGCAGTGCTGGACGAGGCACTCGCTCTGGACCGGGTTCGGCGCGTCACCGCAGAGATGGACGCGCGCAATGCGGCCTCGGCTCGGCTCGCTGCACGGGTCGGCTTACGCGAGGAAGCTCTGCAACTGCAGGACTGCTGGTGCATGGGCGAATGGACGGACACGCTCGTGTACTCGCTGGTGCGCCCTTCCCGCTGAGAACCGACCGGCCTCCGGCCGGGCTCCGGCCTTCCCGCTGGCCTTCCGTGTTCCCGTAGGCGTTGCATCTACCGCGGGAACACGAATCGCCCGCGGGAACACGAATCACAGCCGGCCTTCCCGCTGAGAACCGGCCGGCCTCCGGCCTTCCCGCGGGTCACCGCGGAGGAAACCCACCCGCACGCCCGAGGAACCCCGGCACGTCCTTGCCCAGCGCCGAGCCGAGCCAGGTCGCGGCGTCGACCAGCACGTCCATGTTCACTCCCGTCTCGACGCCGGAGCGGTCGAGCGCGTAGATCAGGTCCTCGGACGCGATGTTCCCCGTGGCGGCGGGTGCGAACGGGCACCCACCGAAGCCGCCGATGCTGGCGTCGAGTGCCTGCGCCCCCGTCTCCAGTGCGGTCAGCGCGTTGGCGTAGCCGGTGTTCCGCGTGTTGTGGAAGTGCCAGCGCTGCGGGATGTTCGGGGCGTTCCGAGTGGCGAGCTCCGCCAACCGGCGCACCTGCGCCGGCACCCCCACGCCGATGGTGTCGGCGAGTGCGATCTCGGCCGGTGCACACTCGGCGATCCGTGCCACGAGTTCGCCGACTCGCACCGGATCCACCTCACCGCTGAACGGGCACCCGAAGGACGCGGCGATGGTGACCGTGCCCGGCACCCCCGCGGTACGCGCATCCGTGATGATGTCGTGCGCCGCCGCCACCGCCTCGTCGACGGAGCACCCCTGGTTGCGCCTGCTGAACTCCTCCGTCGCGACGACCACGACGTTGACCTCGTCGACGCCGGCCGCCAGTGCGCGGTCGAGTCCGCGTCGGTTGAGCACCAACCCGATGTAGGAGACGGAGCCGCCACGCGGGACGCCCGCCATGACCTCCTCGGCACCGGCCATCTGCGGCACCCGCTTCGGGTTCACGAAGCTCACCGCCTCGATGCGCGTGGCACCGGAGGCGACGCTGCGCGTGATCAGCTCGATCTTGTCGTCGACGGAGAGGACGGCGTCCTCGTTCTGCAGTCCGTCACGGGGACCTACCTCGACAAGTTGCACCGCAGTCATGGCCCCATCCTGCGCCGACACCTCGTTGTATGCAATAGCGGATCGGAAACCTGAACTTAACCGGGATTACCGAGACACAGCCTCGCGGTGGGCCTACATTGTGAACAATTCACCACCGACCCCAGGGAGTCGCATCCATGGCGAGAGCCGTCGACCGCGTCTACGCGCACCTCCGCGACAGCATCGTGTCCGGGGCGTACGCGCCCGGTGCACGTCTCGGAGAGGTGGAGATCGCCGAACTCACCGAGACCAGCCGGACACCGGTGCGTGAGGCACTTCGTCAGCTCGAGATGGAGGGACTCGTCGAAGTCCTGCCGCACCGCGGGGCGCGGGTGTACCAGTGGACGGCGGACGACCTCGAGGAGATCTACGACCTGCGAATGACGTTGGAGGCCATGGCCGCGGCACGTGCGGCATCACGTATCGGCGAGAAGGACGTCGACCGACTCGCCGAGCTGTGCGACCTCATGGAGACCGCGGCCGCGGACGGAGCGGAACAGCGCCTGGACCTCATGGCGCAACTGAACGACGAGTTCCACGCCATCGTGCGCACCGCGGCGGCCAGCACCCGCCTCATCTCGATGCTCGGAGCGGTGATCCAGCTGCCGTTGGTGATGCGCACGTTCCATCGCTACGCCCCCGTTGATCTCGCACGCAGTCACGCCCACCATCGCGACCTGGTCGCGGCACTGCGCGCCGGCGACGAGACGTGGGCGGACTCGGTGATGCGCGCCCACGTCCGTGCCGCCAAACATGTTCTGCTTCAGGCCCTCACGACCGACGAGACGAAGGAGTCCTCATGAGCGAGGCCCCCACCGGCCCACTGTCCGATCTACGCGTCGTGGAGATGGGTCAGCTTCTCGCCGGCCCCTTCTGCGGACAGTTGCTGGCCGACTTCGGCGCCGAGGTGATCAAACTCGAACCGCCCGGCACCGGCGATCCGATGCGCCAATGGGGTCGGGAGAAGCCGCACGGCAAGTCCCTGTGGTGGCCCGTCGTCGCGCGCGGCAAGAAGTCCGTCACCTGCAACCTGCGCAGCGACGAGGGCCAGGATCTCGCCCGCCGGATCATCGCGGACGCCGACATCGTGGTCGAGAACTTCCGCCCCGGCACGATGGAGCGCTGGGGCCTCGGGTTCGACGCACTGCGGGAGATCAATCCGCGCCTCATCATGGCCAGGGTCACCGGGTACGGCCAGAACGGCCCCTACGCACCACGGGCGGGCTTCGGCTCCATCGGCGAGGCCATGGGCGGAATCCGATACGTCACCGGCAGTCCCGAGATGCCGCCGTCTCGTACCGGCATCTCCCTCGGCGATTCGCTGGCCGCCGTGTTCGCCACGATCGGCGTCCTCACCGCGCTGCATCACCGGGAGAACACCGGACGGGGACAGCTCGTCGATTCGGCCATCTACGAAGCGGTGCTCGCCATGATGGAATCCCTGCTGCCCGAATGGGAGATCGGCGGGTACCAACGTGAGCGCACCGGCTCCGTGCTGCCGAACATCGCGCCCAGCAACGTCTATCCCACCCTGGGCGGTGAGATGATCCTCGTTGCCGCCAACCAAGATTCGGTGTTCGGGCGACTGGTCACCGCGATGGACCGGACCGACCTGATCGAGGACCCCCGCTACCGCGACCACGAGGCGCGCGGGAAGAACATGACCGAGCTCGACGACATCGTCGGGGCCTGGACGTCCGCCCTCGACACCGAGACCGTGCTCGACCTTCTGCACGAGGCCGGGGTCCCCGCCGGACGGATCTACACGGCGCGGGACATGTTCGACGATCCGCACTTCGCCGCGCGCGACGCCATCGTGCGCCTGGCGCACCCGGACTTCGGCGAGATCCCCATGGCGAACGTCGCACCGAAGCTCAGCGACAGCCCCGGCTCGGTTCGGCACGCCGGACCCGAACTGGGAGAACACAACTCCGACATCTACGGCCGACTCCTCGGAGTCACGGAATCCGACCGGGCGGCGCTCGCGGAGCGCGGCATCATCTGACCTTCGCTCCTCTCACCCTCACAGCACGGGAGAACACCATGCGTTATCGACTCGGCGTCGACGTCGGCGGCACCTTCACCGACGTCTTGCTTCTCGAGGAGACGACCGGCACCACCTTCAGAGCCAAGACACCCTCCACCCCTGCGGACCAGTCGATCGGTGTGCTCAACGGCATCGCGAAGGTCTGCGCGGAGGCCGAGATCGAGCCGTCGGAGATCGGGCAGGTTCTGCACGGCACCACGGTCGCGACCAACGCCATCCTGCAGGGACGCGGTGCACGCGTCGGGCTCGTCACCACGGACGGGTTCCGCCAGGTGCTGCAGATCGCCCGATCATTCGTCCCGGGCGGGCTCGCAGGCTGGATCATCTGGCCCAAGCCGGAACCGCTCGCAGCGCTCGAGAACACCGTCGAGGTGGTCGGACGACTGGCTGCCGACGGGTCCGAGATCACCCCACTCGACGAGGAGCAGGCCCGCGCACAACTGCGTCGACTGGCCGGCGCAGGCATCGAGGCGTTGACCATCTCGTTGATCAACTCGTATGCGAACGACGCGCACGAGAAGCAGGTCGCGGCGTGGGCGGAGAGCGAACTGCCCGGCATTCCGATCTCCATCTCGAGCCAGGTGCTGCCCGAGATGCGCGAATACGAACGCACTCTGACGACCGTGGCCAACAGCTACGTGCAGCCGGAGGTCTCACGTTACGTGCGGAACCTCGACCGGTCGCTGCAGGAGAAGGGCATCACCGCGCCGCTGTCGATCCTGCGCAGCGACGGTGGTCTGGTGCAGTCGGCCAAGGCGGCCGAGTCGCCGGTGTCCCTGCTGTTGTCGGGCCCGGCGGGTGGCGTGACCGGCGCGGTGTGGTTCGCCGAGCAGGCCGGCTACACCGACTTCCTGACCTTCGACATGGGCGGCACGTCGACGGACGTCGCACTCGTCCTCGGCGGTGAGCCGCGGATCGGTCGCGAGACCAAGGTCGGCGACCTCGCTGTGCGCGCCACCAGCGTGGACGTGCGGACGGTCGGTGCCGGCGGCGGGTCGATCGCCCATGTCCCCGAGCTCACGAAGGCGCTGCGGGTGGGACCGCAGTCCGCGGGTGCCGATCCCGGGCCCGCGGCGTACGGCAACGGCGGCACGGAGCCGACGGTGACCGACGCCAACGTCGTGCTGGGGTACCTGCCCGCCGCCCTCGCGGGTGGTGAGGTGAGCCTCGATGTCGACGCGAGCAGGACGGCGGTGGCGACCATCGCCGACGCCATCGGACTCGGCAGTCCCGAGGAAGCAGCGTCGGGCATCGTCGACATCGTCAACGAGAACATGTTCGGCGCACTTCGACTGGTGAGCGTGCAGCAGGGCTACGACCCCCGCGACTTCGCACTGGTGTCGTTCGGCGGTGCAGGTCCGCTGCACGCCAACGCACTCGGGCGTCTCACCGGCGCGTGGCCCGTCATCGTCCCGCCGTCACCCGGCGTCCTCTGCGCTTACGGAGACGCCACCACCTGCGTCCGCGACGAGAGCGCCCGCACGATGATCCGTGCGTTCTCCGACACCGACGACGCCGAGCTGCGCACCGCCCTGGCGGAACTCGCGACGTCCGCTGCCGCACGACTGTCGGCCGAGGGTGTGCCCACGGAACAGCAGACGGCGAAGTACCAGGTGGATCTCCGGTACCAGGGCCAGGGCTTCGAGATCCCCGTGGACCTCGACGCGAGCGCACTCGAGTCCGGTGATCTGCTGTCCACTCTGGGAGCGGCATTCGACACCGAACACGAGCGTCTCTTCTCGTTCCTGCTGAAGAACGAACGCGAAGTCATCAACCTGCGCGTCACGGTCAGCGGGCCGCGACCGGACGTGGCGTTCCAGCCGCTCGAGGAGGGCGGTGAAGATCCGTCGGCCGCACTGGTGTCCACGAACGACGTGTGGATGGACGGCGAGTACGCGAAGGCCGGCATCTACGACCGGGCGAAGTTGCTGGCAGGCAACGTCGTCGAGGGACCCGCCGTGATCACCGAGATGGACTCGACCACGTTGGTCCTGTCGGGTCACGCCGCGACGGTCCATTCCAGCGCCAGCCTTCTCATCGCTCCCCGCTGATCCCCTCTCGCCCGGAACTCATCTCAGGAGACCTGATGGCCACGATCATCGAGACCTCGACCACGCCCTTCACCACGGTTCCCGTGGATCCGATCACGCTCGACATCATCGAGAACGCGCTCCGCAACGCGCGATACGAGATGGACGAGGTGCTCTTCCGTACCGCACTCTCGCCCGGAATCCGCGAGCAGCACGACGAGTTCCCGCTCATCGCAGACCCGAGCGGGAAGATGGTCGTCGGGCAGTTCGGTCTGTCCGTGCCCGACTTCCTCGACAATTTCAACGGCACCGTCGGTGAGGGCGACATCCTCCTCACCTCCGATCCGTACGCGTGCGGTGCCGCCATCAGCCACGCCAACGACTGGCTCATCGTGCTGCCGATCTTCCACAGCGGCCGCGTCGTCGGATGGTCGTCGATGTTCGGCCACATGTCCGACGTCGGCGGAAAGACCCCGTCGTCGATGCCCACCGACGCGCACACCATCTTCGAGGAGGGCGTCATCATCCCGCCCTTCAAGCTGTACAGCGAGGGCCAGCTCAACGAGACCGCGCTCGACATCATCCTCAACCAGGTCCGCAAGCCGGACTGGAACCGAGCCGATCTCAACGGCCTCGTCGCCGCGTGTTCGACGGCCTCCAGGCGCATCGTCGAGTTGTGCGACAGGTTCGGTGTCGACGTCTACCTGTCCGCCCTCGACGCACTGCTGGACCGCAACTACCAGGCGATGAAGGTGCTGCTCGCGATGCTCTTCGTCGACGGCGAGACCATCGAGTTCAACGACTTCATCTGCGACGACGGATGTGGTTACGGGCCCTACGAACTCGCGATCACACTGACTCGGCACGGCGAGAAGATCCACCTCGACTTCAGCAAGGCCGCACCGCAGGCGGTCGGTCCGATCAACTACTTCATCAACGAGAACCTCGTCCGGATGTTCTTCGGGATCTACGTCATCACCGTGGCGGATCCGCAGATCCTCTGGAACGACGGCTTCTACCCGTTGATCGACGTCACCATTCCCGAGGACTCGTTCTGGAAACCGCGCTATCCCGCGGCGCTCAACGGCCGCAACCACGGCATTGGGCGGGTGTTCGACCTCTTCGGTGGGCTCCTGGGAAAGAACAACCCCGACATCCTCAATGCCGCCGGGTTCTCGTCGTCACCCCACTTCATGTACTCGGGCCACTACGACGGCGGACCGCGGGACGGTGAGTGGTTCCAGCTGTACTCCATCGGTTTCGGTGGTATCCCCGGCCGCCCGATGGGTGACGGTCCGGACGGTCATTCGCTGTGGCCGTCGTTCGTCAACATCCCGTGCGAATATCTGGAGTCGTACTATCCGCTGCGCATCGAGCGGTGGGAGACGGTCACGGACACCGGCGGCGCCGGTCTGCATCGCGGCGGTAACGGCGTCGACGTGGCCTACTACTTCGAGGAGCCGGGCACCATCGCGATCCACGACGATCGCTGGCTCACCTATCCGTGGGGTGTGAACGGTGGCAAACCCGGTGCACGCGGGCGCAAGTGGCTGATCCGCGCGTCGGGTGAGACGGAGATCCTTCCCAGCAAGATCCACGACGTCGAGGTGTCCCGTGGCGATGTGCTGCACTTCGTGACGTGGGGTGGCGGCGGCTGGGGCGACCCGCTGACACGCGATCCCGAGCTGGTGGCACTCGAGGTGCGCCGCGGCCTCGTCAGCGCCGACGGCGCCCTGACCGGCTACGGCGTCGTCTGCGACGCGGACGGTGTCGTCGACTCCGAGGCATCCGCGGGCCGACGCGAGAGCATGGCAGCCGAGCGGGGCGAGATCGAGGTGTTCGACAAGGGTCCATCACTGGAGGTCATCCTCGAACGGTGCGAGGAGGAGACCGGCCTGCCGGCACCGCGTCCGCCCGTCAATGTACGGAAGGCGGTGCGCGCGTGACGGACACGCTCGGGTCGTATCGCGAGTCGGGTTTCGCCGGCGACCTCGGGCCGGGGCGCAGCGCGGCGGTACTGGTAGTCGACGTCGTGCAGGCGTACCTCGTCGACGGGTCGCCACTGCGCGCTCCGGTGGAGGACGCCGTCGCTGCTGCCGCGACTCTTGTCGCGGCAGCCCGCGAGGCCGAGGTACCGGTCGTCTTCACCCGCGTCAGCTATCAGGCCGGCGGGGCCGACGGCGGGCTGTTCATGCGGAAGATTCCGGCGCTGAACGTGTTCGAGGAGGGCTCGGAGCTCGGCGACTTCCCGTCGGCGCCGCGGCCCACCGCGGGCGAGACGGTGGTGACGAAGCAGTACGCGAGTGCCTTCTTCGGCACGTCGCTCGCCGCGACCCTCACCGCACGCGGTGTCGACACCCTCTACATCTGCGGCCTGACCACCAGTGGCTGCATCCGCGCCAGCGCCACCGACGCTCTGCAACACGGATTCCGGCCACTCGTGGTCGCGGACGCATGCGGTGATCGGGAGGCGGGGATGCACGAGTCGAACCTGCTCGACCTGCGTGCGAAGTACGCGGACGTCCTCACCCTCGACGAGGCGGTGGGGCAGTTAGGTGGAGTCGCCGACTGACGCCTGTGAATCACCGAGCACCGCCGCGAGGCTTGATCCCGTGGGATACCGACTGATCCAGACCGCTTGGGCTGCATGGTAGATGTCGGGCTTCCCGCCCCACACACTCGTCGCCACGGCGTTGTGCTCGTCGAGTTCGTGGTGCCACGATCCGTGCGCTCGGTCGATGTAGCAGTCGGCCGCGTGGTCCCACCACGCGCGATAGTCGTTCTCGTACCGCGCTTCTCCGGTCCACCGCAGCAGCGTCGCGGCGGCGGCGATCGCTTCGCACAGCACCCAGTGCAATCGCTGGGTCACGACGGGCCGGCCGGTCCAGTCGGTCGTGTAGACGAAACCGGGCGTCGACCCTGCCTGCCACCCGTCGGCAGCGGCGCGCCGATACAGCGATCGAGCGACGTCCACATGGTCGTGGCCGCGCGCGCTGGTGGCCACGAGGGAGACCTGCAGCATGAGGCGCGACCACTCGAAACCGTGACCGACCGTCGCACCGTAGGGCGTGAACTGATCCGCCGGATTGTCGGAGTTGTACTCCAGCAGTGGTTCCCAGTCGGTGGAGAAGTGTTCGGGAACGCGCCAGTCGTTGGCCTCGGACCACTCGATGACGCTGTCGCAGATGCGAGCGGCCCGCTCGCGCCACACTGTCGGGGCGCCGGCGTCCACTGCCGCGAGCATCGCCTCCACCATGTGCATGTTCGCGTTGATTCCGCGATAGTCGTCCAGCTCCGACCAGTCGGCATTCCAGGTGTCCACGCACATGCCACTGCGGTCGTCCCAGAACCGGGCATCGACGACGGCGAGTGCCTCGGTGAGCAGTGCAGGTCCACGAGGGTGACCCACCGCGGTGGCCGTCGATGCCGCGAGTACGACGAAGGCGTGCGTGTAGGCCGACTTGGTGGCGTCGTCGGTCGACTCGACCCAGCCGCCGTGACGGCCGTCGCGCAGCACCGTCAGGAGTCCGTCGAACAGTCGGTCGGCTCTGCGGCGAGAGCCCGGATGCCCGAGCAGCGCACCGAGGTACTGCACGTGCACCATGCGCGCGGTGATCCACGTGAACACCGGTCGTGTCAGGTCCGGCTCCCCCGTGTCGTCGAGCCAGGCAGCGCCTCCCGACGGGTGCTGGAGAGCGCGGCCGAAGTCGAGCAACCGAGCGGATTCGCCGTCGAGCCACGACGTGTGGGAAGAGAGCGTCGGCCAGGAGGGACCCGCAGGCATCTCGTTCGAGGACACCGCGTCACCCTACGAGATCGTCGGCGCCTCCCGGCTCGGAACAGCGGCACCGGTGCTGACATGATCGGGTCCCGCATCGAACAGGAGTCCCTCTGATGGCAGCACCCACGCGCGTCCACGTCACCCACACGTTCACGTCCGCACCGGATGTCGTGTTCGCAGCCCTGTCGGAGCACGAGAACCTCGGCCCCCTGTTCGGAGCGAAGATCACGCGTGTTCGTGACGGAGACAGCTCTCGCAACGGTGTCGGCTCCACCCGCGCCTTGAAGCTCGGCCCGCTGCCCGCCTTCCACGAGACGACAGTCGTCTCCGAGCCGAACACTCTCATCGAGTACAAGATCACCAAGGGCTCACCGCTGCGCGGACACTGGGGCACCCAGCGCCTCACCCCGACTGCCGACGGCGGCACCGCACTGGACTACACCATCGGATTCGACGCGCCGGTTCCCGGCCTGGCTCTCGTCGTCGCGAAGGTTCTCACCTCGACCATCTCCGCCAAGATCGGCAACCTCGTTCCCTGACGGGGTCAGAAGGTCTCGTTCCACTCGCGGGCGAACATGAACGCACCGGCGGTGCCCCAGCAGGTCACGCCGAAGTCGACGTCGGACGTGCACACCACTCCCGACGTCGAGAGAACCTCGCCGTACTCGAGCACTCGAGGTGCCGGGCTCGTGTAGATGCCCTGCGTGGTGCACAGGTGGTGTGAGCCGGCATCGTCGACGCGGACCGCGTACTTGTCGTTCGGCGCGTTCGTGCAGACCGGGCCGTCGGCCGGCTGGACACTCGTCTCCGCTTGGCATCCGACCTGGCCCGCGGGTGAGCCACCGGCCCAGATCCCGCACTGCACGTTTCCGCTGGGCGTCGTGAAGTTCGTCAGGCCAGGGGCGGTCTGGAACAGGGCCGGGTCCACCGTTCCGGACTCGGGGCTCGGACGCGGCTGATTCCAGGGAAACAGGTCGGACACCTCCTCCGGGGTTCGCCGCGGCGGGGCGGCCGTGGGCTCATCCGACCCCCCTGCGTCGGGTGGAGGCACCGTCGTCGACTCCACCGCTGGTGTCGTGGTGGTCGGCTCCACCGTCGACGTGGGCGCCGCGGTTCCCACAGTCGACGTTGCCACCGAGGTCCCCGCAGCCGGCGTGTCCGTCGCGGAATCTCCGCCGGAACACCCCACCAGAGCCGACGCACACAGTGCAGCGATCGGAACGACGAATGTCCGCATCGCCGTCATCGGGCCGGCACCTCGAAGGTGGGGCTCGGCGTGTGCGGGGTGTTCGTCCTGAAGGTGACGGTGACGGGGCCTGCACCCGTGTCGATGTCGAGGTAGGGGTTGGTCACGTTGGGCCCCTGGAAACGCCAGCTCGCCACTCGATGTTCGGCGGCGCCGCGAGCGCCGGTGTCGTGATTGTGCCAGTCCGCATACATGGTCACGTAGCACTCGTAGTCGGCCAGCCCCACCCACGCGGGGCTGTACAGATGGGTGGTGAAGTCCGCGTGAATCTCGTCAGGGGTATAGCCGCTGGTCACTCTGACATCGACCGTTCCCCCAAGACACTGGGGAACCTCCGCGAGGGTGTGGATGCGCTGCTCCGGTGAGAAGTACATCGGTTGCGCACCGGCGTTCACGGTGCCACCCACCGTGACGACTGCCGTCAGAGCGCCGGTGACGGCGACTGCGCGAGTGCTGATCGGGCGCTTCTTCATGACCCTCCTCGAGTGGACTGCATGGCCCGTCGAACGTAACACTTTCCGGCATGGAAAGTGTTAGTGTTTCCGTCATGGAAAGCCATCAGTCGCCAGACGATGCTCGTGCCCTGCTGAGTGAGATCCATGCCGACCGAGTCGTTCTCGCCGACCGTCTCGCGGCGCCGGCATGGTTCTATCCGACCTTCGCGGCACTGACCGCCCTGTACGTCGGCACACCCTCCCTGCCCGACGGCCACGCGCGCACGGTGTCGACGTCCGTTCTCGTCGCGGCCGCGGTCATGACGACGGTGCTCTATCCCCGTCTGACGGGGGTACGCCCATCAGGAGTGGGTGTGGTCGGGTGGTGTGTACTCGGTGGGCTGCTGGTGACCGTGCTCGGATCGTTGAGCGTCTCCTACGGTCTGGTGGCATCTCTGTCCGCGTGGTGGGTCCTCGTGCCACAGGCGCTGTGTTTCGCGCTCGTGCTGCTCGGCGGCCGCCTGTTCGACCGCGAGTACCGACGCCATCTGCACGCAGACCTCCGACGCCCGTCCGGCCGACCGCACTCCGGATCACGGTCGTGACCGAGGATCGGGGCCCCGAACCACGATTCGATGCCGTCATTCACGCACCGGTCCGGCTGCGCATCTGCGGGCTTCTACGCCGAGTCGACGAGATCGATTTCGCCATCATCCGCGACACCCTCGAGATCAGCGATGCGTCTCTGTCCAAACATCTCCGAGCTCTGTCGGACGAGGGCTACGTGTCGACGAAGAAGACGACGTCACTCTCCCGCGGCGACTCGCGACTGGTGACGTGGGTCGAGCTGACCCGGGTCGGTCGCGACGCTTTCGACTCACACATCGCCGAACTCGGACTCATCGCGCACGGCCGCCCGGAACAGTCGACGGCTCGGCAACCACTGTCGACGAGACTCCCCCACTTCGGACCGACACCCGAATTCGGCTGACGACCGCCGGAACGCACGGCGCCGTGGACTGATCCACGTCGTATCCGCGTTGTTCACACCGACGTCGACTCACCTGCCGTTCGAGTTCACCGGGGCTCGATATCAATGACCGGTCACCGTCGAACAGCGCAGCGGCACACACAGAATCCGTGTCGCATCCTGTGCGCGAGAAGACCGGTGACGAAACGATCCGAGCGCCCGCCGACACGGGCACCCTGCTCGGCTCAGGCTCCATCGCGGGCGATGGCCGTGGAGAGTTCGGGCTACACCTGGCGCGTTCCCGGGGATGCGCCGCCGACGTCAGCCCGCGACGGATCGACCGGCGCGACGGTCCAACTCACGGCGCACCCGGGTGCACTCGTTGGAGACGGACACCACGTCGTCCGGTGGTGCGTCACGGGCAATGGCGGAACGGCGGTCGGTCACCAGCCGCTCGTACCGTTCCTGCAACAGCACGGTGGACATCTCCGCATAGTTCATCGCCCGACTCAGCTCTTACCGAGAGGGTGACCCGGCAGGTCACACCACACTCCCGATCTCCATGGTCAGGATCCATCACCGGAGAGTCGACCCGGGCATGAATGGTAAATCCCCCGTAGATTACCCATTCAGCCGCTCCATTGTGGCGCCCACTCTCGCGACGCGGTTGACGTGGGGACCGGCCGCGCCTAACTTGGGTGAACCTTCACTCATTGGAACGGGAGCCCCGAGATGGCAGATCCGATCGAGCAGCTGATGCACGCCAACCTCCTGGAGGTGTTCGGTGAACGGGACCCCCGGGCGAGGCGGGCCGCCATCGCACGGACGTACACGGAGGACGTCGTCTTCTCCGATGCCGAGGCTCGGGTGCAGGGCCACGACGCACTCGATGCCAAGGTGCAGGCGATCCTCGACGACGCACCGGGATTCGTCTTCACCGCGGACGGCAGCGTCCACCGCATGCAGGACGCCGCCTACCTGGCGTGGGCACTCGGACCCGAAGGTTCCGATCCCGTCGTCCGCGGAGCCGATGTGGGCATCGTTCGCGACGGCCTCCTGGCGCAGGTGTACACCGTCATCCTCACCTGAGGTCGGTGTTCACGCTCAGGTCGACCGCCGGGTACAACAGGACGATGACCGAGTACGACGTGGCGTCAGAGTCCCCCTACGCCTTCCTCGGCGAGGAGGAGATACGCGCCTGGTACGCGTACATGAAGGTGCACCTGCGGCTGCGCTACGAAATGGATCACCGTCTGCGTGGGGATCACGGCATCTCCCTTGCCGACTACGACGTCCTGGTGGCGCTGGTCAGCGATCCCGGGCGCACGCTCTCGGTGTCCGACCTCGCCACCCGCATCGGCTCCGAGCGCAGCAGGGTCTCGCATCAGCTCCGCAGCCTGAGCACACGGGGACTCGTGAACCTGGCGACCGACCCCGACGACCGTCGAGTGACCCGAGTTGCGCTGTCCGACAGGGGGAACGACACCCTGGCCGACGTGTCACCGCACCACATCGACTTCGTGCGGTCCGTCTTCTTCGACGCGCTCACGCCCCCTCAGGTGCAGGACATGGCGACGATGTTCGAGGGAATCTACGACCAATTGATCCGACACGGGACACTGCCCCGGCCTGCCGACCACCCGTGAGTCGGATCGCTACCGATTCGGACCGACGCGATCGATCGAATTCGAGCGGTCGAACACCCCCCGCACACCGAGAATCGACCGTCAGCGGGATCGCCGTCGCGTGGAGGCCACGAAGCAGACCGGGCGACGAGACAATGCGGGATCGTGATCGTGAGAATGGTGGGTTTGCCCCTTTCGTGGTGCAGAATCGGCCCATGACCACGTCCGTTCCTGCGCGTGCGATGCCGACGCGGTCGGACGTCGCTGCGCTGGATCGAGACCTCCGCAACCGATGCGGTGTCCTGCTCGGCCTGATCGCCGCCGGGGACGACGGGGCGATGGTCGAACTGATGCAGGCCACTCGACCCGTGGTGTTCGCAGCAGCGTTGCGAGTTCTCGGAGACCGTGCGCGCGCCGAGGACACGGCTCAGGAGACGTATTTTCAGGTGTGGACCTCGGCCGGAACGTTCGACTCCGACCGAGGAACACCACATGCCTGGTTGGCGACTCTCGCGCGCCGACGAGCGATCGACCGTTCGCGCTCCGACACGGCGTCGGCGAGGCGGGACACGACATACACCGCATCGCACTTCGACCGCGATCACGACGGCGTCTGGGAAGCGGTGTGGACGAACGCCGACAACGATCTGCTGACGAAGGCGCTGATCGAACTGACCAGTCTGCAGAGGAGCGCTGTCGACCTGGTCTACTTCCAGGGCCTGTCCTGCCGCGAGGCGGCCGAACTACTCGGCGTGCCTCATGCCACCGTCAAGACCCGGGTACGAGACGCCGTGCTGCGCTTGCGACTTCACCTCGCACGCACCGCATGAGCGAACGCTCAGAGGGAGCAACGAGCCCCTTCCGGAGGTGTGGTCAGCTCGACCAGATAGTCGGCCACGATGTCGTTCACACAGGCATTCGCACCGGAGATCGCGATGGTGTGCTGCTCGCCGTCCACGGGGAGCAGCGTTCCACCCAGAGTGTCCGCGAGGTTCACACCTCCTTCGTAGGGCGTGGACGGATCACCGGTGATCGAGATCGTCAGAGTGTCGGGAACGCCCTCGACATCCTGCGCGTAGGGGATTCCGAGAGTCGGCTGCGCCGGCCAGAACTCGCACGGATCACGAGCACCCTCCGGACCGAGTCCCGCGTCCGTGAACGGCGCGATCTCCTGAATTCTCCGTTTGAGCTCGACTTCCTCCTCCGGTGTGTTGCGGTCCTCGTCCATGCAGTTGACGGCGTAGAGCGCTTCGCTGAAGTTGGGGTAGGTGCCGTCCGCGTCGCGGCCGCCGAACACGTCGAGGATCTTCAACAACGTGTCGCTTTGACCCGCAGTGACTTCGGCGATTCCTCGGATGATGGCGGGCCACACCGCCGAGTCGTAGAGTCCCGCGACCACCGCTCCGTATGCAGCGTCGAAGTCGAGGCGCCGACCGCTCTCGGTGATGATGGGATCCTCGACGAGAGGCCTGACGATGTCCTGGAACCTCTCGACCGCCATGCTCGGATCGGGGCCGAGTGGACAGTCCGGAGAGGCCGCACAGGACGCGGCCATCTCGTCGAACGAGCGCTGGAAGCCGGTGAACTGATCGACTCTGCGGTCGGCCGTGCTCTGCGCGGGGTCGATGGCGCCGTCCAGGACCATGGCGCGCACGTTCTGGGGGAACATCTCGGCGTACACCGCACCCAGCCGCGTTCCGTAGCTCTGACCGAGGTACGTCAGCTTCTCGTCGCCGAGCACCTCTCGAAGGATGTCCATGTCGCGTGCGGCATCCCGCGTTCCGACGGCCGAGAGGACGTCGTCGCCGCCCGAGCGCTCGGAGCAGCGTTCGACCAGGCGGCGTGAGTCGTCCGCCGTCAGCGTTCTCGATCCGGTCAGCACCGTGGTGTACGCCTCGCCGGCATCGTTCTCGTCATCGGTGAAGCAGTCGATCGCCGGTGTCGACGCACCGACCCCGCGCGGATCGACACCGATCAGGTCGAAGTGCTCGGTCACCCGACTGTCCGCCAAGGTCTTCGCTCCCGCGGCGGCCATGCTCATTCCCGGCCCACCGGGCCCACCCGGATTCAGCAGCAGTGACCCGATTCGCTCACCCCGCGCGGGCGCCTTCAGCAGGGCGATCTGCGCCGTCCGACCGGTGGGATCGTCGTAGTCCAACGGCACGGTCACGCGAGCGCACTCGAAGGTCGGGTCGGCGGCGAACGCAGTGGCATCGGCCGACGTCACCGCGTACCCGTCGCACTTCTCGAAGGCCACGTCCTGGTCGTGAAATCTGCTCAGATCCGGCTCGGTCCGCGGTTGAGCACACCCCGCGAGCACCAGCGCAGTGACTGCCACGGTGACTCCTGCCGTCCTGCGGCTCACGACAGCGACCCATTCGGTGCCTGGACGGCGGAGGAACTCGCGGAATGCTCGCGCCCACCCAGGTGCTCAGCGAGGAACCGCTCGACCTCACGGTAGAACGCGATGGTGTTCTCGGGGTTGACGAACCCGTGTCCTTCGTCGTCGAAGACGAGGTAGTCGACGTCGACCCCACACGAGCGGAGGGTGGCAACGACGTTGTCGGACTCGGCCCTGGTGACACGAGGATCGTTGGCTCCCTGCGCGATGAGCAGGGGCGCCGTGGACGCGTCCAGCCGTGAGATCGGGGACCGCGCGAGCATGTCCGCTTCCTGCGCCGGATCGCTCGGGTCGCCGACGAATCGGTACCAGTTGTTGACCAGACTCGCCCGAAGGAAGGACGGTTGTGTCCTCATGAAGTTGGCGAGGTCCGAGATGCCGACCAGATCGACCGCCGCGGTGAACACGTCAGGGGTGAAGGTCGCCCCGACCAGTGCGGCGTACCCGCCGTACGAGCCGCCCATGATCGCGACGCGCTCACGATCGGCGTAGCCCTGCTGTACGGCCCAGTCCACCGCGTCGACCAGATCGTCGTGCATCGCGCCCGCGAATTCCCCCACCGCAGCGTTGGTGTGAGCCTTTCCGTAGCCGGTGGAACCTCGGAAGTTGACCTGCAGCACCGCGTACCCACGGTTGGCGAGCATCTGCACCGCCGGATCGAAACCCCACGAGTCGCGATACCAGGGGCCGCCGTGCACGAACAGCACCAACGGCAGCGCGGTCGGGTCGACGCCGAGAGGCAATGTCAGGAAAGACGGCAGCGCACGCCCGTCGCGCGCCTCGATGGTCACCGGCTCCATCGGTGCCATCGCGGTCGGCTCGAGATGTGGATACGGACGGAACAACTGGCGGCTCGCCCCCGTGGTGTGGTCGTAGACGAAGGTGACGGCCGGATCCCGATCGTGGACGAAGCTGACGGTCCAGCGCAGGCCGCTCCGGTCCGAGGACAGTTCGCCGACATCGCCGTCCGAGAGCTGTTCGAGTGCGGCCAGGATCTCTTCGAAGCGCGGGTCGAGCACTCGTATCTCCTGGCGCTCACCCAGGTATCGCACCCCGAGCAGGTCACCGGTCTCGGCGTCGCAGATCAAGGGCGACGATGTCTGTTCGACGGCACGGCGAACCGCGTCGAGTTCCAACGTCGGGTGCGAGTCGACGACGGTCTCCTCGCCGGTGCGGAGGTCTACGCGCACGAGGTGAGTCAGATCGCGCCCGCGGGTCGACCCCATCCACAAACCTCCTCCGTCCGGGGTCATCTGGGTCGGGGTGATCCCGACCGGGTAGTCCGTCGCGTCGATCGACACGATGGGGTTCCGTGTTCCCGACGGAGCGACCCGCGACAGGACCAGGTTGCCGTCGTCGGTCATCTCCTGCTCGACGACCGTGTCGCCCTTCGCGAGCATGAGCAACCGGTCCGTCCCGGCGCTGCGTCCGATCATGGTGATCTCACCCGTCGCGATGTCGATCCTGTGGAGGTCGAACTCGGCAGGGTTCCGCGCGTTGAGCATCACCGTGTAGCTGCCTGCACTCCCGTGCACGGGCAGGAGTTCGATCGCGCGAGCGCCGGGGAACGGTGTGAGATCGACGGCGGGACTGCGGGGATCGTCGAGATCGACCCGGAACACGTGGTGGTTCTCGTCGCCTCCGCTGTCCTGCAGGTACAGCAGCCACCGGGGGTCGTCGGTCCACTGGAAGTTCATGACGCTGCGGGTCTCGTCAGCGCTCACGCATCGGGCATCACCCACCGCGGAGAGATCCGGGGCGATGTCCTGCACCCAGACGTTGAGCCTGTTCCTCCACGGTGCGAGGAAGGCGATTCGGTTGCCTTCCGGAGAGATTCGGGCACCGACCTCAGCGGGCGGGCCGAAGAGGTCGTCGATCGCGATCAGATCGGGTGCAGTGGTCATGGGAGGTCCTTTCCTCTGATGGGGCGGGCAGAGCTGTGTGTCAGTGGTGTCTGTCAGCGGACGAAGTGGGTGGTCGAACGACGGAACGCCCAGACGGTGACCAGCACCGCGACCGCGAACAACGGCGCACCCATCGCGATCTTCGCGACGGCGAGCCAGCCGGTGGCGTCGGTGTCGTACAGCCAGTCCTGTACGAGGTACCGGGCACCGAAGAGCACCGCGAAAGTGAGAGTGGCGATGTCGTGGGCACGGCGCACCGAGGAGTTCCGTCGCCACGCGTATCGATTGCCGTGCAGCGCGTTCCACAGCAGGCCGGTCACCGGCCTGCGGATCACCACCGACGCGAGTACCACGACGCCGGCCACCAGGCTGGTCCAGATGCCGAGGAGGAAGTAGCCGCTCGCACTACCACTCATCGCCGCGACGGCGCCGGCGGCGAGAACGCCAACGAGACCGCCGCTCGCCGCGGCGATCGACTCACCACCTCGGACGCGATGGATGGTCAGTCCCAGTGCGACGATCACCGCGGCGCCGATCGCGACCGGCAGCGTCCAGACCGCGTTGGCGACGACGAACACGACCACCGGTATCGCGGTGCGGATCATGCCGCTGGTGCCGCCCAGACTGTCCACCACCCTCGCGCCGGCATCGGTGGTGGGTGCGTCCTGCGTGCTGTCGTGCGGCTGGTTCGTCATGTCGCCCTCCTCGCGCGTCGGTCGATCCGGTCGAATGGTGTTCATCGACAACCAGAGTCGTCGACAGGACCGACCGCTGCCAGTGCCTGCGTGCACCGGATACGGTGACACTGTCATCGGCCGGTCATGACAGATGTCACGGCGTCGACCGGTGCTCACTGCGTCGCTCGAGGACACCGGGCGTCCTTCTCGGGCAGGGCGCCGTCGACGAGATACTCGGCGACCACCTCTTGCGCGCAGGGGTTGGTTCCGAGTGCGAAGACACCGTGTCCACTGCCGTCGACGGTGAGCAGCCGGGAGCGGTCGCCGAAGCGCTCGTCGAGCAGTTCACCCCCACGCAAGGGCGTGACCGGATCACTTCGATGCTGCGCGATGAGGATGTTCGTCGGTCCGTCGGTGTCGATCGCGACCGGGGGCTCGGCCGGCGCATGGGCCCAGAACGCGCACGGCATGATGTTCGCCGCCGCTGCGCCGAAGAGCGGGTAGTCGACCCTGTCGGCAGCGACGGCCGTCTCGTAGGTCGTCACGTCGTGCGGCCACTCGACGTCGTTGCAGGTGACGGCCAGGAAGACGGACCACGAGTTGTCGCCGGCCGACGGCACCGGAGCCGCCTGCGGCAGGTCCCCACCCTGACCCGCCGCGAGACCGTCCCGGTACGAGACCCATGCATCGGCCGCAGTCTCGTACGTCGCCGGGTTGTACAGCGTGACGAAGGTGGCGAGACGGAACGAGCGACCGTCGACCCCGTTCACGGGCGTGGCATCGAGCCTGGAGGCGATGTCGAAGTACGTCGCCCGTACCTCGTCCTCGGTCGCACCGAGGCCGTATCGATCGTGACGGTCTGCGATCCACCGGGCGAGATCCGGGAAGGTGTCCTCCATCCCTCGGGAATAGCGCCTCATCCCGGCTCGATCGAGATGGGTGTCACCGATGTTGCTGTCCAACACGATTCGATCGGTGCTCTCGGGGAACATCGACGCATAGGCCGCGCCCAGTGCCGAGCCGTAGGAGTATCCGAGGAAGCTCGCGGTGTCCTCACCGAGAGCAGCTCGCACGCGGTCGAGGTCCCGCGCCATGTTCGCGGTGCTCACGTGGCGCAGCAGGCCGTCGTCCTCTTCGGCGCACCGACGCGCGACCTCTCTCGCAGTGCGAACCTGCTCGTCGAAGGCAGCCTGGTCGTACGCGTACGGCGGGACTGCGCCGTAGTAGTGCAGGTCGTCGGTGAAGCCGCAGCTGATGGGACTGGAATGGCCCACCCCGCGGGTGTCCATACCGATGAGGTCGTAACTGTCCAGCACGGACTGCGGCATGCCCTGATTCACCAGGAACGTCGGTTGGTCGAGCCCCGTACCGCCGGGGCCGCCCGGGTTGAGCAACAGCACACCTCGCCGTTCCTCCGGCTTCTGAGAGGGCAGCCGGGAGATCTCGAGGTCGATCTGTTCACCGTCGGGGTCGTCGTAGTCCACCGGCACGGGCACCGACGCGCACTGCAGGCGCGACGGTTCCTCGGCTGGGCCACCGACGCCGTCGGGACATGCGGACCAGTTCAAGTCGGGCATGGAATGGGGTTGCTGCACTTCGGTATCGGGCTTCGACGTGGTCGAGGTCGTCGAGCAGCCGACGAGAACGAGGCAGATCGCGGCCGCCGCAGCGGTACGTGTGTGGTGTCGGTTCACGGGATGTCCATTCGGTAGCAGGGGTGGACGACGGCCGATCAGTTGCCGGCGGCGTCGAGCCAGTGATAACGCAGTCGCAGAGCGCGTTCCGTGCTGCCCACGGCGGCACCGACGGTGGAGGCGACCGTCGACCACGTCGGCAGATCGATCGGTGCGGCGATGACACCGACCGACTCGGCGATCGGCGGAATTCGAGACACCGTCTCGACGAGATACACCGCGAGCGACAGGACTCCGCTCAGGACGAGGGCGATCGAGACGACGCCGATGACCGAACTCGCCGCGGGGTGCCGCCTGTCGAATCGGGCCCGGCGCCCTTCGGCCGAGCGGGGGTCGGGGCTCAGCTGCCGCTCGCTTCCGTCAGCGGAGACGAGATGGCACCGCTTGACCCCGAAACCACTCATCGCGACCTCGATGCGGCCGTCCCCGACGGGGAACGCTGCGGGCAGTGCCGAGCGCGCCTCGCACAGACCGTCTCTGTACAGATCGGCCGTGACAGAGCCGGAGGCCTGGTCCTGCCAGTGTCGGATGTCGACGGACCATTCCGGCTCATGGGGGCCCGACGGTGGGAGATGAAACAGCGCACGTCCCAGCAACTGCCACCATCGGAACGGCTGCAGTGCTCGCCCGTCGCCGGGTCGCACCCGACGAGCCGCGCGGCGGCGCCTGACTCGATCGAACATGATTCGCTCCTCTTCCGCCGGCCGTGCCACTAGCACGCTGTACTGTCGCGAACGATGGCGACGACGCTAGCACACCGTGCTAGCACATTGTGCTGGTCGACTGATCGGTCCTGCTCAGAGCAGGAACGAGCGCAGAGGAACAGAGGGGACGCGATGCCGACACCGGAGGAACCCGGCCCGGACACGCGGGCGCGGATACTCATCGCTGCCTGCGAGATGATCGGTGAGGACCCGGCGTCGACACTCAGCGTGCGATCGGTCGCCGCGCGCGCCGGAGTGAGCATGGGTTCTCTCCGTCATCACTTCCCCACCCAGCGCGCACTGCGGGAGGCCGTACTCGCCACGATCTACGACGTGGTGACACCGGACGCCGACGTCATCCACGACCGATCGATACCGGCTCGGGATCGCCTCGTGCGCTGCCTCGAGCAGGTCCTGGTGCCTGCCGTCGGTGCGCAGGCGCGGCGCGCGTTGATCAGCACCGTCGAGGCGTTCGCAGTACCCGAACCCACCGCAGACATCCGAGCCGCCTACGCGTCCTTCGCCGAGGAAGCGCAACGGAGAGTCGAGCAGTGGCTCGACATTCTCGTCGCCGAAGGTGCAGCGCCACAGGGTGATCAGTCGCTGAACGCCGCCTTCCTCAACACAGTTCTCGACGGCCTGTTCTGGGACCGGGCGATGCCCACCGATCCCGCCACGCTGCACCGAGCGACCGCCATTCTCCAGCATGCAGTGGACTCGGTCCTCACGCCGCCGTGACCACGCCGGGGGCGCCACGGGACGAAACAAGACCGATATTCGGACGTAGCACTAGTTTCATTTCAGATTAGTTTCGATTATGATCTGCTGATGGCAGACACCAGCGACTACGGGGACTGGACTCGTCCAGCACTTCCCCTGTTGTTGCTTCGCTTTCTCATCGAAAGCCCTGCGCATGGCTACGGACTGGTCGAACGACTGCGGGCTGTCGGCATCGACGCACGCGGAGCGACCGTCTACCCACAGCTGAGCAAGTTGCAGGACGCGGGCTGCATCACCAGTCGCTGGCAGACACCCGATATCGGGCCCGCGCGAAAGGTCTTGACCATCACCGAGACGGGCAAGAGACACCATCGAGATCTTCAGCACCAGTGGTCGGACTTCAACGAAACCCTCACCGCGGTCCTCGACGCACTGGACACCCCTTCGGGCCGGGAGGACCAAGCATGAGCTACCACAACGATCTCGCCCATCACCTGCGCCGACGCGGCTGCACCGAAGTCGCCGTCGTCGAGGTTCTGCACACAGTCGACGACGCGGTGAGCGCCACACACAGCGCCCCGGAAGCAGAGTTCGGTCCCGCCGAGGCGTATGCCGCTCAGTTCAGCGGGCCGCGCAGGACGACGCCAGGCCAAGCTGCCTTGCGCGTGTGCGGCGCTCTCGGCCTCGTGGCGATCGCGCTGTTCATCGTCGTACCTCGCCTGTCGGGGATCACCCTGCCGCTTCCCGGACCAGTCCTCGGCGTGATCACGATGCTGGCGCTCATCCTGATCGGATGCGTCATCGGGTCCGCCCGTGACAACGCACTGCCGCGTGGCTACATAGAACGCCGACAGGGCAACCTGCCCGGTGAGTGATCACCACGCAGACCCGACTTCCTCATCGGGAGACGCCTGATCGTGCGTCGAGGTCGCGGCGTGAGTTTGTCCGTTCCAGGCTCGGTCGCTTCCACGCCATCGACGATCCGTCACCCGCCAGGCCGTGGTGATGCCGTCCGCGTCCACCAGCGTTCTGCTCAATCGATGTCGAGGATGATCTTCCCGTAGGTGGTGCGAGAAGCCAACTCCTCGTGAGCCTCCCCGGCGCGATCCAAGGGGTAGCGCGAATTGATACGCGGGCGCAGCACCCCCTTGCCGACGAGGTCGAGCACGGTACGCATCTCGTCGCGTGTCTGGGTATGCGAGGAGATGTACGAGATCTGGCGGCGGAAGAACTCGATGATGTCGAACTCGACGATCTCCCCCGCGTGAGCACCGATCGACACCAGACGACCGTACGGTCGCAGCATGAACATCGACTCGGTGAAGGCTGTCCCTCCCACGGCGTCGAAGACCAGCTCCACTCCTCGGCCTCCGGTGATCTCGTCGACGGCGGTGCGCACATCGGTCGTCGAGTAGTTGACGACGTGATCGGCACCGTCAGCGGTCGCCTGAGCCAACTTGTCGTCTCGGCTGGCCGTTCCGATCACGGTCGCCCCGGCGGCCTTGCAGATCTGGAGTGCAGCCGATGCCACACCGCCCCCGATCGAATGGATCAGCACGGTCTCTCCCAGCTTCACCTCGGCGCGGATCATGAGCGCGTGCCAGGCGGTGCCGAATGCACTGAGCGCGGCAGCCGCCTCACCGAAGTCGACGGTGTCGGGAAGTGTCAGGCAATGGTCGGCAGGTGTCAGAATCTTCTGCGCGTACGTGCCCGGTACGTGCTCGCCGAGCAGCTTGCGATCGACGCAGATGTTCTCCATCCCTCGCAGACACCACTCGCAGTGGCCGCACGTGCGGATGTACGAGACGGCTACGCGCTCGCCGATCCGAGCCGGGTCCACACCGTCACCGACCAGGGAGATGATGCCGGCGCCCTCCAGGCCCAAGGTGTGCGGCATCGCGAAGTCGAAGCGCGAGACGCCCTCGCGCACATCGATGTCGACGTGGTTGAGCGCGGTCGCCTTCAGGTCGACCACGACGTCACCGAATCCAGGAACCGGATCCGGGAGCTCCTCGATCTTCAGGACTTCGGGACCGCCATACTCGCGGAATACCAATGCTTTCATGTCATCTCGCCTCTCGTGGTGCGCGTGGTCAGAGTTCAGGAGTACTGCCCGGCACGAAGCTTCCGAATGCTGTCCCGACCGACCCACTCCCCGTCGTGCACCTCTCAGCCGTCTCCATTGCTGACCTTGCCGGACGAGTGCAGATTCTCACTCGGCGCGAGGTACGTGCGGTCGGGATCGAGGACAACGAGGTCGGGGTCCGCACTCGGGCGGACGACCCCCTCACGACCGTAGATGTCGACGAGGCGTCCGGGAGCGGCGGCCGTCAGTTCGACGAACCGGCTGACCGCCAGGTCGCGCTTCGCGACGCCCTCCCCATCGGCTCTCCGTGTTCGAGCGAGCGGTCGGCCGGGTTCGCTGGAGTGACGAGATCCGGATTCGGCCGCGAACTGGGGAGGTACGGAATCGACGAATTCGTGAACAAGAAACTGATCCGTACCGTCCACTTGCCGCGAGTCGCGGTCGCTGATCGGAGTACCCGAATCCGACACCAGTGGCTCGGTGCCACCGAGCGAGACCTGGGTGACAGCCCGGTTCGTGATGTCGTCGACGGCACCTCCGGTACCGAGTCGACGGCCCGGTAGATTGGGTACGTCGTCGAATCGCTCGGACCATCGAGAGAGTGTAGAAAGCTGACCGTGTCCCGACCCACCTCTCTCGCCGGCAGGCGACGCAAGGATCCCGGGGCTCGACGCGCGGAGATTCTGCAATGTGCCGTGCGAGTAGCCAAAGCAGATGGCCTGGGTGCTGTGACGCTGCGACGCGTCGCGGACGAGCTCGGGATCACACCGAGTCTGTCGAGTCACTATTTTTCGTCACTGGATCAGCTGGTCACTGCCACATTTCGCAGCTACAGCGAAGCAGAGTTGGAGCACTTGGCGGCGGCAATGGCGGCCGCCGACTCTCCAGTCGCCAAGATCGCCCGGTTCCTCCGAGTTCTCGGAACCCCCGGCGCAGGGAGTGCCGCCATCTGGATGGATGTGTGGCGTCTCGGAAGAGACAATGCGTCGCTGCTCGCTGAGCTGGACCGTCAGAATGCTTTGTGGGTGGGAGCTCTGACCGACGTGCTCGAGGAGGGTCTGCGAGCAGGTGTGTTCCGGCTCGCAGACCCTGCCTCGAGTGCATTCAAACTGATCGTCGTCGTCGATGGACTCTCAACTCAGCGGTTGACGCAGGCGGCCGACACCACCACTCTGCTCGAGATGGCTACCACCTTCGTCGATGCGGAGCTCGGGCTTCGATTCCCCCACACGGTCGCTCCGTCGGCGCACCCTGGCTGACAGCGCGATCAGGCAGAGCCCCGCGACGCAGCCCGAGCCGAGGGTGCTCAGATCGATTCCGCCGGCGATACCAGCGAGAGGTCCCACATAGGTCGGAGTGGTCACGGTCAACACACCGAAGGCGGAGCCGATGACCCACGCCAGCACTGCGTCCACGTTCCAGCCGCCCGAGTACCAGTAGATGCCGCCCGTGCGTGCAGCGGCGAAGACCTGGAGATCGTCGGTGTCGTAGCCTGTGTGCCGACGGCGCACCAACCCGATGATCATGATGACGGCCCACGGCGTGACCATGGTGTTGAGGACGACCGACATGGTCGAGACCGAGTCGGCAGCGTCGAACACGAACACACCGAGATACAGCAACGCCACGGCCAGTGCGGCGGTGATCGCTGTCGTGTGCACGCGCTTCAATCTCGGTAGTAGTCCCTCGATATCGAGTCCACTGGCGTAGATGCACAGCACGCCCTGTCCCACACCACCGAGTAGGGCCATGAGCACGATGCCGGCCACGTACCAGCTCGGTGCACTCATCACCAGACCGCTGACGTAGCCGCTGCTGGTCGACCCCACTGTCGCTGAGGCGGTGTAGGCGCCGAAGACGATGGGAATGAGACCACCGGCCAGCAGGCCGATCGCCAACGCCCCGACGATCGACCGATCCTTGTAGCGGGCCGGGGAGATACGCCGCGTGTAATCACTGATCGTGGGTGCGTAGGAGATGGGAGCCGCAGCAGTGAAGACGACTGCAAGGATCCATGATGGCCACAGATCACCCAAGGCGTACTGTCCGGTCGACGACGTCGCGTCGAAGGTGCTGGAGAACACGAAGAAGCCGACGACCATGACCGCCCCCACCACGGGCGCGACCAGCTTCTGTACCGCCACGATCGTCGCGTGGCCGTACAACGCCACCACGGCCATTCCCGCCGCTACGACGGCGTAGCTCGCGGCATGCGCGACACCGGTGTCGGGTGTGCCGAGGAGCCGGGAGGACGCGGCGACCAGAGCGTCCCCGCTCGTCCACACCGTCAAGGCGGCGAAGAGCAATGCGATCAACAACGAGAGCACCGACCCGATGAACCTGCCACGAATTCCGAAGTCAGCGCTGCTGGCGACTGTCATGTTGGTCCCGGTTCGCGGTCCGATCAAAGCGGTCGGTACCACCACCGCAGTTCCGATCACCAATCCCACAGCGCCTGCTGACACTGCCTGCCAGAAATTGAGCCCGAAGCCGATGAACAGCCAGCCCGCCACCGCGCTCGTCAGAGTGAAACCTGCGCCGACGAACACTACCGCCAGATTGCGCGGGGACGAGTCGCGTGCTTCCACAGGTAGGAACTCCACACCTGCTCGCTCGACACGACCGACGCTGTCCTCGGCCAGTTGCGCTGTGTTCATCGAGCACTCCGCTCACACGACGGACGAACCGGGTTGTCACATGCACTGCTACGCAACGTTGTCACGACGGCACTCCTGCGGTCTCCGTGTGTCGTGCGCCTTGCCCGAACAGGGGAACGGGGTTGTCCGGATCGAGTTCGTAGCTTCCTGAGGGCAGCTCGATCTCACCGCGCCGGCGGCGCTCCCGAAGGTAGTGGAAGCTCTGCATGGTCATGGAGTAGAGGTGATCACCGAACACCACTTTTTCGTGGTTGCCGCCGTCGGCGAACTCGGGCAACGGTTCCACCACTGTGTCGTAATCGAGTGCGAAGAAGAACGGGAATGAATACCGCTCGTCTGTGACTTTCCGAACCCGATGCGTCGTGGCGACGAACTGCCCGTTCGTCCACAGTTCGAGCATGTCGCCGATGTTCACGACGAGCGTGTCTGGGATCGGCGGAACGTCGATCCACTCACCTGCCCCGTTCATGACCTCCAACCCCGGGGCGGTGGGCTTGAGGAGGGTGAAGCATTCCATGTCCGTGTGCGCTCCGATGCCGACTGCGTCCACGGCATTGTCGTCGGGCCAGTAGTGAATCATGCGCAACTGACTCACCGGCTTGGTCGCATGACGACTGAACGTGTCGGGATCCTGGCCCAAGCCGATCGCGAAAGCGCTCAGAAGCTCACGTCCCAGTCGATCGATGGCCCGATAGTAGGACGAGACCACCTCCGCGAATCCGTCGATCTCCGGCCAGACGTTCGGCCCCAGCAGAGGGTTACCCCCGAGATGATCAGGATCATCGGCCGGTACTTCCAGAGCGGTGTCGAAAGCTTCTTTGAGATCAGGTGCCGCACCGTTGTCGAAACCTTCTTCGCCGGTGGGCACATAGCCACGGTGATTCTTCGACAAACCGATGTAGTAGCGCATCTTCTCGTCGGTGGGCAGGGCAAAGAACCGCTTGGACATGTCGAGCAGGTCCTCGAACAGCGTCCGATCCAATCCGGTACCGCCGATATAGAAGAAGCCGACGTCGCGAGCGGCCGTCCGCAAAGCGTCGACCACTTGCGCGCGCTCCTCGGAGTCGATCGATCGCAAACCGCTGATGTCGATCACAGGCACCGACGTAAATGCCGAAATAGTGGTCACAGGTCCAGGTTTCCTTCCGAATAAGTGATGTTCCAGTGATGTGCCGATTCAGTGCCGCAAGCGTCTGCGTCGAGCAGCCGCACGATGCCCGGACGCACGACGGGAGCGAGGTGGGCGCCCTCGCGGTACGGGAGCGACGAGACTTCGACGATCCAATTTCCCTCGTGCACCACACCGAGTGCGATCTCGAGGCCATGGACCGCGTTCGGGTCCGACTTCGCCCATCCGAACAAGGAGCCGCAACGGACCAGCACAGCGCGAGCGACGCCCCCGTCGTGAAGTTCGATTGCTCCGCAGTGCTCGGGCGACGAGTACGTTCGCTGCCAGTGCTCGGTGAAGTCCGCGCCGAGCCCGGTTTCCACGAGAGTGCTTGCGTCCCCGCTCATCACTCCTTCATCGATTCGACTCGACGGGTGCAACTCGACGTATCGATTCCACCGGAAATGATTGCCAGTGCGTTGCAGCGTTCCCGCGAAGCCGTCCTGGGTGGCGATCCAGCGACGATGCTCCGGCTGCAGATCGTTCCAGCACTCGACACCCTCGAAATCGGGGCGCTGCACCGGACGACGAAGGTCGACGAACCGCGAGGGGCCTTGCAACCACCGGACGTCCTCGTCACCACCCTCGGGCTCACCGCCGACCCACAGGCCCTTCCGAGCCCACAAGCCCATGACTGTCCCGATATCGGGATCTCGAATGATCTCGTCGGTCACATCGCACGCGCCGTCGATCGGATCCGCGGACGCAGCCGATTCCGAAGCGACGACAGCAACGGGCCCGGACAATAGATGGCCCGGCATGGAACCCCTCTCGTGTATGTCACCCATGCCCGTGAAGCACCGGCATGCAACAACTCGAATCGTTGTTGAAGCAGTATTCAACAACGGAGGAAAGGCCTGGTCAACGCAGAGAGGCACTCAGTCGAAAGTCCTTACACCACCGACATCCGGCGTTAACAATGCCCGCTGAGAAGTGGACATGACCACGAGTGCGCTGCGATTCCTCGCCGTTGGGCACGTGACAACGCAGATGCACAGATCTCCGACCCCAGGGCGCTCGCCGGCGCTGCGAACGATCTCCGACGCGGTGGTCGTCGACGCGCTGCGTGATGCGTTGTGGCGCATCGACGCCGGGCGCCGGCGGATGACGCCGGGAGGGTGTTCATCATCGACGTCTTCTCCCGGCGGATCGCCGCCCGGCACGCCTCGACCTCGAAGTCGGCGTAGCTGGTGACAGTGCCGCTGCGAATGGCGTCGTGGCACCGCTGATGAGGAGGCAGGCCAGCGACAAATGTTGAGCTGGCACATATTTCGGATTCGGTCAGCCAGTACACGTCAGTGACTCGACCGAGAGATCGGCACTCGAGGAGATCGCCTACGGCAACGCGCTCATCGAGTCGGCGGATGCACTCGGTCTCGTAGAGCCCGTTCGTACCGGACGATTGCAGACCTCGAGTTCACGACCGCCGGATGGTGGATGTGCCGGCGCCGTTGATGCCGCGGACCGCGGTGACCTCTCCGGCCGCGAAGGCGACGCGCCCGAGGTCGAGCACCAGGCGTCCTGCCAGGCGGGAGCACATGCCGTCCAGGAGCAGCGTCCCGCTCGGCCCATCCTCCAGATCCCGCAGGTAGCTCGGCATTGACGACCGTGACGCCCGCTCGGGATTCGGGCGATTCAGTCGTGCCGGGTCAGCTGCCAGCCGGTGGCGTCGACGCGTTCGCGCCAGTACCGGGCGTAGGCGCCTCCCGCGGCGAGCAGTTCCGCGTGGCTGCCGGATTCGCGGATGCCGCCTTCGCCGTCGAGCATGATGATTCGGTCGGCGGTCATGATGGTCTGCAGCCGGTGGGCCACGACGATGAGGGTGCGGCCTGTGCGGATCGAGTCGATGGCCTGGCCGATGGCGATCTCGTTGCCGATGTCGAGCGCGCTGGTGGCCTCGTCGAGCAGCACGACGGGTGCGTCTTTGAGGAGAGCTCGGGCGATGGAGATGCGCTGCCGTTCTCCGCCGGAGAGATTCGAGCCGCCTTCACCGACGCGCGCGTCCCATCCGCCGGGGAGGCGTTCGACGATCTCGTCGACGCGGGCACGGGTGGCGGCGGAGATGACCTCGTCGCGGGGCAGGTCTGGGCCGCCGATCCAGATGTTGTTCAGGATGGTGTCGTCGAACAGGTAGACGTCCTGGAAGACGGGGGCCACGGCACGTTCGATCACGTCCGTGCCCAACTCGGGCACGGGGACACCGCCGATGAACACTGTGCCGGCGTCGGGGTCGTAGAAGCGGGCGATGAGTTTGGTGATCGTCGTCTTGCCCGATCCGGAGGGGCCGACGACAGCGGTCATCGCGCCGGTGGGGGCAGTGAAGGACAGCTCCCGGAGCACCGGGGCGCCGTTGTAGCTGAAGGTGACTCCCTGGAATTCGATGCCGAAGTCGGCGGGCGTCGCCGGATGCTCCGGCTCGGGCAGTCTGGGGACGGCCGCGAGCTCGTCGAGCTGATCGATCGTGGTTTTCGCCACGGCGACGCCGCCACCGAGGTCGCCCGCGGCGACGATGGGCTCGTTGAACCGCACCCCGAGCACGAGCAGTGCGATCAGGGTCGCGATGTCGACGGTGCCGCCGGTGGCGAGGACCGCGCCGACGACCAGGAGCGCCGTGATCGAGAGTTGGACGAGTCCCGCGAACACAGCGATGGCCGAGCCCCCGGTGATCACCACACCTCGGTACTGGTCGTGCTGGTCTTGCAGAGCCTGCTCGACGAGCCGATCGGCGATCGAATCGTGGCCGGCGGTGCGGAGGGTGGGCTGGGCGCGGGCGAACTCGACGACCCGGTTGGAGGCTTCTGCGACCGCGACCGAGTGTGCCTTGTCGCCGCGGCCGATGGCTCGGCTGAGCCAGCGGTAGCCGATCGCGATGATCGGCACCATCACTGTCATCGTCAGGGCGAGTCGCCAGTCGAAGAAGTACATGCCGAGCAGGACGGTGCCGGGAGCGATGAACCCGGCGAGGATCTGCCGCAGGATGGCATAGGGCATCGTCGAGACGAACATCGCGCCCTGCGTCGCTACGCCCGTGATCAGTCCGGTCCGGTCGGTGGAGAACCACGACACCGGCAGCGACACAACGCTGTCACCGAGCCGCTCCAGCAGCGAGTCGAGTACTACGGTCGATGCTTTCATCCCGATCTGGGATGCGAACCACGAAGCGGCGACATAGCCTGCGGCGGTCCCGCCGACGGCGATCAGCCACCCCCGGGACGTGTCGAGGTCACCGATGAACAGCGACCGCAACAGGGGGACGAGCAAGAGGAACGCGATGCCTTGCAGCACCGCGGCGACCACAACGAGGCTGAGCTCCACGATCACCAGTCGGCGCGCGCGGGGCGAGCAGTAGTGGAGCAGGCGGCGGATCATCATGCTCCTGTTCCTTCCGGGAGAGAGCGGGCATGGTTGGCCTGGTAGTCGGCCCACATCTTTGCGAACCGGCCCCCGCTCGCGACGAGCTCGGGATGCGTGCCTCGCTCGATGATGCGGCCGCCGTCGAGCACGAGGATCTGATCCGCTGCGACGATCGTGTGCAGTCGATGGGCGATCACGAGCACAGTGCGGTCTGCCGCGAGGGTGGAAAGCGCCTGTTGGATCGCCGCTTCCGAGTCCGGATCGGCGAACGCGGTCGCCTCGTCGAGCACGAGGACAGGAGCATCGGCCAGTAGCGCGCGGGCGATCGTGACCCGCTGGGCCTCACCGCCGGAGAGGTTCGCGTCGTCGCCGATCACGGCGTCGTAGCCACGATCGAAGCGCAGAATGCGCTCGTGGATCTGGGCGGCGCGGGCCGCGTTCTCGACCTCGGCGTCTGTCGCGTCGGGCCGAGTCAGCCGGATGTTGTCTCGCAGGCTCGCACGTAGCAGCTGAACGTCCTGGAACACGAAACCGACCTGCTGATACAGCTTTCCGGACGCGATCTGGCGCACGTCCACTCCGCCGATCTCGACCGCACCAGCGTCGACGTCGTAGAACCGGGGAACGAGCTTTGCCAGCGTCGACTTCCCCGAGCCCGAGGTGCCGACGAGGGCGGTCACGGTACCCGGGGCGCAGGACAGGGTGACCTCGTGAAGCACACGGTGCTCGCCGTCGTAGCTGAAGGACGCATCGCGGAAGCCGACAGAGTGGACCTTCGGTGTCTGCGGAACATCCGGCTGGGCGGTGGGAGGAAGAGCGAAGAACGCAGCGAGAGACTGCCGGGCCTTGCCTGCGGTGCGCAGGAACTGGCCCGAGGCCCCGAGCTTCATCAGCGGCGCGGTGAGCCCGAGCCCGAGGAGGATACCGGGGAGCACATCGACCGGAGCTGCCCCGCCACTCGCGACCAACCACATCGCGGCGGTCAGCAACCAGGCGAGAACGACGATCGGCGAGGCGAGCAGTTCGATGATCGTGAACAGCACAGCCGTTTCGCGGGTCCACTCGCCGACGAACTTCGAGTATTCCGCGGTCGCGTCTCGATAGCGGCGATGGCTGCGTCCGGTCTGCCCGAAGCGCTTGACGACGGTGATGCCTTGCACGAACTCCACTGTCGCGTTGGACAGGGCATGTGTCGCCGCGTCGTACTGCTGGTACTTCTCATCCGCGCCCCGCATCAACAGCGGGTAGAGGAGGAAGATCAGCACGAGCGGCACCAGCGCAGCGAGTGCCATCCGCCAGTTCACGATGAAGAGATAGGCCAGGCTGATGAGGGGCACCATGATCGCGGTCAGGACATCCTGGATCGAGTGCGCGACCAACTGGTGCAACGCGACGACGTCGTTCTCCACGAGCTTGCGCGCTGCCCCGGAGCTGCGCTGATCGAACCAGCCCAGCGGCAGGCGTTGGAGGTGGCCGACGATCCTCCGGCGCAGCGAGTGCTGCAGCGTGGCGTCTGCGAAGTGACCGACCAAGCCGGACAGGAAGGCTGCGCCGAAGCTCACGATCAGCGCGATCACTGCAACCGCGACGATCGCCCAGATCCGACCCGCGTCGACAGGTGCTCCGTCCATCGACGGGAGCAACGTGCGAGCGAGCTCGACGATGGCGATGAACGGGATCACGCTGCCGGCCGCGCTCAGCACAGTCAGAGCAATGACCCCCGCAAGATTGCCCCGCACCGGCGCGAAGATCGAACCTTCCTCCGCCACAACGTCACTCCGCGCCACGCTCATCGCACCCCTTCCATCAACTTAATGAAAACGATTATCACATACTACGTTGAACAGCGTTCTGATGACGTGTCGACAACTGACGGGAGGCACAGTGACGACGACGGACCCGGCAAGATTCCATGTGGGGACGAGTCCGGAGGTGGTCATCGGCGCTGCGGTCGAGTTGACCCGTGAGTCGCATCTGATGAGCTGGTCGCTCCGTGACCTTGCCGCGCGGCTCTGCGTTGCCGCCTCGGTGATCTATCACCACGTCGGGGGGAAGGATCTCCTGTACCGCCGGGTCGTGGAGCGGATGCTCGGGAGGATCGAGCCGCCCGACGCGGGGTTGCCGTGGCAGGAGTGGTTCCGCGCGCTTCTGGGCTCGGCCGGACCCCTCGCTGCGGAGTATCCGGGCTCGGCGAAGTGGATGCTCATGCACGGCCCGACGCTTCCCGCGGCAATGCCCGTCCTCGAGGCTGGTATGACCGTTCTGCACCGCGCGGGCTTCGCAGGCCGTGCGGATTTCGCCTGTGCGGCGCTCCTCAACAACGCCATGATGACGGTATCGATAGGCGACGATCGACTTCAGCACGAGGGTGACGGCCATCGTGATCACGCCACGATGATGGCCGAGTTCGCTCAGATACCCACTGCCTCCGCGGAGGTCCGCGCGTTTGGCTAGACCTTCATCCGCCCCTTCGCCGAGGCGGCGAGACCGCCACCCGAATGCGTTGGGACTATTACCGTTTCGTCGTCGACACCACCATCACAGGCCTCGACGTGAGTCTGCGGGAGCCGACGACGTAAACCGCGCGTCACCGGTCGCGCGGGCGGGCGGGCCGTTGCACGCGAAGCGGGGCCCGAAGCGGTCGCGGCACCGAAACCCGACGCCCCGGATCAGACCCCGGGACGGAGTCGGCGTTGCGCCCGGTCATGGGCTTCCAATCCACGCCGTATCCGCAGGTCGGACGCACGAGACGAGTGAGCTGTGAGTGACCGAGAACGGCGCATCGGGCGCAATTCTAACGACAACAGCGGCTATGCAAGTTGCATAACCGCTGGTCAAAGCTGGGTGGAGCCGCCTAAGAGAATCGAACTCTTGACCTTTTCATTACGAGTGAAATGCTCTACCGACTGAGCTAAGGCGGCGTGGCTCCCTGAGGAGCCTTCGCAAGTTTAACCGGTCCCCCCGCCCGAACCCAAAACGGGGGTCAGCGTGCCGCCGAGCCCAGTGTGGCGACCATCGCGTCGACCGCGAACTTGGGCTTGACGTTCATCTCCAGCGCTTCGCGACACCGGAGGATCGCCTCGATGCACTGCAGCAACGACTCGGGGCTCGACACCGAGGCGAGGCCGCGGGCCTGATCCTCCATGTCGGGGTGCGTCATCGTCGACGCGGCACCGTACGACTGCGCGAGAGCGTCGCGGTACAGCCCGGCGAGGTCGATGAGCGCCCGGTCCAGCGAGTCACGACCGGTACGAGTGCGCCTCGACTTCTGCCGCTGTTCCAGTTCCTTGAGCACGCCGGCGGATCCGCGCAGCGCGCCCGCTGCACCCTTGCCGGTGCCGCCGGCGCCCAGGGACGTCCGCAGTTCGTCGGTCTCCCGCTCGTCGCGGTCGGCGTTGAGCTGCACCGCGTCGGACTCGGCTGCCTTCACCAGCTCCTCGACCACCGCGTACTGGGTGGCGGGGCGGAGCGCCGCCTTGGCGATGCCCAGTGCCCGCTGCCGTCGCTCGCGCGCCTCCGGATCCGTCGCCAAGCGACGTGCGCGGCCCACGTGCCCGCCGCCCACCGAGGCGGCCCACGCGGCGGTCTTCTCGTCGAGGCCGTCGTTCTCCCGCAGCACGCGCGCGATGTCTTCGGGCTTGGGCGTCACCAGAGCCACGTGCCGGCAGCGCGAACGGATGGTGACGGCGATGTCCTCCGGATCCACGGACGGTGCACAGAGCAGGAAGATGGTGCGGGCCGGCGGCTCCTCGACCGCCTTGAGGAGCGCGTTGTAAGCGCGCTCACCCAGCCTGTCCGCGTCCTCGATGACCACGATCTGCCACGTCCCCGTGGTGGGGCGACGCGCTGCCATCTGCACCACCTCGCGCATCTCCTTGACCGAGATGCTGAGGCCCTGCGGCACGATGCGGCGCACGTCGCCGTGGGTGCCGTGCATGGTGGTGGTGCAGGCGTGGCAGTGGCCGCACCCGATGAGGTCCGGATCGGTGCACTGCAGCGCGGCCGCGAAGCAGACAGCGGCGATGGAGCGGCCGGACCCGGGAGGCCCGGTGAACAGCCACGAGTGCGTCATGCGGGAACCGATGTCACCCTCGCGCGCGGCCGCCGCGGCGTCGGACAGCTCGGCGACCACCTCGTGCTGACCGACCAGCCGTTCGAACACTCCCGCCATGGGAGGAAAGCTTAGTGCTCCTGTGCGACAGCCCCACCGCGACGCTTGGCCAGCAGCGAGGACACTCCGGTCATCATGGCCACGACGATGGAGCCGACCACGAGACCGATCAGCGCGGATGCCAGCGTGTTGACGATCCACGCCAGCACACCCCCGATACCGGCGACGTCGTGGACCGCGTCCTCCATGTGGTGGACGAACTCGTAGATCGGGTGGAAGCCCAGCTCGTCGATGCCGTTGAGCAGGATGTGGCCGCCGACCCACAGCATCGCCGCGGTGCCCACCACGGACAGCACCGCCATGACCTTGGGCATGCCCTTGACCAGTCCGCGCCCGACGGTCTGCGCGATGCCCGACGAGGTGTCGGCCAACCGGAGACCGATGTCGTCCATCTTCACGATGAGACCCACCACGCCGTAGACGAGGACGGTGATCACCACCGCGACGACGGCCAGGATGATCAGCCGGCTCCAGAAACCCTCGGCGGCGATGGTGTCGAGCGCGATGACCATGATCTCCGCGGAGAGGATGAGGTCGGTGCGCACGGCTCCGGCGACGACGGTGTCCTCGTCGCGAGGTCCGTCCTCGTCGTGGTCGTGAGCGCCGTGTCCGGAGATGGCGCCCCAGATCTTGTGCATCGCTTCGTAACTGAGGTAGGCACCGCCCACCATGAGGATCGGCGTCAGCAGCCACGGCAGGAACTGGCTGAGCAGCAGCGCGATCGGCAGGATGATCAGCAGCTTGTTGCGGAGCGACCCGATCGCGATGCGCCGCACGATGGGCAGCTCGCGTTCGGCGGCCAGACCGCGCACGTACTGCGGCGTCACGGCCGTGTCGTCGATGACCACACCGGCGGCCTTGGCCGTCGCCTTGCCGGTCGCGGCGCCGACGTCGTCGATGGACGCCGCCGCCAGCCTGGCAAGTGCTGCCACGTCGTCGAGCAGGGCTACCAGTCCGCCGGCCATCAGTACTCCCGAAGTAGGTCAGTGGTTCGAGAGTGAGAGTACCGCTCCGGGGGTCGGGTCAACCGCGCATCGCCTGTGGCCGATGCACCGGGTGCACACACCCTCTCCGTGATGCGCACACCCCCTGCAGCCTGCTATAACCGGTGTTCACCTACTGCACCCTGTGTGCACACCCCGTGCGGCGGGGCCCGCGTCTAGAACTCCAACCCCATGTCTCCCGCCACCACACCCATCGTCGACTGCCCGTCCAGAGCCTCGCGGATGATGTCGGCGTGCCCGCTGTGGTGGGCGATCTCGCGCAACAGGTGCAGCAGTACGCGCCGCGCGGTCCACCAGATGCGCTCCGGCGCCCACGGTGCGGTGGGCTGTGGAATCAGATCGTCGAGGCTGCCGAGCGCGGCGATGCACTGCTCCAGCGCGCGGCCGGCGGAGTCGAGTTCGGCCAGCACCTGCTCGATCGACTCGGGCGCCTCGGGCTCGCCCGATCCCGAGAAGTCGACGGTCGAGTTCTCGTCGCGCTCCTCGAGCATGGTCACGTTCCCGCGGATCACCGACGCGACGTGCGCGATCAGCGAGACGAGCGTGAACTCACTGACTGTCGTGCGCCGGCGCGCCTGCTCGTCGGAGATCCCCCGCGCCGTGATCGCGAGCATCCCGCGCTGATCCGCCAGGATGGTGACCAGATCGAGCTTCTCGCCCGTGACGTCGACCGACGGCCCCACGGATGTGTACGTCCCCGCCATGATGTGCCCCTCTCCTCGTGTGTGAGGAGAACGGTAGGAGCAATCGCGGACAGATGCGGTCCTCAGGACTCCGCGGGCGGAGTCTTCTTCGCAGCGGTCTTCTTGGCAGCCGCCTTCTTCGCGGGAGCCTTCTTGGCCGGCGTCTTCTTTGCTGCCGCCTTCTTCGCGGGAGCCTTCTTCGCGGGAGCCTTCTTCGCCGGAGCCTTCTTGGTGGCCTTCTTCTTCACGGGCCCGCGAGCGCGGCGATCCGCGAGGAGTTCCATGGCCCGCTCGTCGGTGATGGTGCCCACCTCGTCACCCTTGCGCAGGCTGGCGTTGGCCTCACCGTCGGTGACGTACGGACCGAAGCGGCCGTCCTTGATCACCATGGGTTGACCGCTGACCGTGTCCACACCGAGTTCGCGCAGCGGCGGCGTGGCCGCACCCTGACGTCCGCGACGCTTGGGCTCGGAGTAGATCTTCAGAGCCTCCTCGAGGGAGACGGTGAAGATCTGGTCCTCGGTGGCCAACGAGCGGGAATCGGTGCCCTTCTTGAGGTAGGGACCGTAGCGCCCGTTCTGCGCCGTGATCTCTTCCTTGCTCTCGGGATCGACGCCCACCACGCGCGGCAACGACAGCAGCTTCAGCGCGTCGTCCAGCGTGACCGTCGCGAGGTCCATCGACTTGAGCAACGAGCCCGTTCGCGGCTTCGGTGCGGTCGCCTTCTTCGCGGCCTTCTTGGCGGGAGCCTTCTTCGCCGCCTTGGTGGCCACGGCGGTGCCGCCGCCCCCGTCGGACGAATGCTGTTCCACCGGAACGATGTCCGGGGTGGGCTCGGGCTCCTCGGGGATGATCTCGGTGACGTACGGCCCGAATCGTCCTTCCTTGGCGACGATCTCGTGACCCGACAGCGGGTCGACACCGAGCTTGCGCCCCTCCTGCGGAGTCGCGAAAAGCTTCTCGGCGAACTCGAGCGTCAGCTCGTCCGGCGGAAGGTCGTCGGGCAGGTTCGCACGCTGCGAGATCGGATCCCCGTCGGGATCGTCCGGGTTCTGCACCATCCGTTCGAGGTACGGACCGTAGCGACCGACGCGGACGTGCACGTCGCGACCCTCGGAGTCGTCGAACAGGTGGATCGAGTTGATGACGCGAGCGTCGATGTCCTCGAGGTTCTGGCCGACCATCTTCTTCAGTCCGCCGGACCGTGCGACCGACCCCTCCGTGCCGTTCTCCCCGCCGAAGTAGAAGGCGGACAACCAGTCTCCACGTCGTTCGCGGCCACCGGCGATGGCGTCGAGGTCGTCCTCCATGCCTGCGGTGAAGTCGAAGTCGACCAGTCGGCCGAAGTGCGCCTCCAGCAACGCGATCACGGAGAACGCCACCCACGACGGCACCAGGGCGCTGCCGCGCTTGTAGACGTACCCGCGGTCGAGAATCGTCTTGATGATCGACGAGTACGTCGAGGGGCGACCGATGCCGAGTTCCTCGAGCGTCTTGATGAGCGACGCCTCGGTGAAGCGGGCCGGCGGGTTGGTGGTGTGACCGTCGGGATCGAGACCGGTGGCGGTGACCGCCTGTCCCTGCTCGAGAACCGGCAACCGGGACTCGGCATCGTCGGACTGTCCACCGGCCTGATCGTCGACACTCTCGACGTAGGCCTTGAGGAAGCCGGCGAACGTGATGGTGCGTCCCGACGCGGCGAAGGTGCACTCCTCACCGGTACCCGCGGTGCCCGAGATACGCAGTGACAGAGTGGTTCCGCGCGCATCCGCCATCTGCGATGCGACCGTGCGCTGCCAGATGAGTTCGTAGAGGCGGAACTCGTCGGTGTCCAGCGAGCTGTGCAGCTGGCCCGGCGTCGCGAAGGAGTCACCGGCGGGGCGGATGGCCTCGTGCGCCTCCTGCGCGTTCTTCACCTTGCGGGTGTACTGCCGCGGGCTGTCGTGCACGTACTCGGGGCCGTACAGCTCGGTGGCCTGGCGACGTGCGGCATCGATCGCCGACGCCGACAGGTTCGTCGAGTCGGTACGCATGTAGGTGATGTAGCCGTTCTCGTACAACCGCTGCGCGATACGCATGGTGCGCTCGGAGGACATACGGAGCTTGCGCCCCGCCTCCTGCTGCAGGGTCGAGGTCATGAACGGCGGGTACGGACGACGTGTGTACGGCTTGGACTCGACCGACGCGACGGTCAGATCGACACCGTCCAGCGCCTCGGACAACCGGCGTGCGCGTGCCTCGTCGAGGACGGTGACGCCCTCGGACTTCAGCTTGCCGTCGGCACCGAAGTCGCGACCCGACGCGACACGCGAACCGTCGACGTTGACCAGGCGCGCACCGAACGCCCGCGGCGTCGCCTCGGCGCCGGCGTCGAGCTGCGCCGAGATGTCCCAGTACTCGGCCGACCGGAACGCCATGCGCTCACGTTCGCGCTGCACGATGACACGTGTGGCCACCGACTGGACACGGCCCGCCGACAGCTTCGGCATGACCTTCTTCCACAGCACCGGCGAGACCTCGTAGCCGTACAGGCGGTCGAGGATGCGGCGCGTCTCCTGGGCATCTACGAGGTCGGTGTCCAGTTCGCGCGTGTCGGCGGCTGCGGCGAGGATGGCCGGTTCGGTGATCTCGTGGAAGACCATCCGTCGAACCGGAATCTTCGGCTTGAGTGTCTCGAGGAGATGCCACGCGATGGCCTCGCCCTCGCGGTCGGGGTCGGTGGCGAGGTAGAGCTCGTCGGCGTCCTTGAGCAGGCTCTTGAGCTCGGCGACCTTGCTCTTCTTCTCCGGGCTGACGACGTAGAGGGCCTCGAAGTCGTGATCCACGTCGACACCGAGACGAGCCCAGGACTCGCCCTTGTACTTGGCCGGGACGTCTGCAGCACCACGCGGGAGGTCTCGGATGTGCCCGACCGAGGCCTCGACCACGTAGTTCTTGCCCAGATAGGGCGCGATCTTCTTGGCCTTGGTGGGTGACTCGACGATCACGAGACGCCGAAGCCCGGACGCGCCGGACGACGAGTTCCCCGTGCTGTCTCCTGCTGCCACCTGCTGCCGAACCTTCCTGGCCCCCGCAAGAGGGAACCCGTTCACCTGCGTCGATACCCCGAACCGTTCGAAGCCGACACACTACAGAGTGACACACACGTGCAACTCGCATGTGACACCGCGGCCCATCGACCGTCGGTGACCCCTGTCCGAGTCCCCCTGTTCCTCTACACGAGGACGGGCCACCCGCCCGCGGCGAGAGCGCCCGGTGGCGGCTCGCCGATGTTCTCGAGAAGCCTGGTCACCCGTCGGCGACCGGTGATCCGGAGTGCCGGCGACCCTCCGTGGGTTCCCACCAGAGTCGGCGCCACACCTGCGCGCATCAGCGACTGGGCGAGTACCGGGTGCGTGTCGGGTGCGTGCGGATCGAGTCCGAGGACGAACCTGGCCCCGCCGGCCTCCTGCCGTCCCGCCGCCACCACCCAGGCCCGCAGGGCGCGCGGCCCCGGCACCCAGCCTCCGGGCACCGCCTTCACCGCTCCCCGGACCCACTCCGCGGCGAGCGACGCCAGTTCGGGCACCGGCTCGGTCCGGACCAGGGGTCGTCCCTCGTCGGTCGTCGTGATCTCGGCGTCGAAGCCGCACGACTCGATGAGGTCGGCCACCGCGTGGGCGCGCCAGGTGGCGTCGACGACGACGGAGATGCGCGTGCGCCCGGACACGATCACGGGCTGACCCTGCGCAGCCAGCAGCCCGGCGAGGTCGGCCGCGTCGGGCGGCGTCGACTCGGCGGAGAAGAAGGACAACTGGCTCACGATCGCGACAGTAAGCCACGAACGCCCCGCCGGCGTGGTGTCCGCGACGCAGTGTCACGGAAACGAGACGTCCCCCGCCACCTCGAGAGGCGACGGGGGACGTGTCGGTAGAGACTGTCCGATCGAGATCAGACGGCGCGGACACCCGTGGCCTGGGGGCCCTTGGTGCCCTGTCCGACCTCGAACTCCACGCGCTGGTTCTCCTCGAGGGTGCGGAAGCCGCTGCCCTGGATCTCGGAGTAGTGGACGAAGACGTCAGCGGAGCCGTCCTCGGGTGCGATGAAGCCGAAGCCCTTTTCGGCGTTGAACCACTTCACAGTTCCCTGTGCCATGCTTGTCTATCCTTTTCTTGAACACCGGATGCGATGAACGGCACTTACAGTCCATCGGGCCGGTTCCGACCGCTGTGATGATCCCCCCCAAGAGTCACCCCGTGGGCAGAGCTTCACGCACCGCGCCCGCAACATTAGATCCTGCGAGCGTGAAAACGAACACAGAAGCTGCGACCGAGAACAGTGAACCACGTCGGACGGCGGCGCGACAGTCGACGAGACAACAACTTCGTAAAGATCCTCGCGGGCGCTGTCCGCCCGTTCTTCTACGATCGACACGAGCACCGAGGGAGTGAGGGACAGTGAGCACGACGACCGACGCACCGGCCTCCTCGTTCGGCGCAATGCTGCTCGGACGAGCGCTGGCCGGAACGCCGCCGGGAGAGTCTCCGCTGACCCACGCGGCGGAGCTGCCGGGACGTGAGTCCCGGTACGCCGCATGGCCGCAGTGGCTCGAGCCCGCCGTCGTCGAGGTCTTCCAGGACTGCGGGATCCCGCAGCCGTGGACCCACCAGGCAGAGGCCGCATCGCTCGCGTGGTCGGGCCGCAACGTGGTGGTCTCGACGGGCACCGCGTCGGGCAAGTCGCTGGCCTACCGGATGCCCGTACTGTCCCGTCTGTCGACCGACCCGCGCGCCACCGCGCTGTACCTCGCGCCCACCAAGGCGCTGGGGGCAGACCAGCTTCGAGCCGCGGTGGACATGACGGACTCGCTCGCCGCGCGGGGCTTCCCGGACATCGCACCGAGTGCGTACGACGGCGACACACCCCTCGAGGTGCGCCAGTGGGCCCGGGCGAACTCACGGTGGATCTTCACCAATCCCGACATGCTGCACATCTCGCTGCTGAAGGGCCATCAGCGGTGGGCGCACTTCTTCCGCAATCTGGCGTACGTCGTCGTCGACGAATGTCATTCGTATCGCGGGGTGTTCGGCTCCAACGTCGCCCTGATCCTGCGACGACTCCGGCGCATCGCCGCGCGCTACGGCGCCTCGCCCATCGTCGTTCTCGCCAGCGCCACCGCGTCGAATCCCGGGGCCGCGGCCAGTCGTCTGGTCGGTGCACCGTGCGAGGAGATCACCGAGGACGGATCTCCGCACGGTCCCCGGACCGTCGCCCTGTGGGAGCCACCACTTCTGGACGTCACTGGTGAGAACGGGGCGCCGATCCGGCGCGCCGCCGGTTCCGAGGCCGCACGCATCATGGCCGACCTCGTCGTCGAGGGCGCCCGGACCCTGACCTTCGTCCGTTCCCGACGCGGCGCGGAGCTGACGGCACTGAGCACCGCGCGGCTGCTCGCGGACGTCGATCCCGATCTGCCGCAGCGCATCGCGGCCTACCGGGCCGGATACCTCGCCGACGACCGCCGCCAGCTCGAGCGCTCGCTGTCCGACGGCACCCTGCTCGGCGTGGCCACCACCAACGCACTCGAGCTCGGCGTCGACATCGCGGGGCTCGACGCCGTCGTCGTCGCCGGCTTCCCGGGAACGGTCGCGTCGTTCTGGCAGCAGGCCGGTCGCTCCGGTCGCCGCGGCCAGGGGTCGCTGGTGATCCTGGTAGGCCGGGACGACCCGCTGGACACGTACCTCGTGCACCATCCGGCCGCGTTGCTGGACAAGCCCATCGAGGCGACGGTCACCGATCCCACCAACCCCTACGTGCTGGGGCCGCAGCTGCTCTGCGCGGCCATGGAACTCCCGCTGACCGACGACGAGGTCATCGAGCTCGGCGCTCAGGACGTCGCGCAGTCCCTCGCTGACAGGGGTCTGCTCCGCCGTCGGCCGCACGGGTGGTACATCACCGCGGATGCGACGCCCCATGCGGCGGTGGACATCCGGGGCGGCATCGGGTCACAGATCGCGATCGTCGACGGCTCCACCGGCCGCATGCTCGGTACCGTCGACGCCGGCCGCGCGCCCTCGACGACCCACCCGGGCGCCGTCCACATCCATCAGGGTGAGTCGTTCGTCGTCGACACGCTCGACTTCGAGGACGGCCTCGCGGTGGTGCATCCCGAGGAACCCGAGTGGACAACCTCGGCGCGCGAGGTCACCGACATCGTCATCGAGGACGTGCACGAACAGCAGTCGTACGGTGAGGTCGACGTCGCGCTGGTGCAGGTCCAGGTGAGCCACCAGGTGGTCGGGTACCTCCGCAGACTGCCGTCCGGCGAGATACTCGACTCCGTGGAACTCGACATGCCGATGCAGGAACTCCACACGCGCGCAGTCATGTACACGATCACGCCGGAGTTGCTCGAGTCCGCCGGCGTGACCGCCGAACGGGTTCCCGGGTCGCTCCACGCGGCGGAGCACGCGGCCATCGGTCTGCTGCCCCTCGTCGCGACGTGCGACCGCTGGGACATCGGCGGCGTGTCGACGGCACTGCACGCCGACACCGGCCTGCCGACGGTCTTCGTCTACGACGGATACGACGGCGGCGCCGGATTCGCCGACCGCGGCCACGCCGTCATCGGCACCTGGCTCTCCGCGACCCGCGAGGCCATCGCGTCGTGCGAGTGCGTCTCGGGGTGCCCGTCCTGCGTGCAGTCACCCAAGTGCGGCAACGGGAACGATCCGTTGGACAAGGACGGCGCCGTGCGCGTGCTCGATGCCGTCCTCGCCTGTCTGGAGGGTTAGGCCGACACGGTGGCCGGTTCGCCGAGCGCCACCGGTAGCGTGCGGAACCCGTGCAGCACACGGGTGTCCCGCTTGATGCCGGTGCCGGCGGACGACAGATGCGGGAAGCGGTCGAACAGCGTGCGCAGTCCCACCTCGCTCTCGGCGCGCGCGAGTGCGGCGCCGAGGCAGTAGTGGCGCCCACCCGAGAACGACAGATGCTTGTTGGCGTTGGACCGACCGACGTCGAAGGTGTCGGCGTCGTCGAAGACCTGCGGATCCCGATTACCGGCCGCGAGAACGCACACCACCAGATCGCCGGCCTCGAGGTCCATGCCCTCGAGGGTGACGGAACCCTTCGCCACGCGCGCCGTCATCTGCACCGGCGACTCGAGCCGCAGCATCTCGTCGACGGCCGTTCCCCACAGTGACGGATCGTCCTGCAGTCGCGCGAGCTGGTCGGGGTTGTTCATCAGCAGATTGATGCCGCTGCCGAGCAGATTGACCGTCGTCTCGAACCCTGCCGCCAACACCAGGCCTGCGGTGGCGCGGAGTTCCCGGTCGTTCAGGTACACCCCGTCTTCGGACGCCGCGATGAGCTGACTCATCAGATCGTCGCCCGGATTGTCGCGCAGTCCCGCGATGTGGGTGGCGAGCCAGCCATCGAAGCCCTCGAGACCCTGCTCGACCTCGCGGAACTGCGACCACGTCAGACCGACGTCGAGACTGGGCGCCGCGAGTTCACCGAACTCGAGCACCTTGTCGCGGTCCGCCTCCGGCACGCCGAGGATGTCGCCGATGACGGCGACCGGGAGCTTGGCGCAGTACGACGACACGATGTCGACCGTGCCGCCGCCCGCGGCCACGAGTTCGTCGAGAAGCGTGTCGGCCACCTGTTGCACGTTGTCGCGCATCGCGTTGACGGCGCGCGCGGTGAACACCGACGACACCAGCTTGCGGTAGCGGGTGTGCGAGGGCGGCTCGACCGACAGCAGCGACGGCGGTGCCAGCGGGTGCAGTGCAGCGGTGCGGGTGCGGCGCTCGATCGCCCGTAGCGGCTTCGGGAGATTGCCGCCCACGACGACGGTGCGGTAGTCGTCCGAGCGCAGGAGGTCGAAGATCAGCCCGTGGTCGACGGTGAGGTAGGCGACGCGACCCTTGACGATCTTTCCCCGGTCACGAATCTCCTGGTAGACGACACCGGGGTTCGCGCGGGTCACCGGATCGGCGATGAGCTTGGCCTGCGGGTCACCGATCTTGATGCCGCGTTCGGCGAAGAAGCGCACCACTCCGTGCACCGCGAACCACCGCAGCCGCGATCGTGCCTCGTCCTTGACGTCCGCCACTCTCGACATTCCCGATTCCCCCGATGCTCGGCAAGCTGTAACTCGGTTGCGCGTTACCGCACGTCACACGTGTGACTCACCTCATGATGCGCCGGTCACGACGCCGGTGTCTACCGTCGTGTCATGACCCTGCGTCGGAGCGTCGCCTCCTTGTGGATCGCCACAGTCCTCTACTGGCCGATGCAGGTGATCGTCTCGCGCTCCTGGACCACCCCGTACAGCTGGCGTGACGACGTCATCAGCGCCCTCGGAGCGGCGACGTGCACCGACTACTGCTCGCCCGATCACGTCGTCATGAACGCGACGTTCGTGGCCGTGGGCGGCGCCACCGCAGCAGGTGCGGCGCTCCTGGTCCGCCCCTCCGCCGGTGTCGCCCGGACGGGGTGGATCCTCGTGGCGCTCTCCGGTCTCGCGACGTGCGCGGTCGGGTTCCTCCCGATGGATGTCGCGCCGGTCCCCCACACCGTCGCGGCGCAGGTGCACTTCGGCCTGCAGCTCGCCGGAATGCTCTGTGTCGCACGATCCGTCGGTCGAGTGGCGTCGCGATTCACCTACGCCTGCAGCGCCCTCGCCGTGGTGGGCGGCATCGCCTTCCTCAGCCCCGGGAAGTGGGGACTGGGCTCGGGTGTCACCGAGCGGCTCGCACTCGACACCCTGAACGTGTGGACCATCGGCATGGGCGTGCTCCTGCTCGCGCGATCGTGGAATCCAGGCCCCGGAATCCGGGGTCGATAGTCCACGATCACCGAGGCCCCAGTTGCGGCCGAAGAGTGTCGGACTGCTGATTTACTGTTCGGCCGCTGGAAGAACTTCGGAGACGTTCGGTAGCGACGGGGGGGCATCGGTGCCGGCACAGGCATGGGTCACGCTCGTCATCGGGCTGATCGCCACGATCGGTGTGATCGTCACGTGGCAGCAGAAGAACTCGGCAGATCGTCGTTCCGAGTGGTGGCGTCGAACGACATGGGCATGCGAGCGAACCTTCAGCGACTCCGACGTGGAAGCGGAGTTGGGATGGAGGGTGCTCGAAACGCTCGTCGGATCTAAACTGGTCACACGCAGCGACTCGGACCTGGTCCAAGTCATCGCAGAGCAGGGCGCAGCGGGAGTACGCGACAACGGGGAGGACGTTCACGGTGACGACAGAAGCACGTGACGAGAAGCCGCAACCTCCGATTCGCAGTGTCGCTGTGAGGCGGGCAGCTGCACGAGCCGCCGTGGCCGCCAGCGCGAAGACCGGCCGCCCCGTCGCACCGGAAGTACGCAGGCTCGCCGAGTCGCGCTGACCGACATACCGAGTCGCTGGTCCACGATCACTCCTCCACCGGCCCCGCCCGCGCGGAGGCCACCGCATCCCTCTCCCTGAAGCGCAGCAGCGCGATCCGCACCCGCACCCGGACCTGCACGTCCCACTCCTCCACCGCGCATCCGTCCAGCACCGCGTCCATCCGGGCTGCCGACGCCGTCGCCGCCGCGCACCCCGCCTCGGACCCCGACGTCAGTGCCGCAGCACCCGCCAGCGCGGCGAGGTCCGCCGCCGACTGCGCCTGATGACGGGCCGAGACGGCGGCACCCACCGAGACCACCGCCGCGGTCACCACCACCAGCGCCGCCGTGACGAAGGCTCCCACCACCGTCGCCGAACCGCGGTCATCCATCCGTCGGTTCCGCCGTCGCCACTGCACTCGCCGACACCGTCAATCCGGGCAGCGGCGACGACGCCTCCACCCGCACCGTCACCAGATCGCCGATGCGCGACACCGTCACCCGCGCACCGGGCGGCGCCACCACCGTCGCCGACCTCACCGCGCTCTCGTCTCCGAGCGCCGAGAGCCGGGCACCCTCCCGCGCCGCGTCGATGCACCGGATGTGCTCGGTGACCGTGACCAGCGCACCGAGACACAGCACCAGGACGGCGACGATCGACGAGATCGCCAGCGCAGCTTCGACCGTCACCGCCCCTGCATCACCCGTCAGACCTGCGTCTGCAGCGCCTTGTCGATGATGGACGTCAGCGCAGTCACGATGCTGTCGCCCGTCACCACGGTGTAGAGCACGGCACCGAATGCCGCCGCCGCGATGGTGCCGATGGCGTACTCGGCCGTCGACATCCCGTCGTCCTCCCGCATCACCATCAGTATCCGCGCGCCCACCTCGTTCAACACCCTGTTCATGTTCTCCCCCTTCGTGTTCCGAGGAGGACGTTCCTCCTCGGCGTTCTCGGGCGGGGGTCACATCACCCCGCCGTTCAGGACGGATCCGGCCAGCCCGATCACCACGGGCACGATGCCGAGGCAGACGAACGCGGGCAGGAAGCACAGCCCCAGCGGTCCGCTCACCATGACTCCGGCGCGTTCGCCGGCCGCAGCGGCGGCATCGTCGGCCCGCACGCGCAGATCGGCTGCAGCCTCGGCGGTCGCGTCGGCCATCGAGGTTCCCGATCGCGCCGACCGGAGGATGACGCGTGCCACCGACTCGGTGTCGGGATGCGCCGACAGTGCCGACCATGCCGCATCGGGATCCGCTCCGAGAGTGAGCAACTGCGCAGCGCGGCGCAGTGCCGACGCCATGGGTTCCGGCGCGACGGAGGACACCGCCGAGGATGCGCTGCCGATGTCGAGTCCCCCGCGGAGACAGGCGGACAGCAGATCCAGCGCGCCCGCGGTGGCGTGGTGATCGGTCGGCGCCACCCCCACCGATGCGGAACCGTTCGACCCGGGCACCCGGAGCCGGGCGCGCACACCGACGGCGGGCGGCAGCGCGAGCACCGCTGCGGCGAGGAGGACGAGAGTGATCGTCACGGTGCCACCTTCGCGACGATGACGTCGGTCCAGAGCAGCCCGGCGCAGGCGAGGGCCACTCCGACGACCAGCATGATGCCGCCGGCGCCGCCCCCGGTGAGAACCGCGAGGGGCGCCGCTCCCATGGCCTGGCCGAGCAGGACGCCGACCGCGGGGAGCGCAGCGAGAACCATGGCCGTGGCGCGCGGGCCGGCCATGGACGCCTCGATGCGCCGGGCCGAGCGTCCGCGATCACGCAGATCGGAGCGCACCGCGTCGAGCAGAGCCGCGAGACCCAGCCCGTGCACCTCGGCCACGCGCCACACAGCACCCACCCGGTCCCACGCGGGCCCGTGTCCGCCGGAACGCACGGCCTCCGACATCGTGCCGCCCAGTTCCGCACGGGCCGCGGCCGCCGCGAAGACGGTGCCGACCGGTCCGGGGTGCTCGCGCGCAGCGGTGCGGCAGGCCGTGGCCGGGTGGGCTCCCACACGGAGTTCGGCCACCACCGTCTCGAGCGCCGCCGCCAGGGTGTCCCCCGCGCGCCGCCGGTCCGCCCGCACAGCGCCTCGGCCGCGCCGCAGGGCCACGGTTCCCAGCACGACGGCCACCGCGGCCCCCACCGCGGCACCGAGGGCCAACGCTGCCGCACCCGCCGCCACGGGTATCCAGGCAGGCGCCGGCACTCGCACGGACCCGAGCGAGCGGCGGCGCACCGGTCCGAGGCGCCGGCGCGCGTCCGTGCACGGGAGCACCAGCAGAGCCACCGCGAGACAGGCCGCCGCGAGCATCACACGTCCCCCTCGCGCCGACGCAGGATCGCGGTGAGAGCATCGAGTCCGGGACCTCGTGCTCGCGTGCGCGACCAGGCGTCGACCACGGTGCACAGCCCGCGATCGTCCCGTTCGAGCACGCCGATGGACGACAGCACGCGCTGCCCGTTCGGTGTGCGGGCAGTGTGCAGCACCACCTGTACCGCGGCGGCGAACTGACTGTGCAGCGCCGCCCGGTCCATACCGCCGAGGGCCGCCAGCGCTTCGAGGCGTGCGGGTACCTCGTCGGGAGAGTTGGCGTGCACAGTGCCCGCGCCGCCGTCGTGTCCGGTGTTGAGCGCGGTGAGCAGGTCCACCACCTCGGCACCGCGGACCTCGCCCACCACGATGCGATCGGGGCGCATGCGCAGGGCCTGACGCACCAGATCGCGCACTCCCACCTGGCCCACTCCCTCCACGTTCGCGGGCCGGGCGACGAGCCGCACCACGTGGGGATGGGAGGGCGCCAGTTCGGCGGCGTCCTCGACACAGATGATGCGCTCGGCCGCGTCCACCTCGCCGAGGAGTGCCGCCAGCAGCGTCGTCTTGCCGGTTCCGGTACCACCGACCACGAGGAAGGCCAGACGTCCGGACACGATGCGGCGCAACAGGTCCTCGGCGCCGTCGGCGAACGCCCCGGTCGCTGCGAGAGCTGCGAGCCCCTGCGTGGCAGGACGAAGCACGCGGAGCGACAGGCACGTGCCGCCCTGCGCCACCGGCGCGAGAACGGCGTGCAGGCGCACTCCGAACGATCCCGGATCGATGCCGGGCAGACGACCGTCCACCCACGGCTGCGCATCGTCGAGCCGCCGCCCGGCCGACAGTGCCAAGCGTTGCGCGAGGCGGCGCACCGCGGCCTCGTCCCCGAAGCCGACGCCGGCTCGCCGCAGACCCTGGCCCCGGTCCACCCACACGTCGTCGGGTCCGGTGACCAACACGTCGGTCACGCCGGGCTCGCGCAGGACGGCGTCGAGCACGCCGGCACCGCGGAACTCGGTGTCCAGGAGATGCAGTGCGCGCAGCAGATCCGCGTCACCGAGCACGCCGCCGGCCTCGGCCCGGAGCGCCTCCGCGATGAGGGCGGGCGTCGGATCCCGGTCGGCGTCGACGAGGCGCACCCGGACGCGATCGAGCAGGTCCGTCGACACCCAGCCCGTCATGTCGTGGGCACCGAGGTGAGCAGCGCCAGGACGTCCCCGGCAGCTCGCGCCAGGGGTGATCGACGGCCGAGAACCAGTCCGCGCCCGTCGAGCATCGCGGCGAGTCGACGCTCGGGGCGTACGGAGGCGAGCAGTGGAAGACCCACCACATCGGCCACCTCCGCGGCCGTCAGTCCGGACGGCGCGGGACCGCGGACCACCACTCCCACGTTGGCCGACGTCGAGGTGATCGACCGGGCGAGACACTGCGCTGCCGCGGCCGATCGCACCGTCGCAGGAACCAGTACGACCACCAGATCCGCTGCCTCCACCGACATCTCGTGAATCGGGCCCGCGCGCGGCACGTCGCACACGACCACCTCGCCGGCCGTGACACCGGCGTCGACGACCGCGCGCCACGCCGCTGCCGTGATGGTGTTCGTCTGCTCGCGCCGGGTCGAGAGCACCGCGAGATCGCCGCGCCCGGGCAGCGCGTGATGCAGTGCGTCCGCCGTGACGGTTCCGCCGTCGATCACCAGTTCCGGCCAGCGCAGGCCCGGCGTTCCGTCGAGCCCCGTGACGAGGTCCATCCCACCGCCCGCCGCGTCCCCGTCCATCAACACTGTGCGACCGGACCGGGATGCGACGACAGCCGATGCCGCGGCGAACACCGACGCACCGGCGCCGCCGCAACCGCCGACCACCGTCACCACCACCCCACCACCGACGGGGACGCGGGCAGCTGCGGACAGCACTCCCATGAGATCGGCCTCCTGCGTCGGCAGCGCGAGCACACGGGAGGTGCCGAGCCGCGACGCGCTCTGCCAGGCCTCGACGTCCGCCGGTCCGTCGGTCACGACGACGACACCGGGATGCCTCGGAAGATGTTCCCGCACTGCTCGTTCGGCGGCTGCCGTTCCCAACACGACAATGTCCGAGGCCTGCCACAGCGCACGGTCCGGCAGGGCGCCGAGGTGCGTCGACTCCCGACCCGCGGCGGCGGCGATGCGCCGGACACGATCGGAGAGTGCGGTGTCGGGCACGATCACCAGGAGTGCTGCGTCGAGGTCGGTCACGCCGTCGATCGTGCGGTGTTCGCACCCGGGTCACCAGAGCGGCGAGCCGAACCTGTGGACAACTCGGCACCCGGGGACGGCGCCTGCACGAGCGCCGAGAAGGTGCTATCGCACCGGAAGTTAGGGGACGACCCCCGCCAGGGGGGGAGGAGGCGGGGGTCGTCGGAGTTCAGCCCCGGGGGGTCGGGCTGAACACGCCCGGTTCGAGACCGGGTAGCCGAAATCTTACACCGCCGACCAGTCGCACCGACACGGACGACCGTCGGTCCGTCGCGCCGTCGAAGCAGGTGGAGACACCGCGACCCGTGATCCGCGTCCGGGCACCCTTAGGCTGACGGGGTGAGCACACCCCTCCGCCCGGACGCCCCCGGCCGCGTCGCCGCGTTCTTCGATCTGGACAAGACGATCATCGCCAAGTCCTCGACGCTGGCCTTCAGCAAGCCCTTCTTCGACGGGGGTCTCATCAACCGCCGGAGCGTGCTCAAGAGCAGCTACGCACAGTTCCTCTTCCTGGTGTCGGGAGCGGATCACGACCAGATGGAGCGGATGCGCATCCACATCGCCAACATGTGCACCGGCTGGGACGTCGAGCAGGTGCGTGCGATCGTCGCCGAGACGCTGCACGACATCGTCGATCCGCTGGTCTTCGCCGAGGCGGCCGACCTCATCGCCGACCACAAGCTGCGCGGCCACGACGTCGTCATCGTCTCAGCTTCCGGCGAGGAGGTCGTGGCGCCCATCGCGGAAGCTCTGGGGGTGGACCACGACATGGGCACCCGGATGGCCGTCGAGGACGGCAAGTACACGGGTGAGCTCTCGTTCTACTGCTACGGGCCCGGCAAGGTCATCGCCATGGAGGAGTTGGCCGAACGCGAGGGGTACGACCTGTCGCAGTCCTACGCCTACTCGGACTCGATCACCGATCTGCCGATGCTCGACGCGGTCGGACATCCCACCGCGGTGAACCCGGACCGCGGCCTGCGCCGCGAGGCGTCGGCCAGGGGATGGCCCATCCTCACCTTCTCCGACCCGGTCTCGCTGCGCGCCCGGTTCCAGGCCCCGTCGTCCGGCACGGTGGCCGGCATGGCCGCCGTCTCGTTCGGAGCCCTGGCCGCGGGCGCCGCGACGTACACGCTGCTGCGTCGACGACGCTGAATCGATCGGGTTCGCGAAACCCTTGCTGTGGCGCGAGTCACAGAGTACAAATGGTCGTACGGGAAGACGGAAGGCCAAGAGCGGGCCGGAAGAGAAGGATCGCTCTCCCAGCCGGGCTTTCCCCAGCACGACCGATCAGTACCCACGCGTAGCGCGCCGCTATGATGGCACAAGCGTTGTGGGCCTGCGAAAGTCGCGCATCAGGGATGAGAACTTCGCACTGGTTGCGGACACGAGTCCCGGGCGCACGATTTCTCGCCGAGGCCTCGCGGAGTCCGCTCCGCCGCAACCCACTCTGCACGCCTGGTAACCGACGTTCGTGCTGACGGGCGACGTCGTCGAGGTGAGAACTCGGCAGCGTCGCCCGTTTCATGTGTCAGACGGAGTTGTCGGCGATGGTGGTCGCCTCAGCTGCTCCGGCCTCGAAAGTGCCGCAGCACAACAGCACCCAGCTCCCCACTCCCTGCTCGGTGCCGCGGGCGAAACCGTCGGCCCCGGTGCGGTACGCGGCGAGCCGCTTCGCCCAACTGATCTCCGGGACACCGAGATTGTGGGGGTCGAAGCCCGTGGACACGGCCACGAGCCGCGAGGCCGCGCGGGCCACGATGCCGTCGGCCGTGCCGAACGGCTTCAGCGCCAACAGTTCTCCGTGCACCACGGCGGCCAGCACCGGGGCGGGCGCCTTCGTGGCGCCGGTCACGAGATCCGCCAGGAACGCCAGGCGGTCGGCTGCGTCCGCACGGGGTCGTCCGAGATCGTCCTGTGTCGTCGCCAGGTCCGCGGCGGCCAGGAGGTGCAGCCGTGCCAGTGCCTGCAGCGGCGCCCGCTGCCAGACGCCCACCATGATCGGCAGGGAGTCACCGTCGAGAGCCTGGGCCACCCGGAGCGCGCCGGCGAGCAGGGGCGGGGCGGCCTCGCCCTCCTCGGGCATCGCCGTCGAGGACCCCTCCATGGCGGCGGAGGCCCGCGCGGCCCGGACCGCCGCCTCGGCCGCCGTCGCCTTCCATCCGCGCCGGTTGGCCTTGTGCCGGTGCACCTCGCCCAGCGCGTTCCGCGCCCGCTCGGCGGCGTCGCGCACCCCCTCGAGCTCCAGGATCGGGCCGAGGGGATCTGTGGCTGAGCTGGTCATCCGGTCAGGCTATCGGTGGTCCTACGTCGCGGTGGATCCGGCGTTCCGCTCGGCAGCCATCAACTCGGCACGCTCGCGGCGCCGGACGGCCTGCTGCTCCGGGTCCGGAACGGGCACCGCGGCGAGCAGCCGCTTCGTGTACGGGTCGGCCGGCGAACGCAGGATGGTGTCGGTCCGATCGAACTCCACCAGCTTGCCCGCACTCATGACGGCGATGCGGCGGGCCAGCACCTCCACCACGGCGAGGTCGTGGCTGATGAACAGGCACGCGAAGCCGTACTCACGCTGCAACTCCTGGAAGAGCTCGAGCACCTTGGCCTGCACGGACACGTCGAGCGCGGACGTCGGCTCATCGGCGACGAGGAGGGTGGGTTCGAGAGCCAGCGCACGGGCGATGCCGACACGCTGGCGCTGACCACCCGAGAGCTGATGCGGGTAGCGGTTGCGCATGTCCCGAGACAGGTGCACCTGATCGAGCAACTCCTCGATCTTGGTGTTGCGCTGACCACGGTCCATCTCGGTGTGCAGCAGCATCGGCTCGCCGATCGACTGGCCGATGGGCCACCGCGGGTTCAGCGACGAACCCGGATCCTGGAACACGATGCCGACCTTGCTGCGCACCGGACGCAGGTCGCGGGTCGACATCGACGTGATGTCGGTTCCGGCGATGGACAACGACCCCGAGTGCAGCTTGAGCAGGCCGACGGCAGCCTTGCCGATGGTCGACTTGCCCGATCCGGACTCACCGACCAGACCGACCACCTCACCCGGCTCGATGGTGAGGCTGACACCGTCGACCGCGCGGAAGCCACCGGAGCGACGCGCACCCGGGTACTCGATGACGGCGTCGACGAGTTCGAGCGCGTACCGCACGTCGGGGGTGTCGTCGGTGCCCGCCTGCCCGGTCCGGGAACCGAGGTGGGGCACCGAGGCCAGGAGTTCGCGGGTGTAGGCGTGATCGGGGCGATGGAAGATGTCGCCGGAGGTGCCCTGTTCGACGATGTCGCCACCGCGCATGACGAGGATGCGGTCGGCCATGTCGGCGACCACGCCCATGTCGTGGGTAATGAGAAGGATCGCCGCGTTCACCCGACCGCGGAGGTCGCGCATGAGCTGCAGGATCTCGGCCTGCACGGTCACGTCGAGTGCCGTGGTCGGCTCGTCCGCGATGAGCACGGAGGGCTCGGATGCCAATGCCTGGGCGATCATGGCGCGCTGACGTTGACCGCCGGAGAGCTGGTGCGGGTAGTACTTGACGCGCTTCTCGGGTTCGGGCATCTCGACGAGCCGCAGCAACTCGATGACACGGTCCTTGGCCTGCGCCTTGCTGAGCTCGCTGTGCGCGCGGATGGCCTCGGTGATCTGCCACCCGATGGTGTAGACGGGGTTGAGAGCCGTCATCGGCTCCTGGAAGATCACGGCGATATCCTTGCCGCGCACCGAGTTCAGCTCGCGTTCCTTGAGACCGGTCAGTTCACGGCCGTTGAGCGTGATGCTGCCGCTCACGCGGGCGTTGTCGGCCAGCAGGCCGGGCACCGCCATGGCGGTGGTCGACTTGCCCGAGCCGGACTCGCCGACGATGGCGAGGATCTCGCCGCGAGCGAGGTCGAACGAGACATTCCGTACGGCCGTACGCCACGTCTTGTCGACTTCGAAATCGATCGTCAGATCCGAGACTCCGAGAATGGGGCCGGTCTTGTCGTCACTCATGTCCGTCAGCTCCGTTTCGGGTCGAGCGCATCTCGCAGCGCATCGCCCATGAGGATGAAGGCCAGCACGGTCACCGACAGGAACCCGGCGGGGAAGAGCACCAGGTGCGGCGAGGTGGAGATGTAGTTCTGGCCGAGGTTGATCTGCAGGCCCCACGAGATCGCCGGCAACTGCAGCCCGATACCCAGGTAGGACAGCGTGGCCTCGGCCGCGATGAACGTGCCGACGGCGATGGTGGCGTACACGAGCACGGGTGCGAGGGCGTTGGGCAGGATGTGGCGGACCAGGATGCGGAACGTGCTCGCGCCCAGTGCCTGTGCAGCCTGCACGTACTCGCTCTGCTTGATCGAGATGACCGACGAGCGGACCAGTCGCATGGCCGTCATCCACCCGAAGGCGATGAGGGCGAGCGCCACCGTGGTGACGGTCCGCTCGCTCGTGACGGTCAGCAGGACCAGCGCGCCGAGCAGGAGCGGGATGCCGAAGAAGATGTCGGTGAAGCGGGCGAGAAGGCTGTCGAGCACGCCGCCGAAGTACCCGGCGAGTGCACCGATCAGGACGCCGATGACGAGCACCCCGATGACGGCGAGCAGTCCGATGGTCAGCGAGATGCGGGCGCCGTAGATGACGTTGGCGTAGTAGTCGCATCCCTGCAGGTCCGTTCCGAACCAGTGCTCGGAGCTCGGCGACAACCGCGTGTCCGACAAGGTGCAGGCACGCGGATCGATGCCGCGCGCGAACAGCTGAGGCACGACGGCCATCAGGACGAGGACCCCGGTGATGACGGCACCGAACCAGAAGAAGACACTGCGGCGTAGCTTCTTCCACGCGTTGCCCCAGAGACTGGCCTGGCCGACCAGTTCCTGTGCCTCGCCGGTCACGACGTTGCCCGGCTCGCCCTCGGCGGCGGCATGCTGTGCATCGTTGGTCATAGCGCCTACTCGTATCGAATTCGGGGGTCGAGGAGCGCGTAGAGCACGTCCACGACGAGATTGAAGAAGATGTAGAAGAAGACCATCAGTGTGACGATGCCGACGACCACCGCGCCTTCCTGCCTCTGCACGGCGTCGAAGATCGCGCGTCCGAGGCCCGGCAGATTGAACACCGACTCGGTGACGATGGCGCCGCCCAGCAAGGAACCGATGTCCGCGCCGATGAACGTCACGACGGGAATCATGCTGTTGCGCAGCGCGTGACGCAGGACGATGCGTCGGTACCCCACGCCCTTGGCACGCGCGGTACGGATGTAGTCGGCCGCCATGGACTCCGACACCGCGGACCGCGTGAGTCGCGCGACGTACGCCATGGACAGTGACGCCAGGACCAGGCCGGGCAGCAGGTAGCTGTACCACCCGTCGTTGATACCGGCGATGGGGAACAGGTCCAGCTTGTAACCGAGCAGGTACTGCGCGACGAAGCCGAAGACGAACACGGGAATCGAGACGAGCAGCGTCGACGACACCAGGACGAGGTTGTCGAAGAACGAGTTGCGGCGCAGGCCCGACAGCACGCCGGCCGCGATACCGATGACCGCCTCGAAGACGATGGCCACGACGGTCAACCGCACCGTCACCGGAAGGCGCTGGGAGATGGTGTCCAGCACCGGGCGTCCGGAGAAGTCGGTACCGAAGTCGCCCTGCAGCAACCCGCCGACATATTTGGCGTACTGCACCAGGAACGGATCGTCGAGGTTGTACTGCGCACGCAACTGCGCGACGACGGCCGGGGCGAGCGGGCGATCACCCGCGAGCGCGCGGATGGGATCGCCCGGGAGGGCGTACACCATCGCGAAGATCAGGAACGAGGCGCCGATCAGGACCGGGATGGTCAACAGCAATCGGCGCGTGATGAAGCGACCCACTGGGTTCTCCTCTTCGGGGTCTCACGGTTCACGCGTCGGTGGGGCGCCCTGCGTCTGCACGGCGCCCCACCGAGTCGAGAGTGAGGTCAGCTGACCGTGACGTCCGCGACCTCGATGTCACCGAACAGGTCGATCTTGACGTTGTCGACCCGCTCGCTCCACACGGCCTGGTTCAGACCGTAGAAGAGCGGAGTGGCCGGCAGGTCGCGGATCAGGATGTCCTCGGCCCGCTGGTACTCCGTCGTCGCCTCGTCCGTGCTCGCCGCATTGTTGCCCGCGGAGAGGGCTGCGTCGAAGTCCGGGTTGTTGTAGAACACGTAGTTCGAGCCGGCGGGCGGCGTGGCCGGGATGCTGTACAGCGGCGACAGGAAGTTGTACAGCGACGGGTAGTCCATGATCCAGCCCGAACGGAACGGGCCGGTCATGCCCTTCGAGTCCTGCAGCGGAAGGTACTGAGCGAACTGCAGGTCACCGCGGAGCACGTAGTCGACCCCGAGGTTGGTGCGCAGCTGGTTGCCGATGGCGGTCATCCAGGTGTCGTGTGCCGCACCGGCGTTGAACCACAGGTCGACGGGCTGTGACCGGTCGAAGCCGGCCTGATCGAGCAGCGCATTGGCCTGATCGACGTTCAGCTCGCACTTGGCGCCGCAGGCGTCGTCCCGGTAACCGTCGACGACGGGCGAACCGAAGGAGTTGGCCGGCGTGCGGGTGTTGGTGAAGATGGCCTCGGTGATGGCCTTACGATCGATTGCCATCGAGAACGCCTCGCGCACACGGGGATCCGAGAAACGCGGATCGTACGTCGGGAATCCCAGCGACGTGATGTCCGGGCGAGCTCGTTCGCCGTACCGGTCACCGAACTGATCGCGGGCGGTGGCCCAGGCGTCCGACGGCAGGTCCAGCATGATGTCGAGACCACCGGCCTGAACGTCCGTGTAGCCGGTGCTCAACTCGGTGTAGACCTTGAACTGCACGCCCTGCGCCTGTGCTGCGTCCGGGCCCTTGTAATCGTCGTACTTGGTCAGGGTGATGCCCTGGCCCTCGACGAAGTCCTCGTCGGCCTTGAACGGGCCGTTGCCGATGGGACGACGACCGAAGGCGTCGGGATCGGTGAAGAACGCCTCGGGCAGCGGCGAGAACGCGCTGTAGCCCAGCGTCACCGGGTAGATCGCGAACGGCTCCTTCAGCTCCACGCGAATGGTGCTGTCGTCGACCGCTTCCAGGCCGGACATCGCGGTCGCGGAGGGCTCCGCACCGTCCGCCGCCTGCAGGTCGTCGTAGCCGACGACGTTCTCGAAGAAGTACGAGGCACCGAAGGCGTTGGTGCTCAGCGCGGTGTAGTTCCACGCGTCGACGTAGGACTTCGCGTTGACGGGCGTGCCGTCGTGGAACGTCCAGTCCGGCTTGAGCGTGATCGTCCAGTTCTTCTGGTCGTCCGACTCGACCGACTCGGCGACGCCGTCGTACTCCACCTCGCTGGTCTCGTCGTTGTAGGTGACCAGCGGGCTGAACAGGGCCTTGAGGACCTGGTTGCCTTCGCTCTCGGTGGTGTTGCCGGGAACGAGCGGGTTCTCGGGCTGGCCGATGTACAGGCTGTAGGTGCCCTCGGCGCTCGAGGACCCACCCCCGCCACCACACGCCGCGAGCATGCCCACGGCGGCGATGGCCACCGAGACCACCGCGATCGTCTTCTTGACTCTCAACATGTCCTCCATCGAATCCGGCACGAACAGGGTCGACTGCACGCACCGTCCGCGGGTGGTCCGCGGGTGTCGGGTGGGCCACGGGCGATGACCGGCGTGACCCGGATATTTGCTTGACTTTAGACACACTCACAAAGGTGTGTCGTGCACTCCCCCGAAATCGGAACGACCCGAGTCCGCCCCGAAATACGGACGTAACCTGACAGGACTGGACCTCACCGGTCAGACAGCCTGATGAGAGGCGATTTCCGTGCCTTCCGACCATCCATCGCTGCTGCCCACCGCCCGTCGCGCGGAACGCACCTCTCGCCGCACGTCCCGGGTTGCAGCCCGACGCAACGGTGCGGCGCCGATCACAGGTGACTACCCTCACAGTCGCGACACACCCAACCCAGACACCAGCTTTTCCGAGAGGGGCCAGGTACCACGATGACCGAGACCGTGACCGACGACGGCACGACCAGGGACACGGAATCGGAGCACCCGGTGTCCTATCCCCCGAGTGGCGATTTCGTCGCGCAGGCCAACGCCGGATCCGAGCTCTACCAGGCGGCGAAGAACGATCGCCTCGCGTTCTGGGCCGAGCAGGCGAACCGGTTGCACTGGCACACGCCGTTCGAGCAGGTGCTCGACTGGTCGGACGCCCCCGTCGCGAAGTGGTTCGTCGGCGGCGAACTCAACGTCGCCTACAACTGCGTCGACCGGCACGTGGTCGAGGGCCGCGGCGACCAGGTGGCGATCCACTGGGAGGGCGAGCCCGGCGACAGCCGCGAGATCACCTACTCCGACCTCCTCGCCGAGGTCAGCCGCGCCGCCAACGCCTTCACCGACCTCGGGCTCGTCTCGGGTGATCGCGTCGCCATCTACATGCCCATGGTCCCCGAGGCCATCGTCTCGATGCTCGCGTGCGCCCGCCTCGGACTGACCCACAGCGTCGTCTTCGCCGGCTTCTCGTCGTCGGCACTGCGCTCGCGCATCGACGACGCCGAGGCCAAGCTCGTCGTCACCACCGACGGCCAGTGGCGCCGCGGCAAGGCCGCACCCCTCAAGGATTCCGTCGACGAAGCCGTGGACAGCGCCGCGTCGATCGAGCACGTCCTGGTGGTCAAGCGCACCGACATCGACGTGCAGTGGACCGAGGGCCGCGACCTCTGGTGGCACGACACCGTCGGGTCCGCCTCACCCGAGCACGAGGCGCAGGCGTTCGACTCCGAGCACCCGCTCTTCATCCTCTACACCTCGGGAACCACCGGTAAGCCGAAGGGCATCATCCACACCTCCGGCGGCTACCTGACGCAGACCGCGTACACGCACCACTACGTCTTCGACCACAAGCGGGGCAAGGACGTCTACTGGTGCACCGCCGACATCGGCTGGGTCACCGGGCACAGCTACATCGTCTACGGCCCGCTGGCCAACGGCGCCACGCAGGTGGTCTACGAGGGCACGCCCAACTCCCCCGACGAGCACCGGCACTGGAACATCGTCGAGAAGTACGGCGTCACCATCTATTACACGGCGCCCACGCTCGTGCGGACGTTCATGAAGTGGGGACGACAGATCCCCGACGCCCACGATCTCTCCTCGATCCGTCTGCTCGGCAGCGTCGGCGAACCCATCAACCCCGAGGCGTGGCGCTGGTTCCGCGACGTCGTCGGCGCCGGCAGCGCTCCGATCGTCGACACCTGGTGGCAGACCGAGACCGGCGCGATCATGGTCTCCCCACTGCCCGGTGTCACCGCCACCAAGCCGGGATCGGCGCAGACACCGCTCCCCGGCATCTCGGCCGCCATCGTGGACGACGACGCGAAGATGCTCGGGCCCGGCGGCAACGGGTACCTCGTACTCGACGAGCCGTGGCCGTCGATGCTGCGCGGCATCTGGGGCGACATGGAGCGCTACAAAGACACCTACTGGTCGCGCTACGCCACCGAGGGCTGGTACTTCGCCGGTGACGGTGCGCGCTTCGACGACGACGGCGACCTCTGGGTCCTCGGGCGCGTCGACGACGTCATGAACGTCTCCGGTCACCGCATCTCCACCTCCGAGGTGGAATCGGCTCTGGTGAGCCACCCCGGCGTCGCCGAGGCGGCCGTCGTGGGTGCGGCGGACGAGACCACCGGCCAGGGCATCGTCGCCTTCGTCATCCTGCGCGAGGGCATCGAGAACACCGGCGACGCGCTGATCGCCGAGCTCAAGGCTCAGGTGTCGAAGGAGATCTCCCCGATCGCGAAGCCGCGCCAGATCACGGTGGTCCCGGAACTCCCCAAGACGCGCAGCGGAAAGATCATGCGCCGCCTGCTCCGTGACGTCGCCGAGGGCCGGGATCTGGGCGACACCTCGACCCTCGTCGATCCCGCCGTCTTCGACGCGATCGCCAAGGCCGGGCAGAAGTAACCACGCGTCACGCAGAGAGAGGGGCTCGTGCACCGAGTGCACGAGCCCCTCTCTGCTGTCGGCAGTCCGTCAGGACACGGTGTCGAGATCGCGTCCGCGCGTCTCCTTCATGACGACGAGCGCGAACAGCGTCAGTGCCGCGGCGACGGCCAGGTACACGCCCACCCACGCGACGCCGTAGGAGTTCACCAGCCAGGTCGCGATGAACGGCGCCACGGCCGCTCCCAGGATGCTGGCCGTGTTGTAGGAGATACCCGATCCGGTGTAGCGCACGTTGGTCGGGAACAGCTCCGGCAGAACAGCACTCATCGGTCCGAAGGTCAGACCCATCAGCGCCAGGCCGACGCACATGAACAGCAGCATGCGGCTCTCGGTCGCGGACTCGGGAGCGGCGAACCACTTGAACGACAGGCCGAACAGGATGATCGCGGTGGTGATGACGATCAGCGTGATGCGGCGGCCGAACCGATCAGCGAGCCAGCCGGAGACCGGGACGAACGCGGCGAAGAACAACACCGAGATGAGCTGCAGGCCCAGGAAGTCCGTGTAGGCGATGGTCACGGCGACACCGCTGTGATCGACCACCTTGCCGGTGCCGTAGCTGACCACCCACGTCGTCATGACGTAGAACAGCGTGTACGTCGCGAGCATGACGAACGTGCCCAGGATCAGCGGACGCCAGCTGGTCTTGAAGACCTCTGCCACCGGCGTCTTGACGCGCTGGCCGTTGGCCACGGCGCGCTTGAACACCGGTGTCTCCTCGAGCTTGAGACGCACGTAGAGGCCGATGATCACCATGATGGCGCTGAGCAGGAACGGCACTCGCCACCCCCAGGTGAGGAACGCGTGATCGGCACCGGAGGTCTTGGAGTCGTAGTCCAGCGACAACGTCAGGATCAGGAAGATGCCGTTGGCCATCAGGAAGCCGATGGGCGCACCGAGCTGCGGCCACATCGCGGCCCAGGCCCGCTTGCCCTCCTTGGCGGTCTCGGTGGCGAGCAGAGCGGCGCCCGACCACTCGCCGCCCAGGCCGACACCCTGCGTGAAACGCATGAGCGCCAACAACATCGGGGCGATGATGCCCACACTGTCGTACGTCGGCAGCAAGCCGATGAGGAAGGTCGCGACGCCCATGGTGAGCAGGGACCCGACCAGGGTCGCCTTGCGGCCGATGCGGTCACCGAAGTGTCCGAAGAGCACCGAACCGATGGGCCGAGCGACGAACGCGAGGCCGAACGTCGCGAACGACGCGAGCAGGGCCGTCGTGTCGTTGCCCGCCGGGAAGAACAGCCGGGGGAAGACGAGGACGGCGGCGGTGGCATAGATGTAGAAGTCGAAGAACTCGATGGAGGTTCCGACCATCGAGGCGACCACGATGCGACTGCGAGGTACGCCGTCCACTGCATCGAGATCGGTGTCCGGACCGGCAATGTTCGAACCGTCGGGGTTCGGAACGCGGTCCGCGGAAGTGCTTGTCACGGGTTTCTCCTGTTGGGAGGCGGGTTCGTCAGCAGGAAGTTACCCGACGCATCGTGACGTGAGGGCCGATACCGGCCACTCGGTTCGTGAGCGCTCACCATGCGGGGATCGACGTCCGGCGGGACCGACCCCGCCCGGCGGCGATAGTGTGAGCCCCGAACGGGTAAGGACATAGGGTTGGCCGGTATCGCCGGACGATCACTGTCGAGCGCGACGAACATCTTCGAAGGGACTTGCACGTGAGCAGCAGCCGAGGCACCGACACGAGCGGTCGGACGACCGCTCCGGCCAGTATCTCCTCGATCCCGCTGACGGACGTCGACAGTCGCAGCAACCCCGCCACGGCCAGTATCGGCACCCTCGTCAAGGACGCGACGACGCAGGTCTCCACGCTGGTCCGCGCCGAGGTCGAACTGGCCAAGGCCGAGGTCACCGGCGAGATCAAGAAGGGCCTGCAGGGCAGCGTCCTCTTCATCCTCGCGCTCGCGGTCCTCATCTTCAGCTCGTTCTTCTTCTTCTTCTTCCTCGCCGAGCTGCTCAACGTGTGGGTCACGCGGTGGCTCGCGTTCCTCATCGTCTTCCTGATCATGGTGGTCATCACGGCGCTGCTCGCGTTCCTCGGCTACCTCCGGGTGAAGAAGCTGCGCAAGCCCGAGAAGACCATCGACTCGCTCAAGGCGGCCTCCTCTGTGCTGCCGGGCCAGGGCGACGGCTCCTCGCCGAAGAAGCAGCTGGACGCGCTCGACGTACGCGCCCCGCTCTCGCGCTGACACCGCGCCCGCGTACCGACGACAGTGGCCGCTCCCGACCCGTCGACCGTCCGATATGCAGGCCCGTGGCAGCACCGCGACATCCGCGCCAACGGCATCCGGTTCCACATCGCCGAGGCGGACACCGCGTCGTCCGCCTCGGCGGGACTCCCGGATCCGACCCGACCGGCGCCGCTGGTCGTTCTCGTCCACGGCTTCGCCGATCTCTGGTGGTCGTGGCGTCATCAGCTGACCGCTCTCGGCGCCGCCGGGTACCACGCCGTGGCCGTGGATCTACGGGGCTACGGCGACAGTGACAAGCCGCCACGCGGCTACGACGGCTGGACCCTCGCCGGTGACATCTCCGGCCTCGTCCGGGCGCTCGGACACTCCGAGGCGGATCTGGTCGGGCACGCCGACGGCGGGCTCGTGTGCTGGGCGACCGCGGCGCTGCATCCGCGCGCGGTTCGTTCGATCTCGCTGCTCGCCTCACCCCATCCGATCTCGTTGCGGCGGGCCGCGATCCGGGACGCGGCGCAGCGGGCGGCGCTGCTGCCGTCGTTCCTGCGCTACCAGGTTCCGCTCGCACCCGAGAAGACACTCGTCGCCGACGACGGTGCCGAGGTGGAGCGACTCGTCCGTGCCCGGTCGTCCGCGCAGTGGCAGTCGTCCGCGGAGTTCGGCGACGTCGTGTCGAGAATGCGGTCGGCCATCCGGATCCCCGGTGTCGCGCACAGCACGCTGGAGTATCAGCGCTGGGCGTTCCGCAGCCAGTTCCGTTCCGACGGTCGCCGCTTCCGCGCCGCGATCGACCGGACCGTCGATCTGCCGGCACTGCAGATCCTGGGATCCGTCGACCCGTACGTCCTGCCGGAGACGGCGCGCCGCGACTCCCGCTGGGCGCCGCAGCTCGTGGAGCATCGCGTGACGGGATCGGGCCACTACGTGCACCAGGAACGCCCGGACGAGGTCACCGACGTTCTGCTACGCCATCTCCGAGCGAGCGGTCAGCCCCTGTAGGGGTCGGTCAGGGTGCTCTCGATGAGCCCCTCGAGACCGACACGGACGCGTCCCGACGGAGGCGGTGTCCCGCGGCCGAACAGCCGCACCACGGCCGCCACCGAGGCGCCGCCCAGGGCCACGTCACTCCCCAGCTGAGGCCACGTCGACAACGTCGTACCGATGTCCGGCAACGACGCCGCCATGCGCGGCGTGATGCGATCCATCTCGAGGATGCGCCCCGCCAACGGAGCTTTCTCCCGCGGCGTCATCCCGGCGACCGCCGCGGCGTCGACGTCGCCGAGCAACCCGTGGAAGTACGGTCGGTCGGGTTCGAGGTCGTAGCGCTCGATGTCGAGAACGCCCCCGTCGCTGGTCTCCATGATCACGGGAATCCCGCGGCGTCGGCACTCCTGCCGGACCAACACCTTCGCGTCGATCGAGTCGCACTCCTCGACGACGATGTCGAGGTCGGCGAGGAAGGCGTCCGTGGTCGCCTCGTCGATCCCCGTCGGGAACGTCGTCACCTCGAGGTACGGATCCAGTTCAGCGATGCGGCGAGCCGCCAGCACCGCCTTGTTGACGCCCAGGTCGAACACCGACGCGGGGACGCGATTGAGGTTCGACAGGTCCAGATCGTCGAAGTCGGCCAACCGGAGCTCGCCGCACAGCCCTTCGAGCGCGAGAGTGTGCGCCACCGCGTGGCCGACGCTCAGACCCACGACGCCGACGCGCAGGCGCCGCGCCGCATCCTGTTCCGCCACGGTGATCTTGTTGCGGTTCCGGTCCAGACGCAGCAACCGGAACCCGCGCGGACCGAGCACCCGCACGAGCGAGCGACGCCAGGGGTAGTGCACCCACCGGGTCGGCTCGTCGAGCAGCTCCGACGACGGTGTGGGCAGCAGCGCGTCGAGGGACTGTAATTGCTCGGCGGTGGTGTCCAGGAGCGCGTCGTCCCCGATCTCGGACATCAGTCGGTCGAGGACCTCGTGATCTCCGAGGTCGGTCGGATCCAGGACGTGATGCTCGCTCATGCGCACTCCTCTGCCGTCACCGAAGGGGTTCCGTCTTGTCGCGACGCTGCACCGGCGTCAGGGTCGGTGACCACCGGACGACGTCCTCCATCGCGAACGCCACTCGATCGCGACCCGCGGTCTTGGCCGCGTACAGCGCGCGGTCGGCCGCGTAGGTCAGTCGGTCCAGAGTGGCCTCGACGTCGTTGCCGCCACGGTCGTCGAACACCACGTTCGCTTGCGCCACTCCGATACTGACGGTGACGTCACATGCGGAGCGGACGCTCTCGAGCACCTTCTCCTCGAGCCCCGAGACGGACTTGCTGAGGCCGAGCACCAGGAACTCCTCCCCGCCCAGCCGGGCGACCACCGCGTCCTCGGGGACGCAGGCGGCGATGGCCTCGGCCACCGTGGTGAGCACGACGTCACCGGCCGCGTGACCGCGAGTGTCGTTGACGGACTTGAAATGGTCGACGTCGACCAGCGAGACGACGATGGCATCGGAGTTCTCCGACGCCTCCGCGAGCATGACGCTCACCCGGGGCAGCATGCCGCGGCGGTTGAGCAGGCCGGTGAGCGGATCGGTGTTGGCCAGGGTCTCGAGGCGGGCGGTCACCGATTCGAGCGAGCTGCGCATGGTGGCGATCAGCACCGCGGGTACCACCACGGTGGTGATCGCGGCGCCGGCCGCGACGAACCGCACCGCGCCCTCGGAGCCGTTGATGCTCAGTGCCGTGGCCATGACCACCGCGGCGCCGGTGAGCGAGATGGTGACCTTGGGCGGCGATCCGGACGCCGCGATGGCGGGCACGACGGCCAGCATCGCCGTGACCGCACGGGACCCCGACGGGTCGGCGATCAGATAGGCGGAGATGGCGACACCGACCATGCCTCCCGACCCCAGCACCGTGAACTGCCGATCGGACAGACGGCCGGCACGCAGGGTGATGCCCACGGTGACCACGGTGAACGCCACGATGAAGGCCAGCAGCGGCAGCGTGCCCGGCCGCAGGAACGTGGGTTGGAGAATCGCGATGACGAGGAGGGGAAGAGCCCCCGAGGCACTGGCCATGACCGCCTTCGACCGCGTGTCGAAGTAGTTGCCGGCCGCCGTCAGCTGCCGACCGCCGCGGCGGCCCATCCTCGCCTCGTCTCCCGTCGTCACCGTCACCCGTCACATCCCGCATCCGCGCGCCGAACGATGGATGCTCCCCCGGCAACTCTCGGACCACTCGGCCACGCGTCGCGCGCTCCCCGTATCACCCACGACGTGATCACCACGTCACGACGTCGACGAACCCCCATCGATGCTCCCCCCGTCGAGCCGGGGACGCGGAGTACGTCGTCTCCTCGTCACCTTCGTGATCACGGTACGCGGTATGGGCGCTCCTCGGCGTGACAGCCGATGCATCGTCACCCGACGCAGGATCCCGTACCGGCAGGTTGCCCGTTCTGCAGCCCGGTTGCCACCTTGTCGGCGACTTCTGCTGCGGTCAGCACGAATCCAGTATCGGAGTTGTCCACGGCGGCGCCGAAGACGACGCCGAGAACCGTGCCGTCGGTGGCCACCAGCGGTCCGCCGGAATTGCCCTGACGGATCGATCCGCGCACGGTGTAGACCTCGCGATCCACCGTCCCCGTGCGGTAGATGTTCGGCCCGGAGAGGTTCAGCGTCTCGCGCACCCGCGCGGACGACGCCGTGTACGGACCACCGCCGGGATACCCGAGCACCACCGCGTCGGTTCCCGATTCCGCGCGCCCCGTCGCGAACGGCAGGACGTCGGCGGTCAGCTCCGGCACGTTCAGCACCGCGATGTCGACGGCGGGATCGAACAGGACGACCTCCGCGTCGAGCGGGCCGTCCGCGGTGTCGACGGCCACCGACGAGGTGCCGGCGACCACGTGTGCGTTGGTGATGACCCGGCCCGGCCCGATGACGAAACCGGAGCCCTCGAGCGCCTTCTGGCAGCTCTCGGCGATACCGCGGATCCGCAGCACGCTGTCCTGGAGGTCCGCCGCGATCGGCGACGCCAGGACGCTGGGATCCGGTGGACCGACCTCGGCCACGGGAGTGCGACCGAAGGGACCGATGACGTCGGGGAGACCCGACGTGTCGAGCAGGGCCGAGAACTCGTTGGGGATCTCGCGGACCCACTCGGGCGCCACGTCGTCCACGGCGCCGAGGATCGACGATCCCCGCACGGCCGCGGCGATCTGCGGTTGCGACGCCGCGGTGAGCGGCACGGCCAACAACCAGGCCGCGACGAGCACGGCCACCGCCTGCAGACCGGCGCCGATGACGCTGTCCACCGAGCGCGCCGCCGGGCTGTGGATCCCGCTGCGCAACGCCCGCCCCAGCACCATTCCTGCGATCTCGCCGACGATCACCATGACGACGATGAGGGCGACGCCGACGAGCACGCGCATCCGACCCTCCTCGACGTGGTCGAGTACGCGCGGCGCCAGCAGGATGCCGGCGACGGCACCGAGGACGACGCCGAAAAATGCGAAGGCCGACGCGACCGCGCCCTGCCGCCACCCCGACGACGCGGCGAGCAACGCCACCAGTGCCACACCGATGTCGAGCCAGGTCGATCCCGTCACGGGTGCAGCTCCTCACCGACGGCGGCGAGCGACGTCTCGAGGTCCCGGACGTCCCCGGTGTCCCAGGGAGCACCCCAGCCTGCCGTCTCGAGGACGCCGGACAGCACTCCGGCCGTGAAACCCCACACGAGCATGCCTCCCACTGCGAACGCCGGGCCCTGGTAGCCGAGGGGGTGGCGCACCACGAATCTGTTGACCGGATCGAGAAGATCGGTGAGTGGCACGGCCACGACACGCTCCGTCTCGGCGGTGTCCACGACGGACACCTCGCTCGGGACGCGCCAGTACGCGATCACCGGTGTCACCTCGAAGCCCGACGGGGGCACGAAGATGGAGTCGAGCACCGTGAGCAGCTCCACGCCGTCCGGATCCACCCCGGTCTCCTCCTGCGCCTCCCGCAGAGCGGTGCCGACGGGTCCGTCGTCGCCGGGATCGGCTGCGCCGCCCGGAAAGGCGACCTGACCGCGATGTTGCCGCAGCGAGGACGCACGTTGGGTCAGGAGCACGGTGGCGTCGGTGGGCAACTCCGCTGCGTCGGGCCGCCCGCCGAAGAGCACGAGCACCGAGGCCGGTCTGCCCGTCGACCCGTCCGGTGCGTGGCGGGCGATCACCGGGTTGCTCGCGTCGTCGCGCACGCTGTGCACTGCTGCCATACGGGACAGCCACGGCGGCGTGCCCGCAGGATCCGTCACGCCGAGACTCCGAGGTGGGTGCGCACGGCGTCCGCGATCTCGTCGACCGAGCGGAACGGCTGCGGGAGAACCGCGGCGACGGATCCGTCGGCGGCGAGCAGCACGCTCACGGGCAACACGGCCGGAGCTCCGACGGCAGCGGCGACGGCAGCGGACGGATCCTGCATGCCGGGTAGTCGGACGCCGTAGTCGGCCAGTCGGGTCAGGGCGTTGCCCTGGCGGGGATCCTCGTGCACCGTCACCACGGTAACGGCACCGCCCGCACGCTCGGCGTACTGCTGCAGATACGGCAGTTCCTCCGCGCACGGGTCACACCAGTAGGCCCACAGGTTGAGCAGAGTCGGTGTGCCGGCGACGGCCGCACCGAGATCGACCTGTGCTCCGTCGGCCAGGCAGGTGGTGCGCAGACCGGCCAGTGGACCTGCGGGCGCCGGGGCTCCGGACGTCGGAACGGGGCAGGCGGCGAGGGCGGCCTCGGTGCGCAAGGGGGCCAGCTCCGTGTCCGTCGCGTCGTCGGTGGGCGCCGCGCCGAAGCTGTCGCGGTAGTCGGCGAAGCTCGTCGGACCCGTCGGATCGTCCCCGCGCGGCCAGATGGCGACGATGAGAGCGACGACCACCACGAGCGCGGCCAGGCTCCACCTCGCCGCGGACGACCTGCTCACGACTCGATGCCGGCCAGGGCGAGGATGTGATCCGTCTCCGGCCCCTTCACCAGCGCCGCGGCCTTGACGGGGTCGGTCGGTCCCAGCCCGTACGACGGGCAGTCCTTCGCCAGCAGGCAGACACCGCACGCCGGCGTCCGCGAATGACACACGCGGCGGCCGTGGAAGATCACGCGATGGGACAGGATCGTCCACTCCTTGCGCGGGATCAGCGCACCGATGGCGTGCTCGACCTTGACGGGATCCTCCTCCTCGGTCCAGGCCCAGCGGCGCACGAGTCGGCCGAAGTGGGTGTCGACGGTGATGCCGGGAATGTCGAACGCGTTACCCAGAACCACGTTGGCCGTCTTGCGCCCGATACCGGGCAGCGTCACCAGCTCCTTCAGCGAGGCGGGAACCTCCCCGTCGTACCGCTCGAGCAGCTCGCGGCCCAGCCCGATGAGGGAGTTGGCCTTGTTGCGGTAGAAGCCGGTGGACCGGATGTACTCCTCGAGCTCCGTCCGGTCGGCCTCCGCGTAGTCGCGCGCCGACCGGTACTTCGCGAAGAGTGCCGGCGTGGTCTCGTTGACCCTCTTGTCGGTGCACTGCGCGGACAGGATGGTGGCCACCGCGAGCTCGAGCGGGGTGGTGAAGTCCAACTCGCAGTAGACGTGCGGAAAGACCACGCCGAGGTTGCGATTCATCCGGCGTGCCCGGCGCGTGAGCGCGAGAGCGGACTCGTCTCGTTTGCCCACGTGAGAGGGACCGGCGGCTGATTTCTGCACGCCGTAACTCTACGGAACGCCCCCGACAGCACGCTCCGGGCGTGTCCGCACCGGTGACCCCGCCGTGTTCTTTTCGAGACGTCGACAGTGTTTACTCCTCGGTATGCAAGCACTCGCTGTGGTTCTGTTCCCGGTCTTGCTGATGCTGTTCGCCCTCGCCATGGAGCGCTTCGAGGCGCGGCTGAACCGCGCAGGAGTCCGCGAGCAGGAGGTCCAGGAATTCCTGGACGCCGCCAGTTCCGCCGAGGTCGCCACCCTGGCCGCGGAAGGCTTCCCGAACGCTCTCGCACGGTTCCGCACCCGACGTCGCCGCGGTGGCGACGTCATGGAGGAGGACGTCGCACTTCTCGACGACAGGGCGCGCCGCGCCAGCTGAGCACCCGCCGACACGGCCCCCGGTCCGACGCCGACGCGTCGAGGGTGGCTGTGATCACTCCTGTGGCCGCCGGGCGACGTAGACTCCGACCGGACACATGAAGACGCACATTCGTAGATCTGCCGATCTTTCAGGGCAAGGGAGTACACGTGGACGAGGTACTGGCACGAGCCGGCATCTTCCAGGGGGTCGAGCCGTCTGCGGTGTCGGCGCTGACCAAGCAGTTGCAACCGGTCGATTTCCCGCGTGGCCATGTGGTCTTCAACGAGGGTGAGCCCGGCGATCGGCTGTACATCATCGTCAGCGGCAAGGTGAAGCTCGGCCGCCGCTCCCCCGACGGTCGCGAGAACCTCCTGACCATCATGGGTCCGTCCGACATGTTCGGTGAGCTCTCGATCTTCGATCCCGGCCCCCGCACCTCCACCGCCACCACGGTCACCGAGGTGCGCGCGGTGAGCATGGATCGCGACGCCCTGAAGGCGTGGATCGATCAGCGCCCCGAGATCGCCGAGCAGCTGCTCCGTGTGCTCGCCCGCCGATTGCGCCGCACCAACAACAGCCTGGCCGACCTCATCTTCACCGATGTTCCCGGCCGCGTCGCCAAAGCACTGCTGCAGCTCGCACAGCGTTTCGGCACCCAGGAGGCCGGCTCCCTGCGCGTGGTCCACGACCTCACGCAGGAGGAGATCGCTCAGCTCGTCGGCGCTTCTCGCGAGACCGTGAACAAGGCGCTCGCCGACTTCGCGCACCGCGGCTGGCTCCGCCTCGAGGGCAAGAGCGTGCTCATCTCCGACTCGGAGCGACTCGCCCGGCGCGCACGCTAACCGCGCAGATACGTCAGCTGGGCCTTGACCGACATCCGCGCCGCGGGCCACAGCTTCTTGTCGACGTCCGCGTAGACGTGACGCACCACCTTCAGAGGGGTGGCGTCGGGTCCGAGGACGTCGAGCGCCGCCCGCACCTGGTCGAGTCTCTGTTCGCGATGGGCCCGGTAGGCGCGGGCGAGCACCGCGGTGTCGGGCTGGTCCGGTCCGTGACCGGGCAGCGCGACGCGTCCCTCGCCGAGTTGTTCCAGCCGGTCGAGTGAGGCCAGGTAGTCCCCGAGATCTCCGTCCTTCCCGTCCAGGACGGTCGATCCGGCGCCGAGGATCGTGTCCCCGGTCAGCACCGCGTCGTCGAGGACCAGGCTGACGGAATCGGCCGTGTGGCCCGGTGTCGCGGCGACGGTGAGCTCCACCCCGGCGGCCGCGATCACCTCGCCGTCCACCAGGGGTGCGGCGTCACCTCGGAGATACGTGGACGTGACCGCGCGCACCGGTGCGGACGTCAGCCGGTGCAGCCGGGCGATACCGCCCGTGTGATCGTGATGGCGATGGGTGATCAGGATCAGCGCGACGCGTCCCTGCGCCGCGATGCGGTCGACGTGCGACCGGGAGCGCGGGCCCGGATCGACCACGATGCACTGCTCGTGCCCCGGGGCTCGCAGAATCCACGTGTTCGTGCCGTCCAGCGTCATCTTCCCGGGGTTCTCGGCCAGGAGGACGGACGCGGTCGACGTCACGCGCCTCAGCCGTCCGTACGCGGGGTGCTTCTCCGATGCCGTGGGATCCTTCTCCGCCATGCGACCACTGTGCCAGGCAGCGGACGCATGCATGATGTCGACCGGGAGAGAACCTAGGCTCGCACCATGAGAATCGGTCTGATCGGTGCCGGACCCTGGGCTCGTCAGGCCGCGGCACCCGCACTCACCGCGCACCCCGACGTCGAGTTCGCCGGCATCTGGGCCCGCCGTCCCGACGCCGCGGCACAGACGGCTCCCGAGGTGCCGTACGTCGACGACGTCGACGCGCTGATCGACTCCGTCGACGCCGTCGCGTTCGCGGTACCCCCCGATGTGCAGTTCGATCTCGCCCGCCGGGCGGTTGCCGCGGGTCGACACGTGTTGTTGGACAAGCCGATCACCGGTTCTGCGGCGGATGCGACCACCCTCGTGACAGCGATCGACGAGGCCGGGGTCTCGTCGATGGTCACCCTGACGCGGCGCTTCGCACCCGAGACCCGAGCCTTCCTCGACGCCGTCTGCGACACGGAGGTCGCGACCGTGACGGCGACCTGGCTGTCCGGCGCCCTGCTCGGCGGCGAGTACGCCGGCTCGACGTGGCGGCAGGAGGGCGGCGCCCTCATGGACGTGGGCCCGCACGTCCTCGATCTCGCGATGGAGGTGCTCGGACCGATCGAGTCCGTGGCGTGGGCGAGGCGCGACGACGCGTCCGACACGTGGTCGCTGGCTCTGCAGCACGAGAGCACCGGCGGAGTTCGGACGAGCCTGGTGACGTTGTCCATGCGGACGCCCGTGCGCCCGTCGGTGCTGCGGATCGGCGCGAGCGGACCGGGCGGGCTGGTCGAGTTGTCGGACCGAACCACGCCGCCCGACCGGTGTTACGCGGTACTGCTCGACGAGTTCCTGGAGTCCGTCCGGACCGGCACCCGCCACGAGTGCTCGGCACATCGTGGACTCGCTCTGCAGCGCGTCATCGAGCAGTGCCGGACCCTCGTGGCGAGCGGGCGGTGACTCCTGCCCGTCAGGCGGGTGCGACCTCCACGATCATCTCCACCTCGACAGCTGCGCCGAGGGGCAACTCGGCGACTCCGACCGCCGACCGCGCGTGGATGCCGGCGTCACCGAACAGCTCACCGAGCAGGTTCGACGCACCGTTGATCACGCCGGGCTGACCGGTGAATCCCGGTGCCGACGCGACGAATCCGACGACCTTGACGATGCGGACGACCGAGTCGATGCCGACCAGTGCGTCGATCGCAGCCAGTGCGTTCAATGCACAGACGCGGGCGGCGGCGGTCGCGTCCTCTGCCGACACCTCGGCTCCCACCTTGCCGGTGGCGGTCAGCGCGCCGTCCACCATGGGCAGCTGGCCCGAGGTGAAGACGTGGTCCCCCGACCGCACCGCGGGAACGTACGACGCCACCGGCGGCACGACGGGCGGAAGGGTCAGCCCGAGTTCGGCGAGCTTCTCCGTCACACCCATGTCAGCTCTTCGGGCGCTTGAAGTAGGCGACCAGGTTCTCGCCGGTGGGGCCGGGCATGACCGTGACCAGCTCCCAGCCGTCGGCACCGAAGTTGTCGAGGATGGCTTTGGTGTTGTGGATCAGCAGGGGTGCGGTGAAGTATTCCCACGTCGTCGATGCGCTCATGGCAGGAGCCTATAGCGCACCGGGTCAGTAAGGTCGAGGACGTGTCGGAGACAGCAGGTGCGACGTCGCACCCCACCGGATCGTCCCCCCAGGCGGAGCGAGGATGGCCGCCCGAAGCGGACCGCGCTCGACTGCACTTCGTCTCGGGCAAGGGTGGGACGGGCAAGAGCACCGTCGCCGCCGCGCTCGCCCTGGCCCTCGCCGCAGGTGGACGCAAGGTTCTGCTGGTCGAGGTGGAGGGACGCCAAGGTATCGCCCAGCTCTTCGACGTCCCGCCGCTGAGCCCGGTGGACACCAAGGTGGCCTCCGCAGACGGCGGTGGTGAGGTGTACGCGCTGGCCATCGACATCGAGACCGCGTTCCTCGAGTACCTCGACATGTTCTACAACCTCGGCTTCGCCGGCCGGGCGATGCGGCGGGTGGGAGCCATCGAGTTCGCCACCACCATCGCGCCCGGCCTGCGCGACGTGCTCCTCACCGGCAAGGTGAAGGAGCGCGCGGTCCGCACCGAGAAGAACGGTCGCCTGCTCTACGACGAGATCGTCGTCGACTCCCCGCCGACGGGACGTATCGGGAGCTTCCTGGACGTGACGACGGCGATGCGCGATCTCGCCAAGACCGGCCCGGTGCGGTCGCAGAGCGAGGGTGTGGTGAAGCTGCTCCACTCCGAGCAGACACTGGTGCACCTGGTGACGCTGCTCGAGGCGCTGCCGGTGCAGGAGACCGCCGATGCCGCCGCGGAACTCGCGGCGGCCGATCTCCGGCTGGGCACCGTGGTCGTCAATCGCACGGAGGAATCGTTCCTTCCGGCCGAGGCGCTCGCCGAGGCGGCCTCCGGAAGTCTCGACGCCGCGGCGATCGAGAAGAAGCTCGCCGATGCCGGAATCACGCTGTCGGAGGACGACTTCGCCGGCCTGCTGACCGAGTCCATCGAGCACGCATCGAGGCTCGCCGCCCAGCGTGAGAGCGAACAGCGCCTCGGTGACCTCGCGGTGCCGCGCCTGACTCTCCCGGCGCTGGCCGACGGCATGGACCTCGGCGGACTGTACGAGCTCGCCCACCACCTCACGGAACAGGGAGTGCGATGAGCACCGTTCCCACTCTCGACATCGGGTCCATCCTGACCGATCCGGCGTCACGGATCGTCGTGTGCTGCGGCTCCGGCGGTGTCGGCAAGACCACCACCGCGGCGTCGATGGCGTTGCGGGCAGCGGAGAACGGGCGTCGGGTCGTCGTGCTGACGATCGATCCCGCACGGCGCCTCGCCCAGGCTCTGGGCGTCGGCGAGCTGGACAACACTCCGCAGCCGGTCGCCCTCGGGCCCGGCGCCACCGGCGAACTGCACGCGATGATGCTCAACATGCGTCGGACGTTCGACGAGATGGTGATGGAGCACTCGACGCCTGAGAAGGCCCAGCAGATCCTGAACAATTCCTTCTATCAGACTGTGGCGTCGTCCTTCTCGGGGACGCAGGAGTACATGGCGATGGAGAAGCTGGGGCAGCTCGCGGCCAGCGGCGACTGGGATCTCGTGGTCGTGGACACGCCGCCGTCGCGCAACGCGCTGGACTTCCTCGACGCCCCACAGCGTCTGGGCTCCTTCCTCGACGGCCGCATGATCAAGCTGCTGATGGCCCCCGGGCGCGGGCTGGGCCGGGTGGTCACCGGCGCCGTGGGTCTCGCGATGCGGGGCGTCTCGTCCATCGTCGGCAGCCAGATGCTGTCCGATGCTTCTGCTTTCGTGCAGTCGCTGGACTCGATGTTCGGCGGCTTCCGCGAACGTGCGCGCCACACGTACGACCTGCTGCGTCAGGACGGGACCCACTTCGTCGTCGTCGCGGCCGCGGAGCCCGACGCGCTGCGGGAGGCATCCTTCTTCGTCACCCGCCTGTCCGAGGACGGCATGCCGTTGGCCGGACTGGTGCTCAACCGCACGCACCCGACGCTGAGTTCGCTGCCGTCCGACCACGCCGTCACGGCCGCCGACCAGCTGGATGCCGAGGACACCCCCGAGGCCGCTCTGGCCGCGGGAGTGCTTCGCGTGCACGCGCATCGGGCCGTCACCGCGAAGCGCGAGATCGGGCTCCTACGTCGTTTCACCGCCGCTCACCCCCGTGTTCCCGTCGTGGGGGTGCCTTCGCTGCCGTTCGAGGTGTCCGATCTCGACGCTCTCCGTGCCGTCGCCGATCAGCTGACCGGCACCGCCTGAGCCTCCTGGCTCAGGCGGTGAGCCGCAGGCCCGCGCCGGGGCCGCCGCTCTCGTCGATCGCACGCAGGATCGACACCAGGTCGGTGACGACGGCGGGGCCGATGCAGGGTGCCACGAGGTAGGCGTTCACCATGCCGACCACGGACGTTCCCCGCACCAACGGCGCACCGGAGTCGCCGGCGTTCACGCACACCTGCGCGAACACCTGCTGGGAGTTCAGGACGTCACCGTAGGAGAGTCCGCACGTCGCACCGGTCGTACGCCCCTGCTTGCACACGGTCTCGGCCAGCCGTGCGGGATCCCCGACAGCCGTGATGGTGGTGCTGCCGACGGAGGCCACCGGGGCCACCCGCTCCGCGTCGAACTCGATGATCGCCGTGTCGTACGCGGGCAGAACCGCGACGACGGAGCCCACATCTCCTGCGGCGGAGTCGCTCTCGCTCGCCACGGTGTCGCCGACCCGCCCGCAGTGACCTGCGGTGAGCCCGATGGTGCGCCCGGCGGTGTCCGCACCGATCACGGTGAGACTGCACAGGGTCTCTCGTCCGTCCTGCGTCAGGACGAGCCCGGAACCGCCGCCCAGCTCCACGCGCTCGGCGGCGGAGGCCTGAGCCCCGCCGCCGAGAACGAGCGAGTAGAGGACGGCGAGACCGACCAGAAGTACTCGCATCGGTGTGACTACTTCTTCACTGCGGGCGGCGCCTCGAGCAGCGTGACGAACTGCTGCGCATTGGCCACAGCAGAGCCGAGACCACCGATGGCGGTACCGGCGAGCGATCCACCGGCGCCGAGCAGCAGGGCGCCACCGATGCATCCGGCGATCGGGCCCGCACCGAAGAGGAGCGCGACGGGAGCGGAGACGACGCCGGCCGCGGCCGCACCGAGGAGGCAACCGCCGACGAGACCGGTTGCGGCACCCAGGAATCCACCGACCGTGGCGGTGAGCGACAGGTTGTCCTTGACGCCGGCGACCGCGGCGGGCAGGTCCACCTGGTTCAGGCCCGGAATGTCGTAGACCGGCGCGGCGGGCGCAGCGGCGTCGACCGCGAGGGTCGCGGTGTTGCCCTCGACCCGGGCGGACACGGGATGCGCCAGTCCGTCGACCGCGAGAGCCAGCGGCACCGAATCGACGACGACACCCGAGTCGTCGCGGACGACCAGGTGGTTGTTCTCGTTGCTCAGGGTCCCCGAGTCGGTGGTCACGAGCAGCCCGGTGCCCGCGGCCACGGCGTTCCAGTGCACCTCGGGAGCAGCGGCGGGGGCCGGATCGGCGTACGCGGTCGCGGAGGCGGTGCCCAGCGACACGATCGTCATCGCGGCGACAGCCGCGATCTTGTTCATCTTCATGCCCGTCGAGTCCTTTTCGCAGTGGTGCGGATCCGCGCTGATCGTCGGATCCGTCGAGCGGCGAGTGCCGAGCAGGATTCAACGGTCACGGTGGGACGGTGTCAATCGACGTGCGAGACAACGGAAAGCGAACCGCGAGGGACGGTGCGGCGCACGAGCCGGGCGTCGCCGGGGCACCGGACGCCGGGTCCGATTCGGTACCGGGCACGACCGGCGCGGCGGTGGGCGAGCGGGCGTCCCCACGGGCCGACGTCGACGTCGACACAGCTCAGAGCCTGGAACTGCCCTCCCGCAGGAGCGTGGCAGCCGAGCGACCGTGCGTCACGCTTCTTCCGATACGACCGATTCTGTTGTGACGCACACAGACTCGACCGAGGTCCGATTCGTCCGCGCTGTCGCGTGTCGTCGATCGACACGGGCGGGCGTGACAGACGCTCCGTGCCCCGGATCGGTCCCGACGCGTCGTCGGGCGTTCACGAAGAGTTCATGCGGCGGAACGAGAGATCTCCCACCGCGAATCGGACATCGCGATGGGAGATCACAGGCACCGTGGCCGGTCTCCCGGCGGCGGCGTGGGTCAGACGGCCGACTGGTGGTGACGCTGGGTCTCGAAGAACTCGGCCCAGGAATCCACCTCGGGGTGCTGCTTGATCAGGGCTCGGCGCTGACGCTCGGTCATGCCGCCCCAGACGCCGAACTCGACACGGTTGTCGAGTGCGTCCGCTCCGCACTGCATGAGCACGGGGCAGTGACGGCAGATCGTGGCGGCCTTGCGCTGCGCGGCGCCGCGGACGAACAGTTGATCGGGATCCACTCCCCGGCATCGCGCCTGCGATACCCATGCGATGCGCGCTTCGGCTTCCCCGATGTCGAGCGCTGCATTCGGCGTTCCTGTGTGCATTCGTTGACCCCTTACCGTCGGCGAACACCGTTTCCCTGGCGTTCCGGGCGTCCCACCCGCCGACGCAGCTCACGCTGCACAGCGAACTGAGGAGCACCCCACTAACTGATGTGATTGTTATCTGAATCACATCGTGTAGATCAATGTAGGGGAAAGGCCGCGCGCGAAGCAAGGTGGGGGATCACTTTTCTGGTACGCCCGTGCGATCGATCACATCTGAGCAGGTCAGCCGTCCACATGTCCGGTAAGGGCAGCGTCCCGGCGGAGCCACGTACTCTGTTGTTCGTGCCGATCGCCAAGACTGTCGCCAAACTCGCCGGGTGCTCCGCCCTGGCCGGCGCGCTGCTCGCCGGAGTCATGTTCCCGCTCGCCGGCGGGTTCGGATTCGCGTCCAACCGCGCCGCCGACACCGTGGACAACGTCTCCGCAGAACTCGTCGAGGGAACGGTGCCCGCCGTGTCCACGATGGTGGACTCCGCGGGCAACCCCATCGCGTGGCTCTACGAGCAACGACGCTTCGAGGTGCCGAGCGACCGCATCTCCAACGAGATGAAGCTCGCCATCGTCTCCATCGAGGACCGCCGGTTCGCCGAGCACGAGGGCGTCGACTGGCAGGGCACGGTGCGCGCCTTCCTGACCAACACCACCAGCGGACAGGTGGAGCAGGGCGCGTCCACCCTCGATCAGCAGTACGTGAAGAACTACCAACTGCTCGTCGTCGCCAAGACGGACGCCGAACGCCGCGCCGCCATCGAGACCACTCCCGCGCGCAAGATCCGCGAGATCCGCATGGCGCTGACGCTGGACAAGCAGCTGACCAAGGACGAGATCCTCACGCGCTACCTCAACCTGGTGCCGTTCGGTAACTCGTCCTACGGCATCCAGGACGCGGCACAGACCTACTTCGGCATCGACGCGAGCCAGCTCAGCCTGACGCAGGCGGCGATGCTCGCGGGCATGGTGCAGTCCAGCTCCGCCCTCAACCCGTACACCAACTACGACGGCGTGATGGCGCGACGGAACACCGTTCTCGACACGATGATCCAGAACATCCCGGACCGCGCGGCGGAGATCGAGGCCGCCAAGGCCGAGCCGCTGGGCGTGCTGCCGGAACCCAATCAGTTGCCGCGTGGCTGCATCGCCGCCGGTGACCGTGGCTTCTTCTGTGACTATGCACTGCAGTACCTGGCCGACGCCGGCATCAGCAAAGACCAGGTGGACAAGGGCGGTTATCTGATCAAGACCACTCTCGACCCGGCCGTGCAGTCCTCCACCAGCGCCGCCCTGTCCGGGAACAGCAGCCCGGATCTCGACGGTGTCGCCACGGTCATGAACGTCATCGCACCGGGGCAGGACTCGCACCGCATCCTCGCGATGGGATCGTCGCGGCGCTACGGCCTGAACGGCGACGCCAACGAGACCGTGCAGCCGCAGCCGTACTCCCTGGTGGGTAGCGGCGCCGGATCGATCTTCAAGATCTTCACCACCGCCGCCGCCATGGAGAAGGGCCTCGGCACGTCCGCGGTCCTGCAGGTGCCCAACCGCGTCGAGGTCAAGGGACTCGGCGACGGCGGTGCACGCGGATGCCCTCCGTCGACGTACTGCGTCACCAACGCCGGTAACTACCCACAGTCGCTCTCGGTGACCGACGCGCTGGCACAGTCCCCCAACACCGCCTTCGTGAAGCTGATCGAGTCGGTCGGCGTCACCCCGACGGTCGACATGGCCGTCCGCCTGGGCCTGCGCTCGTACACGCTGCCCGGCACCGCCGGCCAGGGCACCGACCAGAGCCTCGCCGACTACCAGAAGGAGGCGAACCTCGGCTCCTTCACGCTCGGACCGACGTACGTCAATCCGCTGGAACTGTCCAACGTGGCCGCGACCCTCGCGTCCGGTGGCAAGTGGTGCCCGCCCAACCCGATCGACAGCGTCTTCGATCGCAGCGGCAAGCAGATCCCCGTCACGCAGCAGGCGTGCGAGCAGGTCGTGGAACCGGGACTGGCGAACACACTGGCCAACGCCATGAGCAAGGACGATCAGCCCGGCGGCACGTCGGCGTCCGCCGCGAGCTCGGTGGGCTGGTCGCTGCCGATGTCCGGCAAGACCGGCACCACGGAGTCGCACCGGTCCTCGGGATTCCTGGGATTCACGAACCGGTACGCGGCCGCCGCGTACACCTACGGCGATTCCCCGACTCCCAGCGAGATCTGCTCGTTCCCGCTGCGCCCCTGCGGTTCGGGCAACTTGTTCGGAGGTAACGAGCCCGCACGGACCTGGTACGACGCGATGGATCCGGTGGCCACCAACTTCGGCGACGTCGGGCTCCCGGCCGTCGACCAGAAGTACGTGCGCGGATCGGCCAACGGCCAGGTTCCCGACGTCACGGGCCTGACGCAGAACTCCGCGACCTCGCAGTTGCAGGCAGCAGGGTTCCGCGTGCAGGTGGCCACCACCGCGTCGTCGGAGGGTCGGGGCACCGTGGTCAGCACGTCACCCTCGGGTTCCGCCATTCCGGGATCGACGGTCACGATCTACATCAGCGACGGGTCCGTCCGGGCGGCACCGGCAGCCCCGGCGCCGGGGATCCAGCTTCCGGCGTTGCCGCCCGGGGTCACCCTGCCGGCGATCCCCGGGCTGACGGCACCGCCGCGCTAGCTGCGGCAGTGCCGTGCGGTGGCGAGTGCGCTACAGCCGAGCCTTGACCGCGGCCGAGATTCGGGAGCCGTCGGCCTTGCCGGCGGCGATCGCCGTGGCCGCCTTCATGACCTGGCCCATCTGACGCATCGCCGGGCGCTCACCGAGTTCCTCGGCCACCTGCGCGATGGCCGTGTCGGCGACGTCGGCCAGTTCGGCGTCGGTCAGCGGCGTCGGCAGGTACTCGTCGATGATCTGCGCCTCGGCACGCTCGGTCGCGGCCAGTTCACCGCGCCCGTTCTGGGTGTAGATCTCGGCGGACTCGCCGCGCTTCTTCGATTCCTTGGCCAGCACACGCAGCACGTCGTCGTCGGTGAGCTCGTGTGCTTCCTTGCCCGACACCTTCTCGGTCTGTACCGCCGACAGCAGCATCCGCAGCGTCGCCGTCCGGAGCTTGTCCTTCGCCTTCATCGATGTCGTCAGATCCGCCCGCAGGCGCTTTTCCATGTCACAGTTCTCGGCCATGCCGGAAACGGTACTGTCGATGAGGTGTCCGGTACATCAGCGTTCCCCCGTCACTCGGCGCACTCGCTCCCGAGTCTGCAGTCGGCCGCGCGTTCTCTCGCCACTCCCGGAGGGATCGCGGCTCTCGCCGCGGGGTCGGCGGCGGTGGGGCTGACCTACGCCACGGCCATCGAGCGGAACGCCTTCGCGCTGCGGGAGACCACCATGCCGGTGCTCGCCCCGGGATCGTCGACGCTGCGCGTCCTGCACATCAGCGACCTGCACATGATGCCGGACCAGAAGCTCAAGCAGAACTGGGTGCGTGAGCTCGATCGGCTCGAACCCGATCTCGTCGTGAACACCGGCGACAACCTGTCCCACCAGCGGTCGGTGCCGGCCGTGGTGCAGTCGCTCGGGTCCCTTCTCGGTCGGCCCGGGCTGTTCGTCTTCGGCTCGAACGACTACTTCGCGCCCGTGCCCAAGAACCCCCTGAAGTACTTCTCCAAGAACCACAAGAAGGTGTTCGGGAACCCGCTGCCGTGGCAGGACCTGCGGGCCGCCTTCACCGAGCGCGGGTGGATGGACGTCACCCACGTCCGCCGCGAGCTCGAGGTGTCCGGCGTCCGGATCGCGACGGCCGGGGTGGACGATCCGCACCTGAAGCGTGATCGCTACGACACCATCGCCGGCGCGCCGAACCCCATCGCCGACGTGAGCATCGGCATCACCCACTCTCCCGAACCGCGCGTGCTCGATCGCTTCGCGGCGGACGGCTACGACCTCGTGCTGGCGGGACACACCCACGGCGGTCAACTGTGCCTTCCGTTCTACGGCGCACTGGTGACCAACTGCGAGCTCGACCGCTCTCGCGTCAAGGGACCTTCGCGTTGGGGCGCCCACACCCGACTGCACGTCTCGGCCGGACTCGGCACGTCGCCGTATGCGCCGTACCGCTTCTGCTGCCGCCCCGAGGCCACCCTGATCACCCTGGTTCCGGCGAAGCGTCCGCCCAGGACCTCACCCGAACAGGGCGTTTCGCGTTCCGAAGCCATGGTGCGATAGAGTTGCAGAGCTGCCCTGACGGGGAGTGAACGGCCACGGGGTGTGGCGCAGCTTGGTAGCGCGCTTCGTTCGGGACGAAGAGGTCGTGGGTTCGAATCCCGCCACCCCGACTCGTGGTTGAGACACGAAGGAAGGCCCTGCACCGGGATGCCGGTACGGGGCCTTCCGCCATGTCGGGGTCAGGGCCAGGGGACCGTGGCCTGCAGAACGGCTTCCTCCAGCGCAGCAGTGCGGAGCGCCGTCACCTTCTGATACTCCGGATCGGCCACCATCTCGCTGAATGCCGTTCGTGAGGGATAGCGGACGAGAAGCACCGCGTCCCAGCTCTGTCCGGTCTCCGCGACGAGCGGTGTCGAGCCGTCGCCCGCGAACAGGACCTCGCCCCCGTGGCGAGGAAGAAAGGTCTCGTCGAGCGCCCGTGCGTAGTCCGCGTACGAGTCCCGACCCCCCTCCGCGAAGCGGAGGAGATTGAGCATCACCACCGGTCCCCCGGGATCGTCTTCCAGGAAACGCTTCAGGTCTCTTCCACGAGGATCGATGGCCATGGCTCCAGTATGAGAGACACTCGCCGTAGGAACAGCCGAATCACGTTGCCGGACGGACGGTGCCGCCGCCAGCCGATCACGACCGGCGATACCGAACCGTGGAGTCTGCCTATCATGACGGCATGACACGGTTCCGGTTCGCGGTCGCGTTCATCGCGGCGACAGCAGTGCTCGGTCTTTCGGGGTGTTCCGACGGCTCGGGTTCCGGTGGCACGCAGTTCGACGGACTGACGGTCGGTCAACGCGTGTACGACCGCACCGGGGACTCGCTGGGTCCGGCCGACGTCGAGGCGCTGGAGCAGCGACTCGACGCGTTACGCGCCGAGACCGGGGCCGACGTCGTCGCGTACGTCCGTGAGCTGGACGCCGACTCGGACGACACCCTCGACCAGGTGGAGGCACTCCAGCAGGCGTGGGTGTCGACGGCGGACGTCGATCAGGACGTCGCCGGTGCCATCCTGATCAACCGCGAGCCCGGTACCGACGACGAGGCCCGGGCCGGGATCTTCCTCGGTTCCACCTTCGACGACGGCAATGTTCCCCGCGACGAGCAGGAAGCGATCATCGAGGACGCCCTGGTGCCGCCGCTGCGCGACGGTGACGTCGCGGGCAGTCTGACGAACGGCATCGACCGGCTCGAGTCCTCCATCCTGGTCGGGCCACCGGTGACGGCGCTCGACGAGTTCGCCGCCGGGCCGGGGTCGACGTGGCTCCCGTGGACCGGTCTCGCCGTCGTGCTGGTCGGCTCCGCGGGCGCGGCGCAGATCTACCGTCGCCGTTCGCGGCCCACGGTGTCGGCGCAGCCTCCGACGACCTACCGACCCGATCACACCACCGATCCCGCGATCGTCACGGCTCTGGTCCATCGAAGCGCGCAGGCGAGTGCGGTGCCGGCCACGCTGCTGGCGCTCGCGGCGGCCGACGCCGTCGCGCTCGAGTCCGAGCCGGGTTCCGGGTCGAAGAAACGTGACAAGAACACGCTTCGCGTCCGACTGCTCGACCGCGGCAAGGTACGCGGCGACGTGCAGGACGCCGTCTGGACCATGCTGTCCGAGAAGGCGGAGGGCGACGTCGTGGACAGCGCCGCGCTCGCGAAGCTCGCGCAGGGTGACGGCGCCACGAAGGCCGTCGTCGACGCGCACCTCGAGGCGAACGGGTGGGTGCGCCACGGCACGGCCGGACCACGCTGGGGCCTGGCCGGACTGGCACTGCTCGGCGGTGCAGTCATGGTGGGCGCAGGCGTGGTCGCTGCTGCCGGGGCCCCGATCATGCTGGTAGCCGCAATTCCCGGCGGGATCCTGCTTCTCGCCGGCCTCGTCATGACGGTCGCCTACTCGCGATTCTCGGTTGCCGGACTCGATGCCGCTCGTCCCTGGGAGGCCTACCGCGACGGGCTGAAGCAGTCGGGAAAGGACGACGACTCCTCGCTCGATCTCGACGACGCACTGCCGGACATCGTCGCGCTGGGGCTCGGCTCCACGTTCACGAAGCGCCTCGAGACCGCCACGGACGCGGACGGCGGAACGACGCTGCGCGCCTTCGCCTCACCGTCCGGATCACTGCACGCCTCGGACCCGGCACTGCTGAACTGGGTCGTCTTCTCCTCGGTGTTCACCTCGACCAGCAGCAGCACCGGCACTGTGTCCGGGGCCGGCGCGGGTGGCGGTGGCGGCGCAGCGGGGAGCACCTGAGACCATTCCGGGTGTGACCGACACCCCGTCATCACGACCCGCGTATCGCAACGGCGCGGGCAGCAGCGCGCTGGTCGCGGGCATCGTCGCGCTGGTCTGCGCGTTCGTGCCCTTCGTGGGTGACATCGTCGCGGTGCCCACGGGCATTCTCGCGGTGGTGTGCGGATGGGTCGGCATCGGCCGGGACGAGGACGGCACGGCCACCAACGGCCGCGAGGCGATGATCGGAGCCGCGCTGGGCGGCGCCGCACTGTTCGTCGTCTTCGTGTCCTTCGCCGCCACCACGCTCTGAGCCGACGGCGTGCCGCCGTAACGGCGCGGAAACCGAGAAGACCGACGAATGACACGGGTAGGGCCGACACTGTGTCCCATGGTGTCGTTGTCGAGGTTCACTCGCGGGCGGGCGGGCGCGCATCCCGTCGATCACATTCCCCCGCTGTCGGTGCTGGCTCCACTCGGTCTGCAGCACGTGCTCGCGATGTACGCGGGCGCGGTCGCCGTTCCTCTCATCGTCGGCAGCGCCCTGGTCGCCGCGGGGGAACTGCAGTCGAGCGACCTGCCGTACCTCATCACGGCCGACCTGTTCGTCGCCGGGATCGCGACACTGATCCAGGCGGTCGGGTTCTGGCGCTTCGGAGTACGACTACCGCTGATGCAGGGCTGCACCTTCGCCGCAGTGACACCGATGATCGCCATCGGCTCGCAGTACGGCGTCACCGCCATCTACGGTTCCGTGATCGCGTCCGGCGTGTTCATGATGGCGCTGGCGCCGGTGTTCGCGAAGCTGCTCCACCTGTTCCCGCCTCTGGTCACGGGCACGGTCATCCTGATCATCGGCCTGTCGCTGATGCCGGTGGCGGCCGGATGGTTCGGCGGCGGAACGGGTTCCGAGGACTTCGGTGATCCGAAGTACATTGGGATGGGCGCACTCACGTTGCTCATCATCCTGCTGATCGAACGGTTCGCTCCCCCGGCTGCCAAGCGACTGAGCATTCTGCTCGGACTCGTCGCCGGCACCGTCATCGCGATCCCGTTGGGCATGACCGACTTCAGTGGTGTGCGGGAACAGGACTGGGTCGGCGTGACCACACCGTTCCACTTCGGATTCCCGACGTTCGAGGTCAGCGCGATCATCACCATGTGCATCGTCGCGCTGGTCATCATGACCGAGACCACGGGCGACATCATCGCCGTCGGTGAGATCGTCGACTCCAAGGTCCCGCCGCGACGCCTTGCCGACGGTCTGCGCGCCGACGGCCTGTCGACCATGCTCGGCGGCATCTTCAACACGTTCCCGTACACGGCGTTCGCGCAGAACGTCGGGCTGGTGGCGATCACGGGTGTCAAGACCCGCCATGTGGCCACGTTCGCCGGCGGCATCCTCATCCTGCTGGGGCTGCTGCCGAAACTCGGTGCCGTGGTGGAGGGTGTGCCGCTTCCCGTGCTCGGTGGCGCGGGCATCGCACTGTTCGGCATGGTGGCCGCGAGCGGCGTCCGCACGCTCGCGCAGGTGTCGTTCAACAACACGAACATCCTGGTGGTTGCCGTCGCGGTGGGCGTCGGACTGTTGCCCACGGTGTCGCCGGATCTCTACGACCGGTTCCCCGACTGGTTTCAGACCATCTTCCACTCCGGCATCAGCGCGGGTGCGCTGTTCGCGGTGGTCCTGAACATGCTGCTGAATTCGGAGTCGTTGCGCGACAAGCTGTCCACCGACACAGATCCGCCGGCCCACGACGCTGTGCGTGGACCGGCGCTCTGATCGATCCGTCGGTCAGGTCGACGCTGCGCGGAGCTTCTCCAGCAGTGGCCCGGCGGCCTCGGCAAGGAAGCGCTCCTGGGTCTCGTCACCGACCTGCACGAGTGCGATGTCGGTGAAGCCGGCCTCCCAGTAGGGCGCCACCTTCTCGACGATCGCATCGAGATCCGGTCCGCAGGGGATGGTTCCGGCCACGTCCTCCGGCCGGACGAACTGTGTCGCACCCGCGAAACCGGCCGTCGTCGGCAGGTCCGCGTTCACGGCCCACCCGCCCGCGAACCAGCGGAACTGGTCGTGCGCGAGCTCGGTGGCCGCCTTCTCGTCCGGACCCCAGCAGATGGGGATCTGGCCGATCTTCTTCGACTCCCGGTTCAGGCCCGTGCCGATGTGCCTGGCCTTGTCCCAGCCCTCGACCAGCTCGGACTTCGGCTCCGTCGAGATCATGTGGTCGCCGAGCGGCGCGAACCGTTCGATCGACTTCGACCCCGAGACGGCGATGCCGATCTCGAGCGGGTGTTCGGGGGTGTCCCACAGGCGCGCCGAGTCGACGCGGTAGTGCTCGCCCTGCCACGTGACCAGCTCACCCGACTGGAGTTGCCGGATGATCTTGACCGCTTCCTCGAACATGTCCTGACGCTTGTCCACCGAGGGCCAACCCTCGCCGACGACGTGCTCGTTCAGGTTCTCGCCGCTGCCCAGGCCGAGCGTGAAACGGCCGTCGGCGAGGATCTGCAGCGTGGCTGCCTTCTGCGCGACGATCGCCGGGTGGTACCTGATGATGGGGCAGGTCACGTACGTGTAGAGACCGACTCGGGACGTCGCCTGCGCGACCGCGCCGAGCATCGTCCAGGCGTAGGACGCGTGTCCCTGCGACGACAACCAGGGTGAGTAGTGATCGCTGGACACCTCGAAGTCGAACCCGACGTTCTCCGCCTCCACGGCGTAGTCGACGAGCTGCTTCGGTCCGCTCTGTTCGGTCATGAGGGTGTAGCCGAAACGTGTCATGGGCGTGGGTCCTCTCTAGATGGTCGCGACGGAACCGGAGTCGACGCGGTAGTTCGAGCCGTTGACGAAGCTGGCGCGCTCCGAGCACAGGAACGTGATCACCGACGCCACTTCCTCCGGGGTACCCCGTCGGCCGAGTTCCATGAACGGCCGGTCCTCCTTCAGGAAGCTCTCGATGGCCTCGTCGCGGTCGGTGCCACGCTCGTCGGCTCGCTTGTCCATCATCGCGTCCGTCATCGGGGTGTGGATGAAGGCCGGGGACACCGCGTTCACCAGGACACCCTCGGACGCATACGTCTTCGACAGTCCCTTGACCAGCGAGAGGATGCCGGCCTTGGCCGCGCAGTAGGGCAGCTCGTCGATGTAGGGCTGCTCGGCGTCCTCGGAGGCGAGCAACACGATGCGTCCCCATCCGCCCGCGCGGAGTTCGGGGAGGAAGGCGCGCACGACGCGCACCGGCCCGAGCAGGTCGACCTCGATCGTCGTCGACCACCCGTCGTCGTCGATCTCGTGGAACATGCCCTGTGCGCCGGTGATGCCGGCGCTCTGCACCAGGATGTCCACGGTGCCGAGCGCCTCGACCGCCTTCGCGTGCATCGCCTCGACGTCGGCGGGCTTCGTCACGTCCGCAGCGAATGCTGTGACGGCTCCCTCCGGTCCGGTGAGCTCGGCAGCGCCGGCGGCCAGCTTGTCCTGATCCATGTCCGTGACGAAGACCCGGACACCCTCGTCGAGCAGCATCTGCGCGGCGCACCACCCGATTCCCGAGTCCGCGCCGGTGATGACGGCAGTTCTACCCGTGATTCCGAGGTCCATGTGGTCCTACTTTCCTGTGTCGGAGGTCGTGTGGTCGTGACCGCTGGCGAGCGTGAGCGCAGCGTTGATGAGAGCGAGATGGGAGAGCCCCTGCGGGAAGTTGCCCAGGAAGGTCGACGGTTCGTTCTCGGCCGACCGGTCGGGGTCGATCATCTCGGCGAAGAGGCCGACGTCGTTGCCGCTGGTGACGAGTCGATCCATGAGTGCGGTGGCCTCGTCGCCGCGGCCGAGTTTGGCGAGGGCGCCGACGACCCAGAACGAGCAGGCGACGAACGTACCCTCGACCATCTGCATGCCGGAGTACCGGTAGAGGTGGTCGCCGGAACCGAGTTCGTCGCGCAGAGCGTCGACGGTCCTCGACATCCGCTCGTCGTCGACGCAGCGGCTGCCCGCGTGCAGCAACACGGAGGCATCGAGTTCATCCGTACCCGGGTACCAGACGTAGGCGCCGCGGGACTCGGACCAGCAGTTGTCGTCGATCCACTGGGCGATGTGGTCGCGCTCGGTCACCCACCTGTCCGCGATGCCGGGAATCATGCCCTGCTCGGAAAGGTGCACCGCACGGTCGAGTGCGTGCCAGCAGCCCATCTTGGAGGACGTGTAGTGCTGGATGGTGGGCAGCTCCCACATTCCGGCGTCCTTGCGGCGCCAGATGTCACACGTCGTGTCGGCGATCTCCGCGAGGAGTCGGCCCGTGGGCGCGTCGAGCACGTTGCCCGCGTCCACGTAGAGGGACACGATGTCGAACAGATCGCCGAAGATGCCCTGCTGCAACTGGGTTGCCGCCTCGTTACCGTTGATCACCGGACCGACACCGCGCCACCCCGGCACGTCGGGATATGTCGAACCGCCCGGAATCTCACCGTTCAGGGTGTAGAACACCTGCGTGATCTGCTCGTTGCTGCGGATGATGCGCAGCAGCCACGCCACCGCGGCGTGGACCTCCTCGCGCAGACCGAAGCGGATCAGCGCCTTGATCGTGTACGCGGTGTCACGCACCCACGCGTAGCGGTAGTCCCAGTTCTTCGCGCCGGCCCACCGCTCCGGCAGCGAGGTCGTCGCCGCCGCCGCGATCGCACCGGACGGGCTGTACAGCAACAGTTTCAGTGCGAGGGCGCTGCGATGGACCTCGTCGTGCCAGGGACCCTCGTACCGGAACTCCTCGGACCACATCTGCCAGTTCGCTATCGTGCGGTCGATGCCCGAGTCGACGTCTTCCGGCACTGGGAGATACAGCGGTTCCACCTCGGTACCGACCACGGCCACGAGGGAACGCGAACCGACCTCGGTGGTGAATCGACCGCTGATGGAGCGAGATTCGAGCACGACGTCGTCGGCATTGAGAGTACGCACGCCCAGGGTGACACCGTCGACGCGCAGCACCGTACCGTGCACCGTCTCGTACGACCACGGCGAAGCCGTTCCCAGACACGTCCCCGGAGCGACGGACCACTCCATGTCGACACTGCCCTCGACGCCCTCGACGCGCCGTGCGAGCTCGGTCCACGGAAGGCGTCCTGCCACACCGGTGTTGAGCGAGTCCGTGACGTTCACGACACCCGACTCGGTGGTGAACGTCGTGACCAGGACATTGGTGCCGTCGGCGTACCGACGTGTGGTCGTGAACTCATCCGCCGGGCGCATCGAGATGTAGCCGCCGGACTCGGCGTCGAGCAGTGCCGCGAACACCGGCGCGGTGTCGAGATTGGGAACGGGGAACCAGTCGATACACCCGTCGTCCGCGATGAGCGCGACGGTGCGGCCGTCGCCGATCGCCGCGTAGTTCTCGATCGGTGCGTAGCCGTTCTCTCTCATTCGAGGCGCGCGATCATCGAATTGTCGATGTGCGCCAACAGGTCTGCAGGATCGTCGTACACCGCGGTGGCGCCGGCCTCGGTCAGCTCGGCACTCGAGACGCCGCCACTGCGCACCCCGATACACGGGACGCCCGCTGTGACGGATGCCGTCACGTCCCACACGGAATCCCCGACGAAGACGGCGCGCTCGGCACCGACGCCGGCACGGTCCAACGCGATGTCGACGATGCGCGGCTCCGGTTTGGCGGTCTCCACGTCCTGCGACGACGTGAGTTCGGAGACGATGTCGTCGACCCCGAGGATGTCGCGCAGGATCGCAAGTTCGTTCGTCGGCGCCGAGGTGGCCAGCACCACCTGCAGGCCCCGGTCCGCCACCGCACCGAGCAGATCGAGCGCTCCCGGCAGCGGAGACAGCAGCGGCGACAGTTCCTCGTAGTACTGCGTGTGCAGTTCCTTCGCGCGTTCCGCCGCGTCCTCGGGTGCGTCACCCGCCAACGACGAGAGCAACTTCGCGCCGTCCATCCCGATCGAGCGGTGGATCCGCCACGAGTCCACAGCGATACCGGCGTCGGAGAAGGCACGAGCCCAGGCGTGCACATGGGCGTAGTTCGAATCGACGAGCGTGCCGTCGATGTCGAACAGAACCGCGGGAGAAGTCACCCTCCTCGACTACCCGGGGGTGGGGTACGACAAACGGCGGGAGGGGAGCGTCACGATGGGGTGCCGCGCCAGGTGGAGCGACGACGCCGCCCGCCGCGCCCGGTGAGGGTGCGACGGGCGGCGTCGAGAACCGAAGCGGATCAGACCCGCGCAGCCTCGTCCGCGGGGTCGTCCACCGCGCCGGCGCCGGTCGTGGGAGCGGTCTCGCCCTGTCCGGAGCGCACACCCTCCTCGACCTTCTTGCCGATCTCGGGATCGACGTTGCTCCAGTACTGGAACACGCGCTGCAGCACCGGCTCGGTGACACCGTTCAGCGCGTGGCCGACGATGTTGCCCACGAGACGCTCGCGGGCGTCGTCGTCCATGACCTCGCGCACGAGAATGCCGGCCTGGACGAAATCGCCGTCCTCGGGATGCTGCACGTACCCGGTGCGCACGAAGCGGGGCTCGAAGTCCCAGGCACCGTCGTCGCCGTACGCATTCGTGTCGGCAGCGGGACCACCGTACGAGTTCGGGGCGTACACGGGCGTCTCCGCGGAGTTGTAGTGGATGTTCATCGCACCCTCCTTGGAGTACGAGTTGATCTCCGCCTTCGCCCGATTGACCGGCAGCTGCGCGTAATTGGTGCCGATGCGGTACCGGTGCGCGTCCGCGTAGCTGAAGATGCGTCCGAGCAGCATCTTGTCCGGGCTCGCGCCGATGCCCGGCACCAGGTTGGACGGCTCGAACGAGCTCTGCTCGATCTGGGCGTGGAAGTTCTCCGGGTTCTTGTTCAAGGTCATCGTGCCGACCTCGATCAACGGGTAGTCCTTCTGCGACCAGACCTTGGTCAGATCGAACGGGTTGTACTTGTAGTTCTCGGCGTCGTCGTACGGCATGATCTGCACCTTGACGGTCCAGCTCGGGAAGTCGCCGTTGCGGATCGATCCGAACAGGTCCTGACGATGGTGATCGGGCGACGTGCCCGCCAGCTCGTCGGCCTTGTCCTGGGTCAGGTACTCGATGCCCTGGTCCGTCTTGAAGTGGAACTTGACCCACGACTTCGTGCCGTCGGCGGCGATGAACTGGTACGTGTGCGAACCGTATCCATTCATGTGGCGGAACGACTTCGGGATTCCACGGTCACCCATCAGCCAGGTCACCTGGTGTGCAGACTCGGGCGACAGGGTCCAGAAATCCCACTGCATGTTGTTGTCTCGAAGACCGGAATCGGGCATGCGCTTCTGGCTGCGGATGAAGTCCTGGAACTTCAACGGATCGCGCACGAAGAACACCGGCGTGTTGTTGCCGACCATGTCCCAGTTGCCCTCGGTGGTGTAGAACTTCAGCGCGAAACCGCGGGGATCGCGCCACGTGTCGGGGCTGCCCTGCTCACCCGCGACGGTGGAGAAGCGCGCCAGCATCTCGGTCTTCGCGCCGGGCTGGAACACCGCCGCCCGCGTGTACTGCGAGATGTCACCGGTGACCTCGAACGTGCCGAAGGCACCTGCACCCTTGGCGTGCACCACACGCTCCGGGACCCGCTCACGGTTGAACTGCGCCATCTTCTCGATGAGGTAGTGATCGTGCAGCAGAATCGGTCCCTGCGCACCCGCGGTGAGGGAGTGTTCGTCGCTGGGTACCGGAATGCCGGCATTGTTGGTCGTGGGCCTCGGCTGTGTCATGGGTCCAGTGCCTCCTCTTCGTGGCAGACGCGAAGCGTCGCGGTGTGACGCGGAACGTCCGTGGTACCCGCATACCCGGGCATCGACCGGCGCACACGCAGAATGTCGATCCATTCCAGTATGGCGCTTTTTCTGGATCCAGTCCAGTTAGGCGCTAGGTGTCCAGGGCAGCGCAGCGGGCATTGTGCCAGGTCACACACATGGCGGAGATGGGTGATTCGTGTGGCACTCTTCGGTCGTCGAGATGGCAGCAGTTCTGGGGGGAAGACAACAATGCACAGTCGTTCGAGCAGATCCGGCCTCGTCCGGCGGGCGGGACTCGTCGCTGCTGCGGCCCTCACCGCGGTCGCCTCCCTCGCAGGAACCGCCTCGGCCGAGCCGGGACCGGCGGCACCGTCGACCCTTCTCGGGTCGATCAGCGACGGGCCCGGTCGGTTCCACGTCTTCCGCACGGTCGACAGCGGCAACCGACCGACTGCCGAGGACACGTCGCGGTGCAACGCCCAGTACGGCGTTCCGGCCCAGTATCTCCTCGTCGAACGTCTCGACGCCCGCATGTACACCTTCCAGTCGGACCCCGCGTCCGGCGCGCTGACCGCCGAGACGGCGCGCAACGTCGGGCCCATCCACGTGTGCGACGGGCTGGGACTCGACGGAACCCAGATCCTCGACCAGTGGGGCACTCTCGACGCTCCCGGGCTCGGTCGTCTCGACATGCGCGGACCGTGCGGCTTCGAGCTCTACCCCGGGTCGCCCGGACGCGGCGCCGTCGACTGCGTTCTCCGCATCCAGCCCAACGCGTCCGGTGTGAGCGCCGGTGTCGCCACCAGCAACTCGGTGGCCAACCCACTGCGTCTGCCCGGTGGGCGCACTGGATCGGTGTGGACGCTGTACTCGCTCGGCGAGGGCACCGCGCCCGTCGATCCGGCTCCGCCCGCCGGGATCCCGCAGCCGACGGGCCCCATCGCCTACAACGTGACACGCGAGGTGAATTCCCGGTCGGTGGGATCGTCGCCGGCCTGCGCGGGAGGCGAGCGCACCACCGAACTGCACGCGGCGAGTGTCGATCCCGCCACCGGGGCGGCCTCGACCTCGCCCAGCGAGATCACGGCCGCGACGGCGCGTGTCTGCTATTCCCCGAAGGCGCAGCCTGAGTTCGGTGCTGCCCTGACGGTCACGTACGACACGCTGTCCGGTGGCCCGCTGACCGTCGAGGGGCGCGGTCAGTGTCGCCAGAACTCGCTGCCCGGCATCGCCGACGTGCAGCAGAGCTGCGGACTCACCCTCCCGCCGAACCCGGCACGCGGACTGGTCGGCGGACAGGTGACCATCAACGGACTGGTCCCGGCCGGTGACCCGGCAGGGTCCGCCAACTCGGCGATCTGGACCACCTCGCTGCTGGGACCCATCTCCGGCAAGTGACGTGGCAAGACAGGCCCCGATCTCCGCAAGGAGGTCGGGGCCTGTGTCGCGTCGGGTCCGTCAGCGATTCCGACCCACCACCGTGAGCGGGAGGCGCAGTGCGCCGGGCGCTTCGGCGGGTACCACCGGAGCGACAGGGCGGACCGGGGCGAGGGGTTCGTACCCTGCGCCGACCGGCGGACGCTGATCGGCCTCTCCCTTGTTCGGCCACAGGGCCATCGCTCGCTCCGCCTGGGCGGTGATGGTGAGCGACGGATTGACGCCGAGGTTGGCACTCACGGCCGATCCGTCGACGACGTGCAGACCCTCGTGCCCGAACACCCGGTGGTACGGATCGATGACGCCCCGTTCCGGAGTCGCACCGATGACGCATCCACCGAGGAAGTGCGCGGTCATGGGGATGTCGAAGACGTCCGCGAACGAACCACCCGGATCGCCGCCGATCTTGTCCGCGGCCTTCCTGATCGCGATGTGGCCCTCCGGGATCCACTTCGGCGGCGGGCTGCCACCCCCCGGGCGGGAGGTCAGACGACGACCGAAACGACCCTTCCTCGAGCCGAGTTCCAGCGAGTTGTCGTCGGTCTGCATGACGAGCGCGATGACGGTGCGCTCCGACCAGTTCTTCACCGACAGGCTGCGCACGGTGGCGGCCGGGTGGCGCAGCGCGACGCCCAGCGTCTTCAGCGGTCGTGGCAGCCTGCCGCCGCCGTCACTGAGAACGGTCTGCAACAGTCCGATGGCATTGCTGCCCTTGCCGTATCGCACCGGCTCGATGTGCGTGTGATCGTTGGGGTGGAACGACGAGGTGATCGCCACGCCCTCCGTGTAGTCGATCTGCCGGTCACGCGCCGTCGCGGCCAGCACCGCTTCGGAGTTGGTGCGCACCACGGACCCGAGCTTGTCCGACAGGTGCGGCAGATCCCCGGTCTCCTTCATCGCCAGCATCAGCTTCTGGGTCCCGTACGTGCCGGCGGCGAAGACGACGTGGTCGGCCGTCATCACGGTCTCCTTGCGCCGCAGCTTCGCGCCGGTGCGACGCGTCCGCACCTCGTATCCGCCGCCCGCGCGGGGACGCACCGAGGTGACCGTGGTCAGCGGATGCACCATGGCACCGGCCTTCTCGGCGAGGTAGAGGTAGTTCTTCACCAGAGTGTTCTTGGCGCCGACACGGCAGCCCGTCATGCATGCACCGCACTCGGTGCACCCTGTCCGGGTGGGTCCGGCACCACCGAAGAACGGGTCCGGGACGTCGCGCCCCTTCTGGCCGGGCTGACCGAAGAACACGCCGACCGGTGTGGTGCTGAACGTGTCGCCGACGCCCATCTCCTCGGCGATGTCGCGCATGACCTTGTCCGCAGGGGTGATGGTCGGGTTGTCCTCGACGCCCAGCATTCGACGCGCCTGCTTGTAGTACGGCGTCATCTCCGCTTCCCAGTCGGTGATGTCACCCCACTGCGGATCCTCGAAGAAGCGGCTCGGGGGCTGGTACAGAGTGTTCGCGTAGTTCAGCGATCCGCCGCCGACGCCTGCTCCGGCCATCACCAGGACGTTGGGGAGCAGGTGGATCCGCTGCAGTCCGTAGCACCCGATCATGGGTGCCCACAGATACTTCCGCAGTCGCCAGCTCGTCTTGGGCAGCTCGTCGTCCTCGAAGCGACGACCGGATTCCAGAACACCGACTCGGTATCCCTTCTCGGTCAGACGCAAGGCGGAGACGCTGCCGCCGAAACCCGATCCGACGACGATGACGTCGTAGGTGTTCTTCATATCGCTGCCTTCTCCGACGGTGTACTTCGGTCTGCGCGGCCGGTGTCCGGCCCTCCGGTCGCCCGCAGCGTGCGGTAGTTCTCGATGTCGAACGCGGCGGTCGCCTTGCGGAACTTCCACGTGAAGGTCGGCCACATGGCCGAGTTCCGCCCACTCGCGTCCAGGTACCAGCTCGAACACCCGCCGGTGTTCCACACCGTGCCGGCCAGGTCGGCGTCGAGAGACGCGTTCCACTCGTCCACCGCGGACGGACTGACGTCGACGGCGTCGACGCTGCGCCGCGTCATCTCGCGGAGGGCGGACTCGACGTAGGCCGATTGGGACTCGAGCATGTAGACGATCGAGCTGTGCCCCAGATTGGTGTTCGGCCCGTACATGAGGAAGAGATTCGGGAAGCCGGCCATCGTCGTACCTCGGTAGGCACGCGGGCTACCGCCCCACCGCTCGGCGAGTGTTCGACCGTCGCTGCTGCGCAACAGATGCGCGACGGGCGGCTCGGTGGGTGTGAAGCCGGTACCGAAGACGATGGCGTCGACTTCCCGCTCGCGGCCCGCGGCGTCCACCACACCGGTCGGCGTGATCGAGGCCAGACCGCTGTCCACCAGTTCGACGTCCGGTCGCTGCAACGTGTCGTACCAGTCGTTGGACAACAACATGCGCTTGCAGCCGATGGTGTAGCCCGGCGTGAGGCGCTTCCGGAGTCCGCCGTCGCGCACCTTCAGTCGGAGGAAGCCCGTGGCGATCGTGTGCGCGATCGACAGAAGCTTGGGCCGCTTGGCCATCATCTCGACGTACATCTCGCGGTAGGCGTAGATCGCACCGCGCTGCGCCTCGAGCGTCCACGGCGCGCGGCGGTAGAACCATCGCTCGATCGGACCGCGCGTGCGATCCATGCGCGGGATCACCCATGCCGGGGTGCGCTGGAAGACGTGCAGCTGCGACGTGATCGGAGCGATCTCGGGAACGAACTGGATGGCCGACGCACCGGTGCCCACGACGGCGACACGCTTGCCGCTCAGGTCGTAGTCGTGGTCCCACGTCGCGGAGTGGAACGTGTGGCCGGTGAACGTCTCGAGTCCCGGCACGGCCGGGAGCTTCGGCGTGGACAGCGTTCCCGTGGCCGCGACCAGCACCCGGCAGGTGAGATCGCCCTTCTCCGTGGTGACCTCCCAGACGCAGCGTTCCTCGTCCCACTGCGCCCCGAGCAGTGCGCAGCCGGTGACGAGACGGTCTCGGATCCCGAAGTCGTCGGCCACCCCGCGCAGGTACCGATGAATCTCCGGTCCGCGTGCGAAGGTGTGGCTCCAGTCGGAGTGCGGAGCGAAGGAGAACGAGTACAGCGACGTCGGAACATCGCATGCGACACCGGGATACGTGTTGTCACGCCAGGTCCCACCGACGTCGTCGGCACGCTCGATCACGAGCACGTCGGCGGACGGGTCCTCGCGGAGCACCCGCGCCGTCACCCCCATACCGGCGAATCCCGATCCGACGACGAGAACATCGACGTGCGCGGGCAGTGTGGTCGTCACAGCTCCGTCACCGCCCGCTCCCACTCCGGCAACAATCGTGCACGCATCGCGTGTTCCTCCTCGGGGGTTCGGAAGATGGCCGACACGGCCATCCCTCGGGCGAGTTCGATACTCAGGTCGAAGGCAGCGGGAGACATACTGTCCCCGTACAGCTCTCGGCCTCCTTCCTGCAACACCTCGGTCACTCGACGCTCGAGCGGTTCCACCGCGGCGTGCAGTGCCGCATCCGTGCGCGCGGCGACCCACAGTTCGAGTGCCGCGTGGAACAACGGGCCGGAGAAGGCGTCGAGCAGGAGCGCCGGGCCGACGGGTCCACCGCGGTGGACCCCGACCAGCTCGTCGAGGCGTCGCTCGACGAGCCGCTCGACCGCCGCCACGACGAGCGCTTCCTTCGTCGGGAAGTGGTGGAGCTGAGCGCCGCGGGACACCCCGGCCCGACGTGCGATCTCCTGAGTGCTGGCGCGGGAGTACCCGACGTCCACCAACGTGTCGATGGCGGCGTCGAGAAGCTTGGCCCGCGTGCCGGCGGTGCGCTCCGCCTGCGTCCGGCGGGCGGGCTGGGCAGCCGGCTCGGTCGCGGCGGTGGTCTCGGTCACACCTGCGACCATAACGGCTTTCTTACAAACAGTCCAGACTGAATGTAAGTGGGTCTGTCGGGGGCCAGGGCAGTCCGACCCTCACCGCCCGGACAGGACCGCGAGCATTGATTCCACCGCTGTCGGCCAGCCGTACTGCTCCGCCCTCGCCCGCGCCGTCGGCCGTCCGCCCGAGGGGAGCGCCAACGTCGTGGCGATGCCCTCGGCGAAGTCGCGAGAACGATTGGCCACCGCTGCGCCGCAGTCCGGGGTGACGATCTCGGCCAGCGCGGACGTTCCCGAGACCACGGCGGGCGTGCCCGATGCCAGCGCCTCCAGAGCCGCCAGCCCGAACGTCTCGTGCGGTCCGGGAGCGACCGCGACGTCCGCCTCCGCGAGCAACCGTGCGACGCGCTCGCGGTCGGAGACGAACCCGGCGAAGTGCACGGGCAGACCCTCGGCGCGCCGCTCGAGCGCGGCCCGCCGCGGACCGTCCCCCACCACCACCAGGCGTGCGTCGATGCCCTCGCGGCGCAGGTGTGCCAGCGCGTCGACGCTGCGCTCGGCGTGCTTCTCCACCGACAGGCGCCCACAGTGCACCAGCCGGATCATCCGTCCCTCGTTGCGATGGCGACGCGACGGGTGGAACAACTCGAGGTCCACCCCGAGTGCGATGCGGTGCGCGTCGGCGCCGATCCGGTCGAACTCCTCCTGCGCGAACGCGGTGGTGCACACCACCGCGTCGTGGCCGAGGACGGACCGCCTGTTGGCGACGTCCGCCGCCGCGCGCGCCACCGGGACGGGCAACACCTGCCCGAGCAGTCGATCCAGCCTCTCGTGGGAGATCATCACGCTGCGAATCCCCCTGTGGCGCGCCCACGTTCCGAGGCCACGCAGGGTCAGACGGTCCGAGATCTCGAGCACGTCCGGTCGCAGACTCGCTGCGACGTCGGCCGTCACGGACGGCCTCGCCACCCGGTAGCCACCGGTCATGGGCAGCTGGGTGGACGGGACGGCGATGCGGTGCACCCCGGTGGCGGACATCGTCTCGGAGTGGACGTCGCCGGGCACGATGACCGTGACCTCGTGGCCGCGAGCGACGTATCCGGCTCCGAGCTGGTCCACGGCCGTCCGCAGACCGCCCGAACGAGGTCCGTAGAAGTTGGCCACCTGCACGATGCGCATGCGGCCCAGTGTCGAGGTGAGCCGTGTACGGACGAGGACCGCGCCGAGAACGTCGCACGAACACTGCCGTCGCACGAACACTGACGTCGAGTGATCACCGTCGTCGCACGACTGCGGCACGGGAACCCGGCACCGGCGCCGCACGTTGCCGTGGTGTCCGACACGTCACCGACGAGAAGAGGTCCCACGATGACCAGCCCGGCCCGCAGACTCACCCGTTCACGTCAGAGCAAGCTCATCGCCGGAGTGTGCGGCGGCCTCGCCGAGCGCTTCGGTCTGAGCGCAGGACTCGTGCGCCTGCTGTTCGTACTCTCGTGCATTCTTCCGGGACCGCAGTTCGTGGTCTACCTGGTCCTGTGGATCGCGATCCCCAAGTCGTCCTACTGATCGTTCGATCAGTTCGAGAGTGAGTGCACATCGGGCACCGTTCCCGTGGCGGGTTCGTATTCCGATCACCGACAACATCTTTGACCAACGGTTGGGCAGCGTCTACTTGCGGCACGCGTGACCTGCACCTACTGTCGAAGTCGATTCGTCGCACGTGCGGTGTCGTCACCTCGTCCACCGTGCGCTCACGTCGAAGTGCGAGGCGTTCGAGCCCCGGGGCGCCCGGCACCACACGGCCACTCTCGAGCAGGCTGTTCGCCACCACCCTGGCGCGCGGCCGGCAAGGACACGATGTCTTACCACGGCGGTTTCCCGCACCACGGTGATCCTTCGGGCCGCGGCGCTCGGCCTCGTCCGGGCACTCTCCCCGGTCCCGCTCGCGCCCGCGGTCGCTACACGTGGCGCTATCTCGACACCGACGAATCCGCCCGCCTGTGGGACGAGGTGACCGACTGGGTGTGGTGGCTGCGTGATCGCTACGAGTTGACCGAGCGCATCCCCCGCTGCTGGTACCGGCACGGACCGGTGGTCGAGGAGTTCACCGCCCTGTTCGCGTCCTGGAGCGAGGCCTACGGCGGCGAGAGCGGACTGTCCCGCTGGCATTCGCAGGACCTGTGGCCCCTGATCGAGCGGCTCGAGGTGATCGCCGGATTCGAACAGTGTCAGGCCGACGGGTGCTCGCACGACTCCGGCTTCCTCCACACTCCCGAGGGCACCGAGGCGGTCATGGAGCCGCTGGTCGACTCGTCGGGCCGCGATGCCGACGAGCAGGTGTCCACGGTCGATGCGATGGTGGTCGGTGTCGTCGACGAGAGCGTCATGCTCTCGGCCGTGGTCAGCGGCGAGGCGACAGCGCTGGACGCCGGTCTCCCCCACGGGCGCTACCGACTCGACGGGCGCCTGTGGACCTGGAGCTCGATCCTGGGTGGGTACGTGCCGTCACGCGACACGCACCGCACCCTGCGCGCTCTCGAGAGCTGAGTTCTTCGCACTGTGGTGGTCGAGACAGTGGAATCGGGACCCCGGAATCCGGGGTCCCGATTCCACGATCACCGCGCGGTGGGTGAGGGACCGGCGCACTACCGGACGAAGAGTTCGGCGATCTGAATCGTGTTGAGGGCAGCACCCTTGCGGAGGTTGTCGCCGGACACGAACAGCGTGAGTCCACGCCCGTCGGGCACACCGGGATCCTGCCGGATGCGGCCGACGAGCGACTCGTCGGCGCCGGCCGCCTGCAGAGGCGTCGGCACGGCCACCACGCGCACGCCGGGAGCCGACGACAGCAGTTCCGTCGCCCGTTCCACGGAGAGCGGGTTCGCGAACTCCGCGTTGATCGACAGCGAGTGGCCGGTGAACACGGGAACGCGGACGCAGGTTCCACTCACCAGCAGGTCCGGCAGACCCAGGATCTTGCGGGACTCGTTGCGCAGCTTCTGGTCCTCGTCCGTCTCGCCGCTTCCGTCGTCGACGAGCGAGCCCGCGAGCGGCAGGACGTTGAACGCGATCGGCGCGGTGTAGACCGTCGGATCGGGGTACGCGACGGCGCTGCCGTCGTGCACCAACTTCTCGGCGTCGGCCACCACGGCGCGCGCCTGCGTCGCCAGTTCCTCGACACCGGCGAGACCGCTGCCGGACACCGCCTGGTAGCTCGAGACGATGAGCCGCTGCAGGCCGGCCTCGTCGTGCAGAACCTTGAGCACCGGCATCGCGGCCATGGTGGTGCAGTTGGGGTTCGCGATGATGCCCTTGACGAGATTCTTCGTCGCTTCGGGGTTCACCTCGCTGACCACCAGCGGGACGTCGGGATCCTTGCGCCACGCGGAGGAGTTGTCGATGACGGTGACGCCGGCGGCGGCGAAGCGCGGCGCCTGCTCGCGGGACATGGTGGCGCCGGCCGAGAACAGGGCGATGTCGAGCCCGGTGGGATCCGCGGTGGACGCGTCCTCCACGGTGATCTCGCCGTCGCCCCACGGCAGGGTCTTGCCTGCAGACCGCGCGGACGCGAAGAACCGGATCGAGGCGACGGGAAACTTGCGCTCCGCCAACAGGGTTCGCATGACGGCGCCGACCTGTCCGGTCGCGCCGACCACACCGATGTGGAGGCCGGTGGAATTCGTGGTCATGGTGCTCCTACCTTCCGGTTCCGCCGTGCACGACGGCGATCTCGTCGCCGCCGAGGCCGAAGGCGGCGTGCAGTACACGCACGGCCTCGTCGAGCTCGGAGTCCTTGGTCAGCACGGAGATACGGATCTCCGAGGTGCTGATGAGGTCGATGTTGATGCCCGCGTCGGCGAGCGCTTCACAGAACGTCGCGGTGACGCCGGGGTGCGACTTCATGCCCGCACCGATGAGCGAGACCTTGCCGATGTGGTCGTCGTAGAGCACCTTGGTGAAGCCGATCTCGCCCTGCAGCTTGGTCAACTTCTCCACGGCGGTGGGTCCGTCGGCCTTGGGGCACGTGAACGTGATGTCGGTCTTCCCCGTGTCGATGCGCGAGACGTTCTGCAGCACCATGTCGATGTTGATCTCGGCGTCCGCGACGGCCCGGAAGACCTTGGCGGCGAAGCCCGGCTGGTCGGACAGGCCGACGACCGTGACCTTCGCTTCGCTCCGGTCGTGCGCGACACCGGTCAGAATGGCTTCTTCCACTGGAATGTCCTCCATGGATCCGGACACGATGGTCCCTGGCTTGGTGGTGTACGACGAGCGGACGTGGACGGGAACGTTGTAGCGGCGGGCGTATTCCACGCACCGCAGCATCAGGACCTTGGCTCCGCACGCCGCCATCTCGAGCATCTCCTCGAACGAGACCTTCTCGAGGTGACGGGCGTCGGGAACGATGCGCGGGTCGGCCGTGAAGATGCCGTCGACGTCGGTGTAGATCTCACAGACGTCGGCGTTCAACGCGGCGGCGAGAGCGACGGCCGTCGTGTCGGACCCGCCGCGACCGAGCGTCGTCACGTCCTTGCTGTCCTGGCTGACGCCCTGGAAGCCGGCCACGAGGACGATCGAGCCCTCGTCGAGTGCGTCGCGGACGCGCCCGGGCGTCACGTCGATGATCTTGGCGTTGCCGTGCACGCTGGTGGTGACGACGCCGGCCTGCGATCCCGTGAAGGACCGGGCCTCGGCTCCGAGGGAGTGGATGGCCATGGCGACGAGCGCGTTGGAGATGCGTTCGCCCGACGTGAGCAGCATGTCCATCTCGCGCGCGGGCGGCGCGGGGCACACCTGCTGCGCGAGGTCGAGCAGTTCGTCCGTCGTGTCTCCCATCGCGGAGACGACCACGACCACGTCGTGGCCCTTGCGCTTGGTCTCGACGATCCGTTCAGCGACGCGCCGGATCCGCTCGGCGGTCGCCACCGAGGATCCTCCGTACTTCTGAACGACGAGTGCCACGCTGGTGCTACCTCCCGAGTCGAGAACGTCCCGCTGGACATCCACTGGTGCGACGGGTGCCGCCGGAACGGTCAGCAGCCTACCGACCTGCGGGGGTCCGGGGGGAATCGCGTGCCTACCATCGAGTGGTGACAGCCTCGGACCCGTCCGCTCTACCGCCTCGTCCTCGGCGCCGACAACTCTTCGTCGCGGTGCCGTCGGTGGGGCCGCGCTGGCCCGGCGGCCTCCGCGCCGCGCTCGCGTTCGGTGTTCCGGCACTCGCGCTGCTCGCGCTCGGTTTTCCCACCGAGGCCCTGCTGACCGCGGCAGGCGGGTTCGCCGTCGTCTACGGCGAGGGCCGGCCGTTCCGGTCCCGCTGGTCGGTCGTCCTGTGGGCCGGTCTCGCACTCGTCCTGTCCGCCACCGTCGGCGGCCTCGTGGGCCAGTACGCCGACCCGCGGAACTCCGTGGTGGGCGCCGTCCTCGTCGTCGTGGTGCTCACCGTCCAGGGCACCGTCGCGACCTTCGTGGTGGATGCTCTCCGCCTGGGACCGCCCGGCGCCTTCTTCTTCGTCCTGACCTGCGCGATCGCCACCATCGTCCCGCAGAGCGGGGTGACGGCGTGGGTCAACTCCGCCTGTGTCGCGCTCGGCGCGCTGTGGGCTCTGGTCGTGTCCATGGCACCGGCGCTGCGCGACGCGTCGAAACCGGAACGCGACGCGGTGGCGGCCGCCGAGCGGAGCGTGACCGCCTTCGGTGAGGCCCGCACCGCGGGCGACCCCGCGGTCGGTGCCCGGCACCGCGCCGCCGTCGCGGTCGATCGGGCCTGGGCCGCGCTGCACGACGCCGAGATTCCGGCCCGGCGGATCGACGATCCGCTCGTCCTGCGACTACGCGGAGTCCACCTCGACTTCGCGCGCATCATCGGCGACGCACCGCTCGATCCCGAGCACGCGTCGGACACCGTGCACGTCACGCCGGATCACACGCCCTCCGTCCCGATGTCGCGCCCCACGATCCGGTTCCGGCTGCTCCGGGCTCTGCACGTCGATTCCCACGCCACCACGACGGCGCTCCGCGTGTTCTGCGCGTCGGCCGCCTCGGGCGCGATCGCCGTCGTCGCCGGACTCGGGCGGCCCGACTGGGCTGTCATCGGCGCGGTCCTCGTGCTGCAACAGGGTCTCGACCGACCACGAGGTACCGTCCGCGCCCTGCACCGCCTGGTGGGCACGGCCGCCGGAGTGGTGCTCTTCGCCATCGTCTTCTCGCTGTCGCCGAGCGGGTTCGTGCTGGTCCTGCTGCTGATGGCGCTGCAGTTCCTGATCGAACTGGTCATCGCTCGGAACTACGGCATCGCCGTCATGTTCATCACGCCCCTGGCGCTGCTCATCGGCGGCGCGTCCCATCCGGGTGCCCAGGCGTGGCCGCTCGCGACCGAACGTCTCGTCGAGACGTGCATCGGTGTGCTGTGCGCGCTGGCGTCGATGTGGGTGGTCGCTCGACACGCTCACCGGCGGTGCCTGCTCTGGTGCGACGGGCGCGTTCTCGACGCCTGTCGCCGGACGGCGGATCTGCTGCGCAGCGTGACACCCACCCATCCGGACGCCATGACCGCGCGGCGAGATGTGCAGTTCGAGCTCGTCGGGGCCGCCTTCGCTGCCGGGCACGCCGTCAGCGACGACCGGGAGTGGACGTCGGCGAGGTGGGATTCGCACCTGCGAGTGGACGCGGCCGGGTACGACCTCCTGTCCGCCTGCTGGCGCACTGACGACGGCGCCATGCTGGCGGAACCGGAGCGGTGGGCGGACGCAGCGCCGCGCCCGTGAGACGTGCCGGTGTCGTCCACGCGGGCGACGGAGTAGGGTGACGCGCATGTTCGGCGCCGGGTTCGCCCTCCTCCTTCGTCGCCGCGACGGGGTCTGATTCACAGACCGGCTCCCTGTCGCGGGTCTTTTCGGCGCCGGTCGTCCCCTTCCTCACAACGGAGATCATCGATGTCACCCGCCGACGCTTTCGTATCCGGCTCACGCACGGTCACCACCCCCACCAAGCCTGCGCCCGCCGATCAGCCCTCGTGGAACACTCAGAAGAATTCGTCGATGCCGACGTTCCGGTACCGGTCGTTCGCCGAGGAGGTCGAGCCACTCACCCTCCCCGACCGCACCTGGCCGGACAAGGTCATCGACCGCGCACCCCAGTGGTGCGCCGTGGACCTGCGTGACGGCAACCAGGCACTCATCGACCCGATGAGCCCCGCGCGCAAGCGCCGCATGTTCGAACTGCTGGTTCGCATGGGCTACAAGGAGATCGAGGTCGGTTTCCCGTCCGCGAGCCAGACCGACTTCGACTTCGTCCGCGAGATCATCGAGGACGGTGCGATTCCCGACGACGTCACCATCCAGGTGCTCACCCAGTGCCGACCGGAGCTGATCGAGCGCACGTTCGTCGCGTGCGAGGGCGCCCGCAGCGTCATCGTCCACTTCTACAACTCCACGTCGATCCTGCAGCGCCGCGTGGTCTTCCGCGCGGACCGCGACGCCATCGAGACGATCGCGACCGACGGTGCCCGCAAGGTGCTCGAGGAGGCGAAGAAGTTCCCCGACACGCACTGGCGCTACGAGTACTCGCCCGAGTCCTACACCGGCACGGAGCTCGAGTACGCCAAGAAGGTCTGTGACGCGGTCACCGAGATCATCGCTCCCACACCGGAGAACCCGATGATCCTGAACCTGCCCGCGACCGTCGAGATGGCGACTCCCAACGTCTACGCCGACTCCATCGAGTGGATGCACCGCAATCTCGAACGTCGCGACTCGATCGTGCTGAGCCTGCACCCGCACAACGATCGCGGGACCGGCGTCGCCGCAGCCGAACTGGGCTACCAGGCCGGCGCCGACCGCATCGAGGGCTGCCTCTTCGGCAACGGTGAGCGCACCGGCAACGTCTGCCTGGTCACGCTGGGTCTGAATCTCTTCACTCGCGGCGTCGACCCGCAGATCGACTTCTCCAACATCGACGAGATCCGGCGCACCGTCGAGTACTGCAACCAGCTGCCCGTTCACGAGCGCCACCCGTACGGCGGCGACCTGGTCTACACCGCGTTCTCCGGTAGCCACCAGGACGCCGTGAACAAGGGCCTCGACGCGATGAAAGTGTCTGCGGACGAACAGGATCAGGACGTCGACGACGTGTTGTGGCAGGTTCCGTACCTGCCCGTCGACCCCAAGGACGTCGGCCGCACGTACGAGGCCGTGATCCGCGTCAACTCGCAGTCCGGCAAGGGCGGCGTGGCCTACATCATGAAGTCGGACCACGGGTTGGTGCTGCCGCGTCGACTGCAGATCGAGTTCTCCTCGGCCGTGCAGCGCGTCACCGACGGCGAGGGCGGCGAGGTGTCGCCCAAGGCCATGTGGGACGTGTTCTCCGAGGAGTACCTGGCCCCGATCGTTCCTCTCGAGCGCATCCGGCAGCGCGTCACCGCGGCCGAGGAGGACGGCGGGATCGACTCGATCTCCGCGATCGTCAAGGTCGACGGCGCCGAGCAGGAGATCACGGGCGACGGCAACGGTCCGCTCGCCGCCTTCGTCGACGCGCTGGGATCCATCGGCTACGACGTCAGCGTCCTCGACTACTCCGAGCACGCCATGTCCGCCGGCGACGACGCCCAGGCCGCGGCCTACGTCGAGGCGGCCGTGCGGCTCCCCGGCGGCGGCGAGACCATCGTGTGGGGTGTCGGTATCGCCACCTCCATCACCACGGCATCACTGCGCGCCGTGGTCTCGGCAGTGAACCGGGCGGCGCGGGCCTAGTGGGCTCCGCCCCCGTGCGCCTTTTGCGCATCCCTGGATGCGCAAAAGGCGCACGGGTCACGGAGTGACATCGGTGAAGGCGTCCAGCACGGCCCGAACGGCCGGACGCTCCGCGGCGCGAGGCCGTGTCGCCAGGTCGTAGAGGCGGGCCGCGCGCACCCCGGCCAATCGGCGTTGCGTGACACCCGGGTGCGTGGAGGCGTACCGCGGCATCAGCGCGATCCCGTGCCCGTGCGCGACCAGCTCCTCGATGAGCCGAAAGTCGTTGATCCGCATGTTCACTCGCGGCGTCACCCCCGTGACCGTCGCGATGGACAGCAGCACGTCGTCCACCGGGAACCCTCCGCGGACGCTGATCCAGCGCTCGTCCGCCAGATCCTCGATGTCGACGGCATCACGGTCCGCCAGCGGGTGTCCCGGCGGCAGCACCAGATCGATGGGCTCGCGCATCAGTGAGCGCACCTCCACCCGCTCGGACGCGATGCTCGGTGCGCGCTCGTCACGGTGCGTGAGCACCACGTCGTAGTCCGCGAGCAGCGCCGGCACCGCCGACGCGGGCACGTCCTCGTCCCGGGCGTCGACGTCCACACCCGCCTCGGCGAGCCGGTGGAGAACCCCCGGCAGCAACAGTGCGGCGCCCGAGGGGAAGAGCGCCAGTCGAACGGTTCCGCGTGCGCTGCCGCGGTACGACGCCATCTCCTCCGACGCGCGGTCGAGGGCGGCGAGCACGTCGTCCGCGTGGGGAAGCAGCGCGCGTCCCGCCGCGGTGAGTCGCACGCGGCGCCCGTCGGGTTCGAGCAGGGCGACGCCCGCCTCCCCCGCGAGCACCTTGAGCTGCTGCGACACCGCGGACGGCGTCATCGACAGCGCGTCGGCGGCCGCGGCGACCGTGCCGCGATCCGCCAGTGCCCGCAGGACACGCAACCGGTCGACATTCATGTAGCAACGCTACAGTTACCAGTCATCACAATTCGATTGTTCTTAGCAGTCGTACCCGGAACACTCGAGGTCATGACCACTCGCGACCGCCTGCTCGGACTGATCGTCGTCGTGGTCTGGGGACTGAACTTCCTCGCCATCCGCGCCGGACTCGACCAGTTCCCGCCGTTCTTCTTCGCCGCCCTGCGGTTCGCGGTGATCGCCGTTCCGGTCGTCCTCTTCGTCCGCCGACCGACCGTGCCGCTGCGTTGGCTCCTGCTGTACGGCACGGGTTTCGGCCTGCTGCAGTTCGCGTTCCTCTTCGCCGCGATGAACGCCGGCATGCCCACCGGCCTGGCCTCGCTGGTGCTCCAGTCGTCGGCGCCGTTCACCGTCGTCCTCGGCGCGCTGCTGCTGCGGGAGAAGGTCGGGCCGCGCCAGTGGATCGGGATCGGCATCGCCGTCGGGGGCATGATCCTCATCGGCTGGGACCGCGCCCACAACGCCACCCTGCTGCCCGTGCTGCTGACTCTGCTGGCAGGCCTCAGCTGGGCCTTCGGCAACCTCGGCAACAGGTTGGCGACTCGAGCATCTCGACCGGCCTCCGGCCTTCCCGTCGAGCCGATGCGACTGATGCTGTGGATGTGCGTCGTTCCGCCACTGCCGATGTTCGCGTTGTCGGCCGTCGTCGAGGGTCCGACCACGGGGTGGACCGCCATCGGCGACGGGGTGTCGGCCGGGCAGTTCTCCGGGCTGATCGGGCTCGCCTACATCGTGGTCATCGGCACGATCGCGGGCTCGGGTCTGTGGACGGTGCTGATCAGCCGCTACCCCGCCGGCGTCGTCGCGCCGTTCTCGTTGCTGGTCCCGGTCGTCGGCATCGGTGCGTCCTGGCTCGTGCTCGACGAGACGCCGAGCGTTCTCTCGCTCGTCGGTGCGGCCGTCGTGATCGGCGGCTGCATGTGGGGCCTGAGCCGCTCGCCGCGATCCGCGACCACATCGACCGAGCCCCGGATCGTGACTCCCCCGTCCGGAGCCACCGTCGGTTAGGGTCCCCTCACCATCACTGTGACGGAGGCTCGGCAAGCGTGTTCGGAAGAAGAAGTACTGTCCTGGCGACCCTGCTCGCCGCGACGGCCCTCGTGGCCACCGCGTGTTCGACCGACACGACAGCCGAGGGCGCCGCGGACAGCACCCGGACCGTGACCCATGCGCGCGGGGACACGGAGGTGCCCTCGTCGCCGCTGCGTGTCGTCACCCTCGAACCCGTCCAGCTCGACACGAGTGTCGCGCTCGGCGTCGTTCCGGTCGGCACCTCGGTGCTGAGCGAGGCGACCGGGGTGCCCCCCTACCTCGGCGACGAGGCGTCGCGCATCGAGACCGTCGGCACCGTCGCGGAGCCTCGCGTCGAGGCCATCGCGGCACTGCAGCCGGATCTGATCCTGGGAACGGAGACGCGCCACTCGGAGCTGTACGAGCGGTTGTCCGCGATCGCTCCGACGGTGTTCATGGCGTCGCAGAGCGACCCGTGGCAGGACAACGTCCGCCTCGTCGGGCGCGCCCTCGGACGCGACGCGGAGCCGCTACTGGGCGAGTACGACGCACGGTGCGACGAGATCGCCGGCCGGTTCGACACCGCCGGATCGACGGCGCAGCTCATCCGGCCGCGCAACGAGGAGCTCACGCTCTACGGACCGCTGTCCTTCGCGGGCAGCACCCTCGAGTGCGCCGGGTTCACCACGCCGCCCCGCCCGGAGTGGTCGAACGAGATCAGTGTCGACGTCTCCCCCGAACTGGCGACGGAGGCGCGCGCCGATCTCGTGGTCGTGACGTCGGCGACACCGGACGATCCGGCGTCGATGCCCACGTCCGTCACGTCGAACACGACGGCGTTCCCGAATCCGCACCTCGTCGACCAGTCGTACTGGATCACCGGCGTCGGACCTCGCGGCGGACAGGCCGTTCTGGACGACATCGAACGCCTCCTCTCGCAGCCCTGACCTCCTGCTGACTCTCCCGTGTCCACCGCGTGTGGGAGGATCGGACACCATGATCGACAGCAGCAGACGGCACCTCGGAGCCCGCGGACGCCTGGCACTGTCGGCGGCCTCCGCGGCCGCGTGGGCCTCGCAGAAGGCCGGTCGCGGCAAGGGATCGATGATCGGCGGTCTCGTCGCGCTGAAGATCGACCCGGCCCTCATGTCGCGCCTGGGCGCGAATCGACGCACCGCCGTCATCACCGGCACCAACGGCAAGTCGACCACCACCCGGATGACCGCGGCGGCGCTCGCGACACTGGGCGAGGTGGCGACGCAGGCCGACGGCGCCAACATGGACGCGGGCATCGTCGCCGCCCTGAACTCACGGCGCACCGCGCCGCTGGCGGCCCTCGAGGTCGATGAGCTGCACGTCCCGCACGTGTGCGACGCCGTGAACCCCGAGGTCCTGGTGCTGCTCAACCTCAGCCGTGATCAGCTCGACCGCGTCGGCGAGATCAACATGATCGAGCGCAAGCTCCGCGCGGGCATCGTCGCCCACCCCGACACCGTCGTCGTCGCCAACTGCGACGACGTACTGATGACGTCCGCGGCGTACGACGCTCCGCGGACCGTGTGGGTGGCCGCCGGCGGCGGGTGGGTCGGCGACTCGGTCAGCTGCCCGCGCACCGGGGAACCCATCGAGTGGAACGGCACGCACTGGCGCAGCGCGGGTCTGCTGGAGGGCGGGCGCGAGTTCTCGCGACCGGAGCCGCAGTGGTGGCTCGACGACGAGAACCTGTACGGCCCCGACGGTCTCGTGCTCCCCATGACCTTGACGCTGCCCGGCCGGGCCAACCGTGGAAACGCGGCGCAGGCCGTCGCGGCCGCGGTCACGATGGGCGCCGACCCCGCGCAGGCCGTCGCCGCGGTGTCCGCGGTCGACGAGGTGGCGGGCCGCTACAGCTCGATCCAGTACGGATCCCACACCGTGCGCATGCTGCTGGCCAAGAACCCCGCCGGATGGCAGGAGGCGCTGTCGATGATCGACCCGGCCGCCGACGGTCTGGTGATCGCCGTCAACGGCCAGGTACCCGACGGCGAGGACCTGTCGTGGCTGTGGGACGTGCGGTTCGAGCACTTCGAGAACACCACGGTGGTCGCGGCCGGTGAACGTGCGACCGACCTGGGAGTCCGCCTGACGTACGCCGGAGCCGGCCACACCGTGGTGCCGAATCCGTTGCGCGCCATCGCTTCCTGCCCACCCGGGCGCGTGGAGGTGCTGGCGAACTACACGGCCTTCCGTGACCTGGGCCGAGCGCTCGCGCGCGAGACCGCGAAGGAGGCACCCGGTGTCTGATTTCCGTATCGGGCTGGTCTTGCCCGACGTCATGGGTACGTACGGCGACAGCGGCAACGCGCTCGTCCTGCGCCAGCGCATGCTGATGCGCGGACTCGACGCCGAGATCGTGTCGATCACCCTCGCCGATCCGGTGCCCGAGTCCCTCGACGTCTACGTGCTCGGCGGAGCGGAGGACTCGGCGCAACGACTCGCGACGAAGCACCTCGCTCGCTACCCCGGACTGCAGCGCGCCGCCGAGCGCGGTGCGCCGGTGCTCGCCATCTGCGCGGCCATCCAGGTGCTGGGCGAGTGGTACGAGACGAGCTCCGGCGAACGTGTCGACGGTGTGTCGATGCTGAACGTCACCACGGCGCCGCAGGCGACGCGGTCCATCGGCGAGGTCATCACCCGCCCGGTGTCGGACCGCCTCACCCAGACACTCACCGGCTTCGAGAACCACCGCGGCGGAACCACTCTCGGCCCCGACGCGGCACCGTTCGCCCGCGTGGAGCACGGCATCGGCAACGGGGTGGGCGATGGTAACGAGGGGGTCGTCCAGGGGTCGGTCATCGGGACGTACATGCACGGACCGGCGCTGGCACGAAACCCGGAGCTGGCCGACCACCTGCTCGAGACCGCCCTCGGACACCCGCTCGAGCCGTTGCACCTGGCCGACGTCGAGCAACTGCGCACCGAGCGTCTGCGCCGCTAGACCGAGACCGGATCCTCGGCCGGCCTCCGCGCCGCCCGGCGCATCAGGAGCTGGGCGATGAGCGGCGCCGCCACGAGCATCGACACCAGCCGGATGAGCTGCACGCACGCCACGAACGTGACGTCGGACCCGGTGGACGCGGACACCGCGAGCACCGCCGCCAACCCGCCGGGGGTCGTCGCCAGGTAGCCGGTCAGCAGACTGGTCCCGGTCCACGCCGACAGCGCCCACCCGAGCAGCGCGCAGATCACGCCGATGCCGAGCACCAGCCCGAAGGCATAGGGGAAGAGTCGGCCGATCAGTCGCAGGCTCGACATCGTGAACGCCAGTCCTGCTTGCCATCCGATGACCAGGAACGCGAGTGGCAGCACGACCATGGGAACCTCGATGCCCACGGGCCAGCCCAGCAGCGCACAGGCCCCGGACACCACGAGCGGACCCAGCGTGGCCGGCGCGGGAAGCCGCGCGAGCCGCCCCACCGCGATGCCGACGAGAACAGCTCCGAGCAGGAACAGCAGACCCACCCACCACGGCAGCGCATCGTCGTCGGGTGCGGCCGCCGCGACCGAGTGGGTGTCGGCGTGGAACACGAACGTGACCACCAGGGGCATGGTCACCACCACCAGTGCCACCCGCAGGTACTGCACCACCGCGACCACACGTTCGTCGCCGCCGAGCTCTCTCGCTGTCGCAACGAGACCCGTGGCCCCGCCCGCGATCAGCGCCAGCATCCCGGTGGCCGCGGTGACGTCCTTGTTCAGTGCGAGCAGTGCACCGCAGCCGGCGCTGACGACGAGCGTCGCGACCCCGATGGCGACTGCGGGAAACCAGTTGTCGCCCAGCGCACTCAACGTCTCGAGATCCACCATGAGACCGATGGTGACGGCCAGAGTTCCCTGCGCCGCCATGGACCCCGCGCGCGGGACAGCGCGCGGTCCCACTCCGGTGAGGGCGAAGACCACCGCCACCACCAGTGCTGCGAACAACGACGGGGCCGTCAGGCCGACCGCGCCGAGGGCGAACCATCCGGCCACGGACACGGCTGTGAGCGCCACCCAGCGGGTGGCGCTCACAGCGACGGTACGAACTACGCTCACGACTTGACGAGCAGCACCGGTACCGGTGTTTCGAGAAGCAGACGCTGGACGGCCTGTCCCATCAGGAACTTGCCGACGGCCGACCGATGCCGCGACCCGACCACCAGCAACTCGGCGTTCGCCTTGTCGATGAGCGCGAGCAGGGTGGTGGTCGCGTCCGGATCAGGCTGCGCCGCAGCGAGAGTCCACTGCGCCTCGGACTCTCCGAGCGCGGCCAGCGACGCGCGGATCGAGTCCTCGACCGCGGCGGCCTCCTTCGCCTCCGACGAGGGATCCGCGGATCCGGAGAAGGCGTGGAGGACGACCAGCTCGGTTCGTGCGGACCGGGCCTGCTGGACTGCCGATCCGAGTGCCTTGCGGCCTTCCTCGGAACTGTTGTGCACGACGGCGACACTCATGTCGGTGGCTCTTCTCTCTGGTGGATGCTGATCAGCCGAAGGGGATCTGGCCGAGGAGAACGCCCACGGCGAGCATGGTGAGGGACACGACGGTCGCGCGCCACAGCACCTTGCGGTGATGGTCGGCGAGCGAGACGCCGGCCAGGGTGACCAGCAGCAGGATGGCGGGCACCAGCGGGCTCTGCAGGTGGACCGGCTGTCCGGTGATGGAGGCGCGGGCCATCTCGACCGGCTCGATGCCGTACTGGGCGGCGGTCTCGGTGAGGACCGGGAGGATGCCGAAGTAGAAGGCGTCGTTGGTCATGAAGAACGTCAACGGGATCGACAGGATTCCGGTGATGACGGCCAGGAACGGACCCATCGCGTCGGGGATGACGCCGAGGAGCCACTCGGCCATGGCCTCGACCATGCCGGTACCGGAGAACACACCGGTGAGCACGGCGGCGGCGAGCACCATCGCGACGACGGAGACGATGGAGGCGGAGTGCCGAGCGATGGCCTCGCCCTGCTCCTTGACCTTCGGGAAGTTGAACGTCAGCGCGATCGAGGCGGCGATCATGAAGAGCACCGGGATCGGCAGGATGTCCATGACCAGGATCACGAGCAGCGTGACGGTGAGAATCGCGTTGAACCACAGCAGCTTCGGACGCAGAGTGTCGCGATTGGGGTCCAGACCGTCGATGAACTGTCCGGCCTTGCCGTCGTTCTCGTCGTCGCCGATGGTGATGTCGGCGCTTCCGGTGCTGCGACGGCTCTTTCCGTTTCCGGTTCCGGTGCCGTCGGTGCCGACGCCGGCGCCCACCAGCTCCGTGTCGTAGACCAGCGAGCCGAGACGACGACGCTCCATCAGGCCGAGGTGGATCGAGAAGAGCAGCACGATGATCAGGCCGGCGATCATCGACGGCACCATCGGGATGAAGACGTCGGAGGGCGAGATGCCCAGTGCGGACGCGGCGCGCACGGTCGGGCCACCCCACGGGATGATGTTCATGGTGCCGTTGGCGAGGCCCGCGACGACCGTCAGGATCACCGGGGAGACACCGAGTTTCAGGTAGAGCGGCAGCAGCGCGGACGTCACGATGATGAACGTGGTGGAGCCGTCACCGTCGAGGGACACGACCATGGCGAGCACCGCGGTGCCGACGACCAGCTTCATCGGGTCGTTGCGCACCAGGCGCAGGATGCCGCGCACCAGCGGGTCGAACAGACCCACGTCGATCATGATGCCGAAGAAGATGATCGCGAAGAACAGCAGCGCTGCCGTGGGGGCGAGCGACTTGATGCCGTCCGTGATCATGTCGCCGATGCCGAGCCCGGCGCCGGCGAACAGGCCGAAGATGACCGGGACCAGGATGAGGGCGACCACCGGGGTCGCGCGTTTGGTCAGGATCAGGAACATGAAAGCGGCAACCATGAGGAAGCCGAGTATCACCAACATGGTTACTACTCCTCGTTGTTCGGACAGTGCAGAGTTCGGATGGTGCAGGGTGTGTCGAGGCAGACTGCGGGCACAGGTGTGGCGCAGTACGGAGGTGTGCGGCGTCAGCCGTCGGTGGGTGGATCGATGGTCGAGCGGACCAGGTCGGCCTGCTCGCGGAGGAACGACGCGAAGTCGTCTCCGGTGAGCAGCGCGTCCCGCCACCCGTTCTGCGCCAGGATCTCCTGCCAGAGCGGCGATCCGACCAGTGCTGTGACGTCGGCGATCAGGCGGTCGACGCGTTCCGGTGGCAGTCCCGGCGGGGCGAGGATGCCGCGCCAGTTGTCGAAGTCGAGATCGACTCCCTGCTCCCGCACCGTGGGCGCGTCGATGCCCTCGACACGCTCGGAGCTCGACACGGCGAGCGCCCGGACCGTGCCGGACGCGATCTGGTCCAGGTATTCGCTGACGCCGGTGGTGGCGACGTCGACCTCGCCGGTCAACAGGGCCGGCAGCAACTCGCCGCCGCCGTCGAAGACGCGGTACTCGGATGCTCGCGGATCGACACCGACGGCGCGGGCGAGCTGGGTCCGGAACAATCCGTCCGGACCACCCTCCGCGGAGCCGCCGGCGAACTGCAGAGCCGCGGGGTCCTGTCGCCAGGCGTTCGTGAGATCGGCCAGAGTCCGCAGCGGGGATGCTGCCGGCACCAGGACGACCTCGGGTTCGGTGACGAGTCGGGCGATCGGGGTCACGTCCGCGATCTCGTGATCGGACGGGGTGGTGGACAGTGCGCCCACCAGACCCAGCCCCATCACCAGCAGGAGTCGATCGTTGCCCTGTTCGAGAGCGAGACGATTGAGTCCCACGACACCACCCGATCCGGGTAGTACGAGGACGTCGTCCACCACGACGCCCTCCGCGGCCCAACCTCGGGCCAGACTGCGAGCGGTCAGGTCGTAACCGCCACCGGCGACCGACGGAGCGATGACACGAAGTCCCGGCTCCTCCGCCCCGGTCACCATGGCCGACACCCCCGCACTGCACGCGGTCGCCGTGCAGAGCACCGCGAGCAACGCTGCGAGAGCGCTGATGCGGAGGCGTCGGTTCATGGGCACGGTCTCACTGTGTCGGATCTTGTGACTGTGGTCACCCTTTGGTGCACAAACGGGATTGTGTTCATTGTGAGCGACGGCAGCGCACGCAGATGCACGAATTCCGCGCTCACCCGGCGGTACGGTTCACCTCGTGATCGGGCGGCGACTGCGCATCTTCGGGACACGCCGCACCCTCTCGTCGCAACTGCTCGCATTGCAGCTTCTCATCATCGTCGCGGTACTCGTCGTCATCAGCGGGTTGTCGCTGGCCCAGGCGTCCGCGACCTTCCAGCGCGAACAGGGTCTGCGCGTCCAGTCGGCTGCCGAGAACCTCGCCGCGAGTCCCACCGTGCGACAACTGCTCGCGTCCGCCCAGCCTCGGATCCGCACGGCGCTGCAGGGTGCGGTCGAGTCGGTGCGGGCCGTCTCGGGTCTGGACTACGCGCAGCTGACCGACCCCGACGGCATCATCGTCGTCGCGACCGACCCCTCGCGGGTGGGACAGGAATCGGCGGCCGAGGGAGCGGGTGCGCGCACGGGCCGATCCTGGACCGGCCTCGCCGAGACCAGCACCAACACCGCGGTGTCCCCCGACGCGTCAGTGCAGTCGCAGGTGCCGGTGCTCGACGCCGACGGCCGCATCGTCGGTGTGGCGATCGTCGGCCGCGAGTATCCGTCGGTGTGGGAACGCCTCGCTCAGTCGACCCCGGACCTCGTCATCTACCTGGCCGTGGCGTCCGTTCTGGGCGCCGTCGGGTCGATCCTGCTGGCCCGACGCGTCAAACGGCAGACCATGGGGATGGAGGCCGGGGAGATCGTCGACCTGGTCCGCCAGCGGCAGGCGATGCTCGAGGGCCTCAAGGAGGCCGTGGTGGCGCTGGATCCGTCGGGTCGGGTGGTCCTGCTGAGCCGCAGCGCACACGACATGCTCGGCCTCGACGAGGACGGCGTGGGCCGGCGGGTGGAGGAGCTCGGACTCGACGACCGGGTCCTCGACGTCCTGCGTCACCCGAGCGACGACGGCGACCAACTCGTCCTCACCGGAGATCGCATCCTCGTCTTCAACACGGTGCCGATCGAGGCGTCGGGACGGAAGGTGGCCACGGTGACCACGTTCCGTGACCGCACCGAACTGAGCGAGGTCCAGAGCAAACTCGACATCAGCCGCACCAGCTCGACGGCACTGCGGGAGCACATCCACGAGTTCGACAACCAGCTGCACACCATCTCGGGTCTGGTCCAGCTCGGTGAGTACGACGAGGTGGAACGGTACGTCGACGGCATCACCGAGCATCGTGAGCGCCTCACGTCCACCGTGACCGACCGCATCGACGATCTCGGGGTCGCCGCGCTGCTCATCGCCAAGATCGGCGCCGCCGCGGCCCGCTCGGTGACCGTGGCGCTCGACGACGCCTCACATCTCCCGCGACTCGACGACGATGCCTCCCGAGACCTCTGCACCGTCGTCGGCAACCTCGTCGACAACGCTGTGGACGCAGTCCTCGAACAGAACGCCGCCGACGCGGTGGTGCGCGTCCGGATCGTCGCGGATGCGGACGGGATCGAGGTCGAGGTGGCCGACAACGGCCCCGGCATCGGGACGGAGGATACGGATCGTGTGTTCGAGCAGGGGTGGAGCACGAAGGGGACGTCGCTCGACGGGCACGGTTTCGGCCTCGCCCTCGTGCGTGTCGTCTGCCGCCGACGCGGCGGTGAGGTCGGCGTGAGTGACAGAGTCGAGGACGGTAGGCGGTGGACGGTCTTCCGGGCCGTCACCGGATCCGGGGGGAGGACGCGATGACACTCAGGGTGCTGGTGGTGGACGACGACTTCATGGTCGCGCGGGTGCACACCGGTTTCGTCACCAAGGTGGCCGGATTCGAGGTGTGCGGGGTGGCGCACACGGCGCAGGAAGCGCTGGAGAAGGTGGAGTCCACCCGTCCCGATCTGGTGCTGCTGGACGTCCATCTGCCCGGCGTCACCGGGCTCGATCTCATCGGCCCGTTCCGGGAGATCATCCCCGATCTCGACGTCCTGGTGATCACCAGCGAGCGCGAGGCCGAATCGGTGCGCAAGGCTCTGCGCGCGGGCGCAGTGCACTATCTGATCAAGCCGTTCAAGTTCCAGGCACTGCAGGAGCGCCTCGACCACTACCGCCGCACACGGGAGTCGCTGGCCGCGATCGACGAGGCGGAGCAGGAGGCCGTGGACAAGGCGTTCGGAGTGCGCGGGACCGCGACGCGGCTCCCCAAGGGCCTGAGCGCCGAGACGCTGGCCATGGTCGAGCATCAACTGCGGGAGAACCCCGGCGAGACCTCGGCGAGCACGATGGCCGAGAGGACCGGGATGTCTCGGTCGAGCGCTCGCCGCTACCTGGAGTATCTCAGCGACGTCGACCGGGTGACCGTCTCGCTCGACTACGGCAACGTGGGGCGCCCCGAGCGCCTCTACCGACTCGAGCGCTAGTTCATCACGATACGGCCGGACAGTGCCCGGCCCAACGTGAGCTCGTCCGCGAACTCGAGGTCGCCGCCCATCGGCAGTCCGGAGGCCAGCCGGGTGACGGACAGGCCGGGGAAATCACGCATCATGCGCAGCAGATAGGTGGCCGTCGCCTCCCCCTCGGTGTTGGGGTCGGTCGCGATGATCACCTCGGAGACGTCGACGCCGTCCTCCTGGTTGCCGATGCGGGTGAGCAACTCCCGGATGCGCAACTGGTCCGGGCCCACTCCGCTCAGCGGATCCAGCGCGCCGCCCAGCACGTGGTACCGGCCCTTGAACTCGCGGGTGCGCTCGACGGCCTGCACGTCCTTGGGTTCCTCGACGACGCAGATCTTCGTTCGATCGCGGCGCGGGTCCGCACAGATGCGGCACAGTTCCTTGTCGGAGACGGTGCCGCAGACGACGCAGAACTGCACTCCGTCGCGGACGCGCTGCAACGCCTTCTGCAGACGATCGATCTCGGGCGCCTCGACCCCCAACAGGTGAAAGGCGATGCGCTGCGCGCTCTTCGGTCCGACACCGGGAAGTTTGCCCAGCTCGTCGATCAGATCCTGGACCGGACCTTCGTACACGCTTCTCGACCCGGTTCTAGAAGCCGGGCAGGCCGGGGAGTCCGCCGCCGCCCAGGCCGGCGAGGGGGCCGAGCTTCTGCGACGCGACCTCACCCGCGGCACGGGACGCGTCGGCGATGGCACCGATGATCAGGTCCTGCAGGGTCTCGACGTCGTCGGGATCCACGACCTTGGGGTCGATGGTCAGACCGACCACCTCGCCGCTGCCCTTCACCGTCGCCACGACGAGACCGTTGCCGGCGCGACCGGTCACCTCGGTCGCGGCGATCTCCGCCTGGGCCGCCATCAACTGCTGCTGCATCTGCTGGGCCTGCTGCAGCAGCTGGGACATGTCGGGCTGTTCACCGGGTTGCACGGCGGGTGTCCTTCCGAAGTGGTGGAGAGATCGTGTCGGTCGAGCCTAGCGGCGCGGTGCCCTCCGGCCCGCCCGCAGTCACTCCACCTGGCGCGAGAGGTTCTGCAGGAGCTGCGCCTGGATCTTCTTCAGTCCGAGGGGCGCGAACGTCTTCTCGAAGAAGCCGCCGACACCGCCGGCACCCGTCCACTCCGTGGTGGTGGTGACCGACGACCCGCTGCCGCTCGGGGAGACGAGGTACGTGGTCACCATCGACGAGTTGGCGTCCTTCTCCGTGATGGTCGCACCGGACACCGACACGGTCGCGAGCACGTTCCGCGAGCGCTTCTCGGTGGCCTGCAGGACCCATCGAGCGACGGTGCCGTCGCCCTGCCCACCCTCGACGACCGCGAAGTCGCGGTACTGCTCGGGCAGAATGCGCGGACGCACCGTCTCGTAGTCGGACAGTGCCGCGAGGACCTTGTCGGGAGCCGCACTGATGGTGAGGGAACTGCTCGCGCTGACCTTGGCCATGACGGGGAGAACTCCTGATGTCGGGGTGGGACGAACGGTGACGCTCATTGTTTCACGACTGCGCCCGGGCGAATCGAGCGCAACGATCGTATGAAGTTTCCTCGTCGGGAGGCACCTTCCATAGCGTTGCGAACAACCTCCGTATAGCGTTCTCACGTGGCTCAGACAGTCGATGCGGCGCTCGGGGGAGCGCGGGAACCCGGCGGGGGCGGCAACCGTCCGCACGAGATCGGACAAGCGGGACATCGGGCGGGTGTGGAACGGCTTCTGGCCAGTTACCGCGCCATTCCGCGGGACGCGACCGTCCGCCTGGCGAAGAAGACCTCCAACCTGTTCCGGGCCAGGCCGAAGAACTCCGCACCCGGACTCGACGTCTCGGGGTTGGGAGGCGTCATCTCGGTCGACCCCGACGCCATGACCGCCGACGTGCAGGGAATGTGCACCTACGAGGACCTCGTCGACGCCACCCTGGCGTATGGGCTCGCGCCCCTGGTGGTGCCGCAGCTCAAGACGATCACGCTCGGCGGCGCGGTCACCGGCCTCGGCATCGAGTCGACGTCGTTCCGCAGCGGCCTTCCGCACGAGTCCGTCCTCGAGATCGACATCCTCGCCGGATCGGGTGACGTCGTCACGGCCACTCCCGACAACGAGTACGGCGATCTCTTCCGAGGGTTCCCCAACTCCTACGGCACCCTCGGCTACTCGACACGGCTGCGCATCGAACTCGAGCCCGTACTCCCCTACGTCGCCCTGCGCCACGTCCGGTTCCACGACCTCGAGTCGGTGCAGACGGTCATGGCGCGGATCGTCGCCGAGCGCGAGTACGAGGGTGACCGCGTCGACTACCTCGACGGGGTGGTGTTCTCACGGACCGAGGCGTACCTGACCCTGGGCCGACAGACCGACGAGCCGGGACCGGTGAGCGACTACACCGACTCGGCGATCTTCTACCGGTCCATTCAGCACGACGGCACCGCACCGCGAACGGACCGCCTGACGGTGCGCGACTATCTGTGGCGGTGGGACACCGACTGGTTCTGGTGCTCGCGCGCCTTCGGTGCGCAGAACCCGCGCATCCGACGTCTCTGGCCGAAGAAGTACCTGCGCAGCAGTTTCTACTGGAAGCTGATCGCGCTCGACCAGAAGTACGACATCGCCGACCGCCTCGAGAAGCGTAAGGGCAACCCGATCCGCGAGCGCGTCGTGCAGGACATCGAGGTGCCGATCGAGAACACGGCCGCGTTCGTCTCGTGGTTCCTCGACGAGATCCCGATCGAGCCGTTGTGGCTGTGCCCCTTGCGACTCCGCGAGCCCGACGGGTATGCCGACGCACAGGACTCCGACGCCGGAGTGCGCGGATGGCCCCTCTATCCGCTCGAACCTCACCGCACCTACGTCAACGTCGGCTTCTGGTCGTCGGTACCCGTGGTCCCCGGTGAACCCGACGGCGCAGCGAACCGTCGGATCGAGAAGAAGGTGACCGAGTTCGACGGTCACAAGTCCCTCTACTCGGACTCGTTCTACGACAGGGACGAGTTCGATGCCCTCTACGGCGGTGACGGTTACCGCCGACTCAAAGAGAAGTACGACCCCGATTCGCGGTTGTTGGATCTGTATTCGAAGGCGGTGCATCGTCGATGACGACATTCAAGGACCAACGGAACCCCGGCCTGTCCGGCAGTTCCCCCAAACTCTCCATCGCCGAGATTCTCGAGCAGTTCACCGAAGGTGATCTGCCCGTCCGGTTCTCGGCGTACGACGGCAGTACGGCCGGTGCCGAAGATTCCGAGTACGGGCTCAAGCTCACCTCTCCCCGCGGCACGACCTACCTGGCCACCGCGCCGGGCGACCTGGGCATGGCACGTGCCTACGTCTCGGGCGATCTGGAGATCGAGGGCGCCCACCCGGGTGACCCGTACGACGTGCTGAAGATGCTGGGCGACGACCTGCACTTCAAACGCCCGTCCGCGCGCGCACTGGCGACCGTCACCCGGTCTCTGGGCTGGGAGTTGCTGCGTCCCATCGCTCCCCCGCCCCAGGAGTCCCTCCCACGCTGGCGTCGTATCGCCGAGGGGTTGCGGCACAGCAAGACTCGGGACGCCGAGAGCATCCACCACCACTACGACGTGTCGAACACGTTCTACGAGTACGTGCTCGGCCCGTCGATGACCTACACCTGCGCCGCCTACCCCACTCTCGAGGCCTCCCTGGAGGAGGCTCAGGAGAACAAGTACCGCCTGGTGTTCGAGAAGCTGAACCTGAAGGCGGGCGACCGACTGCTCGACATCGGGTGCGGCTGGGGATCGATGGTGCGCTACGCGGCCCGTCGCGGCGTCCACGTCATCGGCGCCACGCTCTCGCGCGAGCAGGCCGAGTGGGCGCAGAACGCCATCGCCGCCGACGGACTGAGCGATCTCGCGGAGGTGCGCCACAGCGACTACCGCGACATCGTCGAGGGCGACTTCGACGCGGTGTCGTCGATCGGCCTCACCGAACACATCGGCGTCTCGAACTACCCGGCGTACTTCGAGTTCATCAAGGGCAAGCTGCGCCCGGGTGGCCGCGTCCTGAACCACTGCATCACCCGCCCGGACAACCGCTCGTCTGCGCGGGCCGGCGGCTTCATCGACCGCTACGTCTTCCCCGACGGCGAACTGACGGGATCCGGCCGCATCATCACCGAGATGCAGGACGTGGGCCTCGAGGTGCGTCACGAGGAGAACCTGCGCGAGCACTACGCGATGACGCTCCGGGACTGGTGCCGCAACCTCGTGGACAACTGGGACGCGTGCGTCGCGGAGGTCGGCGAGGGCACCGCGCGCGTGTGGGGCCTCTACATGGCGGGCTCACGCCTGGGCTTCGAGCGCAACGTGGTCCAGCTGCACCAGGTGCTCGCCGTCAAGCTCGACGAGAACAACGACGCGGGGCTTCCGTTGCGGCCCTGGTGGATCGGCTGATCCACTGACACGGACGCCGTCTCGGGTGTCGAATCACGGGGACTGTCGACACCCGAGTGGGTGCGACTCCACGAGAGGACACCCGAGATGGCCGATCAGTCGCAGCCCGGACGTGCACGGCGGGACAACTGGAACAACCAGGTACGTCGGCACGCACTGATGAATCCCGCGGGCGTGGCTCTGCGCTTCGGCGGGACTACGCACACCTGGCGCGGCCTCTCCGACCGTGTCGACGCACTCGCCGGCGGGTTGTCCCGCCGTGGCGTGACGGCCGGGGACCGGGTGCTGATCCTCATGCTCAACCGGCCCGAGTACCTCGAATCGGTGCTGGCGATCACTGCCGTCGGTGCGATCGCCGTGCCCGTCAACTTTCGGATGAGCGCCCCGGAGATCAGCTACCTCGCGCAGAACAGCGGCGCCGGCCTCATCGTCGTGGAGGACGCTCTGGCCCCGCTCGCCGCGGCGGTGGGCGTTGCGGACTCGATCGTCGTGGGCGGAGACGGGGACACCTACGAGGCTCTGATCCGCGAGGGCGTGCCCGCGCCGGACACCGACGTCCCGGACGATGCGCCGGCTCTGATCATGTACACCTCGGGAACGACCGGCCGCCCCAAAGGTGCTGTGCTGTCTCATTCCAACATGCAGGCTCAGGCGCTGACCTGCATTCGCGCCCTGCAGATGTACGGAGTCGACGAGATCAACTTCTGTGCGTCACCGATGTTCCACATCGCCGCCCTGGGCAGCATCGCCCCCAGCCTGAAGCTCGGCATCCCCACCGTCGTCCACCCCGTCGGTGCGTTCGACCCGGCCGCGTTGCTCGACGTCCTCGAGGCCGAGGCGGTGACCACCGTGTTCCTCGTGCCGGTGCAGTGGCAGGCGGTCTGCGCAGAACAGGCGCGGCACCCGAGACAGTTGGCGCTGCGAGTGATCTCGTGGGGTGCGGCGCCGGCGTCGGACACCGTCCTGCGGGCGATGTCGCAGACCTTCCCCGACGCCCTCACCGTGGCCGTCTTCGGCCAGACCGAGATGTCGCCGATCACCTGCGTCCTCGACGGCGACGACGCACTGCGCAAGCTCGGGTCCGTGGGTCGCGTCGTCGCCACGGTGGAGGCGCGCGTGGTCGACGACGACATGGTCGACGTCCCGCGAGGCGGCATCGGCGAGATCGTCTATCGCGGGCCGACGCTGATGCACGGTTACTGGGAGAACCCGGCCGCCACGTCGGATGCGTTCCACGGCGGCTGGTTCCACTCCGGCGACCTGGTGCGTCAGGACGAGGAGGGATTCGTCTTCGTCGTCGACCGCAAGAAGGACATGATCATCTCCGGCGGTGAGAACATCTACTGCGCCGAGGTCGAGAACGTGCTGTTCTCCCACCCCAGGATCCTCGAGGCAGCAGTCATCGGCCGCCCGGACGACCGCTGGGGTGAGGTGCCTGTCGCCGTCGTCGCGCAGCGCGCCACCGACGAGCCGGACCTCACGCTCCCCGACCTCGTGGGCTGGCTGGACGGACGCCTCGCGCACTACAAGCACCCGCGCCACCTCGTACTGGTGGAGGCACTCCCCCGCAACGCCGGCGGCAAGGTCGTGAAGGTCGACCTGCGCAGGCGGTTCTCCGACTAGACCCCTCGGCGCCTGCTCACCACCACGATCGCCACTCCGACGATCAGGATGATGGGGCCGAGGATCGACCAGGTGGTCGTGTTGCTCATCGCACTGCCACCGACCACCCCGAATCCCTGGAGGCTGAACAGCAGGCCCATGATGGCGATCACGGCACCGATGACGGTGACAACGGGAGTCTTCACCTGATGAACCTAGCCCTCTGACGCCGCATCGGGCCCGTTCTCGTGACGACACACATCGTCGCGACGGGACACACCACGGACGCCGCTCGACATGATGGACTGCGTTCTGTGACTTCTCTTCCCCGACGATTCTGTCCACCGGTCCTCGTCGCGTGCGTCGCACTCGCGTCGTCCGTCCTTCTCGTCTCCGCTCCCGCGTCCGCCGAGACGGCGGCGGGCACGGTGCTCTCCAGCACTGCGCTCGATCCCGCACTGGCACCCGCCGGCGCCGCCGAGAGCTACGTGGTGCGCTACTCCACGCTGCGGACGGCCGAGCAGGCCGGGGAGTCGACGGGCGCGGTGTTCGTGCCGACCGGCGATGCTCCCGCCGACGGATGGCCGGTGGTGTCCTACGCCCACGGCACCACCGGTGTCGCCGACTCGTGTGCACCGTCGGCGACGGGCACCGCGCAGTACGAGCGTCCAGCAATCGAGGCGTGGCTGGCCGCCGGCCACGCCGTGGTGGCCACCGACTACGCGGGCATGGGGACGCCCGGCGTGCACGCCTATCTGGACGGACCCGCCGCCGGGGCCAATGCGATCGACATCGTCCGCGCAGCACACACGATGCTCGGCGATCGCCTCTCACCGAAATGGATCACCACCGGCCTGTCCCAGGGCGGCAACACGTCCTTCTTCACCGCCGCAGCGGCATCCACCCGCGCACCGGACCTCGACTTCCGCGGCGCCGTGTCCGTGGCCGGCCCGACGGGGCTCGACACCGTGCTCCCGCTGGTCGGTCCGGTTCTCCCGCCGGTCGTACCCAGCGGCTTTCTCGGCTACGTCTTCTACACCCTCGCCGGGTTGGCCGACCAGCGTCCGGAACTCGACGTCCGGCAGTACCTGACGCCGAAGGGTGTCGAGTACCTCGACGCTGCGACAACACTGTGCGGCACCGAGTTCCGCGACTATCGGGCGGCGCACCCGGCCCAGTTCGGGGAGCTCCTCACGCGCCCGCTGACGCCGCTGGCCCCCGTGCTCGCGCAGATGCAGGCCGTCCCCGTCAGCGGCTACGACCGGCCGCTCCTCGTGACCCAGAGCCTGTCCGATCAGACGGTTCCTGCTCCGCTCGCGTTCGCCCACGCGGCCCGCATGACCGCTGCCGGAACGGATTTCCAGCTGGTCACCTTCCCGGCGCCCGATCACATCGGCACCCTGATGGCCTCCATGCCCGCATCACTGGACTTCGCCGCGCGCGTCCTGCGCTGAGACGACGACAGCCCCGCACCACGAGGTGCGGGGCTGTCGTGTGCTCGTGACTAGCGCAGTGACGCAGGCGGAGTGAACCGCTCGCCGTACTGCTTGGCCAGCTCCTCGGCACGGGCGACGAACGCCTCCTTGCCGATCGAGCCGTCCGCGGCCTCGTAGCCGACGACGTACTGGTGCACGCCACCGGTCCACGCCGGGAAGCCGATTCCGAAGATCGAGCCGATGTTGGCGTCGGCCGTGGTGTTCAGGACACCCTCGTCGAAGCATTTCTGCGTCTCGATCGCCTCGATGAAGAGCATGCGCTCCTTGAGGTCCTCGAAGGATGCCTCGGACGTCCCCGACTTGAAGGCGTCACGCAGACCGGACCAGAGGCCGGTGCGCTTGCCGTCCACGTACTCGTAGAAGCCGGCGCCCTTGGACTTGGACGGACGCTCGAACTCGTCGACCATCTTGTCGATGACCACGCCTGCGGCGTCCTCGGGAGGAGTGCCACCGGCAGCGACGACGGCGTCGTAGGTCTCCTTGCGAATCTTCTGCATCAGCGTCAGCGTCAGCTCGTCGGACAGCTGCAACGGCGGCGCCGGGTAGCCCGCCTGCAGACCGGCCTGCTCGATGGTCGCGGGCTCGACACCCTCGCCCAGCATCGCGATGGCCTCGTTGATGAAGGTGCCGATCACGCGCGAGGTGAAGAAGCCACGGCTGTCGTTGACGACGATCGGGGTCTTCTTGATGGCCTGCACGAGGTCGAACGCCTTGGCCAGAGCCGCATCCGAGGTCTTGTCACCGCGAATGATCTCGACGAGCGGCATCTTGTCGACGGGCGAGAAGAAGTGGATCCCGATGAAGTCCTCCTGGCGCTTCACACCGGTCGCGAGACCGGTGATGGGCAGCGTGGAGGTGTTGGATCCGAGCAGCGAATCGGGAGCGACGAGGTCCTCGATCTCCTGGAAGACCTTGTGCTTGAGGTCCTGCGACTCGAAGACCGCCTCGATCACGAGGTCGGCACCCTCGACATCCTTCGGATCGGCCGTCGGGTGGATACGCGCCAGCAGAGCGTCCGACTTCTCCTGCGTGGTCTTGCCGCGCGAGAGTGCCTTGGCCTCGATGGCCTCGGAGTACGCCTTGCCCTTGTCGGCTGACGCCTGCTCGACGTCCTTGAGCACCACGTCGATTCCGGCCTTGGCGCACACGTAGGCGATGCCCGCGCCCATCATGCCGGCGCCGAGAACGGCGACCTTGGTGAACTGGGTCTTCTCGTAGCCGTCCGGGCGGGACTTGCCGGCGTTGATCGCCTGCAGGTCGAAGAAGAACGCCTGGATCATGTTCTTCGACACCTGGCCGGTGACGAGAGACGTGAAGTACCGCGACTCGATGGTGGACGCGTTGTCGAAGTCGACCTGCGCACCCTCCACCGCGGCGGACAAGATCGCGAGCGGTGCCGGCATCGGCGCGCCCTTGATCTGCTTACGCAGATTCGACGGGAACGCCGGAAGGATCTGCGCGAGCTTGGGATTGGACGGCGTGCCGCCGGGGATCTTGTAGCCCTTGACGTCCCAGGGGGCGACGCCGCCCTCGGGGTTGGCCTTGATCCACGCCTTCGCAGCGGGAACGAGTTCCTCGACGCTGCCGACGACCTCGTGCACCAGACCGAGCTCGAGCGCCTTGGCCGGACGGAAACGCGTGCCCTGGGACAGCACCGACATGAAGCCGTTCTGGATGCCCATCAGACGGGTGATGCGCGTGACTCCACCACCGCCGGGCAGCAGGCCCAGCGAGACCTCGGGGAGGCCGAGCTGCACGCCCGCCACGTCGGCGACGATGCGGTGATGCGTCGCCAGCGTGATCTCGAGTCCGCCGCCCAGTGCTGCACCGTTGATCGCGGAGACGACGGGCTTGCCCAGTGTCTCGAGGCGACGGAGCTGCGCCTTGATGGTCTGCACCTCGTCGAAGATCTGCTGGGCGTCGGCGGGGCCGGCCTTGATCATGTTCTTGAGATCGCCACCGGCGAAGAAGGTCTTCTTCGCCGAGGTGACGACGACACCGGTGATGGAGTCCTTCTCGGCCTCGAGGCGGTCGACCGTGGCGCCCATCGAGGTCTTGTACACCTCGTTCATCGTGTTGGCGCCCTGGTTCGGGTCGTCCATCGTCAGGGTGACGATGCCGTCGGCATCCTGGTCCCACTGAATCATGTTGTCACTCATGCTGTTCCTCAGACTCGCTCGATGATGGTGGCCACGCCCATGCCGCCGCCGATGCACAGGGTGATCAGTGCGTAGCGGCCGTTCCGACGCTCGAGCTCGTCGAGCACGGTGCCGGTGATCATGGCGCCCGTGGCACCGAGGGGGTGGCCCATCGCGATGGCGCCACCATTGACGTTGAGCTTCTCGCCCGGGATCTTCAGGTCGCGCTGGAAGCGCAGGACCACGGAGGCGAAGGCCTCGTTCAGCTCGAACAGGTCGATGTCGTCGACCGTCAGGCCGGCCGCGGCCAGCACCTTCTTCGACGCGGGCGTCGGCCCGGTCAGCATGATGGTGGTGTCGGCGCCGCTGGTGGCGGTCGCGACGACGCGAGCGCGCGGCGTCATGCCCATCGACTTGCCGGCGTCCTCACTGCCGACGACGACCAGGGCCGCACCGTCGACGATGCCCGACGAGTTACCGCCGGTGTGGACGTGATCGATCTTCTCGATCCAGTGGTACTTCTGCAGCGCGACGTCGTCGAACCCGCCCATCGCGGCGATGCCCTCGAAGGCCGGCTTGAGCTTGCCGAGCGACTCGACGGTGGTACCGGGACGCATGTGCTCGTCGTTGTCGAGGATCAGCAGACCGTTCTGGTCCGTGACCGGCACGACGGACTTGGTGAAGTAGCCACCCGACCACGCGGCTGCGGCGCGCTCCTGCGACTGTGCGGCGTACGCATCGACGTCGTCACGCGTGAATCCCTCGATCGTCGCGATGAGATCCGCGCCGATGCCCTGGGGAGCGAAGTAGGTGTCGTAGTTGGTCTGCGGATCCATCGCCCACGGACCACCGTCGGAACCCATGGGGACACGCGACATCGACTCGACGCCGCCGGCGATCACGAGCTCGTCCCACCCGGAGCGCACCTTCTGCGCGGCGAGGTTGACGGCTTCGAGGCCGGACGCGCAGAAACGGTTGAGCTGGAAGCCGCCGACCGTGTCGGGCATCTTCGCGGCGAGCACCGCGGTACGGGCGATGTCGGCACCCTGATCGCCGACCGGGGAGACGACACCGAGGATGAGATCGGAGATGCGATCCTCGTCCATGTCGGGGAAACGACGGCGGAGCTCGTCGATCAACCCGGTGACCAGCGAGATCGGCTTGACCGAGTGCAGCGACCCGTTCTTGCCCTTACCTCGCGGTGTTCTGATGGCTTCGTAGATGTATGCCTCTGTGGTCACTGAACACAGTTCCTTCCGACGTGAGACTCGGGCAGCACGGTGCACTGGAGACACCGGCGCCCACGAGGACAGACCTCGACGCCATTCACCCTAGGCATGGAGCCGCTCCGCCGAAAGGACCGAAACGAGCGCGCACTGTGACACCCTGCCGGTGTTTCACGCCGTCAGAAGCAGGTCAGACGTCTTTCAGCGGGGTCGCACCCAGCTCGGACTGCAGCAGTTCGAGCGCGACCTCGTCCGGGTCGCGACGCGTCGACGGATCCACCGGCTCCTTCGCCTGCTTCATGAGCTCTTCCTGCTCCTCCGGGCTCTCCGGTGGAGGTGGACCGTCGTACGGCGAGGGACCCGGGTCGTCCGGATAGTCAGGCTCCTCGGGCGGCGGTGGGATGTCGTCGTCGGACGGGCGCGACGGCGTGGACCGCGCCGGGGCGCTCCCGGACTGCGCCGGTCGTGTCGGCTCCGGCGTGGGCGCAGACCGGCTGGGGCGCGAGAACCGGGGGCCGGTGGACGCCGGACGCTCGGCAGGGGCGGACGCCGGCGCCGGTGCCGCCGACCGGGCGGTGCCGTCTCCCGCCTCGCAGACCACGGTCCACTCGACCCCGAAGACGTCGCGCAGCGCGTCCTTGATGACCTCGGCGTTGCGGGGCTCGACCAGCCTCTTGGCCAGCGGTACCGAATCGTGCGCCAACACGATCGCCCCGTCCCCGACCGACTTCACCGTGGCGCCCGAGAGCATCACCTCGACGGTGCGGCTGCGCTCGCGCACCTTGGTCCGCACCTCGGACCAGACGGCGCGCACGTCCGCGGCATCCGGACCCTCGGATGCTGTCTCGACGGGCTCGGGTGCTGTCTCTGGTGCCGTCTCTGCCGGCTCGGGTGCGGGGGCGGGCTCGGGTGCGGGGGCGGGCTCGGGCTCCGGGGTGGGCTCGGGCTCCGGGGTGGGCTCGACCTCCGGGGTAGGCGGCGCGGCCGGCTGCGCCGCGGCAGGTTCGGGTGTGACCGGTTCCGGTGCAGCGACTCTGGCTCCGGGGGCGTCGACCACGGGTGCGGGAGCGGCGGCCGGTTCGGCCGCCCGCTCGGACGGACGCCGATATGTCTGCTGCTGCGCCGCGGCCTCGAGGCGGTCGTGCTGATGTTCGGCCTCGACCGCGGCGGCCTCGCCTGCGGGCAGGGTCACGTCGAGTCGCCGTTCGAGGCGCTCCAACCGCTGCAGCACAGCACTTTCCGCATCGGACGCCGCCGGCAGCAGCATCCGCGCACACATGACCTCCAGCAACAACCGGGGAGCCGTGGCGCCGCGCATCTCGCCGAGTCCGGCGTGGACGGTCTCCGCGAATCGGGCCAGCGTGGCCGGACCGATGCGTTCCGCCTCGTCGCGCATCCGCTCGAGCATGTCGGCGGGGGCGTCGACGAGTCCGCGCTCACCAGCATCGGGCACCGCGCGCATGAGGATGAGGTCGCGCAGTCGGTCGAGCAGGTCCACCGCGAACCGGCGGGGATCGTGGCCCGCGTCCATGACTTTCTCGACGGTGCCGAACAGCGCGGCACCGTCCTGGGCGGCCAGGGCGTCGACGGCCTCGTCGATCAGCGCGACGTCGGTGACGCCGAGCAGAGTGAGTGCGCGGGTGTACTGCACACCCTCGTCGCCGGCACCGGCGAGCAGCTGGTCGAGCACGCTGAGGGTGTCACGCGGGGAGCCACCTCCGGCGCGAATGACCAACGGGTACACCGCATCCTGCACGGTGACCTTCTCCTCCGCACAGATGCGCTCCATCAGACCGCGCATGGCGAGCGGAGGCAGCAGCCGGAACGGGTAGTGATGGGTGCGGCTGCGGATGGTCGGCAGCACCTTCTCCGGCTCCGTGGTCGCGAACACGAAGATCAGGTGCTCGGGCGGCTCCTCCACGATCTTGAGCAGCGCGTTGAAGCCCGCCGTCGTGACCATGTGGGCCTCGTCCACGATGAAGACGCGGTAGCGCGATTCCGCCGGGGCGTAGAACGCGCGGTCACGCAGCTCACGGGTATCGTCCACGCCGCCGTGGCTGGCCGCGTCGAGCTCGATGACGTCGAGGTTGCCCGGGCCGCCGGGAGCGAGCGCGACACACGAGCCGCACACCCCGCACGGCGTCGACGTCGGCCCCTGGACGCAGTTGAGCGACCGCGCCAGGATGCGTGCAGACGACGTCTTGCCACACCCGCGGGGGCCGGAGAAGAGGTAGGCGTGGTTGATGCGCTTCGAGTCCAGCGCGACGGACAGAGGCTCGGTGACATGCTCCTGCCCGACCACTTCCGCGAACGTCGCTGGACGGTACTTCCGGTACAGGGCCACGCGAGAGAGAGTACCGACGTCGACCGACAGAACGGTCGGCGGGAACCTACGATCCCGCGCTCTCCTTGGCGGCCCGCTTGGCCGCCTTCTTGAACTCGCGCACCTCGCCCAGACTGGTCGCGTCGACCACGTCGGCGATGGACCGTCGGGAGCCGTCGTCGCCGTACGATCCGGCGGCGTCGCGCCACCCGGCCGGCTCCACACCCATCTGCTTGCCCAGCAGAGCCAGGAAGATGCGTGCCTTCTGATCGCCGTAGCCGGGCAGCGCCTTCAGCCGCTTCAGCACTTCTCTGCCGTCCGGGTCGCCGTCCGTCCAGATGGCGTCGGCGCGGCCGTCCCACTCGTCGACGATGTACGAGCACATCGACTGGATCCGCTTGCCCATCGAGCCGGGGAACCGGTGCACCGCGGGTGGGGTGGAGCAGATCGCGAGGAAGTCGTCCTCCGGCATCTCGGCGATCGCGCGGACGTCGAGCGAACCGATGCGATCCACGAGCTTCTTCGGACCGGCGAACGCCGACTCCATCGGTACCTGCTGATCGAGCAACATCCCGATCAGCAGCGCGAGCGGGTCGGAGGCGAGCAGGGCGTCGGCGTCGGGATCCCCGACCAGGTGCAGCGTCGTGGCCATGGCGTCATTCTTTCACGCGGACAGCGCAGCACGAATGCGCTGCGCCAGCCGACCGTCGACGAGGTCCGCCCACGTCCACCGCACCACGATCCACCCGGCGGCACGCAGAGCGTCCTCCCGGAGCTTCTCGCGGATCACGACCGCGTTCGCGGACTCGCCGCTGCGTGTGTACTTCACCATCCCGTCGAACTCGCCGAGCACGCGCTGGTCCTCCCACAGGAAGTCCGGCCTGTACGTGCGCCCGTCGATCACGATCTCGATCTGCAGCTCGGGCGCGGGGAGCCCGTGCCGATCGAGATACACCCGACTGCGTGACTCGCCGACGCTCTCGCTGCGACCGTCCAGGAATGCGGCGGCACGTCGAGCGCCCGCGACGCCGCGCCGACGGCCGCACCCGCGGATCGCCTCGGTGATGTCGTCGATCGATGCCGTAGTGCATGCCAGTGCCGAATCACCGACGCACACAGCAGCTTCGAAGCTCAGGGCGCACGCGAGATCCGCTACCGTGCGCGCTGCGGAGGTCACTCTCGCACCGTCACGCATCACCACGTCCACATCGGCGAGTGGATGCGTGTGGAGGTGCCGTACCGCGTCGACACGTCCACCCGTCGGCCTGTCGACCGTCAGGTGCACCACCGGTGGCGGTCCCTGCCACAACGACATGCCCCACGCCAGCGCGGCCGACTCGTGGCTGAGTGTGAGACCCGGTCCGCCTGCGGCCAGGGCTGCCCGGGCAGCGAGAAGGTGTCGAGCCTCCGGCGTGGAGTCGGTGAACCGCCGCGTGTCGACGAAACACCCCCGCCGCACGGCCACGATGGACCCGGACCTGCGGGCACTGCGGATCTCGGTGTCGGACACACCTCGGCCGAGAAGATCCGCGCGCCGGATCAGTTCTGCGGCTTCGCCGTCGTCGCTCATCCGACGATCGTGGCCGACATCCAGAAGTGTTGCTCGTGGCCATCCACAGGCGTCGAACCGTCACCGGTTTCCGCAACTCACACCGGTTGCAGCCGGTGAACCCTGCCGGAATCGGTGTGAGAACCCGACCTAACTACGAACCGAGCAGCTTCTCCGTCGCGGCCAGCAGCACGCAGGTCGCCACACCGTCCATGGCCGCGGACAACTCGTCGGTGGACGGGAAGCTGGGCGCGAGGCGGATGTTGCGGTCGTCGGGATCGCGCTTGTACGGGAACGCGGAACCGGCGCCGGTGAGGGCGATGCCCGCGTCCTTCGCCAAGGAGATCGTGCGCGCGGCAGTGCCGTCGAGTACGTCGAGGCTGATGAAGTACCCGCCCGCGGGCTCGGTCCACGACGCCACCTTCGACGCGCCCAGGCGATCGTCGAGGATCTCCTGCACCCGTGCGAACTTCGGTGCCAGGATCTCGCGGTGCTTCGCCATGTGTGCGCGCACACCCTCGGCATCACCGAAGAAGCGCAGGTGGCGGAGCTGATTGAGCTTGTCGGGGCCGATGCTCTTCTTGCCGTAGTGGCCCAGGTACCAGTCGAGGTTTTCCGACGAGGAACCGAGGAAGCTGACTCCGGCGCCGGCGAAGGTGATCTTCGACGTGGACGCGAAGACGTACGGACGGTTCGGGTGACCGGCCTCCGCCGCCAGGCTCAGCACGTCGTACGCGGGCGGGAACTCGTCTGCCAGCGGATGCACTGCGTAGGCGTTGTCCCAGAACAGGCGATAGTCGGCGGCCGCGGTGGGCATCGTCGCGAGAGCGCGGGTGACCTCCTCCGAGTACACCGCGCCCGTGGGGTTGGCGTAGTTCGGCACACACCACATGCCCTTGATCTGCGGATCGCCCGAGACCAGCCGCTCGACCTCCGCGACGTCGGGGCCGTCCTCGTTCATCGTCACCGGGATCATCTCGATGCCGTAGCTCTCGGTGATGGCGAAGTGCCGGTCGTAGCCGGGGCTCGGGCACAGGAAGCGGACGACGGGTTCCGCCGACCACGGACGCACCGAGTCGACGGTGCCGTGCAGCAGCCCCCACACCACGAGGTCGTGCATGATCTCGAGGCTCGCGTTGTTGCCGGCGAGCAGGTTCGCAACCGGGATGTTCAGGAGCTCACCGAAGATGGCGCGCAACTCGGGCAGGCCCTGCAGTCCGCCGTAGTTGCGGCAGTCGGTGCCCTTGCCGTCCCGGTAGTCCTCGCCGGGCAACGTCAGCAGGCCGGCCGCGAGATCGAGCTGCTCGGGGGACGGCTTGCCGCGAGTGAGGTCCAGCGAGAGTCCGCGTGCAACCAGTGCCTCGTACTCGGCGGTGCGCTTCTCGTGCTCCGCGGCCAGCTCGTCGGGGTTCATCAGTCCGAGTTGAGCTTGGCCGGTCATGGCGAGGAGGGCCTTTCGAGGCGACTGCGCGTGGCGGGAAGTTAGGGGACCCCGCGCACCCGGCAGAGCCCGTTGACCCTTGCTGCCTTCCGGCCCTGGGGGAGTTCACAGGATGCGCGCCGCGCGGGATCCGTGGACGAGTCTAGCCACATCCCCCGTGCACCACCGAACCGACCCGATTCGTCGCATCGGGGGGGTCGCCGGTATGGTGATCGACGGAGGATTCGCCTAGTGGCCTATGGCGCTCGCCTGGAACGCGGGTTGGGTTAACGCCCTCAGGGGTTCAAATCCCCTATCCTCCGCCAGGGAAGCGGCAGCCCCCGTGCACTGCACGGGGGCTGTCGTCGTTTCCGGACATCACTCCCGCTCGAGCACCCACGCCACGGGCGCGGGGTTCAGCCTCTCCACGACCACCGCGGCCCACGCCTCGGCTGTCGACACGTCCTCGTGCTCGGCCGTGGCCACGATGGAATCGTCGCTGGTGTCTCTCACTCGATAGGTCGGCATGGCTCACGAATGCCACGCGGCGGCCGGGGACAAACTCAGAACAACGCTTCCTGCATGGCGGGCAGCGCGGTGTCGAACTCGCCCCACTCGATGCGGCGGCCTCGCAATCGGGCCAGGTCGGCGACGTAGACGGCATCCGGATCCTCCGCCACCGTCGCGCCGACGGCGGAACCGATGCACCACTGCACCGTCAGGCCGTGCGCCCCGACGGCGGTGTCCAGCGGATAGGCCGTTCGCCGACCCGTGAAAGCCGCCTCTCGGCCCGCGGGCGGCTCCCACTGCTCGTCGACGACACGGAAGTCGTCGTCGGAGAAGTCGGGGCCGAGATCGGCGAGCACCTCGCGCGCCAGTGTCGCCGCGTCGGCGTTCGATCGGTCGAGGCGGGCGAGGTCGATCGGGCGGGTCAGACCAGCCGCCTTGGCCGCGGCGCGCACTGCCTGGCGCAGACCGGCGGTGTCGGTCATCGCGTCCTCGAGGTGCCGCACCACACGTCCGTCGACGGCCCGCGCGACATACCGTCCCACCACGGCACCCTGCTCGGTGAGCCGTCCCCATTTCCGCGGATCCGCCGCCGTTCCGACCTTGTCGGTGCCGTCGGCGAAGGTCGCGACGTAGAGCCAGTGCGGTTGCATCACCACGCTCTCGAGCCCCTTCGACAGGAAGTCCTGCCGGTGAACGATGTGGACGAACCGGTACGGATCGACTGCCATGCATGCGTCGCAGTGAGCTCCGGACGTGGCCCGAGCGCTGTTCGGGCAGGCCACGGGTCGACCGTCCTCGGCCCGGCGGCCGATGCACCACAGCACACCCGGCGCGTCGAGCGCGCGGTATCGCAGCGCCGAGGACAGCACGGGACGGGACGTCACCTCGCCGGTGTCCGTGTCGGTGACTCCGAGCAGCGGCTCCCCGCGTGGCCATCCGACACCACGCACGACCAGTGCCATCGTGAGTCCTCTCCACCTGGCAGCATTCCGGGGATGAGCACCCCCGGAATCGTCGGTTCCCTCTATCGCCGAGTGACGACGCGCAAGGCCGGTGTGCTGCCTCCGCATCGCGCCACCCGGCGCCTGTCGGCCTACGTCTACGGCAACGTGCTGGTGATGACCGTGGTGGTCGCCGCCAGTCCGTCGTCCATCGCGAACGGTACGGCGGCGCTGTTGGTGATCGGAACCACGCTCACCACGTTCCTCGCCCACATCTTCGCCGACGCCGTCGCGGCCGGCACCGTCGACGACGACTCCGTCGACTGGCGCGAGGAGTTGCGGGACTCCCTGCCGATCGCCTCGTCGGGCGTGGCGCCGTCGTTGCTGCTGGCTCTGGCGTGGCTCGAGGTCCTGCCCGGAGCGCTCGCGCAGGGGCTCGCGGGCGGTCTGGTGACACTGCGCATCGCGTCGATCCCGGTGGTCGCGGAGCGTCTGCGCGGCCGCGGACTGTCGTTTCGCCTGGTCCTGGCCGGTCTCGCCACCGCGGTGCTGGCCGCGGTCGTCGTAGTGGTGAAGGTGTATCTGACGCACTGACCGCGTTGTTCGCCACCGAAACCTCTTGTGACCGACACCGCCACCGGGCAGTGAATGTCTGGGATCACATGCTCGCGGAACGGCTCCGCGCCGCCGACCAGCGTGCACACTGGAGCGGTAGTACAACGGAGGGATCTCCCATGGCGGCACTCGATACCGCACAGCCGGACATGCAGACACTCAGCCTGCACGGCAACGAACTGAAGTACCTGGACATCGGACACGGCCCCGCGGTCATTTTGATCCACGGACTGCTGGGCTCCCATCACAACTGGGGACCGCAGATCGACACCCTGTCGCAGCGGTACCGCGTCATCGTGCCGGACCTGTTCGGCCACGGTGAATCGGACAAGCCGGCCGGGGACTACTCCATCAGTTCCCACGCCGCGACGGTGCGCGATCTACTGCACAGCCTCGACATCACGTCGGCGACGTTCGTGGGCCACTCGCTCGGTGGTGGCATCGCGATGCAGACGCTGTACCTGTTCCCCGAGTTGGTCGAGCGCATGGTGCTCATCGCCAGCGGCGGCCTCGGCCCCGAGGTGAGCCCGCTCCTGCGCGCGGCGACCCTGCCGGGCAGTGAGTTCGTTCTCCCGCTGATGGCGAACCGCACCGTGCGGGGTCTCACCGATCTCGCGATCGATCGGCTCGACAAGCTGGGACTCCCGCTGATGAGCGCCAGCTCCTCCGAGGCATGGCGCAGCTTCGGGTCGGTCCAGGATGCCGGCACCCGCCGCGCGTTCCTCGCGACCGCCCGCTCCGTCATCAGCTTCCGCGGTCAGACCATCAGTGCGACACCGCACTTCGCCAACTTCCCCAACATTCAGGCGATGCTGGTCTGGGGTGCGCGCGACAGCATCATCCCCAACTCGCACACCGAGAACGCTCGGGCCGAGTTGCCGCACGGCCGCGTCGAGATCTTCGAGAGGGCAGGGCATTTCCCGCATCTCGACAATCCCGACCGCTTCGACCGGATCTTCACCGAGTTCATGCGTGACTGCGAGGCCGGCGCCTCTCGTCCGCACCTCGTCGCCGAGGCCTGACACACACACGAACGCGCCCTCTCCCGTGATGCGGGAGAGGGCGCGTTGCTGTGTGCGTGTGCCTACTTCGTCGGAATACCGGCCTTCGCGAGCTCGGCCTCGGTGGCCAGGTTCTTCGCGTCGGCGATGTCGATGCTCTCGAGCGCGATGCCCTTGGTCTCACGAGCCACCACGACGGCGATCAGCGTGATGAGCGCGGAGGCGGCGAGGTACCAGGCGATCGGCACGGACGAGCCGTAGACGTCCAGCAGCTTCACCGCGATGATCGGTGCCAGCGACCCGGCGACGATCGACGTCACCTGATAACCCAGGGACACACCGGAATACCGCATGCGCGTGGGGAACATCTCGGACATGATGGCCGGCTGGGTGGCGTACATGAAGGCGTGGAACACCAGTCCGATGATGATCGCCAGCATGATGACGACGTTGTGGCCGCTGTTCATCATGGGGAAGGCGAAGAAGCCCCACGTGCCGGCGGTGACCGCACCGACGAGATACACCGGACGGCGTCCGACGGTGTCCGCCAGGCGACCGACCAACGGGATCACCGCGAAGTGCACGGCGTGCGCGATGAGCATCCACCACAGGATCGTGCTGGTGTCGGTTCCCACCTCGACCTTGAGGTAGGTGATCGAGAAGGTGACCACCAGGTAGTACATGACGTTCTCGCCGAACCGCAGGCCCATCGCGGTGAACACGCCACGCGGGTAACGCTTGACGACCTCGAAGACGCCGTACGACGCGGCCTTGATGACCTCGGCCTGCTTCTGCGCCTCGACGAAGATGGGGGCGTCGGTGACCTTGGTCCGGACGTAGTAGCCGACGAAGACGATGACGGCGGACAGCCAGAACGCGACACGCCAGCCCCAGCTGAGGAACGCGTCCTCCGACAGCACGGTGGTGAGCACCAACAGGACGACCGTCGCGAGCAGGTTGCCGCCGGGGACACCCGCCTGCGGCCAACTGGCCCAGAAGCCGCGGCTCTTGTTCGGGCTGTGCTCGGCGACGAGAAGCACTGCGCCGCCCCACTCACCGCCCACCGCGAAGCCCTGGATGAACCGCAGCGCCACCAGCAGCGCGGGCGCCCAGTATCCGATCTGGTTGAACGTCGGCAGGCAGCCCATGAGGAAGGTCGCGGCGCCGACCAGCACCAGCGAGAACTGCAGGAGCTTCTTACGTCCGTACTTGTCGCCGAAGTGACCGAAGACGATGCCACCGAGCGGTCGTGCGACGAAGCCGACCGCGTACGTGACGAAGGCCGCCAGGATCGCGTCGAGTTCGCTGGTTCCCTCCGCGAACATGATCTTGCTGAACACGAGCGTCGCCGCCGTGCCGTAGAGGAAGAACTCGTACCACTCGACCACGGTGCCCGCCATGGATGCGGCGACCACCTTCCGCAGACCCGACGGTTCCTCGTCGCGATCCACCCTGTCGACAACCGACATGACATTCTCCTTGCTGAGTCTCCGGTGCCGGGACAGTGATCCACGGCACACGCTGAGTCGAGTATCGACGCAGATCACCACGCCGCACAATGGCCGCGCACGCACGACCGAACTGCAAAGATGCACACATGACCTCGTCCGGACGCTCCTCGGCGCACACGCCGCCCAGCGCGGACGATCTTCTCGTCCTCCTCGCCGTCGGGCGCAGCGGCCGCTTCACCGCCGCCGCGGACAGCCTCGGCGTCAATCACACGACGGTGTCGCGCCGCATCGCCTCCTTGGAGAAATCGCTCGGTGGTCGGGTACTGGTCCGCATCTCGGGCGGCTGGGAACTCACCGACCTGGGCCGACACGCGCTCGCCGCGGCCGAGACGGTCGACAGCGTGGTGCGCGGTCTCGTCGACCCGGGTGGTGCGTCGCTGCGCGGTGTCGTCCGCATCTCCGCGACCGACGGCTTCAGCGCCTACATCGCGGCGCCGGCCGCCGTCAGCGTGCAGGAACGGCACCCCGAGGTGTCCGTCGAACTGGTGGCCGCGACCCGACGCGCCTCGCAGCAGCGGTCGGGAATGGACATCGAGATCGTCGTCGGTACGCCTCAGGTCCACCGCGCCGAGGCCGTGCACCTCGGCGAGTACGGCCTCGGTCTGTACGCCACTCCCGAGTACCTCGAGCACCACGACACCATCACCACCCGACGCGACCTCGCCGGCCATCCCCTCGTCTACTTCGTCGAGTCGATGCTCCACGTCGACGACCTCGATCTCGCGCGCTCGGTCGCCGTCGGTGACGCTCCCCCGTCGTCGGACGTCCCGGTGATGCGGAGTTCGGTGAGCTCGACCAACGTCTTCGTGCACGTCGAGGCCACGCGGGCGGGCGCCGGTATCGGCCTGCTGCCGTGCTTCATGGCCGACCGTCACCACGATCTCGTGCGCATCCTGCGCCCGGAGGTGTCGGTCACCCTGGCCTACTGGCTGGTCGTGCGTGGCGAGACGCTGCGCCGCCCCGAGGTCGAGGTGGTGGTCGACGCGCTGCGGGCAGAGGTCGCGTCCCGACGGGACGAGCTCATGGGTCGCGGCGAGTGAACGGCCGCTTCGCACCGAGCCCTTCCGGCGACCTGCACATCGGGAATCTTCGTACGGCGGTGCTCGCCTGGCTCCTCGCCCGCGGAACCGGACGCGGATTCGTCCTGCGCGTAGAGGACCTCGATCGCGTGCGACCGGGCGCCGAACAACGTCAGCTCGACGATCTCGCCGCCGTCGGCATCACCGTCGACGGGCCGGTGGTGCGGCAATCGGATCGTCGAGAGTCCTACGCCGCGGCCATCGCCACCCTCGCCGCCGACGGCCGTGTCTACGAGTGTTTCTGCACCCGCCGCGAGATCCAGCAGGCCGCGTCCGCACCGCACGCTCCCGAGGGTGCGTACCCCGGAACCTGCCGGAACCTCACCGAGGCGCAACGCGCGTCCCGCCGCGCCGAGGGCCGACGCGCGGCACTGCGATTGCGTTCGGACGCCCGGTCGTTCACCGTGACAGACGCCCTCGTCGGCGAGTTCACGGGCGTGGTCGACGACCTCGTCCTCCAGCGCACGGACGGCGTTCCCGCCTACAACCTCGCCGTCGTCGTCGACGACGGGTTCCAGAGCGTCGACCAGGTGGTTCGCGCGGACGACCTGCTCGCGTCGACGCCGCGTCAGGCCTACCTGGCCGGTCTGCTCGGCGTGGAGATCCCGGAGTACGTGCACGTCCCGCTCGCTCTCGGACCGACGGGCAAGCGCCTCGCCAAGCGAGACGGCGCCGTGACCCTGCGTGACCGACTCGCCGCGGGGCAGACCGTGTCCGACGTCCGCGCCGAGATCGCGTCGTCGATCGGGGTTCCGTCCGAGCGCACGCGCGAATCGCTGTCCGACCTGGCCTCGCACTGGTCCCTGGACCTGCTCCCGAGGGAGCCGTGGTTCGTGCTCGGTCACTGATCGAGACCCCGTTGCAACGGAACATCGCACACCGGTCGGGGCGTATCGGACGTAAGGTGGCCGCGAGAAGACTCCGACACGACACGTCAACCCGTACGAGAAGGACATCATGACCACAGGCGGTTTCGACCCGAGCAAGGATCCGCAGAACCCCGGCAGCTACCCGCCGCCGCAGCAGGGTTCCTACCCGCCCCCGTCGCAGGGGTCCTACCCGCCGCCCTCGCAGGGCAACTACCCCCCGCCGCAACAGGGCAACTACCCCCCGCCGCAACAGGGCAACTACCCGCCGCCGCAGCAGGGTGGCTACCCCCAGCAGGGTGGCTACCCGACGCCCCCGCAGTTCGACAACACCACCAACTACGGTGGCTCGAACTTCGGTGGAGTGCCCGGCGGCGGTCAGCCCGGTGGGCTCGGTATCCGACTGGGCGCGCGCATCATCGACGGGATCATCGTCGGCATCGTCGCGCTGATTCTCGCCGCGATCTTCGGTGCGACCGACAACATCCTCGTCACCGGGCTGTTCTCCGGCGTGTTGACGTTCGCGTACTTCGTCGGCCTCGAGGTCAGCCAGGGCGCGACGCTCGGCAAGAAGATCCTCGGACTCCAGGTGCACGGTCCCGCCGGCACGCCGCGACCGACGCTGCAGCAGTCCGCCATCCGCAACGCGTTCACGCTGCTCAACGTCATCCCGTTCCTCGGTAGCCTGCTCGCGTTCATCGCCGTGATCGTCATCGCCGTCACGGTCAACTCGAGCCCCACCAAGCAGGGCAAGCACGATCAGTTCGCCGGTGGCACCCAGGTGGTCAAGAAGTAGCCTCCGCACGCACCGACATCGGGCGCGGATCCCTCCGGGGATTCGCGCCCGTCGTCGTCTCGGTGCTTGGATCGACCGGTGACTGCAACCAACTCCACCGCCACCGACGGCGACACTCCGTCTGGACAGGCCTCGTTCGCCCACATCAGCCGGGGCTACTACCCCGCCATCGTCGCGCTCTTCGTCGCGACACTGCTGATCTCGAACGTGGCCGCCAGCAAGGGTGTCGCCTTCTTCGCCGCGTCCGACGTCTCGCTCGGGCCCTTCCAGATCCTCCCCATCAACACCGACGGCGCGTTCTTCCTCTTCCCCCTCGCGTACATCCTCGGTGATGTGCTCAGCGAGGTGTACGGGCTCAAGGCGACGCGCCGCGCCATCTACCTGGGCTTCGGCTCACTCCTGCTCACGTCGGTCTGCTTCTGGATCGCCATCGAGCTCCCCGCCGCCTCCTTCTACGAGAATCAGGCCGCCCTCGAGACCGTCGTCGGCGTCGTGCCGCGCCTGGTCCTCGCCGGACTCGCCGGTTACACCGTCGGTCAGCTGCTGAACTCTATCGTGCTGGTGAAGATCAAGGAGCGCACCAAGGAGAAGCACCTGTGGGCCCGCCTCATCGGGTCGACGGTGGTCGGCGAATTCTTCGACACGCTGATCTTCTGCAGCATCGCGGCCGGCGTCATCGGCATCACGACGGGTGCCGACTTCGTGAACTACGTCATCGTCGGCTTCCTGTGGAAGACCCTCGTCGAGGTGCTCGTGCTCCCGATCACCTACGCCGTCATCGCGTACATCAAGAAGCGCGAGCCGACCTACTCCCCGGACTGACCCCACCCCTGCCCCGCGAGTACGTCGATACTGTCGCTGTCGAGCACGACATCACGACACTATGGACGTACTCGCGGGGGAGTTGCGGCTCAGGAATAGAAGCGCGCGAGCGTCTCCTTCTTGAACTCCTGGAACCGCCCGGCGCGAATGGACGCGCGGATGTCGTCGACCAGCTTCACTGTGAACCGCTCGTTGTGGATGGTGGCGAGGGTCGAGGCCAGCATCTCCTTCGCCTTGAACAAGTGATGCATGTACGCCCGCGTGTAATGCGCGCAGGTGTAACAGTCGCACTCCTCGTCGATCGGCGTGAAGTCCCGACGGAACCGCGCGGTGTTGATGTTGAAGCGCCCGTCCGGGGTGTAGATCGCCGCGTTCCGGGCCACGCGTGACGGATTCACGCAGTCGAACGTGTCGGCACCGTTCTCGATGGCGACGAAGAAGTCGTCCGGCTCGCTGATCCCCAGCATGTGGCGCGGTTTGTGTTCGGGCAGTTCCTCGTTCACCCAGCGGACGATGGTGCCGAGGTTCTGCTTCTCCAATGCGCCGCCGATGCCGTAGCCGTCGAATCCGCGCCCGGTCTCACCCACGATGGTCTCGAGATCGTGTGCCGCTTTCCGACGCAGATCCTCGTACTGCGCACCCTGCACCACACCGAACAGCGCTTGGTAAGGCTTGCCGACGCGTTCCGCCGTCAGCCGCTCGTGTTCGGCGATGCACCTCACTGCCCACGCCTGCGTACGGTCCAGCGACTGTTCCTGGTACGCACGGGTGTTCATCAACGTGGTCAGCTCGTCGAACGCGAACATGATGTCCGCGCCGAGCTGGTGCTGGATCTGCATCGACACCTCGGGAGTGAAGCGGTGCCGCGATCCGTCGAGGTGGGACTTGAACGTCACGCCGTCGTCGTCGACGTGCGCGAGTCGCTCCTTGCCCTCGGCGATGACGTCGTCCGACTCCACCCGGGTGGCATCCATCGAGATCACCTTCTTGAACCCGACGCCGAGCGACATCACCTGGAACCCGCCGCTGTCGGTGAACGTCGGGCCGTCCCAGTTCATGAACTTTCCCAGTCCCCCGGCCTCGTCCACGATGTCGGAGCCCGGCTGCAGGTACAGGTGGTAGGCATTCGCCAGAACCGCCTGTGCGCCCAGCTCTTTCATCGACTCCGGCAGCACCGCCTTGACGGTGGCCTTGGTGCCGACGGCGATGAACGCGGGGGTCTCGATGTCGCCGTGCGGCGTCCGCAGGGTGCCGGTTCGACCGAGATGGTCCTCGATACGGGTCTCGACTGTGAAGAGGTCGGTCATGCCCCCATCGAACCAGACGCCAACTGCTGCTCCTGCAGGCCGGACGCACTGAGACGGTGGTAGGCGCCGCGCGCCGCGATGAGCTCGTCGTGCGTGCCCTTCTCCACGATGGACCCGTTCTCCATCACCAGGATCAGATCGGCGTCACGGATGGTCGAGAGGCGGTGCGCGATCACGAAACTCGTGCGATCGCTCCGCAGGGCCGCGGTGGCCTTCTGCACCAGCAGCTCGGTACGGGTGTCGACGGAACTGGTGGCCTCGTCGAGGATCAGCACGGCCGGGTCGGCGAGGAACGCGCGCGCGATGGTGATCAACTGCTTCTCGCCCGCACTGACGTTGCTGCCCTCCTCGTCGATGACGGTGTCGTAGCCGTCGGGCAGCGAGTGCACGAAACGGTCGACGTAACTCACCCGCGCCGCCTCCATGATCGACTCCTCGGTGGCGCCACTGTTGCCGTACGCGATGTTGTCGCGGATGCTACCGCCGAACAGCCAGGTGTCCTGCAGCACCATGCCGGTGCGCGATCGCAGGGTGGCCCGCGTCATGTCGCGCGTGTCCACACCGTCGAGCGTGATCGAGCCGGAATCGATGTCGTAGAACCGCATCACGAGGTTCACGAGCGTGGTCTTGCCGGCACCGGTGGGGCCGACGATCGCGACCATCTGGCCGGGCTCCGCCACGAAAGACAGCCCGTCGATGAGCGGACGCTCCGGCTCGTAGCGGAACGACACGTCCCGGAACTCGACGCGTCCACTGCGCGTGGTGGGGGTGACGGGTGCCGACGGATCGGCGCCCTCCTCCTCTGCGTCGAGGATCTCGAAGATGCGCTCTGCCGAGGCGACACCCGACTGGAGCAGGTTGACCATCGAGCCGATCTGCGTGAGCGGCTGCGTGAACTGGCGGGAGTACTGGATGAACGCCTGCACCTCGCCCAGGCTCAGCGTGCCGGACGCGACGCGCAGTCCGCCCACCACGGCGATGGCGACGTAGTTGAGGTTGCCCAGGAACATGATGGCGGGCATGACGATTCCGGAGATGAACTGCGCCCGGAAGCTCGCCTGGTACAGCTCCTCGTTGCTCTCGTGGAACACCCGCGCCGTCTCGTGCTGACGGCCGTAGGCCTTGACCAGCTCGTGTCCGGTGTAGGCCTCCTCGACCTGTGCGTTGAGTGCGCCGGTCTGCTTCCACTGCGCGATGAAGTGCGGCTGCGAGCGCTTCGCGATGATCGTCGTCACCACGATCGACAGCGGCACCGTCAGGATCGCGACCAGTGCGAGCAGCGGCGAGATCCACAGCATCATGCCGAGGATGCCCAGGACCGTGAGCACCGAGACCACGAGCTGGCTGAGTGTCTGCTGCAGACTCTGCGAGACGTTGTCGATGTCGTTGGTGACTCGCGAGAGCACGTCGCCGCGCTTGTGAGAATCGAAGTAGCGCAACGGCAACCGGTGAATCTTGGTCTCGACGTCGGTACGCAGACGCTTGATGACGCGTTGCAGGGCGATGTTGAGGATGTAGCCCTGCACCCAGGACAGCAGTGCGGACCCGATGTAGAGGATCAGGACGAGGACCAGGACCTTGCCGACGGCGTCGAAGTCGACTCCCCGACCGGGGACGACGTCCATGCTCGACACCATGTCGGCGCGTGTGCCCTCACCCGAGGCGCGAAGACCGTCGACAACCTGCTCCTTGGACAGCGAGGGGTCGAGCGAACGGCCGACGATGCCGTCGAAGATGAGGTTTGTGGCTCGGCCCAGGATGTTCGGGGCGAGAACGGTGAGCACCACGCTGGCGACGGCGAAGACGAGCACCACCGAGAGCAGCATGCGTTGGGGCAGGAGCCTGCGGAGCAGCCGCTTCACGGACGGTCCGAAGCTCATCGCCTTGGTGCCGGGAGCACCGGGACCGGGAGGACCGCCGGGCCGCGTCATGCGACACCCGCCGCGGTGCGCTGCGAGTCGACGATCTCGGCATAGGTGGGACACGTCTCGAGCAGCTCGTCGTGCGTACCGAGGCCGACCATCCTGCCGTCGTCGAGCACCACGATGCTGTCCGCGTCGCGGATGGTGGACACCCGCTGCGCGACGACGATGACGCAGGCGTCACGTGTGATGGGGCGCAGCGCCGCTCGGAGATTCGCGTCCGTCGTCAGGTCGAGAGCGGAGAACGCGTCGTCGAAGACGTAGATGCTCGGGCGCCGGATGATGGCGCGGGCGATGGCCAGTCGCTGACGCTGCCCACCGGAGACGGTGGTGCCGCCCTGGGCGACGGGGGTCTCGAGACCCTCGGGCATCTCGCGGACGAAGTCGGCGGCCTGCGCCACCTCGAGTGCGTCCCACATCTCGGCCTCCGTGGCGTCCTCCTTGCCGTAACGAAGATTGGAGGCGATGGTGCCGGAGAACAGGAAGGGCCGCTGGGGGATCAGTCCGATCTCCGCTCGCAGCGCCTCCGGATCGACTTCTCGCACATCGGTTCCGCCCACGCGCACCACTCCGTCGGTCGTGTCGATGAGACGCGGGATCAGGTTGATCAGCGTCGTCTTGCCCGAGCCGGTGCTGCCGATCACGGCTGTGGTGGTTCCGGCGGTCGCCCGGAACGTCACGTCGCAGAGCACCGGATGGTCGGCCGCGGGATACGCGAAGCCGGCCTTGTCGAACTCCACCGTCGACGGCGCCGAGGCGAAGACGACGGGCTTCGCCGAGGGCACGACGGACGAGTTCGTGTCGAGCACCTCGGTGATGCGCTCGGCACACACGCTGGCGCGCGGGATCATCATCGCGATGAACGACGCCATGATCACCGACATCAGGATCTGCATGATGTAGCTCAGCAGGGCCGTCAGCGACCCGATCTCCATGCGTCCCTCGTCGACGGCGTGACCACCGAACCAGATCACCGCGACGCTGGTGACGTTGCTGATGAGCATGACCACCGGGAACATGAGCGCCATCAGACGGCCGACCTGCAGTGCGGTGGCGGTGAGCGCGGTGTTGGCGTCGTCGAAGCGATCCACCTCGTACGGCTCGCGCACGAAGGCGCGCACCACGCGGATGCCCGTGATCTGCTCGCGCAGAACGCGGTTGACCGTGTCGATGCGCTTCTGCATGACCTTGAACGCCGGGACCATGCGGACCACGACGAAGCCCATGCTCAGCGCCAACGCCGGCACGGCGATGCCCAGGAGCCACGACAGTCCGAAGTCCTCGCGCAGAGCCATGACGATGCCGCCGACACACATGATCGGCGCCATCACCAGGATGGTGCAACCCATGAGGACCACCATCTGCACCTGCTGCACGTCGTTCGTGTTGCGGGTGATGAGCGACGGAGCGCCGAACGTCCCGACCTCGCGCGCCGAGAAGGTGCCGACGCGGTCGAGGAGCGCCCCGCGGATGTCGCGGCCGGCCGCCATGGCAGCGCGCGCTCCGAAGTAGACGCCGCCGATCGAGCACGCGATCTGCACGGCGGAGACGGCCAGCATGATCGAGCCGGTCGACAGGATGTAGCCGGTGTCGCCCGTCGTCACGCCGTTGTCGATGATGTCGGCGTTGAGGCTGGGCAGGTACAGCGATGCGACGGTGGCCACGAACTGCAGCACCACCACGCCTGTCAGTGCGCCGCGGTACGGCGCCAGATACCGGCGGAGAAGTGAGATCAACACGTCGTGCATCCTTCCTTCTCGACCGGACCCGTCGGACGGCAGGCGTGGTGGGTGCAGTTCATCGAATCAGTCTCGGCTCGTCGGTGCAGGCCCGTCCGTCCTGCGGACGAGTTTCTCACCTTCGATGTCCACGTTCGGCAGAATTTTGTCCAGCCACTTCGGCAGGTACCAGGCCTTGTCGCCGAGAAGCGCCATGACGGCGGGGATCAGGATCATGCGGACGATGAAGGCGTCGAAGAACACGGCGGCCGCGAGAGCGAAGCCGATGGACTTGATGAACGAGTCCGGTTCCAGCATGAACGCGGCGAACACCGAGATCATGATGACCGCCGCGGCCGCGACGACGCGGGCGCCGTACTTGAAGCCGGTGACGATGGCATCGCTCGCGTTCGCGCCGTGGACGTACGCCTCACGCATGCGGGACACCAGGAACACCTGGTAGTCCATCGCCAGACCGAACACCACACCGATCAGGAAGATCGGCATGAAGCTGACGATGGGCTGCGGATTGGAGATCAGGCCCAGTCCACCCTCCTGGAAGATGAACACCGTCGCGCCGAACGTGGCCAGCACGCTGAGCAGGAAGCCCAGGGTCGCGGTCAGCGGGACGAGGATGGAGCGGAAGACGACCATGAGCAGCAGGAACGCCAACCCGACGACGACGGCGAGGTAGGGCACCAGCGCGTCCTGGAGTCGTTCGGAGACGTCGATCTCGAGTGCCGTCTGTCCGGTGACGCCGTAGGTCACTCCGTACTCGGACTGCAGTCCACCCTCGGCGTCGCGCAGCGCGGTCACCAGGTTCTGCGTGTCCTCGCTGATCGGCGAGCTCTTGGGCGTGACCGACACCAACGCGGTGTCACCGGCCGGGTTCACGCCGGCCTGCTGAGCATTCACCACGTCCGACTCGGACGCGGCCTTGTCGACGACGGCCTGGAAGGCCGCGGCACGGTCGGCCTCGGGCACCTCGCTCGCGTCGACGACCATGAGCAGCTGGCCGTTGCGGCCGGGACCGAACCCCTGGTCGACGAGGTCGTACGCCTCGCGCGCCGGCGTTCCGGGTTCTGCGGTGGCGACCGACGGCAGTGCCAGGCGCAGTGAGGTCATGGGCCCGGCGATCACGCCGAGGATCACGATGCCCGCGATCAGCACCAGCGCGGGGCGCTTGATGACCAGACGCACCCACCGCAGACCGTTGGTCGGCTTGTCGTCGTGCTCGGGGTCCGGCACGGTGCGGATCTTGCCGGCGAACGCCTTCCTGCCGAAGAGTCCGAGGACGGCGGGCAGCATGGTCAGCGCGACGAGGACGGCCACGAAGACACCGAAGCCTGCGGCCAGACCCATCTGGGAGAGGAACGGGATGCCGACGACGCGCAGAGCCACCAGCGCGATGAGCACCGTGGTGCCGGCGAAGACGACGGCGCTGCCGGCGGTTCCCACGGCGCGTGCCGCGGCTTCCTCACGGTCGTCCGTCTCGCTCAGCTCGTTACGGAACCGGGCGACGATGAACAGCGAGTAGTCGATGGCGACGGCCAGGCCGATCATGATGGCGAGGATCGGCGTGAACTGGGTGAGCTCCGCGAAGCCCGACGCGGTGGTGATCGTCAGACTGGTGACGCCGATGCCGACAATGGCCGTGATGAGCGGCAGTCCGGCGGCGACGAGCGATCCGAACATGACGACGAGAACGACGGCGGCGACGGCCAGGCCGATCAGCTCGGCGGTGCCGCCGGGCGGCTCGGCGGCCTGCATGGCGCTGCCACCGATCTCGACGGTGAGCCCTGCGTCACGGGCGGGCTGGGCGGCGTCGGTCAGCTCGGTGCGGATCTCGGCCGTGACATCGGTGACGGTGCCGGTGATGGGCACGTCGAGGATGCCGATGGTCTTGTCCGGTGAGAGCGGAGACACGGCCGCGGCGTTCGCGGCCGCGACGTCCGGCGCGAGACCGGCCTGCGCGTACTGATCGACGATCGCCTGGTTGCCGGCGATCGGATCGAGGAGCGGCATGGCACCCTCGGGCACCGGGCCGGCCGCGGGATCGGCCTTGGCCGTGTCCTTCACGGCGGCGATGCCCCGGATGTTCGCGATGACGCCGTCGATGGCCGCCGTGTTCTCGGGCGAGTCGAGCGTGGTGCCCGCGGGCGCCTGGAACACGTACTGCGCGGACGCCGACGTGAGCGGGTCCTCGCCACCTCCGAAGCGCTCCTTCTGCAGATCCAGCGCAGCCTGGGCGGGGGTTCCCGGGATGGAGAACGACGTGCTCGTCGGGCCGGACAACGTGGCCGCGCCGATACCGGCCAACACCAGAATGGCGAGCCAGATCGGCAGCACGATGCCTTTCCGACGGTACGAGAACCGTCCTATGCGATACAGGAAGGTGGCCATGAGAGTTCTCCTCGTTCGGGGGGTGTCGTGCTGCGGGTGACGGACGGACGCGCGATCAGTCGGGCGGGAGCGGGGTGGAACCGGTGAGTGGCGCTCGGAAGCCCCGTTCGAGTTGCTGCATGGCGAGACGGACCACCTCGCCGGCGGATTCTGCTGTGGTGGAGCCTTTCTCGGATGCGTCGGCGAAGAAGCCGAGTGCGGCACTGACGGTGGCGCCGACCGCCGCCTGAACCAACGAGGGGTACAGGTCCCGATCGGGATCGAGCCCCGTGCGCCGGGCCACGGCCTTCTTGAACGCCGCGGAGAGCGAGCGGTCGAACTCCAGCTTCTTCGCCAGCAGAGCCGGCGATTCCTCGACGAACCGCGCGACCGCGACCGTCTCGGTGAGCTCGCGCTCCGGATCGTCGACGATCTCGAAGACGATGGCGCGCACCGTGTCCCAGAAATCCTCGTCCTGCGGACGGTGTTCGATCAGGTCGACCCACTCGAACGCTGCCTGCTCGAGGTAGTACAGCGCCGCTTCTTCCTTGCTGGAGAAGTAGTTGTGGAACGTGCGTGTCGACACCCCCGCGTCGCGGGCGATCGCCTCGGCGGTCACGGTGTCGAAACCCTGTTGCCGCCCGAGACGGATCGCGGCAGCACTGAGCGCTGCACGGGTCTCCGCCTTCTTGCGGTCGCGTAGTCCGGAACTCACGGATCCCACAGTACGTAACTTGCACGGTTCGGCAAGTTTGCAGTGGTGTGCACTTTTGTGACGCTCACCACGCGAACGTGGTGTTTCGAACCGTCAGGGAGTGAGCCAGCGCTTCACGCGGGCGGTGATGAACGGCAGCAGGACGTACACCATGAGGGGTGTGCTCACGAGGGTGACAAGCAGGGTTCGGAGCACCAGACCCAGCGAGAGGTACTCGGAGACAAGGGTGTTCAGCAGAAGCGACAGGGGGAAGAACGCCGACCAGATGACGATGGCCTGCTTCCACCGAGGCGGCGGAGCGCCCACCACGCGAACCGCGTCGGTGAGCGTCGACTGTGGCTCGAACCACCCTTCGACCCCCGTGAGGCGATGCGTCACATGGTCGTCCGCCACGCCCACACCACGCGCGACCCAGGCGCGTCGGAACGGTGACGAGAGCCACTCCTGCAGATGAGCGTCCGAATCGAATCGGTAGAGCACGTAGTACTCATACGGATCGGTCGAGGAACGCAGCCACCCGCCGCCCAGGAACCCGTCGAACGTGCGCAGCACGCTGATTCCGGCATCGGTCCAGGCGACGAAGTCCTGCTCACGGCCGGGCGTGATACGTCGTGCCACCGAGGTCGTGACCGCGGTACTCGTGGACGTGGACCGGTCGTCCCGGGGTTCAGTCATGTCAGACGTTCGAGAGGAGTCAGTTCTTCTCGGAGAACAGCTGGGTGTAGACGGGCGGCGCCGCGTTGACGACATCCCTGGCAGCGGACGTCGCGGGAGCCTCGACGGGCTCCGCGTCGGCGGTGACGGGTGCGAGAAAGATCTGTTCGGGTTCCATGGAAACCCCTTCATCAGTAGTTCGGTGGTGAGGAGAACGAGTCGTCCGTCACGAGGGGGAGAACGAGGCGCCGGTGAGAACCGCGGCGTGCTCGTGGTCCGAACACTACGCCACAGCCACGACGGCGCGCGGTACGACCACGCCCGGCCGCGTCGACCGTCGTCTGTGGATGCACTGAGAGAAGCCGACGGACACTCTCGGACTGTCGACGCCGTGCCCTGCCTGTGTCACACTTGTGACAGAGGCGTGACCTGAGCACTTCCCGCCCTCTCCGCGGTTCTCACCACTGCATCGACTGCCAGAACGACCGACAGCCACCGTGGCCAGACCGTCCACAGAACAGAGGCACCAGTGTCCGTCACCGCCGAACGCCCCAGAGATCGATTCGTCAGTTCGTACACCGAGTTGTCCGTCGCCGTGCGCGCCTCGGGGCTGATGTCCCGCCGTCGCGGCTTCTACTGGTCCCGCATCATCGGCACCGTGGCGGCCTTCGTCGCCGTCTGGGTCGGTGCGTTCCTCCTGGGCGATTCGTGGTGGCAGCTCGCGCTCGCCGTCGCCCTCGCCGTGGTGAGCACGCAGTTCGGCTTCCTGGGCCACGACGGCGCCCACCGTCAGATGTTCGACTCGGCGAAGTGGAACGAGTGGACGGCCCGCATCCTGTCCGGCACCTTCGCAGGGCTCTCGCTGCACTGGTGGCAGGGCAAGCACAGCAAGCACCACAACGCTCCGAACCAGATCGGCAAGGATCCCGACATCGGGAACGGGCCCATCGCCTTCGTCCCCGAGTACGTCGCGCAGCGCACCGGCTTCTACGGTGCGTTCACCCGCCGCCAGGGCTGGCTCTTCTTCCCACTGCTCACCCTCGAAGGCGCCGCCCTTCACGTCGCCAGCGTGCGCACGCTGATCGGCTCCAAGGAGATCAAGCACCGCAAGCTCGAGCTGGCGCTCATCGCGCTGCGCCTCACCATCGGATTCGCACTGCCGTTCCTCGCGATGCCGGCGGGGCTCGCGGTCGGCTTCATCCTCGTGCACTTCGCCGTCTTCGGCGTTCTGCTGGGCGGCTCGTTCGCGCCCAACCACAAGGGGATGCCGTTGGTTCCGGCCAACGCGAAGATCGACTTCCTCCGCCGCCAGGTCCTCATGTCGCGCAACGTCGACGGCGGTCCCGTCACCGACTTCATGATGGGCGGTCTGAACTACCAGATCGAGCATCACCTGTTCCCGAGCATGCCGCGGCCGAACCTCAAGAAGGTACGTCCCATGGTGCGCGAGCACTGCGCCAAGCACGGGGTCACATACACCGAGACGTCGCTCGTGAAGTCCTACGGCATCGTCGTCCGCTACCTCAACCAGGTGGGACTGTCGAAGCGCAACCCCTTCGAGTGCCCGCTGGTGCGCGAATATCGCGCCTGACGTCGGTGTGACCGCGGTCACGTAGACCGCGGCGGCGAACGAGTACTTCAATTTCAGCACCGCTCTACGGCAGAAGTGGAACAACAGCGGCGAGATCCTGATGTGGCTGCCGCTTCCTTTGCTCGGAGTCCCGCCGGCATCCTCATCGTGTGGGACCGCCTGTTCGGGACCTACGTGGACGAGACCTTCCGACCGCACTACGGGCTGACGACTCCGGTACAGACGTTCGACATCCTGACGCTCCAGACACACGAGTACGCCGCCATCGCACGGGACGTGCGGACGGCGGCGACTCTGCGACAGAAACTCGGCTGCGTCTTCGGTCCGCCCTGACATGGCGACCGGCCTCCGGCCTACCCGACATGACGACCGGCCTCCGGCCTACCCGACATGACGACCGGCCTCCGGCCTACCCGACATGACGACCGGCCTCCGGCCTACCCGACATGACGACCGGCCTCCGGCCTACCCGACATGACGACCGGCCTCCGGCCTACCCGACATGACGACCGGCCTCCGGCCTACCCGACATGACGACCGGCCTCCGGCCTACCCGACATGACGACCGGCCTCCGGGCTGGACTCCCGCGGCCGCGGCGGCTCAGGCCTTCCCGAGCGTCACCAGGAAGTCGACGGAACCGGTCGGATCCACGGTCACGAAGCCGAGCGACGGCGGCTCGATGCCGTAGTCGGTCCACGTCGCGGGAATGTTGCCGGAGGCGACGATCGTCTCGCCCGACCGCAGCACCTGCGTCTCGACGCTCACGTCGCGCGTCTGACCTTTGAGGGTCAGCGTGCCGTCGAGGGTGACGGTCGCCGTGGTGCCGTCGGTGGGCACGGTGGACAGGTCCACCGGCGACGTCACCGTGAACGTGGCGGTGGGGTTGTTCGCGACATCGAAGATGTTGCCGCGGAACTGGTTGTCGCGCCGATCGCTGTCCGTGGTGATGGTCTCGGTCTGAACCACGATCTCACCGGCGGTGAGCTGCTGGTTCGCGATCGTGGCGCTTCCCGAGACGTCCGGCGTGGTGCCGACGACCGTGACGTCGGTGCCGTTGAGCACCTCGGCGACGGTGTACCCGGCCGATGTCGGATTCGCTGCGTCACCGGCCGTGACGGTCCACTCACCGTCCAGATCGCCCGTCGCCGCCTCGGCACCGGAGGTGGACACCGACGCCGCCGGATCGCTGCTCTCGATCGACGAGTAGATGCGCGGTCCGACGACGAGCGCCACGATCGCCAGGACGACGACCACGGCTCCGGTGATCCACCATTTCTTCTTCATGGCACGAACTTTAGTTGTCGCTTCAACGTGCGGCCACCGCTGTGGCCTGGGAATCGCCTGTGAATGGTTCCGTCACCACTTCGAGTGGACGACGTCCCGGAGGTAGCGGTCGTAGATGCTCTGCACGCCGGCATCGAACTCGGCGCCGAGAAGCGCGACGCGCCCCGCCTCGGCGTTGGCACGCGCCTGGTCCACGTTGCGGGCTCCCGGGATGACCGTCGAGATCTGCGGGTGCTGCCACAACCAGGCGATCGCGGCGGCGGCGGCCGTCGTCCCCTCCGGAGCCGCGTTCGCGACCAGGGCAGAGAAGTCCCGCGCCGCCGCCACGCCCGTCTCGAACGGGACACCCGAGAACGTCTCGCCGACGTCGAAGGCCTCGCCGTTGCGGTTGAAGTTGCGGTGATCGTTCTCGGGGAACGTCGTCGACTCGTCGTACTTCCCCGAGAGCAGACCCGAGGCGAGAGGCACCCGCGCGATGATGCCGACACCGGCGTCGGCGGCGACGGACAACACCTCCTCGACGGGCTTGAGCCGGAAGGCGTTGACGATGATCTGGACCGTGGCCACATTCGGTCGGCGGATCGCCTCGAGCGCCTCCGCGACCGTCTCCACACTGACGCCGTAGTGCGCGATCGCCTGCTCCTCGACGAGGGTGTCGAGGGCATCGAACACCTGGTCGTCGCCGTACACGGCGGTGGGCGGGCAGTGCAGCTGCACCAGTTCCAGAGTGTCGACTCCGAGGTTGCCGCGCGACCGGTCCACCCACGTGCGGAAGTTCGCGAGCGTGTAGTTCTCCGGCACCTGGTCGACGCGTCGACCCATCTTGGTCGCCACGGTGACGGTGTCCCGCAGGCCGCGATCGGCCAGGAATCCGCCGATCACCCGCTCACTGCGCCCGTCGCCGTACACGTCGGCCGTGTCGAAGAAAGTGATGCCGCTGTCCACGGCGGCGTCGAGCACTGCCACGGCGTCCTCCTCGGACACGTCACCCCAGTCGGCCCCCAGCTGCCAGGTTCCGAGGCCGACGCACGACACCTGTCGGCCGGTGCGTCCCAGGGTGCGGTTCTCCATCGCGTTCATGTTTCTCATCTCGTCGGTGTACCCGAAGTTGGTAAAACGACAAAGCCCCCCAGCTGCCGAGGCAGGTGGGGGGCTCATGGCGGTGGCGGAGGGATTTGAACCCTCGGACGGGGGTTACCCGTCACACGCTTTCGAGGCGTGCTCCTTAGGCCGCTCGGACACGCCACCGGCGGATACGTTACCGGATGGGTGGCGCGGAACCGAAATCGCGACGTCAGGAGTCACATCACGGGTGCGTCAGTGCCCGGTGAGCTTGTCCTTGATGTTGGACGCTGCATCCTTGACCTTCTCCGCGCCGTCCTTGAACGCTGCGGAGGTCTGATCGCCCTGGCCTTCGGCCTTCAGGTCCTGGTCGCCGGTGGCGTTGCCCGCGGCTTCCTTGCCCTTGCCCTTGAGGTCTTCTGCTTTGTTGCCGATCTTGTCGTCGAGACCCATGTGGTGCTCCTTCGAAGTGGAAGAACATGACATCCACCCCTCCGTTTCGGCGAGGCGGGCGACGCAACGCTGCGTCTGGTGTCCTACCGGGCAGTGATACCCCGTCGATCGACGTCGTCAAACGTCGTTCGCGGTTCGAAAGAAGTCCCGGACCAGACCGGCCGCGTCGGTCTCGAGGACGCCGCCGACCACCTCCGGTCGATGCGTCAGACGCCGATCCCGCACCACGTCCCACAACGAGCCGACCGCGCCCGTCTTCGGTTCCCAGGCCCCGAACACCAGCCCGTCCACTCGCGAGAGCACCGCCGCGCCCGCACACATCGTGCAGGGCTCGAGCGTGACGACGAGGGTGCAGCCGGTGAGTCGCCAGCCGTCCCCGTGCCGCTCGGCGGCGGCGCGGAGCGCGAGCACCTCCGCGTGGGCGGTCGGATCCCCACGGTGTTCGCGTTCGTTGACAGCGGACGCGATCTCGTCACCTGCGGCGTTGACGACGACGGCACCCACGGGAACGTCGCCCGCCGGCGTGGTGCGCGCGACCTCCAGGGCGCGACGCATCCAGCCGTCACGCAGATGGAGAGGCACCACGGTCAGCGAGGCAACTTGTCGAGGACCGCAGCGAACTCCGCGGCGAATCCCAGTCGCGCGGCGATCATGCCGAGCTGCTCGTCGGGGTAGAGATCGGACTCGGCGAGGATGACGCCGAGGACCGGCTCGGGAAGACCCATGTCGCTCAGCAGATCCAGATCGCCCTCGTCCCACGGCTCGACGTCGTCCAGCTCGTCCGGATCCAGATCGGGCACATCGATGTTCAGTCGGTCCAGGACGTCGGCCGCGATGTCGTAGTCGATCGCAGCGGTGGCGTCCGACAGCAGGACCCGCGTGCCCGACGGTGCCGGACGGAGCACGACGAAGAACTCGTCGTCGACATCGAGGAGCCCGAACACCGCACCGGCACTGCGTAGTTCACGAAGTTCGGTCTCGGCGGCACTGAGGCTCGTCAGGGCGTCCGCGGACAACGGCCGGCACGTCCACGTGCCCTCCTCGCGGACGACCGCGATGGCGAACCCCTCGAGATCGTCGTAGTCGTCGGAGCGGTTGTCACCTCGACCCTGGGACGAGGTACTGCCTCCGCGCTGTGCAGCCATGCGCGCAACCGTAGTCCCACGCTGTCGCCCCGGCGTGCAGACCTCCCTGTTCAGGGGAAACAGCGGGAGATTTCGGTGTCGTGCGCCCGGCGGACGGCGCCGATGTGGAAATCTCTCCCCGGTGAACACACCCGACCGCCCCGTCTGCGTCCTGGGCCTCGGCCTCATCGGGGGCTCGCTACTGCGCGCCGTGGTCGACTCGGGTCGCCCGGCATGGGGATGGAACCGATCGACCGGCGCCGTGGACGCCGCCCGCGCCGACGGATACGACGTCACGGCGGACATCGCCTCCGCCCTCCAGCGCGCCGCCGAGGAGGACGCTCTCGTCGTCGTCGCGGTGCCCATGCCGGCGGTCGACACCGTCCTGGAGTCGGTGGCCGCGCACGCGCCGCACTGCGTGCTCACCGACGTCGTCAGTGTGAAGGCGGAGATGGCGGCCGCGGTCGAGCGCGCCGGCCTCGCCCCTCGATTCGTCGGCGGACATCCCATGGCCGGCACGTCCGCCTCGGGGTGGCTCGCGGCCGACGTCGATCTCTTCCGCAACGCGGTCTGGGTCGTCACCGTGGACGACGACACCGACCCCGACGCCTGGATCGCGGTCGCCGATCTCGCACTGTCCTCCGGATCCGTCGTCGTCCCGGCCCGAGCCGACGACCACGATCGCGCCGTCGCCCGCGTGTCCCATCTCCCGCATCTGCTGGCAGAAGCACTCGCCGCGGTGGGCGCGCAGGGCGGAGAGCTCACGCTGCGGCTGGCAGCCGGCTCGTTCCGCGACGGCACCCGCGTGGCAGGAACGGCTCCGGCCCTGGTCAGCGCGATGTGCGATGCCAACGCGCCCGCCCTGATCGACGCGCTCGACGAGGCCCTCGCCGCGTTGAACGGCGCCAGGGACGCTCTCGTCGCCGACGCGTCGACCGAGACACTGGTGTCCGCGGGCCATGCGGCGCGACTGCGCTACGACGAGCAGTTGCAGTGGTGGGAGATCACCGACGTCGTCGTCGGCTCGCCGTCCTGGCAGAACGATCTCGTGGACGCCGGTCGCCGCGGCGGTGTGATCCAGCGGCTGCCCCGGCGGGCGTGACGGTCGGCCCCGTCAGATGCGCTCGGCGAGTCCCCGGTAATCGGCGACGAAACCGTCCGAGTCGACACTCACGGCCGACGTCCCGACGGGCGAGACCACCTCGAACTCGTGCGGACCTCGGCTGTAGGACAGAGTCTCCGCGCGGGCGGTGAGGACCGGCAGACCCACGTACACGACGGGCACCTGGTGATCGGCCGGGTTCGTCTGCAGGCCGAGGCGACGGATCGCGAGCGTGTTGAAGAAGGGACTCCACACGAGCTCGACGTCGAGCGCACCGCCGAACGAGCTGCGGGTGGGTGAGCCGTCGTCGACGAGCCAGTAGCCCTCGGAGTCGCGGCTGATGGAGACCTGCTTCTCCCCCGACGCGACCGCCGCACGCACGGACAACCGCTTGGTCACTCCCGATTCGTCCGTGACCAGGTCGTAGGACGCGGAGAACGCCGGGTGCTCGTCGCACTCGCCGCCGATGATCCGGCCGGCGGCCTTGATCCGCTTGCCGTTGAGCTGGACGCGCACCGACTCCATACGCGGGGCGCTGTGTGCGCGCCACGTCAGGATGGCCGGCCACGACGAGCCCGTCACGTCGGCGGACGACAGGGAATCGGCGGTGGGTGTGGTCACGCGTTCACGGTAGATCACCCGAGCACGACAAGTACCGGAGCCGGTCGAATTGCCCGTGAATCCGCGTCCCCGTCAGCGTCCGAGTGCCCCGTTCTCGCGAGATGAAACGGTCACGAGCAGGGTTTTCGTCCACGGTGGGCGTGAGTCGGCGCACCACGCCGCCGTCTGCGGGCGCTGCTCACAGCGGTGTCGCCCTCTCGGTCGGACGCCGTGTCGGTGTTCTCGAGTAGCCTCACTCGAGATCGACGTCGGCGTCCGGAGCCGGCGTCGCACACGACGGTGAGTGGGGGTACGCGTGTCCAGCCAGGGTGCCATGGTCGGCCTGTTCGCCGGCATCGGCGGTCTGGAACTGGGCCTGGCGCGCAGCGGGTGGTCCACCACTGCGCTCTGCGAGATCGACGCCGGCGCGGGGGCGGTGCTGCGCTCGCGCTTCCCCGGCGTTCCGCTGCACTCCGACGTCGCGACGCTGCGGGCGCTCCCCGCTGGAACAGAGCTGGTCGCGGCCGGTTTCCCGTGCCAGGACCTCTCACAGGCCGGGCGCACGGCCGGCATCACGGGCGCGCGGTCGGGCCTGGTCGACGAGGTCTTCCGACTCGTCGCCCGCAAGCGTGGTCCACGGTGGCTGCTGATCGAGAACGTGCCCTTCATGCTGCAGCTCGGCCGCGGCGCGGCGATGCGGCACATCACGCACGCGCTCGAGGATCTCGGGTACATGTGGGCGTATCGCGTCGTCGACGCCCGCTCGTTCGGCCTGCCCCAGCGGCGTCAGCGCGTCGTCATGCTCGCCTCGCGTACGGACGACCCGCGCGAGGTGCTCTTCGGACCCGACGCCGGCATCCCCGAGGCCGGCGACGCCGACGTCCTCCCGTGCGGCTTCTACTGGACCGAGGGGGTCCGCGGCCTGGGCTGGGCGATCAACGCGGTGCCCACGCTCAAGGGCGGGTCGACTCTCGGCATCGCCAGTCCCCCGGCCGTCCGGCTCCCGGCCGGTGAGCTGGTCACCCCGGGCATCTCGGACGCCGAACGGCTCCAGGGTTTCGACGCCGGCTGGACGGCCCCCGCCGTCGAGTCTCCGGGTGTCCGCGCCGGCCACCGGTGGAAGCTGGTCGGCAACGCCGTGAGCGTGCGCATGGCGACCTGGGTCGGTGAGCAGTTGGCCACCCGCACTCCCTACGACGAGGGTTCCGACACCGAGCTCGTACCCGGCCAGAGCTGGCCGTCGGCCGCATGGGGCTGTGACCGGCGCGCGTTCCGGGTCCCCGCGAGCACCTGGCCGGTCCAGCAACCGTACGAGGATCTGAGCGGATTCCTGGACGAGTCGAAGCTGTTGTCCGCCAGGGCCACTGCCGGGTTCCTCAAGCGCGCACGCTCGGGTCGGCTGCGCTTCGCGCCCGGCTTCCTCGACACCGTCGAGTCGCACCTGCACCGGATGACCGACGTTCCCGTCGTCCCCGAACCCGTCCGCGTGGCCTGATGTTCCCGTTGACGTTCGCACTCGACTTCGCCGGCGACCGTCCTGCGCCCGACGCCGATCGCGGGGAGAAGAAGAACTATGCGCAGCGCCTGTCCAACAACCTCGCGCAGGTGGTCGCCGATGCGTTGAGGCCTCGGTACCCGTCCATCACGCCCGACGCGCACGGGCTGGGCCAGGAGGCGCAGGTGGACGTCGCGAAGGGACGCAAGCGGCTCGACGTCAAGGCACTCGATCCCACGCTCGGACTCATACTGTGCGTGTCCGTCAAGACCTACAGCTTCCAGGACTACAGCCCCACGTCCGGCCGGCTCGGCCGCTGGACGAAGAACATCGTGCGCAACGACCACGAGTTGCGAGGTGAGGCGATGGTGCTGCACCAGCGTCAGCCCTACAGCGTGCTCGTCGCCGTGATGTTCGAGCCCTGGTCGACGTGCGAGGACGGCGATCCCGCGAAGAGCAGCGACATCGGCAAAAGTTCCTTCGCGCACCACGTCACGACGCTGTCCAAGCGGTCGGGCCGCGGCAAGCGCCCCGTCGTCGGCATGCCGGGCCGGGCCTGGGTGGACCTCGGGGCCGAGGACACGCGCTACGACCTGTTCGAGAAGGTGTTCATCGGTCTCTACGAGCCGGACGGCCCGTACCGGGGCGAGGTGCGCTTCTTCGACGTCGACGAGGCGCCGCCGCGCAACGGCCGTCCGTCGGATCGCACCACGCTCTCGTTCGAGGAATTCGCCGAGGTGGTGCACTCAGAAGTGGAGCGGCGCAACAGGTTCGCGCCCAGCTGGTCCGAGATCGACGACGACGAATGACGCCCGACGCTCGGGCGACGCCGCCAACGGATGCCGCGACGAGTGCCCGGTTCAAGAAGCAGAAACGGCGCGACACCAAGCCCGAGGTGGCCCTGCGGAAGGAACTGCACCGGGCGGGACTTCGGTATTTCGTCGACAAGCCGCCGCTGAAGGGCATGCGACGACGGGCCGACGTGGTGTTCCCGCGTCGCCGAGTCGCGGTGTACGTCGACGGGTGTTTCTGGCACAGCTGCCCGGTGCATGCCACTCACCCCCGCAACAACGCTCAGTGGTGGGCGGACAAGTTGGCCGCCAACGTCGCTCGGGATCGCGACACGGATCGCCGACTGGACGAGGCCGGCTGGACCGTCGTGCGCATCTGGGAGCACGAGGATCCAGCCGTGGCCGCGGTGCGGGTCACCGAGGCGGTGCGCCCCGGCGCCTGACATCAGCGCTCGTGGCGTCCCGGAGTGTCGTGCGGGCCGACGACCGGCGCATCGGAGTGTCCGAGACCGGTGGTGCGGTCCGTGACGTTCCGGTCCGTGACGTTCCGGTCCGTGACGTGGCGGTCCGCGGGATTCTGGTTCTGCTGTGCCGCGTTCGCGTCCTGGCGACGCGGGGTGCCGTCGTCGTGGACGGTCGGGTCCAGCTTGTTCGCCCGCTCCCACTCACGGTCCAGTTCGTCACGCCCGGTGGCGGCAGTGCCCTGGTGCTCCTGCGCACGCTGCTGCGCCATCTTTGCCTCGGCTGCGGCGGCGTCGGCCTCGGCCTTCGCGCGGCGTGCTTCCGCGTCCGACTTCTGGGCCAATGCCTCGGACCGCTCCACCTCCGCGCTGCGCTCGGCGGCCCGCTCCCGGATCTCACCGGCCTGCTCGACGCGCTTCTGCTTCGCCTTCTTCGACAGTGCGACGCCGACGGCGACGAGCAACAACACCACCACGACCGCGATGACGATCCAGACAGCTGTGTTCATGACGGCTCCGATGTTCGAGTGTGCGCGCACGCTGCGCGCAGAAGCGGATACCCCTGATGCCCGATTCCCACACGGCCGCCTACCCTCGACCGCCATGACCACCGATGTCGCCTCTCGTGCCCTCGACGTCCTGGTGATCGGCGGCGGGATCGCGGGGGTCTCGATCGCCTACGAACTCTCGTCCGATCGGACCGTGTGTCTCCTCGAAGGCGAATCGACCCTCGCGATGCACTCGACCGGGCGGTCGGCCGCGATGTTCCTCGAGACCTACGGCAACCACGTCATCCGCGGCCTGACGACGGCGAGCAGGGCCTTCCTCGTGGATCCGCCGGACATGGTGCGCGGAACGGTCATGACTCCGCGCCCCTTCGTGCAGTTCGCACGTCCGGGCCGAGGCGACGCTCTCGCGGAGATGTTCACGACTCTGCGGACACTGTCTCCCGATGCTCGCCTGCTCGAGACCGCCGAGGCGGTGGACCGGGCGCCGCTCCTCCAGCCTGCGGCAGTCGAGGCGGCGATCGTCGAACCGGGCGCACTCGACATGGACGTCGACGCGCTGCACCAGGGCTTCCTCCGTGGAGCACGCCGACGCGGATGCACTGTTCGTACCGGGGCACGGGTCGTCGCGATCGACCGCGTCGGCGAGCAGTGGCGGGTCGGTCTCTCGACCGGTGACACTCTCGTCGCCCCGGTGGTGGTGAACGCGGCGGGCGCCTGGGCGGACGATCTGGCCGACCTCGCAGGCGTACGGAGGATCGGCCTGCAGCCCCGACGACGCACCATCGCCGTGATGGACTCGCCGCCCGAAATCGCCGACACCCACCACCCGCTGATCAGCGACATGGACGAGTCGTTCTACATCAAGCCGGAGGGTGTCCGTCTGCTCTGTTCCCCGGCCGACGAGACACCGTGCCCGCCCGGAGACGCGAAGCCCGACGATCTCGAGATCGCCCGCGCCCTGGACGAGATCGCGGAGGCGACCGTGGTGACGAGCCGCCGTGTCCGGTCGTCGTGGGCCGGTCTGCGCTCCTTCGTCGCCGATCGCACACCGGTGGTGGGGTTCGACCCGAGCGTGGAGGGCTTCTTCTGGTGCGCGGGTCAGGGCGGGTACGGCATTCAGACGTGCGCGGCACTGGCGCGTGTCGGCGCGGCGCTGGTCCGCGGCGAGGAGCTGCCGGCCGACGTCACCGGTCGCGGCGTCGTCGCGGCAGACCTGTCGCCCGATCGAGCGGCGCTCCGTACGCAGAACTGACCGGTCAGAGCCACTTCTGTTTCCGGAACACGAAGTACAGCGCGCACGACGCGAGCAGCATCGCGCCGACGGCTCCGGGATAGCCGAACGTCCAGCTCAGCTCCGGCATGTGCTCGAAGTTCATGCCGTAGATGCCGGCGATGAGTGTCGGGGCGAAGAGGATGGCGCCCCAGGACGAGATCCGCTTGACCTGCTCGTTCTGTTCCAGACTCACCTGGGTCATCGCACGCATCTCGTCGTTCTGCCGCTGGCCCACCAGGGTTGTGTGCACCGACAGGGCGTTCTGCAGGTTGGCGCGGAACGAGTCGACGCGCTCCGTGATGCGGATCGCGTGGTCGAGCACGTCGCGCAGGTTGCGCCGCAGTTCGATGTCCACGTTGTACTTCTCCGATCCGCGTCCGAGGGCCTCGATCATCGACACGAGCGGGTGGGTCGCGCGCTGGAACTCGATCACCTCGCGGGAGAGTTCGTAGATGCGACGGGAGACGTCGGGGTCGCCGGTGAACAGCTGGTCGTCGATCTCGTCGATGTCGTTCTCCAGACCGGCGACGACCGGTTCGTACTCGTCGACCACCTGATCGAGGATCGCGTAGAGCACGGCCTCGGTTCCCAGTTCGAGCAGCTTCGGCGCACCCTCGAGCCGTTTGCGGACCACTCCCAGGTCGGGCGACTCGGCATGACGGATGGTGACGACGAAATCGGGACCGCAGAACACGTGGAGCTCGCCGAACTCCACCTTCTCGGTCTCGTCGATGTAGCGCGCGGGGTGCAGGACGACGAACAGCTGATCGCCGTAGCGTTCGAGCTTGGGCCGCTGGTGCGCCGCGACGGCATCCTCCACCGCCAGCCGATGCAACCCGAATTCGGTTGCCACCGAGTCGATCTCGGTCTTGTCAGGACGATACAGGCCGATCCACGCCATGCCACCGCACGCCCGCAAGAGCTCGTACGTACGATCCAGACTCTCCGGCTCGTCGGTACGCGCCCCGTGCACATACACGGCGTTGTCCACGATCGGCACAGTTCACCCCTCGTCGTCGCACGTCCGCCGCCCGTCGGGCAGCTACCAGGACGCTCATATCCAAACCTCGGACACGAATCTTCGTCCACCGCGACGACGGAAGCGAAACGGACTCGTTTCTGTCCACAATCGTCCGTTTACGGTCGCGGATCAGCGCCGTGGCGATAGCGTGTGACCTGTGGCAGAACGCGGCGCACGACCCCAGGTATCGGTACTCCGCCGAACCATGCTCAAGGCATTCAAACATCTGTCGAACCCGCTGAGGCCGGACGACTACTTCGAGATGATCAATCCGTTGTGGACCACCCAGGAGCTCCGCGGGAAGGTCGAGCGGGTCGAGAAGGAGGGCACCGACGCGGTGTCGGTGTTCATCAGGCCGGGATACGACTGGGGCGGGCACCAGCCCGGCCAGTACCTCCGACTCGGCGTGGTCATCGACGGCCGCTATCACTGGCGCGCCTACTCGATCACCTCCGACCCGCACGGCGACCACGGCCTGATCTCCGTCAGCCCCAAGCTGGTCCCCGAGGGCACCGTGTCCCCGTACCTGGTGCAGGGGATCAAGCCGGGCGACATCGTGCGACTGAGCGAGATCGAGGGAGTCTTCACGCTCCCCGATCCCGTGCCCACCAAACTGCTCTACATCAGCGCGGGCAGTGGCATCACGCCGATCATGAGCATGTTGCGCGAACTCGACCACCTCGACGCCATGCACGACGTCGTGGTCATCCACTCCGTGCACAGCCGTGACCAGACGATGTTCTCCGAGACCCTCGAGCGCCTCGATCGCAAGCACTCGTCGCTGCGTCTCGACCTTCGGGTGACCGAGGAGCGAGGCCGGATGAAAGCCACCGATCTGGACGAATTGTGCCCGGACTGGCGCGAGCGCGAGGCATTCTGCTCCGGTCCCGGCGACCTGTTGGACGATCTGCGCGACTACTGGAAATCCGAGGGTGACCCGGAGAAATTCCACTACGAAAGTTTCCAACCCGTCATCGGTGGCGGTGACGAAGAAGGAGAGGGCGGCACTGTCCGCTTCATCCGTAGCGACACCGACGTCGAATGCGACGGAGGCACACCCATTCTCGCGGCCGGGGAGGAAGCGGGGCTGGATCTCAAGTTCGGTTGCAGGATCGGCATCTGCCACACCTGCACCGGAACCCTCAAGAAGGGACGTTTGAGAGATCTACGTAATGGGGAAATCTCCGAGCCTACGGGGCAGGCGGTACGCATCTGCGTGAACACCGCCGAGGGAGACATCGAAATCGATCTCTGACGAGACCGATTCACATGCAGTAACAGGGAGGGTTCGTCATGAGTATCGACACCGGGAAAAAGACCGAAGTGTCCATCGAGAGTCCGCTCGCACATCTCAGCGAAGAGACCATCGAACAGCTTGCCAAGGAATTCGACGCCATTCACGACGAGGTCTACGCCGACCTCGGTGAGCGCGATCGCAACTACATCACCACGGTCATCGCGGCGCAGCGCCAGCTCGCTGTCGCGGGGCGCGTGATCCTCTTCGGCTCCAAGAGCCGCACCGCCTGGGTGGCCGGAACGGCATGCCTGGGTGTGGCCAAGATCCTCGAGAACATGGAGATCGGCCACAACGTCATGCACGGCCAGTGGGACTGGATGAACGATCCGGACATCCACTCGTCGGTGTGGGACTGGGACACCGCGTCCACCGCGGAGGCCTGGAAGCACTCGCACAACTACGTGCATCACACGTACACCAACATCCGCGGCAAGGACAAGGATCTCGGCTACGAGATCATGCGGATCGACCCGAACCAGCCGTGGTCGCCCGTCTACCTCGCGCAGCCGTTCTACAACCTGCTGCTGATGGCTTTCTTCGAGTGGGGCGTCGCGCTCCACGACCTCGACATCGAGGCCATCCGCAAGGGCGAGAAGCCCATGAAGGACCTGCTCACCGATCTGCGCGGCATCGGGACCAAGGCGCGCCGTCAGATCGTCAAGGACTACATCGGCTGGCCCGCGGTCAGTGCGCTCGCCTACGGCGCGGTGCAGGTCGTGTCGGGCGGACGCGTCTCGGGTGCCGGCAAGTCAAAGCTGGGTGCGCGGTTGCGCTCGCTGAGCTCGTCGAAGGCGACCAACTCCGTGGCCAAGGTTCTGGACAAGCACGGTGCCGGTATCGAACGCACCTTCGTCGCCACGGTGACGGCGGACTTCGTCGCCAACATCATCCGCAACCTGTGGTCGCACGGCATCATCTTCTGCGGTCACTTCCCGGACCAGGCGTACACGTTCAGCAAGGAAGAGACCGAGAACGAGACCCGCGGCGGCTGGTACGTCCGTCAGCTCGTCGGCGCGGCCAACATCGAGGGTTCGTCGCTGTTCCACCTGATGAGCGGCAACCTCAGTTACCAGGTCGAGCACCACCTGTACCCGGACATGCCCAGCACCCGGTACAAGGAAGTCGCGCCGAAGATCAAGGACATCTGCGAGCGCTACCAGCTTCCGTACAACTCGGGCCCGTTGATGAAGCAGTGGGGATCGGTGCAGCGCACCATCATTCGGCTCGCCTTCCCCGGCGGAAAGATGGCCCCGAAGCCCGGACCGTACCGCGGCGAGCGCGTCGGCGGTTCCTCGTCGAAGCCCAGCGAGGCGGCTCGTTTCCGCAACCGCGTGCCGGCGGGTCACCCCGACTCGGGCCCCGAGCACAACGGTGGCGGCGTCGAGGCGAAGCTCCCTCCTCGCGGGGAGTGACGTCGCGCTGCCGGTGACGGCAGCAGCTATCTGACGAACAAGTGGTGTCGGCCGGCGTTCTCTGGATTCCCGAGTGAATCGGGCCATAGACGTCGGTCGTTTACCGTTCAGGAGGTGCTCGACGGCCCCGACCCCGCGTTCCTGATCGGCGTGTTCGAGAACGCGCCCGAGATGATGTCGCTCTCCGCTCTGAACGGTCGCGTCCGAGTGCGAGTCGATCGCGCGCCTCGACGACGCCCGCACTGCGTTGCGCGTCGTTGCCTACAGCGGGGTGAGCGAGCGGCCCGAGATGTTCGGCATCGGGTCGCGGTCCTCCCCCGGCCTCGCGTTGTCCTCGGGCACGGTGGTCGTCTGCGCCCGCTCGACAAGCCGGACTACCGCCGGAACGTCTCGGACTCGAGATCACAGAGACGGTGTGGGTGAAGGAGAACGCCCGCGTGGCCACCACTCTCGACGCGCTGCACGCGATGGAGGTGACGTTGGCACTCGGCGATCCGGGAAGCGGTCACAGCAGCAATGGCGGCGATCGTATTGCTGGGCACTGCCTTCGGAGTGGGTGAAGGCATCGAGACCACCGAGCAGGCCGAGGCGTATCGCGCGTGTGGCGGTCGCCTCGCGCAGGGCTTCCATCCGGCGCGCCCGATGCCCGCTGCGGCGATCGAACAACTCCTACGGGAGGGTGTCAGATCGCCGCGGTGACGCGCTACTTGACGGCGCGACGCACCCGGATCGCGCCCGAGATCGTCCAGGCGATGACGGCACCGACGACGGCGGCACCCAGGAGTGCGACACCCTGGGCCAGATCGAAGTTCCACCCGATGAAGTTGATGGTCGTGTGCACGGTGTTCTGCAGGATGAAGATCACCAATGCGATCGTGAGGAGCAGAGCGATCAGAAGAGACAGCTTCGAGACGAAGCCTCCTGCGCGGCGACGTCCGGTGTGTGCGTGGGTGGTGGTGTCGGTCATGGTGGCGCCTTTCGCGATGTCGCCGGTCCTGGCCGGCGATCGAGTGAGCGGATGCTCGATGGAGTGATGGTCCGCGGACCCGCGGAAGAAACATGTCCGGTCGGTCGGTTCGAGCCAGGTGAGCGGCGAACCCGACAGTGTCCGGACACACCACGGGCGGCGATGGACCCGCTCAGGGTCCGGCGCCGCCCGGGTGTGGAGTGGTGCAGTCTTACTTGAAGGTGTCCTTGACGTTCTCGCCGACCTTCTTCACGCCGGCCGAACCCTGGTCCTTCTTGCCCTCGGCCTCGAGGTCCTTGTTGTTGGTGGCGTCACCGACAACTTCCTTCGCCTTGCCGATGGCGTCTTCCGCTGCGTTCTTTGCCTTGTCGACGATTCCCATGATGAAACCTTTCGTTCGGAGCGACGGCGGGTGACCATCGCGTTCTGAAAGGTGAGTCGAGGCTCGGCGCCAAAAGCGCACGTCCGTAAAAAGTGATCCCGGTCACAGCTATCCACCGAGTGCGAACGCTACGAGGAAGCCGAGTGCGGTGGACATGCCCACCCACCATCCGCCGTCCTTGTAGGCCTCGGGCATCAGGGAGTCCGCGAGCACGGCGAGGGTGGCACCGCCCGCGAACGCCTGGACCGTCGAGATGCCGACGTCCGGGACGGCGTCGGACAACTGGTAGCCCAGGACGGTGACCACCACGAGCACGACCGCCGTGGCCGTCCACAGGCTCATCGCCCGAGCCGCGGAGAAGTCGTGCCGGTCCCGCATCAGCGACGCACCACCGACAGCCTCCGGAACGTTGCCCACCGCGACCGCCACCAGCAGCACCAGCCCGCCACCGGACGTCAGGGAGACACCCAGCGCGGTGTTCTCCGGGACACCGTCGAGGATCGTGCCGAGCATCAAGGCCCACCCGATCGCTGCGGGCCCGAGCTTGTTCTCGATCAGATGGTTCGCCACGACGTACACACCGGCGCCCAGCAACAGCGCCGCGCCCGCGACGAGGATGCCGGCCTGCCGGAACGCCGGCTCGAACAGCTCCGACGACACAGCGGCGATCATCGTTCCGGCACCGAAGGCCATGAGCGCGGCCAACACTCGCTTCGGCAGCGTCCACCGCAGCCCGATCGCCGCACCGATCACCAGAGGAAGAGCCGTGCCGATGCCGTACAGGGCTGCGGTCAGCATCTCGATCGTCTCGTCACCGGCGGGGAGTACCCCGGACCGCGTCGTCGAGTCATCCGATGGTCGCTCTGCGAACTACAGGCCCAGGGCCGTGATCACTGCCAGCAGGACGACGACGACGGGGAGGACGAGCAGCCTGCCCACGGCACCGGGAAGGACTCCCCGGTTCATCCCGTCGATCAGTCGGGAATGGGCCCTCGTCGAGAACGCGACGGTCGTCACCGGGAGCACGGCACACAGCACTGCGAGTGCCACCAACGACGGATGATCCCGCACCGCACGAGCCACGATCAGCGCCGTGACCGCGATCGTCAGAGCCGTCCGGACTCGGGCGAGCGTGGTGCGCTCGGCCTGCAGGCCGGGCGCCTCCGTCACAGGTACAGCCCCACCGCGAACGCCACCACGGCGATCACCAGACCACCCGCGAGCAGCGCCGCCGCAGCGGGGAGAGGGAGTGAGGCCCGTCGGCGCATGGCCGTCTCGATACGGACCCAGCGCACGAACGACCCGACGGCCAGCACCGCCGCGAGGGCGAGCAGCCCCAGCACGAGGGTGGTTCTCAGCCACGGAGGCAGCAGATCCCCGCCGAACGCCTCGAGTGCCGCGGCCGTGGCCACGAGGCCGAGCGACGTCCTGATCCACGCCAGGAACGTCCGCTCGTTCGCGAGCGTGAATCTCGGATCAGGGTCACTGCCGTCGCGCAGTCCGGTCGGCCACAGTCGCACGGCACCCACTCTCGTCGGCGACGGCCCGCAGGGCCACAGCGGGTGTCAGCGGTTGGGGTGCCAGCGCTCGTAGGCGCGGCGTTCCGCCTCGTCCCGCGCGACCTTCTTCGGGTTCTGCAGGTCCGGCGACAACCCATGCGCCTTGAGACGACGGCGACGGTTGGGTTCCATGTACGCGGCGGCGTAGAACAGCGCGAGCAGTACCGCCAGCAGGATCATCGCGCCGCGCAGCCACAACTCACCGGGAAACAGCAAGAACGCCGCGAAGATGGGGAGGAACGGCACCATGCTGCGCAGCAGATGACGCGGAACCGCACGATCACCGATCAGGTCCTCACGCACCCAGGCCTGCATGGACAGGGGCAACGTGCGACCGAACGAATAGCCGATCCACTGCAGCGGCCCCGGGCGAGTCCTGCTCATTGTGCGTTCCTCCGCTCGGTCGACAGTGCACCGGCTGCGATGGCCGCGGTGTTGATCCGGGTGAGCACCGCGTGAAGTTGTTCGAGCTCGCTCACGTCGACACCCAGAGATTCGATGACAGTGCCCGGTATGGACTCCGCCGAACCTCGCAGCTGTCGCCCTTTCTCGGTCAGGTCGATCACCAGTCTGCGCTCGTCGCTGTCGCTCCGGCGTCGGGTCAGCAGACCGTCGGCGTCGAGCCGCTTGAGCAGCGGCGTCAACGAGGCGGGTTCGAGTTGCAGCGCCGACGCGATCTCCCCCGCCGACATCGGTGCCCGCTCCCAGAGGGCGAGCATGACGAGGTACTGCGGGTGCGTCAGTCCGAGCGGTTCCAGTATCGGCCGGTATACCGAGAGCACCGCGCGGTTGGTGACGGCCAGGGCGAAACACACCTGACGGTCGAGCGCGAGGGGGTCGGTGGTGGTCACGGTTCCATCGTACGCTGATAGTGAGAGGACGTACTGTTCGATGGCTCACGGTGGGGTGGGCGGGGTGCTGCCGGTCGGGGGGTCGGTGGGGTGGGCGATGCGCACCCCTTGCTGCAGGTGAACACCCACTCCAGCCGACTGAACGGGGTGCACGGCGCTGGAACCCGTGCGGGTCGAAGGACGGCGGCGATCGTGGACGGTCACCCCCCGCAGAGCGGTGGCGGAAGTCCACGATTCGGGCGAACGGGTTGGGCACAGGGCGATGCGCACCCCTTGCTGCAGGTGAACACCCACTCCAGCCGACTGAACGGGGTGCACGGCGCTGGAACCCGTGCGCGTGGTGCCGGCAACCCGTGCCGACACCACGCGAGACGATCAGGGTGTGGGAGCCTCGCACTCGGCCGATGCGGGAGCACCCTCGGGTGCCGGCGCGCCCGGAGCTGCGCCCGGGCCCTTACCTGCAGGCCCGTGACCGGCCGGACCACCATGGCCGGGGCCTGCCGGGCCACCGTCAGGACCGCAACCGGGCGCAGGCGGAGCCGGCGCGCCCTCGGGGGCAGCCGGTGCACCCTCAGGCGGGGTCGGTGCGCCCTCGGGCGGGGTCGGGGCATCCGCGGACGGGGTCGGAGCATCCTCACCCGCAGCAGGCGGAGTGGGAGCACCCTCGGGAGGAGTCGGAGCATCCTCACCCGCAGCAGGCGGAGTGGGAGCGCCCTCAGACGGGGTCGGGGCACCCTCAGGCGGGGTCGGGGCACCCTCAGGCGGGGTCGGTGTGCCCTCGCCCGCAGCAGGCGGGGTCGGAGCACCCTCGGGAGGAGTCGGCGCACCCTCGGGCGGAGCCGGAGGCGTCGCGCACGTCGCACCGGCGTCGGGTGCCGCAGCGTCGGGTGCCGGAGTCGCGGGCGCCGAGGCGCCGGGCGTCGCGCTCTCGGAGACCGGCGGCGCCTCGCCCGGGCCGTCGGCGGACGCGGTTCCCACCGCTCCCAGCAGCAGCCCACCGGCGAGCACTGCTCCGGCGATCAGTCGGCCTGTCCTGACACGCATGACTCTTGTCGACATTGTCGTCCTCATCTCTCGTCGGCACCGGGCGGCGCCGTTCGTGAGGTCGACACTCGATCGTGGACCTGAAGCCTGCCTGAAGTCGCGGCGATCAAAGCCTCGTCTTCAGCAAGTCTTCAGCTCGGGACCCGCATAGTGGTGTCGTGACCGAACGGCGACCCGCAGCGACCCCGAGAATCCTCGTGATCGAGGACAACGAGACGTTGCGCCTGTCCGTGTCCACCGCGATCGCGGACCTGGGTGCCGACGTCCGGTCCGACGCGGACGGTTCCGCGTTCGAAGCCGCACTCGCGAACCATCGACCCCACCTCGTGGTCCTGGACATCATGCTTCCCGGCCGAGACGGCCTCGAGCTCCTGCGGGTCGCGCGCGGCAGCAGCGATGCGGCGGTGTTGATGCTGACGGCGCGCGATTCGGTGTCCGACCGCGTCACCGGGCTCACTGCCGGTGCAGACGACTACCTGGTGAAGCCGTTCGCGATGGCGGAGCTCCTCGCCCGCGTCACCGCCGTACTCCGTCGGCACGGCGCGGTCGCCACCTCGATCGAGTGCGGAGACGTGTCGGTGGACACCGAATCGGGTGACGCCAGTCGGGGCGGCAACGCCCTCAACCTGACGGCCACGGAGTGGAAGCTGTTGTCCTACCTCGCCGCTCAGCGCGGGCGAACGGTGTCCAAGACCCAGATCCTGACTCAGGTATGGGGGTACGACGCATACGACGAGAACCTCGTCGAGGTCCACATCAGCGCGCTGCGACGCAAGCTCGAGGAGTTCGGCCCCCGCATCCTCCACACCCGGCGCGGCATCGGCTACGTGTTGGCCGCCGACACCGTGAGTCCGACGACATGACGACCCCACCCCGTCGCGGTCTCCGCACCGGATCTCTGCGACTGCGGTTGCTGGTGTCGGTGATGTCGGTGGTGCTCGTCCTGCTCGTCGGCATCGTCGTGGCGACGACGGTGTTGCTGCAACGCCAGCTCGAGGCCTCCGCGGGAGACAGCCTCGCCGGCCGCACCGCCACCGCGCAGCAACTGCTGGACAACGGTGCCGATCCCACCGAGATCGTCTCCGCCACACAGGGAGAGAACGTGGCGGCGCAACTGGTGACGACGGACGGCCGTGTCGTCGGCGACCTCGCGCTCCGAGCGACGACACCGCCGCCCGCACTACGCCCTCCGACGACGCCGGGAGACGGTCCCCCGCCGGGACCCCCACCGGGCCCTGAGGAGACGAGGCCGACGCGGGTCTCGACGACGACCCTGACCGATGGATCGGTTCTCACGGTCGCCGTCGACACGTCCTCGATCGACGCCGTGCAGCGGCAGTTGCTCGTGGTGCTGATTCCGCTGGTGCTCGTCGCGTCGGCGGTGGCGGCACTGCTCATGGCGGTGGTCGTCGGCGCATCGCTCCGACCGTTGCGCAGCATGACGGCACTGGCCCGCTCGATCACTCGGGGTAACCGCGGTGATCGGCTCGCTCCCACCCGGTCGGACACCGAGCTCGGGAAGACCGCAACGGCATTCGACGAAATGCTCGACGAGCTCGAAGGAGCCGAGGCGCGCGAGCGTGCCACCGCCGATCGCACACGGCAGTTCGTCGACGATGCTGCTCACGACCTGAGAACGCCGGTCGCGGGGATCTCCGCCGCCGCCGAGACGCTGCTGCGGGGCGGCGTCGACACCGAGCGCGAGGTGCGGGAACGACTGCTGGCGTCCATGATTCGTGAATCACGTCGTGCGTCCCGGCTGATCGACGATCTGTTGATGTCGGCGCGCACCGACGACGACGTGGAGCTGGACAGGAGCGACCACGATCTTCTCGCTCTGGCCCGTGCCGACGCCGACCGGGCGCGGCTGCTCGCACCGGACTCGACCGTCGTGGTGACCGGCGAGAGCGTGGTCGCACCGGTCGACGCGGCACGTATCGCCCGAATCCTGGCCAACCTCAGCGACAACGCACTGCGTCACGGGCCACCGGAGGGCGTCGTCACCGTCGACGTGCGTGACGCCGGTGCCACCGCGACGATCCGGGTGTCCGACGAAGGACCGGGCATCGGCACTCGAGATCGCGAGCGGATCTTCGACCGGATGGTGCGACTCGACAGCGCTCGCACCTCGGAAGGATCGGGACTCGGCCTCACCATCGCCCGAACCTATGCGCGGGCCCACGGCGGTGACGTCGTGTACGACGGCACCGCCTTCGTCCTCACTGTGCCTCGGTGACCGATTACTCTGCGGCGGAGCGGGTTCCGAATATCACGCCTCCGAGGCCGATGATCGCGCTGACGAGCATGGTGACGGCCATGGGCACCGCGGTGCCTTCGCCGCCGAGTCCCACCAGCGGCGAGATGACCGCGGCGAGGCCGAACTGGGCCGCACCCATGACGGCCGATCCCGTGCCCGCGGCCCGGCGCGCCTCTCCCAGTGCGAGAGTCGTCGCGTTGGCGATCACCAGACCCAAGCTGGCGACGGCGAACCACAGAAGTACGAGGGTCGCCCACAGGTAGGGCCCGACCACCGCGTCGACGACGAGCAGCGCCGAGAAGGCGACCATCGCGACGAGACCGATGCGCAACAGCGCCTCCGGACGAACGCGATCGACCAGCTTGGCGTTGGCGCCACTGGCGACGACGATGCCGAGTGCGTTGGCCGTGAAGGCAATGGAGTACCACGTCGTCGAGAGCCCGTGCACCTCCTGCAGCACGAAGGGCGATGCGGAGATGTAGGCGAACATGACGCCGAAGCCGAAGGCGAACGCACCCCCATAGCCCAGGAATCGTTTGTTGGACAGCACCTCCCGTGCGTCGGCGATCATGGCGGAGAGTCCGCCCGTGCTGCGGAGCTCGGCGGGGTGACTCTCCGGCAGGACGGCGAGCACACCCACTAACATCAGGACGGACACACCGGCGAGCACCCAGAAGACTCCACGCCACCCGGTGAGACCGATGACGGCACCGCCGAGCAGCGGGGCGATGACGGGAGCGACGCCGTTCACCAGGACGAGCAGGCTGAACAGCTTCGCCGCAGCCGCACCGCGTGCACGGTCACTGATCACGGCGCGGGAGAGAACGACGCCGGCGGCACCGGTGAAGCCCTGAACGAACCGGAACACGGTGAGCCACTCGACCGTCGGAGACCACGCGCACAGGATGGTCGCGATGATGGACACGAAAGTGCCCACGAGGAGCAAGGGGCGTCGACCGAAGCGGTCGGACAGCGGCCCGATCACCAGGTTGCCGATCGCGAGACCGACGAGGAACGTCGTGAGCGTCAGCTGGATCGCCGAGGCGCTGACACCGAACTCCTCCGCCATGCGGGGGAATGCCGGCAGATACATGTCGATGGACAGGGGCGCGACGGCGGCCAGGAGCGCCAGCATCGCGATCACGCCGGGCGACACCGGACGCGCGGCGGTCGAGTCGACGGTGTCACCGGAACGGGTGTCGACGCTCATCGGACGGCCTCCATGTTAGATATAACTTTATACATACTCACATGAGTAGAATGGCAGTCATGGCGTCCGGAAGTCCAGTGAGCGAGTCCGATGTGTTCGACATCGCCCGCGAGGTGCGGGCACTCGTGTGGTCGCTGCGTCGGTTCGGTGAACGCCAGTCCGGTCTGCCCGCCCTCCCCCATTCCGAACTCGAGGTTCTGCGTGTGGTGGTGGACCACGAGGGGTCCACCGTCTCGGACGTCGCTCGCATGCTGGGCCTGCACAGCAGCAACGTCAGCACGACGGTGCGACGTCTGATCGACAAGGGACTGCTCGCACGGGACACCGATCCCGGTGACAGACGGTCGAGTCGACTGCATTCCACCGCCACGGCACGTCGACACGGTGAGATGATCGACGACGTGTGGATCGACGCGATCGGACGCCGACTCGCGGGCATGTCGCCGGAGGATGCGGCCCTGCTCACCCGTGCTGCGCCGCTCCTCGCGCACCTCACGTCCATGCCGACCGAACCCTGACGACTCCGCGGGGTGACGGAACCGTCATAGTGACGCCATGCTGATGTCGCTCCGCCTGCTCCGACAGATGGCGCCGTGGCGCACGGGACGCGGGCCGGTCCGGGTCGACCCGACCCGTACGTGGTTCCGCGTCGCGCCGTCCGATCTGGACGTGCTGATGCACATGAACAACGGTCGCTACCTGTCCGTTCTCGACGCGGGTCGAGTCGACATGTTCGTGCGCGGTGGCCTGTGGCGAGCCCTGCGCGGACGCGGGTGGCATCCCGTCGTCGCGTCACAGACCATCACGTACGTTCGCTCCCTCACCCTGGGGACGAAGTTCTCGGTGTCCACCCGCTTCCTCGGCGTCGACGCGAAGAACGCCTACCTCGAACAGATCTTCGACGTCGACGGCCGTGTCCACGCGACCGCGATCGTCGCCCTCAGGTTCCTCGACGACGCCGGATCCTCGGTACCGACCGACGACATCGTCGCCCTGTTCGACGGCGATGCAGCCCCACTCCGCCGCCCGGACGCAGAGATTCCGCTCGGCCGACGCACGCAGCATCTCGTGGTCGCCGCATTCGAGGACGCCTGACCCTTCTGCGCGCGCATGCTCCTATATGGTCTCTTTCAAACCGCATCTGCGGCGAAAGGAGCCGACATGGTCACGACGAGAACCGCAGTGCTGGGGTGCGCGGTGGTGGCGGCACTGTCGCTCACCGGCTGCTCCTCGCCCGAACCCGCCGGAGACAGCATCACCGTGTTCGCTGCCGCGTCGCTGAAGGCGTCGTTCACCGAGCTGGGTGAGCAGTTCGAGCAGACCCGCCCGGGTACCACCGTGACGTTCACGTTCGCAGGGTCGTCCGATCTGGTGTCCCAGTTGTCGCAAGGTGCGCCCGGGGACGTTCTCGCCTCGGCGGACACGATCACCATGGACAAGGCACGAGACGCCGAGTTGATCGACGGCGACCCGGTCACGTTCGCGACCAACACCTTGACCATCGTCACTCCGCCGGGCAACCCCGCCGGGATCGGCTCGTTCTCGGACCTGGCGACGTCCGGGGCCACGGTCGTCGTGTGCGCGCCGCAGGTTCCGTGCGGCGCCGCCACCGAGAAGATCGAGACGGCCGCGGGGGTGAGCCTCACCCCTGCCAGCGAGGAGTCGTCCGTGACGGACGTTCTGGGCAAGGTCACGTCCGGTCAGGCCGATGCCGGCCTGGTCTACGTCACCGACGCGGCCGGCGCCGGTGACGCCGTCGACACCGTGCCGTTCCCGGAGGCGTCGGGCGCGGTGAACTCCTATCCCATCGCGGCACTGGCCGACTCCGGCGCACCGGACATCGCGAGCGCCTTCGTCGACTTCGTCTCCGGTCCCGACGGACGGAAGGTGCTGGCCGACGCCGGGTTCGGCGCGCCCTGAGAGACCGCCGCTGCGCTGAAGATCCGCCGCCACGGGGGAATCATTCCCGCCCGGACGGGGTTGGCCGAACGAGACGTTCGTTGCACGACCGAAGGAGAAGCACGTGAAGATCGGCATCATCGGAGCAGGCGACATCGGCGGAACCCTGACCCGACGGCTGCGCGCCGTGGGCCACGAGGTTGCCGTCGCCAACTCTCGGGATCCGGAGACCCTCGCAGATCTGGCGTCCGAGACCGGCGCCACTGCGGTCTGGGCGAAGGACGCCGCCACCGACGCGGACCTCGTCATCGTCAGCATCCCGCAGAAGAACACGCCGGACCTCGCGTCCGGCATCCTCTCGGCCCGCAAGCCCGGTGCTCCCGTGATCGAGACGAACAACTACTACCCGCAGCAGCGGGACGGAAAGATCGACGCGATCGAGGACGGCACACCGGAGAGCGTGTGGGTCTCGGAACTGCTGGGCGAGCCGGTCGTGAAGGCATTCAACGGAATCTGGTGGAAGCACCTCCTGAACAAGGGCGTCCCGGCCGGCACCGAGGGCCGCATCGCGCTGCCGATCGCCGGCGACGATGCCGACGCCAAGAAGATCGTGTCCGCCGTCATCGACGAGATCGGCTTCGACGTCGTCGACGCCGGATCGTTGGCCGACTCCTGGCGCCAGCAGCCGGGTACACCCGTGTACGGCAAGGACTTCGGTGTCGACGCGACGGTCGATGCGCTCGCGCAGGCGACCCCCGAACGCACCGCGGAGTGGAAGGCCTGACACCTCTCAGGTGGTGAGCACCGCGTCGTAGGCCCAGTAGGCGCCGAACAGCGCACCCGCTACCGCGGCGGCACCGAGTCCCGCACGGATTCGTGTCGCCGCGGTGCGGCAACACGCCAGCACGAGGACGCCCGCCAACGCGGCTTCCACGAACCAGTGCGGGCCGCCGACCACAACGAGCCCGTACACGGCCTCACCGAGCACGATCCCCGCCATGACCACCGTCCCGCTCACCCGGCGGCCATGCCCGACAGCCGCACCGGCTGCGCCACACACCACGCCCGCACCGAGTCCGACCAGAACGAATACCAGCACTTCCCGCGCAGTGATCACGTTCGGGAACAACAGGATCCACGCCAGGACGAGCGCGAGCATCGACGCGACGCCGAGTGCGGCACCGCGTCCGCGCGGGGACCGGGCCGCCACCGCGAACGGCACCACGCCCCACAGCGCACTCGTGTTCACGAGCGCATCCCACGGCGGCGGCACGATGGTGAACAGAACCACGAGCGCGAGACCCGCAGCGGACCCGAGCGCGGTCGCGGCGACGAGACGCCGTGCGCCGATCAGCGCCCCGTCCACCGGGGTTCGCGCTTCTCCATGAACGCCATGATCCCCTCGACCGTGTCGGAGGAGGTGGACAGCTGCGCGAGCGCGCGGTCGGTCTCCTCCCACGCGGACGCTTCGGACGGGATGCGCCCGTCGACGATGCCCCGGGCGATGACCTTGCTGGCGCGGATGGCGAGAGGCGCTCCCGCCGCGATGGTCTCGGCCAGCCGAAGGGCTGTGTCGAGAACGGCGTCCGGTTCCACCACACGATTGACCAGTCCCCACCGCGCCGCGTCGTCCGCACTCATGGGCTCACCGGTGAGGATCAGTTCCATCGCGATCGCTCGCGGGATCGCGTCGACCAGCCGGAAGAGTCCGCCTGCACCCGCGATCAGCCCGCGATGCACCTCGGGAAGCCCGAATCGTGCAGTGGTGGAGGCGATCACGACATCACCGGACAGCGCGATCTCGGTCCCACCCCCGAGCGCGTTACCGGTGACCGCGACGACGATCGGCGTGGAGATCGGGTGCCTGGTGACACCGGCGAAGCCCCAGTGTGCCGTCTCCGGAGGCGTCACGCCGTCGGGGCCCCGCGTGCCGAGCGCCTTCAGATCGGCTCCGCCGCAGAAGGTGCCGGAGCCCGCCGCCGTGAGCACGACGGCACGGATCGACTCGTCGCCGTCCGCCAGTTCCCACGCCTCGCCCAGCAGGGTGTGCACCTCTGCGTTCACGCTGTTGGCCGCGGCGGGGCGGTTCAACGTCACCAGCAGCACGTGTCCGCGCCGTTCCGTGAGAACGACGTCCTGATCGCTCATGCCCGTACTCCCCTGCCGTTCGCCGTGATCGAGTCGAGGGTGATGTCCAGGTTCCCGCCCTCGTCCACCACGTCGATCGTGAGGCCGACCGGTGAGACGTCGCCGTCGGTGACCACCCGATGAAGCGCCGCCGCGGCGTCCGCACCGGTACGACCGGCGATGCGGTCACCCTCGGGTGTGCGGGCGACGACGAGCGCCTGTTCCGGTTTCCCGCCGCGTCCGAACATGACGGTCGCCGTCTCGATGGTCGCGCGACCGCTGTGGCCGTGCGTCACGGGTACCGCTGTCGCCGACACGGCCACCGCATCGGGGTTCCCGATGTATCCGGCCTCGTGCGGATCGGTCGACAACAGGATGGTGTGCTGGTGGGTGAGGTAGCCGCCGTTCGCATGCACCATCGCGATCGTCGGCGCGCGTCCGCCGCGGGACTGGCGCAGCAGCCGAGTCGATTCCGCGACCGCGTGCAACGAGTAGCTGCTGAGCGGCCCCCCGAAGAACGAGTGGCCGCCCAGGACCGTGGGAGTGGCATCCGACGACAGTTCCAGCTCGTCCATCAACAAGAGCGGCACGACGGGAAAGCAGCTGTAGGCATCGACGAAGGTGAGATCGGAACCCGCGACACCCGCCGCGCCGAGGGTGGTGCGCACCGCCGCTCGCAGCGCCGGTGAATGATCGAAGGTGCTGCGAGTCATGATGTCCGGTGCATCGAACGCGCCGGCGCCACCCCACAGGTACACGATGCGGTCCTCGTCCACCCCGGCCGCGCGCGCTGCCGCCAGCGAACACACCAGCACCGCGGCGGCCTGGTCGACGAACGGCATGGCGTTCATGGCGAGGGGATAGCAGTCGGACACCGCGCGATTCGACGCGTCCACGCCGGCGATGTCGTCGGGCGACCGCTCGACCGGACTCCACGCGACCGGATGCCGCGCCGCGACAGCGGAGAACCGCGAGTACAGCTCTGCCGACGCCGTCAGGGACTCGCTGGGTCGCAGACCGAGACGGTCGGCCCGAGCGCGGTCGAACAGCGGATAGATCTGGACGGGCGCCAGGATGCCCGCTCGCTGCATCTCGGCGCTGCCGAGGTCGTCCGGTGCGAAGGTCGGCGGACCGCCCGGCGCGACGGTCCAGCCGAGCTCGGCGGGATCCGTTCCGGCCTTCGTCAGTGCTCGCACGGATGCCTGCGTCTCGCCGCCGACGACGAGCGCCACAGAGTTGCGACCAGCGGCGATGTCGAGCCCCACTCGGTCCATCAGGCGCGCGGGGTGGTGACCACCGATGGTGCTGGTGGACCGCGTCGGCGCGGACGCCCCCAGCCGTGCGGCGATCAGGTTCGGGAGATCGTGGTAGTTCCAGCTCGTCGTGCGCACGGCGTGGATCGCGTCCACCGCAGCGCCGAGCGCGGACGTTCCGCTGTCGTCGAGCGCAGCACGGACCGCGCGCAGCACGAGCTCCATGGGCTCCACGGGGTCGGCCGCAGCGCCGGCACTGCCGGACACCACATCACCCACGCCCACGACGACCGGGATGCGGTCTGCTTCCTGTGACATGGGATCACCCTATTACAGACATCAGTTGTCTGTAATCTGGTGTCATGGAGTCGACCGACGGCACGCCGCGGCGGGGGCGGCCACGTGACCCCGACATGGAATCGCGGGTGTACGACGCCGTCGTGGACGTGTACTGGCGCACCGGGTGGGCGGGATTCACCATCGATGCCGTCGCCAAGAGCGGTGGCGTCGGCCGCGCGGCGATCTACCGTCGGTGGCCCACCAAGGAGGCACTCCTCACCGGAGCCCTGGAGACCGTGCTCCCCCTCGTCGACCCCATCGACACCGGCACCCTGACAGGCGATCTCACGGAGCTGGCTCGCCAACTCCTGCGGGGCTATCGAGACTCCTCGGGGCTCATCGCCGTACGCGTGGCCCTCGACGCCCGCGTGTATCCCGATCTGCTCGAGGCACTGACCGCCACCATCAGCACGAGCAGGTTCGTCGCCACTCGGGACATCGTCCGCCGCGCCGTGTCCCGCGGCGAGTTACCGGAACACGTGCGGACCACACTGCTGCTCGAGATGCTCACCGGCGCGGTTCTGAGCCGAGTATTGTTCGCACACGACGCGACCGAGGCGCCGTCCGCCGTCACCGCGGACGACACGTACATCGACGGACTGGTCGCGGCGGTGCTGGCGAGCGTTCGTCGCTAGCGCGTCGACTCGGGAGCGGACGACTGCCCGCGCGCCCTGTCCTCGTACGCGCGACGCCGTTCCGCGTCCACGTCGCCGAGGAAGATCTGCTCGGATCCGAAACGGCGACTGACGAACTCACCGAGTCGGCGCGGCATGAAGCGCTGGCTGACGACGATGGCGCCGGCCGAGGCCGGGATGCGCACCTTGGGTCGCGGCTTCTCGACGAGCCGGACCACCGCCTGCGCGATGTCCTCGGGTTCGGCCTTCTTCATGAAGGGCACGTCCCTCGTTCCCGCCGTGAGTTCGGTGTTGACGAACCACGGCAGGACCAGGGAGAACTCGACGCCCGAGGAGCGGTACTCCACCCTCGCGGCTTCGGTGAACGCGATGACCGCAGACTTGCTGGCGCAGTAGGTGGCCAGGCCTGGTGCCACCGTCTCCCCCGCCATCGAGGCGATGGAGACGACGTGTCCGCGCCGTCTCGGCACCATGCGGTGCAGCGCCGACTTGGTGCCGATGATGACGCCGTGCACGTTCACGTCCATGATCCGGCGCGCCACCGCGTCCGGCTCGTCGGTCAGAGCCCCGACCGGCATGATTCCGGCGTTGTTGACCAGGACATCGACGGGGCCCAGCTCACGCTCGACCCGGTCGAGGAAGGCGTCGAAGGACGCCGGGTCCGTGACGTCCAGTGCTCCGTACAGGTGCACCCGCGCGGACTCGGCCCCGGCGGCGAGGGCGTCCGCGTCCACGTCCCCGATCGCCACCCTGGCGCCGGCGGCGACCAGCGCGCGTGCCGTCGCGAGGCCGATTCCCCGTGCGCCACCGGTGATGGCGATGACTCGTCCCTGCAGTGATCCCGTCATCGTCTTATTACAGACACGCAGTGTCCGCAAAGTCAAGGGTCCGGAGTGCCGTCGCGGCCGCCCCGGCGATGCGAGGATCGATCCCGTGCAGAACCGTGACGACGACATCCGCCGGGTCCACCGAGTGCTCGACGACCTCCGCCTCGAGTCACTGGTGGACGTGCACACGCATTTCATGCCGCACAGCGTTCTGGCCAAGGTGTGGAACTACTTCGACTCCGTGGACGACCGCCTCGGCACCGCGTGGCCGATCGAGTATCGCGTGGACGAGGACGAACGCACCGACCTGCTGCGCAGGTACCGGGTAGGGACGTTCACGTCCCTGCTGTACCCGCACAAGCCCGGCATGGCGGAGTGGTTGAACGGGTGGGCCGCGGAGTTCGCCGACCGGACGCCCGACTGCGTGCGCACCGCCACGTTCCACCCCGAACCGGATGCTGCTCGGTACGTCCGCGCCGCCGTCGAGGACGGGGTCGGGGTGATGAAATGCCATGTGCAGGTAGGGAACATCGACGTCCACGATCCGTACCTGGACGACGTGTGGGCGGTTCTGGCCGACGCCGCCGTACCCGTCGTCATCCACTGCGGATCGGGCCCCGAACCCGGTCGCCACACCGGACCGGACCCGATCCGCGCACTACTGCACCGCTTTCCGACACTCACCCTGCTGATCGCACACATGGGAATGCCCGAGTACGAGGACTTCCTCACCCTGGCCGAGACGTTCGACAACGTCGGGCTCGACACCACGATGGTGTTCACCGATTTCACCGAACAGCTCGCGCCCTACCCGCGATCGGCGTTGCCGCGCCTGCGCGACCTGCAGCACAAGATCGTGTTCGGCAGCGACTTCCCCAACATCCCCTACTCGTACGCGCACGCGGTCGAGAGTGTGGTCGGCCTCGAACTCGGTGACGACTGGTCCCGCGCTGTGCTGCACGACAACTGGGCCCGGTTCAGCCGCCGTACGGCGCCATGACGTCGATGGTCCAGACGACACCGAAGCGGTCGGTGAGTGTGCCCGCTTGCCGACCGAAGTGCCGCGGCCGTTCCTCACCGAGTCGGACGAGTCCGTCGAGCACGTCGACGCGGACCTCGAAGACGTCTCCCCGCCCGATCTCGTGACGGCGACGGTCACGGTCGCGGCACGTCTCGGCCCCGAACGAGGCGACGCGCCCCCGGCGGGCGTTCGATCTGATACCACTGACTCGTGACGAGACTCGGCATCGTGTTCACCCCCGCCCACGACCCTGCCCGGCTGATCGCGGCCGCACGCGCCGCGGACGCGGCGGGACTCCATGAGTTCTGGCTGTGGGAGGACTGTTTCAGCCACGGTGGGCTGACGACCGCGGCCACCGTGCTGGCGAGCACCGAGCACATCCAGGTCGGCCTCGGACTCATGCCCGCGCCGCTGCGCAACGTCGCCCTGTGCGCCATGGAGGTCGCGTCGCTGCATCGACTGTTCCCCGGCCGGTTCCTCGCCGGTGCCGGACACGGCGTGCAGCACTGGATGAGGCAGGTCGGCGCCCGCGTCGCGTCTCCGATGACTCTGCTGGACGAGTACTCGACCGCTCTGCAGGCGCTGCTGCGCGGGGAGGAGGTCACCGTCGACGGCCGGTACGTCTCCCTCGATGCCGTGCGGCTGCAGTGGCCGGCGCCCGACGAACCGTTCTTTCTCGGCGGTACCGGCCCGAAGACGCTGCGCTACGCGGCATCCCACTCGGACGGCACCTTGTTCGCGGCCGCGATGTCGGACGACGAGCTGACCGCGTCGTGTGCCGAGGTGATCGCCGCGCGGCGCTCCGCCGACCATCGCATCATCGCCCCTCGACTGGTGGCGGTGGGCGCCGGCGCGGACGACCGGATTCGCGACGAGGTCGGGCGCTGGGGCAAGACCGATGCGAGCGGGCTCGCGGTCACGGGTGGCGCCGCGGAGGTGGCGGACGAGGTCGCCCGTCTGGGACACCTCGGCATCACGTCCGTCGTCGCCCACCCCACCGACGACGAGCCCGATCTCGAGGGGTTGATCGAGGTGCTCGGTCGGACGGCCGCGGCACTGCGGTAGCCGGTCGCGACCGCCCTCCGCGATGACTTCCGAACCGCTCGGTGGTCCATCTCGTCACACACAACCGAGGAGTGACGCCATGGGAACGATCACCATCGAGATGTTCGCGACGCTCGACCTCGTCGGGCAAGCTCCCGGCGGACCCGACGAGGACCCGGACGGGTTCCCGTTCGGCGGCTGGCAGGCGCCCCTGATCGACGACGTCACCGGCGCGCAGATCGATGCGGCCTACCGCGGCACCGATGCGCTGCTGCTCGGGCGGCGAACGTACGACATCTTCGCGTCGTACTGGCCGCACCAGCAGGGCGGACCGGACGACGGTATCGCAAGTCTCTTCGACAGGATTCCCAAGTACGTCGCCTCGCGCGATCGGCGCACGCTCGACTGGGCCGGATCCTCGGTACTGGGCCCGGATCTACCGACCGCAGTGCGCGAGATCCGAGAGCGGCATCAGGACATCAAGGTCGTGGGCAGTCTGGACCTGGTGCAGACGCTGTTGCGGGAGCGGTTGTTCGACCGCCTCGACCTGTGGCTGCACCCCATCGTGCTGGGTGTCGGCAAGACGGTGTTCGACACCGGCGCTCTGCCGACGAGCCTCGCCATCGTGGCCCCACCGCAGGCGAGCCCCGGCGGCACCGTGTTCCTGCAGTACGCGCTGGCGGCCGGCACGCCGACGACCGGTGACATGGGCGCTCCGGACCGGGGACTCTGACCGGCCCGTCGCAGGCGTCACACGAGGTGCCTCATCCCCCGATCGGCTTCCCGAACAGACCCGCGACGATCTCGCCCACAGCATCGACCCAGACGGGATAGGTGCGCTCGTCCAGTGCCATGGACCCGACGTCGGCGGTACGGCAACCGGGCTCCACAGGTACACCGGCGAACCGATCACGCATCCACAGAACGGCACTCGGGAACGCGATCACCTCCAGCGACAGGTGTTCGCTGAAGTGGTCGCGGGTGTAGGTGACGTTCGCTCCGGGCCGACTGCAGTACGCGTCGACCATCCCGTTCACCGGCCCGACGGGAACCAACCAGTCCGGGTTCGAGTGGTAGACGTAGACCGGCATGGTCGGCGTCGTGCCACCGAGGTTCAGCGCGTCCAGGGACTTCTTCACCACCGGTTGCTCCAACGGATCCCCCTCGGTCCGCAGGAAACCCTTCAGGTTCAGGAACGGCAGGAGGGCAGAGGTGTACCCCACGCACAGGTTGTCCTTGGCCGCGAAGAGGGCCCGACCCGCGGGATCGATGTGTTCGTCCACGAATCGCGCCAAGTTGGGGTCCTCACGGCTGGCGCCGATGATGCCGGCCGCAACGATGCCGGATCCGAGCGCGTTGTTCGCGTTGTTCACCAGGGCGGCGAGCTCGGCGGGGGTGCCGCCCTCCGTGGCGCCGACGATGCTCAGCTCCGGGGCGTAGGTCCCGGCGAGTTCGGCGGCGTGTCCGGTGGCGATCGCTCCGCCCGAGTAGCCGCTCATCCCGACCTTCGTGTCCACCCCGGACAGTCCCATGGGAGCGAAACTCTCTGCGGCCCGGATGCCGTCGAGCGTGATGCGTCCGGCGACCGGTCCGGCGGCGAACGCGTTGTTCGGCCCCTGATGGTCCGGAACCGACACCGCCCAGCCCTGGGCCAGTGCTGCCTGCACTTCGAGGAACTGCACGCCGGACGTCACGGCACCCGTCAGAGGCCACGGGATCGCGCCCTGGCGCATGACGTACGACGGCGCGCAGTACGCGGCCAGTGAGTCCTCGGCCATCTGCACCGAGAGCAGCGGACGCGGAGCCGAGGCGGCGCCGCGCGGGGTGATGACGGTGGTCACCGCCGGGATCGGCTCGCCCCGGCCGTTGTTCGACCGGTACGACAACTGCCAGGCGTCGACCTGCGTGGGGATCAGATTCAGCGTGGCCAGGTCCACGGGACGCGCGGCGATGATCTCTCCCGGGGCTGCGGCGGCGACCACGGCGTCGGGCGGCAGGTAGAAGTCGGTGTCGAACTCGGGGATCGCGGGGAAGTTGGCGGGCGCCGCGGACACGGGCGTGACCACCGTCGCGGACACCGCCACGGCGGCCACCACCACCGCGAGTGCGTACGAGGGACGGAACCGACGAGCGGACATCGATCTCACTCTTTCTGCGCCGAGCGTCGACAGCAATCGCATGTGCGCCCGGCAACAGTGTTCAGCACATCCAACATGTTGGACACGCGTGTCCATGATTGTGATCAGGACTGTAGAGCGTTGTGGGCTGGATAACAATCCCCGCTATCGGTCGAGGTCAGGAACGAACGCGCCGAGGACGGCGATCATCGTCTGGACGATCCCATCCACGGGTGGCCGGGGCGGCGGGGTGCGCGACCAGTCCGAGACCAACTCGGTGAGCGCCCCGAGGAAGGCCGTGGCGGCGAGCCGATGACCGCCCGGCGGGACGAAGTCGGCGCCGATCTCGGCACGGAGCGTCGCCTCGATGAACTCGGCCCAGGTCGCGCGGCGCCTGCTGCGGTGTTGCTCGACGTCGTCACTCACCCCGACCATCTCGAGGTACGAGATGCGTGCCCGACGTGGGTCCCGTCCCAACGACTCGATCAGCGCGGTCATCGCGGCGACGACGAGCGCTCGTCGGGTGCGGTCCGTCGCGTCGGCGAGCGCAGCGACGACCGCGGCGAGGGCATCGTCCTGCACGAGGTCGTACACGGCGACGAGCAACGTCTCGCGATTCGCGAACTCGCTGTAGAACTGGCTGCGTGCCAGACCCGCGGCCGAGCAGATGTCGGCGACCGACGTCGCGGCGTACCCCTTGTCGCCGATCACCTCGATGCCGGCCTGCAGGAACCGTCGTCGTCGGTCGGCACGTCGATCCGTCATCGACCGTCCGCCGTAGACGCGATCCACGTCCTCTGCCACGCGAGAACCCTATCGAAGCGGCTCTCGTCGATCGTCAGCCCGCGAGGCGGACCGTCCGCGCGCGCACGGCGAGGAAGAACGGGATCGCAGATCCGATGCCCACGCCGAAGGTGAGGAGCACGGTGGCCAGCCACCACCGGACGATGCCGAGTCTCCGCGCCTCCGGCAACGCCCAGACGTGGAAGGCGATCACCACCAGGATCAGATCCACCATCGCGAACCGTCCGGGCACGGTGGACCAGATCTTCCCGACGAAGAAGTCGGCGGCGGATCGTGTCCCGTGCTTCCGGACGTAGGGCAGGGCGATCGCGTTCTGCGCGACACCCGCCACTGCCGCGAGGGCCATGAGTCTGCGTTCGTCCGACGTCGTCACCGATGCTCCGTTCGTGGTGTGGATCTGATAAGTATCACCCGCCGGTGACGGTGGCCTGCCGTCTCTCGACGAACGACAGCATCCCCTCGGCCGCATCGGACGTCGAGAACAGTGCCCGGATGTCGGGGAGCAGCTGCCCCGCCGCGGGCCGCGTCCCCCTCGATCAGGCTGCGATGCGCGGACTCGAGCGTGGCCCGCACACCGAGTGGTGCAGCGGTCTCCGCGATGCGGTGAGCTCGCTTGATCGTCGCCGCCGGATCCGCGCAGACCGCCTGCACGAGCCCGCGCTGAACTTCCATCTCGGAGAACCGAGTTCCGGCTGCGGCGACCCGGATGTCGGACGCCGGCAACAGTTCGATGCCGAGCGTCATGCACCAGCCGTGCACCGCCGTCACCACCGGAGTGGTCCACGTCCCGTCGAGGCGCCACGGATCCCGCCCACCCTCGGCGAACGGCAGGCGATCGCCCGTCAGATGCTGGGCGACGTCCACGAGATCGATACCGGCGGTGACGTGCTCACTGTGGGCGAACAGCACGCCGGCACAAAGGTCGTCGTCCTCCTCCGACATTCTGTGGCGGGTCGAAACCCGGTTCCATGTTTCAGAAGTACACAGAGGCTGCCGGACCCGTACATGCAGAAAGCCGGTACCAGGGTGATCCTGGTACCGGCTTCCGTGGTGCGCCCGAAGGGATTCGAACCCCTAACCTCCTGATCCGTAGTCAGGTGCTCTATCCGTTGAGCTACGGGCGCATGCTGTGGTGCTGTTCAGTTGTCCTCCGACCGAAGTCGAAAGTGGCGGAGGCGAGAGGATTTGAACCTCCGGACCCGGTGAAGGGTCAAGTCATTAGCAGTGACTCCCATTCGGCCGCTCTGGCACGCCTCCTGGACCTCTTTCGAGGGCACCGGTCCTTGCGAACCGCCGAGAAGGAAGATTACACACGCCCCGGAGTAGACGCAAAACGGCTGGTGGGGCGGTCTTATCGGAGATGACTGTCGAACCAGTCGAAGATGCGACGTTGGGCGTCGACGATCGCCTCCTCGCCGTCCGACTCCTCCGACACGGCGGATTCCTCGTCCGCACGATGCTCGACACCGGCGTAACTGACGACGAGCGTGGCGACGGACGCCTTCGACACCGCCTCCTGCAACTGCTCCACGTGCTCCACGGGAGTGCGGACGTCGTCGCGTCCGTAGAGACCGAGCCAGGGCGCCTTGAGGGATGCCGCCGCGTCGACGAGAGCGAGCGCATCCGTGGTCAGCGCCTCGACGATGCCGGGAGCCGCGACACTCACCGCCGCGCCGATGGCTCGATCGGTGGCCACCAGGGCGGCTGCGGTTCCGGCGTCGTCGAACCCGATGACGCCGATGCAGTCGGTCGGGACGCCCCGGCTCTGCAGCCAGTCGACGGTGGCGTCGAAGTCCTCGAACAACGGCGTGCCGAACACCTCGTCGTCCCCCGCTGCCCGGTGGAACAGGTGCGGCGCCGCGACCAGCCAGCCGTCGGCGGCGAGGGACCGCATGAACTCGAGCAGGGCCTGCGGGAGCTCACGCGCCTCGTGCAACACGACGATGCCGCCGCGAGCCCTGCTGTCCGGCTCGAACGCGGTGAGCGGCACGCGATCGAGCGTGGCGGTGTCCGCACCCTCGTCGCGGGGGCGGATGGGCGCAGTGTCCTCGATGAGACCCGACATGGCTCCACGGTAATGGCACACAATGGCGAAAGCGAGGGTCGAGCGAGAGCCGCGACCACACTGTGTCCGATCGCCGCGCATAATCGGTGATCGTGACCCCACGCACGCGCCCCGATCTCGATGCCATCCCCGGTTACCTGCCCGGTCGCTCGTTCCCGGGCGCGATCAAACTCGCCAGCAACGAGACCACGGCAGGTCCGTTGCCCAGCGTTCGCGAGGCCATCGCCGAGGCGGCGGCCGGAGTGAATCGCTATCCCGACAACCAGTCGACAGCCCTCGTCGAGGCGCTCGCGGACTTCCTCGACGTCCCGGCCACCACCGTCACCGTCGGCTGCGGATCGGTCGCTCTGTGCCAGGAGCTCGTCCAGGTCACCTGCAACGCCGGGGACGAGGTCGTCTTCGGCTGGCGCTCGTTCGAGGCCTACCCCATCGTCACGCTCGTCGCCGGCGCCACCGCCGTGCGTGTGCCGCTCACTCACGACGACGTGCACGACCTCGACGCGATGGCCGCAGCGGTGACGGACAAGACCCGTCTCATGTTCGTCTGCAACCCGAACAACCCGACGGGCACGGTGGTGAACCCCGCCGACCTCGAACGGTTCCTCGACGCGATCCCCGACCACATCGTCGTGGTGCTGGACGAGGCCTACTTCGAGTACACCGACCGCGCGATCGACGGCGTGGAGATCGGACGCACCCGGCCCAACGTCGTGGTGCTGCGGACGTTCTCGAAGGCCTACGGCCTCGCCGGACTGCGGGTGGGGTACGCCGTCGGAGCACCGTCGATCATCACGTCGATGAAGAAGGTGCACACCGCGTTCAGCGTGAGCAGTGTCGCGCAGAGTGGCGCCGTCGCGTCGCTCGCGGCCTCGGACGAGCTCCTCGCACGTACGGCACTCGTGACGGCCGAGCGGTCGCGCCTCCGTGACTCGTTGCGCGACATGGGGTTCCAGGTGCCCGAGTCGTCCGCGAACTTCGTGTGGATCCCGCTGGGGGCGCAGTCGGGAGACTTCTCCGCCGCGTCCACCGAGGCCGGTGTCATCGTGCGGGCGTACGGGGACGACGGCGTACGCGTGACCGTGGGCGACCCACACGAGAACGACGCGTTCCTGGAGTTCGCCGCGTCGGCTGCCGAGAAGTTTGCCGGGGCCACGGCCTCGCGCTAGGGAGTGTGTGCACACCCCTGGCAGTGAGCGCACACCCTCAGCAGCCGGCAGAACAGGGTGTGCGGTCGACGCAGAGGGTGTGCACACCCCCGACAGCCGGGCGGATCGACGCGCACCACTCGGGCACTCGCCGAGAGCCGTTCGCTGCGGCGCACCAGAGAGTGTGCGTGCACCCCTGGCGGTGAGCGCACACCCACAGCAGCCGGCAGAATAGGGTGCGCGGTCGACGCAGAGGGTGTGCACACCCCTGGCAGCCGGGCGGATCGACGCACACCACTCGGGCACGCGCCGAGAGACCTTCACGGCGGCGCACCAGAGAGTGTGCACACCCCTGGCAGTGAGCGCACACCCTCAGCAGCCGGCAGAAAAGGGTGTGCGGTCGACGCAGCGGGTGTGCACACCCCCGACAGCCGGGCGGATCGACGCACACCACTCGAGCACGCGGCGAGAGACCTTCACGGCGGCGCACCAGAGAGTGAGCGCACACCCCTTGCGTGAGCAAACACCCTCAGCAGCCGGCGAAAAAGGGTGTGCGGTCGACGCAGAGGGTGTGCACACCCTCGACAGCTACAGGCCGAGCGCCCTGGCCACGACGGGCCACGAGTTGTGCATCTCGTCCTGCCAGTAGCGCCAGGAGTGCGTGCCGTACGGCTTGAACACGATGGTCGCCGGGACACCCGCCGCGCGCAGCGTGTCGGCGAAGCCGGTGGTGCAGATGTTCGCGGCGGCCTCGAGGGGGCCGCCGACGGTCAGCGCGTCGATGATCTCCTCACCGAAACCGCCACCCGCCTCGTACGGTCCGGGAAATCCGTTGCCCGTCGACAGGTACACCTGCTTGCCGCGGAGCGTCTCGACGCGGGTACTCGGATCGTTCTCGGCCCACAGCGGATCCGCGTTCGTGCCCCACATGTTGGTGGCGTCGCCCCCGGTGGACCCGACGGTGGCTCGCACCGCGTTCTTGGTCTCGTTGGAGCGATTGTCGTAGCAGCCGCTGAATCCGGCGATGCCCGTGTACAGATCGGGATGCTTGGTCAGCAGGTTCATCGCACCCTGTGCGCCCATCGACAGACCCATCAGCGCATTGACGCCGTTGCCGTCGAAGCGGGCATCGATCAACGGGGGCAGTTCCGACGTCAGGAACGTCTCCCACTTGTTGACGCCGAGTACGGGATCGGACTGGGCCCAGTCGGCGTAGTAGGCGCCGCGTCCCCCGACCGGAAGGACGATGTTGGCGGCCTTGTCCGAGAAGAACGACACCGCGTCCGTCTTCTGCGTCCACGTGCTCTCCGTGTAGCCGGACTCCTCGCCCGCACTGACCCCGTCGAGCATGTACAGCGACGGACGCGGTACCGATCGATCGGCGGGCAGCAACACCTGCACCTGGATCTCGCGGTTCATCGACGCGGAGAACACCGACATGACGGCCCGGCGATCGGTCGCCATGGTCACCGACACGACGCGGGTGGGTGACGACGCGTCCACGGCCGGCGTCGGGACGCCCGGCTGCGCACCCGCCACCGGCGCGGAGCCGAGAAGCGTCAGCGCGGTGAGGCACCCCGCAGCGAGCAGAGCGGGACGTCGCATCGACAGACCTTTCGTCCGATGTGGCTCGCTCGGAGCCACCGGTGAACAGAGAGACACGACGCGCGGAGCGTCCCGCGCGCCCGGAGGAACGCATACCAACTTACTTGCCGGTAGGTACGCCGCCCTCAGGTCCAAAAGACTGCTCGACGTCCTGTCTGCGGTCACAAGAACCGACGACGCGGACACCGAGACCGTGAATCGTGCCGAAAGCGTACCGCGAGACGGTCGACGACTGGCGAACCGGACTTCGAGGCACCAGTCACGTGTGTGACATTTCATGAAGTGGCTCACCGGCAATTGTGTGAAAGCAAGAGGAAAGTAGGTGAAAATGCGACTTGTTTTGCCTCAACAGGCGTCATGCATGGGTGTCATCGCAGGTCACAGCGGTTGGCCTGACAACGGGACCAAACACCGCAGTGGGCCCGAGGGCATACCGCGGCTCTCGAATAAGTATCTCGAAACAATCTCGGGACCCGTTAATGATTGTTACGGTACCCCGAGAACATGCACGACTGACATGAACTACACAGTCATGGGGGGATCGATGACCACACCGAAGACCGCGCCGAAGCCGCTTCCGGGACACATGGAGGCGGGCCTGATCGCCGGCACACGCAGCAACTCTCTGGCGATGAGCGATCTGCGAGGGGTGGCGCGTCATCTGGTCGATCACTTCCAGGCCAACACCCCGTGCGGAACGCTCCCCGGCGAGCTCCTGCACGGCGACGTCACCGAGGTCACCGTCAAGTGCCTGGGTCTCGCCGTCCGCATGCTCGAGTCGGGCAAGACGCCGTCGGACAAGGACCTCGCGAACGTCCACGACGCCGCCGCTCGCTGGGCTCGCGAGGGGGTGCCGCTGCGCTCGATCCTGCGCGCCTATCACGACGGATTCCGCTTCGGACTCACTCTCGTCAGCCGTGACGCCAAGGCTCAGAACATCGAGAACGTCACCGACAACTCACTCGTCCTGGTGAGCCTCCTCGAGGCCGTCACCACCGAGGTGTCCATGGCGTACGTGGAGGAGTACCGCTCCGTCGCGTCCGAGCACCACACCGCCACGCACACTCTGGTGACCACGTTGCTCAGCGGCGGTCAGAACGCCCTGTCGACCGCGCAGCAGTGCGGCATCGACCTCGCCGACGAGTACCTCGTCATCGCGCTGCACTTCCCGCAGCATCCCGACGAGGCGAACCCCGTCGTCGATCGCACCGTGTCCGCACGGCGCAAGCTGCGCCGCATCCAGGCGGAGCTCGCCACCATGTGCGGCAAATCGCCGCTGGCTCTGCTGAGCACCGACGGCGGCACCGTGCTCCTGCCCGCACCGCGCGAACGCGAGTGGGTGGACACTCTCATCGAGCGACTCTCCCGCGCCGGCGAGATCCCGATCACCGCCACGATGACGTCGGCCGAACGCGAGGACATCCCGGGTGCCGCCGAGCACGTCTACGAACTGCTCACGCTCACAAGGCAACTCGGCCGACCGGCCGGGATGTACCGCACCGAGGACCTGGTGCTCGAGTACCAGCTCACCCGTCCGGGCCGCGGCCGGGAGCAGCTGCTCCGTGCTCTCGAGCCCCTCGACGACGCGCCCGAACTGCTCGACACGCTGACGTCGTACATCGGTCACGAACTCAACCGCCAGCGCACCGCGCGGCACCTGTTCGTGCACGCCAACACCGTCGACTACCGCCTCAAGCGCATCGGCCAGCTCACCGGCATCGATCCCAGCGTGCCCTCGGGACTGCGCTACCTGCAGGCCGCCATCGTGGCCCGCGGACTCGCCGCCGCGAAGCAGAAGTAACGCGGCACCGACCGACACGAACGCCCCCTCCGTGCGGAGGGGGCGTTCGTCGTCGACCACGTCGCGCTGGCGGAGGTAAGTGCATGGCATTCAAACCTGTCGAAGGAAACTCGTCGGATGTTGAACAAGTGGTCTGAGCTGCAAGGCTAAGCGGCTGAGCCCTGCCGGTCGCTTAGCTCCATTGCGTCCAGTTCAGCCAGAACGAGGTCACGAGCGCTATTGAAGACCTCGAGCATCGGTCTCTCCGCCAACGAGAGAGTGATGCGCCATGCAGGTATACGGACACCTGCGTTGTCGTAGAGGTAGTCGGTCTTACCTGGGATCATGAGGAGGTGGTCGTCTTCCACCGGGATGCGGTAGGCAACATAGCCATGATCGGTGATCAGCGCGAACGCATAGCCACCCTCGAAGGCGTAGATGCCTGATCCGTCAGCTTGCGGGGCTTGTCGCATTGTGGAGGGTGCAGAGCGTTGGTCTTCGCGGGACGGAGGACTCGTTGCTTCGACAGTCGGATCGACGGCAGGCACGGGTATCGGTGGAAGCTGTCCGAGCTCACCTGACTCTTGCATCTCACGGCTGCGCTCCGCCTGTGCTAGCTGGATGTCTTTGCGGTGTTGTTCTAGCCGCTGTTCGTCGGGTATTTGATATTTAAGTTGCGTCATGGGATTACCTTCTCTGTCGTAGACAGATAAGAATAGTCATCAGCCCGTCAACTCAATTAACGGCGAGTCACTCAATATCGTTAGACTTTTGCGGGGCCGAGTAAAGCCAACGTAGAGATGACGAAGTGAGCCAAAGTTGTCAGCACCGCAGATGATTCCGTGATCATATTCGAGACCCTTGATAAGAAGAGTTCTTGAAACGATACGTTGGCGAGACTTACGGCCAGTGTATCGAAGTCGGTCACGAATAGTGGCTAGACTATCGCGTGGGCTTTGAGTTGGATCGAGCGCCGCAGCACGCAACGCAGCTAAGGTATCGCGCCATGCTTCATGGCAGTGTAGGCGACCTTCACCATTTCGCTCGATTGAGGTCATGGCTCGAACAAGATTCGTAATACTCGGATCAGCAGCCAGCGCCGACAAAACTTGGAGCGAAAGCACTATGTCCGGCCGCGATAAATCAGAGGTAGTTTCACCTCGCCGCAGCCTTCTCAAGACCGTTGAATCGAGTGTCGCAAATCCTGTAAAACACTTCTTAATGAAACCGGCCAACCAAAAAGGGTAATCCGAAAGATCTGCATCTTGGAGCACTTGCAAGCTTTCGTGCATAAATCGACCGTTCAAATCCTCCATAACAGAGTAAGCGCCTCCCAGACGATTTGCGGTACTCACATTATCCTCACGCCAGCGATTCATGATAGCTACCGACTCGTCATAGTCCTTGATCGCAAATGCTGCTGCCATCAGCTCCTCATGAGTGTTTGGACGCCAGCTCAAACCTTCGATCTGAATGGCAGAAAGGTCTATCGTATTCCCAGCTTTTAGTTCGTCGCGGATATCTAACAACCATTGACCTAGCGGCTCGTTGTAACCCTTCCACCGCCAGGCGGTGTGTGCACGAACAACCACAGGGAAGACAGGAGCAACATGAATATCCCAGTCGACCAATAGCTCGTCCTTGAAGTCAAAGATACCCTGAAGCCTGTCACCAAACACCGCGGTCGGCAGAACATTAGCAATCGCAGTGACAAGTCCATGTTGACGTACATTGCAGTCTTGATACTCATCGACCAACAAGATACTAAAGCTTGATGCGTGCATTACCTGGATAGCTTTTGCTCTTGCAACTTTCGTCGCGCCATCTACGTATTCGCTGGATTTCGACCAATCTGGCATAGGTGGTATCCGAATCCCCGCAAGTACGGGGTAGTGCCTGACTAGCTCGAACGCCCAGCTCGCGATCGTGTCGACATGGACATTGCTCTGTCTAACACCGAACTTCTTCAATCGAGTTCGCAGGGCAGCCACGCCCGCATTCGTGTGTGTCAGTATCAGGACAGATTGACCGTTATCTACAGCGACACTGGCCATTGCAGCAATCAACTGGGTCTTGCCAGTACCAGCAGGCATCTCGACCGACAAAGGAAGTTGCGCTAGAAGCTGAACCGCTTCGGACCGCAAGTTGCTATCCATCGACGTCTGACTCCGGTTCCGCATCTCCTTCTGCAGGTTCTTGCGGATACATCGCAGCCTTCACTTCCATTATTTTCGCCCAAAATTCTGAGCCGTCAAGGTCTAATTCGTGATCCAATACCCAAGCTGCAAGATTTCTTCCTTGATCTGGATTCTTAAACCAAGAGTATTCACTTGCCGCGCTAGCGATCAGTGCCCGACACTCTTCGATAGTCATCTCGTGATCTGCCACCCATGTGTCGACATCGAGATCTATCAACACTGCGCCACTAGTTAGTTTATTGTTGAGATCATGCAGAACAGTTCTCTCGTCAACTCTATTCTGAACAGCAATGTCAAGCAAATCTGTCAAAAGGTCGCTACTTAGACTTTCCACCAACTCAGCTTCAGTTGCCTTCTCGAGACTCCATCTGATTACCGTAACTCCTGCACGCCCGGCCTGCCGAACTGCTTTATCTACCCCGCGGTCGTCGTTATCCATGAGAACATAAGTCTCGTACCCAACACCTTGAAGCATCCGCGCGCGGACCGGTGCGGTAGATCCGCCGCCGCCATCAGCAAGTGCTGTACCCAGTCCAACTGCAGGCGTGTCACCCAGTACGACCCGTTCGCGGTCCCATGCCTCCATCAGCCCCAACAGCAGTCCGTACTCCGTACGACCCTCACCGAAGAACACTCGTCGCGCAAGCAATGCCGAAGGGTTCGATCTCAAGACGGCTTGCGCACTGTTGGGAGACCCGGAGAACGAGTGGACTTGCACACCTCCAGCACCGTCGGACCGCACGACGAAAACATCCGTCGCCTTCATTTGCTCGATCGCTACGGGTGAGTGTGTAGTGATGAAAGCCTGGGCGATGTCTCCCGATCCTTTGAGCTTGGAAAGCAGGAAGACGAGACGATGCGGTTCGAGACCGTACTCGACCTCGTCAATCATCAGGATCGATTTACCTGAATGTGCCAGCTGCTGGGTCGCGAGGCCGGCTAGACGTCGCGTACCGAGGCCATAGTTCATCAGAGGGACCTGGTCTTCATACAACGCCAGCAGGCCCGACGACGATGGCACTGACGTATCAAGCCCAGGACGCAGGGCCTTGAAGTTGCCGCTTCCAAGCTGGTTCATGCGGGTCTGCACTTCGCCAGTGAGAGTCTGTAGCTCAGCCGAGATTGCCTTCGTAACTGCCGCCCTAGACGCCCGAGTAGCCGCAGCCAGCGTTCCTGAGGTGTCATGCTCCGACTCTGTCAGCTTTCCGAGAGCGGAAGTCCGACTCCAGCGAAGATGTCCATCAATTCGCTCGTCTACCTTGAACACTGAGAGTTTCTTTCGTGCACCCACTCCGATCTGAGTGAACGGCTCCGTACCTCCTTCCCGATAGACAGACCATATAGGCTCTAGGTCTGCGTCAATTGACAGTTGTATCGTTAGACAGGTCTTATCACCATCTCCAGGGTCGTGCGTTAGGGTTCCATCCTCCTTAATTCCACCCATTTCCATGCCGAGAACGTTATGCTTCATGACTTCAGCACTTAACTCAATCAGCGTCACACGTATCGTGATTGGCTCATCAACGTTTCCTAAATAGAAGTCTGTGTCAGATAGCGACAATGAATAGCGTTCACTGAGGGCGAGATACAGAGCGTCGATAATTGTCGACTTAGTACTGTCACCGGGTCCAACTAGCATGAGAAGTTGGTGGTCCTCAGGGACAATCCAGCTTAGGTCGCGAATCCCGCGGTAATTTTTGATATCTAGGCGACGTATCTTCATGGCTTTCTTTCTATTTGAATTATCTCATGGATAGAACGAAAAGCGTAGGCTGACAACGAAGCCTACGCCATAGGTCTGACAGTGAAGTTTAGATGGGGTAGGTTTGTTCAAAATTAGTTAGTACAAAGTCAGCCACAACCTCTGGCCGATACTTCGCTTTATACGCGAGATCATTCTTGGACCACGAATCCCAGTACTTTTCGTTCTCATTGCCAGCATCTCGTGCGCGGCCGCGCTTGTTAGCTATATCAATCGGTGCATCTACCCAAATCTTGTAGTCGTAGTAGTGCGCAATAGAAGGGTGGTAGCAAGCTATACCTTCAATGATCAGGTATTTCGGGATACCAATCGATACGGGATCGCCGAGCGTATTTGTATCCCAGAGTAATTTTCGGTAGGTCACTGCAAGAGACTTGGAGGCGGGAGCAAGTACTTCCGACTCAAGTCGCTGCCTGTCAAAGACCAGAAGATCCCAGTCACCTGTCGATAAATTTTCTTTAACGATGAAGTCATCGACACGAATGACTGCCGCGTCGTGCAGAATTCCTGCTAGTTTCAGCGAGGTCGTAGACTTACCAGAGCCGCCAAAGCCTTCAATACCGATGAGAACCGGCTGTTTTTCAAGAGTTTGCTGCGTTATGCGCACAGCAATGTCTTCGACGTGCATGTTCCTATAATACCAAAATCGGCGGGAACGAAGATGACGGAATCTCGAAAAAGACCAAGCGAGATTTGAACCCCTACGACCTCTGGAAAACAAAAGTGCGCCGAGTTGGACCTAAAAAGTTCAAACTCGACGCACCCCTGTTATTTGAAAATGATTTTCATTTGGCGGAGCTAAGTGCATGGCATTCAAACCTGTCCAAGGAAACGCGTCGGATGTTGAGCAAGTGGTCTGAGCTGCAGCTCTAAGCGGCTGAGTCCTGCAGGTCGCTCCGCATCGTGCGTCGAGTTACAGATTGACGACGTCGCGGGTGCGTCCGCGAGACTTTTGAAGTATCAGTACTCAAGACGAGAGTGATGCGCCAGTCCATGTCTTGTGCGTGACCTGAAGTCCGGCGTTTCTTAATAACGCCAATAGAGCTGAGGCACGTGAGCGCGTCGCGACACGCCGGTATGTGGATCAATGCCGGTCGCCAACTTGTTCTGCGACTACTGTTTGGTGCACAGCTCTATTCACCGGTTATCCCCGGGCTGTCAGCAGCTGACCTGCCGCAAGCGCTTGATCCACAGACCTTGCCTGCAGCTTATCCCCAGGCAAAGTCCACCTCGTACGAGAACTCAGCCATTTGCGATCCCGATACGAATGACATCTGTGTCATCCCGACCAGGTAAACTGTGCACAGCACGAAGCCCAGACCAAAGCTCTGGGGTGCGGCCTTGGTCTGGGAACTTCGGATCTGCTGGCAGGCAGGATTCGAAGTTAACACCGCCGACGTGCGGGCAGTTCGGCGACCCGCCGACTTGTGACCTAGGTCTCATTGAGACGTGCGTGAGTTAATCCCGGCCTCTGTCGGGAGGCTCGAATATGACCAAGGAGGTCATCGTGGGTTACAGGTTCCACATCGGCGATAGCAAGGGCGGTCAACCGTCATGGTGGCTGTATGCGGGCAACAACGAGAAAGTTGCCTGGGCGGGTGAGACGTTTGCCAGCCTCTCGAATGCCAGACGTGCAGCGGTCGCATTCAAGGCCGGTGCGAGTGCTGCTTCATTCGAGGTATACGAGGACGCCGGAACGAAGTGGCGCTGGCGGGCGATCCGCGGTGGCAACAAGGTCGCTGCGTCCGGCGAATCCTTTGCCAGCCGGTCGAACGCTCAGCGCGCGGCAGACAACGTGCGTGACAACGCACGTTTCGCCACGATTGACTGAGCGGGCGCCGAATTGAGTCTCAACGAGGCACCTGGAGGGTCATACCCTTCGGGTGCCTCGTTGAGGTCGCGGCGAAAGGTGCTGTCAAGCCCCACACGGGGCGCAGCCCGCCGCTGAAAACTATGACGGGAAGGCACGCGAGTTCTCGTCAAGCAGCAGTTAACCAAACTTCGCGTGCAGGGGTTCGACGCTGGCCACGTGCCGTTCGTGCGTACCGTCGAGTCGGGGTCGAGCGTGACGGCGATGTAGGTAGATACTTTCAGATAGTTCCGCCTACCGTTTGCTTTGCAAATAGCACAACTTGTTTTCTTAATCTCGACTCAGACTAGCGTTATTGTGGTCTTGAGCTATACAATCCTACCGCAATGCGGCAACCTCACCCGCGCATTCGTTACCCGCTAGACCGGCAATCCGGGATTAAAGGGCTGTGAGCAGTTCGTCGAAGACAGCATTCTGTACGTACAGGAAGCTCTGGGGTGGCACGCCACTAAGGACGACATCCGCTAGCAGTAGCGGCGTTTCTAGCTCCACGACCGTTCCGATACGAATCCCGACGCCAGACGCGTGCTTCGCGTAATATTTATCGAAGTCCCCGCGTGAGATACACCCGCCTTTCCCAAATTGTTGCCATAATAGCGTCGGACTCATCTCTACTATTTCAAGAATCTCAAATCGGCCTATAACTCGTCGAATGGGTGTCGTTGCATAAACCCAGACTGTAGCAATGTCGTCCGCAAGTCTCCGCTTACGGAATTCTATCGTTTTCCGCCCACTCATTATTGCCGCAGCGTATACGGGATGTATCGACATCAACGCTGATCTACTAGCTGCGTGTTCACCCATGTGTTGCCGCGCTCCTTCACTTTCGTCACAGTTTGTGGCGGACCAACTACAACTGAGTTGGCGATCAGCTCACCGATTGACCACCCTGGATCCAACAGCCTGTCTTGACGGAACAGAACAACTAGGACACCCGAGGGATGGTCGCACAGCCCACCGACAGCCTCACGGCTATACACCGTCCGCCCCGCTACCGCGTTTAGAACCTCGTCTGCACTGTGGGATCGGAACGTGTGCTCGATCACGCCGACGGCTGTTACTGAGGCCGCACCATGCGATCTGTAAAAAAGGACAGTATCGCCGGGCCGCATCTGGTTGGTCGGTGCGTTGCAAAGATACGCTTTTCGTATCGCATTGCCCCACGGGTGGGTTGTCGTCCCTATCAGCTCTGGGAATGCCAGCTGGTCGTCGCGGTCCTCGATCACGTCGGGAAACAACTGCGAGTGCCATCGCGGAACAATGGGGATCACGAACGATGACGAGCCTTGTTGAATCGCTGGCGGGCCGTACAGGACGTGGTAGTCGAATGCTGAGATCTCAGCTACGTTACCCGTAGGTGGCCGATATCTCTTAGAGAACACAAGTTCATCTCGCACCGTGGTTGCCTCTTGGCGCTCGAATCCGAAGAGTCCTAGAAAATCAATCAATCTTTCGTGTTTAGGGAACACTTCGACGTACGTCGACGCAATCCCAAGGGCGTGGTGCGCGAGGAAGACGGCCTTGAGTAGCAGTTCGCCGTACCGGTTGCCGGCCCTCGGGCCAGCAACCTTGAAAGTGGATACCTTAGACACAGGCTTTGCTAATGCGTACCCGCAATCGTCCTCTACCAACTTAACGAGTGCGATCGCGCCGTAGGAGCCGTCCTGTTCACGAATGACAAAGCAAGCGCGATTCTCGGAATCTTCACGAACTTTGTTTATCCAGTTCGAGAACTCTGCGTAGTCTTGGCGTAGCTCATCAAACAGAGGCTGGTCGAGGTCGAGGGCGTACGCCTCGATTCGTTCGACTCGTGGCGGCTGCGTCGCAATTCCGGGCTCAAGGTCAACGAGCATCGCGGCAGCATCCGCGAGCGTCAGGACGCGGTCACCGACACCTGCGCGAACGGCACGACGACGGAGTCCAGCGTCGTTGCTAACTAGAAAGTGCGCCGCGTTTGCATGTAGCCCAGCGAGGATACGAAGGTCACGGTGGTCATTTGTATCGACTTCACTGTTACCGGCCGCTTCACGGAGCGCAGCCGCGATTGGCGATTCGCTAACCATCGTAAACTTAGCCAGCTCGGCGAGACGCTGAGCGGTCCGCGTCTTGTTCATCGCTCCAGCCAACTCATCACGAGTTGCTGGATGTACCAGAAGCAAGTGCCCCTGCCGTTGAGCTAGACGTACAAGCGTGGTGGCTGCGTCCATCTCCCTCTCAAGATCACCGGAGTACGGCTCCATGGCGATGAACGCGTTCGTATCCAGAAGAAAGCGCAGAGCCGACGGTTTCGCGATCGCACCGCCGTTGCTCTCCACGTATAGATGATCGACTGCCAAGCCCTGCCGATCAAAGTGCCACGCCGTCGGTAAGGCAGTTAGTTCGCATACCCGCGACGCTTTTCAACGAACTCAGCGATCACCCGCAGTTCCGATCCAATGGCCTCAGCTACGTACTTGAGTTCGATGATGTCGAGCCGCCGCTCCCCTGACTCGTACTTGCTGACGAACGACTGCGGCTCACCAAGTCGGCGGGCAACCTCGACCTGTGTCAGGCCAGCGTCCAGCCGCAGCTGGCGGAGGAGAGCGCAGAGCTGCTGGTACTCGGCCGAGTAGATCGACTTTTCCACCCCGCAAGCGCACCTTGCGGGATCGATTATCCCAATTTAGGATATTCATCTCCACGGGTGCTCGTCCGGTCAGTGGATCCAGCGAGAGCAGGGGAGGTGCACCATGAGCGGAGGCGGCGGATTCGTCAGCGGCGGTGGAGGCTTCATCTGATCCTCCGAGCCCAACCAAGCGGCCCCTGTACCCATCTGTGGATACAGGGGCCGCTTGCGTACGTGTCAGAAGGTCGGAAGCGAGAGAAGGTTGTCGTTGTAGTAACCGTTGGCGTAGGTGCGTAGGTAGGGCGTCGCACCGGCTTCGTGAACGGTCCCTACGTCCGATCGTGACTGTTGGCCCTGCACGTAGGCGTGACCGTTCTTGTTGTCGATCCAGTCCACCATCGTGGCCTTGCTGCTGTAGTTGACCTCGCCATCCGCGTCGTCCCTCCACTTCACATCGGTGATGTGCTCGTTGGGCGTCCCACCGGGCGACATCCGCCGGTGTGTGATTCTGAGTGCCGTCGCTGCTCCTCGTTCCTTCCGGGTTCCGACCCGTTCTAGGTCTACCCCCGGCGACCGACACGACCAGCAGCTCACCGTGTTCACCCAGGTCAGACTGCAATTCCGTATACACAAGCGTCTTCAACTTTGGTATAATTCGGACAGTTCATGCGTGACCCACTCCAACGAATCCACAACTTCAAGCTCGCGCTGATTGCCGTCAGTGTCAGCTTCGTTGGGTTCGTCCTGATGGTCTTCGCGCGGTGGCTGGATGGCCAACCGCTTCTCGCCGATATCACGTTCCTCCCGTGGGGCGAGGTCGGCGGAACCCTGTTCACGGCCGGAATCTTGAGCATCGGGATCGACTACCTCCTGAGTAAGGACGATGACGAGCGGGCAGAGGAGCGTATGCGCCGCATCCTCGCGACCCAAGCGCCGGCCATGAAGGCCGCTGTCATCGATGGGTTCGCCTTCAACGCCGAGGATCTTGCAGGCGTTGCGACACCCGACATGCTTGATCGCATCGTGCGCAACAGCCTGGCGCTCCGGCTGCATGATGCCGAGTTCGCTCGCGAGATTTACGACGACGTGCGTGACCAGGCCATCACCGCAACCGAGCGCTGGCACGATGTGAAGATCTCCATCCGCCTATCCATGGATAGGAACACGAGCGAAGCGAGTGTTCCTGCCTACGTCGCCACCATCCGGTGGGAGTACACCGTCGTCCCGAAGCACGCGGTTCGGCGCTTCGCCGTCGTGTCGGACAGGGCAGAGTATCGGGATCTCATGGCAGACCCGGAGGCCACATCGACGTGGTACATGCGCAAGGACAGCGGCATCGACGCTGGATCAACCGAGGCGTTCGAGATCGTCCAGTTCACCGTCGACGGTGAACACCGCGCTATCCGCCGCTCAGCACGCAAGCAGGGCCAGATCTACAGCGCGTCAATCGGCAAGGACGCCGTTGACGCCGGAGTCCCTGTCACCGTCAGCTACACCCAACGAGTCAGGCTCTTCAAGCATGGGCACCTGTTGCACCTCGACATGGAGCAACCGACCAGAAATGTCGACATCGATCTCGACTACAGCGAGACAGACATCGACTATATCAACGTGCTCGACTTCTTCGTCAGCAGCCACAAGACCCGTGTCGAACACATGCCACCGAGCGTGCCGGAACGGTCAATCTCGGTGTCGCATGACGGGTGGGTATTTCAGAGAAGCGGGGTGGCGTTTGTATGGGTAGCTACAATCGACCACGAACGGCGCGCCTCCCAACAGGAAACTTATGCCAGTCGGGGCTTAAGCCTAGCGTCAACCGCAGCTTCGCCTAGAGACCACTCATCAAATCTGTTGTGAACCACTCAGACCAAAGTGAAGCGATTTTCTCGCGGGTGGTATTGCCAATTTCTTGGATATTACCGAGGTGCGGCAGCTGACGCTTAGACAACATGGCGACGGCGGCAATCTTCTCGGCGTTGATCAATTCTAATGCGGGACCCTCGACAGCGCCGTGCAAAAAATTTGCAGGATCGCCCTTATTCACTAGAAAGAAACTGTTTCCATCGGGACCTATCGGCCGATATTCATCTAGACCATCTACGATCTCACTACTAGAGTAGGACTCGTCAATATTCTCGAATTGCAGTTCGGAATCCGCCGATGTGACTGTCGCAAGAATAGTCCCAGATCGTAGACCGTAGACAATCGGCATTGTGATCGCACCGGCACCGGTGGCGCTCACTATCATGTCGACGCGCGCGAGGACCTCGGGCAACGCACCGACTACTTCATACCCGTACGCTGAAGCCTCAGCGCGTCTAATCGCGTTCCTCTCGCAGACCACGGTAGGCACGCCTCGACCCCTCAACGCGTGGGCAACACCCGCTCCGATCTTTCCGAAACCCACCACACACGCCCGACGCCCTTGGAGCAGCTGCGTCATTGAACGCAAGACAGATTCAATGGAGAATACCACCCCCGCACCAACAAGATGGTCTTCCGCATTTTTCAGAGGACTCCGTGCAACACTAACGATGGGGACACTAGCTGGCACATTTTCTTCATAGCTCTTCAACCCGTTCTCGGTTCCTTCAAGAACACCAATAACGTCTACACCTTCAGCTAACAAAGCGTCCACCGTGCCCGAAAAGTAGCCACCGACGTCTGCGATTATGACCGGCCTTTCTCCGCAATACTCGCGAATTAGGCGAGCGGCCCGCTGGGGGTTAGCGGTAACCGTACGATCTCCTTTGATGACCGGGATTTTCAGGCTATTTTCGATAATTTCACGTTCGCGGGTATGATACGAATTGCCCTTGGCAAGCACAACACCGACATTGCCTATTGCAGACAATGCTCTCACAAATTGAGGCGAGTTTCCGACCGTGTGAGTAACACAAATTATCGAAACTTCCGGGTTCGACGGGAGTATATTGTTAAGCCTATTGTAAAAACCCCTAACTCGGCCAGCGGCTTCAGTCATCGTAACTCCCTTACTTTACGCATATGAACGACAAATTAGTATCAAGTTCCATCTGTCAGAACCAGAGGCCCGCTATAGCCGCGCAAATTTAGGCGCAAAGCCGACGTTTGCGCATCTGTAATCGAGCATAAATAATCGACAACGACTCGGCGCGCAGCCTTACCATCCTCGTTTGGGGATCCGTGCCGAGTGTAATGCTCTCTCAAACTGGGAGGAAGTTCCGCTGGATGTGTCACATCCGTTATCCAGTCCAAAATATCTGGAAGCAGTTCCATTACGATCGATTTGTGTGCACGCTCTTGTGTAGACACCGCACTCGATCGGATAATATAGGTTTGGGACACTTCTTTCATGATTTGGGTGAGAAACCATTGTTCAGGGGAAGGCATGATGACAGGTCCACCATCCCAGTACGGTTTATCGAGAACCTTAATCGACCGAATTATTTTGCCGAGCATTACCGTAAAGACTTGAGATATAACCTCACGAGGGTCAGAATACTGGTGCTGCACCAGTCCAGCAAGCCGTTTGAGTTGTGAAGTCGCAGAACGTAGAGCGGAAGTACAATGCTCCAGAGTCACTGGACTTGTCTCTTTCGGGTTCAAAAGAACAATGCTTTGGATCAACACATTGGGATCTTCGCGCAGGTCCCCAAGCTCTAGGTCGGATAACGTCTGACTGGTTATTGATAGCATTTCAATAACCTCGTTTATATCAAGCAAACCCAATCGTAAAAAATCTTCTAAATCGTGAGTGGCGTACGTGATGTCATCTGCCAATGACACTATGTTCGCCTCTAGAGATTGGCGCTCAGAAGCGCGAAGCACTCCATTCCGATCACTCTCTGGTAGTGCATCACGCGCAAACTTTAGCAGTTCTGGCTGGCCAGAATACATTGAAAATTTGTCGCTGCCAGCTTTGCGTGTATACGGATACTTCAACAAGGCAGACAAGGTAACGGCTGTCAGATCCAACCCGTGTGCACTCTCTGGCTTCGGCGCAAGCTCAGTAACAATGCGCAGCGTCTGGGCGTTGCCTTCATAGCCGTCGGTGTCAACTTCCCGAATCCAACTGTCCAGCAACCGCCCGACTGCATGACCATACGGAGAATGCCCAATATCGTGTGCAAGACCCGCCGCAGCACACGCCGTGATATCGATACCACCCGATTTAGCAATACCAACTGGGCTACGCACCCCACCGCGTCCCGCAGACTCCTCTAGGCGCGCGAAACGAAGAATGTCAACTGCAATCTCTCTTGATAGTTGAGATACGCGAAGAGAATGGCTTAATCGATTATGCGTCGATGTATCACGCAAAGACGGGCTTACGATCTGCGTAACGCCTGCCAGGCGCCTGAAATTTTCGCTATACAGCACCCTTCCGAGATCACGCTCGGTGGGAGTACGAAAATCGCCGCCACCTCGATCGATCTCAGCAGGACCAGAGCGTCTAGCGTACCGGGTTGCTATTAGTTCTTCAGCACTGAGGCTTCCGTCTGACATCCATCTGTACATTCCGCTTGCACTCTATTCTATGCGTTAACATCGGAAGCTGGCTCAGTACGCTCTAATCTATCTGCAATGCCGCTATCCGCTATCGATATATTATCATCCGGATCACATTTCAAGAGTCCACGATATATTCCACTTTCAAGCCCAAAACCTACAACGGCTGCATTGTTATAAACATTTTTTACCAATTTATGAACTAGAACTGGACGCGGCAGCAGACCGTCATCAGCATCGATCAACTGCGCAAGTGCAGCTTCTGCTATCTGATGCTTTATCTTTAGCCGGTCATCTCTGGGAAGATCTTGAAATTCTGTTTTCCGTGATCCGATACTTTCAATGCTCATCTAGTCCTCCAAATTTATGGTTTCATTACTCGGAACGGTTTGTGCGCCACTTCAAACAACTCCTGCCTCTATTTTAACTTCATTGCACAAAGCAGTCGTTGTGCAATTCGCTACAAGAGCAGTCTCTAGACATCCTTTCCCCTGGTCGTGGCCGCATCCCGTGACCCTACTAGCACCCACTGACACGTTCGACTCGAAGAGGCGTACATGGAACGACGCCGTAGGACACACCGCTCTTGGCCTGGCAAGCATCAAGGAGGGGCACCTACCGGAATAACGGACACCGATACAAACCGGCTGACACCTCCGCATGTGGCCGCCTGACCAGGTCGTCCGGCGTGTCGTCGGACACCCGGCACCCACACTTCCAACATTGATGCATCGTAGAGCGAATACCCGCCGACGTGTTGTAGAACACGCTAATTTATGCGCAGGGGGTCTGTAGATTCCATAGAAGCTAGTCGCACCGAAGACACGCTGGTCGTCGTCAGCTCCATGTTGCGAGGAAGGCGCGGGCAACCCAGCAAGTCGGACCGTTCCAATCCGAAGTGGCAAATGCTGAGTACAAGGAGAGCAATATGGCATTGGAAAGCAATAAGGCACCCCGCCGGTACGTGTCCCGGAAGAGATGGGACGACCTGTCGTGCGTGCATAGAAACTGGAGGGGCGCTGAGCGAATGCAAGTGCTCCACGGATACGCGCGAAGCGTCGAAATAGAGTTCATTGCAAGTCACCTCGACCATTCGGGGGTGGTGATCGACTTCTCGTCACTATCTTCGGTGAAGCATATTTTAGAAGATCAGTTTGATCACACTTTACTAGTTGCCGAAGACGACCCACTCAGGGAGTCTTTGACATCCCTGGCCGACCAAGGCGCAGCCGATATTCGGTTAATGCAGAGCGTGACTCTGGAAGGATCGGCAGCATGGGTTGTTGAGCATGTATCCATTGTTGTCCGAAAGCTCACGGACGGTCGGGTCAGCATAAGTCGAGTCGAAATTAGAGAAGGGCCCAAGAACGCAGTCATCATGAACGTTTAATACCACAGGTTTCCACTAAGACCGCGTGGCCTGCGCGTACGTTTTGTTCGATATTTTTACTGTGACAACAGTCCTGCTGACCGCGAATTCTACTTTAAAGGCAGTGCCCGGAAGAGTGTTTTCGAGAATAAAATGCGGAATAGGCGAAGACCGAGCCGCAATCTCTACGAACGTATCGGATTGTCGTGAGCACGACAGGTCGGCTAGCGAGTTCAACTCAATCAGATAGCCTCTGGTTTCATGCCTCATCCACATTGTGCGCAATGGGAGCGTTCGCCTCTAGATCAACCACCATCATCTGATCGGACGAGTGGTGTTTGATATCTCCGATTAACACATGCGGCGCTCTTCGCTCCAGCTGCACCGATGCCACTTGGACGACCTGGATCGCAATGGTGCCGGCCGTTCCCAGCAGTACACAGACGCCAATGAGGTCTTGCCCCAAGTTGCCGCGCATTTCCGCGAACTCGACCAAGTCGCGTGCGAGTCCATGCATTCCCCGGTCGCTCCATGTGCGGGCAGAACGCTGGTCCTTCGCGTCCTGGCCGTCGACGGCCAGAAATTCGGCAGTCGCCACCAAGCGATCCATCACCGATTCGTAATCCGCCAGGATTGACCAAGCTGCGGCAGCCTCGTGCTTGTTGCTGCGTGTGTACCGCTCCAGATCGCGCTTCAACCCTATGTAGGCGTCCATGATGTCGCCATCACCGCACAGCTGGATGAGTGCGTTGCGCCCTACCAGCTTGTGAACGGTAAACATGCCGAACCCCTTGCGCAGCTGAAGTAGGTCGGTGAGAACGTCTTCGACTGAAGGTAGGGGCGAAACACCGGAGTCCGACATGGCAGCGAGTTTTCCGTAGAACAGCTCGTTTTGCACTTTTTCTTCATTACAGACCCGAGAGATGCTTCCTACGGTGTGTTCACCAGGTTGACGCAGACCGCGCAACCGCCGCACCGAGGAAGCAAAATGTCTGAACTGATCCCAAGGCCGTCCAGTGCATCAACCGATCGAGCCCCTGCAAGCTTCAACAAGCGGGAGCGAAACAATCTCGATCGACGCGTCAACGCTGAGATTACGAACGGGCTCACGGCGTCTGCACGGCTGCAGGCAGCGGGCTGGGTTACCGCAGTGGCTATCCAATCCACTGCCATGCTCTCCCGCGAGGCGGTGATCGCGGCCAATGGCGATGAACGCACCGCCGAGCGGCTAGAACACATCGTGGACGGATTCGCGATGTACGCCCGTTCCGAAGTCAACAGGTTCATGCAGTGACCGCCAACCACACCGGTGCCGATCGCACGGGGGCCGGATTCGTCCGTCCTCCGCTCGACGAGCCCGGCGCGATCGAGTTTCTGCCCAACTACGCGATGCAGGTCGTCACCGACGCGGTCGAACAGATCATCGCAGCGGCCGACGACATGTTTCTTGAGCACCCATCCGGTGCACATGCAGGGCACGAGCTTGGCAGTCGTCTGGCGCACCTCACGCTGGAGTGGCTGCGGGAGTACCCGTCATGAGCGCCCTTGCAGCGGTCGTCATGTTAATCCTGCTGTGGGCGGCAATGGCAGCACTTTTTGCAGCGCTGTACGGGCTGTGGGTCGTGCTCGTGCTCGATCCACTGTGGATATGGCAGGAACGTCGTCGCAGAGAAGCGGACGCCATCAAAAGGCATCAGCGAGCACTTGCTGACATCGATGAACAGGCGAACCTTGTCGTCCATCGACTCGCCGAACGCTACGACGCTGCACGAAATGAGATTCGCCGGCAAGGACGGCAACAGTGATCTTCACGTCGGTCGGGGTACTCGCCCAATCGCTCGACAGTGCTGCGTCCGATCTCGATGATCTGGTGCTGTGGCTCATCGTCGGCCTGGCGTTCCTGTGGGTCATCGCCATGGCGGCAGAGGTGACGTTGAACAAGGTCAAGCCCGTCCTCATGTTCATCGTCGTCGCCGCTCTCGTGGGATTCCTGGTCATCAAGGCGTTCACAGCCCTGTAGATACATCTCCCTACCAGTCGATGTTGTGGAATGGTCCATCACTCTTGACGGGTCATGCGTTGCCCCGCATAGTGATTCACGAGACGTGCGAGTCGCATCGTGACCCGTGTCGACTGAGCCACTGAGAGATTCGCCGCCAAGCCAGGTCGCGCTCCACTCGCAGCGAGCACGATCGTTTCCCACGACGGCACCGTTCCGGCCAGTCCAGCATCGTCAGCACCGCATCCAGCCCGAATACCGCTTCAATGCAGGTAGGGCACCAACCAGCGCTCCACGTAAAGCTCCTCCACGCGTCTTCGTCATCAGGAGGTGTCTTTCGTGTACCCGAAATCAGGCGGGTTCGGGCTGGATGCGTTCTCCATCAACTAATCCGAAAGGAGATGCCAATGAGTACAGACCCGTTCAACGAACACGAAGCTGTCCGTATTTCCGCCGTTCGCCGCGATGAGAGCAGCGCCGCGCTTCGCAAGATCGCTCGGGCGTGCATCGCCATCGCCCGGCAACAGATCAAGGACGAGCAGGCGCACCGGCCATCCGACGCTTCACCGACACCAAGACCAGACAGCGAAGAGGACGACCATGCGTGAGCTGCAGTGGTGGGAACTGTTTCCGCCTAGCGGGATGACCATCGAGACCGTCGCGAGCTTCGTCCGCCCCCTGGCATCGCGACCACGCATCGGGGTGCTGAGGAGGACACCGATCGTCGTGCTCGAACAGTGGCAGCTCGGCGGCACGACTCGGTTCCTCATGGGCCTCGACATACCGCTGGGAGCAGGCTTCGCACGCCAGCAGGCCGATACCGTTCCTGGCCTGGTCATTCGGCAGCTCGACGGCACCGACCGACCCATCATCCGGATCGCGGCCGATATCTCGCTCCGCAGTGCCGCCGCCTCGCTGCGCACCGACACCGCGGTCGACGTCAGCCGGGCAGTGGGAGCCGCGCTCTCCCACACAGCGAAGACGCATGCGTCCGTGCTGCAGTGGATCATCGGACCGGCTCAGCAGCGGGTAGTGAAGCCTGGTGAGTTCAGGATCGCCGAACAGCTCGGCTTGACGCAGCGGCGCATCTCATCGGCGCTCGATTCGTCGCAGTGGCGAAGAAAAGCAAGCGAACCACTGTTCGCGGTGAGGGGCCGCATCGGCACGACGGCCGAAGCCGTTGCGCTGGGTGGACTACGCCGCGCCATCCAGCTCGCCGACAGCGCCGAAGGACACCTGCACGTCGGCAAGGGCACCAAGTACAACGCTCAAGCGCTCAACACCATGCAGTCGAACACGTGGGGCGGCATCCTGAGCGCCACCGAGCTTGCCGGGATGCTGGCGCTCCCCCTCGACGGAACTGATCGCGCGCTGCCGATCGGCGATCCAACGCCGCCGATCTCCCCCACCGATGGCCGGCTGCTGGGCAGCAGTCTTCACCCGGCTTCGCTGGATGCCCCCGTCATGTTCCCGACGGCTGCGATACCGACAGGACTGCTCGTCATCGGTCCTACCGGTAGCGGGAAGTCGAACTTGCTCGCGGCAATGGCGCTCGCGGACGTTGCAGCCGGGCGCGGGCTCGTCGTCATCGAGCCCAAGGGAGATCTCTGTGACGCCATCATGGAACGACTCGACCCAGCTCAGCGGCGTCGCGTGATCGCCATCGACGCCGGTGAGACAGATCATCCCGTCGGTAGCAACGTACTGGCCGGTGATCCCGGCAATGCCGAGCGGCGCGCCGATGACATCGTCGGGTTGTTTCGCTCGATGCACGGGGCCGCCCTCGGACCACGCAGCACCGACGTCTTGCTCCATGCGGTCCTGATGGCAGCCCGAATGCCCGGTGGCACCCTGATCGACGTCCCAACACTCCTGACCAACGCCTCGTTTCGCCGTCGCGTGGCAGCCCAGGTGTGTGATCCGATCGTGGTCGGGCCGTGGTTGGCGTGGTTCGACAACCTCAGCGAAGCCGAGCGCAGTCAGGTTGTTGCGCCAATCCTCAACAAGCTCCGCGGCTTCACCTCACGAAGCAGTATTCGCCGGCTGCTGGGGCAGTCGGATCCTGGGTGGAGTTGGGACGATGCCCTCAACTCGGGTGGCATCGTGTTGGTCTCGCTCAACCGTGGCGTCGTCGGTGCTGAGGCTGCATCCGTTGCCGGTTCGCTGCTACTGGGGCAGTTGTGGAGCGCGCTGCAGAGGCGGAGCCGTCTCGGCGAACGAGATCGGCGGCTTGCCTCGATCATCGTCGATGAGTGGCAGCTATTCATCGGAGGCCTCGACTTCGCTGACGCGCTGGCCACGGTTCGCGGGGCCGGGGTGGCAGGCCTGTCGCTCGCGAACCAGAATCTGGCGCAACTGACCCCGGAGCTCCGCGCGGCGGTCGCCGCCAATGCCCGCAGCAAGATCTCGTTCACGCCGAGCATCGACGACGCCAAGACGCTCTCGGCGTGGATCGGCAGCCCGAATGTCGCACCCCAGGATCTGCTGCGGATCGGCCAATATGAAGCGGTTGCAGCCATTCATACCCATGCCGGTGCAGCTCACTTTCGGACGCATCGGCTGCCCACTCGTCGTATCGCCGCACCGACCGTTCGTGTCCAGAGTCGGCAGCAGTTCGGCCGATCGGGCGAAGCGGTCGATGCGGAACTGCTCGCCAAATGGCAATCACCGGAACCTGACGCCGGTATCGGGCGGATGAAGCGGGGTCAGCAATGATGTCCGCGCACCCCGCCCAGTGGCCTACCGCTCGCACTACCGGTCGCCTCACGTCAATGACCATGCGGGCCTGCGTTTTTCCGTCGAAAGTGGCGGCGAATCTCCGCGCTCTTCACAGGGAGTGCTCATGAGCGCATCGTCGTCGATGCGGCGGAGCCGGTCGTCGGCACTGTCGGATCGTGATCTGGCGGTACTGCGGACACTGCAAGGATTTCGATTGGCGACAGGCGGCCACCTTCGCCGCCTGCACTTCACCGAGGGATCACCGATCACACGAGATCGTCGGTGTCGATCGGTGCTGAAGCGACTCACCGACGCCGGCCTGATCGGTCGCCTGGATCGACGCGTCGGCGGACTGCACGGCGGCTCGCAGGGATTCGTCTACAGCCTGAAGGGCAGAGGATCCGGTGCGCTGGCACGTCTCGACGGCACAGTGCCGCACCGTCCACGGGGCGAACCCGGTGAGCGGTTCGTCGCCCACGTCCTGGCGATCACCGAGACCTACGTTCGGCTGCGCGAAGCCACGGGGCCGGGCCGTCGCCATGAGCTGGTGGAATTCGACCCTGAACCGGCGTGCTGGCGGCGCTACCCGGCACCACACGGCGGTGTCGCCGTCCTCCGACCGGATGCGTACGTCCGGGTCGCCGATGTCGACTACGAGGACCTGTTCTTCATCGAGATCGACAGAGCCACCGAAAGCCTGGCGACAATTCGAGCGAAGTGCCAGGCCTACACGGCGTACTGGCGGTCAGGAACGGAGCAAGCCCTCTCGGGCATCTTTCCCAAGGTGGTCTGGATCGTTCCCAGCGAGCACCGCGCCGACGGGATCCATCGAACCATCGCCCGACTGAACCAGCCGGACCAGCAGCTCTTCACTGTCACCACCGACGCCGACGCACCCACCACGTTGCTGCCACTCAGCGACGTGCCACCAACAACACACCTGAGAGGAGGTACGACCCCATGAATCCGAACACGATCACCGTCGGCGACGTCCGAGAGGTACTCGACCTGTACGCCGATGCCAGTGTCGATTGCATCGTGACATCGCCGCCCTATGTGGGTCTGCGCGACTACGGCCATCCCGACCAACTCGGAGCCGAGCAGTCGGTCGACGACTGGGTCAAGAATCTCCGTCTGGTTGCGCAGGGGCTGCAGCGCGTCCTGACCCCGAGCGGCTCCCTGTGGCTCAACGTCGGCGACAGCTACTCGGCACATCCACGGGAAGGAGCCGCGCGAAAGTCGTTGCTCCTCGGACCCCAGCGACTCGCGCTGGCCCTGGCCGACGAAAACTGGCTAGTGAGGAACGTCCTGGTCTGGGCCAAGCCGAATCCCATGCCGTCCTCCGTGACGGATCGCCTCAGTACGACGTACGAGACCGTCCTGCTCTTGGTCCGCTCCCCCACGTACTACTTCGACTTGGATGCGATCCGCATTGCGCCCGTCGACAAACGCATGCGAGCACACCGCAAGACGACGGTTGGCTATCCGCCGGTCTCTGCCGTCCCGGTCGGCGGCGGGGTCGATCGCAACCTCGGGCTCGACGTCATGAAGCGGAGGGGGCTGAGTGCGCACCCGCTCGGAAAGTCACCAGGAGACGTCTGGACGATTCCGACGGCCGGCTACAAGGGTGCCCACTTCGCGACGTACCCGCTGGCACTGCCCGAACGAGCCATCCTGGCGGGTTGTCCCGAAAGAGTCTGCACCACCTGCGGATCGGCATGGCGACGGGCGCAGGAGCGGGTGGGTAACCGCCTCCTACGCACGGGCGCACTCCAGGCGGGTTGCTCGTGTCCTGGTTCGCCGTGGCGTCCCGGCATCGTGCTCGATCCCTTCATGGGCTCCGGCACCACCGCGCTCGCTGCCCAGAAGCATCGACGGAACTGGCTCGGAATCGAACTGAATCCGGACTACGCAGAACAAGCACGATCACGGATCGCGCAGCACAACAACATAACTGAATAGAGGAGTCCAGACCATGGAACACAACGACACACCGAACACCAACCAACACGAACAACCGGAAGCCCGTGAGGTCGAGTCGACGCCTCGCACCGCACCACTGATCTACGTGGCGTCGCTGAGCGATTACAACAACGGCGAACTCCACGGTCGATGGATCGACGCTCGTCTCCCTGTCGACGAGATCCACGAGAAGATCATCGCCATGCTTGCCGCCTCGCAGGATCCGGGCGCGGAGGAATACGCCATCCACGACTACGAAGGCTTCTACCAGTTCAGGGTCGGCGAGTACGACCGGATCGAGACCGTGCATGCCATCGCCGAAGGAATCCAGGAGCACGGCGAACCTTACGCCGCGTTCGTCGACCTGGTCGGCACCGAAGACGCCAGTCTCGACACCTTCGAGGACTGCTACCGGGGTACCTACCCGACGCTGACGGCGTTCGTCGACCAGTTCGTGGACGACATGGGCTGGCAGCAGGAGATCGAGAAGTTCGGCCAGCGAACGGGACTCGGGCCGTACCTGTCGATCGACTACAGCGATCTGGAGATGGCGCTACGTACGGAATGGGACGTGATCGACGGTGAGGCTGGCGTCCACATCTTCACGAGATAGTCACTGCGCGTTGCTAATTCCACAACGGGTCTGCTATTGCCCCGTCGTGGTCGACCTGAGAAAATGATGAAAAGGAAACCCATCACAATGAAGGATCGATCACCAACCCGCACCCCACTGGCACTCCTGCTCGAAGAGCTCCGCACCGACGCGGGTCTGAGTCAATACGCACTGGCAGCCAAGTGCGGGTTCGATCGCTCCAACATCCGCCGCATCGAAGACGGATCAGTCGCCGACATCACCGAAGAGCGGATGCGGGTACTTGCCGACGCACTCGATGTCGACGTCGAGCGCTTCTACGAGGCGCATTGGCTGACCGTCCGTCGGCCGCTGCCGAGCCTGCCGACCTACTTCCGCAGCAAGTACCAGGATCTGACCCCCGCGCAGATCGCCGAAGTCGAAGCCATCGTCGACACCATGCGGACCGAGAACGCGGACGATCACACGCAGTAGGGCAGGCAGCCACATCCGAGTCACATGAAACGAAGGGAGGGGGAATGCACAAGAAACTATCAACACCATCACTGAGGCGGCTGCGAGACATGATGCCGCGTTACTCGATCAACTATCACCAAGCGCTCCGAGTCGCCGAACGCCAAGCCAGTCGCTTGGCCCGAACGTGGGAAGCAGAACACCGGGCGATCCGCGAAGCGGACATCTCCAGCCTGACGCGGATGACGATTCTGCGTCGACCGTGCCCAGGCACGTCGATCACTGACTGCCCATCTGGAGTCTCACGCTACGAGCAGGGGAGGTGGATCGTCTGGCTCAACCCCAGCGAAACCACCTCACGACAACGCTTCACGCTTGCGCACGAACTCAAGCACATCATCGACAACGGTGCCGCGCACACGACCGTATACAAGCAGTTGACCCCGCCCGAGATCGAAGCGGTCTGTGACCACTTCGCCACTAACCTCCTGATGAGCCGACACGCCGTTTACCACCTGTGGGGCGACGGGCTGCGAACACCCGAATCGCTCGCGATGGCCTTCCACATCTCCGTCAACGCCATGCGCCGCCGGATGACCGCGCTCGGGCTCCCGACCGATCTCGACGAACCGTCCGTCCTGGACTACACCGACGCCTTCCCAGCCACGCCCGCACCCGATACCCTGCCGGGTCACTTCTTCACCGAGCCGCCCAATACCACGTTCCCAGGAGTAGCCGCATGAGCCGACATGGCACGCCCAACTCGCCGTTCGGAACTGCAGACGACGCCGACGTGTCACCACCAGAAACTGTCCGGCGGAATCGAAGCGCCAGCCGCTACGCCGGTGCTCGGAAGTCGATTCTCGAAGAGCTCCGCGCCGGCCATGCTCCGACGCAACACGCGCAGATCATTGCGCCTGCGGTCCGCGTCGAGCGTCAAGCACGCGGCCGTGCCGTCATCTATGTTCGCGTCAGTACCGAGGAGCAAGCCCGTGTCGGTGGAGGCGCAGAAGGTTACTCGATCCCGTTTCAACGCGACGCCTGCCGTCGGAAGGCCGAAGAACTGAACCTCACGGTCGTCGCCGAATACGCGGAACTCGGTCGATCCGCGACAACCGTCAACCGACCCGAGTTCCAACGGATGTTCGCTGAACTCGACGGTCTCGGTGTCACGCACGTCATCGTGCACAAGCTCGACAGGCTCAGCCGGAGCTCGAAGGCCGACTACTACGTCGATTCCGGCCTGGAGGCGACCAGGGCGGCGCTGGTATCCGTCAGCGAGTACATCGATGACACCCCGCAGGGAAAGCTCAACCTCCAGATCCAGCGCGGCATGGCCAGCTACTACTCGAACAACCTCGCGACCGAAGTGATCAAGGGACTGAAATCGAAGCTCGACGCGGGCGGTACCCCCGGCCGCGCGCCGATCGGGTACCTCAACAAGCGCCGCCTCGAAGGCAGCGCCGACATTCGCTGGGTCGAACTCGACCCCGAACGAGCCGACCATGTGAGCTGGGCATTCACCGAGTACGCGAAAGGTGAACTCAGTCTCGCAAATCTGGCCGATGCGCTCGAAGACCGAGGATTGCGCACCCGTGCGACGCCGAAAGTGCCGAGCCGCGCGATATCGATCAGCTCGCTCCATCGCCTGTTGATCAACCCTTACTACGTCGGCATCGTGGCCTACAAAGGCGTCTACCACCAGGGAACTCATGAAGCACTTGTCGATATGGACACCTGGCTGCAAGTTCAGGACGTCATGCACGCGCACAACACCGCAGGCGAGAAGGACCGGACACACAACTCCTATCTGCGCGGGACGATCTGGTGCAGCCACTGCGGCACCCGGATGGTGTACTCCAAGAATCGCGGCAAGAGCGGGAACATGTACGAGTACTTCTTCTGCATGGGCCGAAAAGACAAGAAGAATCCGTGCCCGCGCGGATTCGTCAAATTGCCCGCGATCGAAGCGGGCATCGAAGAGTTCTACAAGCTCATGCAGATCAAGGGCACGACTGCCGAGAAGATCCGCGCAATCGTCCTCGACGAACTCGATATGGCCACGCGTGAAGCTGCCGGAGCAGTGGCCGCAGCGACAAGGACCAAAGCCCAGCTCGAACGAGAACGGGCAAAGCTGCTCGAAGCGCACTATGCCGGGGCAGTGCCACTCGACATGCTCAAGAGTGAGATGGATCGGCTGACGAGAGGGTTGAACGCTGCTGAGCGGGATCTTGCCGAAGGCAGCCAGTCACGAGCCGAGGTGAAGATCCTGCTCGACCGAGCGGTCGAGGCGATCAAGACCTGCCACCGGGTGTACGCCGAGACGAAGCCTCCCATCCGCCGGATGCTCAACCAGGGGTTCTTCAGCAAGCTCTACATCAACGAAGATGGCAGCGTCAGCGACGGTGAGATCCAGGAGCCCTTCGCGCATCTCGTGGCACACCTGTCCACCGTCTTCTTCGACAGGCGAAAGAACCGAGTGCCACGCGTCATCCGGAATCAGGTGCTCGAACTCGAACAGACGGGAACAGACAGCCTCTCGAACCGAGCGGCATCGGCACTGCTCAGAGCCGTCGAGGCAAGCGAGAGTGCGACGCTGCTGAGCTTCGACCGGGGCAAACAAAACCGGCCCACCCTTGCGGGTGGACCGGGTTTGAACAACGAACATTTGGCGGAAGCGGAGGGATTTGAACCCCCGGACGCTTTCACACGTCTCTCGCTTTCAAGGCGAGTGCATTGGGCCGCTCTGCCACGCTTCCGCGATCGATACTAGTGGTCTCCCGTGAGCAGTCGTCGATCGACCTTCTCGAACACCTCGGCCATCATCGCGAGTTCGTCGGCCGTGAGCAGATCGATCAGGCATCGCCGTACCGCGGCGACGTGCGACGGTGCCGCTGCGGCCAGGCGGGCACGTCCGTCGTCCGTGATGACGGCCAGGACACCACGCCCGTCCTCGTCGCAGGTGTCTCGAACCACCAAGCCCTGCTCCTGCATTCGGCGGATCTGGTGCGTGAGCCGACTCCTCGACGAGAGCACGCCGTCGGCGAGCAGGCTCATCCGCAACGAACCGTCCGGAGCCTCGTTCAATCGCACCAGGATGCGGTACTCGGCCAGCGTCAGACCTTCTCGCGTGTGCAGGTCGCGGTTCAGGGTGTCCATGAGGCGGTAGTCCGCATCGATGAACGCGCGCCACGCGCGAGCCTCCGCCTCGTTCAACCAGGCCACCGGCGGGGCCGCGGTGTGTGACTCAACGGGACGCGCACTGTGAACGACCATGACGGAAGGCTAGACCGCCGTGTCCCCCGCGCGTGCCGACCTGCGCATCTTCAGGACCGGTACAGAATCGACTGGTCCACCTCGGTGACCGACGACAGCCCGGCCAGTCCCATGGTGATGTCGAGGTCGCCCAACAGGCACCGCAGCGCATGGACGACACCCTCCCGGCCCGCGAGTCCCAGGCCGTACACCCACGGCCGCCCGTAGAACACCGCATCGGCGCCGAGGGCCAGCGCGACCACCACGTCGGCGCCGGAGCGGACACCGGAATCGAGCAGCACGGTCGCGTGATCCCCGACGGCCGCGGCGACGGGTTCGAGCGCGTCGAGCGCGGCGATCGAGTTGTCCACCTGTCGCCCACCATGATTCGAGACGACGACACCGTCGGCACCCGCGTCGACGACGGCGCGGGCATCGTCGGGGTGCAGGATCCCCTTGACCACGACGGGCAGATGCGTCCACTCACGCACCCGTGCGACGTCGGACGGACGCAACGTGTGGTTGCCGAACATGCCGACCCAGGTGAGCACCGCGATCTGCAACGCCTCGGCACTCTCCTCGGGAGGCGACGCCAGGCGTGAGCGAAAGACCGGGTCGGACAGGTAGTTCGCGATGCCCTCGGCGCGGAGGAAGGGCAGATGACCGAGCGTGAGATCGCGCGGACGCCAACCGATGCCGGGGGTGTCCGCCGTGACGACGATGACCTTCGCACCCGCCGCGGTGGCGCGACGCACCAGTGACTCCGCGACGCCGTCGTCCGACGGCCAGTACAGCTGGTACCACCAGTTCTCGCCGGACTCCGCCGCGACGTCCTCGAGTGGGGTGGACGATGCGGTGGACAGCACGGAGCCGATTCCGAGCTCGGCAGCGGCCGACCCCACGGCGGGTTCCGCCGCGGGGTGCACCATGCCGAGGACCCCGATGGGCGCGGTGAGCACCGGTGCGGCGAGGGTGGTCCCCAGCACGGTCACCGACAGGTCGCGAGCATCCGGTGCGCTGGCCCCGCGCCACATCCGGGGAACGATCCTGCGGGAGGCGAACGCGTCGACGTTCCCGCGCGCCGTGCGTTCCGTGGACGCACTCCCGGCGATGTACGCGAAGGCGGCCGCGGACAGCGTCTCGCGCGCCCGCTCCTCGAGACCGTCGGCCGTCATCGGCAGGTCGGGGGTCGTACCGCCGAGCCCGGTCAGGTAGATCTCGTTCTGGAAGTTGCCGAAAGTGCTCACATGCAAACGCTAGCGAACGCGCACGCCCGGCAACACGATTTCACGCTGGCGACCGTCAGATGTCCGGCAGGATGACGCCATGCCGGATCCCTATGTCGCCTCCCCCGACCGCTACGACACCGACCGCCCGACAGCGATGCCATACCGCCGCACCGGCGAGAGTGGACTGAAGCTGCCCGCCATCTCGCTGGGACTGTGGCACAACTTCGGTGACGACGTGCCGCTCGCCACGCAGCGGGCCGTGCTCCGCCGCGCGTTCGACCTCGGCATCACCCACTTCGATCTCGCGAACAACTACGGGCCGCCGTACGGCAGCGCGGAGATCAATTTCGGCCGCATCCTGCGAGAGGACTTCGGGCCGTACCGCGACGAACTGGTCATCTCGACGAAGGCCGGGTGGGACATGTGGCCGGGCCCGTACGGCTTCGGCGGGTCGCGCAAGTACCTGCTGAGCTCACTGGATCGCTCACTCGAGCGGATGGGGCTCGACAGCGTCGACATCTTCTACAGCCACCGCCCAGACAAGGACACGCCCGTCGAGGAGACCGCGGGCGCGCTGGTCAGTGCCGTCGAGCAGGGCAAGGCGCGCTACGTGGGCATCAGTTCGTACTCGGCGGCGCGTACCCGCCAGATGGCGGCACTGCTGTCCGACGCCGGCGTGCCGCTGCTGATCCACCAGCCGAGTTACTCGATGCTCAACCGCTGGATCGAGTCCGATCTGCTGCCGGCCGTCGACGAGCTGGGAGTCGGCGTGATCGCGTTCTCCCCTCTCGCGCAGGGCATGCTGACCGACAAGTACCTCGGCGGCATCCCCGACGAATCGCGCGCGGCACAGGGGAAGTCGTTCGATCCCGAGTGGCTGACCGAGGACATGCGCGGGCATCTGAACGCATTGAACGACATCGCCGCGGCGCGGGGTCAGTCGCTCGCCCAGATGTCGTTGGCCTGGGCGTTGCGGGACCCGAGGGTCACGACGGTGCTGATCGGCGCCTCCTCCGTCGAGCAGCTCGACGACAACGTGGGTGCACTCGCGCGACTCCGCTTCGACGACGACGAACTGAGCCGCATCGACGAACACGCCACCGAGGCCGGGATCAACCTGTGGGAGGAACCCTCCCGCATCTGAGGGCGGCATACGATCGAGACGTGTATGCCATCACGCTGACCGAGTACGGCGACCCCGAGGTCATGGTCTGGACCGAGGTACCCGATCCGGTGCCCGGCCCGGGCGAGGTCCTGATCTCGGTGTCCGCGTCCGCCGTCAACCGCGCCGATCTGCAGCAACGGCAGGGTAACTACCCGCCGCCCGCCGGCGCCTCGGACGTGCTCGGTCTCGAGTGCTCCGGTGTGATCGCCGACGTCGGTGCGGACGTCACCTCGTGGAAGGTCGGCGACCGAGTCTGCGCGCTGCTCGCGGGCGGTGGCTACGCCGAGCAGGTCGTGGTACCGGCCGGGCAGGTGCTGCCCGTTCCCGACGGGCTCGACCTGCACGTCGCCGCATCGCTGCCCGAGGTCGCGTGCACGGTGTGGTCCAACGTCGTCATGTACGCCGGGTTGTCCGCCGGGGACACGCTGTTGGTCCACGGCGGTGGCAGCGGTATCGGCACGCACGCCATCCAGGTGGCCAAGGCCCTCGGCGCGCGCGTCGCGGTGACCGCCGGCTCGGCGGAGAAGCTCGAGATCTGCCGCTCGTTCGGCGCGGACATCCTCATCGACTACAAGACCACGGACTTCGTCGAGGAGATCCGCACCGCGACGGACGGCCACGGCGCCGACGTCGTGCTCGACAACATGGGCGCGAAGTACCTGGCCCGCAACATCTCCGCGCTCGCGATGGACGGGCGCCTCGTCACGATCGGCATGCAGGGCGGCCGAGTCGCCGAGTTCGACTTCGGCGCTCTGATGGCCAAGCGCGGCACTGTGCACTGCGCCGGGTTGCGGGCGCGTCCCCTCACCGGCCCGGGCGGCAAGGCCGACATCGTGCGCCAGGTGCGCGAGCACGTGTGGCCGATGATCGCCGACGGTGCCGTCGTGCCCGTCGTGCACGCGGAGGTGCCGGTGACGGACGCATCGCAGGCCCACCGCATGCTGGACGATCACGCCACGGTGGGCAAGGTGATCCTGCGCGTCCGCTGACGGGAGCGGATCAGGTCAGCGTCTCGAGAACCGTGACGAGCTGGTCGATCTCGTGCCGCGTCGTGTACGGGGCCAGACCCACCGTGATCGCGCCACCGGCATCGGCGACACCCAGCGACTCGAGCAGGCGGCTTCCGCCGTGCAGGCCACCGACCACGTCGATCCTGTTGTCCGCCAGCCGCGCCGCCACCTTGTCGGAGTCGACGCCGTCCACGCTGATGCTCAGGCACGGGATGCGGCTGGACGCCTGACCGATGGCCATGACGTGCGGCAGTGCCGCCACGCGTTCCTGCAGGTACTCGAAGAGCCGATCCTGGTAGTCCTGCAGCGAGCCGATGGACATCTCGAGGCGCTGTCGACGCGTCCCGCTCGCGTTCTCGTCGAGGGCGGCGAGACAGTCGACGGACGCGGTCATGCCCGCGAGCAGTGAGTAGTGCAGACCGGCGACCTCGAGCCGTGCCGGGCCCTTCGCATCGGTGTCGAGAGCCTGTGACGGCAACCGGTCGAGCAGCTCGGGATCCCGGAACACCAGCGCCCCGACGCGAGGCCCACCCCAGGCCGCGGCGTTGACGGCGACGACGTCCGCCCGGAGTTCCTCGATGTCGAGCACCGCGTAGGGAGCTGCACCCACGGCGTCGACGACCAGCAGCCCGCCGGCGTCGTGCACGAGGTCGGCGGCGACACGGACATCGGGGGCCGACCCCACCACCGTCGACGCCGCGGTCAGCGCGACGAGCCGAGTGTTCGCCGCGATGAGTTCACCGAACTGCCAACTGGGGAGCTCACACGTCTCGATGTCCACCTCGGCCCACTGCACCTGGGCGCCGTACCGATTGGCGATGCGCAGCCACGGCGACACGTTCGCCTCGTCGTCCAGCCGGGACAGGACGATGCCCGTACCGAGGCCGAGACGCGTGCTGAGGGCTTCCGCGAGCGCGGTCAGGAGGATGCCGTGGTCCGGACCGAGGACCACGCCCTCGGGGGATCCACCGACCAGATCTGCGACGGCCTGCCGGGCGTCGTCGGCGACCTTCGCGCTGCGCTGCGCGTAGGGGTGCCGGCCGATGTGCGTCGATGCGGTCCCGCGGAAGGTGGTGGACACTGCCGTGGCCACCCGGTCGGGGATCTGCATGCCCAGCTGCGGATCGAGATGGATCCAGCCGTCGCCGAGCGAGGGAAACAGCCCTCGTACGCGGGCGACGTCGTAGGTCATGCCGCACACTCTAGGCGCCGACGGCGACAGGGCGGGCACGCACGGGCACGCCCCGGACCCCACCCTGGTGAGCGACCCGGGTCAAGATGGATACATGACGTCTTCACACGAGCAGAACTCGGACGGCGGCCGCGCGGACGACAGCGCCGACCACGTCGTCGTCATCGGTCCGGACGGGCAGCCGATCGCGCTGAGTCCCCGCGAGGCGGCGGCGGCCGCAGCCCGCGCGAACGTCACCGGGGCCGGCGACTCGTCGGACGGCGACGACCAGGAATCGCTGGCGGACATGGTCGAGCAACCCGCCAAGGTCATGCGTATCGGCACCATGATCAAGCAACTCCTCGAGGAGGTCCGCGCGGCACCGCTGGACGACGCCAGCCGCACCCGCCTCAAGGAGATCCACACCTCCTCCATCCGTGAGCTCGAGCAGGGTCTCGCTCCGGAGCTGCGCGACGAGCTGCAGCGCCTGGCCCTTCCCTTCGGCGAGGACGCGGTGCCGTCCGACGCCGAACTCCGCATCGCCCAGGCTCAGCTGGTGGGCTGGCTCGAGGGACTGTTCCACGGCATCCAGACGGCGCTCTTCGCTCAGCAGATGGCGGCGCGCGCCCAGCTCGAGCAGATGCGCCAGGGTGCACTGCCGCCCGGTGTGTCCATCGGCGGCGGCGGTCAGGGCCAGCACGGGCAGGGCACCGGCCAGTACCTCTGACGGTTCTCGTCTGTAGGGTCGTCGGTCGTGGCAGCACCAGCGATCGACTCGAACACCGGGGACTCGAACTCCGGGGATGCACCCGCGTCCGATTCGCAGACGTTCCGCCGCGCCGTCCGCGATCTCCGGCAGGGATACGCGCAGCGTGAGCTGTGGCTGAGCCTCGGATGGCAGGACATCAAGCAGCGGTACCGGCGCTCCGTCATCGGACCGTTCTGGATCACCATCGCCACGGGTGTGCAGGCCGTCGCCATGGGCCTGCTGTACTCGGTCCTCCTCGACATCGACCTGAAGTCGTTCCTGCCCCACGTCACGGTCGGGCTCATCATCTGGAACCTCATCAGCGCGTCGATCCTCGAGGGTGCCGACGTCTTCGTGGCCAACGAGGGCCTGATCAAACAACTGCCGTCGGCACTGAGCGTGCACATCTACCGGCTCGTGTGGCGCCAGGTGCTGCTCCTCGGCCACAACATGTTGATCTACCTCATCATGCTCGCGGTGTTCCGTCCGGAGCTGCACTGGACCATCGTCATGGCGATCCCGGCGTTGGCCCTGATCGTGGTGAACATGGTGTGGGCATCACTGCTGTTCGGCATCATCGCCACCCGCTACCGCGACCTGTCCCCGATCCTCGGCAGCATCGTCCAGTTGCTCTTCTTCATGACGCCGATCGTGTGGACCACGGCCAACCTCGAGAAGATGGGCGGCGCCGCGGCGGACCGCGCGCGGCTGGTGGAGATCAATCCGTTGTTCCACTACCTCGACATCCTGCGTGCACCCCTCATCGGTGAGGACCAGCAGGCGTACCACTGGTACATCGTGCTGGCGTTCACCGCCGTCGGCCTCGCCGTCACCATGGTGGCGATGCGTACGTTCCGGGCCCGCGTGCCCTACTGGGTCTGATCGGACGAGACACACATGACAGTCAGCATCGAGACGCACGGCGCGTGCGTCGACTTCCCCATCTTCGACGCCAAGACCCGGTCGCTGAAGAAAGCGTTCCTCGGCAAGGCCGGCGGCACCATCGGACGCAACAGCAGTGACGTCGTCGTCGTGGAGGCGCTGCGCGACATCACACTCTCGCTGAAGGAGGGCGACCGCGTCGGACTGGTCGGCCACAACGGTGCGGGCAAGTCGACGCTCCTGCGCCTGCTGGCCGGCATCTACGAACCCACCCGCGGCAGCGCCGTCGTCCGGGGCCGCGTCGCTCCGGTCTTCGACCTGGGCGTCGGCATGGACCCGGAGATCTCCGGCTACGAGAACATCATCATTCGTGGCCTGTTCCTCGGCCAGACGCGCAAGCAGATGATGTCGAAGATCGACGAGATCGCCGACTTCACCGAGCTCGGCGAGTACCTCGACATGCCGCTCCGCACCTACTCGACGGGCATGCGCGTGCGCATCGCCATGGGCGTCGTCACGAGCATCGACCCCGAGATCCTGCTGCTCGACGAGGGCATCGGCGCGGTCGACGCCGAGTTCATGAAGAAGGCGCGTACTCGTCTGCAGAAGCTCGTGCAGCGCTCTGGCATCCTCGTCTTCGCCTCGCACTCCAACGAGTTCCTCGCCCAGCTCTGCGATTCCGCGATGTGGATCGATCACGGCCATGTGCGGCAGCAGGGCGGCATCGAGGAGGTCGTGCGGTCGTACGAGGGTGACGACGCGGCAGACCACGTCGCGCACGTCATCCGTGAGCTGGAGGCCGCGGATCGTGGCCAGACCGATCACGACCCGCATGCCTGAGTTCATCGTCGGCGTGGTGGTCACCCACCGGCGCCGCGAGCTGCTGGCCCAGTCCCTCGCCGTCCTGACGTCGCAGACACGTCCGCTCGACCATCTGATCGTGGTGGACAACGCGGACGAGACCGCGGTCCGCGAGCTCGTCGAGAGCGCAGATGTGCCGACCACCTACCTCGGGAGCAAGCACAACCTCGGCGGGGCCGGCGGCTTCGCGCTGGGGATGCTGCACGCGCTGTCCCTCGGTGCCGAGCGGGTGTGGCTCGCCGACGACGACGGCAGGCCGGAGGGGCCGGACGTCCTTGCCACGCTCCTCGACTGCGCGGTGCGCCACGGCCTCGACGAGGTCTCCCCCGTCGTGTGCGACATCGACGATCCCGATCACCTCGCGTTCCCGCTGCGACGCGGCACCGCGTGGCGACGGTGGCGGTCCGAGCTCGGTGACGAGGAACTGCTGCCGTCGTACGCGTCGTTGTTCAACGGTGCGCTGTTCTCGGCCGCTGCGATCGACGCCGTCGGTGTCCCCGACCTCCGGCTCTTCGTCCGCGGCGACGAGGTCGAGATCCACCGTCGCCTCACGCGCTCGGGGCTGGCGTTCGGCACGTGCCTGCAGACCGCGTACCTGCATCCGAACGGTGCCGACGAGTTCAAGCCGATTCTCGGCGGCCGGATGCACACGCAGTATCCGGACGACGCCACCAAGCGCTACTTCACCTACCGCAACCGCGGATACCTGATGGCCCAACCGGGCATGCGCAAGCTTCTCCCGCAGGAATGGGTTCGCTTCGGGTGGTATTTCGTGGTCACACGACGAGACCTCCGCGGCCTGCGCGAGTGGTTGCGTCTGCGCAAGCTCGGCCGGGATGAGTACTTCCGCAAACCCTGAACTACGGTATGTCCCCATGACGAGTGGACGGTGCGGGTGATGCGGTGGAGCCGACGCGTCAGAGCCTCGGCGCGGGGCAAGGTCGTGCAGGCAGTCCAGGACGCCGTGGCACCCGAGGCCGACCGCCGTCACAGTGAGCTGATCGACCTGATCACGGGTCAGGCGAAGACGATCGCCGACCTGCAGGAATCCATCACCACGCTGGAGTTCCGGATGCGCCGCGACATCCCGTTCGCCTCGGACCTCGAGGCCACGGCGTCGAGTGCCGACTTCGTGGAGGACAACCTCCCGCGGACGCCGTCGTTCACCCGTCCCGACCTCACGTTGCGGCACGCCCTGGGTGCGGTGTCCATCGACGGCATGGCACTCGAGTTCGGCGTCGCCACCGGGACCACGCTGGCGATCATCGTCGACGAGTGGCGCCGCGCCGCCAACGTCGGAGTCATCGCCGGCTTCGACACCTTCGAGGGCCTGCCCGAGGACTGGCGCACCGGCTTCGAGGCCGGGACCTTCGCTCAGGACGCGCTACCGGACGTTCCGGGAGCGCATCTGGTGAAGGGCATGTTCCAGCAGACCCTCGGGCCGTTCCTGTCGAAGAACCGCGGCCCGGTCGCGTTCCTGCACCTCGACGCCGACCTGTACTCGTCGACCGACTTCGTCCTGCGCCGTCTCGAGTCACGATTGGTGCCGGGCACCGTCATCGTGTTCGACGAGTTCTTCAACTTTCCCGGCTGGGCCCTGCACGAGTACAAGGCGTGGACCGAGTTCGTCCACCGCACCGGGGCGACGTTCGAGTACCTCGCCTACACGTCCAACAACGAGCAGGTGGCGGTCCGGCTCACCTGACCGATTCGGTGACGGCAGTGTCGATTCCGTAGAGACGCGCCCAGTTCTCGCGTGCGATGAGATCGGCACCGGCCGCGCGGTACTGCTCCTGCAGAGCAGGAGCCTCCCGCCGCAGACGCCGCATCACCTTGACGGCACGCACCATCAGCGCGACTCCACGTGCCTTGTCCCGCTTGCGGATTCGAACGCCGCCCTGCGATGCGTCGGTGACCACGACGTGGTCGAACCTCGCGATGTGCCACCAGTGCGCGTCCTCGCGCGTGACGCCGACGAGACCGCCGATCGTGCGTCCGAGGAACTGGTCGACACCGCGCTTGGCCAACACCGCTCGCATCGCGCTCGGCTCCCCGCCCGCTCGCGAGACCCGCACGTCCGCGGAGGGCACCGGCGCGGTGGCCGCCGGGTGCATGATCGTCTCCGGGTACTCCTTGCGGTCGGCTCGGATACGAGCCATCGCCGCCATGCCGCCGTCGGACAGATGGTCCGGCCCCGACAGCCAGTCCTCGATACCCTTCAAGGTGGTATGGGCGAGGCCGTACTGCATTCCGACGACGTACTCGGCGATGTGGCGCAGGAACATTCGCGACAACACCGTCGTGTTCAGGTCGCTGTGCAGAGACCCGACGATCAGCGAGTTACGCGTGCTGAAGTACCGCGCCCAGTCGTCGAAGTCCTTCCAGTAGAAGTCGGCGTGCCACACCGCCGCGTTGGGCAGCGTGACGGTCGGGAAGCCCGCACGGCCGGCGCGCACGCCGTACTCCACGTCGTCCCACTGGAAGAACATGGGAAGCGGGAGACCGATCTCCTCGACGACTTCGGACGGGATCAGGCACGTCCACCAGGCGTTGTAGCCGGCGTCGACCCGGCGCTCCTGGTTCTTCTTGATCATGCTCTTGTTGGACAACGCCTTTCCGACGGTGCGGCCGTGCTGCAGGTGCAGGAAGTCCACCTCCTCCGCGCCGACGTTGAGGTAGTCGGGATTGAGCAGGAACAGCATCTGCGCGCCGACCAGCGTCGGCTGGGCCGTGACGTTGGCGAAGGCGCTCAGACGCAGCACCGTCTCCGGCTCACACAGGATGTCGTCGTCCATGAGGATGACGTCGACACCGCTCCGAGACGCGGTCACCTCGTACAGTCCGCGCGTGAAACCGCCTGCACCACCGAGATTGGGCTGCCGGAGGTACACCAGGGTGTCGCCCATCCGCGCCTGCGCATCGGCGAACTCCGGCTGGTCCTGCACGAGGTCGGTGCCCTGATCCACGACGTGCACGGTGTCGATCAGCGACAACACCACGTCGTCGGACGCCAGTGCGGCCACCGTGTGCGCACAGTCGATGGCGCGGTTGAACGTGCAGATGGCAATGGCCACCGGACGTCTCGGCACCGTGGTGGCGTGGGTCCACTCGAGGCCGTCGACGACGGCGGACTCGCCGAACGTCTCGAACTCCAGCCAGAGGGCACCGCCGTCGACGAACTTGTCGAGCGGAGCCTCGAATGTCAGCACGGCGTCGCTCCGCGTCTCCTGCACCGACACTATGCGGCGGTGACCGGCGATGTCCGAGGCCAGCAGTCGCACTCGGACACGGCCGCTCGTCGCGATGCGCAGAGACGCCGTGACCGCGCCGACCGTGGTCCACCGCTGCCAGTAGGACGCCGCGAAGCGCCCGAAGTACGTGTTGGTGTGAGCGAAGGAGTTCTTCGCGAGCGTCATGTCGTGGCGCCTGCGATCCCCGCTGCCCTTCTCGATCTGCACGTACAGGTCGGGATTCACTCTGGTGGAGGGGCCGAGGAAGACGCCTCGCTGGAGGACCAACCTGTCGTGGCCGCTGTGCGGAATCGTCGCGGGCGCGGTCGACTGCATCGGTTGTCCAACTCCTGACAGTAGAGACAGGCGTGCTCGTCGCACCCCGTAACAAATGAGACCGGTCTGTGACCTACGATAACAACCGGGAGGGTTCCGTCGCGTCCATGACACTTGCGGGGAACGACGTGTCGGTCAGGAAGCGAGGACGGTGTGACGCACACGCCTGTCGTGACCTCGGTCGAGACGTCCCGTCGAGAGCGCTGGTCCTGGGGTCTCGGCTCCGGTGTGGTGGTGGTGCTGGGGTTCGTCGCGATCCTCGTGAGCGATCATCGCTTCTTCTACCTCGACGACACCGAGTCCGGCGCGGTGGGCAACTGGCTCGCTCTGGGCCGCCTGCTGCGTGAAGGGCAGTTCCTCCCCCTCGTCACCACCCAGTGGATGGCCGGCAACTACCCGGTCGAGGGCCAGGGTGGGCTCTGGAATCCCGTACAGATGATCGTCAACCTGATCTCACCGTCGGTGGACGACCTGGCACTGCTCGCTGCCGTCGTCAAGATCTTCTTCGCCGTGGTGCTGGCGATCGGCGTCTACCGCGTGGCTCTGGAGTACGGATCCAGGCCCTCCTGGGCGGCGGTCGCTGCGACAGCCACGCCGTTCGCGGGATTCACCCTCTTCTTCGAGCAGCCGTCCTGGGTGACGTCGCTGATCGGCATGGCCTGGGTGATCAATGCCTGGGCGAGTGCCGTGCGTTATGCCCGCGGCACCTCCGGTCCGCTACCCGTCTTCGCGTTTCTCTACCTCGCCATCAGCGTGGGATACGTTCACGCGGCCCTCATGGCCGGAGTCGCCGCGGGAGCGGTGATGATCGGCGAGTACCTGCGTGCGCGCGCCCTGATGCCGGTGCTCCGACTCGGCGCCGTGTCGATCGCCGCCGCCCTGTGCGGCGCCGTCACCTTCCTCCCCGGCGTGCTCACCTCGGGCGTCACGTGGCGGTCGGGCGCCGAGGGCACCCTCAACGACAACTTCCTCGTGGTCCCCTGGTCGGAGACCTTCAGCGCGAGTCTGCCGTCGGCGGTGACCAGCATGCAGTCGTGGAGCGGCGAGACGACCACGGCGCCGGTCACCTACGTCGCCTGGTTCCTCGTCCCCGCGATGGCGTTCGTCGACTGGCGCCGTGTGCCGACGGTCGTGCGCGAACTGTCCGGTCCCCTCATCGTTCTCGGCGCCCTTCTGCTCTACACGGCGGGGCCTTCCGACATCGGACCGATTCGCTGGCCCGGACGGCTGTTGCCCTTCGTCGCCGTCGCTCTACTCATCATCGCCGCGGTTCTCCTGAGCCGCTTCGGAACGCTGCGCGGTCTGCGCGGCCGACTGACGGCGGCCGGGGTCATCACCGGCGTACTGCTTGTTCGGGCACTGTCGTCCGGACCGCAACTGGCCGGACGTCACCTGCTGTCGGTCGTCTTCGTCGTGGTTCTCGGCGGTGTCGTCGTCGCCGTGTTCCGCGCGCGCAGAACGACCGCCGCCACCGCACTGCTCATGGTCTCGGTCATCCCCGTCGCGCTGTACCAGGTACACAACTACCGACCCGTTCTGAGCGAGTGGGATTTCCCCTCTTCCCAGCAGCAGGCCCGTGCCGAGTTCCCGGACTGGACCGGGACCACGCTGCAATTGGGCGACCGAGCTCTGTCCGACAGATCACCCGAAGAGGCGACCGATCGCTGGCGGGCGCAGGTCTACGGCAACTACGCCAAGGTGCTCGATCTCGACTACGTCAGCGCCTACACGCCCGTCGGCCATGAAGCGTTCGCCGAACTTCTGTGTGTCGCCTACGAGGGCACGACCTGTACCGATGCCTATCGCAACGTGTTCCGCCCCGACGTCTACACCGGGCGGACCACTGCCGATCTGATGCTGCTCGACCGCGTCGTCGTCCAGAAGGCGCAATACCCGATGTGGCGGCAGATGCCGGTTCCGCGCGGGTGGCGCTGGGTCGATGTTCCGCGACCGCAGTCCGACCAGGTCGCCGTCCTCGAACGTGTCGACGGACCGGTGTCGACGCAGGAGGGCACCGTGTCCGCCACTGTGAACGCCGACGTCGAGCCGGTGCGCTCGAGCGACGTCGACGAGACCCTGCGCGTGAGCTCCGCCGCCGGCGGCAGCGTGATCTTCGCCAGGCTCGCCTGGCCCGGATACACGGCCACGCTGAACGGACAGCCGTTGCAGACCAAGGGGCTGGGCGACACCTTCCTCTACGTCGACCTGCCCCCGGGCACCACCGACGCCGATCTCGAGCTGACCTTCCGCCCGCCCGGCTTCCGGCTCGGACTGGCTGCCATGGGCGCTGGAATCGTCGTTCTGCTCGGCCTGGTCGTGCTCGACGTCCGACGACGGTTCTCTGCGCGACCGCAGTCGGCGGCTCGCTCGTCGGCAACCGGCCCCTCTGCGTTATAGGGTCGGCTCTCGTGACTGACGATCAGCTTCCGCACCGGATCTCGGTCATCGTGCCCGTCTACCAGGGCGAGAGGACCCTCGGCCCGTTGACCGACGAGCTCGAGACCCTCACCCGGCCCTTTCTGACCCCCGGTCGTCGCCTCGCGGTGGTCGAGGAGGTTCTGCTGGTGTTCGACCACGGCCCGGACGGATCCGCGGCCGTCATCCGAGACCTGGCGGACCGTCACTCCTTCGTCCGAGGAATCTGGCTGAGCCGGAACTTCGGGCAGCACCCTGCCACCCTTGCGGGGATGGCTTCGAGCGGCGGCGAGTGGATCGTCACGATGGACGAGGACGGGCAGCACGATCCCGCCGACATCGGCGGACTTCTCGATACCGCACTCGACGAGCAGGCCTCGGTCGTCTACGCCCGCGGCACCAACGCCGCCCCGCACGGACTGTGGCGCAACGCGACGAGCAAGGGCTCGAAGTGGCTCATCGCCAAGGCGTTGGCCGGTGAGAACACCGTGCAGTACAGCAGCTTCCGCATGGTCGTGGGCGAGGTCGGACGGTCGGTGGCCGCGTACGCCGGATCCGAGGCGTACCTCGACGTCGCACTCGGGTGGATCGCCGGCAGTGTGACCACCAGCCCGGTGACGCTGCGCGAGGAACAGGGACGGCGTTCCGGCTACAACCTGCGGACCCTGCTGTCCCACTTCTGGCGCATGGTTCTCTCCAGCGGCACCAAGGGGTTGCGACTGGTCAGCGTGCTGGGGGTGGTGTTCGCCGTTCTCGGTCTGGTCCTGGTCGCCTATCTCCTCGTCGTGTACACGTTCTTCGACCCGGACACCGAGGTCCGCGGCTGGGCATCCACCATGGTCGTCCTGCTGTTCGGGTTCGGGGCCACCCTGTTCTCTCTCGGCGTCGTCGCGGAGTACGTCGGCGTCAACGTGAAGACCGCGATGGGAAAGCCTCCCTATCTGATCGTGGGCGATCCGGCTGCCGGGCCTCTGGGCCGTGCCGGCCGGGTGCCTCCGAAAGTCGGCGCCGAGAACCGGGACGCCGAGAACCCCGACCTCTCGTGACGACGTTGTCCTGGGTCGTCGGGAGTGGTGGACTTCTCGGCTCGGCCGTCTCCGCCGAACTCGTCCGCCGTGGGCACCGGGTGGTGACCGAGACGATCCCGTGGCTCGACGAGGACGCGGCTCGCACCGTGATCACCTCTCGCGCGCGAGCGGTGGCCACCTCCGACGCACGTCGGGTCAATGTCGTGTGGTGTGCGGGCGCAGGCGTCAACGGCACGCCGCGCGAGGCCTTCGACCGGGAGAACGACCTGTTCGCACACGCGCTGGCACAGCTCGAGTCGTATGCGGTCCCGAGGCCGGAGCCTGTCACCGTCTTCCACGCGTCGTCCGCCGGTGGGGTCTACGCGGGCACGCCCGACGCACCGCACGACGAGTCGAGTGCGGTCGCGCCGCTGGGCGAGTACGGCCACGCGAAGCTACGCGCCGAGCAGAGAGCGGTGGACTTCGGTCGACGCACCGACGCGTCGGTGGTCGTCGGCCGTTTCGCCAACCTGTACGGACCAGGACAGAACTTGTCGAAGCCGCAGGGCCTCATCTCGCACCTGTGCCGCGGGTACCTGTTGGCATCACCCATCTCGATCTACGTGCCCATCGACACCCTGCGCGACTACCTCTACATCTCCGATGCGGCAGAGATGGTGGCGGACGCCCTGGACGTCGCCGCGCGGGAGCGCACGGACCCCGTCACCAAGATCTTCGCCTCGGGCAATGCCGTCACCATCGGGGCCATTCTCGGCGCGTGCAGGTCGGTCTTCCGTCGCCGACCGCTCGTCGTCCAGGCCGCCTCCCCGTTGTCCTCGCTCCAGGGCCGTGACCTGCGCCTCCGGTCCACCGTCTGGCCCGAGATCGATCGCAGGACTCACCGCACGCTCCCCGCCGGCATCGCCTCGACGCTGGAGTCCATCCGGTCCTCGCTTCTCGCCGGTCACCGCGGGTGACGAGCCCGGAGCGGCTCCGCGAGTTTGTGCCACGGTGAACGCTGCTGCGACACTGCCGTGGTGACCGCCGATCAACCTGCCGACGACGACCGTGTCGTCGTGGACGCGCAGCCGGTCGGCCCGCTCCTCCGCCTGATGGGCAACCAGGGCCTCGTCTTTCTCCTGGTGGGCGGCTTCAACACGGTGCTCGGCACCGTCTGGTTCATCGTCTGGCAGCTCGCGATCGGTGACACGCTCGGCTATCACGCCGCCATCGTGCTCGGCTACCTGTGCAACGTGCTGACTGCCTTCTGCACGAATCGCTACCTGGTCTTCCGGGTGCGGGGACACGTGCTTCGCGACTTCTGGCGGTTCGTCGTGGTCAACTCCGGGGCCTTCGCGGTGAACCTCGCCGCGATGACCGTCGCCGTCTCGGTACTCGGATTCGCACCCATCCCGTCCCAGCTGGTCATCACCTTGCTCACCGCCTGCATCAGCTTCTTCGGTTACCGCGACTTCTCGTTCAAGCGCTCGTCCTCGGTGAAAGGTTCCTGACATGGCACCCCGCGTGTCGATCGTGGTCCCGGCGTACAACAACGCCGACTTCATCGGCGAGACCATCGAGTCGATCCTGAGTCAGACCTACCGAGACTTCGAGCTGGTGATCGCCGATCACGCGTCGACCGACTCCACCCTCGACGTCATCGCCCGCTACGACGACGATCGCATCCGCGTCGAGCACACGGAGGCCGGCGGTGGAGCGAAACGCAACTGGGACAGAGTGAGTCGACTGGCCACGGGCGAGCTGATCAAACTCGTGTGCGGCGACGACACGATCACCGAGACGTCGATCGCCGACCAGGTCGCCGCGTTCGACGCGCACCCGTCGGCCGTCCTGGTGGCGTCGCAACGCACGCTCGTGGACGCCGCCGGCAAGACCATCATCGCCACGCGTGGCTTGGGAAAGTTGTCCGGCCTCGTCGACGGACGCACAGCCGCACGCACCGCGGTGCTCGCCGGCTCCAACATCTTCGGAGAGCCGGGATGCGTCCTGATGCGACGAGACGCCCTCGCCGACATCGGCTGGTGGGACAACGACCACCCGTTCCTCATCGATCAAGCGACCTTCACGGAGGTCGCACTCAAGGGTGACGTGGTGGCCATCCGGTCGTCGCTCGCGGCGTTCCGCATCAATGCCGGGCAGTGGAGCGTGCGCCTGGCGCGGGAACAGGCGGGGCAGGCCGCGGGATTCCATCGGAAACTGCGCGCGGCCTACCCGGACCTGCTGTCCGAGAACGACGTTCGTATCGGTAATGCTCGTGCGCTCGTGACGTCGTTCCTGCGCCGCGCGGTGTACGTGCTGCTGCGGCGCCGCATCACACACCAGCCGCCGGAACCCGTCTGATCAGAGCGTCCGTTCGCCGGCCGATGCGTAGGCCGCTTCGGTCGCGGCTTTCTGCGGCGCCCACCAGGATTCGTTGTCGCGGTACCAGTCGATGGTGGCGGCGAGTCCGCTGCGGAAGTCGGAGTAGCGGGGTGTCCAGCCGAGTTCGGTGCGTAGGCGGGTGCTGTCGATGGCGTAGCGCAGGTCGTGGCCGGGGCGGTCGGTGACGAAGTCGAAGTCGCTCTTGTCGTGGCCGCAGAGTTCGAGGATGGTCTCGACGACGGTGCGGTTGTCGACCTCGCCGTCGGCGCCGATGAGGTAGGTCTGGCCGAGGGCGCCCTTGTCGATGATGGTCCAGACGGCGGTGTTGTGGTCCTCGACGTGGATCCAGTCGCGGACGTTGAGTCCGGCTCCGTAGAGCTTGGGGCGGACGCCGGTGAGGACGCCGGTGATCTGGCGGGGGATGAACTTCTCGACGTGCTGGTAGGGGCCGTAGTTGTTGGAGCAGTTGGAGATGGTGGCGCGGACGCCGAAGGAGCGGGTCCAGGCGCGCACCAGCAGGTCGCTGGAGGCCTTGGTGGAGGAGTACGGCGAGGAGGGGTTGTAGGGGGTGTTCTCGGTGAACCGGGCGGGGTCGTCGAGTTCGAGATCGCCGTAGACCTCGTCGGTGCTGATGTGGTGGTAGCGGACGTCGTGGGTGCGGACGGCTTGGAGGAGGGTGGTGGTGCCGACGATGTTGGTGTGCACGAACGGCCAGGGGTCGCCGAGGGAGTTGTCGTTGTGGGATTCGGCGGCGAAGTGGACGACGAGGTCGGTGTCGGCGACGAGGCGGTCGACGAGGGCGGTGTCGGTGATGTCGCCGTGCACGAAGGTGATGCGGTCTGCGACAGGCTCGAGGGAGGCGCGGTTGCCAGCGTAGGTGAGGGCGTCGAGGACGGTGATCTCGATGTCGGGGCGGGTGCGGGCGGTCAGGTGCACGAAGTTCGCGCCGATGAACCCGGCGCCGCCGGTCACGAGCATTCTCATGGGCGGCACTTTACGTGGGAGAGCGGCGCGAAGCGCAGTCTGAAAGACTCGACCATCATGCGAGGAATCATTCTGGCCGGTGGCACGGGGTCGCGGCTGCATCCGATCACTCAGGGCGTGAGCAAGCAGTTGGTGCCCGTCTACGACAAGCCGATGATCTACTACCCGCTGACCACGCTGATGCTCGCCGGGATCCGCGACATCCTGATCATCACCACCGTGCAGGACGCCGAGCAGTTCCAGCGGCTTCTCGGCGACGGCTCCCAGTTCGGCATCTCGCTGACCTACAAGGTGCAACACGAACCCAACGGCCTCGCGCAGGCGTTCGTGCTGGGCGCCGACCACATCGGCACCGAGGGCGCCGCACTGGTGCTGGGGGACAACATCTTCTACGGCCCCGGCCTGGGAACGCAGCTGAGCCGGTTCGGGGACATCGACGGCGGCGCGGTGTTCGCCTACGAGGTCTCCGACCCCACCGCCTACGGGGTCATCGAATTCGACGAGAGCGGCACCGCCCTGTCCTTGGAGGAGAAGCCGGCGCACCCGCGGTCGAACTACGCGGTACCGGGGCTGTACTTCTACGACAACGACGTCATCGCCATCGCCCGCGACCTCGCCCCCTCCGCCCGCGGGGAGTACGAGATCACCGACGTCAACCGCCACTACCTCGAGGCGGGCACCCTGCAGGTGCAGGTGCTGCCGCGTGGGACCGCCTGGCTCGACACCGGCACCTTCGAATCACTCCTCGACGCCTCCAACTACGTGCGCACCATCGAACAACGCCAGGGCCTCAAGATCGGCGCCCCCGAGGAGGTGGCGTGGCGCCGCGGGTTCATCACCGACGACGACCTGCGCGCCCGCGCGCAGACACTGCTCAAGTCCGGATACGGGGCGTACCTGCTGGACCTGCTCGAGAGAGGACACCGACCGTGAGCTTCCGCGAACTGCGCGTCCCCGGGGCGTTCGAGTTCACTCCCCGCCAGTTCGGCGACGACCGCGGGGTGTTCTTCGAGTGGCACAAGGACTCCGCCTTCACCGCCGCCGTCGGGCACCCCCTGGAACTGCTGCAGGCCAACTGCTCGGTCTCCGCCGCCGGTGTGCTGCGCGGCATCCACGTCACCGTCGACCCACCCGGGCAGGCGAAGTACGTCACCTGCACCCGCGGCGCGTTCCTCGACGTCGTGGTCGACCTCCGCAAGGACTCACCGACGTACGGCACCTGGGACTCGGTGCTCATCGACGACGTCGACCGCCGCGCGGTGTACCTGCCCGTCGGGCTGGGTCACGCGATCCTCTCCCTCGAGGACCACTCCACGGTGATGTACCTGTGCAGCCTCGAGTACACCCCCGGAGCGGACCGCGACATCCACCCGCTCGACCCCGACCTCGCCATCGACTGGCCCACCCACGGCCGCGACGGCACACCCCTGACCTACCAACTCTCCGACAAGGACGCCGCAGCACCCGCCTTCGAGGACTGGGCATAGCCCCCGTGCGCCTTTTGCGTATCCCTGGGTGCGCAAAAGGCGCACGGGCGCGTCAGCGCAACTTGAAGATCACCGCTCGCTGGACCACGAAGTTGATCACCGTCGCGGTGCCCTGCGCGATGACGAACGCCGCGGCGCTGTAGAGGATCGTCTCCGGCCACAGGTGCCCGAACAGCGTGTACAGCACGTTCTGGACACCGAACGTCGCCGCGTAGAGGACGACGACGGCCACGAACCGCGCCCGCGACGGCGGTGCCGCGAACGTCCAGCGCCGGTTGATCAGGTACGCGACGGTGGTGCCCACGACGAATCCCGCGGCCTTGGCCAGCGAGAGCTGCACGTCCAGGCCGTACTGCAGCGCGATGGTGATGGAGAAGTCGACGACGGCAGACAGCACCCCGGTGACGAGGAACCGGACGATCTGGGTCCTCAGATCCAGCGCGTCGTCGGCGGTGTTCTCCGTGACGGGGATCTCGACGGGCAGAGGAAGGCGCTGGCCCGGATCGGACGGCTCGGCGGGATCAAAGGACACGGTCGATCACTGTAGCCCTGGCCGCGAAAACGGAACGTAGGGTCTTCGCGTGGACACCTCGACGCTCACAGCCTCGCCTCGCCGGACTCGCCCGGCAACCCTCAGGGCCCAGTGGACCATCGCGGGTGCCGTGGCTATGGCCGGTGCTGTCTTGTTCGTCGTGCGTGGGCTCCCTCGATTCCGCAGTCCGGGACTGTTCGCGGAGGACGGCGAGATATTCCTCGCGGGCGCTCACAACGACGGGCTCCGGGCACTGGTCGATCCCTATGCGGGGTATCTGCACGCCATTCCTCGCCTGATCGCGGCGCTGTTCGTTCAGGTTCCGATCACCGCGGTTCCACTGGCGTACCTCGTCGCCACCATGGTGGTGCACCTGGTGATGATGGGTCCCGCGCTGTCTCGACGATTGGAACCGCTGCTCCCGTCGCCCGTTCTGCGAGCGGGTCTCTTCGCCTCGCTGTGCCTCTTGCCGGCGTTGTGGGAGGTCTACGGCAACATCGCAAATCTGATCTTCGCTGCCGGCACGGCGATGACTCTGCTGGTCCTCAGCACGGACCCCGCGACGCGGGTGGGTCGAGGATGCGAGCTGATCGCCCTGGCGCTCATGGGCCTGTCCGGACCACTCGTCGTGATATTTCTGCCGTTCTTCGCGTGGCGGTGGCTACGCGTGAGTCGGACACGCCACTCGCTCGCCGTTCTCGGTGTGGTGGTCACGACGTCCGTGGTCCAACTCGCGGTCTACCTGACGTCGGACCGAGAGACGCTCAGCGCGGCGACTCCACAGTTGCTGGCACGGACCGCAGCGGAGCGGGTCGGCGGTGGATTCCTGTCCGGTGACCGCAACATCTACGCGGGCACGCCGAACCTGACCATGACCGTGCTCGCAACCGTATGGATCACCGGCGTCGTGCTCGTCACCTGCTGGGCGATCCCGCGCGTCGCCGTGGGACTGTGGATTCTGTTCGCAGTGTTGCTGTTCGCTGCGGTGAACGCGTACGGGCCTGCCATGGTCACCTGGAGTTTCTCGCTGCAACGGCACGTCACCACGCCGATGGCCATCGCCGTGATCCTGCTGTGGCTCACCATCGGGTCTGCGAAGCGCGCGTGGCCACGGATTCTGGCCGCGGCACTACTCCTCGCCGGTGCTTCAGGTGTCGTTCACGACTTCTCACCCGCTCCGTATCCGGATCGGCCCGATCTCGGAGCGCTCGAGCGGTGCGTCGACGCGGAGCAAGAAGTGTGCCGTCAGCCGATCTTCGGACCCGGGTGGGAGGTCGTCATCGACCCGCGCTGACTGCGGTCGGCGAGGGGTGCGCCACCGGGCGGGTAACATTCGATCCGATGTCCATCACCGAATTGCCACCCACCAGTGCGCGCACCCTCACCGGGTGGGCACGTACCTCGCCCACCACGGCGCAGGTGCTGACCACGTCCGATCCCGAGATCGTGGCCGCCGCCGTCGTCCGCGTCGCGGAGCAGAACGAGAGCAAGCCGTCCCATCTGAGGCGGGGCGTCATCGCCCGCGGACTCGGCCGTTCGTACGGCGACAATGCGCAGAACGGCGGCGGGCTCGTCGTCGACATGAGCGCACTGAACCGCATCCACTCGATGAACGCGGAGACGCACATCGTCGATGTGGACGGTGGAGTGAGCCTCGACCAGCTGATGCGTGCGGCACTGCCGTTGGGTCTGTGGGTCCCCGTGCTCCCCGGCACTCGTCAGGTGACCATCGGCGGCGCCATCGGATGCGACATCCACGGGAAGAACCATCACAGCGCCGGCAGCTTCGGCAATCACGTGCGCTCGATGGAGCTGCTGCTCGCGGACGGCAGCGTCCGCCACATCACGCCCGACGGCGACGACGCGGCACTGTTCTGGGCCACGGTGGGCGGTAACGGCCTCACCGGCATCATCCTGCGCGCCACCATCGAGATGACGCCGACCGAGACCGCGTACTTCATCGCCGACGGCGACGTGACGGCGAGCCTCGACGAGACCATCGCGATCCACAGCGACGGCAGCGAGAGCCGGTACGACTACTCGAGCGCCTGGTTCGACGCCATCTCGGGACCGCCGAAGCTGGGACGTGCGGCGCTGTCGCGCGGATCGCTCGCGACCCTGGACCAGCTGCCGGCGAAGCTGCAGAAGGATCCGCTGCGCTTCAGCGCGAAGCCGCTGCTGACCTTCCCCGACGTGTTCCCCAACGGCCTCGCGAACAAGTACACGTTCGGACCCATCGGCGAACTCTGGTACCGCAAGTCGGGTACCTACCGCGGCAAGGTGCAGAACCTGACGCAGTTCTATCACCCGCTCGACATGTTCGGGGAGTGGAACAGGGCCTACGGCCCGGCCGGATTCCTGCAGTACCAGTTCGTGGTGCCGCCGCAGGCCGTCGGGGAGTTCAAGAATATCATCCACGACATCCAGCGCTCGGGGCACTACTCGTTCCTCAACGTCTTCAAGCTCTTCGGGCCGGGAAACCAAGCGCCACTGAGCTTCCCGATCGAGGGCTGGAACGTCTGCGTCGACTTCCCGATCAAGGAGGGTCTCGGCGCGTTCGTCGCGGACCTCGACCGGCGGGTGCTCGAGTTCGGCGGACGGCTCTACACCGCCAAGGACTCCCGAACGTCCGCGGACACGTTCCACGCGATGTACCCGCGCATCGACGAGTGGATCGCCGTTCGGCGATCCGTCGACCCCACAGGCGTCTTCGCCTCGGATATGGCCAGAAGGTTGGAACTGCTGTGACGATCGATGCTGTGGGCGACCCGCAGACCATTCTCGTACTGGGTGGCACGAGCGAGATCGGTCTCGCGATCACCGAGGAGTACCTCTCGACGTCGTCGGCTCGCGTGATTCTCGCGGCGCTGCCCAACGATCCTCTGCGTGACGCGGCCGTCGCTCAGCTGACGGCCAAGGGCGCCAAGTCCGTCGAGGTCATCGACTTCGACGCGCTCGACACCGCGTCACACCCCGCGGTCATCGACGAGGCCTGGTCCAAGGGCGACGTCGACGTCGCGATCGTGGCCTTCGCAGTGGACTTCGACCCGGAACTGCTGTGGCAGGACCAGAACAAGGCCGTGCTCACGGCCAACATCAACTACACCGCGTCGGTGTCGGTGGGCGTGCTCCTCGGCGAGAAGATGAAGGCGCAGGCCTTCGGCCGCATCATCGTCATGTCCTCCGTCGCGGGCGAGCGCGTGCGCCGCTCCAACTTCGTCTACGGCTCCACCAAGGCCGGACTCGACGGGTTCTACCTCGGCCTCGGGGAAGCCCTGCGCGAGTTCGGACCTCGCGTCACCGTCATCCGTCCGGGCATGGTGCGCACCAAGTTCAGCGCGCACGTCAAGGAAGCACCGCTGACGGTGGACAAGGAGGACATCGCCAAGCTGGCCGTGTCCGCGTCCCGCAAGGGCAAGGATCTGGTGTGGGCTCCGGGGCCCTTCCGCTTCGTCATGATGGCGCTGCGGCACGTCCCGCGTCCGATCTTCCGCAAACTCCCCATCTGAGCAGGGCCATGCCGAACAGAGTCATGCGGACGGCTCTGAGTACCAGCGCAGAGGCCGTCGTCGCGGCAGTCGTCGCGGCCGCGGTGGCGGCGGTCGGTCTGTACGCCTTCTCACTGGTGCAGTGGCCGGCATTCAACTCCTCCAACGTGACTCGCGCCGTCGCGACGGTCGGGCAGGTAGCTGCTCTCGCCGTGCTGGCCGCGTCGGTGGTGATGCTCCGGCTGCGCCGCTCCCCCCGTGTCGCGACCCTGCTGTCGTGGATCGGCCTCTCCGGATTCGTCACCGTCACGCTCGGTATGCCGCTGGCCGCCACGAAGCTGTACCTGTTCGGCATCTCGGTGGATCAGGAGTTCCGCACCGAGTACCTCACTCGCCTCACCGACTCGCCGGCACTGGCCGACATGACGTACGCCGACCTCCCGCCGTACTACCCCGCAGGGTGGTTCTGGGTCGGCGGCCGGGTCGCGGACGCGCTCGGCATGGCCGGGTGGGAGGCCTACAAGCCCTACGCCATCGCCTCCCTCGCCGTCGCCGCCGTGGTCTCGCTCGTACTGTGGCGCAGTCTCGTTCGAGCGGACCTGGCGGTACTGGCCGCGCTCGGCGTGACGGCACTGATGCTGGCCTACGCCTCCCCCGAGGCGTACGGGGCGACGATCGCGGTCATGATCCCACCTGTCCTCCTCCTCGCCTGGGGCGCGCTCCACCGGCCTTCCCGCAGCAGCGGCGCAGGGTGGGGAGCCGTCATCGGCACCGGCCTGTTCCTCGGCGTCGCCGCGACGGTCTACACCCTCTATCTCGGCATCGCGGCCTTCACCGTCGTGCTCATGGCGGTGGTCGCGGCGGTACTGCGGTATCGGGAGAACCGTTCCCTCGCAGCGCTGCTCGACCCGGCACTTCGCCTCGTCGTCATCGCAGGCATCTCCGGTCTGCTCGCGCTCATCGTCTGGGCGCCGTACCTGCTCGCGTCGCTGACGGGCAGCACCGCGGAGAGCGGAACCGCTCTGCACTACCTGCCGGAGTCCGGCTCCGAACTGCCCTTCCCGATGGCGCAGTTCACCCTCACGGGCGCCCTGTGCCTCGTCGGCACTCTGTGGATCGTGGTGCGCGTCCGTGATTCTCGCCGAGCACAGGCCCTGGGTCTCGGCGTCGTCGCCGTCTACGGGTGGTGCCTGCTGTCGATGCTCGCCACCGTCGCGGGTACCACCCTGCTCGGCTTCCGACTCGAGGCGGTTCTGGTCCTGATCCTCGGCGCCGCGGGCGTGTTCGGCTTCATGGAAGGCGCTCGGGCGCTGTACCTGGTGGCGAGCGAGTCGCCCCGGGTCCGGACCGTGTCCGTCGCGGTCGGGGTCGTCGGCGCCGTCGCCTTCGCCCAGGACATCCCCCACGTCCTGCAGAACGAGATCACGGTGGCGTACACGGACACCGACGGCAACGGAGTCCGTGCCGATCAGCGACCACCGAGCGCCGTGTCGTACTACGGCGAGGTCGACGCGGCGCTCCAGGAGGCGCGGCCCGGTCCGCGGACCGACACGGTGTTGCTCACCTCGGACACGACCTTCCTCGCGTACCACCCGTACTTCGGGTTCCAGGGGCTGACGTCGCACTACGCGAACCCGCTCGCCGAGTTCGCCGCCCGCGCAGACGCCATCGAGTCGTGGAGCGATCTGCGCAGCAGCGACGAGCTGATCGCCGCTCTCGACGCCCTGCCGTGGCGCGCACCCGACGCGTTCCTCTTCCGCCGCGGCGCCGACGGCTACACGTTGCGTCTCGCGGAGGACGTGTACCCCAACGACCCGAACGTGCGCCGCTACACCGTCTCCTACCCCGAGTCGCTGTTCGACGACCCTCGGTTCGAGATCCGCGAGATCGGTCCGTTCGTCCTCGTCGTGCGCACATGACCGCCCGCCGGGCGGACCTGCTCGCTGCCACCGTCTACACGCTGCTGTCCGTGCTGGTGCTCCACAACCAGTGGCAGCACCTGCAGTCGCAGTACCTCCGTTTCAGCGGCCAGGACCAGACCATGTGGGAATGGTTCTTCGCCGTGACCGCCCGCTCGGTCACCCACCTCGACAACCCGTTCTTCTCCGACCTGCAGAACGCGCCCGACGGCGTGAACATGATGGCCAACACCGCGATGCTCGGCCTGTCGGTGCCGCTGACACCGATCACGCTGGCCTTCGGACCGGCGGCCACGTTCACACTCGCCCTCACGCTCGGGCTGGCGACCACCGCCTACGGGTGGTATTTCCTGTTCTCCCGCACCGTGATCCGGTCACGTGCGGCCGCAGGTCTCGGCGGGCTTCTCTGCGGGTTCGCGCCGGGCATGATCTCGCACGCCAACGCCCATCCCAACTTCGTCGTGCTCGGGGTCCTGCCGTTCATCCTGTATCTGCTCCTCCGCATCGCCGACGCGGAGAACACGCGCCGTCGCCGTCACGCCGTCGTACTGGGTCTCCTGGTGGCATGGCAGGTGATGCTCGGCGAGGAGCCGCTCCTCGTCTTCGCTGTCGCGGTCGCCCTGATCACGGTGCTGTACTGGGTGTTCCGGCCGCGCGAGATCGTCCCCATGGTCCGGCGCGCAGCCCTGCCCGTGCTGGGCGCCGCACTGCTGACGGCGGTCCTCGTCGCGGTACCGCTGTGGTGGCAGTTCCGAGGACGGCAGCACTACAGCTATCTCGACCACAACCTGCCCGGAAACGATCTGGTCTCCCTCGTCCGCTTCCCGCCCCAGTCGCTCTGGGGTGCAGCGTTTCCGATGGACGACGTGGCCCTGAACCCCACCGAGCAGAACGCGTACTTCGGCATCCCGCTGCTGCTTCTCGTCGTGGTCTCCGCCGTGGTGCTGCGCCGCCGTCCGATCGCCGTCGCCGCCTTCGTGTCGATCCTGATCCTCGGCCTCGCCTCGCTGGGCGTCGCACTCGTGGTGAACGGGACGGAGACGGGCATCACCCTGCCCGGCGAGTACCTCGACCGGATCCCGCTCCTGCAGTCCGTCCTCGAGACCCGGTTCGTGCTGGCCGCCGTGCCTGCCATGGCGCTGCTGATCGCGATGGTCACCGATCGCGTCCTGACCGCACCCGCGTCGCGCCGCGGCGCCGTGGTGTGGACGGGCGCTCTCGCCGTCGCACTCGTCCCTCTCGCACCGACACCGCTGCCGACGGCCGACCGGGGCGAGACCCCGTCGTTCCTGGCGGACGACACCTGGCGCGAGTACGTCGACACCGACGACCCGGGATCGATCGTCACCGTGCCGGTCCCGAACCCCGGCACCGCCGCGGCCCTGCGCTGGCAGGTGGACACCGGGCTCGAGTACCGCATCGCCGGTGGCTACTTCGTCGGACCGAGCGGACAACCCGACGGCGAAGCGAAGTACGGCGCGATCGACCGACCCACCGCGAAGCTCCTCGGCACCGCGGGCCGCACCGGCATCGTCCCGACGCTGTCCGACGACCAGCGACGTACAGCGCGTGCCGACCTGGAGTTCTGGGACGCCGACGTGGTGATGCTGCCCCCGACCGAGAATCAGGACGCACTGCGCGACACCGTCGACGATCTGCTGGGTCGCACCGCCACGGAGATCGACGGCACGTACGTGTGGGACGTCCGCTGACGGTCGCGGATTCTGGCGGGGCGGGTCTCGTCACCTAGCATCGTGGAGTGCCGACAACCGCCGAGACGACCACCGAACCACCGGCCCCGGCGTCGACACCGAGTCCTTCCTCCTTCGCCACCGCGCGCATCGTCGCGATCGTCACGGGTCTGCTCGGCACTCTTCTGGCGATCCTCACCCCGCTCCTGCCCGTCGAGCAGGACGCCGCGTCCGTCACCTGGCCGCAGGACGGCTCGTTCACCAGCGTCGAGACGCCCCTCGTCTCGTACAACCCGCTCTCGCTGTCGGCCACCGTCCCGTGTTCCGTTCTCGCCGACGCCGCGCCGGGCAGCCTGGTGCTGTCCACCGTCGCGCCGCAGTCACCGGACGCCCGGCGCGTGGGCCTCGTGGTCACGCGGACCGACGCCGGCGACGTCACCGTCGTGTTGCGCGACCAACTGCTGCTCTCCGTGCCCGCGGACACCGTGGCCGGATGCGATGCGCTCACTCTCACCTCGACGCCGGAGAGCACCACCGCGGCGGTCGGCGATCTCACCGGCACGGCCCCGGGTGACGTGCGCCCCCAGACCGTCGGGGTGTTCAGCGACCTGACCGGATCCGCACCCGCCGACATGTCGGTCCGCGTCGACGTGGACTCCCGGTTCTCCTCGTCACCGTCGACGCTGAAACTGCTCGCGATCGCGCTCGGGTCGCTCCTGGTCATCGCGTCGCTGGTCGCGCTGCATCGGCTCGACGACGCCGACGGCCGGCGCGCGCGGCGGTTCTTCCCCCGGCACTGGCTCCGGGTGACAGGCGTGGATGCCGTGGTCGTGGGGACGCTGTTGCTGTGGCACGTCATCGGCGCCAACACCTCCGACGACGGCTATCTGCTGAACATGGCGCGGGTCTCCGAGCACTCGGGCTACATGGCCAACTACTACCGCTGGTTCGGCGTGCCCGAGGCACCCTTCGGCATGCCGTACTACGACATGTTGGCCGCACTGGCCAAGGTGTCGACCGCCAGCCCGTGGATGCGCCTGCCGGCGCTGATCGCGGCCGTCCTGTGCTGGCTCGTCATCTCCCGCGAGGTCATCCCGCGCCTCGGTCGCGCGGTGCGCACCCGTCCGGTGGCCGTGTGGACGGCCGGCCTGGTCTTCCTGGCCTTCTGGCTCCCGTACGACAACGGTCTGCGTCCCGAGCCGATCATCGCGCTCGGCGCTCTGCTCACCTGGTGCTCCATCGAGCGCGCTGTCTCCACCGGGCGTCTGCTGCCTGCGGCCGTCGCGGTGGTGATCGCCGCCTTCTCCCTCGCTGCCGGACCCACCGGCCTCATCGCGATCGCCGCGCTGCTGGCCGGCGCACGCCCGGTCATCCAGATCGTCGTTCGCCGACGCCACACCGTCGGGCTGCCCGCACTGCTGGCCCCGATCCTCGCGGCGGGCACCGTGGTGTTGTTCGCCGTGTTCGCCGACCAGACCGTCGCTTCCGTCCTCGAGGCCACCCGTGTCCGGTCCGCGGTCGGACCCAACGTGAAGTGGTTCGACGAGCGGTACCGCTGGGACGCACTGCTCAACATCTCGCCCGACGGATCGCTCGCTCGCCGCTTCGCCGTCTTCGCGATGCTGCTCTGCCTGGTGACGTGCCTCGTCGTGATGCTGCGCCGCGGCGGCCGAATCCCGGGAACGTCGACGGGTCCGTCCCGCCGCATCCTCGGCATCGTCGCCGGCGCCCTTGCTCTCATGATGTTCACGCCGACCAAGTGGACACACCACTTCGGCGTCTATGCCGGGCTGGCAGGGTCGCTCGCCGCGCTTGCCGCGATCGCCGTGATGTCGGCGACGGAGCGTTCACCGCGTAACCGGACCCTGTTCACGGCCGCCGTCCTGTTCCTCACCGCGCTGGCGTTCACCGGGTCCAACGGGTGGTGGTACGTCTCGAGCTACGGCGTGCCGTGGTTCGACAAGCCCCCGTCGATCGCCGGCAAGGGCTTCGCGACGCTGCTGCTCGGACTCACCGTGCTGACGCTCGCGTACGCCGCATGGCAACACTTCCGCGCGCCCTACGTCGGCGCTCGACCGGCGCGGACCAGGCGCTTCAGCGGGGCCTCGCTCACCGTCGTGGCCGGCCTCGTGGTGCTGTTCGAGGTGCTGTCCCTGCTCAAGGGTGCGGTGTCGCAGTACCCCGCGTACTCGGTGGCCCGATCCAACGTGAACTCGATCCTCGGTCAGTCGTGCGGCCTGGCACGCGACGTCCTGGTGGAGACCGATCCGAACGCCTCGATGCTGCAGCCGCTGAACCCCGAACCGGGCGCCGACCCGCTCGCCGGAACCGACAGCGTCGGCTTCACCCCGAACGGCGTCGCCGGCGACCTGAGCGCCGATCGCGAGAATTCGGGTGCGACCGGCGGAGCCAACTCGGTCGACCCCTCGGACACCGATCAGCAGGCCACCGCGAACAGCGCGGGCACCGGGGGCGGCACCACTGCGGGCACCGGCGTCAACGGTTCGCAGATCGCGCTGCCGTTCGGTCTCGACCCCGCGACCACGCCGGTGCTCGGTAGCTTCGGCTCCGGTGACGCCGCGCCCGCGAGCCTCACGTCCGGCTGGTACGCGCTCCCCGACGCCGCGCAGCGAGACTTCCTGTCCGTCACCGCGGCGGGTCGGATCCGCTCGGTCGACGCCGACGGCATCGTCACGCCGGGGCAGAGCCTCGAGGTGGAGTACGGCACGGTCGGCGCGGACGGTGCCGAGGAGATCCTCGGACGCGTCGCGCCCATCGACATCGGCCCGCAACCGTCGTGGCGCAACCTGCGGGTCCCGCTCGACCAGGTCCCGCCGACCGCGAATGCGGTGCGACTCGTCGCGTCCGACGAGGATCTGGCGGGCGACCAGTGGCTCGCCGTCACCCCGCCGCGCGCCCCGCAGACCACCGTTCTCAACGACGTCGTCGGGTCCACCGATCCGGTGCTGCTGGACTGGTCCGTCGGTCTCGCGTTCCCGTGCCAGCGGCCGTTCGACCACCGCTACGGCGTCGCCGAACTGCCGGAGTGGCGCATCCTGCCCGACCGCAACGGTGCCGAGTCGACCAACGCCTGGCAGGACTCCGTCGGCGGCGGACCACTGGGCTGGACCGGACTGGTTCTGCGCGCGGAGACGGTACCGACCTACCTGGCGGACGACCTCCGCCGCGACTGGGGTTCGCTCGAGCGCTACTTGCCCCTCGACCCGGACGCGGTGGCCGTCGAACCCGACGTGACCACGTCGTCGCGTTCGGGTATCTGGTCGCCCGGACACATCAAGTACCAGTAAGTAACCAGCGAGTGCAGCAGCCGGATCACGGTCGCATAACATCGGGAGCCGTGCCCGACGCCCTCACCTCTTCGCCGACCGCGCCGACACCTGCCGGCCCGGATCGCTCGGTGGACGTCCGACAGCAGTACCGCACCACCCGCCTCGTGGCGATGGTGGCGGGGGTTCTCGGTGTTCTCTTCGCGATTCTGACCCCGTTCCTGCCGGTCACCCAGGACGACGCCGTCGTCCAGTGGCCGCAGAACGGCACCGTCGACAGTGTCGATGCACCCCTGATGTCCCAGGTGCCGGTCTCGGTGTCGGTCTCCATCCCCTGCAGCGCCGTCGCGGACGTGCCGGCCGCGGGCGGCATCCTCCTCTCCACCGCACCGCCGCAGGGCGAGGGCGCCGCGCTGAACGCGATGTTCGTCCGCGTCGGCGAGAACACGGTCGACGTCCTCGACCGCAACGTCGTGATCGTCTCCGCCCCGCGCTCCGAGGTGCAGTCGGCCGCGTGCGGGGCGATCACCTTCACGTCCACCATCGACGCCACGTCCGCGTCGTTCGACGGGCTCGTCGACGCACAGGGCAACCCCCGTGCGGGGGAACTCGGCGGCGACCTGCGGCCCCAGGTGGTCGGCGTCTACTCCGACCTCGCCGGCAGCGCCGCGCAGTACCCGGGCCTCGACGTGTCGATCGCCGTCGACTCCCGTTTCTCGTCGTCGCCCACCGTGCTCAAGCTGCTCGCCATGGCCGCCGCCATCGCCTGCACGGCGCTCGCACTGAGCGCGCTGGCCAGGCTCGACGGTGTCGACGGCCGCACCCACCGCCGCTTCTTCCCCGCGCACTGGTGGAAGGTCACCGGTATCGACGCGGTGGTGGTCGGCGCGCTCGCCGGCTGGCACTTCTTCGGCGCCAACACCGCGGACGACGGGTACCTGCTCACCATGGCCCGCGTCTCCGACAACGCCGGCTACATGGCCAACTACTTCCGCTGGTTCGGCGTCCCCGAGGCACCTTTCGGCTGGTACTACGACGTCCTGGCCGCGTTCGCCAAGATCTCGACGGCGAGCCCCTGGATGCGCTTGCCCGCACTGATCGCCGGCATCCTGTGCTGGCTGGTCATCAGCCGCGAGGTGGTCCCTCGCCTCGGACGCGCGGTGCGCGTCAACTCGGTCGCCGTCTGGACCGGCGGACTGGTCTTCCTCGCCTTCTGGCTGCCGTACAACAACGGGTTGCGTCCCGAGCCCATCGTGGCTCTCGGCGCCCTCCTCACCTGGTGCTCCGTCGAGCGTGCCATCGCGACCGGACGGCTGCTCCCCGCCGCCATGGCAGCGCTGATCGGCGCCTTCACCCTCGCCGCCGCACCCACCGGGCTCATGTGTGTCGCCGCGATCCTGACGGGCATCCGCCCGCTGGTGCGCATCGTCGTCAAACGGCACCGCATGGTCGGGACGCTGCCGTTGCTGGCACCCATCGCCAGTGCCGGCGTGCTGGTCCTCATCGTCGTCTACGGCGACCAGACCTTCGCGGCGGTCCAGGAGTCGACGCGTGTCCGCACGCTCATCGGCCCGAACCTCCCCTGGTACAACGACTTCCTGCGGTACTACTACCTCTTCGTCCAGACGGTCGACGGATCGGTCGCACGCCGCTTCGCCTTCCTCACGATGCTGCTGTGCCTGTTCACCACCGTGTTCGTCCTGCTGCGGCGCAAGCGGATCCCGGGCGTGCCGTCCGGTCCGGCATGGCGTCTCATCGGTGTCGTCTTCGGCACCATCTTCTTCATGATGTTCAACCCGACGAAGTGGACCCACCACTTCGGGGTCTACGCCGGCATCGCCGGATCGCTCGCGGCGCTCACCGCCGTCGCGGTCTCGGCCAGTGCACTGCGGTCGCGTCGCAACCGCACCGTCTTCGTCGTCGGTCTCGCCTTCGTTCTCGCACTGTCGTTCTCGGGCATCAACGGATACTGGTACGTCTCGAGTTACGGCGTGCCGTGGTTCGACAAGGTGGTCTCGGTCAAGGGGATCCAGTCCAACACCGTGTTGCTGATCCTGTTCTTCGTCGCCGTCGGACTCGCGGCATGGCACTATCTCCGCGAGGGATTCGCTGCGCCGCAACCGAAGCCGGGAACCGAACGCGGACGGCGTATCCGTAAGTTCGCGGCCGCGCCGCTCACCGTGGTGGCCGGCCTGCTCGTCCTGTTCGAGATCCTCTCGCTCCTCAAGGGTGCCGTCTCGCAGTACCCCGCCTACTCGCTCGGTCGCTCCAACGTGCAGGCCTTGGCCGGCAACGGCTGCGGACTGGCCGGGGACGTCCTCGTCGAGTCCGATCCGAACGCCGGTGTGTTGTCTCCACTTCCGGGACCGGTCGACTCCGCCACGGGCCCACTGGGCGGCGCCGAGCCCGTCGGCTTCACGCCCAACGGCATCCCCACCGACCTCAGCGCCGACGCCGTGGAGGTCAAGCCCGGACAGGGCAACACCGACCAGCAGTCGGTGGGCGCGTCCTTCGAGGAGGGCCAGTCCTCCGGTACCGCGGGTGGTGTCGGCGCCGCCGGCGTCAACGGCTCCACCGCACGCCTGCCCTTCGGGCTCGACCCCGCCACGACACCCGTCCTCGGCTCGTATCAGACCGGGGTCCAGACACCGGCCTACGCGACCTCGAGCTGGTACGGCCTGCCCGCACGCAGTGACGACGCGCCCCTGGTGGTGGTCAGCGCGGCCGGCCGCATCTGGTCCGAGAACCAGGAGACCGGCGAGAACACGTACGGTCAGTCGCTCCGCGTCGAGTACGGCATCCGGCAGCCGGACGGCTCGGTGCAGGTCCAGGGCGACTACCTCCCCAAGGACATCGGCCCGGCACCGTCGTGGCGCAACCTGCGCATCCCGCTCGACGAGCTCTCCCCCGATGCGGATGCCGTACGTGTGGTCGCCAACGACCCCAACCTCACCGGTGACCAGTGGCTGGCCTTCACGCCGCCCCGCGTACCCGTGGTGGTCCCGCTGCAGGAGGAGATCGGGACGACGCAGCCCGTCCTGCTGGACTGGGCCGTGGGGCTGCAGTTCCCGTGCCAGCGTCCGTTCGACCACCTCGACGGCGTCGCCGAGGTGCCGAATTTCCGCATCCTGCCCGATCGCGGGTTGGCGGTCTCGTCCACCGACACGTGGCAGGCCGCGGAGAACGGTGGTCCGCTGGGCTTCACCGAGATGCTGGCGACACCCACCACCGTGCCGACGTACCTGAACCACGACTGGGGACGCGACTGGGGTTCGCTCGAGCGCTACGACAAGTTCGATCCCAGCGCGTCCGCAGCGACCGTCGAGGTCACCGAGCAGACCCGGAGCGGGCTGTGGTCACCGGGGACGCTGCGGGTCTACTAGACGCCGTTCGTCACCCGGTGGGATCCGCCGGCGCGATCGGCAACGGGTGTGAGCACGAGTTCGCCGCGGGGATGCCGTCGAAGCGGTCCTGCAACCAGTCGATCGCCGGCAGGCCGCCGACCTTCGCCGTGTCCTGATGTGCCACCTGGCCGATCCAGGTGACCTCGGACTCGGGAGCCGTTGCGGCGCAGGCCGTCCGGGCCAGCAGCGCCGTCGTGTTCGGGAGGACGACCGTGTCGGCCAGGCTCTGGACGACGAAGAGGGGTACGTCGACGCGCGAGAGGTCGATGGCCTGATCCGCTGCTGCGGCAGCCCAGTACGGGTTCTGCATGGGGTCGGAGTCGAAGAACTGCTCCCCCTCGGCGCGTTCGAGCAACAGCTCGGGCAGTTCGTCCGTGATGCACCCGTCGGCCAGCGACCGGTAGCGCGACATCGCCGCGTCGCCGAGCACCCCCTCGAGCGGCAGGTCGGGATACACGACCGGCCACGAGACCGCGACGCTGGGCCCGATCCCCCACGCCACGAACGTGTTCCACTGTTCGGAGAACAGCGGACCCAGCAGCGCCGCGGGTGCTGCTGCCGCCGCGCCCACCGACCGGAGCTCGGGCGCGTAGTCGGCGAACATCGCCGTGCCGATCGACGCGTGACCGCCCTGCGAGTGCCCGAAGGTGGCGTACACCGAGCTCGCCTGCGCCGGAGCATGATCGCGGGCCGCACGCACCGAGTTGAGCACGTCCTGCGCCTCGCTGCGGGCGATCAGATAGTAGGTGTCCCCGGCGGTGCCGAGGCCCGTGTAGTCGGTCGCCGCGACGACCCACCCGCGCTCCATCACGGACGGCAACCAGTTCGTGAAGTCCAGGGTGTCCATCGTCGGGCGGTACCGCCGCGACGGGGTGCACTCGTCCCCGAAGCCGAGGGTGCCGTGAGACCACGCCAGAACCGGACGACCACCGGGCGGCGCCGGTGCCGTCGGCACGATGAGCATCCCGGACGAGACGGCGGGCGACCCGTCGGGACGCTGGGTGCCGTAGAGCATCCGGTATGCCGTGCCGCCGGGCACGTCCAGATCGTCGATCGGCTCGATGCGGATCAGCTCACCCGGCGCGGCAGTCGTGTCCGGGGACTCGTAGAACGACGCGATCGACTCCTGGAACCGAGCATCGTCGCGAGATGTCGTGGACGACCGCGTGATCACCACCGCCACCACCGCGGCCACCACCAGCACCACGACCGCTCCGACGCAGGCCAGGACGACCACGGTCCGTCTCATGGCAGCACGATAGCCCCGGCGGAACTAGATCGGGAACAGATGCTGCTTTCTCGGTCGCGGTTCCTTGGCCTTGTCGCGCAGGATGTGCAGGGCCTTGCGGATCTCGAGACGCGTGGTGGACGGCTCGATCACGGCGTCGATGTAACCGCGCTCGGCGGCCACCCACGGCGTCGCCACGTGCTCGTTGTAGAAGTCGATGAATCCCTGACGGATCGCCGGAGCGTTGTCACCCGCCTCGGCCAGCTGCTTGCGCGCCATGATCGACACCGCACCCTCCGCGCCCATCACCGCGATACGTGCGGTGGGCCAGGCGAAGTTGATGTCGGCGCCGAGCTGCTTCGACCCCATCACCGCGTATCCGCCGCCGTACGACTTACGGATAACGACGGTGACCTTGGGGACCGTCGCGCACACGTACGAGAAGATGAACCGGCCACCGCGCTTGATGACGCCGATCTTCTCCTGCTCGAGCCCCGGCAGGAATCCCGGTGTGTCCGTGACCAAGACGAGGGGGATCTCGAAGGCGTTGCAGATGTTGATGAAGTGCGACGCCTTGTCGCTGCTCGCCGCGTCCAATGCGCCACTGAGGTGCATGGGCTGGTTGGCCACCACTCCCACCGGACGACCGTCGACGCGGGCGAACCCGACGATGATGTTGGACGCGGTCTGTGCGGTGAGTTCGTGGAAGTCACCGTCGTCGAAGATGCGCAGCAGGATCTCGTGCATGTCGTACCCGGCGTTGTCCGAGTCCGGCATGAAGGTGTCCAGCGAACGATCGTCGTCCGTGATGGTCGGCTCGAGACCGGGGTTGATGACCGGGGGCTGCTCGTGGCAGTTCGACGGCAGGTACGACAGGTACTTGCGCACCCATTCGAACGCGGCCTTCTCGTCCTGAGCCACGTGGTGCACGTTGCCGTACTCGGCCTGCTTCCGGGCACTCCCGAGATCATGGAGACTGACGTCCTCGCCGGTGACGGACTTGATGACGTCCGGGCCGGTGACGAACATGTAGGCCTCTTCGGTGGCCACGATGATGTCGGTGTTGATCGGCGCGTACACGGCGCCGCCGGCGCACTTGCCGAGGATCACCGAGATCTGCGGGCACATGCCGGACAGCGGTTCCTGCCGACGACCGAGCTCTGCGTACCAGGCCAGCGACGTGACGGCGTCCTGCACTCGCGCGCCGCCCGAGTCGTTGATCCCGACACACGGGCAGCCGACGTCCGCCGCGAATTCCATGATGTGCGCGACCTTCCGGCCGAACATCTCGCCGACGGTGCCGCCGAACACGGTCTGGTCGTGCGAGAACACGGCGATCGGCCGGCCGTCGACGGTGCCGTGGCCGGTGACCACGCCGTCGCCGTACAGCGAGTCCTGATTGCCGGGCGCGCGGACGAGGGCGCCGATCTCGACGAAGGAACCCGGATCGAGCAGCATGTCGATGCGCTCGCGCGCACTCGGAATGCCCTTCTTCGCGCGCTTGGCGATGGCGACGTCCCCTGCGGGTTCCCGCGCCACCTCCAACTTCTCGCGCAGTTCGGCCAGCTTGGCGGCAGTCGTGCTCACGTGTGCGACTCGCTTCCCTTCGGCGTGATCGACGCCGAAATGTCTCGCATCTTGCCCGTCAGATCCGCGGCGATCACCCGGATGTACGGCTCGTCGATCACCGCGAGGTGGTCACCGCCGATGTGCACGATGTCCAGATTCGGTGCGAACGGCGCCCAGCCGCCGTGCGGCTCCCGCTTGCCGAGCCGAGGCTCGAGCGCGATGGCGTCGTCGTGGTACGTGTCCGCCATGTAGAGCGTGACGTCCCCGTCGTAGTGCTGGGGCTGGGCGGTCTGGATCGCGCGGTTGTCCAACCAGGACGTGCGCTGGTGCTCGATGATGCCGCTGGGGATCTTGGCACTGCTCATCTTGACCATGTCCATGATGATCTTGATCTGGCCGTCGTCGTCGGCCTGTGCCAGCTTCTCGTACGGCAGCGGGTAGTCGACCTGGTACAGCTTCTTGCCCACCTGCGCGTAGCGCTTCCAGCGGAGCTCGATCTCCTCCGGGGTGTCCGGGATCGGCTCGTACGGCATGACGGTGTCGATGAGCCCGACGTAGCGCACGTCGGCACCCTCCTTGCGGAGCATGGTCGCGACGGCGTACGAGAGCACACCGCCGAGCGACCAGCCCATCAGCACGTACGGCCCGTCGCCCTGGATCTCTCGGAGCAGGGGCAGGTACGCGCGGGCGCGATCCTCGATCGGTCCCTCCGTGCGCTCGAAGCCGTACATCGGCGTGTCCGCCGGGAGTCGCTTGAGCAGCGGCTCGTACACGACGCACGAGCTGCCCGCGGGATGGAAGACGAACACCGGCACCGCGGTGGAGCCCTCCGGGCGAGCACGCAGCGTGCGCACCAGTCCGGTGACGTCGCCCGACTCGAGGAACGGCCGCACCACGTCGGCGAGCTGCTCGATCGTCTCCGAGTCGAGGATGTCGTCGAACGTGATCTCGCCCTTCGACCGCTCGCTCAGACGCTCCGCGAGCTTCTCGGCCGTCGGATCGTCCAGCACCGGAAGCGGAGTGAAGATGCCCTTGGCGGACTGCCCCGTCACGACGGCCCAGGTCGCGAAGGTGAGACGCTCCGCGGCGTCACGCGGTGCGACGTCCGTTCCGGTCGCCTCCGCGAACGACTGTGCGTCGCCCACGTCGGTGACCGCGTCGGACACGGGCGCCTCGAACGCCGCTGCCGCGGTCGGGCCCGGCCGGCCGCTGTCGGATCCCTGTGCGTTCGCGTCGGCCGCAGTCTCGGGCTCGGCGGTCACCGGATCCGGTTGTGCCACAGGGAGTTCCTGATCGGCGGCCTGCTCGGCCATGCGCTCGCGCTCCTGCTGCTCGGCGAGCGCCGCGACCTCTTCGCGATTGTCCAGCGCGTAACGGAGGTATTTCTCCACCTCACGCAGGCTGGCGTCGCGCACGGCCTGCAACTGCACCTGGGGGATGTCGAATTCGAACTCCACCCGGTTCTTGATGCGCACGGCCATCAGCGAGTCGAGACCCAGTTCGATCAGCGGGATCTCGGCCGGCAGATCCTCCGGCGCGTACCCCATCGACTCGGCGACGATGATCGCGAGACGATCCTCCATCGTCTGGGTCCCGTTCGGGATCCAGCGATCGCCGAAGTCGTCGACGACCTCGGGCTCCTCCTCCACGAACGGATCTGCCGTGGCGGATTCGCCTGCGGGAGCGAGCGATCCGACAATGCCCGCCGCGGTGACCACGGCGTCGGCGACCGGCACGAAGACCGTGCCGTCGTTCCAGTGCACCTGCAGGGACGCACCGCCCGGATGCGGGGTGAGTGTGGTGGTGAGCGAACCGGTGGTGGGCACGGGGCGCTGCGTGACCACCGCGCCGACCGTCACGTCGCCCAGCAGCTCGCCGGCGAGTGTCGACACCAGATCTCCGATGGCGGACACACCGGCCACCGGTGTCTCCCAGACGACGCGGCCGTCGGGCAACGCGACCCGTGCGCCCCCGGCGCTGCCGCTGCCCAGATGCACCGCGGCGTCGATCCAGTGGTGCTTGCGCACGAAGGCCGTGCGCGGCAGGTCCGCGTACTCGCCGGGCCCGAACAGGCTCGACAGCGTCACGGCATGGCCGTGCACGTAGAGATCGGCGAGTGCGGCGAGGAACGTCGCGGGCTCGCTCTCCTTGCGCTTGAGCGTCGCGATCAGCGTCGCGTCCGGAACACCCGTCGCCCAGGCCGTGGCGGCGACGGACATCAGCGCCACCGGATTCGGCGACAACTCCACGAAGGTGGTGTAGCCGGCGTCCACGGCGAGCTTGACCGCCTGGGTGAACCAGACCGGATGGCGCATGCCCTTGGTCCAGTACTCGACACCGTGGATCGGCTCGTGACCTGCGCGGTAGAACGCCTCCCTGTCCACCGACGAGAACACCGACACCGCGAGGGGGGTGGGCTCGATGCCCATCAGCTCGGCCGCGAGCTCGCCCAGCAACGGATCGACGGCCGACGTGTGTCCGGCGCCCTTCACGTCGAGGATCCGGCCCATCTTGCCGAGCGACTCGGCGTACTCGACCAGCTGACGCACCGGCTCGGCCGGTCCGCCCACCGTCGTGTGCGTCGGCGCGGCATACACGCTGGGCTCCACGCCGGGGAAACGGTCGGTGAGGTCGGCGACCTCCTGCGCGGAGAACTCGACCAGCGCCATCGCGCCGGCCTCCGCGTCGCCGAGGCCCTGCTGGCCCTCGCCCAGCAGTCGCGAGCGCGCCACGATGATGCGCACCGCGTCCTCGAGGTTCAGACCACCGGCGGCGTACGCGGCGGCGACCTCACCCATCGAGTGGCCCACCACCGCGGTCGGCGCGGCGCCGTACGCACGCAGGGTCTCGACGAGCGCCACCTGGATCGCGAAGATCCCGACCTGCGAGTTCTCGAAGTCGTACGTCAGCGCGTCGTCCGAGACGATCGCCCGGATCGAGTACCCGGACTCGTCCTCGATGAGGGCGTCGACGCGATCGAGCGCCGCGGCGAACAGCGGCTCGGACGCGTAGAAGTCCTTCGCCATCTTGCGGTGCTGTGCACCGAAGCCGGAGAACACCCACACCGGGCCGTTGGACGCGGGCGCGTCGGAGGAGAACACACCGGGGCCCGGCTTGTTGTTCGCGACGGCGCGCAGACCGGCGACGGCCTCGGCACGCGTCGTGGCGAGCACGACGGCGCGGGAGCGCCCGTGGTTGCGACGAGCGAGGGACCGACCGAGAGCCTCCAGGTCCGTGGTGCTGCCGACCTCGGACTCGAGCCAGTCGGCGAGGTCGGATGCCGCACGACGACGGCGCGACGGCATGCTCGCCGACACGGCGAGAAGAACGGGTCCCGGCTCCTGCGTCGGCGCGTTCTCGACCGGCTCGACGCCCTGCGAGACCGACGCTCCGGCGAGGACACGCTCGATGTCCGCCGGCGTCTCCTCGGGAACGCCCACGGGCTCCCCGATCAGTGCCTCCGGATCGACCGCGGTGGAATCGAACTCCGGGGAATCGAACTCCGGGGAATCGAACTCCAGGGAATCGGCAGCGCCCGTCGCCGACGCGGCGGGTACGTACTCGCGGACCACGACGTGGGCGTTGGTGCCGCCGAAACCGAAGCCGGACACACCGGCGATGGCGGTGCCGGAGTACCGCGGCCAGTCCGTCGCGGTGTCGACGACGCGGAGCCTGGCCGCGTCGAACGGAATGTAGGGGTTGGGCCCGGCGTAGTTCAGGGACGGCGGCACCTGGTTCTCGCGCATCGCGAGGATCACCTTGATGAGTCCCGCGGCGCCCGCGGCACTCTCGAGATGGCCGAAGTTCGTCTTCGCGGAGCCGAGCAGCGCGGGCTTGTCCGCGTCGCGTCCGCGGCCGACGACGCGACCCAGCGCATCGGCCTCGATGGGATCACCGAGGATGGTGCCGGTGCCGTGCGCCTCGATGTAGTCGACAGTGGTGGGCACGATGCGTGCGTCGCGGTAGGCGGTTCGCAGGACGTCGGCCTGGGCGTCCGGGTTCGGCGCGGCCAGACCGTTCGAGCGACCGTCCTGGTTGACTGCGCTGCCTGCGATGACCGCGAGCACGGTGTCCCCGTCGCGCTCGGCGTCCTCGAGACGCTTGAGCACCACCAGGCCGCCGCCCTCCGAGCGGATCATGCCGTCGGCGTCCGACGAGAACGCCTTGATGCGGCCATCGGGTGCGAGCACGCCGGTCTGCCCGAATCCGAGCGTCGCTGCGGGCGAGAGCAGCATGTTCACGCCGCCGGCCAGAGCCAGGCTCGACTCGCCGGTGCGGAGGCTGCGCACGGCCTGGTGCACGGCGACGAGGGACGACGAGCACGCGGTGTCCAGCGCTACGGACGGGCCGCGGAAGTCGTAGAAGTAGGACACACGCCCCGCGACGACGGCGGTCGACGTGCCGGTCAGGGCGTAGGGGTGCGGGTCGGGATCGCTGACGGCGATCATCTGGTAGTCGTTGGTCGAGGTGCCGATGAAGACGCCGACCTGCGTGCCCTTGAGCTCGTTGGCCGGAATCCGCGCGTCCTCCAGCGCCTCCCAGGTGAGTTCCAGAGCGAGGCGCTGCTGCGGGTCGACGTTGGCCGCCTCGCGCGGCGACATGGCGAAGAACTCCGCGTCGAACGTCTTGACGTCGTCGAGGTACCCGCCGCGGGTCACCGTCTTCTCCACCGCCTCGGCGATGGCACGGTCACCGAGGAACTCGGACCACCGGCCGTCGGGCAGGTCGGTGATGCCGTCGCGTCCGCCGGACAGCATGTCCCACATCTCGTCCGGCGTGTGGCCGGCACCGGGGAAGCGGGTGGACACGCCGACGACGGCGATGTCGTGGCTGTCGTCGGTGGTTCCGGACAGGTAGAACGCGTCGTCGGTGGTGCCGCTCTCCGACTCGGGCTCACCGTCGATGATGCGCGTCGCGAGCGAGGCGATCGTGGGGTGCTGGTACGCGACCGTGGCTGTCAGCGTGACGCCGACCAGGTCCTCGATGTCGCCGCTCAGCGCGACGGCGTCGCGGGACGCGAGACCGAACTCCTCCATCGGACGGTCGTCGGAGATCTCCGAGACGTCCTTCCCGGTGGCCTCGGCGACCCAGGCGCGGAGCCAGTCCCTCAGCTGCGCGACGGTCATGTCACCCGCCTGCGGGGTCTGGGCGTCACCTGTCGGCTCCGGTGCGGACGTCGTTGTCTCTTCTTCAGCCATCAGCTCGCCAAACTACCCGCGTCGGGTGATCAGTCTTCGGGATTGTCGGGGAACGCCGTCTGCTGGTAGCCACCACGCAGCGTGCCCTCGATGTACGCCGCCTTGCAGGCCCGACGCGCGATCTTGCCGCTGGAGGTACGCGGGATCGAGCCGGCGGGAACCAGAAGGATGTCGCGTGCCGTCACGCCGTGGCGCGTCGAGATCGCTGCACGCACGGTGTCCGCGATGGGCTGCGGATCCGCCTTGCCCGCGCCCGGGGCCCGCTCGGCCACGATGACCAACTGCTCGGACGAGTCACCCGGGTCCCGGGTGAGTCCGGCGCCGCCGTGCTCGAAGACGAAGTCGGGGAGCTGGTTGGCGGGCACGGCGAAGGCCGCCACGAAACCGGGGCGCAGGGCCGTGCTCGCGTCCTGGGCGGATGCCTCGAGGTCCTGCGGGTAGTGGTTGCGGCCGTCGACGATGACGAGGTCCTTCACGCGACCGGTGATGTAGAGCTCGCCGTCCACGTAGACACCGAAGTCGCCGGTGCGCATCCAGTTCGCGCCCTCGGCCGCACCGTCGGCGTGGCTGTTCTCCGTCTGCCGCGAGACCAGCTTGTTGTGGAAGGTCTCCGAGGTCTCCTTCTCCCGACCCCAGTAGCCCTTGCCGATGTTCTCGCCGTGCAGCCAGATCTCACCGACGTGCCCGTCGGGGACCTCGGACGCGGAGTCGGCATCGACGATGGCGGCCCACTGACTGCGCGCGACGTAGCCGCACGACACCTGCGGAATGGAGTTCGGCGTTCCCTCGGCGACCTGGACGACACGTCCGGAGTTGAGCTCCGTGCGGTCGACGTGGATGACCTTCGCCTCGTCCGAATGCTTGGTGGAGGAGACGAACAGCGTCGCCTCCGCCATGCCGTACGACGGCTTGATGGCCGTCTTCGGCAGTCCGTACGGCATGAACGCGTCGTTGAACTTCTTCATCGACGTGGTGGTCACCGGCTCGCTGCCGTTGATCAGCCCGATGACGTTGGACAGGTCGAGAGACTCGCCGTTCTTCGGCAGGCCGCGCTGTGCCGCGTGCTCGAACGCGAAGTTCGGTGCGGCCGCGAATGTGCCGGCACCGTCGGACACGGCAGCGAGTTCCTTGATCCATCGCCACGGCCGCTGCACGAAGGCACGCGGACTCATGATGGTGATGTACTTGCCGCCCAGCGCCGGCAGGATCACCGTCAGCAGGCCCATGTCGTGGAACAGCGGCAGCCACGTGACGCCGCGCGAATCGTGGGTCAGCTCGATCGCGTCGACCATCTGCAAGGCGTTGACGCCGACGGCACGGTGCGTGATCTCCACACCGGCCGGCACGCGAGTCGATCCGGACGTGTACTGCAGGTACGCGATCGCGTCGATGTCGGTCGGCGGCTCGGTCCAGGTGGCGCCGACGCTGTCCGGGATGGCGTCGACCGCGATGATGCGGGGGCGCTGCGCTGCGGGAAGTGCGCGGAAGAACTGGCGTACACCGGCGGCCGAGTTGGTCGCGGTGAGAATCGCCGACGGCGAGCAGTCGTTCAGCACGGCGTGCAGGCGGTCGCTGTGTCCGGGCTCGTCCGGATCGAAGAGCGGTACCGCGATGGTGCCCGCGTAAACGGCACCGAAGAATGCCACGACGTAGTCGAGACCCTGCGGAGCGAGGATCGCCACGCGGTCGCCGGGCGACGTCACCTGCTGCAGGCGCGCGGCCACGGCGCGCAGACGGGCACCGAACTGCGACCAGGTGAGCTCGTGCACCTCACCGTCGCGCTCCCGCGAATAGTCCACGTAGCGGTAGGCCAGGTCGTCACCGTTGTCCGCGACGTTCTGCTCGACGTGGCGGACCAGCGTCAGATCCTCGCGGATCACGATGTTGCCGGTGTCGTCGACGAAATCGTCGAACGAGTTACTCATCATTCTCTCCTCCGAAGCAGTGCGACACCGCCGGCTACACGACACCGCCCAGTTCTGATGTGGGCGCGGTCTGCTGGATGCACGCGCTCGTACTCGAGCGTCGTCATCTTACTCACCGGTAAGTCTCACCGGTCCCGCTCACCGATCGTGACAGCGAGAACCATAGGCATGGTACAGACCCGCCGAGCGACGACCGTCATTCTCCCGCCAGCAGCGGAATGACCGGAGCGAAGGCGTCCATCTGTGTCGGGAAGACACCGACGTACGACATCGTCGTCCGGGCCCGCACGTTCCGGATCTGGTCCGCGATCTCCTCGAAGCTCCCGATCGCGATGTACGGCGACTCGAGGATCTGCTCGACGGTCAGACGGGTGTCGACCTCCATGTTGGGCGGAAAGCCGTTGTCGAGCGCACCGATGACCATCTCCGCCGTCTGCTCCCGATCGTCCGAGATCAGGATGGTCGTGATGGTCCAGTTCAGCTCGATGTCGGCGAACCGGTCGCCCGCCGCGGCGCGGATGAGCTCGACGCGCTCGATGCTCTTCTCCATGGTGATCTCGGACAGTTTGAGCTTGCCCTCGCGCGTGGTGCTGGGGACCAGGGAGATGATGTCGGCGTGCTTCGCTGCCATCGCCAGCATCTTCGGGCCGCCGCCGCCCACGGCGATGGGAGGCCGTGGACCCTGGCGCGGACGCGGGCTGCCCTGCAACCCGTTCACCTGGTAGTGCTTGCCCTGGAAGTGGCACTCCTGCCCACGCATCAGGGTGTCGAGAATGGTGAGCGACTCGTCGAGCTTCTCGATGCGTACACCGGGACTCTCGTAGGCGATACCCGCCTTGTCGTACTCCTCCTTGAGCCACCCCGCGCCGATTCCCAGTTCGAGCCGACCGCCGGAGATCTGGTCGATGGTCGTCGCGTCCTTCGCCAGCACCGCCGGGTGGCGGAAACCGTTCGCGAGGACCGCGGTCCCGAGTCGGATCTTGTCGGTGGCGACGGCCAGCGCGCCGAGCGCGGCGATGGGCCCGACCTGGTTGCCCAGGTGGTCGGGAATCATGAAGCTGTCGAACCCCAGCTCCTCCGCCTTCTGCGCCAGCTTCACGAAACGCCGTGCGCCGCCCTCGTCCGGATTGCCCTCACCGCCTGCCGCGAAGCGGAACGTGCGCAGTGGCGCAGTGGTGGCCGCAGCGTCGGCAGAACTCATGAATTTTCTCTCCTGCAGCGTCGAGGGAAGGTGCGGTGGCCGGAGTCGAAGCCGACTCGCCACTCTAACCGTTACCGGCTCGAGACCAAAGTTGCCCCGCGCAGTGCCTTCCGTCAGCTGTGAGCAGGCGTGGGAGCCGACGCGACGAGCCCTGCGGCCCAGTTCGCCGTCCACTGGGTGGCGGTGGTGCCGGCGTCGTCGATGACGTAGCGAGCGTAGTTGCCGTGCACCGGATTCCCCGCTGCACCGGCCAGTGCCGTCAGCGACGACGGGATGTTGCGGAGCGACATCGCCTCGGGCGGCGCCGCGCAGATGAGGTCGCCGGGAGCGCAGATCGAGAAGGTCCGATCGGCGAGCGCACCGAATCCACCCTGGCGGGCACCGGTCATGGTGATTCCGGGTACGTCGAGTCCGCCCAGCGCCACCTCGGCGCCCACGCCGTCCACCGGCGGGCCGATCTGCTGCGCGCTGGTGCCGTCGCGTCGGCCGTCGGCGATGACGGTGACACCGAGAACTCGGTCCGCCGGAACCGGACCCGACCCTGCACCGATCGACGCGGCGAGATCGCCGACGATGACGGCTCCCTGCGAGAACCCTGCGAGTACGTAGGACGTGAGCGGGCACTCCGAGGACCGCTGCGCCAGGATCTCGTTCGCCTTCGCGGCGCCCTCCGACCGGCTGACGTTGTAGGACGCTTGGCCGTCGGGCGGGAACGCGACGGGATTCGAGAACTGCGCGACGTACGGAACCGTGTAGACCTCGGCACGCTCGGGGCCGAACTGCTGCTGCAGCGGCTGAGTCACGTTCAGCATCAACGAGATCGGGTTCGCGGTGGGAGCGTAGGGGTCGTCCGCCGCGTTCGACTCCCACGTGCCCGGCACCGAGAGCACGAACACGTCGGGGCACGACGCCGGCTGCGAGGTGGGCGGCTCGGCACCGGGAACCTGCGGCTCGCCCGGACCGGGCGTCGTCAGTCGACCCGCGAGCAGGTACCAGAGCAACAACAGGACGAGGACGACGACGAGCGCGACCGCGAGCAGAACGAGCAGTGTCCGCGCCACGGAGCGCCGACGCGGCGGCCCGGGCCGACCGGATCGTGTCACGAGGCGCCGCCTATCCGCAGTACGTCGAGCGCGCGACGTCCACGTACGTCTGCGCGGTCCGCGACGCGTCCTCGGCGCTGATGGTCGCACCGGACGCCGACGCCTCGGCACCGACGTTCGCAGTCACGAAGGTGAGGACCTGGTCGTCGGCCACACCCTCGGACTGTGCGGCGCAGATGTAGCTCGCCGTGCCGATGGCGATGTCGCCGTTACCGGCCACCGTGACGCCGCGGGACTTCAGGGCGTCGAGAAACGCCGTTCCGCGAGCGTCGATCGGCACCTCGGTCGGGCCGGGGAAGCCACTGGGCACCGGCTCCGCCTCGTCGGGAGCGGTCGCCGCGGCGCCCGGACTCGTGGTCGCTCCGGGCGAGGTCGACGTGGCGGACGTGGATGTGGAGGTCGGCGCCTGCGTCGTGGTCGCAGCGGCGGTGGCGCTCGACGTGAGGGACGGCGTGCTGCTGGCCGAGGAGTCGTCGCCGCCGCACGCGGTGAGCACAGCGCCGGCTGCGACGGCCAGCATCACGGGAGCGACGGTGGTGGCGAACCTCGAGGTCACGGAAACGTCCTTATCTGTCATCGGGGCACGGCAACTGACAGCGGACGGTACCGGCACGGTCTGAGAGGACTCTGTGTGCGGGAAGGCCGGAGGCCCGCCGCGGGGCGCGGGAAGGCCGGAGGCCGGCCGCGGGGCGCGGGAAGGCCGGAGGCCGGCCGCGGGGCGAAGTCCCACCGTGTCGGCACCGCCCGGTGTCGGGTCAGGGAACGATCTGGACGACGCCGTCCCGCACCGTCACGAAACCGTTCTGGAAGTTCTGCTGGACACCGCCGGGGATGTCGAACTGATCACTGGTGACGTAACCCAGGCGACCGTTCTCGTACCCGACGCTCTTCCACGCGTCGAAGATCTGGCCGTTGAGGATCGACCACGCGCCGGTCGCGGGCGACCAGTAGATGTTGCCGCCCTGGAACTCGGTGAAGCGACCGCCGTCACGGACCGGGACCTCGTTGGTCTTCGCGAAGCCGAGGGCCCCGTTCTCCCACCCGAGCTGGCCGTACTTCTCCATGATCTTGCCCATCACGGCGTGCGTGCCCGTGTCGGGCGAGAAGTACATCGCACCGATCTCGAAGCCCTGGACCGCACCCGGCTTGTTCGGGGTCTGCACCTCGTCGCGCAGCGGGTAGCCCAGCGGCCCACCCTCGTAGCCCTGGCGAGCCCACTCGTCGAGGATCGCGCCGCGCACTGCGTGCGCACCGGTCTGCGGGGTCCAGTAGACCATTCCGCTGCGGAACGAGTTGTAACGTCCGCGACCGTCCGGGGTACCGAGCTCACCCGACAGCGGCATGCCCAGTGCGCCGGCCGGACCACCGTTGGCCGCGTACGCGCCGCCGATCGCACCGGCGACGACGTGCGTGCCTCCGTCGGAGGAGAAGATGCGACCGAACCTGAAGTCCTGTGCCCGTCCTCCAGCGACGTCGTACTCGGAGGTGAGGCAGTCGCCGAGCCATCCGTTGGCGCTCGCGGTGCCGCCGATGTTCCCGCCGACGCTGCACGCGGGCTTGTCCACCTCGACGCCGAGCGCGGTGGCGATCTGCGGCCACGCCTGGCGCAGCTCGAACTGCCAGTACTGCCACGAGTGGGTTCCGGACGGCCGGTAGTTGATCGAGGCCGGGATGCCGAGCTTGTTGAGCTTGGTCGCGAACGTCTGCGACGTCAGCCTGGACAGGATCTCGAGACCCATGCCGGCGTAGTTCGTGCTGATGCCGGGGATGTCGGACTGCTGGTCGTACGGTCCGGCGGTACCGCTGCCGCTCGAGACGTACAGGCTCATGCCCTTCAGCTTCTCGGCGAGCACGTACGGATCGTGCTGAGCCCACAGCTCGCTCGACGGCACGCCCCACATGGCACCCGCGTCGAAGCCGCCCGCGTCCTGCATGGCGTACCCGATGGCCTGCGGCATGCCGAGCGTGGTGGTGCTGAGGATGCCGGAGAACGATCCGGCGAATCGGAAGAAGCCGGGGTTCCGCGCCGAGAGCGTCATCGCGGCGGTGCCACCCATGGACAGGCCGGCGACCGCACGGGTCTGGTTGGAGCGCCAGTCACGCTCGAGAATGGGCGGGAGCTCCTTGGTAAGGAACGTCTCCCACTTGTAGTTCCGGCCGTTGTTCTGCTCGGCCCAGTCGGTGTAGAAGCTCGACTGACCGCCGACGGGCAGCACGACGTTCACGTTCTTGTCGGCGAACCAGGACTCGGCGTCGGTCTCGGCGGTCCAGCCGTTCTCGGTGTCGGTCGCGCGCATGCCGTCGAGCATCCACACCGACGGGAACGTGGCCTGCGGGTTCTTGTTCCAGTCGCGCGCGAGCAGCAGCTGCACCTGGATCGGGACTCCCATGGACGGCGAGTTCACCCACACCGCGACACGGCGGTCGGTGATCCAGTCGACCGCAGACACGGTGGCGCCGGCGTCCGCCTGCGCGCGCAGCGGCGCTGCCTGGACCGGTGCCGCGTGGACCGGAGACGCGACCGCCGTGGCGGCCTGGCCCCCTGCGAGCGGAAGAACCAGCGTGACCGCCAGAGCGGACAGGATCCGCGCTCTCCGGCCGTTCGGAACTCGCATGTGTGGGACTCGCTTCCTCGAAACGTGAGACTGTGCAGGGCCGTCGGCGTGCCGGAGAGGTCCGACCCGTCGAGAGTGCCGCCGATCTTGTTCTACACGGTCACGGCGACCGTCTCGGGGAGACTCGCTGTGACTGGTGGTGCAAATGTTACTGGAGTCGCCTCAGAACATGCGACAGCCCCGGACACCGTCGCCGAAGCGAGGGCCGGGGCTGCCGACTACCGAACTGACTCAGCCGATGTTGGCACGCAGGTCGGGCATCATCTGCACGATCTGATCGAACCAGTAACCCCACCGGTGCGTTCCCTGTGCGGGGAAGCTGTAGGTGACGTTGTTGGCGCCGATCGACGCCATGCGGGCCTGGAACGCGCGGCTGTTGGCGAGCGCCAGAGCCTCGAGGCCCATGCCGTTGGCGGTGTTGTAGTAGTCGAGAAGCGAGCCCGGACGGTCGTAGTTGCCCGGGAGGCCGCTGGCCGCCGAGACCCAGACACGCGTTCCGTTGTCACGCAGACGCGGCGCGAAGACGAACGGGTCGTTGCGCAGCCACGCCGGGTTCCAGGGCGGTCCCCACATGCTGTCGACGTTGTAGCGACCGGCATCGAGCATCGCGACGCGAATGGCCTCACGCATGCCGGGTGCCGAGATGTTCAGGTAGCCCGACAGCGATCCGGCGTAGCTGAACTGGTTCGGGTGGTATGCGGCGAGCGTCAGCGCAGCGCTGCCGCCCATCGACAGACCGACGATGCCGTTGTTCGTACGCGAGAAGCCGAGGTCACCCGCTGCGAGACGGTTGGGGAGGTCCTGCGTCAGGAACGTCTCCCACTTGTACGTGATCTGCTGGCCGTTGAAGTTCGACGGTGCGTACCAGTCGGTGTAGAAGCTGGACTCACCGCCCACCGGCTGGACCACGTTGATGTTGTTGTCCGAGAGGAACGAGCCCGCGTTGGTCTCGTGCTCCCAGCCGCTGATGTCCGGCGTCGCGCGGAGGCCGTCGAGGAGGTACACGACCTTCGACGTGTTGCCGTCGGCGGCGCGCCAGACGCGGCTCTTGATCGGACCCATGGACGAGTCGGACCACACGTCGAATCCGGCACGGATCTCGGCGTTGGCAGTGGCTCCGGTGCCCACGACCGCGAGGCCGAGGGGGATGGCGGCGGCCATCACCACGGAGACGAGGGCCTGACGCATACGTCGGCCCACTCGGGGGGTGCGCAGGCGTGAAGCCTTACGCGGCAGAGCGCTGTCGTCACCAGCGACATCGGTAACGGACCCGTCACGCATACATTCGGCCTCTCACAGTTCCGTGCAGCCGGACGGCCGCACCGCTTCGTCGATCGATATCCGGTCACGCTCCGAGGACGACCTCGGAACCTGAACCATCGGTCTCGTCTTCCGCGCACGATAGCCCCGCGGGCGATCCTGCACGTCGACGCACATCATCTACACATATCTCCGCCGACGGACACAGCGTTACACAAACGAGATGCCGGAATCCAGCCGGGGCGTCGAAATCGGAATACTCACGACACCGAAACGCCATGACCCGGTGATCTCACTGTGACGCGGATCTCACTCGCCACACATCGTCACGATGCGGGCCGTTCCGGGGGCATCTCCAAATTACACCGTTGTATTTCGTACTTCGGCACCCGGTCGAATCGGTACCCCGCGAGATCCAACGAATGCTTGAAGTTCTGCACGAATCGCGCCCGCGTGAGCTCCGAACGGTAGGACGTCAGCAGTTCCTGCGTCTCCGGACAGGTCAACGCGACCTGCGCCTGCTCCACCCATTCCTCGTCCAGATAGAACGGCAGGAAGGGATGCACGTCCACCATTCCGGTGTCCGCGACCACCCAGTCGGAGTACAGGTTCTTGTCGTGTCCGATGCGGCCGTTGTCGAGCCGTTCCGTGTGCGCCGCCAACGGATATGCCAGGCCCATCTGATCCAGCACCCGGACATCGAGCCCCACGTTCATGCTGGTCATTCCGAGGTTCAGGAAGTAGACGACGTGCTCGTCGCCGCCCTCCGGGATCGGCAGGGGCGGCGGCACCACGTCCCAGTAGGTGAACTGTGCGGACGGCAGCAGCAGACCGCCGTCCGGCGTGTTCTCGATGGTCTGCACCATGGCCCGCATGCGCGGGTAGTCCAGGTAGTCGCTCGCCAGGATCGGATGACGGTGGCCGGTGTTCTCGGAGTAGAAGGCCCGCTCGTCGACGATGCCGCTACGCCCGACCGTCGTGCCCTGCGGCATGCCGGTGGTGGTGGCCGCGAAGATCGCCCAGACGACCACGCCGAGCCACAACGCGGTGCACGACACCAGCGCCACGATCCCGCGCCGCAGCGGGATCGGCACGACGGCGACCGGGAGCAGGAGCAGGAACAGCGCGGGCAGCAGCGTGCGGCCGTGCATGAAATCTCCGCCCACGCGCACGGCGTACACCGTGGAGATCAGACCCGACACGAGCGCGAAGACCACCACGGCGCTCGGCGTCCGGATCCGTGAGACGAGTCCGGCGAGACCGCGCGGCGCGTCGGAACGGCGAGCCGCACCGGGTCCCGTCCGAACGGCGGCCAGCGCCGCGGCCACGACGACCAGCACCGCGGGCACCCACAGGGCGTAGGGCCCCACGAGGTTCCACAGATACGTCGAACCCTGCGCCCACTTGGCGCCGCCGGCGTCCTTCGACACCGCGGTGTTCGGGTACGGCAGCGCGTAGTAGCCCATGCGCCAGATCTGGTAGCCCACCGGGAGCAGACCGGCGACCACGACGACGGCGACGCGGCGGATCCATCCCGACGTCGCGACGACGAGCATGAGAAGTGCGAGGCCGCCGACGATGACGAGTTCCGGGCGGACCAGGGGCGACAGTCCGCCCCAGAACGCGATGACCAGCACGAGTGCCGTCGACGGATTCTCCACCCGTCGGTCGGACCACCGGAGCATCAGCCACCACAGGACCGCGATCCAGAAGATGACCAGGCACGACTCGAGGCCGGACGTCGCGAAGTCGCGTGCCGGCGGTACGGCGATGTAGACGAGTGCTCCTGCGGGAAGCACGAGCACCGCGCGCCCGGCGTACAGGCGTGCCGTGCCGATCATCGCGACCGTGACGGCCGCCGTCGTCAGCACGAGGGCGATGGTCAGCACCACGTACTCGAGGCGGACACCGCTGAGCCAGGAGAAGGCGTACACGACGTAGGTCCAGGCGGCGCTCGTGTTGGTCTCGACGCGCTCGCCCGCGTTGAACACCGGGCCGTTGCCGGCCAGGAGGTTGCGGACGGTGCGCAGCACGATCAGTCCGTCGTCCGCGATCCAGCGGCGGTCCCAGGCGCCCCAGAAGGTGAGGACCGCGACCACGGCGATACCGGCGACGCCGATCGCTCGGGCCCACCCGGGCGTTCCCACCCGGTTCTCGGCCCGCGACTGCTCGTCGCCGGTTCGTTCTGTCAGTTCCTCATGCGAGGTAGACAGCGACACCCACCACTCCGATCCACACGATGGCGAGCATCTGGAGCACCCGGTCCCCGAGTGCGATCTCCTCGGGCTCGCCCGCTTCGCCGCCGTCCACGTCCACTGCGTACCGCAGGATAGCGACAGTGAAGGGAACCATCGAGATCGCGAAGAGGGAACTCTCGTTCTTCGCGTCCTGGTCGAAGGCCCACAACCCGTAGCAGATGACGACGGCCGTGGCGCTGAGCGTCCACACGAACCGCAGGTAGGTGGTGGTGTAGTTCTCCAGCGACTTGCGGATCTTGGCGCCGGTGCGTTCGGCCAGCTGCAGCTCGGCGTACCGCTTGCCGGCTGCCATGAACAGCGATCCGAAAGCCATGATCAGCAGGAACCACTGCGACAGCGGGATGTCGGCCGCCACGCCGCCCGCGATCGCGCGCAGCAGGAAGCCGGACGAGACGATGCAGATGTCGAGCACCGCCTGGTGCTTGAGACCGAAGCAGTAGGCGAGCTGCACCGCGATGTAGACGCCCATGACCACGGCGAGGTTCCAGTTGGCCAGGAACGAGAGCCCGATCGCGCCGCCGAGCAGCACCACCGCCATCGCGAAGGCCAGGTTGACCGGGAGGACACCCGCCGCAATGGGACGGAATCGCTTGGTGGGATGCGCCCGGTCCGCCTCGACGTCCATGGCGTCGTTGACCAGATAGATGCCCGACGCGGCCATGCAGAAGACGAGGAACGCGAGCGCGACCGGCAGCAGCACCGAGCTCTCGGTGACCGAGCCGGCAGCCAGGGGCGCCGCCAGGACCAGCACGTTCTTGACCCACTGGCGTGGGCGCACCGCCTTGACGATGCCCGTTGCCAGGTTCTTCGGGGGCGCGCCGACGACGGCGGGTTCCTCACTCATGCTGCTCCTGCTGTCGTGGCCGCTGCGTCTGCGCCGGTCAGGCCGAATCGGACCGACGCGTTCTTCTCGGCTCGCACCGTCGCCGCCGCGGACAGCGCGCCGAGCGCGGAGCCCACGAGTACGTCGGAAGGGTAGTGAACACCGAGCACCAGGCGCGACACGAGCATCGCGGGCACCAGCACCGGCGCCACGGGCAGACCGCTCGCGCGGCCGATCAGCAGCGCCGCGGCCGTGGTGGACGTCGCGTGCGACGACGGGAAGCTGAACCGGCTGGGCGTGGAGACCCCGACGCGCACGGACGGGTGGGTCGGGCGCCGACGCCGCGAGATGCGCTTGAGGACGATCGACACCGCGTGCGCACCGACCGCACCGACCGCGACCGACGCCCACTGCTCGCGCCGCGCCGAGTCGACCACGGCACCGACGCCGCCGATGGCGATCCACCCGAGGGCGTGCTCACCGAAGTGCGACATTCCCCGGGCGACGCGCACGGCACCCGGCAGCGAACCGACGCTGCCCTGCACCGCGGTGAGAACACGCAGGTCGGTTCGAACCAGGTTGTCAGTTCGGATAGGAGAAGACACGTTCCCAACGCTCCTTGCTGGTGAGTTCGGGCACGGCGCGACGGTACCGGTCGGACAGCTCGGGGAAGCGCGACGCCAACTCGCGGCGCAGCGAGAGCGCCTCACCGAGCAGAGCGGAGGCGATCTTCGGATCCCGCTTGCGGTACACGACGCCGCGTCCGTCGGCGGTGGTGACGGTGACACCGTCGACCTGCGAGAGCAGGTACCAGCGCGCGTCGAGCGTCGGCACGTTGAGCTGGGGACGGTCGTGGTGCTGCCGCCTCGCACCTCGGGCGTTGTGGATCAGGCCCTTCGCCAGCCGGGACACCTTGGCCACGGCGCCGACCGGCTCGGCGACGGCGGGGACGTCCGCGCCGCTGGCCGGTGGGAGCAGCGTCGACGACGGGACGACCACGGCATCGGGGTACTGCCTTCGTACCCGGTGTACCTCGGCGAGCGCCGTCGGCAGGATGTCCATGATGTGCTCGGGGCCGGCGAGGAAGTCGCGGATCGCCATGTTCTGGATCGCGACCGTGGAGTACTCGAGGCACAGCAGATGCTTCATCGTGGCCTTGACGGTGTTCACCACGAGGCCGCGGGCGGAACCCGGGGAGTGCAACGCCGCCACCACGAGGCGGTTGCGCAGGTGGAAGTACGCCTGCCAGTCGATGGCGTCGTCCTTGTCGCTCCACGCCATGTGCCAGATCGCGGCCCCCGGGAGAGTGACCGTGGGGAACCCGGCCTCGCGGGCCCGCAGTCCGTACTCGGCGTCGTCCCACTTGATGAACAGCGGCAGCGGCTGACCGATGGTCTCGGCGACCACCCGCGGGATGAGGCACATCCACCAGCCGTTGTAGTCGACGTCGATCCGGCGGTGCAGGAGCTTCGACTCGCGCAGCGGCTTCTCGGCGAAGTCGTGGTCGTACTCGACGTTCTGGGCGCCACCCCACATGAAGATGCCGGTGTCGATCTTCTCGCCCATCACGTGCAGGTGGCTTCGTGCCTGCAGGTTGAGCATCTGGCCACCGACGAGCGTCGGCACCTTCGCGAAGCGGGCCATGGCGAGCGCCCGCAGGATCGAGTCGGGCTCGATCTCGATGTCGTCGTCCATGAACAGGATGTGCTCGGCGTCGGTGTTCTCGAGCGCCTCGTACATGATCCGGCTGTATCCACCGGATCCACCGAGGTTGGCCTGGTCGTGGATGCTCAGCAGATCGCCGAACGCGGCCGCGGCGTCGTCGAATCCGGGCTCGTCGCGGACCTTGCGGGTGCCCTGGTCGGGCACGATGACGGCGTCGACGACCGCCATGACCAGGGGATCGGACGCGATCGCCGTCAGCGCCTTCACGCAGTCCGTCGGCCTGTTGAACGTGGGGATGCCGATGGCCACGGACGCGCGACCGGGCGCGTCGACGGGCGCGAACCACCCGGCGGACCGCACCTCGACGTCGGTGTCCGTGGTGACGTCGAACCAGATCCATCCGCCGTCCTCGAAGGGACCGAGCTCGACGACGAACTCGAGAGTCGTGACGTCGCCGTCGACCGTCGTCGCGTCGTCGGTGTCGCCGCCCTGGACGTGGATCCGGGACCCGTCCGCCTTCGATCGGTAGACGTCGACGCGGCAGTGGCCGACCATCTCGACCCGCAGGACGACGGACTCCAGCGTGCTCCACCGCCGCCAGTAGCTCGCCGGGAACGCGTTGAAGTACGTGCCGAACGAGACCTCCGACTCGGATCCGATGGACACCGAGGTGCGTGAGAGCGAATGCGCGCGGCGCGGGTTGGTGCGGGCCTCGTCCGTGTAGAGAGTGCGGACGTCGAGCGGCTCACCGGCGCGTGGGAGCAGGATGCGCTGGAGCAGCGACCGCCCCAGCAAGTGGTCCTCGCTCACGCCGAATCACCCAGCGGGGCAGCGGATTCGAGGTGGGGACGCAGCGTGTTCTCGAATGTGGTGAGCGCACTGGCGATGGCCATGTGCATGTCGAGGTACTGGTAGGTGCCCAGTCGGCCACCGAACAGAACGGAGTTCTCCGCCGTCTCCTGCTTGGCGCGGGCCCGGTAGGCCGCCAGCTTCGCGCGGTCGTCGGGAGTGTTGATGGGGTAGTAGGGCTCGTCTCCCGACTCCGCGAACCGGGAGTACTCGCGCATGATGACCGTCTTGTCCGCGGGGTAGTCACGCTCGGGATGGAAGTGCCGGAACTCGTGGATGCGCGTGTAGGGCACGTCCGCATCGTTGTAGTTCATCACCGGGGTGCCCTGGAAGTCGCCGGTGTCGAGCACCTCGGTCTCGAAGTCGAGTGTGCGCCATCCCAGTTCGCCCTCGGAGTAGTCGAAGTAGCGGTCCAGAGGTCCCGTGTAGACGATGGGCGCGTCCGGGCTCTCGGCCCGGAGTTCGTCACGGACGTCGAACCAGTCCGTGTCCAGTCGGACCTCGATGAGATCGCTCTTCGCCATGTTCTCGAGCCACGCGGTGTAGCCGTCGACGGGCAGACCCTCGTGCGTGTCGTTGAAGTAGCGGTTGTCGAACGTGTAGCGGACCGGGAGCCGCGCGATGTTGCCTGCGGGCAGGTCCTTGGGATCGGTCTGCCACTGCTTGGCCGTGTAGTCGCGGACGAATGCCTCGTACAGCGGGCGGCCGATCAACGCGATGGCCTTCTCCTCGAGATTCGCGGCGTCCTCGACCGAGATCTCACTGGACTGCTCCTCGATGAGCGCGCGCGCCTCGGCGGGAGTGAAGTAGCGGCCGAAGAACTGCGACACCAGGCCGAGGCCCATCGGAAACTGGTACGCCTGACCCTTGTGCAGGGCGAACACGCGGTGCTGGTAGCCCGTGAACTCGGTGAAGCGAGTGACGTACTCCCACACCTTCTCGTTCGACGTGTGAAAGAGGTGGGCGCCGTACTTGTGGATCTCGATGCCGGTCCCGGGCTCGGGCTCGGAGTAGGCATTGCCTCCGATGTGGGAGCGCCGGTCGAGCACGAGCACTCGTTTTCCCAGTTCCGCGGCACTCCGCTCGGCGATCGTGAGGCCGTAGAAACCGGACCCCACGACGATCAGGTCGTACCGTCCTCGCGAAGTATCAGTCACGGGTGACCAGGGTATCCGACGCTGTGTAGTCGTCCCGCAACCCGCACGTCGACCTTCCCGACGGGCGAATCGTTCGAACACCTGGCCGAACCCTCTACTTGAGGTTGATGGTTGATACTTCTGTGGTTAGTGTGGCGCTTGTTGCGCATCATCTATCACATGAGTCACATCCGTCACATGTAACGGTGATCGCGGGGGCAACGTCTACCAGGGGAGAAATCGTCTTGCATCGTCGACCGAAGCCGTCACTGATTCTGGGTGTCGTCGCCGCACTCGCGGTCACGAGTCCTGTCGTGGTCTACGCCGTCGGGGACAGCACGACCGAAGTGCGCGCGGCCAACGACACGACCACCGTCGTTCCCACGCAGATCGCCAAGCTGGCGCTCGCGAACGCACCCGACATCGTCATCCCCGTGAAGGAACTCACCGGGCTGGATCTGCCGGACATCGACCTGGGGTCGCTGCGCGATCTGTCGCTGCCCGACTCCTTCGAGATCCCGTCCATCCCCGGACTCACGGTTCCCGAGGTACCCGCCGCGTCGCCCACCGATCCGGCAGCCCCCGCGCCGTCCGAGGTGGACGGCTCGCAGGACGGCGCCGTGGTCAAGGAGGTGTCTCAGGACACCCCCTTCAGCATGGTCGCGCTGACGGCCGACCAGCTCGGCTCCGCGGTGGCCCGTGTGCGTGCCCAGCTCGACGACGGATCCTGGGGTCCGTGGAACGAGACGCAGTCCATCGACACCGGTCGCACCGATTCGGACGTTCCCGCCGTCGCCAACGGCACGGAACCCATCTACGTCGGCCTCACCAAGCGCGTCCAGTTCCTGCTGAGCCCCACCGTCCCGGCCGGCGCGGTGCTGAACCCCGCCGACCCGGCCTTCCCGGTCGAGCCGCCGGCACCCGCCCCGGCACCGGCACCCGAGGCGGCTCCCGCTCCCGACGCGGCCGACCCCGTCGCGCCGGCACCCGAGCTCGGTTACGTCCCGGCGTCGTCGTCCCGCCCGCTGCGGGCCCAGCCGATCGCGAACGCCCTCGCGGACGCGACCGCCGTGCTCATCACACCCGGCACCTCGGCGGCCGACAGCACGCTGAGCGACATCGCGACCCCCGTCGACGGCTCCGGCCCCGCCGTGATCACCCGCGCCCAGTGGGGAGCTGACGAGTCGAAGCGCTGCGGTTCGCCCACGTACGACGACTCTCTCGGCGGCGCCACGGTGCACCACACCGCGGGTAGCAACAACTACAGCAAGGACGAGTCCGCAGGCATCGTCCGCGCGATCTACGCGTACCACGCACAGACCCTGGGCTGGTGCGACATCGGCTACAACGTGCTGGTGGACAAGTACGGGCAGGTGTTCGAGGGGCGCGCAGGTGGTCTCGATCGCAACGTCGAGGGCGCCCACGCGGGCGGCTTCAACGAGAACACCATGGGCATCGCGCTGATGGGCGACTACAGCTCGGAGCAGCCGACGCAGGAGTCGCTCGACGCGGCCGGCAAGTTCCTCGGGTGGCGTCTCGGCAAGGCCGGTCTGGACCCGAAGGGGACCACCACGATGACGTCCGAGGGCACGCAGTACACGTTCGTCCAGCAGGGCCGCTCGATCGATCTCCCGGTGATCTTCGCGCACCGCGACGTCGGCAACACCGAGTGCCCCGGCGACGCCGCCTACGCACGGATGGACGACATCCGTTCCATCGCGGCAGCCAACCTGAACGGGACCGGCACCCCGGCTCCGGCGGAGCCCGGTACCGGCACCTCGACCGACGAGGGCCTCGTGGCACCGCCTGTCGCCGCTCCCCCGAGTGTCGACGCGTCGTCGCCGGCACCCGGCAACACGCTGACCGGGCTCGTGTCCGAGCTCCTCGCGATGGGCGTCCAGAACCCGATCGTGCAGAAGTGGGTCGCCGAGGGCGGTGAGTCGGGTCGACTCGGCGCCGCCCTGACCGGACTGCTCCCCGCACCCGAGGGACAGACCCGCGCGGACTTCGCCAACGGATCCATCTACACGACGCCCACCGGCCAGGTGGTCTCGGTGCTCGGTCAGATCTTCAAGCAGTTCGTCGCCATGGGCTCGGAGTCCGGATCCCTCGGACTGCCGACGTCCGACGAGTACCGCATCCCCAACGGATGGCAGTCGGACTTCGAGAACGGGTCGCTCTCGTTCGACGAGATCACGGGCATCGTGACGACGGTCGTGAAGACCTTCACCGACACGTACACCGCGGAGATGAACGCCGGCGCACCTCTCGACGCTCCCGCACCGGCCCCCGAGGCTGCCCCGGCTCCCGAGGCAGCGCCCGTCGGCTGATCGTTCTCCTCTAGCTCCACCACCGTTCGAGCACGCGGGCGACGCCGTCGTCCGCGTTGCTCGTGGTGACCTCGTCGGCCGCGGCGATCGCAGCAGGGTGCGCGTTGCCCATCGCGACGCCGTGGCCGACCATCGTCAGCATCGGCACGTCGTTCGGCATGTCTCCGAACGCGATCATCTCGGACGCGTCGATGCCGAGGGTGCGCGCGATCTCCAGCAGCCCCGACGCCTTCGACACCCCGGGCGGACTGAGTTCGATCAGCCCGTTGTCGGTCGAGAACGTCACGTCGGCGAGGTGCTCCACGTGCGACGTCAATGCGGCCGCCATGTCCCCGCTCGTCATCGACGACTGCCGGATCAGCAACTTCACGGCAGGGGCGGACAGCACCTCCTCCGAGGACGTCTCGGTGTTGTCCGGGTTGAGCCACGCGTGCTCGTAGCCGGGCGAGCTCACGAACTGCGGCGTCGCCGCGTCGTGCGCGCTGCGGCCGACCCGCTCCACCGCGAGACCGCATCCGACGATGAGAGACTCCGCGAGCGCGGCCAGCTCGGCCAGATCGGTCACGCTCAACGTCCGCGCCGACACGACGACGTCGTTCTCGCTGTCGTAGATCACCGCGCCGTTGGCGCACACGGCCATCGGCGTGTGGCCCAGCTGCTCGACGATGGGCCCGATCCACCGCGGCGGCCGACCCGTCGACAGCACGAAGGTGTCCCCGGCCGCCACGACGGCATGCACCGCGGCCTTCGTTCGAGCCGTCACGCGCTCGTGGTGGTCGATGAGCGTTCCGTCGACATCCGATGCGACGAGCCTCGGCCGTCCGGTCTCGCCCGGAGTGACGGGTCGCTGTGTGGGCTGCATCGGTCAAGTTTGCCCGACGGGGTTCCGCGCCGTCTCCGGCGACGCACGAAAACCGCGTGGAGGACGCGGTCGACCGGCCGTAGTCTGACGTCCTGTGTCCCATCTCGAACTGTCCGACGTCGACTACTTCCTTCCCGACGGCCGCCAACTGTTGGACGGCGTGTCGTTCCGGGTGGGTGACGGCGCCAAGACCGCACTGATCGGACCCAACGGAACCGGCAAGACGACCATCACCCGCATCGTCGCCGGCGACGTGCCGCCGGACGAGGGGAGCGTGACGCGCTCCGGGACGCTCGGGGTGATGCGGCAGTTCGTCGGCCAGGTGCGCGACGAGTCGACGGTGCGTGACCTACTGCTGTCCGTGTGTGCCGAGCCCGTCCGTACCGCCGCCCGGCGACTGGACGACTCCGAGAACGCGATGATCGAGCACGACGACGAAGCGACCCAGATGGCCTACGCACAGGCGTTGTCCGACTGGGGCGACATCGGTGGGTACGACCTCGAGCCGTTCTGGGACGAGGTCACCACGGCCGCGATGGGCATCTCGTTCGAACGCGCGAAGTGGCGAGCCGCGTCCACGCTCAGCGGCGGCGAGCAGAAGCGGCTCGTGCTCGAGGCACTGTTCGCGGGCAACGACCAACTGCTGCTGCTGGACGAGCCCGACAACTACCTCGACGTGCCGGGCAAGCGCTGGCTCGAGCGCACCATCGCCGCGTCGGACAAGTCGGTGCTGTTCATCAGCCACGACCGAGAGTTGTTGTCCACGGCCGCAACTCGCATCGTGACACTGGAGCCGGGGGTCAACGGAGCCTCGGCATGGGTGCACGGCGGCGGCTTCTCCACCTACACCGAGGCACGCGAGAAGCGGAACGCGCGGCTCGACGAGCTGAAAGCGCGGTGGGACGAGGAGCGGGTGAAACTGCAGGCGCTGGTACTGCGGCTGCGCGAGAAGGCGAAGTTCAACGACGGTGTGGCCTCGCGCTACCAGGCGGCCAGGACGAGGCTCGCGAAGTTCGAGGAGGCGGGCCCACCCGAGGCGGTGCCGCTCCGCCAGAACGTCGCGGTGCGGCTCACAGGAGGACGCACCGCGAAGCGCGCACTTGTGTGCACGTCACTCGAGTTGACCGGTCTCATGCAGCCCTTCGACACGGAGATCTGGTACGGCGACCGCGTCGCCGTGCTGGGCTCCAACGGGTCCGGCAAGTCGCACTTCCTGCGGCTGCTCGCGGCCGGCGGCACCGATCCCGACATCGAGCACCTCCCCGTCGGCGAACTCGACCTGGCACCCGTACCGCACACGGGCACAGCCACTCTCGGCGCGCGGGTCCGCCCGGGCCTGTTCGCTCAGACCCACACCCGTCCGGACCTCGAGGGCAACACGCTGCTGGACATCCTGCACCGCGGAACCGCACACCGTGACGGGATGGGACGGGAGGCCGCGTCCCGCGCACTGGACCGCTACGGGCTCTCCCGCCAGGCGGAGCAGAGGTACGACGACCTCTCCGGTGGCCAGCAGGCACGACTGCAGATCCTGCTGTTGGAGCTGTCCGGCGCCACGATGCTCCTCCTCGACGAACCCACCGACAACCTCGACCTCGAGTCGGCCGACTCCCTGCAGGACGCGATCGTCGCGTTCGACGGAACCGTCGTCACGGTGACGCACGACCGGTGGTTCGCCCGGAGTTTCGACCGGTTCCTCGTCTTCGGGGCGGACGGTCGGGTGTACGAGTCGGGTGAACCGGTGTGGGACGAGGGCCGCGTGACACGCGCTCGATGACACCACGCCGGACGTGACGATTCGGACACGGTGAGGCGCGTGCCAGGCCGTGGGCGCGAGTCGCGCCGTTAGTGTCGGGACACATCTCGGCGCGCGAAAGGGTGACTCGGCGTGGACATCATGGAACCGGTACACGGAACGGCCTACCTGCTGTCGGTCGCGGCCATCGCCGTGGCCGTCCTGCTCTTCCTCATCATGAAGGTGAAGCTCCACGCCTTCCTGTCCCTCGTTCTGGTGAGCATGGTGACGGCGGTCGCCGCAGGCATCCCGCTCGCGGACGTACCCGACACGCTGCTCTCCGGCTTCGGAGGGACGCTCGGCAACGTCGCGCTGCTCGTCGCGCTGGGCGTCATGCTGGGCCGACTGCTCGAGAAGACCGGTGGTGCGCAGGTTCTCGCGGACACCCTCATCGCTCGCTTCGGTGAGAAACGTGCTCCCTTCGCGCTCGGCGTCGCCGCCTTGATCTTCGGGTTCCCGATCTTCTTCGACGCGGGTCTCGTCATCTTCCTGCCGATCATCTTCTCGGTGGCGCGGCGCTTCGGCGGATCCGTCCTGCTCTACGCACTGCCCACCGCCGGCGCCTTCGCGGCGATGCATGCGATCGTGCCGCCGCATCCCGGCCCGGTGGCAGCTGCGGACCTCATGGGCGGAGACATCGGCGTCACTCTCGTCGTCGGGCTCCCGGTCGCGATCATCGCGTGGTTCGTCGGTTCCTACTTGGTCGGCACACGCCTGGGTCGCCGGTTCGTCACCAGCCCGGCAGCGCTGTTCGCGGATGCCGCCGACGACTCCGACGCTCCCGCCATCGCGCCACCGCGCTTCCTGGCCGTCCTCGGACTGCTCCTGTTCCCGCTGATACTCATCTGCCTGAACACGGGTGTCTCGACGCTGCAGACTGCCGGCGTCGTCTCGGAGGACGCCGGATGGGCGGACGCACTCATTCTCCTGGGGCAGACACCCGTCGCGCTGCTGCTGACGGTGCTGCTGTCACTCGTGGTCCTGGCACCCGGACGGTTCTCCGTCTCGAAGGCCACGTCGCTCATGGACGACGCGCTGGGCCCGGTGTGCGCGATCATCCTCATCACGGGTGCCGGCGGAATGTTCGGCGGCGTTCTCCGCGCCAGCGGCATCGGTGCGTCTCTGACGGAGTCGCTGTCGGATCTCGGGTTCTCGTTGATCGTGCAGGCGTTCCTGATCGCGGCGGCTCTCCGTGTCGCGCAGGGCAGCGCCACGGTCGCGCTGACGACCACTGCCGGACTGGTCTCGGCTCAGGTGGTCGAGCTCGGGTTGGGTAACTTCGACATCGCACTGCTCGTGTTCGCGATCGCTGCGGGAGCCACCGTGCTCTCCCACGTGAACGACTCGGGTTTCTGGCTCGTCAGCCGATTCTTCGGCATGGACGAGAAGACGACTCTCAAGACTTGGACGGTCATGGAAACGACACTCGGACTCGCGGTCTTCGCGCTCGCCTCACTGCTCTGGGTGGTGTTCTGACGTGACGGACCACGTCGACGGCATTCCGAGACACATCGTCGTGATGGGTGTGTCCGGAACGGGCAAGACCACCGTCGGCAGCGCACTCGCCACGACACTGGGAAGCACCTTCATCGAGGGCGACACCTTTCATCCGAAGGCCAACATCGACAAGATGTCCGCCGGCCACCCGCTGAACGACGACGACCGCCGACCGTGGCTCGCCGCGGTGGCGGGTGAGGTCGAGCGGGTGGCAGGGGAGGGCGGAACGTCGGTGACGGCCTGTTCCGCCCTGACGCGGCTGTACCGGGACTGGCTGCGTGGGGGTTACCCGGATCTGTTCTTCGTCCATCTGCAAGCGGATTACGACACGCTTCTCGACCGGATGTCGCGCAGGAAGCACTTCATGCCGCCGTCACTGCTGCAGTCGCAGTTCGACACCCTCGAGGACCTCCAGGCGGACGAGCACGGCGCAGGAGTGCCGGACGTCGACGGCGTCGAGAAGGTGGTGGCAGCTGCTCTGAAGGCAGTGGGGGCCTCTCAGTGAGACCATGGCGGCCGGCGGGGGGTCACTCGGCCAAAGTCCCTCTGCCGGTGCAGGACCCGTGAATGCAGAAAGCCCCCCGACCGTGGTCGGGGGGCTTTCTGGGAAGGGTTGTTCGGCGGTGTCCTACTCTCCCACACCCTGTCGGGTGCAGTACCATCGGCGCTGGAGGGCTTAGCTTCCGGGTTCGGAATGGGTCCGGGCGTTTCCCCTCCGCTATGGCCACCGAAACTCTGTGAAACAACAGAGCACGAGGCACACACGTTCCCCTGTCACCGGTGCTGCTGGTGATGGATCGGTGGTGCGGGTTTCAGTTATCTGCTGACCAACTCGTGTGTTGTCTCAGATACTGCACAGTGGACGCGTAGCTTCTTTGTGGTAAGTCCTCGGCCTATTAGTACCAGTCACCTGCACCCATTGCTGGGCTTCCAGTTCTGGCCTATCAACCCGGTGGTCTGCCGGGGGCCTTACCCCCTCGAGGGGGTGAGAAACCTCATCTTGGAACAGGCTTCCCGCTTAGATGCTTTCAGCGGTTATCCCTTCCGAACGTAGCTAACCAGCGGTGCTCCTGGTGGAACAACTGGCACACCAGAGGTTCGTCCGTCCCGGTCCTCTCGTACTAGGGACAGCCTTCCTCAAGTTTCTGACGCGCGCGGCGGATAGAGACCGAACTGTCTCACGACGTTCTAAACCCAGCTCGCGTGCCGCTTTAATGGGCGAACAGCCCAACCCTTGGGACCTACTCCAGCCCCAGGATGCGACGAGCCGACATCGAGGTGCCAAACCATCCCGTCGATATGGACTCTTGGGGAAGATCAGCCTGTTATCCCCGGGGTACCTTTTATCCGTTGAGCGACACCGCTTCCACTTGCCGGTGCCGGATCACTAGTCCCGACTTTCGTCCCTGCTCGACTTGTCAGTCTCACAGTCAAGCTCCCTTGTGCACTTGCACTCGACACCTGATTGCCAACCAGGCTGAGGGAACCTTTGGGCGCCTCCGTTACATTTTGGGAGGCAACCGCCCCAGTTAAACTACCCACCAGGCACTGTCCCTGAACCAGATCATGGTCCGAGGTTGAGGTATCCAATACGATCAGAGTGGTATTTCAACAACGACTCCACACACACTGGCGTGCATGCTTCACAGTCTCCCACCTATCCTACACAAACCGAACCGAACACCAATACCAAGCTGTAGTGAAGGTCCCGGGGTCTTTTCGTCCTGCCGCGCGTAACGAGCATCTTTACTCGTAATGCAATTTCGCCGAGTCTATGGTTGAGACAGCTGAGAAGTCGTTACGCCATTCGTGCAGGTCGGAACTTACCCGACAAGGAATTTCGCTACCTTAGGATGGTTATAGTTACCACCGCCGTTTACTGGGGCTTAAATTCTCAGCTTCGCTCCCGAAGGAACTAACCGGTCCTCTTAACCTTCCAGCACCGGGCAGGCGTCAGTCCGTATACATCGTCTTACGACTTCGCACGGACCTGTGTTTTTAGTAAACAGTCGCTTCTCACTGGTCTCTGCGACCCACACCAGCTCACACTGCAAGAGTGATCACCAGCAGGGGTCCCCCTTCTCCCGAAGTTACGGGGGCATTTTGCCGAGTTCCTTAACCATAGTTATCTCGATCGCCTTGGTATTCTCTACCTGATCACCTGTGTCGGTTTGGGGTACGGGCCGTGTACCAGCTCGCTAGAGGCTTTTCTCGGCAGCATAGGATCACTGAATTCGCCTCATTCGGCTATGCATCACCTCTCAGGCTGTGTGAGACCCGGATTTGCCTAGGTCTCGCCCTACAGGCTTACACCAGTGTTACCACTGACTGGCTCAGCTACCTTCCTGCGTCACCCCATCGCTTGACTACTACCAGGAAAGGTCCCGTGCATCACCACACCCGGCACCCGAAGGTGCTCCTGGTGGCTCTGGACGGTTAGTACTCCTGATTCATCATGGGCGCGGATACACGGGTACGGGAATATCAACCCGTTGTCCATCGACTACGCCTGTCGGCCTCGCCTTAGGTCCCGACTCACCCTGGGCGGATTAACCTGGCCCAGGAACCCTTGATCATTCGGCGGACGAGTTTCTCACTCGTCTTTCGCTACTCATGCCTGCATTCTCACTCGCGTGGCCTCCACACCTGGATCACTCCGGCGCTTCCCTGGCCACACGACGCTCCCCTACCCATCCACACACCTGGCACACACCCCGTGGGATGTGCGCGGGCTATCGTGCGAATGCCGCGGCTTCGGCGGTGTACTTGAGCCCCGCTACATTGTCGGCGCAAAATCACTTGACCAGTGAGCTATTACGCACTCTTTCAAGGGTGGCTGCTTCTAAGCCAACCTCCTGGTTGTCTTCGCGACTTCACATCCTTTTCCACTTAGTACACGCTTAGGGGCCTTAGCCGGCGATCTGGGCTGTTTCCCTCTCGACTACGAACCTTATCGCCCGCAGTCTCACTGCCGCGCTCTCACATCCTGGCATTCGGAGTTTGGCTGATTTCGATAAGCTTGTGGGCCCTCTAGACCATCCAGTAGCTCTACCTCCAGGATGAAACACGCGACGCTGCACCTAAATGCATTTCGGGGAGAACCAGCTATCACGGAGTTTGATTGGCCTTTCACCCCTACCCACAACTCATCCCCTCAGTTTTCAACCTAAGTGGGTTCGGGCCTCCACGACGTCTTACCGTCGCTTCACCCTGGCCATGGGTAGATCACTCCGCTTCGGGTCTAGAGCATGCGACTGATGTTCGCCCTATTCGGACTCGCTTTCGCTACGGCTACCCCACACGGGTTAACCTCGCCACATACCACTAACTCGCAGGCTCATTCTTCAAAAGGCACGCCATCACCCACCACACCGAAGTGTGCACAGGCTCTGACGGATTGTAAGCGCACGGTTTCAGGTACTATTTCACTCCCCTCCCGGGGTACTTTTCACCTTTCCCTCACGGTACTAGTCCGCTATCGGTCACCAGGGAGTATTCAGGCTTATCGGGTGGTCCCGACAGATTCACAGCAGATTTCACGGGCCCGCTGCTACTTGGGCATTCATCACGACAGTCACACAGTTTTCGTCTACGGGACTCTCACCCTCTACGACAGGCCATCCCAGACCACTTCGACTAACCGCATGATTTCTTACTGTCGGCCGATCCGGCAGAATCGACAAGACAAACCCCACAACCCCACACGCACAACCCCTGCCGGGTATCACATGCACATGGTTTGGCCTCTTCCGCGTTCGCTCGCCACTACTGACGGAATCACTGTTGTTTTCTCTTCCTGTGGGTACTGAGATGTTTCACTTCCCCACGTTCCCTCCACACACCCTATATATTCAGGTGCAGGTAACACGACATCACTCGTGCTGGGTTTCCCCATTCGGACACCCTCGGATCTCAGCTCGGTTGACAGCTCCCCGAGGCTTATCGCAGCCTCCTACGTCCTTCATCGGCTCCTGGTGCCAAGGCATCCACCGTACGCTCTTCATTACTTACAACAAAGATGCTCGCGTCCACTGTGCAGTTCTCAAACAACACACACACAACCCTGTTCACGCTGCTCTCAGACACCCCCGAACCTTCCAAGGGGCCGATAGACACAACCAACATTGCGTGTATTCGTTCTTGCCTAGAAAAAACACTCGCGTGTTCTCTCAGGACCCAACAGTGCATCGATATAGAACCAGCGGAACAACACTGAGGAAGTTCGCTACTGCCGGCTCTGGTTGTCAGT